>NZ_SNYH01000014.1 GCF_004363005.1 Tenacibaculum caenipelagi | reverse complement strand
GACGGGAATCTTTTAAAAGAAAACAAATACAATTATAAGAATTAATTAGCTATGAAAAGTTTACAATTGAATTATTTGTTAGGAGTGGTATTTATTTTATTAGCCATTGTAAATACGAGTGCACAAAAAAAAGAGAGTAAAAAAGAAAGTACCTCAAGAGTAGAAGCTTTTATGCTTCCTCCACCAGATGGAGGAGATGGTGAAGAAGTTTCTATATGGAATAGAGACGCAGATAATGATGGTTATGGAAACCCATACTTACAAGTAGAATCATCTACGAAGCCTTCAGGGTATGTAGCCAATAGTTCGGACTGTAATGATGATAACCCCTCTATTCATCCGGGAGCAACAGAGGTTTATGATGGAGTTGACAATGATTGTGATGGTCTTATAGATGAAGGGTTTACTGCAGACATTCCTGCAACACCAACCATACTAAGTCAAGATTGTAGTAGCGCTACCCTATCTAGAGGTACTCCTCCTAGTGGAACAACATGGTATTGGCAAGGAACCAATAGTGCTGGTACTAGTACATCGAACTCCAATAGTACTTATATGGTAAGTACAAGTGGAAGATATTATTTACGCGCACGAAATAATAGTAGTGGGCTTTGGAGTACGAGCTCAAGTTATATAGATGTTACTCTAGGAGTGGTGGGAGGCACCACATGGTATGCAGATACAGATGGGGATTTATTAGGAGACACTAGCAACACAAAAATACAATGTACTCAACCATCAGGGTATGTTAATAATAGTGATGATCAATGTCCAACTGTTCATGGAGGAGGTTCAGCTACAGGTTGTCCATCTAGTAGTGGATTAAGTAATGAGAACTATGTATATACTGTCATTCCCCAAGTACCTACAACAAGTACTTCTAGCTTAACTAATACAGCAGATGCTATAAGAACTATAACATACTATGATGGATTAGGAAGACCGAAACAAAATATTGCTATAAAGCAATCACCAAATGAAAAAGATATTGTTACCCATGTAGAATACGATGCTTTTGGAAGGCAAACCAAAGAATACTTGCCTTATGCTGTTGAAAGTGGTAATGGAGCAATTATAACGGGCGATGTAGCTACAGCAAC
>NZ_SNYH01000013.1 GCF_004363005.1 Tenacibaculum caenipelagi | reverse complement strand
TCTATAATATTGAAAATCATGAGTGTTTTCAGATAAAGCTCCAGATGAATTATTAATTATTTGTTGAGTTTTGAAAGAGAAATCAAAAAAACTATAACCAGATCCAACACTAAATTTTGCATCAGGATTTGCTGTGTTTTCATCTAATTCGCAAATATACTCATTAGGGTAAAAGCTTAACCCAGTTGGGTTAATAATTAAATTTAAACTGCCAGTATTAAAACATCGTGTTGTATTATTAATAATCTTTACCAGTAATGTTTGGTTAAACGGAACAGTATTGGTGTAATTTTCTGGAGATGTTATTGGGGTGTTATTATTTAAATCAGTTTGATTTTCAAAAAAATACACAGTTATATTTGTTGCGTTGTTTGAAATTTCTGCTTCTTTGTTTTGTAGATTAAAGGAGGTGAAACCGTCAAAAGGATTGTTGTCAAAATCACATTGTTGATATGGAGCAGTATTGATAAATTTAGGAACAGGGGTCACAACTAAATTAAAAGTAGTTGTTGTGTTTAAGCACCCAACGATATTTTCAACTCTGATATAAATTGTCTGAGTATCTCTTACAGTGTTCGTAAAAGGAGTGTTTTTATTTATAGGATTCAAAGCATTTTGAGCATCAGTAAGACTCAAATGATAGCTTATAGTATATGTATTAGGGTCTAATGTTCCTAAAATTTCATTGTCTTTAGAGGATAATAAAAAAGAACTGTATATACCATCAGTGTTATTTCCACTATTAATATCATCACATTCAATATAGTCTGTTGGTGTAGTAAGATTTATACTGTTATTTACAGTAATATTAAAATCAGTTACAGAAAAGCAGTCAGAGTTTATATTGGTTAACCTCATGAAAATTGTTTGAGGATTACTGGTGTTTTTAAAATTAGTAGGGGTTGTTATAGGGTTAGTGTTGGTTTGTGCATCATTATCACTTGTGTGGTAAGAGACTTTAATGTTTGATTGATCGTTTAATATAGAATTACTATAAGTAGTTAAATCAAATTCTGTACTATTATCAAAAGTACCATCATCATCACACTCTTCTAAATCATATGATTGACCTACTGTAGGAGGATTGATAGTTGGAGGTTTATTGAAAGTAGCAGTACCAGTCCAATCAATTTTAAAATTACTATTTCCAATAGGTCTGTCAATTACTAAAAAGTACGAATCGTTATCATTAACATTTAATAATCTTACAAAACTATTTCCATCTTCTCCAGGACCTTCTGAGAAATCTGTTTCTGAGTTACTGATGCCTGTTAAATTATTAGTTTGATTACTGGCAACTGGGTTTGTTGTAGAACAACGAATTGCATGTCCTATATTACCACAGCTTACATTAGGACCGAAGATGAAAAAATCAAGATCAACATTAATATCGGTATTATGACTACCATCGGCATTGGTAGGTGTTAAAGTAAAAGCTAATGTTCCTCCTTTGTCAATTTTAATTTTGACCCACAAACTGTTATTCTCTACAGCGTAACAGCTGTTTGAATCCCATAGCTCCTGTATTCCAACACCAGTAGCATTTAAGTTTTGAAATCCACTATTGCCACAAACAACAATTGCATCTGAACAATCGTTTTGTGAAAACAAGGAGGTATAAGTAAGGATTAAGCTCAATAATAATATTTTTTTCATAGCTTTTTTTATTATTTCCTCAATAAAGAAAAATGTCCTGTTTTTTTACGGATTTTTCCATTGGTATCTATCAATTCAGCATTATACCAGTAATCGTTA
>NZ_SNYH01000012.1 GCF_004363005.1 Tenacibaculum caenipelagi | reverse complement strand
CCTGTTTGCTCTTCTAAATATACAACTGTTACTTCTGAATTACAATTATCTGTTGCAGTTAATACAGTAGCTTCTGGAATTGCATCACAACTTACGGTTACATTCGCTGGTAACTCTTCTACAAACTCTGGTGCTGTAGTATCTTCTATTGTTACTACTTGAGTATGTGATGTGGTATTACCGGCACAGTCTTGTACTATCCATGTTCTTGTAATTGTATATTCAGATGCACATTCATCATCTTGTCCTGCAAACTCTTCAGCATAATTAACTGTTACTGAAGCATCACAATTGTCGGTTGCTGTTAGTACCGTTGCTGCTGGAATTGCATCACAACTTACCGTTACATTTGCTGGTAACTCTTCTACAAACTCTGGTGCTGTTGTGTCTTCTACTGTTACTACTTGAGTATGTGATGTGGTATTACCGGCACAGTCTTGTACTGTCCATGTTCTTGTAATTAAGTATTCCGATGCACATTCATCATCTTGTCCTGCAAACTCTTCAGCATAATTAACTGTTACTGAAGCATCACAATTGTCGGTTGCTGTTAGTACAACTGCTGCTGGAATTGCATCACAACTTACTGTTACATTTGCTGGTAACTCTTCTACAAACTCTGGTGCTGTTGTGTCTTGTATAATAAATTTAGCACTATTTGTATCTACAGGATTTCCACAAGCATCTTTTGCTGTAAAAATTACTTCTACTTCTCCTGTAAAACTACATGTGTACGTTAAATCTGTATAATTATTACTCCAAGATACAACACTACAATCATCAGTTGCAGTTGCTCCTCCGTTATTTGCCAACCAATCATTTAACTCAGTGGTATTTCCTGAACCATCACATTCTACTATCTTATCTGATGGTTGATTTGTAATTGTTGGTGGTGTTTCATCTTTAATTAAATATCCTGCAGTGGTGGTACTTGAATTTCCACAAGCATCAGTTGCTGTAAATGTTACTGTAATGTAACTTCCATCACATTTAACAGAAGTATCTTCTCCATAGTTATTAGTCCATGTTACAGTACTACAATTATCAGTAGCTGTCGCTCCTGCATTGTTATCTAACCAATCTTGTAAAGTAGTAGCTGTATCTCCTACTCCACATTCTATATCTATATTATTCTTGTTTGTTTCATCTATAACTGGCGCCGTGTTATCCTTAACTGTTATTGTTTGAACCTTTTCAGTAGTGTTTCCACAGTTATCAGTAAGATTCCATGTACGAGTAACTATTACTTCTCCTTCACAGCTTCCCGCTGATTCTACATCATTATAATTGGTATCTAAAGTTGTATCACAATTATCTGACTCATCAGTAACATCCCCTGTAATTCCAACACTAGCATCATAAGTACAATTATCATCTTTATAAATTGTAATATCTACTGGTACTGTAAAATCAGGATTAGTTACATCGGTTACCGTAATGGTTTGGGTATGACTTACGGTGTTGCCACAGTTATCGGTTGATTCCCATTTGCGTACGATTTCTCCACATCCATCTACTACCGTATTGCTTACTTCAGTAAACACTACATCTACTACGCTGTCGCAGTTATCAGTTGCCGTAATGGTTGGTACTGCTGGTATTGCTTCACAGTCTACACTTACATTTGCTGGTTCTGCTGATAATACGGGTGCAGTAGTATCGGTTACCGTAATGGTTTGGGTATGACTTACTGTGTTGCCACAGTTATCGGTTGATTCCCATTTACGTACGATCTCTCCACAACCATCTACTACCGTATTGCTTACTTCAGTAAACACTACATCTACTACGCTATCGCAGTTATCAGTTGCCGTAATGGTTGGTACTGCTGGTATTGCTTCACAGTCTACACTTACATTTGCTGGTTCTGCTGATAATACGGGTGCAGTAGTATCGGTTACCGTAATGGTTTGGGTATGACTTACTGTGTTGCCACAGTTATCGGTTGACTCCCATTTGCGTACGATTTCTCCACATCCATCTACTACCGTATTGCTTACTTCAGTAAACACTACATCTACTACGCTGTCGCAGTTATCAGTTGC
>NZ_SNYH01000011.1 GCF_004363005.1 Tenacibaculum caenipelagi | reverse complement strand
TCATCTATGTATGTTATACTAGCAATTACTCCATCATCTGAGGCAGTATAACCAGTAGTAACAAAACTATCTTTAATATCAGAAGATTCTGATAAACTAAAAGGATATCTAGCATTAAGAGCTGTAATATCATTTTCATCACAACCTTCTATTCCTAAATTTTCGGGTACACTAATAACAGGGTTTTCATTATCTATTGACACTAAAGTGATTGAGTCTTCTTTTTGACATCCATCGGCATCCGTAACGGTAACCGTATACGTTCCTTCTATTAAACCACTAAGGTCTTCAGTAGTTGCTCCTGTATTCCACAAATAGGTGTAAGGTGCTATTCCTCCTGATACTGTTAAATCAATAGCTCCATCACTTCCTCCACAACTTAAATCACTTCCTAAAAGAGAAAGTGATAATTCTTGGGGTTGTGTAATAGTAACTTCTGCTAATGCAATACAACCGTTAGCATCTGTAACGACAACATCGTATGTTCCTTCTGTTAAGCCACTAATATCCTCAGTAGTAGCTCCCGTATTCCATAAGTAAGTATACGGTGCTTTTCCTCCTGTTACAGTTAAATCTGCTGCTCCATCACTTCCTCCATAGCAACTAGCATTTGTTCCTACTATACCTGCGTTTGGAGTACTATCAATATTAATATTTTTCGTTATTGAATTTGTATCTCCGTCTTCATCGGTTACAATTAAGGTTACCATTTTAGTTCCTGAACTAGTGTAATTAACTAAATGAGGTCCTTCAGTTGTTGCCATTGATGGAGAAGAATCTGTTCCAAAAGTCCATTGATATGTTAAGGTTCCATCTCCTCCTGTAGAAGTATTTGTATAGGTTGCTCCTTGAAAGCCACTACCTCCTGTTCCACAATTATATTCAAACGTAAAATCTGGTGCAATTGGTGTTTGTACATCTATTGGTGGTAAATTTTCACCAGAACATTTTGACTGTTGTGTAGCACAACCTGGACCTACAATACTACCTGGAGTTTGCCATGAAATATAAACATCTGTTAAGGTTAATTCTTCACCGCATGTGTAATTCACCAGTTCAAACATCTGATAAACTCCTGGACTAATTGACCCTGATATACCTATACTTATTTTGTCGGTACCTACATAAACGTTTCCGTCTTTATCAATCTTATCGGTACCATTCATTAAGTAAAACTGTAAGTATAAATCTATTTTACTTGCAGCTTTAGAAATATCTACATATAAATAGATATCTGTTAATGGATCACCAACCGTACATGTAGTTATCGGATCTCCATTAATGTCTCCAATATAAACACTTCCAATTTCGACGTCTTGAGCGCCGCAACCAGAAACATTACATGGAGCTTGCATTGTAACTGTTGTCTGTGAAAATACTAGACCTCCGCACAACAGCAAAACAATAAAAATTAGTTTTTTTAAATGAGTAGTTTTCATTCCCATATCTAAAATTTTAAGAGATTAACTTTTATAATGCTCTCTAAACTAGTTTAGACAACATTTTCCTTACTAAAGTTTTAGTTTAATCTAAAACCCATACGGGGATGGGGTAAAATGGGGTTGGTTGGGGTTTGGGGTTATCCGCTTTCTAATAAAACCACATAGGGTTGTGGGTAGTGTAAATTAAAGGGTACTTGTTTCCTATATATTACAATTTGTAATACATGAATACACAAGCGTAAATACACAAGAATGTTCTAAAAATTTTACTGAGGATATAAAAATAATACGAGGTGGGAATGTATTATTTTTGAGAGGTTAACGTTTTTTGAGTATCAAAACTCTTATACCAAATGTAATGCATATTTTTAGTTTTTAAAAATGATTTTCTAAAAAAAGGTGTTTTCCCCTGTGTCTTTACAGGAAAAAAATATGTTCAAAATATTTAATTAAATTTCTTTTTTAAGTGGGCAATTTTACAGCATAATACAAAACGATACAATTATTGCTTTAGCTACTCCTGCTGGGGTTGGCGCTATATCTGTAATTAGACTTTCAGGTGAAGATTCTATTAAAATAGTGAACTCTTTTTTTACTTCAATTCACAAAAATAAGTCATTGCTAAATCAAAAGTCGCATACCTTAAATTTTAGATTTTTTAATTAATTAAAAACCCCAATCCAATATGCGGAATTGGATCAGGGCAAAAGAAAACTACTCTACGGGAGACTAATTACTTATTTTTAGCTATTTATAATCATTAACAATTATAAATTTCGAACGTCGGTTTTCTTGGTGTTCTTCTTCTGTACATTGAACACCATTTGAGCATTTATTAACTA
>NZ_SNYH01000010.1 GCF_004363005.1 Tenacibaculum caenipelagi | reverse complement strand
GTAAGTTGTGATGCAATTCCAGAAGCTACTGTATTAACTGCAACAGATAATTGTAATTCAGAAGTAACAGTTGTATATTTAGAAGAGCAAACAGGACAAGAAGAAGGTTGTGCATCAGAATATACAATTACAAGAACTTGGACAGTACAAGATTGTGCAGGAAATGTAACTTCACATACTCAGGTAATTACTGTAGAAGATAATGAAGCGCCAGAGTTAGTGTCTACACTTGAAGATATTACTATAGAATGTGATAATGTTCCAGAAGTACCAACGTTAGAGTTTGTTGATAATTGTTCACCAAATGTTACGCAGACAAGTTTTGAAGAAACAAGTACGTTTGATGGAACAGATAGCGATTATACTATAACAAGAACCTGGACAGTCACAGATGATTGTGGTAATGTAGCAGAATTTGTACAAAATATTACAGTAACAGTAAAAACTTCGGTAACTGAAATTGCAGATTCTAAATGTATTGATGATGGAGAAATCAACTTGAATGATTATTTAGCAAATCAAAGTGAAGAAGGTACGTGGGAAGTAACACAAGGAAACGTAGTTTTATCTGAAGACGGAAGTTTTGATCCATCAAACTTAAGTTTAGGAGATTATGTATTTACCTATACTTCACCTAATAATGGATGTTTATCATCAACTATAGTAACAATTAATATAAATGATGATTGTGTAGTATTACCATGTGGACAAGAAGATGTGGTAATATCTAAAGCAGTAACCCCTAATGGAGATTCGTGGAATGAATTCTTTGAAATTACAGGAGTAGAATCTTGTGGATTTGTAGCAAATGTAAAAATATTTAACCGTTGGGGAGCCAAAGTTTTTGAATCTAACAATTATGCAAATGATTGGAATGGAGTTTCAGATGGAAGCACATTTGGAGGAGCCAAAAGACTACCAGCAGGTACATATTACTACATTGTAATATTAGAAAATAGTGGTTTAAAACCATTTACAGGGGCAATTTATTTAGGAACCAAATAATATTATAGCTATGAACCATAATTACAGAATATTACGTACAGTTGTTGCACTATTCTTTGTATGCATTTTTAACGTACAATCGCAACAATTACCACAATTTACTCAGTACATGTATAATACAATTTCTATAAACCCTGCGTATGCTGGTAGTAGAGGAGTATTAAGTGTAGTAGGATTACATAGAAGTCAATGGGTAGGTTTAGATAGAGCACCAGAAACACAAACTCTATCTGTTCATGCACCACTTAGAAATGATAAAATCGGACTAGGCTTATCGTTTATAAACGATAAGCTTGGGTACGAAAACTTTATCTACTTGTATGGAGATTTTTCTTACACAATTAATCTTAACGAAGACTTAAGGTTAGCCTTTGGTCTTAAAGCTGGATTTACTCAATATAATATTGATGATGAGTTAAAAGCATCAGAAGGTTCAGATCCTGGTATTAGTGGTATACAAAACCGATGGGAACCCAATATTGGTAGTGGAGCATACTTACATACCGATAAGTGGTATGTAGGATTATCAGCACCAAGATTACTAAATATAGATCACAATGATTTAGAAATTAATGGGATTAATTACGGAGTTATTGATAAGGTAAGTTATTATTTAACAGGAGGGTATGTGTTTGATTTAAGTGATAATGTAAAGTTTAAACCAGCTACATTAATAAAAGCAACAAATGGAGCACCATTATCATACGATATAACAGCTAACTTTTTATTCAACGAAAAGTTTTGGTTAGGAGGATCGTATAGAATAAATGAGTATACAGGCGCTTTAGGAGCATTAGTAGATTTTCAAGTAACCAAACAATTGCGTGTGGGGTATACGTATGAACATCCTTTATCAGATATTAATCAATATTCAAACGGAACCCATGAAATATTGTTAATGTTTGAGTTGCTTCCTAAGTTATATAGAACAAAATCTCCTAGATATTTTTAAAAAGCATAGTTATGAAGACAAAAATAACACTTATACTACTTTTTATATCATGTTTTGCTTTTTCACAAAGAAAAGTGGCAGATAAATTCTATAAAGAATACTCTTATATAAAAGCAGCAGAATTTTACAAGAAAGCAATAGATAATGGAGATGATGGAGTAGATATGGTAACAAGATTAGCAGACTGTTATTATAACAATTCCAATTCAGAACAGGCGGCTTACTGGTATGGGGTAGCTTCAAATAGAGACGAAGGTTTAAGCGATGAAGCTATATATAAATATGTTCAATCACTCAGGAGTGTTGGTCAATACGATAAAGCAGATGAGTGGTTGAAAAAAATTCCAGATGCAGCATTAAAAATAGGAAATGTTGATTATGATAAGTTAAAAACACTTAATAAAGATTCAGTAGTAGTAGCAAATTTAGATATTAATACTAAAAACTCAGAGTTTGGCTTGTATGCGAGAGGTCAGAAACTATACTTTGCTTCATCGAGAGATGAAAATGGTAAAATTTATGAGTGGAATAACCAACCGTATTTAGATTTATATCAAGCTAAGATTACTAAAAATGAAGACGGAGAAGATATTATAGAAAGCGTTATGCCTATAGTTTCCTCTAAAATTAATACAGGTTTTCATGAATCAAGTGTTGCTTTAACCAAAGATGGTCAAACACTATATTTTACAAGAAATAACTTAGATGATAAAGATAAATTAGAGTATGATAAAAAAGGTACTTCACATTTAAAAATATTTAAAGCGACTTTAGTTAATGGACAGTGGGATAATATTGAAGATTTACCATTTAATGATAAAATATATTCTAGCGGACATCCCGCATTAAGTCCAGACGAGAAGACGTTGTATTTTGTATCTGATAGACCAGATAGTTATGGCTTAACAGATATTTATAAAGTAGCTATTCTACCAAATGGGAGGTATGGTAAACCAATAAATTTGGGCGATAAAGTAAATACAATTGGAAGAGAGATGTTTCCTTTTGTAGCTAAAGATTATACCCTCTATTTCTCTTCAGATGGTTATGCTAATTTGGGGTTGTTAGATATTTATAAAACTGATTTATTAAAAAATAATTCATCAGAAGTAATAAACATAGGTGCTCCATTTAATAGTGGATATGATGATTTTGCTTTCTTTTATAATGAAGACGGAAAATCAGGATATTTATCTTCAAATAGACCAGGCGGAAAAGGAGAGGATGATATTTATAAGTTTAAAACACTAAAGTGTAAACAATTTATTAAGGGAAGAACTTTTGATAAAAGAACAAAAGAGATTTTACCTAATACTTTAGTAGAGCTTATGGATTCAGAAGGAAAAGTCATAAAAAGATTTGTAACTCAAGAAGATGCAACCTATGTTTTTGAAGTAGAATGCGAAAAGAAATTTGCTTTAAGAGGAACCAAATTAGATTATAAAGATGATTTTGTAAATAATATTGAAACTACAGATGTGAGAGGAAGAGAAATAGAACACGATTTGTATTTAACACCATTAATCGTAGGAAATGAGATTGTAATAGATCCTATTTTCTTTGATTTTGATAAGTGGAATATACGACCAGATGCGGCTTACGAGTTAGAACATATTGTAAGAGTGCTAAATAATCACCCAAAAATGATTATAAAAATTGAAGCACATACCGATAGTAGGGGAAGCGATCGTTACAATGAAATTTTATCAGATAAGAGAGCTAAATCTACTCGAGATTATATTTTCTCTAGAGGAATTGACGCCAATAGAATACAAAGTGCTATTGGTTATGGAGAAAAGCAGTTAGTTAATAAATGCTCAAATGGTGTTCAATGTACAGAAGAAGAACACCAAGAAAACCGACGTTCGAAATTTATAATTGTTAATGATTATAAATAG
>NZ_SNYH01000009.1 GCF_004363005.1 Tenacibaculum caenipelagi | reverse complement strand
AATGGGAATCAACCGATAACTGTGGCAACACAGTAAGTCATACCCAAACCATTACGGTAACCGATACTACTGCACCCGTATTATCAGCAGAACCATCAGATGTAAGTGTAGACTGTGAAGCAATACCAGCAGTACCAACGATTACCGCAACCGATAATTGCGATAGCGTAGTAGATGTAGTGTTTACTGAAGTAAGCAATACGGTAGTAGATGGTTGTGGAGAGATCGTACGTAAATGGGAATCAACCGATAACTGTGGCAACACGGTAAGTCATACGCAAACTATTACGGTAACCGATACTACTGCACCCGTATTATCAGCAGAACCATCAAATGTAAGTGTAGACTGTGAAGCAATACCCGCAGTACCAACGATTACAGCAACCGATAATTGCGATAGCGTAGTAGATGTAGTGTTTACTGAGGTAAGCAATACGGTAGTAGATGGTTGTGGAGAGATCTTACGTAAATGGGAATCAACCGATAACTGTGGCAACACAGTAAGTCATACGCAAACCATTACGGTAACCGATACTACTGCACCCGTATTATCAGCAGAACCATCAGATGTAAGTGTAGACTGTGAAGCAATACCAGCAGTACCAACGATTACAGCAACCGATAATTGCGATAGCGTAGTAGATGTAGTGTTTACTGAAGTAAGCAATACGGTAGTAGATGGTTGTGGAGAAATCGTACGTAAATGGGAATCAACCGATAACTGTGGCAACACAGTAAGTCATACCCAAACCATTACGGTAACTGATGTGACTAATCCTAATTTTACAGTACCAGTAGATATTACAATTTATAAAGATGATAATTGTACTTATGATGCTAGTGTTGGAATCACTGGTGATGTTACTGATGAGTCAGATAATTGTGATACAACTTTAGATGCCAATTATAATGATATTGAATCAGCAGGAACTTGTCAAGGAGAAGTAATAGTAACTCGTACTTGGAGTCTTACAGATAACTGTGGAAACA
This sequence comes from Tenacibaculum caenipelagi, assembly GCF_004363005.1. Lineage (GTDB taxonomy): Bacteria > Bacteroidota > Bacteroidia > Flavobacteriales > Flavobacteriaceae > Polaribacter > Polaribacter caenipelagi. Next base: position 3,190 of record NZ_SNYH01000009.1, on the reverse strand, counting down.
AAACTGAAAAAGTTCAAACAATAACAGTTAAAGATAACACGGCGCCAGTTATTGATGAAACAAACAAAAATAATATAGATATAGAATGTGGAGTAGGAGATACAGCTACTACTTTACAAGATTGGTTAGACAATAATGCAGGAGCAACAGCTACTGATAATTGTAGTACTGTAACATGGACTAATAACTATGGAGATGATACTTCTGTTAAATGTGATGGAAGTTACATTACAGTAACATTTACAGCAACCGATGCTTGTGGAAATTCAAGTACGACCACTGCAGGATATTTAATTAAAGATGAAACACCACCAACAATTACAAATCAACCATCAGATAAGATAGTAGAATGTGATGGTTCAGGAAATACAACTGAGTTAAATGATTGGTTGGCAAATAACGGAGGAGCAACTGCAACTGATGATTGTAGTGTTGTATCTTGGAGTAATAATTATACAGATTTAACGTACGCATGTAGTTTTACAGGAGAAGTAGAAGTAATTTTTACAGCAAAAGATGCTTGTGGAAATCCTGTAGATACAAATAGTGTTAAATTTATTATACAAGATACAAAAGCACCAGAATTTGTAGAGGAGTTACCAGCAGCAGAAATCACTGTAAGCTGTGATAATATTCCAGCAATGGAAACCTTAACAGCGACTGATAATTGTAATGCTTCTGTAACTGTAATTCCAAGTGAAGTTACTAGTGGAGATGATGATGCGTGTGGATCAGAATATTTAATTACTAGAAAGTGGACCGTATCAGATTGTTCAGGTAATACTACTACTCATATTCAGGTAATCACAGTAGAGGACACTACAGCACCACAGTTTGTAGAGGAATTACCAGCAGCAGAAATCACTGTAAGCTGTGATAATATTCCAGTAATGGAAACTTTAACAGCAACTGATAATTGTGATCCATCAGTAACAGTAATTCCAAGTGAAGTAAACAGTGGTGACGATGATGCCTGTGGATCAGAATATTTAATTACTAGAAAGTGGACCGTATCAGATTGTTCAGGTAACACTACTACTCATATTCAAGTGATTACGGTAGAAGATACTACAGAACCAGAGTTTGTAGAGGAGTTGCCAGTAGCAGAAATCACAGTAAGCTGTGATAATATTCCAGTAATGGAAACCTTAACAGCGACTGATAATTGTGATCCTTCAGTAACTGTAATTCCAAGTGAAGTAAACAGTGGTGATGATGATGCCTGTGGATCAGAATACTTGATTACAAGAAAATGGACTGTATCAGATTGTTCAGGTAATACTACTACTCATATTCAGGTGATTACGGTAGAAGATACTACAGCACCAGAGTTTGTAGAGGAGTTGCCAGTAGCAGAAATCACAGTAAGCTGTGATAATATTCCAGTAATGGAAACCTTAACAGCAACTGATAATTGTGATGCTTCTGTGACAGTAATTCCAAGTGAAGTAAACAGTGGTGACGATGATGCCTGTGGATCAGAATATTTAATTACTAGAAAATGGACCGTATCAGATTGTTCAGGTAATACTACTACTCATATTCAGGTGATTACGGTAGAAGATACTACAGCACCAGAGTTTGTAGAGGAGTTGCCAGTAGCAGAAATCACAGTAAGCTGTGATAATATTCCAGTAATGGAAACCTTAACAGCAACTGATAATTGTGATGCTTCTGTGACAGTAATTCCAAGTGAAGTTACCAGTGGAGATGATGATGCGTGTGGATCAGAATATTTAATTACTAGAAAATGGACCGTATCAGATTGTTCAGGTAATACTACTACTCATATTCAGGTAATCACAGTAGAGGACACTACAGCACCACAGTTTGTAGGGGAATTACCAGCAGCAGAAATCACTGTAAGCTGTGATAATATTCCAGTAATGGAAACCTTAACAGCAACTGATAATTGTGATGCTTCTGTAACTGTAATTCCAAGCGAAGTTACTAGTGGAGATGATGATGCATGTGGATCAGAATACTTAATTACAAGAAAATGGACAGTATCAGATTGTTCAGGTAATACCACTACTCATATTCAAATGATTACAGTAGAAGACACTACAGCACCGAAGTTTGTAGAAGAGTTACCAGCGAATGTAACGGTAAGTTGTGATGCAATTCCAGCAGCAGCGGTACTAACAGCAACCGACAACTGTAATCCTTCAGTAGCGGTTAATTATGCTGAAGAGTTTGCGGGACAAGATGATGAATGTGCATCTGAATATACAGTTACAAGAACATGGACAGTACAAGACTGTGCAGGTAATACAACATCACATACTCAAGTAGTAACAGTAGAAGATACTACAGCACCACAGTTTGTAGAGGAATTACCAGCAGCAGAAATCACTGTAAGCTGTGATAATATTCCAGTAATGGAAACTTTAACAGCAACTGATAATTGTGATCCATCAGTAACAGTAATTCCAAGTGAAGTAAACAGTGGTGACGATGATGCCTGTGGATCAGAATATTTAATTACAAGAACATGGACAGTACAAGACTGTGCAGGGAATACCACATCACATACTCAAGTAGTAACAGTAGAAGACACTACCGCACCGCAGTTTGTAGAAGAATTACCAGTAAATGTAACGGTAAGTTGTGATGTAATTCCAGCAGTAGCTGTTTTAACAGCAACTGACAATTGTGATGCCTCAGTAACAGTTAATTATACTGAAGAATTCGCAGGACAAGATGATGAATGTGCATCTGAATATATAATTACAAGAACATGGACAGTACAAGACTGTGCCGGTAATACCACATCTCATACTCAAGTAGTAACAGTAGAAGACACTACAGCACCAGAGTTTGTAGAAGAGTTACCAGCAAACGTAACAGTAAGTTGTGATGCAATTCCAGCAGCAGCGGTACTAACATCAACCGACAATTGTGATGCCTCAGTAACAGTTAATTATACTGAAGAGTTTGCAGGACAAGATGATGAATGTGCATCTGAATATATGATTACAAGAACATGGACAGTACAAGACTGTGCAGGTAATACAACATCTCATACTCAAGTAGTAACAATAGAAGATACTACAGTACCAGAGTTTGTAGAAGAGTTACCAGTAAATGTAACGGTAAGTTGTGATGCAATTCCAGAAGCTACTGTATTAACTGCAACAGATAATTGTAATTCAGAAGTAACAGTTGTATATTTAGAAGAGCAAACAGG
>NZ_SNYH01000008.1 GCF_004363005.1 Tenacibaculum caenipelagi | reverse complement strand
AAAAAAAACCTCAATCTAATAAAAGATTGAGGTTTAAAAGAAAGGCAACGACCTACTCTCCCACCAGTGGCAGTACCATCGGCGCTAATGGGCTTAACTTCTCTGTTCGGAATGGTAAGAGGTGAGCCCCATTGCGATAATCACCTTAAATCGTTGCAGTATATTTCAACTGTAAAAGTTAACATATTAGTAAAATCATATCATAAATTATCAAAGAGTTTGCTCCCGGTCACAAGGACCGGGAAACGTACATAAGCCTATGGGTTATTAGTACTACTCGGCTACATACATTACTGCACTTACACCTATAGCCTATCAACGTGGTGATCTTCCACGACCCTTTAAAGAAATCTCATCTTGTGGTGGGTTTCGCGCTTATATGCTTTCAGCGCTTATCCCTTCCCGACGTAGCTACTCTGCAGTGCCCCTGGCGAGACAACAGATACACTAGAGGTCAGTCCAACTCGGTCCTCTCGTACTAAAGTCAGATCCACTCAAATTTCTAACGCCCACAGCAGATAGAGACCGAACTGTCTCACGACGTTCTGAACCCAGCTCGCGTGCCACTTTAATGGGCGAACAGCCCAACCCTTGGGACCTTCTCCAGCCCCAGGATGTGACGAGCCGACATCGAGGTGCCAAACCCCCCCGTCGATGTGAGCTCTTGGGGGAGATCAGCCTGTTATCCCCGGAGTACCTTTTATCCTTTGAGCGATGGCCCTTCCATGCGGAACCACCGGATCACTATGCTCTACTTTCGTACCTGATCGACCTGTATGTCTCTCAGTCAAGCTCCCTTATGCCATTGCACTCTACGCACGGTTACCAAGCGTGCTGAGGGAACCTTTAGAAGCCTCCGTTACTCTTTTGGAGGCGACCACCCCAGTCAAACTACCCACCACGCACTGTTCTCATTGCTGAGTTAGGCTCTAGATAAGCAAAGGGTGGTATTTCAAGGATGACTCCACAACGCCTAGCGACGCCGCTTCAAAGTCTCCCACCTATCCTACACATTACTTATCCAAAGTCAATACGAAGCTATAGTAAAGGTTCACGGGGTCTTTTCGTCCCGCTGCGGGTAATCGGCATCTTCACCGATACTACAATTTCACCGAGCTCATGGCTGAGACAGTATCCAGATCGTTGCACCATTCGTGCAGGTCGGAACTTACCCGACAAGGAATTTCGCTACCTTAGGACCGTTATAGTTACGGCCGCCGTTTACTGGGGCTTCATTTGATTGCTTCGCCGAAGCTAACAACTCCACTTAACCTTCCAGCACCGGGCAGGTGTCAGGCCTTATACATCATCTTTCAATTTAGCAAAGCCCTGTGTTTTTGATAAACAGTCGCCTGGATCTTTTCACTGCGGCCCTACCGGAGTAGGGCGACTCTTCTCCCGAAGTTACGAGTCTATTTTGCCTAGTTCCTTAGCCATGAATCTCTCGAGCACCTTAGAATTCTCATCCCAACTACCTGTGTCGGTTTACGGTACGGGTTCTTATAATCTGAAGCTTAGAGGTTTTTCTTGGAAGCCTTTAGGCACACTATCCACGCATCCGAAGACTTGTGGTACTATCGTACTTCAGCTAGATCTGCGGATTTGCCTACAAATCTAATACCTACATACTTCAACGAACTATTCCGTCAGTTCGCGGTGCTTTCATTACTCCGTCACCCCATCGCAATTATAAGAAGTACAGGAATATTAACCTGTTGTCCATCGACTACTCCCTTCGGATTCGCCTTAGGTCCCGACTAACCCTCAGCTGATTAGCATCGCTGAGGAAACCTTAGTCTTTCGGTGAGGGGGTTTCTCGCCCCCTTTATCGTTACTTATGCCTACATTTTCTTTTCTATACGTTCCAGCATGCCTCACAGCACACCTTCAGCACATATAGAATGCTCCCCTACCACTTTAATAAGTCCATAGCTTCGGTAATATGTTTATGCCCGATTATTATCCATGCTCGACCGCTCGACTAGTGAGCTGTTACGCACTCTTTAAATGAATGGCTGCTTCCAAGCCAACATCCTAGCTGTCTGGGCAGTCAAACCTCGTTTTTTCAACTTAACATATATTTGGGGACCTTAGCTGATGGTCTGGGTTCTTTCCCTCTCGGACATGGACCTTAGCACCCATGCCCTCACTGCTGAGAAACATTTTATAGCATTCGGAGTTTGTCAGGAATTGGTAGGCGGTGAAGCCCCCGCATCCAATCAGTAGCTCTACCTCTATAAAACTTTGTCTCAACGCTGCACCTAAATGCATTTCGGGGAGTACGAGCTATTTCCGAGTTTGATTGGCCTTTCACCCCTACCCACAGGTCATCCAAAGACTTTTCAACGTCAACTGGTTCGGTCCTCCACTGTGTGTTACCACAGCTTCAACCTGCCCATGGGTAGATCACTCGGTTTCGCGTCTACTACTACTAACTAAAGTCGCCCTATTCAGACTCGCTTTCGCTTCGGCTCCGATCCTTAAAATCTTAACCTTGCTAGTAACAGTAACTCGTAGGCTCATTATGCAAAAGGCACGCCGTCACACAGTAAATGTGCTTCGACCGCTTGTAGGCGTACGGTTTCAGGTTCTCTTTCACTCCCTTACTTAGGGTTCTTTTCACCTTTCCCTCACGGTACTAGTTCACTATCGGTCTTTCAGGAGTATTTAGCCTTACCGGATGGTCCCGGTGGATTCATACAGGATTACACGTGTCCCGCACTACTCAGGGTACTGCTATATCCTCTTCGATTACCTATACGAGACTATCACTCTCTTCGGTTCGTCTTTCCAAACGATTCTAGTTCTCTAAGATTCTAATGTCGCAGCCCTACAACCCCAATATTGCCGTAACAACATTGGTTTGGGCTAATCCGCGTTCGCTCGCCACTACTAACGGAATCACTTTTGTTTTCTCTTCCTCTGGTTACTTAGATGTTTCAGTTCACCAGGTTTGCCCCCTTGCGGGTACTATGTCTTCAACATAGTGGGTTGCCCCATTCGGAAATCTACGGATCTTAAAATATGTGCTTCTCCCCGTAGCTTATCGCAGCTTATCGCGTCCTTCATCGCCTCTGAAAGCCTAGGCATCCTCCATACGCCCTTATTTAGCTTATTGTACTTTTTGCTGTAGTATAAATACTACAACGAGCTCTTTATAATTCTTGTTCTTATAAAAATATTTTGTTAGATATTACTCTAACTCTCTATCTTGATTCTTTACGATATCATTTTACCAATATGTCAATGAACGTTTGGACCTTAGTCCTTGTGGAGAATATCGGAGTCGAACCGATGACCTCTTGCGTGCAAGGCAAGCGCTCTAGCCAGCTGAGCTAATCCCCCTTTTATTTTCAGTAGTCGGTATCAGTTAACAGTTATCAGTTAATTGATGACCTATACGTCAACTTGGGATACCCAACTTCTAAAATTTCCTTTCAACTAATAGCTTAAAATTGTAGTCTCGGGCAGACTCGAACTGCCGACCTCTACATTATCAGTGTAGCGCTCTAACCAGCTGAGCTACGAGACTGTCTCAGACAGCTTAGATATTCTATATCAAACATCTAAAATTTCTCTTTTTTAAGATCTTAATCTAAATTTTTAAAATTAACAGCAAAGAGTAAAATATACCTCTTATGTAACTCACCATCTTTCTCTAGAAAGGAGGTGTTCCAGCCGCACCTTCCGGTACGGCTACCTTGTTACGACTTAGCCCTAGTTACCAGTTTTACCCTAGGCAGCTCCTTGCGGTAACCGACTTCAGGCACCCCCAGCTTCCATGGCTTGACGGGCGGTGTGTACAAGGCCCGGGAACGTATTCACCGGATCATGGCTGATATCCGATTACTAGCGATTCCAGCTTCACGGAGTCGAGTTGCAGACTCCGATCCGAACTGTGATATGGTTTATAGATTCGCTCCTATTCGCATAGTGGCTGCTCATTGTCCATACCATTGTAGCACGTGTGTAGCCCAGGACGTAAGGGCCGTGATGATTTGACGTCATCCCCACCTTCCTCACGGTTTGCACCGGCAGTCTCGCTAGAGTCCTCAGCATTACCTGCTAGCAACTAACGATAGGGGTTGCGCTCGTTATAGGACTTAACCTGACACCTCACGGCACGAGCTGACGACAACCATGCAGCACCTTGTAAAGTGTCCGAAGAAAAAGCTATCTCTAGCCCTGTCACTCTACATTTAAGCCCTGGTAAGGTTCCTCGCGTATCATCGAATTAAACCACATGCTCCACCGCTTGTGCGGGCCCCCGTCAATTCCTTTGAGTTTCAATCTTGCGATCGTACTCCCCAGGTGGGACACTTATCACTTTCGCTTAGTCACTGAGCTATTGCCCAACAACTAGTGTCCATCGTTTACGGCGTGGACTACCAGGGTATCTAATCCTGTTCGCTCCCCACGCTTTCGTCCATGAGCGTCAGTATATACGTAGTAGACTGCCTTCGCAATCGGTATTCTATGTAATATCTATGCATTTCACCGCTACACTACATATTCTATCTACTTCCGTATAACTCAAGTCAACCAGTATCAAAGGCAGTTCCATAGTTAAGCTATGGGATTTCACCTCTGACTTAATTGACCGCCTGCGGACCCTTTAAACCCAATGATTCCGGATAACGCTTGCACCCTCCGTATTACCGCGGCTGCTGGCACGGAGTTAGCCGGTGCTTATTCTTACAGTACCGTCAAGGCCGTACACGTACGACGGTTTCTTCCTGTATAAAAGCAGTTTACAACCCATAGGGCAGTCTTCCTGCACGCGGCATGGCTGGTTCAGAGTTGCCTCCATTGACCAATATTCCTCACTGCTGCCTCCCGTAGGAGTCTGGTCCGTGTCTCAGTACCAGTGTGGGGGATAATCCTCTCAGACCCCCTACCTATCGTTGCCATGGTAAGCCGTTACCTTACCATCTAGCTAATAGGACGCATAGTCATCTTGTACCGATAAATCTTTAGCGAGAACGTGATGCCACATCCCCGCATTATGGAGTATTAATCTTCATTTCTAAAGGCTATCCTCCTGTACAAGGCAGATTCTATACGCGTTACGCACCCGTTCGCCGGTCGTCAGCAAAAAAGCAAGCTTTTTCCTGTTACCCCTCGACTTGCATGTGTTAAGCCTGCCGCTAGCGTTCATCCTGAGCCAGGATCAAACTCTTCATTGTATAATCTTTAATATTATAAATGTTAAGTTCCAAAAGAATTTTTAACTTCGTAGAAGTTATGGTTATTCTACTCTTTGTTTTACGCTGTCAATTTCAATATTTTCAATGAACTTGGTGAATCTCTAACGATAAGCGTTAACTCATCTTTTCAATCCAACCTTTTGTAGAAATACTAGACTCGAACTAGTGACCTTACCGTCTTCCAAAATTTCTGTGTTTGTATCGCTTTCTTAAAGCGGATGCAAAATTACAAACTCTTTTTAATCTGACAAAAACTTTTTTAAGTTTTTTTTAAAAGTTTGTTTTTTACACTATTTTAATGAACTGTTTCCCTAAAAATCGGACTGCAAAGATACTCACTTTATCTCTTAATAAACAAGAAAAATTTAAACTATTTTTTAACCTTTTCTTATCGTATCTTAAACCCTATTTTAATGAACTCTTGCTAACTTCTAAGCCTTGCGCTTATCCGTTTGCGGGTGCAAATATAGAACCCTTTT
>NZ_SNYH01000007.1 GCF_004363005.1 Tenacibaculum caenipelagi | reverse complement strand
ATGACCGATCCAGAGATTGTTGATGTTCCCGATTATAAGTTAGAAGGCTGTAACACACCATGGCCAGAGAATTTAACAACCGATTGGACAGACAATTGTTCAGCCGGAGGTCAAGGTATTCTATCCGATGGTGGAGTAGATCAACCAGATAGCGAAGACGGCTGTACTCAGTACCGATTGTATACGTTTACCGTTACCGATGATTGCGGAAACAGCGATACCGAAACTACCTTAGTATCTAGAGATTACGACATGACCGATCCAGAGATTGTTGATGTTCCCGATTATAAGTTAGAAGGTTGTAACACACCATGGCCAGAGAATTTAACAACCGATTGGACAGACAATTGTTCAGCCGGAGGTCAAGGTATTCTATCCGATGGTGGAGTAGATCAACCAGACAGCGAAGACGGCTGTACTCAGTACCGATTGTATACATTCACGGTTACCGATGATTGTGGAAACAGTGATACCGAAACTACCTTAGTATCTAGAGATTACGACATGACCGATCCTGTGATTACTGATTTACCTGAATCATATGAAATATGTGATGCAGAATTACCAGAAGTGCTCAATGCCAAATGGACAGATAATTGTGCGACAGGCGGTGATTTGATCGCATATCCAACAAATCAAAGAACAGAAGGATGTGCTATGTATGCTGATTATGTGTTCACGGCTACAGATGACTGTGGTAATAGCGTAACAGAAACAGTTACCTTAGGAGTTAAAATGGATCTTTTTGAAAATTGTGGAACTGCATTTGCAAGAGGAAATGATTATACTTGTTTCTTAGATGATGGCTTTAACCGTTGGGGTTGGACAAATTATTTTGAAACCGAAGGTGTATATACCATTCCGTTGTATACTGGAGCAGCACAATGTGATACTTCTAACGGAGCACAGTCGGGAGAAGTGACAATCACTTATCAAGATGGTTATGTATCAGTAGAATATAATCTATATGAAGGATATGTAATGAGTGTTGCGCATGTATATATAGGATGCGAGAAATATCCTATTAAAAATGGCAAAGAAACAGTAGCTCCCGGACAATATAATTTCAGTACAAGTAAATTAGATTACGTATCGAATTATACAGTAGGGCCTATTGAAGCTAGTGGACCAATTTATATAATTGCTCATGCAGTAACATGTGAAGAAGTTTGTAGATGTCATGAGTCTGTAGATAATAACGGAACATTTACTCCAGAAGGCTCAGTACATTGTGAAGAGCAAGCTATTGAAACCGTTCAACAGCAAGAACAATCAAACTTTAGTGCATATCCTGTGCCATTTAGAAATGAAATAACTATAGAATATGAGTATAAGTTTGATACAGATGTTGCTATTGAATTCTATAGTATGAATGGTATTTTAATTAAGAGAATTGAAAATGACTCTTACATTAAAGGGACCCAAGAACAAATTAAAGTAGATTTATCAGATGTACAAAATCAAGCTTTAATTGTAAGGTTGATTACAGATAGAGGTATTGTTAATAAGAAAATTATAGCAATGCGTCCGAAGAAAAGAAAGTAATCTGAGTTATAGATAGAATAGTTTAGAGAAGTATAGTTTTAAAGTATAAGCTTCTCTAAACCTATTCTTAAAAGTTAAACCAATTAAAAATAGAAAACGCTAAGATTTAATCTTAGCGTTTTCGTTTTGGTTAAACTTTAAAGGTGAGCATTGGTTTTATTGATTTTTTAGCTAAGTGTTTGGTAATGCTGCCGTTAAAAATATGAGATAAACCACTTCTACCGTGTGTGGCTAGGGCAATTATATCAGCATTAATTTTGTTAGAAAAACTCAGAATACCTTTTTCAATTGAAGAATCGTTATAAATATTTATAGAGTAATTATTTAAGTCATATTTGTCAATGAATTTTTGAATACGTTGATTGGTGTTTAGAGTGTCCTCAAATCTTTGAGGAGTATTAATTTTTAATAAATGAATATTGCTGTCAAAGTTACTGGCAAACTCTAAAAAACGTTCAAAGGCTTGGTTTTTTTCTGGTTTAAAACTTGAAGCAAAAACTAAATTTTTAGGGTTAAAATTTTCTCCATTTTTTTTAGTAACCAATACAGGAACTTCAGATGTTCTAACAACTTTTTCTGTATTTGAGCCAATAAGGATTTCTTCTAACGGAGTATGTCCTTTTGCTCCCATAATAATAAAGTCGATATTGTGTTTTTTAACATAATCACAAATTCCATCATAAGGGTTTTGAAAACGAATAGCATATTTTACACTTTCGTCATTAGAAAAATATTGTTGCCTATATTCAAGTATTCTTTCGCGAACTTTTCTAATGTATAACATGCTTTCAGGAATGCTAAAGTTGTTTCCAATACCCAAGTCTATAATTCCGGTAGGGAGTTCAACCATGTGCAATAAATGAACTTCACTATTTGCTTTTTTAGCAATTTTAGCAGCTAGCTTCGCTGCATGTTCTGAAGGCTTTGAAAAATCGATAGGAACAAGTATTTTTTTCATAATAGAAAGATTTTAAGAGAGATAGTTATCTAAATGTACGAAAAAGAATGTGAAAAAGAAAGGGATTTGTATTTGTATGTTAATGAATAACTTACTATATTTGCAGCAAATTTATTAATCAGATAGATGAAGGGGACGATAGTCCCCTCTTTTTATACATAAGATGAATCAACAACGAGTTAAAGAATTATTACAAGAAGCTTTGCAAGAAAATAAGTCGTTATATTTAATTGACTTGCAATTTTTGTCAGATAACAAAATAAAGGTAATAGTAGATGGAGACTCTGGGGTACCTTTAAGTGAATGTATTCGTATTAGTAGAAAAATCGAGCATAACTTAGATAGAGAAGAAGAAGATTTTTCGTTAGAAGTTACTACGCCAGATATAGCACATCCGTTAACTGTTAAGCGTCAGTATAAGAAGAACATCAACCGAATTTTGAAAGTTAAAACAGCAACTGAAGAATTCGAAGGAACATTAACCGAAGTAACAGAAGAGAATATCACGTTACAATGGAAAACAAGAGAACCTAAGCCGATAGGTAAAGGGAAGCATACGGTAGAGAAAACAAAAACACTAGCGTATCAAGATATTAAAGAAGCAAAAGTGAAGATCATATTTTAATTAGAGAATGAAATGGAAAATATTGCATTAATTGAATCATTTTCGGAGTTTAAAGATAACAAAAGCATAGACAGAGTAACATTAATGTCTATCTTAGAAGAAGTTTTTCGTGCAGCCTTAAAACGTAGATTTGGGTCTGATGAAAACTTTGATATCATTATCAACCCTGATAAAGGAGATTTAGAGATTTGGAGAAACCGAGTGGTTGTAGCAGATGGAATGTCGGAAGATGATAATGAAGAAATTGAACTTTCAGAGGCACGAAAAATTGAGCCAGATTTTGAAATTGGTGAAGATGTATCTGAAGAAGTAAAGTTAATTGATTTAGGAAGACGAGCTATTTTAGCATTACGCCAAAACTTAATTTCTAAGATTCACGAGCACGATAGTACAAATGTCTTTAAACAGTTTAAAGACCTTGAAGGTGAAATTTATAGTGCAGAAGTGCACCATATTCGTCATAATGCTGTAATTTTGTTGGATGACGAAGGAAATGAGATTGTTTTACCAAAGAGTGAGCAAATTCGTTCAGACTTCTTTAGAAAAGGAGATGCAGTTAGAGGAGTAATAAAATCAGTAGAATTAAGAGGTAACAAACCTGCTATTATACTATCTAGAACTTCACCTGCATTTTTAGTAAAGTTATTCGAACAAGAAATTCCTGAAGTTTTTGACGGTTTAATTACCATTGAAGGTGTAGCAAGAATACCAGGAGATAAAGCTAAAATAGCAGTAGATTCTTATGATGATAGAATTGACCCTGTAGGAGCTTGTGTCGGTGTAAAAGGTTCTCGTATTCATGGTATCGTTCGTGAATTAGGAAACGAAAACATTGACGTAATTAATTATACTAAGAACGAGCAGCTATTTGTAGCAAGAGCATTAAGTCCTGCGAAGGTAACTTCTGTAGAGATTGAAATGTATGACGAAGAGAAAAACGGTAAGAAAGGACGTGTAAACGTTTTATTAAAACCAGAAGAAGTATCAAAAGCAATTGGTAGAGCTGGGGTTAACATTCGTTTAGCAAGTGAATTAACAGGTTACGAAATTGACGTTCAAAGAGAAGGAATTGAAGAAGAAGATGTTGAATTAACAGAATTCTCTGACGAAATCGAAGCTTGGGTAATTGAAGAATTCAAGAAAATTGGTTTAGATACAGCAAAGAGTGTTTTAGAAAAAGACGTGTCAATGCTAGTACAAAGAACCGATTTAGAAGAAGAAACAATTTTAGACGTTCAACGAATTTTAAGAGAAGAATTCGAAGACTAATATAAAGTAAGGAAGCTAGCATCCTATGTAAGATAATTATATAAAAGCTAGCAAAAAGAAGAAAAAAAACATAACTATACTTTTATTTAAGTATGCTAAGTGTAAAGTGTGTTTTTTGAATAAAAAAGTATTAAACAATATATGGCTGAAGGCAAAAAGTTAAGACTGAATAAGGTTTTAAGAGAATTAAACATTTCTTTAGATAGGGCTGTAGAACACTTGGCAAAGAATGGTCATGAAATAGAAGCTCGTCCTACTACTAAAATATCTGATGAGGAATATCGAATTTTATTTGATGGCTTTCAAACAGATAAATCTAAAAAGGTGGCCTCTAAAGAAGTTAGCGAAGAAAAGAGAAAAGAAAAAGAGGCAATTCGTCAGCAATTAGAAGAAGAGCAAGAGAAAAAACGATTAGAGGAGGAAGCTAAAAAGCAAGAAGTTTTAAAAGCCAAAGCTGAAAAGTTAGAACTTAAAAAAGTAGGAAAGATAGATGTTGAAACTGGTAAAGCAGTTGAAGAAAAGGTAGAGCCTACGGTAAAAGAAGAAGTTGAAGCTCCGAAGAAAGAAGAACCAGTTCAAGAAATTAAAGAAGAACCAGTTCAAAAAATTAAAGAAGAACCAGTTCAAAAAATTAAAGAAGAACCAGTTCAAGAAATTAAAGAAGAACCTATAAAAGTTGAGGAGCCGGTTAAAGTCGAAGAGAAAAAACCAGAGCCTCAAAAAACTGAACAGCCTAAAGAAAGAACAGTTGAAGCTCCTAAAAAAGTAGCAAAAACTGAACAGCCTAAAGAAGTGAAAAAGCCTATTGAAAAGAAAGCTCAAGAAGTAAAGAAACCAGAAAAGGAGGTTGAAATTACTGCAGAGAATGCTGAGAAAATAGAGACTCAGTATAAAAAATTAGATGGCCCTAACTTTACAGGTCAAAAAATTGATTTAAAACAATTTGAAAGACCTAAAAAGAAGAAACCAGAAAGCAAAGGTGCAGCAAGCGACGCTGATAAAAAGAAGCGTAAGAGAATAAGTAAACCAGCAGGAGCAACTGGTGGTGGTAATGCAGCAAGACCAAATCAAGGTCAAAATAAAACAGGTCAAAATCGTGGTGGAGGTAATCGCGGTGGACAAAGAGGAGGAAGAAGACCTGTCGTTACTCCAAAAGAAGAGTTAACAGAAGCGCAAATCCAAAAACAAGTTAGAGAAACCTTAGAAAAACTTCAAGGAAAATCTAAAAAAGGAAAAGGAGCTAAATATCGTAGAGATAAAAGAGATGCGCACCGTCAACAATCAGAAGCAGAGTTACAAGCGGCACAAGCAGAAAGTAAAGTGTTAAAAGTAACAGAGTTTGTTACTGTAAGTGAAGTTGCTACGATGATGGATGTTCCTGTTACTCAAATTATCTCTTCTTGTATGATGTTAGGTATGATGGTAACAATGAACCAGCGTTTAGATGCTGAAACATTATCTATTGTTGCAGAAGAATTTAACTATACTGTAGAGTTTGTTGGAGCCGAAGTTGAAGAGTCAATTGAAGACGTAGAAGATAAACCAGAAGATTTAATCACTCGTGCACCGATTATTACAGTAATGGGACACGTAGATCACGGTAAAACATCATTATTAGATTATATCCGTAATGCGAATGTTATAGAAGGTGAATCAGGAGGTATTACACAGCACATTGGTGCTTATGCAGTTAAGGTAGGAGATCAAAAAATAGCCTTTTTAGATACACCAGGTCACGAAGCCTTTACGGCAATGCGTGCTCGTGGAGCTCAGGTTACCGATTTAGTAATTATTGTAGTAGCTGCCGATGATGATGTGATGCCACAAACAAAAGAGGCAATTTCTCATGCGCAAGCAGCAGGAGTTCCAATCATTTTTGCAATTAACAAAATAGATAAGCCTAACGCTAACCCAGATAATATTAAAACACAATTATCTGCTATGAATTTATTAGTAGAAGATTGGGGAGGTAACATTCAATCTCAAGAGATTTCTGCTAAAACAGGGCAAGGGGTTGACGAGTTATTAGAAAAAGTATTACTAGAAGCAGAAGTATTAGAATTAAAAGCTAATCCTAATAAAAATGCAAGCGGAGCGGTTGTTGAAGCTTTATTAGACAAAGGTAGAGGTTATGTTTCTACAATTTTAGTACAAGCAGGTACTTTAAAAATTGGAGACTACATCTTAGCAGGAAAACATAGTGGTAAAGTAAGAGCTATGTTTGATGATAAAGGTAAAAAAGTAAAAGAAGCGGGACCTTCTACGCCTGTGTCAATTTTAGGTTTAGATGGCGCACCACAAGCGGGAGATAAGTTTAATGTGTTTGATGATGAACGTGAAGCAAAACAAATTGCAGCAAAACGTTCTCAATTACAACGTGAGCAATCAGTTAGAACGCAGAAAACACTTACCTTAGCAGAAATTGGTCGTCGTATCGCATTAGGAGATTTCAAAGAATTAAACATTATCTTAAAAGGAGATGTAGATGGTTCGGTAGAAGCCCTAACAGATTCATTCCAAAAATTATCTACAGAAGAAATTCAAGTGAATATCTTACATAAAGGTGTAGGTGCAATTACAGAATCAGATGTGTTGTTAGCAACTGCATCAGATGCTATTATTGTTGGATTTAATGTACGCCCTCAAGGAAATGCAAGAGCTGTAGCTGATAGAGAAGAAGTTGACATTAGAACATACTCTATTATCTACGATGCTATCAACGACTTGAAAGATGCGATGGAAGGAATGTTATCTCCTGAAATGAAAGAAGAAGTTCTTGGTAATGTTGAAATTAGAGAAGTTTATAAAATTTCTAAAATAGGTAACATTGCAGGATGTATGGTTATGTCAGGTAAAATTACAAGAGATTCTAAGATTCGTATTATTAGAGAAGGAATCGTTGTTCACGATGGCGTATTAACTTCGTTAAAACGTTTTAAAGACGATGTTAAAGAAGTAACTAAAGGATACGATTGTGGTCTTCAAATAAAAGGATATAACGACATTAAAGAAGGTGATGTTATCGAAGCTTATATTGAAGTAGCTGTTAAGAAAAAATTGAAGTAAAATACACAAGTTACATAAATAAAAAAGGCGCCTTATTAAGGCGCCTTTTTTGATTAAAATTGAAATAAATTAGAATGGTAATTTATTTCAATTGACGTTTTTTATTGATTTTTTAAAAAATGTTTTGAAAATCTTCTTAGATAGAAATGGTTTTATAAGCGATATTTAAAGGTTTTAATACGTTGTAAACCAGTTCTTAAATTATTTTTGGAGGATGTTTAAATATGTGTATATTAGGCATCGTTAAAAAACCCTTCAATTTGCTGATAAAAAAGCAAAAAATTAACAACTTCTTTTTGAAAAGTTTTGTTATCCGTTTTTTGACAAAACAAATGAACACACAAAGTGTTTACAAATAACTAATTTTTTAAATTTTTCACAACATGAAAAGAATTTTTCTTACCATGGCAATCGCTGCTGGAATTTTAGTAGGTTGTCAAACAAATGAACAAAGTCCAAATTCAGAACCAGAAGTAGATGCAACAACACTGCAAAAAGCAGAAAAACAATGTTTTGCTAATGATGTTTTAAATGCTAATATGGCTAAAGATCCTAGCTTAAAGAGTAGTATGGAAAACATTGAGAACTTTACCGCTAGTTATATCGAAAAGGTAAAAAATGGTGAAGTAGCAGCAAGATTAGTAAATGGAAAAATCCAAATTCCAGTTGTTTTCCATGTAATTTATCGTCAAGCAAGTGAAAACTTATCGCTATCGGTATTAGAAGATCAAATTGCAGCGTTAAATGAAGATTTTAACATGCAAAACCCTAACAGAAGTGCTATGCCAGCTGAGTTTGCAGGAGTAGAAACTAATGTGAATATCGATTTTGTAATTGAAGATGTAATTAGGGTTGAAAACAAGCAAAAAAGAAGTTGGAGGCCAGATGATTCAATGAAGTTCACTTCTTCAGGAGGTAGTGATGTTGTTAACCCACAAGAATTTTTAAATGTTTGGGTTGTTAACGTAATGCCTTATAGAGGAGGGCAGATCTTAGGATATGCACAATTCCCAGGTGGTAGTTGGTCTACTGATGGTGTAGTTTTAGCACACAGTTTTGTTGGACGTAACCAAAGAACTGCAACACACGAAGTAGGTCACTACTTAAATTTACGTCACATTTGGGGTGACGGTGGATGTGGTGCTAGTGACTTTGTAGATGATACTCCTGATGCTGATGGAAATAGTAGAGGATGTCCTACTTACCCAGTAATTGAGTGTGGAAGTGCTAACATGACTATGAACTTTATGGATTATTCAGACGATAGCTGTATGTATATGTTTACAGAAGGTCAAAAAGCTAGAATGGATGCAGTATTTGCTCCAGGTGGATTTAGAGCTACTATGGCAGACTAGTCTGTTTCTAATACGAAAATCATATATAAAGACGTTCTTTAATTAAAAGAGCGTCTTTTTATTATAAATAAAAACAAAAAATAGATGAAATACCTAAAAATAATAGCCCCAGTAGTATTTTTATTAATGATGAACTGTGCAGCACAAAACACGCCAAAAGGATTTGATACAATCACTTATGAAGCCCAAACTAGAGGAAGTTTAATTCAGATAACAGTTGAAGGAAGTAAACTGTTATACAAATCAAATCAAGGTGAAGGAACGAAAGAAGTTTCAAAAGAACAAATAGAGGAGTTGAAGAAAGTGGTTAGTGAGCTAAATTTAGAAGAAATAGCAAACTTAAAAGCACCAAGTGAAAAGAGAATAACAGATGGAGCTTTGCATGCAGAATTCATTATTAAAATAGCAGATAAGGAATATAGATCAAATACATTTGATGCTGGTAACCCACCAAAAGAATTAAAAAAATTAGAAGATTTTTTATATAACCTTTCTGATATAAAAGAATAAACAAAAAAACCGAGCAATTTGCTCGGTTTTTTTATTAAGAGAAAGAATATTAATTCTCTTTATAAATTTTACTTTTTTTACCGTCTTTATCAATAAAGTAGAAACCTTCAGGTAGGTTTTTAATAACATCAGTTTCTTCTGTTTTATTGTTGATTGTAGTTTCATTGATTTTATTCCCATTTACATCATGGATGGTTAACTGAGTTGGAGTTTTAAAAGAAGAGGAATTAACACTAGTATAAGCCTGATTGTTACCTTCATTAGATTCAGACGTATTTCCATTGTAGTCTGCTATAGCATGTAAATAATTAAAGCTAGAAAGGTTATAACCTAAATAATTATCCCATATATATACTTCTGAGCACATTTCTTTAGTTTGATTTGGTGCTATGCTTAACGAAGAACTAGGATAAGGAAGGTTAGCAACAATCCTTGAACTATTTAAGCTTGAGCTGTTTGTTAAAATTAAAGCCGTGTTGTTAATTGTACCAGTTGTAACTCCTATATTTTTAATGTTAACACAGAATTTATGGTTTTGGTTAGTTCTAAGAGTTAATGCTCCAGAAGTATCTGTACTAGTATAAGTTCCTCCAGCATCGATGGACATTCCAATAACTACAAAATCAGGATCCCCAACAGGACATCCGTTATTAGAAGAAGGACCTGCTTGATTTGGGCAGTTGTCTTGCCAGTTTTGTACTCCATCACCATCTGAATCTCTATTATCTTGTGAATCGCATGCATCACCAATACCATCACTATCGACGTCATTTTGATTTGCATTTGAAGTGTTAGGACAATTGTCAACAGAATCTTCAATGCCATCCTTATCGTTATCTGAAGGACAATTAACTGTAATTGTTTCTATAACTGCATTTGAATGAATAGCGAAATCGGCATCTCCTCTTCCTGGAGAATGATTTAAAATTTTAGCGTATTTAATTCCCAAATTAAAATTTCTCCCAAAATCTATTTTATATACCTTATCAAGAGATAAAAGGTTGCTAAATGCGATGTTAACTTTAAATGTTTGACCAGAAACTGAATAACCACAAACCGATTTTTCACTGTCTTCAAGTGAATTGAAAATTTCAAATCTATGATAATTGTAATCACCTCCTAGGCAAGGATTCACACCTTCATAAGTCTCTCCTACTAAATCAAAATCTGCATCACCTCTACCTTCACTTCTGTTTGTTACTATGGCATATCTAGTTCCTAAGTTAAACTCACTTCCGAAATCAATAATGTAACAACCTCCCACTCTTAATAATGCATCCATATTTACTTTTACTGAAAACAAATCTGCTTTATTTTCAGTACAAGCATTTTCTTTAGAAGAATAAGTGTCAAATCTGTGATAATTTGTTTGTGAATTTGCGATTTGAAGACTAAATAATAGCAATAATAAAATAATTTTTTTCATAATATAATTTTTAAAATTTAAGAACTAAAAGTATGGTAATAAATAGTCTTTAATGTTTATATAGAGTTATAAAATGATAAATTTTGCACAAAAAAACCGAGCAATTTGCTCGGTTTTTTTATTTATTAGAGGTTAGATTACTTCTTTAAAGTATATCCTGTCCAAGTAAATTCAGTAAAGTCTGCTCCTCTACCTGCTTTTACAGTTAAGTTATCACCGTCAGCAGTAATAGCTTCAGTATCTTCTATAACGGTTCCATCAATTTCACCACCTATTTTGTTATCACCTACAGTTCCCATTTTATAAGAGTTGGTAATTGTTAAAGATCCGTTGCCCTTATCATCTTTTGTGTCAATTAAATTTCCAAAAGTAGCGTCACCATATGCAGCAAATAAAGCATTATCAACAGTAGCATAAGTTCCTCTTCTAATTTCTGCTCCTGCTTTTAATGCAGTAACACTAGATAAATTTAATATTGTTACATTTTTGATTGTAGGAGTAGAAACTGGTAAGGCAGCTGGGTCAGAACCATTACTATCGCCCTCTATACCTCTTGGGTCTTCAGTAGCATCGTTAAATCCATTTTCTCTTACTCCAAACATGTTGTTCATAGTTCCTGTATAACCTCCAGTAAAGTCAAACATATCATCTTTAATGTTAACACACATTACATTTGTTACATTAACAGTACCTCCGAAAAATTCTATTCCATCATCAGCTCCGTTAGAAATGAATAAATTATTAATAGTTGTATTAGAACCTACAGAGTAAAAAGAAAAGCCATTAAATTCTTGGTCTCCATTAATTTTAGCACCTGTGTATTCAGCTTTAACATAAGTTAAGGTTCCTGAATTGTCATCATCTTGAGTACCACCATATTTTAAACCAGCTACCTCAGTTTCAGCTTCAGCACCTTTGTTTGTCTTAGCTTTACCAGCAATAACAATACCTCCCCAGTCACCTAATCTAGGGCTAATTGCATCAGAAGTAAAAACAATAGGTTGTAAGGCTGTTCCTTGGGCTTCTAATTTTGCGCCTCTTTCAACAGCTACATAAACATCAGTACCACCAGCCTTACACTTAATTACTGTTCCAGGCTCAATAGTTAACGTTTTTCCTTCTTTAACTCTTAAAGAGCTACTTAATAAATATTCAACCCCAGCCTTTAAAGTGATATCAGCATTAACGTTTCCTTTTAAGTCTTTAGGGTCAAAATCATCTTGTCCATTAATTTCTAAGTCAAATTTTGAGCTTGGAGGAGTAACAGGATCGTCATCTGAACATCCAACCATTAATGATGCAGAAACTGCTAAAATTGATAATAATTTAATTGTTTTCATTTTTCGTTTTAAGTTTATTAAAATTGTGTTGCAAATGTGAGAATGTCGTTTCATGTAAGGATTACCTTAAGTTTAATAAAACATTAATAATTATAAATTATAAGATAACCCAAGAGAAAAATCGATTCCTCGTTTAAATGATTTGGTTATTAATTTATTTGGTACATCTCTATACATTTCATAGCTAGGGTTTAATAAGTTTTTAGCGCTAAATTTTAAACCTAACTTTTTGTTGAATTGTCTTTTGAATACAAAATCTAACCTAGGTAAAGATTTTTGGTAGATACTTTGTAAACCATTTACAGAACCAATACTATAAAGCTTTTCACCTTGATAGTTAAATATTAAAGTAGCTATTATTTCTTTATCGTCTTTTTTGTAGTTGTAAGAAATATCAGTATTTAATAAAAAAGGAGCTGCTCCTTCGGTAGGTTCTTCTGAATTAGTAGGGTTAAATTGGTTTGTTACATTAAATGTTTGATTTGTATTCATGTAAGTGGCATTTAAGCCTAGTTTAATGTTTTCATTGTAATCATCTTGAGAAAAATTAAGTATTTGTTTTCTTAATTCTACTTCAGCTCCGTATATGGTAGTGTTTCCTGTATTGTAGAAAGAGAAAAAGTTATCAGAAGCAGCATTTAATTCTATTCTGTTAATACCATCTTGAATATATTTTGCAAAAACACTAGCTGAAATTAACTCTCCTCTTGTAGGAAACATTTCCCATTTTAAATCAAAATTGTAGTTTGTTGAAGGTAGTAAGTTTTCATTTCCTTCTTCTTGATAATCTACGCCTTCATAAACAAAAGGAGCTACTTCTTTAAATTGTGGATAGGTATATGTCTTACTAGCAGATAATCTAAGTAAGTTATCATCATTTATATCATATTTCAAGTTTAAGGAAGGTAAGATATAACTATCTCTTAATTTTTTAGGTCCACCATTATCATTGGTAGAGTTTGTTAAGTTAGTCTTCCAAGCAACATCCAACCAGATATTTTCGTATCTAGCACCAATGTTGATAAAGAATTTATCTGTTATCTGATAGTCTAACATTGCATAAGCCGCATTAGTCATTTTGTCAGCATCATAGGTGAATGGATCTAAAGCGTTATCACCAAATCCAAACCCAGTTTTTAATCTAAAAACTCCATTGTCTAATGATTGTTGGTTTAAAACTTGACTAACATTGTTAGGGTCAACTTCTGTAGGAGCTGCTAAATCGTAATCAAAATAGATAGCTCTAAAATCTCTGGTAGTATTTCTGAACTCATAACCTAAAGTTATTTTGGCTTTGTGTTCATCTTTAATTCTAGTACCGAAATACTTAATCAAGTTAGCTTTAGCTACGAAATCATCTTCAGTTAAATTATGATAGTATCTACTATTGTTTCTAGCAGCACCTGAAGCAAACTTAACAGTATTGTCATTTTCATTAATTACAAAGATGTTTTTCTTTCTGTTAGGTTCGTCATTATTAACTATGTTATATGCAGCCCCCAAGTTTAAATCAATAGATTCACCGAGTTTATGTTCAGTTAATAATTGGTTTACAAATAATCTGTTTTGATTTTCTGTTTGAAGAATTATGTTTGCAAATACCCCTTCAGAATCGGCAACATCAGGCTTCTTGCCAAAATAATCTTGTATGTTTTGATTGTTTGAGTGTATAAATAATGAGTTATAAGAAATTCTATGATTGTTATTCATTTTATAGATAAAATTCCCCATTAACATTTTTGAGGTTTCATAATTATACTGTTTTGCAGATGTGAAACTATTTCCAGTAGATCCATCATTTCTAAGGTAATTTATAGAAGTTCCATCTCTAAAATTGTATTTGTTTCCAAAGGCTCCAACCAAAAACATAGATAGACTAGATTCTTCACCTATTTGAAATCTTTTGCTACCTGATACTGATAAATTTGTGTTCAAAGCAGCATGAGTATTGTTTGGAGTAAAATTGTCTGTAAAAGGTAAAACATCAAGTCTAGTTACTTTATGTTTAGTGTTGTTGGCAATACCAAACCAGTTTGTACCATCTATTGTTTTGAAGCTTTTACCTGTTGTTTGTGTGTTTGCGCTAGAAGAAAAACCAATATTCATTGAAGAGCTTCCAGAGTGTTCTTTAGATGCTATATCTATATTTGCGCCTGAAGCGTCTCCGCTTAAATTAGCCGAAAAAGTTTTACTTACTCCAATATTTTGAATCATATCGGTTCCGAAAAGTTCTAAAGATATATTCTTAAATCTTGGGTCATTAGAAGGTAAAGGTAAACCGTTTAGAGTAGTCGTGTTATATCGATCTCCTAGACCTCTAACATAAACTTTGTTTGAACCTTCTTGTTTTGATACACCGGCTACTTTTGTAGTAGCAGTGGCAGCATCAGAAACACCTTTCTTAGATAATTCTTGAGCTCCAATACTTTCTTTAATTACTGTCGCTTTTCTTTGCTCTAAAAGTAATGCGCTCTCTTTTTCTCTACTAACTGTTGCGTTGATTTTTACTTCGTCTAACGTAACTCCTTCATTAGCGCCTAATTCTTGGTTTACAATTAAACTTTCGCTAGCTTTTACAGTAATTGGTTTTTCAATAGTTTGATATCCAATAAAGCTAAAAACAATGGTTTGATTACCAGCAGGAACATTGAGTGTATATTTACCATCCATATCAGTTGTTCCTCCGATAGATGTTCCTTTGATAAAAACATTAGCAAAAGGCAATGCTTCTCCATTCATTTCTTTGTCTGTAACATTACCTGTAACAGTACCAGCAACAGCATGTTTACTTTGAGAAAATGTTAAATTACATAAGCTTAAAAAAGCTATAAATAATATTTTTTTCATTCTAATCTTTGAATTCTGTTTATTTATTCTGCAAAATTCAAGTTAATTAGTAAAGCAAATGTTATGTAGAAATTACGATTCCATTATTAGAATGTTTATTTAATGTTAATCAAATGTGCATGTGTTACCTCAATATTAATTACTTGTAAATTTTACTCCCAACGTATAGGTTCTGGGTGAGGCTGGACCATAAATAAAATTACTATCACGGTCTTTACCAGTATCAAATACAGGCTGATAGTCATCAAAAATATTTTTAATCCCTGCAGTAAGTTCTATGTTTGTGTTAAGTTTATCTATTTCGAAAGTATAACTGCTGTTAATTCCTAAATTAAAAAAGGAAGGTGAAGTAAAATATTCATCTGCTGTAATATTTGGAAGTTCTGAAGCTAAGTGCAGTACTTCCATTCTACCTGTATAAACTAAGTTTAAAGCAGTTTTAAACTTTTGATTAGGTGTGTAGGTTGCAGTAGCATAACCGTATGTACTAGGTGTACGTAAAAAATCTCTTTTAAGAGGTAAATCATCTGAGTTGTTTACTGCGGTATCATATCTACTAGACTGATAGGTAAATCCGGCATCTAATTGTAAAATTCCATCGTAATTCAATCGTGTTTCTAAAGTGATTCCTTGTACAACAGCTCCATCACCATTTCTCTTTTCAAAGACTTCTCCATAGGTATCTTCACCAATTGGTTCTAGGTAAAAAGCATTTTCTAAATTAGTGTAGAAACTTTCAATAGTAAAGCCGTAAATATAATGTTCGGTAGGTTTATCATAGTTAAATGAAAATGTGTAGCTATTAGAACGCTCTCTTTTTAAATCATCTGCTAACACTACTCGCGATACTCCACCTCCAGCAAAGGCAATATGTAAATCAGTATCGAAAGCTTGCGGAGCTCTAAAACCAGTACCCCAAGTTCCTCTAATTTGAGTATTCTCAAAAGGTTTGAATAATAAAGATACTCTTGGGCTAGCAACGTTGTTAGTGATGTTTTTTTCTGTACCGTCGTCTTTTAGTGCGTTTAATGTGTGGTTATCGTATCGTACACCGGTTAATAAATTCCATTTGTTAGAAATTTCCCAATCGCTTTGAAAAAAGAAACCATAGTTTTGAGTTAATTGGTCTACTTTGTACTCGTATGCATCAATAACATCAAAAACATCGTCTTGTACAAACTCGCCTCCAATAGTTATAACATTGTTACCTCCTAAGAACTCTTCTAACTTGTGGTTGAATTGTAAACCACCTTGAAAAGTAGTGGTAGTAGAGTTCCCATATGGGGGATTTGCTAAGTGCTTGGTGTCTTCAGGTGTATTTTCATCAGGACGAATTCCTGTGTAGTGTTCTCTGTCTGTATACTGTGTAGCAAAATAAGAGATGATAGAACTTTTATTATCATTAAAATTAATTTGGTAATCAACATTTCCTACATATACATCATGTACACGTTCTTCAGATTGCATAGCAAAATGAGGTGCTTTATCAACCATTTCTCCACCGTAGCGGTATTCATTCATTTTACTAAAGTTAACTTCTATTTTTTGATTTTCCGTAGGAAGGAAGAACAAATTAGTTCCGAACGAATTGTTTTTTAATTCAGGAAGTTCAGAAAAGTTATCGTCATTAGCATCGTACATTGCTCTTCTTCTGTTGTTGATAAAGAAGGAAGCTCCTGCATTACGATTCTCATTAATTATAGTGGTGTTTCCAGCAATTATATGATCAGAAGTTCCTTTGGTGTTTTGATAGGTATAACCAATACTATAATTGTTCTTTTTGGGGATTTTAGTAATCACATTTACTGTACCACCAATAGCGCTTGACCCGTATAAGGCAGAACCTCCACCACGAACTACTTCTATACGTTCAATCATATTGGTAGGTACTTGTTCCAAACCATATAACCCAGTTAATGGACTAAAAATAGGGCGGCCATTAATTAAAATTTGAGAGTATCCACCTGCTAAACCATTCATACGTAGTTGAGTGTAGTTGCAAGTTTGGCAGTCAGTTTCGACACGTAAACCTGTTTGAAATTTTAATCCTTCTGATAAATTACAAGCTTGTACATTTGCTAATGTTTGGCTATTAATAACATTTACAATAACAGGACTATTTGTACGACGTTTATCGGTACGAGTTCCAGTAACAGTAACTTGATCTAAAATTTCAGCGGTTTCTGTCAGTGTAAAGTTTACTATTTTTTCTTCTGATGAATGTAATGTTATAATTTTTCTTTCTGATAAAAAACCAATAGTTGAAGCTACTATAGCGAGTTTGCCCTTAGTAGCTTTTAGTTCATAGTTACCATGTTCATCAGCAGTAGTTCCTGTATTTGTATCTTTTATAAAAATAGAAGCAAAAGGAATTGCTTCACCTGTAGTAGAGGTAATTTTTCCTTTTAAAGTTTGTCCATTAATATTGCTTGATAGTAATATAATTGCAAGGGCAATAATTTTTTTCATCTTAAATGTTTTTACTGATAAAACAGATTTGTTAACTAAAAATTTATGCAAATATAAATTAAATTTTAGACAAGACTAAAAATATGTTTATATAAAACAAAATTAGTACATTTGTATAACCTAAAAGTTTAAAATGTTTAGCCAGTCTGAAGAAAATTATATAAAAGCAATGTATCATTTAACCGCTGATTCTAAAAATGGAATTAGTACCAATTCAATTGCTAAAAAATTAGAAACCAAGGCGTCTTCGGTTACCGATATGGTAAAAAAACTATCCGATAAAAAAGTGGTAGTGTATAAAAAGTATCAAGGAGTGACTTTAACTGATTTCGGAAAAAAAATAGCGGCTAATATTATTAGAAAACACCGATTATGGGAAGTGTTTTTGGTTGATACCTTGAATTTTTCTTGGGACGAGGTGCATGAAGTAGCTGAACAGTTAGAGCATATTAAATCACCTAAGTTGATAAATGAACTGGATGCGTTTTTGGGGTATCCAAAGAGAGATCCACACGGAGATCCAATTCCAGATAAAGAAGGTAATTTACAAATGATAGAAAAAAGTTTGTTATCAACGTTAAAAGAAAATGAGAGGGGAGTTTGTGTAGGAGTCGACGATAGCTCGTCAGAATTTTTACGCTTTTTAGACAAACAAGGAATTTCTTTAGGTAAAGAAATAAAAGTATTAGATAAAGAACCTTTTGATGGTTCGTTGGTAATAGAAATGGAAGGTAAAACTTTTTCAGTTTCAAATAAAATAGCTAATAACTTATATATACAAAAACAATGAGTACAATAAATCCTGTAGTTTCTCTTCTTGTATTTTTTAGCTTAACTATATTATTGTATTATGTTTTCAGACCAACAAAAGGGATTTATTTTCTATTGAAAAAAAATTACAAGTCTAAGACTAAAACAATTATAGAAGATATTTTAAAGCTTCTCTATCATAATCAGGTGTCTAATAAAAATTTGACGACAAATGATTTGACAGATAAGCTGAATTATAATAACCAATTACTTATCGAAAGCATTAGTAAGATGATTGAAAACGAACTTATTTACATGGAAAATGATTCTTTTCGATTGACTGAGTTAGGGAATGAATATGCACTGCAAATTGTTAGAGCACATAGGTTGTGGGAAAAGTTTTTGTCAGAAAAAACAGGTTTTGATAAGAAAGAATGGCACGAAAGAGCTGAACGAAAAGAACATGAGTTAAGTGTTGATGAAACGAACAAGTTGTCAGAGCTTTTAGGTGATCCTAAATATGACCCTCATGGGGATCCTATTCCTACTAAAACAGGGAAAGTAGCGCCTAAGAAAGGTGTTTCGTTGTCAGAGCTTTCGGTTGGTGCAGTAGGTCGGATTATTCATATAGAAGATGAACCAGAAATTATATACAAACAAATATTAGCAGAAAAAATACATTTAGATTCTCAAATTCGTGTAGTTGAAAATAACAGAATGCGAGTAGTGTTTCATTCAGAAGGAGAGAAATTTGTATTAGCGCCAGTAGTAGCGGGAAATATTACTGTTTTGGTTTTAGAAAATCAAGCAGTATCCGAAGAAAATATTATGCGTTTATCTAGTTTACAAGAAAATGAAGTCGCAAAAATAATAGGACTTTCCAAAGAATGTAGAGGAGAAAACAGAAGAAGATTGTTAGATTTAGGTTTTGTAAGAGGAGCCATCGTAGAGGTAGATTTACGAAATCCGTTAAAAGATCCGACGGCTTTTTTAATAAAAGGAACCTCTATCGCTTTACGAGAAAACCAAGCTTCTAAAATTCTGATTAAAAAAGAATAGAGATGGAAAAACAAACAAAAAGTGCATGCGAAACCTGTTCACACTATAATGCAGAAGGGTTGAAAAAATTAGGAGTAAACACTGAGAGTTTTGATTTTGTGGTTGCGTTAGCTGGAAATCCTAATACAGGAAAGAGTACGGTTTTTAATGCATTAACAGGTTTACGCCAGCATACAGGTAATTGGCCAGGGAAAACAGTGGCAAGAGCAGAAGGAGCGTTTGAGTACAATGCACAAAAATATAAGTTGGTAGATTTACCAGGTACCTATTCATTGCTCTCTACTTCAGAGGATGAGGAAGTGGCTAGAGATTTTATTCTTTTTGGAAAACCAACACTTACTGTAATTGTTGTAGATGCAAGTAGATTAGAGCGAAATTTAAACTTAGTATTGCAGATATTAGAAATTACTGATCACGCCATTTTGTGTTTGAATTTAATGGATGAAGCTAAGCGAAATCACATAGAAGTAGATGCGCGAATATTGGCTAAAGATTTGGGAATTCCTGTAGTTGCAACAAGTGCAAGATTTAAAGAGGGAATTCCAGAGCTACTTAAGACTATAAGTGATTTGGCAAATCGAAAAATTACATGTAAACCACATAAAATAAAAAACATTCCGAAAAATATTGAAAAAGCAGTTGAAGAGCTTAGTACATCTATAAAAAAAGAATACCCAACGATAGCGAATAGTAGGTGGTTGGCATTTCGATTATTAGAAGGAGATAAGCAAGTGATAGAAGGTTTAAGAACAGGAAAGTTTGTATAAGAAGTAGAGGAATGAGTACTAAAAATATAGAACATATAATAGAGTTATCTAAAGATCTTCGATGGCAAATAGGAGATGATTTTCACGACGTTTTATCAGAGAGTATCTATGCAGAGGCTTCTAAAATAGTAGAAAGTTCTGTGAAAAAAGATGATCAAAAAAGAAGGTTTAGAATTGATGCTCAAATTGATAAAATTGTAACAAGTAAAGTTTGGGGGTTTCCAATAATGTTACTCCTTTTAGGAGTAGTGCTTTGGCTTACCATTATAGGAGCCAATTATCCGTCTTCTATGTTGGCTAGTTTACTGTTGGATATGATTCACCCGATGTTAAAAAACGGAGCAAACTTCTTGGATTTCCCTTGGTGGTTGTCAGGTTTTTTAATTGACGGAGTGTATTTAGCTGTAGCATGGGTAATTGCGGTAATGTTACCGCCAATGGCTATCTTTTTCCCACTTTTTACTTTGTTAGAAGATTTTGGGTATTTGCCAAGAGTAGCATTTAATATGGATGCATTATTTAAAAAGTCAGGTGCGCATGGAAAACAAGCCTTAACTATGAGTATGGGCTTTGGCTGTAATGCAGCAGGAGTTGTGGCAACAAGAATAATAGATAGTCCTAGAGAGCGATTAATTGCTATAATAACCAATAACTTTTCTTTGTGTAATGGTCGATGGCCAACACAAATATTACTAGCAACTATATTTATTGGTGCAGTAGTGCCAGAGTCGTATTCAAGTTTAGCTTCGTTATCTGCAGTAATTGGAATAGCTGTTTTAGGAATCTTTTTCATGTTTTTCTTCTCTTGGGCGCTGTCAAAAACGGTATTAAAAGGTGAAGTTTCCACTTTTAACTTAGAATTGCCTCCATACCGTCCACCAGTATTTTGGAAAACAATTTATACCTCTTTGATTGATAGAACGTTGATTGTTTTATGGAGAGCTATTGTTTTCGCAGCCCCAGCAGGTGCGGTTATTTGGTTAATCTGTAATATATATATAGGTAGTGAAAGTATTGCTGCTTGGTTAGTACATTCTTTAGATGGTTTTGGGTTCTTATTGGGGTTAAACGGAGTAGTTTTACTGGCTTATATAGTAGCGATACCAGCAAATGAAATTGTAATTCCAACTATTTTAATGCTTACTGTAATGGTAGTGGGTATTGGAGGTGGTGCAGGTGCTGGAGTAATGTTTGAGTTAGATTCAGTAACTGCTACAGGAGATGTTTTAAAAGCTGGGGGTTGGACTTTGTTAACGGCAGTAAATGTAATGTTGTTTAGTTTATTGCATAATCCTTGTAGTACTACGATTTATACTATTTATAAAGAAACGAAAAGTAAAAAATGGACGACTATTGCATCTATTTTACCTGTAATAGCTGGTTTTGTAGTTACTTTTTTAGTAGCTCAGGTTTGGAGAATCTTTTCTTAAAGTAGTTGAAAAATAAACAGTACCAACAAAAACAGTTTTACTTGGTTTTTGTATTTTGCGTTAAAATCTAGTGGTGCAAAATCTTTCTGTATTTCAAGTATACAACGCCTCTGCAGGTAGTGGTAAAACCTTTACTTTAGTAAAAGAATATCTAAAGGTGCTACTGCAATCTGAAGATATTTTCCGTTTTCAAAAGATATTGGCTATCACGTTTACCAATAAAGCAGCTGGAGAAATGAAAGAACGTGTGTTACACAATCTACAAGTTTTTTCAGAAGGAGAAAGTAATGATCTACTAGAGATTATTTTAGAAGAAATTTCACTTGATCGAAATGTTGTAAAAGATAGAAGTAAAAAAATATTAGACGAAATTCTTCGGAATTATGCAGCGTTTTCGATTACTACGATTGATAGTTTTACACATAAAATCATTAAGAGTTTTGCTTATGACTTAGGATTGCCTCTCAATTTTGAAGTAGAAATGGATGCAGTTTCGTTGTTGAATGAAGCGATAGATGTACTCATATCTAAAATAGGAACAGACGAAGCTTTAACAAAGCTATTGATTGATTTTTCATTAGATAAAGCTGATGATGATAAATCGTGGGATATTTCTCGTGAACTGAATGAGTTTTCTAAAATTCTTTTGAATGAAGACGATACCCAACACTTCAGAAAACTAGTAGATAAACAACTAGGAGACTTTACTAATTTAAAAACGAAATTATCTAAACATCAAAAGGAAATAAAAAAACGTTGGAAAGAAATTGGTGAAGAGGCTTTGCAAATGATTGAAACAATGCAGTTAGATCATAAAGATTTTTATCGATCAATGCTGCCTAATCATTTTGTAGCGTTAGCTAAAAACCCTGAAAAAGCGAAATTTTTTGATCAAAGTGCTCTTAGAGAACGAATTGAAGAAAATAATTTTTATGCCAAGTCAAAATCTGAGGATATAAAAATAGCGATTGAAGGAATTTTGCCAGACTTACTCCTTTTGTATACAGAGTCTGAGCAGTTGTATCAGCAATTTTTAATGAACAACTTGGCGCTAAAAAGTTTAATTCCATTGGCAGTTCTAAACAATATCAACTTAGAACTTTCACATTTAAAAGAAGAAAATAATTTACGATTGAATGCCGAGTTCAATCAGTTAATTTCTGATAATATTAAAGACCAACCCGCTCCGTTTATTTATGAGCAAATTGGTCAAAGATTTATGCATTATTTCATTGATGAAATGCAAGATACTTCCACTTTACAATGGCAAAATTTAATTCCGTTAATCGATAATGCATTGGCGCAAGAAAATAGTAATTTGCTATTAGTAGGTGATGGAAAACAAGCTATATACCGTTGGCGAGGAGGGAAATCAGAACAATTTATAGGATTGGGTTCAGAAAAAGATAACCCGTTTCAAATTCCGAAAGAAGTAAAAACCTTAGAGACTAATTTTAGGAGTTATACTGAGGTGATAAATTTTAACAATCAGTTTTTTCAACATACAGCAAACTTCTTACAAAACGAATCGTACAAACAATTGTTTATTGATGGAAATAAGCAGCTGGAAAACTCAAAAAAAGGAGGGTTTGTGTCACTTTCTTTTTTAGAAAAAGAAGAAGATAAAGAGGAGGAACTGATAAAATACCCAAAGAAGGTTTTAGAGATTGTTAAGAAACTAGAAGCTGAATTCTCTTTGAATGAAATTTGTATCCTGGTTCGTAAAAAGAAAGACGGAATAGCTGTGGCAAATTATCTGTCAGAAAATGGAATCGACATCATTTCTTCAGAAACTTTGTTGTTAAAAAATAGTTCGAAAGTCAATTTTATTATGGATGTTTTACAGGTAATTCAACATCCTAACGATAAAGAAACCTGTTTAGAAATGCTTTATTTTTTACAGGAACACTTAAGAGTTGCAGAAGAAAGACATTCGTTTATTGCTGAGTTTATACATCAACCAAACGAAATGATTTTTCAACAGTTAAGAGACTATGGAGCTTCTTTTGAGTTGGCATCTTTTCATCAGTTACCCTTTTATGAAAAAGTAGAAGAAATTATACGAGGCTTTCAGCTAATTACTTCTTCAGATGCATATGTACAGTTTTTCTTAGACGTGGTTTTGGAGCAACAACGAAGAGGGACGAGTATTCAAGAGTTTTTAGATTTTTGGTCAGACAAAAAAGATAAGTTAAGTATAGTAGTTCCCGAAAGCGGAAATGCAGTACAAGTGATGACGATTCACAAATCGAAAGGACTGGAGTTTCCAGTAGTAATTTTTCCGTACGATTTAGACGTGTATAGACAAGTGAATCCGAAAGTTTGGCTAAATGAATTGCCAGATAATTTTGATGGATTTAAAGAATTGTTGGTTCCTTTTACTAAAGATTTAAATTATGTGAACGATAGAGGCTTGGAGATTTACAAACAACAAAGAGAAGAATTAGAGTTAGATAATTTCAACTTGTTGTATGTTGCATTGACAAGAGCAGTAGAACAATTGCATATTGTAACAGAAAAAAAGATTTCATCAAAAGGAGAAGAGAATACTAATTTTTACTCAGGGATTTTTATCAATTACTTAAAAGCTCAAAATTTATGGAATGAAGAGCAATTAGAATATGCTATAGGGAACCCAGTAAGGGTAAGTGAATCTAAGAAAGATATCAATACTACAGAAATTCAAGAAACATTTATTTCTACACCTTGGCAAGAACATAACATTCGTATGCTAGCAAGTGCTTCTAAATTATGGGATACTGAACAAGGAAAAGCTATTGAGTTTGGTAATTTGATTCACGAAATGATGGCAAAAATAATCACAGTAAAAGATATTGGTAATGTAGTATTTCGATATGAGCAACAAGGAGTTCTTCCTCAAGAGAAAACACAAGAAGTAGTTAAAATTATTGAACATATTGTAAATCACCCACAGTTAGAAAGTTATTTTTCTGATGAGGTAACTGTGTATAATGAACGAGAAATTGTAGATGTTGATGGTCAAACTGTAATCCCAGATAGGCTAGTATTTAACCGAAATAACGAAGTAGTAATTATTGATTACAAAACAGGAAAACCTTCTAAAGCATATCATCAACAATTGTTAAGGTATGAAAGGGTTTTACAAACGATGAAATTTAAGGCACAGAAAAAACTACTTATATATATAGATGAAGAAATTTTGGTTGAAGAAGTTTAAAAACTAACTTTGACCTTTTATAGCAAACAACTTTCAAACATAAATTATGTACGGAAAAATTAAAGAACAATTAGAACAAGAGATCCAAGATATCAAAGATGCTGGGTTATATAAATCAGAGCGTATCATTACTTCGTCACAAGATGCAGTGATAAAAATTTCAACAGGAGAAGAAGTGATTAACTTTTGCGCCAATAATTATTTAGGATTGTCAAATCATCCAGAAGTAATCCAAGCGGCAAAAGATACGATGGATACACATGGTTTTGGTATGTCGTCAGTACGCTTTATCTGCGGTACACAAGATATTCATAAGCAATTAGAAAAAAAGATTGCAGATTTTTATACAACAGAAGATACAATATTATATGCAGCAGCTTTTGATGCAAATGGCGGAGTTTTCGAACCATTATTAACAAGTGAAGATGCGATAATTTCTGATAGTTTAAATCATGCTTCTATTATTGATGGGGTTCGTTTGTGTAAGGCAGCTCGTTATCGTTATAACAATAATGATATGGCATCTTTAGAAGAGCAATTAATTGAGGCAAATAAACAAGGTCATCGTTTTAAAATTATTGTAACTGATGGAGTTTTCTCTATGGATGGAATCGTGGCAAAGTTAGATGAGATTTGTGACTTGGCTGATAAGTACGATGCTATGGTGATGGTAGATGAATGTCACGCAGCTGGGTTTATTGGAAAAACTGGTCGTGGAACTGTAGAGTTAAAAAATGTAATGGATCGAGTTGATATTGTTACAGGAACCTTAGGGAAAGCTCTTGGAGGAGCTATGGGAGGATACACTACAGGAAAAAAAGAAATTATTGAAATTTTACGTCAGCGTTCACGCCCGTATTTATTTTCAAATTCATTAGCACCAGCTATTGTAGGAGCGTCTTTAAAAGTGTTTGATCTGTTGTCTAACGATACTAGCTTACGAGACAAGTTAGAATGGAATACCAACTACTTCCGTACAGAAATGGAAAAAGCAGGTTTTGATTTGGTTGGAGCTGACGCTGCTATTGTACCAGTAATGTTGTATGATGCAAAGTTGTCACAAGTAATGGCAAATAAGTTGTTAGAAGAAGGTATTTATGTAATTGGATTCTTTTATCCAGTAGTTCCGAAAGAGCAGGCAAGAATCCGAGTACAACTTTCAGCGGCTCATGAAAAGGAGCATTTAGACAAGGCTATAAGTGCATTTGTTAAGGTTGGGAAGGAGTTAAACGTGATATAAATATCTTACCCAAAAACTTGCATTTTTTATAAGTTTTTGTAGATTTGTTTTTGTAAATAAGTTTTAACAACTTACATTTGCGAATATATAAACGAACTTTTAATTTAAATTTTTAATAATGAAACAATTAAAATTAGCTGTGATGGCTTTATTTGCGTTTACTGCTGTGAACGTTAGCGCACAGGATTCAAACAACCCTTGGGCGGTTGGTTTCGGGGTTAATGCCGTAGACATTAGAATCCCTTCAGAATTTGGAGATTATGCTAAAGATTATATCGGTACTAGTGACTGGAATATCTTGCCTTCAATTTCAAGAGTAACTGTTGATAGATATTTAAACGACGGGTTTACTTTACAGTTAGCTGGATCGTTAAACAAAATTGAAACTTTTGCTACAGAAGATGATATGGATGAGCTTTACTGGGCTATCGATGCTAATGTAAAGTATGACTTAAACAACTTGATCGGAGAAACTGGTTGGTGGGATCCTTATGTATATGTTGGTGGAGGTTATACTTCTTTAGCTGATGAAGGTGAAGGTATGTTAAATGTTGGTGCTGGATTCAATACTTGGTTTAATGATAATTTAGGATTAAACTTCCAAACAGGAGGAAAGAAGGAATTTGGTGATAAAGTTCGCGATCACTTCCAACACTCAATCGGTTTAGTATTTAGATTCGGAGGTAAAGATACTGACGGAGACGGAATATATGACAAAGATGATGCTTGTCCAGAAGTTGCTGGATTAAAAGAATTTAACGGTTGTCCTGATACTGACGGAGACGGAATCAAAGATTCTGACGATGCTTGTCCAGAAGTTGCTGGTTTAGCTGCTTTAAATGGTTGTCCTGATGCTGATGGAGATGGTATTGCTGATAAAGATGATGCTTGTCCAACTGAAAAAGGAACTCAAGCTAACAACGGATGTCCTGATGCTGATGGAGATGGTGTAGTAGACGGAAAAGATAAGTGTCCTGATACTGCTGGTCCAGCTGAAAACAACGGATGCCCTTGGCCAGATACTGACGGAGACGGAGTATTAGACAAAGATGATAAGTGTCCAAACGAAGCTGGTGTTGCATCTAACAACGGATGTCCAGAAGTAGTAATTAAAGAAGAAGCTGTTAAGAAATTAAATGAATTTGCAAGAGCTATCTACTTTAACTCTGGAAGATCTACATTTAGAACTGGAACTACTGGTAAATTAGATTTAATCGCTGGAATCATGAAGGAGTATCCAAAAGCTAACTTCAATATCCAAGGTCACACAGATAGTTCAGGATCTAACGTTACTAACCAAAAATTATCTGAAAAAAGAGCTAAAGCTGTTTTAGATTATTTAGTAAACAAAGCAGGAATCGCTGCTGATAGATTAACTTCTGCAGGATTTGGTGAAGATTATCCAATCGCTGATAACAAAACTAGAGCTGGTAGAGCTGAAAACAGACGTGTTGAAATTAAATTAGTTAAGTAATTTAATAGATACTTCTATATAAAATAAGCCTCACGAAAGTGGGGCTTTTTTTTGTTTAATTTTTTTACGGAAAAATACTTGTAAACGTTTTTTAAATTCCATTAAAAAAATTACCTTTGCACCTTGAAAAAACGAGCTAAAGCTCATATAGTAAATAAAATAACTTTAATTACACATAGTAATGTCTACAATAACAGGTAAAGTTTCTCAAATTATTGGTCCAGTAATCGATGTTGAGTTTAATACAGAAAATGCTGAATTACCAAAGATTTATGATTCGTTAGAAATTAAAAAAGCCGATGGTTCAATTTTAGTTTTAGAAGTTCAACAACATATTGGTGAAGATACAGTTCGTACTATTTCGATGGATGCAACTGATGGTTTACAAAGAGGGCAAGAAGTAATTGCTACAGGTAACCCAATTCAAATGCCAATAGGTAATGATATCTACGGGAGATTATTTAACGTAACAGGTGATGCAATTGACGGATTAGGAAATTTACCTAAAGAAGGAGATGCTGGTTTACCAATTCACCGTACAGCTCCAAAATTTGAAGATTTATCAACTTCTACCGAAGTGTTATTTACAGGGATTAAAGTAATCGATTTAATTGAGCCTTATGCAAAAGGAGGTAAAATTGGATTATTTGGAGGAGCAGGAGTAGGAAAAACTGTATTAATTCAGGAGTTAATTAACAACATCGCAAAAGGACATGGAGGTTTATCTGTATTCGCAGGTGTAGGTGAAAGAACTCGTGAAGGAAACGATTTATTACGTGAGATGTTAGAATCTGGAATTATCAAATATGGTGATGATTTCATGCACTCTATGGAAAATGGAGGATGGGATTTATCAAAAGTAGATAAGCCAGGAATGAGAGACTCTAAAGCTACTTTCGTATTTGGTCAGATGAATGAGCCACCAGGAGCACGTGCTCGTGTAGCTTTATCAGGATTAACAATTGCTGAATATTTCCGTGATGGAGCCGGTGAAGCACAAGGAAAAGACGTATTATTCTTCGTTGATAATATTTTCCGTTTTACACAAGCAGGTTCTGAGGTATCAGCATTATTAGGACGTATGCCATCTGCGGTAGGTTACCAGCCAACATTAGCAACAGAGATGGGAGCAATGCAAGAGCGTATTACTTCTACTAAGAAAGGATCTATTACATCTGTACAAGCGGTTTACGTACCTGCGGATGACTTAACGGATCCAGCACCAGCAACAACGTTTGCTCACTTAGATGCTACTACAGTATTATCTCGTAAGATTGCTGAGTTAGGTATTTACCCTGCGGTTGACCCATTAGATTCTACATCAAGAATTTTAACTGCTGATATTTTAGGTGATGAGCACTACAACTGTGCACAAAGAGTAAAAGAGATTTTACAACGTTATAAAGAATTACAAGATATTATCGCAATTTTAGGTATGGAAGAATTATCTGAAGAAGATAAATTAGTAGTTCATAGAGCACGTCGTGTACAACGTTTCTTATCTCAACCATTCCACGTTGCTGAGCAGTTTACAGGTATTCCTGGAGTATTAGTAGATATTAAAGATACTATCAAAGGATTCAACATGATTATGGATGGAGAGTTAGATAAGTATCCTGAAGCAGCATTTAACTTAAAAGGATCAATTCAAGAAGCAATTGATGCTGGAGAGAAAATGTTAGCAGAAGCGTAATTAATTGCCTTAAGCTTATAGCTTAAAGCCTAAAGCATTAAATTTATGTATTTAGAAATTGTAACACCAGAAGCTATTTTATTTTCATCAGAAGTTGATTCTGTTGTAGTACCAGGTGTAAATGGAGAATTCCAAATTTTAAATAATCACGCACCTGTAGTGTCTATTTTAAATGAAGGAAGAGTTAAAGTACACGTACATACTCAAAGTCATATAGTTTTTGATGATTTACATGGCAGTATAGAAAGGTTACCAGAAGACGATAAAGTTTTAGCTTTAGAGATTAAATCTGGAACTATTGAAATGAAAGATAATAAAGCGATTATTCTTGCAGACTAATACGTTTTATCATAAAATAAAAAAGCAACCAATATGGTTGCTTTTTTTTATTCTATAAAGGAAAGCATTTTGAATTTAACTATCTTTGCAGTGATGAATGGAATATTTTTATTTATTGGAGGACCAGAGATTTTTGTAATCTTGTTAATCGTGGTGATGCTCTTTGGAGCCGATAAAATCCCTGAAATAGCTAGAGGGCTAGGAAAGGGTATGCGTCAAATTAAAGATGCTACAAATGATATTAAGCGAGAAATTAATGAAAGTGCCAAAAGTCAAGGCATAGATACTGATTTCGTAAGAGATATAAATAAAGAAGTAAACGAAGTAAAAGATAATATTGATGATTTTACAGGACCGATAAAAAGAAATCGTTAAATCAATAAAATTAGCATAGTTTTTAAAAACTATGCCAATTTTATTTTTGTGGTATTCTTTACTTGCTTCATTACAAATGAGCTTTGAATGTTAGAAATGACTTCTAACTGCGATAATTTTTTTAATACAAAATCTTGATATTCGTTCATGTCTTTCAAAACAACTTTTAATAAGAAATCGTAAACACCAGCGATGTAAGATACTTCTACGATTTCATCTATTTTTGACATATACTCTTCAAATTCTTTAAAGGCTGTTTCTTGATGTTTTACCAAGGTTACCTGACAATACACAATTAAACTCTTTTCAATAGTTTCTAGGTTTAATAAGGCAACGTATTTGTCTATAATTCCAATTGTCTCCATTTTTTTAATACGCTCGTGTGTTGGAGTTATAGATAGGTTTACCTTGTTTGCTAGTTGTTTTATAGATTGTTTACAGTCTTTTTGTAATTCTTCTAAGAGCTTTTTATCTACGTTATCTAATTGATGCATGGTAAGTTTTTCTGTTTTAAAATACTTTTTTGCTTTTAAAAAGTATTTATACCTGTTTAAAACTTAAAAATAGCTTTTTTTTCTTTATTGACATGTGTTTTGTAGAGATATATCCTTTAAGAATATATTTGTTAAGTAATTTAATAATATTTAAAACTGGTAGGTATGAGCAGAATAAAAGAAATTTATGATAGAATTAGCGAGGCTTCATCTCATTTTCTTGGTTATCCTTTGGCAAAAGATTTCAATTACAGTGAATTTGCACCTTTTTTAAATTTATGTATTAACAATGTAGGTGATCCTGAGTCCCCTTCAACATTATCTATAGATACAAAGGATGTTGAAAGAGAAGTTATTAGTTTTTTTGCCAACATGTTATCTTCTTCAACTAATGATGTATGGGGTTATGTTACCAATGGAGGTACAGAAGGAAATCTTTATGGATTGTATTTAGCGAGAGAAAGTTTTAATAATTCGGTAGTCTATTATAGTGAATCTACACACTACAGTGTAAAAAAGAATTTACACCTTTTAAACATAAAGAACATAGTAGTTAGAAGTCAGGATAATGGAGAAATCGATTATGAAGATTTAGAGAATCTTATAACCCTACATAGAGACAAGCCAGCAGTTTTCTTTTTAAATATTGGAACTACTATGACAGAAGCTGTGGATGACTTAGATAAAATAAAAGAGATTATTAAAAAGTACGCTATCAAAGATTATTACATTCATTGTGATGCTGCATTTTTGGGATGTATTGCTCCTTTTGTTGATCCAAAACCAAAATTTGATTTTGCAGAAGGAATTGATAGTATTTCCATATCTGGACATAAATTTATTGGAGGACCTATACCTTGTGGAATTGTTTTGGCAAAACGTAAGCATAGAAATAGGATAGTAAACTCAGTTTCATACGTTGGAACTTTGGATACTACGATTACGGGTTCAAGAAATGGATTGACACCTTTATTGTTATGGGCTTTTATAGAAAAACATGGGAAAGAAGGATTGATATCCAGAGCAAGAAAATCACAAGAATTAGCGGCTTATACAGAACAAAAGTTAAACGAAATAGGAGTAAAAGCTTGGAGAAATAATGAAGCGCTAACCGTGGTGTTAGATAAACCATCTGATGTTTTATGTAAAAAGTACCAATTGGCTTCAGAAAATGATATGGCTCATATTATATGTGTGCCAGGGATAGAAAAATGGCAAATAGATGCTTTTATTGAAGACTATGCAAAAGAGTTATTTATTGCTGAAAGATTAACTCATAATTAAATGCTTATCACAGTCATAAAGTTAAAAAGCAAACCTTAAGGTTTGCTTTTTGTTTTTATATAACTCTACTAATTGTTAAACCGTCTCGTATGGGTAATAAAACGGTTTCTAAGCGATTATCTTCATTTAAGAGGCTATTATACTCTAAAAGAATTTTAGTGTCTATATCTTTAGGATCTAGCTCTTCAACTACTTTACCGCTCCAAAGCACATTATCGGATAAGATAATTCCCCCTTTATTCATTTTTTCAATAATCAAATGAAAATAGTTTACATAGTTAGATTTATCGGCATCTATAAACACTAAATCAAATTTGGTATTGATAGTTGGGATGATATCTAAAGCATTTCCAACATATTG
The DNA here is from genome assembly GCF_004363005.1 of Tenacibaculum caenipelagi. Classification (GTDB taxonomy): domain Bacteria; phylum Bacteroidota; class Bacteroidia; order Flavobacteriales; family Flavobacteriaceae; genus Polaribacter; species Polaribacter caenipelagi. The sequence continues at coordinate 208,663 of NZ_SNYH01000007.1, read as the reverse complement.
AGTTATTTGATTTTTATATGCGGATTTTTGAAAATACTTATGCTGAAGTTCTTCCAATTCTTCATTTTTATCAATAGTATGAATCATTCCATTCTTTGATAGTCCTTCAGCTAAACATAAAGCAGAATATCCTGTATAAGTACCTATTTCTAATATTGATTTAGGTTGAACTAATTTTGAAATCATGGATAAAACCCTTCCTTGAAAAGCACCGCTCAACATACGAGGGTTTAATACTTTTTGCCAAGTTTCTCTACTTAATTCTTGCAGAAGTTTTGGTTCAGCTTGGGAATGCTTAACAACATAATTATCTAGTTTTTCTGGTAAAAAGTGCATACTATTATTTTTTCTAGAGCAAAATTAAAAAAACGGAATTTATCACTACGATAAATTCCGTCTCAATCTAACAAAAAATCAAAAAAATGGTTTTAAAAACCAAATCGGTTAATTAAAATTATTTAATTGTTCTTTCAAAGCTTCTTTATCCTTGGTAGATAAACAAGCATTATTTTTATTGCAATGACCATTTTTTAGGTTAAAAATTTCGGACATTTTTTTGTTTTGTTTAGAGTACAAAGCACAAATTTTACAAACTAGTAAATGCCAATTAAGTTGCATTTTTTCATATACTGAAGCTTCACCATATTGACTTTTATCGCAAATAGTAGTAGCTTGATCACATGTGATTTTAAAAAATTTAAACATTGTTATTACTTATTAAACCAGTTTTTTTCCATACAACTTCTTAATTGTGTTCGTGCTCTGTGAATGATAACCCATAAATTCGACGGAGAAATATTTAACTCCTTACAAATATCCTCAGTTTCAAATTGTTGAATAGTTTTCATTCTAAAAACCATGGCATATTTTTCTGGTAACTTATCAATACACTTATCTAATTGAATTCTCAGTTCTTCATTTTCAATGTTTTTTTCAGCTTCATTGTTCCAGGATTGTGGTACACGCTCTTCAATCCAGCTACCTTCATTGTCACCACTATCATAAAAATTTACTCTAACTTCCGCTTGTCCTTTTTTAGAGTTTATTTTTCGATAGTAATCAATAATTTTTCGCTTTAATATTGAAATTAACCATGTTCTTTCAGTGGATTTTCCTTCAAAATTTTTAGCAGATTTAAGCCCCGCAAAAAACGTTTCTTGTACCAAATCTTTGGCAACATTCGCATTATTTACACGAGCTATAGCGTAATTAAATAAATAATCAGCATAGTTGTCTACCCATTTGTCAGGTGATAATATGTTAGAAGCTGGTTGAGTCATTTATTCAAAGATAAGGCTATTTTTTGACGAAAGAGGTTACATAAATTCTACTTAATCCATTAGGATTTTGGTTTATATAATTGATAATTTCATTCATAATCATTTTTTTGGGTAGAGATTTAGTGATAGCTGAAATATTTGTAGTAAAATACAAGGTATTCGTACTCATATCAACAAACGGACAATAGTCTAATTTGTTAGAATTGATACTTGTTAAGTGAGTAGCTGGCTGCCATTGGTTATTTTCGTCTTTTTTACTGATATACAAATCACCTCTTCCCATATCATCTTTTCTACCATATGAGGTAAAGATGATAAAACTTTCATCGGGTGCTACAAAGGCATTAAATTCATATTTCTCTGAGTTTACTCCAGAATCAAGAGGAGTTGGTTTTGTATAAACTCCATCAACCAATCTACTTACATAAATATCTTCTTTACCTTTTGAATTTTCGTATTCGGCAGTAAAAAATAAATCTCCTTTTTCAGTTACTGAAGGATAAAATTCATCAGCTGTCGTGTTTATAGTAGCTCCAACATTTATAGCTTCAGACCAGTCATCAGATAAAGATTTTCTTGTAACATACCATATATCCATATCTTTTTTTATCTCTCCAGAGATATTGTCTTTTCTATTAGAAGCAAAAAAGAGTTGCAATCCATCAGGAGATAAAAAAGGTTCTAAATCTTTGTGTTGACCAGAAAAATCAACAACTTTAGGTTTTTGCCATTTCCCTTCTACTTTTTTTGAATAGGCTATAAAAGAAAATTCTTTTAAATAACTTTCTACAGTAAAATAAAACTCATCATGATTTTTGCTCATTGAAAAATCCCTTACATTAGGCAACCCTTCAAACAATTCAGGCATAAAAAGTTTTGATTCTTGAGCAAAACAGAAACAGGAAAAAAGTAAGAAAAGTAAACTAAGTTTTTTCATGTATTTATTGTCTGTTTGCTTCACAATTACCTCTACGCCTCATATCAACCAAGTAAATGATTTCCCATTTTCCATTATTATTGAAAAGCTGAAATGAGTTTGCACCACAATGACTAAACTTGTCATTTAAATAAAATTCATAAGGAGTCCATACAGAAGCTAAATTACCATCAATTTTAACATCCAAAGACAATACTTTTTCTAAATATGTATGCTCTATTTTTTTATTAGCAATATTGGTAAGTAATTTATTTCTAGTTTCAGTAACTAGTACATTTTCACCTTTTTTGTTGGTAAAAGTTGTTTGTATTTTAATAGCCGGGTGTAGAGTTGAACTAACTAAGGTACTATCACCTTTATGTAATCCGTCAAAAAAGATTTCAATAGTATTTTTAATAGCTTTTTCTTCAAGTTTTTCTTGTGCGTTTACTACAGCTGAAAGAATGATAACTATAAGTAAGGTGAGTATCTTTTGCATGTTAGTTTGATTTCGATAAGTAAAACTATCAAAAAAATAAAAGACTAAAGTTTAATTAACAGAAGATTAACGGCTTTTGAAAGAAGGAAAGAAAGTTCTTATAAAGAGGAAGTAAATAAAACCATTGAATAATTATGTATTTTTACAATCCATAAAACAAAAGAAATGTCAGTAGCAAAAAAACAATATAAAAGAGTTACCACAAAATCTCTTGTAGAGATGAAAGCTAACGGAGAAAAAATCTCTATGCTTACAGCTTATGATTACACCATGGCAAAAATTGTTGATGGTGCAGGAATAGATGTGATTTTGGTTGGTGATTCAGCATCAAATGTAATGGCAGGGCACGAAACAACATTACCAATTACTTTAGATCAAATGATTTATCATGCTTGTTCTGTAGTAAGAGGAATTGATCGTTGCTTGGTTGTGGTAGATTTACCTTTTGGTAGTTACCAATCAGACCCTAAAGAAGCGTTACGTTCAGCTATCCGAATAATGAAAGAAAGCGGCGCACACTCGATTAAATTAGAAGGAGGGAAAGAAATTAAAGATTCAATTAAACGAATTTTAAATGCTGGAATTCCAGTAATGGGACATTTAGGATTAACACCGCAGTCTATTTATAAATTTGGAACTTATACAGTAAGAGCAAAAGAAGAGGAAGAAGCAGAAAAATTAATGCAAGACGCTTTAATGTTAGAAAGATTAGGATGTTTTGCTCTTGTTCTTGAAAAAGTACCAGCAAAATTAGCTCAAAAAGTAGCGGAAGCATTAACAATTCCGGTTATTGGAATTGGAGCCGGAGGAGGTGTTGATGGACAAGTACTAGTAATGCATGACATGTTAGGAATGACACATGAGTTTAATCCTCGTTTTTTACGTAGATATTTAGATTTACATACCGAAATGACAAATGCATTTGAGCAGTATATTGCAGATGTAAAAAACAAGGACTTTCCAAACGAAAACGAACAATATTAATAATAAAAAGTCTTCTTTTGGAAGGCTTTTTTTGTTTTAGAACAGAATTAAAAAATGAAAATACTTCATTTAGATACTAATCACCCTTTATTGTTAAAACAACTCCAAGAGTTAGGTTTTGAGAATAATGAAGATTACACATCTACAAAATTAGAAATCGAAACAAAAATTCATCAATATGATGGAATTGTTATTCGAAGTCGTTTTACCATAGATAGCCAATTTTTAGACAAAGCAACAAACTTGAAGTTTATTGGTCGTGTGGGAGCAGGTTTAGAAAATATTGACTGTGAGTATGCTGAAAAAAGAGGAGTGAAGCTTATTTCAGCACCTGAAGGAAATCGAAATGCGGTAGGAGAGCACACTTTAGGAATGTTACTTTCTCTCTTTAATAAATTGAATAAGGCAGATAAAGAAGTACGAGAAGGAAAATGGTTACGAGAAGAAAATAGAGGGATTGAGTTAGATGGAAAAACGGTGGGGATTATAGGTTATGGGAACATGGGAAAAGCTTTTGTAAAAAAACTTCGAGGGTTTGATGTAGAAGTTATTTGTTACGATATTAAACCAAATGTAGGTGATGAAAATTGCGAACAAGTTTCTTTAGAAGAACTTCAAAAAAGAGCTGAAGTTTTAAGTTTACACACTCCACAAACAGGGTTAACAGAGAATATGGTTAACTCAGAGTTTATTAATGGTTTTTCAAATCCTTTTTGGCTGTTAAATACCGCACGAGGAAAATCGGTAGTGACAAAAGATTTGGTTGAAGCTTTAAAATCAAGAAAAATATTAGGAGCAGGTTTAGATGTTTTGGAGTATGAAAAAAAATCGTTTGAAAACCTGTTTACAAGTCAAGAAATACCAGAAGCTTTTGAATACTTAATTCATGCAGAAAATGTGTTACTTTCCCCTCACGTAGCTGGGTGGACCATAGAAAGTAAAGAAAAATTAGCGCAAACGATAGTTGATAAAATCAAAGTAAAATTTTGCTAACTTGTAGCTTCAAATTCATGTAGCATGAAATATGAGGCATCAACAGTAGAAGAATATATAACTCAATTACCTAAAGAGAGGCAAGAGGTAATAAAGAGAATTCAAGCAGTCATTCGGAAAAATTTACCTGAAGGTTTTGAAGAAGGAATCAACTATAATATGATTGGATATTATGTTCCTCATTCGAAATATCCTGAGGGCTATCATTGTGACCCAAAATTACCGTTACCTTTTATGAATTTAGCGTCGCAAAAGAATTCAGTAAACTTATATCACAGTGGAATTTATGCAAAAAAAGAGTTGCACGATTGGTTTGTAGCTGAATATCCAAAACATGCTAAACGAAAATTAGATATGGGTAAAAGTTGCATCCGTTTTAAAAAAATGGATGATATCCCATACGATTTGATAGCTGAATTGTGTACGAAAATATCTGTTGATGAATGGGTGTCTATTTACGAATCTGTCATAAAAAATAAATAAAATGAAAAAAGGTAAAGTAACAGGAATAGGAGGAGTATTCTTTAAAACAGAAGACCCAAAAGCGACCAAAGAATGGTATAAAAATAATTTAGGATTTAATACTGATGATTGGGGTTGTACATTTTGGTGGAAAGATACTAACGATAAAAAAGCATCTACACAATGGAGTCCGTTTGATAAAGACACTAATTATTTTCAGCCTTCTAAAAAAGACTTTATGCTTAACTATAGAGTTGAAAACTTGATTGAACTATTAGAGGAGTTAAAAGAAAAAGGAGTAACGGTTATTGATAAGGTAGAAGAATATGATTATGGTAAATTTGGATGGATATTGGATTTAGATGGAAATAAAATTGAATTATGGGAGCCAAAAGACGAAGCTTTTTTATAAATTTAACAACTTATAACTTATAAAGAAACAGAAAGATGAATATAGTTGATGAAAACGGGAATATAGTTCCTAATCAAGAAAGTAAACGAGTAATTGCAGGTGTTCTAGGTATTTTATTAGGATATTTAGGTATCCATAAATTTGTGTTGGGATATACTAAAGAAGGAGTTATAATGTTGTTAATAACAGTATTGACTCTTGGGATTGGAGGTATACTAACTAGTACTATAGGTTTAATTGAAGGAATTATTTATTTAACTAAATCTGACCAAGAGTTTATTGATACTTACCAAGTAAACCAAAGAGGTTGGTTTTAACCTTTTTTCTATAATTTTCTTATCATGTCTGAAGAAAAGAATACAAAAGATAATAGCTTAAACGAAGCTTTAGATAAAGCTAAAGATGTTATGGACAATGTAACAGAAAAAGCGAGTGAGTTGGTTGGAGAAGCTAGTGAACATTTTGTAGACATGATTGAAGACGTAAAAGAGAAAGTTCAAGAAATTGTTTCTGATGAATCTGTTCAAAAAGCAAAAGAGAAAGCGAATGAACTAGTTGACGAAGCTAAAGAAGTAGCAGATGATATAACAGAAAAGGCTTCAGAAGTTGCAGGAGATGCTAGTGAACACTTAGCTAATTTTGCTGAAGAAGCAAAGGAAGAGTTTAAAGAAACAAAAACAAAGACTAAAAACTTTTTTCAAAGACTTTTTGGAAAACAGGAATAAAAGAAAAAGCGCCGTAAGGCGCTTTTTTTATGATGCAATTTTATTTGCTTTATTTGTTCTCGCTATTGCTTGTTCATTTTTCCAGTCAATCCATTTTTGACCTTTTATACGACGCATAAAATTATCAACTGTGCGCATTACAAATACATTGTAAACAGCTTTTCCTAAGTTTTTAGGTGTACGAGCAATAGCACGTAAACTCATAGAAAAACCAGGAGTAACATAACGCATATAGTGCCAATACCCTTCAGGCATATACAACACATTTCCATGTTCTAACTCAGCAACATATCCTTTAGCTTTTTTTAATGCAGGCCACTTATCAAAATCAGGGTCGTTAAAATCAATATCTTCACGAGTAATTAATGAATGTGGAATTTTGTATAAAAAATTGTTTTGCTTCTGATCAAATAAAATACATTTCTTTTTTCCTTCAAAATGGAAGTGGAAGATATTAGCTAAGTCAATATCATAATGCATAAATGTATATGAATCGCGTCCGCCAAAAAACAACATAGGTAAGCCCTTCATTAAGCGTAAGCCAAAATCAGGAAACTTAAAATCATTTTGTAACTGAGGTACCTCCTTTAAAATATTCCATAAAAAAATCCTGAATTTAGTAGGTTCACGTTTTAATAAATCTACATATTCACTCATCTTCATAGTGGCATGAGGCTCATTGAAACCATCTTTATAATCAACAGGCCTGTCATCATATAAAGGAACAGTTTTGTCACCAGCAATTTCTTTCATATAGTCTAAAGACCATTTAGAATATGCAGGCCAATCTTCAATAAAGCGTTCAATTACCACAGGCTTTTGTGGTTTAAAATAGTTTTTGATAAAGTCTTCTTTGGTAATAGTTTTTACTCTATCAACATTAGAAAGATTTAATCCCATAGCTCTCAGTTTAAAGCAGCAAAGTTAAGAAATTGTTACGATGTATTTTTGAGTTAGTAGTGTTAAAAATTGAGGAAGATTTTATAAGAATTAAAAGTCAATTCTGAAGCTAAGGTTGGGGGTGAAAGGTAATGAGTAAGTATCTATTCTTTTAGTTTTATCAGTATTATTTTCATCAACAATATAATAAGTATTTACTACATTTTTTCTGTTTGTAATATTGGTAAAACCAACTCTAGCAGTTGACTTTAATTTTTTTGACAGATTGAAATTATAACTCAATGAAGTATTAACTCTGAAGAAATTTTGAAGTCTATCTTGATTAGGTGTATCGTAATTTACTATGATTCTATTACCATCTTGTATTGTTTCATTACCTTCAACTGGTTTTGTATATGGGGTTCCAGAACGTAAGATAGCCCCTAAAGAGAACTTAATATTATTATTTAAATTATAATTTAAAGCACTACTAAAAGAATGTATAATATCTAAACTACTAGGAAATGTATTAGGTGTAAATTCTGTAAAATCATAATTGTTTTCAGAAAAAGTATAACTTATCCAAGTACTAATTTTCTCACTTTTCTTATTAACTAAAAATTCAACTCCTTTTACTGTATAATCTCCTATAGAATTTAGTGTTTGAACATTGTTATAGAATCCTTGATTAGCAACAGTTATCCCTTCAACAAATTTGTAAAATCCTACTATGTCTATTTGTAGGTTGTTTTTAGAATACTCGGTTCCAAAGGATGCTTGTTTACTTTTTATGATTGGAGTTTTATTGTTATCTGCTAAAACCCATCTTCTTTTTTCAATACCTAAAAAGTTATCCTGAAAGTCTATTTTCTGTGTGGTTGTTTGGTTTTTAAATTCTCCGGCTAATTTTAAAAAGAAACCATTACGTAATTTTTGTCTAACATTAATTCTTGGTTCCACAATAAACTTATTGAAATCGTGAAAGTAATTGGCACGTAAACCAAACCTTGCATACGTATTGTTTTTATGAAGCTCTATTTCAGAAAAAAGAGCAGATTTAAGCAAAACTTCTTTTACAGATTTTGAATAAGTAGGTGCATTTACAGTTGTTTTATTAGCAACACCTATTTCGTTAAAAACAGCACCATTGGTAAGAGTTATAGCATCAGAAAGAAGGTGGTTTGTAGTAAACTTAATTTCAGTTTCTAGAACATTATTAAATTGAGTTTGAAACTGGTCAGTCTCTTTATTGAAGTCTGATGAGTTTATTTTGTAATCTGAAATAAAAGCAGAAAATTCTGTAGAAAAGCTAGAAGTCCATTTAGCATTCCAACTAATATTAGCTCCAATATTTTCTTGTTTTAATAAACTGTTTTCTTCAATGGTTGTGCTTCCAGAGGTATATTCTTCGGTATAGTCTAAGCTGTTTTGTATGTTTATTAAATTGGCTCGTAATAAATGATGTTGATTAATGTCGTATAGAATTTTAAAAGAATAATCATAAAAATAAAAATCGGTAGAAGCTTCATTTTCTTTGTTCGAAGCTATAGAGTTTTCTTGAAAACTTCTACTAAAATATTTGTCATAGGTAGGGGTATCCAGAAAATCGGTAATAGATCTTCTAACTGAAGCATGAAGCCCTAATTTTTTAGTTATAGGTATTTGTATAAAAGCATCAGCACTTAATAAATTAAAACCAGCCCCTCCAGAAATTACATCTGAAATATTGTTTGTTGTTTGCATACTGATTGTACTTGAAACACCATCACTAAACTTTGTACTGGTACCATTTTTGGTTACTGTTGCCTTTTGGGTTAAGTAAGGATTGTATGCTGAAATTAGACCAAAAAAATGACTAGTATGATACATCTTTATCCCATCCCAAAGCATTAAGTTTTGATCATTGGTACCACCTCTTACATTAATATTAGATACACTTTCGTTTATACTTTCTACTCCTGGAAGAACCTTAATAGTTTTTAAAATATCGGGTTCAATTAAACCAGGTAGAATTCCAAACTTTTTTGTATTTAAAACAATACTTCCATCTATGTTTTTTTGTAGTCCAGTAGTTAATAGGGTTGGAATTATTACTTCTGGTAGTTTTTCCATTAAGTCATCTAAATAAATTTCTTTACATGAATTGTTAGTAAATAAATTTTTAGCAGGTAGTGTAATAGATTGGTACCCTACATACGAAATAGTAATTTCGGCATTAGCAGGGACAGAACCTAGGTTAAACTCACCATTATTATCAGAGGAAGTACCCTTACTAGTATTATTTATTAAAATCGTAGCCAAGACCAACGGTTCGGATGTGTTAGAATCTATAATTTTTCCGCAAATGGAGATTTTCTTTTCTAAGTATGATATGGTAATAAACCGATTATCTAAAACTTTAAGATTAAAAGGAGTGACAGACTTTAAGTAGCTTATAGTTTCTGTTAATGATAAATCGCTATTGGGTTTTACGATGTATATATTCTCTAAGTCTTTGTCAGAGTATGTAAATGTTACTTGGTGCTTTTTTTCAATTTCTACCAAAACGTCTTTTAGTAGAGTTTTCACAGTATTATCTTGAGCCTTTACAGCAAGAGAAAAAATAAAAAGAACTAGAAAAGTTATTTTTTTACTTATCATTTTTATAAATAGTAATGTTTTTACCTTCTATTGTATATGATAACTGTAGCGGAATCGTAATAGCTTGTAAAGCTATATTTATATCGGTGTGAGTAAAACCACCAGTATAAAGTTGATCTAGATTTATATTTTTGGTACTTACGGTATAATCATATTGATTTTGTAAATCGTCAATTACAAATTTTAGAGGAATACTTTTAAAATTAGATTCATTTTGTAGCCAATACTTATCGTTAATATTAAACGTAGTAACACCTTGAATCGTATCGTTGATTACCTTAAAAACCTTTCCTTTGGCTAATTTTACTAAAGTGTTTTTATATTGTACACTCACCAATCCTTCAAAAGTTTTTACTTCAAAAAAGTTTTTACGTTTCTTGACATTAAACTGAGTTCCTAAAACTGTAACCTTACCCAAAGAAGTATTTACAGTAAAAGATTTCCCTTTTTTTACCTTAAAATAGGCTTCTCCATCAAGTTGTAAATTTCTATTGTCTTCCCATTTTTTTTTATTGAAAGAAATGTTAGAATTAGCATTTAATATTACCTCTGAATTATCAGGTAAATTGAAGGTTTTTGTTTCAGCATATTGCGTACTAAAGCTAGCGGAGTTGTTAAAAAATAAAAAGTAGGAAGAAACTAATAATACAATTACAGCAGCGGCGTACTTGTATACACTCTTATAATTAAATGAAATAACTTTGCTTTTCTTGACAGTAGTTTTTTTCAATCCAAACTCTTTAAGAGCTTTTTCAATGTCTACTTTAGGAGTTTCTATTTGAGAAGAATAATGCGCTATTTTTTCAAGATTTTTAAAGCTTTTATCTTGTTTTAATAGAGACAATTCTTCGTCAGGAATTTCTCCGTTTAACCATTTTAATATGTATTTCTCATCTTTCATTTTCGTACTTAACTAACTTTTAGACAACAAAGAAGCAAATTTCCCTACCCTTATAATAATTCTATTTTTGTTCTTAGTTTTTTTAATGCAGAAGACATCCTTTTTTCTACTGCTTTTTGAGAAATGTTGAGTAATTCTGCTATTTCTCTATATTTTTTACCATCGATTCTATTTAACAAAAAAACTTCGCGTTCGGCTTCTGTTAAGTTTTCAATGGCATTTTTTAGTTTATCTTTAAATTCTTCTTCTTCTAATAAGTATTCCGGACTTTGATTATTAATGTCTATATAAGGGGAGTTTTTAGCATAATTTAAAACCACTTTTTCATGCTTTAATTTGTTTAAAAAAAGATTGTTTACGCTAGTAAATAAGTACGATTTTGCTTTTTCATACGATATTTCTGAACATTTTTCCCACATTCTTAAAAAAGCTTCTTGTATTAAATCTAGGGCAGTATCTTTATCATTAGATTTATACGATGAAAAGTTTGTAACAAACTGAATGTTAGATCGGTAAAACTCGTTAAAATCTTCTTCGTTGCACAATGATTTTTTAGTCATATGAATACTTTTATAGAGTTAAAATAGAAAAAAAATCGAAAACAAAGGTAGGGTAAAATGTTTTATAGTTTTCTAAAGGACAGAAAGAGCTCAGAAAACAAATGTTTAAAAAATTAAAATTTATTAAGATGAAAACGATGAAAATATTAGCCATAATAGCATTAACTACTTTGACAATTTTTACATCATGTCAATCAGAAGAAAATGAACAAGTAGGTACTAACCCCAATGCAAATTCTTCAACATCGCAAACAGCCGAAAATTATGAAAGAACTGCAATGAATGATGGTTCTGAAGATGATTTTTTAGATAACAATTCATGTACAGAATTACTATTCCCACTAACAGCTACTATAAATGGTCAGGAAATCACCTTAATAAGTAGCCTAGATTATGAAAAGGTGTTAGAAATAATGGGAGAGTTTAACGATGATGATGATACTGTTATTTTTAATTTTCCAATTAGAGTTAAGTTAAGTAACTATACAGAATTAACTGTAGCTTCAGAAGCCGATTTTAATGAACTTAAAACACAATGTGAAGAAGCCTCTAATGCAATGGAAGAAGCGATTTCATGTGTAAATATTAGTTTTCCAATTACCATGTTAACATATGATGTTAATATAGAGCAAACAGGGACAGTAGTTGTACAATCTGAAGAGCAACTGTACAATTTTATGACCGATTTAAATTCAGATGAATATTTTTCTGTTAAATATCCTATTACTGTAACATTAAGTGATGGAACTACTGTACAAGTGAATAGTGATGCTGAGTTTCAAGATTCAATTGAAGAATGTACTTCTTATGAAGAAGAAGAAGAGACTGCAGAAGAAACAGCAGATGAGGTAGAAGCTATTATTAGTAAGTCTAAATTTAAAGTAGAAAGTTTTATCGAAGCTGGTATAAATAAAGCTAATGAGTATGCAGATTATACGATAGAATTTACGAATGATTTAAAACTAGTAGCTAGAAATACAGTTAATACCACTTTAGAAAATATTGAAGGAACTTATAGTGTGAGTTCTGATATTAAAGTGTTTTTAAATATTTCTTTTGCAAGCAATACAGCGCTAAGTGCTCTAAGTAACGATTGGATAGTAACTACTTATACCAGTACTATGGTTACATTACAGAGTAAAACAGATGCATCAGTAACACTCACATTTAAAAAGATATAAAAACTAAACACCTCTTAAGTTAGTTGATTTGGAGCTTTATGGCTACTCTCTGCAGTAGCCTAAAGTTTTTATTAGAACAAGACGGAGTTATAAAATTAAAATAGATAAAAATGAAAAATATTCAATTAGTACTATTATTTATAGTAATGATGGGAGCATCTATATATGCACAAGATAGTAGTAAGAAATCTAAGGCAGGTATTAAAGGAGGGTACAATTTATCCGCAGTTAGTTTTGATGGAAATTCAGAAACAGAACAATTGCATGGTTTTCATATAGGTTTTTATGGAGAATCTTTTATAGGTAAAAGTGCTTCACTTCAGTTAGAATTATTGTATTCGCAACAAGGGTATAAAATTATTGATGGTAGTGGTACATATAAGCAAGAGTTAGATTATATCAATCTTCCTTTAATGTTGAAATTATATCCTTCAGAAAATTTCTTTTTAGAAGTAGGACCTCAAATAGGACTTTCTATATCTCATAAAGAAACTTTTGATAGTGGTTTTGCTCTTTATAATACATCACAAGAGTTTAACCCAAATAATTTTGATTGGGGAGTAAATTTTGGAGGAGGTTTTAAAACCAATAGTGGAGTAAGTTTAGGAGTAAGGTATCATTTGGGATTAAATGATATTTATGATGAAGACAAACCCAAAAATAGAGTCTGGCAATTTTACATAGGGTTTGACTTCTAATAAAAAAAGCGATGTTTTAAACATCGCTTTTTAATTTTTTAAATTATTGTTTTCTTAACGCTAAAGCTTCTTGCTTTTTTTGTTCGTTGCGTTCAATCTTATGATCTGGTCTTGTCCATTTTGGTTTTTCACCTAAGGCTTCGTATTGAGAATTTTCAGCTTCTACTGATTCTCTTTGCTCATGTTTAAAGAAAGGCTTTTGTGTGTTCAATCCTAAATCTTCAAACATTTTCATATCTTCATTAATATCTGGATTCGGAGTTGTTAATAATTTATCTCCTGCAAAAATAGAATTTGCCCCAGCAAAGAAACACATAGCTTGTCCTTCTCTACTCATTTGAGTTCTTCCTGCTGATAAACGTACTTGCGAATCTGGCAACACAATACGAGCAGTTGCAACCATACGAACCATTTCAAAGATATTTACAGGAGGCTGCTCTTCTAAAGGAGTTCCTTCAACTGCAACTAAAGCATTGATTGGCACAGATTCTGGATGTGGAGAAAAACGTGTTAAGGTTTCTAACATTCCTGCTCGGTCTTCTAATGATTCTCCCATACCTATAATTCCTCCAGAACAAACTGTTACGTTCGTTTTACGTACATTTTCAATAGTATCAATTCTATCTTTAAAGGCACGAGTAGAAATTACATCATCGTAATAATCTTCTGAAGTATCAATGTTGTGGTTATAAGCATATAAACCAGCTTCTGCCAAACGTTTTGCTTGATTTTCAGTCACCATTCCTAAGGTACAGCAAACTTCCATATCCAATTTATTAATAGTACGTACCATATCTAACACTTGGTCAAATTCTGGTCCGTCTTTTACGTTTCTCCAAGAAGCACCCATACAAACTCTTGATGAACCACCTTCTTTAGCACGTAAAGCTTGTGCTTTTACTTGGTTAACTGTCATCAAATCGTTTCCTTCAATATTAGTATGGTAACGCGCTGCTTGCGGGCAGTATCCGCAATCTTCAGAACACCCACCAGTTTTTATTGAAATTAATGTGCTTACTTGTACAGTATTTGGATCGTGATATTTTCTATGCATAGTTGAAGCTTCGTACAAAAGCTCCATTAAAGGCTTATTGTATACTTCTAGAATTTCCTCTTTCGTCCAATCGTGTCTAATTTCAGTCATAAATTCGAGTTGTTTGTGGTGGTAAAAATAAAAAATTCCGCTTCGAAAGCGGAATTTTATGAATCTTATTTTTATATGGAAGGAGAATTGCCTTCGTCAATAACATTTGTGTCGTTGTTAGTGAGCTCTTTTCCTTTCAAATAATCGGGTAATTGCATACCTGCCATATTAAACATTTCTTGCAGCGGTGGTACCGCATTATACATGCCTGAAATAAAGTTAGAAGTTGAGGTTTTTCCATCTTTTCCTCCACCATTTTCCCAAACAGTAACTTTATCAATCTTAATATTTTTAATAGCTTCTGACTGTAACTTTACTAATTCTGGTAATTTGTCGGCAATTAATAATAAGGCTGCGTTTTGTGAATCGTTACCAGCAGCTTTTACTATTTGATCTAAACCTGCTGCTTGTTTGGTTAATACCTCGTATAATCCTTGTGCTTCTGCTTGTGCCTTGAATAAAATAGCATCTGCCTCTCCTTTTGCTTTTCTACGAATTCTTTCTGCTTCTGCTTCTGCATCAATTTCAACCTTTCGTTTGTCAATTTCAGCAGGTACAATAATATCGGCTAATTGAGAAGAACGTTCTCTCTCTGCTCTGGCAACTTCGGCTTCTTTTTCAGCAGCATATGATTCTTCTAAGGCTTTAGCTGATTGTACTTTTTCAGAAGCAATAGCTACCCTTTCAGCCTCTGCCTCTCTTTGGCGACGTAATGAGTCAGAGTTTGCAACTGCAATTTTTGCGGTGTTTTCACCATCTACCGCTTGTGCGTTAGCAGCAGCAACTTGTGTTCTCTCATCTTGTACTGCATTTGCTTCACCAATAGAACCATCTCTGTTTTTTTCAGCAACAGATTTACGAGCGGCATTGATTGCATGTGCAGCAGCTTCTTTACCTAATGCTTCGATATATCCTGATTCGTCAACAATATCAGTAATGTTTACGTTGATTAATTTTAAACCAACCTTTTTTAATTCAGATTCTACACTTTGTGATATGTTGGTTAAAAACTTATCTCTATCAGAGTTAATTTCTTCGATATCCATTGAAGCAACCACTAAACGTAATTGACCAAAAATGATTTCTTTGGCTAATTCTTGAATGTCGTTCATTGCTAGGCCAAGTAAACGTTCAGCAGCGTTTTGCATTACTCCTGGCTCAGTAGAAACCCCGATGGTAAAGCGAGAAGGAACATTTACACGAATGTTTTGTTTAGAAAGAGCATTTACTAGGTTTACTTCTATGGAAATAGGTGTTAAGTCTAAAAATTCATAGTCTTGAATTACAGGAAAAATAAAGGCAGCACCTCCATGAATACATTTAGCAGATTGTCCGCCACCAACTTTACCATATACAACTAAAATTCTGTCAGAAGGACACCTTTTATATCGTTTTATTAAGGCAACGAGTAAAATGAAAATAAATAGAATGGCAATTACAAGTCCAATAGGACCTGCAAATCCAAAACCATCAATTTGTAATAATGTAAATTTTAACATAGTCAATTTTTATTTCTGAGATTTAACAATTAATATTCCGTTTGAGGTAACTTCAGTTACTTTAATAATCATTCCTTGAGTTAAGTCAGTGTCGTTATCTGTCAAGGCATCTAGTTCACGAAGTGAGTTTTGTACTTTAATATGTACTTTACCCATTTTAGAGCGATTAGCACCAATAGTCAGGTATACTTCACCAATTTGATTTAGTGCATTTTTCATTTGTAAGGTACCGCTATCTGTCAATTTACTAATGTAGTAGAACAAGGTAGCCATGATAGTCATCATTATTAATCCACAGAGAACAGAAATGAAAAGTGTAGTGGTGGTCGAGTACCCAGCGTCCATGCTAGCAATTCCACTCCAACCAAAAATGGTAAAAAAGGCAACCATATTTTTAAAGGTGAAAAACTGAAATCCTGCACCTGTATCGGCATCTATTTCAGTATCGATATCGCCTATGTCACCTGTATCAGCGCCTACAAAGCTACTAATAAGTACAAACACGAAAATTAGTGTAAATATACCTGCTATTCCCCAATAAACTTGTTGAAAAGAGGTCAATTCAGAAAACCATTCCATCATAAAGCAATTATTTAAATGAGCTACTAAAAGTATATAAATTGCTCGAAAGCGGCAATTTTTATTTGGTTAACAAAACAGAAACAGCATTCCCTCCAAAACCGACAGCATTTACCAATATTTTTGATAATTTCTTAGGACGTTTTTGAGGTTGCGCAAATGGAACTTCAATAACTTGTTGATGTTGTAACATTAATACAGCTAATTCTAAACTTAATAAGCCAGAAGCGCCGAAAGTATGCCCAAGTTTCCACTTATTGGTAGTTAAAAAAGGTGTTTTGTTACAAAATACTTTTTGAATCGCGTTAATTTCTGACTGATCCCCTTTGATGGTCCCTGGTGCATGCATTACGATTGCATCAATTTCATCAGTAGAAATAGTACCTAGAGCCATTTTCATCGATTTTTGAAAGCATTCAGCATCAGTTGATACAGAGGTGTTATGTTTTAAAACTTCTGTAGCATAACCTATACCTTCAATAAAAGCTAAAGCATTTTCTTTAGCTCCTTTTTCCAAGCAAAAAACAGAAGTAGCTTCTCCTAAAACCATAGTGTTTTTGGGCTTGTTCATGTCGAAAGCTTTGCATGGATATCCACTTTTTTCTTTAGAATATACTTTTAAAGCTTGCATTTGAGCAATGGTAAAATCTGTTAATGAAGCTTCACTGGCACCAACCATAAATTTTTCAGACATTCCAGATTGTAACCAGGCAACTCCGTTTAACAGAGAATGTAGTCCGGTTGAACAAGTAATAGAATGTGAAATTTCTGGTCCGTTAGTTTGTAAATCGTGTGCTATCCAAGAGGAAATATTCCCTAAGGTTGTGGTTGGAGAACTTAAGGTTGATGATTTTCCCGTTTTTAAAAATTCTTTATGGTATTTTTCAAACAAAGAAGTAGCACCGCGAGAAGAACCTATATTGATTCCAAAGTTGTCTGAGGCTTTCCAATCGGTTTGTTCCATTGCTTTTCTAGCCACAAATAGTGTATATAAAACAGAAGGATCTAAATTTTTATACTTGTTATCTGAGTTTTGAACCTCTTCAATAGCATGTTTATCTTCTTTAGTTAATTGCGCAACCCAAGCTTTAAAACGTTCAAATTCTTTTAAAGTTAAAAAATGCTGGTCGTTCAAGTAGTTCTTCCATATTTCTTCGGAAGTACTTCCTAAGGCAGAAACTGATGCAAAAGATGTTATTGAGATAAGTTCTTTCAACACTATAAAATTTCTGCAAAAATAAAGGTAAAAACAGGGATTCTAAAGAAAATAAAAATATTTATCTTGGTGGGAAAATTTTAAGTTATGAGTGAGCAAGGTCAAAAAAGTTGGTTTGGAAGAAATTGGTTGTGGTTTATACCATTAACAGGGTGTTTAGGGTTTATTTTATTGATTGTTCTAGGTATTGGTGCGGCTTTTTTTGGGGTATCAACAATGATAAACAATTCTACTCCTGTAGAGTATGCTATAGAACAGGCATCTAAAAATGAAATAGTAATTAAAAACTTAGGAGAGCCAATTGAAAAATACGGAATCCCATCAGGAAATATTTCTCTTAAAAATGATGATGGAAATGTTGATTTTTCAATACCAATAAGAGGTGATAAAGGAGAAGGAGTTTTAATTGTTAGAGGAATTAAACTAGATGGAGAGTGGATTTACGAAGATTTGTATGTTCGAATTAAAAAGACTCAAGAAGAAATTAACTTATTAGAAAAAGAAAAAGTTCTAGAGGGTATCTAGAACTTTTTCAATAGTCATATATATTTTGTCAAGTTGCTTTTGGGTAATTACATAAGGTGGTTGAATGTAAATAGTATTTCCTAACGGACGTAAGAAAACACCCTCATCCATAAAAGACTTTAAAAGTTGATCACGTAGCGTTCCATAACGACCAGAATTGGTGTTTAAATCGATAGCTAATATGACACCTTTATATCTTGTTGAGTTTACTTTTGAGTGATTTTTTATCTTTTTAGCAAATGATTTATTATTCTTTTCAATAAACTGAATATTATCCTGAATTTCTTGAGTTTGTAATAACTCTATGCTAGCCAATGCAGCACTACATGCTATCGGGTTTGCAGAATAGGTATGACAGTGAAAAAAGCCTTTAGCAATATCATTATCTAAAAAGGCAGTATAAATTTCTTCAGTACATGATGTAATCGACATAGGAACTAAACCAGCTGTTAAGGCTTTACTCAAACACATGATATCAGGTTTTGTAGCTATTTCATCAGAAGCAAAATTGTTACCTGTTTTTCCAAACCCCGTCATTACTTCATCGGCAATAGTTAAGATATCGTTCTTTTTACAAATTGCTAGGATTTTATTTAAATCTTCTGCTTTGTGAATTTTCATTCCAGCTGCTCCTTGTACTAAGGGCTCATAAATGAATCCTGCAACGTCATTTTCAGTTATGATTTGTTGTAATTGTTGCGCTATAAGGTCATTGTTTTCTCCATTCGGAACAGGAATACGTTGAATATCCATTAAAAATTCTTCAAACGGACCATTATACACAGATAATCCAGAAACTGACATAGCTCCAAAGGTATCACCATGAAAACCATCTTCAAAAGCAATAAAGGTTGTACGCTTTTCTCCTTTATTAAAATAGTATTGTAAAGCCATTTTAATACCAGCTTCTACAGCAGTAGAACCATTATCGTTAAAAAAGATTCTGTTTTGGTTTTTAGGAAGAATTTTAATCAACTCTTCCGATAATTTTACTGCTGGTTCATGCGTAAAATCGCTAAACATTATTTGATCTAAAGTTTGCATTTGTTTGGAAACCTTATTGGTAATATAGTCATTACAGTGTCCAAACATACAAGTGTACCAAGAAGAAATAGCATCGATATATTCATAGCCATTTTCGTCGGTTAATATGCAACCTTTAGCTTTTACAATACCTAAACTATTTGGGTGTGTTTGATGTTGTTTTAGTGGGTGCCACAAATGTTTTTTATCACGTTCTTGTAAATTCATAATGTTTAATTCTTTTGAAAAAGAGTAGTCAAATGTACGATAGAAATACATAAAACTATCCCAAAATAAGCAAGAAACAATAACCACATAATGGCTATTGAAAACAACTCAGAAAAAAATGAAGGAAATACTAAAATGAGTTCAGAAGAGAGAACAAAAAAAGCATAACCAATCCATGTTTTTTTTGAGATTCTTTGGTTTAATTCTATCCAAATAAAAGGTACATACATTCCTAAAAAAAGTAAATGTAACCAGGCAATTAGCATAAATCTGTTAGATACTACCAAATTAGAAAAGTAAGGGATACTACCAAGACCATTCAAAATTCCTATGAATAGTAAAATTCCGAAAAGTAGTTGATATTGAAGCTTTTGATGTAAAAATGAATTTTTAAGTTTGAAAAGCGCTATGATTAAAATTCCTGCACCAATACTTCCTGCAATTTGAATAGCTGAATGATTAAAACTGTATTTTAATGAATGAGCATACAATAATATAAGAGAAGTAACAATTAAGATAATTTGTTTTTTTGAGAGTCTAATTGTTGTTTTTTGAAAGAGTATGGCAAGCATCCAAAGGAAAAACGATCCGAAATATTGAAAATGTAAGTAGAAAAAAATAGCTTGTTGATACCAAGGAGAAGCTTGCATTTTCAAAGTCATTAAAGGCCCTAAAGCATAGGGACCTATTGAAGATATAAAATGAAAAACAATTCCTGATTTAATTAATACTATAGTAGTTTTTTCACCTACCAAATGCCTCCATAATCTAACAACTAGCCAATAACTAATCCATAAGTGTATGGTAGAGAACAGAATAGTGACGAAGGTATACCCTTGAAGAATAAAGCCTACCAATAAAATAGCTACACAAATTTGTAGAGCAATATAAAGAAGGTAGGAGGTTTGGTCTATTCCGTTGGTAAATCTTGTAAAGAGTAAAACAATTAGAGCATTAAAAAGGAACCCCAACAACATTACATGCGAATGTGAGTGGAGTACAAACTTAAAGGGGAAGTTGGTAATACTTCCTGTAAAAGCGTAGCGCAAAACTAAACCTATGATAGCTCCTAAAAAACCAAAAAGTAAAGGAAAAGACCAAAGATGTTTTGCGGTAATGGTTTTCATTTATAAGTTGTCTTTAAATAACTCTGCGTATTCTTTAATTACATTTTTGTCGAAATAAGGTTCTTCTTCAATACGGCCAATTACAGGAACACCAGTCATTTTTTTGATAATGTCTTCCGTTGTTTTGTGTTCATTTCCAGAAAAAATTAACGAAACGTCAAACCCTTTTTCTTTTAGTAAGTTAACTGTTAATAAGGTATGATTGATGCTTCCTAAATAATGGCGAGAAACCACAATAACTTTATAATCAGTTTTGATGACATCGAGTAAGGTATCTTTATCATTTAAAGGTACGAGTAGTCCGCCAGCACCTTCGATTACTAAATGATTTTTTGTTGTTGGTTCTTTAATCTTATCAATCTCAATAGTAATTCCATCAATTTCTGCTGAAGCATGTGGACTCATAGGTGTTTGCAAAGCATATGAGTTTGGATGAAAAACAGTTTTTGAATTTGAAATGAGTTTTTCAACTTTATGGGTGTCGGAATATTCTAAATCGCCCGATTGGATAGGTTTCCAGTAATCAGCTTGTAAGGCTTCAGTTATGATGGCAGAAGCAACCGTTTTACCTACTTCTGTTGATATTCCTGTGATAAAATATTTTGTCATTTAAAAATTGTTTTACAATCGTTGCAGATTAATTTCCTACTTTCAAAAAAAGGAAAAAGCATAAAAAAGATATTTTTACGTTGTAAATCGGCAACTAATATTTTTGTTGAATCACACTTAGGACAATGAATATTGTTTCCGTTTTCATCCTTTGTGTAATTTCGTATTTCGTTATAAATAGTAGCAGCGTTTTCTAAATCGTTGTTGTGTACAAGTAGTTTTACGCCACCAATAGCTTGGCTAATTAGCGGATCAGAGTCTATTGTTTTTTCATCCATTAGCATGGTTTTAACCCCTTCTGATTCTAATTTAGCTTTTACGACTTGTGCTTCAGTAGAATATTCGAATACTGCTAAAATGGTATAACGATCTTGCATTTTATTTTTTAAACAAAAGTAGCAAGGTTCTCTAAAACATTCGTGATTTCTTCTTTAGAATTGTAAGAGTGTAAGCAAAAACGTAAGCGTTCTTGGTTTTGAGGAACAGTAGGTGATAGAATAGGTTTTACATCAAATCCACTTTCTTGTAGCTGTAAAGCGATGTTCTTTACACGTTCATTCCCAGAAATGATACAACAATGAATAGCAGAATTACTCTTAATAAAGTTTAATTGTAATCTTTTTGATTCAGAAATAAAGTATTGAATGTTTTGTTGTAGTTTTTCTTTAGAATCACTGATAGATAATTCGTCGTAAGCAATTTTTATAGTAGCTAATGCGTGAGGTGATAACCCCGTTGTGTAAATGAAACTTCGCGCAAAATTAACAAGGTACTGTTGTAGTTGTTCGCTTCCTAAAATAGCTGCGCCATGACAACCTAAACCTTTTCCAAAAGTGACAATTCGAGCGAAAACATCATTTTCTAATTGTAGTTTTTGAATCAATCCGAAATTAAAAACTCCCAAAGCATGTGCTTCATCCACTACTAAATGCACATTGGTGAGTTTATTAACTATTTGTGACATTGTTACTAAATCAGGGGAGTCTCCATCCATTGAAAAAACAGATTCGGTCACTACATAAATATCTGAGTTTTCTTGCTGAACTCGTTTTAATAGCTCATCAAGATGAATTAAATCGTTATGCTTAAATTTAAACGATTTAGCATTGGATAATTGTATACCATCTCGGATGGATGCATGAATAAACTCATCATATAAAATGATATCAGTACGTTGAGGTACAGAAGCAAAAAAACCAATGTTAGCGTCGTAGCCAGAATTGAAAATTAACGCAGTTTCAGAATTATGATGTTTTGCTATTTGCTTTTCAATTTCGGTATAAAGTTTATGATTTCCTGAAAGTAGGCGAGATCCTGTTGCTCCATTGACTTTGATATTACAAGCAACTAAATACTGATGTGTCTTATTAAAAATACTTTCAGATTTTGCAAATCCTAAATAATCGTTCGAAGAAAAATCGATACATGAATTTTCTCTACCAAGACTTCTTAAAGAGCTTTGGGCTACTCGTTGTATGAGTTTTTGTTGTAGTTTTTTAGGAAATTGCATAATGTAAAAATAAAAAAAGACTTACAATATTGTAAGTCTTTTTTGCTCCTCAACCTGGACTCGAACCAGGGACCCTCTGATTAACAGTCAGATGCTCTAACCAACTGAGCTATTGAGGAATGTTCTTGTAGAACAATATATGTATATTGTAGAAATTATCGGCTTCTACGTTGCCTTTGCTCCTCCTCTTGGGCTCGAACCAAGGACCCTCTGATTAACAGTCAGATGCTCTAACCAACTGAGCTAAGGAGGAATTTAAAACATGCTTGTCTTAAAATGCGAGTGCAAATTTAAGTGCTTTTTTTATATCTGCAAATTATTTTTAATAAAAAGTACAGGTATTTTTTTTAATTTCTGGATTACAGGGGTTTATTCTTTTAAAAAGAGAGGGTGTTAACTGAAATTTAACAAAAAGAAAAGACTCGTTAAAGAGTTTAAAATTAGACTAAAAAGAAGTGCTTTTTTTGTTAAAAGTTGTACTTTTGTCACCATTATTCTTATAGATAGAAAAGTATAACAAAATATATGGACAAATTTTCGTTCTTAAACGCAGCACATACAGGTTTTATAGGTGATTTGTACGAACAATATCAGAAAAATCCTGATGCGATAGAACCAAGTTGGAGAAGTTTTTTTCAAGGATATGATTTGGCTAATGAGAATTATTCATTAACAGATGAAGAAGTCTCAGTAGAAGTCCCTGAAGAAGTACGTAAAGAATTTTTAGTAATCGATTTAATCAACGGTTACCGTACACGAGGCCATTTGTTTACAAAAACAAACCCGGTTCGTAATAGAAGAACATATACCCCCACATTAGATATTGAGAACTTTGGGTTAAATCAATCGGATTTATCTACAGTTTTTAGTGCAGGTGAAGTTTTGGGTATTGGTCCTAAATCTTTAGCAGAAATAATAGAATATTTAAAAGCTGTTTTCTGTGAAAGTATTGGGGTTGAGTATATGTACCTAAGAAATCCAGAAGAGTTAAAATGGTGGAATGAACGTTTAAACAAAAACGCAAATCATTCTAATTATGATGTTGAAGCTAAAAAATACATTCTTACCAAATTAAATCAAGCTTCAACTTTTGAAAGTTTCTTACAAACTAAGTATGTAGGGCAAAAGCGATTTTCTGTAGAAGGAGGGGAAACCTTAATACCTGGGATAAGTGTAGCGCTTAGAGATGCCGCTGAATTATATGGAGTAGAAGAGTGTGTGTTAGGAATGGCACACCGTGGGCGTTTAAATACTTTGGTAAACATCTTTAAAAAACCAGTTCGTGATTTATTTAGCGAGTTTGAAGGAAAAGATTTTGAAGATCAAGATATCGACGGTGATGTAAAATATCACTTAGGGTTAACTTTAAGCAAAGAATATCAGGGTGGACAAAAGATGAAAATGAATCTAGTTCCCAATCCATCTCACTTAGAAACTGTTGATGCTGTTGCTGAAGGTATTGTTAGAGCCAAAATTGATAAAGACTACAATGGGAATGGAAATAAAATCCTTCCAATTTTAGTGCATGGTGATGCTGCAATTGCAGGTCAAGGAATTGTATATGAAGTTGTGCAAATGGCACAATTAAATGGATACAAAACAGGAGGTACTATTCATGTTGTGGTGAATAACCAAGTAGGATTTACTACGAACTACCTAGATGCGCGTTCAAGTACTTATTGTACAGATGTGGCTAAAGTAACCTTATCTCCAGTATTGCATGTAAATGCAGATGATGCAGAAGCTGTTTGTCATGCAATGGAAATGGCTGTTGAATATCGTATGAAATTCAATAAAGATATTTTTATTGACCTATTAGGGTATCGTAAATATGGACATAACGAAGGTGATGAACCTCGTTTTACACAACCTAAGTTATACAAAGTAATTTCTAAGCATAAAAATGCTCGAGAAATTTATGCTAATAAATTAATAGCAGAAGGAAGTATAACAGCTGACTATTTAAAAGAAATTACAGAGGAATTTAAAACGCATTTAGAAGTTGAGTTTGCTGAATCTAAAAAGAGAGAAACAGCAAAAATTCAAGAATTTATGCCTAATGTATGGAAAGGGTTTGTGCTTAAGCAGTTGGAAGACATGTTGCAGCCTATAGATACAACTTACCTTGTAGATAGTTTAAAAGACATAGCAAGAGTAATATCAAAAACTCCAGAGGGACATAAGTTTGTTCGTAAAGCTGAGCGTATCTTGAAAGGACGTGAAAAAATGGTTTTTGAAGATAACTTGCTAGATTGGGGTACAGCTGAGAATTTAGCATATGGTACCTTATTAGAAGAAGGATTTGATGTGCGTATTTCAGGAGAGGATGTAGAAAGAGGTACTTTTTCTCACCGTCATGCAATTATGCGTGATGAAGAAACTTTAGAGCGTGTAAACTTGTTAAACACTAATCCTAAGAATAAAGGAGAGATGACAATTTACAATTCTCATTTATCAGAATATGGGGTGTTAGGGTTTGACTATGGATACGCAATGGCTGCCCCAAATACTTTAACGATTTGGGAGGCTCAGTTTGGTGATTTTGCTAACGGAGCACAAATCATGTTTGATCAATATATTTCTTCAGCAGAAGATAAATGGAAGTTGCAAAATGGATTGGTAATGTTATTGCCTCATGGGTATGAAGGTCAAGGACCAGAACACTCGTCAGGAAGAATAGAACGTTTCTTACAATCATCGTCAACCGATAACTGGACAATAGCAAACTGTTCTACGCCAGCAAATATGTATCATATTTTGCGTCGCCAAATGAAACGTGATTTCAGAAAGCCTTTAGTTGTTTTCACTCCAAAAAGTTTATTACGTTTACCAAGAGCTGTTAATTCTATAGAAGATTTAGCAAATGGTACTTTCCAAGAAGTAATAGATGATACTATCGATACTTCAAAAGTGAAGAAGATGGTATTCTGTACAGGTAAGTTTTATTACGACTTGTTAGAAGAACGTGAAAAATTAGGTAGAGAAGACGTAGCTTTAGTTCGTATAGAGCAATTGTTCCCATTACACAATGATAAAATTAAAGAAGTAATGGACAAGTATCCAAATGTAGAACGTTATGTTTGGGCACAAGAAGAACCTAAAAACATGGGAGCTTGGAGTTATATGTTAGAGCGTTTTGAATTAGCTAGGTTAGAATGTGCTTCGGAAGAGTATCGTTCGGCACCAGCAGCAGGTTCAAGTGCACGTTTTAAAAGACGTCATCAAGCTATTATTGATAAGGTTTTTGATTAAAAACAAAATAAATGCGTTAGGGATTGAAGCAAGCTACCATGTAGCGCGTAAAGCCCGACCCGATAGGGGAACGCCCAAATAAAAGAAATAAAATAATTCAGATATATAAAATTTAGAACTGATGGTTTTAGAAATGAAAGTTCCTTCTCCGGGGGAATCAATTACAGAAGTAGAAATCGCAACTTGGTTAGTTGAAGATGGTGATTACGTTGAGAAAGATCAACCAATTGCCGAAGTAGATTCTGACAAAGCAACGTTAGAATTACCTGCGGAAGAAAGCGGAATAATCACTTTAAAAGCTGAAGAAGGTGATGCAGTAGCAGTAGGAGCAGTAGTTTGTCATATTGATATGAGTGCTGCGAAACCTGAAGGAGCTGGAGCACCAAAAACTGAGGCGCCAAAAGCTGAAGAGAAAAAAGAGGCACCAAAAGCTGAACCAGCAAAAGAAACTTATGCAACAGGTACAGCATCTCCAGCAGCTAAGAAAGTATTAGCTGAAAAAGGAATGAGTGCAGCTGACGTTAAAGGAACTGGTAAAGACGGTCGTGTAACTAAAGAAGATGCTGTTAAAGCTGTTCCTTCTATGGGAACACCAGGTACTGGATCTCGTAGTAGTGAGCGTAAGAAATTATCTATGTTACGTCGTAAAGTGGCACAGCGTTTAGTTTCTGTAAAGAACGAAACAGCGATGTTAACTACATTTAACGAAGTGAACATGCAGCCAATTTTTGACTTACGTAACGAGTATAAAGATGAGTTTAAAGCAAAACACGGTGTAGGTTTAGGATTTATGTCATTCTTTACTTTAGCAGTGGTAAGAGCTTTAAAAATGTATCCAGATGTAAACTCTATGATTGATGGAGATTACAAAGTAAGTCACGATTTTCAAGATATTTCTATTGCAGTATCAGGTCCTAAAGGATTAATGGTTCCTGTTATTAGAAATGCTGAAAATTTAACATTTAGAGGAGTTGAAAGTGAGGTAAAGCGTTTAGCATTACGTGCTCGTGACGGACAAATTACTGTTGATGAAATGACAGGAGGTACGTTTACTATCACTAACGGTGGTGTATTCGGTTCTATGTTGTCTACTCCTATTATCAACCCTCCACAAAGTGGAATTTTAGGAATGCATAACATTGTTAATCGTCCAATGGCGGTAAATGGTGAAGTGGTAATTCAACCAATTATGTATGTAGCATTATCGTACGATCACAGAATTATTGATGGTCGTGAGTCTGTTGGATTCTTAGTAGCTGTTAAAGAAGCATTAGAAAATCCTGTAGAATTATTAATGGATAACAATCCTAAGAAAGCCTTAGAAATGTAGACCAAAATATGGTTTTATTCATTAATTATAAATGAATATTTTCATTTAGATATTGTTTAATTGCTTGAAATAAAAAAAATGTTTATAAATAATATTTTTAGGTAATACAGTAAGTGGTTTTATTTTTAGTAACTTTAAGAGTTATTAAATCAAGTACTTATGAAAGCAAATGAAGAAGGGTTTACCATTTATCATAATTTTCCTGTAAAAGCATTGTCTAACAAAGTTTTTAAGGCAATTAGTAACCCTGAAGATTTGGCGCATTGGTGGCCATTAAAGTGTACTGGAAATCCCAAAGTAGGAGCAGAATACAATTTCTCTTTTGGTGAACCTTACGATTGGTATGGTGAAGTGGTTCAGTGTAAAGAAAACAGTTCCTTTCATATAAAAATGATAAAATCAGACAGTGATTGGTACTCTACTACTTTTGGATTTGATTTATTTGAAAAAGAAAGTGGTGTTACATGGGTACACTTTTTTCATAAAGGTTGGGCTGAACAAAACTCTCACTTTAAACACTCATCTTATTGTTGGGCACTGTTGTTAAACGGACTTAAAAATTACGTAGAAAAAGGAATTATTATACCTTTTGAAGAGAGAAATTAAAAAGATATATCATGAAAATAGAAATATTTTCAATCAGTTTAGCGGTAAAAGATTTACAAAATTAAAGCTCAACACGTATAAAAAAAGCTACTCGACCGAGTAGCTTTTTTTATACGTGTTGAGTATTTTATAAATCAAAACCAATATTTACGCCTAACTTATCGGCAATTAATTTGGTAATTCTTTTCTTTACTTCAGGTATTTTAACACTTTCTAAAACAGTATTAGCAAAGGCATACATTAGTAAAGCATTTGCTTCTTTTTTAGGAATACCTCTTTGTTGCATATAAAACAATGCTTGGTCATCTAACTGACCAATAGTACAACCATGAGAACATTTTACGTCGTCGGCAAAAATCTCTAACTGAGGCTTTGCATTTACAGTCGCTTTATCACTAATCAAAACATTATTGTTTTGCTGATATGCGTTTGTTTTTTGAGCTTCTTTTTCAACAATAACTTTACCGTTAAATACACCAGTAGAACGATCGGCATAAATACCTTTATAGTCTTGGTGACTTTCACAATTTGGCTCTATATGATTTACCAATGTGTGGTGGTCTACATGTTGTTTTCCTTCTATAATGGTAATCCCTTTCAAAATAGAGTTGATGTGTTCTCCTTTTTGATAAAAGTTTAGGTTGTTACGAGTAATATTTCCACCAAAAGAAAACGTGTGCAGAGAGCAAGTACTTTCTTTTTGTTGTTCTATGTAAGTATTATCAACTAAAGAAGCGCTATTGTTATCGTTCTGTATTTTATAATAATCTACTGTAGCGTGCGTATCTGTATAAATTTCAGTTACAGAATTGGTTAATACAGCATTATTATTTAGGTTTTGGTGACGTTCTATAATTTGAACATGTGCATTTTTTTCTACAACGATTAAGTTACGAGGTTGCAACATTGTAGCATTTTCTTTTCCTGTTGTAAAATTGATGATTTGGATAGGTTTTTCTACCTCAACATTTTTAGGAATATGAATAAATGCACCTTCAGTAGCAAATGCAGTGTTTAATGAAGTTAAATTGTCCTGTTTAGCTATTTTATTAAAATATTTTTCTACAATAGGTTTGTATTTCTCTTTTGAAAAAGCAGCCGATAATAAGCAAATATCTTTGCCGTCGTGCGTAGTATTTGATAAGAACGAGCTGTATTTTCCGTCTACAAAAATTATCTTGTAGCTATCAATTTCATGGATGAAATATTTTTTTACATCTGCTAACTCTACTGCTGCATCACGGTCTGGAAATATGCTATAATCTTCCTTTAAAATTGAATTTAAAGAAGTGTATTTCCAAGCTTCTAACTTTTTAGTAGGAAACCCTAGTTTTTCAAAGTTTTGTAGTGCTTCTGTTCTAATTTCGTGTAAATCTGAATTGATGTTTACACCATTTTCAAAAGCTACGTATGATGATAATATTTTTTCTTTTAACTCCATTATTTTCTTGCTGTCATTACTTCTTAGCGGTAACTGTTACCAATTATGCTAATTCGTTTTTAATCCAATCGTATCCTTTTTCTTCTAATTCTAAAGCAAGTGAAGCATCACCCGTTTTAACGATTTTCCCATCGTGTAAAACGTGTACATAATCAGGAATGATATAATCTAATAAACGTTGATAGTGTGTAATAACTACCACAGCATTGTCTTTAGATTTTAATTTATTAACTCCGTTAGCAACAATACGTAAAGCATCAATGTCTAAACCAGAGTCAGTTTCATCTAAAATTGCTAGTTTAGGCTCTAACATTGCCATTTGAAAAATTTCATTACGCTTTTTCTCTCCTCCTGAGAAACCTTCGTTTAGAGAACGAGATAAGAATTTACGATCAATTTCTAATAATTCTGATTTTTCACGAATCTTCTTAAGCATGTCTTTAGCAGGCATTTCTTCTAATCCCTTAGCTTTACGCGATTCGTTAATGGCTGTTTTGATAAAGTTTGTTACCGTAACACCAGGAATTTCAACAGGATACTGAAATGATAAAAATATACCTGCATGTGCTCTTTCTTCAGGAGCCAATTCACTAATGTCTTCACCTTCTAATTCAATAGCCCCAGAAGTTACTTCGTAATTTTCGTTACCAGCGATAACAGATGATAAGGTACTTTTACCTGCACCATTAGGTCCCATAATAGCATGTACTTCACCTGCCTTTACCTCTAAGTTTATTCCTTTAAGAATATCTTTACCTTCTACTTGTGCGTGTAAGTTTTCTATTTTTAACATTACTGTATGGTTACTTTTTTAATAGGTTTTGTAATTTTTCGAAATCTTTTGGTGAGTGTTGTATAATCACCTCAGCATTCTTTTCTTTAGCAAAAGCTTCAAACTTTTCCATGCTCTCTAAAGTTTGCTCAACATTATGGTTGAATGAAGGAACACCTTTTGTTTCTCTGTTCTCTTCAAAGTGATATAAATCACCTGTTAATAAGATAGGTTTTTCTAAACCAGCTTCTACATATAAAGTCTGATGTCCAATTGTATGACCAGGCATGTATTTAATAACAACAGTACCATCACCAAATACATCATGATCACCTTTTATTTTTTGAACATTTGTTAATTCTTTAATAGAATTATAGGTGTTAGGATCTTTAACTTTTGCAGAATCGTTGGTAATAAAATCATACTCGTTTTCTTGAACTAACCAAGTAGCATTTTTAAAATAATTTGCATGACCAGTGTGATCAAAATGAGGATGAGATAATGCGATGTATTTAAAATCATCAACAGTTAAATCAATAGATTGTAATTGATTTTTTAATGAATCAGCACGTTGTAATGTAAATGTACCACTTGGCTCTGTAAATGGTTCGTCAGTAATTAACGATTCTGGTAAACCAGCGTCCCACATTAAGTTTCCTTTTGGGTGAGATATTACATAGTAAGCATCTGCAAACTGTTTAGACTGCCCAGTATATGTTATGTCTTGAGAAAAGACTTCAAGTTTGTTCACTAAAATAGAACCTCCATTTAAAACATAAAGTTTAACTTGAGGTTTTTCAACTACTTTTTCTTCTTTAGCTTCTTGCTTTTTTTCAGCATTTTTACAACTAAAACTAATAATTGCTAAAAGAGCTAATAAAAATGTTTTCTTCATTATATTAATTTTTTATTTGGTTATCCGACACTTCCTTCTAAGCTTATTTCTAATAACTTTTGTGCTTCTACAGCAAATTCCATCGGTAATTTATTTAATACCTCTTTGCTAAATCCGTTTACAATTAATGCGATTGCTTTTTCGGTATCAATACCACGTTGATTACAATAAAATAATTGGTCTTCACCAATTTTACTAGTAGTAGCTTCGTGTTCTATTTGAGCAGATTTATTTTTTGCTTCGATATAAGGGAAGGTATGTGCACCACACTCGTTACCCATTAATAAAGAATCACATTGAGAGAAATTACGTGCATTTTCAGCTCTTGCATTGATTTGCACCAATCCACGGTAGCTATTTTGTGATTTTCCAGCAGAAATACCTTTAGAAATAATGGTTGATTTGGTGTTCTTTCCTAAGTGAATCATCTTAGTTCCTGTATCAGCTTGCTGATGGTTGTTAGTTACTGCAATTGAGTAAAATTCACCTACAGAATTATTTCCTTTTAAAATACAACTAGGATACTTCCATGTAATTGCTGATCCTGTTTCAACTTGTGTCCAAGAAATTTTAGCATTGGTTTCACACAACCCTCTTTTCGTTACAAAGTTGAAAACACCACCTTTTCCTTCTGAATCACCAGGAAACCAGTTTTGTACAGTTGAATATTTTATTTCAGCATCATCTAAAGCAATTAACTCTACTACTGCTGCGTGTAATTGGTTTTCGTCACGTTGCGGAGCAGTACAACCTTCTAAGTAAGAAACATAACTACCTTCATCTGCAATTACTAAGGTACGCTCGAACTGTCCAGTACCTCCTTCGTTGATACGGAAGTAGGTTGATAATTCCATAGGGCAACGAACGCCTTTGGGAATATAACAGAAAGATCCGTCTGAGAATACTGCTGAGTTTAAGGCAGCATAAAAGTTATCGGTTTTTGGTACTACCGAGCCAATATATTTTTTTACCAATTCAGGATGCTCTTGAATTGCTTCTGAAATAGGCATGAAAATGATTCCTTTTTCAGCTAAAGTTTCTTTAAAAGTAGTAGCTACCGAAACAGAATCCATCACAATATCAACCGCTACGTTGGCTAATTTTTTTTGTTCTTCTAAAGAAATTCCTAATTTTTCAAAAGTAGCCAATAACTCTGGGTCTACTTCATCTAAACTATTTAGTTTAGGTTTCTTTTTAGGCGCTGAGTAATAAGATATTTCTTGGAAGTTAGGTTTTTTGTAGGTAACGTTAGCCCATTCAGGTTCTTCCATTTGTTCCCAAATTCTAAAAGCCTCTAAACGCCATTCGGTCATCCATTCAGGCTCGTTTTTCTTTTTAGAAATGGCACGAACAATTTCTTCGTTTACCCCATTAGGAAATTTATCACTTTCAATATCAGTATAAAAACCATATTCGTATTCTTTGGTTTTTAATTCTTCTCTTAAATCGTCCTCGGTATATTTACTCATCAGTTTTAAGTCTTCTTTTTGGTGTAATGATTTTACAGAGAGAAACTTTCTCCGCAACCACAAGTTCTATTAGCGTTAGGATTGTTAAATACAAAACCTTTACCGTTTAAACCTCCAGAATATTCTAAAGTAGTACCCACTAAGTATAAAAAACTTTTTTTATCAACAACGATTTTTACATCATTGTCTTCAAAAACTTTATCATTTTCTTGTTGAGTTTTGTCAAAAGTTAAGTCGTATGATAATCCTGAACAACCACCACTTTTTACTCCAACACGAACATAGTCGGTTGTAGTATCAAATCCATCATCTGTCATTAATTCAATGACTTTCTTTTTTGCTGTGTCTGAAACTTTTATCATCGTTTAAATAGATTAAATCTAAATCAATTGCAAAGATAATGACAAAATATGATTTATGTCATGTTTTGAAATGAATATAGCTATGAAACGATAAGATTTGTCTATACCATAAATCTAAGTGCTGATTGTTAGTGTATTATTGTTGAAAGTCAGGATTATTTACAAAATCGTTATCAGAAAGACTTAAAAGAAATGCTTTTAAATCTGCTTTATCTTTACTAGAAAGTTGTACACCTCCTTGATTGACTTTTTTCATTAAAGGATCAATAGTTGGGGAGGATTTTAATCCTTCAGAATAATGATTAATAACCTCTTCTAAAGTAGTAAACCGTCCATCATGCATATAGGGAGCGGTAAATTTTAAGTTTCTAAGAGAAGGAGTTTTAAATTTACCATTATCGTTTGGGTCACCAGTAACTGCTCCCAAGCCTAAATCGGCAAATGTAGCATCTAATCCGTTGTTGTGGAATTTATTGTCAGTCCAAAGTGGATTGTTGTTGCTGCCATGGCAGTGAAAGCAATCACCTTTGGTTTCATCCATGAAAACATTAAATCCGTTTAATTCTTCTGAAGTTAATTGAGCTTTGCCTAAGAGGTGTTGGTCAAATTTTGAGTTTCCTGAAATTAAGGTTCTTTCAAACTGAGCGATTGCTTTTGTAACTAAGGTCGAATCTATTTTTGAAATACCAAAAGCTTGTTGAAAAAGTGTTGGATACTCAGCGTGTTCTTGTAATTTTTTTGTAACATCCACCCATTTACTATGCATTTCAATTGGGTTTCTAACAGGTGCGAAAGCTTGTCGTTCAATGCTAAGTTGTTTGCCATCCCACATAAAACGTTCATCAAAATTCCATGCTAAGTTGAATAGAGGCATAGAATTTCGGGTTCCGAATTGACCATCTACTCCATCACTAAAACGAGTTTCATCGGTAAAAGCTCTTTTGGGATCGTGGCAACTAGCGCAGGATTGTGTGTTGTCTTTTGATAAAATAGGATCAAAAAACAACTTTTTACCCAAAGCAATTCCTTCTTCTGTTAATGGATTGTTGGTTGGAATTACTGGTGCTATTATTTTTTGTTGAAAAAGCTCAGGTATTTTTAAACTAGCAGGAGTTGGGGTGTATACATCATTTTCTTCTTTTGATGAACAACTTATCAAAAGAAGAAGTAATAAAAATAGATATACACTTTTTTGTGTCATTTTGTTTTTTTATTGAGTGATGGTTCCTAAACTAAATACTCCAGTTTGACCGTTTTCAGACATTAGTTTCTGAGCTTCAAAATCGGGCATTAACTCAATGTTTTTTTCGTTTAAATCCCAATCATTAGGGGTTTTAAACCATCCAGCAACATTCATCTTGATTTCTATAGTTGCGTTGTTTTTT
This sequence comes from Tenacibaculum caenipelagi, assembly GCF_004363005.1. Classification (GTDB taxonomy): domain Bacteria; phylum Bacteroidota; class Bacteroidia; order Flavobacteriales; family Flavobacteriaceae; genus Polaribacter; species Polaribacter caenipelagi. Next base: position 174,561 of record NZ_SNYH01000007.1, on the reverse strand, counting down.
AACAGAACAGAACCGGCTTCAATTGTAAAAGAAGTATCTTCTGAAGTGTTAGTTGTAGTGTCGTAAGCACGAATAACGTGAAAGTTATATGGGTTTTCTTTTCCTTCGCTATCTTTGTAATTTCCATCTAATTGCATAAAATGATACCCTCCTCCTAACATTTCAGGAACTCCCCAAGAGGCAGTATTTAAATCTGGGTAAGCTCCATCAGTATTATCTTCTTCTGTAAAACCAAAAGTGAAAGACAATTTGTAATTTCCTTCGGATACCTTTTGCGAGAGAGAAAAAGTTAAATCATCTGGTTTACTAATATCTACCAGTTTATAACCTTCAAATTTAGTAGTATCTCCAGCACCATTGGTAAGAGCTACACGTGAAATCAAATAACGTAATTTATTGATGTTAAGTTTGGTGCCTAGTTTGTTAGTGTATTCGGTATTGTTTAAATCGGAACTTTTAATAGTAGTGCCATCCCAATTTTGGGTGAATTTTAGTTTTACAGAAACTTCTTTGATAGGTTCGTCATTGTCTGAACTACAAGAAAAAAGTAATACACTAAGAAAAAGAGTTAAAAAATACCTCATTGATTTATTTTATTTTGATGATTAATAGGTCTGAAAAACCTTTGTTTGTTGTTATATCTTGATTGTTGCTACTACTTTCGCCAACAGCAATGATGCTTCCATTGGTTAACTCAATAGCATCGTAACAATAGTCTATTTCGGTACCACCTACTGTTTTTTGCCATATTAGGTTTCCGTTTTTGTCAATTTTTAGTATTAACGCATCATTTTGTCCTTTATTTTCGAAGTTGTTGTCGGCACTTCTTGAACTTCCTCCAATTAAAAAACCACCATCTGATGTTTTGTGTACTGAACGTCCAACATCAAAGCTAGAGCCTCCGTAATTTTTCTGCCATATTAGTTCACCTTGAGGTGTTATTTTTATAGCCCATACATCGGCACCACCATTATTTTGATCTATATCTTTGTCAGAGCTTCTTGTGTCTCCAATAATAATAAAACTTCCATCATCAGTTTTTGTGATGGCTCTAGCTTCGTCAATTTCTGTTCCTCCAAAAGATTTCTCCCAAAGAAGATTTCCGTTTTTATCAGTTTTAACAATCCAAAAATCATAGGCACCTTTATTGTCTTTTATATCTACATCCTTACTGTCTGAAGAACCAATTAAAATATAGCCATCAGAAGTTTCAGCAACACCATAACAAGTGTCAGTATTTGTGCCGCCAAAATATTTACGCCATTCAATATTACCATTGATATTGAGTTTAAGTCCCCAATAATCTCCACCAGCATGTCTTGCAGCAAATTTGGAGTTGCCTAAACCTCCTGATGCAGTCACATCTAATATACCTCCAACAAAGTAGCCTCCATCGGTAGTTTGGGTTATTGTAAAACCTTGGTCAGCACCTGAAAAACCAGTAGTTGTTTTCCAAGTAACAGTACCATTTGCATCTAATTTTAAAATCCAAAAATCATCAAACCCTTCGTTAGTGTCTACATCTCCATCATCACTTTTTCCATAACCAGCAATTATAAAGCCATCATCATTGGTTTGAATAATTTTGAAAGCTTTATCGTCTTTGGTTCCTCCGAAGGTTTTTTGCCATTGAAGATTGTCTTGACTATCAAATTTTAAGACCCAAAAATCATATTGAATTGTGTTTCTAGTTGTTTCAATATCTCCATCTATACTTTGTGTAAATCCAGCAACAGCATAACCGCCATCAGAAGTTTCAATAACACTTCTACCACTTTCGTTAGCAGTTCCCCCTAAGGTTTTTACAAAACTAATTTCAGGAGTTTTTGTTAAAGAAGTTATATGAATGCCATCATCATTGTTACAGCTATAAGTAGTTATAATAAGTATAAGTAGTACAGATGAAATATGCTTGACCATTTATTGCTTTTTAATAACAAATAGACCTCTGTTAATGTCGCTCACTACGATTTTTCCACTTTTAAAAAAAGGATATACATTCCAAACACCATTAAAGTTAGCTCCGTCATTTTCAGGGTAAGTATCGAAATATCCTATTTCACTAATAGAGGAACTCGCAATACTTGTGATATCTATAAAACGAACTCCAGCAGTATAATTGGCTAAGTAAAAAGTGTTATTGTTAACATATCCATTATGATCTATGGCGCTTGTAGGACCCGTATAAATAAAATGTTGTTTAGGATTATCTAGGTCAGTAAAGTCAAAAATGATTGTTCTAGTATTGTTTCCAAAATTTTGTTCATCTTTTTCATCTCCTAAAATAAAATACTTTTGATCGTCAGTAAACCAACCTTGATGTGTATAACCAACATTTGAATATGAAATTTTAGAAATAGTTATAGGATTTGCTTTGTCACTAATGTTGACAATAACCACTTCATTTTCATTACTACCTATTAAAATTTCTTTACCGGAATAATCCGAATCAGGTCCCGTGTAAGTAATTACTTGTGCATCGTGACTATAGTTGTCTGTTCCCCAGCCTCCTTCACTGATTGGGTTTTTCGGATCTTGTATATTGATGAATAAAGGACCTCCTTTGTATGTTCCCGATCTGCTAGTTCCTACAGGATATGCATAGCCAGAGTTCTCATTAATAACAATATTGTGTGCGCTACCAAAATCAGTAAAATGCTTGTCAGCTGTAAATGTAGTTGGTGGATTGGTTACATTTCTCAATTTGGTTAAATCAAAAACTTGCATACCATGGTTGGTTGCTTCGCTAACAATAAAAGCATGATTGTTATAAACTTTTACATCCCACCAAAAACTGCTTACAGTTGCAGTTGGTAATTTACCTAAATAGACGGGGTTTTCAGTATCAGTGATGTCTACAAAAACAGTTCCATTATTAATACTCATAATAGCGTATTCTTTATTGGTAGTTTCGTCTGTCCATCCCCAACAGTCACTTCCATCTGTGGCTCCAAAGGTACTTAATGGGATGTTTAATAATAAATCATAACCATCGCAAGGATAATTACCAGCCATTCCATTTTCACAAGGTTTTTTATTTGTTGGTTCACAGGCGTCTCCAATACCATTGTTATCTGAATCTTCTTGATTAGGATTTGGTGTTGTTGGGCAGTTATCTTTAGAATCAACAACACCATCGTTATCTTTATCTTGTATAGTAGGTTCACTTGAAGACGAACAAGCGGCTAAAAAAAGAAGCCCTAAAAGGATAAATAAAATTTTAAGGTTTTTCATAAGAAGAGGTTTAAAAAATACTAAGTTAGCTAATTATATAACATACAAAAACAGTAAAACCCTATTTTTATTTCAAACTGTTTACTTGTTAGAAATGAGTTTGTTTGTTTACTAGTCATTATCTTTGCAGTATGTTAGAAGATAAAAATCAAGAAAAAACTTCGTTGGCTAAACTAGGAGAGTTTGGACTCATCAACCATTTAACAAAGCATTTTAAAATGCATCATTCTTCAACAGTAAAAGGAGTTGGAGACGATGCGGCAGTTATTAGTTCATCAAATAAAGAAATTATAATTACTACTGATTTATTAGTGGAAGGTGTGCACTTTGATTTGAGTTATATGCCTTTAAAGCACTTAGGATATAAAGCAGTAATGGTTAATTTGTCTGATGTATATGCAATGAACGCTACAGCTGAGCAAATTACAGTGTCAATAGCTGTATCCAATCGTTTTCCATTAGAAGCTATTGAGGAATTGTATGCAGGAATTCAATTAGCTTGCGATACTTATAAAGTAGATTTAATAGGAGGTGATACAACTTCATCAACAAAAGGAATGTTAATTTCTATTACAGCTATAGGTTCAGCTAAAAAAGAAGATATTGTATATAGAAATGGAGCAAAACCTACTGATTTAATTGTGGTTTCAGGTGATTTAGGGGGAGCTTATTTAGGGTTGCAAGTGTTAGAAAGAGAGAAACAGGTGTTTCAGGTAAATCCTCAAAGTCAACCAGATTTAGATAATTATACTTATATAATTGAGCGTCAGTTAAAACCAGAAGCGCGTAAAGATATTCCTATCTTATTGAAAGAGTTGGAGGTAAAGCCTACTTCTATGATTGATATTTCTGACGGATTGTCTTCCGAAATTATGCATATCTGTACTCAGAGTAAAACAGGCTGTAAAATTTATGAAGATAAATTACCTTTAGATCCACAAGTTATCGCTACTTCTGAAGAGTTTAATATGGATAGTACTATGATTGCTTTAAGCGGAGGAGAAGACTATGAGTTGTTATTCACAGTATCTATAGATGATTATGATAAAATAAAAGGAAATCCTAATTTATCAGTTATAGGGCATATAACTGAAGAAAATGAAGGAATGAATTTAGTAACGCGTGCAAATCAAGAAATAGAATTGAAAGCACAGGGTTGGAATTCGCTTCAGGAATAAAAGAAAAGGAAATATTTATAGTATTTTAACAAATGCTGTATTTAGGTCTGATATAGAATGATTTTTGTTTAAAAAAGATTATCTTTAAAGGACTAATCAAAAGTTAATTAACCAAAAGGGAAAGCACTGCATTATGTAGTGCTTTTTTAGTTATGATAACGTGATATTAAAAGAGCAGGGTAGGGTAAAAAAGTAGTAGAAAAGAAGAATTTTATCATCATCTTTGCACTAGTTTTTAAAGCTGATAAAATGAATCAAAGAGTGCTAGCACTGACCGCTACATCTATTGCAACACTTATTTACGGAATAACATTTACCGTAGCAAAAGAAGTGATGGAAGAGCATATACAACCTTTCGGGTTTATATTACTTCGTGTTGGGGGGGCTACTACGATTTTTTGGTTGCTAGGACTTTTTGTAAAAGCACCATCTATAGAAAAAGCTGATTACAAGAAAGTAGCTACGGCAGCTTTTTTCGGAATTGCTTTAAATATGCTTACTTTTTTTAAAGGGTTGAGTTATACCACACCCATTAATGCATCTGTAATGATGGTAACTACACCTATTTTAGTGTTGATTTTTGCAAGTATTTTACTTAAAGAAAAATTGATTTTAAGAAAAATAGCAGGAGTTATTGTTGGTTTAATAGGAGCAGTAGTTTTAATAGCGTATGGAAATCCGCTAAAAGGAGATGCAACAAATATGATGTTAGGAAATTTTCTAGTATTCATTAACGCGGCATCATACGCTATGTACTTAGTAATTGTAAAAAAGTTGATAGGAAAATATAACCCGATTGTTTTTGTAAAATGGTTATACCTCTTTGGTTTATTACTAGTGCTTCCTTTTGGAATTTCAGAATTGCTTGAAGTCCAATGGCTAACAATGCCAACAACTATTTATTTAAAAGCAGGATTTGTAGTGCTATTTACTACATGTATAACTTATTTATTTAACCTATTTGCGTTATCTAAATTAAAACCTACTACGGTAAGTGTTTTTATTTATTTACAACCTGTAGTAGCAGCTATCTATGCACTAATTGTAGGAAGTGATCATTTAGATATGATTAAAATAGGAGCTGCACTACTTATATTTTTAGGGGTGTTTTTAGTGACCAAACGCCCTACTGAAACTCCCAATAAATAAATGTATCTTTGCGGATTATTAAACCGAAGTTATGATACAATCTATGACGGGGTATGGAAAATCCGTACTACATCTACCCTCTAAAAAAGTAACGATTGAAGTTAAATCTTTAAACAGTAAAAATTTAGATTTAAACACAAGAATTCCTTCTTATTATAAAGAAAAGGAATTGGACGTTCGTAAAAAACTAGCGAGTAGTTTAGTACGCGGTAAAGTAGACTTTTCTATTTATGTAGAAATGACTGCAGATGAAACTTCAACCACAGTTAATACAGGTGTCGTAAGGTCGTACATGCAACAGTTAAGAAATATAACTCAAGTAGGTTCTTCAGAAGATATTGAGCTGATGAAAATGGCTGTAAAAATGCCAGACGCCTTAAAAACTGAACGTGAAGAATTGGATGAAGAAGAGTGGAATCAAATAGATGCTCATATTGATGAAGCATTGAAAGAAATTATTCAGTATAGAATAGATGAAGCAAAGTCGTTAGAAGAAGATTTTAAGCTAAGAATAGCAAATATTCATAAGGCTTTAGAGGAAGTAAAAGAATTAGATGGAGAGCGAATTTCACATGTAAAAGAACGGTTACAAAAGGCTTTAGCAGATTTAAAAGTTGAGGTAGATGAAAACCGTTTTGAGCAAGAGTTAATTTACTACTTAGAAAAGCTTGATATTAATGAAGAAAAGGTGCGCTTAGCAAATCATTTAGAATATTTCTTACAACAATTAGAAACCGAAGATTCTAACGGAAAAAAACTAGGATTCATTGTGCAAGAAATCGGAAGAGAAATTAATACAACGGGGTCTAAAGCTAATTTTGCACCAATGCAAAAATTAGTAATACAAATGAAGGACGAGTTAGAAAAAATAAAAGAACAAATATTAAACGTTTTATAAAAGATGTCGAAGGAGTTTAAAGGGAAATTATTTGTGTTTTCAGCACCATCTGGTTCGGGTAAAACAACAATTGTACGTCATTTATTGGCACAAGAGCGTTTTAATTTAGAGTTTTCAATTTCTGCTACCTCAAGAACTCCAAGAGGAGAAGAAGTTGACGGAAAAGATTATTATTTTATTTCAGCAGAAGAATTCAAGCAAAAAATAAAAAATGATGAGTTTTTAGAGTGGGAAGAAGTATATCGTGATAATTTTTACGGAACTTTAAAGACAGAAGTAGAACGTATCTGGGCACTGAAAAAACATGTGATTTTTGATATAGACGTAGTTGGAGGATTGCGTATTAAAAAGAAATTCCCAGATGAAACCTTAGCTGTTTTTGTAAAGCCACCAAGTGTTGATGAGCTTAAAATTCGTTTAAAGAAAAGAAGTACCGAAAGTGAAGATAAAATCAATATGCGTATTGCTAAAGCTTCGGTAGAATTAGCAACTGCGCCACAGTTTGATAAAATTATCAAAAACTATGATTTATCTGTAGCTTTACAAGAGGCAGAAGATTTAGTGGATGAGTTTTTAGGATTACAAAAAGTTACTTCACAAGAAGAAGAATAGTGTTTTTAAGAGGTTATGAAAAATGTAGGATTATATTTTGGGACTTTTAATCCAATTCATATTGGGCATTTAATTATAGCGAATCATCTAGTTGAAAATTCTGATTTAGATGAAATTTGGATGGTGGTAACACCTCATAACCCTTTTAAAAAGAAAAATTCATTGTTAGAAAATCACCATCGATTAGAAATGGTGTATTTAGCAACCCAAGAATATGACAAAATTCAACCTTCAGATATAGAATTTAAACTTCCGCAACCTAATTACACAATAAATACCTTAGCACATATTTCAGAGAAGTATCCAGATTATACTTTTAGTTTAATTATGGGAGAAGATAATTTGAAAAGTTTTCATAAATGGAAAAATTACGAAGCTATTTTAGAAGATTACCATGTGTATGTATATCCAAGAGTCTCTGAAGGAATTGTAGAAAATCAATTTAGCAACCACGAAAAAATCCATAGAATTGAAGCCCCTATTGTGCAAATTTCTTCAACCATGATTCGTAAGGCTATTAAAGAAGGGAAGAACTGTAAACCCTTGCTTTCTTACCAAGTATGGAAGTATATTGATGAGATGAATTTTTATAAAAAATAAAGCCAATATTAAACTTTTTTTAAGAAAAGAATTGAAATTTTTTCGTTGTATATTTGAAATCCAAACAAGTATATAACGTGGCAAAAATTCAAAAAGCGCGAAAGCTTCAACAAAAGCTAACTGATAAATACCGCTTGGTAATTTTAAATGAAGATACTTTTCAAGAACGGTTTTCTTTAAAATTATCAAGGTTAAATGTCTTTGTTTTAGGAGGGTTGTTTTCAATAGTTCTTATCGTACTAACAACATTATTAATTGCTTTTACAGGTATACGAGAATACATACCAGGTTATTCTTCAACAGCATTGAAAAAGAAAGCTACTCGATTAACTTATGAGACAGATTCTTTAAAAACTAGACTAGCTATTATTGAACGTTATGCAAAAGCGCTAAAACCTGTTTTAACTGGAGAAATTAAACCAGAAGAAATAGACTCTTTAACGAGCAATATGGAAACAATCGTAGTAGACGAAAGTAAATTACAAGCAACAAAGCAAGATTCATTATTTAGACAAAAAATTGAAAGTAAAGATCTTTTTCCACTTTATCAAGGAGGGGAAAATAGAATTAAAAATGTATTCTTTTCACCACTAACAGGAAGTGTTTCACAACCTTTTAATATGAATGAGAAACATTATGCGATTGATATTGTAGCGCAAACTGGCACACCAGTAAAAGCAGTGGCTGATGGAACGGTAATATTAGCTGAATGGACTGCGGAAACTGGGTATGTAATAACTATACAGCACACTAATGAGTTTATTTCGGTATATAAACATAACGGAACTTTGTTAAAACAGCAAGGAGATATTGTAAAGTCGGGAGAAGCTATTGCAAGTGTAGGTTCTACTGGAGAGTTAACTACAGGACCGCATCTACATTTTGAATTATGGAATGATGGATTTCCTGTAGATCCAGTAAATTATATAGATTTTCAATAATAGAAAAAATCGTAAAGGTTGGTTTTGCAACAAAACAACTTAGGTTCTAAACATCTAATATAAAGTATGAGTATAAAGTCGACATTAGCAATTCCTTTTGCAAAAATTGTAAAAAATCAAGTATACAAATGGGCAAACAATCCTCATAAAACTCAAGAAAAAGTTTTTGAATACTTGGTTGCTGAGGGGTGCAAAACAGCTTTTGGAAAAGACCATGATTTTATTTCTATTAATAATTATGAAGACTTTAAAAAAAGAGTTCCTATTAATGATTATGAAGGATTACGATCGTATATAGATAGAGTAGTTGCTGGTGAAGAAAATGTATTGTGGAAAGGAAAACCTCTATACTTTGCTAAGACCTCAGGAACAACTTCTGGAGCAAAATATATTCCAATAAGTAAAGAGTCTATGCCAACTCATATCAAAGCAGCACGTAATGCTCTGTTGTTTTATATTACAGAAACAAATGATGCTAGTTTTGTAGATGGGAAAATGATTTTTTTACAAGGAAGTCCTGTTTTAGAAGATAAAAACGGAGTAAACCTGGGAAGGTTAAGTGGTATTGCAGCGCATTATGTTCCTAATTATTTACTGAAAAACCGATTACCTAGTTGGGAAACCAATTGTATTGAAGATTGGGATGTTAAGGTTGACAAAATTGTAGAAGAAACTTTATCTGAGAATATGACGGTAATCAGCGGAATACCATCTTGGGTGCAGATGTATTTTGAAAAATTGAAAGAGAAAACAGGGAAAACCATCGCTGAAATTTTTCCGAATTTTAACTTTTTCGTGTATGGAGGAGTAAATTTTGAACCTTATAAAAATAAGTTTGAAGCTTTGATAGGGAAAAAAATTGACTACGTTGAGTTGTATCCAGCATCTGAAGGATTCATTGCATATCAAGATTCACAAACTGAAAAAGGAATGTTATTGCAGCTAAATTCTGGAATCTTTTATGAGTTTATTCCAGCAGATGAGTTTTTCAATGAAAATCCAACGCGAATCTCATTAAGAGATGTTCAGCTAGGAGTAAATTATGTTATTATCTTAAATACTTCAGCCGGTTTATGGGGGTATAATATTGGTGATACAGTTGAGTTTACTTCATTAAAACCCTATAGAATAAAAGTAACAGGGCGTATCAAACATTTTATTTCAGCTTTTGGAGAACATGTGATAGGTAAAGAGGTAGAAAAAGCGTTGAATGATGCTATAAAGGGAACAGATATAAACGTGAGTGAGTTTACAGTAGCTCCGCAAGTAAACCCCGAAAATGGACTACCATATCATGAGTGGTTTATAGAGTTTGAAAATGAACCTGACAATTTAGAAGAATTAGCTTCTAAAATTGATGCTTCTATGCAAGAGCAAAACGTGTATTATTTTGATTTGATTACAGGAAAAATTTTACGCCCCTTAATTATTAGAAAAGTGAAAAAAGGAGGGTTTCATGAGTATATGAAATCAATAGGGAAGTTTGGAGGACAAAACAAAATACCACAGTTGTCAGATAATCGAAAAATTGCAGATGTATTGCAGAATTTTTTAATTGAATAAAGAATATCAAATGAAAATTGTAGCGACTAACATAGGAGAGAGAAAAGAAGTTAATTGGAAAGGAAAAACCATAACTACAGGAATTTTTAAGTTTCCAGTTACAACTCCTATTTTTTTAGATGTTGAAAAAGTAAAAGATGATGCTATTTGTGATAGAAAATATCATGGAGGTATTGATCAGGCAGTATATGCGTATTCAGAAAAGCATTATAATTATTGGAAAGAGCTATACCCTGATTTAGATTGGCAATATGGAATGTTTGGAGAGAACTTAACTATTGGCAATTTAGATGAATCTTTATTGCATGTTGGAGATACATTTGAGGTAGGTGAAGTAATAATAGAAGTAACTAAACCACGTCAACCTTGTATGAAACTAGGAGTTCGTTTTAATGATATGAAAATCGTAAAGCAATTTTGGCAACAAGATTTTCCGGGAGTGTATTTTAAAATATTACAAACAGGTTTTGTTAATGTAGGTGACGAGTTAAAAATTATAAAAAGCTGCCGTCATAACCCAACGATAAGTGAAGTATATCAGAGTAAGAGGGAAGCAAAACTTGGTTAAGAATTTAAAAGTTCTGAGTCTAATACATTTTTAGAAGCCATTGTAGGAAATCCCATTTTATACAAGATATCTGCTCTTGTATTTTCTTTATGATTAAGGTTTTCCATTGTTCCTATAATATCATCCTTAAAACCATTTCTATTATAAGTTTTTTGTACTTGTTTTATATAAGATGAAGGTACTTGGAATACATGTGAACCAATAACATCCATTGCTGCAGCTTTTGATAGTAAATAAGCTTCATTTCCATATTTATTTTTACTAACTGAAGGATATAAATGCATGTCAATAGCAGTTTTTATGACTAAAGGAGTATGAGAATTTGAAGTATGCTTCGTAACAAATTCATAAGCGTAGGTTCCTCCATAATTAGCAAAACATTGCTGACTACATATATGGTTGTGCTTCTCACTTAAACCTATATCGTGTAGAATTGATGAAACAAAAAGTGTTTCGTTATCGTATTGTAATCCTTCTGAAACAGCTATACCTGCCGACCAAAAGAATGTTCTATAGCAATGATTCAAAAGAATGGTATTGCATAAGTGACTGGCTTCTTCTACAGCCAATTTTGATAGTTTAGAATCTGGAATTTTAATAGTGTCAATATCAAATTGAATCAAAGATTTGATTCCAGCTTTATATAATAATTTAGAGTAGTTTTCTCTTATTTTAGAAGAGATTAAGAGTCTTTTAAAGTTAAAAACTTCAGTTTTGTTTAAAACTGACGGACTGTAATCGTTTTTAAGTATTTGCATTGTCTATTTTTTTGGATAATACAAATGTAAAACAAAAACATACTAATTGGTATGTTTTTTTTGCTAACTAATTATTTTCTATACTCTTTAGGTAAAACTTTAACTGTTTTAAGTAGTTTGTATAAGTTTTATTAGTGGTGTCTAATTTTCCTAAGTTTCTTACTCCCCAATAGCTTGATATTATGAATTCAGCTACTTCTTCTGCATTAATATGGTTTGCTATAGTGTTATTGTCTTGACCGTTTTTAATAAATGTAGTAATGGCTTTGAACCAGAAGTTTTTTACTTCTTCAAGTATTTTTTTGAAATCGTTATTTATAGGTGACATTTCTTGAATAAGATTACCCAAAGGACAACCATACTCTATAGTTAATGTAGAGTTATTTAAGAGTAAGCTTTCTATCATTTTATATAAAGCATCGGAAGGATTAACCGATGAAGAAAGAAAACTAATTGAGATATCTATAGTTTTGGGTTGTATTATTTCTTTAATAAGAGCAAAGCCCATTTCATTTTTGTTTTTGAAATGGTAATAGAAAGCACCTTTAGTAACTTTGGTAGTAGCTATAATTTCATCAATACTAGTAGGTTGATACCCTTTTTGATAAATGAGTTCAAATGCTTGTTGTAAGATGGTAGCTCTTGTATTAGCTGATTTTTTCATTGCGCTTACTTTATTTGAAGTAGAAGAAACTAGGTATTCTACGACTAATTTGTACAAGGCAATAAAACTACAATTTTGTAGGAGATAAAAAGACGCTATCAAGTATTATTCTGTTTTTCTATAACTAAACAGAAAGGTTAAGAGTTAGAATTATTTTACGATTTAACTTATTCTTTAATTCTGTTGTTTCTTTTCTAGCTCAAGTACTTTTTGCAGCATTTTATCATCTTGTTGGTCTACTTTATATAAACCTTCATCGCTAAAAAGTTCGCGTGCTATCAACACTTTTAAATTATTACGAAGTTGATTTTTTGTTCTTTCAGAAAGCTTAAAATCTCTTAATTCAGTTAAAAATTCATCAGAAATTTCATTGTTTTTGTCAAAATCAGTGATAAAATCTCCTACCGTTAATGTTGCTAATTTTTTACGATTATTATCAACGTATGTAAAAGCAAAATTGTTTAAAGGTCTAAAAAAGATGGTAGGAACATAAGCAGAAGTATCTACCGCCACAAAATAATCAGGAATAATACCTCCTCCGCCGTATACTACTTTACCTTTAGGTGTAGTGTATTTTAAACTATCTACAGTTTTAATACTGTCCTTGTTGAAAAGTTCTCCATTTTCTAACCTATGCTCATAATCGTGGTTGTATTCTTCAGAAGGTGTTTCTCCTTTATAAGGTTTTTGAATAGAACGACCTGTAGGAGTGTAATAACGCGCAGTGGTTAGGCGAACAGCAGAACCATCACCTAAATCCATTTCTTGTTGTACTAATCCTTTTCCAAAAGAACGACGACCAATAATAATTCCTTTATCATTGTCTTGTAAAGCACCTGCTACAATTTCTGAGGCAGAAGCAGAGTTTTCATCAATTAATACATACAAACCACCATGTTCAAAATCGCCTTTTTCAGTAGCGAAAGACTTTACAATATCTCCTTTGTTGTTTTTAGTGAATACGATAAGTTTATCATCTTCTAAAAATTCATCTACAATGTCATTCGCGATATCGATAAAACCACCACCATTTCCACGAAGGTCTAATACCAAATCGGTCATTCCTTTAGTAATTAGTTTATTTAAAGCGGATTTGAATTCAGTATAGGTGTTGCGAGCAAAACGATTTAGTTTTATATATCCAATGCTATCATTTAACATATAGGCAACATCTACACTTTTTATATTTACTTTTCCACGATTAATGGTTACGTTAAATATACTGTCGTTGGTTTTTCTGTAAACTTGTAAATCAACTTGGGTGTCAGGTTTTCCTTTTAAGGCTTTCATTATTTGGGAAGTCTGAAGATTTTTTCCATAAAGAGTGTCTTTATTGGCAAGTAAAATTCTATCTCCAGCTTTAATTCCAGCTTCAATACTTGGTCCACCTTTAATCGGTTCAATAACTGTAATAGTATCGCCAATCATACGAAACTGAACTCCTATTCCAACAAAATTACCTTGCATATTTTCAGTAACTAGTTGTAGGTTTTCTTTTGGAATGTATACCGAATGAGGATCTAATCTACCTAGCATTTCAGTAATAGCGCCATCTAATAACTCATCAGTATTTACATTGTCAACATAATCACTTTGAATATAGTCGATTAAGCGTTTTATTTTACGCTCGCTAGATGAGCTTTTTCCGATGAAATTATTAGGGTTTCCATTACTGAAAAAAGCTCCGATAAGGATACCGAAAACTACAGCAATAGATAAGTATATAGGTAAATTATTCTTGTTCATTTGGTAAATATGTCAATTCAACACCTGCTTTTTCTAAAAAATCTAATCCCGAACGATCTTTGTATGCACTTGCATACACTACACGTTTTATTCCTGCTTGATGTATTAACTTACTACATTGTTGGCAAGGAGAAAGTGTTATGTATAATGTAGCACCTTTACACGATTGTGTAGAAGAAGCTACTTTTAAGATGGCGTTAGCTTCGGCATGTAACACATACCATTTTGTGTATCCTTCTTCGTCTTCACAAAAATTTTCAAATCCGGAAGGAGTTCCGTTATAGCCATCAGAAATAATCATTCTATCTTTAACAATTAAAGCACCTACTTTTTTACGAATACAGTGTGAAAGTTGTCCCCATTCTGTTGCCATTTTTAAATAGGCAATGTCATATTTTAATTGTTTTTTCTTCAAAATTTTTAGAGAGGTTTTCTTTATTAAGCTAAAGGTAATTAGAATTGAATTAGTTGGACGTTAATTTTTTACCAAAAAACACGGTTAAACATCATTTGCAAGGCAAAGCCAATTACAATAGAAGAAGTAATCAATATCCAATCGCGACGATTTACACCAAAGATTGATTGTACCAAGACACCAATTAATAAAATCCCCAAAACAATAATAATTTGTGCAGCTTCTACACCTAAGGCAAATTCTAATAAAGGAAATAACTTATCAGAAGTTCTTCCTATTATACCTTTAAAATAGTTTGAAAAACCAAATCCGTGAATTAACCCAAAAAATAAAGCAAAAAATAAATTTTGATTTTCTTTTCCTACCGATGCTTTTTTAGCGGTTAATACATTCATTAAGCCTGTAACAAAAATAGTAAGAGGGATTAAAAATTCGATTAAATCTGCTCGTACACTTAGGATTCTGTATGCTGAAAGTGCTAAGGTTATTGAGTGACCAATGGTAAATAAGGTGATTAGCCATAATACTTTAGGCCACTGCTTAAATTGATATACAACCGCTAGTACAACTAAGAATAAAATGTGGTCATAGGCTTTGAAGTCTAATACATGAAACAAGCCTGTTTTAAAGTAGAAGATAAAATCGTTCATTCGGGGTTTTTAAATTTTTATTTGTCGATCTATTTGTTGGTCTAAAGATATAAAAGTTTCGGTTCTTGAAACTCCTTTTATGGTTTGAATATCCTTATTTAACAAATGCATTAAGTCTTCGTTGTTCTTACACAGTATTTTAATAAAAATAGCATAATTACCCGTGGTGTAATGGCTCTCTACAATTTCGGGAATTTCTTTTAAACGTTTAATGGCAGAAGAGTATAAGCTAGCGGAGTCTAAAAATACACCAACAAAAGCGGTGGTGGTATATCCTAATGCTTTTGGGTTTAATACCATTTTATAGCCTTCGATTAAATCAGACTCTTCTAATTTTCGTAATCGTTGATGAATAGCAGCTCCTGATATACCCACTTCACGAGCAATACTTAAAATAGGGGTGCGGGCATCATTAACTAATCGTTTGATAATGATTTTATCTATTCCGTCAATTTTTAATTTTCTAACCATATAACAAAAATAGGGAAAGTTTTATTATCATAATAAAATAAAAAATTATTGTTTTTCGATAATTTTATTATATTTGAAAAGTCAAAATAATATAAATGCAACAAAATGAAAACAATATCAATTTTAAAGAAGTTAATTAATATTTATTATTATTTAATACTGATTAGTTTAGTAGGTACAGTATTTGGAATAGGAGTGTTTTTCTTAACAAGGAACAAAGAAATGAACCCCAAAATTCTTGGGACATATGTTGATTTTAATAAACTTACTTATCCTAAAATAATAATAGTTTTGATAATAATTATTGTGCTTTATTATGTTTATATAAAAGCAATTAATTTATTGAGGAATAGTTTAGGGGATTTGTCTTCAGGGAATTATTTTTCAGAACTAATCATTAATAATTTTAACAAAATAGGAAAACTATTTTTATTTAGTAGTGTTATAGAATTGGTGGGTAAAATTATTTTTGGTTTTTTACTTGAGGCAAAGTTTAAATTTGAGTTAGATTCATCAATGTTTTTATTTTTAATAATGGGGCTTTTTTTCTTGTTTTTGAGTGAAGTGTTTGCGAAAGCTAAGAGAATAGAAGAAGAAAATGATTTAACCATATAAGTATGCCAATTATTGTAAATTTAGACGTAATGCTTGCTAAACGGAAGATGAAAAGCAAAGAACTGGCAGAAATTGTAGGGATAACTACGGCGAATTTATCAATCTTAAAATCAGGAAAAGCCAAGGCTATTCGTTTTTCAACATTAGAAGCTATTTGCAAAGCATTAGATTGCCAACCAGCAGATATTTTAGAGTTTGTAGAGGAGTAAAAACAGAAGATTCTGTACCTTTACAGTTATGTATGCGTTGGTAGATTGTAATAACTTTTATGTTTCTTGCGAGCGGGTTTTTAATCCGAATTTGCAAGGAAAACCTGTAGCTATTTTAAGTAATAATGACGGTTGTGTTATTTCAATGAGTGACGAAGCAAAAGAACTTGAACTTCCATTTGGAGCCCCGATTTTTAAATGGAATCAGTTTTGTAAAAACAATCAAATAACTGTATTGTCGTCAAATTATCCGTTGTATGGTGATATGAGTGCGCGAGTGATGAAAATTTTAGAGCAGTTTTCACCTGATGTTGAGGTATATTCTATCGATGAGGCGTTTCTCCAATTTAAAGGTTTTGATGAATGCGATTTTGATTCTTATGGAACAAGAATCAGAAGCACAATATTGCAATGGACAGGTATTCCAACTTGTGTAGGAATTGCGCCAACCAAGGCATTGAGTAAAGTAGCAAATAAAATAGCACGGAAGTTCCCGAAAGAAACAGGAGGTGTCTATGTAATCGATTCCGAAGAAAAAAGAATCAAGGCTTTGCAATGGATATCTATAGATAAAGTATGGGGAATTGGTAGAGGTCTCCAAAAAAGGTTACAAGCTAAAGGGTGTGTAAAAGCGTATGATTTTACGCAATTGGATGATGATTGGGTACTAAAAAATTTATCCATTACAGGTTGGAAGTTAAAAAAAGACTTAGAAGGAGATTCGAAAATAGAACTGGATGAGCCTACCAACAAAAAAGCAATAGCAACAACCCGAAGTTTTGAGTATACATTTTCAGATTTAGATAATATTAAAGAAAGGATTTCAACCTTTGCAGCGAGTTGTGCAGAGAAATTGCGTAAGCAAAATTCTAGTTGTCATATGGTAATTGTATTGCTACGTAGTGATTATCATAAAAAAGATACAGAACAACATCGAGTGAGTAAAACAGAGGTATTTCCATATCCAACAAATTCAACATTAACAATAAGTAAAAGTGCAGTAGAGGTGGTTAGTACTATTTTTAAAAAAGGAGTACAATATAAAAGAGCAGGCGTTATTGTAACAGGTTTGGTGCCTTCAGACAATTATCAACTAGATATGTTTTCTCATGAAAACCCAAAGCACGCTTCTTTAATGAGTGTGATTGATAAACTCAATCAAACCTATAAGGCAGATAAGATTAAATTAGCCAATCAAGATTTACAACGTACTTGGAAGATGCGTCAAGAGCGATTATCTCCAAGATATACAACCAATATTAACGATATTATCAAGGTAAAATAGATTATGAATACATCAGATGCATTGACATTTTTATTGCCAAAAGAATTAAACGGAAGTGAAGGAGCTGTTTTTATGGATATTGGTATTTCTGCTGGATTTCCTTCTCCTGCAGATGATTTTAGAGAAACACGTATTTCGTTAGATGAAGAACTTATTAGAAACAAAGAAGCTACTTTTTTTGCACGTGTAAGTGGACAATCGATGATTGGTGCAGGTTTAGATGATAATGATTTATTAGTGATTGATAGAAGTATTCCACCAACGAATAATAAAATTGCGGTTTGTTTTTTAGATGGAGAGTTTACCGTAAAACGTTTGCGTGTAGAAGGAAGTGAGGTATGGTTACAACCCGAAAATCCAGATTATCCAATTATAAAAATTACCGAAGAAAATAATTTTATTATTTGGGGAATTGTTACTAATGTGATTAAGAAAGTGTAGAAAGGTAAAACACTGTTTAATTTTATTAGATTTGTTTAAATTGTGAAAACTATGGATGAATCTAAATTTAAAAAATTGTATACTAAAGAGTATACAGAATTTATTAAAAGCTCTTTTCCTGAACTTAGGAAAGTTAAAAAGGAATTTCCTGAATTTTTAGACACTCAAATAGGTTATTACGAGTCTTTGATAATGAATGAAGCAGATAATGTTGTTTTGAAAACAATAATTAAGCATAATGTTAAGCTTTCAGATGTTTTTGGAGAAGGGTATGAGCAAGAATTTATGTTGAATAAACTTATTTTAAAATGCTGGTCTATTCAACCGAGTATAAGAAAAAGGGTGTTTGATACTTTTGTTTCTGCTGAACTTTATTAAAAATATAAACAATAAAAAAATCCAGCAATTTGCTGGATTTTTAGGTTTTTATTCTAAAAGCCTTGTGTCTAAAAAGATTAACAAAACTCGTCGTAAGCTGCAGCTAAATTTTGTGCGATTGCCTCTGCTGAACGTCCTTCAATATGATGGCGCTCTAACATGTGCACTAAGTTACCATCTTTAAATAAAGCAATTGCAGGTGATGATGGAGGGAAAGGAATCATATATTCTCTTGCCTTTGCAGTAGACTCTTTTTCTACTCCTGCAAAAACAGTTGTTAAATGTGTAGGAACTTTATCTGCTCCTAAAGAAGCGATAGCTCCTGGTCTTGCAGTACCTGCAGCACATCCACAAACCGAGTTAACCATTACTAAAGTTGTTCCTTCTTTGGCTAAAGCATTGTCAACATCTTCAGCAGTATATAAAGCTTCAAAACCAGCGTTGATTAATTGATCACGCATTGGTTTTACTAATTCTTCTGGATACATATTTTTGAATTAAATTTTGATACAAAGATACTGATTTTCATGGCAACAATCAACTTGAAATAGTCTATGGTCGTAGCTAGTTAATATTTTATCTTTGCTCTTTTAAATTTTTAATAATGGGAAAATTTGCAAAGTGGCTTGGTGCAGGAGCAGGCTTTACATTGGGAGGCCCTATTGGGGCTATTGTGGGGTTTGTTGTAGGGAGTTTTATTGACGGGATTTCTATAGAAGATTTTACTCAAGAGCAACAAGAATATCAGCAGAGGCAATATGAGGGTACAAGAGGAAGAGCTACTTCAGGCGATTTTGAAATTAGCTTATTAATATTAGCATCGGTAGTTATAAAAGCCGATGGAAAAATAGATCAACGAGAGTTAGATTACGTACGTATGTATTTTGTGAAAATGTATGGTAAAGATCGAGCGAATCATGCATTTAAATTGTTTAGTGGGATTATTAAAAAACAAATCTCAACACGTCAGGTTTGTTTGCAAATTCGTCAACATATGTCACATTCTACGCGATTACAATTGGTTCATTTTTTATTTGGAATAGCAAAAGCTGATGGGCAGGTAAGTGGTACTGAAGAACAAGAAATTCGAAAAATAGCAAGCTATTTATACATCAATGAATATGACTATTCATCAATAAAAGCAATGTTTTATAATGAATCTGATAGTGCGTATAAAATGCTTGAAATAACAAAACAAGCTAGTAATGATGAAATAAAAAAAGCGTATCGCAGAATGGCTAAAAAACATCATCCAGATAAGTTACAAAACTTAGGAGAAGAACATAAAAAAGGAGCAAATGAAAAGTTTCAAAAAATTCAAGTTGCATACGAACAGATTAAAAAAGAAAGAGGAATTAATTAGTTTATCTGCATAAAATTATTACTCATATCAAAAGCACCTCTAATTAGAGGTGTTTTTTTGTATCTCAAACTCAACAATTACAAGAAAATACGTAATTTCGCACATTCAATTAATATATCGACAAAATGAGTAAAAAGTTTACTGAATACAAAGGATTGGATTTACCAAAAGTAGCTGAAGAAATATTAAACTATTGGGAGGAAAACAACATCTTTGAAAAAAGTATTACTACACGTGAAGGGAACGAACCATTTGTGTTTTTTGAAGGGCCACCTTCAGCAAACGGTTTACCAGGAATTCATCACGTAATGGCACGTGCCATTAAAGATATTTTTTGTCGTTATAAAACTCAAAAAGGATATCAAGTTAAGCGTAAAGCAGGTTGGGATACCCATGGGTTACCTGTAGAATTGGGGGTTGAAAAAGAATTAGGAATCACCAAAGAAGATATTGGAACAAAAATTACAGTTGAAGAATACAACGAAGCGTGTAAAAAAGCTGTAATGCGTTATACTGATATTTGGAATGACCTAACTCAAAAAATGGGGTATTGGGTAGATATGGAAGATCCATATATTACTTATAAACCAAAGTATATGGAATCGGTTTGGTGGTTACTAAAACAAATCTATGATAAAGATTTGTTGTATAAAGGATACACTATTCAACCGTATTCACCAAAAGCAGGAACAGGGTTAAGTTCGCACGAATTAAATCAACCAGGAACCTATCAAGATGTTACTGATACTACAGTGGTAGCTCAGTTTAAAACAATTAAAGAAACGTTACCTGAGTTTTTACAAGTTGAAGGAGATGTACACTTTTTAGCATGGACAACCACTCCATGGACACTTCCTTCAAATACAGCATTAACTGTGGGGCCTAAGATTGATTATGTGTTAGTTCAATCCTTCAATCAATATACATTTGAACCAATTCAAGTAGTTTTAGCGAAAAACTTAGTAGGTAAACAATTTGCTGGAAAATTCTACGAAGTAGAAAATGCAGATGAGTTATCTGCATATGGAGCAGGAGATAAGAAAATTCCTTATTACATCGTAAAAGAATTTAAAGGAGCTGATTTAGTAGGAATTAAGTACGAGCAATTATTACCGTTTGCATTACCATTCCAAAACCCAGAAAATGCTTTTAGAGTAATTTCGGGAGATTTTGTTACGACTGAAGATGGTACAGGTATTGTGCATACTGCACCTACGTTTGGTGCCGATGATGCTTTAGTAGCAAAACAGGCAACTCCAGAAGTACCTCCAATGTTGGTGTTAGATGAAAACGAGAATCCAGTTCCATTAGTAGATTTACAAGGGAAGTTCCGTCCAGAGATGGGGGCGTTTGCTGGTAAATATGTGAAGAATGAATACTATGCTGATGGTGAAGCACCAGAAAAATCGGTAGATGTAGAATTAGCGATTCAATTAAAAGAAGAAAATAAAGCTTTTAAGGTAGAAAAATATGTACACAGTTATCCAAACTGTTGGCGTACCGATAAACCAATTTTATACTATCCATTAGATTCTTGGTTTATTAAGGTGACTGATGTAAAGGATAGAATGTTCGATTTAAATGAAACTATTAATTGGAAACCAAAGTCGACAGGAGAAGGACGTTTTGGTAACTGGTTAAAAAATGCCAATGATTGGAACTTGTCTCGTTCTCGTTTCTGGGGAATCCCGTTACCTATTTGGCGTACTGAAGACGGAACAGAGCAAATTTGTATTGGTTCTGTAGAAGAATTGAAATCAGAAATCGCAAAAGCTGTGGATGCAGGGGTAATGGCTGAAGATATTTTTGCTGATTTTGAAGTAGGAAACATGTCAGAAGACAACTATGATAAAATCGATTTACACAAAAATGTAGTTGATAAAATCATCTTAGTTTCTACATCAGGAAAACCAATGAAGCGCGAAAGCGATTTAATTGATGTTTGGTTCGATTCTGGTTCTATGCCTTATGCACAGTGGCATTATCCGTTTGAAAATAAAGAATTAATAGATAATAAAGAAAGTTACCCAGCGAACTTCATTGCAGAAGGAGTAGATCAAACTCGTGGATGGTTTTATACCTTACATGCGATTGGAACGATGGTATTTGATTCCGTTGCGTATAAAAATGTAGTATCTAACGGGTTAGTGTTAGACAAGAACGGGCAAAAAATGTCAAAACGTTTAGGAAATGCAGTCGATCCATTTACTACATTGTCAGAATTCGGTCCAGATGCTACGCGTTGGTACATGATTTCAAACGCTAATCCTTGGGATAACTTAAAATTTGATATTGCAGGAATAGAAGAGGTAAAACGTAAATTCTTCGGAACTTTATACAATACCTATTCATTCTTCTCATTATATGCTAATATTGACAATTTCACGTATAGTGAAGCCGAAATTGCAATTAATGAGCGACCAGAGATTGATCGTTGGATATTATCTGAGTTAAATACGTTAGTAGAAAAGGTAGATAAATTCTATGCAGAGTATGAACCAACCAAAGCCACCAGAGCAATTTCTGATTTTGTACAAGATCACCTAAGTAACTGGTACGTACGTTTGTGTAGAAGACGTTTCTGGAAGGGAGAGTATGCACAAGATAAAATTTCTGCATACCAAACTTTGTATACCTGTATGTTAACGGTAGCTAAATTAGGATCTCCTGTAGCTCCATTCTTTATGGATCGTTTGTATAAAGATTTAACAAAAGCAACAGGTGTAGAGAATTTTGAAAGTGTACACATTGCTGAATTTCCTAAACACAATGCTGATTTGGTTGATAAATCACTGGAGCGTAAAATGGAAAATGCACAAACGATTTCTTCATTAGTTTTATCTCTAAGAGCTAAAGAAAAAATCAAAGTACGCCAACCGTTACAGAAAATTATGATTCCAGTTTTAGACGCCACTCAGAAGGAAGAAATCTTAGCGGTAGCCGACTTAATTAAATCAGAAGTAAACGTAAAAGAAATAGAATTATTAGATGATGCTTCAGGAATTTTAGTGAAACAAATCAAGCCGAATTTTAAAGCTTTAGGGCCAAAATTTGGTAAAGATATGAAGCTGATAGCTAATAAAATACAAGGTTTCACACAGGAAAATATCTTCAAAATAGAAAAAGAAGGAGAAATTTCTGTGGAAATTAACAATAAAATGATTACTTTAGGAACCGCTGATGTGGAGATTTCATCAAAAGATATCGAAGGTTGGTTGGTAGCAAATGCAGAAGGGTTAACCGTAGCTTTAGATGTTACAATAAACGAAAATTTACGTAAAGAAGGTGTGGCAAGAGAATTGATTAATAGAATTCAAAACGCACGAAAAGACACAGGTTTAGAGGTAACCGATAAAATAAAATTAACCATTTTACAAGCTGATGATTTAAGAGAATCGGTATTGGCAAATGAAAACTACATAAAAGCAGAAACATTAACAAATGAATTAGTTTTTGTTGATGATTTAAAGAATGGTACAGAAATTGAGTTTGATACCATTAAAAGTAGAATGTTAATTGAAAAAATATAGCATTATGGAAGATGTAAAAATAAGATATTCTGATAGTGACTTGCAAGAGTTTAAGGAGATCATTACCAGAAAAATAGAAAAAGCAGAAGAAGATTTAAAATTGTTACAATCATCTTATAAAAATGGATCAGATAACGGTACCGATGATACTTCACCTACTTTTAAATCATTTGAAGAAGGGTCAGATACGATGGCCAAAGAGGCAAATATGCAATTAGCTATTCGCCAAGAAAAATTTATTCGTGACTTAAAGAATGCTTTGGTTCGTATAGAAAATAAGACCTATGGTATTTGTAGAGTTACAGGTAAACTGATACAAAAAGAACGCTTAAAATTAGTGCCTCATGCTACTCTAAGTATTGAAGCTAAGCGTAAACAATAATCTGTGTAAATAACTATTAAAAGCCTCTTTTAGAGGCTTTTTTTATTTTTATATGAAGAATTTTATTTTTTTAATAGTTGTACTCATCAGTAATTCATTTCTTTTTTGTCAGGAAAAAATTATACAAAAAAGAAGTATACTAAAAGAAGAATTCGAAATTGTTACGTATGGGTTAGATGATATTGTTCTTGAAAATTCCGAGAATGATGAATTAGAGGTAGTGTTATATGATGAAAACCCAAATACACATAATATTTTATTTAAAGAAGAAGAAAGCGTTTTGAAAATTGAATTTGAGCTTAATTTTTTACCAATTCAAGATGGTGTTTTTAGAAAGTATATTACAAAACGATTGCAAAGAGCTTGGGCTTTAGTTAAAATTCCTAAAAACAAAAAAATAACCCTTCATGGAAAGACAATAGGAGTAACTTCGAAAAGTTACCAAGGAGAATTAAGTATATATATTGAAAGAGGAAATGTTCAATTAAATACTATTTCAAGAAGTACTATTGTTCATCTTTTTCAAGGAAATGTCTTTGCAAAAACATCAAATGTTGGATTAAATTTTGTAACGAATAAAGGAGCAATTATTATAAATGAAGAAAAAAAAGTTTCTCCATATAGAAAAACAATACCATCTTCTCTAAAACATCTAACTATAAATTCTATACATGCCAACATCAATATACAGGCTGAGCAGTGAATTTGTAGAAATTAACAAAATTTTATAGAGTTACCATGTAACAAACAGTATTGTTTGCTGTCTAATTCTTAATAAATAAACTTTAAAAATGAACAAAATTATACTAACCACCGCTATAGCAGCATTTTTACTTACTAGTTGTAGTTCTGTAAAAAAAACAGCTACTAATGATTTGGCTATTGATAATCCTATAGTAACTACTTTAGATTTAACTAAAGTTACTAATGATAAGGTGCCTGTAACTATTAACCCAGGACGTTTTTCTACAGATAAAGTAGTATATAGACTTCCTAGAGTGGTACAAGGAACGTATTCTGTAAGCGATTTTGGAAAATATATAGACGATTTTAAAGCGTATGATTATGATGGTAACGAGATAGAGGTAAAAAAAATTGATACCAATACTTGGGAAATCAATGAAGCAAAGAAACTAGATAAAGTAGCATATTTAGTTAATGATACTTTTGATATGGAAGTTAAAGGAGGAATTGGAGGAGAAACTCCATTTTCACCAGCTGGAACAAATATTGAATCAACTAATTATGTATTAAATCTTCATGGATTTGTTGGGTATTTCGATTCTTTAAAAAACAACCAATACAAGTTAGATGTTGTTTCTCCTTCTAAATTTAAAAGAACTTCAGCTTTACAAGAAGTAAATACCAAAACGAGTGAAGATGGTTCAACATTAACGTCTACTTATTTTGCACCTCGTTATTTTGATATTACTGATAACCCAATGTTTTATGGAGAGTTAGACGTTCAAGAGTTTAAAGTAGGTGATATTAAAATTGTATTAAGTGTATATTCACCAAATAAAAAACATTCAGCAGAAAAGATTAAGGCTGTAATGGAAAAAATGATGCAAGCACAAAAAGCGTATTTAGGAAGCATCAATAGCACTGCTCGTTATGATATCTATTTATATTTATCTGACGGAACAGAAAAAGCTCCTAAAGGTTTTGGAGCTTTAGAGCATCATACATCAACAGTAGTAGTATTACCTGAAGCTATGCCTGACCAGGCTTTAGCAAAAAGTATGATTGACGTGGTGTCTCACGAATTTTTCCATATCGTAACTCCATTGAGTGTTCACTCAGAAGATGTACATTATTTCGATTATAATCAACCAACATTCTCTAAGCATTTATGGATGTATGAAGGAATTACAGAGTATTTTGCTACTTTATTCCAAGTAAACCAAGGTTTAGTTTCAGAAGACGAGTTTTATCAAAAAATCATGGGTAAAATTAAAACAGCATCTTCTATGAACGATACAATGAGTTTTACCAAAATGAGTGAAAATGTATTAGACGAACCTTATGCTTCTCAGTATTACAATGTGTACCAAAAAGGAGCTTTAATAGGGATGTGTATTGATATCTTAATGCGTGAAGAGAGCAACGGGAATAGAGGAGTACTATCGTTAATGAAAGAGCTATCATTAAAATATGGGAAAAACAAACCGTTTGAAGATGATAAGTTAATTGAAGAAATTACAGCAATGACTTATCCGTCAATAGGAGCGTTTTTAAATACCCATGTTGTAGGGAATACTCCGATTAATTATAATGAGTTTTTTGCAAAAGCAGGATTGACGTTAGAAGAATCAAAAGTAAAGACGAATTATATTCAAAACAATGGTGCTATGATTGTTAAGGCAGATAAAGCTACAGAAACTGTCCGATTTACTGATGCGGTAAAAGCCAATAGTTTTTGGGCAGAAAATGGAGCACAACCTAATGATGCTATTAAAGAAGTTGATGGGGTTGCTGTAACTAAAGAAACAGCCAATCAGGTTTTTACGAATATGTATATGTGGCAACCAGGAAAAGAAGTTGAGGTTAAGCTAGATAGAGACGGAAAAGAAGTGGTAATTAAAACAACACTAACTCAATCGTATACAACAGGCACTAGTTTAAAAGAAAACCCAAATGCTACTCAACAACAAAATGAGTTGAGAAAAGCTTGGTTAAAAGGTTAATCACTTAGCCATATCAATATAAAAAAGACCAATGACCTTCAATGTTTATTGGTCTTTCTTTCTAAAAAAGAAGTATCAAAAACATAAGAATAGTTTTCTTATTTTTGTTTCCATTAATTTGAAATAATGTCTAAAAAACACATCGCAATACTTACGGTAGTTTTGGCAATTTTAATTGACCAAATAAGTAAAATATATATCAAAACCCATTTTCAATTAGGAGATGAATTCAAGGTGTTGGGTATGGATTGGTTTAGAATCCGTTTTACTGAAAACAATGGAATGGCTTGGGGATTTGAGTTCGGCGGAAAAGCTGGTAAGTTGTTTTTAACATTGTTCAGAATTGTTGCAGTTACTGGTATTATGTACTGGTTATGGCAAACTATTAAGAAAAAATCGCATACTGCAGTAATTGTAGCAATATCGCTAATTTTAGCAGGTGCTGTAGGAAATATTATCGATTCTGTTTTTTATGGAGTAATTTTCGATTCTTCGTACCATAATGTGGCGACACTTTTTTCTGATAACCCTTACGGAGAATGGTTTCATGGTAAAGTGGTAGATATGTTGTATTTCCCAATTTATGAAGGCGAAAGCTTTACTTTTTTTAATGCTATTTTTAATGGTGCCGACTCTTGGATAACTATTGGTGTAGCTTTACTTATTTTATTTAACAAGCAAGCATTTCCTAAAGAGGAAAAAGAAATAGAACAAACTTCGTAAAGCACTTTAGATACTTTTTCTATATTTATAGAAAAAAGGACTACATGCGTTTTTTAAAATACATTGCTGTTTTTGTATTAGGATTTTTAATTGCAAAATTTTGGTACGATAAAAAAGAGAAAAAATATAAGCAAGAAGAAATTCAAGTAGTTGTAAACGGTATTCAAAACCTAAGTAAATTGGTAGTTTCTGAAGGAAGTTTTTCTGAAATGTACAGCTTTTCTGATGCTAAAAAATACTTTTATGGATACCTATCCTTTGAAAAAAAGGCAATGCTTTCAGTAAACGCGAAGGTTGAGGTTGGTTATGATTTATCTAAATTAGAAATTCAGATCGATAGTATTGGTAAACAGATTATCATTAACAAAATTCCTAAAGAAGAAATCGTTATTTCTCCAGATATTAAGTATTTTGATTTACAACAAAGTCAGTTCAATACTTTTTCTAAAGAAGAGCTTAATAAGCTCAATGCTAAAGCGATTGAAAAGATTCAATCGACAATCACTGTGTCTCGACTACAAAAAGACGCTAAAACACGTTTATTTGAAGAATTATCGAAAATTTACCAACTTTCTAAAATCTACAACTGGAAAGTTGTGGATAATACCAGTTCTAATGTATTTGAACCTTTATCGATTAAAGATTAATTAGGTAACTTCTTACTTAACAATCCATAAATAAAAGCTCCTAAGACGGCTCCTAAAAGAACAATAATCATTGGGAGTATACCATGTCCAATCAATACAAATATTGGAGCAGGACAAGCGCCAGCTAATGCCCAACCTAATCCAAAGAGGGTTCCTCCAACTAAAGTTCTTATAAAACCTTTTTGTTTCTCTTTTATATTGATTTGGTTTCCTAAGTAATCTTTGATTTTTCCACTTTTAAAGAAGTACATAAAAATCATTGAAATGGTTACCGCAGAACCAATAATTCCGTACATATGAAATGATTGGAATTTGAACATTTCGTAAATACGATACCACGAAACAGCTTCAGATTTAGATAGGATAATTCCAAAAATAATTCCGATAAGTAAAAATTTTATATTTTTCATTTTAACCAAAAATTAAAGGGAACACAACCCAAATCATTAATAAACCACCAATAAAAAAGCCAATTACTGCAATTAACGAAGGTAATTGCAAGCTACTAAGTCCTGTAATAGCATGACCAGAAGTACATCCACCAGCATATCTTGTTCCGAAACCAATTAAAATTCCTGCAATTAACAAAATGGCGAAACCTTTTAAGGTTAACATGTTATCAATGCTAAAAATTTCATTTGGCACGTATGTTTTTCCAGCATCGGCAAAACCTAAATCAGCTAATTCATTTACTGTTGTTGGGTTTAAGTCAATTCCTGTAGATGAAGACAAATAGTTAATAGCCAAATATCCACCAATTAACAAGCCTATCAAAAAAACAAGTGCCCAATCGCGCTCTTTCCAATCTTTTTTAAAGTAATCAGATATTTTGCCTGCGCCAGCAATGGTGCAGAGAGTTTCTAAGTTGGTTGATACTCCAAAGTTTTTTCCAAAGTAAAAAAAGAAGAAAAGTATTGTAGCTATAAGTGGCCCAGATACATACCAAGGCCAAGGTTGTAATATAAAATCCATTATAATGTGTTTTTTAAATAAGTGATAATGGTTTTTGTAGCACCCACATTTTTAGAAATGTAATTGTGGTTAATACTTCCCATTTGCTCTCTTAGTTTTTTGCCTGATTCTAATACAGCAAAATTACTAGAAAAATCGTTAGTATTTACAACTGTTTTAGCTCCTCCTAAAAAAAGTAAATCAACAGCTTCTTGAAATTTTTTGTATTTATTACCTCCAAAAATAACAGGAATACCATAAGTAGCAGGTTCTAAAATATTATGTAACCCAGTAGCTAACCCACCACCCACGTAGGCTACATCTGCATATGAATAAATTTTGGTAAGCAAACCAATGGTGTTAACTATAAAAACTTGATAATCGGATAGATTCTTACCTTTTTTTTCAGAATAAAGAATCGTTTTTTTATGGATAGAACGTTGTAGTTCTTTGATTTGCTTATGATCTATGTTGTGTGGAGCAATGATAAATTTTTCATGATCAGCAGCATGATTGTTGATATAGTTAACTAAAAGTTCTTCATCTTCTTTCCATGTGCTTCCTGCAACGGTAGTATATTGATTATTTTTAAATTCTGAAATAAAAGCTAAGGTATTATCTTGTTGTAGAATATCATGTACACGATCAAATCGTGTATCTCCAGCAATGGTTGCATTGTTAAATCCTATAGAATTTAATAAACTTTTTGAAGTTTCATTTTGTACAAAGAAGTGATTGAAGGCATTTAGTTTTTTACGCATAAAACCTCCATACCACTTAAAAAAGGATTGTTTTTTTCTAAAAATACCCGAAATTAAAATGGTTGGAATTTGCTGTTTTTTTAATTCAGATAATAGATTAGGCCAAAACTCATATTTTATCATAATGGCTACTTCAGGATGTATTTGTTTGATGAACTTTTTAACGTTCGTTTTAGTGTCTAACGGTAAATAACAAATCACATCAGCTAACGGATAACTTTTTCTTATTTCATATCCTGAAGGAGAAAAAAAAGTAACTACTATTTTATAGTCTGTATAAAGTTGTTTTAGTTCTTCTATAATGGGTCTCCCTTGTTCAAACTCTCCTAAAGAAGCAGCATGAAACCAAATTACTTTGTCGGTTTTAGAAATACTGTTAAGTTTAGAGAATGTTTCTTTTCTTCCTTCATAAAAGAACTTTATTTTTTTATTGAATAAAGCTATAATTGGAAGCAGTATAGATACTATTGAAAGAAGTAAGTTGTATAAAAAATTCATTATGCGAATTTATGAAATAAAAAAATCAGTGAAGTTACTCACTGATTTTTTTATTGTATGTTGAAATATATTATTTCATTTCAAAATCTTCCATGAATTTAGTGGTATAGTTACCCGCTACATAATCAGGATGATCCATTAATTGTCTGTGGAAAGGAATTGTTGTTTTTACCCCTTCAATAACATACTCATCTAATGCACGCTTCATTTTGTTTATTGCTTCTTCACGTGTTTGCGCAGTAACAATTAACTTAGAAATCATTGAATCGTAGTTAGGTGGAATCATATAACCAGCATAAACATGTGTATCAATACGAACACCATGTCCTCCTGGAGCATGATATGAAATAATTTTTCCAGGAGCAGGTCTAAATCCATTATAAGGATCTTCTGCATTAATTCTACATTCAATAGAGTGTAATTGTGGCTTGTAGTTTTTACCTGAAATTGGCACACCAGCCGCAACTAAAATTTGCTCACGAATTAAATCGTAATCTACTACTTCTTCTGTAATTGGGTGTTCTACCTGAATACGAGTGTTCATCTCCATAAAGTAGAAGTTACGGTGTTTGTCTACTAAGAATTCAACAGTTCCAGCTCCTTCGTATTTAATAAACTCAGCCGCTTTTACTGCAGCAGCTCCCATAGCATCACGTAATTCTTCCGTCATGAAAGGAGATGGAGTTTCTTCTGTTAATTTTTGGTGACGACGTTGTACCGAACAATCTCTTTCTGATAAGTGACACGCTTTACCGTAAGCATCACCAACCACTTGAATTTCGATATGGCGAGGTTCTTCAATTAACTTCTCCATATACATATCATCATTTCCAAAAGCAGCTTTTGATTCTTGTCTTGCAGAATCCCAAGCATCTTTTAAATCTTCAGCTTTCCAAACAGCACGCATTCCTTTTCCACCACCACCTGCAGAAGCTTTTAACATTACAGGATATCCTGTTTCTTCGGCGATTTTTTCACATTCTTCAAAAGTGGTAATTACACCATCACTACCTGGTACACAAGGTACACCAGCAGCTTTCATGGTAGCTTTAGCGTTAGCTTTATCTCCCATACGATCAATCATCTCAGGAGAAGCTCCAATAAACTTTATATCGTGCTCTTCACATAGTTTCGAAAACTTAGCGTTTTCAGCTAAGAAACCATATCCCGGGTGAATAGCATCAGCATTTGTAATTTCGGCAGCAGCAATGATACGATCCATTTTTAAATATGATTCGCTACTTGGTGCAGGTCCAATACAAACAGCTTCATCAGCAAATCGTACGTGTAAACTTTCGGCATCTGCTTTAGAATAAACAGCTACTGTTTTTATACCCATCTCTTTACAGGTTCTAATTACACGTAGCGCGATTTCGCCTCTATTGGCAATTAATATCTTTTTAAACATACTTTATGAGTTTATGAGTTTATACGTTAAGTGGTTTATGAGTTTAACAATTACTATTGGTAAACTTCCAAACTTTTAAACTTTCTAAACTAAATGTTATGACGGGTCTACTAAAAATAATGGTTGATCAAATTCTACTGGAGAAGAATCATCCACTAATACTTTAACGATTTTACCAGACACTTCTGATTCAATTTCGTTAAATAATTTCATTGCTTCGATAACACATACAGTATCACCAGCATTAACAGTACTACCAACTTCAACAAATGCAGGTTTGTCTGGTGATGGTTTGCGGTAAAAAGTACCAATGATCGGTGATTTTATGGTTACATATTTTGAGTCGTCTTCAGTAGCAGTTGGAGCAGCAGAGGCTGGTGTAGCAGGGGTAGCTACTGGTGCTGGAGTAATCATTTGTGGGGCAGAAGCTACAGGAGCTGCTGCTTGAATAATGGTAGTTTCAGAGGCTTCGCTTCCTGTTTTAATGGTGATTTTAATATCTTCCATTTCTAGTTTTACTTCGCTTGCACCTGATTTTGCTACAAATTTTATAAGACTTTGAATTTCTTTAATGTCCATTTTCCTAAATTTTAGTTGTTTAGTTATGAGTTATAAGCCCATTTTAAGTAGATAGATCCCCAAGTGAATCCTCCACCAAATGCGGCAAAAATTAAATTATCTCCTTTTTTCAACTCTTTTTCATAATCGGCAAGTAATAAAGGTAAAGTTGCAGAAGTAGTATTTCCGTACTTATGAATGTTCATCATTACTTTATCATCTTCTAGCCCAACTCTATTAGCTGTAGCTTCAATGATTCTTTTATTAGCTTGGTGTGGAACTAACCACTGAATATCTTCTTTTGTTAAATTGTTTCTGGTCAACATTTTTTCAGAAACGTCTGCCATATTAGATACAGCAAATTTAAACACTGTTCTTCCTTCTTGATGAACAAAGTGTTGTTTGTTTTTTACGGTTTCTTCTGATGGAGGTAAGATTGATCCACCTGCATCAATTTTTAAGAATTCACGACCAATACCATCACTTCGAAGGTATTCATCTTGTAATCCTAAGCCATCATTATTGGGTTCAAATAAAACAGCTCCGGCACCGTCACCAAAAATAATACAGGTAGCTCTATCAGTATAATCAATAATTGAAGACATTTTATCTGCACCTATTAACAATACTTTTTTATAACGCCCGCTTTCAATATACCTAGCTGCAGTAGACATACCATATAAAAAACTTGAACAAGCTGCTTGTAAGTCATAAGAAAAGGCATTAATTGCTCCAATTTTAGACGCTGTATAAGCTGCTGTCGAAGCTACTGGTAAATCGGGTGTAGCTGTGGCTACAATTACCATTTCTATATCTTCTGGATTTGTATTTGATTTTTGCAGTAAATCTTCTGCTGCTTTAATGGCCATGAAAGAGGTTCCAAGTCCATCTCCCTTTAGGATTCTTCGTTCTTTGATTCCTGTTCTAGTAGTTATCCACTCATCATTAGTGTCTACCATAGTTTCTAGCTCTTTGTTGGTTAGAGCGTACTCAGGAACGTATTTTCCTACTGCTGTTATAGCTGCAGTTATTTTAGTCATAGTTGTTTGTTTTGTCGTAAAACGAGTTTTCAAAGTAATGAAAATTATTTCACTTTTTGATAGAAAAAAACATCAAAAAGAGTAATTTTTGATGAAAAAACATAAAAAAACCCTCAATATTGAGGGTTTTTTTATGTTTTTAAACTAGTTCTTAAGCCTCAGCAGTAGCGCTTTCTAATACTACTTGACCTCTGTAATAAAGTTTTCCTTCATGCCAGTGAGCTCTGTGGTATAAATGAGCCTCTCCAGTTGTAGGATCAACAGCTATTTGAGGAACAGAAGCTTTATAGTGAGTTCTTCTTTTGTCTCTTCTAGTTTTAGATATTTTTCTCTTTGGATGTGCCATTTTATGTCTTATTTATCTGTTAGTAAATCCTTTAATTTATCCCATCTAGGGTCTGTTGATTCTTCTTCAACAGTTTTTTCTTCGTTTATTCTTAATTCTTCTAATTTTCTTAAAGCATCTGACTGCATCGAACCATCAGTTACATTTGGATGTATTCTTTTGGTTGGTACTGATAACACAATTAACTCATATATGTATTGTGCTACATTAATTTGATAAGCTTCGTATGGAAGTATCAAAATTTCATCATGTTCGTCATTAAATTCTGGTCCAAATTTAACTACTAAGTTTAAACTGCCATCAATAGGAAGGTCAAACAGTTCGTTAGTGATATCACAAGGAACATTAACAGTCCCGTTTATAGTAAAAGAAAACTCGAATAAGGTGCTTTTTTTTACAAAAGTAATATCAGCTTTTACATTAACGTCATTAAATTCGTCAAACTGAAATGCTTCAAAGAACGTTTTGCCAATTTGATACTCAAATAAATGACTTCCTTCTTTTAAACCTATAAAAGGTATGTTGAATTCTTTTAAGTCTTTCATCTACAACTATCAATTTGAGCGTGCAAAGATATAAAAAATGTTTTTATTTTTATATTTTGTACGAAAAAAATAAACTATTTTACGTTTAAAGCATTATCAGTAAGTTCCTGATACTCTTTTCGGTTCTTAAATATTTGTAATGAGGTAAATAAAGCTTCTTTAAATGATGTAGCATCTGCTTTGTTTTTACCCGAAATATCAAAGCCAGTTCCATGATCTGGAGAGGTTCTTACTTTATTTAAACCAGCTGTAAAATTTACACCATTTCCAAACGATAAAGCTTTAAAAGGAGCCAATCCTTGGTCGTGATACATTGCTAAAACACCATCAAATTGCTCATAGGTTTTAGATCCGAAGAAACCATCGGCTGCATAAGGGCCAAAAACTAGTCTACCAGATTCTTTTATTTCAGCAATGGCTGGACGAATAATTTCATCATCTTCAG
This sequence comes from Tenacibaculum caenipelagi, assembly GCF_004363005.1. Lineage (GTDB taxonomy): Bacteria > Bacteroidota > Bacteroidia > Flavobacteriales > Flavobacteriaceae > Polaribacter > Polaribacter caenipelagi. The sequence goes on along the minus strand of NZ_SNYH01000007.1, from coordinate 140,302 downwards.
TGCCAATAATTCCATTATCTCCACAATGTGGATTCAAACCTAAAACAGCAATTTTAGGTTTGTTAATATTGAAATCTTGTTTTAACGAATTGTACATGATGTCAACTTTAGACTTAATGAGTTCTGGCGTAATCGTTTCGGCTACTTTTGAAACAGGAATATGACCTGTTATCAATCCAATACGTAACTCTTCTGTCATCAAAATCATTAAACTCTTCCCTTCTAAATTTTCTTCTAAATATTCTGTATGCCCAGGGAAGTTGAATTCTTCTGATTGAATATTCTCTTTACTAATAGGAGCGGTAACAATAACATCAATCTGATTTTTTTTCAAAGCTGCTACTGCTGCTTGCAATGATTTTAAAGCGTACTTACCACCTTCTTCTGTAATGTTACCTAAATCAATCTTAACTTCTTCTTTCCAGATGTTTAATAGATTAACCTTACCGTGTACAATTTTATCAATTGAAGTAATTCCATGGATGTTGGTGTTTAGTTTTAGAACTTTTTTATGGTATGAAATTAATTTGTTCGAAGCAAATAATACAGGAGTACAAAACTCTAACATTCTTTTGTCTTCAAAAGTTTTTAAAATAATTTCGATACCAATTCCGTTGATGTCTCCAACCGAAATTCCAACAATAATTTTGTTTGCTTTATCCATAGTATACTTTCGTAGGTAAAGTTGTATTTTTGATGCTAACAAAAGTAACTAAATTTTATAGAATGTTTACCGGAATAATAGAAACTCTTGGAATTGTAAAAGGTATTGAACGTGAAAAAGAGAATTTACACCTTACTGTTGAAAGTACAATTACGAATGAGTTAAAAATAGATCAAAGTGTAGCACATAACGGTGTTTGTTTAACTGTTGTAGCTATTGATGAAGATGAATACACTGTTACAGCCATAAAAGAAACTTTAGATAAAACGAATATTGGTGATTTGAAAGTAGGTGAGGAGGTAAATCTGGAAAGAGCAATGAAATTAGGAGCTCGTTTAGATGGTCATATTGTACAAGGGCATGTAGACAGAACAGGAACCTGTAAAAATATACAAGATGCAGATGGAAGTACTGTTTTTACTTTCTCATACGATTTTGATGGTAGCAATGTTACGATTGAAAAGGGGTCAATTACGGTAAATGGAGTGAGTTTAACCGTGGTGAATTCTAAAAAAGATGAATTTAGCGTAGCAATTATACCGTATACTTTTGAACATACTACATTTAAAAATTTTAAAGTTGGAAGTAAAGTAAATTTAGAGTTTGATGTTGTTGGAAAATATGTTGCTAGACTTTATGGGTTAAGAGAATAAAACCAATCTTCAAAAATTGCATAAAAACATGGAACCATTTAAGTCTATTGCCTTGTGTTTTTCAGGAGGTGGATATAGAGCAGCTTGTTTTTCTTTAGGTACTTTATCTTTATTAGAAAAAGTAGGTTTGTTGGAAAATATAAAAGTTATTTCTACAGTATCTGGAGGTACAATTACTGGGGTTAAATACTCACAATCGCAAATAGAAGGAAAAGATTTTAAAACTTTTTTTGATGAGTATTATGAGTGGTTAAATAAAGATGAACTAGTAGGTAATGCACTTGATCATTTAAGATCTCCTTTAATATGGAATCAACCAGAAAATAAACACAAGAGAGAAAATCCAATCAATGCTTTTGCGATTGAGTATAATAATTTTACAAATCATACTACCTTAGGGCAGATTCAAGATGCGATTAGTGAAGAAAAAACACACTTGAAAAGAGTGATTTTTAACGCTACAGACTTTGATAGTACTCACCAATTTAGATTTCAGAATATAAGAGGAAATAGAAAAAGGTTTGGAAATAGTAAGGTACACAGTAAGTATAAAGAGGTATTAGATGATATTAAATTAGGTGATGTAATTGCTGCTTCAACTGCTTTTCCTGGTGGATTTGAACCTATGGGTTTTCCGTATGATTTTAGTCCTAAGCATAATGATTTGGAAGAAATAGGATTGATGGATGGTGGAATTGTAGATAATCAAGGAGCTTCTGTATTTGTATCTGAAACACAAAATAAGTGTGACGAAAAAAGTGAAGACTATGATGTGTTTCTCTTGTGTGATGTTTCTTCACCGTATCCAGGAGAGGGATTTAAATTTGCTTCAGATTCAAAGTTTAACAAATATGTTTCATACATATCAAGTGCTTTTACACTGTTGTTTGTGTTAATGACTACGGTATTTTTCGGAGTGCAAAAATGGTGGGCGTCGTACACCGTTAGTGTTGTTATATTAGCATTTTTAGTGTGTATTCATTTTTTGTTTTTTTCGCTATCCAGATTAATGCAGAAAGAAACAGGAATAGATCAAAAATTATATTTACCGCCAAGAAGAGTAGGATTTTATATACTTAATAGAGCTAAGTCTTTGGTACGTATGGCAAGTGTGGTTTTTCTCAAGAATGATAGAAGACAGAATACGAATGCTATTTATAGTACTTTTCCTAATAAAATTATAACATCTACAGTATATGAATTAAGGTGTACAGATGTGTCAGGCAACCAAACAACTCAGCCAGAGAATGAAAAAAAGTGGAAGGAAATTGTTGCTCATACGGGTGAAATAAGCGAAGCAATTATTAATAATTCGAAAAAAAGTACATCGTTTGGTACCACCTTGTGGTTTACCAAAAAAGATAAAGCAGCAAATATGTTAGATACTGTTATTGCTTGTGGCGAATATACTACATGTTATAATTTATTAGCATATATGATTGTTCAGCATGGAGAAGAGGTGAACACAATGCCTCTTTTTAAAGAGTTGTTACTTTTATGGAAAGAGTTTCAGAAAAACCCCAAGTTTTTAATTGAACAACGAAAAAATAAAACCTCATGAGTATCCATGAGGTTTTATTTTTTTAAAAAACCAAGACTTTAACAGTATTGACAATCGTCTTGATAATTTTGTTTTTAAAGTGTCCTAAGCTAATCTTTGAAACACCTACGGCTTGTAGTGCTTTAAGATGAAATAAATCTTTTTGACTCTGCATTAACCATTCAAAGTCGTCTAGTGTAAGCTTTCCTTGTTTTAATAAAGTAGTCCATCTTTCAAGTTTGTCTTTAGATTCGTTTAGAAAAGCAGTGATGTCTTTTTTTGATTCTTGTGAAAACTCACTAAACTTATCATTAAATAGTGTGATTAGCGATTTTTTTAATTCTTGTAATATTTTTTCGAAATCCATAGCGAATTAATTGTTTGAAAGAAGTTCTAATAATTGATTTTTAGTGGCGGGTTCTTTTTTACTCTCGTATTGAAGTAACAAGTCAAAAGCCTCGGTAATTTGCCCTTTAGCTTCTGTAATAAAAAAAGAAGATAGTTTACCCTTCTCTTCCCATCGCTTTAAAAAACCAGCAAGTAAGTTTTTATCCTTATTAGCTATAAGTAGCCACATTTTATAGGTTATTTCATTGTTAGGTCTGTATTTCTCGTATTCAACAATTTTAGCAATCTCACTTTTCAATTCTTGAATTTCAGAAATATTTTCTTGATAAGAATTTTCAGCCTTTTCTATTAGATGATTAGCATCAATTTTTATTTCAATAGTTTTTTGAAAAGAGTACTGGTCGTAAGGAGCTGTTTTAAGTATGCTGCAAGAGGAAAGAAAAGCGGCAATAAAAATTAAAAGAAAGAAGGGTTTGGTGTTTTTCATTTGACAGTTTTATTGATTTTTATAAGTAAGTAAATTTAGTGATTTATCAATTAATTTAAAGAGAAAAAGGCTTTGAATAAAGAAGTGTTTTTCTAAGGGAATCAAAATGGAAAACCTTTGTGTATTTTAAGTACAGGCAAAATATTTTTCGTAGAAATGATAAAAATCATGGAAATCAACAGGTTATGTTTGTATCTTTATAAGGCGTATAAAACTATGAGTTATGGATATTTCAATTTTTTTACTAAAGTTTTGGGGGTGGTATTGTATCATTTTCTTTTTTGTATTGAGTTTTAACCCTAAAAGAGTAAAGCAAATAGTAGATAATTTAAAAGACGCACGATTTTTAATTGTCCTTTCACTCTTTGCAATTATTATAGGGTTGCTTAATGTTTTAGCTCATAACATATGGGAATCAAATATAAAGTTATTGGTAACTTTATTTGGTTGGCTGGCTTTAATAAAGGGGATTGTTTTATTTACTTTTCCTAAAAGGGCTATTGGTTGGCTGGAGCAAACAAATCTTAAATTTATACAAGCTATGTATATACTGTTGTTTTTTTTAGGATTGTTTATGCTTAATGAAGCTTATGGTATTGTTCCTTTTTAAGTTGAATTTAAAACAAAATGAAAAAAAAGATTTTATTACTAACCGATTTTTCAGAGACGTCATATAATGCAATAGCCTATGCTTTAGAATTGTTCAAAACTGAAAGGTGCGACTTTTATGTGTTAAACGTTTTTAAAACAGTTTACAATTTAATAGAAGATATAATCCCTCCTAAACCAAGAGAAAAAGGATATGATGAACCAAAGGAAAAATCATTACTTGGTCTTGATAGAGTTTCAAAACGAATAGAATCTAAAGAAGAACAAAATCCTTTTCATCAATTTAATTATCTATCGTTAAATGGTGAATCATTATTGAACATAGTAGATGAGGTTGTTGAACAAAAAGATATAGAAATGGTGATAATGGCTACTAAAGGTCTTACAGATGATAAAAGTTCTGTTTTTGGTAGTAATGCAATACAAATAATGGAGAAGATTCGTAATTGTCCTGTTTTAGTGGTGCCTAAAAAAGCTCAGAAAAAAATACCAAAAGAAATTGTTTTTCCAACAAGTTATAGAACTCATTATAAAAAAAGAGAATTAACTTATTTAATAGATATTGTTAGAACCTGTAACGCATCTTTAAGAGTGTTACATATTACTAATAATGATGATATAGATAAAAATCAAAAAGAGCGCAAAGAGATGTTAGAAGAATATTTTGAAGGATTGAACTATTCTTTTCATTCATTGTCTTGTATTACTGTATCTATGGCAATAAAATGTTTTGTTGAAAGTAGAGATAGTGATATGGTAGCTTTTATAAACAAAAAGCACGCATTTTTTGATACTATATTCTCAAAACCATTAGTAAAAGAAGTAGGGTATAAGTTAAAAGTACCTGTGTTAGTATTACATGATTTAAGAAACTAAAAAGAAAACAATGAAAAATATTGGTGTTTGGTTAGACAAAGAGAAAGCTCTTGTTATAACTATTGAAGATGGTATAGAGAATATGAAAAAGATAGAATCTAACATTGAAACATTTCATATTCATGGAGGTTCTGGAACTCGATTTAAAGGAGGTCCGCAAGATGTAGTTCAAGATAGTAAGTACTTAGAAAGAGAAAAACATCAAACAAAAAGATACTTTAGTAATCTTGTAGAAGAAGTAGATAATGCTGATTCATTAGCCATTTTTGGTCCTGCAGAAACTTCCGAAAAGTTTAAGAAAGAGTTAGAAACTTCACATAGAGAGTTAAATGCTAAGGTTAAAACAGTTCAAAGGGTTGATAGTATGACAGATAATCAAGTAAAGGCTCTAGTTAGAGATTTTTTTAAAGATGAAAACTAGTTCAAATAAAATATCAATTGTGAAAGCTTCAGGTCAAGTGGTACAATTTTCATTAGCTAAGCTAAAAAAATCTCTTAAAAGAACTGGGGCAAATGATGAAGTGGTAGAATATATTCTGCAAACTGTTCAAGAAGAGTTATATGAAGGAATTACTACCAAAGAAATTTACAATAGAGCTTTCGCTTTGTTAAAGAAAAAAAAGAGAGTATTAGCTTCAAAATATAAATTAAAAAAAGCGATATACGAATTAGGGCCTACTGGTTTTCCTTTTGAACATTTTATAGGAACTATTTTAAAGTTCTCTGGATATAAAGTTACGGTTGGAGCAATTTTGCAAGGTGAGTGTGTGGAACATGAAGTTGATGTTTTGGCACATAAAAATAATGAAACAATAGTTGTAGAATGTAAGTTTCATAGTGAAAGGGGGCTTGTGTGTAATATTAAAATCCCGCTATATATACGTTCTCGTTATAAAGATGTAAAAAATTATTGGAACACATTTAAAAAGCATGAGACCACTTTAACTCAAGGTTGGGTGGTAACCAATACCCGTTTTACAAAAGACGCCATTCAATATGGTAATTGTGTAGGCTTGTATTTGTTAAGTTGGGATTATCCAAGTAAGAATAGTTTAAAAGATATAATTGACCGTTTGGGACTATACCCTATTACAGTATCTACATTATTAACGAATAGAGAAAAACAGTTTTTACTGAATAGAGATATAGTATTGTGTAGAGAGTTGATAAAAGATAATTTTTACTTAGATCACTTAGGGGTTTCAGATGTGAGAAAGAAAAGAATTCTCACAGAAATAGATCAATTATGTAATAGCTAAAACACTACAAGTATGCTCAACTTAGCAAAAGTTCACTTTTTAGGAGCAGCTGGTACGGTTACTGGTTCTAAATTCTTGATTGAAGCTTTTGATAAACAGCTTATGATTGATTGCGGTATGTTTCAAGGAGTCAAAGAACTTCGTGAGCTGAACTGGAAAGAGCTTCCTTTTGATGTAGAAAAGATTGATGTAGTATTGTTAACTCACGGACATTTAGATCATGTAGGTTTTTTACCAAGGTTATATAAACAAGGGTTTAGAGGAAAAATAATAGGAACAAGCCCTACATTGGCAATCGCAGAAATTATTTTAAAAGACAGTGCAAAAATTCATGAAGAAGAAGCAGAAAAGGCTGCTGAAGAAAACTATAGTAAGCACAACCCTGTGTTACCTTTTTATACGGTAACTGAAGCAGAAAAAACCATAGGGTTATTTGAACCAAAGGAAGAGGGGAAATGGGAGTCTTTATCAAAAGAGATATCGTATAGGTTTCAATACAATGGACATATCATAGGAGCTACTTTTATTGAATTGGAGATTAACAAAAAAAGATTTGTGTTTTCTGGAGATGTTGGTAGGGTAAATGATTATTTATTAGCAGCACCTAAAAAACCACGATGGGCAGATTATCTTTTTTTGGAAAGTACGTATGGTCATAAGTTGCACCCGCAAGAAGATATTGAAGAAATTTTATCAGAGTTTATAGAGGAGACAATTTTGAATAAAGGGAACTTAATAATTCCCAGTTTTGCAGTAGAGCGTTTGCAAATATTGATGTATATCTTGTGGAAACTCTATAAGAAAAATAAAATTCCGGGCATTCCAATTTTTGTTGATAGCCCGATGGGAAATAATGTTTTAGAAGTTTTTAAACGATATCTTCAATGGCATAAACTACCTATGAATGAGTATAAAGCGATGTGTAGTCACATGAATATTATTGAATCGTATAGAGAAACTTGGGAAACTATAGATGATTCTAGATCGAAAATAATAATTGCAGGAAGCGGAATGGTGACAGGAGGTAGGGTTTTAACCTATTTAAGTCAGTTGATAGATGAACCGACAACTACTATTTTATTAGTAGGATATCAGGCAGAAGGAACAAGAGGAAGACAATTACAGGAAGGATGTCATGAAATAAAATTCTTTGGACGATATTTTCCTGTGAAAGCAAAGGTGAGAAATATAGAAAGTTTATCAGCGCATGCAGACCAACAAGACTTGTTGAATTGGTTAAGTGAAATTAAAAATATACCAGAAGAAGTGTTTCTTGTGCATGGAGAGCAAACAGCTTTGGATGCTTTAAGATTAAAAATACAAAAAGAAAAAAAATGGAATGTATTCGTTCCTAAATTGCATGCTATAAAAGAATTAACTGTGTGATGTGAAATGTTTAAATTTAAAGACTAACTCGATGAAAACAACAAAAACACAATTAAAATTTGTAGAATGGTTTAGTGCAGAAGATATGCACTTAGCCTCAAAACAATGGTTATCAGAGCTTACTTTTTTAAAAGATGAACAGCTGTTTTTTGAAGATTTAATTAGAAAATATATTTTTGAATTGATAGCTCCAGATCAATTTAATAAAACTACTAAAATAGTAGAATCTTTAAGTAGTTCAAGAAAGAAAACCGATGAGTTGATTAAGATTGTTCAAGCACATGAGAGAGGGTTGGAGGTAATGGTAGATGGAGTAGATCAGGTAATTGAAGAAGAGGTTTATAAAAATGAACATAGAAGATTGATTATAGAGGTTAATGAGTTTTTAAAAGAGTATCAGGGTTTAAAAGAAACACTTTTTGATACGATAAAAAAAATTGCTAAATCAGAAAAAAAGAGATTAAATGAATAAATGTAATATGTGTTTATAAAAAACTCGAGGTTGAATTTCAACCTCGAGTTTTTTGTTATTCAATAACATGGCGTTTAACAACCCATAAAGGCACATGTAAATCATGGGTAAATAACTCTTCAGTAACACTTCCTACTAAAAGAGATGTGAAGTTATTGTGTCCCTTATCAGCAACGAAGAGAATATCGGTTTTCTCCTTTTCAGCAACAGTCCTAATTTTTTCAGGAATACTATCTTCGCCGGCAGAAACTCTAATTACTTCTATGTTAGAAGCGTTTATTTTTTGTAGAAGTTTGTTGAACAGTTTATCAGTATGTTTTTCAACTTTTTCAAGAGCTTTTTCTACTTTAATATAAGGGAAAAATAATTGAGGTATTTTAAAAACATGTAATGCTTTTAGAAGTGTGTTGTTATATGAACTCATTGCTGAAGCAATATGAAAGGCCTTTTGAGATGCTGTTGAAAAATCTGTAGCAACCATGAAATTTTCTGGAATTATCTTAGCTTCTTTTGGAATAGATAAAACATCACACTTGGCCATTCGTAATAATTTTCCTGAAACAGAACCAGAACCTTTATACGTATTTTTATTTCCTAAAACGATTAAATCTACCATGTATTTATTAGCTACATATCCTATTAATCCTTCAGTATAAGAATCGTCAGAAACTAACAATTCATAATTGCAATCAGCATTAAAATGTTTATTAATACTGTTTTCTAATTCTTCTTCAATAATGTCTTCAATATTTATGTCTTCTAATTGTTCAGCAAAAAGGTTGCTTATTTCGTACTTCTTTACATTATGAATAAAATATACATTATCAGTATTGTATTTTTTAGCCAAATTTGAGGTGTATTGAATTAGTAAAGTGTCTAATTCTGATAAATCTAGGGCTACGAGTATGTTTTTTATTTTCATAATACTACGATTTTTGTTTTTTAGACTCAATTAATTTTTTGACTGTTTCTTGATATTCTTCTATCTCTTTTTGGTTCAACCGTTTTTTGTGTTCTTTGTAGTCTTCCCGTAGTCCTTTGAAAAGAGAATAACACATTAACAAAAGTAATAAAGCAAAAGGCAAACCAGTTACTATAGAGGCTGTTTGCAAGGCTTTTAACCCTCCTCCTAATAATAATACAGCTGCAACTGCACCTTCGGCCAAAGCCCAAAAAACACGCTGACCTACAGGAGCGTCAATTTTACCTCCAGATGTTAAACTATCTACAACTAATGAACCAGAATCGGAAGATGTTACAAAGAAACTTGCTATTAGTACAATTGCAATGATATTTAATATCATAGAAACTGGGTAGTCTTCTAGAAAGACAAAAAGAGCTGTAGCTACATTTTTATTAACTCCTTCAGCAATGGTAGTATCACCTCCTAGAATTTCATGTAAAGAGGTTGACCCAAAAGCAGTAATCCAGAAAAAAGTAATTAAAGTAGGAGCAATTAACACTCCAAGTGTAAATTCTCGAATAGTTCTCCCTTTTGATACACGGGCAATAAACATACCCACAAATGGAGACCAGGCAATCCACCATCCCCAATAAAAAATGGTCCATGAATTTTGCCACTGAGTACCTGTATAACTTTCAGCCCAGGTAGATAAACTAATTAAATTATTTACATAGCTTCCTGTATTTTGGATGAATGATTTTAAAATAAAGATAGTGGGGCCTAATATGATTACAGCTAATAGTAGTAAAATGGCTATTCGCATATTCATTTCACTTAAAAACTTAACTCCTTTGTCTACTCCAGATACTACTGAAATTGTGGCAATTAATGTAATACCTACGATGAGCCAAATTTGAAGAGAAATTCCAGAATCGAATCCAAAGACATGCTCTAATCCAGCAGCGACTTGCTTTACTCCAAAACCAAGTGAAGTGGCTAATCCAAAAACAGTAGCTAAAACCGCAAAAATATCAATGATGTCTCCAATTTTTCCGTAAATTCTATCCCCTAAAAACGGGTAAAATACAGATCGAATAGTTAAGGGGAGTCCCCTAGAATAAGTAAAGTAAGCTAATGAAAGTCCAACCAAAGCATAGATACCCCATGCATGTAACCCCCAATGTAAAAAAGTAACATTCATAGCTTCTTTAGCGGCAGCAGCAGTATTTGCTTCTGCCAAAGGAGGAGACGAGAGATGGTATACAGGTTCGGCAATACTCCAAAAAAGTAATCCAATTCCCATTCCGGCACTAAAAAGCATAGAAAACCACGCGCTTGTAGAAAACTCTGGTTTTGCTTTTGGTCCTCCAATTCGAAGTGTTCCGAATTTACTAAATGCCAAGTAGAGCATAAAAATTACGAATACGTTTACAGAGAAAATAAATAACCAACCTGTTTTATTGGCTATAAAATTTTGAATTGTGGTAAAGTATGATTCTGCTTCTTTTTTAAATAGTAAAGTTAAAACTACACTTATTATAATAACAATGGATGAGGTAAAGAATACAGGACCATTGACATCAAGCCCAAATATCGATTTCCGTTCATCACTTCTAATTATTTTTTTTGCTTTTTTCATTTGTTGATATTTTATGCTATTCGTCTTTATTAAAAATAATATCCGATGTTTATGTTAAATCTCATATCCCAATTAGTATTTGGTGTTCCGTTTGCTAATGCGTTTGTCCAAACAGACCCTAACCATGGGTGGTTTTTTCCAGCGGCAAAATCTATATAGGTATACACATTTCCTGCTGTCACTAGAAAACCAAAGACATTCATGTAGCTGTCTTCAAAATTAAGAGCAGTTTTGTCCATATACCCAAAATCATTATAGACTTGTATGCTAGAGATAGGTTTCCATTTTACAGGAATGGTATAGGCTACTCCTAATGTATATGTAGTAGCTTCGGTTGCTGTAAGATAAGGAGCACCATAAGCCGTTAAGGCAATAAGGTTGTTGTAAGTAGTATTTTTGGTAGCATACTTGTAGGTAGATATTTGTGCCTTAGTATCAAAATTTTTGGTGTTTAATTGATAATGCAAAGCAAAAGCATGATGATTAGAAGTGTCTTCTGTGTCTAAATTGTATAATCCACCATATTGGGCAGAAAAGCCTAGTTTATGTTGTGTGTTTTTATTTCCGAAGTGAAAATTTATTTTCCCATTTAATTGATTTGTTTCTTTATATCTAAGGTCTAAAGTTCCATCTCCGTCGATGTCTATTGAAGCAACATCGTATGAATATCGACTGTTAGAAACATCTGAATTACTCCCAAAGTTAAGTTCTTCAGCATTTTTAAAAAAAGCAAAAGCATATTCCCATTTATCTCCTTTGTGTGTAAACTTTACTCCCATATCATGATCGTCTTCTAGCCCTAAATAGTAGTTAATACCAAAAAACCAATTGTGAGAATTGTATTGGGTGATTCCAAAAGGAACTTGTGTTAAACCTAATTGAATATTGTCTTTTGTATTAAAATCGTAGCCTAACCACCCTTGTTTTAGCATGCCGCCCCCAAAACTTTGAGAGTAAAAACGATATTCGGCATTTAGTTTTATTCCTTTGTATTTTGCTTTAGTGTTGATTCTGAAAACATCGAAGCCAAAATCGCCTCCGCGTTTTTTTTGACCTTCTTTCCAAGAAGAAAGGTTGTAGTTAAATCGTAAGGCACCACCAACTTTTACTGTTGGTTTTTCTGGTAGTTTTTCTTGAGCAAAAAGAAAAGAGCTAAAACCTAGAGCTAATAAGCCTAGGGTTTTTCGTGTAAAGTTCATTTTTTACTTAAATTTTAGTAAAGTTTCAATTTGAGCTATACAGCCCATTTATTGTATAAAAGAGTAATTCTAATAAAGAAACAAAGAGAAGTTTTTGAACAATTAGTCAAAAGAGGGAACTTAATTTCTTATCCGATAATTGAAGGTGGGATAAACTTTTCCGATTGAATTCGAAAAACTAAAAAGTTGAAACTAAAGATTCGTTTATTTTTTTTGTCTTTAAGTTTTTTAATCATACGGTGCAAAGGTACATATTATAAAGGAATTCGAAAAATTAAGGACCTCTATGAGTAGAGGTTCTTTGCATATAGATATTTTCATTAAAAGAAAAACATCTATAGATATAAGCTCTAGAACTTAAAGATTGTTTTCAAAGTAACACGAATAACAATTTCTTCCTTCTTTTTAAGAAGAAAATAGTTAATGAATTAATTTATTGGAGTTGTTTCGGTGTCTTTTTGTAATGTGGTTTTAGAAGCAATAAGTTGATGTTTTTCCAAAGCCATAATTACTAAGTTAACATAATCATTAATCGTTTCATCAGTAGATTTTGGATCTACGATATCAATATATCCTTTCCAGATAAGTTCTTTGTCTTTTGTAGGGCAAATACAATACATTGTAGTTTCAATATGATAAACTTTGTATTCTTGGTAATAGTCTGGATTATAAAAAATGTCTTGATACATGAAATATTCATCCTTAAACTTTTTATAAACTTCATCATCTTCCTTATAATTTTTATTGTATGCAAGTTTATTTTCTACCCCAATTACCTTTGAAAGAATAACAGTATCAAAACCGTCTTCTATAAGTTTATTTTCTAATGAATTCAAGTCATCTTCAGTCATTTTTTTTGTCTTAAAAGCTGAATCAAAAAGAGTTAAACTACTAACTGCCTCAGTTCCTCGAAGCTGTAATTCCTCTTTAAATTTGTTTTCAAAATTTTGTCGAGCTTTATTGTTAGAGGTTAAACCGACAACTAATGCTTTATATGGTTCGTAGTTGTCAATTTCTGGGTTTTTCCAATCGTCTACCAAAATAACAGAAGAACAACATGTTAGTAAAAGCATTACAATTAATAAGGTTATATTTTTCATTTGGTGTTGTTTTAATAGATTAATTACATTAATAATTTTTTTAATCTATTCATGTTGTTCTCGATTCTATAAAGTTAATAATGGGCTAGCTTTTTTGTTAAACATCTATTTTTACAGTAAGTCTTAATAACGAAGTTCTAATTATTGATTTTAATATTAAACATGAATTAGTTTAGCTAAATTACTAACTAAATAAGCCTTTTAAAATGATATATATCAGTTGTATATGGTTCGTTTTATGGTTTTGATTCCTTGAATCACATACTACTAAAAATAGAATCATGTAAAGGAATATCCTTAACCATAAGGAAGGTTAATATGTTACCTAAAGAGTATGTTTTAGTTTATAACATCTAATTAAATTGAAAAACTATTTCTGCTTTTAGTTTGGAATAACTAAGAAAGGTACCATAGGGTGAAACCCTATTTTTTTTATTACTGGCTCTTTAACAATTCCTTCAATAAAACCATGTTTGTAGTTTACCATAGCCAGCATGTCTATTTTTAACTCTTTTATAAAATCATTTATTTCTGTTGCTTTTTTGGTGTAATTAGCCATCCAATGTAAGGTATAGGAGTAGTCATATAAATAGCCCTTCAGCATAGTTAGATTATAATTTTGTACTTCACTAAGCTTGTCTTCTTCTGCTATATGTACAATTCTTATGGCAGAATCATACAATTCTACTAGTTCTTTTAAAGGCTTTATTTCTTTATCTTCATAAAAGTGATTAAAATCTGTAGGGAAGGCTATTTGTTTAGGTACAACAAAATCAAAGTTTTCAGGTATTACTAAAACTGGACACAACCTCAAGTGTTTGATAACTTTAAGTGTATTGCTTCCGAAGAATAACTCTTTTGCCGCAGTAGAGCCTTTTGTGCCTATTATAACAATATCTATTCGATGATTTTTAATTGTTATCTTCAAAGCGGTTGATAAATCCTCTTTACTTAAAACGACTTTGAACTCATGATTTGCATTTACATTTACCGTTTGTGCCATTTCTTGTAATTCTACCAATTCTTTCATAGCATTTTTTGCCATAGTATCGAAAAGCTTGGAAGTGAGATTAGTCATTGTAGAAGCTTTTATTTTTAAGGAATGAAGTATGTAAAAAGTGCATACCTCATTAGCGTACAGTTTTAATGCATATACAATAGCGTTCCATGCATTATCTGAAAAATCAGTAGGTAATAAGATGTTTTTTTGCATTGCTAATGGTTTTAGAGACTAAAAACAGTATTTAACTGTTTTATTGATATAATAATAGTTAGTTAGGTTTTGAAGGAATCACTAAAAAAGGAATGGTTAGATGAAACCCTATTTGGTTAATTGTTGATTTAAAAAATAAGTTTTCAAAAAATGAATGCTTATTGTTAATCATCACCAATAAATTTATACGTGTTTTTAATTGAAAATTTGTAATAGCGTCGGCTATATTTTGATTTTTTTCATCATGAAAAAGATGAGCTATATGTTTAAAAAAGGGCTCTAATTTTTCACGATTATGTTTTTGCTGTTCAGATAGTTCGTGTTCGTAACGTACATTTAGTATATTAATTCTTGAATGATACATAGAAGCAATATCTATAATAGGCTGTATGTGTTTTTCTTGAAAATTAATTCCATAATCTGAGGGAAACAATATTTCACGAGGAGCTTCAAAAGTAAATTCACTGGGTATAGCTAATACAGGGCATTTGGCATTTTTTAGAACATGTATTGTGTTAGAGCCAAATAAAACCTCTTTAACTCCAGAGGCTCCTTTGGTACCCATAGCAATCATATCTACTACATTATCGTTGTATAGTTCACTAATTTCTAAAGGTAAAGTGTTAAATGCTGAAGAAGACGAAAAAAGATGTTTTGGATTATTGAATTGTTGCTGAATTCTTTCCATGAATTCTTTAAGTTTAGCTTCAGAAACATTTCTCATGGTATCAACCAAACTAAATTGAGACATACTTGCACTTGTATAATCGTATTGAAAAATTATGGGCGTGTAGGTGTTTAGTAAATGGAAAGCACAAGTTTCGTCCTTGAATAATTGTAAGGTATAGGTTATGGCGTTCCAGGAATTCTCTGAAAAATCTGTAGGAATTAATATTTTTTTCATGGTACCCCTTTTTAATTACCAGTTTAAAAATACGTTATAAAATAAAGGCTAGCCATGATATATATCAGGTTTGCTATACTAACAATTTTTGCTTGAGTTTAATAATTTTTAACCCTTCGATGTCTTCTTTTATTTTCAATCGATTTTAGATGGAAATTTTAAAGTGGTAAGTAGTAAAAAAGTTTCTTTATTTTCTGTTTAAAGTATAACTCTATTAGATAATCATGAATCATTTTTTATGCATGTTATTCATGAAGAACTAAAAAAGGAATATCTGTATGATAACTTATTTGTTCTGTTTTAGTATGAAATAGAATTTGTTGAAAATAATTTAAATTCTTGGCTACCATTACTATAATGTCAATATTTCTGCTTTCAACAAAACACTGTATTCCATCTTCTACCTTTTTATTGGTTAAATAATGATAACTATAATCAAAGCCATCAAAAAAATCACCTATTAATTCTTTACAAGCCTTTTGATCTGCATTTAATTGCTTTTCTTTATGACCAATATGAAGAACCCTTAAACAAGAATTATTGCTTTTTAAAATATCTAAAATGGGTTGTAAAACCTGAATATCATACGAAATAGCAAAATCTGTAGGAAAAGCTATTTCTTTTGGTGCGGAATAAGTAGCGTTTTCAGGGACTACCAATGTAGAACATTTTACTTTGGTTATAACATCTCCAGTATTACTACCGACAATATATTTTTTTAAGCCTGTTGCCCCTTGAGTCCCCATAATTATTAGGCTGATTTTTTTTTCTAAAACATGTTTCCGTACAGATTCTATAAAAAAACCATAATTAGTAAGTATATAAAATTTATGTTTTTTGTTATGAGGTATTTCTTTAGAAATTCGTTTTAATATTTCTTTTAATTTTTTTTTTGTTGGTTTTGTGTATAAATCTTCTATGGTTTCTTGATCAAACTGAGATAAAGTATCCTCTTTTTGGAAGTCAATTATGTTGTTATTAACATGCAATATGTAAAAATTACAGTTAGTTTCAACAAAAAAATTGAGTCCATATTTTAATGCTTTCCATGAATTTTCAGAAAAATCTGTTAGAAATAAAATATTTTTCATTATTTAAATTTCTCTTTTACAAGAGCAAATCTAAAAGGAAAATACTTCTCAAAAAATGATATTAGTCATGATGGTATTTATACTGAAAAAAATTAACAGATGTATTGGAGCTTTTCGATGTCTACGATTTTAATATTTCTTCCTTCAATTTCTATTATACCTTGTTTCTTAAAGTTAGACATTGTTCTGATTAAAGTTTCGGTGGCAATTCCAGCAACACTAGCTAAATCACTTCGTGAAATACTTATAGGGTCTTCTGGTTTATGGTTTAGTTTTTCAGCAAATTTAAGAATGGTTGATGCTGTTTTTTTATGTACAGAACTATATGCCATTTGTAGTAATTGATCTTTCATGCCTTTAAGACTATCTGTTAACAGTTGCATGAGTTCCAAAGTTACTTTATGGTTTTTATTTAAAATGTCTTTAAGTTCACTTTTAGAAATACTTATTACTTGGGCATTTTTTATTGCTGTAGCAGTTTCTTGGTATGGAATGTTTTGGGTAAAAGAGGTGTATCCAAACAAGTCATTTTCTTTATATAAATCAGTAATTAATTCCTTTCCTTGTTCGTCAAGTTTATAGCATTTAATAATACCTTTTAAGACTAAATAAATTAAGTTAGAATTCTCTCCTTCTTTATAAACAATATCATCTTGCTTGTAATTAAGAAGCGCGCCTTTTTTTTCTAAAAAGGCTTTTAAATCGTTTAAGGTTTGTATTTCTTCTACATTATTATGTACATTACCCTGAGATATTTCTCGTTCTTCTTTTAGTATAGCAGCTTTTGCAATACGACTTTCTATTGTATTGATAAGTTCTTCTTCATTAAAAGGTTTGGTAAGGTAATCATCAGCTCCCATATTCATACCTTTTCTTATGTCTTGTCGTTCTGTTTTTGCTGATAGAAAAACAAATGGAATGTGCTTTGTTGTGCTATGTTTTGTTAGTTCTTGAAATACACTATAGCCATCCATTTCTGGCATTAAAATATCACAAACAATTATATCAGGAAGCATTTTAATAGCTTTATTTAAGCCAATTTTTCCATTAGAAGCAGTTATTACTTCGTAGTTTGAGAGTTCCAATAGTTCTGAGGTGTTTTCTCTTAAAATAGCATCATCCTCTATTAATAGCACTTTTTTCATGATTTTGCACTGTTAGGTAGTTCTATAGTAAAAACAGTTCCTTCCTGTTCTGTACTATCAAAATAAACTTTACCATTTAAATTTTCCATATGGTCTTTAACAATATTTAACCCAATGCCTGTTCCTTGAGTAAGCAAAGCATTTTTTGCTCTAAAATAGCGGTTAAATATATTTTTTTGGTCTTCTTGGGGAATTCCTATACCGTTGTCTTTTACTTTAAATACTGTTTTAGTATCATCTTGAGTAATTGAGATGTTTATTTCAGTATTTTCTGATGAGTATTTTACGGCATTATGTATCAAGTTTGATAAAGCTAATTCTACAATTTTCTCATCTTGATATAAAGAAAAAGAGTCTATATCTTTTGGGTAATTGATCTTTTGCCCTTCTTTTAGTAGCATATTAGCGTTATAAACAACTTCATTTACCACTTTACTTAATTTAAATGTACTTGGAGAATATTTAATCTTACCTTTTTCAAGTTTCTCCATAGTTAAGAAGTCATTTAATATGTTGTTGAGATAATGTACTTTATCTGATATGGTTTTAATATGTTTGTCACGTTTCTCTTGCTGTTCTGTTAGTTTATACTTACTTAATAGTATGGCAGAGGTTAGAATACCACTTAGAGGAGTTTTGAATTCATGAGAAACTAAAGAAAGGAATCTTGATTTTAGTTCATTAAGGTCTTTTTCTTTTTTAAGTGCCAATTTAGCTTCTTTCTCAGCCTTAATACGCTTTTTATTTTCAGCTTCCAATGCAAGAATCATATTTTTTAATTCATAGGTTCTTTTTGATACTTTTTCTTCTAGGTTTTCATTTAACGATTTAATTTTTTGTTCTTGCTCTTTACGGGTTGAAATATCTATAACTAATGCCATAACATATTTTTTTCCATAAATAGAAAAAGGGTTTAAACCAGCTTCTACAGGAAATATACTACCATCTTTACGAACACCAAAAATATCTCTACCTTGCCCCATTTGACGACTCTCCTGTTGTTTCATAAAGTTTTTAAAATGAGTTTGATGTTCTTTGTGATGGTTTTTGGGAATTAAAGTATTAAGAGGTTGCTTTATAAGTTCCCCTTTGTTGTAACCAAACATTTTTTCAGTAGCATCATTTACCTCAACAATATTCTGATAGTTATCAACGACTATAACACCTTCAGAAATTGAACCCAAAAGAATATCAAAAATATCTTGATCTTGTTGAAACATTGTAGTTAGATTAGTTCGATAATGGGTTTAATTTACTTAAAATTAGAATAATAACCAAGGTGCTTCTGTAACAAAAGGCGGAATTGTGTTTTTATATTACTGATTTATATCATGTATAAGTGCTTGTAAACTCTCTATTTTTGTTTTATTAATAAAGTGTTTTTAGTAAAAGAGAAGTAAGGTTCGTATAAATTATGTGTCATAATGAAAAGTAGTTTTAATGCAATTATAAATTCAGAAAAGTTAGTTTTAGTAGACTTTTTTGCAGATTGGTGTGGCCCTTGTAAAGCATTAGCACCTATTTTAAAACAGGTTAAAGAAGAACTTGGAGATACTGTTAAAATAGTGAAAATTGATGTGGATAAAAATCAGTTGTTAGCTGTTAAATACCAAGTGAAAGGAGTGCCAACCATGATTTTATTTAAAAATGGTATACCTATATGGAGGCAATCCGGAGTACTTCAAAAAAATGATATTATAAACATAATTAAATCAAATTAAAGAAGAGAGTTGTGTTGTCTATTTTAGAATTAATAAATGACAATTTTACTCTTATAATTAATCTGTATTCTGACACGAAGTTTCTTTTGTTTTTGTTGTAACTATCTGATATATAGGTGTTGTTTTTTTGCATTCATGATTTTGGTCATTTGTAAATCGTAAGAGTTTGTTTACTTTTAATCTACGTTTTAAAAAATACTATTATGCATAGTTATAGAGACAGACCCAAAGGCCATTACATTCAAAAAGCATCTTTGAAAGATTTGTATATGCTTACCAAAAGTTGGAGAAACAATTTAGAGTTTTGTCTTTTTGAAATTGAATTTCTTGAACAGTTAGTAGAGGCTAGTTTTGTTAAGCTTCTACTAAATGAAGATTTAGATAAGTTGGTAGATTTAAGAAGAGAGTTGTCAGAAGTCAAAAATCAATCTAAGAATATACAGAACAGTATTCAAGTACAATTATTTTATAATGTAGATATAATAGACAACCCTTTAAATCACGATGCTTCAATTTTTAGATACGAACATGGATTACTTGAAGATAGAATTGCTGAGTTTTTGAAAATTTTGAAGCTGTTAAAATATGTGGTTTTTAAAATTACAAGAAATGTTCTAGAAAGTGATAAGCCCAAATTTATTTGGAGGTATAACTAATCTATAAACAATTTGTTTCCCCTGTAAGTAGGGGTAAATTTCGAGAAACCAGTATAATTGATAATTTGCTAAAATAGTTACTGAGCTGTTATTTGTTTTACTATAATAGTATTATTTATCATCAGTTAAATACCTGCTAAAAAAGCTCTTTCGTAGCTCGTTTCTTGTTTCCTCTATTAATCGATTTACTTCTTTTTGGGCAATCCCTTTAATTACTGAAATTTCATCTACATTAAAATTATACTTCGAATAAAGTTCAAAAACTGATTGCATATGTAATGGTAATTTGTGTAGTATCATCTGCATATGTTTTTGTGTTTTAGCGTCGCTTAATTCTTTATCAAGTTTGTCTATATAATTTTGTTCGTCGTCTTCAACAAAAACGTGATTTAAAGTATAATCATTTTTATGGAAAGAGCTGTCGTCTAATTCATCCATCATTAATAAGTCACCTTCAGCATCAGCACTAAATTTTTCTTCCATTTCATCCCATTCAGGTTTAGAGTAATCATCAATATTTTTAAAAAAAAGATCATCAAACTCCTCTTCTTCGATGATGTTTTCTAGTAATTGATTGGTTTTTTGAAATAGCCACAAATAGAAGTCTTCTGCTTTTTTTACTTCTTCGATATGTTCATAAACTTCTATAAATAGTTGATCGACAAAATCGTCAGGCTTGTACTTGTTTTTATGAAAATGCCCTTTTTTAATAGCGGCAACTAATCGTTGTTTAACGTACTTTCTAATGTCTGGTAAAATTTTCAATATTAGTTTATTGAAAACTTCCTTATCTCCTTTTTCTTTTGATTTAAGGAGGTCAGGAAATATTTGTGCTACAAATATGTGAAACTCTCGCTGTTGGTAACTCATTTTAGTACTTTTTTCTGTTTTAATTAAATGGTAATTTATTTATCAGGTGTTAAGATCTTTTTAGCTTCTTCATAGGCTTCCTTTGAAATTTCACCTTCCGAGAAGCGTTTTTTTAAAATATCTAACGGACTATCCTTTTTTGTTTTTCGAAAGGAGAGATTGTATGATACCGCGAACAGGCAGATAATAAAAATAATCCATAAAAACCACCATATAATATGTATGTCAAAGTAATATCTGTAGTAATGCATGGCTTCTGTTTTTTAGTTAAATGCTTTTAGGAGGTATGTTGTTATTTTTTATCATCCGAAATTTTCTTGGTACTCATGTTTTTCATACAAGATTGCAAACACTCATTGCTTATGATACCTTTTTGATGCATTATTTGTAACATGTTTCGGATCTTAATACTGTCATTCATTATTTGGTGCATTATATTTTTATTTCCCATCATGTTATTCATCATCATATCATTATGCATCATCATTTGCATGGCATGTTCATTATTGTGCATCGTCTTAATGAATTCTGTCATGTATTCATGATCTTCTGCAATAGATTTAAAAATTCTCTCTTTTGTTTCTTGATCTTTAAGAATCTTATCTATATCTGGTTTTGGATTACAACTAATTAGTATTTGGGAAACAAGGATTATTAAAAGAATGATTGATTTTTTCATGGGACTAAATTTTGTAACATTCATGATTAAGTTAATCAGGGTATCGGTAACTAAGGTAAAATGAACTTTTTTTATTTGAAATGATATTCGTCATATATAAAGAATGTATAGAAAGAAATATTGGTAATGATTATTTGTGTAAATTTACTGATAGGTAGTGTTTTAGTTGATGTAAGTCATTTTAGATATTACCGAAGTTCAATATATTGATATGTTAAAATAGAATATAAATGAAAATCCCATTAGAAAGAAAAAATCTGTACGGTTACATTATAAATAGTATTATGGTTATTGTGCTTGGTATTATTTATTGGAAACAAATGAATGCTACTGGTAGTAGTTTGTGGAATTGGATTTCATTGGCATTAATAATTGTTATTTTAGTGATGCTTACAACGGTGTTCTTTATTTTAAAAGCACAACTCAAAGCTAAAAAGCAATCGGAAGCAGCGCTTTTAAAGAATCAGAAATTATTACAATCAATAATAAATAACACAACTAACGCTATTTCTGTAAAAAAGATAAATGGTGAATATATATTGGTAAATGAGAAGTTTCAATCTTTTTTTGGAGGATCAGAGAAAAATTTAATAGGAAAAACAAACCACGATATTTTACCAAAAGAAATTGCAGATAGATATCTTGAAGCTGATTTAGAGGTCATAAAAGCTGGAGAGGAA
Organism: Tenacibaculum caenipelagi; assembly: GCF_004363005.1. Classification (GTDB taxonomy): domain Bacteria; phylum Bacteroidota; class Bacteroidia; order Flavobacteriales; family Flavobacteriaceae; genus Polaribacter; species Polaribacter caenipelagi. The sequence continues at coordinate 118,207 of NZ_SNYH01000007.1, read as the reverse complement.
ATTCAAATAGAAGAAATAGTAGAACAATCTGACGGACCACACACATATTTATCTGTTAAGTTTCCTTTATTTGACATTTCTAATAGGGTATATGCCATTGGGAATATTTCTACAGATATTACTGAAAGGAAGGTAATTACAGAGTCACAAAAGGCAGCGGATACTTTTTTTAATATTTCAATAGATAGTCTTGTTATTGCCTCTAATGAGAGGTTTCTAAAAGTAAATCCATCATTAAGTAACCTTTTAGGATATACTACTGAGGAGCTGATAAGCAATCCATTTGCTAATTATATTTTTCCTGATGACCTTGAAAAGACAAAAGAAGCGATTAAAAGATTAGAAAGTGGAGCAAATCTAGTAAGTTTTAACAATCGATGGATATGCAAAGATGAGAGTGTTAAGTGGTTGTCTTGGAATGCTACTTCAGATAAGAATACAGGAAGATTATATGCCGTTGTAAGAGATATTACCAAAGATCTAATACTTCAAGAAGAGAATGAAAGAAGAATGAATGAATTATATGAGAATCAACAAAAACTAAACATGATTCTAGAAAATATTAGTGATGGAGTATTAGTTGCAAATACCGATAAACAGGTTATATTGGCTAATGAGGTAGCAAATGAACTTTTTGGGATAGAAGATGATTCTAAAATATCTATCGATTTTTCAGATCACTTTAAAGTATTAAATCCACATGGGGGAAGGACTTTTCCAGCACAAAATCTTCCAGCTGAACAAGCTTTGGGAGGCAAAATCACTAACGATATTGATGTGTTATTAATGAATAAAGAGACGAATGAAATTAGAAGGGTTTTATTGAGTGGGAGACCTATAATAGATAATGAAAACAATATAGCAGCTGTGGTTGTAACTATTAAAGATATAAGTAGGTATAAAATGTTGGAGGAAGAATTGGAAAGAAAAGACCAAGAGTCGAGAAGAAGAATTGGTTTTAAAAGTACCGATTCAAAAAAGAAAAAGTAATTTCACTTATAACGATATAACTCTTCTAAATAAGTAATGCATTACTTATTTGATTTCTTTTCAGCTTTTTTCTTTTGCTTTTCTAATTTTCTAAAATAACCTCGTGTTAAAAAATTATGCTTAAAAGCTTCCATGTTTTCATTAAATTTTTCTGTTCCTTCATTTATATTTTTAAGTGTAGATTTTAGACTATTTACTAAGGAAGTGTCTTTTGTGATATAATTAAAAGCGCCTTTACTAGAGTTAATATCTCGAACTAAAACATTAATATTACCAATAAGGCTATCAACTTTTGAGCTTGAAACTTCTAAATTGGAAACAATAGTTTTTAGCTTGTTACCTGAAATCGTATCATTCATTAACATGCCTAAAACGGTATCATCGTTTGTTTTTAACGAAACTATCATATGATTTAATTCGTTAACAGTATTTGATGCTCCCTGACTTACTTTTTTAAGATTGGCAACAGATTGTTTTAAATCTTTAGCCAAAATAGTATCGTTTAATAAAACACCTAAAGTACCCTTGCCTTCTAATAATTTATTGGTTATTTTTAAAAGATCTGCAGTAAGTTTTGCAGCATTTTTATTGGTAACATTTAAGGTGTTTAAAATATCATCAGTTCCAAGCTTATTGGAAGACTTAATAACATCACCATTGCTAATTACAGTCTCTAATCTTTCTCCTGGTACTATGTTTACAAGCATATTACCCACGAGCCCATCTGAGCCTATTGTTGCTACTGCATCTTTATGTATATGACCAGCTATTTTTTTGTCAATAACCATATTTACTTTAATAGTAGAATCGTTAATCATGGTTATTTCTTTTACTGTTCCTATGTCAATTCCTGAATAACGAACATTATTACCGTTTTGTAACCCATTAACATTTTGAAAGTAAGCACTAATAGTAAAGTTTTTTTTAAACATACTTTGTCGTTGCCCTATAAGATAAATAACGACAAGAAAAATAATTGTGCCTATAGATACAAATAATCCCAATCTAAATTTTTGTGAGTTTGTTTTTTTCATGATACTTATTTAAAAAAAGCTTTAATTTTTGGGTCTTTAGAATTGGATAATTCCTTAAACGTTCCAGCTGCATAATCGATACCATCAATAAGTAATATCATTCTGTCCGAGATAACTCGCGCACAGTCTACATCATGGGTAATAATAAGCGATGATGTATTGTATTTCTTTTGAATATCTTGCATTAAGATAATAATTTCTTTCGCAGTAATAGGATCTAATCCACTTGTTGGTTCATCGTATAAAATAATTTTTGGTTGTAAGATAAGTGTTCGAGCTAAAGCAACTCGTCGTTTCATCCCTCCAGACAATTCTGAGGGCATCATGTCTATCGTGTTTGCCAGCCCAACATTTTCTAAAGCCTCAACAACCAACTTTTCTGTATCAATTAGTTTTCCATTCTTTTTTGTATGACCACGTAATGGGAATTCTAAATTCTCACGCACGGTCATAGAATCATATAGAGCACTCCCCTGAAATAAAAAACCTATGTCAGCTCTTAGAACATCTAAAGCTTCTTGATTTAGGGTAGTGATATCATGATGCATAACAGAAATGATTCCTTTATCAGCTTCCATTAAGCCAACTAAACATTTAATCATAACAGACTTTCCAGAGCCAGATCTTCCCATAATTACTAGGTTTTCACCTTCATAAAGCTGCATATTAAACCCGTTAAGCACTTGGTTGTCTCCAAAGGCTTTGTATAAATCTTTAATTTCAAGAACTACCTTTTTATCATGCGTACTACTCATAACTCAAAAAAGATATCGGTTACAAAAACAGCCATAAAATCAATAATGAATAACAATAAAGATGTAGATACCACAGCAATGTTGGTGGCTTTACCAACACCAGCTGTTCCTTCTTCGCAATTGTAGCCTTTAAAACTACCGATAAGCCCTATTGCGGCTCCAAAGAAGAATGATTTTATTGTGGCAGGAACCACATCTCCAAATTTCAAAGCATCTAATACTTGATTAAAAAATAATACAAAAGAGACATTTCCTTTTACGTTCTCAACTAAAAAGGATCCAAAAAGGGCAATGGTATCGGCTATAATTATTAACAAAGGGAGCATAAAAGTAACAGCTAAAACTCGAGTAACTACTAAATATTTAAATGGGTTTATGCCAGATACTTCCATTGCGTCTATTTGTTCGGTAACACGCATAGAACCTAATTCGGCACTAATCCCAGAACCTATTTTTCCTGCACATACTAAAGCTGTAATAATTGGACCTATTTCTCTAACAATTGAGATGCCAACCATGGAGGGCATCCAAGATACAGCGCCAAATTCCATTAAAGTAGGGCGAGTTTGTAAGGTTAGTACTAATCCGATTATAAAACCAGTAATACTCACTAAAAGTAACGAACGATTGCCTATTTGATAGCATTGTTGTAGTAGTTCCTTTAATTCAAAAGGCTGTTTAAAGGTTTCCTTAAAAAAACGGGAGGTAAAAAGAGATAATTCTCCAATCTCTATAAAAAAAGACTTTAGCTGCTTAGTCATGACATCAAAGCGTAGCATAAGTTAGGTTTAATGTTATAATCAAATGTATTTGAATCAAATGGTGTTCAAAATGATAAAAATCATATGGTGAAACTGATAGATATCATTTCAAGTAAAACATTTTGATTATAAATTTAAGTATAAAATTTTAAATAAATATGTTATGAGTATAGGTTTAGTTCTTTCAGGTGGAGGCAGTAGGGGTATTGCTCATGTTGGAACGATTAAGGCATTAGAGGAGTTTGGTCTTTTTCCAACACATATTTCTGGGTCTAGTGTAGGCGCCATAGTTGGTTCGTTGTATGCTTATGGTTATGGTTGGAAAGATATGTTAGAGTTTTTTAAAAGTGTTCAGATATTAGATATCAAAAAATATGCTTTTAGAAAACCAGGGCTTATTGATACAGAAAAATTTTATAAGCAGTTTAATGTTTATTTAAAGGAAGACAGTTTTACCTCTCTTAAAAAGTCATTAGTAATTACAGCGACAGATATTTTAAATGGAACTCTAAAAACATTCGATACAGGAGAACTGATAAGACCAGTATTAGGATCTGCTGCTTTTCCTGGTGTTTTTGCTCCTGTTAAAATTAACAGCTCTTATTATATAGATGGAGGAACTCTTAATAATTTTCCTGTGGAGTTCTTAAAGCCAGAGTGTGATATTATAATTGGTAGTTATGTTAATGGTTTTAATACTGTAACAATTAAAGAATTAAAATATTCTCATAATGTTATGAAACGTGCTTTTAGACTAAAGTATTTTAAGGATGACTATGCAAAATTTAACGATTGTACACTAGTAATTTCATCGAAAGAGATAAGCAAGTATGGTATTTTTGATAAAAAACATCTTAATGAAATTTTTAATATTGGCTATAAAGAAGCAATAGAGGAACTTACAAATCACTTTATGCTTAACCAAGAGACAAAATTAAAGAAAGCTATAAACTGATAATTGTCATTTAAAAACGCTACTAGCAAACTTATCTTTACTAAATAATCACAATGATTATAAAGGCTTCATTATAAATACAGATAGAATCAAAGAATGCTTAAGATACTTAAAATAACTTTCATCCTTGTCTTTTTGATTATCTTAAAGTTGTACTTTCCTGATTGTAGAAATATAATTTCGACGGAAAAATCAATAGATAATAAAGTTTCGCTTCAATCTACTTTGCCTGTTGTGGTTAAAGTTCATAACAGCATTATTGTTGAGAATTATTTTGAGTATTTAGATTCTATTGTTAAAAAGTATGATTCGCTAGTTCCTTATATATTGACAGAACACCTTTTGGTTAGATCAAATCCTTGGATTATAGACACACTTCAAAATATTGATTATTATAGGATGAAAGCTATAGATTCTTTTGTTTATGATCAGAAAAAAATGATTGTCTTGCCTAAAGGAGCGTTAATAGTTATTCCTGATTCTATAGTTTCAAAAAAGATACTTGATTCTTTTAAAAGAACTAGTATCGATATTAACATTCCAGAATTTAGACTTAAGATATATGAAGATTCTTTGATGTTGTATGATTTTCCTATAAGAGTTGGAAAAAATGAAGAAAAATATCTTAAAATGTCGGGTAGAGTAGAGGATTTAAAAACAAAAACGGGAAAAGGCTTTATAGTAAATCATGTTCGTAAACCACGATATGTAAATCCAGTTAACAACTTTGAGTATTTAACAACCAAAAGAGATGATAACAAAATAACTAAGCTTCCTCAAATTCCTTTTATAGAAACAGAAATTAATGGATTACGCTATGGACAAATGATACACCCAACCACTAATCCACTAACTTTAGGAAAAGCATATTCTAATGGCTGTATTGGAACAAAAGAGGCAGATGCTTGGATTATTTATTATTATGCACCTATAGGTACGAAAATAGAGATAAGATATGATTTAGAGGTCTTAGATGAAAAAGGAAATAAAAAACAGTTAAAGAATATTTATAAAAAGTAATTTTTTATTAGAACTACGCATTAGTTAGTTCATTCTCTGTTGTTTTATTCTCTTGCCAACAATTTAAATTATAAATAGTGGTTTCAGCAATGTTGGTTATCGCTTCTTTAGTTAAAAAGGCATGATGACCAGTAATGAGTACGTTTGGCATTGCTATTAACTTCACTAAAAGATTATCTTCAAGAGTTTTTTGAGAATCGTTACTAAAAAAAACACCTTTTTCTTTTTCGTATACATCAATACCTAAAGCACCAATTTTTCCTTTTTCTAATCCCGCTATTATATGTTCTGTATTGATAACAGCACCTCTAGCTGTATTGATAATAATAACACCTTCTTTCATTTCATAAATTAAGCTATCGTTAATCAAGTGGTGGGTTTCAGTAGTTAAAGGTATGTGTAAAGAAATTACATCAGCCTCTTTACATAGGGTTTTTAAAGGCACATATTGTAACTGATAAGAATTCACTAAATCTTTACTTTCCTTAATGTCATATCCCAGTAACTTACACCCAAAACCATGCATAATTTTACACATAACCGAACCTATTTTTCCTGTTCCAACAATGCCTATTGTTTTGTTGTTTAAATCAAAACCAATAAGGTTGTCTTGAGTAAAATTAAAATTATTTATACGTTTATTAGACTCTATCAGTTTTCTATTTAAAGCTAATAATAATGCGGTAGCATGTTCAGCAATAGCGTAAGGTGAATAAGCAGGTACGTTTGCGACCTTTATGTTTAGGTTAGATGCCGTTTTTAAATCTACATTGTCGTATCCAGCAGATCTTAAAGTAATGTGCTTAATGTTTAAATCATTTAGTTTTTCAAGAATAACAGCATCAGCTTCATCTGCTGCGAATATAGATATTGCATCATACCCCATAGATAACATTACAGTCTTTAAAGATAAAGCTTCTTTTATAAATGTTAGTTCATGTTTTCCTTTGTTCGCTTTTTCTAAATAAGGAACCTCAAATTTTTTTGAACTATATACAAGTACTTTCATGGGTAAGAAAATGAATTAAACAGTTTCTAAATTATTAATTCAAGAATTGAAGGACAATGATATTTATCATTCACAAATAGGGAGGTAATTAAAAATTTTCTTTTAAAAAGAAAAGGTTTGTGATTATCGGTAATACTAATTCGAAAAAATTATAAAAGATTAGCAAAAAACAGTACTAAAATTAAAATGAGTAGGCCTACTAAAAAGCTGCTATACGCTAGTTCTAAATAAAAAAAACCACGTTTCATTTCTTTTTCTAACAAATACATAATTCGAACTTGGTTTCCTATTTGTAGCTCTTGGCTTTTTAACACTTTATTATAGGCTTCTTCATATTCTTCTAAAGTTTTGTCGCTAGACATACCAATCATGAATAAGTTTTCTTCTTTTCGTTTGTATTTAGATACAATATCTTTTTTAAATCTTCTTAGAAATGAGAGGCTATTAGGTTTGGAGGCTAAAATTGAAAAAATCAGTGAAACAAAGGAAGTTATAATTAAAATAGCTGCAATTTTAACACCAAAATTGATTGAGGTAATGTAATTAAAGAAAATAACAGAGGCAGAAAGAATAGTGGCATTTACACGTAGCATAATAGCAGCTTTTCTGTCTATTAAGTTTAAAGTATTCAGGTAAAATTTGTTTTGATTTCTCTGGTAAGTAGCAAAAGATTTTCGAGGCTCTTTTCTAGTAGTGTACATGCCTGTATTTTCATGAAAATCGGTTTCTTTGGTAGTCATAGTAGTCATCCCTATAAAGTTTATGCGATAAAAGTTTACTGAGAGCACTTTTGTTTATGAGGAGTTGTGGTTTAGTTTTGTTTCATTTACTAATCTTTTACTGACTAATTCAATACTTTAATGATACTGTAAAATTAAATCGCTTGTTAATTTATTTTTTTTCAGAATGAAAAAAATACTTCTCGAGGAGTGCTTTAAAGTTACAAAAAAAATATGGTTTTACAGTAAATTATGATTAGGTTGAGAAAAATCTTTGAGATTAATGGTGAATATATAGTAATTGCTTAAGTTTTTTTAAGATAAAGGATTTTGAAAGTGGTACTGATTTTTAGGGAAGAAGCGTGCTGTAAACAAAAAAAAAGCACCAACGTAATGTTGATGCCTTAAATGTGGTCCCACCTGGACTCGAACCAGGGACCACCTGATTATGAGTCAGGTGCTCTAACCAACTGAGCTATAGGACCAGTTTTCTTAGGTGTGCAAAAATAAAAACTTTTTTAAATAAAAAGCTATTTTTTTACACTTTTCTGCTCATTAAATTCATACCAAAGGCACGTAAGCCTTCTTTATTCTCATCACTAATGTCTAAGTGCTTTAGACTTTCAAACGACTTATTTGTGTAATACTCAATAAGTTTGTGTGTTTCTTTAGGGATGTTATTCTTCTCAAAAATAGAGGAAACAACCGCTATTTTTTCTGTATTATTTTTTTGTTTTCCGTTATATAAAGCACGTAAATTTTCTTTGTCATCAGCATTGGCTACTTCCAAAGCCTTTAAATAAAGATATGTTTTTTTGTTTTCAATGATATCGCCTCCTACTTGTTTACCAAAAGATTCAGGGTCACCAAAAGTATCTAAGTAATCATCTTGTAGTTGGAAGGCAATACCTAGGTTTAATCCATAGTTATATAAATGTTGCGCTTGCTCTTCATTAGCTTTAGCAACGATAGCTCCCATTTTTAAAGCTGCTGCTACTAAAACGGAAGTTTTAAGTGTAATCATTTTAATGTATTCGTCGATGGTTACATCATTTCTCGTTTCAAAATCAACATCTAGTTGTTGACCGTCACAAACTTCAAGGGCAGTTTTACTAAATAGTTGCGCTAATTTTTGAAAAACTACTGGTTCGTAGTTTTCAAAATATTGATAGGCTAAAATAAGCATTGCATCTCCTGAGAGAATACCTGTGTTTATACCCCATTTTTCATGAACCGTTTCGTTTCCTCTTCGCAAAGGAGCATCATCCATAATATCATCATGTACTAAAGTAAAGTTGTGAAAAACTTCAACAGCTAATGCAGCAGGTAAGGCTTTTTGATAATCATCAGAAAAAATATTTGCAGCCATTAGGGTAAGTACTGGACGAATCCTTTTACCTCCTAATTGAAGAATGTAATCTATTGGTTCATAAAGGTTTTTAGGCTCTCTAGAAAACTTTTGAGATTCTAAATAAGTTATAAAGTCTGATTGATATGATAATATGTCCAAATCTGAAAATTTTTGTAAAAATACGGTAAACATAAATTTTAACTATAAGGGTATGTTAAAAAAAGATTAAAACTTAGGAAACTTTTTTTGTTTCTAGAGTTTCCTGTTGTACTTTTGCAAGCAATTATGAAAGATAAAATTATAGATAAGGCAGGTGAGATGTTTTTAACCCTAGGGTTTAAAAGCGCAACGATGGATGATATTGCGAAAGAGCTTGGTGTGTCAAAAAAGACATTATACAAGTACTTTCCAAATAAAACGGCTTTAGTTGATGCGAGTACTGAGGCGGTTCATAATACAATAAGTGACGCTATAGACAAGGTTAAAAGTCAAAATTACAATGCGGTAGAGGAGGAGTTTGCAGTAAAAGCAATTTTTAAAGAAATGTTTAAGAATGCAAAAACGTCTCCTATGTATCAGTTAAAAAAGTACTATCCAGAAACCTATACAAAGCTAATAGAACGAGAGGTGTGCATGTTTAGAGATTGTAATATAGATAATTTAGAAAAAGGCATTAACCAAGGATTATATAGAGCAGAAATAAAGAGTGATCTTTTAGTGAACTTTTATTTCACGTTGGTCTTTGGGGTGTTTGAAAGTGAATTATACAGTAACGACATGCAAGAAGTTATGCAGATAGAGTATGAGATTTTAGAATATCACATAAGAGCTATTGCTACAGAAAAGGGAGTAAAAGAATTAGAAAAACAATTAAAAAACATAAATCTAAACTAAAAACAATGAGGAAATACATATACAGTGTATTTGTGTTCTTTTTTATAGGGAGTATTATCGCCCAAGAACAAGAAAAGGAAATGAGTTTATCAATGCAAGAAGCTATTGATTATGCTATAAAGAACAGTTACGAAAATAAAGTCTCTTTAAATAATATAGAGGTAGCCAAAAAGAAAAAATGGGAAACTACCACGATTGGATTACCTCAAATTAATGGGAAGGTAGATTATCAAAATTGGTTAAAACAACAGGTGTCTTTACTACCTGCAGCGGCTTTTGATAATACACAAAGTACCATAGATGTTGTTGAAGATTATTTTGATGGTGTAACAAGAAATGGTAAAGAAGTGACGTCTCCAACAGGTTTTATACCACTACGTTTTGGAACAAAACAAACAATGAATGCTTCTGTAACTTTAACACAATTGCTTTTTGATGGTTCGTATTTGGTAGGCTTACAATCAGCAAAAACCTATTTAAAAATTTCAGAACAAGCTAAGAATAAAACAGAGCTATCAACACGTGAGGCTATTGTGAATGCTTATGGTAATGTATTGGTTACCGAAAAAACAATAGAAATTTTAGAGAGGAATAAAAAGGTTCTTCAAAAAAACTTAGATGAAACCCAAAAAACGTATGATAATGGGTTAACTGAGTTAGAAAATGTAGAGCAATTACAAATTACTTTAGGAAATGTTGAAAGTAATTTAAGAAATGCAGAGAGGTTAAAAGAGATTGCATACCAAATGTTAAATATTTCGTTAGGAAATCCAATCGATGTAAAATTAACACTGACTTCTACCTTAGATAACTTGGTTGTTGAGAATACTGATTTAAGTTTGTTAAGCACCCAATTTAATATTGATAATCATATTGATTTTAAAATTGCTCAAAACGACAGAGAAAGTAAACGTTTATTGATGAAGTTTGAACAAAGTAAAGCTTTACCTAGTTTGTCTGCTTTTATTAATTATGGAGCAAACGCAAACTCAGACGACTTTAACTTTTTCAATAGTGACCAAAAATGGTTTGATTATTCTTTATTCGGAGTAAGCTTAAACATACCTATATTCAGTAGTTTCGGAAGAAGTTCAAGAACTGCGCAAGCTAAGATAGAATTAGAGAACGCTGATATTCGATTAGAAGAAGCAAAACAAAAATTAAACTTACAAGTAAAAACTGCAAAGAGCGAATATCAATTAGTAATAGAAAATTACGAAACAGCCAAGAAAAACTTAGCTCTAGCAGAAAGAATTGAAAAAAAGCAACAAGTAAAGTTTTTTGAAGGAATTTCTTCAAGTTTCGATCTACTACAGGCACAAAACCAGTTATACACACAACAAAACAATTATGTGCAATCAATGCTGAATGTAATAGCTAAAAAAGCACAATTAGAAAACGCATTAAACATACCACTAAAATAAAATCAACTATAATGAGAAAAATATATTCACTATTCGTAGTTACACTTCTTTTAGCTTCTTGTGGAGGTAAAAAAGAACAATCTGTTCAAGATGTAATTGCCTCTAACGATTTAGCTAAAATTCGAGAGAAAAAAGTTTCGTTAGATACACAAATGCAAACATTAGCAGAAGATATTAAAATTTTAAACGATAAAATATCTGAGTTAGACACTAATAAAAAAGTTCCTTTAATTACAGTGATTTCTGCTAAAGAACAAGTATTTGATCATTACTTAGAATTGCAAGGAAATGTACAAACTAAACAAAATGTTTTAATATATCCTGAAATGCCAGGACTGTTAGTACGTATTTATGTTAAGGAAGGACAGTATGTGAAAAAGGGACAAACCTTAGCTAAAATTGATGACGGTGGTTTAGCAAATCAATTAGCACAAGTTGAAGCACAAGCTGCTTTAGCAGAAACTACTTACAAGCGTCAAAAACGTTTATGGGAGCAAAAAATAGGTTCTGAGATTCAATTTTTACAAGCGAAAACCAGTTATGAAGCACAGACAAATGCTGTGAGTCAATTAAGAAGACAATTAGCAAAATCGGTAATTACTGCACCTTTTTCTGGAGTTATAGATGATGTAATTAAAGAACAGGGTACCGTGGTTGCGCCAGGAATGGGGTCTGAAGTTTTCAGAATTGTAAACCTAAAAGATATGTATATAGAAACAGATGTACCTGAAAGTTATATTACCTCTATTAAAAAAGGAAAAACAGTTGAAGTAGAATTCCCAATTTTAGGAAAAAAATTGACTTCAAAAATTCGTCAAGCGGGCAATTTTATCAATCCAGCAAACAGAACTTTTAAAGTTGAGGTGGGAGTTCCAAATCAAGATGGTAAAATCAAACCTAATTTAACTGCTAAGTTAAAAATTAACGATTACTCAAACGAAAAGGCTGTTTTAATACCTCAAAGTATTATTTCTGAAAACGCAAATGGAGAGCAATATATTTATGTGGTTGAAAATATAAAAGATCAAGTAGGTACTGCCAAACAAACAATTATAAGTACAGGAAAAACTCAAGGAGATATTATTGAAGTTTTAAGCGGGGTTGAAAGCGGAGCAAAAATTATTGAAGAAGGAGCACGTAGTGTTAAAAATGGACAGGAAGTTAAAATTTTAGCAGCTTCACAAGACGCAAAATAACCCATTAAAGTTACACAACTGATGACTGAAAAACAAAAAAAGCAAGTAGATAAAGAATTTGGTTTATCCTCTTGGGCGATTAATAATAAAACGACCATCTATGTAATGATGGTAATGATTTTTATTTCGGGTATTTCTGCCTTTTTAAGTATGCCCAGAGAGAATTTCCCAGAAATTAGAGAAACCAAAATTTATATTAGTTCTGTATATCCTGGAAATACAGCAGAAGATATAGAAAAACTAATCACCGATCCGTTAGAAGATAGATTAAAAACGGTAAGTAATGTGGTTGAAATTACTTCTACCTCGCAAGAAGATTACTCAATGGTAATTGTAGAGTTTGATGAAAACATTACAGTAGATCAAGCAAAACAAAAGGTAAAAGATGAAATAGATCAAGAAACTTCGAGCGAAGATTGGCCTACATTTAATGGAGCAAAGGTAGAGCCTAATGTATTTGAGTTGAGTCTTTCTGAAGAAATGCCAATTTTAAATATCAATATTTCAGGAGACTATCCAGTTGATAAATTAAAAGAATTTGGAGAGTATTTAGAAGATGAAATAGAAGATCTTTCGGAAATTAAAAAAGTAGATATCCGTGGAGCTGAAGAGAAAGAGGTTGAGGTAGCCGTTGATATTTACAAAATGATGGCTGCACAAGTAAGTTTTCAAGATGTTATCAATTCGATAAACGGAGGAAACTTAACGATGTCTGCAGGAAATTTAATTGCTAGTGGACAAAGAAGAACTATAAGAATTTTAGGGGAAATTGAAGATCCACAAGAATTACAAGATTTTGTGGTAAAATCAGAAAAAGGAAACTCAATTTATTTAAAAGACATCGCAAAGGTTTCTTTTAAAGATAAAGACAAAACTACCTACGCTCGCGAGTTTGGTGAAGCTGTGGTGATGCTGGATGTGAAAAAGCGTTCGGGAAAGAACATGGTTGAGGCTGCTGAAAAAATTCAAAAAATAGTTGAAGATGCTAAAGTCAATGTATTTCCAAGTAATTTAAAAGTTACGATTGCTAACGATCAATCTTCAAAAACGATTGGACAAGTTGATGATTTAGTAAACAACATCATTTTTGGGGTAATTTTAGTGGTGTTGGTATTGATGTTCTTCTTGGGATTCAAAAACGCCTTATTTGTTGGGTTTGCCATTCCTATGTCAATGTTCATGTCATTAATGATATTGAGTTGGTTAGGGTACACAATGAATACCATGATTCTTTTCGGATTAATTATGGGACTAGGTATGCTGGTAGATAACGGTATTGTGGTTGTTGAAAACGTATATCGTTTGATGGACGAAGGAATGCCTCGAATTGAAGCTGCTAAAAAAGGTATTGGTGAAATTGCATTTCCGATTATTATATCAACAGCAACGACGGTAGCAGCATTTATTCCTTTAGGAATGTGGCCTGGAACTATGGGGCAATTTATGATTTACTTCCCAGTAACATTATCAGTTGTATTAGGGTCATCTTTATTTGTAGCGATCTTCTTTAACTCGGTAATGGTATCTCAATTTATGAGTGTGGAAGATAAAAATATGCCATTAAGACGTATTATTATCTTATCGGCTACTATGGCAATTATAGGTTTGCTAATTGCGCTATTAGGAGGAGCGTATAGAGCCATAGGAACAATTATGATTTTTACAGCTATTATGTTATGGGTGTATAGATTAGCATTAAGACCTTGGGCAAACCGTTTCCAAAATAGAGTATTGCCACGTTGGGAACGTTTTTATGAGAAAATGTTAAGAGCAGCATTAAGAGGTTGGAGACCCTATATAATTTCAATAGCAACTTTCGTATTGTTGATCATAGCTTTTGGAGGGTTTGGAGCTTCGATAGGAAGTCAACGAACCAAAGTAGAATTTTTCCCAGATAATACACCTAACCAGATTATTGTATATATCGAGTACCCTCAAGGAACAGATATTGAAAAGACAAATCTGATCATGAAAGATTTGGAAGAGCGTGTGTATAAGGTCTTGAACTTACCAGAATATGTTGATAATGGATATAATTTCTTGGTAGAGAGTGCCGTTTCTCAAGTAGGGGCTGGTTCAGGAAATCCACAAACAGATGGAGGTTCAACAGCAGAAATGCCTCATAGAGGAAAAATAACGGCTTCAATGCGTGAGTATAAGTATCGTAGAGGGGCAGATAGTAAAGAGTTGCAAAAGAAGGTAACCGAAGCTTTACGTGGAATTTATCCAGGATTAGAAATTTCGGTAGAAAAAGAGGCGGTAGGTCCACCAGCAGGATATCCTATTAATATCGAATTAGAAGGAAATGATTATGCTGAATTGATTAATACTGCTGAGAAAATGCGTGATTTTATCAATTCAAAAAGTATAGCTGGTATCGATGAGTTAAAAATAGACGTAAATAAGTCTAAACCATCAATGTTAGTAAATGTTGATCGTAAAAAAGCTGGTGAGTTAGGGGTGAACTCTTCTCAAGTAGGAAGCCAATTACGTAATGCTATTTTTGGGGCGAAAGCAGGAATCTATAAAGAAGATGGTGATGACTATGATATCTATGTTCGTTTTAATGAAGAGAACAGGTATAATAAGAGTGCTATTTTCAATCAAAAGATAACCTTTAGAGATATGGCTACAGGAACGATTAAGGAGATTCCTGTGTCTGCAGTAGCTGAAGAAATAAATACATCTGGTTTTAGTGCGATTAAGCACAAAGATGTGAAGAGGGTAGTAACAGTATATTCAGCTTTAGCACCAGGGTATACAGATGCAACAGCAATTGTTTCTAAAATTCAAAGTGAAATGAAGACGTTTACTGAGCAGCCAGATTCAGTAAGAATTGATTACACTGGGCAAATAGAGGAACAAGGTAAGCAAATGGCATTCTTATTAAAAGCATTTTTTGGAGGGTTAGGTTTGATTTTCTTGATTTTGATTTTCCAGTTTAATTCTGTTTCAAAACCTGCAATTATCATGTTGGCAATCTTCTTGAGTTTGATTGGGGTTTTTGGAGGTTTAATTATCACAGCAAAACCATTCGTAATTATGATGACCATGATGGGAATTATTTCGCTGGCGGGTATTGTAGTGAACAACGGAGTGGTGTTGCTGGATTATACTCAGTTATTAATTGATAGAAAGAAAGTAGAACATGGATTGTCAGCAGATGAGTTTGTAGATGTAAATACTTTAGGAGAAGCTATTATTAGAGGAGGAAAAGCACGTCTACGTCCAGTATTATTAACTGCTATCACAACCATTTTAGGATTAATTCCGTTAGCAACAGGATTGAATATTAATTTCTTTACCTTAGCTAGTGAGTTAAATCCACATATATATGTTGGAGGGGATAACGTAATCTTCTGGGGTCCATTAGCATGGACTGTTATTTACGGATTATTTATCGCTACCTTCTTAACATTAATTGTAGTACCGATATTATTCTACTTAATCACCAAATTTAAAATGTGGTTACGTAGCGTTTTATAATTGATTTTTTGTTAACTATAAAAAGGGTTAAAAACTTATTGTTTTTAACCCTTTTTTAATTCAAAAAGCAGAAGTTTAATCAGGTAAACGATCTCTATCTTTTTTAGTTCTGTTAAAACGATAAGTAAAACTTACAGAAGTATACCTACCAATAGGTTTATCGTACCTAATAGCTCTATAATTTTCACCAGTAATTAACTGTTTGTTTATATGAGAATCAAAAATGTTATTCATGTTTAGGGTAAGTGTAGCTTTGTCGTTCCATAAATCTTTACTTACTCCTATGTTAGCTCTATACTGAGCTTCAGTAAAAATTTGCCCGCTTTGTCTCTTTCCAAGATAATTTAAGCTAGATTGAATAGTTAATCTTGAAAACTTCATTCTAGAGTTTAAACGAGTAGACCATGTGTTGTCATCAACAGTATATATTCCTCTCTGATTAAAAGAATAGTAGTTGAACTCACTTGATAATCTCCACCATTTATAAGGAGAATATTGAATAGCTAACTCAGTTCCTAATCTTTTCTCTATTCCTGAGTTGATAGGTTTGGATATTAAGACTTCAAAAGAATTTGTTGATACCAAAGTTTCAAATACATTGGTAGTTCGTTGGTAATAAATTGATGGATTTAAGGTGAATTTGCTCCATCTTTTTAATAAACCTAACTCAAAAGAATTGGTATACATGGGGTTTAAATCTGGGTTACCTACGCGTATATTTCTGCGGTCAGATATTCCACCAAAAGGGTTTAGGTGCCAAAAACTAGGACGTCTAATTCTTCTACTATAACTTAATTGTAAATTGGTAGCTTGATTAAAGTTGTAGGTTAAATGTGCAGTAGGGAATAAATCGGTGTAATTTTTATTAGTTTTAAACTGATTGTTTCTGTCGGTACTTCCAGTATTAGCATGCTCAGCACGTAAACCTAATAAATATTGTAGTTTGTTTTTTTTGTTTCCATATTGAACATAGGCTCCATAAATACGTTCATTATATTTTAATAAGTTATTTAAACTATCAATTATAACAGCATTATCCCAAACTTTATAGTCGCTGTCAATATTTCTAATTTCTCCTTTTATCCCCATTTCTACATGTGATTTTTCTGAGATAGGTAGTTTAAAATCAGTTTGAAATAAAAAATCTTTGCTACTTTCTATGTCTCTACTTTGTAAAATATTTATGGCTGAGGTCGTAGGGAATTGTTGTTGTTCTTTAACTAATTCATTTTCGTCATCATTCCAAAAATCGTATTGAAAGTTAGCGGTAAATTTCTGCCCTTTTTTAGCAAATGTTTTTACGTAATTTAATTCAATTTGATTTACTTTTTGAGGTTCTTTATATGATTCTTGTGTAGTAAGAATACTATCTGTTTGTTGTGTGTTGTCTAAAAAGTTAAAGGTATAATCAACATTGTTTTTACTTGTATTGTTTCTATGGTAGTAACTTAGGGTAAGAGTGTTTTTATCATTAATGTAATAATCACTTCCAAAATAAAGGTTAAAAGTACTACGGCTTCTAGTAGTATTAGTTACCCTGTTAGAATAAGAAGTTACTACCCCATTATTGAGATTAGTTCTGTTCAAATAACCATTTCCATCGAAAGACATATAACGATAACCAATATTAGAAAATAAATTGAATTTTTCTTTTTTGTAATTCATATTGTAGTTGATGCTATGATTGTTAGGAATTCCTGTAGTTAACTGTAAAGAGCTACCAAAACCACCACTTTTATTTTTCTTTAAAATGATATTGATAATTCCAGCTGTTCCACTTGCGTCATACTTAGCAGAAGGATTCGTAACTACTTCAACCTTTTCTATATTCTCAGAAGGAATTGATTCTAAACCATTATTTGCTGTTAAAACAGAAGGTTTTCCATTAATTAAAATACGAACATTCGGATTGCCTCGTAAGCTTATACCTCCTTCAATATCTACATTTACTGATGGAACATTGTTTAAAATATCATTTACAGAACCCCCTTTAGAAATTAAATCCTTTCCTACATTAAAAACACGTTTGTCTAATTTATATTCAGTGGTAGATTTTTCTGCTACAATCTCTACTTCATTTAAAGTTTGTGCGTCTTCCTGCAAAAAAATAGTTTGTAATGATTGACTCTGAGTAAGTGTAATATTATTTATTGAATGATTTTTAAAACCAATAAATTCAACTTTAATATTGTAATCTCCTTTTTTAGTATCGATAAAAAATTCTCCTTTATTGTTAGTCGACTCACCTGCAACAATTTCATTTGTGGTTGGGTTGGTTAAAATTACAGTAGCAAACTCTAAAGGTTGTTTTGTGTTTTTTTCTACAATTTTACCTGTAAGTGTTACCTGAGCAGATAACTGAATAGAGATAAATACTATAAGGGTAAATAAAAACTTTTTCATTATTACTTAATATTTGAATTATGAGGCAAATATGAGTTGAACAAACATGCGGGTTTATTGTAATAGATAAAACACTACAAATAATCGACGTATAAAAAACTATTCAATATGTGAAGAATTTAAGGCTTAAAAAAGCTTTATTCAGGAGGTAAAAGCTCTAGTTTGTCGATTTGGGATTATAAATACTAGAGCTATTTATATATTTACAAACTATGATTACAAGAACAGCAGTTATTAAGTTTTTTTCAGAGAGTAGAGTATTACAACACGTACTATTTTGGTGTGTGTTTCTTGTTTTAGACTTTCCTAAAGACTCACTTATATACCAAGAAGAGTTTTCTTTTTTAGGAACTTTTGTGATGTCTATGTGTCATATGATTCCCAAGATAATTACATCTTATTTCTTAGCCTATTATGTTATTCCAAAGTTTTTATTGAGGAAAAAATATGTAATGACAGTTGTTTTGTTTTTAATAGCAACATATTTATTTGCAGCGTTTAATAGAATCTTGGTTGTACATGTAGGAGAAACATTAATAAGAAAAGGAGTGTTTACACAAGAGCCTATTTTGGAGATTTTAATCGATTGGAAAAAGTTGTTGTTTGGTTATATTCCGAATATGTATTTAACAACTTTGATTTTTCTTTCAGTAAAATATTTTATGGATTATAAGAGAGTTAAAGAAAAAGAACTGGTATTTGAAAAAGAAAAAACGGAAGCAGAATTAAAAACATTAAAAGCACAATTAAACCCACATTTCTTATTCAATACCCTTAATAATATTTATAGTTTGTCTTTGAGTAACTCGCCAAAAACACCAACCTCAATAGGTAAATTATCAGAAATGTTAGATTATGTATTGTATAGGTGCAATACCAAGTTTGTATTACTTTCTAATGAAATTAAATTGATAGAAAACTATATAGAGTTAGAAAAACTAAGGTACGACTCACGTTTAAAAGTTTCCTTAATAAACTATGTAGAAAAAGATATCAAGATACCACCATTGATATTGCTATCGTTAGTTGAAAATGCTTTTAAACACGGTGCAGGAGAAGATAGTGGGTCGCCTGAAATTAAAATTGAGCTTTTAAGCTCAGAGGATAGCTTTAAGTTTAAAATATCTAATACGGTTTCCAAAGATTATGTCCTAAAAAAAGAGAGTATAGGCTTGTTAAACGTTAGAAAACAATTAGATTTAATCTATCAAGACCAATATAGCTTGACAATAGAGAATGAAGGAAATGAATTTAATGTAGTTTTAAAGATTTATTCAAATTAAAAAGTTGATGAAAGTAAAATGTTTAGT
Source organism: Tenacibaculum caenipelagi (assembly GCF_004363005.1). Taxonomy (GTDB): domain Bacteria; phylum Bacteroidota; class Bacteroidia; order Flavobacteriales; family Flavobacteriaceae; genus Polaribacter; species Polaribacter caenipelagi. The sequence continues at coordinate 98,900 of NZ_SNYH01000007.1, read as the reverse complement.
GGTTGATGATGAGCCTTTAGCAAGAGAGTTAATAGAGAATCATATAGCAAAAATACCAGCGCTTGAAATAGTTGGGAGCTGTGATAACGCCCTCAAGGCTTTTGAAATAATAAGCTCTCAAGAAGTAGATTTATTGTTTTTAGATATAAAAATGCCAAATATTACAGGAATAGATTTTTTAAAAACAATTAAAAACCCTCCAAAAACAATTTTTACAACAGCCTACAGAGATTACGCCCTTGAAAGTTATGATTTGGAAGTGCTAGACTACTTATTAAAACCAATAACTTTCGAGCGTTTTTTTAAAGCAGTAGATCGTTTTTTGAGGTCAAAAAAGGAGAGTGATATATCTATAATTAAAGAAAGCGAAAACACAGAAGAGTTTTTGTTATTGAAATCAGGAAGTAAGTACTACAAAGTCTTTATTGGAGATATATTATTTATAGAGAGCTTAAAAGATTATGTAAAAGTGCATATTGTTAATGATAAACGGGTTGTATCTAAGTATAAGATAAGCGATATTGAAGAAAAATTAAATAGTAATTTTTTAAGAGTTCACAGATCGTATATTATCAATACGAATAAAATATCAGCTTTTACAATTAACGATATTGAAATAAACTCAAAAGAAATTCCAATAGGTGCTAGTTATAAAGAAGAAGTGATTTCATTTTTGAACAAGTGGAAGTAGAATTTATATTTTCGCACTATGAGTAAACAGGTTTTTACAGTTGAAGAAATAAAGAGAAAGATAGAACACTATTGTGTGTATCAAGATCGATGTCATAAGGAAGTAGAAGAAAAACTGAAAGAATATCGATTAATACCAGAAGCCAGAGAGCATATTTTGTTGCATTTATTAGAACATAATTTTTTAAATGAAGAACGCTTTGCAAAAAGTTTTGCAAGAGGAAAATTCAGAATAAAAAAATGGGGGAAAGAACGAATAGTTAGAGAATTGAAATTTCGAGATATCTCTGTCTACAATATAAAATCAGCATTAAAAGAGATTGATGAAGACGAATACATAAAAGCCTTGTACGAGTTGGTTGAGAAAAAGAATGCATCTATCTCAGAAAACAATCAATTTAAAAGAAAGAAAAAAATAGCTGATTATCTTCTATATCGAGGATTTGAAAGTAATTTAATATACGAAGCTTTAAAAACTATTGATTCTTAAATAAGCTATCTAGGTTTATCTCGCTGTCAAATTTTTCTTTAGCGTAAACCGTATTAATTTTATCATTAACACTTCCAAAAATCATCATAATTTTTTCAACTTCACTATTTACTTCATCAGCTGTGATAGAGGGAATGAAAGTCATATCAGCTAAACGTAAGGTTTCATTTTCAAAAACATTAATACGAGCCTTAAAAGCGGGTGTTTTAAGAACTTCTATGTTTAAACTATCTTTAAGTTGCTTAGTAAGTACTTTAAGCTCTAAAGCGTTGTTTAAAGCCTCTGTAGGTGTTGTGTTTTTTAATTCTTGTAAAAAGTCATCAACTATAAAATACTCTTTCCAAGGCTTAATTTTTTTTAAGTAGCTTTCGTTTACTTTAGAGTAATCAGCGTGCTTAACCGAAATATTCATTTCAGTTTTAATAGGTAATTCTTTCTTTTTTGTTTCCTTTTTTTGACAAGAGGAAACAAAAAGAATTAACGAAGCAATAACAAATAAAAACCGACTCATTTTACTCAAATAATTAAAGGGTAAAAGTACACATTTTACCTGGTATTACCTGTGAGGTTAAATTATAAGTTTGAAATCAGTAGGTTAGCATTCTGTATTGTAGATAGTTAAAAAAGAATAAATACTTTTTGCGAAATCTTAAATTTAATAACTTTGCGACCATATATTTTTGAATAATTAAAAATGAGTGATACCATATTAATTTTAGGAGCTTGCGGGCAAATTGGAACAGAATTAACCCAGAAATTACGATCTATCTACGGAAAAGAGAATGTGATTGCTTCAGATATTAGAGAAGGAAATGCAGAAATGATGAGTTCTGGTCCTTTTGAAATTATCGATGCCACGAATCAAGAGCAAATTTTAGGTGTTATTCAAAAATATAAGGTTACTCAAGTGTATTTAATGGCAGCAATGTTATCAGCAACTGCTGAAAAATATCCATTAAAAGGTTGGGATTTAAACATGACTTCATTGCTAGCTGTATTAGAGTTGGCTAAAGAAAAGCACATTCAAAAAGTATATTGGCCTAGTTCTATGGCAGCATTCGGGCCAACTTCACCAAAAATGAATACTCCACAGCAAACTATTATGGAGCCTTCTACAGTATACGGTATTAGTAAGGTCGCAGGTGAGCATTGGTGCAATTATTACCATGAAAAATACGGAGTAGACGTACGTAGCATTCGTTACCCAGGAATTATTAGTTGGAAAACCTTACCAGGAGGAGGAACAACAGATTATGCAGTTGACATTTATTTTGAAGCTATAGAGAAAGGTACTTTTGAGTGTTTTTTATCAGAAAATACTCGTTTGCCAATGATGTATATGGATGATGCTATCAATGCAACCATTCAGTTAATGCAAGCAGATGCCGAAAATATTAAAACCAGAACTTCATATAATTTAGCAGCAATAAGTTTTACACCAAAAGAAATTGCTGAAGAAATTAGAAAATACATTCCTGAATTTACAATTACTTACAATCCAGATTTTAGACAAGCCATTGCAGATAGTTGGCCTCAGGTCATCGACGATTCTGTAGCAAGAAAAGATTGGGGGTGGAGACACCAGTTTGATTTGGCGTCTATGACTAAAGATATCATTACCAATTTACAAGCTAAGGCAGAAGAATCAGCAGAAGTGTAAGGTTGTATTTATGCTTTCGTCTATGTTATTCAAGTTTTATAGTGAAGTGTAACTTAGGTTACATATTCTTTATTATAGATGAAATATTTTTGTAATAACAATATATGTTAACGATGAAAAAAATTATTCAAAATAGCTTAGAAAGAGCATTGTCTTATACAGAATACAGAAATTTAGTAAGCGGTTTGTTAGCAGAAGGAAAATCTACTGGACCTAATCAGTCAGATGATTTATTAAACTATAGTAAGTTAAATGATAAACGTATGAAGCGTTTAGACAAAACGGTAAAATTAACCGAAGAAACACTTGCTAAAATTAAAGATGTAAAAGAACCACAAACTTGGTTGGTATTAACTGAAGGTTGGTGTGGTGATGCAGCACAAAATATTCCTGTGATAAACAAAATAGCAGAAGAAAATCCAAACATCAATTTTAAATTGGTTTTAAGAGATGAAAACTTAGAGTTGATGGATGCTTTTTTAACTAATGGAGGAAGATCAATTCCTAAGTTAATTGCTTTAAATAAAGAAAATGAAGTAATCAATACTTGGGGACCAAGACCTACTACAGCTACTAAAATGGTTGTTGATTATAAAGAGAAGCATGGTAGTTTAGATGCTGATTTTAAAACAGATTTACAAGTTTGGTACAATAAAAATAAAGGAGAAAATACGCAGGAAGATATAGTGTCAATGCTTCAGTAATAAAACATATAAAATAGCTAGAGATTCCCCTTTTTGTTTTTGTCGAAAAGGGGAATTGTTTTCTGTATCTTTGCGCCCATAATGAATAAATATGTTTGTAGAATTCAGTAGTTTATCAGAAGAGGCAAAAGTTTGGGTATATCCATCAAGTAGAAAATTTTATACACAAGAAATTGACGGGCTAAAAGAAAAGTTACAAGGTTTTGTAGACGGGTGGAAGTCTGAAGATGCTGATTTCAAAGCTTCTTTTGAACTGAAATACGATCGTTTCATTATTTTTTCTGTTGAAGAAGGTTCAGTATTAACGAATGCAGATATTGATAAACAAGTAGCATTTATTTTACAACTACAACAAGAATACGAAGTAGAGTTGTTAGATAAGATGAATGTGTGTTTTAAGCAAGGAGAATTTATTCAGTACAAAGACGTTAAAGAATTTAAAAAGTTGCTTAAAAAGAAGTCTGTATCAGCTAAAACAATAGTTTTTGATAATTTGGTACAAACTAAAATAGAATTAGAAAATTACTGGGAAGTACCTATTACAGAAAGCTGGTATAGTAGATTCTTATAAGTTCTCTATAAATTCATCAACACTTAACGCATTATCTACAGAAAAATCTCCAATTTTAGTTCTTCTAAGAACAGATAAATGTGCTCCAGAATTTAAAGCTTCTCCGTAATCGTTAGCAATAGAGCGAATATAAGTTCCTTTACTACATACGATTCTAAACTCAACATTAGGTAAATCAATTTTAGTGATCTCAAACTCGTTAATTTCTACTTCACGAGCTTTAATTTCAGTAGTTTCACCTTTGCGGGCTAATTCATATAAACGCTTCCCATCTTTTTTAATTGCAGAAAAAATAGGTGGTTTTTGCTGAATTTTACCAACAAACTGCTCAGTAGTTTTATGGAGTAATTCTTCTGTTATATGTTCTATAGGAAACGTCTCATTAATCTCGGTTTCTAAATCGTAGCTAGGCGTAGTAGCACCAATAACAAAAGTACCTGTGTATTCTTTTATTTGCCCTTGATATTCGTCAATGTTTTTGGTTTGTTTACCAGTACAAATAATTAATAAACCAGTCGCTAACGGATCTAAGGTTCCAGCATGTCCGACTTTAATTTTTTTTATGTCAAAACGTTTGCGAATGTGCCAACGAAGCTTGTTTACCACTTGAAAAGAAGTCCATTCTAGAGGTTTGTCAATCAATAAAATTTGTCCGTTTTTGTAATCTTCCGCAGTCATTTAGAAAAATAAAGAATAGCCAATGGCAATTAAACCTACAATAGCACAGTATAAAGAAAAATACGATAATTTACTCTTCTTAACTAAAGCTATCATCCAAGTACACGCTAGTAAACCAGAAATAAAAGCAGCAATGAACCCTGCTGAAAGTGGTACAATTTCTGAACTATGAAAATTAATATCTCCACTTAAAATATCTTTAGCTACTTTTCCTAAAATTAACGGTACCACCATTAAAAAAGAAAAGCGAGCCGCTTTAGTTCGGTCTACACCTAATAACACAGATGTTGAAATAGTAGCTCCCGAACGTGAAATTCCAGGTAACATGGCAATTGCTTGAGAGATTCCTATAATTACTGAGCTTTTAAAAGAAACACTTTTGTTAGTGTTCTTAGCTTTATCAGCTAATAAAAGCAACACAGCAGTTACTAAAAGCATAAAACCTACTAATAAAATTTTTCCTCCAAAAAAGCTTTCCAATTCCTTTTCAAAGGCTAAACCAATTATCACAGCAGGAATCATAGAAAGAATAATTTTTACAGAAAATTGCATTTCTTCATTCCATTTAAATTGAAAGAGCCCTTTAAAAATTTCAGTAATTTCTTTTCTGAAAACAACAATTGTACTCAAGGCTGTTGCCGCATGTAGAACAACGGTAAAAGTTAAGCTTTCTTGAGGTACAGAGGTGTCTCCAAACAATGCTTTAGCTAATTCTAAATGTCCACTAGATGATACAGGTAAAAACTCGGTAAGTCCTTGAATAATTCCAAGGATGATTGCTTCTAATAAATCCATGCTTATTTTTTAGGATTGGCAAAAATAGCATAAATCTCAATACCAAAACCAATAATAACTAAGGTAGGAGCTAAACGAATTCTGCGCCACCCATAAATTTCAGGATTGAAAACATTTGGGTCGTCACTACCGCCACCTGCCATTAAAATAAAACCTAAGGCAATAACAGCAATACCAATTAACATAATGATATAATTTCGTTTACCGAATAGAAACTCTTGTTTTGGTAAATTGTCTTTTTTCATAATATTCTTAATACTAGTAGTATAAATCGTTTGTTTGTAGGTTTAAAAAACGTTGTGTGGCAAAGAAAGTACTAACCCATGTAATAAAAAAGGCAACTAGTATAATACCACCTGCAACATATCCTAAAGCTGTGTAATCTGTAAGTAATTCTAAAGTTGGAATGTACTCGTCAACATAATAGATTAAAATAGCTAATCCGCTAATTGCTATAAAAGCACCTAGCATTCCTAATCGTATGCTTTGCCAAATAAAAGGTTTACGAATAAAACTTTTGGTAGCACCCACCATTTGCATGGTTTTTATATTAAAACGTTTAGAGTAGATTGATAATCGGATAGAACTGTTTATTAAAATAATAGCTACTAACCCGAAAAATCCGCTTAGCACTAACAACCAAAAACTAATACGTTGAATATTTTTGGTTAATAATTGAACCAAAGGTTTATCGTAATTTACTTCAGCTACAAATTGATTTTTTCCAAAAGACGCTTCAAGTTCCGTCATTTTTTCAGGAGTAACATAATCTGCTTTTAAATAGATGTCAATTCCATTTTTAAGAGGATTGTCTCCCAAAAACTGTAAAAAGTCTTCGCCTAAATCTTTTTTGTACTCTTTTGCAGCCTCTTCTTTAGGAATGTAAACAACCTTGTTTACAAAGTTTTCTTTTTTGATAGATTCTTTGAGGCTTTTAACATTTTCATCAGTTACTTCATCTTTTAGGAAAAGTGTCATAACCACTTTTTCTTTAAAATGATTGGCAACTTTGGTCGATTTTAATAAAACCAATCCTAAAACACCTATCATAAAAAGGACTAAAGCAATACTAACCACAACGGATATATAGGAAGATTGTAATCGGCGTTTTTGAAAAGAATCAAAAGAGGTTGTCATTATTAAATACTAGTTTTAAGGCGTTGCAAGATACAAATATATAATCTTTAAAGTTTATCCTATTCTTCTATCTCTTGGCATAACTCAATTAATACACCATTAGTCGTTTTAGGATGTAAGAAAGCCACCAGTTTGTTGTCGGCTCCTTTTTTAGGAGTTTCATTTAAAACTATAAAACCTTCGTTTTGTAAACGCTTAATTTCTTCTTTTATGTTATCAACAGCAAAAGCAATATGATGAATTCCTTCTCCTTTTTTTTCTATAAATTTAGCAATAGGACTATTAGGGTTTGAAGCTTCTAATAACTCAATTTTATTAGGACCCGATTTAAAAAACGATGTTTTTACTCCTTCACTAGCAACTTCTTCAATTTTATAATGAGCTTCACCAAAAAGAGAAGCGAATAAAGCATTCGATTTTTCTAAATCTTTAACAGCTATACCAATGTGTTCAATTTTGTTCATAGGGTAAAAGTATGAAAAACTCTTCTTAAAAGTATTATAAAAAACAAGAGTATATGCCATGAAAAAACAAGAGTTAAAACATTTGTAGAGGCAAGGGGTTTTTCCTGTTTGTGAATTTACATCTTCGTTTTAAGTGGTTGGTAGTTGGGTTTTTAAAGGGTTTCTTGACGAAAGTACTTTTTTTATTAAAAAATAAGCGGTTATATTTAGGAAATCAAAAAATCAATTTATTATGAAAAAAACTAACCTACTTCAATTATTATTTTTAACTCTAGCAGTGAGTTTTGCTGTGTCATGTGAAAAAACTGACAGTAAATGTGATTGCGATGATTGGCGATCTCAAGTCCCTGAAGGGACATTTTGTTATTCAGATGAAGGAAGAACAAAAGAAATGCTTAACTATAAGGAAATAGTTGAAATGTTGTCGAATTATGACAGAACAAGAATTGCTCCAATAGAAAAGACTTTAGGTTATGAAGATACTCGTGCAAATACATTTGACTTTGCGCAATTTAAAAAGTACTTAGCGCATGTGGAAAATATGAGTAAAAAAGCTAATATTGAAATAACTGGTATTAGTTTTATATCTACCGCTAAAGAAAATCATAACAATACAGGAAAAAGTTATAGTAGTTTAATTTATATCCCTACAACGACCATAAATGATAAACAGATTGCTTTCGACCCTGTGCAATCAGCTAAACAAGGAAAATTAGTAACATTTAAAGAAATGCTAGCAAAGCATGGATATAAATGGATATATAATACTAAAGAAGAGTTTGAAAAAGGAAAAAGAGATGATTATAACTACAATATAAGAGTATTGAAAGAAAATAAAGCAGGGTTTATGTATGCTTCACCTCTTAATGATGAATCATTGAGTGGGGCAGGTAATCAGGCAAATTTAGAACCACCATACGCAAATTAACAAGATGGATTTGTTCAAGGCTCCTTTATATTCACAATTAATAGTAGCGCTATTAAGTTGTTTTTTTCTAATTAAAAGGAAATCTCCTTTCTTAAAGTTGTTAACTTTGTTTTTGGTGGTGACTTTTTTTGTTGAACTTACAGGAGCCTATTTAAGTAAGATAAGACAGCCAAATTTTTGGGTTTATCATTTTTATAATGCTTTTGAATATATAGCAATTTTCTTTTTGTACGAGAATTTATTGAAAGAAAAAAAATATTTGAAGATTTCATATGGATTACTTTTCTTACTAATCCTTCTTTGGGTATTAACATTTTTTTATAAAAGTTATACGCATTATACAATTATAATCGGATCTTTTAATACAGGAGTGTTAGTTTTTCTATATTTAAGAGAATTATTATTGTCAAATGAGATAATAAATTATAAAGAGCTATTACCTTTTTGGGTTTCGGTTGGTTTTCTTGTTTTTCATTTGCCAGCCATTCCGTTTTTTAGCTTTTGGAGCTATATGAAAAATAAAGATTTATTTCCTATTTTATACTCTTTAATTGTTTTGATGAATGTTATTATATCTTTTGGGTTATTATGGAGCAACAGGAAGGTAGAATATTAATTGTTACCACAATCGTAATTGTTGTCATTATTGTTTTTTTGGTGATTTTATTTACTGTTTTTCAGCGTAGAAAAAATAAGCTGTTATTTGAACGTGCTGAAAATAAAAAACGATATGAGCGAGAAATTGCCGAAGCACAAATAGAAATACGAGAAGAAACTTTAAGAAATATTAGTTGGGAGTTGCACGATAATATTGGGCAGCTCTTAACTTTGGCTAAAATACAGTTACAGCATTCTTCATCTGAAAGTATTGGAGAAATATCTGAAATCATAGCTAAAAGCCTAACGGAAGTAAGAGCGTTATCAAAAGTAATTAATCCAGATTTTATTAACAATGTAAAGTTAAAAGAAGCTTTAAAACTAGAAATTGAGCGATTTAATAGGTTAAATTATATAGATGCGAGCTTAGTGGTTACAGGAGAGGAACAAGAAATAAATCAGAAGCACGGAATAGTTATTTTTAGGATTTTGCAGGAATTTTTTTCCAATACGATTAAACATTCAAAAGGGTCTAAACTTATGGTTTCTTTAAACTATGCTGAAGATTCTATTCAAATAGAAGCAAAAGATGATGGTGTTGGGTTTGAAATGGATAGGGTCAGGTTGAAAGGTATTGGTTTACAGAACATTAAGGCTAGGGCAAAATTGATTAATGCAGAGGCAAAATTTATATCAGAACCTCAAAAAGGCACAAGTTTAATAATAAATTATTATATTTAAGGAGCCTTAGTGTATTTCCCCAACAACTAAAAAATTAATCTAACTTATGAAATTATGAAATACTCAGTTGTTGTTGTAGATGATCATACGTTGTTATCACAGGCTATTGAAGGAATGGTAAATACCTTTGATAAGTTTAAAGTGCTTTACACGTGCAAAAACGGAAAGGAAGTAGCTGAGAAGTTTTCAGCTTCACCAAAGAATGTACCTGATTTAGTTTTGGTAGATGTAAATATGCCTGTGATGAATGGTATTGAAACTACTGAATGGATTGTGAATAACTATCCTCATGTGCATGTTATGGCCTTATCTGTAGAAGATGCAGATGGTACAATATTAAAGATGCTAAAAGCAGGTGCTGTTGGATATTTACTAAAAGATACAGAAAAAGATGTGTTAGAAAAAGCATTACTGGAAATGATGGATAATGGTTTTTATCACACAAAAAATGTTACTACTATTTTATTAGATTCAGTTTCAGGAAAACATACAAAAAACAATTTATCATTTAAAGAAAACGAACTTACTTTTATGAAGTTGGCATGTTCAGAGTTGACCTACAAAGAAATTGCCGACAAAATGTTTCTAAGTCCCAAAACTATAGATGGATACAGAGATAGTCTATTTACAAAATTAAATGTTAGAAATAGAGTGGGGCTAGTTATGTATGCAATTAAAAATAAAATTTACACTCCGTAATTTTATGCTTAAATTTGCAACATGGAAGAAACAAATAGACAACGTAAAATTGCAGGAGTGTTGCAACAAGACTTGGTAGACGTTTTACAACGTGCTGCACAAGATGGAATGAAGGGGGTGATTATATCGGTATCTAAAGTTTCGGTTACTGCCGATTTAGGAGTTGCTAAAGTGTACCTAAGTGTCTTTCCTTCAGAAAAAAGAGATGAAATAATAGAAGGCGTAAAATCGAATACTCCTTTAATTCGTCATGAGTTAGCTCAACGAACAAAGCATCAGCTAAGAAGAATGCCAGAATTATTGTTCTTTGGTGATGATAGCTTAGATTACATAGAGGAAATAGATAAATCTTTAAAAGGGAAGGATGTTGATCCAATTAAAAACCCAGATATCTTACCTCGCCGTCAAAAACGTTAATAAATTTTCTTTACTTTGGCTAGCTAAATTTATTAATGCTTGAACTTTTCACTATACATAGCTAAAAGATACTTGTTTTCAAAAACAAGTACTAATGCAATTAATATTATAACAGCAATTGCTGTTTTTGGTGTTGTAGTTGGTACTTTGGCTATGTTTGTAATTTTATCTGGATTTTCAGGATTACGAACTTTTAGTGATTCGTTATTAAATGCTTCAGATCCTGATATAAAAATTACAGCAACTCAAGGGAAATCTTTTGAATTTTCAACAAAAATTCATGATGTTTTACAAAGGGAGGATGGGGTTAAAGTCTTTTCTAAAATTGTAGAAGAAAGAGTTTTCTTAAAATATAAAAACAAAGATCATATAGCTCAAGTAAAAGGAGTTGATCCTAGTTATTCACAGATTATTCCTGCAGATTCAATTTTAACCGTAGGTACCTGGTTAGATCCAAAGTTTAAAAATATAGCGGTAATAGGGTATGGAATATCATATAAATTATCATTAGGAATTTTAAATTTTGGTGAACCGTTACAGATCTTAGTGCCAAAGGCAGGTAAAGGTTTTATTAACGCAAATAATGCTTTTCGTTCTGTGTCTACTCAAATAGCTGGAGTATATACAGGTTCTGAAGAGTTTCAAAATAAATATGTATTCGTTCCAATTTCTTTAGCACAAGAATTATTGGGTTACAAAGAAAATCAAGTGTCAGGGATAGAGCTTAAACTGAAAGAAGGGGTAGACTTAGACGCTTTTCAAGAAAGCTTACAAGAGGTTTTAGGAAATGATTTTAAAGTGCAAACTAGGGCACAGTTAAATACGTTGTATTATAAAGTTATCAATACTGAAAATTTTATTTCATATTTAATCTTTACATTAATTGTAGCTATAGCTTTGTTTAATGTCATTGGGTCTATAATTATGATGATTATTGATAAGCGCGAAAACTTAAAGACCCTGTTTAGTTTAGGAAGCACCATTGACGAAATAAAAAAGATATTTATATTTCAAGGATTTCTACTAACCTTAGTGGGTATGGCATTAGGTTTGGTTTTAGGGGTTGTTCTGGTAATTATTCAGCAGAAATATGGATTGTTAATGATTACACAGAACCTAGCATATCCTGTAGAATTTAAATGGATAAACTTATTAGTGGTAGTAAGTACTATTTTAATTTTAGGATATTTAGCTGCTAAAATTGCAAGTTCTAGAATATCTAAAGCCTTTATTGAAGGGTAAAAAGCACATGCTCACTAACTTATTTATAGGTTAGTGTAATTATAGATTATAAAAAAATAATTTTTTTCTTAGATTATCCAATCTCAGGAATAACAGCATCACCAAATTTAGCTTGTACTTCGTCAAAAGCAGCAAAAACATCTTTAGGATCATCAGAAGTAACCATTTTCATCCGGTGCTCTTTAAAGTGAGGAATTCCCTTAAAATAGTTAGTATAGTGTCTTCTAGTTTCAACTACTCCTAAATGTTCTCCTTTCCAATCAATAGCCATTTCTAAATGACGACGTGCCATATCAACACGTTCAGAAATTGTAGGATTTGGTAAATGTTCTCCTGTTTTAAAGTAGTGTTTTACTTCGTTAAAAAACCAAGGATATCCGATAGATGCACGACCAATCATACAGCCGTCTAATCCGTAAACATCACGCATTTCCATAGCTTTTTCAGGAGAAGTAACATCCCCATTTCCAAAAACAGGAATATGCATTCTCGGATTGTTTTTTACTTCGGCGATAGGTGACCAATCAGCTTCACCTTTATACATTTGAGCACGCGTACGACCATGAATAGAAATTGCTTGACAACCTACGTCTTGCAAACGTTCGGCAACTTCAATAATTCGAATCGAATCATGATCCCATCCTAAACGAGTTTTAACAGTAACGGGTAATTTTGTATGTTTTACCATGGCTTCAGTAAGTGAAACCATTAAATCAATGTCTTTTAAGATTCCTGCTCCGGCACCTTTAGAAACTACTTTCTTTACAGGGCATCCAAAATTGATGTCAATAATATCAGGATTTGATTTTTCAACAATCTCTACAGTTTTTAGCATAGAGTCTAAATTGGCACCGAAAATTTGAATCCCCACAGGGCGTTCTTTTTCGTATATATCTAGCTTCATTACGCTTTTTGCTGCATCGCGAATCAACCCTTCTGAAGAAATAAATTCAGTATACACTACATCTGCACCATTCTCTTTACATAAAGCTCTAAATGGTGGATCACTCACATCTTCCATCGGTGCTAATAATAGCGGAAAATCAGGAAGTTCTATGTTACCTATTTTTACCATACCTTAAATTATGGTGCAAAGTTAGGTTTATTTTTTGTGAGATTAAAAAACTCTAACAATATTAAATCCAAAAGCTACATCGTTAAACCAATCTCCTCTAGTTCTTGTTAAAAAACCAGAGTCATTGCTTGCTCTTGAATTGGTAAAAACTAATTGGAATACATGTCCGCCTGTTTCTATGTCAAAACCTATCGTAAATGGGTCTTTATATATAGAATCTTCATGACGATTAAGATTTAGTCCATAATCAGCATTTATACTCATCCTTTTACTAATTTTCATTCGCCCACCTATACCGACAATAAATCGATTGAGGTTGGAGTCATTAGTTTGTATATATTGTTGAAGGTTGTTTTGACGAACAAAAGTAGGTGCTATTAATAAAGATAAGTTTTTGTTTATTCTTCTTGAAGCTAAAATTTGGGCAGTTATACTCACTCTATCTTTAAACTCTAAGGTAGGGAAGTCTGAAGTTTTAGATTGTGTTTCAATGTCGGAAGAAGCATAAGCAACTATGTTTATGGGAAAGGTAGAGCTCTGTTTCTTAATGCTAAACTTTGCGGCACCAGAATAGGTTTTTTCATAGGAGTCTCTACTCAAACTAAATTGAACACCATCCCAAAAGCTATAAACAAATTGGATTTTAGTATTAGCATCGTCTAAACCAAAAAAATTGTCTATACCGTCAGAAAAAGGAGCAAATCTATGAGCTACTATAAAGAAAAAATCTCCCTTCCCAGCTATTTTAGTAGATTGTAAATTGCCTATTTGTACAGCTTTAAATGCTGGTAGTTCGTAGCTAGAATCTGTTTTTGTTTCGCTTTTTAGTTCGTTTAGTAAATCATCTTGCGAAAAGGAATGGTTTATTGATAAAAGAAATAATAAGATGAGTGTTTTTTGCTTAGTCATTTGTAGTTTTTTTAATGATACATTGGTTAACTTTTAACTCTTCTAATAAATCATCATAGCCTATAACCACTCCCTTAATAGTGATAGATTGGTTAATGGTTAATAATTTAAAATTAACATCTTTTCTAAATTGACAATAGATGGATTTATTTATGATAATCCCCTCGGTATCTATAGAAGAAACATTTCCTGTTAAAATAACTGTTTTGTTGAGCCAGGGTTTTATGTCTTGCTTTAATGAAGCCAAAAAAGATGAAGCTTCACCGTTAAATTCGGCGTTTAATTCTTCTGTAGTTTTATGGGGTTTATAGATGTAGTTAAAAAAGATAGTAGTTCCTAGTAGCAGAAAAATAATGCTAGGAATTAACCATTTTTTATTTTTTTTCAGAAAGTTCATAGTCTATGGTTATAATAACTGATTTAGCAATTTTATTCCTAACAATGCTAGGTATTTTAATGTTAAAATCTTGTGGTTTTACCGAAAAATTAGATTTTAAAAATATTTGATCTCCAGTTTTTATAATCTTAGCTGAAGTGGTAATCTTTTTGTTTATACCCCTAATGTTAAGTATCCCAGTGATTTTATATTCTTTTTCAGAAACTATTTCGTCCATATTGAAGTCATGGATTTTTCCGGCAAAAGTAGCTTTTGGGTGCTCGTCTGAGTCCATATAGTTTTCATTAAAGTGTTCTTGCATCAAAGCAAGTCTAAACCTAAAAGCTTTAATTAATAAAAGGGAAGCAATTTCACCATTTTCAGTATTTAAAATTACTGTGGTACTCTTGTTTTCGGCTTCTACTGGTTCAAAAGCGTCAACAGAGGCTTTAAATTCAGTATTCCCCGTACGAGTGTAATATTTTTGGCAAAAAATATTCTGAGAAAGAAATAACAAAATTATAAACAGACTTTTCATAATTGTATTTTTTAATAAAGTCTTAAACTTAATCCATTAGCATAAATATAATCATTATTTTTTAAATGTTTGATATGTAGTTTTTTATAGGTTTTTAGTGTGTCGTTGTTTTTTGAGTTTACCTGTCACAAACTTGTCTTTTTTGAGTAATTACGTATATTTCGCTTTTTAACTCACAAACTTTTTTATTGGAACTACCTTTTGAACCTGTTTTATTTGGTTATACGGTTAATATTCATCTTGTTTTAGAATATTTAGCATTCTTTTTAGCCTTTCGTTATTATGTTTTCTTACGTAAGAAAAGAGAAGATTATATTTCTTCTAATAATAGGTTGTCAATTATTTTAGGAGCTGCGACTGGAGCTTTAATTGGTTCTCGACTAGTTGGGATATTAGAAAACCCTTTAGTTACTTTTTCTGCAGAAAATATGATTCAAATTTTGAATAGTAAAACAATCATGGGAGGTTTATTTGGTGGTTTGTTAGGTGTTGAATTAGCAAAAAGAATAATTGGAGAAACAAGGTCATCTGGTGATTTGTTTGTGCTTCCAATAATTGTAGGGATTTTTATAGGAAGGATTGGATGTTTTCTTTCAGGAATAAATGAGTTTACCTACGGAGTAGAAACTAAGTTCTTTTTAGGAATGGATTTAGGGGATGGTGTTTTAAGACATCCAATAGTTTTGTATGAGTTGGTGTTTTTAATAATGCTATTCATAAGTTTAAGATACCTACAAAAGGAATACGTTTTACAATCAGGAGAACTTTTTAAGTTTTTTATGTTGGCTTATTTTGGTTTTCGTTTTTTTATAGAGTTTTTAAAACCAAATACTTTCTTTATACTTGGTTTAAGTACTATTCAAATACTATGTATGGTTTGTTATGTATATTACAAGAAATTTATAATTCTAAAAATAAAAAATGCCAGAAAGAAAATATAACTACTATGATTTTACATTGAGCTTGTGCCCTGAATGTTTAAAAAGAGTAGACGCTAAAATTGTTTTTGAAGATGAGAAGGTCTATATGCTTAAACGTTGTAGAGAACATGGGAACTCAAAAGTGTTAATAGCAGACGATATTGAATATTATAAAAATATCAGAAACTACAACAAGCCTAGTGAGATGCCCTATACGTTTAACACAAAAACAGATTATGGATGTCCTTATGATTGTGGTTTATGTCCAGATCATGAACAACATTCGTGTTTAACCGTTGTTGAGGTTACCGATAGGTGTAACTTAACTTGTCCTACTTGTTATGCAGGCTCATCACCCACTTATGGGCGTCATCGAACATTAGAAGAAGTAAAAGCAATGTTGGATGCTGTGGTGAAAAATGAAAAAGAACCTGATGTGGTACAAATCAGTGGAGGAGAGCCAACGATACATCCACAATTTTGGGAAATTTTAGACTATGCAAAATCACTTCCTATCCGTCATTTAATGTTGAATACTAACGGAATTAAAATAGCTAAAGACATTGTTTTTGCAGAACGATTGAAAACATATACGCCAGATTTTGAAGTTTACTTACAGTTTGATTCCTTTGAGGATAGTTTGCTAAGAGAGTTGAGAGGAGCAGATTTGAATAGTATTCGCAGGCAAGCACTTGATAACTTGAATAAGTTAAATCTATCAACAACTTTAGTAGTTACTCTTCAAAAAGGATTAAATGATCACGAAATAGGGAAAATTATCGATTATGCCTTGCAGCAAAAATGTGTGAGAGGAGTTACTTTTCAACCAACACAAATAGCAGGAAGGTTAGAAAATTTTAATCCTGAAACTGATAGAATGACGCTTACTGAAGTAAGAAGAAAAATAATGGAGCAAACTGACGTTTTTAATGCTGACGATTTAATTCCAGTACCTTGTAACCCTGATGCTTTGGTAATGGGATATGCTCTTAAATTGGGAGAAGAAGTTTTTCCGTTAACTAGATATATTAATCCCAATGATTTGTTAGATAATAGTAAAAACACCATTATTTATGAGCAAGATGAAGCATTGCATGGAAAAATGATAGAGTTATTCAGTACAGGAAATTCTGTTGAAGTTGCAGAAGAAAATTTAAAATCAATAATGTGTTGTCTGCCTAATATTGATGCACCAGAGTTAGGGTACGATAATTTATTTAGAGTTATAATCATGCAGTTTATTGATGCTTATAATTTTGATGTACGAGCGGTAAAAAAATCATGCGTACATATAGTAAACAAAGACGATAAAATTATTCCTTTTGAAACAATGAATTTGTTTTATAGAGATGATAAAAAAGAATATTTAGAAGAGTTAAGAAAAGAAATATAAGAAAAAGGATATGATATTTTTAGAAGTAGGTGACCTTTCAGGTTTATTCGTAATTATAGGTTTAATTATGTTTGGTCCACCCGTATTATTAGCTGTTATTGGCGCAGCTATCAGAAAAAAAAGTAAAACAGCCTCAAAAATATTTTACATACTAGCTGTTTTGTACCTGATAATCGGATTAGGTATATGTGGTGGTGTACTTAGTTAAATGAGTTAAAGAAGATGTTTAATTTTCGCTATTTATTTTGTTTGTAGTACCCTGCAAATAAAGTATCTTTGCAAATTACAAGTAGTTAGAATACGACGAATGAAGAACATAAGAAATTTTTGCATTATTGCACATATTGATCATGGTAAGAGTACTCTTGCCGATAGATTGTTAGATTTTACAGGATCGGTTACCGAGCGTGAAAAGCAAAACCAGTTGTTAGATAATATGGATTTAGAGCGTGAACGAGGTATTACCATTAAATCGCATGCTATCCAAATGGATTATGTTTATGAAGGAGAAAATTATATTCTAAACTTAATCGATACTCCAGGTCACGTAGATTTTTCTTATGAAGTTTCTCGTTCTATTGCAGCATGTGAAGGAGCATTATTAATTGTAGATGCGGCACAAAGTATTCAGGCGCAAACTATTTCTAACCTGTATTTGGCGTTAGAAAATGATTTGGAAATTATTCCAGTATTAAATAAAGTAGATTTACCTTCGGCAAATCCAGAGGAGGTAACAGATGATATTGTTGATTTATTAGGTTGTGAGCCAGAAGATGTAATTCACGCAAGCGGAAAAACAGGTTTTGGGGTTGAAAATATTTTAAAAGCAATTATTGAAAAAATCCCTGCTCCTAGCGGAAATCCTGATGCGCCATTAAAAGCCTTGATTTTTGATTCAGTTTACAATTCGTATCGTGGAATTGAAACCTATTTTAGAGTAATTGATGGTTCTATCAAAAAGAATCAACAAATAAAGTTTATGGCTACTGGTAGACAGTATGGAGCCGATGAGGTAGGAACATTAAAGTTAACTCAAGTTGTAAAAAACGAGATTAAAACTGGTGATGTAGGTTATTTAATTACAGGGATTAAAGCGGCAAAAGAAGTAAAGGTAGGTGATACTATTACTGATTTTGCAAATCCAACAACCGATATAATTGATGGTTTTGAAGATGTAAAACCAATGGTGTTTGCAGGTATTTACCCTGTAGATACCGAAGATTATGAAGAACTACGAGCTTCGATGGAGAAATTACAATTAAATGATGCTTCATTAGTATTTCAACCAGAAAGTTCTGCAGCGTTAGGTTTTGGTTTTCGTTGTGGATTCTTAGGAATGTTACACATGGAAATCATTCAAGAGCGTTTAGAGCGTGAGTTTAACATGACGGTAATTACTACGGTTCCAAACGTAAGTTACCATGCATATACAAAGAAAAATCCAGATGAAGCTATTATTGTAAATAATCCATCAGATTTACCAGATCCATCAAGATTAGATAGAGTAGAGGAGCCTTTTATAAAAGCATCAATTATTACCAAAGCTGATTTTGTAGGACAAGTAATGTCGCTTTGTATAGAAAAACGTGGACAAATTGTAAATCAAACGTATTTAACTCCAGAGAGAGTTGAGTTAATTTTTGATATGCCATTGGCAGAAATTGTTTTCGATTTTTACGACCGATTAAAAACAGTTTCTAAAGGATACGCATCGTTTGATTATCATCCGATAGGAATGAAAGAATCGAAGTTGGTACGTGTAGATATGTTGTTAAACGGACAAACTGTTGATGCACTTTCAGCGCTGTTACACGCAGATAATGCCTACGGAATAGGTAAACGTATTTGTGAGAAGTTAAAAGAATTAATACCTCGTCAACAATTTGATATTCCAATCCAAGCTGCTATTGGAGCAAAAATTATTGCTCGTGAAACAGTAAAAGCATTGCGTAAAGATGTAACGGCTAAATGTTATGGAGGTGATATTTCTCGTAAGCGTAAATTATTAGAAAAGCAGAAAAAAGGTAAAAAGCGTATGCGTCAGGTAGGAAATGTAGAAATTCCTCAGCAAGCGTTTATGGCAGTACTGAAATTAAACGACTAGTTATTTTGAGTTAAAAAAATCGTATGTAAATAAAGAAAAAGCATCAAAATGAAAATTTTGATGCTTTTTTTATTAACGGTCATTAAAACTTATTTGTCACAAGTAGATCCATTAGCTTCAACAGCTTTCATAATCTCTTCAAAAGAGCTTCCTTTAGGAATTTCATCTGTTACTGTTTGTCCTCCTTCTACAGTCATAGTGATTGTTCCGTCACCATTATCGCAATACTCCGTGTTAAGTGTTTGATCAAATCCTTCAAAAACACATTTTCTACAATTTGTATTACTTTCATTATCGTCAGAACAAGAAGCTAAAACCGTTGATGTTAACATAGCAATTGATAAAATAATTTTTTTCATAGTTTAAAATTGAATAATTAATATTTGTGGCGCGAATATATTCATTTAAGAGTTAGCTGTGAGTGTAAATTTTTTGGAAAAAATTATTTAGAATTAAATTAAAACCCTCGTTTTGAATTTATCAAAACGAGGGTTTTATTATTATATTTCTATATTGACTTAGTCTCTATTTCCTAAAATTCTTAACCCCCAATATAATAGCATAGCTAAAGAACCAAGCGCAGCCACTAAATAAGTTCTTGCGGCCCATTTTAAAGCATCTTTAGATCCAGCTAGTTCTTCACGACTTACCATATTTTTATTTTCTAACCAAGCTAAGGCTCTATTGCTTGCGTCATATTCTACGGGTAAGGTAATGAAACTAAAAATTGTACCTAAAGCCATAAAAGCCAAACCAGCTAATGCGATATAAAATCCGATGCCAGTACTACCAGAAGCGGCTCCAAAAGTAATACCACCAATCACCATCCACTGAGAAAAACGAGAGGTAATACTTACCATAGGTACCAGTTTAGATCGCATTTGTAAATATTGATAAGCTCTAGCGTGTTGTACAGCATGTCCAACTTCGTGCGCTGCAACAGCAGCTGCGGCAGCATTTCGTTGGTTGTATACGGCTTCACTTAAATTTACAGTTTTGTTTTGCGGGTTATAATGATCTGTTAACCTCCCTGGTGTAGAAATTACCTGTACATCTGAAATACCATGATCAGCTAACATTTTTTGTGCAATTTCTGCACCACTCATGCCGTTTCGTAAGTGTACTTGCGAGTATTTTTTAAATTTTTGCTGTAAAGTATTACTTACTAACCAGCTGAATAAAGATATAATCCCAATTAGAATATAAAATCCAATCATAATTTATATAGTTTTAAAATTTTATGTCATTTTTGTTGGATAAATTTACATCATAAATTATTCCAATTTATTAATGGTATTAAAATGTGTCAAAATGACAAATAAACCTAAAATATTAATTGTTTATACAGGAGGAACCATTGGTATGGTAAAAGACTATAATACAGGAGCTTTAAAAGCTTTTGATTTTAGTCAAATATCTAGCAAAATACCAGAATTGCAACAGCTTAACTGTGATATAACTACTATATCATTTGATGAACCCATAGATTCGTCAAATATGAATGTAGATTACTATATTCAAATAGCCGAGATAATTTCTGACAATTATAATAAGTTTGATGGTTTTGTAGTTTTAACGGGTTCAGATACAATGTCATATACGTCTTCTGCAATTAGTTTTATGTTTGAAAACTTACAAAAACCAGTGATATTTACAGGCTCGCAATTGCCAATAGGAGATTTACGTACAGATGCAAAAGAAAATTTAATTACTTCAATACAGATTGCTTCAACTTACGAAAATGGTCAGCCAATAATTCAAGAAGTAGGTTTGTATTTTGAATATAAATTATATAGAGCAAATAGAACGACAAAAATAAATGCAGAACAGTTTGAAGCTTTTGCATCGATGAATTATCCTCCGTTGGCAGAAAGTGGGGTGCATTTAAATTTTAATCATCATTTGTTATTAAAACCTAGTCAGAAAGAAACTAAATTAGTTTTTAGAAAAAAGCTAGACAATCATGTAGCAATTCTAAAACTGTTTCCAGGAATTACAGAGCCAGTAGTAAGGAGTTTTGTAAATATTTCAGGGCTAAAAGGAATTGTTTTGGAAACTTACGGATCAGGAAACGCACCTACAGAAAAATGGTTTCTTAATTTGTTAGAAGAATCGATACAAAAAGGAATCAGTATTGTGAATGTAACTCAATGCGCAGGAGGTAGTGTCATATTAGGGCATTATGAAACTAGTTCTGAAATGAAACGTATTGGTATTGTTGATGGTAAGGATATTACCACAGAAACAGCTATAGCAAAAATGATGTATTTATTGGGCGAAAAGCTTTCAAAAGAAGAATTTAAGCATTATTTTCAGAAACCTCTAAGAGGAGAAATGGCTTGATTTGTAAATAAATCGTTAAATTAGCAGCTGTAACTGCTTGAAATACTTAGGGTAAAGGCGGGGGAATAGGGTGTTGATAGAAATATAAGAGTTTTTTTTTAATGTCCCAACATTTTTTTGTTACTTGCCACTCTGAAAAATTAAAAAGCGTAATAAGTACGAGAAAAGAATTACTTATTTGTAAAAAAATGAGTTTTTCGTAGTAAAATTTGTATTTTTAACCCGTTAACTATTTAAAATTAATTATAACAAAATGAAAAAAGTAGTAAATATCCTAACTATTGCAGGATTTATGTTTTTAGGAGCTATTCAATCAACTTATGCTCAAGACGCAGCAGCGGCAGAAGGATCAGAAACTTTCCACCAAATTTTAAAAAGATATTTTATTGAAGGTGGTCCTGGTTTTATGGGAATTGTATTAGTAGCTTTAATTTTAGGTTTAGCTATTGCAATTGAAAGAATCATTTATTTAAATATGGCTACAACCAACACTAAAAAATTAGTTGCTAGTGTAGATGAGGCATTAAGTTCAGGTGGTGTAGAGGCTGCTAAAGAGGTTTGTAGAAATACAAAAGGTCCTGTTGCTTCTATTTTCTATCAAGGTTTAGAAAGAGCTGATGAAGGTTTAGATGCTGCTGAAAAAGCTGTAGTTGGATATGGTGGAGTGCAAATGGGATTATTAGAAAAAAATATTTCTTGGATTTCATTATTCATCGCTTTAGCACCGATGTTAGGGTTCATGGGAACTGTAATTGGTATGATTGGAGCATTTGATGCGATTGCAGTTGCAAACGATATCTCTCCAGCGGTAGTAGCAGGTGGTATTAAAGTAGCACTTTTAACTACAGTATTTGGTTTAGTAGTAGCAATTATCTTACAAATTTTCTACAACTACATCATTTCTAAAGTAGATAGCATTGTAAATAATATGGAAGATGCATCTATCTCTTTAATTGATTTATTAGCTAAGTATAAAAAATAATAGAAGTATGAAGAACAATAGATTAATAACAATCGTTGTTGCTTTACTTTCTCTTGTCGGTATAGTCTTATTCTTAATGACTATGGGTGTTGATAGTGAGGACAAAGTAGCAATGTCAGATGCAGTTTCTCCATTAGTTACTTATTCTTTAGTATTACTAATGTTAACAGCTGCAGTAACAGTTTTAGCTTCTGTTTTTAGCTTGTTTAAAAATCCTGCTGCATTAAAAAAAGCATTATTAGGGATATTAGCTATGGGAGTTTTATTAGTGATATCTTACATGTTTTCTAGTGATGGTCAAGTAATAGGAGCTAATAATGAATTAGTAGCAGAGGCTGGTAGTAGTGTGTCTAAAAACACAAGTACAGGTATTTGGTTAAGTATTATTTTAATAGTGATTGCAGGAGGTTTCTTCGTGTGGGATTTATTAAAAGGATTAGTTAAATCATAGATCATTATGGCAAGAAGAGAAAACCCAGAAATTAATGCAGGTTCGATGGCAGATATTGCCTTCTTGCTACTTATCTTTTTCCTTGTAACAACAACAATGGATGTGGATTCAGGTATCCCTAAAAAGTTAGCTGAAAAAACAGATGTTCAACCACCAATCGTTAAAGAAAAGAATATTTTTCAAGTAAGCATTAACCGTAACAATCAACTTTTAGTTGAAAACGAACCAATGGAGTTGAAAGACTTAAAAGATGCTGCAATGAAATTTATTGATAATGGTGGAGGTATTGGTAACCCAATGCCAGGAAAAGAAGCTGGAGCACCTTGTGACTACTGTAAAGGAGTAAAGGATCCAGAATCATCAGATCATCCAAATAAAGCAATTATTTCAGTAGAAAGTGATAGAGGTACTGAGTATGGTACTTATGTTGCTGTTCAAAATGAGTTGTTACGTGCTTATACAGATTTACGTAACAGACTATGCCAAGAAAAATATGGTATGAGTTTTGACGAACTTGAAAAAGCTTTTATCGATAGTGCAAGAAAAGATGAGTCTTTAAGAAAGAAAGTAGAAGATATTAAGGAGAGTTATCCTCAAATTATATCAGATACAGACCCAACAAATGTTCAATAATAAAACAATAGAGTATGTCTAAATTTAGAAAGAAGAAAAAAGGTATGCCAGCTTTATCTACGGCATCTTTACCAGATATTGTTTTTATGTTGTTATTCTTCTTCATGGTAACTACTACTATGAGAGAAACAGATTTATTGATTGATTCACCACGTTTACCTAGTGCAAGTGAAGTTAAAAAGCTTGAGCGTAAAAGTTTAGTGAGTACAATTTATGTTGGTAAAGCAAAGGATCCTAAGTACGGTACAGGTTATAATAGAATTCAGTTAAATGATAAGATTGCGACTCCAGAGGATGTACCTTCGTTCATTTTTCTTGAAAGAGATAATGTATCAGAAGCTGAAGTGCCTTTTATGACAACTTCTATCAAAGCAGATAAAGAATCGAGTGTTGGTACATTAGCCGATATTCGTGAAAAGTTAAGAGACGTAAATGCTCTTAAGTTAAGTTTATCTACTCATAAAGGAAGTGTAATTAATAAGTAATTACTTTTAAATAAATAAAAAAAGAGCAATCGTAAGATTGCTCTTTTTTTATACAAAAAAGGTATATTTATCGTTAGAAAATTATTATGAAGCATATATTAACTCTTTTTGCATTGTTATTGTCATTAAGTACATTTTCTCAAAAGGATTCTCTACAAATAGGAGATAAATATTGGGAAGATCAGTTGTACATTGATATTACTTATAATTTATTAAATGATCAGCCAGATGGTGTGGAAAAAACAGGCTTTTCATACGGTTTTTCTGCTGGTTACATAAAGGATATTCCATTTAATAGAAAAGGAAAAACAGCTTTAGGTGTTGGTTTAGGGTATAGCTTCGATTCTTTTAATCATAATTTAAAAGTATTAGAAGGAAATGTAAGCGAATATGAAATAGACCCGGAAATAACTTCAAATAAAATAAAGCTTCATAACATTGAAATGCCTATACAGTTCAGGTGGAGATCTTCTAATGTTAATACATATTCTTTTTGGCGTTTTTATGCAGGAATTAAGATTGTATATAACATGAATAATAACTTTCAATATAACTTACCAACTGAAAGTGTAAAACTCTCTAATGTAGCAAAATACAATACATGGCAAACAGGCTTAGCATTATCAGTAGGGTATGGAACCTTTAACTTTCATGTATATTATGGCTTAACTCCAATGTTTAAAAATGTTAAATTGAACAATAACCCGATAAAAAGTAAAATTGTAAGATTAGGGTTAAGTTTTTATCTCCTATAAAAGATAATAAATAGCAAAAGGGCTTATCAGGCCAATAAAAAAACCAATATAGACTTCTCTTGTGGTATGGGCTTTTAAATACAATCTAGAGCTTGCTAGAGCTCCTGACAGGAAAATAAAGGTAATTACCACAGGGAGCACAAAAACACCTTGTAGTTGTTGAAATAATAAAAAGAAACTGGTTGCAATTCCCATAGATAATAAATGTAAACTCCCTTTAATTTTTAATGGAAAGAGGATATATATTATGCCTAGTCCTAATACAGTACCGTAAAATAAATAACTTAAGTCCTTAACAATACCCATATTTGAGAAAAGTTTTCCTAAAATAAAAAAGAGCGACATCATAAAAAAAATAGGAGCTTTTCGTTCATTTATACTATGTACTTGAAAAGATTTTATATAGCCTATAGATTTTAAGAAAACCAATAAAAGCATAGGTATAAGGTATGTAGCAATAAAAACCACAGTAAGTACCGTAAACTGTTGCTGGTAATTAAGTTGTATAGGAGATAAAAGAAAGTACAAAATAATACCAATTGTAGGCATTACAATGGGGTGTAAAATGGTTGATATAAACTTATGCCACTTCATTAAATCTCTTTGCGTAATCTCGCCACAGGAATGTCAAGTTGTTCACGATATTTTGCAACTGTTCTTCTAGCAATTGGGTATCCCTTTTCTTTTAAAATAGCAGATAATTTTTCATCAGTAAGTGGTTTACGCTTATCTTCTTCACTAATTACTGTTTCTAAAATCTTTTTAATTTCTTTGGTAGAAACATCTTCTCCTTGATCATTTTTCATTGATTCAGAAAAGAACTCTTTAATCAATTTTGTACCATAAGGAGTAGATACATATTTACTATTCGCAACACGTGAAACAGTAGAAACATCCATACTAATTTCATCAGCAATATCTTTTAAAATCATCGGTTTTAGCTTACGCTCATCACCAGTTAAAAAGTATTCTTCTTGTCGATGCATAATAGCATTCATGGTAATTAAAAGAGTTTGTTGACGCTGCTTTATAGCATCGATAAACCATTTTGCGGCATCTAGTTTTTGCTTGATAAATAGTACTGCATCTTTCTGTGATTTACTCTTTTCTTTCGAATCTTGGTACCCTTTTAGCATATTGCTATATTCTCTAGAAACGTGTAGCTCTGGAGCATTACGAGAGTTTAGGGTTAAATCTAAATTACCATCAATTATTCTAATAGAAAAGTCAGGAACAATTTGCTCCGCAATTTTATTATTACCAGCATAAGAGCTTCCTGGTTTCGGATTTAATTTGCTTATTTCGGTAATAGCATTTTTTAATTGTTCTTCAGAAATACTAAATTTTTCAAGAAGCTTTTTGTAGTGTTTTTTTACAAAATGATCAAAAGCATCTTCTAATATTCTAATAGCTAAAACTCTACTTTCATTTTCTTTTTTTGCTTTTAACTGAATGATTAAACATTCTTTTAAGTCTAAAGCACCAACACCAGTTGGATCTAATTTTTGCACTACATTTATTAAAACGTTTTTTACTTTTTCTTCGGTAGTAAAAATGTTTTGTGTAAAAGCTAAGTCATCTACTAAATCAATAATTTCTCTACGAATATATCCGCTATCATCAATGCTTCCTACTAAAAACTCTGCAATAGCTCGTTCTTCATCATTAATTCTAAAAGTATTTAATTGATTACTTAAAGATTGATGAAAAGTTGTTCCTGCTGCATACGGAACATGTTTTTCTTCATCGTCTGGTGAATAGTTATTGGTTTGTGTTTTATAACTTGGAAACTCATCATCACTTAAATATTCATCAATATTGATGTCTTCAGCATCAATCTTTTCATTACCAGAGTCATCATAATCTACATCATTAGTTAATGTATCTTCAAAATTATCAGATTCTTCTTTCCCTGTATCAAGTGCAGGATTTTCTTCAATTTCTTGTTTTAAACGTTCTTCAAAAGCTTGTGTAGGCAATTGAATTAACTTCATCAACTGAAT
Organism: Tenacibaculum caenipelagi; assembly: GCF_004363005.1. Classification (GTDB taxonomy): domain Bacteria; phylum Bacteroidota; class Bacteroidia; order Flavobacteriales; family Flavobacteriaceae; genus Polaribacter; species Polaribacter caenipelagi. The sequence continues at coordinate 72,120 of NZ_SNYH01000007.1, read as the reverse complement.
TTGTTGAGGCGATAATTTTTGAAGTAATTTTTGATGTAAACTTTGTTTTAGCATATGTACAAAGATATGAAATAGGACAAAAAAAATCGCCATTCATTAAGGAATGACGATAGTTATTTATAAGTTTTATGATTTTTTTAAAACTCAGCGTTTTGTGGTGTTCTAGGGAAAGGAATAACGTCGCGAATGTTACTCATTCCTGTAGTAAATAAAACTAAACGTTCAAACCCTAAACCAAAACCAGAGTGTACAGCAGTACCAAATTTACGAGTGTCTAAATACCACCATAATTCTTCTTCTGGAATGTTTAGTTCAGCCATTTTTTCTTTTAAAACGTCTAAACGTTCTTCTCTTTGTGATCCACCAACCATTTCACCAATCCCAGGGAATAATACATCCATAGCACGAACGGTTTTTCCGTCTTCATTTAAACGCATATAGAACGCTTTAATATTGGCTGGATAATCAAATAAAATTACTGGGCACTTGAAGTGTTTTTCAACTAAATAACGCTCGTGTTCAGATTGTAAATCTACTCCCCATTCGTTAACTGGGAATTGGAATTTTTTCTTTTTATTTGGCTTAGAATTGCGTAAAATTTCAATAGCTTCAGTATAACTTACACGTTTAAAATTATTGTCTACTACAAATCGTAACTTTTCAATTAGTCCCATTTCGCTACGTTCTGCTTGAGGCTTCGTTTTTTCCTCTTGAGCTAAACGATTGTCTAAAAAGGCTAAATCGTCTTGGCAGTTATCTAATACGTATTGTAAGACATACTTGATAAAGTCTTCAGAAAGATCCATGTTAGCATCTAAATCATTAAAAGCTACTTCTGGCTCAATCATCCAAAACTCTGCTAAGTGACGTGTAGTGTTAGAGTTTTCAGCTCTAAAAGTAGGTCCGAAAGTATACACTTTACCTAATGCCATTGCATAGGTTTCAGCTTCTAATTGCCCAGAAACCGTTAAATTAGTTTCTTTACCGAAGAAATCTTTAGTATAATCTATTTCACCCTCTTCATTTAAGGGAGCTTTGTTAGCTTCAAAGTTTGTAACCTTAAACATTTCACCCGCACCTTCGGCATCAGAACCAGTAATGATAGGAGTGTTTACATAGTAAAATCCATTTTGTTGGAAATACTGATGTACTGCAAATGATAACGCAGAACGCAAACGCATTACAGCGCTAAAAGTATTGGTTCTTACACGTAAATGTGCATTCCTTCTTAAAAATTCAAATCCGTGTTTTCTTGGTTGAATAGGATATTCGTCAGGATTTGAATCTCCTAAAATTTCTAAGTTAGTTACTTTAATTTCTACTGTTTGTCCTTTACCTTGACTTTCAATTAAAGTACCATTTATACTTACAGCAGCTCCAGTAGTTATTCTTTTTAATAAAGCTTCATCGGTATTTTCAAAATCTACAACACATTGAATATTATTAATGGTAGAACCATCGTTTAGAGCAATAAAACGATTGCTTCTAAAAGTTCTTACCCATCCTTTTACGTGTACTTCATGTAAAAATTTATCCGATTGTAATAATTCTTTAATGCTACTTCTGTTCATTTCTTAATATCTTCAATTAAAACACGCAAAGATACTTTTTTTGCTATTAATTGTGCAATGATGAACTACAAAAAGCAGGCAAAGTTTTACTTATCTTCTTTAGGAGGCAAAATTTTAAATTTAGTTTCTTTTAAAACATTTTTATTAGCGATTCTTTTTTCAAAAGAAAGAAGAAGAGAAGGCAATAATAGCAGATTAGAAACCATAGCTAATAATAAAGTTATTGAAACCAAACCTCCTAAAGCAATAGTACCACCAAAACTAGAAATGGTAAAGACTAAAAAACCAAAGAAAAGTACAATAGAAGTGTAAAACATGCTCACACCTGTTTCCTTTAATGCAGAATATACTGCGGGTTTTATTTTCCAGTTATTAGCTAGTAATTCTTGACGATATTTTGCTAAAAAGTGAATAGTGTCATCTACAGAAATACCAAAAGCGATACTAAATACTAATATAGTTGATGGTTTTATAGGAATGCTTAAATATCCCATTAATCCAGCTGTTATTAACAAAGGAAGCATGTTAGGAACTAACGAAATTAAAATCATTTGTGGTGAGCGGAACATCCACGCCATGAAAATAGAAATTAGTATAATTGCTAGTGATAATGAAATAACTAGGTTTTTTATCAGATAGTTTGTTCCTTTAAGAAAAACTAAAGCTTTACCAGTCATCGAAATTTCATATTGGTCGTCTGGAAATTGCTTTTTAATTACGGCTTGTAGTCTATCTTGAATAATATCCATTTTATCAGTGCCAATGTCTTTCATAAAAGTTGTAATACGAGCATAACGTCCAGTACTATCTACAAAGTTTTTAAGCATGCCTGAATTACTACTAGAATTTTTGGTATATGCAAAAATGTATCCCTTTTCTTGGCTAGTTGGTAGTTGGTAGTATTTTGGGTTTCCGTTATAGTAAGCCTGTTTTGAGTATTTTACTAAATTGGTAATAGATATAGGTTTAGATAATTCTGGAAAAGTTTCAATTGTTTCATTCAACTTTTCCATTCTTTTTAACGTAGAAAGTTTCATTACACCTTTATCTTTTTTGGTGTCAATTAAAATTTCTAAAGGCATTATACCTCCAAACTCGTACTCAAAAAACTTAATGTCTTTATAAAACTGTTTGCTTTTTGGCATGTCTTCAATCAAACTTCCAGATACTTTAATTTGATATAACCCAATCATACTAAAGATGATAATAACAACTGTAGTAATATAAATGCCAATTCGTTGTTTTTTCACCATACGTTCCATCCAATTTACCACATTTTCCATCCATTTTTTCTCTAAATGGTTTAAATGTTTTTTCTCAGGAAGCGGCATGAAGCTGTATATAATTGGAATGATTAATAAAGCTAAAATGAATATACTAACAATGTTTACAGAAGCTAGTATTCCAAATTCACGTAATAGCTGACTTTTTACAAAAACAAATGTGGCAAAACCAGATGCGGTTGTAATATTAGTCATTAAGGTAGCATTCCCAACTTTTGAAATTACACGTTGCAATGACTTGGCTTGATTACCATGTTTTTTTACTTCTTGCTGGTATTTGTTGATTAGAAATACTGCATTAGGAACTCCAATAACGATAATTAATGGAGGAATTAAGGCTGATAAAACAGTAATTTCATAACGGAAAAGACCAATAAAACCAAAGGCCCAAATAACTCCAATTCCTACTACCAAAAGAGTAATAAAAGTAGCCCTAAACGAACGAAAAAAGAAGAAAAATATAATGGCTGTAATAAGCAATGCTCCAACAACAAATATTTCCATTTCATCAATAATGTTTTGAGAATTCACGGTTCGTATGTATGGCATTCCTGATACACGAATATCTAATTGATGTTGCTTTTCAAAAGTATTAACTGTAGGAATTAAAACATCGGTAATGAAATCTCTACGAGCAGGAGTGTTTACAATATCTTTATTAAGGTAAATAGCAGTTTGCAAAGTACCTTGGTCGTTGTATAACAGGTTTTCGTAAAAAGGAAGTTTTTCAAAGAGCTGTTTTTTAATACTATCTACCTCTTTATTTGTTTTAGGAGCGCTTTTAAACAACGGTTCAACAATAAATTTACGTTGCTTTCTATCTGCTTTTAATTGTTGTACATTGGCAATAGAAATTGTAAAATCTACTTGAGATAAACTGTCTAAATCTTTTACAAGCTTGTTCCATGCATTAAATTTAGCTGGAGTAAAAACAGTAGAGTCTTTAACCCCTAAAATAATTAGGTTACCTTCTTCACCAAAAATTTCTAAAAATTTGTTGTATTGAATATTAGCTTCGTGATCGGTAGGGAGTAAATTTGCTTCTGTATATGAGAAGCGCATATATTTCATTTGAGTGACTAAAAGTCCTGTAATGATAGCTATGGTAATTAAAACTAGATAACGATTTCGCAATATAAATCCTGCGATTTTAGTCCAAAAAGTCATTCAAAAAATTTTTAGCAAAGTTATGCTAAATGAAACAATTAAACGAAAAAAAAAGAGTGTCAAAAACACTCTTTTTAAAACTATTTTTCAAAGAAAATTATACGGTCATAATTTCTTTTTCTTTTACGACTAATTTATCGTCAATTTCTTTAACGTATTGATCAGTTAAACTTTGTATTTCAGTTTCTGCGCTCTTTTTCATGTCATCAGAAACATCTAATTTTTTAATTTCGTTGTTAGCATCTTTACGAGCATTACGAACTCCAACTTTTGCATGTTCAGCTTCCGCTTTTGCTTGTTTAGCTAAATCTTTACGACGTTCTTCAGTTAATGGTGGAACATTGATGATGATATTTTCACCATTATTCATTGGGTTAAAACCTAAATTAGCAAGCATAATTGCTTTTTCTATTTCTTGCAACATGTTTTTTTCCCAAGGTTGAATCGAAATTGTTCTTGCATCTGGAGTGTTTACGTTTGCTACTTGCCCTAAAGGGGTAGCAGAACCGTAGTAGTCTACTTGAACATTCGCTAACATGGCTGGAGATGCTTTACCAGCTCTAATGCTTCGCAATTCTTTTACTAAATGCTCTATAGCACTATTCATTGCCTCTTTGGCCGAATCTAAAATAAAATCAATTTCTTCAGTCATTTTGTTCGTATTTATAAACCTCAATAGAGGGTAATTTCGATTTATTCGTTATCAACTATTGTTCCAATATTTTCACCAGAAATTAACTTTAACAAGTTTCCTTTGGTGTTCATATCAAAAACAATGATAGGTAATTTGTTTTCTTCACTTAATGTAAAAGCAGTCATATCCATAACCTTTAGACCTTTGTCAATTACATCTTTAAAGGTAATGTTTTCATACTTAACTGCATCTTTATTTTTTTCGGGGTCAGATGTGTAAATACCATCTACTCTTGTACCTTTTAAAATAGCATCTGCATTAATTTCAATAGCCCTTAATACGGCCGCTGTATCGGTAGTAAAATACGGATTTCCTGTTCCTCCACCAAAAATTACCACTCGACCTTTTTCTAAATGACGATTAGCACGACGTTTAATATAAGGTTCAGCTATTTCTTTAATCTCGATAGCGGTTTGTAATCGGGTATGAATACCTTCGTCTTCTAAAGCGCTCTGTAATGCCAATCCGTTAATACAAGTAGCTAACATTCCCATATGGTCTCCCTGTACACGATCCATACCTTGGCTAGCGCCTGCAACTCCTCTGAAAATATTACCACCACCAATAACAATGGCTACTTCTACACCTTTATCTACAACTTGCTTTATTTCTTGAGCATACTCTTTAAGTCTGTTTGGGTCAATACCATATTGGCGCTCTCCCATTAGTGCCTCACCACTTAATTTTAAAAGGATTCTTTTGTATTGCATTTGTTTTGTTGAAAGTTGTGCAAAGCTACATATTTTTTTTGAGTTTGAATTTTGATCAAATAAAAAAAAACCATCCAAAAATGGATGGTTTTTTTATAATATGATTGTTGAGAATTATCCTAAAGTAACTCTTACGAAGTTTTTAACTTCAACATCACCGTAAGAAGAAACATATTCTGCAACAGTTTTCTTTTCGTCTTTAATAAACTTTTGATCTAATAAACATTGTTCTTGATCTAAAGTTGTATTGTCAGAGATAAATCTTTCAATTTTACCTGGTAAGATTTTGTCCCAAATTTGCTCTGGTTTACCTTCAGCTTTTAATTGCTCTTTAGCTTCTTTTTCAGCTTCAGCCATAGCTTCATCAGTTAACTGTAATCTAGATACGAATTGAGGTACGTTCTTTAACGTTTTACCTAAACGAGCTAACTCTTCGTTGTCTTTAATAATTGCAGCGATTCTAGCTTCAGTTTCAGAAGCTACATAAGCAGGATCAAAATCTTTGTATGATAATGAAACAGCTCCCATTGAAGCGGCTTGCATAGCTAAGTCTTTAGTTAACTCAGCAGCGTTATCTACAGCAGCAGTTAAACCTACCATTGCAGCAATTTTACCAACGTGAGTATAAGCTCCTACATATGGTGCTTCGATTTTTTCGAAAGAAGTAATATCGATTTTTTCACCAATAACTCCTGTTTGCTCAATTAATTTCTCAGCAACAGTCATTCCTCCAAAATCAGCAGCTAAGAACTCCTCTTTTGTATTATGGTTAAAAGCGATATCAACAAATTCTTGTGCTAATTCTTTGAATGAATCATTCTTAGCTACGAAATCTGTTTCACATGCTAGTACGATAGCAACACCATAAGTGTTGTCATCGCTAATTTTAGTAATTGCTACACCTTCAGTAGACTCACGATCTGCTCTTTTAGCAGCAATCTTTTGTCCTTTTTTACGTAAAATTTCAATAGCTTTATCAAAGTCACCTTCTGCTTCTACTAATGCTTTTTTACAATCCATCATACCAGCTCCGGTAGTTTCTCTTAATTTCTTTACGTCTGCAGCGCTAATTTTTACTGACATTTCTATCGTTATTTTTTAATTGTAATTAATTGTTGTAAGGTATAAAAATTTAAAGGTTTCAATGTAATGAAACCTTTAAATTAAAAATTATTAAGCTTCCTCAGATGCTGGAGCGTCAGCTGTTTTTTCAGCTTTAGCTTTTTCTTTGTCAGCTTTTCTTTCAGTTAAGCCTTCAGCAATTGCATCTGTAATATATGATAATACTTTATCGATAGATTTAGAAGCATCATCGTTTGCAGGAATTACAAAATCGATTGGTCTTGGATCAGAGTTTGTATCAACCATTGCGAAGATTGGAATGTTTAATTTTTGTGCTTCAGCAACAGCAATGTGCTCTTTCTTTACGTCAATTACAAATAAAGCTCCTGGTAAACGAGTCATATCAGAAATTGAACCTAAGTTCTTTTCTAATTTTTCACGTTGACGGTTGATTTGTAATTTTTCTCTTTTTGATAAAGCGTCGAAAGAACCATCAGTCTTCATTCTATCAATAGAAGCCATTTTCTTTACAGCTTTACGAATAGTAACAAAGTTTGTTAACATACCACCTGGCCAACGCTCAGTAATGTAAGGCATGTTTACAGCTTTTGCTTTTTCAGCAACGATATCTTTAGCTTGCTTTTTAGTTGCAACGAATAAGATTTTACGTCCTGAGTTAGCTATCTTTTGTAACGCAGCAGAAGCTTCGTCAATTTTAGCTGAAGTTTTATACAAATCGATGATGTGAACACCATTACGCTCTGTATAGATGTATGGAGCCATGTTTGGGTTCCACTTTCTAGTTAAGTGTCCGAAGTGAACACCACTTTCTAATAATTCTTGAATGTTTGCCATTTTAATAAATGTGTTTACGTTCTGTTTTCGCAATACTTCAGTAGTTATTAAGTCTGAAGTATTTAGATACTAAACTGTTAAAAATTGATTTATAAATAACAGTTCTAATAAACGATTAACGTTTAGAGAACTGGAATTTCTTACGTGCTTTCTTCTGACCGAATTTCTTACGTTCAACCATTCTTGGATCACGAGTTAATAATCCTTCTGGTTTTAATACAGCTTTGTTTTCTTCGTTAATAGCTACTAATGCTCTAGTAATTGCTAAACGAATAGCTTCAGCTTGACCAGTAACACCACCACCGTATACGTTTACTTTAACATCATAAGCCTCTAAGTTTTCAGTTAACATTAAAGGTTGTTGAACTTTGTATTGTAAAGTTGGTGTAGTGAAATAGTTTTTAAACTCTCTTTTGTTGATAGTGATGTTTCCACTTCCTTGAGAAACATAAACACGAGCAACAGCTGTTTTTCTTCTACCTATTTTGTGTACAGTTTCCATAATTATTTAAGATCGTTAAGGTTAATAGTTTTAGGTTTTTGAGCTTCTTGACCATGCTCTGTCCCTGCGTAAACATATAGGTTTCTATATAACGCACTACCTAATTTGTTTTTAGGTAACATACCTTTTACTGCTTTTTCGATTAATCTTGTAGGATCTTTTTCGAACATTTCTGTAGCAGTTAATGATCTTTGACCTCCTGGATAACCTGTGTGACGGATGTAAGACTTGTCAGCCCACTTGTTACCAGTTAAGTTGATTTTTTCAGCGTTGATAATAACAACGTTGTCTCCACAATCTACGTGAGGAGTATAATTTGGCTTGTACTTACCTCTAATAAGTTTTGCAACTTTAGAAGCTAGACGACCTAATGTTTGCCCGTCCGCATCAACTAAAACCCACTCTTTGTTAACTGTAGCTTTGTTAGCTGATACTGTTTTGTAACTTAATGTGTTCATAATTACACGATTAGTTTTTGTTTGTTAATAATGATTTTTTATCCTTTAAAAAGGTCTGCAAATGTACAATTAATTATTTGATTGACAAATAGCGTGTTAGTTTAATTTTTTGTTTTCTTGACTTAGCTGATTTTTAAAATAAAAAAACGTGCTCGAAGCACGTTTTTTATTACTATAAAATCTTTTAAAAATTATTCTACCTTTTGATCTAATAAATCAAAGAATTGATTTAATCTTGGTAAGATAATAATTTTTGTACGTCTGTTTTTAGCTTTGTTAGCAGGAGAATCGTTTGCAACTAATGGTACATAGCTACTTCTTCCTGCAGCAATTAATCTTTCAGGAGCTACGTTGTAGTTGTTTTGTAATTGTCTTACAATAGCAGTAGAACGTAATACACTTAATCCCCAGTTGTCTATTAATGCAGAACCAGCAGACACAGGTGTATTGTCAGTATGTCCTTCTATCATAACGTCCATTTGAGGTTGTCCGTTAACAACAGTTGCAACTTTTTCTAATACTTTAGATGCTTTGTCAGTAATAGTGTAGCTTCCGCTTTTGAATAATAATTTATCTGAAATTGAGATGAAAACTACTGTTTTTTCAACGTTCACTTCAATATCTTCATCATCAATTCCTTCTTGTAATTCCTTCTTTAAATGAAAGGCAACGACCAAGTTTAATGAATCCTTTTTAGAGGCAGCTTCTCTAATTTTGTTGATGTATTTGTCTTTTTTACTTAATTGAGATAAAGTTTCCTTAATGTTATCGTTAGCTCCTTTAGTTAATACTGTTAAGTTTTCAACTTGCTGTAAAGTGTTTTCTTTGTCTTTTCTTAATTCATCTACTCTAGATTCTAAAGAAGATGCTTGATCTTGATATTTATCTTTTTCAACCAAACATTTCGTTAAATTAGCTTTTACAGCTAACAACTCTTCTTTGGTTTGTTCATGTTTAGTTTTTAAAGCGTCTAATTCTTTTGTTGAAGCACAAGAGGCTAACAAAAGAGATGCGGTAAGGAATAAAAATATTTTTTTCATTTTATTCTGATTTTTTAGAAAATTATTAAATAGTTGAGCAAATTTATAAAAATGAATATACAAAAAAGAGAATTAACAATCTTTTATGAGGTGTGAATGCATTATTTTTGTGATCAAATTTTTAAGATGATTAAAAGGATAACGTTTATAGTAGTTTCATTATTGTTGTTGATGTCTTGTAAGGAAGAAAAAAGACAAAATGAAACCAGATTAGAAGGAAGTGTTTTTGGTACCACATATCATATTACTTATGTTAGTAGTACTAATTACCAAAAATCAATTGATAGTTTATATCATTTGGTTAATAAGTCTTTATCAACTTATATGCCTACTTCAGATATTTCAAAAATTAACCAAGGAGATTCTACGGTAGTTGTTGATGATATGTTTGTAGAAGTTTTTGAAAAAGCTAAAAAAATTTACAAAGAAACAGATGGGTATTTTGATCCGACTATAGGTAGGTTGATTGATGCTTATGGTTTCGGGTCAGGAAAAGAAAAGAAAGATTTAACTTCGGAAGAAATTTCGGCTTTGATGGAACATGTTGGATTCGATAAAGTTGTTTTAAAAGATAGGAAAGTTTATAGAGAAAGTGAAAACATAGAGTTTAATGTAAATGCTTTTGCTAAAGGCTATGGAGTTGATGTTATTGGACGATTTTTTGAGGCAAAGAATATTCATGATTACATAGTAGAAATAGGAGGAGAGATTAGAGCTAGAGGTACAAAACATGGAAAATTATGGAAAGTAGCTATTGAAAAACCGAATACTGATGGAACAAGATCTGTTCAAAAATATATTGAGTTGGATAATGAATCTATGGCAACTTCTGGGAACTACAGAAAGTACAAAGTAAATGCTGAAGGCAAAAAGATAGTGCATACAGTAAATGCTAAAACAGGATTAGCAGAAGAGAGTAATCTGTTAAGTGTGTCTGTCCGTTTAAAAGGAGACTGTGCTGATGTTGACGCATATGCTACTGCTTTTTTAGCGATGGGGTTAGAAAAAACAAAAGTGTTTTTACAAAAACACCCAGAGTTGAAAGTTGTGCTACTTTACAATGATGAAAATAATACAATGCAAGAGTTTGTAAATTAAATTTAGTATTCTACAAAAAAAAATAAAAAACCTACGTATCGTAGGTTTTTTTTATTGATGCTTGGTAAGTATATAATTATATACTTTTTTTAGTTCTATGACTTTTACAATACCTGCTATTAAAAAACAAGATAGTGGAATGTAGTCATTAATTCCCATTATTAATAAACCTGTAATTTGAATACCAAAAAAAAGTAGGTTGCTTTTACTTATTCTAAGGTCTTTTCCCACGTTTGAATCTTTCCCATGTAGTTGTATGATGTTGTATTTTAAAAACAGAAAAGAAATTTCACTCATAAGAAATACAATTCCATATAAAATAACTGGTACATTTTCTATGTGGTTTTTGCCAATCCAAGAAGTAGTGAATGGGATTAGTGATAGCCAAAAAAGTAAGTTTAAGTTGGACCAAAGTATTTTTCCATTAATTTTTTTAGCAATTTTAAACAATTGGTGATGATGATTCCAATAAATACTAATGTATAGAAAACTTACTACATAGCTTAAAAATATAGGAGTCATTTTGTATAAACACTCGAAGGTTGTTTCTTTAGGAGCTTCTAATTGAAGAACCATTATTGTAATTATTATAGCAAGAATTCCATCGCTAAAGGCTTCTAATCTTTCTGAAGTCATTTGAGTAATTTTAAATTATTTGATTTTTGAATAAATTAAAATGGAAGAATGAAATATACCGCTCGGTATGAGCGGTATATAATAGTAAATGTGTCAATAAGTTTTAAAACTTGTTGTTTATTGCTATTTCTTGTTAGAGAGTTTAATAAGATCCTTCCTCTAGAACTTCATGACCATATTTTTTTGAATATGCTTGGATTTCTTCAAAATCATCTGGAGCTAGTTTAGTTAGCTTATCAAAGAAATCAAAAGTTCCTGATGGAGTAAATGTACCTATTAAATGACCTTCAGTAGTACCCACATTGGTAAATTTATGAGCTACACCTCTAGGAAGAAATAAGAAGGTGCCTTTTGGGGCTTTATGCACTTCATCGCCAATTTGAAAGGTAAACTCACCTTCAATCACATGAAGACTTTCATCATTTTTATGATGAATGTGCAATGGAGCTCCTTTTCCTGATGGAACCTTTAATTCAAAATAATCTAATAAGTTTCCAGTGGTTTTTATATCTGTTCTATACACAGCATCAAAACCTGTAATTTTTGTTTTTTCTCCTTCTGTTGGTTGTAATAAAACTGTTTCTACCATAATTAGTGTTTTTATATTGCGTTAGCAGATTCTTTTACCATTGGAAATAATTTTAGTAATTCATCAAAGCCTCTTTGATAAAAGTCAGAAATAGCATCCTCTTTATAATAGAAGGTAGCTACCCATTGTACAATACAAGTACCTCCTTTTACATCAAATACACGTAAATCAGAGTAGTACTTATGGATTTCTTGCCCCCATTCACCCCAATGCCACTTATAACGATAGTGATGATTTTCATTATCCATCATTACTAGTTCTTCAATAGCTTGTGGTTGTCCAGGAAAAGTTAATAAACGTCTTAATTGTCGAGTGTCAGTTTGGTCGCTTATAACATCTAATTCAGTAATGTCTGGATGCCATTTATGGATGGTATAAAAACCACCAATAACTTCCCATACTTGTTCAGCTGAAGCTCCTAGTTCTACAGATTGTACAACTCTCCAGTCTTTGTAACCTTGTTCGTTCATAATAAATTTGGTTTTTTGGGTTGATTATTAATTAAATTTTTAAGGAATGAAATACTAGGGGCAAAAAAATATTCTCCGCCTAATACTTTAACTAGATTTTTATATCTGAAATCAAGTGTAATGGTTTTACCATTAACCTGATGTTGCCACTCCTTAATATTGTTGCTTAGTTTAGTGTTTTGTTCACCAGTAATAGGGTCGTGACCAGTATCTTTTATAGGGAAATTTGGATTGTCTGACCATCCACACTGCATGACTAAAAATTGTTGTTCAATATCACTTTGACATGATAAAAAAAGAAGTCCAGCATCGGTCCATTCGGAATCTGGGTTTAAATTTTTTGAACCGTAGCTAATTCCTCTCCTAACAATTCTATGACTCCTTTCTTTTTGAATAGGAGTGTTATTAATTCTGTTTGTATCTCCTCTTGGGTTTGTTTTTCGGATATGAGAGTGAAAAGGACATTTAAGTCCCTCCATGTCTTCTTGATAATCAAAGTTGTTAAAGGTATCTTTCTTTGAATTAGCTGTCAAAGGAGTGCCATCTTTGTAACGACCGAAAGCTAGAGCACCAGCATATTCTGAGTCAATTTTATCATCCGTTTTTTCTGAGATTAAAGAAGCTAATTGTTGGGCTTGTTTGTTGAAACCTTTGATGTTTTGTTGCATTTTTCTATATACAAAATAGGTTCCAAAACTCAGGTCTTCATCTATCCCTCCGGGATCGTTCACAGCTACTAAATCGAAAGGGGCGGTGGGGTCAAAACTTTTTATCCCTTCTTTGTTTTGCCAAGAATCAAAGTCAGATTTAAAAAATACGGGATTGCTTAGTCCGTCTACAAAACCAAAATGTTCAATTACATCATTATTTTTATTTCTTAGGATATATCCTTTTTCAACAGATAGTATGGTAGCTACGTTGTTTATACTACTTTCTATTTTGGCAATTTCGTTATCTAAATAGTTATTGCATACCTCATCGTCGGTTTTGTCTCCTCCGTATGCAAGGATCAATAAGGCGTCTATTTTTTGATTAAATGGAATTTGCCAATTTTTTGGGGTATCATTTAATGGGTTGATAGTTCTTTCATGAACTCCATTAGGCCCCGTGTCATATTGAAATGTAATATCTTTCATACCGGCACGGAAAGCTTTATCATCAGGAATTTGATTGCTATCTATTTCTAACGCTTGGTATCCAGAATGACTGAGTAGAAGCCCTGTAAATAAATGTTCAGTACCAGAATTTTTAAAATCTAATGAAGTTTGATGTTGTTCATATGCAGATGTTAATTGTGAAGCAAATTGATTTAACCACATGCGATTCTCATGTGAATGTCCATTAAATTGTAAAAAGATATGGCGTGAATGTGAACGACCATGACTTTTTAAAATATTGCCCTGAATGTCTTCTAGAACAATTTTTAAATTTGGGTCGTTAACATCTAAGTGCTTTTGACTTAACTTGATGGAGGGTTTGTTTGTAGTTGGGGGACTTGTCATGTTTTTTATTTGAAGTAATTTCTGTCGTCAGGAGCTTCGTTTAAGGTAAATGTATGTTGGTATTCTGGGTCATAAACATTTAATATTGTATAGGTTCCTGAAGTAATCCATGATTTACCATCCCAAGTACCGTCGTTATTAAATTGCTTCTCAATTTTTTGAGTTTGAATTAATACGCGTCCCCAGAATAACCATTTTCCGTCTATATTGTGGGCATAATAAACTCTTACAGGGTCTAGTTGAAAAATTCTTGCGCTTGGTTTGTTTTTGAACTCAAATACTTTTCCTTCAACATCTTTAAGTATTACTGGATTTTTTCTGTGTTTTTCTATGTTGAAAACATCAACAGGAAACCCTTGTTCTTCTGTAAGTTCTAGTGTGTCGTTTATTTCTATAAAACTTCCCATATTTTAATTGTTTGGTTAATTGTATTGTTTTAAATCATTCTAAAACAAGGTCCGTAATGAAGCCCTTGTTCATTGTTTGGTATAGGTGTCTTTACTAAAGGAATCGCATATCTTTCAAGTTTAAACATAGCCTCAATAGCATGAACTAGAGCTGCTTGACCTCTTCCGTTTATAGCCCAAGCTTCTTCCAGTAATTGTACAACATCGGTGTAGGCTTTATCAAATTCTGTTAATAAATGCCATACTTCAGGAGTAACTTCAGATTCTTGATATCCGCCTTCTGGTACTCTAGCTATATTGTAAATTTCTGGCCGAGGCATAGGGTCTTTGAAATAGTATTTGTCTCCTTCTTGAACTATTTTTTTCTGATAAAATACTTCCCAAAACCTGTAGAAGTGAGCTAAATTGTCCATGCCAGTACTTGCTGGTGAAACATTCTCTGAACCTTCTCCTTGCTCTTTAATCATAGCAATGGCTTTTGAAACACTTTCAGCATCTGCCATTACCCACCAAGATAAAGGTCCTGCTAGTTGTCGCTCAACATTCATTTTAGGTTGAAGATCTTGAAAAAGTTCATTAATACGATCGTACAATTCTCCAATGGTTGTATTATGTTCGTAGTTTTGAATATGATTAGTAGAAAACTTGCCTTCAGTACTGCAGAGACCGCCAATTTTTACTAGTTCTTTGGTGTCATAATCATAGATGTCTGCAATTTTTTCAGGCAACTCTATTTCCATAAAGTTTCTTAGAGAGCAATCACTAAGTCCTTCTAAGTATAAATAAAGTTCTGGGTGAACTCCTCCTGGAAGTCCTGAAGGGAATTTTAAACCATTTTTTGAGTTGTATATTTTTGGTTCACCTCCAATTCCAGCAATCATATTGCAAACCATAGCCATATGTAACATTTCTTCTTGGAAAACATTACGAATTGATTTGGCAACCTCACAGTTGTTATCCTTAATACTCCACATTGTTTGTAGATAGATAGGTATGGTTGCAAATTCAAGAATTACAGCATTATTTAGTAGTTCCTTTAGTACATGCAATTTGTCTTCGTGATCGTCTTCAACAAGTCTTGAATGTTGAATAAGCTCCTTGGTATTGGTTAGCTTTGAGGCTTTTTCTTGGAAAGCATTTTTATATTTCAGCTGTGTTGTAGGCATTTTTGTGTTTTATTTTAGTTGTGCTTTTTTGAGTTAAATGTTCTACGAGTCTAAAGGCAAGAGCTGTCAATGTAAGTGTTGGGTTAACAGCGCTTCCTGTTGGGAAAGCTGCATTTGAGCATACATATAGGTTGTCTGTGTCGTGAACTTTCATAAATTTATCAGTAACGCTATTTTCAGGGCTGGTTCCCATTCTAGCAGTTCCGGTTGTATGATGACCTCCTGGTTTGTCAACTTTGGAAGAAATTATTTCTAGCCCCATTTTTTCTAAGATCTGTTCTAAAAGTTTCAAACGATCGTTAGCATTTTTCATTTCTTCCTCAGTTCTACTAAAGTGAACAGTTGTTTGTGGTAGCCCAAAGCGATCTGTTCCTGGTTTAGCTTCAAGACGATTGCTAAATTTTCCTTTCTCTTCAAGGAAAGCTTGTAGGTTTACTGTCATCTCTCCGTAAACTATGTCATCGATTTCTTCTCTTGTTTTTCCTTCAATCATAAGTTGAGCGATGTCGGTGTTTGGAGTAGTCCTGTTTTTAAACATGAAGATCTTTCCTTTCTTTTGATGCTCTTTTGTATTGTAGCTATGAGACATAAGAGTAGGAAAGTCATATTCTTGAAACCATCCATTAGGATTAGATTTCGCTTTACCAACAACATTTAGCATTGAATGAGATACAACGAAGCGACCAACCAGGTCGAAATCATTTCCAATACCATCTTTCCAGAATTCGTTTTTTGAAGCTCTTAATAGTTTAGGAACATTATAGGCTCCTGAGGCTAAAATGATAGTATTGCCATAAACTGTGTGCTCTTCTCCCGATAAATTATCTTTATAGCTCACAGATTCAGCAATGGCTTTATTGGCTACATTTACTTTGTGTACAGGAGAATTTATTCGTATTTCTAAGTTGATAAATCTTGTGTCATTTTTTAGATCGTCTAATACGTATTGAGCATTGAACCTACCGCCAATAGGGCAGTATTTGCAGGTTCCTGTTGTCATACATTTTCTATATCTAGCAATAGGCATTTTACCAGATTTTATCTTCTTTTTTGTTCCGGGATCTATATCTCCATCTTGGTAAACAACATCTAATTGTTCCCAAGCTTTTATCATTTCACCATCTGCTGCGGTCCATTCAAAAGGAGGAACAGGATAAGGTTTAGATCTGGGAATCCAATTGGCATCACTATCCCCACAGACAGAGAGGTATTCTTCTGCTTGGTTATAATATTTTTCTAGGTCTTCATAATTAATTGGCCAATCAGCACCTTCACCAGTGTTGGAAAAAAGATTGAAATCTTCGGGTCTGAACCTTAAAGACCAAGCTCCCCAGTGCATGGTGGACCCTCCATATGCTTTAACACGAACTCCATCTGTTTGGTAATCAATATTACCAGTAGAGTCAGCTTCCCATTTTTGATCATAGGTATATGTATAAGGTCTTTCCCCTTTGGTTATATAATCCCACCAGAATCGTCTGTCTTTGGCTATAACTTCAGGACCAGCTTCTAAAATTAGAATTGAAGTATCATTTTTGTGTTCGAGTAAACCTTTTGCGATAGTTGCAGCTGCCACTCCTGCACCTACAATAACATAATCGAATTGTTTTTTCATGTTTCTTAGCTTTGAGGGTTTTCTGGTGTGTAGCTGCGAACTTTTGGGGTTCTGTTATAGCGTGTACCAGCAAGGAACCCGTGATAATTTTTAGCTTCTTCACCGCCGTATTTTGTACCCCAGCTCTTAAAGCCTCCTGCCATGATTTGCATTCTTATAAACTCATTTACAACATATATTTTGCAGTGTGCTAATCGTGTTGTTGGGGGTTGGCTATTATCAATACCGCTTTCAAAAAAGAGTTTTTTAAAAGCTTCATCTTTGCCATACATTGTTTTTAATTCATTTAAAACATATATAGCGTTTACATACTCTCCAGTATAGTTCGGAGCGTTTTCAGTCTTTGCTTTAATCATTTCAAACCAAGAGCTTCTTTGGTTGTTTGAATCGTAGTTGGTATTTGACCAATTTTTTCCAATAGCTTCAAATATTTCCCACAAAGCTTCTTTATTTTGATGAGTTAAGTGCTGGCCTTCTGCAAATATTAATTCAGCAGAAAGCGCCTCATTGCAAACGGGGCCTCCAATCATAATCGTTAGGTTTTATGTGTTTTGTTAGTTTAGTTCTTATCTAAAAAGTTCGCGTTGTTTAGCGTGTTGTGTACCTTCTTTAAAATAGATGTCCGTCCATGACGAATCGGTTGCTAGGTAATCACTAAAATAGGTTTCATCGTAGCCATTATGTTCCATTTGATCTCTGAATTCATAATGGTTAAACAAGCGCATAAATTCAGTAAGATAAATATCTACAACTCCAGTGTCTCCTTTTATAATAACCATATTCTCATCGTTATTGTGAGTAGAGGCTTTTGAAAAGTTTGCTGATCCAGTAATTAGAGTTGGATTATCTGTTAATGGATCTACAAAAAGATATTTGGTATGTAGATACTTTACATGATCATTTAATCCTGTTAGATGCTCTTCTTCCCAGTTTTTAAGTCCTTCTTCTTTAATTTCATCACCATTTAGAGTAGCGCCTAGGGCAATTCTATTATTAGGTGTGTTTTTAAAAGTGTCAAATGTTTTACCCTCATGTTCTAAGAGTATATAACGAAGAGTTTCATCTTCTTTACTCATTATTTCTGCAAACTCTTCATTTACACCAAAGGCGGCAGTGAAACCGATAGATTGCTTTGCTTTTTCGATTTGTTCACCGTACCAGTCTAAAACACTTAAATCTACTCTTGGACTAAAGATGGGAGTTATATCATTAAGGAGTTGACCATTAGGGGTAGGAGAGTGTTCGTCGTTTTTAGGACGTAATTCTTTTAAATCAGGATTTTTAGATAATCGAGTCCAATATTTCATATACTCCTCAGCAATATTACTATCTCTAATAACATGACCTACATTTGATTGTCCAAAAATACCTCCTTTGGTAAAATTAGTAGATCCGGTCCATACTTCAATAGGTTTTCCTTTATGAAGAAGTATAATGTATTTGTTATGCTTTATTGAAGAGTTAGAGGATCTTGGAATCATAAGCTTTTCAATACCTGGAACATGAGCGATGGCTGCATCGGTATTTTTCCATGGACCAGTTTTAGATCGATCATACAATATCTTAACATCAGCACCTCTTTGAGATGCATCGTATAAAGCTTGGATTACTGGAACGTAATCAAACTCATAAGCTGCTACTCTAAGAGCATAGTCTTTCCCTTTTGCCTGAGAAATAAATGATAAAATAGCTTCTTCAAGTCCTCTTGATAGCCATTTGTAGGCTTCGTTATTAGGAACTTTGTCGGGACTTAGATTGTTGAATTTTCTAGCGTAGGCTTGTCCGACCGTACCTCTATTAAAGAAAACACCGTGAGTGCCATCTTCAGGGTTTTCGGTAGTTATCTCAACACTGATTTCTTCACTGTCTTCTTGTTTTTCTGGGGTTCCATATACGGGAGTGGCAGAATATTGATATTGTGTATTTGGACTCGCAGAGTAGTCTGCCCAGAAGAAAGATTGAATAAGATTGTAGTCTTCTTCCTTTTCGCTATTCTTGAATTGTTTAAATCCTTTTAATGGAATTGTTTTTCCAGAAGCAATTTCTTTACGATTTAGCTTAAAACCCAATAAGTCTTTTCTTGTCTTAGATTCTGTATCTAGGCAAAGTAATACCACATGGGTTCCAGCTATGACATGTAAAGAAACCCCATTTTTGTGGTTTCTTACTCGCATATTTATGTTTGGTTAGTTAGTAGTTAAATATAAAAGTAAGAAAATATTTTAAATTTTTGTGAAATAATTTCTCTAGAAAAAAGAAAAGTAGGCTATATGGTAGTGTAAAAAATAGAATGGTTTAGAAAAAACACCCGTTTTTAGAGAGAGGAAAAGAATATTTTTTGTTTTAGTTGAATAAATTTAAAACAAAAATTAATTTTCTTGTTTATAGCAAACAGGTAAAATTTCGCCTTTCATTAAGGCAAATCGTTCTAACTTTTCTGGAGCAATTTTTTTTGTGTAGTCTATCTCGTTAACTTTAAACCCTATAGAACGTAATTTGTCAAAATAATCACGTCCATACACACGTACATGATCGTACTGACCAAAGATTTTAGCACGTTCTTTTGGGTCGGTAATGGCATTGTCCTCGAAAGTAGTTTCTCTCGATAAATCTTGTGGGATTTGAAAAATTCCAAATCCTCCAATTTTCATTACACGATACAATTCTTGCATGGCTTTTGTGTCATTAGGAATATGCTCTAAAACATGATTACAAAACACAACATCAAAAGCATTGTCTTCAAAAGGTAAGTCGCAAATATCTGCTTTTACATCTGCAATTGGCGATTCTAAATCGGAAGTAATATATTTTAGGTTTTGTTGTTTTCTAAAAAGATCTAAAAAACATTGCTCGGGAGCAATATGCAATACTTTTAACTTTTTATTCGAAGTGAAAAAATTAGTTTCATCTTGTAAAAATAGCCATAGTAAACGGTGTCTTTCTAGCGATAAAGTAGAAGGAGAAAGTGCATTTTCTCGCTGTTTTCCATATCCATAGGGCAAAAACTTCTTGAAAGACTTTCCGTCAATAGGATCAGTAAAATTATCTCCCTTTAACCACCAAGCAATTATAGGTCTAGCCAAATAACTAGCTTTGATTAAAAGGGGTCTTGGAATTGTATTTAATATCGTTTTAAATAAAGACACAAGTTATATAACTAATGGTTGTTGTCTAAATTCATCTTCTTCGTTACTTTCAATACCTAAAGCTTCGTATATGTATTTAAAGGTAGATAATAATTCAGGTTTACCATCAATAATGGCTACATCGTGTTCAAAATGGGCAGATGGTTTATTGTCTAAGGTAGTAATTGTCCATCCATCACTATGTTGGAGAATCTTTTGTGTACCCATGTTTGTCATAGGTTCTATAGCGACAACCATTCCTTCAACAAACTTTTTACCACGACCTCTTTTTCCGTAGTTAGGCATTTCAGGATCTTCGTGCATTTTGCGTCCTAATCCGTGTCCAACTAATTCACGAACAACTCCATAACCATGTTTTTCGGTAAAGTTTTGAATCGCAAATCCGACATCGCCAACACGATTTCCTACTTTAAACTCGCGAATACCTACATATAAACTTTCTTTGGTAACGTCTAATAATTTTTGTGTTTCGGGAGCAATTTCACCTACGGCAAACGTATAAGCATGATCTCCGTAAAAATCATTTTTGATAGCACCACAATCAATAGAAATGATATCACCTTCTTGTAAAGGGGTATTGTTTGGAATTCCGTGTACTACTTGAGAGTTAGGACTCATACAAAGTGTGTTCGGAAAATCGTACAAACCTAAAAAACCAGGAACAGCACCTTGCTCGCGAATAAATTCTTCGGCAAGTTTGTCAAGATACAATGTAGTAACTCCAGGCTTTACTTCTTTGGCAAGCATACCTAAGGTTTTTGATACTACTAAAGCACTTTCGCGCATTAATTCAATTTCTTCTCTGGTTTTTTGAATAATCATGTTAAAAATATTGAGGCGCAAATTTACGGTTATTTTTGATATGGATGCTTGTATTCTTGGCCAGAAAGTATTTTTAAGAAATCTTCTTCAACTGTACTGTCATCTAAGGCATGTTCTACAAAGCGACCAATTTCTTTTCCGTTTTTGTAAAATATAAATGTTGGAACATGAGTAATATCAAATCCTTCTTCCAATCCATTTGCTTTCTTTTGACGATTAACGGTAACTAATTCAAGGTTTTTGTAGTCAAATTGAGCTTCGTCTAAAATTTTATAAAAATTAGGAATATCTCTTTGGCTATCACCACACCAAGTTCCCATAAAACCTTTGATTTTTATGTCTTTCAAATACGGTTTTAGTTGTTCAACTGTATTTTTATCGGTTTCATAATATGAATAAAAATCGTTAAACCACTCACTACCGTAAGGTTCTTGCTGAAGATCTTTTTTTGTAGCAATACCTACTAAATTTCCATTTTCATTTTTGGTAGCAAGATTTTTAGGCGCTGAAGCACATGAAACTACTAAAGCGGTAATAAGCAAATACACGATTTTTTTCATCTGTTTAATTTTTATAGTTTTTTATAGGTCAGATGTAATTCGCCAATAATCCTTTCGGTTGATATCAACTTCTTGTTATGGCTCATTTCATAAGATATATTTTAAATAAGTGAATGTTGTGTCATTTCTTTAGGTTGTGCTACTCCCATAAGTTGTAAAATGGTTGGAGCAACATCGCCTAAAATACCACTTTTTATTGATTTTAATTCTTTGTCGATTAAAATCATAGGAACTGGATTGGTTGTGTGAGCTGTATGTGGTGTTCCATCTGGGTTAATCATGGTTTCACAGTTTCCATGATCGGCAATTAGAATAGTAGTGTAATCGTTATCTAGCGCAGTGGTTACTACATCTTTTACACATTCGTCAACAGCTTCGCAAGCTTTTACAGCAGCTTCAAAAACGCCAGTATGTCCTACCATATCTCCATTAGCAAAATTTAAACATACAAAGTCTACATTACCACTTTGTAGTTCAGGAACAATGGCATCACGAATATCATAAGCACTCATTTCTGGTTGTAAATCGTAGGTTGCCACTTTTGGTGATGGACACAGTAAACGTTTTTCACCTTTAAATTCTTCTTCTCTTCCGCCAGAGAAAAAGAAAGTTACGTGCGGATATTTTTCTGTTTCAGCAATTCTAATCTGCTTTTTCCCTGCTGATTCTAATACTTCTCCTAGTGTGTTTTCAATATTTTTTCCGTCGTAAACAACATGAATATTGTTAAACGTATCATCGTAACTTGTTAGGGTAACAAAATACAATGGTAATTTTTTTATGTTAAATTCAGGGAAGTCTTTCTGACTTAAAGCTTCAGTTAATTGACGTCCTCTATCGGTTCTGAAATTGAAGAAAATTACAACATCGTCTTCTTTAATGGTCGCTTTAGGTTGATTATTCCCATCCACCATAATGATTGGTTTGATGAATTCATCGGTAACATCAGCCTCATAACTTTGTTGAATACTAGCTATAGCATCTGAAGAAATTGAGCCTTTTCCGTGTACTAAAGCATCATAAGCAAGTTGTACACGCTCCCAACGATTATCACGGTCCATTGCATAGTAACGACCAGTAATTGTTGCCAATTCACCTGTAGTTTCTTGCATGTGTTGTTGGATATCGTTGATGAAATATCTTCCTGATTTTGGATCGCAATCTCGCCCGTCAGTAAAAGCATGTAAAAACACATTATCCAGGCCAAAATTGTCAGCTGCTGTTAACAACCCTTTTAAATGATCTATGTGAGAATGGATTCCTCCATTAGAGACCAACCCTAAAAAGTGTATGTTTTTATTGTTTGCTTTCGCATACTCAAAAGCTTTTATTAATTCGGTTTCTTTGGCAAGAGATCCTTCTTTTACTGCTTTGTTTATTTTAGCTAAGTTTTGGTATACAATTCTACCAGCCCCTAAGTTCATGTGTCCTACTTCAGAGTTTCCCATTTGTCCTTCAGGTAAACCAACATGTTCCCCATCAGTTCTTAACTGTGCATGCGGAAATTCATCGTATAAAGAATTTATAAAAGGAGTTTTCGCATTATATATAGCTGATACTTTTGGGTTTTGGGTGATTCCCCAACCGTCCAAAATCATTAAAATTACTTTCTTGTTCATTTGTTGTGTGTTACACTGCAAAAATAAGAAAGATTTTCGGGGATTATTTTAAGAATTCATAAAAACAAATACGATATAGATTAATATTCCGAAGATTAAAAAATAAATGATACTGTTCTTGATAAGTTGGTTTCTGTTCTCTTTTTGGACTCGTATTTTAATATGTGCTAATTCTTCTTTACTAGCAGTTTTTTTGAAATATAATTTATCGTCATTTTCTTTTTGAAATCGTTCTAGTTTTTCAAAAGCACTGACTCTTTTTCTTTTGTTGTTTTTTAAACTGGTAATCATTGCAGATACTGCTCCTCCAAAACTCATAGCAAATGGTTTTTTATAATTAAACAAATTTTTTAACTGTTAGATTCTAATTTGAATTTTTAGAACTATAGGGTGTTAGTAAATATAAGAAATAGATAATTTAACGGATATCAATTTTTTGTAAACTATAAAAAACCTAAATTTACACAGCAAAACAAACAACATTATGGAACCTCATTTTGAATTAAACGAAGTTACCAAAAAGCTACCCAAGCATTTACATAAATTCATAGTAAAACAGCCGTATGATGAATATACTGCACAAAATCAAGCAGTTTGGCGCTATGTAATGCGAATGAATATAGATTATTTAGGTAAGGTAGCACACTCTTCGTATATAGATGGATTAAAAAAAACAGGAATTTCGGTTGAAAAAATTCCTCATATGCAGGGAATGAACCGAATTTTAAAAGAAATTGGTTGGGCGGCAGTTTCAGTAGATGGATTTATACCGCCGAATGCTTTTATGGAATTTCAAGCATACAATGTATTGGTAATTGCTTCTGATATGCGTACGATTGATCATATTGAGTACACACCAGCACCAGACATTATTCATGAAGCAGCAGGTCATGCACCAATTATTGCAAATCCTGAATATGCAGAATATCTACGTCGTTTTGGTGAAATAGGGGCTAAGGCAATTTCATCGGCTAAAGATTATGAGATGTACGAAGCAATTCGTTTGTTGTCTATACTAAAAGAAGATCCTAATTCAAGTCAAAAAGAAATCGACGAAGCTCAAGAAAAAGTTGAGTGGTTACAAGACAATATGGGAGAGCTTTCTGAAATGGCTCAAATAAGAAATCTGCATTGGTGGACGGTTGAATATGGTTTGATAGGTTCACTTGAAAATCCTAAAATTTACGGAGCAGGGTTATTATCTTCAATAGGGGAGAGTAAATGGTGTATGAAAGATGAGGTTACAAAAGTGCCTTATACTATTGAAGCAGCGAATGTAAGTTTTGATATTACAAAACCACAACCTCAATTATTTGTAACGCCAGATTTTGCTCACTTGAGTATGGTGTTAGAAGAGTTTGCTAATACAATGGCAATACGATCTGGAGGGTTGAAAGGAGTAGAAAAATTGATAGATTCTAAAAATTTAGGAACCATCGAGCTAAGTACAGGGGTTCAAGTGTCAGGAGTATTTACAAATGTGATTTCTGATGAAAAAAATAGGCCTATTTATGTGCAAACTACTGGTCCTACTGCCTTAGCTAATAGAGATAAAGAACTTATAGGGCATGGAATTACTTATCATGCAGAAGGTTTTGGAAGCCCAATAGGGAAATTAAAAGGAATTAATATTCCAATTGAAAATATGAGTCCACGTGACTTAAAGGCCTACGGGATTTATGAAGGAGAACAAGTAGTTCTTGAATTTGAAGGAGGAGTAAAAGTTGAAGGTGAAGTGATTACAGGAACCAGAGATTTACGAGGTAGAATTTTATTGATATCTTTTAAAAATTGTACGGTAACTCACGGTGATACTGTATTGTTCCATCCTGATTGGGGGGTGTATGATATGGCTGTTGGTGTGGAAGTAATATCGGCATTTGCAGGTGCTGCAGATGTAACTTCTTTTGGTGATGTTGGAAAAGTATCGGAAACAAAAACTCATAAAATAGCTTATTCTGATGCAGATAAGGAATTGTACAGTTTATATGAGAAGGTGAGAGGAATGAGAGAAGAAGGAACGTCTTCTGAAGAAAAAATTCAAGAGATTTTCGAATTGTTACAATCAAAATTTAAAAATGATTGGTTATTGCCTCTAGAATTGTTAGAACTGGCTGTAGAGCGTGATTATTCTGTTAAAGAAGCTATAAAATCACATTTAGAAATCTTAAAAGGTAACAAGAGTTACACTACGTTAATAGAAAACGGCTTACATTTGTTGCCAGAACATTCGATGTAACATGGGATTATTTAATTTATTTAGAAGAAAAAATATGAGTAACGAAATACAAGAATATTTAGCTAAAGGAGCGGTAGTGTTAGATGTTAGAACTTTAGCAGAATGGAATGAAGGGCATAGTGAAGGAGCAAAGCATATTGTATTGACAACAATTCCTTTAAATGTAGATGAAATCAAATCATGGAATAAACCTGTGATCGCGGTTTGTAAAAGTGGTGGTAGAAGCGGTCAAGCAACTCAATTTTTACAAAACCATGGTATTGATGTAATTAATGGTGGTCCATGGCAAAATGTAGATCAGTATCTAGTTAAATAATAAAGAACTAAAAATTCATAAAAGGAAATGCTTGCAAAAGTGTTTCCTTTTTTTGTTGTAATTTTTCTAAAAATAGTTGGTGTGCCTCTGAATTTGGATTGAATGGTTTATGAGTTAATCCTTTTTGAATGGTTTCAACTTCTTTCATCACTTTAAGAGTGTCTTCGGTAAACCATACATCAGAAAATTTGTCACAGATATAGTTAATAGCAGTTTGGTTAGGGTGAATCATATCCTCAGCGTAAAAACGATAATCACGCAATTCGTCCATCATGATTTCATAAGAGGGGAAATAATATACTTTTTTGCGAGGTTCAACCACTTGATGAATAGCTGAAAGTAAATGTGCTTTACTACGTTGATTTTCAATAAAGCCATCTTTGATATGACGTACTGGAGAAACGGTGTAAATTATAGAAGCATCTTTGTTTATTGATTGAACTAAAGAGTTGATAGCTTCTAAACTTTCTAAAATTTCATCGATACTTAACAGTTCTTTTAAGAATTTTTTCTGCGGAATTTTATGACAATTCGCAACAAAAGTATCTGTTGCGATTTCACGATACACCCAAGCTGTTCCTAAAGTAATAATTACATGTGAAGCATTTTTAAGTTGCTTAAAAGTTGATTTGATATTGTTGTTTAAATTGTTAAGTAATTCTTCTTTTGAGGGTGAACTAAGCACTGAATGCGTTTCGAAGCAATGCCAGCGTTCATTGTGAAAAAAAATAGCATCTTCCGTATATTCTTTTTGATTAATACTATTGGTAACTAATTGTTCAATAGCTTTTGGGTGGAATAATATACCAAAGGGATTTTGCTCTGATTGAAATTTGTAATAAGATAACTTATTACCTATGTTTTCAGAAAAACAAGACCCTAACAATAACAAATTTGAATTGTAGTCAATTTGATGATGTGGTTGTTTTTTTAGAGGTATCTGCGTTTGAAAAATCATAGGTGGAATGTGAGAAATTCATATCAAAAATAACGATAAAAAGATCAGAAATATAAGTGTCAAGTTTAAATTTAATCATTTTTGTATATTTGTTTAATTATAATTAAAAAGTATTGAACAATATAAAGTCTATATTTACAATAAAAGATCTTGAAAATATTTCAGGAATAAAAGCACATACGATTCGTATTTGGGAGAAGCGTTACAACCTTTTATCACCTGAAAGAACAGATACTAATATTCGATACTATTCTTCAGAGAATCTTCAAAAGCTATTAAATGTTGTTTTGTTAAATAATAATAACATCAAAATCTCTAAAATAGCTGAAATGTCTGATGATACAATTATTCTAAAAGCAAGAGAGTTGGCTTTTAAGATGGCAGTTAATGATGAGGCTGTAAATTCTCTTAAGCTAGCAATGTTCCAGTTTGATAAAACATTGTTTAATAAGACCTATAATAGGTTGATGCAGAGAAAAAGTTTCAGAGAGGTGTTTAAAGATGTTTTTGTGCCCTTTCTAGATCATGTAGGTTTGTTGTGGCAAACAGATACTTTGTTGCCTGCACATGAGCATTTTATTTCAAACTTAATAGTGCAGAAAATACAAATTAATATTGAGAAGCTTGAATACTTAGTTAGTAATTCTAATGTTACATATGTGTTGTTTTTACCTGAAAATGAAATTCATGAATTAGGATTGATGTACTTAAATTATGAGCTTATTTTAAGAGGGCATGAGACAATTTATTTGGGGCAAAGTTTGCCTCTTGATAATTTGGATTACTTTTTTAAAAGTAAAACAAAGATTTGTTTTGTTACTTCTATGACTGTACAACCTTTTGAGGATAAGATAACGGAATACTTTTCTAAGGTTGAAGAAGTACTTGAAGGTACAGGTCATGAGTTAGTCGCTTTTGGGAAAAAAGCTATGGCGGTTGATGATGTTAGTTTTAAAGCAGTTATCAAGGTGTATCCATCTTTAAAAGCATTTCTGAATAAACTTTAATTTTTTTAGGAAATTTATTTTTGTTTAATATTTTTTTGTTTTTATTAAACAAAAAATGTAACTTTGGCTAATGTTTTGATTTTCAAAGCATATTTTTTTAAGGAGATTTATTTTGTTTAATTATTATTTAAAAAGGATAAACAAAGTCTATCGAAGCTGAAAAGTAGACTATAAAAAAATAAGAGTAAGCATTAACTAAAGAGTATATAATTATGAAAGCTAAGAATTTAACTTTGATGTTTTTTTTAAGTGTGTTTTTAAGTTTTGGTCTATTTACATCATGCAGTGACGATGATGATCCTATTATAGAGCAAGCTAAAACTATAGTTGATGTAGCTGTTGCAGATTCCAATCTAAGTATCCTAGTGTCTGCTTTGCAAAAGGCTGATTTAGTGTCTGCTTTACAGGCTGAAGGATCTTTTACGGTTTTTGCGCCTACAAATGCAGCGTTTCAAGCATTGTTAGATAGTAATGACTCATGGAATTCTTTGGATGATATTCCAGTTGAAACATTAAAGTCAGTGTTGTTGTTTCATGTCATAAGTGGTGAAGTAAAAGCGGCAGATTTATCCAATACGTATGTAAATACGCTGTCTACAGGTCCAAATGATGAGATGTTGTCGTTACAAGTTGAGGTAACTGGAGGTGTTGAGTTTAATGGAGATTCAAAACCGATTGTAACAGATATTATGGCTTCAAATGGAGTTATACATACAATAGATAAAGTAATGTTACCAACTAATGTAGTGACTTTAGCATTAAACAATAGTGGCTTTACCTCTTTGGTTGCAGCATTAACAGATGATCGTCATACTACAGATTTTGTTTCCATATTAAATCAAAACGGACCTTATACGGTTTTTACTCCTACTAACGATGCTTTTCAAGCTTTGTTAGATAGTAATGATTCTTGGAATTCGTTAGCAGATATTCCGATAGCAACTTTAGAAGCGGTATTGAAGTATCATGTATTTGCAGGAGGAAATGTGCAGTCAGATGAATTAAGTGATAACCAAGAAATCACAATGTTCGATGGAAATATAGTAACAGTTGATTTGTCTAGTGGAGCTAAATTAGATACAAGTTTAGGACAGTCTGTTGTAATTTCTTTAACAGATATACAAGGAACGAACGGGGTAATTCATGTAGTAAATAGTGTTCTTTTGCCTTGATTAAGGTGTTAAGTTGTTGACTACAAACGAGAAATGTTTCTCGTTTGTAGTTAATTTAATTATATTTATAAGAAAGAAATTGAAAAAAAAAGTATACATAATAGGTTCGGGTTTTTCATCTTTATCAGCTTCTTGCTATCTAGCTAAAGCGGGGTATAAGGTGGTGGTATTAGAAAAAAACGCAACGATTGGAGGTAGAGCAAGACAATTATTAAGAGACGGTTTTACTTTTGATATTGGTCCTACATGGTATTGGATGCCCGATGTTTTTGAAAAGTTTTTTGCAGACTTTGGAAAGGTGCCTTCGGATTACTACGAGTTAGAAAGATTAAGTCCTGCTTATGAAGTGTACTTCGGAGAAAAAGATTCAATTATAATTCCAGGAGCATTAGATGAGATTTATGAGGTTTTTGAAAAAGAAGAAAAAGGAAGTTCGAAACACCTACAATCTTTTTTAAAATCAGCAAAATACAATTATGATGTTTCTATAAATGACTTGGTTTATAAACCAGGGATTTCTCCTTTAGAGTTGATAACTCCTATTACTATGGGGAAGATATTTCAGTTTTTTTCTACCATTAGGCATGAAGTGAGAAAAAAAATAAAGAGTAAAAAGCTAATTCAGATTTTAGAATTTCCTGTATTGTTTTTAGGGGCAAAGCCAAGCAACACTCCAGCTTTTTACAATTTTATGAATTATGCCGATTTTGGTTTAGGTACATGGCATCCAAAAGGAGGAATGTATAAAGTTATAGAGGCTATGACTACTCTAGCTACTAGCTTAGGTGTAGAATTTCAAACCAATGCAAATGTTGAAGAAATTATAGTAAATGATAAAGGAGAAGCAATTGGGGTTGCAGTAGATGGAAAATTAATGGAATCTGATGTAGTGTTAAGTGGAGCAGATTATCATCATACAGAAACTTTACTACCTAAATATCTTAGACAGTATTCAGAAAGTTATTGGGATAAAAAAACATTTGCACCTTCATCATTGCTCTTTTATGTAGGTTTTGATAAGAAGTTAAAAAATGTATGTCATCATACTTTATTTTTTGATACAGATTTTGATGTGCATGCTAAAACTATTTATGATGTACCAAGTTGGCCTAAAGAGCCATTGTTTTATGCAAGTTTTCCTTCTATAACAGATGATTCTTTTACGCCCAAAGGAAAAGAAGCAGCCACTTTTTTGATCCCATTAGCACCAGGTATAGAAGATACACCAGAGTTGAGGGAGCGTTATTTCAATATAATAATCAAAAGATTAGAGAAGTTAACAGGTCAATCAGTAAAAGAATATGTATTGTTTAAAGAAAGCTTCTGTGTAAATGATTTTGTGAAAGAGTATAATTCATACAAAGGAAATGCCTACGGTTTAGCTAATATTTTAACACAAACAGCATTTTTAAGACCTAAGATAAAAAGTAAAAAAGTAAAGAATTTATTCTTTACAGGACAATTAACAGTGCCAGGACCAGGAGTTCCTCCGTCTTTAATTTCAGGGAAAATAGCTTCAGATTTAATTTTAAAAACGTACAAAGATGAAACAATTGTTTGATGAGGTTTCTTACGCGTGTAGTAAGTTGGTAACTCAGAAATATAGTACTTCATTTTCGTTAGCTACGAAGATGTTATCACCAAAAATACGTACAGATATTTATAATATTTACGGTTTTGTACGCTTTGCAGATGAAATAGTAGATTCTTTTCATCAGTATGATAAGGAGCAATTACTATTAAAATTTGAAAGAGATTATTACGAATCCAAGAATAGAGGTATTAGCTTAAACCCTATTTTAAATTCGTTCATACACACCGTAAACAAGTATAAAATTTCCGATGAGTTGGTACAAGCATTTTTAAAAAGTATGAAAGCTGATTTGTACAAAACAGAATATACAACTGCAGAGGAATATAATGCCTACATCTATGGTTCTGCAGATGTTGTAGGGTTAATGTGTGTGAAAGTTTTTGTAAAAGGAAATAAACAAAAATATGAGGAGTTGAAAGAGCCTGCAATGCGTTTAGGATCAGCATTTCAAAAAGTAAACTTTTTAAGAGACTTAAAAGAAGATTTTAACGAATTGAATAGGTCTTATTTTCCAAATATCAATTTTGGAGACTTAAGTGCAGAAGGAAAAAACACAATAATTAAAGAAATAGAAGACGATTTTGACTTTGCTTATAAAAACGGAATTTTAAAGTTACCTGTTGAAGCAAAATTCGGAGTGTATATGGCATATAGGTATTACAAAAAACTATTAAAAAAACTAAAAGATACACCTTCAACAAAAATTATGGATACTAGAATTCGAATTTCTAATCCAATGAAAATTAATCTATTGGCAAGAAGTTATATAAAATATAAGCTAAATTTAATATAATGAAGTATCTTTTGTTGCATGTTGTAATATTGTTGTTCTCTGGTTTTACAAATACTCCGGAGTTTGTTAAAGAATATCATGATTTGTTAAGGCAAGAGGATGAGCAACAGTATATTCAGAAGTATGATTACATCAATGATATAAATGTTCAAGCCTATGTAGTTTCCTTACAAATGAAGCAGGCAAAATATAAAACGATGCCTTGGAGTAAACTAAAAGTCTTTAACACTAATAAAAACCAGTTAGAAGAACTAATTTTAAAGAACCCTAATAATGTTCACTTAAGGTATGTTCGATTGGTAATACAAGAAAATACACCTAGTATTTTAGGTTATACATCTTCTATTAAAGAAGATAAACAGTTTTTAAAAAAAGTGCTTCAAAAAAAAGACAGTGTAAGTTATTTACATACATATATAATTAACAATACATCATTATGAATATAGCAGATTACATAGCAGTAACTACACTAACGTTTATTGTTATGGAAGGAGTTACTTGGTGCACACATAAATATGTGATGCACGGTTTTGGTTGGTTTTTGCATGAAGATCATCATCAACCAGGATATCCACATGTTTTTGAGAAAAATGATGCTTTTTTCGTGGTTTTTGCAATTCCTAGTATTCTGTTATTCTACTTCGGGATTCGACCAGAGTTAAACTTTATGTTTTTTATAGGACTGGGTATTTTATTGTATGGTATTGCTTATTTCTTGGTACATGATGTATTAATTCACAGAAGATTTAAGTGGTTTGATAAAACGAATAACCAATACTTAAAAGGCTTGAGAAAAGCACATAAAATTCATCACAAACATTTGGGGAAACACGACGGAGAATGTTTCGGAATGTTGTTTGTCCCTTTTAAATATTTTAATAAGAGACAGTGAGTCAGTATTTGTATTTAATGTTAAATCTAGGGAGTTTAAGTATTCCGCTATTGTATAGTGTTTTTGAAAAGAAACTACACTTTATACAATATTTCAAACAAGCTGCACTTAGTATTTTGTTAGTTGCCTTGTTTTTTTTAATCTGGGACAGTTGGTTTACGCAAATGGGAGTATGGGGATTTAATCCAGACTATCATTTATCATTAAAGCTATTGTATATGCCAATGGAAGAATGGATGTTCTTCTTCTGTATTCCTTACTCGTGCTTATTTACACATGAAGCGTTGAAGTTTTTATTTCCGAAATTTAAGTTGTCAAAGTCAGTAACGGTACTTCTCAGTTTTTCACTAATTGTACTAGTTGTTTTGTTATTGATTTTTAACTTCGGAAAGTGGTATACTACTGTAAATTTTATACTATTTTTATTATTGTTAGGCTATGCGTTAAAGAATCACTTAAGCACATTGCAAGAATATTATCCTAGTTTCTTAGTGATATTAATTCCTTTTTTAATTGTCAATGGAATTTTAACAGGAAGTTTTATAGATGAACCAGTGGTTTGGTACAATAACGCAGAGAATTTAGATTTTAGAATCTTCACTATACCTTTTGAAGATATTTTTTATGCATTTACCCTGTTGTTTTCAATACAGTTAATCTTCAATTTCTTAAAAAATAAAAAACTTGAAAGAAAATAAATACATACGATTTTTAATATTCCTAATCGCTAATTTTTCGGCTTTAGCTATTGGGGCTTGGTTAATGAATGAAGAGCCAAGGACAGATTGGTATTTGTCTTTAAATAAAGCTCCATGGACACCAGCAGGTTGGGTTTTTGGAGTGGCTTGGACAACCATTATGGTTTTGTTTTCTGTATACATGACAAAAGTGAGTTTTCAGTATGAGTTTTTAAATAGAAAAGTGCTCATTTTATATATAGATCAGTGGGTTTTAAACGTAAGCTGGAATTATATTTTCTTTAATCAACATTTAACAAAACTAGGTTTAGTCGTAATCGTTTTATTATGGTTGCTTATTGGTTATTTCACTTTTGAATATTTGAAAAAAATAAAGAGGTATACCTTATTTATACTTCCGTATTTAATATGGATGACCATTGCAGTGAGTTTAAATGCTTATATCGTATTTAATAATTGATGAAGAGGTTATAAGTCTTCACTATATCAAAGTCCAAAGGAATGAAAATCTTAATTACAGGTACTACAGGTTATATAGGAAAACGATTAATTGTTAGGTTGTTAGAAAGTAAGCATCAATTAGTTTGTTGCGTCCGTGATTTAGATAGAATACCAGATGAGTTTGAAAACAATCCGAATGTTACTTTTATAAAAGTTGATTTTTTAAATACAGAAAATACGAATTTTCCAAAAGATATCGATGTAGCTTACTATTTAATACATTCGATGTCTACGACTTCAGAAAATTTTGAAAACTTAGAGTTAACTTGTGCAGAGAACTTTAAAAGTTTGATAGAACCAACCAACTGTGAACAAGTTATATACTTAAGTGGAATTGTAAATGACAACTCATTATCCAAACATTTACAGTCGAGATACGAAGTAGAAAAAAAGCTACAATCAAACAGTTATGCATTAACGACTTTTAGAGCAGGAATTATAGTAGGAAGCGGAAGTGCTTCTTTTGAAATTATAAGAGATATTGTAGAAAAGCTTCCTGTAATGGTGACTCCTAAATGGTTAAAAACGAAAACACAACCTATTGCAGTTAGAGATGTTTTAGCTTTTTTAGAAAATAGTTTACAAGTTAAAGAAACTCATAACAAATCTTTTGATATCTGCGGACCTGAAATATTAAGCTATAAAGAAATGTTGTTACAGTTCGCTGAGGTAAGAGGTTTTAAAAGACATATTTATACACTTCCAGTTTTAACACCAAGATTATCTTCCTATTGGTTGTATTTTGTGACATCAACCTCTTTTAATTTAGCACAAGCTTTAGTGGATAGTATGAAAGTTGAGGTAATAGCAAAACAAAGTAATATCAATAAACTACTTAATGTGGAGCCTATAGCTTATAAAGAAGCGGTATCATTAGCATTTCAGAAAATAGAGCAAAATGAAGTGATTTCTAGCTGGAAAGATGCTATGAGTAGCGGAGTATTTAATGATCAATTAGCAAAACATATTCAAATACCTCAATACGGATGCTTTAAAGATATTAGAGTTAGAGGAATACAAAATGAAGCAAATACATTACATAAAATTTGGAGTATAGGAGGAAAAACTGGGTGGTACAAGTTTAATTTTCTTTGGAAGGTAAGAGGGTACGTAGATAAGCTTTTCGGTGGAGTTGGATTACGAAGAGGACGAAGACATCCCACAGAATTAGAACCAGGAGATCCACTCGATTTTTGGAGAGTATTGTTAGCAGATAAAAAAAATAAAAGGTTGATTTTGTTTGCAGAAATGAAACTGCCCGGAGAGGCGTGGTTAGAGTTTGAAATAGTAAAAGACAAACTATATCAAAGAGCAGTTTTTAGACCCAAAGGAATTTGGGGAAGAATGTATTGGTATGCTGTTTTACCCTTTCACGCATTCGTGTTTAAAGGAATGATTAATCATTTAATAAAGGAGTAATTATGAAATTAAATGCATATTTTTATACATAAAATTATAATAAATAAACAATAGTAATATTAATGAGAACACTTAAAATATTTTTGATAATGGC
Source organism: Tenacibaculum caenipelagi (assembly GCF_004363005.1). GTDB lineage: Bacteria > Bacteroidota > Bacteroidia > Flavobacteriales > Flavobacteriaceae > Polaribacter > Polaribacter caenipelagi. Next base: position 37,465 of record NZ_SNYH01000007.1, on the reverse strand, counting down.
ATTATTTAGTTTTTCAGGAAAAGCACAAACAATTACTCCAAAAGAGTCGTTGTATGAGATTTCAATAAATGGCATTGATGGAGAAAATTTAGACCTTCACCAATTTAAAGGGAAAAAAATATTGTTTGTAAATGTAGCTTCGAAATGCGGATTTACAAAGCAATATGAAGGATTACAAGAATTGTATTCAAAACACAAAGATAAGTTGGTTGTAATAGGGTTACCATGTAATCAATTTGGAGAGCAAGAACCAGGTACCTTAAAAGAAATACAATCGTTTTGTAGTTTAAACTATGGAGTAGACTTTCCAATGACAGAGAAAATAGAAGTAAAAGGAGAGGGGCAACATCCGCTATACCAATGGTTAACTCAAAAAGAGAAAAACGGAAAAATGAATTCTACAGTAAAGTGGAATTTTCAAAAATACTTAGTTGATGAAGAAGGTAGATTAATTGATGTGTTTTACTCAATTACAAAACCTACTAGTAAGAAAATTACTAAGTTGTTATAATGTAGATGATTCATTTTTATGAGCATTCAGGCATCTATACACTCGAAACGGAGCTGGTACTTAATGTTCCGTTAAAGCAAGCATGGGATTTTTTTAGTTCTCCTGAAAACTTGCAAAAAATAACTCCTCCTCATATGAGTTTTCAAATGACTTCTAAAGTTGATAAGAAAGCATATGCAGGGCAAATTATAACGTATAAAGTAGGAATTCTTCCTGGGGTAAAGTCAAACTGGGTGACAGAAATTACTCAAGTAAAAAATAAAGAGTTTTTTATAGATGAACAGCGTTTTGGTCCTTATAAAATGTGGCATCACGAACATTGGTTTGATGAATTGGCAGAAGGAAAAACTTTGATGAAAGATAAAATTTCATACAAAATACCTTTCGGTTTTTTAGGTCATTTAGCACAGGTGATTTTTATTAAAAAACAATTGAAAACAATATTTGAGTATCGTTATCAAACACTAGAAGAGCTATTCAATAATGTCTAAAGTTACATTTTTTTGGTTTCGTAGAGATTTACGGTTGGAGGACAATAGAGGTTTGTTTGAAGCGCTAAAATCTGGCAATAAAGTAATTCCAGTTTTTATTTTTGATGAGGAAATATTAGATAAATTACCTAAAAATGATGCCAGAGTAACTTTTATACATCAAACCTTAAAAGAATTGGATGAAGCTTTAAAAAAGGCTTCATCTTCTTTACTTGTTAAAAAAGGAAAGCCACTTGAGGTTTGGAAAAAGCTTGTAGAAGAATATGATATAGAGGCAGTTTATACGAATAAAGATTATGAGCCTTATGCAATTAAAAGGGATAGAGAAGCTGCAAGTTTTTTAGACTCAAAAAGAATAATATTTAAAGCTTTTAAAGATCAAGTAATTTTTGAAGAAAGCGAAGTCTTAAAAGCTGATAACAGTCCGTATACCGTTTTTACACCTTATAAAAACAAGTGGTTACAAAACTTTTCAAAAGAAGAAGATACACAAGAATTTACAATAAATTTTGATGGTTTTTATCCGTTTTCTTCAGAGGTTCCTTTGTTATCTTCAATAGGTTTTGAAAAAAGTGCCATTAGAGTGAAACCTTATAATTTATCAAATATAGAAGTATATGATGAGGTGAGAGATTTTCCTTCTCAAGATAAAACGTCGTATTTGTCTCCTTATTTACGGTTTGGGTTGGTAAGTATTCGAAAAATGGTTCGTTTTGCTTTAAAAACCAATACCACTTTTTTGAGTGAATTGATTTGGCGTGAGTTTTTTATGCAAATTCTATATCATTTTCCTAAGGTAGTTACTCGGAATTTTAAGCAAAAATATGATGTTGTTCCTTGGAGAAATAACGAAGAGGAATTTCAAAAATGGTGTGAAGGAAAAACAGGATACCCTATGGTAGATGCGGGGATGCGAGAGTTGAATGAAACAGGATATATGCACAACAGAGTACGAATGATTACTGCGGGGTTTCTATGTAAACATTTGCTCATTGATTGGCGTTGGGGAGAAGCGTATTTCGCAGAAAAACTGTTGGACTATGATCTGTCAGCAAATAATGGAAATTGGCAGTGGGCAGCCGGTACAGGTTGCGATGCTGCACCATATTTTAGAGTGTTTAATCCGACAGAACAACTCAAGAAGTTCGACAAAGACTTGCGATATGTAAAAAAATGGGTGAAAGATTTTGATGAATTAACATATCCGCAACCTATGGTAGAGCATAAGTTTGCCAGAGAGCGTGCGATAGATATTTACAAAAAAGCGTTACAATAAAAAAAGGTTCAGAATTTTCTGAACCTTTTTAGTATATGTTAAGCGATATAATCTTTTGCTCTTTCTAATGCTTTAGGAATTCCTCCAGGATTTTTACCACCAGCAGTAGCAAAGAAGTTTTGTCCACCACCACCACCGTGGATTAATTTTCCTAATTCTCTAACTACTTTTCCAGCATCGTAGCCTTTTTCATTAGCTAAATCTTTAGATATATAACAAGTTAGCATAGCTTTGTCTGTGGAAGGAGCAGTAGCAAATAACAAGAATAAATTGTTAATTTCTCCTCCTAATTCAAACATTAAGTCTTTAATGCTATTTGGGTCTAAATCTACTTTTGTTGCTAAAAACTGAACTCCGTTTACTTCTTGAAGCTGGTTTTTAAGATCGCCTTTCATGTTTTTAGCTTTGTCTTTTAATAATTGCTCAATCTGCTTTTTTAAAGCTGCATTTTCATCTTGTAAACCACTTACAGATTTCGCTATGTCTTTAGGGTTTTTTAATAACTGCTTTACAGCATCGTAATTGCGCTCAACATCTTCAAAGTATTCTCCAACAGCAACATTGGTAATTGCTTCGATACGACGAATACCAGCGGCAACAGCTCCTTCTGATTTAATTTTAAAATACCAAATATCACCTGTTTGAGGTACGTGAGTTCCTCCACATAATTCCATAGATTGTCCAAAACGAATTGCACGAACACTGTCTTCGTATTTTTCACCAAATAAAGCAATAGCGCCTTCGTCAATAGCTTGTTGCATTGGAATGTTACGTTTTTCTTCTAGAGGAAGATTTTCACGAATACGAGCATTTACGAACTCTTCTATTTCTTGTAATTGATCTTTATCAACTTTTGAAAAATGAGAAAAATCGAAACGTAAATAATCAGGGCTAACTAAAGAACCTTTTTGTTCTACATGGTCACCTAAAATAGTTCGTAAAGCTTGGTGTAATAAGTGAGTAGCAGAGTGATTACTGGCAGATAAACGTCTGTGTTCATCATTTACAACAGCTTTAAACGTGTCGTTTAAGTTTTTAGGTAAGTTTTTTGTGAAATGAATAATTACATTATTCTCTTTTTTAGTGTCGATTACATAAATAACATCTCCATTAGGAGTTTCTATGTATCCTCGGTCACCAACTTGTCCACCACCTTCTGGATAGAAAGGAGTCATATTGAATACCAACTGGTATTGATCACCGTCTTTTTTAGTGGTAACTTTTCTATATCTCGTTAATCGAACATCAACACTTAAGGTGTCATATCCAACAAATTCTTCAACTTCATCATCTAATAAAATAACCCAATCAGAGGTTTCACTTGCAGATGCTGCACGCGAACGATCTTTTTGAGCTTTCATTCCCATATTGAATTCTTCCTCGTTAATATCGTATCCTTTTTCACGAGCAATTAACTGTGTTAAGTCTAAAGGGAAGCCATAAGTATCGTACAGTTCAAAAGCTTTAGCTCCTGATACTGTTTTACCCGAGGTTTCTTCAATAACTTTATCTAACAATAATAAACCTTGATCTAACGTACGTAAGAAAGAAGCTTCTTCTTCTTTAATTACATTATGAACTAGGTTGTCTTGCTTTCTAATTTCAGGAAAAGCGTTCCCCATCTGATGAGCTAAAGTCTCAGCTAATTTATAAATAAAGGGCTCCTTCTTATTTAAGAAAGTGAAACCGTAACGGATAGCACGACGTAAAATTCTACGAATTACATACCCTGCACCATTATTACTTGGTAGCTGTCCATCAGCAATAGCGAAAGCAACTGCACGAACATGGTCGGCAATTACACGAATAGCAATATCAACTTTTTCATCTTTACCATACCCAACACCCGTAATTGTTTCAATTTCTCGAATTAACGGAGTAAATACATCTGTATCATAGTTTGATTGAACTCCTTGCAACACCATACACAAACGTTCAAATCCCATTCCTGTATCGATATGCTTTGCAGGAAGTCCAGCTAAAGACCCGTCAGCTTTACGATTGTATTGCATAAAAACTAAGTTCCAGATTTCAACAACTTGAGGATGATCCTCATTTACTAATGATTTACCATCGATTTTTGCTTTTTCTTCTGCAGAACGAATATCTACATGAATTTCTGAACATGGACCACAAGGACCTTGCTCTCCCATTTCCCAAAAATTATCTTTTTTATTACCCATTAAGATACGATCTTCAGAAATGTATTGTTTCCAAATATCGTAGGCTTCTTGATCCATTTTTGTACCGTCTTTCTCATCACCTTCAAACACGGTTACATATAAAATATCCTTATCTATCTTATAAACTTCGGTCAATAATTCCCAAGCCCAAGCAATAGCTTCTTTCTTAAAGTAATCACCAAAACTCCAGTTACCTAGCATTTCAAACATAGTATGGTGGTAGGTATCGTAACCAACTTCTTCTAAGTCGTTGTGCTTACCTGAAACACGTAAACATTTTTGAGAATCGGCAATTCGATTATTTTTTGGAGTGGCATTACCTAAGAAATATTCTTTAAAAGGTGCCATACCAGAGTTGGTAAACATCAAAGTAGGGTCGTTCTTTAACACCATAGGTGCAGACGGAACAATATCGTGTTGTTTTGATTTAAAAAAATCTAAAAATTTAGTTCTAATATCTTGAGATTTCATACAACTCTAGGTATCTGATTTTTGTTAAAAAATATTTAAAAAACTGCTTGTAAAAAGAAGTTTTAAAAGATTTTGTAAATTTGTGAGTTTCCAAATTGTACATCCCCTTAAGGATGCTTAATTTAAAAAGCACAAAAATAGTACATTTAGCATTATGGCAAAAGTAAAATATTATTACGACCCAGAGACTTTATCGTATAGAAAGATAGAAGTAAAAAGAGGTGAAAAGTATAAGAAAACTTTTTTGGGGCTATTAAGTGTTTTATTAATTGCCTTTTTTGGTTTTATAGGATTTAGTCAGTTTTTGATGTCTCCTAAAGAACGAACACAAAAAAGAGAACTAGAAAATTTAAAACTACACTATGAACTGCTTACTAAAAAAATGAAAGAGAGTTCCGAAGTTCTAGCAGAGTTACAAGAAAGAGATAATAATATTTATAGAACTTATTTTGAAGCAAGTCCAATACCAGAAGAACAACGAAAAGCAGGGTTTGGAGGAGTGAATAGATATAAGCATTTAGACGGTTTTGATAATAGTAGTATGATAAAGAATGCAACGAAAGAGTTAGATATTTTATCAAAACAAATGGTTGTACAATCAAAATCGTTAGATGAGATTGTTGAGCTAGCAAAAGCAAAAGAAAAGATGTTAGCCTCAATACCAGCTATTCAACCTGTAAAAAACCAAGATTTAAAAAGAATGGCATCAGGTTATGGTATGCGTTTACATCCTATTTTGAAATCATGGAGAATGCATAATGGAATGGATTTCACCTCGCCAACTGGGACTCCAATCTTTGCATCAGGAAATGGTATTGTTAAAAAAGCACATAGAAGTTCTACTTTTGGGAAAGTGGTTTATATAGATCACGGATATGGTTATGAAACCATTTATGCTCACATGAGTAAAATTTTAGCTAAAAGAGGACAAAAAGTAAAACGTGGTGACTTAATAGGTTATGTAGGAAACACAGGGCGATCTGCTGCACCGCATTTGCACTACGAAGTACACAAGAATGGTAGACCGGTAAATCCTATTTACTATTACTATGGAGACTTAACTCCTGAAGAATTTATAGCTATGCAAAAAGCTTCACAACAAAAAGGTCAATCGTATGACTAAACTTTATAGAAGCTGTGAAAAATGTATATAGACTTACCAGATAAAAGATATTATAAGATAGGAGAAGTAGCCAAAGCTTTTGGAGTGAACAGTTCTCTAATTCGATTTTGGGATAAAGAGTTTGAAATTATCAATCCTAAAAAAAATGCGAAAGGAGATCGCTTGTTTACACAAGAAGATGTAAAAAACTTCAAGATCATATACAATCTGGTAAAAGAAAGAGGTTTTACTTTAGATGGAGCAAAGCAAAGACTAAAGAAAAATCCAGAAAAGGTCGTAAGCAATCAGGAAATTATTAGTAGATTAGAAGCAGTGAAAGCTGAATTAATAAAAATCAAAAATCAATTATAATTACAAAAATCAAAAATTATGAAAAAATGGTTAGTGCCTTTAATTATTATAGGAGTTCTAGGTTTTGGAATTTATTCATGGGCAAAAGGATTCTATAACAAAGGGATAACATATCAAGAAGATGCAAAAACAACGTGGTCTAATGTAGAAAGTTCTTACCAGAGAAGAAATGATTTAATAGGTAATTTAGTAAAAACTGTTCAAGGAGCTGCTGATTTTGAAAAAAGTACCTTAACAGACGTAATTAATGCAAGAGCAAAAGCAACTTCAGTAAATATTAATGCAGGAGATTTAACGCCAGAAAAAATGGCACAATTTCAACAAGCACAAACAGGATTGAGTGGAGCTTTGTCTAAGTTATTAGTATCTGTAGAACGTTACCCAGATATCAAAGCAAACAAAAACTTCCTAGAATTACAAAGTCAGTTAGAAGGAACTGAAAATAGAATTAATGTAGCTCGTGATCGTTATAATGAAGCAGTAAATATTTATAATAAACACATTAAAATGTTTCCTGGAAATTTATTAGCAGGTATGTTTGGTTTTACTGAAATGGCACGTTATAAAGCTGACCCAGGTTCAGAAAAAGCTCCAGATGCAAGCTTTGACTTCAAAAATTAAAAAATGTCTGATATAAAAGATTTTCTTACTGCTAAAGAAGAAGAGGAAATCGTTCTAGCTATTAGACAAGCAGAGCGAAATACTTCTGGTGAAATACGAGTACATATTGAGAGAACTACAGATGTCCCTCATTATGACCGAGCATTAGAAGTATTTCGTATGCTTAAAATGTTTAATACCCAACAACGTAATGCTGTATTATTATATATAGCAGTTGATGACCATAAGTTTGTAATTTATGGAGATGAAGGGATTAACAAAGTAGTTCCTGAAAATTTTTGGGAAACAACGAAAGAAGTTATACAAAAGCAATTTCAGAAAGGAGATTTTAAACAAGGGATTATTGATGGTGTTTTGAAAGCAGGAAAAGAATTACAAGCTCACTTTCCGTGGACTGTTGATAATGAAGATGAATTAAGTAATGAAGTGTCTAAAGGGTAAGGACTTTGTAGAAAGAAAGAGTATGGTAAAAAATATAGGGCTATCGTATAGAGTAATAAACAAGTTATATAACTTAAAAGTTATTCTTTTTCTTGTTGCATGTTTTTGTGTGCAAACTCTTTTCTCACAAGGATTTGAAATTCCTGAGACACCTAAGTTTCAAACAAGTGTTTACGATTATATCAATCTTTTATCACCTAATCAAAAGAAAAGCTTAGAAAATAAGCTAATTAAATATGCTGATACCACTTCAACACAAGTAGTAGTAGCAATTATAAGCTCAACTGAAGGAGAAGAAATAGGATATTTGGCTACCAATTGGGCACACAAATGGGGAATAGGAGGAAGTAAAGAGAAAGATAATGGAGTGTTTATGTTGTTGGCTAAAGATGACCGTAAAGTAACTATACGAACAGGTTATGGAACCGAACACTTATTAACTGATTATGTTTCTCGACAAATTATAGAGTACGACATTATTCCTTATTTTAAACAAGGTGACTATTATGCTGGGTTAAACAGTGGAGTAGATGCTATTTTTAAGGTAATGAGTGGTGAATACAAAGGCTCTAGAAAACAATCTAAAAAAACAGACTTTAGCTTTATTATCTTTATCATTATTCTGGTAGTATTTTTTATTATTATCTCAAGCGGAAGTAAAGGAAACCGTGGAGGAGGAAGAGGCTACAGAAAATCGGATGTAGCAAGAGGGATTTTAGAAACTATTATTTTAAGCAACGCAGGAAGAGGCGGTTTTGGTGGAGGATCATCAGGAGGCTTTGGTGGCGGAGGCGGCTTCGGCGGAGGTTTCGGAGGCGGAGGCTTTGGTGGTGGTGGAGCCACAGGAGGCTGGTAGTAACTTCATTTATTTGGTAAAGGTTAGTTAACGTTAAAGCAAAGTTGAAATAGTACTTATGCAGGAAAATTAAATGACCCTTACTAATGAAAACTAATATTAAAAGAAGAAGCTTTTTAAGAAACTCATTATTAGCAACTGGAGGTATACTTTTAGCGCCTAATTTTATCAGTTGTAAAGATGACGATATCGATGAATTACCTATACCAAGTAACTTAGCAGAGAAAAACTTTGAGCAAGGAGTTGCTAGTTTCGATCCTACAAATTCACAAGTTATCATTTGGACACGTTATACTACAAATAAATCTTCTGCAACCTTAGTTTGGCAAATAGCGAAAGACAAAAATTTCAAAGACGTTGTTCGTCAAGCAGAAGTAACTACCGATGCTTCAAGAGACTTTACCGTAGCTGTTGAAATTAAAGACTTAGAAGCAGGACAAAAACTATACTACCGTTTTGTAAATGTTAATGCTAAAGCAACTTCTCCTATAGGTGAAACACTTACGTTTAGCGAATCAATCAACGAAGTAAAACTGGCTGTAGCTTCATGTGCAAACTTTGCTTATGGGTATTTTAACGTGTATGAAGAAATTAAAAAGTCAGATGCAGATGTTGTTGTTCATCTAGGAGATTATATTTACGAATATGGTGAAAATAGTTATGGTTCGTTTAGATCACCTGAACCAGAGGGTGAAATCATTTCATTAGAAGATTATCGTACTCGTTATCGTCAATATCGTTCAGATGAACAATTAAAGGAATTGCATAGAACTAAACCTTTTATTTGTGTTTGGGACGATCATGAGGTAGCAAACGATACTTATAAAGACGGAGCTGAAAACCATCAAGAAGGAGAAGGAAGTTTTACTACCCGAAAACAAAGCGCATTAAAAGCATACAGCGAATATTTACCTAACATGACCAATCTTGTTGATAATTCTATTATTTATAGAAACTTGAAAATTGGAAGTTTGGTAGATTTAATTATGCTAGATACGCGTATTGTTGGAAGAGATAAGCAGTTAGAATATTCAGCATTTTATAATGAAAAAGGGGAGTTTGATGCAGCGGCTTTTCAACAAGCATGGTTAAACTCACAACGTACACTTTTAGGAACTACCCAATTAGGGTGGTTAGAAAGTGAACTAGCGGCTAGCAATAATACATGGCAAATTATAGGACAGCAAGTTTTAATGGGAAAAATGTTAATTCCTGCTGAATTACTAACACTTTTAGCAAAACTATTGGCAGAAGTATCTGCTACAGGATCAGCAAGTGAAGAAACTTTTAATTTGCTTAAAACTTCTATTACAGAGTTGGTAACCATTAAAACAAGAGCTTTACAAAACGATCCTATGTTAACAGCAGAAGAGAAAGCAAGAATAGAAACGGTTTTACCATATAACTTAGATGCTTGGGATGGATATTTTATGGAAAGAGAGCGAGTTTTAGAAAGTTTTAAAAATAAGAATGTAGTAGTATTGGCCGGAGATACTCATAATGCTTGGTATAGTAATTTAACTAATAATTCTGGAGAAAAAGTTGGTGTTGAAGTAGCTACAAGTTCAGTGTCTTCTCCCGGATTAGAAAAATATCTAGGAGCTTCGGCAACAGAACTAGAAGAGGCATTAAAGTTGTTAATAGACGATTTGCAGTATGGCAATCTCTCTCAAAGAGGATTTATGAAGTTGACGGTTACCTCAGGTTCAATAAAAACTGATTGGAATTTTATAGATATCGTAACAAGTAAAGAGTACACGAATAGCATAGGAAAAACAGCTATCTTATAAAAGTGTTTTCTATAAAATGATAATAAAAAGTTACTGAATATTCAGTAGCTTTTTTCGTTGTGATAATTCACTATTTTTACATAGCACAGAAAATTACTTTTATGCGAAAACTATTTTTATTACTACTGGTAGGAGGCTTTCTTAATTGTACTCATTATGGCAAGTTAAAGATGCTATCTTATTTACCTAATGGCTTAAGAGAGGTTTCAGGGGTACAAGTAACTTCAGATTCGAATGCACTCTGGATGATAAACGATAGTGGAAATGAACCTGAATTATATGAAGTGTCTTTAAAAGGGGAGATTAAAAATGTATTCGCTGTACAGGCTAAGAATCACGATTGGGAAGCAATTACTTCAGACAAAAAGGGAAACGTTTATATAGCAGATTTTGGTAACAATAATAACAAGCGTAAAAACTTAGTGATTCTTAAAATAAATAAACAAGAGTTATTAGAGAACGATGTAATTGAAGTGGAGAAAATAAAGTTTTCATATCCTAACCAAACTAAGTACCCACCTAAAAAGAAAGATCGATTTTTTGATGCAGAGTCTTTGCTTTATAAAGACGGATTTTTATATGTTTTTACCAAAAGCAGAGTGCATAATAATTACGGAAAGACAGTATTGTATAGAATACCTGCTTCAAAAGGTGATTATACTGCTGAATATATATCCGAAATGGAACACTGTAGTGATGTGAATTGTTCAATAACAGATGCAGCGATTTCTCCTGATGGAAAAAAAGTAGCCTTGTTAACACACCAGTCCGTATTGGTGTTTACCAATTTTCAAGAGGATGATTTTCTTAGCGGAGATATGGAGAATTATTCTTTTGACCATATTTCTCAAAAAGAAGGAATCACTTTTAAAGATAATTCAACGTTATATATTACGGATGAAGCTTCAAAAATGATGAGTGCTAGATTGTATGAATTCTCATTAAAAAAATAGTTATTATAAAAACTCGACCAATAACATAACCCATCCAATAATTAAGAATAAACCACCTAAAGGAGTAATAGGTCCTAGAAATTTCATTTTTTTTCCTCTTGTATCTGATAACACCAAACCATAAATACTAAAGGAGAATAACATTATTCCAATGATAAAACACCAACCTATTAATGGAGCTGGACTATTAAAATAACTTCCTGTAAATAATAAAACTAGTGCGTGGTACATTTGATATTTCACTCCCGTTTCAAATGATTTTAATTGCTCTTCGGTTAATACTTTCTTTAAAGCATGCGCACCAAAAGCACCAAAAACTACCGCTAATAATCCAAAGGAAGCGCCAAAAACTAATATAATTTGTTGTGTCATAATTGTTAAAATTAAAAAGAAAAACCAATAGTAAAGGCAATTCTGTCTTCTGATGAGTTTCCTTTAAAATAAGAAACGTTTGCTGTAAATAAATCGATTCCACTTAACCATAAAGAGCCTCCGTAACTAGTATGCCATTTTTTAGATTCAGGTGAATAAGGAGACCAAACGCGCCCGTAATCAAAACCTCCAGTAACACCTATTTTCATGGGGATAATACCAGTTTTAATGCGTCCGAAACGTAAACGTAAGTCATTGCTATGGTAAAAGCTTTCATTTCCTGAAAAGCGCTCTCTGTTAAATCCACGTAAATTACGCTCGCCTCCTAAGGTTGCTGCCTGATAAACTTCAAAACGATTTCCTATGTTTACATGTGTGCCTATTTCCGAAGCAAATACTAGTGAGCGATTGTATACTAAATTTTGATACATGGCTAAAGAGCTTTTAATGTAGCCAAATCGACGGTCGAAGTCGTCGGCATTTGCTTTGGCACCTACAGCTAAGTCAAAGTTCATTCCTTTGGTAGGGAAACTTAGATTATCTACTCGGTTATGGTTAAAATTAAGCTCACCACCCCAAAAATAATTGACATCAAAAATAGCCGTTGGTTGGTTATCAAAATTATTAATAAATCGATTAGGAGTATCTTCAATTTCAATAGATTCGACAATTCCAGAAATTTTAAAAATACTACCACCTCGTAATCTTTTTAATAAAGAAGGGGAAAAACTACGTTCTTCTTTTTTAACACGATAATAATCTAAATCGAAACTTTGATTATAAACACTTTCGTTACCCCATCCGAAGAAATTAAAAGAGTAATTATCACTTGTAGCTTTGGCATATAAATTCAAACTCCATGAACCAATAAGCTCTGTAAACTCACCATTGTACTCTATATCATAACCATTTGTTGACGAATAGTGATTTGCTGTGATTGTATGTTGATTTGCAAACGGAGTTTTTTTAAAGCCTTGTTGTGTGTAAGTGAGAGAAGCACCAAAGAAAAAACCATCATCTGGGTTACTTCCTAAGCTTGGAAAAACAACCGTAGTGTTATTGTTTATGTTTCTGTGGTTGTAGGTGTTCTTAAAATAGCTATCAGAGCGTAGATCAGCAGTTTCTTTACTTTTGTTAACAGTATTCTTTTTGGATTTGTAATCGTAAATTTTAGTCTTTTTGCTCCAGCCAGAAACGGATGATTTATCAGTATAAACATCATGGTCTTGCCCTCCAATAATCCTTAGTAAAATTCCATCGTTAACATTTCCAGAAATTAAGAACTCGTCATCTCCATTTAATCCGTAAAGTTGAATTTCTTTTGTTTCTTTAGTATTAAAAGTACGATTGTAAATTTCATCACCTTTTCTATAAATCGTCACACTGGTTTCATCATCATTTAATCTTTTAATGATAAATTTATCGTCTTTATCGGTACCAATAACATGTACTGTTTTTGCTTGTTTTGTATAATAGCGTTTAGCAATGTCTTTTAGTATATTTCTTCTCGCTTTTATTTTAGTTATGGTTTCTTTTCCGTCAATATCATATACAGATTTTGGTAATTGTTGAATGGATTTTTCAATTACTTCATCGGTTAAATGCTGTTGAATATATTCAGCTTGTTTATACCAATCGTTTAAAGTTAATTCATTTAAAAATCGGGTATCAAAAAAGCGAGGATAGTTATTGTACCATTTCATGTTTTTGATGTCGTAATCAAAAGTTTGCATATTTTTTACAAGGGGAGCAAATTGTTGAAACAGCGGAATCATTACTCCGTCAAATTTTGAAAAAGGTTGGTCTCTATCTCTCGGAATAGGTCTGTAATACGTTTTGCCATCTTCTGTTCTAAAAGATGCCCAACGCCATTGGTCTTCATGACGATCCCAATCGCCAATCACCATATCAAACAAACGTGAGCGTATTGCCCATTCTTGATCTACACTGTGTTTGCCGTTTTTTCTGATTTTTTCAAGTACATCAAATGTACTGATAATATCTTCAGAGTTTCCAAAATTGTCTAATTCACTTCTATCACCTGCTGGACGTTCTTCTAATAAATACAGACCACCTCCAAAAATTTCGTTGTATTGCCCTAAAGCAGGTTGTTTAGGCATGTAATACAATCTTGGGTTGGTATGGTAAATATTCACGGCTTCTGCCATATCAGGAATTACAAAAGCAGCATATGGATGCGACATAGTGAATATGTCTTGTACCAAATCAATTAAAAAAGTTCCTTTTAAAATACCTCCCATAATACGACTACCATCTTTAACCATTGAGCGTAATACAAATTGTTTTCCTTCTGGGTTTTCTAATCGTAATGAGTTGGTTTGGTTTCCTCCACCACGTCTGATAGGTTGTAAACCACCAAAAACCTTTTCGAGTTCTAAAACAGGAACTTTTATCGTTTTACCATATTTTTCTCTATGCAAATCACCCCACATAAACTTATGAAAACCGCTAGCTTTGGTTGCTTCTGGAGGATAAATGGAAGTTTCTACAAATTCTTTATGTTCATCATATTCAGGGAAACTAGTGTGGTTCTTAGCTGCTCTTGGAGCTATAATCTGTTTGTTAAACAATAACTTGTTTCCGTCTTTTGTATTTGCTGAATAATACTCAATAATAGCTGAACCATCTTTGTAGTAGTTTAGTTTAGCGTACCCGTGATTTCCATAAGTAAACTGTGCTCCGTAACCAATTAAAGCAGCAGATTCTTTTGATCCAGAGCCACTAATAACTTGTTTAAATCCATCTTCTTCTATGTATTGTAAGTTGTGTTCATGCCCTGAAACGAAAACAACATTCTTGCTAAAATCGTCAGCAATGGTTTGTATTTTAGAGACAAAGTCGGAATAGTTTTTATTGAAGATATCGGTTTGAATTCCTGCATGTGAACGCAAGGCATTTTTAAAAGTTCCTAAAATAGGCAGTGGTTTCATATGATCTTTTACTGAAAAGCTACCTCCGTGAGGACCATTGCTATACAGTGGATGATGAACAGCTACCACAACATTTTTATACCTGTTTTTTTTGAATAAACTAGAAACCTCTTCAATAAAATGCTCGCGGGTTTTGATGTCACAATTTTCATTAATAGTAGGGTGTTTATTCCAATCAGCAATAAACCAACGGCTATCAATAATAATTAATGTAATGTCATCATTGATGTTTACTTTCTTTAAACCACAACCATTTTCTGGTAAAAAAGAATCATCTCCTAAGGCTTTTTCAACCATTTTTTCTTGACGCTTTAAACCTTTAACACCATTGTACCAATCATGATTTCCAGGGATAAAAATTGTTTTACCCTTAAAGTCTTGCACAGCATCAATTTGAGTTTGTAGACGGTGTTCAGCTAAAACTCTTTCTGAACTTTCTTTACCCGGCATTCCGTAAGGATATATGTTGTCTCCTAAGAAAATAGTCGTTGAGTTTTTAGGAGCATTCGCTAATTCTTTTTGAAAGTAAGTTAAAGAAGGAATTGTTTCCCCTATTTTGGCATTACCAGCATCTCCAATTAAATAAAAAGAGTGTACCAACTCTTTTTCTGTTTGAATCGCTTTTGAAAAACTCTTGTCTGTATATTTGGCTTTATAGGATGCGCAACTGCTAACTATTACAATGATAGTTAGGTACGAGCAAAACTTGGTAAAGTTCATTAGGTTGAATTTTGGTTATGTAAAAATAAGGGTTTTAAACTAAAAATTATTGCTTAAGCAAGTGCTGATAGTCATCGGGAGTATCTATGTCAATTAGATTTAGAGGAGTATTAGCTTCTATGATAATATCTGGATGTTTTTGTAAAAAAACTTTAGCTCCTTGGTCTCCTTTTAAATTCAATAATTCATTAAAGTATTTTTTTGGGAAAATAGCAGGAACACCTATTTTATCTTGGTAATTTGAAGCTATTATTTTAGAAGGGTTTTCTTCTGAAATTTTAAAAAGTTTATTTAAATATTCAAAAGTTACATGAGGTTGATCTGCCAACATAATTAAGATAGAGTCAAATTCTTTTGCCTGCAAATACTTAATTCCATTTACAATACTGGTGCTTAATCCTTCTTGATGGTTGGGATTGTAAATAATCTCTATATCTTTTTTTGAAATTTGTTTTTCTATGGTTTCTCTGTTGGCACCTAATACACAAAACACATTTTTGGTATTTGATTTTTTAGCCTGTTCAATAGCCCATTCTAATAAAGTAGTGTTTTGATAAGGAAGCAATTGTTTTATTGTTCCCATTCGAGAAGAACTACCTGCCGCTAGTATAAGAATTGCTGTTTTTTTCATTAGGTTAATTGTGGATTCTCCCAGTAATCTTTTTCAGGGAAAAAACTTCTTTGTTGCGAATTACTGAAAGTATTTCAGCTAAAATAGAGAGGGCAATTTCTTCAGGTGTTTCAGCACCAATGTTCAATCCTGCTGGTGTGTGGATTTTTTCTAAAAACGCATCCGAAACATCTGGAGCAAACTCAAATAGCTCATTAAATAGCTTTTCACGACGCTTAGCTGCTCCTAAGATTCCGATGTATACAGGATTTTGCTCTTGTAGTTTGATTAACCAGCGTAAATCGTACGTAAAGTTATGATTCATAATTACAACAGCTGTATTTTTATTAATATCCGAAAGTTCAATCATTTCAGGTGTCTGTGCAATTACTGATTTAGCATCAGGAAAGTCTGATAATTCTTTCGGGTCTTTCACTGAGGTAATTACATCAACTTCCCATCCTAATTGAGTTGCTTGTGTACAAAGCTTAACCGCATCGTGTTCTCCTCCAATAATTAATAAACGAAATAAGGGTTGCAAAGTTTGTTTGAAAACAACCAAGTCATTGGTCTTTTCATGAATAAATTCTCTGTTAAAAGAGAATTTTTGTTGATTCTCAAATTGAATTACAGATCCAAAGTTGCCATATATTTCATCTTCTTTTTTAAAGAAAGATATAATGTTATAGGAATTCCTTTGGATATTATTTTCGTTAAAAGCATTGATAAATTCAGAAGAAACAGTAAAAGGTTCTAATAAAACGTATAATATTCCTTCACAACCTAAGCGATAACGCCCGTCGTAAGTTATTACTTTAGGTTTATTGTCATTAAAAACTGATTGAGCTCTACGCTGTATTTCTTTTTCTACACATCCTCCGCTAATTGCACCAACCATTTTTCCATCAGAAGACAGTAACATTCGTACACCTGGTTTTCGATACGAAGATCCGTCCAAATCGACCACAGTAGCGAGTACATTTTGAATTCCATTTTGTTGATTAATTTTAGCTTGAAATATAATGTCTTTAAATTCGTGTGTCATTGTTGTGCTTGTAAAACTCTTTTAAAAATACATTTTTTTTATCGCTTTATTAAAAAATAATACTGGGGAATAATTTATTATTTTAGCAAAAACCTTTTTTATGGAAAATTTGTTACAAGAAACAGAGAAATTTGTAATTAATTTATTGAATGAAAAGCTAGATACTAATTTTGTGTATCATAACATTGCACACACACAACGGGTTCTTGAAAAAGTACTTGAGTTATCTGCAGAAGAGAACCTTTCGGAAAAGGAACAGCAAACTTTAACTTTGGCAGCATGGTTTCACGATACTGGGTATACTGTAAATGCCGATAACCATGAAGAGGAAAGTGTAAGAATAGCAACAGGTTTTTTAGTTAAACAGCAGGTAGATAATGATGTAATAGAAGAGGTTGCTTCATTAATTACTTCAACCAAAATGGGAGAGAAACCAACGACTCTTTTGGAGAAGCTATTGAAAGATGCCGATTGTTCGCATGTGGGAAGTAAAAATTACTCAGATTTTAATGAATTATTACGTAGAGAATGGGAGCTTGTTAAAAATGAAACGTATAGCGATATTGAGTGGGATAATACCAATTTAGATTTTTTAACAAAACATCGTTTTTATTCTAATGGAGCAGCAAGGTTATGGGAAAAGCAAAAAAGTAAAAATATAGCTCAACTTTTAAAAAGGCAAAAAAAGCTTTCAGAAGAAAATTTCAAAAAGAAACAAAAAAAGGAAGAGTTAAAATTAAAGAAGACTAAAATAGAGTTACCTGAGAGAGGTATAGAGACGATGTTCCGTGTAGCGCTTCGTAATCATATAACCTTGAGTGATATTGCTGATACCAAAGCAAACATTTTATTATCAGTAAATGCTATTATTATTTCAATGACATTATCAACGTTAATACCAAAGCTTGATAATCCGTCAAACCACTATTTAATTATACCAACAATTGTTTTTGTGCTTTTTACAGTGATATCTATAGTCTTATCGGTTATGGCTACTCGCCCTAATGTTACTGAAGGAAAATTTACAAAAGAAGATGTGGCAAACAAAAAAGTAAATTTATTATTCTTTGGTAATTTTCATCAAATGAAGTTGCTAGATTTTGAATGGGCGATGAACGAAATGATGCAAGACCGTGATTATTTATACGGCTCGTTAACTAAAGATTTATACTTTTTAGGATTGGTTTTAAATAGAAAATATAAATTACTAAGAATCACCTATACAGTGTTTATGGTAGGTATCTTAGTAAGTGTAATAGTTTTTTCTATTGCTTTCAATATGCAAGAAAATGCTTCGAAAGCAGGTGAAGCAGTTTCAATGCTATTATAGGTGATTATTTAAACTCTTGAATTAACTCGTCTATGGTTATGGTTTTTTGTATGTCAAAATCTTTTTGATATACAACCTCTACACATAGTGCTTTTAATCCAGAAACACCCTGTAAATCTTCAATCTCTAGTTTTTCAACTTTACCTAATAATTTTTTAGATTGTAAGTATTTAATGTATTTATAATATTCTTGAGCGTCTTTATCTTGAGAATATACTATGGCAATTTTACCAGGTGCTGTTAAGCGTTCTTCGGTATCTTTTATATGAGCTTTATCAATACGTTTTTTGATAATCTCATAACGAATATTATAAGCACCATCAACATCAAATTGTTTTTCATCCATCCTAAACTTTATAGCTAAAGGATTACTGTGAACTAAGATTAAAGATGCTACACGAAGTTTGTGGTCCATTTGTTCTGCTGCTTTTAACGCAACATTTTCCATTTCGCACATAATTTGTAATTGCCACAACCTTAGGTTGTATAGGTAGAGATTGTCAAATTTCTTATCTCTAGTTAACGATTGACCTATGTACATGTTGTACTCAACACCATCCGTTTTATAACGCTCAAAGTAATGAGGAAACATTTGTTGTGCTTCTTCTTGTTTTGTGTCGAGAAATGATGCTAACTGATCGTTTAGTAAGGTAACACTATCTTCATACGCTTTACGTTTTTCATACACTACATGTAAGCTAGGGTCTAAGCGATTAATATAAGTGTCAACTAAATCTTTTAATTCGTTGTTGATTTCTTTGATATGATTAAAAACAGGATAAATTTCACGTTTTAGGAAATCTAAAATACTTATTTCATCTCCTGCTTTTAAACCTCTTTTTACCTCAGAAAGATATTGATCAACTCTAAATCGTAATTCTTTATAGATTGGAAGCCTTTCTGATTTACAAGCTTCTAATAACACAGAAATAGCTAAAGATAGTTGGGTGGTTAAATCTTCTTTGATAGCTTGGTTTCTAGCAATAGAAGAACCTTTAATGTCTGATTGACCATATAAAGGATATACATCCGAAAAAATAATATCCTCTACTTTAGCTTTTTCCTTTTTTTCAAAACTTTCTCTGTGAAATTTTTCGGCAGCTTCATAAAAACGCCATTTTACAGTAGGGTGAATAGAGGTGTAATTTTCTTGAATAGTGGCCTCTAATACATTTTGATGCTCTTCTGAAAAGCGATCGACAGCAATTTTAAATAATGGAATAAGATCTTGTAACTTATTTTGATTGATAGAATTTAGTTCGAAAGGTCTTGGTGAAGCTATTTCTATAATAGATAAATCTCCTTTTACAGAGGCTTGTATAGGAACTAAAATAATACTACCAATATTCATGTTTTTTAATCTTTGATAGAAATTATTTTTTTTAGTTTGCTGTCCGTATTTTTCTACATCAGAAATAGCAAGAGTTTCATTGTTTAAAAAAAGTTTTTCTAAGACGTAGTTGCAAAAAACACCATTACAAGAAATGTCTTTTACATAGTTTAAAACTAAACTTTCTTCTTTTTTAATACGAGAGTAAGCTAGATTGTTAGCGTCAATTTCAAAAACTGAAAAGCCTAATGTTAAATCATCAATGCCAAAAAATTTACGAAAACTAGCTTGTAAAGTGTGAACTAGGTTGTCTTCTCTTTTTAACAGATTCGTTCTTATTTCTGAGATAATTTCATCAGTAGTTACATCGAATAAATTCATTATTCCAAACCCTTTGAATATATAGGATTTTGGAGGGAGTTTTTCTTTCCAAACATCAATGTTTTCAAAATTGTCAAGCAATATTTTTATATCATCTTCGCTAAGCTTTGGGGCAGTTTCTGTAGGGAAAATATCCATAAAATCAGCATTAAAAGCAGCGCGATATTTTTTTATAGAGTTGGTTGTTTTGTCAGGAATATCAAAGAAAAAGGGACGCTTTAAATCGACAGGGTAACTGTGTACATTCGCTAAAATTAAAGTACATGCATAAATATACATTAGATCACTTTCGAAGTTCCGAACCTTTAGCTCATAATCTTCTCCTGCATTTTGTAATATCTTTTCAAATCGAGAAGTGAATTTAAAAGTAGTGAAAGTAAAAGGGATACTTACCGCTTTAATTTCGTTTTCTAATAGTAGCTCAGGAAATAGAGGGTCTAATAGTAATTCAATAGTTTCTTCGTGTTTTTTTAAGAGAGACTCGTCAGAAAATCCATCAATTAATTCAGGTATATTTTTTACTTCCTCAATTATTTTTTTTGATGGTTCATGATAAGGATGTTCCTTGAATTCTTCATCAGCGTATTTTTGAAGCAGATTGAAAATCTTTTCAAAACTTATTTTGAGTTTGAAGGGAAGCTCAACAGTATGAATATCTTTCGTTTGTCTAATTTTCATAGTTCTCTATCTATAAATACAAATTTACAAAATTGTAAACAGGTAGTCGATTTTTGTAGCTTCAGCTTTCAAAAAAGAGAATTAAAAAAGCCACTAGTAATTACTAGTGGCTCTTTATATTATTGTTAAACTTATTTCTGTCTAAAATAGATACTTATAGGTACACCATTGAAATTATAGTGTTCGCGTAATTGGTTTTCAACATAACGCTTGTAAGGATCTTTAATATATTGAGGTAAATTAGCAAAGAAGGCAAACTGAGGTGTATGCGTTGGTAACTGCATACAGTACTTTATTTTGATGAATTTACCTTTGGTTGCTGGTGGCGGATTATGCTCCATAATCTCTAACATTGTTTCGTTTAACTTACTAGTCTGAATACGACGTTTTCTGTTTTCAAAAACTTCTACAGCGGTTTCAATTGCTTTGAAAAGACGTTGCTTAGTTAATGCAGAAATAAAGATAATTGGTACATCTGTAAAAGGAGCAATTGTTTGGCGGATTTTTGCTTCAAAATCACGCATGGTATTGGTTTCTTTTTCTATTAAATCCCATTTGTTTACCAAAATGACAATTCCTTTTCGGTTTTTCTCCGCTAACCAAAATATTTTTTCGTCTTGTCCTTCAAAACCACGAGTAGCATCAATAACTAGTACGGCTACATCACAATGCTCAACTGCACGTACAGCACGCATTACGGAATAGAATTCTAAATCTTCTTTTACTTTTGATTTCTTTCTGATCCCAGCTGTATCAACTAAATTGAACTCAAATCCAAAACGATTATATTTTGTATCAATTGAATCTCTCGTTGTTCCTGCAATATTGGTTACAATATTTCGGTCTTCACCAATTAAAGCATTGATAAATGAAGATTTTCCTGCGTTTGGGCGTCCAACCACAGCAAAACGAGGTAATTCATCGTCTTTTACTTCGTCTTCATCAGGCTCAGGAATTTCTTCAACGATTGCATCTAATAATTCACCTGTTCCGCTTCCGTTAATAGAAGAAATCGTGTAATATTCACCTAAACCAAGATTGTAAAACTCTACAGCATCGGCATCGCGCATCGCGTTATCTACCTTATTAACAGCTATAAATAAAGGTTTTTCAACTTGACGTAAAATTTTAGCAACTTCTGCATCCATAGGAGTAATCCCTTGCTCAACATCAACCACAAAAAGAATAATATCAGCTTCGTCAATAGCTAACTGAACCTGTTTACGTATCTCCCCTTCAAAAATATCGTCAGAGCCAATAACATATCCTCCTGTATCGATTACAGAAAACTCTTTTCCGTTCCATTCAGATTTACCATAATGTCTGTCTCTTGTAACTCCGCTAACAGAATCAACAATCGCTTCACGGCGTTTTACTAGTCGGTTAAATAAAGTGGATTTACCTACGTTTGGTCTTCCTACAATCGCAATAATACTCATTTTGCAAAAAATTTGTGCAAAGATACAATTTAGTATATGATTTGTAATGAATTTTAAAGAGTATATGGTTTTTGTTATATTGTTGTCGTTTAATACTTTATTTTGATGGACGATAAAATATACAATCAGATTTTTTTAAAACCTCGATTTCAATTAGAATATGAAATGAACTCTCAGGTTTTGTTGGAGGAAATTAAAAAACATTTAAATGATGATTCAAAGTATAAGATGAAGGTTGTAGATAACCATGTAGTGATTGATGTGCCTGAAAAAGAGTCACATTTGTGGTCGCCCCAATTACATATTGAAATAGAAGAAATTTCTGAAAGCTTATCGCTTATAAAAGGATTGTTTGGCCCAAAACCTCAGGTTTGGACTCTTTTTATAATTTCCCATTTTATCGTAATAACTATTTTTTTAACTTTTGTTGGTATTGCTTATAGCAATTGGGCGTTGCATAAAAGCATGTTTTTTCCTGTTGTAATGTTGATTGTTATGCCTATTGTATGGGTGTTACTTTATCTTGTTGGCCGTTTAGGAAAAACAAAAGGAAAAGAACAAATGGATGAGTTAAAGGAATATGCCAAGCAATTGCTAAGGGTAATTAAAAATAGTTAATCTTTATAGCCAAAGCGTTTTAGTTGACGATCGTTAGAACGCCAGTTTTTGTTGATTTTTACATGCAAATCTAAAAACACCTTTTTTTCAAAAAATTGTTGAAGATCTTTACGGGCTTCAGTTCCAACACGTTTAATAGCACTGCCTTTGTGACCGATGATGATTCCTTTTTGAGTTTCACGTTCAACCATTATAACCGAGCGAATTTTTATAATATCATCTTCTTCAACAAAACTTTCAGTTTCTACTTCTACTGAATAAGGAATTTCCTTTTTATAGTGTTGAAGAATTTTTTCACGAATTTTTTCATTTACAAAAAAGCGTTCAGACTTGTCGGTTAATTGATCTTTTGGGTAAAAAGGTGGTGATTCGGGTAATAACTCAATGATTTTATAAAAAACGCTATCTACATTAAATTTTTCAAGAGCAGAAATAACATACACAAAAGAATTTGGAACTTTATTACGCCAGTATGCTATTTTTTCTTCTACTTCCTCTTGAGTAGATTTATCAACTTTGTTAAGTAGTAAAATTACTGGAATTTTACTGTTAATGATTTTTTTAAAGAAAGCTTCATTTTTCAATTCCTTTTCACCTACTTCTACCATGTAAATAAGTACATCAGCATCTTCAAAAGCAGATTTTACAAAATCCATCATAGATTCTTGTAGTTCATAAGCGGGTTCTATAATTCCTGGAGTATCAGAAAAAACAATTTGATAATCATCATTATTTACAATACCCAAAATACGATGTCTGGTGGTTTGTGCCTTAGAAGTAATGATAGATAATTTTTCACCCACCAATGCATTCATCAATGTTGATTTCCCCACATTTGGGTTTCCGATAATATTTACAAATCCTGCTTTATGTGTCATGGGGCAAAGATAAGTTGTTTTAGGGAAGAATTGTTTATTTTTATGAGCTTGTTATTGAGTAGGTTAAAAAATAAATTAAAAATAAATGCTTTTTTATTTGGAGAAAACAAAGAAAAGGACGTATCTTTGCAACCGCAAATCGCGGGATAGAGCAGTAGGCAGCTCGTCGGGCTCATAACCCGAAGGTCGCAGGTTCGAGTCCTGCTCCCGCTACTAAGCAAAAAGCACCACTAGAAATAGCTGGTGCTTTTTTATACAACAGATTTTATACATCTACTTATAAGTAAAAAAGGGATAAACTGTTAAGTTTACCCCTTTTTTTGTTGAGATAATAAAATCTAAATTTTAGAGTCCTTGAAAGACATGTCTTATTTTCAGCTTTCTAATTAGATTGGTAATTCACTTACTTAAACAATTCTACCAAAAACCTTAAATAATTTTTTTAGAAAAATACACTGATATCTTTTTTGGTGATATATAATTCGAAAAATATTTTACTTTTGTCGTTAAAAAATTGATTTATATTTTCCTGGTATTATTATTAGTAATCTTTTATCAAGACTTCAAAGAAAGGCAAGTTTTTTTACTAGCTTTATTACTAAGTTTAAGTTTAGGAGGATATTTGCATTTTAAAAACTCATTGTTAGAGCTTTTTATGCACAACATTCTAACAAATTTCTTGCTTTTATCTATACTAATTCTATTAATTTATCTTTACTCTAAGTTTAAGCTAAATAAATCTTTTTTTGAATCATTTGGTTTGGGAGATTTATTGTTTTTTATAGCTCTAGGTGTTAGTTTTCCTACTATTTCTTTCTTAGTTATTTTCTCTTTATCTCTAATATTTACTTTTATACTATTTACTGTTTTAGAATCAAAAATGGCATATAAAACAGTTCCCTTAGCTGGTTTTCAAGCTTTGTTTTTATTCTTAATATTATTTATAAATTTGATTTTTGATATTGTAAATATTTATATGCTTTAATGAAAAAGAAAGACTTTGACTTACCAACTGATTTATTACAGCTTATTTCTTCTGAGTTAGCTTATGAGTATAGGGTTATACCTGTTGAAAACAAGAATGGGAATGTTGTTTTTGTAACGGATACTTATGATGTAGAAAGTTTAAAGAACGAACTTCGAATAATTTTAGGAAGAGATCTAGAGATAGAAAAAGAGTTGACTGTCAATATTGATAATTATCTTCAGACAAATTATAGAAAAAGAGAACGAAACATATCATTAGCATTGCAATATTCTGACGACTTTTTATTGAATATAATACATGAAGCTAAAGAAATAGGAAGTAGTGATATTCATTTTGAATCGTTTGAAAAACAAAAAAGAGTACGATTTAGAATAGATGGTAAATTAATAGAGAAATATGTTGTTACAATTTCAGAATACCCTAAAATAATCAATCGATTAAAAATTATGGCGGGTATGGATATTTCTGAAAAGAGGTTGCCACAAGATGGTCGTATTAATTTAGCCACAGAACAAGAAGATTTTGATATTAGAGTATCATCATTACCTACTTTACAAGGAGAAAAATTAGTGTTACGTATTTTATCAAAAAATAATGTTGATATTCAATTGAGCAAATTAGGATTTAGTGAGTTAGAGTTAAGTGCATACCAAAAAGCCGTAAAAAAGCCTAATGGTATTATTTTAATATCTGGTCCAACAGGCTCAGGGAAAACAACAACATTGTATGCAACACTTAAAGAGCTAAATAAAGAGGATACTAATATTTTAACAATTGAAGATCCTGTTGAATATACATTAGAAGGAGTAAATCAAGTTCAATTGAAGGAAGATATCGGATTAGATTTTGCAAGTACTCTGCGTACTTTTCTCAGACAGGATCCCGATATAATAATGGTAGGAGAAATCAGAGATGTTGCAACAGCTAATATGGCAATTAGAGCTGCATTAACAGGACATTTGGTACTTTCTACTATACATACTAATTCTGCTTGGGGTACGGTTTCAAGGTTGATAGATATGGGAGTGCCTTCATTTTTAATAGCTAGTACTCTAAACGTTAGTGTAGCACAACGGTTAGTTCGTAAGTTGTGTAATTCTTGTAAAAAAGAAGAACCAGTAACAAATTATACTGAGTTACAAAATGTGTTGAATAAGCATTTTATTGCTGTAGGATGTGAAAAATGTTATCACACTGGTTATAAGGGGAGAAAGGCGATATATGAAATTATACCTGCTAGTAAAGAGGTTGTTTCTGCAATAAAAAAAGAAGAGTTAGAAATAGATACATATTTGACTAAAAGTAAAATAAAAACATTAAAAGATAATGCACTTTCTTTAGTTAAAGAAGGAATAACTTCAGTGGATGAAGTATACTCAATATTGATTTCGTAAAATGAAAAAGGAACATAAAACATATATACTTGTTATAGTTGTAATTATTGTATGGGGAATAATAGGAGTACAAGTTTTTAAGCATTTCACTCCCAAAGAGGTAGAGCTTCCTGTAGCAAATAGGCAAATTGTTTTTAATCAAAACGAGTTTAGTAAAAGAGAGAACTATACAGTAAAAGAACACAATAGAGATCCTTTTTTAGGAAAGTCATTAGATGCTCCTAAGAAACAGACAAAAAGAAAAAAAGTAGATGAGCCAATAAATTTTCCTTCAATAATTTATAATGGGATGATACAAAGTGGAAAAAATCAATCTTACATTATATCGATTAATGGAAATCAAAATATCCAAAAAATAGGACAAACGATTAACAGTGTTAAATTACTTTCAGGAAGCAAAAAAGAAATTAAGGTAAGCTACAAAGGAAATAGTAAAAAAGTTACTCTTAATTAATAATGTTATATAAATTAACAAAAATAAAAGCTGGAGCTTTACAGTATGTATTGGTGGTATCTGTTATTATAGCTGTTATAATGTTTGCTTTTATGTTACTTATTAATTTACAGAGACAAATTTCAACCAAACATACTTTTTATAAACAAGCTATTTATAGTGTTAATTATGGATTTGATTATTTATCAAATAGTTATGTAGAGTACAATAAAAAATTGTCAAGAGAGTTTTCAGATAACCCAAAAGAAGAAACTACAGTACTGAGAAAAAAATGGGGGCTTTTTGACTTAGGAATGGTTAAATCAAAAGTGGGCAAAGAGTTTTTTCAAAAGACAGGACTTCTAGGGTGGAAACAAAAAGATAGAAAAGCGTTATATCTCCAAGATAATAATAATCCTCTGGTTTTGGTGGGTAAATCGATAATAATAGGGGATGTGAGTTTACCAGAACAGGGAGTAAAAACAGGAAACATTGGAGGGATTTCATTTTATGGAGATAATTTAGTCATAGGTAAAAAATATATTAGCATAAGTAAATTACCAAGTATTGAAAATGTAGAGATATTAAATGAGGTAATGAATCAATCATATTTAAATGATTCTATCCAAAGATTTGAATTGGAAAATAATTTAAATATGATGCAATCATTTAATAAACAAACTTTGCTAAATGATTCAGGTTTTGGAATTTTTTTACGTAATATAACTTTAAAAGGAAATATTATTATTAGATCTGAGAAAAAGATAATAGTTGAAGCATCAGCAAAGCTCAACGATGTTATACTTATTGCTCCTGAAATAGAATTAAAAGAGAATGTTTATGGTAATTTCCAAGTTTTTGCAACTAAGTCAATTATCCTAGGGAAAAATTGTAAGATTGAGTATCCTTCAGCTTTAGTTTTGATAGATGATAAGGAGGATAAAAAAAACGGAAACAAAATAGAAATAGGAGAAGGGAGTGTTTTTAAAGGGATTCTTTTATATAAAGATCAAAGTAAGCAAGGAAAAAGGAGTTACATACCTCAAATAATAGTAAAAGACAAAGCTTTACTAGTTGGAGAAACGTATAGTGAAGGTAATGTAGAATTGTTAGGGAGTATAAATGGAACTGTTATAGCAAAAGGTTTTATAGCTAATCAGTTTGGAAATACTTACTTAAATCATATTTACAATGGTAGGATTAATGAGAGAGAATTATATAGTGAATATGTGGGGCTAAAAATAAATTCAGATTATCAAAAAGTAGTAAAGTGGTTATATTAAAAAAAATAAAAGCATCATCTCTTAATGAAGTTATTGTAGCTACTATAGTTATTGTTGTTGTTTTTGGTATAGCTATAGCTTCACTCAGTAATATCATGCAAAATATAGTTAATAGAAAAGAGAAGCCCTTACAGAATAAATTAAACGAAGTAATATATCAATATCATCATAATATTATAAAAATACCATATAGAGTTAAAGAAGAAGGTTTTTTAATTTATGTCTTAAACGAAAAAAATAATGATTTTAATGAGATAAAGTTTGAGGTTACCTTTGAAAAAACCGGTAAAATGATAACTAGAAAAGTTATTAGTTATGAAAAAGATTAAGGCTTTTACTTTGACAGAACTTCTAGTAGTTATGGTTGTGTCTACTATAGTAATATCTTTAGCCTTTTTGATGTTAACGATGGTTCGGAAACAGCTTAATGTCATAAAAAAAGGTATAGACAAGAAACAAATAATAGAACATTTAGATAGAGTGTTCTGGAAAGATTTTAATGAATGTAAAAAGGTGTCATTAAAAAATAAAAAATTATTCTTTGAAAAAGATATGGACACTGTAGTATATAATTTTGAGGAAAAGATAATTGTTAGAGAGAAAGATAGTTTTTCTATTCAAATTAATCATAAAAGTTTTTATTTAGATGGCTTGAAAGTTAATAACGGTTTTATTGATGCTTTGAAGTTAGTATTTGATGACACTTATGCTAATAATACATTGTTTGTGTATAAAAGAAAAGATGTTTCATTTTATCTTAATGAATAAAAGATGGGGTTTCAAATAGAAAATATTAAGAAAAGAGAAGTAAGGGATAAGTCTTTTGATTTAGATGAATTGTTAAAAAAAGAGATAAGCTTATTTGGAAGTACATTTTCTAATAAAAAGAAAGAAAGTTTTTATAGCGAGCTTTATGTGCTTTTACAAGCAGGTTTGGAGTTAAAAGATGCATTAGAACTGATTTCAAAAGAACAAAAGAAAGAAGCAGACCGGAAATTAATTGAGTCGGTAGTAGAAAAATTAATTTTAGGGAAAAATTTTTCAGAAGCATTAGAGGAACTTAGGTTCTTCACGACTTATGAGTGTGTGTCTATTCAAATAGGAGAGAAAACAGGTACACTAAATAAAGTTATTGAAGAGCTTGGTAATTATTATAAAAAAAGAAATGAACAGAAAAGAATGGTGTTGAATGCACTTTCTTACCCTATTATAATTCTTACTACCGCTTTTCTAGCGGTATTCTTTATGTTACAATTTGTGGTACCAATGTTTGCCGATATATTTAAACAGAATAATGTAGAACTTCCTTGGATTACAGTTAAAATTATTAATATTTCAACTTTTTTTAAAAGTTATTATTGGGTGCTTTTTTTAACGATAATTTTTGTTTTGGTACTAAAGAAGTTATTTAAAAAGAAATTATGGTATAAGCAAATAAAATCTGAAATGGTGCTGAGGTTTCCTTTTGTAGGAGAATTTGTGAAAAAAGTAAAAATAGCTCAATTTACGCAAGCGATAACATTGCTTTTAGGGGCAAAAGTACCTTTGCTAAATGGAATTCAACTTACACAAAAGATGATAGATTTTTATCCTTTACAGCAAGCGTTAATAGGTGTAGAAAATGATATTTTAATAGGTAAAACATTATCAGAAAGTATTAAAAAGCATACAATTTTTGATTCCAAAATGGTTTCTTTAGTAAAAGTAGCAGAAGAAACGAATCAAAATCAAGTTATTTTTGAACGTTTAACAACGCAGTATAATAAAGATATAGAGTACAAGTCAAAAATGTTGAGTACTGCTTTAGAGCCTTTAATTATTTTAATATTGGGGGTAATAGTTGCTACAATACTAATAGCAATGTATATACCAATGTTTAAATTAAGTACAGTTATAGGTTAATTTAATCTTTCACAATTTCCTTTAAATTTTTATCTTGGTCTACTTCCCAAATATTAAAAGTTCCATCACCATCAAAATCACTGATGGCTGTGGCTCTTGCTTTAAATGAGTTATTGCTAGCTTCAATTATTTCATAACTATAATAAGCTGTACCACCTTGGTTAATATTTTTAGGAATAATAAAATCTACTTCATTAAAATCATTTGAATACTTAGAATGTAGATAGAAATAGCTTTTTTGTAATCCGTACAAATGATTTAATTGAACTTTAGCTTCAATACTTTTAGCTTTTGAAATTTGTGGCATTAAAGAAGGTAAGGCTATAAGAATAAGAATTCCAATAATAACTAGTACAACCAAAAGTTCTTGTAAGTTATAGGCATCAACTTTTTTTGATAATTTCAATTTCATATTATTTTTATATTTTTTGTCAAAAGTATTAAAAATGAAATATTTTTTTACATTTGCCGCACAAAATTGCGAAATATATGGAAAAGATAAAGTTAATACTTCTTTTAGTGTTAATTATAGCAAGCTCAAGCTGCGAAGCTATTTTTGTTGAGAATATTTCAGATAAAAAAATTGTAGTTATTTCTCCTTCTGAAGGAACCGAATTAAATAATTCTGAAGTGACTTTTTCATGGAATGAAGTTAGCGATGTTGATGTATATCATTTAAAAATTATAACACCAAACTTTAATAATGCTACTAAAATAGTATTAGATACAATTGTTACAGAGACACTAATTACCAAAAATCTAGATTCTGGGAGTTATGAGTGGAGTGTTCGAGGAGAGAACTCAGGGTACGAAACGCAAGAAACCATCAGTTCTTTTATTATAAATTAATTGCTATACATTTTGAAGAATATATTCATACTACTATTTTTTTTATTTAATTCTATTGTTTTTTCACAGCAAAATGATAGTAGAATAGAAAAATTGAAAATAACATTAGATAGCTTACAAACTAAAATAATAGGTCTTAACAAGAAAGTCGATTTTAGTGTTAATGATATTGAATTACCTATTTTTATTAGGTCTGTGGCTAATACCCATAAAGTAAATATAAGTATTGACCCAAGTTTAAATAACTACACTTTATCCCATAATTTTTCAGATGCAACGGTAAGTAATATTTTATTGTACTTATGCAAAGAATATTCTCTAACAATTGAACCTTTGGGGAATATTTTGTCAATAAAGAAATATGCTCCAAAACTTGTGTTTGAAAAAAGAAATATCCCTGTAAAGTATGATTCAGTTACAGACAAGTTTTCTATAGAGCTGATTAATGATACATTATCAGTTGCATTTAAGAAAATAACAGACGTAACAGGTAAGAACTTAGTATATTCTGTAGGATTGGGAAATAAATTGATATCAGGATATATACAAAGTAAACCTTTTGAAAGTACTTTAGATAAAATAGCTTTTTCAAATAATTTATCAGTAACAAAAACTAAAGATGATTATTATTTGTTTGAAGATGGCTCAGTAGTTGCTTCTAACTCAGTAAGTCATAAATCGAAACAAAGGCCAAGAAGATATCGAAACTCAAATTTCTTTTACCAAATAAATGATACAGTAAAAAAAAGTTTAGATGTTGATTTTGAAAATATTAATATAGCATCAATAATAAAAGATATTGGATATAATTTAAAAATAGGAATTTTTACAAATACTTCACTGTCAGATATAGGAACAGCATCAGTTAAAGCAAAAAATATTACTTATGATAAGTTATTATTTGAACTATTAGAGGATACTCCTTATGCATTTAGAAAAGATAAAAACTTGTACTTTATAGGCAAGAGAGAACAAGCTTCTTTAAGAAGAGTGGTTACAGTTCCATTGATGTATAGGTCTATAGAAATTATGACTACTTCAATGCGTCGTAGAAATCAGTTTAGTGACAATTCTACAATGAATAATCAAAATTTTAATAGTAATAACAGTTATAACCAAAATTATACTGCTACTAATAATAATTTTAATACACAGCGAACAAGCATAAATACTCAAAATTACAATTCATTTGGTAATTACAATAATAAGGCAGAGGCATTGGTAAATATTTTACCGAAAGAGATTACAAATGACTTAGAAGTAAAAACAGACATTGAAAGAAATAGTTTTATTGTCAGTGGAGATGCACAAAAAATAGAGAAATTCAAAGCTTTTATTAGTGAAATTGATAAACCCGTACCTGTTATTTTGATAGAGGTCATGATTATAGAAGTTAACAAGTCAGCAACAGTAGATACAGGTGTTGAATTTGGCATAGGTAAGAAACCTACACAAGATATAGGTCAGATATTTTCTTCTACAGATGTTACTTTAGGAGCGACTACAATAAATAAAATTATAGGAGGATTTAATGGGTTTGGTTCGTTAAATGTGGGTAAAGTGGTGCCTAATTTTTATGCTAAGATTAGTGCTATGGAAGCTAATGGGAATATTAAAATTCGTTCCACTCCTAAATTGTCAACATTAAACGGACATCAAGCATTACTATCTAATGGAGAGCGTTCATATTATGCAATAATAAGAAGAGATATAATTGGTTCTCAGAATCCTCAAACAACAGAAATCAAAAATTACGTACCTATTGATGCAGATTTGTCAATAGCCATTAAACCTATGGTGGCAGGAGATAATCAAATTACAATGAGTATTAACGTTGTACAATCAAGTTTTAATGGAAAGAGAATTGATAAAGAAGCTCCTCCAGGAATGAATTCCAGAGAATTTACATCTATAATTAGAGTAAAAGATCAAGACGTGGTGATATTAGGAGGGTTGGAAGAGAAATTGAAAAATGATTCGGGATCTGGAGTACCACTTTTATCTAGAATACCTGTAATAAAATGGTTGTTTAGTAAAAGAAAACGTATAGACTCTAAAAAGAAATTATCTGTTTTAATAAAACCAACAATTATTAGATAATGTTTAAAGATTGGTTTTTATATAGTAGTAGGTTTTGTGCAGTAGAACATGCGATTGATATTAATGGTAGTGAACGTTTTAATTGTTTATTACTAAGAAAAAAAAGAAATGAACTTTTTATAGAAAAAGAAGAGTCTTTTCTGTCTAATGAAGAGCTTATAAGTTTTTTAAAATCAAATAAACAACAGCACATAGTCTTAACTATTAATAATCAACAAGTATTATCAAAAAAAATAAAAGAGGAAGGAAATCAAAATGTAGTTCAAAGTGCGTATCCTAATTTAAAACTAAAAGATTTTTACTATCAGAGTGAAAGAAGTAATCACTATGTTTTTATAGCACTTGCTAGAAGATTATATGTAGATGAAATATTGGAATTATATCATTCTAAAGGTATTTCAGTATTAGATTTTTCATTAGGAAACTTAGCTATTTATGGAATTACTAGTTTATTTAAAACTTCTAAAATTTATACGTCGAATGCAGAAATAATAATTGAATCTGAAAGGATAATTGATATTGAATTAAAGCATTTTGATAAAAAAGAAGAGTATAAGGTGAATGGTTTAGTATTAAATAATTCGAGCCTTTTATCACTCGGAACAGTTATTAATTGTTATCTAAAAAGTAATTTTTATCAAGGTGAAGAGAGAGTAAGTACTTACAAGGGTAGAATAATTTTTAAGAAGGGTTATAAAGTAATTTTAGTGGTTTGTTTTCTCATATTGCTAATTAATTTTTTGGTTTTTAATACATATTACAAAAAAGTAGAGCAATTGAATAACCATATAGATTTATATAACAATACAAGAACAGAATTGAATTTACTAAGAAGTAAAGTAAGCGAGAAAGAGAATGTATTAAGTCAAATAAAAAGTTATGTTTCAAGTAACTTGTCAAGGTATGTAGACGAAATTGTTACTATAGTACCTTCATCTATTTTATTATCAGAGTTAAACTATCAACCTTTTTCAAGTTCAATTAAGGAAGGAAAAGAAATTAAAAATGAATTAAGCCAAATAAAGATTAGTGGTAGTTTTAAGAATAATTCAGATCTCAGTGGTTGGATAGATAAGTTGGAGAGGTTAAATTGGATTAAAGCAATTGAAAAGTTATCGATAGTGAATACAGTAAGAGGATCTAAGTTTTATTTTTCAATAAAGATAGAGGATGGATTATAAAAAGAAGAATATAATACTTCTAGTTGTTGCTATAATTTTATTATGGTTTATTTATGTTTTTAGTGTTTCTAAAACACTAAATTATAAGAAAGAGTATACTAAATTATGTAAAGAAAAAGAACAGGTTAACAATAGTACTATAGAAGCCTTACAATTAAGAAAAAAATCAAGCTTTTTAGATTCGATATTAAAAAAAGAGAACATTTCAATAACGAATTCGTTTCAACAAGTTTTCCTGAAAAAAATAAATGAGTTTAAAAAAAAGGGTAGAATTGAATTAATAGAGTTTGATAACCCTGTTGCAATTAAAGATAATAAAGTAAATGCTCAATTATATACAATCATTGTAAAAGGAAACTTTAATGAATTATTGTCTTTTTTAAATTATATAGAAAAACAAGGTTTGGGAGAAGTAAAAAATTTTAAATTTTTAAAAAAGAAAAATTATAGAACAAATAAAGAGTATCTACAATTAAAAATTTATTTAAAAAAAGTAGTAACTGGTATTTAGGTTATAATCAAGTTATATAAAGAAAACAAATTGCTAATTTAATCAAACACATTTTTTAATGAAAAAAACTATGTTAAGCATTTTTACAATGCTATTTTGTGTATGGGGGTATACACAAGAATTACCCAAAGTAGTTCCATTAAGTCCTAATGCAGCATCAATTGCAAAATATGGAGAAGTTCCTGTAGGGCATTTTACAGGAACGCCTAATATTGAAATTCCTTTATATACTATAAGCTCAGGAGATCTAAGTTTACCTCTTTCATTAAGTTATCATGCAGGGGGTAATAGAGTAGAAGATGTAGCTTCATGGGTTGGATTAGGTTGGTCTTTAGGAACTATTCCTTCTATTTCTAGAAGTGTTAGAGGACTTCCAGATGATCATGCAGGAGGTTTTTTTTCAGGAGCACCATTATCAACAATTTATAGTACAAATGTTGAATGTAATACTAATCAATGTCAAGAATTATTACGAGATTTGAATCAAGGGGATAGAGATTCTGAGCCCGATATCTTTTATTATAACATAAAAGGGGAATCAGGTACTTTTTTTTATAACCAAGAAACTAAAGAGTTTGTAACCTATCCAGTTTCTAATACTAAAATTATTAGAGACAATACTTCAGGGCATCTTACATTTAAAATTTTTTCACAAGAAGGAATTGTATATGAGTTTGGCCCGTTAGGAAGAGAAGACTCAGCCGAAGTTGGTTATGAATTTGGAACTGGAGTTGTAGATCCAATTGACAATGTTTGGAATGTAACAAAGATAACTTCATCAAAAACTAATGAAAGTATTATTTTCAATTATGAAATAGAAAAACAATTAAGAAAATTTGTTACTTCTAAAACAAAATATGTATCGAGAAGTGGAGGTGGAATAAATGTCAATTTTTTAACAGACAAACCATTGAGCTTATCTAATGCTATAACTGCTCAAAGATTAAACAGTATAGAGTTTAGTAATGGTAAAGTTGAGTTTGTGAAAAGTTCGTCTACCAGATTAGACCTAAACTTAGGGTATAGTCTAAAAGAAGTTATTATAAAGGATAAAAATAATAGACAAGTAAAGAAATTTGATTTTGAGTATAGTTATAAGGTAGGTTCTGGAACTAATTTAGGAGATGACTTCTCTAAACATTGGTTAATATTAAACAGTTTAAATGAATGGTCTAATGACGGAAAATCAAAACTAACACACTTATTTAGCTATGATATGGATAATTTTCCTGCAGATAGAACTAGTTTTGCTCAAGATTTTTGG
This sequence comes from Tenacibaculum caenipelagi, assembly GCF_004363005.1. Classification (GTDB taxonomy): domain Bacteria; phylum Bacteroidota; class Bacteroidia; order Flavobacteriales; family Flavobacteriaceae; genus Polaribacter; species Polaribacter caenipelagi. Next base: position 2,141 of record NZ_SNYH01000007.1, on the reverse strand, counting down.
GGGTATCATAATGGGCAGAGTTCAAATCAAGATTTGATACCTTCTTTGTTTTTAAATAATAACACAGTCGAAGGACATTATATTCCTGGAGCAAATAGAAATATTGCTACTCAATATTCACAGTTTGGAATTTTGAAGAAAATAGTTTATCCAACAGGAGGATATACAGAATTCGATTATGAAAATAATCAGGCTAGTGATGAAAATCTTCCTTTAGATTATGTTAAAGACTATCAATCATTAGCAGGTGAGGAATATTTTGAAGCAGAATCTACTATCCCAATAACAAGTAGTTTTACTAAAACTTTTACAATAAATAACCCTCCAGATTTAACGCTCAATAATGAAAATCCAAAAGGAGGAGCAATAGTTAGTTTTTCTATTGGAAATTATGGTTGTGATTTAAGTGGAGGGGCAAACCCCTGTGCATTGTTTACTGTTACAGCGTCAACAGGTGAAAAATATTATATTCAAGCAGAAGGTTCTTCATTTTATTTACCTAATGGTACATATAGTATGAGCGCAAGTTTTAATCAATCATCTGCTCAATATGAAAATTTTCACTTTATAGCTGAATGGAGGAAGATAAACACTAATCATAAATATATTGGCGGTTTAAGAATAAAAGAAATTAGAAGTTATTCAAACGCTAATTCGGAACCTATTGTAAAAAAATATAAGTATACAAAAGATTATAATTCAACTGAAACATCAGGAGTTTTATTTAGCTCACCAATTTTTAATTTTTATGATTTTGTTACTATTTATAATGAAGTAAATTTAGGAGATAAAATACTACTTGTTGAAGCAGATTATATAAGAATAAGATCCAATAATGGTGTGCAACAGGTAAGTGATTCAGGTTCTTTAGTAGGGTATGCTACCGTGATAGAAGAAACTTTAACTCCTGAAAAATCAGGTATAACTGTTTATGATTTTACACATACTAAAGATAACTATTTTTATACCTCTTTTCCTTATTTACCTGCCGAATCAAATAAAATTAACCGAGGTCAAATAAAGGAAATTAAATATTATAAAAAAGAACAAGACATTTTAAAGCTAATCAAATCTGTTGAAAACAAGTATACAGGAGTTTCAGTTAATCCGAATATTGTATTTGCTTTGAAAACAGGAAAAAATGTTCTCTTCCCATCAGGTTTTGCTTCAAAGTGGACTATTTTACAAGCAGATTATAATACACCTAATAAAATAATAAGTTATGAAGTAAGCACAGGGTGGAGTGGTTTGTATCAAACAATAGAAAAAGATTATTTTGATAACAATAATATTATAACCAACACAACAACATACTCATATGAGAACCCTAATCATTTACTTAAAACAAGTGTAATAAAAACTGATAGTAAAGGGATTAAAATAACAGAAAAGATTAAATACCCAGAAGATATTACTAATCCTTCAGTAGCAGTCACAGAATTAATTAATCAAAACCGAGTAACAGAACCTATCAATGTAGAAACTACAAAAGAGGTTGGATCAAGCATAACAAAATTAGCTAAACAAAACACTATTTATAAAGATTTTGAAGGGATATATTTACCTGAGAAGATACAGACATTAAAAGGAGCTCCAAGCACAACCAATGTGTTAGAAGACCGAGTTGTATATCACAGTTATGATGCTAAAGGAAACCCTACAGAGGTAAGTAAAGCAGATGGAACTCATATTGTTTATATCTGGGGATATAATCAAACTCAACCTATAGCTAAGATAGAGAATGCTACTTTGTCTGATATACCAAACACCTATATTGATCCAATAAAAAATGCATCAAATTTAGATGATGATAGAACTATAGATACCCGAGATATAAATGGTAATGTAATTAATTATGCTGGAAATGAAGGACAATTGCGTTTTTATTTAAATAAGTTACACCAGCTGACAGCGTTAAACGATTCGCAAATAACTTTTTACACCTACGATCCCTTAATAGGAGTTACAAGTATCACCGATCCAAGAGGACAAACGGTGTATTACGAATATGATGATTTTAACCGATTAGAATTTATAAAAGATGCCGACGGGAATCTTTTAAAAGAAAACAAATACAATTATAAGAATTAATTAGCTATGAAAAGTTTACAATTGAATTATTTGTTAGGAGTGGTATTTAT
>NZ_SNYH01000006.1 GCF_004363005.1 Tenacibaculum caenipelagi | reverse complement strand
TTTCTTATCGTATCTTAAACCCTATTTTAATGAACTCTTGCTAACTTCTAAGCCTTGCGATTATCCGTTTGCGGGTGCAAATATAGAACCCTTTCCCCATTCAATAACTACTTTTTTTGCCTTTTTTTAAACCTTTTTTTTAACCCTTTATTTTCTAATTAGTTACATCCAAAATTTTTTTGATTTCCCCTCTAAATCTCATAGCTACTAAGTGTCTTTTAAGGACCTTTTTGTACACATCCCTCATTCAACCAAGCGTTCTCTCCTATCTTATGCTTGCTTTTTACCTTTAAAACATGAGATTCACTATAGGATTTCGATTTTAACTCAGGGTACCTACTATTATAGTAGGACATATACTAGAAGCTTATAACATCAATATATTTTTTACTATACACTTTAATTAATGACTTACCATAATATAGATTACAACTTTCTCTTTATTTTTTTGGTTGTTTCACAGTGCTTAACACAAAGTAACCACAACACTCCCTAATTCCACCGTAAGTGAAAAAGATAATGAAACCCTTACTTTTATTACCCTTTGAATCTAGGCTACAACAAGCAATCAAAAGAAACTCTTGTGAAATAACACTTGTTATTGAAATACCTTATATATATATTGTATTAAAAATGCTTTTACAATATCTTTGCGTTTCAAAATTTCCACTTGTAAGGGAATTATACATAACACATATTATATATAATGATTAAAATTACATTGCCTGACGGGAGCGTCAAAGAATTTGAAAAGAATAGCACTCCAATGGATGTTGCTAGAAGTATTAGTGAAGGTTTAGCCAGAAATGTTATTTCTGCAAGTTTTAACGGAACAACTATTGAAACCTCTACCCCACTTACCACAGACGGCTCGTTGATTTTATATACATTTAATGATACAGCTGGTAAAAAAGCTTTTTGGCACTCGTCTGCCCACGTATTAGCACAAGCTATTCAAGATTTTTACCCGAATGCTAAGTTAACTATTGGACCTGCTATTGAGAATGGTTTTTATTATGACGTTGATTTTGGAGATGAAACTATTTCTGAGAAAGATTTTGATAAAATAGAAAAGAAATTCTTAGAACGTGCTCGCGAAAAAGCAGAGTTTAAAATGCGTTCTATCTCTAAAGCTGATGCTTTAGCATATTACCAAGCACAAGACAACCAATATAAGGTAGAACTTATTGAAGGGTTGGAAGATGGTGACATCACTTTTTGTGACCATAGCGACTTTACCGATTTATGTCGTGGAGGTCATATTCCGAATACTGGAATTATCAAAGCTGTAAAAATCATGAACGTAGCTGGTGCTTATTGGCGCGGTGACGAAAAGAATAATCAGCTTACTCGTGTGTATGGAATTTCATTTCCGAAGCAAAAAGAGTTAAAAGAATATTTAGAACTACTTGAAGAAGCTAAAAAACGCGACCACAGAAAACTTGGAAAAGAATTAGAACTTTTTACTTTTTCTCAAAAAGTAGGTCAAGGTTTACCTTTATGGTTACCTAAAGGGGCTGCATTACGCGGTCGTTTAGAAGATTTCTTAAAAGCTGCTCAAAAGAAAGCAGGTTACGAAATGGTCATGACTCCGCATATTGGTCAAAAAGAACTATATGTAACTTCTGGTCACTACGCTAAATATGGTGAAGACAGTTTTCAACCAATCACTACTCCTAAAGAAGACGAGGAGTTTTTATTAAAACCGATGAACTGTCCGCATCACTGTGAAGTGTACAATCACAAACCTTATTCGTATAAAGACTTACCTAAACGTTTTGCTGAATTTGGTACCGTGTATAGATATGAACAAAGTGGTGAGCTACATGGTTTAACTCGTGTACGTGGTTTTACTCAAGATGATGCTCACATTTTCTGTACTCCAGAACAATTAGATTCTGAATTTAAAAATGTAATCGACTTAGTATTATATGTATTCGGATCTTTAGGTTTTGAAAATTTCACAGCACAGGTTTCTATTAGAGATATGGAGAACCCTGATAAATATATTGGTTCTGTAGAAAATTGGGAAAAAGCTGAACAAGCTATTATCAATGCCGCTAAGGACAAAGGTTTGAATTATGTAATTGAAGAAGGCGAAGCTGCCTTTTATGGTCCGAAGTTAGATTTTATGGTAAAAGATGCTTTAGGTAGAAGTTGGCAATTAGGAACTATTCAAGTTGATTACAACTTACCTGAACGTTTCGATTTACAATATAAAGGTGCAGACAACCAACTACACCGTCCAGTAATGATTCATCGTGCACCGTTTGGTTCTATGGAACGTTTCATCGCTGTTTTACTAGAGCACACGGGAGGAAACTTCCCTCTTTGGTTAACCCCTGAACAAGTTATCATACTGCCAATCAGTGAGAAATATCAAAAATATACCGAAAAAGTTTTAACTTTGTTAGAAAATTCCGAAATTCGCGCCCTCGTTGATAACCGTAACGAGAAGACAGGAAGAAAGATTCGTGATGCCGAAGTTAGCAAAATACCATTCATGGTTATTGTTGGTGAACAGGAGGAAAAAGACGGCACAGTATCTGTAAGAAAACATGGTGAAGGGGACTTAGGAACATTTACTATAGAAGAATTCATTTCTCTAATACAGAAAGAAGTTAGTAAAACGTTAGTTCCTTTTGGTAATTAAAAATAGATAGTAATTTTAAATTTATAAGTCATAGCAATTAGAAGAAAAGGCGGAAGAAGACCCGCAAGAGTAATTAAAGAAGATCAACATAGAATTAATGATAAGATTAAATATGTTGACGAAGTTCGTCTAGTAGGCGATAACATAGAAGTAGGTGTATATCCTTTAGCTAAAGCAAAAGAGATTGCACGAGAGTTAGAATTAGATTTAGTTGAAATTTCACCTAAAGCTGTTCCTCCTGTTTGTAAAGTTATTGATTACAAAAAGTTCTTGTACGAGCAAAAGAAACGTGAAAAAGCTTTAAAAGCTAAAGCGACTAAAGTTACTGTAAAGGAAATTCGTTTCGGACCTCAAACAGACGAACATGATTATGAGTTTAAAAAGAAACATGCTATTAAGTTTTTACAAGACGGAGCAAAATTAAAAGCATTTGTATTCTTTAAAGGACGTTCTATCGTATTCAAAGAGCAAGGACAAATTTTATTATTAAAACTAGCTCAAGAATTAGAAGAATACGGAAAAGTTGAACAAATGCCAAAGTTAGAAGGAAAACGTATGATTATGTTTATTGCCCCTAAAAAGGTAAAATAAAATTACGTTTAAAATATATAAGCAAGATAAAACTAAAAAACAAAGATGCCTAAAATTAAAACAAAATCTAGTGCCAAGAAGCGTTTCAAGTTAACTGGTTCTGGAAAAATCAAAAGAAAGCACGCGTTTAAAAGCCACATCTTAACAAAGAAGTCTAAAAAACGTAAGCTTGCATTAACACATGCTACATTAGTACACAAGTCTGATGAAGCTAACATTAAGCAACAATTAGTATTAAAATAATTGTTAGCAAGGGAATTTAATTATTAACCATGGAGTTGGGCTCATAAAGAACTTTTAAATAAGTCGCCTACTACAAAAACAATTTGAATTATGCCAAGATCAGTAAATTCAGTAGCTTCAAGAAATAGAAGAAAAAAAATCTTGAAGCAAGCAAAAGGTTACTTTGGACGTCGTAAGAACGTTTACACAGTAGCAAAGAACGCGGTTGAGAAAGGAATGCTTTACGCATACCGTGACCGTAAAAATAACAAGAGAAACTTCCGTTCATTATGGATTCAACGTATCAACGCTGGAGCTCGTCAGTTCGGAATGTCTTACTCACAGTTTATGGGGAAAGTAAAAGCTAATAACATCGAATTAAACCGTAAGGTTTTAGCTGATTTAGCTATGAACAACCCAGAAGCTTTTAAGGCCATTGTAGAAAAAGTAAAATAAGTTTCATAACCTTGCTTATACTAAAAACCCAAACCTCAACGTTTGGGTTTTTTTAAACCATCTTATATTCATCATTTGAAATAAAATATCAATCCTATGAAATTTTTAAAATTAGTATTCATCTTTATTTTTACTCAAAGTATTATTGCTCAAGATAATCTTCCTGAACAACCTAATACTGTTGAAAATCAATTTAACGAGCTTTTTAAAAAATCAAACAATTATCAGATTTATAAAGTTATTAAGAAGAATGAATACTTAAGGCTACAAAAAAGCATATTAGATAGTATAAAAGTTATTAAAACAGATGCTGCCTCTAAACAAGTAAAAATAAACGAACAGCAAAAAAGTATTACTGAGTTACAAACAAAAATAGATACGTTAAACAAAGATTTAACTACTTCTATTAATAAAGAAGATGCTATTTCTTTTATTGGAATTCCGTTACAAAAAACTACCTACAATACAATTGTATGGGGAATTATTTTTGCCTTACTTGCCGGATTAGCTTTCTTCGTTTATCGATTTAATAATAGTAATGTAGTTACAAAAGAAATTAAAGGCTTACTAGAAGATGTTGAACAAGAATTTGAACAACACAAAAGAAAGTCTTTAGAAAAAGAACAAAAATTACGCAGACAACTACAAGATGAAATAAATAAACAACGAGGTGTAAATTAACCTCCTTGTTAATACATAAAACAAAAAGCAACTCGTAAATGAGTTGCTTTTTTTATACACCATATTTTTCATTTAATTTCGTTCCTGAAAAGATTCAACATTAGAAAATACTCATACAAAAATGAGAGAGTATTTTAATCGATACGTTGCTTTTAACGATAACGAAATAACTCTTATTTACGAAAAACTAAAAGTAAAAACATTAAAAAAAAAGAATTTCTCTTAAAAGAAAACACTGTTTACAAATTCTATTATTTTATTACAAAAGGACTTGTTCGCTCTTTTTATGTTGACAATAAAGGAAATGAAAAAATCACTTTATTTGCCCTAGATAATTGGTGGGTAACCAACATGGAAAGTTTTGTAAAAACAACTCCTTCTACACAATACATACAAGCTATTGAAAACACTACTGTACTATACCTTTCTAAAGAAGAGCTAGATCAACTATATATAGAAGTTCCAAAATTAGAACGTTTATTTAGGATTATCACCGAAAACATGCTCATCGCTAATCTTCGTAAAACTGATGTTTTTCTTCAAATGAAAAGCAGTGATCGTTATTTTAACTTTGTAGAAAATTTACCAAATTTTGTTCAGCGAGTTCCTCAATATATGATTGCTTCATATCTAGAAATTACACCAGAATATTTGAGCGAACTTAGAAGAAAAACAAAATAATTTTCTTTCTTAAGCTACCTTAACTTTTATCTTTTATCAAGGATGTAATTTTACTACATAATTTAAAAACAAAAATTATGGAACGAATTACATACCAAGACATCCCAAGTGGCATGTTTGAAAATTTAATGACTATTGAAAACTCTCTTAACAATTCTACAATAGATTTGAAATTATTAGAGTTGATAAGATTAAGAGCTTCACAAAAAAATGGTTGTTCTTATTGTGTAGACATGCATCATAAAGAACTAAAACATTTGGGAGAAACAGAATTGCGTCTTTCATCAATATGTGTTTGGGAAAGCACCCCTTATTTTTCAGAAAAAGAAAGAGCTGTACTTGCTCTTACCGAAACACTCACTTATATTGATGTCAGTCCTATTTCAAATGAAATGCACCATACTTTAGCTACTCTATTTTCAAAAGAAGAAATATGTTATATTACTTTAGCTATTTCACAAATAAACACCTGGAATCGATTAATGAAAGTTTTTGAGTTTACACCAGGGAATCACAAAGTAAGTCAATAAATCAATTCTTAGAATCAAAAAAGCACTACTCATAAAGAGTGTTTTTTTGATTCTTTATTCTATTTCATGTAACTTCGTTAGGCTAACTAATATCTCAAAAACATAAGATATTTAAAAGAGCCTCAAATGACACATACTCCTTTATTAGATTACATCAATAAATATATAGATTTCACTGCTGAAGAAAAATCTATACTGCTTTCTAAGACAACCCACAGAAGTTATCTCAAAGGACAGTACATTACACAACAAGGAGATATTTGTAAAACCGTTAATTTTATTACATCGGGTTGTACCAAAACTTTCTACATAGACAAAGAAGGACAAGAACATATTGTAATGTTTGCTATTGAAGATTGGTGGACAAATGATATGGGGAGTTTTATTTCACAAACACCTGCCGACTTTAATGTGCAATGTTTAGAAAACACAACACTTATTCAATTCACTTATGAAGCTTTAGAAGAATTGTATATTGAAATTCCGAAGTTAGAGCGTTTATTCAGGAAAATTGTTGAACGTGCTTTCGTAGCTTCTCAAAAAAGAATCATCCGTAATTTTAGCTTAAGTGCTAAAGAACGTTATTTAATTTTTAGAGAAAGCTACCCAAAAATAGAACAGCGAATTCCACAATATATGATTGCTTCTTACCTAGGAATTACTAAAGAATTTTTGAGTAAAATTAAAAGTCAGCTTATTTACGAACAATAATGTTAATCTAGATTAACATTATTTGATAAACTACTTCATTTTATAACATATAGAAGCTTCGGATATTTGTACTTATAATATTTAATCCAAAAAAGATGAGTACATTACTAGACAAAATTAGTACAATCAACGATATGATACTTCAGGGAAAAGCTTTAGAAGCTTTTGATCAGTTCTACCATGAGGATGTGGTAATGCAAGAAAACGACCAACCTATCGTTATTGGTAAAGAAGCTAACAGACAAAGAGAAGAAGATTTCTTTGGATCAATTACAGAATTTAGGGGTGCTAAACCTTTAAAAGTAACAATCGGAGAAAACTCTACAATGGTTGAATGGCACTTTGACTATACGCACAAAGATTGGGGAGTAAGAAATTATACTCAAGTTGCTGTTCAAGATTGGAAAGATGGAAAAATCATCAAAGAAAAATTTTATTACGGAGCATAATTTATTCTAACACTTAAACTATTAAAAAATGAAAAATTCAATTAAAAAAATTACAGCAGTAATCTTACTAGCTTTGGTTACTTTCTCTTTTACTACACTTAACGAAAAGAAAGAAATTAAAGTAGATAAAAGCAAGATTGTTTGGAAAGGATATAAAGTAACAGGATCTCACGAAGGTACGATTGCTATAAAATCGGGGTATTTAACTTTTGACGACAACAAATTAGTTGGAGGAGAATTTGTTATAGATATGTCTACCATTACTAACACAGATCTAAAAGGAGCTTATAAAGGAAAATTAGAAGGTCATTTAAAATCTGATGATTTCTTTGGAGTAGAAAAACACCCAATAGCTTCTTTAGTTTTTACCAATGTAAAAGCTACTGGTAAAAACTCATACGAAGTAACTGGTGATATTACTATTAAAGGTAAAACAAACTCTATCACATTTGATCTTTCTGTTTATGGGAACAAAGCAAATGCTTCTTTAAAAATAGACCGATCTAAATTTGATGTACGTTATGGTTCTACTAGTTTCTTTGACGGATTAAAAGACAAAGCTATTTATGATGAATTTGATTTAATAGCTGATTTAGAATTCTAATATTTTTTAGAATATCTTTTCTAAAACAAAAAGCAACTCTTTAGTTACCAAGTGTAACTAAAGAGTTGCTTTTTTAGTTTGATTATCATTTTATTTATCACAGCTTATCACTTTTAATAAGTGAAACAAATATTATTATTGAAAAAGTATGCAACATTAAAAATAAACTTACGTCTTTAGCTTAAAACAAAATGACATTAAACTTTAAAACAGTCGTATTTACTTTAATTATTTGTAGCATAATTATTAGTTGTAAAACAAAAAAACATCAACAAGTAGATGATATAGCTATATTAATTTCAAAGGAACTAGACACTTTAATTTCTAAACCTGAAATAAATGGAGCTTCGTTAGGAGTTTATTACAAAGGAAAAATTTATGAATTTCATAAAGGTGAATTAGATAAAGGGATGAACACCTACCCTACCAAGAATACGATATATGAAATAGCATCCTTAACAAAAACTTTTAGTGGTATTCTGTTAGCTCAAGCTATAACTGAAGGAAGGGTATCTTTAGATGATGACATTAGAAATTACTTAAAAGGTAATTTTCCTAATTTAGAGTATCAAGGGCACCCAATTACCTTTCGAAATTTGGTAACTCATAGAAGTGGCTTACCAATTATTTTCCCAAACAAACCCGAAATTTTCACCTCTTCAAACAAAGAAAAGCTTCCTTTTCTGATTACAGACCTACAAAAAGATTTTACAAAAAAAGATTTTTTTAACGAACTTCATATGGTAAAGATAGATACAGTACCGGGAACAAAATTTGGATATTCGAATCCTGGAGCAAATCTATTAGGTTATTGTTTAGAGAATATTTATAAAATGTCATTTGAAGAGTTATTAACAAAGAAAATCTTAACTCCTTTAAAAATGAATAATACCAAAATAACATTAACAGAAGAAGAAAAAACTCTCTTAGCACAAGGATATAATGGTAAAAACCAAAAAATGCCTTTTGAACCTGAAATGCCAATGAAAGCAGCAGGTGGTATTCTATCTACTACAGGAGACATGATAAAATATATGAGATTCCATTTAAATCAAAACAATGAAGTAATCAAAATCTCTCATAAAAAACTACTCGGGTTATGGGAAGATTTCGACAATGGACTTTTCTGGCAAATATTTATCAATAAAAACAAACCCGACATAATTTTTCAAAATGGCGGAGCTTTTGGCACCTCCTCTTGGTTAACTCTAATACCTAATAAACAAATAGGAGTTTTTATTATAACTAACAAAAAAGATGACAAAACCCATAATCATTTAAAAAACACTCTAGATAAGATTATAGATAAATTGAAATAAATATCTCATAATTTATACATGTATCTTAAATAGCAACTTTTAATAATTAAAGTGTATAATAAATCCCGAGCGATAAACTCGGGATTTTATTTTATGCTAAAACTGTTCCATTCTTAGTTACAGTATATAGATTGCATACTTTTATGACAACCCTGAAATTACTCCTTTGTTATCAATCATCATATTTTCAGAAGCAGGAATTGCAGGTAACCCAGGCATACGCATCATTTTTCCTAAAATAGGAATGATAAATTGTGCTCCAGCAGCAATTTCTATTTCACGCACATTTACAGTAAATCCTTCTGGTCTTCCTATTAAACTTTCATTGTCTGAAAAAGACTTTTGTGTTTTTGCCATACAAATAGCAAAATCGTTAAATCCTAATCGATCTATTCTTCGTAAATTTAATTCGGCTTTTTTATCATAGGTTACTCCTGTTGCTCCATAAATTTCTTTAGCAATCTTCTCTATTTTTTCTTTTACAGGACTTTTCCAATCGTACAAAGATTTATACTGCGTAGCCTTATTTTCAACTACATCAACTACGGCCTCTGCTAATTTTTTAGTTCCCTCTCCTCCTTTAGCCCATCCTTCTGAAACAACCGCTTGTACACCTAAACTAGCACAAGCATCAATTACATGGTTTACTTCTTCTTCAGTGTCAGAAATAAAAGAGTTGATAGCTACTACAGGCTCAATATTAAATTTTCTAATATTCTCTATATGCTTTTCTAGATTTTTAAATCCATTTTGTACACGCTCTAAACTTGGAGTATTGTATTCTTCTTTTGGCGAACCTCCATGATGACGCAATGCTCTTATTGTTGCTACTAACACAACACATTTAGGATTTAAACCTGCATATTGTGATTTTATGTTCAAGAATTTTTCTGCTCCTAAATCTGCACCAAATCCCGCTTCTGTTACTACGTAGTTTGATAAAGATAACCCCATTTTAGTGGCTATAATCGTATTAGTTCCTTGAGCAATGTTTGCGAAAGGCCCCCCATGAATAATTGCCGGATTTTCTTCCAACGTTTGTACTAAGTTAGGTTTAATAGCATCCTTTAATAAAATAGCCATAGCATCTTGCGCTTTTAAGTCACGAGCAAAAACAGGCTTTTTATCAAAAGTAAACCCAATAAAAATATTTCCTAAACGTTCTTTTAAATCGTCAAAACTAGTCGCCATGCATAAAATCGCCATTACTTCAGACGCAGGAGTAATATTGAATCCATCTTCGCGTGGAATTCCGTTTGCGGTCCCTCCTAAACCTATAGTTATTTGGCGTAAAGCACGATCATTCATATCTATTACACGTTTCCATAAAATAGTTCTCGGATCAATATTTAAATTATTAACGCTACTTTGTAAATTGTTATCAATTAAAGCTGATAATAAATTATTTGCTTTTTCAATAGCATTAAAATCTCCTGTAAAATGCAAGTTGATATCTTCCATAGGAACTACCTGAGAATATCCTCCTCCTGCTGCTCCTCCTTTAATTCCAAAAACGGGTCCTAATGAAGGCTCACGCAATACTACCGTAGCTTGTTTTCCTATCTTATTTAATCCTTCTGTTAAACCTATAGAAACTGTGGTTTTTCCTTCTCCTGCAGGTGTTGGGGTTAATGCAGTTACTAACACCAAGTTATTCTTTTTTATTTTCTCTTCATCAATCAAATCTAAAGGTAATTTAGCTTTGTACTTTCCATACATTTCTAAATCATCTTCCTTTATATGTAACTTATCAGCTATATGTTTAATATGTTGTAATTCTTTTGCTTGAGCAATTTCAATATCCGTTAAATGCGCCATTGCAAATCGTTTAAATTTAAGTTATTTGTTTTTTAAAAAAGTAAGTAAATATACGCAATATAATTCCTACAAAAACTGACTTTTATTAGCAAATAATACCTAAATATTTCCCATTGACGTAAATATGGTAAAAGAATTGGCTTTTTTTTTAATGAAACGCTATATTTGCACGTTTTATAAAATAATGTCGATTTAAAATTTTTACAATGCAAAACAAAGGATTAATTAAATTATTTGCTATTCTTTTTGGTTTAGTGAGTATTTATCAATTATCGTTCACGTTTTTTGCCAATAAGGTAGAAGATAGTGCGAAAGAGTATGCGAAAGCAAATGTTCCCGATAACAACGGTAGAGCTTTAGCGAAATATGAACGAAAATACTTAGATAGCGTAGCTAATAAAGAGATTGTAAATTTAGGATTTGCAAAATACAGCTACAATGACATCAAGAAGAGCCAAATGAACCTTGGTTTGGATTTAAAGGGTGGTATTAATGCAATTTTACAAGTATCTGTAAAAGATATTTTAGTTGGATTATCAAACAACTCAAAAAATCCTGTGTTTCTTGAAGCGTTAGCTAAAGCTGATGAGGCTCAAAAAAACAGTCAAAGTGATTACTTAGATTTATTCTTCAACCAATTTGAGAGTATAAGTAAAGGAGGTATTAAGTTAAGTGACCCTACTATTTTTGGTACTAAAGCTTTACGAGATAAGATAGATTTCAATAAAACTAACGAACAAGTTAAATCGACATTACAAGAAGAAATCAACACATCTATCAACACTGCTTTTGAAGTATTACGTAGCCGTATCGATAAATTCGGAGTAGTACAACCAAACATTCAACGTATTGGTACTTCTGGTAGAATTCAAGTAGAATTACCAGGAGCTAAAGATATTGAGCGCGTTCAAAATTTATTACAAAGTACAGCTGAATTACAATTTTGGGAAGTATATACCAATGCAGAAGTTCAAAACTTTTTCTTTGCTGCTAACGCTAAAGTTGCAGAATTATTAAAAGATGATTCTACAACAGAACAAGTTAAAGATTCAGCTAAAGCTGATAATATTGATGATTTATTAGGTGAATCAGCAGATTCAACTAAAGTTGAAAGTCAAAAAAACCTATTTACTTATTTATTCCCTAATATAGCGCAATCTCAACAACAAATGAGTTCTTTGGTTGCACAAGCAAGAGTTCAGGATACAGCTAAAGTAAATAGCTTATTAAAAAACAAAGAGGTAAGAGCTTTATTACCTAACAACTTAAAATATGTTAAGTTTTTATGGGATTATAAAGCACAACCAAGTGCAGACGGTACTGCAGAAATAATTGGTCTATACGCTATCAAATCTAACAGAGCAGATAAAGCTCCTATTGATGGTGATGTGATTGCCGATGCCAAGCAAGATTACGACCAATTAAGCAAGCCTGTTGTTTCTATGTTAATGAACGGTGAAGGAACTAAAAAATGGGCGAAAATGACCAGCGAAAATGTTGGGAAATTTGTTGCTGTTGTTTTAGATGATTATGTGTACACAGCGCCAGTGGTAAATGGAGCTATTACGGGAGGTAGTACTCAAATTTCTGGAGGTTCTATGACCGTAAATGAAGCACAAGATATTGCAACCGTACTAAAAGCTGGTAAATTACCTGCTCCTGCTCGTATTATTGAAGCAGAGGTTGTAGGACCATCTTTAGGACAAGAATCTATCAACGCAAGTATGTGGTCATTTGCCTTAGCTATTTTATTAGTTTTAGGATGGATGGTTGTATATTATGGTAAGTCTGGTTTATATGCTAACATTGCTTTAGTTGTAAACATCTTATTTATTTTTGGATGGTTAGCAGCATTCGGAGCTGTATTAACTTTACCAGGTATCGCAGGTATTATCTTAACTATAGGTATGTCGGTTGATGCCAACGTAATTATCTTCGAAAGAATTAAAGAAGCCTTAAATGAAGGAAAAGGTTTAGGTACTTCTGTAGAAGAAGGATTTAGTTTTAAAGGAGCCTTATCTGCAATTATTGATGCAAACATTACTACTTTCTTAACAGGGGTTATCTTATATGTTTTCGGTACAGGTCCTATTAAAGGTTTTGCCTATACTTTAATGTTAGGTATTGGTACTTCTTTATTCACTGCAATTTTTATTACTCGTTTATTTATTGATGGTGCTGCTGCTAGAGGTACAAACTTAACCTTTAACACAAATCTTTCTAAAAACTGGTTTAAGAACATTGCTGTTGAATTCTTACAAAAACGTAAAATTGCATACATCGTTTCAGGATTCTTTATCACTGTTGGTTTAGTATCTATTTTAACAGTAGGTTTAAAACAAGGTGTAGACTTTAAAGGAGGGCGTTCATATGTAGTACGTTTTGATCAAACTATGAAAAGTAATGAAGTTGCTGCTACTTTAAAAGATGCATTTGGTACTGCGCCAGAAGTAAAGACTTATGGTTCTGATAACCAATTAAAAATTACTACTGTTTATAAAATTGATGAAGAAGGTACAGAAGTTGATGAAGTGGTTCAAAATACTTTATACAACGGATTAAAACCTTATTTAGGAAATACAAGTTACGAAGATTTCAAGCCTGGTTTTGAAAAAGCTGGAAATGGAATTATGAGCTATATGAAAGTAGATCCAACTATTGCTGATGATATTAAACAAGCTGCTTTATGGGC
Source organism: Tenacibaculum caenipelagi (assembly GCF_004363005.1). Classification (GTDB taxonomy): domain Bacteria; phylum Bacteroidota; class Bacteroidia; order Flavobacteriales; family Flavobacteriaceae; genus Polaribacter; species Polaribacter caenipelagi. Next base: position 245,171 of record NZ_SNYH01000006.1, on the reverse strand, counting down.
AGTATTAGGATCGTTAATCATCGTATTCTTATATATCTTATTACGTTTTAGAAAAATGGCTTATTCTATCGGTGCGGTAGTCGCTGTTTTCCACGATGTATTAGTAGTATTAGGAGTATTCTCTTTACTATACAAATTCATGCCATTTGATATGGAAATCGGTCAATCATTCATTGCTGCAATCTTAACAGTAGTAGGTTACTCATTAAATGATACCGTAGTAATTTTTGATAGAATTAGAGAATTTACAGAAGGTAAAAACTCAGTTACTGCAAGCTTAGTAAACAAAGCATTATGTAGTACATTAGGAAGAACAATCAACACCTCTTTAACAACATTATTAGTAATGTTAGCTATTTTCTTCTTTGGAGGAGATAGTATTAAAGGATTTATGTTCGCATTAATCATAGGTGTAGTAGTGGGTACATACTCTTCATTATTTGTTGCAACGCCAATTATGTTTGACGTTTCAAAAAAAGAAGATAAAAAGTAACTCCTATAAAAACACACATAAAACCGTTTTGAATAAACTTCAAAACGGTTTTTTCATTTAATATCAAGCAACTATCTTTGCAGTCTGATGAAAATTACAAAACTTCACGATTTATACTTTAAAGAATTCATTTCTCCAAATGAAATCTCAACTATTGTTGCCTCTTTGGCAGAACAAGTTAAACACGATTTACCCAAAGATGAAGTTCCTGTTTTTATAGGAATTTTAAACGGATGCTTTGTTTTTACAGCCGATTTCTTGCGCCAATACAAAGGCAATTGTGAGATCAGTTTTGTAAAGTTGGCTTCTTACGAAGGCACTACTTCAACAGAAAATGTAAAGAGCTTAATTGGTCTGAATGAAGATTTATCAGGACGTACAGTTATCATTTTAGAAGATATTATCGATACTGGCGCCACCCTTCAAGAGATTCATGAAATCTTTGCCACAAAAAATATAAAAGAACTAAAAATAGTTACACTTTTTTACAAGCCAGATGTGTATCGTAAAGAATTACATATAGACTATATCGGAAAGAGTATTGAAGATAAGTTTATCGTAGGTTACGGGCTCGATTACCAAGGCTATGGTAGAAATTTACCGGCTATTTATCAATTAACAACACAACCCAAAATGAAAAACATCGTATTATTCGGCCCTCCAGGTGCAGGAAAAGGTACTCAAGCAGAAGTTTTAAGAGAAAAATACAATTTAGTACACATTTCAACAGGAGAAGTATTCCGATTTAATATTAAAAACGAAACTGAATTAGGATTATTAGCTAAAAAATATATTGATGCTGGTGATTTAGTTCCTGATGAAGTTACGATTAACATGCTAAAAGAAGAGGTAAACAAAAATGCAAATGCTGCAGGTTTTATTTTTGATGGTTTCCCTCGTACAGAATCGCAAGCTGAGGCTTTAGATACTTTTTTAGCTGAAAAAAATGAACGTATCAACGGAATGGTTGCTTTAGAAGTGCCAGAAGATTTATTAGTTGAACGTTTATTAGAAAGAGGAAAAACAAGCGGTCGTTCAGATGATATGGATGAAAGTAAAATCCGTAATCGTTTTAACGAGTACAATACTAAAACAGCTGTTTTAAAAGACTTTTACGAAGCTCAAGGTACATATTACGGAGTAAACGGTGTAGGCTCAATCGAAGAAATTACACAACGTTTATCAGAAGTATTCGATACTTTATAATACATTGTCATTCCTGCCAAAGCAGAAATTTCATTGTATAAAAAATAACATTAACAAGATTCCTGTCTTTGCAGGAATGACATTATAAAAGAAAATGACTGAAGGAAATTTTGTCGACTATATTAAAATCTACGCATCTTCTGGTAAAGGTGGTCGTGGATCTGCACACTTACATCGCGAAAAATACATCGCGAAAGGTGGCCCTGATGGTGGTGACGGTGGTCGTGGTGGTCATATTATATTACGTGGTGATAAAAATATGTGGACACTTTTCCATCTAAAATTTAAACGTCATTTTAGAGCAGAACACGGTGGTGATGGTAGTGCCAGTCGTAGTACAGGTCATGATGGTGCCGATGTTGTGGTTCCTGTTCCGTTAGGAACTATTATTCGTGATGCTGATACCGATGAAATTTTACACGAAGTTGTTGAAGACGGGCAAGAGATTATCTTATTAGAAGGTGGTAAAGGTGGTCGTGGTAACTGGCATTTTAAATCGGCAACCAACCAAACACCTCGCTACGCACAACCAGGTATTGACGGACAAGAAGGCTGGTTTCGTATTGAATTAAAACTTTTAGCTGATGTTGGTTTAGTTGGATTTCCAAATGCTGGAAAATCGACTCTTTTATCGGTAATTACCGCAGCCAAACCTAAAATTGCTGATTACGCTTTTACAACCTTAAAACCTAATTTAGGAATTGTAGAATATCGTAATCATCAAAGTTTTGTCATGGCAGATATTCCTGGAATTATTGAAGGAGCTGCAGAAGGAAAAGGGTTAGGACATCACTTTTTACGTCATATAGAGCGCAACTCTACCCTACTCTTTTTAATTCCTGCCGATAGTGTTGATATTCAAAAAGAATATGAAATCTTGCTGAACGAATTACGCAAACACAATCCTGAATTGTTAGATAAGGATCGTTTGTTAGCTATTTCTAAGTCTGACATGTTAGACGATGAGCTAAAAGAAGAAATTAAACAAGATTTACCAGAAGGTATTGAAACTATATTTATCTCTTCTGTTGCCCAACAAGGCTTAATGGAACTGAAAGATAAATTATGGCAAATGTTGAATTAATTCATCTTACAAAATAATAACATATATAAAAGCAATCTCATTTGAGGTTGCTTTTTTAGTTTGATTCTTAATTTTAAACTATTAACTTCGCTATTGGACGATATCAATCATTGAACCGAAAGATATTTTAACCATTGCACACAATTTAAATCTATGAAAAAGTATTATTTTCTCGCATTTATATTTGTCTCATTCATATCATGTAAGAACTCTGAATTCAGAAAAATTGATTTGAACGGAACTGAACAAATCGTTTTTAAAGGAGACTATTTTAAAACTGAAAAAGGCAAAAGACTGAATAACGAAGGAGTTGAATTTGGCAAGGAAGGTTATACAGAAAAAGCTAATGAACTATTGTTAAAAGCAGATAAGATTGAACCTAATAATGCAACTATTTTAAACAATATTGGAATTACATATAGTCATTTAAATAATTACAACAAGGCAATTGAATATTATCTAAAATCAATAAAAGTTTCTGACTCTACTTATTTAAATGCTGGAAACAATTTAAGTCTTAATTATTTTAGAACTGGTGAATTTGAAAAAGGCGTTGAGATTGCTAATTTTGTAATAACCAAAAGTAATAACAAACTTCAAACTGCTATGGCAAGAATTCACAAGTCTTTTAATCTAACTGCATTAGGAAAATGTGAAAAAGCAAAGGTTGAGTTGAAAAAAATTGAAAAGTTAATGGCTGAAAATTCAGGTCTTCAAAATCAAGTTGACTTAATCAAATCTAAAATAAAAAACTGTGTGCAATAATGGCTATAATTCAGCAGGCCGAATAAAAAAACAAGATTTATTAATTTTTAAATCAGATGATTTCTACAGCGGAAAGTCTCTGACTTATTCCACGCTTAAATCATAGCCACTGAACAGATAGCGACAGTTTATTCTTTTTAAAAGTTTACAACACCCTTTTCGCTTCAATAAAAGTACGTTTCCAATAATGTTCGTGTAAAGATGTTACAATAACCCCTTGCGAAGTGGTTGAGTGAATAAAACGCACATCGCCGTTATCAACAGAAGTCACTAAACCAACATGGTTTACCTTTCCTCTCCTTCTAGAAGTTTTAAAAAACAACAAGTCGCCTCTTTGTACTTCTCGTAATGGAATGCTTTCTCCTTGTCTATACATTTCGTGAGAACTTCTGGCAATAGGCACGTTTCGTTGCTGAAACGAGGTAAAAATTAACCCAGAGCAATCCATTCCTCTTTTGCTCATTCCACCAAAACGATAAGGTACTCCTTTATAAGTTACTGCAGTCCAAACAATTTTATCGGCAACTGTTACTTCTTTTACTACGACCTCTTCTGTAACCTCTGACTTAGTACTTGCAACATCAACTTCTCTAGGTGTCATTGTTGAAGCTGTTTTTTGGTAAGTACTACTCACATTTTTTGACGACCCGCATGAAATCATAAAAAACGATAGTGTACATAAAAAGAGGATTTTTTTAATCATAGTTTATTTTTATTTTTTCAATCCGCCAACAATCAATTTGGCAGTTTTTGCAGAAGCTCCTTTGCCTCCTAATTTCTGTTCCAAATCAAAATACGACAAAAACAATTGTTGACGATGTTCAGACTCTAAAATACGTGCTAACTCATGTTTTAAATTTTCCTTGGTAAAATCGTTTTGTATCAACTCTTTCACCACTTCCCTATCCATAATCAAATTCACCAATGAGATATAACGTAACGTAATAATTCGTTTCGCTATTTGGTACGAAATATTGCTTCCTTTATAACACACCACTTGTGGTACTTTAAACAAGGCTGTTTCTAAAGTTGCAGTTCCTGATGCTACCAAAGCTGCATATGAAATACTCAACAAATCATACGTTTTATTATTGATGAATTTCACATTTGCATCACCTATAATTTCTTGATAAAACTCGTACGACTGACTCGGTGCTCCCGCCACCACAAATTGATATCCGGGAAAATTATCTACCAACGATAACATTACTGATAACATTTTGGTGATTTCCTGTTTTCTACTTCCTGGCAATAGCGCTATAATTTCTTTATACCCTAAATCGTATTCTTTTCTAAACTTTTCAATAGATACTTGTTTTCTGTCAGAAATTCCATCAATTAACGGATGTCCTACAAAATGAACATTATATCCACGCTTTTTATAAAATTCTTTTTCAAACGGGAGGATTACAAACATCTCATCAATATCGCGTTTGATATCTTTTACCCTACTTGCCCTGCTTGCCCAAACTTGTGGTGATATATAATAATTGGTTCTAAAGCCTTGTTGTTTTGCCCATTTGGCAATACGAAGATTAAAGCCCGAGTTGTCAATAAAAATTAGTACATCAGGATTAAATTGTGCGATGTCTTTTTTACAGAAAGAGATCATGCCTAAAATCTTACGTAAATTCATCAGCACCTCAACAAACCCCATAAAAGCACGTTCTTTGTAATGTTTTACAAGTGTACCGCCAACTTCTTGCATTAAATCTCCTCCCCAAAAGCGAATATCTGCTTCTGGATCTTCCTTCAACAACGCCTTCATTAAACTTGCTCCGTGCAAATCACCTGAAGCTTCACCTGCAAGAATGTAATATTTCATCCTACTTCAATTAAAAAAATTTTAAAACAAAGGTTAACAACGCTATAGCAATGGTAGCTATTAACACTCCTCTTGCTCTATAATCTTGCTTCTTTTTTAAAAACACCCAAAACACAAACAAATTAGGGATCGCTGCTAGGGCTATTACAGAACCTAACATTCCTCCTTCTCTAATTCTTTCTAGTGTTTCAGACATACTAGATTGTGAAATGTATTGTAAATACACAAAAAAACCACAAGCTGTTGCAAACAACGAAACTAAAATTCCGATTGCTATTTCCTTTTTTATATGTCCCATGTATGTAATTTTTGAATTGCGTGATGTGCTGTCATATCAAACTGAACAGGAACCACAGAAATATACCCATTTTCTAACGCCCAGATATCTGTATCTTGACCTTTATCTTTGTTTACAAACTCTCCAGATAGCCAGTAATATTCTTTACCAAAAGGGCTCTTACGTTTATCAAAATTCTCTTTCCAATATCCATTAGCTTGTCTACAAATACGAACTCCTTTAATATCTTCCTCTTTTAGCTTCGGAATGTTTACATTCAATACTACTCCATCAGGCAGTCCGTTCAACAAAACATTTAATGCTATTCTTTCTATATGCTTTTTAGCTGCTCTAAAATCGGCATGCCAATCAAAATCTAACAAAGAAAAACCAATAGCAGGAATCCCTTCAATACCCGCTTCAACAGCAGCACTCATGGTTCCTGAATAAATAACATTAATAGACGAGTTTGATCCGTGATTAATTCCTGAAACACATAAATCGGGAGTTCGATTTAAAATTTCATTTTTTGCCATTTTAACACAATCTGCCGGTGTACCTGAACAGCTATATTCAATTTGTGGTCCTTCATCAATCGTAATAGGATTACAATGCAATACATTATCAACAGTAATGGCATGTCCCATCCCACTTTGCGGACTGTCAGGAGCTACCACAACTACATCACCTATTTTATTCATAATTTCAATCAACATACGAATACCAGGAGCTGTAATTCCATCATCATTAGTAACCAAAATTAAAGGTCTTTCTTGCATAGTGTGTAAGTTTTACAACAAATGTAACACAAAAAAAGGATTATTATTTTAACATTTTATAAAGACAGATTGGTTTATTTTATAAGTAAACTTGTGGTAATCAAACTCCAACAGCATGATACGTATTATTGTCTATATAACCGTTTTTATTATTTCTTCTTTTTTTTCTATAATTTCTGCGCAAAACAAGCCTTCAATACCATGTAATAATCCTGCCTACTCTCAATTTAATTTTTGGGTTGGAAACTGGGATGTGTACAATACACAAGGAAAATTAATAGGTCATAACAATATTGTGGAAGTACCAAATGCCTGTGCTATTCAAGAAAACTGGACTTCAACAACATCAAAAAGTAAAGGAACCAGCTATAATTATTATAATAAAACTGATAATACCTGGAACCAACTTTGGATTGACAATAGTGGATTTTCTTTAGTCTTAAAAGGAACATATAAAGAAAATACTATGACCTTAAGTAGTAATCTTGTAAAGAATAATAAAGGTAACTATTACAATCAAATTACTTGGACAAAAAACAATGATGGTTCAGTAACACAGGTATGGAGTTACTTAGATGAAAATCGCAAAAAAATAAAAGAAATTTTTAGAGGCGTTTATAAAAAGCACTAAAGCTAAAAAAATTGGCATTATTTTAGTAGCTTAGCATAACAACTACACAACACAAATTAAAAAGATAGAAGGTTTTATGAAGACGAAGTTTATTATACCATTTTTAGCAATTACGCTTTTATTTTCAAACTCAGTGAGTTCGAATACATTTTCGAATAATGATAATGACCCAGACAAGGATCGTATAATTGTTTATGTTTTAAAAAACATTTTAAGTCGATATCATTATGTTCAAAAAGATTTGAACGACGATTTTTCTGAACATGTATATAACACCTTTATTGATGGGCTAGACCCAAGTAAACGTTATTTTACACAAGAAGATTTAAAAGAGTTTTCTCAGTATAAATATCAAATTGATAATCAATTAAAAGAATCTAATATCGATTTTTACAAACTGGTATACAATCGCTTTTTAGAGAAACTAACAATTGCCAAAAAAAACTATCGTACTTTATTAGAGCAACCTTTCAATTTCAAAAAAGATGAAGTAATTGATATTGATTACGAAAAAGTTCCTTTTGCCAAAAACGAAACAGAGTTAATTGATCACTGGAGAAAACAATTAAAATTATCTGTTTTAAGTAATATTGAAGATGCTGAGGCACAACAAAATGAAAAAGCTAAAAAAGACAAAACATTTAAAAAGAAAACCTTTAAAGAATTAGAGAGCGAAGCAAGAAAGAAAGTGTTGAAAAATATGGATGATTTATACATGCGTATTGGAGAACTTGAAAATTCTGATTGGTATTCTACTTTTTTAAACAGTATTGTAAGTGGTTTTGATCCTCACACAACGTACATGTCTCCTCGTATTAAAACCCGTTTCGATCAAGAAATGTCTGGAAAGTTAGAAGGAATAGGTGCTCGTTTACAGAAAAAAGGAATTTATACGCATATTGTTGAGTTAATCTCAGGTGGGCCTGCATGGAAACAAGGTGAATTAGAAGCGGACGATATTATCTTAAAAGTTGCTCAAGGAGATGGAGAACCATTAGATATTGTTGGAATGCGTTTAGATGATGCTATTAAATTTATCAAAGGAAAAAAAGGAACAGAAGTTCGTTTAACAGTAAAGAAAAAAATTGACGGTTCTATTAAAGTAATTCCAATTATTAGAGATGTGGTAGAACTGGAAGAAACGTTCGTAAAATCGAGTATTGTTGAAAAGGACGGTAAAAAATACGGTATTATTAACCTACCTAGATTTTATATCGATTTTAACGACTTAAGCCGAAGAGATGCCGCTAAAGACATGGAAAGAGAAATTGAGCGTCTGAAAAGTGAAAATGTAAAAGGCTTAATTGTAGATTTACGTGATAACGGTGGAGGATCTTTAAAAACAGCTATAGAAATTGGTGGTTTGTTTATTAAAAAAGGTCCTATAGTACAAGTAAAATATCGTGGTGAAGAACCTTTGGTAAAAAATGATACGGATCCTAAAATACAATGGGGTGGACCATTAGTAGTAATGGTAAATGAATTTTCTGCTTCGGCTTCTGAAATTTTTGCCGCTGCAATGCAAGATTACAAACGAGGAATCATTATCGGTGGTAAACAAACTTATGGTAAAGGAACTGTGCAAAATGTATTGCCTATCAACCGTTTTTATGAGCAATATCCTGATGATTTAGGAGCCTTAAAAATGACCATTCAAAAGTTTTATAGAATTAATGGTGGTTCTACTCAAATTGAAGGAGTATATTCAGATATTTCATTACCGAGTAGATATAGTTATATGGATTTTGGAGAACGTGATTTAGATGGCGCTTTACCTTGGGATAAGGTACAACAAGCTAAATACACAACTACAAACTCTTACCGAAACTTTACAGATGTCGTATACAATAGTAAGCAACGTGTAACCAGTGATGAGAAGTTTAATAAGATAAATGATTACGCTAAGTGGTTAAAGAAAAACCAAGATGAAAGGGTGTATTCTTTAAATTATGAAACCTTTAAAAAAGAAAGCGAAGCTAAAAACAAAGAAGCTGAAAAATTTAAAGACATTTTTAAATTTGACTCTCACCTAACCTTTAACTCTCCTAAATATGAGTTAGATTTATTTAAAAAAGACACCGTATTAAAAGATAAACGTACTGTATGGCATAAAAACTTACAAAAAGATATTTATATGAATGAAGCCTTAAATGTGCTAAGTGAATTAAAAATGAATGAAAATTACAACGCTATTGTAAAGCATTAAATAAAAAAGCAGCTAATCGCTGCTTTTTTTATGTACTATTTTAATGTAATTCTATCCTCACTACTAAACCTTCATTTGCACGAACGTTAAACACTGTTTCGTCTTCAAAAATCAAATATTGTCCTTTAATCCCTACTAGTTTCCCTGTATAACTTTCTTCTTTCTCTAAATTTAAACTTTTAGGTTTCTTCGGGTATTTCTCTACAGGAAATTGAATATTTGTTTCTGTATTACTAGCTAAATAATATTCTTTTGCCTCATCAGGAATAAACTCTTGTAATCGTTCTCTCCATTCAACCAGATTTTCATCTTTCACTTCATTTTTCAACATCGTTCTCCAATTGGTCTTATCTGCCACATGTTCTTTTAAAGCAACTTCAGTAATTCCTGCTAAATAACGATTAGGCACTTCAACTATTTCAATAGCTTCATGTGCTCCTTGGTCTATCCAACGAGTAGGCACTTGCTGCTTTCTGGTTACACCTACTTTTACATTACTCGAATTAGCCAAGTACACAATATGTGGCTGTAATTGTACCTTTTTTTCATACTCTAAATCCCTATCTTCTTCCCCTAAGTGTGCTTTACTTAATTCAGGACGCATAATCCAATCACCTGCCGTTGGAGTTTCAAAAAAACAGCTTTTGCAAAAACCTTGGCGGTAAATTTTCTTTTCTAAATGACAGTTTAAACATTCGTATGTAACAAAACTCAAAGACATTTCTCTATTCAACAACTGATTCATATTCAAAAAATCAGATGACATATCTAAATAATATTGAACTGTGTTTTGATTCTCTGTCGGCATTTTTTTTAAAACTCCTTGGTACTGCATGTCTTAAATTTTATTACTTTTAGCTTCACAAACTTACAGTAAAAAAATTGAATTAAGAGTTAATCTATGACGTTTCCATTTATAAATTCAATCATTTCTTGGTTTTTAAAAAAGCGCAAACATCAAGTAGAATTATTTTTAAAATATCCTATAGATGTTCAAAATGAATTACTATTAAAGCTCATAAATGCTGCTAAGAATACTGAGTTTGGTAAACAACAAAACTTTGCTTCAATTAAAAGTTATGAAGATTTTGTTAGCAGGGTTCCTATTCAACGGTATGAAAGTATAGAACCTCTTATTGAACGTTGTAGAAAAGGAGAGCAAAACTTGTTTTGGCCTACTCCTATTCGATGGTTTGCAAAATCAAGTGGAACTACCAATGCAAAAAGTAAGTTTATTCCTGTAAGTGATGAAGCCATTGAAGGTTGTCATATGAAAGCAGGAAAGGATATGTTATGTTTATACATTAACAATAACGAAAACGCTAAACTATTTACGGGAAAAGGATTACGTTTAGGAGGAAGCTCTGCTGTGTACGAAGACAATAACTCGTATTTTGGTGATTTGTCGGCTATCATTATTGAAAACATGCCTTTTTGGGCAGATTTCAGTTCTGCTCCAAGACAAGAAACTGCCTTAATGAGTGAATGGGAAACCAAAATGGAGGCTATTATTAATGAAACCATTCACGAAAATATCACTAGTTTAGTAGGTGTTCCTTCATGGATGCTAGTTTTGCTTAACAAAGTCTTAGAAAAAACAGGTAAGGATAATATCTTAGAAGTATGGCCCAATTTAGAAGTTTACTTTCACGGAGGTATCAACTTCAATCCTTATCGTGAGCAGTATAAAAAATTGATTCCGAAAGACGATTTTAAATACTATGAAACCTACAATGCTTCTGAAGGTTTTTTTGCTATTCAAGATCGCAACAACTCTGATGAAATGCTATTGATGTTAGACTACGGAATTTTTTACGAGTTCATTCCTATGGATCAATACGATGGAGAAAGCTCAAAAGCTATTCCGCTTTCCGAAGTTAAAAAAGGTGTAAACTATGCTGTCGTAATTACTTCTAATGGTGGGTTATGGCGTTATTTAATTGGCGACACCGTTAAGTTTACCTCAACCAAACCTTATCGAATAAAAATTACGGGGCGCACCAAACATTATATTAACGTTTTTGGAGAAGAACTTATTATTGAAAATGCTGAAGAAGCTTTGAAAGCTGCCAGCAATAAAACTAATAGTGAGGTTAAAGAATATACTGTAGGCCCTATTTTTATGAATGACAAAGAAAATGGTGCTCATGAATGGATTATCGAGTTTGAAAAACCTCCTAAAAACCTTGCTTTTTTTACTGAAATGTTAGACAATTCCCTGAAAAATTGTAACTCCGACTATGAAGCAAAACGCTACAATAATATGACATTGGCAATGCCTAAAGTACATCAAGCACGAAAAGGTTTATTTTATGATTGGATGAAGGCAAAAGGTAAACTAGGCGGTCAACACAAAGTACCTCGTTTGTCTAACGAACGTAGTTTTATTGACGAGCTTTTAAAACTTTAACCTTAATTTGTTTGAATTTTAATAGGTAACTGATACTGCGTTGTTACGATTACACCTCTTTTTATAGCGGGTGATACCTTTGGTAATTCATTAATAATAGCTTGAATGGTCTTTTCTAAATCTGGAAGTTGTTCTTTAATGATAGAAGACGTCTGTATGTTTTTTAATTGAAAATTCCCTTCAGGATTTATCACAACATTTATTAAAATCTCTTCATCTACAGCCACGTGGGTTATAAAATTATAACGCTGTAATTTATCAGCTATTCTTTCATGAATCTCTTTTCTAAAACAATTCGTTTTAGCTTCATTTAACAGGTTTTTACACTTATTAAAAGCAGGAGACACATCTACTTTCGTAAAATCAATAATAGTGTCAACAGCCTGCTCTTTATTTTTATTTGTAAACGAAAAAAAATCACACGAAGTGCATAGCAAGACCAAAATTAAAAGGAGTACATAGCGTATATTCATCTTACTGATTTTAAGATGAATATACGAATTTTTGTTCCTATTCTAAAATCTTACCGTGTAAGAAATAATACTTCTTAATTTCTTGTAATCTAACTTTCGCATAAGCTGTTAGCAAAGAATCTTTGTTTTCAAAACGATCGATGTAATTTTGATAATACTTGTAAGCTATTTTTTTGTCTTCATAAAAGTTCTCTGAAGTTGTCGCTAACTGGTATAAAGCTTTGTAATTTTTCCCATTCTCTTCATACGCTTTTTTATAAAACTTTAGCTCTTCTTTAAACTTTCCTAACTCTTTATAAACTCTAGCCAATTGATAAAATTCGATATCTCTTTTTTCTTTCCCTATAAAGGTTGCCATCGAGTAATTAAATCGTGCTTTTTTATAATCCTTTAAAGCAAAATCCATATCGCCTAAATAGGTATATGTTTTAAAATCGGATTGATCTATTTTTAGTGCTTTTTTAAAATACTCTCTAGCAGTTTTGTACTCTTTTAAATTAAAAAAACTACGACCCTACATTTTTTGAGTATAATGTTCGTTAGGTTCAATCGAATCTATTTTTTGTAATAATTGAATTGCTTCTGAGTATTTTTCTTTTCTGTACAAATTATTAATTTGAAGCTTATTTAAATCAACATGATTAGGGTTTACAATCAACCCTCTATTGATAAAAATGTTTGCTGAATCTTTATCGCGTAAAACAGTATACGCTAATGCCAGTTGATGGATCGATGGTAAATGTTCATCATCGTTCTCATACGCTTCTAAAAAGCTATCAATCTTCAGATTTCTCTTTTTTAGCATTGCATAAGTTATCCCTAATTGATAATGATAATTTGCATTATTTTTATCTTTTTGAATCAGTCCTTTAAAAACTTTTTCAGCTTTTGTGGGTTGAAGAGTTTGTAAATACAATTTCCCTAATTGATATTGTATTAGTAGGTTATCTATATCTTTTAGAGCAATTTCTTCATAAATTTTGATAGCCTTTTTTCGTTTTTTTTCTTTTTGATAGGATTTTCCCAACTTTACTTTTACCGAATAATCATCTTGCAATTGCAATGCTTTTTCATAGTATTTTGATGCAAGTTTGTGATTATCTATTGAAGCATAAATGGCTGCCATTTTTGTTGTAGATTCAAAAGTAGCTGGTAATTCTTGTAAGACTGACAATGCTGTTTGATAACGACCTATAGTTACCATGCTATCAATAGTTTTAAAAGTCGAGACTTGCGCCCCAACTTTTAAAAATTCTAATACTAAAGCAATACTTAAAAATTTCTTTTTCATTATAGTTTAAATGTTAGTCTACGTTAAGAGTAATTGGTATTACGTATCCTGTACTTACAATTTTTCCATCTTTTTCTCCTGGTTGCATTTGTGGTAACTTTTGCATTATTTCTTCTGCATGTTGTTTTAATGTTGGATGTGGTGCTCTTGCCTTTACATCAATTACTTTACCTTGTTTACTTATTTTAAATTGAACATAAATTCGTTTTTTCCCTTCTGATAATCCAAGGTTTTTAGTTATCGACATATCAAAGTTTTCTTGAACAAATCTACTCATACTTTTGTGAAAACAATATTTATCTCCTTCAGCACATCCTGGGAAGGTTGGTACTTTATCCATCATAGCAAAAGGAACTTCTTCTGAGTCTTGGTAATTAGTTTTTCCTTGATTTTCATTTTTTCCCAGATAGTCAAAAGCAACCATTTTTCTACCATTCTCTGCTTTAAAAACTCTAATGTTTAATTGAGGCTTTCCTTCTTTATTAAATCCATTTAATAAAGCTAAATACTCTCCTTTTTCTTCTTCTGTTAATTCATATATAGAGTATTCTTTGGTATTGGGAAGCTCATCACCTAAATACAAATCAAGGTATTTACTTTGGTAGCCAGTAGAAGGCTTTTTTACAATTTTACCATCCTCACTTTTATATACTGTTACAGGCTGTTTTTCAACCTTATCTATTTTTACTTCTTCACTAGAACAAGCTGTATATAAAATCATACTTCCTAATAGCGGAATTAACAGCAAATACTTTAATTGTTTTACTTTTTTTGATTGTGTTTTCGTCATCATAATAATTCGTTTTTTGATTAATGAATGTTTATAAAATTGATTAATGAATGAAATATGCTCGACCTGAAAAATATCAGCGAGTAAATGGTTGATATAATTTTCTTTCTTGTCAGATTTGCTAGCTATAGCATCTGAAATATATTCATGAACTAACGATATACGATTCTGATACACATACACCATCGGATTAAACCACATTACTATTTTTAAAAACTCAAAAAACAGTAAGTCTAACGTATGTTTTTGTTCACTATGCACTAATTCGTGCTGAATGATTTTTTCTTGCTTTGACGATGGAATTTCTTTTCCTAAAAAGATGTAATTGAAAAATGAAAATGCTTTAGTTTCTTTAGGAAGTAATACAAGTTTATAATTTCCCTTTAGAATAGTTCCGTATTGTAAAACTAGTCGAACAATGCGCTCTAATTTTATTAAAAACACTATTAAAAACAAGGTACATCCACCCCAAAACAATACATCTAAATAATTAATGGATTGATACCAAATTGTTTCTTCAATGACTTTTTGAGGTGATAACATTACCTCTGGCAGCAAAGTGTAATATTCTTGAGGAACAGCTTTTTTAACCGTCGAAATTTTAAACAAAGGCAACACAAACGATAGCAATGCTGTACTTAACAAGTACCATCTATTTTTGTTGAAAAAAGTTTCTTTGCTTAAAAAGAAATCGTACACCGCCACAAAAAGTACCTGAAATAATATAACTTGAATGATGTAATTAATCATGGCTTCTTGTTTTTATTTATTTCCTTTAAAATACTTTCTAATTCTTGAATGTCCATTTTATTTTCTTTCATAAAAAACGAAACCATACTTTTAAATGACCCCCCAAAATAACCGTTCATTAGTTTGTGTAAACTTTCATTGCTATATTCAGATTTTTCTATCAAAGGATAGTACTCATATCCTCTTCCCTTTGGTTTATGCCCTACAAACTCTTTCGTTTCTAAAATTCTAATGATTGTTGAAACTGTGTTGTATGCTGGTTTAGTTTCTGGTAATTGTTCTATTACTTCTTTTACCGAAGCTATTTTTAACTCCCATAATACCTGCATTATTTGCTCTTCTGCTTTCGTTAGCTGTTTACTCATGGTGCTTTTTATGAAATATTACTGAAACAAATATAACTAAAAAATTAGTTTAAACTAATTTTTTAGTTAATAGATATGTAACAAAGCCATTCTATCTTCGTCTTATTAATAAAAAAATTAATGGATATACTATTGGTCTTGTTAGGTTTTGTATTTGCTTGTTTAGGTATTATTGGTTCTTTTTTACCTGTATTACCAGGTCCTATTACAAGCTGGGTAGGTTTATTGTTATTACACCTAACCAAAGCCGTGCCTCAAAATTGGACATTTTTAGGAATTACCTTAGCAATAGCAATCATTATCTTTTTTCTTGATTACTTTATTCCCGCTATGGGAACCAAACGCTTCGGAGGATCAAAATATGGGATGTATGGTACTACCATTGGTTTAATTGTTGGACTCCTCTCTCCTATCCCATTTGGGATTTTAATTGGTGCCTTTGTTGGAGCTTTAGTTGGTGAATTGATTTACGACAGTAAAGACACCAACCGAGCTATTAAAGCATCTTTTGGTGCTTTTCTAGGTTTTTTAGCATCGGCAACCATCAAATTTTCTATTGCAATGGTATACTTAGTATTATTTATGGTTAAATTTTGGGAGCATCGTGGTTCTTTCTTTTAAGCAAAGGTTCTACTTCTATTCTTAAGATTTAGCTTCGTTGAACCTTACGGTTTCTCCTCGCTCCTCGTTTGGAATGACAAACACTCACTACATTGATTAAAAGGCTTTGTAAATACACTTAGCCCCGATTGAAACAATTGTTTGAGCTCCTCGTAGAGAGCGAGTGCAGAAAGCGGGAAATAGCTTCAAAAAAACACTTAAATTTAGCGCAAAAAAAAAGCAACCCATCTCAGGGAAGCTTTCCATTGGTTAACAAAACCATGGTACTATTTAAAGTACCTAACAACACAACTAAATGCTGCCCTTTTAAAATTAGACAGCCTGCAAATATACAACCTTTTTTAAAGTTGCCAAACTTTTATTATTTTTTTACAAAAAATGTGAATCTGTTAAGCGTTGTTTAATTCTGCAATTGATTGTATCTTTGCAGCTTCATTAAAAATTAATAAAAATTAACCCATGCAATTATCAGAACAAGAAGTTGTACGTAGAGAAAAGTTAGGGAAACTAAGAGAATTAGGTATCAATCCCTACCCAGCTGATTTATTCCCTTTAAATTCAAACTCGAAAGAGATTAAACAGAGCTTTGAAGAGGGTAAAAAGGTGGTAATTGCAGGTCGATTAATGTCACGTCGTATTCAAGGAAAAGCTTCTTTCGCTGAATTACAAGATAGTGAAGGTCGTGTACAGGTATATTTTAACCGTGACGAGATTTGTACTGGTGAAGACAAAACGTTGTACAACGAAGTGTACAAAAAGTTATTAGACATAGGTGATTTTGTAGGGATTGAAGGAGAGTTGTTTAAAACTCAGGTTGGTGAGATCACCGTGATGGTAAAAGATTTTAAATTATTAAGTAAGTCTTTAAAGCCATTACCATTACCTAAAGTAGATGCTGAAGGAAATACCTTTGACGGATTTACCGATCCTGAAATGCGTTACCGTCAGCGTTATGCTGATTTGGTTGTGAATCCACAGGTAAAAGAAGTATTTGTTAAGCGTACTAAGTTATTCAATGCGATGCGTCAGTTTTTTAACGATGCTGGATACTTTGAAGTAGAAACACCTATTTTACAACCTATTCCTGGTGGTGCTGCTGCAAGACCATTTATTACACATCACAATGCCTTAGACATTCCGTTATACATGCGTATTGCGAATGAGTTATACTTAAAGCGTTTGATTGTTGGTGGTTTTGACGGAGTTTATGAGTTTTCGAAAAACTTCCGTAACGAGGGAATGGACAGAACTCACAACCCAGAGTTTACAGCCATGGAAATTTATGTAGCGTATAAAGACTACAACTGGATGATGGAATTCACCGAAAAATTATTAGAGCACTGTGCTATTGCTGTTAACGGAACTACCAAAGCTACTTTTGGTGAATATGAAGTTGATTTTAAAGCTCCATATGCACGTGTTACGATGGCTGATTCTATCAAACACTTTACTGGTTTTGATATTAGCGGAAAATCGGAAGATGAAATCCGTAAAGCTGCTCAAGACATGGGTATTGAAGTAGATGAAACCATGGGTAAAGGAAAGTTAATCGATGAGATTTTTGGTGAAAAGTGTGAAGGAAACTACATTCAACCAACCTTCATTACCGATTATCCGAAAGAAATGTCTCCGTTGTGTAAAGAGCACCGTGACAATCCTGAATTAACTGAGCGTTTTGAGTTAATGGTATGTGGTAAAGAAATTGCCAATGCCTACTCTGAATTGAACGACCCAATCGATCAACGTGAGCGCTTTGAAGCACAATTAAAATTAGCTGAGCGCGGAGATGATGAAGCTGGTGAGTTTATCGACCAAGATTTCTTACGTGCGTTAGAATATGGGATGCCTCCAACTTCTGGATTAGGAATTGGAATGGATCGTTTAATTATGTATTTAACGAACAATCCGTCAATTCAAGAAGTATTATTCTTCCCACAAATGAAACCAGAGAAGCTAGCTCCTACTGTTGAGTTAAACGATGATGAAAAAGCATTGTTAACTTTAATAGAAAAAGCTGAAAAAATAGATTTAAACGAGTTAAAAACTCAAAGTGGTTTATCTAACAAAAAGTGGGACAAAACCATTAAAGGATTAACTAAAAACAACCTTGCAAAAGTTGAAAAAACAGAAGAAGGTTTGTTTGTTGAAGTCGTATAAAATATTTAAATAACTGAATATAATTAAAAAAGCAATCTCATTTGAGGTTGCTTTTTTTGTTTAATTCTTAATTTCATTTT
Source organism: Tenacibaculum caenipelagi (assembly GCF_004363005.1). GTDB lineage: Bacteria > Bacteroidota > Bacteroidia > Flavobacteriales > Flavobacteriaceae > Polaribacter > Polaribacter caenipelagi. The sequence goes on along the minus strand of NZ_SNYH01000006.1, from coordinate 226,968 downwards.
CACACAACTTAAAAAACATTGATAGGTACTGTTGTAGTAACTTCAACTAGTATTTTACAATTCATTTAATGCTAGAAGTTTGACAATTATGAATAGACTTTAAGTGAAATAAAAAGTAAGAAAATTCTGTTTGAATTAGCTAATCAATGATATAAACAAAAGAAACAGAAATTGAATTTTTAAAACCAAACCTAATTAATGTACAACTGAAATTACAGCTAATTAAATAGGTTAATTTATTGACTTAAGTCAAATAATTTCGTCTAAAAGAAGATTAGTTTTGTTGCCATACAAAAAATAAAAAAATAAAATGGCAATCGCAAATTTAGATAAACTAAAAATATTTGGCAACAATAGTCAAGAGCGCCTTGAGAAAGCATTAGCAAATCTTCAGAATGGTAATGGAATTATATTAGTTGATGATGAAGATAGGGAAAATGAAGGTGATTTAATATTCTCTGCTCACAATATGACTATTAATCAAATGGCCTTGATGATCAGAAAATGTAGTGGCATAGTTTGTTTATGTATGACAAACGAAAAAGCTGATTTCCTTAATCTTCCATATATGATAAAAGAAAATACTAGTAACTTTCAAACACCTTTCACTATTTCAATTGAAGCAAAAGAAGGTGTTACTACTGGAGTTTCTGCTAAAGACAGGTTGAAAACTATCCAAGTAGCTTGCAGTGAAAATGCTAAAGGTAGTGATTTAGCTAAACCTGGACATATCTTTCCTTTAAGAGCGAATAATAATGGTGTACTAACAAGAAAAGGTCATACAGAAGGAAGTGTAGATTTAATGAAGCTAGCTGGTTTAAAACCCGAAGCTGTTTTATGTGAATTAATGAATGATGACGGAACAATGGCAAAAAATGATTCTATTTTGCACTTTGCAAAAGAACATAATTTAATTGTACTATCAATTCAAGATATTATTCTATACCGTAAATTTGTAAGAGATTATAAATAGATGACTAATCATAAAGAACTTGCCAAGTTTATAAAAAAAAATATCAATATTGATAATGAAGATTTAAAAATCGTATTATCATATTTTAAAACAATTAAAAAAAATAAAAATCAAATTTTGCTTTCAAGTGGAAAAATTAGTCAGGTTAGTTATTTTGTAATAAAAGGTTCTTTAAGGTTATTCTATATAGATGAGGAAGGGAAAGATATCACACGTTATATCGCATTCGAAAATCAATTTGCAACAGAGTTAGTTAGTTTTATAACAAATCAACCTGCTCAAGAATCTATTCAAGTCATAGAAAACAGTGAACTTTTATATATCACTCACAAAGACTTTAGATACCTCATGAAAATCATTCCTAAATGGAAAGATTTTTATAATATCTATTTAGAAAAAGCATATGTAAATAACTCTAAAAGATTAATTTCATTTACTACGCTAAATGCATCAGAACGATATAAACAATTATTTGAAGTTAATCCAAACATTGTAAAACGCCTACCAAATAAGGTTGTAGCATCTTATATTAATATATCACAGGAAACTTTAAGTAGAATCAAATCTAAATTCCTATCTCCAAATAAAACAAGTTAAGAAACAATATAAACCTATTATAAAAGTACTAAAAGCTAACAAAGTGTATCTTTAATTTCTGATTTAGTTCCGTGTTTCACGCGACTAATCACAAACAAAACGATAACTATTTTTTTTCAAATTCACACTTTTTTCATAACTTTAAAAGGCTATGAAAAAATTGTTAGAATACCCTCCATTTCATTTTTTATTATGTGTTATTATTGGAATCACACTTCAATTTTACACGCAAATTTGGCAATTTGATTTTCTTTATTTAGGATGTGTTTCACTAGGTTTTCTAACTGTTCTCTATTTTTTAAGAAAAACCCTAACACGAAAAGCTTTTAGCGTAGTTAGCTTATTACTTTTTGTTTTTATTGGAGTTAGTACCACGTATATTCACAATCCGAAGAATCATAAAAACTATTATAAGCATCAATTAACTGACAACTCTACTTCTATACTCACTATACAAAAAGTATTAAAACCAGGTAACTACTACATAAAATATGTTGCTAAAGTTTCGCAGATTGATTCTATTAAAACAAATGGATATGTTCTCTTAAGCATTCAAAAAGATAGTACACAAACTACACTTGCTGTTGGTAATCGGATTTTTATTAAAACTCCTTTTAAAGAGTTGATTCCACCTTTAAATCCACATCAATTTGATTACAAACACTATTTAGCAAAACAGTACATTTATCATCAAGTATTTTTAGATAAACAACAATTTAAACAGCTTGACAATGCAAGTTTTTCTTTAGTAGGTTTATCGGCTAGTATTAGAGAAAAAGTACAAACTTCCTTAAAAAAGCATCATTTTTCCAATGATGAATTTGCTGTGATTAATGCTTTATTACTTGGTCAGCGTCAAGAAATATCTAAAGAGCTATTAGAAAGCTATACCAATGCTGGTGCTATTCATATTCTAGCTATTTCAGGCTTACATATTGGTATATTATTATTGCTCCTCTCCTATGTATTTAAACCTTTAGAAAAACTTCCACACGGAATGTTCATCAAAACTATATGTGTTGTCTTCTTACTTTGGGCTTTTGCTTTTATTGCGGGATTATCAGCCTCAGTAGTACGCGCAGTAACCATGTTTACTTTTGTAGCTATCGGACAATCGTTTAAACGGAAAAAGATCATTGAATATTCACTGGTTAGCTCTATGCTATTTTTACTATTGATAAAACCGTTATTCTTATTTGACGTAGGTTTTCAATTGAGTTATTTAGCAGTTTTTGGTATTGTTTGGGTACAACCTTTACTCTATAATTTATGGAAACCTAAACTTTGGATACTGGATAAAGGTTGGCAATTGTTCACAGTTTCAATAGCTGCACAAGCAGGAATCTTACCTATCAGCTTGTATTATTTTCATCAGTTTCCTGGATTGTTTATCCTCTCTAACTTGATTATCATTCCTTTTTTAAGTGGAATTTTACTCTTTGGAATTATAATCATTCTATTAGCTACGATGAACATACTCCCTCAATTCTTAGCTGACGGTTATAGTTTCATTATTTCAACAATGAATTTGTTTGTTGATTGGATTTCTCACCAAGAAGATTTTTTATTAAAAGAAATATCCATGTCTTTTGAGGCAATGCTAGCTTGGTATGTTTTTATTGTATTCTTATTTCAAGCTTGGATTCGGAAAACTTCAAAAAGTATACTATTCTTATTCACATCAATTCTTTTGTTACAAGGAATCTACTTTTATGAAAAATTTCAAAAGATGAACAAAAGTGAATTTATTGTATTTCACAAAAGCAGAACTTCAATTTTAGGTAAAAGAAATAATGGAGTTTTAACGATTTTTAGTTCAACGAATGATTCTATTTTACAACAAGAAAAACTATTGCAATCTTATAGAATTGGCGAACATGTTCCTTCTAAAGTTGTTGATTCTATTTTCAATATCACTTCTTATAAAAGCAATCCAATTTTAATTGTAGATAGTTTAGGCGTTTATAAAATAGATGGACTTGTAAATCCAATAATTATTCTAAAAGATAGTCCTAAAATTAATTTAAACAGACTTATTGCGACACTAAAACCTCAAAAAATTATTGCTGATGGTAGTAATTACAAATCGTACATTAACAAATGGAGAGAAACTTGTGATAAACAAAAAACACCATTTTGGTATACTGGTCAAAATGGTGTTCTTATTATAAAAGAATAAATTTTACATGGCGCTTTTAAAGTTTTTCTCAAACTCTGACCAAGGCATATTTTTATAATTATCCTTATTAAAATATGCTAATATTTTTTCAAACCTTTTTTCTTCTAAATATCCAGGAACATTTTGTAACAATTGGCGTTCAGTATTAAAAAAAGCGGTTGAAGGATAACTTAGTTTCCCTTTCATGATAGCAGCTGCCAACTCATGATAACCTCTTCTTCCTTGTGCTTGATACTTAAACGTTCTTCCTTGAAACGTAATATCATGCTTCGCTTCACCATTTAATTTCACAGGATAATAATGAGTATTAATGTACTCAATAATTACTTTATTTTTATAAGTAGTCTTATCCATCTTTTTACACCAACCACACCAATCGGTATAAATATCTACTAAAATTGGTTTTGGATCTTTCTCGCTCATCTCCATCGCCTCTTCAAAGGTCATCCAATTTACTTTATCTTGTGCTTTTACCGCTAATGAAATAACTGCAAAAACTGCTACTAATATTATTTTTTTCATACCTCTTTGGTCTCAATAAGTATTCCAAATTTACAAAAAAACCTGCCAAGTTTTAGTTTTGGCAGGTTGTTAAAAGTTTTTTTAACCTTTATTTAGGGTTATTTCACCCCGTGCATTAATTTTTTAATTACTGGATAAAGTACTGCTGACAACACTGCTAATCCAAAAGAAACAAATGTTAGCAACCAGAAGAAGCTACTTAATCCTTGTTCTTTAGCAATTGCTTCTGATGATTCGGCAAATACACCTGCCAACTTCATTCCAATAGCTACCGCCAAATACCAAATACCAAACATAAACGCAATCATACGACCTGGTACTAATTTAGAAACATACGATAACGCTACTGGCGATACACATAACTCTCCCATAGTGTGGAATAAATACACTAAAATTAACCAGATAATACTTACTGATGCCGTCTTAGCTCCTGGCTCAATACCGTTAGATCCTATAGCGATTACTGCCATACCTAAACCTAATAACCCCATACCAATTGCCCATTTCATATTCGCGTTTGGGTTATATTTACTTTCCCACCATTTAGAAAATAATGGTGCTAAAGTGATAATATATAACGAATTTAACACAGAAAACCAAGAAGCTGGAATTTCTGCTGCATCTTTTTGGAACTCTTCTTTTAACATCCATATTGCAATAAACCAAATTATTACAAAACTCGTTCCTAAAAATATATTAGACCACGCATACTTTGCAAATGTTTTTTTGAACAATAAGAAAAGTACCCATGTAATAATTCCTAATGGAATAATAGTCATTAATGAATTTACTATTTTAAATATAAATCCAGCATTACCTTCTAAAACTCTGTTTGTATAGTCCTTAGCAAATACCGTTAATGAACTTGGTGATTGCTCAAAAATTGCCCAGAAGAAAATTGTTACAAATGCAAAAAACACTACTGCTAACATTCTATCCCTTAAAACTGGTGTATATTTAGGAATACGCATTACCAACAAGGCTATGAATATTAAAAATGCTAAAAGAATTGCAACTGTAGAACCTGAAAGTCCAGCAAACTCAAACGGAAAAACATTGTATTTTCCTTCAGATATTTTTGAAATCGGATCGTTAAAAATCCATAACAAACCTAATAAAGATGAAACCCCAATTAATACTTTTTGTACTCCTGTGAAAGGGTTTCTTCCTTCTTCTACTTCTTTTTCTTCAGATGTTATATCATCAATAATATCTACATTTTTATTCTTAGGTCCATCTCCAATTTTACCAAAAATTCCTTGAGCTAACCAGAATTGTAACAATCCAAATAGCATGAAAATACCTGCTACTCCGAATCCCCATGACCATCCTACTTTTTCTCCTAAATATCCACATAAAAGAATTCCTAAGAAAGCACCTGCATTTACCCCCATATAGAAAATGGTGTAAGCTCCGTCTTTTTTCTCTTCTTTTCCTTTATACATTTCTGAAATAATAGAAGTCATATTTGGCTTAAAGAAACCACTACCTATTACTAAAAATCCTAATCCAGCATAAATAAAGAAAGATGTTTCTACCGCCATACAAGCGTGACCAACAGTCATTAATAAAGCTCCTACAACAACTGCCTTACGAATACCAATAACATTATCGGCAAAATACCCACCAACCATTGTTGATAAATACACTAAAGACGTATAGGTTCCAAAAATGGCAAAAGCCCATTCACGTGGCCATCCCCAACCGTCGTCTAACAATGACGCTGTAAAAAATAAAACTAAAAGCGAACGCATTCCATAGTATGAAAAACGTTCCCACATTTCAGTAAAAAACAATACAAACAACCCTGCTGGGTGCCCTAACACCTTATCTTTAAATAAATTCTCAATATCTGTATTCATATATAATTAAATTAATTTCAGTCCTTTATTTTTAGTGTACGTTACCCATTAACTTTTTCATAAGCGGAGAAAATAACAACACGATAATCCCAGCTCCAACAGCATATTGAGCAATTAACCCAAAACCATCAGTATATATTTCTAGTGTTTGTAACCCTCCTACATTAGCATCTGTGCTTTCTACCGCCAATTGCTTAGATATAAAACCAACTATTTGAAATGCATAAGCTGATGACAAGAACCATATTCCCATCATAAAAGCCACAATTCTTTTAGGTGATAAATCAGTGATTTTAGATAACCCTACTGGAGACATAAATAACTCTCCTACTGAAATTATAAAATACATAACAAACAAGTAGGCAAAAGGCACCATTCCATTTTCATCTGCACTTCCTCCACTTATAGATAATATATAGAAACTTAATCCTGCTAAAACTAAACCAAAACCAAACTTATACGGTGTTCTTGGGTTTATTTTCTTTTTTGATAAATATTCCCATAGTAAAGAAATTGGAATAGCCAAAATAATTATGAACATTGAATTTAATGCATTTGTCTGGCTAGCATTAATTAATGTTAAATCTACATTTCTAGAAGCAAATAAGGTAATAACACTTCCTGATAACTCATGGAATCCCCAAAACAAAGTCATAAAAAAGGTGATTAAAATTGCCATAATCAACTTTTTTCGTTCATCTAAAGTAGCCTTCATTAAAATACTTCCTAAGTATAACACAACTACTACTCCTATAAGTTTAAAAATTAAACTAACAATGGTTTCATCTCCTAAGAATGATTCTCCTCCTGCAATGGCTTTATACGATGACAAGATATATGCTATCACTGGCACACATAAAGTTGCTATTATTGGTATTAATGTTTTTTGAGGAATACCCATCACTGGCTTTTCATAAACTTCTTCACTTGGTGGCAATCCTTTATCTCCAAAAACATTCTTTTTAATACCACTCCAAAAGAAAATTAACCCTGTTAACATTCCAATTCCAGCTAACCCGAAACCATAATGCCAACCAAATTCTGCAGCTAACCAACCACAAAGTAAAGGTGCTACAAAACCACCAATATTAATTCCCATATAAAAAATGGTGAATCCAGAATCTTTTCTAACATCGCCTTCTTTATACAAAGAACCTACGAAAGTTGAAATGTTTGGTTTAAAGAAACCATTTCCTACAACTATAAAAGCTAGTGCTAAAAAAAATGCTGTATTATTTTCTATTGCTAATACAAAATGACCTATAGCCATTAAAACTCCTCCTAAAAAAATAGAGCTTCTCATCCCTAAAATTTTATCCGAAATCCTACCTCCTATTACAGTAGAAGCATATACTAAAGAACCATATGAAGCATAAACAACCGCAGTCGCTGCATCTCTCTCTGAAATTGCTTTGAAAATTTCTTGCACCATGTAAAGCGTTAACAATGCTCTCATTCCATAAAATGAGAAACGCTCCCATAATTCGGCAAAGAATAAATAAAACAGGCCTATTGGATGTCCAAGTAGTTCTTTCTCTTTAATTGAAGTTGAATTTGCCATATGTATAGTTTCTATAAGTTGTTTTTAATAAAGTTAGTCATCTTAGTAAACAAGTGTAAACGTGTATTACCTCCATAAATACCATGATTTTTATCAGGGTACATTCCCCACTCAAATTGCTTATTTGCTTGAATTAAAGCTTCAATCATTCTATAAGCATTCTGTACATGTACGTTATCATCACCAGTTCCGTGAATTAATAAATATTTTCCTTTTAATAATTCAGGATAGTTTAATGGTGAATTATCGTCATAACCTGCTGGATTTTCCTCTGGTGTACGCATATAACGCTCTGTGTAAATTGAGTCATAAAAACGCCATGTAGTTACTGGTGCTACAGCAATTGCTGCGGTGAATACATCATTCCCTTTTAAAATACAGTTTGTACTCATATGGCCTCCAAAAGACCATCCCCAAATACCAATTCTATTTGCATCAACATATGGTAATTTTGCTAATTCTTTAGCTACCGCGATTTGATCTTCAGTTTCATGCTTCACTAAGTTCATATAGGTGACTTTTTTGAAATCACGCCCTTTAAACCCTGTTCCTCTACCATCAACGCAAACAATAATATACCCTTCTTGCGCTAACATTTGATGCCAATAATCATTAGCACTATTCCAACTGTTCTTTACATTTTGAGAACCTGGACCTGAATATTGATACATTAATACTGGGTATTTTTTATTCGCATCAAAATTTGCAGGCTTTATTGTATACATATTTAAATCGTTTCCATTGATGTTAATCGTAGAAAACTCTTTTTTACTCAAATTGTACCCAGCAATAAGCTCTTTTAAAGCTGCATTGTCTTTAATAGTTTTTAATACTCTCCCTTCATCATTTCGTAATGTATACACAGGTGGTGTATTCGCATCTGAAAATGTATTGATGAAGTAGCGCATGTTTTTACTGAAAGAGGCGCTGTTAGTTCCTAAAGGATTGCTTAGCAATCTTTCATTGTTTCCATCCAAAGAAATGCTATACACACCTCTGTTGATAGATCCATTTTCTACTGACTGATAATAGATAGTTTTTTTATCTGCATTATACCCATAATACGAAGTAACTTCCCAGTTTCCTTTTGTTACTTGATTTATTAACTGTCCGTCTTTGTTATAGTGATAAATATGATTGTATCCATCTTTTTCACTCGTCCAAATAAAGCTATTATCGTCTAAAAAAGTTAAGTCATCGTTGATATCCACATAAGCTTTATCAGTTTCATTTAAAACTACATGACTTCTAAAAGTTGTTGCATCAACAAAGTACATTTTTAAATCATTTTGATGACGATTTAAGGTACGTACAGCTAGCAAATTACCATCATTTGTCCAATTAATTCTTGGAATATATTCGTAATCTCCTACTCTGATTTCAGCAGTTTTATTAGTAACTAATGAAAATATACGTAAGGCAACCTTCGCGTTATCTTCTCCTGCCTTTGGATATTTAAACACCTCTTGTGTTGGGTATTTACCTTTTCCATAAACATCCATTGAGAAAGTTTTTACTTTACTCTCATCAAAACGTAAGTATGCTAAATTCTTACTGTCTTTACTCCATTCAAAGGCTCTTACAAAACCAAACTCTTCTTCATAAACCCAGTCAGTAATACCGTTAATTATCTCATTCTTTTTTCCACTATTAGTAATTTGAATCACTACATTGGCATCTGAATAATCTTTAATGAATAAATTATTATTCTTGGCATAGGCTATTTTTTTACTATCAGGAGAAAAAGTAGGTTCTTGAATATCTTCCCCAATTAAGTCTAGTGATTTTTTTGCGATGTCATACACATAAAATGTACCTAAAAAAGAATGACGAAAAATTGGTTTAAAGTTGGTACCTAAAATCAATTTGGTTTCGTCATTATTAAAACTGTATGATTGAAATGCTTTCAATCCCGCTAAATCTTTGCTATCTACAATAGTTGCTACTTTTTCTAAGGTTTCATAGCTGTATTTATCTACTGAAGTGCTTCCATTTTCATAATTTAAGAGCGAATAATAATCTCCATTCATAGAGTTTAAGGAGTTCATGTAATCGGCTCTAAATGTACCTTTTCGCCATATATCCTCTAAGGAAATATCTTTTTTCTGAGCTTGCACTAGCGAAGATATTCCTATAAAAAATAGTAATAATTTCTTCATGTTAAGTTGTTGTTTATCTAAAAAGTTTGCCAAGTTTACGGAAAAATCGTCAAAAATCACCTCAAAAAAGTCATAAATACCAAATATCACCCCTATTTTAACAGGATTCACTTATCTTTGAGCCACCAAAAATGAATTGAGAATGTCTAAAACGATCTCTGGTTTTTCTAAACTTACCAAAGAGGAAAAAATAGACTGGTTGGCAAAAACTTATTTCAATAATCAACCAGAAATTATACAAACCATTAAGCAATATTGGAATGTAGATGATAAACTACAACAATTGCACGATGATTTTATTGAAAATACTATTTCTAACTTTTATATGCCTTACGGCGTTGCTCCTAACTTCGTAATTAATGGGCGTAGTTACGCAATACCTATGGTAGTTGAAGAAAGCTCCGTTGTTGCTGCTGCTTCAAAAGTAGCTAAATACTGGGGCACTAGAGGTGGATTTAAAACCGAAGTAATTTCTACCACAAAAATTGGTCAAGTACATTTTATGTACGCTGGAGATAAAAAGGAGTTACAAACCTATTTTAACGAACAAAAAACCGAATTACATGCTGCCACAGCATCCATTACAAAGAACATGGAAAAACGTGGTGGTGGTATTTTAGATATTCAATTGGTTGACAAAACTGATAAACTAGCAGATTACTATCAATTACATGTTACGTTTGAAACGAAAGATAGTATGGGGGCTAACTTTATCAATTCATGCTTAGAAGCTATTGCAAAAGCTTTTAGAAAAGACGATATTGAAATTGTAATGAGCATTCTCTCTAACTACGTTCCTGAATGTTTAGTTAGAGCTGAAGTAAGCTGTAAAGTAGAAGAATTAGGAGGTAAAAATCCTGAAAAGTTTGCTCAAAAATTTGAACAAGCAGTTAAAATTGCTGAAATAGAGCCGTATCGTGCAGTTACCCATAATAAAGGTATTATGAATGGAATCGATGCTGTTGTGTTGGCAACAGGTAACGATTTTAGAGCAATTGAAGCAGGAGCACATGCTTATGCTTCAAAAGATGGACAATACAAAAGTTTAACTCACTGTGAAGTAAAAAATGGTGTTTTTAGGTTTTGGATTGAAATCCCTTTAGCTTTAGGTACTGTAGGCGGACTAACCGCATTACACCCCATGGCAAAATTATCGCTAGATATGATGCAAAAACCAAGTGCACGCACGTTAATGCAAATTATTGCTGCCGCTGGTTTAGCGCAAAATTTTGCTGCTTTACGTGCTTTAACAACTAAAGGAATTCAGCATGGACATATGAAAATGCACTTGATGAATATCTTAAATCAACACAAAGCAACCAACGAAGAAAAAGAGGCAGTAGTCGCTTATTTTGAAGATAGAACAGCCTCACACAGTGCAGTAGTTGAAAAATTAAATGAGCTACGCAAACCAAAAGTACAATGGGTAGATTTTTTAAACGAGGATAAAGTGCGCAGTACGCTAGCAAACTTAACTCCTAAAGCTAAACCTTTGTTCGGAAAAATGAACGGACAACAAATGGTAGAGCATTTAAGTATGGTTACTCAAATAGCCAATGGAAATTGGCATGTTGATATTTATGTTTCTGATGAAAAAACAACCAGAAGAAAACCGTTTTTAAATACTGATAGCGAATTACAAATCGGATTTAAAGCTCCTTTTTTATCAGAAGATCCAACTCCGTTGAAATTTGGTTCTATGGATGAGGCTATTGATGATTTAATACATCAGGTTCAATATTTCGAGACTGTGTTTAATAAAGACCCAAACAGAAAAGTAGTGCATCCATTTTTCGGAGAGCTAGATTATGAGTATTGGAAAAAATTTCAAGTAAAACACTTTACCCATCATTTTAAACAATTCGGATTGGTATAATGCAGTATTATTCAAACGGAAAATTATTACTCACTGGAGAATACGTTGTTTTGGATGGTGCAACGTCATTAGCAGTCCCGACTAAGTTTGGACAAGATTTAGTCGTTGAACCGATTAAAGAACCCCAACTTATTTGGGGAAGTTTTACGCATACCGGAGAATGTTGGTTTGAAGCTTCTTTTGATTTACCAAAACTTAGGTTAACCTCAGCTACATTTAACTCTAATAAAGAAGGAAGCGCTGAATTTATAGCTGAAACTTTATGTGATATTTTACATGAAGCAAAAGAACTAAATCCTGATTTTTTAAACACTAATCATGGATATATTGTAAAAACAAACCTAACATTTCCACAAAACTGGGGATTAGGAAGTTCTTCAACTTTAATTAACAATATCGCTACTTGGGCAAACGTGAATCCGTTTACATTACTTTGGAATGCTTTCTCAGGTAGTGGTTACGATATTGCTTGCGCAAAACATAACTCTCCTATCCTATATCAATTAAAAGAAAAACAACCTTTTGTTGAAGAGATAAATTTCAACCCAAGTTTTTCTAAAGAATTGTTTTTTGTGTATTTGAATCAAAAACAAAATAGTAGAGAAGGAATTACTCTTTATAAAAAACACAAAGAAGAAGCTAAAACGTTAATTCCTGAAATAGATAACTTAACACAGGAGTTTTTAAACGCTGGCACTTCTAAAGATCTAAATAAAATTATTATTGAGCATGAAAAACTCATCAGTTCAATAATTAAACTAAAACCTATAAAAGAAACTAGATTTCCAGATTATTTTGGTGAAGTAAAAAGTTTAGGTGCTTGGGGCGGCGATTTTATATTAGCTACTGGTAATGAAGACACCATAAACTATTTTCAACAAAAAGGATTCAACACTATCCTTTCATATAAAGAAATGATTTTATAATGAAAAAAGTTATTATCATTGGTGGTGGTGCCGCTGGTTATTTCACCGCTATTAATGCAAAAGAACTCAATCCTGAATTGGACATTACTATTCTTGAGAAAGGAAAAGAAGTTTTACAAAAAGTAAAAATTTCTGGAGGAGGTCGTTGTAATGTTACACACGCTTGTTTTGACCCTAAAGAACTGACAAAATTCTACCCTAGAGGAGAAAAAGAATTACTAGGTCCATTTCATCAATTTATGACTGGTGATACTTTTGAGTGGTTTGAAAATCATGGAGTTCCTTTAAAAATTGAAGAAGATAATCGAGTATTTCCAGAAGCCAATACCTCACAAGCTATTATTGATTGTTTTCAAAACGCTGTTGATAACCTCGGAATTACAGTGTTAAAAAACCATGGTGTAAATTCTGTTTATCAACAAGATGAGAAATGGGTTATCAACACAAAAAATCAAGATTTTGAAGCCGATTATGTTGTGGTTTCTGCAGGTAGCAGTAAAAAAGTATGGGAATTATGCGAAACCTTAAACCATACCATCATTGAGCCTGTGCCTTCATTATTTACTTTTAACATCAAAGACAAACGAATTATAGATTTAGGTGGAATATCCGTTCCAAATGCTGAAGTAACTCTAGTTGGAACAAATTTGGAAAATTCTGGTCCATTACTAATTACCCACTGGGGTTTAAGCGGTCCTGCTATCTTAAAATTATCAGCTTTTGGTGCTCGAATTTTAGCTGATAAAAACTACCAATATAATGTACTCGTAAATTGGTTAGGGCAAGATACAGATTCGGTTTTTGAAGAGTTACAGCAGTTAAAAAAAATGCAAGCTAAAAAACAAGTAAACTTAAAGTCTCCTTTTAGTGATATTCCTCGTCGATTATGGGAACGATTAGTCATAGCTTCGGAGATAAAAAGCAACCAAAATTGGGCTGATTTGAACAACAAACAACTTCAAAATTTAGCCAATCAATTAACAAAAGGATTATTCAACGCCAATGGTCGTACTACTTTTAAAGAGGAATTTGTAACCGCAGGTGGTGTTGATTTAAAAGAAATTAATTTTAAACGTTTTGAAAGCAAAAAACATCAAAACTTGTTTTTTGTAGGTGAAGTTTTAAATATTGATGCCGTAACAGGTGGATTCAATTTTCAAAATGCGTGGACAGGAGGCTTTATTTGCGCTAAAGCAATTGCATAATAATAAAAAAGCCATTACTAAGTAATGGCTTTTTTATTGTATTTTTAATATTTAATCCTCATCCTCTCCTTCTTCTTCGTAGCAATTAAAGATGATAGAATATCCATATTCTAAAGCTTCTTCATACAATTCTTTTTGCTCTTCATCTTCTACATCTTCAACAGAATCTAATGTAAAATACTCATCTTCTACTTCAACTACTTTCCAGTCTTCTTCTTTAATATAAAATTTAGCTAATCGCATAGCTCCTTCAATATCTTTATAATCGATATACAAACTCACGTAAGCTCCTAAAACTTCATCATAATGTTCTGAAGATTTTTTCGGTTTTGCTAAGGCATTGATTAAAAACATAGTTCCTTTTTTTTATGTTAATTATAAATTAAGCTAATTCTCCTCTATGAGGTTTTAATGCATCTCTATAAACCTTCATATTCTCCTCATCTACTACAATAAAAGCTATAGTATGCATTTCGTTTAAAGATACAAAATTTACCTCATGATAAGGTAAACTATCTATCTGAGCAAACTCCTTTAAATGAATACAATGATGTTTTGCAGTTTCTAAACCATCTGGACCTTTGAAATCCCAAATCAATTTAATTTTTTTCATGCAACAAAAATACCCATTTCTAACATAGAAATAGGTATTTAAATAACTAACTAATCAAAAATCTAAATTAGCCTTCTCTTTTCCATAACAAGATAATATCAAACAGTCTTCCTAACAGGAAAATTATTAATCCAAAAGTTGGCGCAATTAAACCTACTTTTAGTCCTCCTGCAAGAATTTGCGGAGGAATATTATTATTAGTATTTGCTATAGCTCCTAGAGCAGCTAACATTCCAATTACAAAACCTAGCACTCCAAAAACAAAAGAGAACAGACTAATTGATTTGATAAGTTTAGAATTCTTCTCTGTATTATTTTTTAAACCAAAAAAAAACAATACAATAACAACTCCTAACAGTACAACTAGTGGAACCATGAACATCCAACCTCCTTCAATAATAAAATTCATAAAATTAGTTTTTAAAATTATACGCTGTAAAAGTAGAATTGACTTTAATTAAATAATTGAAATAACGACAAATAACCAACTTCAAACTATATTTAACGAATTTAATACCCAAAACAGAAAAATGGTTAAAAACCTCACTAAATCTTCATTTCATCTATTTTTATTTTCATCTTAACTTAAAAATGTGCTTTTTTACAAGATGCTAAAGATATTTATCTCTTTTTTATATAAAACACCTCTACATATTTTATACTGGGGACTTGTCTGGTTATTTTTTTACCTATTTTTTAGCACAGGAAGTAACAACCCTCAATTCTTATTTTGGTTTACTAGTATTCTATCGGTCATTTCTATTATAACATCCTATGTTTTTGCGTACAACTTAATCCCCAATTACCTACTCGCAAAAAAATATTGGTCATTTTTATTATATACTGTTTATGCTATTATTTTCACACTTTTCGGAGTATTAGTGACCGTTGTTTTCGGATTTATTTTCTTTTTTAATTTGGAGTTTCAAAATATGCCTGCCTTAACCAAAAGCTCATCGGTTATTTTGGTATGTGTATTTTTAATTATTATCCTGACTAGCGGATATAAAATACTAAGTCATAATTACAAATCTATTGAAGAGAAGAAGACATTAGAAAACAAGTTCTTACATACTCAACTGCAGCTTAAAGAACAAGAGCTTAAATTCTTAAAAATACAGATTCACCCGCATTTTTTATTTAACACTTTAAATACGTTGTATGGATTTGCCCTTAAAAAATCTGACACTGCTCCTGATATGATTTTAAAGCTCTCTAATTTATTAGACTACATCCTCTATCAAGTTGATAAACCTTCAGTATTATTGAAGAATGAGATACAACATATAGAAGATTATATTTCATTAGAAAAAATGCGTTTTCAAGAAAGCTTACAGGTTAACTTCACTAAAAGCTTATTTGATGAAGCTATTCAAATCTCGCCTATGTTATTACTTCCTTTTGTTGAAAATGCTTTTAAACACGGGGCACAAATTAACGGAGTACTAAGCATTAACATCAACCTAAAAACTACTGAAGATTTTTTAATTTTTTATATTGAAAACACCTCAAAACAAGTAACTACTACAAAAAAAGGTATTGGACTAGAAAACATTCAAAAAAGGTTAGAAATGTTATATCAAAACAAATCTATTATTTCTATAAGACCTGAAGCAAATCAATTTATCATTAATTTAAAAATCCCTTTAAAAGATGACTAAAAAGATAACCTGCACAATTGTCGATGATGAACCCGTAGCAAGAGAAATTCTTGAATCGTTTATTGAAAAAACACCTAGCCTAAAATTAATTGCGAGTTGTAAGAATGCACTAGAAGCATTACAGATTACACAAACTGAAAACGTCGATTTGTTTTTTCTAGACATCAACATGCCTGAGATTAACGGCTTGAGTTTAGCTAAAATCATTAACAAAAAATCAAAAATAATTTTCACTACAGCATATCGCGATTATGCAGTAGATGGTTTCGATTTGCAAGCAACCGATTACTTATTAAAACCTATAGCTTTTGACAGATTTTTACAAGCTGTTCAAAAAATAGCAATAAGCTCAGACAACAAACAAACGAGCATTCAAGAAACATCAGAAAACAACTTCATATTTGTTCGATCTGATAGAAAAATGACTAAAATTGACTTTAACGGTATTTTATATATTGAAAGTCTAGGTGACTATGTAAAAGTTTTTACCATAAACAATACCATAGTCACAAGGGAAACTATAAGTAGTTTTGAAGAAAAGTTACCTAAATCAAAATTCCTCCGTGTTCATCGTTCGTTTATCATAGCAATTAACAAAATTGATTCATACACCAATGAGTATATTGAAATTCAAAAAAAGGCAATTCCAATAAGTAGGAGTTACAAAGAAGTCGTTTTACACAAACTCCAAATTCCATAACCTCACATACTGCCTTCAAAAAAAAACCAAACATCAAAAAAACAGTTAAACTAATACATTATTATCAATTAAACACATCATATTATCATTAATTAGCAATTAACACTTTGTTTTAATTCATTTGAGCAAATAATCAAAACAACTCAAATATGAAAACAAAAATTTTATGGATTCTATTTCTATCTGTACAGATCACATTTGCTCAAGAAATAAGCATTTCTGGAGCAGTTTATGATGAGACTGGCCCACTTCCTGGAGTTAGTATTATAATTAAAGGCTCTAGCAATGGTACAGAAACAGATTTTAATGGAAACTATCAGCTCAAGGCTAAAAAAAATGATATCCTAGTTTTTTCTTTTATAGGCAAAAAAACAATTGAAAGAACTGTAAAAGACTCCAATAATATAAAAATCACCTTAATTGACGATCAAAATTTATTACAAGAAGTTGTTATTACTTCTTTAGGAAAAGTAAAGAAAAAAAAGTCATTAGGTTTTGCTCAAGCATCTGTTACAGGAAATGACCTTGTCAAAACAAATGAAGTAGACATCAATAATTCTATTGCTGGAAAAGTCTCAGGCGTTCAAGCAATAGGTAATTCAGGGGCTACGTTTGACAATGCTGGTATAAGATTAAGAGGAAACTCAAATGTTTTATATGTTGTTGATGGTATTAGAGTACAATCTGCAGCAGACATTAATACAGCTGATATAGATAATATATCAATTCTAAAAGGTGGTGCTGCAACAGCTTTATACGGTACAGATGCTAGCGGAGGGGTAATTCTTATCACTTCAAAAAAAGCAAAGCATGGTTCAGAAATTAGCGCTCAATTTAGTACCGAAGTTGGTAGCGTAACCAATTTACTTAAGTATCAGAATGAATATGGTGGAGGTTATAGTCAAGACTTCATCGTTATGTCTAATGGTCAACTTCGTCCAGACTATGGAGCAGACCAATCATGGGGACCAAAACTTGATGGTACATTGGTTAGACATTGGGATAGTTGGATAGAAGGAGACCCTGAATATGGAAAATTAAGACCTTGGTCACCAAATCCTACAAACGTTGAAGACTTTTATAAAGAAGCCATAATTAAAAAAGCAATACTTACATTCCAAAACGGAGGGGACAAACATAATCTTAGCTCTACATTAAGATACGTTGATCAAGAAGGTATTTTACCTAACTCTAGCAGAAAAACAATTCAGGTAAGTACAAACGCTAATTATAATGTAACTGACAAACTTAAGTTAATTGCTAATGTCAATTATCAAGTTAGAAATACTCTGAACAACCCTGAATTAGGGTATACAGGAAGCGGGTCTTTTTTTAGACCTAATCAGTGGTGGCAAAGACAATTAGACATGAAACGTTTGAGAAATTACAAACGTAATGGTAAGTTTGTTTCATGGAACATACAGAGCCCTACAAATCCAACTCCTGCTTACTGGGATTCACCATATTTTGAGTTTTACGAAAACAGAAACGAGCAAGATAAAAATGCTATTTTCGGAAAGATTGCCTTAAACTATGAATTTGACGAAAACTTAAGCGCAACTCTTCAATACAGAAGAACATACAATGCTTTTGATTTTTATAAGATAAGAGCTTTTGGAGGAAGAGGTGGTGCAACTGAACCTAGATATGATGAAAGCACTTCTAAAAATATTGAAGATGAATTTTTTGGATCTTTAACACACAATATAAAGTTTGGCGAAAATAACAAGTTTGACTTAACCTCTATTGTTGGTTTTCAAATTCAAAATAAAAAGTATACATCATACTATGCAAATACTGTAGGTGGCTTAACAACTCCAGAGTTTTATTCAATATATTCATCTGTTGACAGACCATTTGTAGGCAGATATCTTTCTACTGTAAAATCAAAAGCTCTTTTCGGAAACATTACTCTAGGGTTCAAAGATTTACTATTTCTAGACGCTTCTTTACGTTCTGACTGGAGCTCTACAGCCAATCCTGAGAAAAACAGAGTAATAACCTATGGTGTATCTTCAAGTTTTGTGTTTAGTGAATTAATAAAAGATAATAAGTTTATTGACTTTGGTAAATTAAGAGCGGGGTTTTCAAGCGCTCCAAGTTTCCCCGGAATTTACCAAGTCTTTGACACTTACCAAAGCGCTGGAAATTATAATGGAATGCCTCTATATTCGATTCCTTCAACAGCAAAAAATCCTGAAATAGTTGGAGCAAGCTCTAAGGAAAAAGAATTTGGATTAGAAATGAAGTTTTTAAACAATAAAATTGGAGTTGATTTAACATACTACAACACAAAAATTGAAGATTTCCCTAGGTCAGTTACCTTACCATCTTCAACAGGTTTTTCATCTATCCAAAGAAATAGTGGTAAAGAAACCAGAAGTGGTTGGGAACTTGGTTTAAATTTCAAACCTATTACAACAGATAACTTTTCTTGGATATCTACAATAAATTTAGCTACTATAGATTGGGTTGTCGATGAAATCAATGCTACTGATGACCCTAACACACCTAGCTCTCGTATTCTTGATAGAGTTTGGACTTGGAATACAGGTTATATTAATTTAAAAGATGTAGAAGGTAAATCTAAAGGAGGTATTTATGGCTCTAGACCTAAAAGAGATTCTCAAGGCAGATTAATTATTAATCAATCTGAAGGAGATTGGAGCAATCAACTATTTGAAGTTGAAAACGACGTGTTATTAGGAAATTTTTTACCTGATTTAACTGGAGGTTTTACAAATACATTTAAATATAAAAACCTTGAATTAGCAGCATCAATTGATTTTCAAATAGGTGGTGATTACTACTCTACCTCTAAAAAATGGGCAAGAGGCTCAGGGCAATCTATTGAAACAGTAGGCACTAACGATAAAGGAAACTCTATAAGAGATGCAGTAGCTGATGGAGGAGGAATAAGAGTTGATGGTGTAGATTCAGTAACAGGAGAACCAGTAACTAGATACATTGGAGCCTATGCATATTTTGACAGACAACTACCTGCCTTTGGAGAAAATCTTGTTTTTGATGCTAGCTATGTAAAATTACGTCAGTTATCAATTTCATACACTTTACCAAATAAATGGTTTGATAAATGGGGAATAAAGGACATTAAAACTAGCATCTATGGTAATAATTTATGGCTAATATATGCTGATGATGAAATTGACCCTTCAGAAATTGAAAATGTAAGTGGTACAGATTTAGGAAGAAATGGAAGTGGTTTTAGATGGCAAGAGGGAGCTCAATTTCCAAGTCAAAGAACTATTGGTTTAAATCTCAGTTTAACTTTTTAAAAAAGGTACATCATGAAAAAATACATAAAAAACATTTTAATCCTAAGTTTTATTACACTATTAGTAATATCGTGTAAAAAAGTGGATTTTGGAGATGCAAATGTTGACCCAAATAATCCAACAGAAAACTTAACAAATGCTTTGCTTACAAATGCATTATTTGTAACAGGAGGAGCTTCGACTGCAATTACTCCTGGATATTACGTGCAACATTATTCAGACATTCAATATACAGATGGCTCTAGATATGGAACCTCAGAATTTAGCTATGAAGCATTTTATACAGGAACTCTACATAATTTAGAAAGAATCATTAGTTTAAATTCTAATGAAAGTACTAAAGATGAAGTTTCAGTTTATGGTAGCAATGCTAATCAAATTGCTACGGCAAAGCTAGTGAAAGCATACACCTACCATCAAATGACAGACAGATGGGGGTATATACCTTTTTCTCAAGCATTAAAATCAGGAGAATTTGATTTTCCGAAATTTGATTCATCTGCATCAATTTATAATGAACTATTTAATTTAATAGACGAAGCTTTAGCTCAGATTAGTACTTCTGAAAACGGACCTACAGGAGACATTATCTTTAATGGAAACATGGATAGATGGAAACAATTTGGCCATACGTTAAAATTGATAATGGCTTTAAGATTAGCTGATGTTTCAGATGAAATGACTTCTATTTCAGGAATTAATGATTATGCAAAAACTAAATTTACAGAAGCTGTTTCAGGAGCAATAAGCGACCAAGTTGAAGATATACTATTCCCCTACACACAAGATGATGCTACAGATAACCCTTGGCAAGATAGGTACAACGGAAATAGAGCTCCAGATTTTACCGTAAGTAAAACACTAATTGATTTTTTACAAAATACTGACAGAAATGACCCAAGAGTATCAAAGTTTGCAGATGAAGTTGAAAATGCACCAGGAACTTATGTTGGTATGGAATACGCAGTTGTTTCTCCTAATGTAGATAGACAAGATATTTCTTTACTAACATCAAACATTGCCAATAAAGGAGATGCTCCTGGGTATGTTTTCACCTATGCTCAAGTTGCTTTTGCTAAAGCAGAAGCTGTTTTAAAAGGTTGGATTTCGGGTGATACTTCAGTATATTATTATGAAGGAATAAAAGCCTCAATGAAACAATGGGGAGTTACAGATGTAGATTATGATACTTATATAACCCAACCAGCAGTTGTTTGGAATTCTTCTAGAGGATTAGAACTTATAGCTGAACAAAAATGGATAGCTCTTTTCATGCAACCTTTTGAGGCTTGGGCAGAATGGAGAAGGTTAGACTTCCCCACACTAACACCCGCAGCGAGTCCAATAAACGGTACTAACATACCTGTTAGGTATGGCTATTCAAGTACCATTAACGACAGTAATAGGTCTGAACTTGAAAAAGCAATTCAAGCCCAAGGATTACCTCAATTGGATGATTTAAGCACAAAATTATTTTGGGATGTAAAATAAAATTATGCTCTCATTAATTATTTGATTTAATTTACAATCCTATAAGACGGTCTTAGCATTAAGACCGTCTTTTTATTTCATCCTATATAACCTATCTTTACAGCAAATTTTTACACGTTGAATACATCAGAATTTAAATTTCAAACCTCAGATAAAAAAGTAGAAAACTTATCCGTTACTTGGCAAACACCTAGTAATATTGCCTTAGTAAAATATTGGGGGAAAAGCGAACCACAAATCCCTAAAAATGCATCGATAAGCTTCACATTAAATAACTGTCATACAATTACAAGCATACAGTTCAATAGAACATCCGAAAGCAGTGAAGCAGACTTCGAATTATTTTTTGAAGGAAAAAAGAAAGACGATTTCAAACCTAAAATTGCCAAATTCTTTAAAAGAATTCAAGAATACTGTCCGTATATTTTACAATACAAAATGATTATTTCTTCAAAAAATTCATTCCCACACAGTAGCGGAATTGCTTCTTCAGCAAGTGGAATGAGCGCTATTGCTATGTGCTTAATGAGTTTAGAGAGAGAGTTAAACTCTACCTTATCAGATGCATTCGTCAATAAAAAAGCCTCTTTTTTAGCTCGTTTGGGATCAGGAAGTGCCAGCAGAAGTATTGAAGGTCCGTTGGTTGTTTGGGGAAATCACCCAGAGATTAAAGAAAGTTCTGATTTATTTGGAATCAAATTTCCTTATGAAATACATCCAATTTTCGAAAACTATCAAGATACTATTCTTCTTGTTGATAAAGGCGAAAAACAGGTTTCAAGTACTGTAGGACATAATTTGATGCATGACCATCCATACGCAGAAAATCGTTTCATTCAAGCCAATGAAAATTTAGAAAAACTTTCAGTGATTCTTCAAAATGGAAACATAAAAGCTTTTATTAACCTAGTTGAAAGTGAAGCATTAACACTACATGCAATGATGCTAACCAGTAATCCTTATTTTATTTTAATGAAACCTAACACACTAGAAATCATTAATAAAATATGGAAATACAGAGAAAAAAACAACAGCAATATTTGCTTTACTTTAGATGCTGGTGCTAACGTACACGTATTATATCCTCATTCAGAAAAGACTGAAATAGAACTATTTATTAAGAACAATTTGGCTGGATTCTGCCAAAAAAATCAGTATATTTGTGATAGTGTAGGTTTTGGTGCAAAACCTTTATAATCTTAAAAATCCTACTATTATGAGAATTTCAACTTTGTTAATAGCGTTTTTCACAGTCTTTTTAACCTCTTCTGTTATCGCTCAAGATTCAACCATATGGTTTGATCGAAATTGGCAAGAAACCACTAAAGAAAACCATGAATACTACAGGCCTGTTCCTAAGAAAGTAAAAAATGGTTTTTGGATTGTCGATTACTTTAAAAATGGGCAAATTCAGATGGAAGGTTTTAGCACTGTTAACAAACCTAATGAAGAAGAATTTGATGGTTTAGTACTTTATTACCACTCTAACGGCAAACCTTTTCATAAAGCCAACTATAAAAACGGAAAACTGCACGGTATAAGAAAAGTATACTATGAAACAGGAGAACTTAAAGAAGAAGGTAAGTATATTGAAGGAAAAAGAGAAGGCATATGGAAAACTTTTTATAAAAATGGTAAAATAGAAACTAAAGGTAAGTATCGTGACAATGAAAAAGTTGGTGTATGGAAAACTTTTTATAAAAATGTTTACTAGTTTGTGAACTAGTACTTTTACTCGTATGTTTGCCCTGTAATTAAAACACCTATGAAAGGACCCTTATTTTACGCAAAAATATTACTCTTTGGTGAGTACGGCATTATTAAAGATTCTAAAGGATTAGCTATTCCATTTAGCTCATATAAAGGAGCTTTAAAATCTGCTCAAAACTTAACAGGAGAAGCTAAAAAATCAAACCAAAGTCTAGCTAATTTTTACACTTATTTAGTTAATCTAAACTCCGAAATCGTTTCTTTTGATTTGACAGCTTTAAAAAGCGACATTGACAACGGAATGTATTTTGATTCTTCTATCCCTCAGGGATATGGCGTAGGAAGTTCTGGTGCTTTAGTTGCCTCTATTTACGATAAATATGCTAATGATAAAATTACTGTTTTAGAAAACTTAACTCGCGATAAGCTTTTAATCTTAAAACAAATTTTCTCATTGATGGAGTCTTTTTTCCACGGAAAAAGCTCTGGATTAGATCCTTTAAACTCATATTTGAGTTTACCTATTTTAATCAATTCAAAAGAACATATAGAACCAGCTGGAATTCCTTCTCAAAAAGAAGGCAAGGGAGCTGTATTCTTATTAGACTCTGAGCAAATTGGCGAAACCGAACCTATGGTAAACATCTTTATGAATAAGATGAAAAATGAAGGATTCCGTAAAATGATAAGTGAAGAATTTGCAACACATACTGATGCCTGCATTGAAGACTTTCTACAAGGAAATATCAAATCATTATTTGGAAATGTAAAAAAACTATCAAAAGTAGTATTAACAAATTTCAAACCTATGATTCCTAAAGCTTTTCATAAAGTTTGGGAGAAAGGAATACAAACAAACGATTATTACTTAAAGCTTTGTGGTTCAGGTGGCGGAGGTTATATCTTAGGGTTTACTGAAGATTATGAAAAAGCAAAAATCAGTTTAAAAGATTATAAATTAGAATTGGTGTATCGCTTTTAAAATGCTACTATTAAGTAATGAGTACATTTAAAAACAACACCTTACTTTTAAAAATATTTAGCCTTTTATCGGTTATAAGAGGTTATAACATTCTTGTATTAATAGCAGCACAATATTTGGCTGCTATTTTTATTTTTTCTGATACCAAATCAGTAAAACCTATAGTATTTGATTGGCACTTACTTTATTTAGTTATTGCAACTGTTTGCGTTGTTGCTTCAGGGTATATAATTAATAATTTTTATGATAAAAAGGCCGACAAAATAAATCGCCCCATAAAAACAGGAATCGATTCATATGTAAAACAAGAAACTAAACTACGATTATACTTCTTATTAAATTTTATTGGTTTTGGTTTTGGCTGGTTAGTATCATGGAGGGCTGCCTTATTCTTTGCTGTGTATATTTTTGGTATTTGGTTTTACTCTCATAAATTAAAAAAGTATTCATTAATAGGCCTAATATCAGCCACTGTACTAACAATTCTTCCTTTTTTTGTGATTTTTGTACACTATAAAAATTTTTCAAAAGTAATTTTTGTGCATGCTATTTTTCTTTTCCTAGTAATTATGATACGCGAACTAATTAAAGACTTGGAAAACATAAAAGGAGCTATTGCTAACAACTATAATACTTTTCCTGTAAAATATGGTGAACGCAACACCAAAAAACTCGTTATTTTATTAATGACACTTACTTTGATTCCTATTGGTATTTTATATAATTACCCTGCTATTGAATACATGAAATACTATTTTTATTTAGCTGCTATAACTTTAATATTTGTCGGAATCTACATATGGAAATCAACCCAAAACAACCAATATCGACTAGTACATAATATTTTAAAAATACTTTTATTGATTGGTGTTTTTAGTTTACTTTTTATTGATAAATCTTTAATTTTAGACAAAGTAGTCGAAGTTTTAGATTAAAAACCAAATAATTGGCGTAAATTTGCACACTTTTTAAAATTTAAAGTATGAATTCAAAAAACTCGTCGAGAGGACGACAAGCTGGACGTAACAGCAATCCTCAAGAAAAAAATCAATTCAAAAAAGATTTCAGAAAACCAAAAACAAATAAACCTGTTCAGAAAAAAACTGAAGACACAGGTATTCGTTTAAACAAATTCATCTCTAACTCAGGAATTTGCTCTCGTAGAGAAGCTGACACTTACATTGAACACGGAAGCGTTTCTGTTAACGGAAAACTGGTAACTGAAATGGGCTACAAAGTACAGCCTATTGATGAAGTTCGTTTTGACGGAACCTTAATTTCTATGGAAAAAAAGCGTTACGTACTACTAAATAAACCTAAAAATTACATTACTACTATGGAGGACGATCGTGGTCGTAAAACAGTAATGGAAATTATTGCAAGCGCTACCAAAGAACGTATTTATCCTGTAGGAAGGTTAGACAGAAACACTACTGGCTTACTTTTATTTACCAACGATGGTGAAATGGCCAAAAAACTAACACATCCAAAACACAATGTGCGTAAGTTATACCATGCAACTTTAGATAAAAAATTAACCTTATCCGACTTAGAAAAACTACGTGGAGATGTAATTATTGAAGGAAGAAAGGTGTTTATCGATGCTGTTTCGTATGTAGAGGGAGAAAAGAAAAATGAAGTAGGAATCGAAATTCATTCAGGAAGAAACCGTATTGTACGTAAAATCTTTGAACACTTTGGTTATAATGTTATAAAACTAGACAGAGTAGTTTTTGCTAGTTTAACTAAAAAGAATTTACCACGAGGTAGATGGCGTGAATTAACTCAACAAGAAATCAATAATTTACAAATGATGTAATAAAAAAACCAAGTTTAAAACTTGGTTTTTTTATTGAGTGAACTTTAATTTTTTAATTAAATCATTTTACAATTTTCCCTTCTTATTTTCTACTGCTCAAAAAAGCTGTCACATACTGTTTTGTATGAAGAAACGTTGTTTTACACATATAACACTTATATACTTTTGAATATGGTATAAGTTTTAAAACAAAGCTTCTTCTTTTCCTTCTTAAAATATTAGAATTGCACTTTGGACATGTTACTATCATTGTTATTCTTAGTTATAATTCCCCTTTAATTATATTAACCTAAACATAAAAAGTTTAGAGCTAGATTAACTCTGACAAAAGTATTTGTTTCCTCTATACAGGACACCACCCTTTTAGGGTGGTTTTTATTTTTTTAATTTTGTAGTCTTTTTTCAATAAAAACAACTATACAAATTAATTTTATTCCAAAACAACAGGTAAAATGCAAATATTTCTAAAAAGCTTCTGACTAATAGAAAAAGATATTAGTTTTTCTTTTTATGATCTTCCTGCACTTCTTCATCACGATATTTACAACATTCATGTAAATTATCATATGCTTCTTTAGGTGCTTTAAAATCTTTCGTATCGTGCCCTATACTTGCAATAGTTTTTTTAACTGTTTCTGTATTGGTCTTATGCTCATCAATAATTAAACTTAGTTTATGAGTATTTACATCCCATTGTGCAAACTTCACTCCTTTTGTTTTTAACGCAGCTTTTTCAATACGTTTTTTACACATCATACAAACACCATCTACCTCAAAAGATACTTTTGCATTCTTTTTCTGAGCAAATACTGATGTACTTAATAATAAAACTGCTACTAATAAAAATATGTTTTTCATGGTCTCCTTTATTTATTATTTGTTGAATTGATTAATCTATTTTAAATCGTAACCCTGTATAGAAGTTACTTCCAAAAACTGGTGCATATATAATAGTAGTATCAAAATTTGCTCCAAATGGATTATCACTTCCTAAGATAGGATTTTTTTGTTTGTAATTTGTAATGTTTTCAGCTCCAGCGTAAACTTCAAACTTTTTTGAAAACACTTTTGTTATTTGTGTGTTTAACAAATTATAACTATCAGAATAAATTGGTAACTGATTGTTTGTATCTGGTAATCGTTGCTCTCCTATCCAATTATAGGTTACATCAAACTTCCAACTAGCGTCGTTATCTTCTGTTTTAGTTTCGTAAGATACATTGGCAAAAAAACGATGTTTAGCTTGCAATGCTTTCGCTAGGTTTCCAGATTTATAATCAGTAGAAACATCGTAAAACTTATACGAGAATCGAGTATTGAAATACGGAATAATATTTTGATTAACTTCTACCTGAAAACTATTAGCTATACTTTTTCCTTCTAAATTATAAAAAGATATCTCTTGCGGATTTTCCCAATCAACTACTACCTGATTTGAAAAATTTGTCTGATAAAAATCGAATGTTACATCTCCTTTTCTACCAAATAGTTTATACCCTTGTAAAAACGAAACTCCATAATTCCAAGCCA
The DNA here is from genome assembly GCF_004363005.1 of Tenacibaculum caenipelagi. Classification (GTDB taxonomy): domain Bacteria; phylum Bacteroidota; class Bacteroidia; order Flavobacteriales; family Flavobacteriaceae; genus Polaribacter; species Polaribacter caenipelagi. The sequence continues at coordinate 199,306 of NZ_SNYH01000006.1, read as the reverse complement.
CTTCTGGATCTAATCCATAAATATTTCCTCCTGAATTTTCAATAGTAACTGTTCTTGACGAAGCAAAAAACTGTTGATTCTCCGCAAAAATATTAGCACTTCGTTTTCCTCTTCCTACAGAAACCCTAAGTACTCCTCTTCCCAAAGGAACATAACGCATATGCAACCTAGGTGTCACAAAGGTTCCTAACAAATTATGATAATCTAATCGAAGTCCAGCAGTAACACTTAAATTATCAGCATTATCATAAGCATATTCGAAAAATGCTCCTATTGAATTTTCATTTCTATCAAAATTCGAATTCATTACCGCACTTACAAATTCATCGTATTTATCATACGTAAAACTAGCACCTGTTTTAAATTTATTACGAGTATCTCCAATAATTGAGCTAAACATAAAATTACTGTAAAAACTTTGATGCTTAATATTGTACTCTCGTAACCCAAAATAGGAATCTTGTTCATGATTACTGTAGGCTGCTTGAAAACCCATATTTTGAAAAGGTAAATCAGGAAAAACGTACCCTACTTTTACAGAAGTATCAAAACGTTTGGTTTTTATTTCACTTCCCCAAACTGTATTTGAACCTCTATCTTCTTTTGGATTAAAATCAACTTCACCTACCTGTTTTGAATCATCTAAATACCTAAAATTGATAAAACTTACCCATCCTTTTTCGGCATCAGTATATTGCCAACGATTCATCACATTTATTTGTTCTGCTAACGGATTATCTAAAAAGTTATCACTATTCTTATCAAACTTTTCTCCTCTATAATTTCCATGCACATACAAACCAGTTTGCCATTTTTCACTCACTTTTTGATTAAAATGAGTATTCAATTCAAACCTACCACCCATAGCTCCATAAGCATTAAGGTAAAATTTATGATTAGTTGATGGTTTTACTAGCTCAGTATTTATTTGTCCTGAAATACTTTCAAAACCATTTATAACACTTCCTGCTCCCTTTGTTATTTGAATACTTTCAACCCAAGTTCCAGGTGTAAATGTTAACCCAAATGCTTGTGCTGCTCCTCTTATTGATGGTATATTTTCTTGTGTAATTAACAAATACGGACTTGTTAAACCTAACATTTGTATTTGTTTTGTTCCTGTTAATGCATCAGAAAAATTAACATCAATAGAAGGATTGGTTTCAAAACTTTCAGACAAATTACAACAAGCTGCTTTTAACAGTTCTTCACTATTAATAGTTACCAAATTTTGTGTTTGTAAATAAGATCGCTGAGTAGCATCTTTTTTTGCTGTAATAGCAACTTCTTCTAAGGTATTGCTCTCAGTTAAATAATGATTGATTGGTTTTGTACTGTTAACAATTATTGTATCTATTTTATAACCAACAAAACTTATTATTAATTTTCTATATTCTTTTTTATACGGAATACTAAACATTCCTTTTTTGTTAGTAGTAGTACCAACTTCCGTATTTAACCAATGGATATTGGCTCCGTAAACTCCTAAATTATCTTTAGGTCCATTTTTATCTTTTATCACTCCTTTTAACTCTTTCTGAGCAAAAAGTGATGAAGAAATCAGCAAAAAAATACTGACTATAAAAAATCTTTTCATTCTTAATTTATCATACTTAATTATATAATTCTAAACTTTTTGTAAAAGAACTATTAGTATCATATGATAAAAACCTCGTGAAGTACCTGTATATCAAAAAACAGTTTGGGCGGTACATAAAACTTGTGTGGAACAAACTGTTTTTCTAAGTTTGAGAATAATTGCTTGTAATAAATATATGAAGCAACTGCTGTTATAACCTTTGTAAAGGTTACTTTTTCAACAGACGATTTTTGAATTTGAGTTTGTCCTTTTAAAAACTCAGCATCGTCTTTACAACATGAAGGCTCAATTGTTTTACTCTCACAGCTATCCTCTTCTACATCATTACAACTAGCAACGTTTCCTACGTAAGAAATAGCTACTAAAAAATCACCACAAAAATGCTTTTCTACATTAAAAGAAAATGTAGACAGTAGCACAACTAGCGCTAAGAATATTGCTGTTATTTTAGATATATATTTCTTCATTTATTGCAAACATACAAAATTTAAAAATTCTATTTTTTATCACAACTCATACAACTATTTTTGTAAGCTTTAAACACTCTTTACGAACAAGATAAGAAACATAAACAATGAACATACAAGAATTAAAAAATAATATTGACACAATAGCTAACTCTACTTCTTCTAAAGAAGAAAAACTACAACGAATTTGCGATTATTTAGCTTCAGAAATTTCTTACTACGATTGGGTTGGGTTTTACTTTAAAAATGGAGATAAAGAAGAATTAAAATTAGCACAGTTTAACGGAGAACCAACTGAACACACCATTATTCCTTTTGGAAAAGGAATTTGCGGTCAGGTAGCTGTAACTAACAAAAACTTTGTAGTACAAGATGTTAATGAACAAGACAATTATATTTCTTGCGGATGGAAAGTAAAATCTGAAATTGTAATTCCAATTTTTGTTAACGGAGAAAATATTGGACAAATAGATATTGATTCTCATACAATTAACCCATTTACCCCTAATGATGAAGAATTATTAGAGTACACATGCAAAAAAGTAGCAGACTTTATATAATTTTTTCGCAATTGTTTGATTATTAGGATTTTTTTTCTTTAATTTGGTCAGATTTATTAACCCCATTTAATCCCCTTAAATTATGAGTAGTAAAGAATATCCTTCTTATGCAGCATTAGGAAGCGCTAATGCTCACTCAAAATCTCAACAATCTTTATTAGAAAAATTCGCTGTATGGTTTCGTAATTTTTTAGAAACTGCAGAGTAAAATTTTCTTTTTTCATATTTGTTGTACAAAACACCACCAGAATAAGAACAATTTTGGTGGTGTTTTTTTCACTATTCAAAACTTAAAATTTTATTGTATAACCCCCAGGGTTTTACTAGCTTTGCAAGCTTAACAACACAACAATAATGAATACTACAAAAACTATTAAATCAGCACTAATATCTGTTTTTCATAAAGACGGATTGGAGCCTATTGTAAAAAAGCTTAACGAGCTAGGAGTTACTATTTATTCTACTGGAGGAACTGAAAAGTTCATCAACGAATTAGGAATAAATGTTGTTCCTGTAGAAGATGTTACTTCATACCCTTCAATTTTAGGTGGACGAGTAAAAACTTTACACCCTAAAGTTTTTGGAGGTATTTTAAACAGACAAGATCACGAAGGTGATATTACTGAGATGGAAGAGTATAACATCCCGCAGCTAGATTTAGTAATTGTTGATTTATATCCTTTTGAAAAAACGGTAGCTTCTGGTGCTTCTGAACAAGATATTATTGAAAAAATTGATATCGGAGGTATTTCATTAATCCGTGCCGCTGCAAAAAACTTTAAAGACACAGTAATTGTTTCTTCAATGGAGCAGTATGCAGATTTCTTAAACATTATTTCTGAAAATAACGGAAACACTACATTAAGCGACAGAAAAAAGTTTGCTGCTAAAGCTTTCAATATTTCATCACATTACGACACAGCTATCTTTAATTATTTTAATGAAGAAGAAGTTGTGTATAAAGCTAGCGAAACTACCTCAAAAGTGTTACGCTATGGAGAAAACCCTCACCAAAAAGGATTTTTCTTTGGTGATTTAGACGCAATGTTTGATAAGTTACACGGAAAAGAGTTAAGTTACAACAACCTTTTAGACGTAGATGCTGCTGTAAATTTAATGGAAGAATTCAAAGGTGAAGATCCAACCTTTGCTATTTTAAAACATAACAATGCTTGTGGTTTTGCTCAACGAAAAACAATCTACCAAGCATATGTTGATGCTTTAGCGGGTGATCCCGTTTCAGCTTTTGGAGGTATTTTAATTTCGAACACAAAAATTGACAAAGCTACCGCTGAAGAAATTCACAAGTTATTCTGTGAAGTTGTAATTGCTCCTGAATATGATGCAGATGCCTTAGAGATTTTAAAAGGTAAAAAGAACAGAGTACTTTTAGTTCAAAAAGAAATTGAATTACCAAAACAAACAGTAAGAACTGCCTTAAATGGAGTATTAGTACAAGATAAAGACTATATCACTGATAAATTAGAAGATTTATCATACCCTACCAACAATAAACCATCAGAAAGTGAGTTAGAGGATTTGTTGTTTGCATCTAAGCTATGTAAAAACACAAAATCCAACACTATTATCTTAGTTAAAGATAAGCAGTTATTAGCTGGTGGAACTGGGCAAACCAGTAGAGTTGATGCTTTAAGACAAGCAATTGAAAAAGCTACTAGTTTTAATTTCGATTTAAACGGAGCAGTAATGGCTAGTGATGCATTTTTTCCATTCCCTGACTGTGTAGAAATTGCACATAAAGCAGGTGTAAAAAGCGTAATTCAGCCAGGAGGTTCAATTAAAGATCAATTAAGCATTGATTATTGTAACGACCATGATGTAGCTATGGTTTTTACAGGAACAAGACATTTTAAACATTAATTATATTCGATGTAAATTACCCACAGATTTTTATTAGATTTGTGAGAATACATTAAAATAAATATAAATAACGAAATCTTTATGGGTTTTTTCGATTTCATGACAGAAGATATTGCAGTTGACTTAGGTACTGCAAATACACTTATAATCCACAATGGTAAGGTGGTTATTGACAACCCATCTATTGTTGCTCGTAACAGGCTGACTGGCAAAATTATCGCTACTGGGCATGAAGCAAATAGGATGCAAGGAAAAACCCATGAAAATATTAAAACGATACGTCCATTAAAAGACGGGGTTATTGCCGATTTCCAAGCTTCGGAAGAAATGATTAAAGAATTTGTTAAACAAATTCCTGCCATTAAAAAGAAGCTTTTTCCACCTTCACTTCGTATGGTTATTTGTATTCCTTCTGGAATTACAGAAGTAGAAAAACGTGCAGTTATTGATTCTGGTCGTCATATGAATGCCAAAGAAATCTATTTGATTTACGAGCCAATGGCTGCTGCAATTGGTGTTGGTGTTGACATTATGGAACCAAAAGGAAACATGATTATTGATATAGGTGGTGGAACAACTGAAATTGCTGTTATAGCACTTGCTGGTATTGTATGCGATCAATCTGTTAAAGTTGCTGGTGATTTATTTACTAGTGATATTATGTATTACATGCGTACTCAACACAACTTACATGTTGGTGAAACTACCGCTGAAAAAATAAAAATACAAATAGGATCTGCTACGGAAGATTTAGACAACCCACCAGAAGACATGATGGTACAAGGTCGTGATTTATTAAGCGGAAAACCTAAACAAGTACAAGTTTCATATCGTGAAATCGCCAAGGCATTAGATAAATCTATTTTACGTATTGAAGATGCTGTAATGGAAACGCTATCAAAAACTCCACCTGAATTAGCGGCTGATATTTACAATACGGGTATATACTTAGCAGGAGGTGGTTCGATGTTAAGAGGTTTAGACAAACGTTTATCAAGAAAAACAGATTTACCTGTATATGTAGCTGAAGATCCATTACGTGCTGTAGTTCGTGGAACTGGAATCGCTCTTAAAAATCTTGAAAAATACAAGACTGTATTAATCAAATAAATTTGAATGATTATTTATGCAACAGCTTATTTATTTCTTTCAGAAGTATAAGTATTTCTTATTTTTTCTATTCTTAGAAGTTATAGCTGTTGCATTAATCATTAACAACCATTCTTTTCATAAGAGTAAATTTATTAGCTCTACAAACTTTATCTCGGGTGGTTTGTATGAAAAATCATCTAACATCTCTGAGTATCTCAACTTAAAAGAACGCAATACACTTCTTTCTGAAGAAAATGTTCGGTTAAAAAACGAGCTTGAAAAACTACATACATTACTTGATAGCACCACAATAAAAGCTGTTATAGATACTGCAAGGATTCATCAAAACTATTTATATATCAACGGGAAGGTTATTAACAATAACTTTGACAAAGCAAACAATTTTCTAACCATAAATAGAGGTTCAAAAAATGGGGTGACCCCTGAAATGGCTGTAATAAATAGTAAAGGTATCATAGGTATAACAGACAATGTATCTCTAAAATATGCTAGAGTACAATCTATTTTAAATTCGAAAAGTAGCATTAATGCTAAATTTAAAAACAATCCTCATTTTGGAACACTTATATGGAATGGGAAAGATTACAATACCGTTCAACTAACCGATATTCCTCGTCAAACAAAATTTAAAGAAGGTGATACAATTGTTACAGGAGGAAAATCAACAATTTTTCCTGAAGGCATCCCTATAGGAACTGTTATTAAAATGCCTGGAGAACTATCAGCTGTAAACAGTATTGATATAAAACTTTTCAACGACATGTCTAGTTTAGGACATATTTATGTGATAACCAATCTTAATAAAGAAGAAATTAAAAGCGTAGAAAACACTAATGAATAAAACGCTATATATTATATTTTTGTTTGTTTTTCTCTTGCTATTGCAAGGACTTGTTCTAAACAACGTTTTGTTTTTAGGATATATAAACCCCTACCTATATATCGTTTTTGTTTTTTTATATCCTTTAAAAGAAAATCGATTTCCCTTTCTAATATTGGCTTTTTTATTGGGATTATTTGTTGATGCTTTTTCAAATTCGGGAGGAATTCATGCATTTTCAACACTTTTTATAGCATATATAAGACCTTTCTTTTTTAGAACTATATTCAAAAAAACAACATCTGACTATCAATTGTTCAATCTACGTCACGAATCTTTTGATAAAGTTTTCAACTACACAACATCTTTAACAATAATTCATCATTTTATTTTATTCAATTTAATTAACTTTAGCTTTTATAATTTCTCAAACGTGCTTATTAACACACTATTTTCTAGTGTTTTTACGTTAGTGTTGTATTTTTTAGGAAGTTTTATATTTAGGAGAAAGCTAACATGAAACGAAGTTTCTTACTTATTTTTTTAATTACACTTGTTGGAATTGTTTATATCTCGAGATTATTCCAACTTCAAATCATACGTGGTGGTGAACAAGATTTAACTCATAGTGCTACCATAAAAGTTGAGTATGATTACCCTGAGCGAGGCTACATATACGATCGTAACAGAAAACTATTAGTAGCTAATCAATTATCGTATGATGTGATGATTATTCCTAAAGAAATAGAACCATTAGATACATTAGAGTTTTGCTCTCTTTTAAAAATTGACAAAGAAGATTTCATAAAACGATTTCATAAAGCTGATAGCTATGCTCGCTGGCTTCCTTCAGTATTTTTAAAACAATTAGCGAAGGAAGATTACGCTTACCTTCAAGAAAAATTACCAAAATATAAAGGTTTCTATATACAAAAGCGTATCATTAGAAACTATCCTATTAAATCAGCAGCAAACATATTAGGGTTTATTAGTGAAGTTAATGAGTATGTTGCAAAAAATAATGATTACTACGAACAAGGAGAATTAATAGGTAAGCTTGGTGTTGAAAAGCAGTACGAAAGCGTATTAAGAGGTATTAAAGGAAAGAAAAGATTTAAACGAAATAACTTAAATGAAATAACTGGTTCATATAAAAATGGTAAATACGATACCTTAGCTGTACCAGGAAAAGATTTAACGTTAACTATAGACAGTGAACTTCAGCAATACGGAGAATTATTAATGTCTGGTAAAAGAGGTGGTATTGTTGCTATTGAACCAAAAACTGGTGAAATATTAGCTTTGGTAACTGCACCTTCTTATGACCCTAATTTATTAGTTGGTAGAAAACGATCACCTAATTCCATAAAACTTTTTAACGACAGTATAAACATGCCTACTTTTGACAGAGGTTTACAGGCTATGTATTCTCCTGGGTCTCCTTTTAAAATTATTAATGGATTGATTGGTTTACAAGAAGGTGTAATCGATAAAAATTTTGGAGTCACCTGTTATCATGGTTATCGTTATGGTAAAAGACCAAATGCCTTTATGAAATGTCACTGTGGTATTGTTGGCAGACCCATTCATTTAAAAACTGCCATTTCTAAATCTTGCAATAGTTATTTCGCTACTACTTATCGAAGAATCATTGATAAATACGAAAACCCAACCATAGGAACTGACGCTTGGAGTAAACATGCTAAGAGTTTTGGCTTAGGTAATTATTTAGGGTATGATTTGCCTTCTGGACAAAAAGGACGTATTCCTGATGGAAATTTTTATGATAGAAGTTATGATTTTAGATGGGGAGCTACAACAACAATTTCTAACGCAATTGGACAAGGAGAGGTAGAAACAACCCCTATTCAATTAGCGAATATGACAGCAGCAATAGCAAATAAAGGCTACTACTATACTCCTCATATTGTTAAAAGAATTGACAACAAACCTATAACTGATACTACCTATACTACAAGAAGAAACACTACAGTATCTCCAGAACATTTTCCAATTGCTATTGAAGCTATGTATGAAACGTTTACAAGAGGTACTGCTAAATACAGTCAAGTTAAAGGAATAGACATTTGTGGTAAAACAGGAACTGTTGAAAATTTTATTCGTGTAGATGGTCAAAAAGTACAGTTAACAGACCACTCAATTTTTATTGCTTTTGCACCAAAAGATGATCCAAAAATAGCCATTGCCATTTTTGTTGAAAATGGAGGATTTGGTGCGACCATTGCTGCTCCAATTACTAGTTTATTAATAGAAAAGTATTTAAACGGATCAATAACTAGAAAGCATATTGAAGAACGAATGATCAACCTAAGTCTTCAAAAAGAATATGACAAAAAACAATTACTATTAACCCAAAACATCGATACTATTGCGACAAGAACGAAATAATATTTTTGCAGGAATCGACTGGCTACTAGTTTTACTTTATATATTGTTAGTTGGCTTTGGATGGATGAATATTTATGCCGCATCATCAAATGAGGGTACTAGAGAAGTTTTTGACTTTTCTACTAGGTATGGAAAGCAATTAATTTTTATAGGATTAAGTATTCCTGTAATTATATTCATTCTTTTTTTTAACTCTAAGTTTTATGAACAATTTGCTAGTGTTTTATATGTTATCTCATTAGTATTGTTAGCTGGTGTTTTAGTTTTTGGAAAGAAAATAAATGGAGCTACTTCTTGGTATAATTTTGGAGGTATTGGTCTCCAGCCTTCCGAATTCGCAAAGGCTTTTACCGCTCTAGCTCTTGCTAAGTTAATGAGTGATAGGCAGTACAATTTAAAACTGGTGAAAAACCAAACAAAAGCGTTTATTATCATTTTTCTACCAGCTTTTTTTATTGCTTTACAACCCGACATGGGATCTGTTTTAATTTATTTCGCTTTTTTCTTTGTATTAAATAGAGAAGGCTTAACATTAGCCTACATCTTATTTGGTGTTATCTCAATTGTATTGTTCATTTTAACCGTCTATTTTGGCGCTAAATTGATTCTTCTAATTTGCTTATCTCTTATTAGTATTGCAACTCTTTATGGCATATATAAGAATAAGCGCTTTATTAGGTTTAACATCTTAAAAATAATTAGTCTATATCTTTTCACTACGTTATTTGTTCTAGGTATTGGATACACATATAATAATGTATTAGGACAGCACCAAAAAGATCGTTTTGATATTTTATTAGGCAAAATAAAAGACAACAAAGGTATTGGTTACAACTCTTATCAATCAGAAATGACTGTTAGTTCTGGAGGATTTTCAGGAAAGGGTTTTTTACAAGGAGATAGAACTCAAGGAAACTTTGTACCAGAACAACATACAGATTATATTTATAGTACTGTTGGTGAAGAATGGGGATTTGTAGGAAGTTCTCTCGTAATTATTTTATTTATGATACTACTTTACAGAATCATATATTTATCTGAAACGCACACTAATAAATTTGGAAGAATATATGGTTATAGTGTAGCTTCGATTTTCTTTTTTCATATTATTGTAAATATTGGGATGGTAATAGGTTTATTACCTACTGTAGGAATCCCTCTTCCCTTTTTCAGTTATGGAGGTTCTTCTTTATGGGGCTTCACCCTTCTTTTATTTATTTTCATCCGTTTAGATGCCCATAAGAAATACGACTGGTAACATATACCAAGCTAAATAAACAACGCTCCTAAAAGCAGCGTTCAAACTTCATAGAAGAAATATTAAACAGTCTAAATTAGACTAACAGAATTGTTTAATAAAACAACGTATAAAAGAATCAATAATATAAAAAAATGCTCCGATAAAATCGGAGCATCCTTAACTATTAACTAACCTTAAAACTCTTATAAAGCTGCAACGTGTTTAGCCAATTTAGACTTTAAATTTGCTGCTTTATTCTTATGAATAATGTTGTTCTTTGCTAATTTATCTAACATAGATACAACAGTCGAAAACATTCCTTCTGCTTCCTTCTTATCTTCTGTAGCTCTTAATTTCCTAACAGCATTACGTGTAGTTTTATGCTGATATTTATTTCTTAAGCGCTTCGCTTCGTTACTTCTAATTCTCTTTAATGCTGACTTATGATTTGCCATTGTACTAAACCGTTTATTGTTTATAAAAAACTTGTAGTCCGTACGGGAATCGAACCCGTGTTACCAGGATGAAAACCTGGCGTCCTAACCCCTAGACGAACGGACCAAAACAATCGCTCTGATTGCGGGTGCAAATATACAATTCTTTTTGTTATTTGCAATTAATTTTAATCTTTTTATTTGTTTTATTTCGACTCTAAAACAAAATTAAACTTTGTAGTCCGTACGGGAATCGAACCCGTGTTACCAGGATGAAAACCTGGCGTCCTAACCCCTAGACGAACGGACCAAAACAATCTTTTTTTGCGATTGCGGGTGCAAATATAGAAACTGTTTTTTATTGCACAAAGCTTTTTTTTATTTTTTTAATATGCTTTGGCAAAAAGCACTCTTTTTGTGGATGGTTTTCCTGTAAAAACGCACACACCTTCCTCCTCTTTTACATCATTAGGAATACATCGTATCGTTGCTTTGGTTAATTCTTTAATCTTATCTTCGGTTTCAATAGTACCATCCCAGTGCGCAGAAACAAATCCTCCTTTATTTTCAATTACATCTTTAAACTCTTCAAAAGTGCTTACTTCGGTAATATGATTGTTTCTATAACTTAATGCTCTTTTAAATAAATTCTCTTGAATTTCTTCTAATAAATTAGCTACAACATCAACTACCTCTTCTCTAGAAACTGTTTGCTTTTCAAAAGTATCACGACGTGCAACCTCAACAGTACCGTTTTCTAAATCACGAGCCCCCATAGCAATTCGCACAGGCACTCCTTTTAATTCATATTCAGCAAACTTAGCTCCTGGTCTAAAAGTGTCTCTATCGTCAAATTTCACTGAAATTCCTTTAGCACGTAACTCTTTTACTATTACATCTACTTTTTCTGAAATAGCATTTAATTGTTCCTCTCCTTTATATATAGGTACTATTACTACTTGAATTGGCGCTAATTTTGGAGGCAATACTAATCCTGCATCATCAGAATGCGTCATAATCAACCCGCCAATTAAACGAGTAGACACTCCCCATGATGTTGCCCATACATATTCCTGCTTTCCTTCTTTCGAAGTATATTTTACATCAAACGCCTTAGCAAAGTTTTGACCTAAAAAGTGCGAAGTTCCTGCTTGTAATGCTTTTCCATCTTGCATTAAAGCTTCAATAGTTAAGGTATCATCTGCCCCTGCAAAACGCTCACTTTCACTTTTTGCTCCTTTAATAACTGGCATCGCCATAAAATCTTCCGCAAAAGTTGCATATACCTCTTGCATTTGCTTTGCTTCTGCTATTGCTTCTGCTTTAGTAGCGTGCGCAGTATGACCTTCTTGCCATAAAAACTCGGCTGTGCGTAAAAACAATCGTGTGCGCATCTCCCAACGAACCACATTTGCCCATTGATTTATTAATAACGGCAAATCTCTATGCGATTGAATCCACCCTTTATATGTATTCCATATAATAGCCTCTGAAGTAGGACGAACTACTAGTTCTTCTTCTAATTTAGCTTCAGGATCTACACGTAATTTCCCTTCTCTATCAGGATCACTTTGCAAACGATAATGCGTAACTACTGCACATTCTTTTGCAAAACCTTCAGCGTTTTTCTCTTCAGCTTCAAACAAACTTTTGGGAACAAAAAGAGGAAAATATGCATTTTGATGTCCTGTTTCTTTAAACATTCTATCTAACTCTTTTTGCATGTTCTCCCAAATTGCAAATCCATAGGGCTTAATTACCATACACCCTCTTACTGCTGAATTTTCAGCTAAATCAGCTTTGACAATCAATTCGTTATACCATTTCGAGTAATCTTCGGCTCTTTTTGTTAAATGTTTGCTCATAATCAAAAGTTTGGCATAAATATTGTTATTTTTTATGCGTAAATTGTGTCTGCAAAACTACATTAAAAAGGTAACAAGCCCAACAAAGAAATTAATTTTTGCAGCTCGTAAAAAAATAACTTGCTTTAACTAAAAACATAAGGTCATGAAGTCTCATTACGCCATTGCTAAAATCTCATTTTATTTTCTATCATTTTTAATGATAGCAACATTTGTTTCTTGTGGATCTACACAAACTACTACAGGCAATAATGATGGTATTTATGCCGATGAAATAGAACAACCTCAACATAGAGTAATCGTTACCGATGACCGTGAATATGACGAATATCAAGAAAATTACTTTACCAAAGAAGTAGAAAGATTGGGAATTCTTAGCGGAACTGATATTTTTACTGATATTGAAAACTACAAATCAGAAAATGCTGATTATAATGAAGAAGATATTATTTATGAAGAAGAACCTGAAACTCAAATTACTTACAACTATAATGAACCCTGGGGAGAAAGTGCTACTTCTGATGTTGTTATCAACATAAATACTTACCCTAGATGGGGTTACTACAACGATTGGTATTGGGACTCATATTATGGTTACAACTACTATCGTCCTTGGTGGAGGACTCGATATTATAATTACTGGGGATATAATTCTTATTGGCATCCTTACCATTGGAATACTGGATTTTATGTTGGCGTAGGCGGTTATTATCCTTATTATGGAGGGTATTACAACTACCATAGTCCTTATTATTATCATAATCACTATTACTACAAACGACCATACAGAAGCGCTAACCCATACAGATCATATAGAACAGCAACTTCAAGAAGAGGGTATACAACTGGACGTAGAGGAACTACTACATCAAGACGTTCTTCAGACGTATATAGAAGAAATAACGACAAAACATACCGCAACACTCGAAGTACTCGTTCTATCAGAAATGCAAAAGGCTATAACACCAGAGGCAATAGATCTAACAACAGAAGTATAGATCGTTCTACCAGAACCAGAAGCTATAACTCTAATGGAACTCGCTCAACTAGAAATATTAGAAGCGTACCTCGTTCTTCTAGAAGTTCAAGAGGATATTCTATAAGAAACTATAGAAGCTCAAATAACACAGAGGCTACCAATAACTCTTCAACGAGAACTTCAAGAGATTACACAAACAGAAGTCAACGTTCATACAGGTCTACTAAGAAAGATACTCCTACTAGAAATTCACGTAGTTATCCTAGATCTAACAACCGTAGTAAAAAAGAGTATGTTCCTCGTAATAATCGCTCTAAAAGCTCTAAAAGCTACTCAACTCCCACTAGAAGCTCTTCTCGTAGTTATTCAACTCCATCCAGAAGTTCAAAGGAAAACTCTTCAAATAATAGAAGTAATAATTCACGAAGTAGTAGAAAATAATTTTATTTAAAATTTTCACTTTATAGTAAGATAAACTAATTAAGAAAAAAGAAATGAAAAGAATTTTAACTTTTGCGATGATAGTCGCGAGTACTTATACAGCCTTTTCTCAATCATTAGGTTATAATGATTTAGGAATTTTATTCTCAAAAGATGATAATTATGGAACAGCCCGTTTTGAAGCAATGAGTGGAGCATTTGGTGCTTTAGGAGGAGATATTTCTTCTTTTGGTATTAACCCTGCTGGTAGTGCTGTTGCTCTCAAAAGTACTTTTGGAGTTACTTTAGGAAATAGAAATACAGAGTATTCAGCAAGATATTACGGAAATACCACAAATACTGAAGATGATTTCTTTAACATTACTCAAGCTGGTGGTATTTTATCTTTTGAATCTACTTATAATACCGACTGGACTCGTTTTGCTCTTACCTTCAACTATAGATTAAAAAGTGACTTTGAAGGAGTATTTTCTTCGCAAGGTAATAGTGGACAAGCGTTGTTTAATGAACATCCTGATGACACCAATAATCAATTCAACAATGGTCAAGAACAACGTTTTAACAATTCTACCTACGGAGAAAGTAGTGTTTTTGAAATGGGGTTTTCTGCCGTACATCAGAACAAACTATATGCTGGAGCTAGTATAAAATTTCACAATTTTACTTTTGGGCAGATAACAAGATTAAGAGAGGTTAATGAAGACAATAATGGCAATACTCTTACTGCTTTAAATATACAAGATAGCTATTTTGAAGGAAGTGGAGTTTCTCTAAGTGCTGGTTTCATTTATAAAGTAAATCAAAGTTTTCGATTTGGTTTAGCTTATGAAACACCAACTTGGTATCCAGAAATTTTTGAAGATAGCAACTTAAATGTTTTTGACCCAAATGACCCTAGATATGATGATTGGCTTGGGTATACTGAGATTTCTGCTACCAATCAAAATACTGACGTTAATAGTGGTGAAGAATTTAATTCTTTTGTATATAAATTAAGAACCCCTAGTAAGCTAACAGCTAGTGCAGCATTTGTATTTGGAAAACAAGGATTGATTAGTGCAGATTATACTTATAAAAACTATAGTGGCACAAAATATGACCAAAGCGACTCCTATTTTTCTGACATCAATCAAAATTTTAAAAATGATTTTGAAGGAACTCATTCCTTGAATATAGGTACTGAATGGCGTTTTGATAAAATGAGTATTCGTGGAGGATATCACTTTGAAGAAAACCCTTATAAAAATGCGTTGGATGAAGACCATATTTCAGGATTTTCTCTAGGACTTGGATACAACTTTGGAAATATAAAATTTGATTTATCATATACAAATTCAGAAAACAATAGTCCTTATAACATATATAATTCACCTAATGTTGATGTTAATCCTATAGAGTTGACTAACAACACCTCTCGAATTTCAGGAACTATATCGTTCAGTTTATAATTTGAGAAAAACATACTACAAAAGTCCTGCTTTATGCAGGATTTTTTATATATCCATATCTCAGTTTTTTACCGTAATTTTGCTCTTCATTTATACCTTATGAATTCTATAAAAATAAACATACAAGAAACCAATAACGAAACCATTTTAAAATTTGTTAGTAACAAAATTTTAGTTAATGGTGGAAGTTATGAATACAACAATATTGACGAAGCGAAAAATTCACCATTAGCTCAACAACTTTTTTACCTTCCTTTTGTAAAAAAAGTTTTGGTAACTGCTAACTTTATTGCCATTCAACGTTATGACATCGTACAATGGAGTGATGTTGAAGAGGAAGTACGCGAACAAATTGAAGCGTACATACAGAGTGGAGATTCTGTAGTAAAAGAGGAAACTACTAAAAAAGATGCTGTTGAAGTGTATGCTGAAGTAACTCCGAACCCAGCAGTAATGAAGTTTGGAACCAATAAAGCATTAACGCAAACTGATGTTGAGTACACAAACATTGAAGAGGCTAGCAAGTCTTCTCCTCTAGCTCAAGCATTGTTCAGTTTTCCTTTTGTAAAGGAAGTTTTTATTTCTGAAAATTACATTTCAATTACAAAATATGATATGATTGAATGGAACGAAGTGTACCAAGAAGTACGTACTTTTATTCGCAGTTATATCCAAGATGGTAAAAATATCATTACTGAATTACCTAAACAACAAACCAAACAAAACGTTGAAATTCCGAAAGAAAATTTAACCGATACTGAAGCTAAGATTGTTGATATTTTAGATGAATACATCAAACCGGCTGTAGCTTCAGATGGAGGAAACATTGCATTTCAATCTTACGATGCTGAGAGCAAACGTGTAAGTGTAATTTTACAAGGAGCTTGTAGCGGATGTCCTTCATCAACAGTAACATTAAAAAATGGTATTGAAACCATGTTAAAAGAAATGTTACCAAATCAAATTAATGAAGTAGTCGCTATCAACGGATAATTTCATCGCTAACTATACAAATCACATGTCTGAAAACATCAAACCATACAAAGATTCTGAATTAGGAAAAAAAGAACAAGTTGCTAAAATGTTCGATAATATTTCTGAAGATTATGACGGATTAAACCGTGTTATTTCTTTAGGAATTGACGTTAGCTGGCGTAAAAAAGTAGTGAAACTTGTTGGTGAAAACAATCCGAAACAAATTTTAGATATTGCTACTGGTACAGGTGATTTAGCTTTGATGATGTCGCAATTAAATCCAGAAAAAATTGTTGGTTTAGACATTTCTGAAGGAATGTTGCATGTAGGAAGACAAAAGATATCCAAAGCAAATTTATCTGATAAAATAAAGATGATTGTTGGGGATAGTGAAAACATTCCGTTTCCTGATAATACTTTTGATGCTATTACGGTTTCTTTTGGAGTTCGTAATTTTGAAAACCTTGACAAAGGATTAACAGAAATACTTCGTGTATTAAAACCAGGTGGCAAGTTTGTCGTATTAGAAACTTCTAATCCTACCAAATTTCCGTTTAAACAAGGTTATAAATTATACACTAATCTTATATTACCTATTATTGGTAAACTCTTTTCAAAAGATAAGGTTGCCTATTCTTATTTATCAGAAAGTGCAAATTCTTTTCCTTTTGGAGAGGCTTTCAACAATATTTTGCAAAAAAATGGGTTTAAGAATGCAAAGAATATACCTGTAACCTTTGGTGTTGCATCAATTTATACCGCTTTAAAATAGTATGTTAAAAAGGCTTTTACTTTTCGGAATTTTCGTAGCGTCACTTTCTTTACAAGCGCAAAAAGAAAAATTATTAAAACTTCCTAGCTTTGATAAACCTCTTTTTCATTATGGTTTCTATTTAGGTGTCAACAATAACGGATACAAAGTTTCCTATAAACCAAGTGATTATAACAATGCAGAGATTGAAGTAGAATCATCAATTGGATTTAATGTTGGATTAATTGCTGATTTAAGATTACACAATAATATTAATCTTCGTTTTGAACCAGGATTGATGTCCAACACTAAAACACTACATTTTAAACACATTAATGATGCAGAAAATGTAAAAACCCGTGAGGTTGGGGCAACCTATTTACACCTACCTTTAATACTTAAACTTAGCACAAATAGACTTAACAATATGCGTCCTTATGTTTTAGGTGGTTTTTCTTACGATCATAACTTCTCTAGTAACGAACGAAATAGCGATGATAATTTTGCAGGAGAATTTAGAACTACGACTAGTAACTTTATGTACGAAGTAGGTATTGGAGTTGATTTTTATTTGAGTTATTTTAAATTTTCTCCGTCTATAAGAGGTGTATTTGCTATTAACAATGAAGTAAAATACGATAATAAGACACCTAGTCAATGGACAGACCCTATTGATTTCTTAGGTACTAGAGGCATATTTTTACACTTAGCTTTTGAGTAAAAAAGCACCATATTAAAAAACGAAAGACTTCCTTTAAAAAGGAAGTCTTTTTTGATTTATTAAGCCCGATAGAAATCCCCAAAAATCTACCTTTCTTATTCATTTAGACACATCCTATTTCTTAAGGTCACAACTTCTAAAAAACAAAAAAAGACCGCTATAAGCGGTCTAATTTTTCATAAAGATTACTCTTTATCGTTAGATAGAAGTCCCCCGAAATCTATCGCACTGTTAAAAAAACATTGTTTTTCTACCCTCCAAAGATATAAAAAAATGTTAATTTCTTTTTATTTTTTTACAACTATTTTACTGTCTACTAAATCTTTAATTGGCAAAATTACTTTTCCTTCAATCGTATTTATTGTTATGCAAATATTATCAATTGCAACAACTACACCTTCAATATTATCAACGACAATTTTCTCTCCTATTTCTATATTTCTCCTTGAATAATACCCAAATAACAACCTAGTAACCACATCTTTAGACCCCAATCCAAAAGCTACTGTAAAAGCTAGTAAAATAGAACCTATTAGCAGGGTTAAATTACTTTTAATGATTGAAGTATCTACTCCTGCTTGATCTAAAGCAGTAATTGACAAAAACACCACTATTAAATAAAAAGCAATACTTCCAACCAAATTACCTCCCGAAATTTCTATAGATTTAAACATTGTTTGAATTGCTTTTTTTACCACAGTTCCCAAATAAGCACCAGCTACAAATATTCCTAAAGCTGTTAGCAATTTTGGCAAGTAAGCAAAGAAACTTTTTATCCCCTCAGAAACCACATTCAATCCGAACATTTCGGCACCAACCATTACAAAAACAAAAATTAAAAACCATTTTAACACAGCTAAAATCACATTGGTAAGTACAATATTTATAGTACTATTACCAAATATCTCTGTTTTTCTAAGCTTTTTTGACCATTCATCAACTTTGGTTTTTGCCAATGCTTTTCTGACTAGGAATAAAAATACTTTTATAATAATCCAAGAAATAATTACAAAACCAATAAAACCAACAACAGTTGGTAGAGAGTTTACAATATCTTGAAAAATATTTTTAAAGGGAGTTAAGATGTCTATTTGTAAAGTAATCATAATTTTATGGTAATTAGGTTTGTTTATTCTTTATCTTTTTTATCTGCTTTTGATATTCCGCCATTTAATAAATCAGCTATAGTATTAGGGTATTTTACCACAAATAAGTCAGCCACATCTATTGATAATTTTATCATAGCCACATCATTAAGCACCTTGTTTTTAAGCACTTCTGGCAATTCTTCGTTATGTAATATTTTTTTAAATGGATTTTCCATAATTATTACAATTCGTTATACGCTTTTATCACTTTTTCTTTTGCTCTTTTCAAGCGCATTTTTACTGCACTTTCACCTAATTCTAATCCTTCAGAAATATCTTTTACACTCATATCATCTTGATATTTCATTAATAAAATCATTTTCTCAACAGGAGAAATCATTTCGAGTGCTTTTACCAGTTTGTCTGATTTTAACTCAAAAAGCGTAGCGTCATTAATAGCATCAATACTACTTTCTTCTTTTATTTCATCTGTTACTACTGTTACCTTCTCTTTTTTCTTTTCTTTATCCCTTTGCACATAGTTTACACAGAAATTATATGTAAAAGAATACAACCATGTAGAAAACTTTGACCTTCCTTTAAATGTTCTTAATTTAATAAATAAGTGGATAAAAATATCATGCGTTAAATCTTGTGCCTCTTCTTTGTTTTTTGAAAAACCGTAGCATTTGTTGTAAACCACACTAGCATAACGGTCGTATAAAACAGCAAATAAATGAGTATCATTTTTCTCTACTATTTTACGAACCAAATCTTCGTCGTTTAACTTTGTTACATCAATACTCTCCAATGGGCAGTACAGTTAGTTTTCTTTTAGATATAATACTGTTTAGACACTTAACACAATAAAGGAGTCACTCAACTCCCTCTCTTTCAATACAATTTAACAAAATTTTAACATTAATAAGAAATATTCTAAGAAAACCAAAAAAAATGTAACATTCTCTTCATCTCATACGTATAAGGTAATGTAGACTGATTGAAAAATTAAAACATACTTGAAGTAGATGAGACAACTTAAAATTACAAAACAGGTTACTAACAGAGAAACCGCATCTTTAGATAAATATTTGCAAGAAATAGGAAAAGTAGATTTAATTACGGCTGATGAAGAAGTAGAATTAGCGCAGAGAATTAAAGCTGGTGACCAAAGAGCACTTGAAAAGTTAACCAAGGCTAACCTACGTTTTGTGGTATCGGTTGCTAAACAATATCAAAATCAAGGATTAACACTTCCTGATTTAATTAACGAAGGGAATTTAGGATTAATCAAAGCGGCAAAACGTTTTGATGAAACTCGTGGTTTTAAATTTATTTCCTATGCAGTATGGTGGATTCGTCAATCTATTTTACAAGCATTAGCAGAGCAATCTCGTATTGTACGTTTACCGTTAAATAAAATTGGTTCTATCAACAAAATCAATAAAATGTATGCTTTCTTAGAGCAAGAAAACGAGCGCCCACCAAGTGCTGAAGAAATTGCCAAGAAGTTAGATATGACGGTAAATGATGTTAAAGAGTCAATGAAAAACTCAGGTCGTCACGTATCAATGGATGCTCCGTTAATTGAAGGTGAAGATTCTAATTTATATGATGTATTAAACTCAGGTGAGTCGCCAAACCCTGATAAAACTTTATTACACGAATCATTACGTATTGAAATTAATCGTGCTTTAGAAACCTTAACACCTCGTGAGGCTGACGTAGTTAAATTATACTTTGGTTTAGGAGAACATCAACCAATGACTTTAGAAGAAATTGGTGAAACTTTTGATTTAACACGTGAGCGTGTTCGTCAAATCAAAGAAAAAGCAATTAGAAGATTAAAACATACATCTCGTAGTAAAATATTAATGACCTACTTAGGTTAAACAATACTAACAATAACAAATAGTTATCATAACTATTCGTTTTTTGATTAATGAATGGAAAGCTCTCAGTTTAGAGAGCTTTCTTTTTTTGGATGATATAGCTGTTTTGTAGGAAACAATCTAGTAATCAACAAAAAGATTACTTCGTTATACTTCCCCGTAATGACTTATATTTGCATTTAATAACAACACAACAACATTTAATTAATGGAAAAACTTGTAGCCCCATCAATTTTAGCGGCTGATTTTGGCAACCTACAACGTGATGTTGAAATGGTTAATAACAGTAAAGCTGATTGGTTCCATATTGATATTATGGATGGCGTTTTTGTACCAAACATTTCGTTTGGAATGCCTGTTTTAAAATCAATCACAAAACATGCTAATAAAACTATTGATGTACACTTAATGATTGTAGATCCTGATCGCTATATTCAAACTTTTGCCGATTTAGGAGCTGATATTTTAACGGTACATTACGAAGCTTGTACTCACCTACACAGAACGATTCAAGCAATTAAAGCTGCAGGAATGAAAGCTGGAGTAGCTTTAAACCCACATACGCCAATTGCAGTTTTAGAAGATATCATCAAAGACTTAGATGTAGTCTGTATTATGAGTGTGAATCCTGGATTTGGTGGGCAATCATTCATTGAGAACACCTACAAAAAAATTCAACAATTAAGAAACTTGATTGAATTTAGTGAAGCATCTACTTTAATTGAAATTGATGGTGGAGTGACCGATCAAAACGCTAATAAACTTATTGAAGTTGGCGCAGATGTATTGGTAGCTGGAAGCTTTGTTTTTAAAAGTGATAATCCAACGGATACCATTTTAAATTTGAAAAACATTATAAATTAAGAAACCACTGGCGTATTTAGAGCTTTTCATCTCTATATACGCCAATGATTAATTATACTTGTGATTCAGTTTTTTCTCTAAACTCTAAAAGTGAGTTTTAAACACCTCCACAATAAGGTTTATTCATACAAATATAACCAGGAGGAAGTGGATTACAATTTGTACACATAACATAAGTCCACCCTCCTTGAATAGATTTCTGTTCTGATTTATTTAAAATTGAACCTAAGTTTGAGATATTTTTTAACATAATTAAATATTTTGAGTTTCCTTAAAAATATTTTGTAAAAAATAATTCAACCCATAAAAAACCATAATAAAAGTACGTCTTTTCCTTACTTTTTTTAAAAAAATAAATCTAATGCCCTGATTTTAACTAAAATATTAAAATTGCTCTAGCAAATAGTTAATTAAATCGGTAGTAGTTACAATACCTACCAACTCATTACCATCAACTACTGGTAATGCATGAAACTCTTTTTTTGCTAAGATTTCTGCTACTTCCTTTATCGTAGTTGTTGAACTTACAGTTACTAAGTTTTTTGCCATTACTTGATCAATTGTAAACATATTATATACCACAGTATCAACATCTGTTTCATTTTCATCAATAGCATCAGCAAAACTTATTCGTAATAAATCGGTATAACTTAACATTCCTTTTATCTCATTTCCACTTACTACAGGAATATGTCTTATACGTTCTTTTTTAAACAATTTCTCAGCTGTCATTAAATCATCAGTACTACTTAACGTAATTACTTCTTTTGTCATTATTACTGAAACGGGAGTTCTTTTTTTCATCTTTATATAGTTTTGTGTTATTATCCTCTTCAAATTTCATCAATAAATACTGATAAATAAGTGATTTAAATCATGTTATATCTGCTATTTTTTCAGTACCTAACTGTAATTATTTAGTTATTTTTACAGAAACATTAGATTTTGATAGAAGACTTACAGAAATACTACGGTTATTTATTTGAAGAAGCATTATTAAAAGAAATAGCTGATGTTGCCATTGCTAAAGATATAAAAGCGAACGATATTATTATTGATATTGGAAGCTACATTACTTCTATTCCCTTACTACTAAGTGGCGCTATAAAAATTTTACGTGAAGATAAAGAAGGTGATGATTTAGTTTTGTATTATATTGAAAAAGGTGATACTTGTGCCATGACACTTTCTTGTTGTATGGGAGAAACCAAAAGTAAGATAAAGGCTGTTGCCGAAACCGATGTAAGGCTATTAATGATTCCTAAACAGAAAATGAGTGAATGGCTTAGTAAATACAAGAGTTGGCAAGAGTTTATTTTACACAGCTATCATAATAGATTGCAAGAGTTTATTGATGCTGTTGATACCATTGCTTTTTTAAATATGGATCAACGTTTATTAAAATACTTAAAAGACAAAGCATTGGTAAATCATAACGATATTATAACTGTAACTCATCAGCAAATTGCAAATGATTTACATACCTCTCGGGTTGTTATTTCTCGACTTTTAAAAGCTTTAGAAAAACGACATAAAATAGAATTACATCGCAACCAAATTAAGTTGTTAGAACTATAACTCTACACTTAACTCTTATATCGACTGAACCTAATCAATATATTTTTTAATTATTCACATACACTAAGGCATCCTTTTAGGATGCTTTTTTTCATTGTAACATTAGTTACTGACTACTGTTTTTCTTGCCGCTAACTTTGTCGTTGTAAAACAGTAAAAATGAAAACATCATATTTTAGTTTATTTATAGTAGCACTTATCACGTCTACTACTATCCAAGCTCAAACTAAAACTTCAATTTCTAAAAGAGACGTTTTAAAAAGAATTCAGGAAAATAACATCTCATTAAAAATTTCTGAGCAAAACTATCAGCAAGCACATGCCGATTACAAGCAAACCAATGCTCTGTTCTTACCAAATATTACCGCTTCTCACACAGGAATTGTAACCTCCAATCCATTAATGGCGTTTGGTAGCAAATTGAATCAAGAAATTTTAACGCAAGCTGATTTCAATCCAGATTTATTGAACAACCCAAAGCGAACACAAAACTTTGCCACTAAAATTGAAGTACAGCAACCTTTAGTAAATTTAGATGGTATTTACCAACGTAAGGCTGCTAAAACTAAAATGGAAGCAACCAACTTGCAAACACAACGTACTCAAGAATATTTATTACTTGAAGTAGAAAAAGCATACATGCAATTGCAATTAGCTCACAAGGGAGTTTCAGTATTAGAAAAAGCCTTGAAAGCTGCGGAAGCTAACCAACAAATGGCAGAAAATAGCTTTAAGCAAGGGTATTTACAACGTGCAGACGTATTAGCGGTTGAAGTTCGAGTTACCGAAGTAAAAAACCAGTTACAAACAGCAAAAAGTAACGTAAAAAATGCTTCTAACTACTTGTCTTTTTTAATGAATGAAGAGCAAAACAACATTTATGAACCCTCAGATAGCTTACAAGTAAACCTAACCAATCAGTTAGCAGATATTACGATTTCAGAAAATCGTTCAGATATTAAAGCAATGGAATTAGCTTCTGAGGCTTATCAAAAAATGCACAAAGCAGATAAAATGGATTTTCTTCCACGCTTAAATGCTTTTGGTAGTTACGAATTATACGATGATAAAATTTTCAATGCAGATGCTAGTGGATATGTAGTTGGAGCACAATTAACTTGGGATATTTTCAAAGGTTCTAAACGCTACGGAAAAGCGCAAAAAAGTAAAGCTCAGTATGAAAAATCAAGATTAGAATACGAGCAGTACAAATCTAAAAGTCAATTAGAATTAAACAATACCAAACGATTGTTAACTGATGCTGAGGAACAGTTAAAACTAACCGAATTGGCTTTACAACAATCGGAAGAAGCCTTACGAATTAGAAAAAACAGGTTTAAAGAAGGATTAGAAAAAACATCCGATTTATTAACCGCTGAAACGCAATACGCTCAAAAACAATTAGAATATTACCAAACCATATATCAATACAACTATACTAAAGCTTATTTAGATTTTTTAACTAAAGAATAATCAACAAATGAAGACTATATATACAATCGCTCTTGCCGCATCACTCTTAGCAATAAGTTGTGGTAAAAAAGAAACAACAAACAATAACAACAAACCAACAGTAGCTGTAAAAGTTACTAAAGTAACCGCTAATGATAACAATCCGTTTATAACCGCAAGCGGAAAAGTGGAAGCTACCAACAGTGCTGAATTAAGTACTCGTATGATGGGTTATGTAACTAACATACACGTAAAAGTTGGTGATAAAGTAAATAAAGGTCAATTATTATTATCTATCAATAACAGCGATTTACAAGCTAAGAAAGCACAAGTAGAGGCTAACATTATTAAAGCGAAAGCAGGATTTTCAAGTGCTGAAAAAGATTACAATCGCTTTAAAAACTTATTTAAACAGAACAGTGCTTCTCAAAAGGAGTTTGACGACATCTCAACGCATTACAATGTTGCCAAAGCGAATTTAGAAGCAGCAAAACAGATGAGAAATGAAATCAATTCTCAGTTTGCTTATACTAATATCAGAGCTCCATTTTCAGGAGTAGTAACAAGCAAGTTTATTGATAAAGGTGCGATGGCGAATCCTGGGATGCCTTTAATTTCTGTAGAAGGAAAAGGCGGATTTGAAGTAACTGCGTTAGTGCCTGAAAGTGAAATTTATCAAATTAAAAAAGACACGACGGTTAATGTAACTATAAAATCGATCAACAAAATAGTTACAGGAAAAGTATCAGAAGTAAGTATCTCAGCAAAAAATACTGGTGGACAATACTTAGTTAAAATTGACTTAGATAAAACGGATTTCAACTTGTTATCAGGAATGTTTGCAACGGTAAAATTCCCTATTGAAAAAACACAAAAAAGCACTGACATGGTTTTAATTCTATCAGAAGCTTTAGTGCACAAAGGACAATTATCTGGAATCTATACCGTAAGTCAAAGTAATACCGCTGTACTACGTTGGTTACGCTTAGGAAGAACTTTTGGAGATCAAGTAGAGGTTTTATCAGGTTTATCTAATGATGAAAGCTACATTGTTTCTTCTGAAGGGAAACTATACAACGGAGCGAACATTACAATTCAATAAGTAAAAAATTGCGTTAGGGATAGAAGTAAGCTACCATGTAGCGCGAATAGCCCGACCACGAAGTGGTAACGCCCAAAACAATAAAAATGAAAGAAGGTTTAGCAGGAAAAATAGCCAAAGGGTTTATAGGCTCTAAACTTACCATCTTATTAATGGTAGTGTTTATGGTAATTGGTGTGTACAGTTCTTTTTTAATTCCGAGAGAAGAAGAACCACAGATTGATGTGCCTATGGCTGATATTTTTGTAGGATATCCAGGAGCGAGTCCTACAGAAGTAGAATCGAGAGTAATCAAACCCTTAGAAAAAATACTTTCGAACATCAAAGGAATAGAGTACGTATACTCTACTTCGATGAAAGAACAAGGAATGGTCATTGTGCAATTTTATGTTGGAGAAGACATCGAGCGTTCGTTCGTAAAACTATACAATGAAATTAACAAACACATGGATCAAATGCCGAAAGGTGTTACCATGCCTTTGGTAAAAACTCGGGCGATTGACGATGTACCAATGTTAGGTTTGACATTATGGAGTGAAAACTATGATGATTATCAGTTAAAACAAATAGCACAAGAACTTACCAATGAAATTGAAAAAGTAAATGATGTAGCGATTACTCAAAAAATTGGAGGTAGAAATCGTGAGGTGCGTGTAGTACTAGATAAAGACAAACTAGCTGCAAGTGGATTAGACTTTTTATCGGTTACTGAAATGCTGAAAGCCAGCAATCAGCAACTAAGTGCGGGGAGTTATGATAAGAATGATACAGAGTTTTTAGTGACTACAGGAAAATTTTTACAATCGGCAGAAGATGTAAAAAACTTAGTGGTTGGCGTACAACAAAATCAACCGATTTATTTAAAACAAGTTGCGAACGTACTAGACGGTCCAGAAATTCCTAAAAACTATGTAAGTTTTGGGTACGGACAAGCAAGTAGTAATGCTTCAACGTATCAATCAGAATATCCAGCAGTAACTATTTCAGTAGCAAAACGAAAAGGGGCTGACGCCATGCAAATTGCCGATGTTATTTTAGCTAAGGTTAATCATTTACGTACCAACTTAATTCCAGATAATGTACATGTTGAAGTTACCCGTAACTACGGTGAAACAGCCTCTCAAAAAGTATCAGAATTACTATTACACTTAATCGGTGCAATTATCGCAGTAACATTAGTAGTAATGTTAGCCATGGGTTGGCGTGGTGGATTGGTTGTATTCTTATCGGTTCCTATCACATTTGCGCTTACCTTGTTAAGTTACTACATGTTAGATTATACCTTAAACAGAATCACCTTATTTGCTTTAGTATTCGTAACAGGTATTGTGGTAGATGATTCCATTATTATTGCCGAAAATATGCACAGGCATTTTAAAATGAAACGATTACCGTTTAAGCAAGCTGCCTTATATGCTATTAACGAAGTAGGTAACCCTACTATATTGGCAACCTTTACCGTAATTGCTTCGGTATTACCAATGGCATTTGTTTCTGGATTAATGGGACCTTATATGAGTCCGATGCCAATTGGAGCTTCTATCGCTATGATTTTATCTCTGTTTGTTGCGTTAACGATTACTCCTTATTTAGGATATATTTTCTTACGCGAAAAAGACAAGCAAGGTACTGAGGAAAAGGTAGAAGAAGATGAAACCAAAGCAATGCAAAGCACGCTTATCTATAAATTGTATGAGCGATTCGAGCGCCCACTTATTGAAAATAAAACCAAACGTTGGACATTCTTAGGAATCACGATTGTTTTATTGCTAGGTTCGATGTCGTTATTCTTTACCAAATCGGTAGCTGTAAAAATGTTGCCTTTTGATAATAAAAACGAATTTCAGGTAGTGATCGATATGCCTGAAGGTACTACATTGGAACGTACCGATGCTGTGACCAAAGAAGTTGCACAGTATTTAGCTACACGACCAGAAGTAATAAACTACCAAAGTTATGTGGGTACTTCTGCACCAATTACCTTTAATGGATTAGTTCGTCATTACGACTTACGTGGAGGTAGCAATATGGCAGATATTCAAGTAAACTTAGTTGACAAAAAAGATAGAAGTATACAAAGTCATGATATTGCTAAATTGATGCGTGCAGATATTCAAAACATAGCTAAAAAGTTCAAAGCAAATGTAAAATTAGTCGAAGTTCCACCAGGACCACCTGTATTATCGACTATTGTTGCAGAGGTGTACGGACCAGATTATGACAAACAAATTGAAATTGCCAACGAGGTTCAAAACATCTTACACAATACCAACGATGTAGTAGATATTGATTGGATGGTAGAGGACAATCAAACTGAATATGAGCTTGTAATTGACAAGGAAAAAGCAATGTTATACGGTGTGGCACCTCAACAAATTGCTTACACCTTAAACATGGCTTTGTCTAACAGAGCAGTTTCAACGTTGTATGATGAAGATGCCTCTAATCAAGTAGGAATTGTGTTTGCTTTAGATGAAAAAGAGAAGTCTTCTGTTCAAGATATTGCTCAGTTACAAATTAAATCACAACATGGTAACATGGTTTCTATAAGTGATTTGGTTACTGTTGAAGAAAAAAACAGTGCAAAAAGTATTTATAGAAAGAATCAAAAGCGTGTAGTTTATGTGATGGCTGATATGGCTGGAGAATTGGAAAGTCCTGCCTATGCTATTTTAGGAATGGAAGAAAAACTAAAAGAAATTCCACTTCCGAAGGGATATAAATTAAATGAACTATACATAAAACAACCCGATTTTGAAGATGATTACACAGTAAAATGGGATGGTGAATGGCAAATTACCTTAGAAGTTTTTAGAGATTTAGGGATTGCCTTTTTAGGAGTCATCATTATCATTTACATGTTAATTGTAGGATGGTTCCAAAACTTTAAAGCTCCAATTGTAATGATGGTTGCAATTCCTTTATCAATGGTAGGAATTATTTTAGGACACTGGATGATGGGTGCTTACTTTACTGCAACTTCATTTATTGGAATGATTGCTCTCGCAGGAATTATGGTACGAAACTCTGTCTTATTGATTGATTTTGTCAATTTACGTTTGGCAGAAGGTATTCCGTTAAAACAAGCTGTTATTGAAGCAGGCGCTGTACGTACTACTCCTATACTATTAACCGCAGGTACTGTAGTTATTGGAGCATTTGTAATCTTATTTGACCCTATTTTTCAAGGATTGGCTATCTCTTTGATGGGAGGAACTATTACAGCTACTGCACTTACCTTATTGGTAGTGCCATTGGTATATTATTTAATTGAACGTAAAAATTATAAATAAAATGAAAAATAAAATTGTACGTGGTATTGCAGGAACTTTTATACTTATCAGTTTAATCCTAGCAATCAAAGTAAACATAAACTGGTTATGGTTTACTGCCTTTGTAGGTGCTAATTTATTACAATCATCATTAACCAAATGGTGTTTGATGGATGATATTTTAACCAAGGTTTTTAAAGTAAAAGATTAAAAAGTATTATTTAATATTTGCAGCAAAAAACAACTCTTATTAAACTATAACTGCTTATGTAACTTAAGTTACATAAGCAGTTATTTATGTTTTGTAATATTGCTCTTAATTAAACAACTAATTCCCCAAATATTTCCTTAAATAAAAACAGCAGAAAATATATTTTCTGCTGTTTTGTTATCGTGACCCAGAGAGGACTCGAACCCCCAACCCTCAGAGCCGAAATCTGATGTTCTATCCAGTTGAACTACTGAGTCTTTAAGTCTTTTTAAGCTAATTTAGCTTTTACAATTGCTGAGATTGTTTTCCCATCTGCTTGTCCTGCTAATTGTTTAGATACAATTCCCATTACTTTTCCCATATCTTTCATCCCTTCTGCACCAACATCTGCAATAGTTTTCTCCACAATATTTCCAATTTCCTCCTCAGTCAAAGCTTCAGGTAAAAATTGTTCTAAAACAGCAGCTTCTGCTAATTCTGGTTCCGCCAAATCATTACGTCCTTGCTCAGCAAAAACAGCAGCACTGTCTTTACGTTGTTTTACTTGCTTTTGAACAATTTTTAATTCCTCCGCTTCAGATAATTCACCTGCGCCAGCCTCTGTATTTGCCAACATAAAAGCCGATTTTAATGCTCTTAATGCTGTTAAAGCTACTGTGTCTTTAGACTTCATAGCTTCTTTCATTTTATCCATTACTTGTTTTTGCAAACCCATAGTTATCGTTTTTTATATTAAAAAAAAATCCCGAGTTATCGGGATTTTAAAAATAAGTGTTATTCTTTTATTAATCTACATTATCGTGTAAAAACGAGTTATTTGAACGTAATAAATCGTTGTTATCTGTATTTAATGCCGTATCTGACTTACTAATATCTGAACCTAATTCAATATCAACTCCTAACCTTTTATAGGCAGGTTGACGCTCAATATCATCGATATTTTTACTTACTTGATCGTTGAATTTATAGTTAAACCCTTTCATTTTATCTCTTCTTTCTTGCGCTCTTTGTTGCAATTCAGAAATTGTTAAACTCAAAGGAGAAACTTCTTCACTCGATGTTTCAATATTGTTAATCTCTTCTTTTGTTTTAGATTTTACCTCAAAACGCAACTCTTCTTCTACTTCTTCTTTTATTGTTGGTGTAGAGCTTTTACCTATAGTAGGCTGTACATTAAAATCGTCTAATATGTAACGCTTTTCAACTTTATGAAATTTAATCTCTTGTGCGCTTACCTCTATATTTTTAATCTCATTAGTAGTTTCTACTAAATGAGAAGAGGGTTTAATTTCTTCGTAAGAATTTAATGGTAAATCAAACAACAAATCTTGTTGAGTAGACTGTTGTTTTATTTCTTCTTCTACTTTAGGTTCAGTTATATTGGTTATAATAAAATCGTCTTCTGAAATAGTCTCAATAGCAATTTCATCATACACAACATTTATGTTTTTTATAGCTTCAGTTGTAGGAATTAAATTTATTTTTTTTTCAACTACTTCTTCTTCTAAAACATGAACAATTTTATCTTTAGGTTGCGATGATAAAGGTTCATTTATACTTGGTGACGCTTGTATTTTTTGATCTCCAAAATTATATGTTGCCTTTTGTTCATCTTCTAAGGTATGAACAATTTTTTTTACCTCTGTATTTGTTATGTTACCTTGTTGATCTGCCGCAAAACCTGTAGCCACTACTGTTACAGCAATTCCATCTTCTAATGCTTCATCTTCACCAATACCCATAATAATATTGGCATCATACCCTGCTTCATCTTGAATATAATCATTAATTTCTCCAATCTCATCTAAGGTAACCTCATTGCCCCCTGAAACAATTAATAACAATACATTTTTAGCTCCTGTAATCTTATTATCATTTAGCAACGGAGAATCTAATGCTTTAACAATAGCATTCTTAGCACGATTTGCTCCAGTTTCTTTCGCTGAACCCATAATTGCAGTTCCACTATTAGATAAAACCGTTTTAGCATCGTGTAAATCTATATTTTGCTTGTAGTGATGTGTTATTACTTCTGCTATACCTTTAGCTGCAGTAGCTAATACTTCATCAGCTTTAGAAAATCCTGCTTTAAACCCTAAGTTACCATAAACTTCGCGCAGTTTATTATTATTGATTACGATTAATGAGTCTACATTTTTACGTAACTCATCAATTCCTTTTTGAGCTTGTTTTGAGCGCATTCTTCCTTCAAACTGAAATGGCATTGTAACGATACCTACCGTTAAAATATCCATATCTTTTGCAATTTTTGCAATGATTGGAGCAGCACCTGTACCGGTACCACCTCCCATACCCGCAGTGATAAACACCATTTTGGTATGTGTACTCAACATTTGTTGAATTTCTTGAATACTTTCGGCCGCTGCTTGAGCTCCTACTTCAGGATTTGCACCTGCTCCTAACCCGGATGTTAAGTGTGCTCCTAATTGAACTTTATTAGGAATCGGGCTATTTTCTAATGCTTGTGCATCCGTGTTACAAATTACGAAATCTACTCCGTGAATTTGTTTACTATACATGTGGTTTACTGCGTTGCTTCCTCCCCCACCAACACCAATTACTTTAATGGCATTCGATTGTGTTTTTGGCATGTCGAATGAAATGTTATCAAATTCTGCGCTCATAATAACTTTTCTTTTTTATTAATTCTTATTCAATTTTACACTCCTTCTTAGGGGATTAATTCGGAGTAGTTTTATATATAATTACTCTGCGTTATCTAAAAATTCTTTGAATCGTTCTGTAAACTTATCAAAGATTGATTTAGATTTTTTCGCTTGTTGTTCCTTTTCTTCTGGGATTTCTTCAAAAATCTCTTCTTCTTCAACAGTAGTATTAACTACTGGTTTTTCTTCTTCAATACAAATATCATCTGTTTGTCCTTGTTTTTGCAAACCTTCCATTAACAATCCTACAGCAGTTGCAAAAGCAGGACTTGATAGTGCTTCATCTGAATCTCCTGCAAGGTGCTCATTTGGATATCCAATACGAACGTCCATTCCTGTAATATATTCTACTAACTGACGTAAATGTTTTAGTTGAGCTCCACCACCTGTTAATACTATACCTGCAATTAATTTTCCTTTCTGAGTTTCGTGTCCGTAATTTTTGATTTCTAAATACACGTGCTCAATAATTTCTTGAACCCTAGCATGTATTATTTTTGACAAGTTTTTAAGAGTAATTTCTTTTGGCTCTCTACCTCTTAATCCAGGAATAGAAACTATTTCGGTATCTTTATTTTCTCCTGGCCATGCAGAACCAAACTTAATTTTTAATAATTCGGCTTGTTTTTCAATGATTGAACACCCTTCCTTGATATCTTCTGTTATCACATTTCCTCCAAAAGGGATTACTGCCGTATGACGAATAATACCATCTTTAAAAATGGCCAAATCTGTTGTACCACCACCTATATCAATCAAAGCTACTCCAGCTTCCTTTTCTTCCTGACTTAATACTGCTGATGCTGATGCCAAAGGTTCTAAAGTAATATCAGATAAACTTAAACCTGCACTTTTTATACATCTTCCAATATTTCTAATAGAAGACACCTGTCCTACAACTACATGAAAGTTGGCTTCTAATCGACCTCCATACATTCCTATAGGCTCTTTAATATCAGGTTGACTGTCAACTTTAAATTCTTGTGGTAATACATGAATTATTTCTTCTCCAGGTAGCATTACCAATTTGTGTACTTGACTTACTAAATTTTCAATATCATTAGCATTAATAACTTCTTCAGACTTCTCTCTGGTTATATAATCACTATGATGCAAGCTGCGTATATGTTGTCCTGCAATGCCTACTACCACGTCACCTATTTGCTGTCCTGAAACACTTTGAGCTTCTTCAACAGCTTGTTGAATAGATTGAATGGTTTGCGTAATATTATTAACCACACCTCGTTTTACACCTAAACTTTTTGCTTTACCAATACCTAAAACTTCTAGTTTACCGTATTCGTTTTTTCGACCAATCATGGCAACAATCTTGGTTGTACCAATATCTAAACCAACAGCTATTTTATTGTTTTCCATCTTGATTTTTTTTTGTGCACACAACTTGGTTGTGGTATTTTACATTTATCGTTTTGTAATCATTTATGGTTTTGTCTTTAAATGCTTTGTTATAAAATGCTATTATTTTTTTAAACTTTTCTGACGCATTTGTCAACTCACCAAAAATTATTTTATAATCACCACTACGAACTGTAAAAGTGTATTCGTTTTGGACGTCTTTTTGAATAGCAATGATTTCTTTAGCAAAGAAACTATTACTATTTATAACCTTTATTAACGTTGTTAATTCTTTGATTTCTTTAGACCCCTTAACTCCTGAAACTAACGGTACTCTTGCTGAAAAATTTATTGATAAAGGAATTTTTATTCCATACTTATCAACATAAAAAGATTTATCTTTATCAACAATTCGAGCTATCGGCGTACGCTGTTTTATCACTGTTTTTAACACCCCATCTACAGTTAAAAACACAGCTGTTTTTTCAACATACGGATTCGCCGAAACACTAGCCTCTAGAAAGTGTAAATCTACCAATCTTTTCGGTTGGTTTTTAACAAATTCATTATTTTGTATTAACATTTTATCAACCATACTGTGTGTCAAAAAGTTATTATCTCCAGCTTCAAACTCAACTACCGTGTTTTTTACTTTCTTTACACCATTTCTATTAGTTGTAAACCCATACAAAAACGCTAAAAACATCAACAACACGAAAAAAGAAAGATATGTCACTACTTTTTTCATACTAGATTTTGTGTTTTTCTTTAATTTTATTTTTTACTTCATCAACTAACAAACCAATATCACCAGCACCTAACATCACTACAACTTTTGACTCGGATTTTAGTACTTCATCACTTAATTTTTCTTTCGAAATTAGTTTTTTATTTTCTAGAGTCATTTTATCCAAAAGCCAACCCGAAGTAACCCCTTCAATCGGTAATTCTCTTGCTGGATAAATATCCAATAACAATACTTCATCAAACATAGATAACGCTATTGCAAAATCATCAACAAAATCTCTAGTTCTACTAAATAAGTGTGGTTGAAATACTGCCAAAACTTGTTCTTTTGGATACATTTCTCGAACCGATTGCGCTACCGCTTTTATTTCGGTTGGATGATGTGCATAATCATCAATTAAAACGACATCATCTGTTTTAATTTTATACGAAAACCTTCTTTGTACTCCTCTAAAAGTTTTTAATTGTTCTTTTATACTTTCTAACGAAACTCCATACACATCTGCCATAGCCAAAGCAGCTAAAGCATTCATCATATTGTGATTTCCTGGTAAATGAAATTCAATATTTTCAATTATTGATGTTGGTGTTTGCACATCAAAAACATATTTTCCTGCTTCAATCTTAACATTAAAGGCTTTGTAATCTGCATCTTCATTTACAGCATAGGTCAATCCTTTTAACGGCAATCCTTTTGCTACAATTAAGGTATCAGAAACTTTATTGGCGAATTCTACAAACGACTGTTGCAATTGCTCATTCTCTCCATAGATATCTAAATGATCAGCATCCATAGAAGTTACACAAGCAATGTTTGGCGATAGTTTTAAAAACGAGCGATCGAATTCATCCGCTTCAACAACCGAAGTTTTGTCCTCTCCTAAAATTAAATTTGAGTTATAATTTTCAGCAATTCCTCCCAAAAATGACGTAGCTTTTTCAGGCTGCATTATATGACCTAAAATTGATGACGTGGTAGTTTTACCATGTGTTCCCGCAACAGCTAAACAAAAAGTATTTTTGGTAATTTCACCTAACACCTCTGCTCTTTTCAAAACTGTATATCCGTTATCTATAAAGTAATTTAACTCTTGATGGTTTTTTGGAACTGCCGGAGTATATACCACTAGTGTGTTTTGCTTTTCTAAAAAAGAAATTGGAATGTTTTTTACAGCATCTTCAAAATGAACACCAATTCCTATTTCTTCTAAGCTTTTAGTGATAGGCGATGGAGTTTTGTCGTAACCAGCAACTACCTTTCCATTCACAGAAAAATAACGAGCTATCGCACTCATACCTATTCCTCCAATACCTATAAAATAAACGTTATGTATCGTTTTTAAATTCACTAACTGATTAATTTTTCTATTTCATTAACGATATTACTAGTTGCATTTGGCAACGCCAATTCGTTAATATTTTCACTTAAACTTTCTTGTTTTCCTTTATCTTTTAGTAGAGTTTCTAAAACTACTGGAAATGTTTCTATCTCGTTTTCTTTGACAACGATTGCTCCATGCTTATCAGCAATTGATTTGGCGTTTTTTGTTTGATGATCCTCTGCCACATTTGGAGACGGTATAAAAATGGTAGGCTTCCCTACAATACACAATTCTGACACCGAACTCGCCCCTGCTCTTGACACGATAAAATCAGCTGCTGCATATGCTAAATCCATTCGGTTTAAGAACTGATGTACTTGCACATTTTCTAACTCATCATACTTTTTATATTCCTCAAAATACAACTTACCACACTGCCAAATAAGTTGCACATTTTGCTTTTTAAAGAACTCTAAATTTGCTTCTACTAACTGATTTATCTTACGAGCTCCTAAACTTCCTCCTAGCACTAAAATCGTCTTTTTAGAAGCATCAAGTTCAAAAAATTCTTTTCCTTCTTCAATCTTGGTATGAATAAATAATAAATCTTGTCGAACAGGATTTCCTGTTTTTATAATTTTATCTTCTGGAAAAAAACGTTCTAAATTGTCGTATGCCACACAAATTTTCTGGGTCTTTTTCCCTAATAGCTTATTGGTAATTCCTGGATATGAATTTTGTTCTTGAATTAAGGTCGGAATTCCTTTTTTATTAGCAACCATTAAAGTTGGTCCGCTAGCAAAACCTCCTGTTCCTATGGCCACATCTGGCTTAAATTTTCGTATAATTCGGTGCGCTTTCCATAAACTACTCAACAGTTTGAATGGAAACATTAAGTTTTTCAGTGTTAATTTTCTTTGAATACCAGAAATCCATAGCCCTTCAATTTGGTATCCCGCTTGCGGAACTTTCTCCATTTCCATTTTATCTTTTGCTCCTACAAACAAAATATTTGCTTCTGGGTAACGAAGCTTAATTTCATTAGCAATTGCTATAGCTGGATATATATGCCCGCCTGTACCTCCACCACTTATAATGATATTAATCGATTGTTTCATGTAAAATATCTAAAGGGTTATCATCTAAAATTGTTTCTTCAGTTTCGTTCTTAGAAGCACTTACACTTAAAATCATTCCTAACGCAAAACATGTCATCCAGATAGAGGTACCACCACTACTAATTAAGGGAAGTGTTTGTCCTGTTACTGGTAAAATATTCACTGCTACTGCCATATTAATCATTGCCTGAAAGACAATAGGAATTCCCACACCTACAACCAACAAGGTAGCAAATATAGTCGTAGCCTTTTTCGCTGTTATTAAAATTCTAAAGAGTAATAAAAAGTAGATGAAAATTACCACTACAGCTCCTGCAAAACCATATTCTTCAACAATAATTGCATAAATAAAATCGGATGAAGATTGTGGTAAAAAGTTTTTCTGCACGCTCTTACCTGGCCCCTTACCGATTACTCCTCCAGTCGCTATCGCTATTTTAGCTTTTTCCACCTGATAATCTTCTTCACCATCTGGTTGAGAAAAACTTTCAATTCTACTCTTCCATGTATTTACACGGTTAGGCATCGCATCAGGAAATGCTTTTGCTACCAGAATAAAAAACAAGAATGAAACAAGTCCTATACTCAATATATATCCTATATATTTCAATGGATACCCCCCTATAAAAGACACCAATAAAATCATAAAAAACACTATTGCTGTGGTTGAAAAGTTAGCAGGAAGAATTAATATTAATACCAAACCTACTGGCAGCCACAATTGTAACAAACTCTCTTTAAAAGAAATGATTTTTTCTTTGTGTTTAGCTAAGTATCTTGCCACATATACCATCAATACTAAACCAGCTAATGTAGAAGTTTGAAAACCAATACCTACAAATGGAATTCGAATCCATCTACTAGCATTAGCCCCTCCTATAGTTGTTCCTTGAGCTAAGGTAAAAATCAATAGTAAAACAACAACTGGCAACATCAAAACTGAGCCTCCACTAAAGTATCTATAAGGGATTTTATGTACCCCATAAATAACAGCAAATCCTGTAATTAATAATACAATATGCTTTACCAAGTGCCCCAAAGTAGAACCATTACCTACTACATATACCAAGTTAGTACTTGCACTATATATTGGCATAAACGAAAATATAGCCAATACCGTTACTATAGCCCAAATAGCTCTATCTCCTTTAATATGTCGAAAGATGTGTTTCATCAATCTATATTGTGTATTATAAATTTCTTACGGCTTCCTTAAATTTCCTTCCTCTATCTTCGTAACTTTCAAACAAATCAAAACTAGCACATGCAGGAGACAACAATACTGTATCTCCTTTCTGAGCTACTTTATATGCCACCTTTACTGCTTCTTCTGCTCCTGCAGTTTCCACCAAAACATCGACCACGTTAGCAAAAGTATCAATGATTTTTTGGTTGTCTAACCCTAAGCATACTATTGCTTTTACTTTTTCTCTTACTAAAGGTAATAAATCGGCATAATCGTTTCCTTTATCAACTCCTCCAACAATCCAAACTGTTGGATTATCCATACATTCTAATGCATAAAACGCCGCATTAACGTTGGTTGCTTTACTATCGTTAACGAATTCAATTCCATTTATTTTTTGCACCTTTTCTAAACGGTGCTCAACACCCTCAAAATCAGACAAGCTCTCTGCTATTGTATTTTTTCTTACTTTAAGCAATCTAGCAGCCATTGATGCTGCCATTACATTTTTAGTATTATGCTTTCCTTGTAATTTTAATTCAGAAACCTTCATTAATTTTTCTTCTGTATTTAATTTCATTATTATCGTGTCTTGTCTTAAAAAAGCTCCGTACTCTAATTCCTTTTCTATAGAAAATGGTACAAGTGTAGCTTCTGTTTTGTTATTTTTTAACCAATATTGAACTGCTTCATCATCGGCATCATATATTAAAAAATCATCTTTTGTTTGATTTTTTGTAATTCTGAATTTTGAGTTTATATAGTTATCAAAATCATATTCATATCGATCTAAATGATCGGGTGTTATATTAGTAATTACTGCTATATGGACTCTGAACTTTTCGACTCCGTCTAACTGAAAACTACTCAATTCTAACACATATTCGTCATAATTTCCATCAGCAACTTGCTCAGCAAAACTGTCACCAATATTTCCTCCTACTCCTACATTCAACCCTGCTTTCTTCAACACATAGTGAATTAACATTGTAGTGGTCGTTTTTCCATTTGAACCTGTAATTCCTACAATCGTTGCATCTGTAAACTGCGATGCGAATTCAATTTCTGAAATCACTTTTACTCCTTCAGAGTGTAGCTTTTGTACAAGTGCTACTTTATCAGGAATACCAGGGCTTTTCATCACCACATCAGCATTTAGAATTTTACTTTCAGTATGCTGATTTTCTTCAAAATCGATTGAATTATGTAAAAGAACTTTTTTATATCGTTCTGCTATACTTCCTTTATCCGAAACAAAAACTTCATATCCTTTTTGCTTTCCTAAAAGTGCTGTTCCTACACCACTTTCTCCTCCTCCAAGCACAACTAATCTTTTCATTTATCTTAACTTCAGGGTTACTATTGTAAATACCGCTAATAGGATTCCAATAATCCAAAAACGGACAACAATTTTACTTTCGTGATAATCTAACTTTTGATAATGATGATGTAAAGGCGACATTCTAAAAATTCGTCGTCCTTCACCAAATTTCTTCTTTGTATACTTAAACCAAGATACCTGTAATATTACCGATAAGTTTTCTACCACAAATATTCCTGCTAAAACAGGTAACAATAATTCTTTACGAATAGCAATAGCAATAACCGCTATGATTCCCCCAATGGTTAAACTTCCTGTATCCCCCATAAATACTTGTGCTGGATAGGTATTATACCATAAAAAACCAATTAAAGCTCCCGCAAAAGCCAATATAAACACGGTCATTTCTCCTGATTTTGGGATATACATCACATCTAAATAATCTGCAAAAATGATGTTTCCAGATACCCATGCAAAAATCGCTAAAGCTATCACCATAATTGCGGAAGACCCTGCCGCTAAACCATCAATACCATCCGTTAAATTCGCTCCGTTAGAAACTCCCGTAACAATAAATACCGTAACGAAAATAAACACTATCCATCCGTATTTTTCATAACCATCTCCTAAAAAACTCAATGCCTTAGCATAGTCTAACTCATTATCTTTTAAAAACGGAACTGTAGTTTTTGTTGATTTATGAGCATCTCCAAACACTTTCTTTTTCCCATCAACCTGCACAACTTGTTCTGAAACTGGTAATTGCTCTTTAATTGTAACATCT
Source organism: Tenacibaculum caenipelagi (assembly GCF_004363005.1). Lineage (GTDB taxonomy): Bacteria > Bacteroidota > Bacteroidia > Flavobacteriales > Flavobacteriaceae > Polaribacter > Polaribacter caenipelagi. The sequence continues at coordinate 159,622 of NZ_SNYH01000006.1, read as the reverse complement.
TGATGAAAATACAACATAGAACCTACTATTAATCCTAGACCAATTTGCCCTAAAACCTTAAATCTTCCTTTTAACCCTTGCTTATCTTTTTTAAACACTTTTATATAATCATCAGCAAAACCGATAAGCCCCATCCAGACAGTAGTAATTAATAAAATTACAATGTATACGTTTTCTAACTTTGCTAGTAAAAGCACAGGAATTAGTGTTGCAAGAATTATGATTACTCCTCCCATAGTAGGAGTTCCTGCTTTTTGAACCTGCCCTTCTAAACCTAAATCTCTTACAGTTTCTCCAACCTGTTGTCTTCTTAAATAATTAATAATTTTTTTACCAAAAATGGTCGAAATCAATAAAGACAAAATGAACGCCATAGCAGATCGGAATGTGATGAACTGAAACACACTTGCCCCAGTTAAACTAAATTCACTTTCTAAATATTGAAATAAATAATACAGCATTCGTTAGTCGTTTTTTAGTTGTTTAAAACAGTTTGTTACTTCTTCTAAATCATCAAAATGATGTCGTACACCATTTATTTCCTGATAGGTTTCATGTCCTTTTCCAGCAACCAATATGATATCACCTACTTTTGCTAGTTTGCAAGCAGTTTTTATTGCCTGTCTTCTATCTAAAATAGATAGTGTTTTTTTATAATTTTCAGCAGCGACTCCAACTTCCATTTGATCAAGAATTGACTGCGGATCTTCTGTTCTAGGATTATCTGATGTAAAAATTACCTGATCACTTAACTGCGATGCAATCATTGCCATTTTCGGACGCTTTGCCACATCTCTATCTCCACCGCAGCCTATAACTGTAATTACAGTCTCGTTTCCTGTTCGGATATCATTAATAGTTTGTAATACATTTTTCAGCGCATCAGGCGTGTGTGCATAATCTACAATTGCAGTAACCCCTTCGGTTGAAACTGTATATTGAAAACGTCCGCTTACACTCTCCAACTCACTAACCATTCTTAAAATTTCTAGTCTTTCTAACCCTAATAATTCTGCAACGCCATAAATAGCCAATAAATTATAGGCATTGAACTCTCCTATTAGTTTTGTCCACACTTCTAGTCCATTAATTGTCAATAGAGTTCCTGACAAACGCTTTTCTAACACTTTTGCTTTAAAATCCCCTATGGTTTTAAGGGCATAGGTTTGTTTATTAGCCTTTGTGTTTTGTAACATTACTTGCCCGTTTTTATCATCAATATTCACCAAAGCAAATGCCGTTTTTGGCAAAGAATCAAAAAATGACTTTTTTACATCACGGTATTCTGCAAATGTTTCATGATAATCTAAATGATCATGAGATAAATTTGTAAATACTCCTCCTGCAAAGTCTAAACCTTCAGTACGTTTTTGGTGAATTCCATGAGAACTCACTTCCATAAAGCAATAATCAACACCTTCTTCCACCATCATCGATAGGTACTTGTTGATGGCAACAGAATTTGGTGTTGTATGGGTAGCTTTATACTCTTTATCATCAACCATTATTTTCACGGTTGACAATAACCCAACTTTATACCCTGCTTTTTTAAATAATTGGTACAACAAGCTTGCAATTGTAGTTTTACCGTTTGTACCAGTAACCCCTACTAATTGCAAGCTTTTTGACGGGTTGTTATAATAATTTGCCGCTAACATAGCTAAAGCAACATTTGAATCTTCAACTTTTATATAGGTAACTTGCTCATTTTTCTCTTCAGGCATTACTTCACAGACAACTGTTTTTGCTCCTTGATTGATAGCTTTTTCAATATATTGATGCCCATCAACCGTCACTCCATTTTGAGCCACAAAAACATCATTATTCTGCACTTGTCTGCTATCAAACTGAATTGCATTTATAACAATATCAGTATTTCCGTAAACCTCATTTACCGCTACCTTATATAATATGTCTTTTAGTTTTTTCAATTATGATAATTTTAAATGTACAATTGCTCCTTTTTGTACTTTTTCACCATTGTCTATTGACTGCTCTGTTACTTTTCCCGTTCCTGAAAACTTTACTTTCAACCCCATATTTTCCAACAAAGCAACAGCATCCATACCACTCATACCTATCACTTTAGGCATAATTGTTTTGTATTTTCTCAATTTTTGATAATATTCTTGGTATTCTTTTTCAATAGCTTCATCTGAAATTTCATCAGACACGTTTTGTTTATTAACTACAGTTGATGTATAAATCTTTTGAGCTATTTCTTTAAAGATAGGAGCTGCAACAGTTGCTCCATAATACCCTTTTTCTTTTTTAGGACTATGCACAACCACTATACAAGAATACTTAGGTTCGTCTGCTGGAAAAAAACCTGCAAATGAAGCCACATATTTTTCATTTGAATAATACCCTCCTTCATATTCTCCTTTAGCATTCTTAATTCTTGGTATATACTTTTTTGCCGTCCCTGTTTTTCCTGCCATTGAAAAATTTGGAGAATATATTTCTTTCCCTGTTCCATACTTTATAGTATTCTCCATTACTTTTCTCATTTTATCCAACGTTTCTTGAGAAGCTATTTTTTCTTTCAACACTTCTGTACCGAAACGTTGTTCTACTTCTCCTCCTACTCGCAGCTCTTTAACAAAATATGGTTTTACCAATTTTCCGTTATTAGCTACCGCATTATAAAATGCTAATGTTTGCAAAGGAGTAAGAGAAACCCCATATCCCCAAGCCATCCATTCTAACGAAGTTGGACTCCAACTTTTTTCTGAGGGGTTTGGAATATAAGGCTTCCCTTCTCCTTTTATTTTAACACCCGTCATTTGATCTAAACCAAATGATTTAATTTTATCGGTAAACTTTTTAGGATTTTTATCGTAATACTTCTGTATCACTTTTACCACTCCCACATTCGAAGAAACTTCAAACACACGTCCCAGTGATATTTTTCCATGACCTCCTCTTTTACTATCTTCTACCTTTCGGTTATTTATGTAAATTCTTCCTTTCTCACAATCGACTACTGTTGACGTATCTGCTACCTTATCTTCTAAAGCAACCATTAAACTCGCAAGTTTAAATGTTGATCCAGGCTCGTGACTTTCCCAAACAGCATAGTTTCTCTTTTCGTAATATTTCCCTTTAGATGTTCTTCCCAAGTTTGCAATCGCTCTAATCTTCCCAGTTTCAACCTCCATCACTACAGCACAACCGTGATCTGCTTCAAAATTCTCCATTTGCCTTAACAGAGCATGATGTGTAATATCTTGAATATTCACATCTATCGTAGTAATTATATCACTTCCATCTACAGGCTCCTTTTCATTCACATCATTAATCGGCTTCCATTGCCCCTTAGCTATTTTTTGTTTTAAACGCCACCCATTTTCTCCTTCCATATAATCAGCAAAAGCTCCTTCTATTCCTGCCCCCCCTCTATAATCATCATACCCAATGGTACGTTCAGCAATTTTCCCTATTGGGTGCACTCGAACTGTTTTTTGTTCCGCTATAAAACCACCTCTATACACTCCTCGATTAAAAATTGGGAAGCTCTTCATTCGAACATAATCGTTGTACCCCACATTTCGAGCAATTAGCAAATAACGATTCTTACGTTTTTTTGCTTCTCTTAATTTATTTTGATAGTAACTCGCTGGTTTCCCCAACAAACCAGAAAGCGATTCTGATAACGCGCGGATATTTTTTTCAAAAACCTCTGAATCTACCGCCACAACATCCATACGAATGGTAAATTTAGACATTGAGGTTGCTAACAAATTTCCATCTGCCGCATATACATTTCCTCTATTCGCAAAAATAGTGTCGTTTTTTACCGTCTTTTCTTGTGATAGCTTACGATACTTATCTCCCTCTATATATTGAAGTTTGAATAATCTAAAAACGATAACAACAAAGAAAAGCGTCATTAAAACAACTATCACATAGAGTTTGTTTAATATGCTTTTTTTTACTACCATTTTTATATTATTCTTTATTATATGTTACTTTTATTTTTTGAGGAGGCGTCTTTGCAGGTGACAACCCTTTATTTTTTACCCTATCTCGAATACTACTTTCTAACTTCATTCGCATTAGCTGTGTACTCGTATCTACATCTTCAGCCCGCAACTCTCTTTTTTTCTTATTCAACTCAGCGATTTGAACCACTTTTGCATCTGCACTATGCGCACTGTAAATCATTACCAACAGCAGTATAACTACAAAAATTAAAATCCGCCAATTTTTAAAAGAGCTTTCATCCGTAAGAAAACTTCCTCTCAAAAAATCGTAAATTCCTTTTCTTACCTTAGACATTACTTTAGCGTTGCTATTCTTAATTTAGCACTACGTGCTCTGTTATTCTCCTTTATTTCTTCTTTTGTTGGCACAATCATTTTACCAACTTTTTTTAACGGCTCATTTGTGTTTCCATAAAAATCTTTTTCAGGCTCACCACTAAACAACCCCGTCCGTATAAATCGTTTTACCAACCTATCCTCCAATGAGTGATAAGAAATCACACTTAACCTACCATCTTCATTCAACAACTGAGGAATCTGCTCTAAAAATTCTTTCAACACTTCTAATTCTTGATTCACCTCAATACGTATCGCCTGAAAAATCTGCGCTAGAATCTTATGCTCTTTTGCCTTCGGAAGAAATCTTTGCAACACTTCTTTTAAATCAAAACTTGTTTTGATTTCCCTTTCTCCTCTTGCTTCTACAATTGTTTTCGCTAGTGTTCGTGCATTTCTTAATTCACCATACAAAAACAACATATCTGATAATTGCTCTTCACTATAAGTGTTGATGATTTTTTTTCCAGACAACTCAGACTTCTGATCCATTCGCATATCCAAATCGGCATCAAAACGAGTAGAAAACCCTCTCTCAGCTTCATCAAACTGATGCGACGACACGCCTAAATCAGCCAACACACCATCTACCTTTTTCACCCCGTAAAAACGCAGAAACCTAGAAATGAATCTGAAATTTTCACCAATCAACACAAAACGCGGATCGTCAATTTTATTTTGTTGTGCATCTGGATCTTGATCAAAAGCAAACAACCTTCCTTTATCACCCAATCGACTTAATATTTCTCGCGAATGACCTCCACCTCCGAAAGTCACATCAACATACACACCATCTTCTTTTATATTAAGTGCATCTACACTTTCCTTCAACAAAACTGGATTATGATAACTCATCTGCCTCTATATTACCCATTACTTCTTCTGCTAAATCAGCAAAATCAACAACAGCATCATCTATTACTTTTTCGTACTTATCCTTATCCCAAATTTCAATGATGTTTACCGCAGACGAAAGCACCACTTCCTTTTCTATTTCTGCGAATTGACATAAATCTTTTGGAATTAAAATCCTACCGGAAGCATCCATTTCAATCATTTTCACTCCTGCTGTGAACCTCCTGATAAAGTCATTATTTTTCTTTACAAATCGATTTAGTTTATTGATTTTTGCCATCATTAAATTCCACTCTTGCATCGGATACAACTCCAGACAAGACTGAAACACAGAACGTTTAATCACAAAACCTTCTTGCAACACAGAAGACAACTGCTTCTTAAAGGCTGACGACATCATCAACCTTCCTTTAGCATCTACCTTGCACTCATATGTTCCAATTAAATTTACCACGTAAAGAAACTATAGTTTGCATCAAAAATAAAAAATATTTACCACTTTTTACCACTTTTTACCACTTTGTTAATAAGTTTTGGTTTTTTAGCTAAAAAACTGAGCCTAAGAACTTTCCAAACCATCCTCTCGCTAGAAATAATAAAAATGAAAATATGACAAAAAAGAACTACATTTGTGGTTAAGTCAAATCAGAAATCTATGACTGAATTTTTAAAGAAAGAAGGCAAATTTACATACGCAGAAGCTGGGGAAGGAAGTCCAATTATCATACTTCATGGTTTAATGGGTGCTTTAAGTAATTTTGATTCTACGTTTAATCATTTTTCAAAAAAAGGATACAAAGTTTTTATTCCAGAATTACCTCTATATACCTTACCTCTTCTTAAAACCAATGTTAAAAACTTAGCTAAGTTTTTACATGATTTTATTGAATTTAAAAACCTTGAGGGAGTAACTTTATTAGGAAATTCTTTAGGTGGTCATATCGCTTTATACTATACAAAACACTATTCTGAAGATGTAAAAGCACTTGTTTTAACAGGGAGCTCTGGTTTATACGAAAACTCAATGGGCGACAGCTACCCTAAAAGAGGTGATAAAGAGTTTGTTAGAAAAAAAGCACAAGATGTTTTTTATGATAAAGAGATTGCTACTGAAGAACTAGTTGATCAGGTATATGATGTTATTAACGATAGAAACACATTGATTAGAACCCTAGCTATCGCTAAAAGTGCTATTAGACATAACATGGCTAAAGATTTACCCAATATGAAGCAACCTACCTGTTTGATTTGGGGAAAACAAGATAGTGTTACACCGCCTGAAGTTGCCGAAGATTTTCATAAATTATTACCCAATTCTGATTTATTCTGGATTGACAAATGCGGTCATGCTGCTATGATGGAAACTCCTAATGAGTTTAATGAAATTTTAGAAAGCTGGTTAACAAGCAGAAACATATAACTTCTCAATAATAAAATTATGAAGATAAAATCTGCTGAGTTTGTAATGAGTAACAGCAATGTAACGAATGCTCCAAAAGAACGTATTCCTGAATACGCTTTTATTGGTCGTTCTAATGTTGGTAAATCTTCATTAATCAACATGTTGATGGAGCGTAAAGATTTAGCGAAAACTTCTGGAAAACCAGGAAAAACACAACTTATTAATCATTTTAAAATTAACGATGAGTGGTTTTTGGTTGATTTACCAGGATATGGTTATGCACAGGTTTCAAAAAAGAAACGCACCATTTTTCAGTACTTTATTGAAAACTATTTTAAAGAACGTGAACAACTAGTTTGTACATTTGTTTTGATTGACTCTCGTCATGATCCACAAAAAATAGATTTAGAATTCATGCAATTTTTAGGAGAAAACCAAATTCCGTTTTGCATCGTTTTCACCAAAGCTGATAAATTAGGAAGTTCTAAACTCAACAAACAAATCACCTCTTATAGAAAGAAATTATTGAATTACTGGGAAGAATTACCTATGAATTTTGTTACTTCTTCATCAACAGGAATGGGGCGCGATGAATTTTTAAACTTTATCGATCAAGTAAACGAAGATGTAGCTGAGAATTTTAAATAATTTTCACCCTACCCTAAGAGAAGTATCAATAATGCACTCTACAAAAGAAAACTTACAAGTTTTACACGAAGACAATCACATTATAGTGATTAATAAACGTGCAGGCGATATAGTGCAAGGTGACAAAACTGGTGACAAACCGCTTTCAGATGTTGTTAAAGAATACATCAAAGATAAATACAACAAACCTGGAAACGTATTTTTAGGAACCGTTCACCGATTAGACCGTCCAACTACAGGTATTGTTATTTACGCACGTACTTCAAAAGCTTTAGAACGACTAAACAAAATGTTACGTGACAAAACCATTAAAAAAACGTATTGGGCAATAGTTCAACAGCAACCTAAAAAAGCCACAGACACCTTAACAAATTATCTAAAAAAGAATCCGAAGAATAATAAATCTACTGCTTTTACCAAAGAAGTTGAAGGAAGCAAAAAAGCTATACTTCACTACAAAACACTTAAAAATTTAGATAATTATTCATTGCTAGAAGTTGATTTAGAAACAGGACGCCATCATCAAATTCGAGTACAATTATCTAACATTGGTGCTATTATAAAAGGTGACTTAAAATACGGAGCCAAAAGAAGTAATAAAGATGGAAGCATCCATTTACATGCTCGAAAAATTGAATTCACACACCCAGTAAGCAAAGAATTAATAAAACTTACTGCTCCAACTCCATCTGATCCTATTTGGGATGCTTGTTTGTAATTTGTATATTTAGACAAATTTCACTCAACCAAGATGAAAGCTCTTAAATTTTTAGCGATTTTAATACTTCCTGTTACTGTTTACATTTCGTTTACCAATACAGGTTGGCTAACATTGCTCCCTTTGCTCGTTTTTTTTGGTTTGGTTCCACTACTTGAATTGCTATTCAATCCAGACAAAGAAAATCTTAGCACAGAGCAAGAAGAGCGAGAAAAAGAGAACAAACTGTATACCTATATATTATATACAACAGTTCCTCTTCAATTAGTTTTTTTAGGCTGGTTTTTATGGATGATGAAAGACATTGAATTAACTACCTTAGAATATATAGGAAGAATTTCTGCTATGGGGCTAATGTGTGGTGTTATTGGTATTAATGTAGGTCATGAACTAGGACATCGCAATAATCGATTTGATGAATTATTGGGTGAAATTTTATTATTAACATCTTTAGATACTCATTTTTTACCATACCATAATGCAGGACATCACTTTAATGTAGCTACTCCCAATGATGCTGCAACGGCAAGAAAAAATGAAGTAGTATATTTTTTCTGGATTCGTTCCCATTTTCAAAGTTATTATCAAGCTTGGGAAGCAGAAAACAAACGTCTAAAAAACTCTGAACGAAACTGGTTTCACCTACAAAACAGAATGCTTATCTATACACTTTGCAACATTCTATTATTAGTAGGCATTTTCTATTTCTTCGGACTAAAAACACTATTCGCCTTTGTAGCTGCTGCAATTTTTGGAATTTTATTACTCGAAACTGTAAATTATATAGAACATTACGGATTACTACGTAAACAGAACGAAAAAGGGCGTTACGAACGTGTAAAAAGAACCCATTCTTGGAATTCAGACCACAGAATTGGTATGCTAATGCTATTTAATTTATCTCGTCACTCCGACCATCATTATAACGGAAGTAAACATTATCAACTTTTAAAATCACTACCTGAAAGTCCACAGATGCCCACTGGTTATCCAGGTATGATGCTCGTTGCTTTAATTCCACCATTATGGTTTTCAATAATGAATAAAAAATTACAAGACTTATAGCTTATGAATATTCCCGAATTGGTTCAGTCGCAAAAAAGCTATTTTGCTACGCAACAAACCAAAGATATTTCCTTTAGAAAAAATGCTTTAAAAAGATTACAAAAGGAGCTTATTGCAAGAGAAAAAAACATTATAAAAGCATTGCACGATGATTTTAAAAAATCGGAATACGAAGCAGTAATGACCGAAACTTCTATTGTGTTAGCTGAATTAAAAATGGCAATAAAAAACATACACTCATGGAGCAAACCTCAACGTGTATTACCCTCGTTACTAAATTTTCCTTCCTCAGCAAAAATTTATAAAGAACCTTACGGAACTGTACTTATCATTGCCCCTTGGAATTACCCATATCAGCTAGCTTTTGCACCTTTATTAGGCGCTATTGCAGCAGGAAATACTGTGGTATTAAAACCTTCGGAACTAACACCCAATACTAGTAAAATTACCAAAGAAATTGTTGAAGCTGTCTTTGATAAAAATCATGTTGCTGTGGTAGAAGGTGGCGTAGATATTTCTACTGAATTGCTAGCCCAACGTTGGGATTATATTTTCTTTACTGGAAGTGTTCCTGTAGGTAAAATTGTTGCCAAAGCCGCAGCAAATCATCTAACTCCTGTTACCTTAGAATTGGGCGGAAAAAGTCCGTGTATCGTTGATGAAACTGCCAATATTAAATTGGCCGCAAAACGTTTGGTTTGGGGAAAATTTATCAATGGTGGACAAACCTGTATTGCTCCTGATTATTTATTGATTCATACATCGGTTAAAGAACAATTTATACAACAGTTTAAAGAAGAAATTTTCAGAGCTTATGGAGAGAATCCTCAAAATTCTCCTGATTTCCCGCGTATAGTAAACACCAGAAATTTTGACCGATTAGCCATCATGCTAGAAAATGAAAATTGCGTAATTGGCGGGCAAACCGATAGAGACGATTGCTACATTGCTCCTACCTTAATTGACGAACCTAGTTTGGATAGTGAAGTAATGAAAGGAGAAATTTTCGGGCCAATTTTCCCACTAATTTCTTACGAAAACGAAGCAGATATTGAAAAAGTCACCTCAAAATACGACAAACCTTTGGCCTTATACGTGTTTACCAATCGAAATTCATTTGCTAAAAAAATGATTCAACGTTATTCGTTTGGTGGTGGAACCATAAACGACACTACGGTTCATTTTGCCAATCACAGATTACCTTTTGGCGGCGTGGGAGAAAGTGGCATAGGTGGTTATCACGGAAAGCAAACTTTTGACACTTTTTCACACAAAAAAGGAGTAGTTTCTCGCGGAACTTGGTTAGACATTCCTACTCGATATGCTCCATACAAAGGAAAATTACAACAATTAAAAACTTTAATGAAACTGGGATAGTTTTCTAAAAAAGAACCCAAACTTTATAAGTTATGACAGAAAAAACCGTATCAGAAGCAGTTAATTATCGTCGTTCGGTAAGAGTGTATGATTCTGAAAAACCAATAGACATTACTGTTGTAAAAAAATGCTTGGAACAAGCTAGTTTAGCACCTACAAGTAGCAATATGCAACTGTGGGAATTTTACCATATCACTTCTAAAGAAATGATGCACAAAATAGCTCCGTTGTGTTTTAATCAAAATGCTGCTAGAACTGCGCAACAACTAGTAATATTTGTGGTTCGTAAGGATTTATGGCGCAAACGCGCTAAAGCCAACTTAGCTTTTATGGACAAAACTTTTGGAGTAGACAATCCGAAATCAGAACAAAGTAGTAGAGAAAAAGTAGCACGTAACTACTACGGAAAACTGATTCCGTTTACCTATTTTGACATTTTTGGGATTTTTGGCTATATCAAATACCTGATGATTCTTGTTGTAGGACTTTTCCGCCCTATTTATCGTGAAGTTCGCAATAGTGATATGCGAGTAGTCGCTCATAAAACCTGTGGATTAGCCGCACAAACCTTTATGTTATCGATGGCTGCTGAAGGATACGATACTTGTCCTATGGAAGGCTCCGACACTTGGCGCATTAAACGCTTATTAGACTTACCTTTTGGCGCAGAAATTAATATGGTCATTTCTTGTGGTATCCGTAAACCAGAAGGAGTGTATGGCGAGCGTTTTAGAATTCCTTTTGAGGAGGTTTATAGAGAGATTTAATTATTTCTTAAAACAATAAATTTTATTTTATTAGCTATTTTTTTGATAATTAAGATTTAAAACATATATAAATTCTTTCCATATTAAGGATTTAGTTACTTCTTTTAAATTAAGAAAAGATTTTACATTAGGTTTTTCACCAGCATTTTCACTAGGAATAAACTTTTGTTTCTTATTATCTTCTTTAAATGAAAAAGCGTAACTTATTTTACCTTCAAATATTTGACTTTTTGATATTCTTAAATCATTATTTAAATAGTAAAAATCAATTATAAACTCAAGTAGAGCCTTCCAAAAACTTTCCTTTACTGTCATATCTTTTTCTGTGGAAACTTCATTAAATGATTTTATTAAATCTTTATAGTCGCCATTAAATATATTTACAATATCATCAACAATTTCAACCAAATTTCTTTCTTTATTAAAATTCATCTTTGACACCTTTCTAATCTGCCTAAAACTAATTTGCTTATTATTAAACAACAGAGTTAATAAGTTTATTTTTAGATTAGGAAATCCAGAATCTGGATATTCTCGCAAATTATAATCTTCTTTAAATAAACTTTTTATAGCATCATAAAAAGTCAAAAAATAAATTTCATCTGAATAAAATTTATTTATATACCCTTCAAAATCAGAACCATTACCATATTTGTGATGATATATACTTTTTATATTATAATAGTCAGCAACAATAATAACTTTATCTATTCCAAATTTGTTAATTGAATATTCAGAATTATCAAAATTAGCTGAGAAAACATTTAGAAGCCTAAAGATATGTTCTGGTTCAATCCTATCCAAATCATCTAATATTAAGATATTTTTCATCTCTCCATCCTCTCCCTTTATCTCATTTAGCTTATTATTAATATAGGTAGTAATAATGTCATGTTCAAAAACACTCCCTTTCGTATTTTCCATACGACTAATAAAACTATTCACTTCAGGGGTTTTAAATTCCTGCTGATACAGTTCTAAAATTTCCTTTTCAACTTTATCAAAGGCTTGTATTATCTCTTTTAAAGACTTTCCTATTTCTGGAATTTTCTCAATAAAACTTAACAAGATCGCTTCAATATTCTTTTTTAAAATCCCTTTTACCCCTTTTGAATAGTCTATACTAATTTCTTCCTTTGTATTATCTTTTTTTAATACCTCAAACAATAAATCATATTTAATCAATTCAAATACGTCTTCATTTTTGTTTACTTCATAATGCACAGGGTATAAATGAAAAAAATTATAGTTACTTCCCTCCTCAACCGACTCTATAAAATCTTTTAAAAAAGTAGTCTTTCCAAAACCAAAAGGAGCCGACAAAAAAATAAAATCAGAATTATTTATATGTTCTTCAAAATCGAAAAAAGAATTAGTTTGCAGTTTGTAGCCTTTCTCTCTTGTCATATTTTCATTTTTTTATTTCCATATTTTCTCTTAGACTTCAGATTTCTCCCTCTGGTCGAAATGACATTCTATTTATTATTCTTCGGTAAAAACACCAATTTATTTTTGCTCTTCTTTATAGCTGCCTCATTGAGGATCATTTTTACAAACTCTCCATCTACATATTTTTGTGCTTGGTCTTTGTAATACGGACTAAACACATTCCCAGATTGTCCTGTTGGTAAAATAGCAATGCTATTTTCTACATCAGAAAAGTCAATTATTCTACGTGTTGAAGGTCCTCCGTGAATTTTATACACTCCTGTGCTGTCCAACTTAAAAATTTGGTTGTTGATTACCTCATTTCCCCCTATGGTTTCAAAGGGACCAACATTAAAGAACTTACGTAATAATCCACCTGCTTTACCAATGGCGTGCTCATACTCCACAGAAATTACACGATTCCATGTCCAATAATCTACATTTTCTCCTAATTGGTTTTGTAAAAATGCGATGGCTTTATGAAAAGCTGTTGTGATTATTTCATTTCTAGTTTCAACTTTATCTGTAGTTGAAATATCATCCCACCAAACCGATTGCTCTTTTTTAGCTTGTTCAGCTAATACCTGATCTTGTAATGGTGTATCTATAAATAACTGAAAACTGTCTCCTAACTCATCTTTAAAAGTAGCAGTTAAAAATTCGTACAAAAATCGACTGTAAATCGTTGGTGCTACATTGGTTTTGGCATATTCTCCATCCCATTCTTCTAATATCAAATACGCTTTTGTAGCTGAAGGAGATAGTGATGATTTGTCTACACTTGCTAACAACTCCCTTCCAATTTCTGGAACCACCGACGAAGTAACATCGTAAATCATTTCAGCCACATTCTGTTTGGTAAAATCATTTTTAGGCTCTAATAACTGAACAATTCTCTTAGCTCTATCTTCTGGTTGATAATAGCCTGGATATAACTTCCCTCTCACAAAATCGGGTTGGTTATTTGCTGAATACACATAATTCCAACTTGGATTTTCTGCTTGCGGATTTTCTTCAAAATCTAAATACTCTATAATTTCGTCTTTTCCTGAAGCTCCATTCAAATACATTTTAGAAGATAGGCTATCTCTTAACTCATATAATTTAGCAGAGGCAAACCAACCTACATTCCCTTTAGCATCTCCGTACATTACATTCAGTCCTGGAGCATGAATTTTAGCAGTTCCTGTTTTAAAATCTTGTAACGAATTTGCATGCGACATTTTGTACGATGCTTCTAGCAATTGGTTAGGTAACTGTGTATAAATCCAGTTCATTGCCACTGGTTTTTCATCTGTAATATGCTCTATCAATCCATTCATAATCGGACCGTGCTTACTCACTTTTACTTGATAGATAGTGTCTTTTCCACCCTTAACCTTTATATGCTTATCCCACAACTCATATTTTCGATATCCTTCAGGAGTTTTGTACTCCATTGAATTTTCTGGATTGTTTTCTTCTTCATAAAAATTCAAGTCATCATTTGCTAGCATCGTTAAACCATATGCATAGTCTTTATTATGCCCTAACAACGGAAACGGCATTAGTGCTAAATTAAAACCGTACACTTCAAAATCAGGGGTCTTAATATGATTCTGATACCAAACCGAAGGCTGGGAAAAATTGATATGTGGATCATTTGCAAAAATTACCTTTCCGTTTTTGGTTTTTGGTGGTGCAATTACCCAAGAATTACTTCCTATAAAAGGAGCCACTGGCAATTGATCCATAATTTCACTCACTGCTAAAGACAACTCTGCTTTAATTGCTTTTTTATTGGTGGTTTTATTCAGCGTTAAATTTTCATTGAACGAGTTTAGCAATTCATTTACATACGGTTCTCCCAATTTTTCTTTTACTTCTGTTAGTAACGGATCTGTTTTATGTGCTATCGCAAAACTAAATGCCATGTAACCAAAAACATTGTACACATCTTTAATCGTATAGTTTTCTTTATCCAATCCCACTAAATAAAACTCTAAAGGTGTTGCCCCTTCCTCTATAAACTGATTGACTCCGTTTAAATAAGCTTCTGTTAATTTATAAGCTTCTGAGTTTTTATCCAACTCTCTAATTGTTTTTTCCGAAGCTTCTTCAATTCCTAATCCCGAGAAAAACTTATCTACTTTTACCAAATCTTTTCCGAAAATTTCCGCTAATCTTCCCGCTGCTATTCTTCGAATCAATTCCATTTGCCATAACCTGTCTTGAGCATGTACATAACCTAGAGCAGTATAAGCATCTTGCTGATTCTGTGCATTAATGTGCGGTACACCTACCTCATCATAATACACAGTGACTTTCTCAGAAATAGAGGCGAGTGGTAATTCACCTTTATACGTTGGATGCAAGTTTTTTGTAAACAACCAAACTCCAACACTCAATACAGCTAATAACAGTAAAACAATTTTTAAAGACTTTTTAAATAATTTCATTAGGGATGATTTTCTTCAAATATAACAGATTTATTACTCTTTCTTAAATCTGACTAAAAAGTGTAATTTTTACACAGTATCGTTTTTGTTTTACACACTTTTTACACATTAACAAAATACACCTCCCTTAAACACAAAACACATAAACACCCTATTTACAGTACATTAAAACAACTTCTAGTTTTAATACATATTCATGGCATACTTATTTCAATATTGCGAACAGACAATAAATAATTTATAATTAAAAAATTTAAAATCATGAAAAAATTAATTTTAGCAGCAGCCATTTTAGCAGGAGTTTCAACTTATGCAACTATTAACAATACAACTTCTCCTATTAATTCGGTATACACAATTATTGACAATGATTTTCAAGAAGTTGCTTTAGACAAATTACCAACAGCAATAGTTGAATCTGTTAAAAAGAATTTCCCTAAAGCTACATTAAGTAAAGCTTTTGTAAACGAAAAAGAGCAGTACAAATTAGAGATTAGTGTTGATAACAAAAACCAAACACTTTATGCTGACAAAGAAGGAAACTGGTTAGACGAAAAAGAAGTTAGCAACACTAAGAAATAATTTTCTTATTTCCCCTCAATTTTATCGATAAAAGAGCGTTTTCATGTAAAGCGCTCTTTTTATTTTTATAAAGAGTTAACACAACCTATTTTTAAATAGACATTTTTCATGAAAAAGATTTTATTGGTAGAGGACGATGTTACATTTTCTAATATGTTAAAACATTTTTTAGAGCGACATCAGTATACTGTTGAGGTTAGCTATACTATTAAAAATGCTTCCGTTCTCTTAAAAAAACATTCCTATAATTTAATTTTTACTGATTTACGCCTTCCTGATGGTAACGGTATCGATTTACTTAAGTTAAGTAAAGATAATAACAGTAATATCCCTGTTGTTTTAATGACTAGTTATGCTGAGGTTTCAACGGCTGTTCAAGCAATGAAACAAGGTGCTTTTGATTATATTTCCAAGCCTTTTAATCCAGATGAAGTTTTAGAAGTAATTAGCAATGCCCTTGAGGTAAAAACTGACCATACCATCGAACCCATAAAAAAAGACAATAAAAATTCAAGTATGAATTCTAATGTTGTTTTAGGCATAAGCACTACCTCTAAAAACCTACACGAACATATTTATTTAGTGGCCCCCACTGACATGTCTGTTCTTATTACAGGTGAAAGTGGCACAGGTAAAGAAGTTGTTGCAAATACAATTCACACCCAAAGCATGCGTAAAAACAAACCTTTTATAGCTGTTGATTGTGGAGCTATTCCTAAAGAAATTGCTTCGAGTGAATTTTTTGGGCATCAAAAAGGTTCTTTTACTGGTGCAACTAATGACAAAATAGGGCACTTTGAAGCAGCAAACGGGGGTACTCTTTTTTTAGATGAGGTTGGTAATTTAAATTATGAAAGTCAAGTACAACTTTTACGTGCATTACAAGAAAGGAAGATTAAACCTGTAGGAAGCAGTAAAGAAATCACAGTAGATATTCGCTTAATTACCGCTACCAATGAAGATTTATCTTTAGCTGTTGAAAAAGGAAACTTTAGAGAAGATTTGTATCATCGTTTAAATGAGTTTTCTATTAAAGTTCCTAGTTTAAAAGAAAGAAAAGATGATTTAATTCTATACGCTGATTTCTTTCTAGAAAAAGCTAACGAACAACTCAACAAGTCAATTGCAGGATTTTCTCAAGAAGTATTAACCTTATTTCAACAATATAATTGGCCTGGGAACTTACGTGAGTTATCTAATGTTATAAAAAGAGCTACACTTTTATGTCAAACCGAAATTATTCAAAAAGAAGTCTTACCGGAAGAACTCAAAACTTCTGAAAACCAATATGGTGTATCTAATGAATTTTCAACTAAAGAAAACGAAAAACAACTTATTATAAGAGCTTTGCATGAAACTGATAATAATAAAACTAAGGCTGCAAAACTTTTAAGCATTACCAGAAAAACTTTATACAATAAAATAAAAGAACACAATATTAATTAAGATAGATTTTTATTGTTCTTGTAAAGTCATTTAATTTTCTTTTAAAAACTTCCCAAGAGTCTTTATCTATTTTTTTTGCTTCTTCAAAACCTTCTAAAAAAACAACCAATTCAGTTGCTTTTAACCACTTACACATTCCCAGCATTTTATGACTGATATTATTAAACTCATGCAAATCATTTTGTTCTATAGATCTCTCTAATAGCAACAAGTTTTCTTCTACATCTTTCAAAAACGATTTCAATGTTTTTCCAATCATTAATTGATCATTATTAAGAAAAACTTCTAAAGAAGTAATATCAAATTTCCCTGTCCTCTTTATGCTTTCTTGAAAGCTATTAACCTTCTCCTTTTCTTTAATTTCAATATCGAAAAAACGTTTTAGAATATCTTTTAGTTTCTCGGTCTGAAAGGGTTTTATTAGTGCATCAGAAAAACCGTTTTTTATATATGCTGCTTCAGATAAATTAGCTCTTCCTGTCATTGCTATAATAGGTTGTGCTTTGTAAGAGTTATGTTTCTTTAGAGTTTCCATAAAATAAACCCCATTCATTTTTGGAAGCTGTATATCTGTTAAAACCAAATCATAAGAAATACCATCAATATTTTTTAATGCCTCTTGGGCATTGCTAAACAGTGTAACCTTTACCCCTAATTCTTCCAAAACATTTTTTAAAAGCTCTCTCATTGACGCATCATCTTCGACAATTACAGCATGAATATTTGGAGGTGTGTTTTTTAAATACTTGATATTATTCCTTTTTACAACTTCAGATGAAAAAATAACAGGAACAGATAACTTAAATACACTTCCTTCTCCTAAAGTACTTTTCAAGGTCAGAGAACCTCCTAATAATTCTGCAAGCCTCCTAGAAATAGTCAAACCTAATCCAAAACCTTTTTGTCCATTCTCTTTTTCATGTGCTTGAGTAAATTCTTTAAAGACTTTTTCTTGTTTATCCTTACTGATTCCAATTCCAGTATCGGTTACTGTTATCTCTATATAGCACTCTTCTTTTGCAATTCTTAACTTACTTTGAATCGTTATTGAACCTTGGTTTGTAAACTTACAGGCATTTGCAACTAAATTGTAAAGTATTTGCTTTATTCTAAAAGGATCACTAACAATTAAAGAGTTGATTTTTTCATCATGTTTAACGCTTACTAATATAGGTTTGTTTTGAACAAGATTTTTAGCACTTTCAGCTACCTCTTCTAAATTTCGTTCTAAATCAAAAGGAACAGCTTCTATCGCTATTTTTCCATTTTCTAATTTAGAAAACTCTAAAAGATCTCCTACAAGTTGCCCCATATATACTGATGCATTTTGTATGTGTACCACATAATTTTTCTCTTTCGTACTAGCAATAGATTTTTGTAACAATTCACTAAACCCTGTGATGGTACTTAAAGGAGTTCTTAAATCATGGCTTACCATAGATATTAATTGCTCTCTACTTTTTAAAAGTGATGAAGTTATAGCATTCGCATTCTCTAACTGTTGTCTGTAATGCTGACTCTTCCAAAAATCATTTAAAATAATAATTGAGAATAATACAATTATAACAAACCCTATTCCTGTTGCTAATAAGATAATATTTTTACTTCGGTCAAGCGTTTCTTCATGTCTTTTATAAGCTTCATTAGCGTTTGAAATCACATCTTTTTCCAAAACACTTAAAACCTCTCGTAATTTTCTTGAAATTATTATATCATTTTCAATTAATTCTCTTTCTTTTATCCTCAAGAATCTTCGTTTAGCATTCGCTTCTCTTTGAACTTTTTGAAGTATTTCTTTTGAAGCAGACACCAAAGAGTCTATTTGTTTTTGCTCTACAGTACTAACAGGTTTTTCTTCATCCTCTCTGTCAAACAACCTCAAATACCTCTCTAGATTTAACCCTTTTTCATTACTAAAAAGGTTCGGGTTTTCAACAAGATCTTTTACTGATTCTTTGTCTAAAAGTGAATCTATAGAACCTAACTTATCTATTGCTTCATTAATAGATTTTTCAGAAGCATTTCTTTGATTTAACTTTCTTAAACTAGTTATGTTTTTACGTTTTTTATTTAAAACCAACTTAACGCTGTCTAGAATAAACTTCTTTGATATATCTCTTACTATAAAATTAAGAGAATCTATTTTTTTAAGTAACAATTTGTTTTCAGTAACATACTCGTTGAATCTTTTGGGTGAATTTAATTGAATAGCAGCCCTACCTAAGTTTTCATTTTCATAAATATCTGCTATTAACCCTCCTGTTTGTATAATATTATTTCTATCCGAAACCCCTTGTTTTTGTATCTCTATATAAGTTTCTATTTCAGAAAAAAGTAATGCCCCAGAAACAATCGCTAAAACTCCAAGAATAGCATACCCTATTAACACTTTAAAAGCAATTTTTTGTTTAGATGTTTCCATAAAGCTATACTTCTCTACTTTAGTTTCATTTATCTACAAAAACGTTCATATTTACCCTTTGTTGTTTTATAGTTTACTTATATAAATACACCCCATAACATCAACATAAAACATAAGCTCATTGCTTTCATTATTTTCTTTAAAGACTCAAAACAATGAAAGATTGTTTGTATTTTTGATGCCTATAAAATCATGTCTAATGAGAAAAATCCAAATGGTTGACTTACAGAGTCAATATCAAAAAATAAAAGATACAGTTGACGCTTCTATTCAAGAGGTTTTAAACTCTTCAGCGTATATTAACGGGCCTTATGTTCATGAGTTTCAAGCAGATTTAGAAAAGTATTTAGGTGTTAAACACGTAATTCCGTGTGCTAATGGTACCGATGCTTTACAAATCGCTATGATGGGCTTAGGTTTAGAACCAGGTGACGAGGTTATTACTGCTGATTTTACATTTGCTGCTACCGTAGAGGTAATCGGTTTATTAAAACTAACTCCTGTTTTGGTTGATGTTGAACCAGATACCTTTAACATAGATATTGATGCTTTAAAAAAGGCAATTACTCCAAAAACTAAGGCGATTGTTCCTGTACATTTATTTGGACAATGTGCGAATATGGAAGCAGTTCTTGAAGTTGCTAATGAACATAACTTATTCGTGATTGAAGATAATGCACAAGCTATTGGTGCTGATTACACCTTTGCTGACGGAACTAAAAAGAAAGCAGGTACCATGGGTAATGTTGGAACCACTTCTTTCTTCCCTTCTAAAAACTTAGGATGTTATGGTGATGGTGGAGCTATTTTTACAAATGATGATGAATTAGCACACATACTTCGTGGAATGGTAAATCACGGAATGTATAAACGTTATTACCATGATGTAGTTGGAGTGAATTCTCGTTTAGATTCTATTCAAGCAGCAGTATTAAAAGCTAAACTACCTTTATTAGACAGCTATTGTGATGCTCGTAGAAAAGCTGCAGAATATTACTCAAATGCTTTTGCTGATAATCCAAATATCATTACGCCTATCATTAGCGATTTTACCACACATGTGTTCCACCAATATACGTTGAGAATTATCAACGGAAAACGCGATGAATTACATCAACATTTATTAGATAAAGGTATTCCTAATGCTATTTACTACCCTGTTCCATTACATGCTCAAAAAGCATATCAAGATAACAGATACAACGAAACAGATTTTACGGTTACCAATCAATTAATTGATGAAGTAATTTCGTTACCAATGCATACTGAACTTGATGAAGAACAATTGGCTTTTATTACTAAGACCATAAACGATTTTATCTAATAGTTAAAACGGTAAGCTATGAATCAAAAAATTAAAACTTTAAAAATTATTCATCTAGCAATGGTAGGAGGTGTTACTTTAGGGTATACTTTTTTAGGTGATTTTAAAACCATTTTTAATATGGTTATTGACGATTCATCTTTATTATATGCGTTTATACCTGCAATCGCATATGTGTTTAGTAACTTAATGTTTAAAAACACACTAAAAACCATAAAGAATGATGCTCCTGTTGAAGAAAAACTTGCCGTTTATCAAAGTGCATCCATTATACGATGGGCTATTATAGAAAGTGCTTGTTTTATACTTATTATCTTAAAACCAGATTTTTTATTACTAGGAGTAATTTTATTGATTTATTTGATTCTTATAGCTCCAAAAGAGCCTCAAATCATAAAAACTTTAGGAATTAAAGATTCTGAATTATAATCATAAAATAAAAAGCGAACTCAGTTGAGTTCGCTTTTTATTTTTTATATAAATCGATTAGATTATGCTTCAAAACTAGCACCGCTAGCTGCTACGCTTCTATCAATCTTACGCATTAAACCTTGTAATACTTTACCAGGACCTACCTCAACAAACTCAGTGCCTCCATCAGCAATCATAGCTTGTACACATTGCGTCCACTTTACTGGTGCAGTTAATTGAGCAATTAAGTTTTCTTTAATTTCAGCAGGGTCAGTTACTGCTTTCGCCACTACATTTTGATAAACTGGACAAATAGGCGCACTAAATGTAGTTTCTTCAATTGCTGCTGCTAACTCTTCACGAGCAGGCTCCATCATTGGTGAGTGAAATGCTCCTCCAACAGGTAACACTAATGCTCTTTTTGCTCCTTTTTCTGTTAACACAGCACACGCTTTTTCTACTGCTTCAATTTCTCCTGAAATTACTAATTGCCCTGGACAGTTATAATTTGCTGCTACTACTACTCCGTCAATTTCAGCACAAGTATCCTCCACTACTTTATCTTCTAAACCTAATACCGCTGCCATAGTAGACGGTTGAATCTCGCATGCTTTTTGCATTGCTAAAGCACGTTTAGAAACTAACTTTAATCCATCTTCAAAAGACAACACTCCGTTTGCTACTAATGCTGATAATTCTCCTAATGAATGACCTGCAACCATTTCTGGTTTGAAATCATCACCTAACACTTTTGCTAAAATTACTGAGTGTAAAAAGATTGCTGGTTGTGTTACTTTTGTTTGTTTTAATTCTTCAGCAGTACCTTCAAACATTACATCAGTAATACTAAATCCTAATATATCATTTGCTTTTTCAAAAAGTTCTTGAGCTAATGGTGAATTTTCATATAAATCTAATCCCATCCCTGTAAATTGTGCTCCTTGACCTGGAAAAATATATGCTTTCATGTATTTGTTTTGTTGTTTGTTTAACGATGCAAACATACAATTTTTAAAATTACTATCTTCGTTTTATGACAGTACAACAAAAATCGCAAGCTCGACTTATATACTTAGTTTTAGCTTCCTTATTTATTGCTTCATTAGTAACTTCTAACTTAATATTTCAGAAGTTTTTTTACTGGGAACCCTTTAATTTATATCGCTTTGAAATTTCGGTAGGTATACTTCCTTACCCTATCACTTTTTTAATTACCGACCTTCTATCTGAAATTTACGGAAAACGAAAAGCCAATCAAGTGGTTATTGCTGGTATTTTTGCTTCTTTTTTTTCTATGTTTATCATATTAATTGCCGACTATGCTCCTGCAATTAACAATTCTCCTGTTGATAATACATTATTTTCTAAAGTTTTTAGTTTATCTCCCTTAGCTGTATTAGCTTCAATGCTAGCTTATTTAGCTGCTCAATTTATAGACATTCGTATTTTTCACTTTTGGAAAGATTTAACTAAAGGAAAACATTTATGGTTACGTAATAACTTTTCTACCTTTTTATCTCAATTTATAGATACTTTTACAGTACTATTTTTATTGTGCTCTTTTAAGATACTTCCTTGGAATATCTTTGGAAGTTTACTTATTAGCGGTTTTTTATTTAAAGTAATTATTGCGGCTATGGATACACCTCTACTATATGCCTCTGTATATTGGTTTAGAAAAAAGTTTAGTTTAAAAATAGGAGAAGAAATAGTAGAATTATAATCGAAGATGTATGTTTAACAAGTTTTTTTATCGAATATTTAAAGATCAACTCTCACTTTCTGAAACCTTGGCTATTTATTTAAATTTATTAGCTAATATGGTAGTTTTTGTTCTTTTAGGATATGTACTATTCAAGCTATTTAGGTATGTAGGTAGAAAAACTCTTCATAAAATAGCAGCAAAAACGTCTACCAGTTTTGATGATTTACTTATTAAAAATAAAACTTTTTTAAACTTATCTAGGATAGTCATTCTTATCATCATTTTTAATCTTTTAAAAGAGATTCTTGTAGACTTTCCTAATTTATTTACCTATGCAGAACGCATCACAACCATAGCTATCATTTTTGCTATTATATGGTTTATTCACAGTATTTTATCAACAGCCAAAGATTTTTTACGCACCACTGCTGCCTTTAAAGACAAACCTTTAGAAAGCTATGTGCAAATTTTTATGGTAATGCTATGGATAATTGCTATCATATCTTCATTTTCTGTACTAACTGGTAAACCGCTTATTAAATTTTTAACTGCTCTAGGAGCTTTTTCAGCAGTATTATTATTAATATTTAAAGACACTATTCTTGGTTTTGTATCAAGTATTCAAGTAGCAGTGAATGACACCGTTAGAATTGGTGATTGGATTACGATGGAAAAATATGGTGCCGATGGTGATGTTGTTGAAATTAACCTCACATCGGTAATTATTAGAAATTTTGACAATACTATTTCTAGTATTCCAACGTATTATTTAACATCTGATTCTTTTAGAAACTGGAGAACGATGAACAGTTCGGGGGGTAGACGCATTAAAAGAGCTGTTTTAATTAAAATAAATAGTATTCATTTTCTTACAGATGAAGATATTGAACGCTATAAAAAAATTGAATTGATTTCCGATTATATTACAAAAAGTAGTGCCGAAGTAAAAAAATACAATGAAGAGAATAATATTGATAAATCGGTTTTACTCAACGGTAGAAACCTAACTAACTTTGGAACTTTTAGAATCTATTTAGATCATTATATTCAAAATCATCCTAAAATAAATCAAGACATGTTATTAATGTCTCGACAATTAGAACCCACTCCTAATGGAATTCCTCTAGAGATATATGCTTTTAGTAGAGAAAAAGCATGGACAGAATATGAACGTGTTATGGCTAATATTTTTGATCATATTTTGGCTTCCGTTAAATATTTTGATTTAGAAGTTTTTCAAAATCCATCGAGTATTGATATCGCTAATCTGAAAGAAACAAAAACGAGTGAATAATAACCCAAGCACATCTTTATGGCAAATAGCCATGCATAAATTTAAACGTAGTAAAACAGGAATGTTTAGCTTTTGGTTTATTATTTTTTGTGGATTCGTAGCTGTTTTTTGTTATACATTAGCTCCAGACAATAGCAATTCTGCGAATCAAATGCATTTGGAAATTCACTCAAAACCACCTGGGTTCTCTGTACAAATGCTTAGCATTCCTTCAGAAAACAAAAATCAACAATCTTGGTTTTCTATTTTTATGAAAGGGAAACAGTATTCTTCTACCGAAATTCCGATTACCTCATACCTTGTTCAAAATAACCAATTGGAAGTTACCAAATATGCAGATGGATTACCTAAAGAATTTCCTGCTTCTTATGAGAAATATATTCAACAAAAAACATTTTACTTAGGCACCGATAAATACGGTCGTGATTTGTTAAGCAGGTTGTTAATTGGAGCAAGAATTTCTTTTTTTATTGGATTTATCGCTGTCTTTATTTCCCTTCTTATTGGAATTCCTATTGGTGCCATTGCTGGGTATTTTGGTGGAAAAATAGACGAATTAATTATGTGGTTTATTAATATCACTTGGTCTATTCCAACATTATTATTAGTAATCGCCATTACTTTAGCTTTAGGCAAAGGTTTTTGGCAAGTATTTATTGCTGTGGGATTAACCATGTGGGTAGAAGTTGCACGTGTGGTTCGTGGTCAAGTTATTACCACCAAACAGCAACAATATGTTGAAGCCGCCAAAGCGTTAGGTTTTTCAGATTTCAGAATTATTTTCAAGCATATTTTGCCTAATATACTGGCTCCAATTATCGTAATATCAGCAGCAAATTTTGCAGCAGCTATTTTAATTGAAAGCGGATTGAGTTTCTTAGGTATCGGTGCACAACCTCCTACTCCTTCTTGGGGTGCTATGATTAAAAATCACTACAACTACATTATTCTTGGAAAACCTTATTTAGCACTTATTCCTGGAATAGCTATTATGAGTTTGGTAATGGCATTTATGTTAATTGGAAATACACTTCGTGATGCTTTGGATGTGAAAGCTTAAAATTTGTAAATTCGCTTTCTTAAATTTTTTTGATATGAGTTTTAGTGTTGAGTTTAAAACACGATGGGCAGATTTTGATGCCAACATACACATGCGTCATACCGCATACAATGATTATGCTGCTGAATTACGTTTACGTTTTTTTAAAGAGCATAATATTACAATTCAAGATTTTACCAAAGAAAACGTTGGTCCTATTTTATTTGAAGAAAACACCAAGTTTTTACGTGAAATACATATGGGTGAAGATATTACTGTAAACCTAAAGGTTATCGGTTTATCTAGCAAAGGTGAACGTTGGAAAATTCAACATGAAGTTTTTAATCAAGCAGGTAAACTTTCTGCAATTATCACTGTTTATGGTGCTTGGTTAGATTTAGTTAAGCGTAAATTAACGGTACCTCCTATTAAGTTTCAAGAAATTTTTAATGAAGCTGAAAAAACAGATGAATTCAAAGAAATTCTTTTAAAAGCTTAAAATGAGTACTTCAAGGAAAATAAAAGTAGTTATTACCATTGTTGCTTTGCTTGTAGGTTATTGGTTACAACAAAAAGAAGAAGCTAAGAGCTCTTCTCAACCTACGCCAGAAACAACCAGTAATAAAACTGACAACTTCAATTACTTTCCTACCTCAACAACTGGAGTCATTATAAAACATAATAGCTACCAATTATCATATAACGAAAAACACGAGCAAGCTGAATGGGTTGCTTATTCTTTAGATAAAAGCGATATTGTTTATACCAATCGTAAACGTCCTTTTTTTATTGTAGACCCTAAGGTGAAGACAAAATCTGCCGATTGGAGGAATTATAAAAAATCAGGTTATGACAAAGGTCATTTATGTCCTGCAGGTGACAGACGAGCTTCTCAAAAAGCTCATGATGAAACATTTTACACCTCAAATATCTCTCCTCAAAACCATGAGTTTAATGCAGGAATTTGGAATAAGCTAGAGCAAAAAACTCGTTACTGGACTAAAAAATACAATCATTTATATGTCGTTACTGGTGGTATTTTAGAACCTAATTTGAAAACTATAGGAAAGGAAAACGTAAGTGTTCCTAATTATTTTTATAAGGTTTTATTAGATTACACGCAACCTGAAATTAAGGCAATTGCATTTTTGCTTCCCCATAAAGAGAGTAACAAGCCTTTACATGATTTTGTAGTTTCTATTGATGAATTAGAACAAAAAACAGGCATCGATTTTTTTCCTGAATTACCTGATAGTATAGAAAACCAATTAGAAGCTTCTACTGACTATAAAAACTGGAGTTTTAGATAAAAACAATACTGCTTTTGCTTTCTTATAAAGAAGAAAAAAGTGTTATAAAATGTACATTACACTTTATAACACTTTTAAAATCAACTAAACTTAAATTAAACAGAAGGTTTTAAAGAGTTTAAATTATTTACAATCATATACTCTAACAATACTTCTTTGGGGTAAGCATCAAATAAGTTATCAGCATCAAACAAGCGACTTTCCAAACCATTCAAATACAACTTACTAAAGAGTTCTAGATCTACATTTGCTCTAATCTCTCCTTTTTCTTTCGCTTCATTTAATAACACCATTATGTCATTAAATACAATATTTTCGGTTTCCTTTTTATAAGTATCATATGCATTCGGGTAATACTTTTTTAAACCGAAAATAAATGACGGTTTAAACTTAGCTACATACTCAAAAATGACTTCATATATAGCTATCACCTTATTTAATGGTGTCTTCTCAGAATTGAAAATAGGAGCCACATCTATTTTAAATTCATTTATGAGCTCTTTAATACTTTCTATTATCAATTCTTCTTTGGATGAAAAACAGGCATAAATAGTTTTTTTTGAAATCCCCAATAATTCAGCGATTTCATCCATCGTTGTATGCTTACTACCAAATACAATAAACTTTTCTTTGGCAACCTTAATAAGTTTCTTTCTATTACTCATCAAAACTTTATATTGCTTACAAAAATATACTTAGTTTTAAAATACTGTACAATTTTAAAAAACAAACTGAGTTATTAATACTGTTTCAAATTAATTAAAACCCCAAAAATGAAAAACTTACTTATTATTCTTTTATTATTTTTTACGTATTCAGTCTCTGCTCAAATTTCCTTTAATACAGGAAGTGTTCAATTAGATTCTGATTTGAATATTATTAACGCCGATGCCAACCTAAACTTTGGAGCTTTTAAAACTAATTTAAGCGTTTCCTATAATGTTTCAGAGAAGAAAATTGGATACATGAGAGGAACTTTAGGTATGAAGGCAGGAGAAATCTATTTAGCTCTGGAGATATGTAAATTGTCAAGAAAACCGGTAGATGACGTAATTGTCATTTATAAGACACACAAAAATAAAGGCTGGGGTTACATTGCAAAGCAAGCAGGAATCAAACCTGGGTCTGCGGCGTTCCACCAGTTAAAGAACAATGCTAATTCCAAAAAGAACAAGTCTAAAGGAAAAGGACAAAGCAACGGAAAAGGCAAAGGAAAAAAGAAATAAAAAACATAAAATTTGGCATAAAAAAACGTTTTAGAAAATTCTAAAACGTTTTTTTTTAATCAGTACGGGCGGAGAGACTCGAACTCTCACACCTCACGGCACTAGATCCTAAGTTTAATGCGCTTAAAAAAAGCGAAAAAACACACTGAAAATCAATGCTTTATATTTTAATATTCCTTTATTTCATGCAAAAACGGGTTCTTTTACGGGTTCTTTTTCCTAAAAAAGAATTTGCTGTTTTGCCTAGATTCCTAGCGTGATTCAACAAAGTAAACACACTAGCTCACACCTCAAAATTAATTATATTTTTTGAGTTTGGGCGACTTTTTTAAGTTTTATTAATATAAAGAAATTACCTAGATTTGCAGCCCTTCAATTAAACCAAATGAGAAAAGCTACTTTAAAAGACACTAAACTAATTACAACCATTTTAACTGATTCTTTCAAAACCAATAAATCAATAATAAATGTAACTCGTAAAGGAAGGAATCAATTAAAAAGAATTAATCTTTTAATGAAATTCTTTTTTTTAAATGCTTACCACAATGGTGATGTTTTTCTGTCGGATGATGAAAAGGCTTGTATTATGCTATTAACAAACGAGAAAAAAAGAAAATCATTGTTTGTAAAGCTTCAATTTATTCTCTGGAATATCAATCTATTTTTTAACGTGCTTGGTGTTAAAAATGTTAGGAATGTGTTACAACGGGAAAAAGCTATTAATCAGAATCATCCTAAAGAACCATTTTTGCACCTTTACTATGTAGGAGTACTTAGCAAGTATCAAGGAAATGGCATTGGAACTAAATTAATCAGCGAAACAATTAATTATTATGAAGAGTATAAAATTGTTTATTTGGAAACCTCAAACGAAAGGAACATTCCTTTGTACGAGAAATTAGGTTTTGAAGTAGTTAACGTTCATAGTGAATTAGAAATCACACTTTATATAATGAAAAAAAAGTTATAATGTTTGGTACAAAACTACATCCTATTACATTTGTTTTTATTATAGTGCAAATTGTGTGCTTAATAATACTTTCTTTTTTCTTTTTAAATAGATCAGAAAAAAAGAATTTCGATTTGAAATTTTTTACAATTTCTACATTGTGTCTTGTTTATAATTTTTCTAATGGTTTAATACCTGATAGTAATTTTATAGCAGATATACGCTCTCAATATTACATAACCTTTGCTATTGGTATTATAGCCTCCTGTTATTCTTTTTATTTCATTCATACAGAACATGGGTTAAAAATTTTTAACCAAAGCTTTGTAAAAGCTATTATTCTCGGTTTTGGTGTTTGGTATATTGTAGCTTTTGTTTCTTTATATTCAATTACAAATAACCTATCATTGTGTAGGTTAATTTTTTTTGTTTATCCTATAGGCATAGCCTTTTATTGGTTTTTTAAATTTTCAAAATGGTTAATTAAATCAAAATATAGGGAGTGGAATAAATATAAAAAAACAAAGGTATTTACAGGATTAATCGGTATGATTAGTCTGCTTTCATTTCCTGTAATTTTAATTATTTTTGAAGACAACCAACCAGCTGAAAGAATAGCTTATAATATTGGTTATTTATCTTTTTCTTTTTTCTTTTTTTTTAGGTTAAATTATAAAAACTCTGACAATAAAACTCTGGAATATTATTTGAATACTGATCTTACAAAAAGACAACAACAAATTCTTTTAGTTATTTACGAAAACCCAAATATTCCATATACTGAGCTAGCAAAAAAACTGAATATTTCTACATCTACATTTACTACACATACCGCAAACATTTATAAAGCTCTAAGACTAGAGGATAAAACAAAAAATGGGTTGTTATCATACATAGATGATATGTACAACAATATTTAACAGCAATCAATATGCCGAAATTTAATATCGGTATGCCGATAAGAAAACATAAATAACTGTATTGTAGCTATATAGCTTTTAGGCATGCTTATTTTTATTTACAGGCTATTTTGGTTATTTTTTTTTTGAAAAATATATATAGTTTTGAAAAAGATAAATTACTAAAAAGTTTTTTTTAAACTCAAAAAATAAATACGCAACTATTTTGCGTATTACGAAATTATATTAGCTTTGTTTATCGAATTCTTAAATTAGAAAAAGCTAGTATTGTTTGTAAAACACATAGCTTGTTAAGTTATGTTAAGTTGCGTTAAGTTGCGCTTTATGAATTTTAGATTTAAGAAGTATTTTTACTACTTTAAATTAAAATCATAAAACAATTAAAATGAAAAAAAAAACATTAGTAGTTGCATTAATAGCAACATTCGCAATTGCCTGTACAAACGATATGGATAATCTAATAGAACCAGGTAATAAAATTGAAAAAGAAATTGAAAAAGAAATTGAAAATGAAAAGCAGTCTAAAATACAACTCGAAGAACCTGAAATTGATCCTGAAAAGGATTGTCCGCAAAACGACCGAAACTGTAACGGCATACCTGACAGCCAAGAATAGCATATATATTACTTTATTAGTATTCTTTGGAACTACTGCTAGATTTACACATGTTATTTTTAATGTAAAAAATATGAAGGGCATATTAGGTTATACTTTTATGTCCTCCTTTTTAAACGCTTTAGGTATCAATATAGCTCTTTTGTGTTCAGCTCTATTAATAAAGTTGGCAGCATCGAAGTTATCACATGAAATGAAATCTTCTTTTAATTTAGCAGCTAATATGTTTTTGTATGTTGCTTGCTATTTTATGGTTAACTTATTTATTGAAGAAAAATATATATTTGGAACCCCCGATTTCCCCCCATATTATTATTGGTTAAGTATGTTATTTCTTTCTGTACTATCAGGAAATTTTCTGTTATTGTTTCAAAAAGCAATTTTAAAATCTGAAGAAAAACTTCAAAAAATTATAAAAGGACTTTTCGATTTTATTTTAGAAGATGCAATAGAAGAAGATATGATAAAAGATGAGAAAAAAGACGCTTACCATAAGAAGTCTGTTAAACTGTTAAAAAATGCTTTGGATAATGAGTAAGAAAAAAAGCTATAAAGATAAATTTGAAAATTCAAATTTAATCTCTGATAAAATAAAAGAGAACCACACAAATTTAATAATTGATTTAGAAAGAGAAGCTGAAGAAGTGGAGAACAAATTTAAAAATGAAATCAAGAGCATAGATGTTAGGACAGTTGAAAATATTTTTTCTCAATACGCCCTATGTTAATAGTGGGGCTAATCTAAAGACTTCCTAACTTTTAAAGCCCATTCCCCAGCTTTGGCTTTAAAGTTTGCCGAAAATAGGTTGTTTTGCATTAATCTATCCCAGTTTTCTACTACATGGTTTGCTAGTACATTAGCGTCTATTTCATCTAAATTAATTTGATGATCTTCCTTTTGAAGAAAAATTTCCGAAACTGTTATGTTATAGTGTTCAGCTAGGACTTTTAATTTATTGTTAGGTATTGTTACACTTCCATTTTCGTAATTCTGAATAGTACGGAGGCTAACATCTAGCAAATCAGCTAGAAATGATTGCGTTTCCTTGTGCTTTTTTCTTAATTCCTTTATCCTCATTACAATATTTTAACTAAAAATACGAAATATTTTTGCATATATGAAATAATATTGCGTAATTTGTGTTGTTATTACGTAACAAATATAGTAAATAAGGTAAGATTTACTATAAAACAGGTCAAAATTAAAAGGTAGTGAATACACAAAGTAACTTAACAACAGTAATGCAGCACTTCGGCAACTTAACTGAAGCCGAAAGAGAGTTGTTTTTGTCTGTTATCACTACAAAAAAGATTCAACCTGAAAAACCGAAAAAAAGCAAAAAAATACAACTGCCTTTTGAGTTAACAGAAGAGGCATTATATCAAAAATTAAAAAGAGATCATAATGCATCGGTTAGGAAAAGACTTAAAAGATTAGAAAAAAAACATAAAGGTCAATTAGCAAAAGCTAATTTATAAACAAAACCAAAGGGATAAGTAGAAACTTATCATACAGTAACTCACAACGCAGTACCATACGACGTTTAAATTTTGACCTTTTTTAAATCAGTTGTGAGTTACTTACTTTAAAAAGTTCTTTAGCAAACTCGGCAGAAAATGAAAACCTTAAAGTATTAAGTTTTCCAAGTCATTCACGTTCACCCCTGTAATACAGGTTTTTTGTTTTGGTTTAACGGTATTATGTTCCCAACAAGAAATAAGGTTTCCTTTTCTGCCTTTAAATATTAAAAAAATGAAAAAAGGTCAAAAATCACCACAAAATTGTATAGTAAAAATGCAAAACAATATTCAAGTTTTCTTTTCTGAAAAGCTACAAGTTTTTTACGTAAAAGAAAAAGGCAATCACTTACCTAACGATCATTTTACCTCATTAATTACATGTAGAAACGAGTTTTTTAATGATTTTTTAAAGCATTTAGAACAGTTTAAAACTAGCGCAAATCCAATGAAATTTAATTATACTGATCTTAAAGATAAACTAAACGAATTTCTAATGGGGAAAGCAGCAAATTGTAAAGTGATTGGAAATATCGAAATAAACAAAGCATCCTAAAAAAAGAAAGTGGTTAGAAATTGAGCCCTCTACCACTTCCCTACCAAAAGGATAAATATACGCTATCAAAACACAGACCGACAAAGAATGTGATATATAACATAAAATTCCTATGAACAAAAGTATTAATAAAAACGCAAACATTGCGCAAAAAAGCGCAAAAAGTTTAACCGAAATTGGGATATATAACCAAGAGGTTAAAAGCTTTTTAAAAAGCACCTCCCTTAACCCCATAATTCAAGCAGCTATCAAAAATTTTAATGATAGCGCCTATAGAAGAAAACTAACAAACTTACAATACAACAAAGAGGTAGAAGAATTTAATACTACACATGGCTACTACCTACTAAAAAAAGGAACAGAGACAGAAGTAACTAAGTATTACTCATATATAAATTACCCTTATTTAGATCGTAACGCTATAAAGGCTACAATGGATAACTATAGAAGTTTTGTTTACCAGTACAACAAAAAAGCAGACGAAGAAAATAAGCTAATAAGAAACTACAATAATTCTGTAGTAAAAAGTCATTATAGCCTTAATGATGCGGAAAAAAAACGCAAAACAAACTTTGAGAGAACAAATAAAAGCAAATTTGTTAGAGACTATAACGAATTAGTAATTGAAGCTAATGAGCAAAACGCAATAATTCCAAAAAAGAGAATCCAAAAAATTAAGTATGCTAGTGAATTGGTATTTCATGTTTTGGTAGGTTTTTACGTGTCTCAGTTAAAGACACGTAATGCCTACTTAATGGAAATGAATAGACCAACCAGCGTATTAAAAAATGCTCTTCCAAAATTAAAGATAGATCACAGGAAATTAGCTACACATAAAATTGCTGATATACCTAGGCTTGATATTTGTAAAAAAACAGCGCAAAACCACATTAAAAGGCTTCGTGAGGCTGGGGTTTTGATAAACTATTTAATGATAAACCAAAACAAACCTATTTCTGTAAATTTTAATGCCCAGATATTAGAAATTTTAGACGGTTTTTATCCAAAATCTCAAAAACCTACAAATCAACAAGTTAACCATGTTGGCAGGAATTTTTTACATGATAATAGTGAATGTAATTACTCAGTATTAAAAGAAAAGAAAAGAAAAGGCTGTGCAAAAAGCACAAGCCTAAACAAATGCGGTTCGATGCTGGAAGAAAACGAAAGCAACAACGTATGTCCTGCGGACGGCTACGAGAACACCAAAGGGATAAATAAAAAAATTTCACTAGAGGGCGGCGAAAAAATAAATCTACCAAACTTTTTAACTGAAAAAAGACAAACAGGGCGCAAAACAAATCAACTCTCAGATAATTTTTTAAGCAAATTAATCAATCAAAAAACTTTCGCAGAAAAATTAGCAGCAGGGGAATTTGATAATTACAAAGGGTTACGCTACGATTATTTACTAAAAATAGAGCAATATGCCTTAGTTAGTAACGATGAATTTAAGCAAATCATAATCCAAGATTTTATAAAATCTTCAGCTAAAATTTGGCGCAATCATACAGTTTATGTGGGGGAATGGAAGAAAACCATCAACCAACTTAACGAAGAATTATTTTCAAACATCACTCAAAAGGAAACCATTATCAAAAAACTAAGAGAATACCGTTGGAAATTAAAATTTGCTAAAAATTGGTTTGATAAAAACACAGAAGTTAAGACTTTATTCCCTTACGCATATTTTGACAAAACCCGTGTAAAATCTAATGAATTAGGATTTTATGGACTTCATTCTGTTTGGAAATCTCATTTAAAATACCTAGAGAAAAGAAAAGAAGAAAAGAAAAATCTTGAAGCAGCTGCTAACGAAAGAAAACGCAAAACAGCAGTGCAAAAGAAAAAAACGGCTGAGCTAAAGAAGCTTACAAATGCAATTAAAAAATATGAATCAGGTCAATATAATTTAGAGCAGTTATTCAATTACGTACAGGATAATTTACCACATGACTATCTAATTTTATTACCAAATATGATAAAAAACCAAAACACAAATCTAGCATAAACACAAAAACATGAACCAAGAAAATCAATCAAAAAAATGCAGCTGCGGTGCAAACAATAAAATTACATGTCCGAATTGTAGTGAATTAAAAATGGTGATCCTTTTAAAAAATGGGTTTAGTCACTTAAAGCTTAACAGTAATGGCGGGAAAAAAGTAAATCCTGTTTGGTACAACCATTTAAGCAAAAACAGGAAAAACGAAAACACACTAGTTAACGCAATGTATAGAAGATTCAAAGAGTCTATTTATGCTAATGCAGCTAACAAGGTAAACTTTTATAGCAACACTACAGGTCAACTGATAACGAGTATAAGCCTTTAATTATGAAACTAGTATTAAAATTCAGTGTAGATCAAATATTAGCTATTAGCTATCTCTTAAACAAAGTTTATGAATTGCCTTTTAATTCATTTGGAGAAGAACAAAAAATAGCTATTTCAATTGGTGTTGTCCTAGCTGACAAATTTGAAACCAAAAAAAGAGAGCTAAAGAAAAAACTTAGTTTAATTAACAGAAACAATAAAATACAACTGACCCTTAAATATCATGAAGCTTGGGCGTTAAAAAATATCTGTATCAATCAAATTTCATGGTCTGAATCAGAATTTGAAAAGCTCAACATACAAAGCACAATACACTTAATAGACCAAGCTAAATAAAAGAGTTACAAAAACAAATTATAAGAAACTATTACAAAGTATGAAATACACATTAGAGGATAAAATGACAAGTTTAAGAGCGGTTTCAATCGCCGTTCTATTATATATTTTTGGGTACTCTTTAAAAATATCCGTTTTGTTAAATGGAATTTTAGAAACTAGAATTCCAAATACTGTAGTACGCTTTGTAACTTCAGGAGTTATGGGAGCTGCACTTTCAACAGCTTTATTAATAGTATCAGTTATCGAAATAAAAAAATACACCTCTTATATCATTGCTATAATGGATGCTATAATGCTGCTTTTAGTATTTAATGTTTTTAACTCTAATGGTAAAAGCGAATTATTCACACTTGTTTTTATAAGCCTATTTACGGCATTTATAGGTTTCAATCTAATTAGTGTTTTTGTCGTTAAATACCAGCTAATTAAAAGCGGAAAAGAGCAAAGTATAAGCCAGCTAGAGCAGATTGAAAGCAAACAAGTGCTAGAATTGAGCAAGATCGAGCAAGAAATTGCGGAAAAAAAGCAAACCACTTGCGAACATTGCTTACAAGAATACGGAACAAGACAAGCATTAAATGCGCATAAAGGTAGATGTATAAAAAACCCTAAAAACTTGTAGCTATCATGCTACGCAAAACTAGACATTATGAAAATAAAAGTAACAAATGAAAAAAAGTATGCTAAAGTTATAAGTGTTGAATTTGATTCAGATTTAGAAGTAGATGAATATGGAAATGTTGATGGGGCTATTCACATTTGGGATGGTGAATATACAACAAGCAATTTTGGCAAGTGGTCAGCAACCAAATGGGAAGATGAATTTGGATTTAAACTAATTAATTAACTGTAGAAATTATGAGTAACGAAGATTTATTAGCTGATATCAGAAACAAACTTTCTCCTGCAAGTCATTTGATTTGTTTAGTGAATGAATATTTCGACGGGACAAAAACAGCAGCGGAATTCGAGGATTTACACAAACACATTAAAGAAGCAATTCCACAAGCTGAAGAATCAATTGAATACGTAAGACAATTTAAACTGTGGGAAAAATGATAAATACACTAAAACAGATTTACTGTTTTTTCATAGGTCATAAGTTCAATAATTGGTACAGCGAATTTGATAGATTCTCAGGTAAACAATCAGTTTATTTTTTCTGTTCAAGATGTGGCAATCACGAATTAAACGGAAAAGAAAGGTACGATCAAAAACAACTAAAACAGTAGCTATTGAGCTACAAAAGAAATTGCGCACAAGGTCCCTTTCGGATGGGTGGAAAGCAATATAAGTAAACATTTATCGGGAAGTTTCGCGCCAATGCTTTTTGTACCGATTTTTTTAAAACAGTAGCAATCTAGCTACGCAAAAACGCAAAAGATGAAAATACACAATCTTAAAATATTACCAATTCATTTTTATCAAGTTGAGAATAGATTTAAAAAAGTAGAGTTACGCAAAAACGATAGAGATTACAAAGATGGCGATACTTTGTGTTTAGAAGAGTGGTGTCCATATACAGAACAATACACAGGTAAAGAATGTAACGTAAAAGTTACTCACATACTACAAGGAGGTAATTATGGTCTAGAGAAAGACTATGTAGCAATGAGTATAGAAATTATAAAGTAATTGTAGCATTTCTGCTACGCAAAAATGCAAAAGATGGCTGGAAAAATAGATGAATTAAGTATTAATGAATTTGATGATACAATTGAGCAATTTGGTGTTTATGGTAGTATCAATGTAATACCTGAAGCAACGCCTGCAAATATGATTGTATTGGTTGAAAAGATAAATGAATTAATCAAAATTATAAACAAGCAGTAGGTTTTGAAAAAAGAAAACATTGAAGAATGGAAACCCTTTGCGTTAGTTTTTGGACCAAAAGCTTTTAAATGTATTTATACTGGTGAAAGAAACATTCAATACTACAGTAGAAGTTGGTTTTGTAATGAAACAGGAAATATTCATCATTCAGAAAAATCAGTTTTAAACTGTGTTCATTGTAGTAAAAAATATTATAAACCAAATAAACAGTAGAAAACGTGAAAAGAATATATAAATACAAGCTACATATAAAAGACTTTCAATTTTTAGAATTACCAAAAGGCTATGAAATTTTAAAAGTTGATAGCCAGTTTTACGAAATTTTTATTTGGGCTTTAGTTGATCCAGAAGCGAAAACTGAACAAATTGAATTAGAGGTTTTTAGCACAGGTAATCCAATTGATAATTTCAATAGGAAATATTTAGGAACTGCTTTTATAGAACAATCTGTATGGCATGTTTTTCAACGAATAAATTAACAGTAGCATTTACGCTACGCAAAAACGCAATAATATGAAAACTAATAAGAGAGTAAAAAAGATAAAAGAAAGTTTAGAGACAATTGAAGATACATCAATTATTACAAATGTATTACTTATTGTAATTGCTCTTTTCCTATTAATGATCTTAATAAAACTGTAGTAAAAATGAAAAATTTGAAAAAAGGCAATAAAGTAGTAATGCATTCATGCATCGAGGCAAAAAATCCAAAATACAAAGGAAAATTAATTGAGTGTAGAACAGATAGCTAT
Organism: Tenacibaculum caenipelagi; assembly: GCF_004363005.1. Taxonomy (GTDB): domain Bacteria; phylum Bacteroidota; class Bacteroidia; order Flavobacteriales; family Flavobacteriaceae; genus Polaribacter; species Polaribacter caenipelagi. The sequence goes on along the minus strand of NZ_SNYH01000006.1, from coordinate 122,025 downwards.
TTGTCAAAAGACGGAGAAGAAGTTGTTTTTCTTGATGGAGTTAGCGGGTATTTTTCAACTCGCTTTTTAGAAAAAGTAGAATTATAAAACCTGTAGAAAACGTGAAAAGAATATATAAATACAAGCTACATATAAAAGACTTTCAATTTTTAGAATTACCAAAAGGCTATGAAATTTTAAAAGTTGATAGCCAGTTTTACGAAATTTTTATTTGGGCTTTAGTTGATCCAGAAGCGAAAACTGAACAAATTGAATTAGAGGTTTTTGGCACAGGTAATCCAATTGATAATTTCAATAGGAAATATTTAGGAACTGCTTTTATAGAACAATCTGTATGCCATGTTTTTCAACGAATAAATTAACAGTAGTATGAAAGGTAAGATAAATAAGCTTATAAGAGCTTACATAAAATACGAGAATATTTATCAAGAACTTGAAAATTCAATTAGAGAGGTATGCGATTTTAATGCAAGATTGGAGCATAATATGTCAGATGGATTTACAATTCTAAATGAAGAAACATCAAATTTAGCACCTTTAAAGTGTGTTGAGGGAAAATCAAAGACTAATAAATTAACAGAAGAAGAGCATCTTGATTGGTGCATTTAAACAGTAGCTATTGAGCTACGCAACGAAACGCAATTATGAAAGCAAAACATTTTAAAAAGTTAAGAAAACAATTGAAATGGTATGATGTTGATACAACTTATGGATTATTTGGAGACTTTAAAGGGGATAGTTGGCATACTGTTTTAGCAAAAAACCCAAAACAAGCTTGTTACAGATTACAAAAGAGAGGAATCGGAAGAAATCTAACTGTTGGTAGTATCTCTAAAGAGATGTGGGCAAGATTCAGAGTTAAGTTAACAGAAAGTAGTAATCACTGGAGAAACATTAGTTACTTCGGATAAAATAACAGTAGAAAACGTGAAAAGAATATATAAATACAAGCTACATATAAAAGACTTTCAATTTTTAGAATTACCAAAAGGCTATGAAATTTTAAAAGTTGATAGCCAGTTTTACGAAATTTTTATTTGGGCTTTAGTTGATCCAGAAGCGAAAACTGAACAAATTGAATTAGAGGTTTTTGGCACAGGTAATCCAATTGATAATTTCAATAGGAAATATTTAGGAACTGCTTTTATAGAACAATCTGTATGCCATGTTTTTCAACGAATAAATTAACAGTAGCTATTGAGCTACGAAAAAAATAAAGATATGCTTTCAGTTAGTATTTTTTTAGAAGAAACCAAAAACATAACTCCTAAAAAGGTAAAGGTTTTAGAACCTATTTTTTATAAAAAAATGATAGACGGTTCAGTTAGATGGTATTCTTTAAATGAAGCATTAAACCTAGTCAATAAAACAAAATAATTAACGCAAAAAATGAAAACAACAGAATTTAAAGCGCAACCTTACTTATCAAAAAAATGCGGGCAAACTTGTTTAGCTATGATTACAGGTAAAAGCATAGAAGAAATATGTAAAGAGTTAGGAAAAGAATACTACACCAATATCGTTAATGATTTACAGGCTTACTTAGAAGAAAATGGATATAAAACCTTACTTTCAAACGGTTCTTTTGAGGTTAAGAATGTACCTAATAATAGTATTATAAGGCTCGAAAAGCTCGACGAATCAGGTCATTTTATAATAAAAAATGAAATCGGAAAAATATACGATCCTAATATCGGTATAGTTGAAAAATACATGAACGATACTAAAATTACCCACTACTTAAATTTTGTAAAAGTGCAAAAAAAAACCACTCAGTAGAGTGGTAAAATTGCTATGAAAAAGAAAAAGTGACTAATTAAATAAGTCTACTCAAAAATATAAAAATAAATACTATTAACCTAATTTTTAAACCTTAAAATCCCTATTTAATGACAAAAAATGATCTGTATGCCGAATTATATTTTATTCCTTACCGTGATGTTAGGGCAGCAACAATAAAAACAGTTGCGGAAAACAGAAAATTACCACGAGAAGTAGCAAGATGGAAAAGAATAATTTACCCTAACGAAGTAAAAATAATCAAAGAATCTTTAGGTGTAGAACCAGATAAAAAAGCCATAGTTTAACTATGGCTTTTATTTTATTAACTACTTAACTAGCCACAACTTAACACAACTTAATGCAACTTAACACAAATGATCTTAACAGGTCATAACCCGAAAACATACTTTTTTTCATTGCTACTATTGTACTGTTAAAACAGTATTAGTGAGTATCGCAAACGAAAGAGCAAACGCAATTAACGCAGAACTTCATCGAAACATTAAAGATGGAAAAGAGTACGAGCATTTAATGCCTTATAGTGATTGTAGTAGCGTAAAGTTAGCAGAGGGTGATACTAAGGTGGCTATAGACAATATGGCTTATTGGTCTAAAAAATACCAACACCACACTAAAAAGCTAGCTGTAACTTTTGCAAACAAAGGACTTAAAGACATATGCGAGGCAATCCACTATTATTTATACTGGCATTATCAGTATAAAATAGACGGAGAAACACAAAATTTGTATAGCCCTGCCTGTGCTTGGTTAAAACGCAAAGACGGTATCGACTGCAAAAGTTACAGCATAATAGCTAGTACAATTTTATCAAACTTAGGAATAAAGCACTACTTCAGACGAATAAAAAATAGTCCTAATGAGGGATATAGTCATGTATATGTTAACGTTCCTTTCAACCAAAAGAATCCACGCAACCTAAAAGACGGATACTACACTATTGATGGAACGCTACAATACACTAGCGAACCATTATTTTATAAAAAAGACGATGTTTTTATGGATGTAAAAGAAGCAGAATTACCTATTTATGGGTTAGCTGGATTAAGAAAAAATAATGAAGTCTCTTCTAGTTTGATGAGAGACACAAACTCTTTTGCTTTAGCTGGCGGAGGTGCTACTCCTTGGGGTGCTATTATCTCACAAGCTGCACAAGATTTAAAACCAATTACTGAAGCTGTAATTGGTGGTTTAATGGATGCAATACAAGGTTGTAGTGATGCAGATTATCAACTGCCTGTGGTAAAGCTACGCATTGAAAGAGATTTAAAGAATGTATTACAAAAAAAGTTAGCAGATTTAGAAGATGCGATACTATGGGGTAATAGAAATAGAATACAGCACCTTTTTAATTTCTTGTTTAAAGATTTTGATTTAGGAATTGCGCATTTACGCAGTGAAACTGCCTATAGTCAATTAGACGACTGTATTGCTGATACACTTACAACAGCTCTAAAATATATTGAGCAATTAAAGCAAATTATAGACACATATTTTGACAACTTCATTAAATCGTATAATCGGTATAAAGTTGATGTTTTCTACAAAAGTGCAATCACTAACGAACGCACTCTTTATCTAGTTGTAGATCAAGACGCTAGTCCAATATCAGCAGAATACAGGTATATAGTAATAAGGGAGGAAGATAATAAGTACGGAATTAACCCAGTATTGCCTTTCGGTAGGGCTAATGAAACCTTTGAGGGTACTTCTAACAAGTGGCTAACCGAAAACCTACATCATTTAAAAATCACCTATAAAGACGGTAGAGAAGAGCAATACAAAGAGGAAATATTGCCATATATCGAAAAAGTAAAAGAACTAAGAAAGCAATATTATTTAGGTGGTGAGGCACTTTATTATTTAGAGCAACCAGCACAGCGAGAAATGTATAAAATATGGTTGAAGTATGATGATAGATACACGCAATTTTTAAAAGAAGAAGCGCAAAGTTTACGCACAGCAAATGAGCTTGCAATGCGAGATTATCAAGAGAGATTTACGAAAGAGGTTGAAATGGATAAAGAAGCAAAAAAGCGAAAAGCTTTTAAAAGAAACTTAGGTTTTGGTGCGCTAGCATTTACTGGGTTTTTAGTAGTAAAAAAATAATTAGTTATGAATATAGAATTTAACACAGATGGCAACGTAAGGCGACCTGTCTATTACGGCTTAAATGGTTGGTTCGATGGTTTCTGCCCGTCAAATGGGATCGCAGACAAGTTGAATAAACAGGCTAGGTCGGCATTAGCTGAAAAGGCAGAATGGGATGCGCGACTTACGGAGTTAGAAAACGGACAACAAGCTTCTGAATGGGCTTCGTTAAAGCAAGAAGTTGCGCGTTTAGAAAATCTCATTCAAAAAGAAAACCAAGAGTTACAAAAAGAAAATGCGATTGCAGAAGCCTTGGGAATTGGTTTAGGTGCATGGTGTAAAGGAGCTGTAGCAAAACGTCAAAAAGCCGAAACTGCTTTAAAAGATGCACAATCAGCTTTAGGAACTGTAAAAGGAGCTTACGAAACATTAGAGCGTCAACAAAAAGAGGGTATTGCTAGAGCTTCAGAAGTAATTGAAAGCAGCAACGCAACATTAGAAAGTTTAAAACAGCAAGTAGCTACAGTAAAAGAAAAAATAGCTGTTTATAAAGCTGAAAGAGACGAAGAACGTGCTTTAAAAGAGGCACAAATAGCAGCAGAAACAGCTGAAAACGAAAAGAAAATTAATGCAGCTGGCTTTTTAACTAAAGAAAATGCCCCTGTAGTAATCGGTGTGGTTTTATTAGCTGGTACAGGTATTTACTTCTACAATAAAAAAAAATCAAAAGGAAAAAGTAACATTAAAAAAGTAACAGCATAATGACAACTACACAAATGGCTATGGCTGGGTATTTTGATAATACCACTTGGCAAGATATGGTTTCAAACCCTGTTTCTGGATCAGGTAGTTACTCTACTTCTACAAGTGCACCAATACAAACAACAACCACAAATACTAGTGGTAGTAGTGGTGGTAATTTTTGGGGAGGTACAAACTTCATGGGCTTGTTAAGCACAATTGGAGGTACTGCGGCGCAAATAATTGCAGCAGGAAAAGGGCAACAGGTTATCGTTAAAGATTCCAGCGGAAATTCGAAAGACATCGCACCTCAGTTAATGCAAAAGTTAGAGCAACAAGCACAAGCAAATCAAACTTCAGTTGATAGTCTTGTTCAAATGATGCAGATGCAAATGATTCAGAGCCAACAAGAGAAATTAAAACCTAAAAAAGACAACACCGAATTATATGTTGGGGTTGGTGTAGGTGTTTTGGTCTTGTTTGGATTCGGTGTTTTTTTAGTAACACAAAACAAGAAAAAAAAGTAAGAATATGAAAACAGAAAACGTAACAAACTCAATTGTAACGGCTATTGCGCTAACAGGTGGGGCAATGGCATCTAGAGTAATAGCGGATGGCGCTAGTACTGTTATTAAAAACCCAAAGTTAAAACACGGGGCTATTGCAGCAGTCGCTGTGGTTGGTGCTGCCTTTTTAGATCGTAAAACAGCAGCAGGATCATTTGCCCAAGATGTTGCAATAGGTGTTTCAGCAACTCAATTAGGTTATCTAGCTAAAGAGCTTATTGGTGAGACAAAAGGAATTATTAAAACAGCTTTAGGAAACCCTATTAACAAAGCAAATTACAGCTTCTTAGCGTCTCCTAGCTACGATTTTATTCCTGCTCAAAGTTCTAGATACTCAGAGTATGAAGAACAACCAGGAGAAATTGTATTTAGATAAAAAACAAAACATTAACAATTAAAAATCAATAAATAAAGATGAATTTTTTAGCAAATCAAGAAATGTATTTAAGAACAACTGAGTTCTTAAAAGATCAAATTAAAAAAAAGGGCTATAACTGGAATACTGGTAAAATGAAGCCTATGGACGCAGAATTATACGTTAACGCAAAAGTTGGCACCAGCGGTTCTGTTAATTTATTAACGGGGTCTACGCAAGAAGTAAGAGGAATTACCAACTTTAATGGTAACAAATTAGTAAAAGAGCGTGTATATGTAGCTAATGGTGTGGCTTTTGGTTCTGTTGTTGCAGACGCTGGGGCTAATGCTGCGTCAGTAGCATACAATTTCAACACCGCTCCTGATTATTTAAGATTCGCAAATTTAGTGTTGAAACAAAAAGACGAAGTTGTTATGAAGCTTCCTATTGGATCAATCATTAATGCTACAGGAAGATCAAATGACACTGTATATCGTGACTTACAAGCATTTGCTTTTATCGAGGATGAATCTCTAATCACTTACGATATAGAATATCCTGAAGGAGTAGAAGCAAATATTCCAGATGGTCAAGCACTATTTGTATCTGCTAAATTAAGAGGTTTAGAAACGTTTTTAAAGCGTTAATCGAAATAAAGAAGAAATAATAATATAAAAATCGCAATGTAATTGCATTGCGATTTTTTTAAACGCTAACCTATGGAAAACCCAGTAAGAAAAATCTATCATAGAACAAAAGTAAACCCTGAATTGTTAGAACATGGTAAAACAGGTTCTAATGTTGATTTCGCTTCATTTTCAAGAGGTGTTATTACCGATGTCTTACCAAAAGGAAAATTAAGAGGTATTTATTTTCTTTCGTTTGTGAAAGAATTAGATACGTGGTCAGCAATTGATTATCAAGGTCAAGAACCTGCAAACGACTTACCTAATGAAAAATTTCCGCTAGGAAAAGCATTCATTTGTTCACACACAAACATTCGTATCGAAGATAATCGTAGTTATTTGATAACTGAGCCTACAGATTTAAAAGACTACAAAAAAGAAAACAATCACGAAAAAGGGTACAAACCAGTTGACTTTGAGTTAAAAGAAAACGAAAAAATAATAATTAGTTACGAGTTGTTTGGAGAGGATTTCCCTCCATGTGGTGAGTTCATTTTTGTTATTGATGAAGAAAAAACGTGTCAATAATGCAATCGTTGTTTCAAGAACTACAAAAAACAGGAATGTTTACACTTGATCTTTCAGACATTAACAAGTGTAAAGGAATTGTTTTTTTAGAAGTTAAGCCTTCTAAACCAACAGATAAGTTGGTTTTAAACGGAAACACAGACGAATTAATCACACTTGACAGACCCTTTAAAGTAGAAACTAGTTTTCCTATTGTAAATGGGTTGTTAACCTTTAAGCCATTCGAATCGGATGCCAAAATGAAATCAATTGTAAGAATGTTATTAGTAAAGTAAATTATGAATATCCGTAACGTATTAGAACACGAATTAAAAAAACCTAGTCGAGTTGTTAAAATAACCGACAAAGAAAATGGTTTACGCTTAAAAAAAGATAGCGCTTCAATGCGTTACGCCTATTCTTTACAAGATATTAACGAAATTTTTGGTTCGATAGATCATTTTTTATCACACTTAGCAGAACAAGGCTTTCAAAACACTACGTTTTTATTTCAAAGAACGTACGGTGCACCTAACAAAATTACTTATCACCATCCTAAAGAAGTTACAGTAAATATGAATACAAATCATTCAAATACTGCGCAACATGCATCTATAGCAGCGCCTAATCCTACTCCTACCCCTATACACACACCTGAGTTTTTAGGTAACCCTTTACAAAACAATGCTTTGCCGATGCAGTATTTAGGTGCATTTGTAGAAAGTGAGCGTTCAAGTGATTATAAAAGACGTATATCAGAATTAGAAGAAGATAACAAAGACTATCGTTCTAAAATTCGCAGACTAGAAGAAGAAAATCATTCTTTAAAGCTAAAGGTTGACACCTCAGAAGAGCGTGCCGACTTAAAAGTGCAAAAAGAACTACTAGAAAAGAAAGGTTTTCTTGAAAGTGATGGATTTCAACGTTTGTCAGAAGGTTTAGGGGCTATTTTACCGCAAGTAGTACCAGCACTACTTAATAAAGGAGCTGCCCCAGCTCAATTAGGTTCACCAGTAGAAAACTTGTCGCCTATGAAAGCCCATTCGATTGAAATGATAAAGAATATAAGTGAAGAAGATGCTGGGTTTGTTGCTTATGTATTGCAAAACATGAGTGATAGTTTAAAAGAAGTTTTACAAAATCACATTGAAAATCTTAATTAAAAATGCCACAAATTAAATCAAAAGAAGAAGCATTACAGGTATTATCAGGTTTAGAAGAAAAAACACTTATTAGAGTAGCTGAATTAAGCACAAATAAAAAAGCTCTTGGGTATTTTTCTAACCCTTTTCAATACTCTGTTTTAAAAGGCTTTTTAAAGTAGGGAAATTGCTATGAAAAAGAAATCAAGTACACGAAAAAGAGTTGGGAAAATTGTCACAAAAGAAAAAGCTACAAAAACGTTAAAAAGCACAGGTAATTTTATTGCTGACAACAAAAAAGAGTTGCTATATGTTGCAGGTGGTATTTTGGTTGTTGCTGTGGGATATAAGGTTTATAAGAACTTGCAAAAAGGATCTGAAGTTGTAACAGATTTTATAGGTAAAGATCACTTAGAAAATATAGATGTTACGGTTAATACTGATGCAAATAAATTAACCATTACCCAAGAACAAGCACAGCAATTCGCTAGAACAATATACGATGCCTGTAACATTATGGCTCCTCTTTATGGAACTGACGAGAACGCAATATTAGAGGTTTTTAAAAAGCTTCAAACAGGCGACGATTACAAACTAGTATATAAAACTTTCGGCATGAAAGAATACAACGGAAACAATGCGCCTCCCCGCTCAGGCTGGGGTCGTTTATTTGATGTATTTGAGCCAAGAGACTTGAACTATTGGCTAAGAAGTGAATTAAGTCCTAGTGATGGTGAGGTTTACACAGTTGTAAAGTCAAGGATTGAAAGTGCAGGATATTCGTTTTAAAAAAGAAAAAAAGAAAAAGTTATGGAAACAATTATAATGGCTACATGCCAAGCTACTGGAGCAGATTTATTTGATAAAGTAAAAACTGGGTGCAGTTTGCCTACCAAAGCAGAAACTTCATGCGGATGCAAAACGCAAAAAAGCTCTTGCGGTTGTGGTTGCGGTGGTCATGCTAAAAATGGAACTATGGAAAAAACAGGAAAAATTATTGACAAATTAACAAAACAACCGTTAATAGGAGCGCACATCATGAATGTTGAAACACAACAAGGTGCTGTTTCAGATGAAAACGGAAATTTTGTACTAGAAGCAGCTAATGACGAACTTATCAAAGTTTCTTTCGTCGGAATGAAAGATGTTACACTTCCAGCTTCACAAATTGAAGCGGTAGAAATGGAAGAAGATAGTTTGTTAGACGAAGTTGTCGTTTCTACTAAAAAATCATTCAAAAAAAATACTGGCTTATGGGTAGGTGTTGGTTTGGTTGCCTTGTATGCTTATGCAAAAACAAGAAAACCAAAACGCAGCACCACATCAAAAAAACCAGTAGCTAATGGATAAGCTAAATTTTATCACTTCCAACTGGCAATTAATAATATCGTTGATGCTAGGTGTCGGCGGTGGTAGTGGCTGGTTGGGGTGGTTTTTTGCAAGAAAATCGAGAAAGGTAGATTATGAATCTAAAGTATTTCAGTTAAAAGAGGAAATGCTTGAAGCCATAAAAAAAGATTTTGGAAGTAGACTTGACTTTTTACAGGAAGAAGCAAAAGAGCATAGAGCTTATATAAAGTACTTGAAATTAGAACTTTCTATTTATAGAAAAAAATACGGAATATTAGATGATAACGAGATTAGCAATTTTAATAATTAGCATTTTTACCCTATTGGCTTGCGCTTCAAAAAAAAAGATGGTTATAAACCAAAAAAGCGAAGTTAAAACACTTGAAGTTAAGGCTAAAGATAGCATTTATCTAAAAGTTACTTCATTACCTATTGAAGATACTTTTTTTATTGGTCTAAAAACAAATAATAAAGTAGTTGACAGTATAATTAATTTGAAGTTATCAGGCTTTTCTACTTCAAAGAGTAGCGGAAAAAATAAGTATTCTGCTAAATATGATAGTATCAAAAAAGGTTTTGAAATTTCTACTACGGTACAAGGTTCTAGTGATACAGAAAAGCATACAAACACTAACACCATCAAAAACACCGAATCCAAAGAATCAAAAGACAAAAGCTCTGAAATAGTAAAAGGAGTAGGTTTTAATTGGTGGTGGTTTGTCTTTTGTTTAGTAATAGCAGTCTTAATTGCTTTTAAAATTTGGTCAAAGTTTTTTTAATATGAGAAAGATAGTTTTAATGGGGGCATTAGCTACAGCTTCGGGATTTGGTGCTTATTTAATCATGAAGAAAAAGAAAATTGATAGAGTATTAGACAAACTAACATTTTCGGTTAAAGACGTTAAGAATTTTAAAATAAGCAGCGGTAACCTAAAAGCCGATTTGTACCTAAGAGCGCAAAACCCAACAAATGAAAGTCTTGATGTAAGCACAGGCTTTTTAACCGTAGACACTTTAAGAGTATATGAAAAAGGAACTAGCAAAACTTTGGCAGTTAGTGATTTACAAATCAATCAAATTGAACTACCTGCTGGTGGATTTTATGATTTTCCTGCATTAAGCGTGAAGATTCCATTATTAACAGGGGCTATTATAGCCTTATCACAATTAACAAATAACAAAAGTAAGTTCATAGACAGGTTAACTATTGAGTTAGATGTAAAAGCTATGAACTACACAAAAACAATTACTATAAACTAAAAAAACGAAAATGAAAAAAAGAGTATTTAATTTATTAATCCTACTTTTTGCTTTTACAGCAACTTTTAACGTCTTTTCTCAACGAAAGGTAGAAACTACCAAATTAATTGTGAAATCAGCTAAAAACGCGAAGGTATTAGGAACTGACGAAACAGGACGTGTTATTGATGCGTCAAATCTCTTAGAGAATGATAAGGGATATATTATTTCTAGTCAAACAGATTTAATGGCTAACGGAGCTGCTTATACTTATGGTTACAGTAAGGGGCAAATAAAACTTACTAACGGTTCTAACATAATAGAGGGAATTGCTACCAGTTTTAATTCGGGTAAATATGATTTCAAAAGTTTGTTTTACAGTTGGGAAATATATTTATTCTTAGAAAATGTAGGTATTGTTAAAATTGATATTAATGATGTTATAAGCGATACAGAAGCTGTGATTTCAGAAGTTAATGTAATTGGTGTTGATGATGGCTTAGTTACATCGTGGCAATATGCTAGTGGAACATACAATTATTATGCTTATCCCATTTCAATTGCATCAGGGTCAAATTATATTTTTGGAGGCTTAAACTATTCAATAGATTCTAAGCTTGGGTTTATTGCTGGAAATAACAACAGTACGAATGGTAGTCGAAATGTTATTTTTGGTGATCAAAACTATATTAACATAGGTCATTCAAATTCAATTTTTGGTACTAATAATAGAATTAGTGGCACAGGGTTAGGCATGAATAATGTATTTATAGCAGGAAATTATTTAGAACCTAGTAGTCTGTACGAAACTGTTTTAGGTAGGTATAATAATACTGCTATCGAAAAAACTGGTTTGCCTTGGGATTTAAGCGAACATCTTTTAACGGTTGGTAACGGTACTTCTGACAGTAATAGGTCTGATGCTTTTATTATAACAAAAGGAGGTAGGATTTCAGCCCCTAGCTTCGATATGGCTCAAATTACAGGATCAAAAGACTTAGTTACATTAGAAAAATTACAAAGTGAACTTAGCAATATTGGAAGAATTAACTCAATAGTAGCAGGAACAAACGTTTTAATAGACGATCACGATCCTGCCAACCCTATTATTAATGTTTTGGGAAGTCCAACACCGTCTTTACAAGAGGTTACCGATGCTGGTAATACAACGCTTAATGATATTGAGTTTACAAATGACAAAACACCTAGTAAAACAACAATTACATCTAGTTCTGTTCACATTTCAAATTACGCCCCACAAGAAGAAAGCTCTTATTTAGATAATGACGAATTAGCATTTTCAAAGGGATTGTATAAAGTAAGGTTCACACCACCTTTAGAAACATTAACTGCAAATCACACAGTAAGCATGCCACGTAAAAATGGTACATTAGCTATTACTTCAGATATTCCTGTTTATCAAGCAGGAACAAACGTTGCAATTGATAATACCGATCCATCAAATCCAATTATTAACGTAAACGGTGGGATTAATTCTACTGATTTAACCTTTGTACCTGGTTCAACACAAGGAACGGTTAAAAGTAGCAACGGTAACGATGCGGTAATACCACAGGCTAACCTTACCGATGCTGGATTAATGCGTGCAGGTTTTGAAGCAATAACTACAGAAACTGTTGCAGCTACAATGATAGCGCATCAAGATAATGCGATAAACGGAGCAGGCAGTTTTGCTTTAAATGACCCTAATATTAAGGTTGATTATACAAAAACAGGAAGGTTAAAAAGAATGACTTTTAATGTAGGAATAAGTTACACTAGTCTAGAGCCTACCGATGTAGGAGATTGGATTGTAAAAGTACCTTTAACCATTCATGGTTCAGCAGGAGAAGGCGCAAAATTACCATTAATAGGATATTTTTCTTCTCCAGATACTTTTGATAGTGCATTTAAAAAGACTGATGCTTTTTCGTGTAAAGGTTATTTCAGTACTAATTCAGGGGAAATTATATTGAAAATAAAATTAAATGGAAGCGCTATTTCATCGGGGCAATCAGGTGTTAATAGTTTCCAATTTAATTTAGTTTATAGAACTGATAGTTAATGAAAGATTTACTTAATATAATACTAGGTAACAACCCTATTTCAAACACTATAGGGTTTGTTTTCTTTACGTTGTTCGGTATGGTTTTAATTAAAATGTTACGATACAACATAAGAAAAAAGAAGTTGAGAAATCAAGAACCACCAGTTATTCTAAAATTTGATTTAAAGCATTGGCTTAACGATAACTTATTAGATTTTGTTTGCGCTTTTGTTACTTCATTTTTAGTCTATAGGTTTTTGCATGACACCTTGGTCGCAGCGTGTAAATACTTTGCTACAATACCACAATTTAATGATGATATGTTTTATGGCTTACTACTTGGATTATGCTTTCAGTACATATCACACAAAATAATGAACAAACTAACAATAGTTTAAATGGAGTTAATTTTTAAAGAAAAAGTAAATCAGCCTTTTATTGATAAGGCTATTGATGTGTCTTATAGATTAGGTATTGATCCTAATTGGTTAATGGCAATAATCAATTTTGAAAGTGCCGGTACATTCTCACCATCAATAAAAAACAACTTGGGTTATGTTGGTTTAATTCAGTTTGGAAAGGTGGCAGCTGAAAGAATTGGAACAACTACAGAAAAATTACAGCAAATGAGTGCTGTAGAACAATTAGAATACGTTTATAAATACTATTATCCGTATCGCAAAAAAATTAACAGTTATGTTGACATGTATTTAGCAACCTTGTTCCCTGTAGCTGTAGGAAAACCGCTAACGTATGTTTTACAAACCCGATCATTACCAGCTGCTAAAATTGCAGCTGCTAACCCTATTTTTGATAAAGATAAGGATGCTAAGATTACAGTAGAAGAAGTGAGAAACAAAATGCTTGACTACATTCCTACTGCTTGGCAAACCTATTTCCGAACAGATATTCCGCAGTCGGCTTTTAATAAGCCGTCAAAAAAAAAATGTAATCCTTTTTGGAACTGTGGTTGTTTCGGCGACTGCCCTTGTATGGATTCTTAAAAAAAAGAGTAAGAAAAAATAATGACAGTATCACAAAGATTTGAAAAACTTAACGGCTCAGAAGTGAGCCGTGAGGTTTTAGAAAATATAATTGCCGATGCAAAAAAGGCAAATGAAACCGAAATAGTATATCGTTTAAGTAAAATTTTACTTGACAATCCTAATTCGGAAGAATTTTATATTGAATTAAAGAAGTACCCAAAAGCTTTAAACGCTCCTTTAAAAAAAGTCGATTGTACTGAAGTTTTGAACGATAACGGAACACTAAAAAAAGGGTGGAGCTTTGAAAATGGTAGTTTTTTTTCAGCTAAAAAAAATACTTCAGAAGTAACAACTGATTTTACAGAAAAAGAACTAAAAGCTTTAGGTGTTCCGTTTATTGAAAATCCTACAACGGTAGATGATGAAGTCTACTTTTTAGGCAAACCTGTATCGAGTGAAGATATTTACAAAATGATAACAGATAAAATGGTATCACTTGTAAAAAACGCCACTGGTTTTGGGTACAAAAAAAAGTGGGGAGATTATGAGTATTACGAAAAAGATGGGTTTTTAATTCCTTTCAATTTTGTAACTAAAAAAGAGTATAGAGGTGTTAATTTTTTAATGCTAAAAGATAGTGATCTGTACTCTGTTTACGACAATCCTTATTTTTTAACCCTTAAACAAGTTAAGGAAAGAAAAGGTACTATAAAAAAAGGTGCTAAAGCTAAGAGTGTTATTTATTTCACCTTGTTATTTAAATTCGTTGACAAAAAGAAAAACATAGACTTTGGTACATACGACAAAAAGAAAATGATTGCTTTTTTAAAGAAAAATAAAATTTCTGAGAAGCAATTTAATTTAGTTGTTCGTCAAGTACCAATTATTAAATACTACAACGTTTTTAATGGCTCAGATATAGAGGGAATAGATTTTAAACTAGATACTTTAAAGGTTGGAAAAGTTTATAAATCTGAAGAAAGTAAGAGCCATAAAAAGAATGAAGTTGCAGAATTGATTTTAAAACATCAACCAAAGCCTAGCCCTAGTTTAAGTCATGGAGGAAATAGGGCTTTTTATAGACCTTCTACCGATAGTATAAAGATGCCTAGACTTAACAGCTTTGAAACTCCTAACGATTATTATAGAACACTTTTCCATGAGTTAAGCCACTCAACAGGGCATCCGTCTAGATTGAAAAGAGATTTTACTGGTAAATTTGGATCTAAAAGCTACGCAAAAGAAGAATTAATCGCTGAATTTGGTGCTGTTTTTCTTTCTGCGCAAGCTGGTATAATTTGGCATAGTGATAAAAACCATGCGGAGTACTTAAAAAACTGGTTAAGTGTTTTAAAGTTTGCTGAAGATGATAAAAGGTTTTTAATGAGAGCAGCGAGCCAAGCACAAAAATCAACCGATTTAATTTTAAACTTAAACAAGGATAACGAACCAGCTTTTTATAAGGACTTAATCAAATTAGTAAAATCGAAGCCTAAAAAAAAGCCTGAGCCAAAACAAATGCAACTTGCACTTGCAGGGCAAAAACTAACCTCTAGTGTAGAAAAATTCACACCTGAAATTCCTAAAATAAAAGAAGAAGCACAACCAGCTGAAACATTTTTAGCTGCCCCAATCGTTTTTGACACGCCACAAGAAACGGAATCTTTTATTAAACAGGAGGAGCCAACAGTCACCGAAAAGAAACCGAAACCCGTACAACCACAATTAAAACAAAATAGTGGGAGTTCTTTAGCTGATAAATTATTAGAGCGCCAAAACAAAGTATATGAGTACTATAATATTTCTGACGAGTATATAAGTGCTTTTCTTGGTAAAATTGAAAAAAAAGAAAAAGAAAGTGTAGTAATCACTTTAACAGGTGGGCAAGGATCGGGTAAAACTAGAAAAACTTTTCGTTTTATGAATGCATTAGCAAAAAATTACCGCGTAGGTCATGGAAGTTTAGAAGAGCATCCTGATAGTACACTATACTGGGATAAAGTCTACGAGTATATTGATGATGATTCTTTCTCAAACATAAGTAATCCAGTTATTGAAAGTGTAGAAGATTTAGACACCTTAATTAAAAACAACGACGTTATTGTTATTGATAGCTTTGCTAAAATGCAAGAGCTTGAAAAAGGATTTGAGATTGATAAAGACTTACGAAAAAAATACGATGGTAAACTGTTTTTAGTCATTTTTCAACAAACAGCAGACGGAAAAATGCGAGGAGGAACAAAAAGCCAATATGATGCAGATATAGTCTTATTTACAGAAAAATTTAACGATTACACCAAAAGCTATATTTACCCTGACAAAAACAGATACCAAAAAACCCCATTACATGAATTAAGATACAATATTTATAGTGGAGAATTGCAAAAAATAGAAGAAGAAAAAGAAGAATAGTATTAGTTAGTTTTAGGTTGTTAAAAGCCCGATTTTACATTATGTAAGTCGGGTTTTTTTATAAAACCTCGTAGTTATAATCTTTAGACCAATCTTCAGGTAACTGCCCTCCTATGTCTCTCAAATACTTTCTTGTTGTTTGTTCGCTGTCATGTCTCATAATAGCCTGTATATTTATAACAGCTTGATGCTCACTTTTTCCCTCTTTTGTTAATTGATAATACAAACTAAGTGCAGCAGTATGTCTAAAAGAGTAAACCCCATAATCGGTAGAAAGTCCAAAATGGTCCTTTACATTTTTAAATCGTTTAGAAAACCAATCTTCTTTAGATTTCTCCCTCTTAGTTTCCCAATACCCTATTTCCATTTCTTTTGTGAAGATCAACATATCATTTTTGTACTTATGTAATTCTAAACTATTAAAATAAAATTGCAAAGGCTTTACAATTCTTACATAAGACCTCTCACCTGTTTTGGTTTCAACTTCTATTACCTTATCTATAAGATTAATATTTTCTACTTTTAACCTAGTGATTTCAACAGGACGCAAAAATGAATACCACATTACTTTAAGGTACTTATGCAAATAAGGATCATTAGTTTTAGTGTACTCTAAAATGTCGTGAAGCTGCTTTTCGTTAAAAGGTTTATTTTTCTTTGCTGTACTTTTTAAGAACTTTATTTTTTTAATAAAATTATCCTGTATAATCTCTTTTTCCTCTAATTCAGAAAATAACGAGGATAAAAAGCGCTTGTGATTATTTCTACTTGTATTAGATCTTTTGTTGTTTTCTATCAAGTTCCCTAAATAAAAAGACACATGCTTTCTTGTAAGTGATTCTATAGATTCTTTATCCAGACCTTTACTTTTAAGCCATTTTATAAAGCCGTTCAAGTAAGTTATATTAACATTTTGTGTTGATTCTTTCCAAGAGTTTTTTTTATGCTCATAAGCTAAATTAAGAGCTTCTACAGTTGTGTAAGTTTCATCGTTTACATCTTTTTCTAATTCTTTTTCTTTAAAAGGGTTGTACCCTTCCTGCAGAAGCCTTCTCATTGCTTTTTGCAGATTTTTAGCTGCTGCCTCTCTTCCTGATATAGTGTTTTCCCTATTTATTCCTTTTCTAGTTGTAATTTTCTCCAATAAGCCCGTATAAGGACTTCTATAAGAGTAATAAACATGCCATTGCTTTTTAAGGGTAACTACTTTTTTACCGTTGACAATTTCCGTGGCTCTATAAATTTTAGGATCAGAATACAATTTTTTTAAAAAATTAAAATGTGACTTATTCGCTAAGACGCCATTATTAAAAACGGGTTCTTTTTCGGGTTCTTTTTTATAAATTTTAATCATAAAAAAAATGCTTTAGGGGTTTTTACACCGCTTAAAGCATTGGTTTCATTGATCTTGTACGGGCGGAGAGACTCGAACTCTCACACATTGCTGCACTAGATCCTAAGTCTAGCGTGTCTACCAATTCCACCACGCCCGCGTACTTTTGAAATTGTGGATGCAAATATAAACAATACTTGCAAACTACCAAGAACAAGTATACTATTTTTCTTATTTTTGAAACTTATTAATACACAACACATGCAAAACGTAAAAGATTACATAGTTCAACATAAAGATCGTTTTATTAATGAACTTATCGATTTATTAAAAATTCCATCAGTAAGTGCAGACCCTGCCTTTAATCAAGATGTATTAAATACTGCTGATGCTGTGAAAGAGAGTTTAGAAAAAGCAGGCTGTGATAAAGTAGAAATTTGTGAAACTCCAGGATACCCAATTGTTTACGGAGAAAAAATAATAGATCCTAACTTACCTACAGTATTGGTATATGGTCATTACGATGTGCAACCAGCGGATCCTATCGATTTATGGACCTCTCCTCCATTCGACCCTGTTATCAAAAAAACAGACATCCATCCTGAAGGAGCCATTTTTGCACGTGGTGCTTGTGACGATAAAGGGCAAATGTATATGCATGTAAAGGCATTAGAATATATGACCCATACAGGTAATCTACCTTGTAATGTGAAATTTATGATTGAAGGTGAAGAAGAAGTTGGTTCTGAAAGTTTAGCTTGGTTTGTTCCTAGAAATAAAGAAAAACTAGCCAACGATGTAATTTTAATTTCAGATACAGGAATGATTGCAAACGACATTCCTTCTATCACTACTGGTTTGCGTGGTTTAAGTTATGTTGAAGTTGAAGTTACTGGTCCTAATAGAGACTTACACTCTGGTTTATATGGAGGTGCGGTAGCAAATCCAATCAACATTTTAACCCAAATGATTGCTTCATTACACGATGAGAACAATCATATTACCATCCCAGGATTTTATGATAAAGTAGAAGAATTATCTCGTGAAGAACGTGATGAAATGGCAAAAGCTCCATTTTCATTAGAAGAATATAAAAAGGCCTTAGACATTGATGATGTTCACGGAGAAGCGGGTTATACTACTAACGAACGCAACTCTATTCGCCCTACCTTAGATGTGAACGGTATTTGGGGTGGATATACTGGTGAAGGTGCAAAAACTGTAATTGCTTCTAAAGCATATGCAAAAATTTCAATGCGTTTAGTACCTGGACAAGAATGGCAAGAAATTACTGAATTATTCAAAAAACATTTTGAAAGCATTGCTCCAAAATCGGTAAAAGTAGAAGTAAAACCTCATCATGGAGGACAAGGATATGTAACACCTATTGACAATATTGGTTACCAAGCAGCTAGTAAAGCGTATCAAGAAACGTTTGGAGTAACTCCAATTCCACAAAGAAGCGGAGGAAGTATACCTATCGTTGCTTTGTTTGAACAAGAATTAAAGAGTAAAACCATCTTAATGGGATTCGGATTAAATTCTGATGCCATTCATTCACCAAACGAACATTTTGGTGTATGGAATTACTTGAAAGGAATTGAAACTATCCCGTATTTTTATCAATATTTTACGGAGTTATCAAAATAATCAATTCTTAATAACACCAATAAAATAGCCTTGAAACAGTTTCAAGGCTATTTTTTTTTCAATAAATTTTAACTCTACACTTGTAGAATTAAAATTTATTTCTACATTTGTAGAGTAAGATTATAATTTTATCAAAATGCAATTATCGAAAACAGAAGAACAAGTGATGCAATATTTGTGGAAATTGAAAAAAGCGTTTATGAAAGACCTTTTAGCTGAATTTCCTGAGCCAAAACCTGCCACAACTACTGTAGCTACACTATTGAAAAGAATGAAAGATAAAGGATTTGTTGATTATACATTAGATGGAAAATCGAGAGAATATTTTCCTTTGGTTAAAAAGTCAGACTACTTTTCAAAGCATGTGAACGGATTGATTAAAAACTTTTTTAACAACTCTGCGAGTCAGTTTGCTTCTTTCTTTACTGAGAAAACAGATTTATCAGTTTCTGAATTGGAAGACTTAAAAAAAATTATTGATCAGCAAATTAAAAAGCAACAATAATGGTAACGTATTTAATCAAATCAGGGCTTTGTTTAGCATTGTTGCTTGCTTTTTATCACTTAGTGTTAGAACGAGAAAAAATGCATCAATTCAACCGATTTTATTTATTAGGTAGCCTCTTGTTTTCTTTTATAGCTCCTTTTTATAAAATATATATAGAAACTATTCCGAATACTTTAAAAGTAACACCTTCCTTAATTACAGATTCAACTATGAATGTAAATACTATTGAGGAAGTTAACTACACACAATATTTATTTATTGTATATACAATCGTAGCTATCATTTTATTAACCCGTTTTACAAAAAATCTATTTGATATCTTTTTAAAGATAAAACAACATCAAAAAATTAAAAAAGGTAAAGCTACCCTTGTTTTGGTTGACGATTTAATTAGTCCACACACCTTTTGGAATTATATTTTTATCAATAAAAAAGAATACAACACCAACAAAATAGAAACTGAACTTTATACACACGAATTAACACATGCCTTACAAAAACACACATTTGATGTGCTGCTAATTGAATTCTTACAAATTATTTTTTGGATCAATCCAACATTTATATTTCTTAAAAAAGCAGTGAAATTAAATCATGAGTTTTTAGCAGACAATAAAGTAGTTACTACACACAAAAATACTATCGAGTATCAATATTTACTATTAAATAGAGCTACT
This sequence comes from Tenacibaculum caenipelagi, assembly GCF_004363005.1. GTDB lineage: Bacteria > Bacteroidota > Bacteroidia > Flavobacteriales > Flavobacteriaceae > Polaribacter > Polaribacter caenipelagi. The sequence goes on along the minus strand of NZ_SNYH01000006.1, from coordinate 101,935 downwards.
TGGAGCAACAAATATTACTTGGCCAGTAATTTGAATTATTTATTAACTAAAAAAAGATTATTAATGATGACAAAACAAAGTTCTCGTACCAAGATTTTGCTAAAAAAACTGGCAGTAATACCAGTATTAGCAGGGTTCACATTTCTATTTGCTGAAAAAGTGGAAGCAGAAATAACAAAAAAACATGAATACGAAGAAAAAACACATGTACTCTCTACTGAAACTTCAAAAGATTCAATTCCATCATCAGTAACAGTTTATAGAAAAAGAGTTAATCATGAAGACGCAGAAATAACTTACCATGATGAAAAAGGAAATAAAATAACTAAAAAATTCTCAGAATTAACAGAGAAGGAAAAAGAACAACTCCCACCACCTCCTCCAATAAGAAGGGTTAGTAAAAGAACTCCTCCTCCAAACTCAAACACCAGAGTTGTTAGAGAAAAAATCTCAAGCATTCCACCTCCACCAATAGATGCTATCGAGTATATATATCAAAACAAAAATGCTGATTTCTATTTCGATGACAAAAAGGTGGGTTATAACGAAGTTATTAAGTTAACAAAAAACAAAAAGGGATTAAGAACCATAAGCCATGCAAAAAACAACAAAAAAATCATCAAGTTTTATAGCAAAAGGGTTAACAAAAACACAAACAACATCAACTTCTCTGATGTAAAATATTACTTAGATGGCAAGCTTATTTCCAAGGAAAAATTAGACAAAATTGCTCCTAAAGACATAAAAAAAGTTGATGTTAAAAAAAACAAAGATGGTACAGGGTCAGTATATGTCACTAGCAATAAATAACTGATACTCAAAACACATACTTGTTAAAAGCCTCTTAAATGAGGCTTTTTTTTGTAACAATTACATAAAACACTCGTTATTAACTTATAAGCTTATTTTTATGTTAAAACGATTTTTCCTTCTTTGTTCTGGAGCAGATTTAGAGCTACTACAAAAATGTGCTAACGGAGAGCAAAATAAATATGCAGGTATTGGAGCCACTGTTTTTTTTACCGCACTTATGGCAACCATTGCAGCTGCTTATGCTTTGTATACTGTTTTTGATAACATTTACACTGCTATTTTCTTCGGAATTATTTGGGGATTGCTCATTTTTAATTTAGATAGATTTATTGTTTCTACTATAAAAAAAAGGGAATCTAAGCGACAAGAACTCGTACAAGTTCTTCCTCGATTGCTATTAGCAATGATAATTGCTGTAGTAATTTCTAAACCATTGGAATTAAAAATCTTCGAAAAGGAAATCAATCAAATATTGTTGACTGAGAAAAACCAAATGACATTAGATAACAAAACACAAATTGCACAACAATTTACCCCTGAGATAGACAAAATTAATTCAGAAATTACCTCTTTAAAAGACGAAGTCACCACCAAAGAAAACGAGGTAAACACCCTGTACGAAACCTATATCGCAGAAGCAGAGGGAAGAAAAGGCACTAAACTGATTGGAAAAGGTCCTGTTTATAAAGAGAAAAGAGAAAAACACGATGCTGCTCTTGCAGAATTGAATCAACTAAAAAAAGAGAATACAGAAAAAATAAAACAAAAAGAAATTGCTATTGCCAATTTAGTTGAAAATCAAAAATTAAAAGAAACACAAACACAACCTATTATTTCTAGTTTTGATGGATTAATGGCTCGTGTTAATGCTTTAAACAAATTAGCTTGGCTACCTTCTTTCTTCATTTTCTTATTATTTTTAGCGATAGAAACTGCTCCTATCTTTGCCAAACTCATTAGCTCAAAAAGTGAGTATGATTATAAATTAGAGAACCATGAATCTTTAGTTAAAACTTGGATTCAACAACAAGTTCATCAACGAGAAGCGATATTACAAACAGACATAAACCTCAACGACAAAGTATATTCTGATTTAAAAACTGAAGAAGAACTATACAATTACAAACAAAAAATGGCTCGTAACTTAATGAAATTGCAAGCTGACTCTTTTTATAAAAATCAACAGGAAATTTTGTAATCTAATTTCAAAAATTTTTAGTCTGTAGTTTTTTTATATTTTTGTTGGTAAGAAAACAAAAATATAATTGCATGAAAAAAATTAACAGCACTATCACTCTGATAGTGTTACTACTACCCTCTTGTTTATTTTCGCAAGAACCCATAAAATTATCTTACAATCTAATCCCATTAGAACTAACAGAAAATGCCAATGCAGTAGTTCGATTAAATGAACTAGTCATAACAGTAGAAGCTGTAGATCAACTTACTATTAAACAAAAAAGAATTGTTACTGTTTTAAACAAACTGGGAAAGACTCATATAAACGCTTACAAGCATTATGATGGCGATACCAAAATAACTAAGCTCTCAGCTATTGTTTATGATGCTTTTGGTAATAAAATAAAAAAATACTCGAAGAACGATTTTCAAGATGTAAGCGCTATCGATGGTGGAACTTTATATTCTGATTCTAGAGTTAAATTTTTAGAACATACTCCTACAGCATACCCATATACTATTGTATTTGAAACTGAAGAAAAAAATTCTTCAACAGGCTTTATTCCTAAGTGGCTTCCTATTGAAGACTATAATTTGGCTATTGAAAAGAATGTATATATTTTGAATAACCCTCAAAACATTCCTTTTAGAAAAAAAGAAAAAAACTTTGAAAGTTTTGCTATTAAAAACTCTTCTACTAATTCTTCTTTAAATTACACCTTAACCAACCAACAAGCCATTAAAGAAGAGTATTATACCTTAAGCTTTGAAGAACTTACTCCTAATCTAGCCGTATCTCTAAACTCTTTTAGCTTAAAAAGGGTTAAAGGAGATGCTCATGATTGGAAAGAGTTTGGATTATGGATGTACAATAGCCTTATAAAAGGGAGAAATGAATTATCACCTGCTACCGTTACTAAAGTAAAAAGTTTAGTTAAAGATGTAAATGACCCAATTGAAAAGGCGAAAATTATTTATAAATATGTACAGAGTAAAACAAGATATATTAGTATTCAAATTGATATAGGTGGATGGCAACCTATTGCAGCAGATAAGGTGGATGAAGTAAATTATGGAGACTGTAAAGGGCTAACAAATTACACTAAAGCTCTATTGGATGTAGCTGGGGTTAAATCATATCACACTTTAGTATATGCAAATGACAAAAAAAATATTGACAATAATTTCACTTCTTTACAAGGGAACCATATGATTTTAAACATTCCAAATAACGGAAATGATTTATGGCTTGAATGCACCAGTCAAATAATTCCTTTTGGTTTTTTAGGTGATTTTACAGATGATAGAGACGTACTTGTAATTACCCCAGAAGGTGGAATTATTAAAAAGACACCTGCATACATTAATGAAGACAACCTACAATTAAGTAAAGCGACTATTGAACTTCTTTCTAACGGAAATATCAATGCCTCTTTTGAAAGAAAATCTTATGGCACTCAATATGTCAATAAATATTTCATTGATTATTACACACCAGAAGAACTTATAAAACACTATAAAACAACAACTTGGAGTTACAATAATAATTTAGAAGTTGAAAACATTAAACATATTAACGATAAAGAAAAAATTGAATTCACTGAAAACCTTGATATTAAGATTGAAAAATTTGCAACTGTTAGAGACAGTAGTTATTTATTTAAACTTAATGTTTTTAACAGAGTTACTGGAATACCAAAAAAATACAGAAATAGGCAACATCCTTTAGTAATTCAAAGAGGTTATACCGATAAGGATGAATTTATTTTTAAAATCCCCCAAGGTTACACCTTAACAAATCTACCTGAAAGAAAAAACATTATAAATAAATTTGGGACTTACAGTCTAAATTTTGAAAAAATAGACGATACAAGCTTTAAATATACAAGAGAGTTTTCTCTTAAAAAAGGTATACACCCTAAAGAAGACTACAAAGCCTACAGAAAGTTTAGAAAAACAGTCTCCAAATACGATAACCTAAGAACAGAATTAATCAAACTATAAAATTACTATGAAAAAAGTACTATTTATTTTCACATTAATCGTTACGATTAACTTAAGTGCCCAAGAAATAAAATTTGGAAAAGTATCAAAAGAAGAATTAGAAGAAAAATTTCACCCAATAGATTCCTCAGCTAGCGCTGCTTATTTGTATAAAAATAGAGAAGTATATTATGAGTACACTAGTAGTGAGGGTTGGCGTTTAGTTACCAAGGTACATGAGAGAGTGAAAATTTATAACAAAAGAGGTTTTAACTACGCAAATAAGGCTGTAAAATTATTTAACAGAGGTGGTAAAGATGAAAAAATAACCAATTTAAAGGCATATACGTTTTCTATAGATGAGAATGGTAAGATTAATAAATTAAAACTTTCTAAAAAAGATGTCTTTCAAGAAGAGAAAACAGATTACTGGAGTCTTGAAAAAATCACAATGCCAGGTATTAAAGAGGGAGTTATTATAGACTTAACATATCAAAAAAATTCTCCTTATTACCATTATATAGATGAAGTTATTGTACAAGAAAACATACCTGTTAATAAAATAAAAACAACAGTAAAAATCCCTGAATATTTTGTTTTCAAAAATTATCAAAAAGGACATTACCCAATCAACCTACAAAAATCAAAAGTAAATAGAACCATAGATTATTCATACAGAGTGAAAGATTGTTTTGGTTGTGCTACAACAACTAGCTATAGTGAAAGTGTAAAATTGTTCGAGAATTTAATTGAAATTAATGATAAAAATATCCCCGCTTTAAAGGATACCGAACCTTATTGTGGTAATATTAATAATTATAGAGCTGGTTTAGAATTTGAGCTTTCTGGAACCAGATTCCCTAACTCTATGTATAAAAATTATACTAGCTCTTGGAAAGACGTTAGTAAAACTATTTACAAGTCGACTAATTTTGGTAATGAATTAGAAAAAAATAGTTATTATGAAGATGATTTAACAAACCTTTTAAGTTCAGTAAAAAATGATTACGAAAAGATTGCACTTATTTTTCAATTTGTAAAAACAAAAGTAAAATGGGACGGTAATTACGAAAAATACACTAACAAAGGAGTTAAAAAAGCTTATAAAGAAGGGGTAGGTAATTCTGCAGAAATAAACCTAATACTAACCTCTATGTTAAGAAGTGCTAATTTAAATGCAAACCCAGTTCTTGTTAGTACAAAAAATAACGGAATTCCAATGTTTCCAACATTAAACGGTTTTAACTATGTTATAACAAAAGTTAATTTTTCTGATGGAAGATATGCTTTATTAGATGCAACTGAAAAATACTCAACTCCTAACACTCTTCCTTTAAGAACTTTAAACTGGTATGGTAGAGAAATTTATAAAGATGGCAAATCTATTGATGTAAGTTTAAAACCTTCTGAATATGCCGAAGAAAGCAATCTATTATACATAAAATTAGATGATACTGGACATGTTGAAGGAATGTTTCGAAAAACCTTATCTGGTCATTCAGCTATGCTTTTCCGTAAAAAAAATAACGTTAAAAAGGATGAAAATATAAAATTGTCACTTGAAGAAGAGTATAACATTGAAATAAATGAATTTAATATTTCTAATAAAAATGATATAGCTAAACCTTTAATACAAAACATTAAGTTTTCTAGTGATGATATTATTGAAGAAATTAATAACAAATTATATTTCTCTCCATTATTATTCTTAGCCACTAGTGAAACACCTTTTAAATCAAAAGAAAGAAATTTCCCTATAGATTATGTTACGCCTTGGCAAGATAAGTTTTCTGTATCAATTACTATTCCTGATGGATACTCTGTAGAATCATATCCTAAAGAATTAGCAATTGGTTTACCAGAAAACATTGGTGTTTTCAAACACAAAATATTAGTTCAAGGTAACAAAATTAAGCTATCATCTCTTACTAAGTTTAATTCAAGTATAATTGCTCCACACTACTACACAACAATTAAAGATTTTTATGAACAGTTAGTAAAAAAACAAACTGAGAAAATTGTATTAGTAAAAAAATAATGAAAGACGTACTCTTAATTTTAACTTGCCTTTTCTTTATTAACAGCTTCTCTCAAAAAAAGAAATCAACAAAAATTGGAAACGTTGATATTAAAGAATTAAACATGAGTCAATATGATAAAGACACAACCGCAAATGCGGTTGTTCTTTATGAACATGCAAACTATTATATAGATGAAAACAAAGACTATAAAAAAACTACTGATTATTACTTTAAAGTAAAAATCTTAAAAAAAGAAGGTACTAATAAAGCCACCATACAAATCCCTTTTTATGGAGATGAAAAAGTACACTCTATCAAAGGAATTAGCTATAACATATCTAAAAGCAACACTATACTAAAAAAACATTTATTAGACAATCAGGTTTACACAAAAGACCTATATGGTAAATGGAAGGAAATTACATTTACTTTACCTAATATTAAAGTAGGTAGTGTTATTGAATATACATATTCTGTAACTTCTCCATATTCTAAAATTGATGATTGGTATTTTCAATCGGATATTCCCAAAATTAAAAGTGATTTTACAGCTGCTATTCTTGGTAATTGGAAATACAACATAAGAGTTATTGGATTTCTCAAATTGAATAGAAATAATGCTTCTATTAAAAAAAGATGTGTACACGTCCCCGGGCTTGGACATGGTGCTTGTCTAATTTTAGATTATGGAATAGATAATATTCCTGCTTTTAAAGAGGAAGATTATATGCTAAGTAAAGACAATTTCATATCTAAACTTTCTTTTGATTTAGAATCCTATCAAAATCCGAGAGGAGGTATTGATAAATATACCAAAACATGGAAAGATGCTGATAGAAGTTTAAAACGTGATTTTTTAGATAATCAAACCTCTAAAAAAGGGTTCTTTAAAAATCAATTACCGCCTTCTCTTTTTTTAATAGTCGATGATTTAGAAAGAGCTAAAAAAACATATGATTTTATTCAAAATTATTTTACTTGGAATGATAAATATTGGCCCTCAAAAAAAGTAAGAATTAAAGAAGCTTTTGAGAATAAAACTGGAAATATTTTTGACATAAATCTATCCCTCTACAACTCGCTACAAGCGGTCAATATTAAAAGTTACCTTGTATTAACTTCCACAAGAAACAAAGCTGTACCAACAAGATTACACCCTGTTATTGACGACTTTAATTATTTACTAGTAAAAGCTATAATAAATAATAAAACTTACTTCCTAGACGCCACAAAAAAACAACTCCCTTTTGGTTTAATTCAACACATAGCTATAAATGGAGACGGTAGAGTTATGGATTTTAAAAAAGGTAGTTATTGGGAAACAATTAAATTGAACAGAAAAACCTTCCGAAGAATTAATGCTCAGTTATCTTTAGATGATAATAATAACTTAAATGGAAATCTCACTATTTCCAGTGATGGTTTTTTCGCTGTGAATGCTAGGGAAAATTTAAGCATCAATAATATTGATAATCATCTTGAAAATTTTGAATCAAAACACCCCAATATTGAGGTAGAAAGTTTTAACCATCAAAACTTAGATAAAAAAGACAACACTCTTCATCAAATATATTCTATAACATTTGATGAAATTGGATCAAGTAATAAACTTAGAATTAATCCTTTTTTAATAGAAAAAGTAACTAAAAACCCTTTTAAACTTAATAAGAGAGAGTATCCTGTTGATTATGGCTATCCTAGAAGCAACACCTACACACTATCTTTAAAATTACCTGAGGGATATACTATAAAAAGCTTACCTCAAAACACAGCTCTTTCGCTACCCAATAAAGGAGGTAGATTTATCTTAAATTTTAAAAACTTAAATAATACAATTAATATCTATTCAAAAATAACTCTCAATAAAAGAGTTTATAGCAGTGAAGAATACCATTATTTAAAAGAGTTTTACAATCAAATAATTAAATCACAAGACGCTTTTATAGAAATTGAAAAAGCGAGTAATTAAATTACTCGCTTTTATTTTTATAGTGCTATTGCTATCGAATTCTTGACTTCTCCAATCGTAAAAATACTGTGCGTACTTCCAATATGTTTTAAAACTGTAAGTTTGTTTACCATAAACTCACGATACTCATCCATATCTTTTACATAAATTTTTAAAATATAATCATAATCTCCACTTACATGAAAGCATTCGGTTACCTCTTCTAACTTATTAATCTCCCTTTCAAAAACTGCAATATATTCTTTGGTATGCTTTTCTAATCGAATATGACAAAAAACTAAAAAAGATTTTTCAATTTTATTCTTATTTACCAAAGCAACATATTGCTTAATAACCTTTTCTTTTTCTAATTTTTTTACCCGTTCATAAACTGCTGTAACCGACAATCCTAACTGTAACGATAACTGTTTAGTAGTTTGTTTACTATCAACTTGTAGTAATTCTAACAATTTCTTATCTATCTTATCTAGCTTCATCTGAAAAAAAATCTACTTATTTTATCTGTTCTACAAATTATTAGTAATAAAAACTAACCAAAATTACAAATTTAGTATAAAAATCTACAAAACAAGACTTGTGTTGATTTTTAACCAATTAAAACTGATTTTAGTAGTCTTTTAATAACTAATTCTAATCAATATGAAATTCAAACCAGCAAACAACATACAAGATCTACAATATTTTGGAGAATTTGGCGGAGTAAATCCATCTATTTCAGATTCTTCTACCTATACTTTTTTATCAGCAAAAACCATGTTTGATACTTTTGAAGGAAACACTGACGGGTGTTACTTATACTCTCGTCACTCCTCTCCTTCAAATTTATATCTCGCCGAAGCATTAGCTGCTATGGAAGGTACAGAAACTGCTAACGTTGCTGCAACAGGAATGGGGGCTATTACCCCTACTATTCTGCAAATTTGTGGATCTGGAGATCATATTATTTCTAGTAGGACTATTTATGGAGGAACTTACGCCTTTCTTAAAAACTTTACACCGAGAATGGGAATTGAAACTTCATTTGTAGATATAACAAAATTAGATATAGTAGAAGCTGCTATTAATAAAAACACTAAAATGATTTACTGCGAAACCGTAAGTAATCCATTATTAGAGGTTGCAGATATTAAAGCGCTTTCAGTATTAGCTAAAAAACACAATTTACAGTTAGTGGTTGATAACACCTTTTCCCCACTATCAATTTCTCCAGCTCAATTGGGAGCTGATGTTGTTATTCACAGTTTAACAAAATTCATCAACGGTTCTTCTGATACTATGGGAGGTGTAATTTGTGGAACAAAAGATTTTATCAATTCGCAAAAAAGTGTAATTGACGGAGCAAGTATGTTATTAGGAGCTTCTATGGACTCTTTACGTGCCTCATCAATCCTGAAAAACATGAGAACCTTACATATACGAGTAAAACAGCACAGTAAAAACGCGAGCTATTTAGCTGAAAAATTTGAAGCTGACGGATTAAAAACGGTATATCCAGGGTTACCATCACATCCTTCTCACGAAGTGTTTAAATCGATGATGAATGAAGAATATGGTTTTGGAGGTATGCTCACCATTGATGCTGGTTCTTTAGAGAAAGCAAATACTTTGATGGAATTAATGCAAAATAAAAATTTGGGTTACTTAGCTGTAAGTCTAGGCTTTTATAAAACCTTGTTCTCTGCTCCAGGCACTTCAACTTCTTCAGAAATACCTTTGGAGGAACAAAAAGAAATGGGATTAACTGACGGATTAATTCGTTTTTCTATCGGATTAGACAATGATATAGAACGTACATATCAAATGATGAAAGAATGCATGAAAGAAGTTGGTGTACTATAAGATAAAAACCTTCTTTAAGTTTAAATCTTGCCATCTTAAACAAAGTAAAAAAACTCAACTATTTTTTCGCTCTGTTTGGGGTGGCATTATAGTTTATCAGCCATTTCTTTTCAATTTTTTCTAAAAAAAAGGATAAACTAATTCGATTTGTGTAATTCTATACAAAATCGTAACATTACAAGCCGAAAAAATACCATACATGCGAGACGACAAAAATTTATCTGAAATTGAAATAGAAGACCAAAAAATAATTGAAAATACAGAATTAAACCTTTGGGAAGCTTTAATTCCTGTAATCATTTTGATGGGATTATTGGCTTACAATATTTTTTATGCAGATGGCACATGGTTAGGTGACTATTCAAATCAATATATTTTATTGATGGGCGGAGTAATTGCAGCATCTGTAGGTTTTTTTAATAAAGTTTCTTTACAAAAAATGGCTGCCGAAATATGGGAAAACTGGAAAAGTGTTTTTGTACCTATCATGATTTTATTTTTAGTAGGAGCTTTAGCGGGAACATGGCTAGTAAGCGGAATTATTCCTGCAATGGTTTATTATGGTCTACAAGTACTAAGCCCTGGAATATTTTTACCTGCTTCGGTAATTATTGCTGCTATTATATCAATAGCTACAGGTAGTTCTTGGACAACTTCTGCTACGGTTGGTATTGCTTTGGTTGGAATTGGGAGTGCTTTAGGTATCCCATCAGGTATGATAGCAGGAGCTGTTATCTCAGGTGCTTATTTTGGCGATAAGATGTCGCCTCTTTCAGACACTACCAATTTAGCTCCAGCTATGGCGGGTACAGATTTATTCACTCATATTAAATATATGGGATACACTACAGTTCCTACCTTTATAATAACCCTTTTAGTATTCACTATCTTAAGTACCACTATTGACACTACTGGTAGTGCAGATGTTAGCAATTTATTAGCTTCAATTAAAAATACTTTTCACATTTCACCTTGGTTATTTATAGTTCCTGCTGTAGTAATTATTATGATTTTACTAAAAACCAAACCTTTAGTTGCTTTAGGAACTGGAGTTGTCTTGGCTGGTATTTTTGCTTTTATCTTTCAAATTGATGTATTAGCAGGTTTAGCTGAATCAAAGTTTCAATCAATTATAAATGCAATTTTAACTGACACTCAAGTACAAACAGATAATGAAAAATTAACAGAACTATTCAGTTCTGGTGGAATGAATGGTATGTTATGGACTATCTTTTTAATTGTCTGTGCAATGGTTTTCGGTGGAGTTATGGACGCTATTGGTGCCTTAGCTAAACTTACCAAAGCTTTATTATCTGTTGCTTCTTCTACTTTTGGGTTATTTGCAAGTACTGTTATTAGTTGTTTAGGATTAAACGTTGTAGCATCTGATCAATATTTGGCTATTGTGATCCCTGGTAAAATGTTCAAAAAAGCATATGAAGATAAAGGATTGGCTCCTGAAAACTTAAGTAGAACCTTGGAAGATTCTGGTACCGTTACTTCAGTTTTAATTCCTTGGAATACTTGTGGAGCTTACCAATCTGGAGTTTTAGGGGTTGGAGTTGGAGAATATTTCATCTATGCTGTATTTAATTACTTAAGTCCGATTATGACATTACTTTTTGCTGCATTTAAAATTAAAATAAGGCAATTAGCTACAAAATAATATTCAAGCCTCACCCTAAAAAGTGAGGCTTATTTTTTATGATTATAAAGGCTGAATATAAGGAGATACTGAACTACTAACAAAACTGCTTTAAACACCGAATTCTGTTGGGAATATTCAGAAGAACAGATAGAAAAATGGAGAGAAGATTTAACTGTAACGCCTCAAATGTTTGAAGAATGGTGTATATACAAGTATCAAATCAATGACGCGCTAGCCGGATTTTATATTTTGACCAAAGCTAACCTTAGAACAAGTATTTTAGAATTTTTATTTGTTGCTCCCACTTTTTTTAATCAAGATATAGATTCTAATTACTTGAACATGCAAAAACATACTGTAAAAATGAACCTTGTACTTCTTTATTGTATTATATAAACCAATTCCACACTACTCCAAAACGGATAACGAAATCTCTATACGGATAGTTTGGTGCCGAAAAATAATTTTTATCAAGTGCAAAAGAACTTATGTTATCTGCTTTAAAATAAATTCGTGTTCTTCGTACTCTTGCATTGAAAAATAAATCAACCGTTGGGTAGCCTATTTCAGTATCATTTTGCAAAGTAAACTCTGCTAATAACGGATTATACGCATTTGCATTATACTTTGAAAAATATTTAAATGTAGCTCCAATTTGCACTAATAATGGTTTCCCTTTAAACCATTCATCCGTATAATACAAAGTATTACGGGTTACAAATTCTGGTACTCTAAAAACACTATTGCCGCTTGCTACTTTTTGATACATTAAAGTATTATCTAAAGCAAATTTCCCTAAGATAAACTCTTTAGACACCTTCGCTTTTAAATAATTTACATCTCCTGAAAATTGTACTGGTTTACTATTTTCATTAAAATAAGTATAGTTATTGATATTAGTAATATCAACAGATATATTTCCCCACTTTGATTCTATAACTCCTCCTAAAGTATGTGTTCCTATCTGAGCAAAGTTATTTTCCCAATTATAATCATTATAGGTACTTTGGTGTAGTAAGAAGTTAAAGTTAGGTGATTTATTACTAATACCTACTCTACCTTTAATGGTTAATACACTATCTTTCTTATAAAAAGCTTCCCCAAACAACCTATTCCCTGACAATCTTCCAATACCAGGGGTTATACTTCCTGAAGCATTCACGTAAAAATTACCAATTCTACCATTCCAATCAGCACCAAACGAAACTGCATCTCCTTTTAGTTTGTTTTTAGTAATTCCTACCGTATTATTTTGCAAATTCTCATAACCATACGAATATGTTGATAAATCAGACTTTACACGAAACCTACCTAAAACATACTTCGAGTTAAAATCTATAAATAATTGGTTATTGTACAACAAATAACTTGTTTTATTATTGATACTTCCCGATGAATTTGCATCACCAAAAATGTCAGTAGTAGCCGTCCCTTGGTTAAAACGGTAAAATTTAGAATCTCTAATAAATGAATGACCCAACTTCAAGTTAGAAAACTCTCTCTCTTGTAAACTATCTTTTGATGAAAGTAACTTAAAAGTATGTTCAAAATACAACCGTTTAGCATCAAAAGTATTTTCTGCATCATTAAGGTTAATATCCATTCTACCTCTATTCCCACTAAAATTAGGGTCATCGTTTACAAAAGCTTCCAAAGAAGTAGCTGTTAACCCTCCATTTTCTTGATTAAAAAAATCTTGATTTACTGCATGACCTCTAATAGCATATTGTCCTTTCGGAGTTTCATACTTAAAACTCACTCTAAAATTACCAGTACTTGCTAACGACCTTCTATAAGCCCCTAAAGAACGAAGTCCTTTATAGGCAATTGCTAAATTAAATCGTTTAGAAAAATTTGTAGTAAAAAGCGCATCAACAACCTGTCCTTGTTCCAACCCTGTACGATACATAATTTCAGTCGTAGGTGTAGGTACCTGATAATAGTTTACATCTTCAATATCAAAATAATTAAACAATTTAGCTTTGAAACCGATGTCTGGAAACTGTGAAATATTCGTAAAATCGTATGCTAAATTATTAAATGTTTGCCCTTGGTTATGAAAAGCTAACAATTCAAAATTATCTTTTCGTAAAAAGTTAAACTTGTATTCTTTTTGAATTGTGAGGGTTGTATCTACAATTGTAGTATCGTTTTTATGTGATATTATTTTATAATCTGTGTACTTTGTTTTTCCACTAAGTTTTACATTAATCTCATTTTCAGGCAACGAATCTAAATTTTGATTAAGTCCTCCATTAGTTCTACCAAAATTACTATCAATAGATCTTATTTGAGCTAACATTATCTGAGTACTTACCAAACAAAAAAACACTAAAAGATTTTTCTTCATAACGACAAAAGTAAAATAATTTAACGATTAATTTTAGGTTTAATTTCTTTGAAAACTGTTAATTTGTAGCATGTTGCAATTAAACTATAGTGGACATAAATTAGAAGCTGGCACTGATGAAGCTGGTAGAGGTTGTTTATCAGGGCCTGTAGTTGCCGCCGCCGTTATTTTACCTGATAATTTTAAACATGAATTACTAAACGACTCCAAGCAACTTTCTGAGAAAAAAAGGCAAGAACTTCGTCCGTATATTGAAGAACATGCCTTAGCTTTTGGCGTATCCTTTATCCATCAAGGAGAAGTGGATGAATTGAATGTTTTACAAGCCTCTATTACAGGAATGCACCGCTCTATTGAACAATTAACTATTACACCTGAATTCATCATAGTTGACGGAAATAAATTCAAACCGTATCTAGAAATCTCACATCAAACCATTGTAAAAGGAGATGCTAAATTTATGAGTATTGCAGCAGCTTCAGTATTGGCAAAGACCTACAGAGATGAATATATGGAGAAAATTCATCAAGAATTCCCTCAGTATAACTGGAAAAAAAACAAAGGATATCCTACTAAAGAACATCGTGAAGCCATCCGTCAATTTGGAGCGACACCTTACCATCGAAAATCATTTAAATTGTTACCTGAACAATTAAAATTGGAACTTTAATTTTTCTATTTTTGTCTTCCAATTTTTATAAGAAGATGATTAAAAGAACTCGTACCGAAATTAGTAAGTGTATTATTCACAAAGTAGCTAACAAATACAATAGCGGACAAAATGCTTTTTCTGAAAGTTTAGTGCGTTTTGATGAAGAGAGTTACGAATTGTTACTTCCTTTCTTACTAAAACCTTTCGGTTCAGTTACACAGAGCTACCGTTTTAGTCATCATGCAGATGTTCGTTTAAATGAAATTAACAAATACACTTCTGATATTTTCGAAGATGACAGCAAAGAGGTTTTTATTGAACATTCTAAAAACATTGTTAATCATCTATACGAACAATCAAACTCTGCCAATATTAAAACGGGTGATGTAATTGTTGCTTATTTTGAAGGCATCGAGTATAAAGATGTTTTAACAGAAGCTGTTGGTGTTTTTAAAATTGAAAGTAAAGTTGATTTTTTTCAAACTTATTTAGATGATGACAGTTTTGATGTGGTTGTTCAAAAAGGGATTTCGACCAAAAGACTCGATAAAGGTTGTTTAATTTTAAACTCTTCTGACGCAGAAGGTACCGTAGTTTTATCGGTAGATAATAACCAGTACGATGCACAATACTGGATTAAAAACTTTTTAAGTGTAAAGTATGCTGATGACCGTAACTTACATACTCAAAATTACTTAGAAATGTGTAAAGAGTTTTCTGAAGAAGTTATAAAACCTGAATTCGGAAAACAAGAACAAAATAACTTCTTAGCTAACACAGTTGATTATTTTAAAGAACATGAAAGCGTAGACTACCATGGTTTTAAAGACGAAATCTTCGAAGAAGACAAACATAAAGATCTTTTTGAAGACTATAAACAACACTTTGAAAAACTAAACGACGTATTAATACGAAATAACTTTGAGGTATCTGATGTTGTTTTAAAGAAAGAAAAAAGCAAGTTTAAAACAGAGATTAAACTTGACACTAACATTCAAATTAAAATTGATATAGACGCTCCAGATGCTTCTGCTGAATATTTAGAGCAAGGATACGATGAAGAGAAAAAGATGAAATTTTATAAAGTGTATTATAACACTGAGAAATAAAAATTAATCTAACTCTGAAATTTCTTTTTCTAATCTTTTTTCTAGCTTTTTTAATTCATTTAACTTCTTTTTATCTTGGTATCTACTTGAGAAATGATAAAGAAGGCAAAAAACCATATAAACAGATGCGCAAAGCATTACTAATTTTAAATAGGTGTAATCAGTTTTTTCAAGTATAGACGTCCTTTTTAAAGAGTAATGTCCTGGTGTATAGGCAGGAGCCCAAAAGCTAAAAACAATACCAGCAGCAATTACTTTCCATCTATGCTTCAATAAAAAGTCTTGCTGCCTGATAACGTTTTCTATTTTATATTTTGTAGCTTGTAAATGCTTTTCTTTATGGTATTTAACAGACATTTCTTTAACAGATTAAAAAGAATCTATTCCTTTTCAGCCATTTTTTTAACGTAATCGGTAATAATCACTATTTGTGTTCCGTCTACTTTACCCTCTATGTATTTAGCATTTTCAGGATCTAATGAAATTCTACGTACCGCTGTTCCTTGTTTAGCAACCATACTAGAACCTTTCACTTTTAAATCTTTAATCAATACTACATTATCTCCTGCTTCTAAAATAGCTCCATTCACATCACGATGAATTATTTTTTCACTTTCATCTAAATGTTCACCTGTAGTCTCTGCAAAACGTAATTCTTCATCTTCTAAATACATCATATCCAGTAAATCTTGTGACCAACCCGCTTTTTTAACACGATGCAACATTCTCCAAGCGACCACTTTTACTGCTCTAAACTCGCTCCACATACTATCATTTAAACAACGCCAGTGATTTGCGTCAGTAGCTTCAGGGTTTTCAATTTGCTCAATACAAGTGCTACAAGCTAACAAACTACCATCTACTCCACCCGTAGAAATTGGTGGCACCTCATAAATTGATAAATTATCTTTTGCTGCACATAGTTCGCATTGATTTCCGCTCCTATCTTGTAATTCTTGTAATAAACTCATTTTATTATTTTTTTGCTACGCAAAATTACATTTTTAATTTATATTTAAGCTATGAAATTAGAAAGCGAACGATTAATTATACGAGATGCTCTAATGAGTGACGCTCCTTTTTATTTTGAACTATTCAATGATCCAGATTGGATTCAATTCATAGGAGATAAAAATTTAAAGTCTATTGAAGAAACAGAAGTTTACTTAAAGGAAACACTGTTTAAGAATTTACAATTAGGAGGTCTAGGTTTTTTTACGGTAATCTCAAAAGAAACCAACAGACCCATTGGCGCCTCTACAGCTTTACAAAGAGACAAACTAGCTTTTATCGATATAGGGTATGCTTTTTTACCAATAGGAAGAGGAAATGGGTATGCCACAGAAGCTACAAAATTGATTATAGAATATGTTCGCTCTAAATTTAAACAAGAAAAAGTATTAGCTTTAACCATGCCTGAAAATGAAAAATCTCAAAAACTACTCAAAAAACTAGGTTTTAACTACATAGGAATGCAACAAGTTTTTGAAAATACTGAAGACTGTGTTTTTGAATATATTTTTTAACTTCTATTAAGATAAAAAATATACCTTTGGCGCGACTTTCCCCTTTTTATTTTCTAATACAATCATGATAATTTAAGCTTTACCGTAAAACTTGAATAGCATTTACTAAACCAAACAATAGGATGAAGATCAGACTAAACCCCTCTCAAAAAAAAAGGAACTCAAAAACTAAAACTAGTAAGTTTTTATTTTTACCTCTTCTATTTAAAGGAGAAATGTACTGGTTAGAAAGAGTTATTATCAAAAAGAATTTTAATGGTAGAAGCTTTCAAGTTACTGACATTATAAGATCTAAAGATTTGATAAATAATGAAATAAACAAAACAACGAATAAATTAAAAGTTCTAAAAAAAGTGGTTTAAAAAAAATCCAGAAGAAATTATCTTCTGGATTTTTACTTTTTATCTTAATTCGAAAGGTAAAATGATTCTTTTCGTTTAATCTAAATACAATTCAATTAATCCTTCTGGAGTATCTACCACTATTGTTTGATTTTCTCTATCTACTTTTTTTATAAAGTCATCAATCATAGGAATAAAAATTTCTTTCCCTTCTCTATCAATTTCAAATAAAGGTTGTGCTGATGAATCATTAATACTCATAATTGTTCCTACTGTACCAAAACTAGCATCAACAACAGTAAACCCTATAACTTCATGATAGTAAAACTTATTTCCAGAAAGCTTAGGAAGTAAGTCTAAAGGTAAATAAACTCCTGCTCGTATAATCGCTTCTGCATCGGCTTCACTATCTACATCTTCAAACTTTACTCTAAACATAGTTCCTTTACTTAAAGAAGATTTTTCAATAAAAAAAGGAACCAGATTATTGCCTAAATCGACAAAAACTGATTCCAAATTTTCGTAAAGATTGGGTTCATCAGTATCTAACTTAATAATTACTTCACCCTTAAAACTATGTTTTTTAACGATTTTGCCAAGATAAAAGCAATTCTCTTTTTGCATCATCGTGCTACACGTTTTTTATTCTTCGCTATCAGCACCTGTTTCTGCAACAGCAGCATCCTCGCTATCAGTAGCAGGAACAGCAGCAGCAATACGTGCTTCATTTACAGCTTTTTCAGCTTCTAAAGCTTTTGCTTTTGCATCAGCTTCAGCTTTTGCTAAACCATCAGCTTTACCAGCAACTTTAGCTGTTTTATCTTCTAACCAAGCATTGAATTTAGCTTCAGCTTGCTCTTCAGTTAAAGCACCTTTTTTTACTCCACCAGCTAAGTGATTCTTTAATAAAGCTCCTTTGTAAGATAAGATAGCTCTAGCAGTATCTGTTGGTTGAGCACCGTTTTGTAACCATTTTACAGCTCCATCAACATCTAAATCGATAGTTGCAGGATTTGTGTTAGGGTTATACGTTCCGATTTTTTCTAAGAAACGTCCATCTCTTTTAGCTCTTGAATCAGCAGCTACTACCCAGTAAAATGGTTTTCCTTTTTTACCGTGTCTTTGTAATCTAATTTTTACAGGCATAATTTTAATTTTTAAGGTTCGCGACCTTGGTTATTAATAAATCTTACCATCTCGTGATAAGTGGGCGCAAATTTATAAAATCTTTTTCATTTAAAAGCAAAAAAGCAACTTTATTACAATAAAAAAGAGCCTGTTAAACAGGCTCTTAAGAAAAATAAATTGTGAGATATATTATAATACTCTAACGCTAACTGCGTTTAATCCTTTTTTTCCTTCTTTAAGTTCAAACTCAACAGTATCACCTTCTCTAATCTCATCGATTAAACCTGATACGTGTACAAAATGTTCTGTGTTTGATCCTGACTCTGTAATAAATCCAAAACCTTTAGATTCATTGAAGAACTTTACTGTTCCTTCTTTCATTGTAAAAAATATTATATTAAAGTACAAATGTAATCTTATTAATTGATTATCAATTACTTTTTTTAAAATTTATTTTAAATTTAACCTACACTTAACATCTTTTCTTTGATTACAATCAGCTATTCAAGCCTTTACCTTAACCAAAAACGCTCGTTAATAACTTCTCATAATAACAATGTAAATTCTTCGTATTTTTACACTTTGTTTTTACCCAAAACACTTCAATAAGTAATTTTTGCCCATGTATTTAATTTTCGATACCGAAACTACTGGATTACCTAAAAGCTGGAACGCTCCAATAACCGATACCGATAACTGGCCTAGAGCTATACAAATTGCATGGCAATTACACGATGAGTTAGGTAATCTTATTGAACATAATGATTTTCTAATTCAACCAGACGGTTTTAACATTCCGTATGACGCAGAACGTATTCACGGAATTTCTACCGATTTAGCCATTGAACAAGGTATTTCTTTAAGTGAAGGACTAGAGTTATTTAACGATGCTCTTCAAAAAACAAAATTTATTGTTGGTCAAAACGTAGGATTCGACGTTAACATCATGGGATGCGAATTCCATCGTTTAGGGGTTAAAAACAATTTAACAGAATTACCAGTTCTAGATACCTGTACCGAACATACAGCTGAAATGTGTCAAATTCCTGGAGGTCGTGGAGGAAAATTCAAATTGCCTACACTTACTGAATTACACAATTATTTATTCGGAACAGGTTTTGGAGAAGCGCACAATGCAACTGCCGATGTAGAAGCTACCACTCGATGCTTTTTAGAATTAATTCGTTTGCGTCAATATACAGAGGAGCAATTAGATGTTCCATCCGATTATTTTCAACGCTATACTGAAGCAAACCCAAACCCTATTCAAGTTATTGGATTGACACACTTAAACCTTAAAAAGGAAAGTGAGAAAATCCGAAAAAGAAAATCCTCAGAAACAGAAGAAGCCAATACTATTTCTACTGCTGAAGGATTAGCTGAGTTAGAAGGCGTTCAGTTTGCACATTTACATAACCATACACAATATTCTGTTTTACAATCTACCATCCAAATTGGAAACATTGTAAATGCTGCAGCAAAAGACAACATGTCGGCAGTAGCAATGACCGATTCGGGTAACATGATGGCTGCATTTCACTTTGTACAAGCAGTTATAGGACACAACAAAGCTGCTGAAGCAGCCAATAACGAAGCTTTAGAAAAAGGAGAAAAACCCACTGAGAGCATTTTAAAACCTATTGTAGGTTGTGAGTTTAATATTTGTGAAGACCATACCAATAAAAGTCAAAAAGACAATGGATATCAAGTTGTTTTATTAGCAAAAAACAAAAACGGATATCACAATTTGGCAAAAATGTCTTCTATTGCCTTTGTTGATGGCTTTTACTATGTTCCAAGAATTGACAAAAAAGTTATTGAGCAATACAAAGAAGATGTTATTGTTTTAACTGGGAATTTATATGGAGAAGTTCCTAGTAAAATATTAAATGTAGGTGAAGCTCAAGCTGAAGAAGCATTACTTTGGTGGAAAGAACAATTCGGAGACGATTTGTATATCGAATTGATGCGTCACGGACAAGAAGATGAAAGAGTAGTGAATGAAACTCTTTTAGAGTTTTCAAAAAAACACAATGTAAAAGTTGTTGCAACCAACAATACCTTTTATTTAGACAAAGAAGATGCCAATGCACATGATATTTTATTATGTGTAAAAGACGGTGAGAAACAAGCAACTCCTAAAGGTAGAGGAAGAGGGTACCGTTACGGTTTACCTAATGATGAATACTACTTTAAATCTACCGAAGAGATGAAAAAACTCTTTGCTGATTTACCTGAAGCCATCATCAATATTCAAGAAATTGTAGATAAAATAGAACCTTTTGGTTTAGCTCGTGATGTACTATTACCAGCCTTTGATATTCCAGAAGAATTTAGAGATGCTAAAGATTTAGAAGATGGAGGAAAACGTGGTGAGAACAATTTTTTACGTCACTTAACCTATGAAGGAGCTAAAAAACGTTATGGTGAGCTTACAGAAAGCATCTGTGAACGTTTAGATTTTGAACTCGATGTTATTGCTAAAACAGGGTACCCAGGATACTTCTTAATTGTTGAAGATTTTATTCGAGAAGCCCGTAATATGGACGTATCGGTAGGACCAGGACGTGGTTCTGCTGCCGGTTCGGTAGTTGCCTACTGTTTATGGATTACTAATATTGACCCTATTAAATACGATCTACTTTTTGAGCGTTTCTTAAATCCTGAACGTGTATCGATGCCCGATATTGATATCGATTTTGATGATGAAGGTCGTAGCCGTGTAATGGATTATGTAATTCAAAAATACGGAGCTAATCAAGTAGCACAAATTATTACCTATGGTACTATGGCTGCTAAATCTTCTATTCGAGATACTGCTCGTGTATTAGACTTACCGCTATTTGAAGCCGATAGAATTGCCAAATTAATTCCTGGAATGAAGTTGAAGAAAATCTTTTCTTTAGATGAGAAAGGATTGAAAGAAAAGCTTCGTTCAGAAGAAATAGAAATGGTAAACGAGCTAAAAGCCATTGCCAATGGTAACGGCCTCGAAGCTGAAACCATTAACAAAGCTCGAATTTTAGAAGGTTCAGTTCGTAATACGGGAATTCATGCCTGTGGGGTAATTATTACTCCTGATGATATTACCAAATTCGTACCTGTATCGGTAGCAAAAGATTCTGACATGTATGTTACCCAGTTTGATAACTCGGTAGTAGAAAGTGCGGGATTATTAAAAATGGATTTCTTAGGGTTAAAAACATTAACCTTAATTAAAGATACCGTAAAAATTGTAAAAGCACGCCACGGAGTAGAACTCGATCCGGAAAGCTTTCCTATTGATGACGAAGAAACATATGCTTTGTTCCAACGTGGAGAAACAGTTGGGATATTCCAATACGAATCTCCTGGGATGCAAAAATACATGCGTGAGTTAAAGCCTACGGTTTTTGCCGACTTAATTGCAATGAATGCCTTATACCGTCCGGGTCCTTTAGAATACATCCCATCCTTTATTAGAAGAAAACATGGTGACGAAGAAATTCAATATGACCTTCCTGCCATGGAAGAATATTTAGCGGAAACTTACGGAATTACGGTATATCAGGAGCAAGTAATGCTACTTTCACAAAAGTTAGCTGATTTTACGAAGGGTGAAGCCGATGTACTTCGTAAAGCCATGGGTAAAAAACAAGCTGCAGTACTGGCAAAAATGAAACCTAAGTTTGTAAACCAAGCCAAAGCAAATGGACATGATGAAAAAGCCTTAGAAAAGATTTGGAAAGACTGGGAGGCGTTTGCATCCTATGCTTTTAACAAATCGCATTCGACTTGTTATGCTTGGATTGCCTATCAAACCGCCTATTTAAAAGCCCATTATCCTGCCGAATATATGGCTGCGGTACTTTCAAACAACATGAACGATATTAAGCAAGTTTCGTTCTTTATGGAAGAATGTAAACGAATGGGCTTAGAAGTATTAGGTCCTGATGTAAACGAATCGTATGCTAAGTTTTCTGTAAACAAAGACGGAGCTGTTCGTTTTGGTATGGCGGCAATAAAAGGTGTAGGTGGCTCTGCTGTAAAAGCTATCATTGATGAACGCAAAGAAAACGGACATTACTCTTCTATTTTTGATGTTGCTAAACGTGTTGATTTACGTGTAGCAAACAAAAAAGCTTTTGAAGGATTGGTATTAGCTGGAGGATTTGATTCATTTACCAGTACACATCGTGCTCAATATTATGTAAAAGACGAAAAAGGACAAACTTTTTTAGAGAAAGCCATCCGTTTTGGAAATAAATATCAAGAAAATCAAAATTCCTCTCAAGTTTCTCTGTTTGGTGAAGCCTCAGAAGTTGATTTACCAGAACCACACGTTCCTGAATGTGAAACTTGGGGAACTATGGAATTATTAGCCCGCGAAAAAGAGGTAGTTGGGATGTATATTTCTGCACACCCTTTAGACGACTTTAAAAATGAACTAAAGTTTTGCAACGCTACCTTGGCGCATTATAAGAATATAGCGCAATATGAAGGTTTAGGATTGTCTTTTGCAGGTATTGTTACTGATGTACAACATCGTGTATCAAAAGCAGGGAAAGGATGGGCTTCATTTATTATGGAAGATTATAATGATAATTATGAATTCAGAATTTTTGGAGAAGATTATCTAAAATTTAAACACTTTTTAGTTCCTAATTCATTCTTATTTATTAAAACTACCATCAAACCTGGATGGACAAACAATGAAGGTATTAAAGGTGAACCTAGAATTGGTTTTAATGAGTTTTTATTGTTACACGATATTATGGATAAAATGTGTAAAAAACTCACTATTAAAATTCCTTTACAAGAAGTGAAAGAGAATACTATTAAAGAGTTACAACATTTGTTTGCTACTAATAAAGGTTCGCAAAGTTTATATTTTACGATTTGGGATGCTGAAGAAAAAATTGAATTAAGCTTACCGAGTAGAACAACTAAGATTAAAGTATCTAGTGAGTTTTTAAAAGCCTTAGATGAACAGTTTATCAATTATAAATTGAATTAATTTTAAAATGTTACCTAGTTATCAAAACAGTATCGATTTACTAACCAATATAGCTAGTAACAAGCTGTACAAACAACTCATAACCCAACTTAACAAAGATTTGAGTCTAGTAGGAGTTGATTTAATCTTTTCTGAAAGCAACAGTCCTTTACAATTAAAAGAAACGCTTCAAACATCAATTAAAGAACTAATACTTAACGATTTTAGTTCTTATACTAATCTTTTGTATCGTATTGATGTATCTGAAAAAGATACTCAAAATGTCGAATCTGCTAATATTGATGTATATGCAGAAAGTGTTACTTTTTTAATTTTAAAAAGAGTTTGGAAGAAAGTATGGTTTAGAAATAAGTTTTCTAAGTAATTAATCTTACGCTATTACTTCTTCTATCATAGCATCTAAATTATGAGTTTCTTCAAAATTAGTTAACCAAGTTATTGTTTCTCCGTGATCTAAAAAACTATTCAATGCTTCTCTAACAACTATTCTATTTTGTTGTGGTAAACCTTCTACAACCTCCGTTAAATTACTTAATAAATGCTTTGGAGAAGTATTTTCTTCAAACAGTTTAAATGCTATTTTACCAGTGATATCTAAAAACTTTACATAATTTGCTTTCGTTGTAATAGGTGTATCAATTCCTAATTTTTCAAAAACTTCTTTTACCACTCCTGCTGTTTGACGTCCCCAAATACCATCCACCAAAACCTCTTCCTTATAAATATATTTCAATACTAATTGTAAATACAAAGTTTCAGATTTTGATGTTTCATTATAATCAACAGGAACACTGATATCTACATGCCAATGGTCTTTATGATTGGGATAATAATAGTTTAATACTATGCCAAAATACTTTCTTAAAAAAGATTCTATTCCTAAATACAGTTCTTTTTGATGTACAAAATTAGCAGTCACCAACGTTTCATTATTCCAAAAAATAGCATCAATATCAAATGCTTTTCCATGTCCGTGCTGCCCTGGTTTGTCTACAAAAATTCCTGCTGTTGTAATTACTTCAGGAATTCCTAATGGACAGTTATTAAAAATCTCTTGAAGAGCATTTTCTAATACACCCAAAAAACTTTCTTCAATTAAAAAATTACGTTGTTCTCCTCTTGTTCCATAAGGATGATTAGTTAATCGTGCATAATGCAAGGGAATTCCGTTTATTTGATTTATTGTTTTCATAACATCCTCTTTTTAAATTGTAATGTTTGTAGTTTTTCCTTCTTTTGTATACTCTCTTTTTACTCCTTCTAAAATATATTGTCTCTGTATTTTATTTTCTTTATTCGCTATTGTTTTTAAACATGCATATTGAACTGCATTTACAATGTTAGCTCCAGTTATATTGAACTTTTTCGCTAATTCTTCTATCGTAATTTCCTTTTCTAACTCTATATTTTTAGGTAAGTTATTTTTCCACAACATAAGTCTTTCATCATAGTTTGGTGCTTCGAACTCAATAATATTATTAAAGCGACGAGTAAATGCAGTATCTATATTGTTCTTAAAGTTGGAAGCTAGAATTATAAGCCCTGGGTGTGTCTCTATTCGTTGTAACAGATATGATACTTCTTGATTTGCATACTTATCGTGAGCATCTCTCACATTGGTTCGTTTTCCAAAAATTGAATCTGCTTCATCAAAGAATAATATCCAATCTTTATTAATAGACTTGTCGAATAGTTTGGATAAATTTTTCTCTGTTTCTCCAATATATTTTGACACTACCATTGATAAATCTACTCTATACACATCTTTTCCTGTATGTTTCCCTAGTAACCCTGCCGTTAATGTTTTTCCTGTTCCTGGCGCCCCACAAAACAACACACGATATCCTGGTTTTATTTTTGAAGACATCCCCCAATCGTTCATCAATATTTCTTTGTATGCTAGCCAACTTTCAATCTCTTTAACATCATTTAATGTTTTTTCTTGTAACACTAAATCTTCCCATTCTAAATCAGTAGTAATTAAGCTAGCTGGAAAGTCTTGACTTAATTGTGGTTTTAGTTTTTTTCCTGTTAAAAAATAGTACATATACTCCTCTGAAAGAATTAATTTTCCACTCATTTGTGGTTCTCCATAAGGAACTTTTTCTATCTCAATTACAGCTTTTCTAATTAGTTTGCTCTCGCACAATATAAAGTTTGATATCTGCTTACGCTCTTCAATATCATTACCAGCTAATATATACAAAGCTGTCTCTACCGTAGGAATAATACCTCTATGGTTTTTCCCTTTTACCCCTCCAAACTCAGGTAGTTCGCCTCCATTGGGCAAAAAATCAGAAATAATAGTACTGTAGAAATTAGGTAAAACATGAGGTATTATGCTTAAGAGTAATAATATTTTATCAGAATACTTTAGTTCATTATCTCGAATGAAAGAAGCTATATAAGAATCATTTTTTTCAAAACTCATATCTAGCTTAAAAAAATCATTACCATGAAATTCTGAAGACAATCTAGCATAAATTATTTCTTTTAAAAAAGAAACTGCTTGTTGTAAATCTGCTTTTGTTTCTATATTGTTTATCAATGCTTCCATAACTTTCTATATTCAGTTTGAAACTATATTTTGGTGGAAATTGTCCTTTAATAAATATTATATCTGTTCTCGTTATTTGCTTCTTAAACTTTAATTATGATTACAATTTTAAGAAACTTCCTTAAAACTTTAATTCCCGTAACTAGCACTAGCTCTTTTTGTTAACTTTATTCAACACCTTTTCTGCGCCCTCTTTAAATGCACCACCTGTATTTACTATACTATTTAAAATACTAATAGCATCATTTAGTTTATTAGCTTCCAAAAATGCAATAGCTTTATAGTAATTTGCTTTTTCATTTTTAGAGTCATTTCTCAAGACTATGTTCAACTCATTCAAAGACTCTTTTATAAAGCCTTGAGATAATAAAGTTACTCCTTTATCGATTCTTATTTTGTCATTAAAAGGTTCTATGGCTAAAATCTCATCCCACTGTTTTATAGCATTTTCAACATCAGACAAACCTAAGTGTATCGCTGCTAACAAACTTTTAAATGACAATTCTTTAGGTTTTATATGTAATGCATTTTTGACAGCCGTTTCAGCTAAACCAAAGTTTTTTGAATTGAAATGAATTAAAGAAATATAATACCATGTTAATTCTTGTTGCTTTTCTTGTTTTGAAGCTTCGTATAAAACAGACAGAGCAGATTGATATTCTTTTAACTGAATATAGTCTTTCGCTAAATGTAATTTGAAACTAACATCATGGCTTAGATTTGCTATAATATATTCCCAAACTTTTACAGACTCATCGTATTGTTTTTGAACCTGATATAATGAAGCTAAACTCTTATACCCCATTAATGAATCAGGAGCTTTATCTATTGCTTTTATATATTGACCTTCAGCCAATTTAAAAGAGTTTAAATTGGCATAAGCATGACCTAAGTTTAAAAAATAAGTCGCACTCTCTTTTATTTTTAAAGCATTTTTAAAGTAATTAGTAGCCTTTATAAAGTTCTTCTCTTGGAGTGATACCATTCCTAAATTATTTAGAGTGGCTGCGTACAATGGATTAATTTTCAAAGCCTTATTATACTTGCTTTTTGCTTCTTTTATATTTCCTTTAAGGAATAGCTTTACCCCTTCATTATTTAACTGTTCTACATTTTCTGCCATGATTAACTTAATTTAATTAAAAAATATCGTCCTTAATGTCTCTTCCCAAATCTGTTAGCATATCTCCTATATCTAATTCTGGATAAATTACCCTCAGATCTTCAAAAGACATATTGAATGGCTCCCCTTCTCTATAATTAACAGGGAACTCTATTCCGAACTGTATATCTGGCCCCCAAGAGAATGAAGCTAAATTATAACGCCAAGTTTCTGAAATTGACAACAGCCATAAATCTAAACTTGCTCTTGCAAATGCATTAATATCAAAAGTGAATTTAGGATTAACCGTTATTCTTCCTAAAGCATCAATTGCTAAACCACTTTGAGGACTCCAATTTACATCTACTTGGGCCAGTGCTTCTCCTTCTAAACCTAAACTACCAGCTACCTCAATACCCCCAGTTAAACTAGCAACTCCAACACTAACTCCTAATCCTAAATCTCCTCTTAATGTCAATCCAGCATCAGCAGGTATTACAAATTCTCCATGTCCAGATATTGTAGTTTCATCTTCGCGATCTGGGTTATAAACCACATCTGCATACAAACTTCTTATTTGTCCTGGTCCGAAACCAGCTGAAAAGTCAAGTCCTCCAGTTATACGAGCAACGACTCCAATACTTCTTGGTCCTAGTGGAATAGCAAAGATTGGAATTTCAATCGCTGGCATATTGAAAAGATTTCTATCAACAGATTGTCTGTCAAAGATGTCCACAGTATCAGGAAGTCCTATTCTACCTGTTATTTCAATTTCTCCATTCGGTAAAAAGTTTACTCCAGCTGTAGCCTGCAACCAAGATGTTAAGGTTAAAGTTAGGCTTCCACCCCCATAAACTCTCATCGTATCATCAGGTTCTCCAGTCGGCTCTCCATCATCTCCAATAGCCCTATTTGTAGCTCCAACGTTAACAGTTCCACTTAACATACCTCGATTATAGGATGCGCTACCTTCTATGGTTAACGCTCCATTTTCATAGGTAACCGTTAAAGAGGAATCGATTCCCGGTATATCTGGTTGTGCTGTACCAGAAACAAAAATATCGTAATTTTCAGCTCCTGCTTCTTTAGCAACTCTTGCCTCTACATTACCCCCTCTTATACCAGGAATGTCTGAACTTAAATCAAAGTTACCGCTGATTGAAAATCCTTCGTCTCCATAATTCAAGGTCATAGTACCACGCTCAATCCCTGGAATGTCAAGCTCTGCCGTACCTGTAGCGGTAAAGTTATTTTCACTGTAAGAAGCAGTAATTGTAGCATTTTTAATGCCACGAACCTTACCTTCAGGAATACCTATTTCGCCTCCAATCGTCCAGATATTCTCTTTATACTCCACATTTATTTCAGCAGGATCAAATAATTCTGAATCAAAATTGAAAGCTCCTTCAAGTGCAAAACCTCCAGCAGTAGATGCTGCTGCTCCTATATATCCTTCTCCGACATTATCTATACCAAAATCTACGCGTCCTTCTATAAAGAAACCATTCTGAATGCCATATCCTAGAGCTAAGGTTACATCCGAAATATTAAAAGGTGCTGGCATATCCAAATCACCACTTGAAAATACTTTTTGCAATCGTACATCATCTTCTGTTATGACTATTTCTATATTGGCTCTAGATATAAAAGGCACAGATGGTAAAAGAGTACCTCTTCCTATTAGACCAGCTTCAGTTAGTTGAATAGTATCAATACTGAAAGGACTAAGTAAGCTAAATTCTGCATTTGTTGTATTTAAAAAATTTTTAAGATCGCTGGATTTCAAAAAACCTGCATAAGTAGTTCCTGGCATCTTATAGATAGGCCAATCATAATATTCAGGTAACTCTAATAAACGTCTAGATCCATCTACTGATCTAAATTTAAATGGCTTTCCTCTTAAATAACCTTTTTGTCCTGTTTCGACAGCAGGATTAAACTGCATGCTTTCAACATTAAAAAACTTGCCATGCATAGTTAACCTTGGATCAAATCGATTGGTAGAAGCTAGTTGATCTATAGAATTTGGATCGCTCCAAGCAATTTTGGATCTATTACCTAAGTTATCCCCCCAATACAAAACATAACTAGAAGTAGACCCTATTCTTGCTTCAAGATTTAAGCTTGCAGGATGTGGATCAAAAGGTAACTCAGGACTAGGATTAGGGTCTTGGAAATCATAAAAATTTACAGCTCCTCTTCCTTTTTGCCTCGATAATAATTTAGGTATATGATCACCTGCTTCTATATTACCTTTACTCCAAGTTTTTACAACGGGAGGATCAGAAGAAGTACTGAAACTTCTGTAGTGAATATCAAATCTTGATTTGATAGCATTAGCTAATGTATCATTAATTCTATTAACATTAACTCCTTTAGAAGCAACGGCATCTTTCGTTTCTTCATCAGTTCTAACCAAATCTTTAATAGCCGTATTCACATTAGTTTTTATATCATCTCCTGAAGTTTTATTTGCATCTTTATTTAACAGGTGTAAATTATCAATTTGTCCAGCAGTTCTTATACGAGGCCAACCTTTTAGTTGTAATTCTTCTTTATGATCGATTTCGTAATTTTCTTTTGCCCCATCATTTTCATCCCAAAATGCTACTTTTAAATTTTGAGCTAATAAAGCTGCATCACCACTCCTATCAAATTTTTTAGACCTACCACCTGATCTTATTGTTGTAGAAATCTGATAAAGTCGGTCGTTTAGCAATCCACCTTCTAATAGCTTTTGATGGATACCGTCGCTACTAATACCATCCCAAACAGTTGATTGACCAGCATCATTATCACCTGATCTTCCAGAACTACCACTAAACTCTCGAGCTCTAAAATTATTTGAGGATGACATGAATCCTTGTTTAAATGCCGGAATCGGTAAGTCGTCTATAAAAATCTTTGGGGGATCAGTTGTGAAATCATAGTAAGTCCCTGTCTGAGGAACTTCTGTGGCTTCATCCTCAGTCTTCTGTATCATCTTAGGTTGTACCGATGCTCCTTGCTGTACTGTATGAGTTAATTCGTGTGCTAACAAATGTTTTCCAGATTCAGAAGTTGGATTGTATTTTCCTTCATTGAAATAAATATCATTCCCGTTGGTAAATGCTTGAGCCCCCAACTCTTTATTCATTTGAACCGCATTACTATCGTTATGAACACGTATACCACTAAAATCGGCTCCAAAACCTGATTCCATTTCATTTCTAGTATCTGTTCCTAACGGACTTCCTCCTCCTTTGGAACTACTTAAATTACTTTCTAAGGAAGAAGTATCATCTCCACCCGACATTTGTAGTTGTTGGTTTTCCTCTTCTTCTTTTTCCTGAATTTCCTCTTCTTCTTTTTCTTGAATCTCGTCTTCGGTTTGTTGCTGAACTAACTCTCTAGAATTTGTATTACTCTCTGAGGTGGTTTCAGTAATTTCTTCTGAAACTTTTTGAATATCTTCCTCTTTCTTTTGTTGAAGCTCTTCTTCTTGTTGCTTTTGAATAATATTCTCTGATTTTAATTGAACTGCTGGACTTATGGAATCAACCAGAGGTTTTTGTTGAATCTCTTGTTCATTTGATTCTTGTTTTTGAACCTCTTCTTCATTTTTCTTTTGAATTGTTGGTGCAAAAAAAGAATTTGGAGATTCTTTTTCTTTAGCAACTATTTGGTCCGCAGCTTTATCTGCTTCTACTTCATATTTATCACCAGGTTTCCCAACATTTAACTTAGGTTGAATAAAGCTTCCAGACTTCTTTTGGGCTGGGCTTCCTTTTGATTTTTGTATTTTGGAGCTAAAGTTCATCGAAAATTAAATAGTTATTGTCCTATTAACTAAAAGCTTATTAATAAAAGGTTTGTTACCAGATCGCTCGTGTTGTAAAATCCAAAACTTTATTAATGCAGGGAAATATAAGTCGGACTCATCAACTCCAAAATCATCAAAAATAGCCAACTGTATTTCAAACTCATAAGCGCATGTAGCTTGGTCTTTCAGTCTTAAACTTTTCAAATAAACATCCATACCTTGAGTACCGCCAATGATACCTTTCAAGGCTACACTATCTGAAAAACTAAAATGGAATACTGGTAATGGAGATATACTAAAAGCACTACAATCAATTGCTCCCATTGTTTTCATTACCCGAAGTTGTGCTGCAAGTTGTGTTTTTATATAAGACATAGCCCCATTTACGGAAGGACAATACGTTGCTTCTCTCGACAATCTACTTCCTAATCCGTGCGTCCATGTACTACCTGAGCCACCTCTAAAATGGTTTACCATGTCAACACCATCAGAGCCTGCTAGTCCACGTAGGACATTTTCCATTCCAAATTCTAGCATTCCATCTGGCATAAGTCGGAAAGGTGCTACTTTTAACCAATCACCTGTACTCAGAGAAGGAAAATCAAAATATTTAAAATCGTTACCTCTTCCGTAATGAGGTGTTCTAGCCCCTAGTAAATAAGGAGTAGATGTGCAATCTAGCGCTCCACAAGTATTCCCTTCTATTGGCAAAGGCTCAAACTCCATGCAAGTTACGGGTGGTTTATATTTCACTTCTACACGTCTATTATCTTCAAGGTTTTCATAGAAAAGACTTTCTCCTTTTCCTACAGCTCTTATTTGGTCTTCTGGAAGACCTCCTGCAACCAATAGATCTTTGATTCTATTCGCTCTTTGTTGGGATAATGTTTTATTATAATCATCACTTCCTTCTTCGCTTGCATAACCATAAATAATTACTTCACCATTTTGAGCTAAATCCAAATAACTTCTCACTTCTCTCATCAATAAAAGTAAATGTGTTGTAGAGTCTACACTTCCATCGCTCCTTAAACGCGTAGAATCTCGTTCAAACCAAACTACGGTTTGCGCTCTATTAATTACCTCTCCATCTGTACAACTATGCTCTGGATATTTCTGTACTTTTTTCTGAACCATTCCTTTTTGCTGAATCGTATGTGTTAACTCATGTGCTAAAAGGTGTTTTCCTTCTTTGGAGTTCGGATTGTATTTTCCTTTATTAAAATAGATGTCGTTTCCATGTGTAAATGCCTGCGCTCCTATTTCTTGACTCATTTGGGCTGCTTCTGAATCATTATGAATATTTACATGACTAAAATCGGCTCCGAAACCCGATTCCATTTCACCTAATGTACCAGCATCCATTTTTTGACCTCCGCTTCCTCCTCTTAATTTACTTTCAAAAGAGGGTTTATTTCTAGTTGAAGCACTATTATCTGCTTTAGCTTGTACTGCTTCTTCTTCCTCTCCCTTTTTTTGTACTTGTTCTTCTTTTTCACAATCGTCGCATTTCGATTGCACTGCTTCTTCTTCCTCCTGTTTTTGAATAGGCTCCTCCTCTTCTTTACTTTGTACCTTTTCTTCTTCCTCCATCTTTTGAACGGGTTGTTCTTCTTCTGACGCTTCTACTTTTTGTACAAGAGAGCTTACTTCAGAAGCTAATGGTTTTTGCTGAATTTCTTCTTCATTTTCCTTCTTTTGAATAGAACTAGATTCATTCATATTTCCTACAACTTTATCCGCCATCTTATCTGCTTCTACTTCATATTGATCTCCTTTACGACCAAATACTAACTTTGGTTGAATAAAAGGGTTCTTTTTCTCATCCCCCTTCAAAGGATTATTTGGTTCTGGTTTTTTATCTCTTTTAAACATGACTTCTAAAGTTTTTATGTTACCAATTCATAAAAATTAATTCCTTCATCCAAGGAAGTTTACATAAACTTAAATTCCAAGGTAATTTTGTATCTAATAAGATATCTTGTGTTTTTCTTTCGACTGTTAACGTGGGGGTATCCTTAGTTAAATCTAACCTTCCTTCCCTTTGTAAATATTCATTACGAAGAAGATCTGGAGAAGAGTTTTTTAAAACCTCCCAATTTTGAAGTACTGCTTTTAATAATTCTTCTGATTTTTCTTTTACCTCATCACTCAATATTATTTTTCTTTCTACAGGCTGATAAATTGGTATGTTACACAGAAATTTTTCAAAAATTAGATTGTTCTCAAATTGCTGTTCTTTTTTAGTAGCTACATAATGCAATAAGTGAACTGCTTCATCTGGCTTGATGATTTGGTTTTCTTTATCAAGAAAGCCACATGAATAGAAAAACTGTTTTAAAAAAGGATGTAACAGTATTAACCCTGCATTTTTAACAATATGAGATTTTGATTCACTAACTATTTCTTTTTCTTGTGAAAATGCATTTTTCAAGGCTTCCTTATGCCTCTTTTGATAATCTGCTCTTTTTTGCTCTTTGAATGTCTTTTCGTCTATTGAACTTCTCTCTAGATTCTTATAAACACTTTTATTTTCTTTTTGCTCTTTTATTTTTAATTCTTCTTTCTCTATCGACTTCTTTTCTTTTTTTGATGCTTCTTCTTTTAAAATGTCTTTTTTGTTTTGGTTCTCTAATTTTTTAACCTCTTTATCTTTGGGTAAACTAAAATGATTTATTTCTTTTTCCTCTGAAGTAGGTTCTTCATTTACTTTTTTATTTTTAGTATACTCCTTATCATCTACCCTATCTTCATTATTTGTACTAACTCTTTCTTCTTTTCTCTCGATAAATTTTTCATCAGTAATTTCATCACTTCTCTTCTTACTTTTAACTTCACTATCCTTAAGTCTTTCACTATTAAATTGATTAACAAATAGTGTGCTTTTTGAAGTCAATAATTTTAAAAACCTTGTTAATTTCTTTTGGTCGTTGTTTGAAGAATCTTCTCTTTTTGAAATCTTTATTACCTTTTGAATCTCTTCTACTACTCTCGAAAAATCTTTACTAAGTGTAGCGTTAATAAAGATTTCCCATACTTTATTTTCTGTTTTATACGACAAGAAGCTTATCTCTTTGAGAGATGATAAAAACTCTACATACCCTGTTGGTTTATCAAAAACACCTAGAAATAAAATTTGAAGTTCATCTTCTTTAAATTGCTGAATTAATCGCTTTTTTTGAATAGGGTTACTTAAGATCCTTAAAAATCTCTCCTCGAAATTTGAGCTCTCTGTAATTTCAAACAATACCTTTTTGGTTAAGCTTTTTTCTTCGTTTTGATTCCACCATGCTGTAGTTCCATATTGTAAAAAATGAAAAAAGGAATCTGTTTTAGATTGTATAACAGGAACTGTATTAACAGCTACTTCATGCAATTCTGGATTTCTAAAAATTGCTTTTAGTTTTTTTACTATGCGTTCTTTAATTTCTTGCTTTGCACTACTAAAATTTATGGTTTTGTTATTGTTTGATACATTAACTTCAATATTCAAAATTTCTACTTGTTGAATAAATTCTTCATTCTCTAATTCTTTAGAGTTAAAATATTTTTCAATTTCAGGAAACACCTCTTCCTGTAAAAAGTTCTCTATCGAGTTTTTATACTCATCAGCTATCTTTTTACTTTTTGTATTTACCTCAACAAATACTTTTTGAATACTATGTTCTTTCTCTAGCATTATAAGTTTTGTATTAATTTTTCATTAATCAACTTAGAAATGTATGCTGCTTGAATTTCAGTAGCATATACTTTTAAAAACTGTAGAAAAGCCTCATCTGCTATTTTTATCTGAACTTCTTTAAACATTATAAAATCATTATTAATAACATCTATCAATTCTGAAATGTTCCCGTGATTCTCATCTGTTTCTAAAACTGTTTGTTCTTGACAATGAAGTATATTAAAGAACAGCTTCACTTGAGCCTTATAATATTTTACTAGTAAGGTTCTATTTTCTACATCTTTTACAAGTAGTCCTGATGTGTTTCTTAAAAGGTCTGGGAAAACAACTGGTAATTGATTGTTCTTGTCTCCGCTTAAGTAAGAGTTACTTTCATCTTTTACAATTTCCTCATAAATATCATTGGTAGGTATAACCACATTGGTACTTATCACTGTTCCCAGGTTAGCGTCTTTTCTACTTAGCAATTCAAAGTCTTTTATTACACTATCTTTAGTGATATCCTCACATGTTTTGTCTTGTGTATTATTAATATCAATGGCTTCTTTCTTAGTATTCGTACCACAAGTACTTACAACTGACAAGGATACTTCTACAGTGCTTCCATCAAAGTTGCTTAAATCTTCGGTGATAGTTACTCTTTTAGTTTGTGGTTCTCTTTCAACCCCATTGATAACCCATCGGTATTCTTTTCCTATCTCTGACGTATTTGTCAGTGATAATATTCTTGTTGTTTCATCAAAACTATGTGTAAAATTCGCCTGAGGTGTTGTGATTAAACTTACCGGTTGCGTAACAAATGTTCCTACAATACCAATGCTCACAGTACCTGAACCTGTTAGTCCTGAATTTGCAGGAACAAATTCCCACAAATTAGTTGCTGTATTCAACTTAACATTTCCTCCTGTTAATTGCACTCCTTCAAACTGTGGCCTAACCATTACGGAATGTGGTTCTCTATCATTTAAACAAAATGTAGTACCACCCAAACTTATCGTGAAATCAGGAAACGGAATCTCTTTAACAAACTCTGTGCTTGAAGTACATCCTCCACCATCAGTTATAGTTAATGTTATTGTATAAGAATTCTCTACTCCTTCTTTAACTAATAATTGAGGAGTAAATAACTCGGTAGTAGCTTCAATTTCATTTACACTCCATTGGTACTTTAATCCATCTGGTTTTACCCCATCAGGTAATATTGCTTCAAAAGCAGCCTCGTAAAATAACTGTCCGTTTTTCCAAACAAACCTAGACTCACTTCGTTCACGAATACTTATTTGTTTTACTTCATGAATCGTAATTCTAGCATTTGTTGTTTGTCCATCTTCTAAAAATTCAATTGTTTGATCATAATTCTCAAAACTAGCTACATTAATAACTAGTTGATTATTTTCGATAGTAATTCCATTTATGGCTCCTCCTACTATCGTTACCACTCCATTTACATTTGTAAATGGAATTATAGCTGTTTTTTCTATGGTAGGATCTATACAATATGATGGTTGAATGGCTAACTCTGATGGTGTTAGTGTATCAAAAACTATAGAATTAATAGCTATCACTTTCTTACACGGACCTAATGAAATTTCTAATGAAGGATGTATTTCATTGTTAATGTCATCAATTGGTAATGTATAATTTTGGAAAACTTTATTGTTTACTGGAGTACGTTCTACTTTGATACCATCTCCCATAAAATCCCAAGAATACTTAATATTTGCAAAGAAATCAGCATTGACAAAATCAGCATCTTTCCAATGCAACACATATGTTACTCTTGCTTGTGATTTATCATCATTATATTCTATAGGTTG
Source organism: Tenacibaculum caenipelagi (assembly GCF_004363005.1). Classification (GTDB taxonomy): domain Bacteria; phylum Bacteroidota; class Bacteroidia; order Flavobacteriales; family Flavobacteriaceae; genus Polaribacter; species Polaribacter caenipelagi. The sequence continues at coordinate 65,421 of NZ_SNYH01000006.1, read as the reverse complement.
TTCTACATCTACTACCAATTCTAATGCTGGATATACCGTAAGTTCACAATCGGTAGGTTCATCGTTTACTGTAAACTTCATAGGTTTACCTAATAAGCTTTTGTCAATTTTAGTAACATCTATTTTCCATTTTTCATCTTCTGGATCTTTAAACACTCCAGTTGTTACTCCTTCTGGAGCAATAGCTTTTACTTCTCCATCAACAGGTCTCACAATAAAAATTAAAGGTTCAATTACAGTATCTTTTTGCAAGCAAATAGTGCTTACTGGCAAGTTTAAAAACGGAGGTTCTTTAGGAATTATGAAATTTACTGGCGCACAGTCTGAACAACACATATAGGGCAAAGAAAAATCTGCTACTACTGTGTTTTTTAATGTTTCGTTTTCACTAATCACTTCATTTTCGTCAAAATACAATCGTTTAGTAGTTTCTAAAACAACAGGATTGTATATCTGAAAAAAGTATTCGCCTTTAGGTACTAAGTGATCTTTAATAGTAATGCGCATTCCTACAGACCCGTCTTTATACATAGTTGTTTCTTCTGCGCTAAGAATTTTAGAAACACCCGCTCTAAACCATATTCTATTTAAGAATGCTGTAAAATTACTTACTGTTTCTGCTAATGTTTTTCCAACCAAAACAACATCTTGTTCAAAAAACAATCTGTCTTCTAGGTTAAAGTAACTTCTATCTACAAATGAAAAATTAATACTTGAGCTTGTATCCCATAATTTGATTACTCCTCCATTTTTGTACAACACTTCTTTTCCCAAAAAAGTTTCTTTTGAAGATACAAATTCGTCTTTTATAATCCCTATATCTGATAATATCGGCTGATTTTTAAATACAACATCCAACACTACATCATCAAATGTATTTTTATCAGCTGCATTTTCGGTAACATACACCATTACAAAAGTTCCTCCTGGAACAACTCCCGCTTTATGTTCAAGCCCTGGATGTTGTTTTACAAATTCTGAAAGTTGTATTCTTTCTAAAATCTTTTTCTTTCTTTTATCTATTTCGGCAAGTAATGTTTCTAACTTTTTTCCTGAACAACAAACAATTGATAATTGATTAATTAATAATCCTAAAATTTGTTTAGTTGATAGTTCTAATGAAGTACTGTTATACTTTGCTTGTAGTTTTTTTACTTTTTTACATAGCTCTGCAATGGTTAGCTTATAACTTGTTAACACAAGATTATCTATGTCTCTTATGTATAGTGGCACTTTGGTGTCTAAGATATATGCATGCACCAAGGTTTCTGTAAGATCTGTTAAAATGAAGTCACTAAGCGTAGGCTCTTCTTTCCATACTTCTTTTTCTTTTATCGCTTCTGTTTCTTTATTAAGCTCTACAATAATATCACTTGCAGATCCATCTTTATTTTTATCAAATACTTTTTCTATTAACCCTCCTAACGAATCATCTTCTTTTGTTAAACTCTCTTTAACTATATTTTCTTTGTCAAATACGTTTGTATAATTTTTATCGTAGGTAACATCGTATTTATAGATATTTTCTTCTGGAGTATTAACTGTTTTTGAAAGTATGTCCATTCTACTTATTGCTTCTTTATCTATCGAAACAGCATCAATAACATCTCCTCTTTCAATAATAATACCTCTATCTTTTAATGGAATAAATTCATCTACAACTGTATTTACTTTTGGATTGGTTAATTTGAAGGCGGAGAAGGTTTTACTCACCTCTGATAAAATACAATTCTGTTCTGCTCTCCATGCATTCAACAACATTTTTAAGTCTTCAAACTCACACTCGTAATTGTTTATATTAATAGTTTGTTCAGTAGCATTGATAGAAAGTGTTTTAACATCAAAACTCAATCCGTTATCTTTTTTAAGTTTTAGAATTTTTGCTAAGGCATCTCTATACATTTTTCCTTGATGTCCTTCAATTCTGTAAAAATCATTTTTATCAATATTGTATGATAATGGCTTTTGAATTGCTAAGGAGTTTAAAAGGTTTTCTTTATGATAACTTAAGTTTTGATTTGCTCTGTAATTTTTTGTTTTGTTAAAGTCCCAATTCTTTAAAAACTGTGAAGAAACATTGTAATAAAAAGGAATTGCTTTATCGCTTAAAGGAGTATGTGCTTGTGATGGCGTGATAATAACTTCTTCAGACTTTGTTTTTCCTATATAACCATTCACCATTGCAATTGCTCTATTAATTAACAATTGTACTTTTTGAAGGTTTTCATTTTCATGACCTACAATAGTTGATTTATAAAATCGGTGACGTAATTCAGGATAATCTTCTGTTTGCTTCAATTTTCCCAACATGATGTGCTTTGGAAAAGCACCTATGTTTGGACAACAGTTTACGTTGATGTGAAGAAGTAATTCTTTAATCTCATTGTAAGTATCTACCAAATCTTTTATAACATCATATCGATATTGAAAATCTAATGGAACAGCCAAAGAACTAAAACTAAATAATGATTTTATTTTAGTAGCTATTGAGGGTTTTTGAAATTTTGAGAATATTGCATCGAATCCTTTTATTAGATCTACACTAATACTTTCATCTTTAACAACACTATCAAACTGTGCTTTTAGCTCTGTAAATGTTTGTGTGTTATTTTCATTTAATACAACTCTTTTTGCTTCTACAACAGGTAACTCATCATTAATTTTATACCAATTGTGCTTTAAAAATATAGTATCCTTTGTTGCAATTGCTTCTAAATCTTCAACGCTAATAAGTAATACTCGTAGCTTATTAATTTGTTCGATACCTTGATTATCGCATGTTAACTTACTACACAATTCATCTTCATTCGAGTACTGCTCTAAATACAACAAAACAGCCATTTTTTGTATCTCAGGAAACTCAACTAAATTGGTATATGAATCATCTTCTTCTGTATGTAATTCCCATAAGTTGTACTGCTTATCTTGAGAATCTTTAAAACGCTCGTAATTACCATCAGTATCTTCAAATTTTTTATAGAATGAAAATGTTTTTGATGATAGGTTTTCTTCTATTAAATCAAAAAACTGAACTAAATCTCCGTCAGTAGTTACTGAAGTTCCTTGAGTTATTTCAATACTTGTAACAGCTGCTTTATCTATGGTAAACTGAGGAGTTACTTTAAAACCACAAGCTAAACCAACACCACTCAAACCTAACCTAGATAAACGGTTTTGATCATCGAAATAATCAATAAATGTGTTTAATTGTGTTTCTGTTAATACTTGATTGGCATTAAACTTACTATATTCAGTTGTAATTTCTTTTAGTTTTAGGTTAGTCGTTTCCATACGTATTATGTTTTGGCTGTGTTAATAAATAAACACGTACTATTTTTATGAGTTTTCTTCGTTATTATTTTCTTTTTCTGCTCCAATGCTTCCTATACTGGATTGATTTAAAATGATTCTTCCGTCTAGGGCTTCATCCTCTGCACTACAATCAGTTAATCTTCCTACCGGATAAATTGTATTTAGCTGATGCATTGCGTGTATCAAATTTTGTAATTCACCATTTTCTGTTGGTTGTTCTTGCTCTAGATTTGTTTTAGCGAACAGGTACTCTTTATAAGAGTTTTCGAACTGTAACAAATCATTTTCATTATCAGGCACAATTCCTTTTCGCTCTCCTACCCAACATATTCTAGGTAATATATGTGCTGGAAGTTCTTGTCTGATAACATCTTCCATATAGCGTCTAAAATCTGGATTTGAAAAACGATACGTATATCCTGGTAAAACAATGCTAACTCTATAAGAATAAGGATCGATAGTTCCGCAATCTTCACAGTCTTTTGCACAAATAGGCAAGAAATTTTCTGCTTCATTATCGGTAACATCTGGACGCAATAGCATATGTTCAACTAAAAATATTCCTTCTTCAGTGAAATCTTTTTTTAGAAAAGAAATCACCTCCAATAACGCCTTTTTCAAATCATTGATATTAGCATAATATTTGTACTGTTTGGCTATGATATAATTGGAACTACTAACTGGTTGTGCTGGATCAATTACATCAAAAGAATATTTAACAGGAATGGATGGTTTAGAAGGAGTAGATTTATGAATTCTTATAAATCCTACTTGCATATTATCTACAAACCCATTCTGAAAAGCTTTTTCTATGTCTCTTTCTTTAGTTTGTACAACCTGTAATACTGCGAAATACAATTCTTCAATAGCGAAAGCTACTTTCGCATAATTTTCAGTAGCAGATAAAAGTATGTTTCCATCATTATCTCTCAACCTCCATCTATATACTGTTTGATCATCACTATCTGTTAATTCGTATATCTCTACATTGGTTTCTGTTAAGTGTCTTCGCTTCTCATTAGCAATTCCCATTAAACGTGCTACCCGCTTTTGAAATCCAGATACATTACTAGTATCCCATAAGTTCTCTTGGGGTTGTTTGTAATAATTAAAAGCAAGTCCTCTTTCGCTACTTATCACTTTGTAGTCCTTTAAAAAGGCTTCTTTGTTTGACAATACGATCTCATCAGTAGCTGTTCCATAAAGCGCTTTCATAATAAATGTATACTCTCCAAATCGTTCTGCAAAACGCGCTAATAAATGGTCTAAAATGGAGTTTCTTCGCTCTATATTATTATCAAACTGATTGAATAATAGCTTTGTTAATTCATCATCATCTGACTGTGGATATTCACTAACGAGTTCGTCAAAATCTTTGATGTCTTTAACAGCTTGTGTAAAAAAAGTGCGCATTTCTTGTCCATTAACAGAAAGTAACGTTCTTACTTCTGATAAATGCTTGAAATAACTCGCCAAAATTTGATCGAAAAACGTTAAATAGGCTTTTAATTGCTTCGCTTTTGCTTTCCTTTCATTGGTAACATGCATAGCTAACCCTTCCTGACCAATCCCATATGTATCGGGGAAATCATTTTGAATAGTGGTATACTCGTTAGCTTCTATATAACTTCCTTTTGGTAACGATAAAACCTTGTCTTCATCTGTTATTTGTTGCGATTCAATCTCATCCTCTTTTAACTGTTTTAAATACTCGTCTACTTTATTGTAGTTTAAATTCAGCGGAAGAAAACCTTTGCTAAAATTAAAAGTGCTCTTTTCACATAACACAGGTTTTTTATCAGGATCGATACAAACAACCCATTTGTTTTCTTGAACAATATTTTCATCACAAAAACCTACAGAGATATCTTTAATTAATTTTACTCCTTCTATGTTCATGATAATTTTCATCACATCAGAAAGACGTACTTCTTTTCTCAACTCAGCTTTTTTCAACTCTTTTACATCAATAAATCCATTTTTTAAAACAGGTCCATCAAAAACCTCATCGGTTGTATACCCTTTATCTAACATTTGTTGGATTGAATAGAACTTTAAAGATGGTGATAGGTAGTTTTCTATTTGGAATAAAATATTAGCATATACCCATTCTTCGTCTGCTTCAGGAGTTACATCAACATTAGCACAAATAGCTATCGGTTGAGTGTCTACTTCTTTTATTTCTATTAAATCTTCACATAAGTTTCTATTTTTATGATATGTAGTTTTTATGTGAGGAAAAACCTGTTCTTTTGTATAACCTTCTTCTAAATCAACTAACAGTGAATACAATCCTTTTAGCTTAAAATCTTTTTGAAATTCTGGTAAAATACCTTCAAACTTTTTGTACCCTAATTTGTTATTTTTATAATCAACAAACACCTGTTTATTATAAATTCGTAACCAACAGTTTTTTACACCTTCTAAATCAATAAACAGTTTTCTGTAATCTAATTCATTGACTGGTTTGGTTGGGAAAATTTCTGAAGCTTTGTAAAATTGTGCTTGTAGTGATAAATTGGGATCTTTGGATGCTAATAAATTTTCCAGTGGTGTATCAATGCGCATACCTAAATCGGTGATGGCATAACACAACATTTCTAAAATAGTAACTCCTGGATCATGCGAATTGAAATCAGTCCATAACTTACCTCCTAATGTTTCTAAATAAGAGATTCCTTCTTTTCTTAAAAAAGAAAAATCTAAGTCATCTTTGGTAGATATATTCTTAGGAATACTTATATGTTCATTTATAGCTGACATGTTTGTTCTATGATTTTTTTAGTTCCTTTACAGGTAGTTAATACAGTACTTACTTTGTGTTCTTTTGCTGAAACTAATATTGATTTTGGGTTACTTGGTTCTATTTTGTACACCTTAGCGTCACCATTCATGGTTACATTTTGTAAATAATCTACATAAGGCAGTTTTTCTAAGTAATCAATCAATATGCTTTTGTGCAGCATAATCCCGAAGGTTACTTCTTTGGTTTCGTCAAACGCCCAAGGAGACAAGAATTTTGTAATGTCAGTTTTTAGCTGATCCTTATAATAGTTCTCATCATATCCTTCATAAAAACTAACCTCTAACCCAATTGTTACTTCTTCATAATTAGGATTGATAACCTCAGCATTTACATGCAAGGTGTTTAAAGAATTAATATAGGTAGTAACACTATTTAAAGTAGCTTTGCTAACTCTTGGTTGGTAAATGTCAAATACATTCTTATTTACGGTATCTGGTACCACAATCAAAGTAACGTGACCAGCTGCAGTAAAACTTGTTTCTGAAGTATGATTTAAACACTTCACTTTATAAATTTCTGGAAACTCTTGAAGGATTAAGTGTTCGTAATCCCATAAAGTTATAGCTCTGTTTTTGTGACGTAATCGCTCGCTTATTCTTCTATAAAAATTGGCATCAGATTCTTCTGTACTTCCGCCAAATGCATTGTATGGCTGCGAAACTGATTTTATTTGCGGAATGCGTGTCACCATTTTTTTGATGGTCTCACTAGGCAACCCGTTTTTTAAATGACTTACCTCATTATCGTTATTCTTGAAGGTAGCCAATACTACTTGAGCGTGAATTCCAATTGCTTTACATACTGCGTCATATGACTTATGCATTTGAGCTCTAATCCAAGTATAACCTGATGGTAATAAAGTATTATCGGTAGTTGCTTCTTTAGGAATTGAGAATTTAACAATTCCTGATTTTAAGAAATTATCGGTATTGTTTGCAATGATATTATTCTCAAGCGTTTTCCATTTATTGCTGCAAAGAATTGACCATTGGATTTTTTCATTCTCTTCAAAACTTTCCGCTAATGGATTTTCACTTCCTTCTAACACCTGAACTAGTAAGGATAGGTTTTGTTGAGGTTCTAGGTTTTCTATTCCTAAGAATAAATGTCCTCCTAAACAGTATTTAGATACCAAAAAAGTTTGAATGGTATCTTTATCAAACACATCTATAATTTCTTTTTCTTTTTGAAGATACTTTTTCTCTGCATAGTTTTCTTCGTGTTGCCCAAAAGGATGTTCATGAAACAATTGAATGCGATTCCCTTCCAAATTCATTTCTTTCATTACTATGCTTTCTTCTGCTGTATAATCCACAGAAATAGATTCCACCAAAGGTGTATAGGGTTCATTAGGAAGGTTAATAAGTCTGCTTCTTGAACTAACTGCTAATGCATATAATTTAGGATATAATTCGTGAAAAAATGATTGCTGTAACGATAATTGTAAAGGTCCTGCCTTATCTATTTCATATGAATTTCCTGAATTAGTTACTGTAAAAACAGCGGTATAAAATATCTCTTCATTATCTCCGTCTTCAAAAACTTCTTTTTTAAAGAGTTCTACAATTTCGCCTATCGTTTCTTTAGTTTCTCCAGCGGCATGTAACAGTCTCTTTTCCGCTTTAAAATAATTTTCATCTTGAACTAAGATAGCTCTTGAACTTATATCTTCTATAAGCTGGTTTTTATATGTGTTAATTGAAGAATAGCTAGACGGTTGCACGTATGCTTGATACCAATCTTTAAAATCTTCTGGAGTATTTTTCCAACGGAGGTTTACTGTGAAATTTTTCCATTTTTTCGAAAAAGCTTCGTTATAATCCACACTAAAATTCGACCCTTCAATAGGACGTGTTGTGAAAGGATGAAATGGTTTTTTGGTTCTTACCCCTCCATTATCATTCTCAACGGTTGCTGATTTTACTCCTTTAACGTCTGTTTTTATAGTTATTTTTTCAAGTGTATTTCCTGCCAACAACCTATAAAAATCGTATCCATTCGTGTTAGAAACATCAAAAACAAAACGAACTAATGGATGTGATGTATTATATTTTTTAAGTAAAAACTCTTCATTATATGCTACCAACGCTTCTGAATCAAGTCCTAATGTGAATGTAAAACTTGCTTCATTGGTAATTTCTAAATTACCTTCGCTTACATGGTTAATGGCAATTAATGTTGGTGTTATCCATTTTTCATTTCCACTTCCAAAAAGTTGAATGGTTGAAATCAAATCACTCACCTCAAAAGATGATGCTTCAAAATTATTTTTAAACTTAATGGTAACGGTTACAGTTCTTTCTCCTTCTTGTAACCACAACATCGGTGAAGCAATAGAAAATCCAAGTTCAGCATCTGCTAACTCAGTAGCATTCTTTTCACTTGCTGGATATCCAAAAGGATACCAATATGGGGCATCTTCTGGTAATTCCTCTTCAATTCCATCTTTCGTTTTTGCTACCTCACTTACTTTTATCTTTTTTAATTCTGCTGTGTTGTTATTATAAACTGTTTTTATAGCTCCTACTGATGCTTTATTTACAATTAACTCTTCTTCTGTTTCGTATACTAACGGATTACCAAGACTGTCTTTTTTTGCATCTAATAAAGTACCTTTTTCTATTCGTTCATCCGTTATTTTTTTAGCTAGTTCAAAAATTACATGTGCCTGATCAGGAATTGGCTCTCTTTTTTGAACTTGAAGTATTTCTTTGTAGTAAAAATCTAAATGACGTTTGGTTAAGTTGTTAAATCGTTCTTTTGAAAGTTCTAATAACTTTAAAAAACATACGAATAAAGTTAAGTGCGGACTTAATTTACCTTCTTCGCTATATCCCTCAAGAGTTGCCTTAATACTTTCTTTTAACTTATTGTACTCTCTTGTTCCTCTAAAAGGAATATTTTCAGTGGTTAGTTTTTTGAAAAAATGTTGCCAATCTCCTGAAGCTACTTCGTGATTTTCTGTAGGAAAATAATTGAGCTTTTTAGCAAAATTATAGGCAAACAATATCCAATCTTCTATGGTAAAATCGTGAAGTTCGAAATTTTCAGGATTCAATGCTTTAATGTATCGTAGCTCTTGTCCTGTTCCGTTTCGTTGTAATATGTTAGAAATGATTTTACTCATGATATATCTTAATTTATATCGGTTCCTTCTCCTTTATAAAAAGGGAAAACCACATTGGTTCTACTATTAGTAGCTCTAATTTTATACTCAATCTTTATAATCAACATTCCTTCTAAAGGATCTGTTTCTGAAACATCAATTCGGATAACATCTATTCTCGGTTCGTGATATAAAATAGCTGTTTCAATCAACTCTTTTGTATAAGTTATCAATGTTCTGTCTAAGCGTTCAAAAAGGAGTTCTTGTAAGTTGCAACCATAATTAGGTAACATTACTCGTTCTCCTAATCGAGTCGTTAACAGTATTTCTAAACTGCTTTTAATGTCCTCTTCATCAGAAATCATTACTACTTCGCTCAGGTCTTCTGAAAACTCAGGAGGGAACCCCCATCCTATTCCTAAAAATGCTTTTTTATTTTCCATTGTTATCCTATTAAAACTGTCGGTTCTCCTAAAACTATAGTCCCTCCATGTGCTGTACTATCTCCCATTCTTGCTGCAGGTAAGCCTCCTATTAACACAGTTCCTGACCCAGCTATAATACTATCTGGTGGTCCTGTACAAGTAGCCATATCACCTACTCTTGCTGCAGGTAAGCCTCCTATTAATACCGTAGGTTCTCCTGCTGGTAAAATTGGACCTCCTACGTGTGGAACTACACCTGTTACCATTGGACATACATGCATGTCTGTTATTCTTGCTGCTGGATTTCCCATTTTTTAATTTATTTGAACTAATGAACCTTTCAAAACAGCTATAGCACTTGTTGAGACTTCTGCTCCAGCACTACCTTCTGCTTTAAATTCTGCATTGGCTGTAATATTTACATTGGTTCCTTCAATACTTACATCTCCTGAAGCTTTTAATGATATATCTCCTGCACTTTCCATTGATATCCCATCGCTGTTTATCGTAATTATATTGGAGTTATCATCTTCAATTGTTATTGCTCCTTCATCTTCATCAAGTGAAATGATTTTTCCTGCGGGTGTTTCAATCGTGATTATTTTTTTATCATCATCAAACAACACTTTCATTTCGCTTCTGGTAATGATTCCTTTTTCATGATTGTCGTCTGTTGCTGTTATGGGGGATGGCTTTGCACTACTGTGCAACATTCCTAAAACAATAGCATCGTTAGGATCTTCATTGATAAACCCTACAATAACTTCATCACCTATTTCAGGACGAAAGAAAATTCCCCTATTCTCCCCAGCATCGGGTGAGGCTACTCTACACCAAATACCTTCTTCTTCGTTATTTACTATGGGAATTTGTATCAGAATTCTATCTTCTCCATCAGGATCTTCTTCTAATTGAGAAACAATTCCTACTTGCAATCCTTGAATAGCGGGTAATAATCCTGAAGCTGGTTTTGCTGAGATTTCAAAGGTTTCAGAAAACCATTCGGTTGAAAGCCCAAATTGAGCATTAGCAACCCAGTTCCCTTCTGAAATTACATGTTGAACTCCCGTTACATATATATTTCCATTAAACCTATCGCCCACACCTTCCAATTTTAAGATGGTGTTTGGTTTTACCGACGGTATTCCTTGAAATTTTACACGACCTCTTACTTTTGCTAATTGTTGAAATAACCACTTGGCATCTGCCCAATCTTGTAATTCGGTATCGGTTACTACACCACCGTGTCGTAACTCCATGCTTTCCAAACCAATGATTTCATTTAAATCTGAAACAGATAAATTTCCATTCAAACTTACATTAGGATCTTTTCCTTCAATTTCGATAACCTCTTGGTCAGCATGATTCCAACTATAGGCTGCTACTTTTTTTACTTGATGACGAGCATCAATTTCTGCATCAAAGTCTAATAATGAACCCCCAAAGGTTACCGTTTCTATTTCAGACTGACTTATATTTGGTTTGGCTATAGTTATCGTTCCATCATCTACAAAGCACAATTTCCCATTGGCTTGTGCTCTTGAAACAACAAAATCCCAATCTGAAGCATTGTATTGTACCAATTCAGCATGGTTATAGTTTGTGGCTTCTACTTCTTTAGCTAAACCGTAGTTTCCAATAATTTCTTCAAAAATGTCGCTATCAGTACTCTCGTAGAAATATTTACTTTTTCTACCTACCGTCATTTTTACAGCTTCATCTTTACATTCAACTATTAGTTGTGCTGAGTTGGCTCTAATTCTCAGATTGTGTTTAATAACAATCCCTTTGAAAATAGTTTCTTCATCAGAATGATACCCTGCTGTTATTTCAATTTCTTTTCCTGGAATTAACAACTCTTCATTACTCAACTTAAAATCTCTTTGAGAAGCATCTCCATCTAATAAAACAATTTGAGCAGTTGGTATTTTATTTACCTCTTTAGAAACAGTAATATTTTTTACCTCATATTGTTTTGAAAGTTCTTCTCCTTCAATCAAGATTTTAAACGTGACTAAATCGGCACTTTTTGAAGTTTGTATGGTTCCTGTATTATTCATCTAAGCAAATTTTTGTAAGGGTGGAAAAAAGATTTCTTGCCCAGGTTGCAATTTTCTGAACTGCATGATTTTATTTACACGAGCAACTTCTAAATAATATTTAGAGTCTCCATAAATACGATGACACATTAGCGGTAAGGTGTCTCCTGATTTTACTTTACGATAATGTGTTAAATCTGGTGATTGATTATTCTCTCTTGCTACTCGTAAATTATCATCAACAGTTCCTTTTACTTTTAGTTTTGCATTGGCTCGTAATGGGGTTCCATCTGGAGCAAATAATTTGTATTCTATAGAAAGATCTACTAAAGAACCTTTAAAGAGCAAGGCGCCCCATTTAATCATTAAATAATAAGGCTTGTGCTCTTCTCCACTGTAATCGAATACAATTTTTTTAAACGTATCAATCTTATCTATAATTCCATCTTTTAAATTGGAATCACCATCTATAACACCACTACTATCAAATAATAAATCTAAATCTAGTTCTTGTGGAGCAATTCTAGTAAAGCTTGGTTGTGTTGCACTTGTACCTTGCCCTTGTTGTTCAGTATATTCAGGCTTATAAGCAATCAAGTATTTCTCTGGATTAACCAATGTTGTAAATTCCCCATCAGCAACCTCATCGGTAAACTTATCGTCCTTATAAGCTTTTATGACTAATTTTTTTAACTCTCCTTGACTCATTATCGTTGTTTTTGTCTTTCAAGAATGTCCATTACTTCTTCAACACATGCTGCGACAATAGCTGCTGTGTTACCATTTTTTGAACCACTAGTTCTTCCTTGAGGTTCTGATTTTTCATCTACATTAATCTTGATATGCAATTCTTTAATAGTAATAGGCATGTTAGGCTACTTTAAAATAGTTGTAGGTTAATTCAAGTGTTTCTATAACCAGTTTACTTTCTTCAGCGTTAAAGTCTCCCACGTTCCATTTTATAGGATATGCGTGTACTACATTCCATGTTTGTATTGTCTGCTGATCTTCACCTAATAACATTACATTGATGTTTACGGGTTGTATTTCGAAGTTTTCTAGTGCCTTTTTGCACCATTTAATCACTTCTGAATCAACAAGCATTCCTCTCTTTAAAACTAGATTGGGATATTTAGAACGTACTGGAATTTTATGTTTGAATCTGTTTTCTCCTCCTTCGGCTATTTCTTCAGTTTCAAGGTCTACCGAGAGACCCGAAACTGATTGAAATGAATTGTCGCCATTTGAAGTTGAAATATCTTCAAACTCAACTTTAAAACTAAATCCTACTGGTGGATGATAGCTCATTACGATGACATTTTTAATTTTTCAATAGCCCATTCAGCTGTTTCAATAGCTATTTCATTACCATCAGCTTTTAAATCTGTAGGTTGCACTTTAGTGATGTATGCATTTTGAGCTTCCCATACTACTGCAGGGTCACCATTTTCATCTAATAACTTAATCGTTAGATCACCTCTAAATTGCTCTCCTCCTTCTTGAAAATAAACCGTTTTAGCCCATTGTTTATAAAACTGTTTACTTTCATCTACAAAAGTTCCTCTCTTCATCGTAATGTTACTATACTCAAACAATCCTGGTTGTTTTGATTTATGATATTCTTTATCTGCTCCTCCGCGATATTCTATTACTTTATTATCGAAACTTAACCCAGATACTTCTGTACAATTAAATTTCGTATCTCCAAAGGTTACTTCGAAGGAAAACTTTGGAATTGGATATGACTCTGCCATGATTCTTTATTTTTTTGGTTATGTTTTTTTAATTAGCTTACTCACTAATTGAGTATTTAAATAGTTTGACTTTTGCATCGAAATGCTTTTTGGTCTTTAAGCTAACACCTCATGAACTTAATCTGAGGTTATGCTTCTTGCATTTTGTGAGAGAATTTTAGAATGATAAATTCAGCTGGACGTACTACTGCCATACCAATTTCTATAATCATATTTCCTTCTAAAACATCTTGAGCTGTCATAGTTTCACCTAACCCAACACTAACATAAAATGCTTTCTCTGGTGTAGGTCCTGCTAAGGCTCCTGCTCTCCATTGTTGCGTTAAGAAATTATCGATCATTGCTTTTACACGTACCCATGTGTTTTTATCATTAGGTTCAAAAACAAACTGTTCAGTTGCTTTTTTAATTGACTCTTCTGCCATGTTAAAGAAACGTCGCACAGACACATATCTCCACTCATTATCATTCCCTGCAAGTGTTCTTGCTCCCCATACTAGATTCCCTTTTCCGACAAACGATCTGATAGCATTAACAGATTTACCCGCTTTAGTGTCTACATTTAAATCTTTTTGTTCATCATGTGATATTATAACAGATGGTCCATATACATAGTTTAAACCTACATTTGCTGGTGCTTTCCATACTCCTCTATCGGCATCAACTTTAGCATAAATTCCTGCCATGGTTGCACTAGGCGAAAGCTTTACAGGTAATAATCCGATTTCTGACTTTATTTTGTTGTACAATGCATTGTTCTCTGCTTTTAAGTCAGCTAATGAAGGTAATGTTGTTACTCCTCCTAAAAGATCTATTGCTCCTTTTAAAGCAAATAATTCATCTGCTGTTTTTTGCCCTTCTAAGTCTGTATAAATTCCATTATTAGTCATGTCAACTTCATCAGTAATTCCTAATAAGCCATATACATTGGTTGCATTTGAGGTTAAACTTCCGGTTAACTTAGCTTTAGTATCGTCTTGTTGTAGTTTAAATACTTTACTATGTAAATCGGCTAGAATAGCTTCTAAGTTATTGTCCATCCAAGTTGTCATATTAACACTTGGTGCTGTTAAAGAAGCTTCTCCTGAATCTTCAGCTGCTGAGATTAAATCATTAATCGATGAAGTAACATCTTCTAAATAGCTTATAATATTTTTAACATTAGAAATAGCATTGTTTTTAAACGATAATGCTGCTGTATTGTCTGCTGCTGCATCAATAGCATTTTCTGTATCAACTAATGCAGTTAATAAATCTTCTAATTTTGTTAAATCGATACCGTCTATTACATTGTCTGCTTGTACTGATAAACTCTCTTCAAGTCCTTGAACTTCAATACTACTTTCATTATAAGAAAAGTCTAAAATCGTATTTAAATATGGGAAGTAAGCTGCTCCATATTTTAAGTAATCTTTTTCTAAAGAAATTTTATCTCTAAGAGCTTCTACTGGATCTACATCTCCTCCACCATCATCATATTCTTTATCTGAATATGTATCAATAATTGTAAAACGATCTTGTAGTTTGTTACATTGAGTAAGTGCTAAAGAATATAAACTATAAAAATCTGCATCTGACGTTAATGAAGTTGCATCAGGAAATACAAGTAAGGTTACTTCGTCTATATATTCTACTTCTTCTAACCCTTCTTTTAAACCTTTAAATCCATTATTTCCTACTTCTTCAAGAAGTACTGGGTTTACATTGTTGTTTGTTCTTGCTGAAGAATAGGTTCCAACTGAGGTTATGTAACATGGACCTCCTCCGTTTGCAAAATACATCTGCATATTATAATACATTTTAAAAGGAGAAGGAGTACTTGGTTGTGTTACTATAATTTCTTCATTTGCTTCATTTGCATTAATTACATTGACTCCAATAGTTGTTTCTTTTTCAGAAAAACCAAAATAAGTTTCATACTCCAACATTGAAGTAATTCTTTTTGGTTCTAACAATAGGTCATCATCCTCTTTCTTTTTAGCTTTTTCTGTATATCCGATAAAAGCTGGAATTGCTGTTTCTACTTGAGCTACTGAAGGGGGAAACTTAACGATTTCCTCTACGTAGACTCCTGGTGTTTTGTACGCTGACATAATTACTAGTTTTTAATTTAACTTTTTGTTTATATAAATACTTCCGAATAATAATCTTGTGCCTCTTTCTTAATGCTTTCTGGAGTAGGATTAGGGAAATAATAATCTTCTTGTGGTACTGGAGAAACATCTTGTTTCGCTATCTCCACACGTCCATTCATCGTAAGAGGTTTCTCTTCTGATGTTGTCATAATTAGGTTTTCGCTAACTTTTGTATAACGCCAAAAAGTGCTTCTATTTTCAATGCAAATAGCAAACTGAGGAAACTCTTTTAACAAACATTGTTTAGGTACATCAAACAATTGTGTCTGCTCATTTTTAACCAAAATATCTTCTGTTAGTTTGGTATTATTATCTCCTGACACCTGAACTTGCATAATGCCTATTATTCCTGTGTTCTTTACTCTTGATACAAAATCATTCATAGTGTCTAATACTTTTTGCTCATCTTCATCTAAAGGGATAGTATTAGTTATTTTAGATTCTATAGTATCTATTATTGAATCTTCTATATTTGCTATGGTTACTAAGTTTGGAGTCGTTGTTTGAAACTCCTTTTCACTTTCGAGCTGATGCAATAACTTTCTTGTTTCACTGTCTGAGATTAAAAAAGAACTCCACTTTTTTACTTCTGCAATTGTTTCAAATAAATTAAGGACTGATGAACTTTTGTTTGATAGATAGTAAAGTTGATTCTCACTCTTTTCTATTACTTTAGAAAAATTCTCAAAGTACGGATGATGTACTTTTAAATAAAAAGTTAACACCAATGAGTTTGGTAATCTTAATATTGGGCTATACCTAGTAACCTCTTGATTTCCTTCTTCTGCTATTTCTGTTAGAGTTTCAGATAAAACTCGTATTCCTTTTTTATGCTCTCTAAATAATAATCTGTGATTTTTTAACGTTTCTTCTGTTTCCTTAGTTGGAATTATTCTTAAAAAATCATTGACATTATATTGCGCTTCTAAACTTTGTTTTTCCTTATCTGTAAGTGGTGTTATTCCATTATTCCCCCCTCCAAACTCAAAAAACATTCGTTCTCCTTCGTCTAAAAAATAAGAGTGATATATATTGATATTGAACAACGTTTTATACATAATCCTTTAATTTTTAATTATTGGTTTTTGTTCAATACCAGAGATGACAGTACCTTCTTTAGTTATGATATCTCTTTCTATTTCTAAAAGTGTTACTTTATAGAGTACTGAAGGATATTGTTTTCCTCCTAAAGTTCCCCATATGTAGTTGAGTTCTTCAAATGATGGTGTATATAATTGTGTAATAAATTTAAAGGTCTTTAAATCTCCTAATCCATCTATAGCTTCAAAATTTGTATTCTTATGTGTAAATACTTTTTTACCTTGAAAGAAGGCTAATATCTTAGTTAAGCTCTTTAATGATTCTGAATAACTAGATTTATCTACACTGAATAAGATATAAAGGTTTAAATATACTTTTGGATTTTTGTAACTAACCGTAGTGCCATTAATACGGTTATTAGAAGTGTTTTTTAAAGCAAACTCTTCTTGCGTATTAATTAATGTTAGCGAAATATCTGGATTATTTCCTGGAGAATTACCATCTCCTTCAGCCATGGCTATATTAGATAAATCCACAGATTTTTCGTCGAAATAATCATTTAATTCTTCTGTAATGATTTGTAATATCTCAAAAATCATTGATAATAAGTTTGGTTAGTTTTTGCGTGTAGATTGAGGGGTGCGCAATCAGACATTGTAAAATTAACCTCTCTTACGAAGAGTAACCGCAATGAAAAACTCTTTTAAAAAAGTAGTTTCTCCTAAAAATTTTTAAATAGAATTACAGGTAGTAAAAAGGGGAAAATCACCCTTACTTTTTTAAATAGTAAATTTTAAGTTTTAAGGGTAGTCAAACAATAAAACTCCTTACATACAGTGTATGCAAGGAGTTTATACTTTTTTTTGTTTTGTTAATTTAAAATAAGCACCTTGTTTTTTAATTCAATTCTTTTAATTCCTTTTCTATCATATAAGGAAAAACTTCATCAAAACGCTCAAAGTATGGCTCATTCATTTTGTATTCGGGCATTTCTTTAGCTTTTAAAAAGCATTCTTTAGCCTTGATATAATCTTTCTGATTTTTATAAATCAACCCTAATTGATAGTAAGCTTCAGGAAACATATTATATGCCCCTTTTAAGGATTTTTCAAAATTAATAATCGCGTTTTTGTAATCTTCTTTTTCTGCATAACACCTCCCTAAATAAAAAAACACTAAATGATTATCAGTAATATTAAACCCCAATTTTTCTTCTTCCTCATTCACCGTAATAAATTCTTTAATAGCTTCATCATACTTTCCCAATTTATACAATGCTTCTCCTTTTTGTAAACCGCAAGGCTCTCCCCAACAAGCACTATATTTATCTCCTGTAATTTTCTCTATTAAATCTACATCTTTTATAGCCCCTTCATAATCACGATAATAGTACAACAATGTCCATGCTCTATATTGCAATGCATTTACTTGTCCCTTAGCAGTATCAATATCTACAGCTTTATTAAGTATTTCCATCGCTTTTATATGATCTCCCACTTTTTTATACGAGTAAGAAAGTCGTTGAATATAATCTACTTTCTCTGGATGAATTGCAATAGCTGAATCTTTATACTCTCTATGTATTTGTGAAGGCTGTATAAAATAGACCGATATATCATCAAATCTTTTTGCTATAGAATCTCTCTCTTTATCTGTAAGTTTATCTGTAAGTTTATCTGAAGACATTTTATTTTCAGTCTTACAACTAAAAACAAAGGAAATAACAATAATAAATAATACTTTCTTTAAGGACATAGATCTACAATTTTACCGTTATCAACTTTGAACATTAAAAATGCATGAACATCTTTATAATTTGAAGTACTTTCTTCTATATTAGGCCAATCCTTAAGACTAGCCACTTTATTTACTAAGTGTTTGACTAATTCATTAGAAAAACTTGTTTTCTTATACTCTCTAGTCATTTGTATCAAGCCAAAGTCTCCTATCTTTTTATTACAGTTTATATTAAAATGAATAATTATATACCCTTTTTTGTTTTCCTGAACTTTAGGGATTCCGTCATTAACAAAGTTTATTAAGAACTCATTTCCTTTTTTATAAGTAACGTCATCATGATAATATTCTCCTTGATAGCCTTCAAAACAATTTTCAAAATCATTCGATTTCTTAACATAAGCATTAAAGTTCCCACTATTAAATGACGTTGAGTCAAATATTATCTTCTTTCCTTTAAGATCTCTTACTGAATAATCTTTCAACGAAATCCTCGAATCTGAAATAGCCGTGATTTGTAAAATAGGTAATGGATTATCTGTTTGTTTTGAAAGAGATAGAAATAGCTGATTGTCAATTTTGAAAAGTTCAAATTTCATACTTTGATGCTCTGAAATAATCTTCTCTTCTTTGTAATAATAGTTGGTTAGTTCTATAACTTTGTCTTCTTTAAAAGAATATACTTTTTCTATAACAAAATCTTCATTAGGATTATCATTTCCACTTTTCTCAACATTATATTTCCACACTTTCGATTCTAGATGCTTTCTAACACCTTCAATTTTCATGTTTATTTTATTAAAACTTGTCTTCTTGAAAACTGCCAAGTATTTATATATTGGACTTCTTGATTCATCTTTATACCTTGGAAAATTAATGGTATCCGATAAATCAAACATAGTTATCCTCTCGTTTCTCTTTCTACAAACTAGAAACTCTTTATCGGCTATTTTTAAAGCGTCTTTTTCCTTTATTGAATCAATCTGATGTTCTCCTATTATTTTTCCCATATGATTATACAAAGACAATTTTTTACCCTTATACTTAAATAAATATGGATAGGGTATAACCTTATCTAAGCTTCTATATGCGCCTATAAAAACATCTGATTCTTCCTTTTTACTACATTCCAGCAAAAAAGGAACTAATACTAGAAGTAAAAGCTTTTTCATTATTCAATTTTTCGTTTTTCTTTTTCTATCTTTTTATTGAGTCAACTCTCTAAACAAGCTTTCTAAGTCTTTGTTTTCTGTATTTAACCCTAGAATTTTCAATCCGTTTTCTTGTGCGAAGTCAAAAATTACAGGGCGCATATCTTCTTCTGAGTTGAAGACAAGTACCCAGTTGTTTTCTAAGGTATTCTTATAAGAAATTATATTAGGTAGTCTTTTGATGAACTGCTCTTCTAGCTTATAATCAAATGTAACTTTAATTACTTGTTCGTTACTTGTTTTTAGCTCTGAAATAGGTTTATCAATCACTATTTCTCCTTTATTGATGATTATCACACGATCACAAACCGCCTCTACCTCTTGCATAATATGTGTAGAAAGCAACACCGTTTTATCTTTTCCTAATTCTTTGATTAACTGGCGGATTTCAACTAATTGATTAGGATCTAATCCTGTAGTAGGTTCATCTAAAATCAACACTTCTGGATTGTGTAAAATAGCAGCTGCTAATCCTACACGCTGACGATACCCTTTTGATAGTTGATTTATCTTTTTATGTGCTTCTATCGATAATCCTACTTGTTCAATAACTTCAGTTACTTTAGTTTTGTCTATCTCGTGTAACGATGCTTGAAACTGTAAGTATTCCTTCACGTACATATCTAAATACAACGGATTATGCTCTGGTAAATATCCTATCTTCTTTTGAGCTTCGATAGGATTTGCAACAACATCGATTCCACTTACTAAAACATTTCCTTCTGATGGTTGAATAAATCCAGTTAAGATTTTCATTGTTGTCGATTTCCCTGCTCCATTAGGCCCTAAAAAACCTACTATTTCTCCTTTATTTGCTTCAAAAGAAATAGCATTTACTGCTTTTTGTGTTCCGTAGATTTTAGATATTTCAGTAAGTTGTATTGACATGTTGCTTTTCTGAGTATAATGATGAAATTCTGAAAACAAATTCAAGTTCAGAATGGCACAAATTAACGTTTCTCATAAGAAACGAAACTATAATCGTACTTATTTTTCTCATCGGCTTTAAAATCTTCTCGAGCTACTTCTTTCCAAATAGTCTTATCTATTTCAGGAAAAAAAGCATCCGCCTCAAAATCTTGGTGTACTATAGTTATATCCAAACGATCCACTAAGTTTTGTTCTAAAGCTTGTTTATAAATTTGTGCTCCTCCAATAATGAAAGCATTATTACCTTCTGTTAATTCAATCGCTTGTTCTATACTATTCGCTATAAAACATCCATCTTTAAAATAATCGTTATTTCTAGTAATGATAATTGATGTACGATTTGGCAATGGTTTTCCAATACTTTCAAAAGTATTTCGTCCCATTAAAATATGATGCCCAGAAGTAATTTGCTTAAACCGTTTTAAATCGGCAGGTAAATACCAAATTAAGTCATTATCTTTTCCTAAAGCATTATTTTTTGCAATTGCAGCAATAAGTGTAATCATAAATCTTTGTTGAAGGGTTTACATATTTTTAACCCATTCTTTAATGTATCCTGTAAGGTCTCTTTTCTCTGTAATGGCTTCTCCTAGTCCATCCGTTTTAATATTATCTACTAACGTATGGATCGCTCTTAACACATTTTCATCATGAATTTCTGCTATTTTTTCGTAGAGAGCATCTTTTAAAACATCAATATCTGTGGTCATTTTTATAGAATTTAGCTGGTTTCTTACAAATTTACTAAACAAACTATAAAAAATAAAGTTAAATTATACAGCTACGATTCCTTTGATGTGTGGATGCGGATTATAATCAATCAACTCAAAATCTTCAAAAGTAAAATCTTCTATGTTTTTTATTTCTGGATTGATTTTCATCTTCGGAAGTGGTCTTGGATCACGTGATAATTGCAACTCTAACTGTTCCTTGTGATTGTTATAAATGTGTGCATCGCCAAACGTATGAATAAATTCTCCCGCTTCATAACCACAAACCTGAGCTACCATCATGGTAAATAATGCATACGACGCAATATTAAACGGAACTCCTAAAAAGATATCGGCACTGCGTTGGTATAATTGACACGATAGTTTTCCGTCAGCTACATAAAACTGAAAAAACGCATGACATGGCGGAAGCGCCGCTTTACCATTGGTTACGTTTTCTGCAAACGATTTAGAAGTATCTGGCAATACAGATGGATTCCAAGCTGACACCAACATTCTACGACTATTAGGATTCTTTTTTAAGGTGTCAATAACTTCTTTTAACTGATCTATCTCATCGCTATTCCAATTACGCCATTGATGACCATACACTGGACCCAAATCGCCCTTTTCATCTGCCCATTCATTCCAAATACGCACCCCATTTTCTTGCAGATATTTAACATTTGTATCTCCTTTTATAAACCATAACAATTCATAAATTATTGATTTTAGATGTAACTTTTTAGTCGTTACCATCGGAAAACCTTCACTTAAATCAAATCGCATTTGATATCCAAAAACACTTTTGGTTCCTGTTCCTGTTCTATCTCCTTTTTCATTTCCGTTGTCTAAAACGTGTTTTACTAAATCTAAATACTGCTTCATCCTTCTTCGTTTAATCGTTAAAATATTGAATTACTTAACAGAGTAAAAATAAAAAAGCATCTACAAAAAAAGTAGATGCTTTTAAAATTTATATTAAGAAGTTATCAACTATGATTACGCCCAAATACAATTTCCGTTACTTTGGCAATAACCATAATCACAAAACTCATAACCACTTGCAAACCTTGTGCAACACATGTTATGTCCTTTACAATAGGTGTAACCTCCACCGTTAATTTCGTTTTGTTCGTTTTTTGATAAAATTTTAATTCCGTTTAAATCTTTTAGTTTTTTCATTATAGATTAAATTTCGAGGGTTAATATTGACATAAATATATCAAAAAAACAACACAAACAAAACTATAACATTCAAAAACAACAATTTAAGTAATTTTGATTATTAAAATTGTTTTTATCCAATAATCATTCCTGCAATAGTTGCCGACATTAATGAAGCAATAGTCCCTCCAATTAAAGCCTTCATACCAAATTCTGATAAGTTCTTACGTTGCCCTGGTGCTAATGAACCGATACCTCCAATTTGAATTCCGATAGAGGCAAAGTTTGCAAAACCACACAACATATAAGTTGCCATAATTACTGACTTATTAAACGTTAAATGCGTAGCACTAGCTGCATTTTTCAATTCTGCTAATTGAATGTAACCTACAAACTCACTTGCTGCTAGTTTAATACCTAACAACTGTCCCATTAATGCCATATCTTCTTTAGCGACCCCTATTAACCACATTAACGGAGCAAAAAGATACCCTAAAATTGCCTCTAATGAAAACTTAGCATACGAAGTGTTTTCTGCCATCCAAGAATTTAATGAAGTAATATCTCCTGCCCATCCTAAAATTCCATTTATCATTGCTATAAAAGCAATAAACACTAATAACATTGCTGCAACGTTCATTGCTAAATTCAATCCTTCAGTAGTACCATTGGCAATGGCATCTAAAATATTTGATCCTATTTTTTCTGAAGACACTTGTACATTAGTATTTACTTCTTCAGTTTGTGGATATAATATTTTTGAAATGATAATTGCGCCTGGAGCCGCCATTACAGAAGCTGCTAATAAGTGCTTTGCGTATAACAATCGCAACGCTTCATCATCTCCTCCTAAGAAACCAATATAAGCTGCTAATACCGCCCCAGCAACCGTTGCCATTCCCCCTATCATTACTAATAAGATTTCAGAACGGTTCATTTTTTCTAAATACGCCTTAATTAATAAAGGAGCTTCGGTTTGACCTAAGAATATATTTCCTGCAACTGATAAACTTTCTGCTCCTGAAATTTTTAATCCTTTCGATAACAACCATGCTAATCCTTTTACTACTTTTTGAATAACTCCTAAGTAAAATAGTAAAGAGGTTAATGCAGAAAAGAAAATAATCGTTGGTAATACTTGGAAAGCAAAAATGAATCCGAAAGAATCCATATCAGCTACTAATCCGCTGAATAAAAATTCACTTCCTGCTCTTGTAAAGTCTAGCACACTTACAAATAAGCCTCCTATTAATTCAAACGTTTTTTGTACAAAAGGAATTTTTAAAACCCCAATAGCAATCAATAATTGAACAGCCAATCCTATCCCAACCGTTTTCCAATCAATTCCTCTACGATTAGCACTAAATAAAAAAGCAATAACTAGCAAAGAAATCATTCCTAATACTCCTCTCCATAAGCTATGCATAGAAAAACCTTGACTTGGAATTATTTTGCTAACACCTTGTGTTATTTTTTGCTCTTTTACTATTGAAGCTACCTCTGGTTTTGTCGTAAACTTGTACAACTTATTTTTTTCAGAAAGGGTAAGTACTTCATCAGTCAATTCAACTACATTATAATAACGAACCGTGTCTTTTGGTTGATTATAATTAAAAATTAATAAGTTGTTTTGGTGAATATAATTACCCGAAGCTTGTAAACTATCTTTTGCTACTAATGTATAATTAAAATTTCCTTCTGATAAATTAAGAACATCGGTAGTATCTATTGAAATAACCGATTCCCCTTCGGTTGTTGTAATTGATGAGAAATTCCACTTTTTTTCAATGCTTTGACTAAAAGTTATCATCGTAACGCAAAGCATTATGAAAGTAAATAGTTTCTTCATTTTAAATTATTTTAATTAAGAACGTTTGCTGATTTCATCACGGATTTTTGCCGCCAACTCATAATTTTCATTGGCTACAGCATCGTTAAGTTGTTCGTGTAATTCTTCTAAAGATAAGTGTGAGTAGTAGCCTTCTTCTTTTCCTTCTTCCTCTTCTAAAGAAAATTCTATTTCGTCTTCGTCATCATCTGAATCTAAATCCTCCTCAATAGTTAATTCTTCATCCATTTTTAAATAAATACCTGCTTTATCTAAGATGTTTTCATAGGTAAAAATTGGTGCCTGAAAACGAACTGCCAATGCAATTGCGTCAGATGTTCGTGTATCAATCACCTCTTCAATACCTTCTCGCTCGCAAATTAAGCTTGAATAAAATACTCCATCTACCAATTTATGGATGATAACTTGTTTAATTACAATAGAAAACCTATCCGCAAATGTTTTAAATAAATCGTGGGTAAGAGGTCTTGGTGGTTTAATTTCTTTTTCTAGAGCTATGGCAATTGATTGTGCTTCAAAAGCCCCTATTATAATAGGTAATGTTCTAGTTCCTTCCATTTCGCTTAGCACTAAAGCATACGCCCCACTCTGTGTTTGGCTATACGAAATTCCTTTTATAGTTAGTCTTATCAAGCTCATTTACAATCAATCATAAAAGCAAAAACTGTCTAAATTTAGGCTCTTCGCTTAAAATTTTAGACAGCCTTCTTAAGTGGGCACAATTTACTAAAAATTATGAGTTGACCCCTAATTTCTAGAAAAAGAAAAATATACCACTAAATTACGCTTGCTTAAACGCTTTTAATTTCTCTACTAATTGTGGTACTACTTCGAAAGCATCACCAACAATACCATAATCTGCAGCTTTAAAGAAAGGTGCTTCTGGGTCAGTATTGATAACTACTTTTACTTTCGATGCGTTAATTCCTGCTAAGTGTTGGATTGCACCTGAAATACCTATGGCAATATATAAATTTGAAGCTACTGGTTTACCTGTTTGACCAACGTGCTCGCTATGAGGACGCCATCCTAAATCCGACACTGGTTTAGAACATGCTGTTGCAGCTCCTAAAACCTCTGCTAACTCTTCAACCATTCCCCAGTTTTCAGGTCCTTTTAAACCTCTACCTGCAGAAACAACGATATCTGCGTCAGCAATCGTTACTTTTCCTGTAGCCTTACTAATACTTTCTGATTTTACTCCTAATTCTGGTAATGAAGCGTCGAAACTTTCAACTGCTCCACTTACTGCATTTTCATGCGCTCCATAAGAGTTTTTAGCTACACCAACTACTTTTTTCTCTGTTGAAATTTCAGTATTGTTAAATCCTTTATTTGAGAATGCTTTTCTCTTAACAACAAAAGGACTTGTGCTACTTGGTAACGCTACTGCATTAGACGCATATCCTGCTTCTAAAGCTACTGCTACTAATGGACCAACAGTTAATCCGTCAACACTAGAATCAATAATTACAGTAGTTGCTCCTTTTGCTTCTGCAACTTGTTTAATGATTGAAGCATATGCTTTAGCATTAAATGATGTTAAATCATTCTTCACTTCAACAACTTTTTCTGCTCCGTAAGCATATAATTCAGAAGCATCTCCTCCATTAATAGTTAAAACTACTAAATCGCTTCCTAATTGTTCTGCTACTTTTTTTCCGTATGAAACAACTTCAAAAGCTGTTTTTTTGAATTTTCCTTCCGATGAATCGGCAAAAACTAATACAGACATATTTTTTATATTTTATTTGTCATTAGGTAAAAGCCCCAACAACATGATTTTAATTTTTAATTAGATTACTTTCG
The DNA here is from genome assembly GCF_004363005.1 of Tenacibaculum caenipelagi. Lineage (GTDB taxonomy): Bacteria > Bacteroidota > Bacteroidia > Flavobacteriales > Flavobacteriaceae > Polaribacter > Polaribacter caenipelagi. The sequence continues at coordinate 39,390 of NZ_SNYH01000006.1, read as the reverse complement.
CTTCGTTATGTAATAAGTTGATTAAATCATCAACATTATCAACTAACTTAACCGCTCCTTTTGGCGCTGGTTTTTCAAAGTTTTGAGTTACCGTTGCTGCAGTAGCTCCTGTAGGCTCAACTACATTTAATGGCTTTTTACGAGCCATCATAATTCCACGCATATTAGGAATACGCAAATCTTTTTCTTCTACGATTCCTTTTTGTCCTGCAATTACCATTGGCAATGTTGAAGATACTTTTTCTTCTCCTCCATCAATCTCTCTACTTAATGTCACGTTTGTTCCGTCTACCTCAACACCAACACACCCATTAACAAAGTTAAAATCTAATAAAGAAGCTAACATTCCTGGCACCATTTGTCCGTTATAATCAGCAGATTCTTTTCCTGCTAACACTAAATCATATCCTCCATTTTTAACAACTTCAGCTAACTCTTTAGCAACCATCAATCCATCTGTTGGTTCAGCATTTACGCGAATGGCATCGTCTGCTCCAATTGCTAATGCTTTACGTAAAGTAGGCTCGGTAGTAGCACCTCCAACATTCACTACAGTTACACTTGCTCCTTGTTTTTCTTTAAACCACATTGCACGAGTTAAGCTAAACTCATCGTATGGATTAATAACATATTGAACCCCGTTAGTATCAAACTTTGTGTCGTTATCAGTAAAGTTGATTTTTGAAGTAGTATCAGGTACATGACTGATACAAACTAATATTTTCATATATCGTTGTTTTAAAGAAACTTAATTTTGTGCGACGAAGTTAAGGATTTTTTTTAATTTACTATGCGTGCATAATAAAATTTTTCCCCTACCTTAATCTGCCTCAAATTTAAGGTATTATTATCACTTAATCATTTGTTGTTTTAAAGCTACAATATTACTCGTATTTTTATTATTTTTGCACTCTTGATAAACAACTACTTATAAAACGTATGAAAACAGTACAATTTAGAGAAGCCGTTTGCGAAGCAATGAGCGAAGAAATGCGCAGAGATGAAAGCATTTATTTGATTGGTGAAGAAGTTGCTGAGTACAACGGAGCATATAAAGCCAGTAAAGGAATGTTAGACGAGTTTGGAGCGAAACGTGTAATCGATGCTCCTATTGCCGAATTAGGTTTCGGTGGTATCGCTGTAGGATCTGCAATGAATGGTAACCGTCCTATTGTTGAATATATGACTTTCAATTTCTCATTAGTTGGAATTGATCAAATTATCAATAACGCTGCAAAAATTCGTCAAATGAGTGGAGGACAATTTAACTGTCCTATCGTTTTTCGTGGGCCAACTGCTTCTGCAGGTCAATTGGCTGCAACGCATTCACAGGCTTTTGAAAGTTGGTTTGCTAATTGCCCAGGATTAAAGGTTATTGTACCTTCGAATCCTTATGATGCAAAAGGTTTATTAAAAGCAGCAATTCGTGATGATGATCCAGTAATTTTTATGGAATCTGAGCAAATGTATGGTGATAAAATGGAAATTCCTGAAGGAGAATACATCATTCCTATTGGGGTTGCCGATATTAAAAGAGAAGGTACTGATGTTACAGTTGTTTCTTTCGGAAAAATCATCAAAGAAGCATACAAAGCTGCTGACGAATTAGCAAAAGAGGGAATTTCAATAGAAATTATCGATTTACGTACAGTTCGCCCAATGGATCATAAAACCATTTTAGAATCTGTAAAGAAAACGAACCGATTAGTAATTTTAGAAGAAGCATGGCCTTTCGGAAGTGTTTCATCAGAAATTACGTTTAGAGTACAAGACGAAGCATTTGATTATTTAGATGCACCAATAAAAAGAATTACAACTGCTGATGCACCTGCACCTTATTCACCAGTATTATTAGAAGAATGGTTACCGAATGCAAATGATGTTATTACTGCTGTAAAAGAGGTGATGTACCGCAAATAGTAAAAGAAAAAAAGAAATTGAAAATAAATTAAAAATCCTTTTGACCTTCGTCAAAAGGATTTTCTAGTAAATAAATTAATGAAAAATCTGCTAACTTTATTATTACTTCTAGTAGCCAATATTTTAAACGCTCAATTAACACTACAAGGAAAAGTGGTTGACGAATTTAACAGCCCTATACCTTTTGTAAATGTTGTTTTAAAAAACACCAATTATGGTACCACTACTGATGAAAATGGGAAATTCTATCTAAAAACCCGAAAATATAGGGGTAATTTAGAAATTTCTTTTATTGGTTTTCAAACACAAACTATAAAAGTTAGTCAAAAAACTAAATTTTTAAATATTGTTTTAAAAGAGGGAACTAACGAGTTAGAAGAAGTTATCATTGTTTCAAAACCTAAAAAACGTTTAAAGAAAAAAGAAAATCCCGCCTATCGCATTTTAAAAGAAATTTGGAAACGTAAAAGGAAAAATGGGCTAGACTTAGTCGATTACTATCAATATAAAAAAAATACATCTATTGAAATAGGTTTAAATAATTTAGACACCCTCTTTTTAAAGAAAATTTTCAAAAACGAATACAAACAAGCTATTAAAGAGGTTCAATATGACAGTGATGGTATCAATTACTATATTCCTATCTTCTTAAACGAACAAGTCTCTAAGGTTTATGGCGACAATAAAAACAACAACACTCGAGAAGATATTGAAGCAGAAAAATCAGAAGGTTTAGGTGCTCAAGGGTATGTTTTTGATCGAATGTCAAAAACTTTTCAAAATGTTGATATTTTTAAAAACAACATCAATTTACTTCAGAAACCTTTTATAAGTCCTTTGTCTACAAATGGTTTTGACACCTACGATTATGTTCTTTATGATAGTATTGTTGATAATAATAAAAAACTATACAACATCTACTTCTTTCCTAGAAGAGATGGAGATTTAGCCTTTCAAGGAAATTTTTGGGTTGTCGATAAAAATTTCTCTATTAAGAAATTAAAAATGAAAGTTCATAAAAGTATCAATTTGAACTTTGTAAGAGGGTTATCTTTTGAAAAAGAGTTTGAGGTTAGAAACGATAGCATTTACATCCCTACAAAAAATGCATACGAAGGTGATTTTACCTTTATCGACAAAAACGAAAGCAATAAGGGATTAACCATCAAAAAGAATATCACATTTCAAGATTATATCCTGAACAAACCCTACCCTGAAGCTTTCTATACTCAGGAAATAGTTAAAATAAGACCTGATCAATATAAAAAAGAAAAAACTTACTGGGATTCAATTCAAAGTAACGAAAGCAAAAAGACCCATAAGCTGATTGAAAATGTTAAATCAAAAAAACAAATAAAACACCTTACTGGTCTTATAAACACAGTTGCTAGCGGCTACATCAACACTAATACTGGTATTCAAATTGGACCGTTATGGACTGCTTTTGCTAACAACCAAATAGAGGGGATAAGAACCAAAATGGGCTTTAGAACTTTTGTAACAAAAGATGACCGTTTTCGCTTAAGTGGTCATATTGCTTATGGATTTAAAGACAAAAAAACTAAGTACGGAGCAGAAGCACGTTATCTTTTATCCTACAAACCTAGAATTTCTGTTGGAGCAGCTTATCAAAAAGACATAGAACAACTGGGAAGTACTTTATTTAACACTTCTCAACTTTTAGGGAGAAGTTTTGGTACTACAGCATTATTTTCAAGAGGAGACAACTTCTTTCTTTCAAATATTGAAAAAATAGCCTCAAATTTTGATTATCAAATTCAAAACAACCTTCATATTGGATTTAACTTCACACATGCAAAAATAAAGTCTGCTTCAGAAGAAAACTTCTCGATGAATTATATTGATGAAAGTGGAAACACCCAATCACAAGTAACTAATGTAAATTCAGACATCTATGTTTCATATACACCTGGAAGATTTGTATATGGTTTAGGAGTTGAAAGACAATTTGGACGTAATGTCTTTCCTACATTCGTTTTAAACTATAAAAGAGGTTATAAAGATTTCTTTAACGGAACTCATGAATATGATAAAATACAGTTCAAATACAACCAACCTATCTTACTTAGTAAGTTTGGAATCTTAGATGCTACCTTTGAAGTAGGAAAAACCTTTGGAACTGTACCAATAGCTTTATTGAGTCCTATACCTGCAAACCAATCTTTTTCTTTGGTTAAAGATACTTTTACACTACTTAATTATTACGATTTTGTTACTGATGAATATTTAGCAGGCCATTTCGAACATCATTTTAACGGTTATATTTTAAATAGAATTCCTCTACTAAAAAAATTAAAGCTACGAAGCTTAGTTACTTTTAGAGCTGCTTATGGAAGCATATCTAAAGAAAATATGGCTATAAATAGATCTAACATTAACTATAATACTCCTAATAAACTTTACTATGAGTATAGTGTTGGACTAGAAAATATTGGGTATGGAAATTTACGTTTCCTTAGAATTGATGCCATTTGGAGAAGCAATTATTCTCTTCCTGCTGGCTCAGTAGTGGCTCCTACTCCAAAATTTGCGATTCGTATTGGTGTTAGACCTGGCTTATAATCATGTTATTAACCATAAAATAACCTGTATTTTTTCTTTAAAAAACTAATAAATTACTACTTTTGCAAACCGATTTTAGAAACGAAGAAAAGTTAATAGAATATATGACAGCAAAAGAAAGAAAAACAGTAGATGTTTTAATTGAAATACCAAAAGGAAGTAGAAACAAGTACGAGTACGATTTTGATTTAGGAAAAATTCGTTTTGACAGAATGTTGTTTTCTTCAATGATGTACCCTGGAGACTATGGGTTTATTCCTCAAACTTTAGCATTAGATGGTGACCCATTAGATGTATTAGTTTTAGGTGCTGAACCAACTTTTCCTATGTGTGTTATGGAAGTAAAACCAATTGGAGTTTTCCATATGGCAGATGAAAAAGGACCAGATGAAAAAATCGTTTGTGTGCCTGTATCTGATCCAATCTGGAACAGATATAATGATATTACAGATTTAAACCCACACCGTCAAAAAGAAATCACTCATTTCTTCCAAGTATATAAAGACTTAGAAAAGAAAAAGGTTGATATTGGTGACTGGGGTAACGCTGACGAAGCTTACGAGATTTTAGATAAGTGTTTAGAACGTTACGAAAACAGCGAACATAAAGCAAACGGAAACTTTACTATTTAATAGTAAAATTGACTTTTAAGTTTTAAAAACCTCTCAGTTAACTCTGAGAGGTTTTTTGTTTAGTTATTGATTTTGTTATATTTACGAACACTTATAACTAATCAAATAACAAAAACATGAAACAAAACATGATGTATGTGCCAATAATCTTGGCTCTTTTAGGACTCGTTTTTATGTACACAAAAATGATCTGGGTAAAAAAACAAGATGCTGGAAATGATAAAATGCAATCCATTTCAAAAAGTATAAAAGAAGGAGCTCTTGCTTTTTTAGCTGCCGAATACCGATTATTATTAATCTTTGTAATTATTGCTTCCTTAGCCTTATTTAGTATTTCTCAATTAGTAGACACTACTAGTATTATGATTGTTCCTGCATTTATTGTAGGTGCTATATTTTCCGCTTTAGCAGGAAATATTGGAATGCGCATAGCAACCGATGCAAATGCACGTACTGCCCAAGCTGCCAAAACCAACTTACCACAAGCCTTAAAAGTTTCTTTTGGAGGTGGTACCGTTATGGGATTAGGTGTTGCCGGATTAGCTGTTTTAGGTTTAAGTTTATTTTTCATTCTTTTTGTAAGATTATTTATTTCCAATGAAGGTAATTTTTACAACGAAATGACAATCGTATTAGAAGCGTTAGCAGGCTTCTCTTTAGGTGCAGAATCTATCGCTCTGTTCGCTCGTGTTGGTGGAGGTATTTATACCAAAGCTGCCGATGTTGGTGCCGATTTAGTAGGTAAAGTAGAAGCTGGAATACCAGAAGATGACCCTCGAAACCCTGCCACCATTGCTGATAATGTAGGAGATAATGTAGGAGATGTTGCTGGAATGGGTGCTGATTTATTTGGTTCGTATGTAGCAACTGTATTAGCCTCTATGGTATTAGGAAACTATGTAATTAGAGACATGTCTATAACCTCTCAATTTACTGATGATTTTAACGGTATGGGACCAATACTACTTCCTTTGGTTATAGCAGGAGTGGGAATTATCGCTTCTATTATTGGTACTTTTTTAGTAAAAATCAAAGACAACTCTGCAAGAGAAGCCCAAGTTCAAAAAGCATTAGACACAGGTAACTGGGCAGCCATTTTACTAACCTTAGCAGCAAGTTTTTTCCTAATTAAATGGATGTTGCCAGAAACTATGCAAATGAATTTCTTTGGAGAAGGCATGAAGGAAGTTTCTTCTATCAATGTTTTTTGGGCTGCCTGTATTGGCTTGGCAGTTGGCGCATTAATCTCAGTAGTAACTTCTTACTATACAAGTTTAGGTAAAAAACCCGTACTGGCTATTGTACAAAACAGTGCTACTGGTGCAGGAACCAATATTATCGCTGGTTTAGCTGTGGGTATGAAATCTACATTTTTATCAGTCCTTTTATTTGCTACCGCCATTTACAGCTCATACTACTTTGCAGGGTTTTACGGAGTTGCTTTAGCAGCTTCAGCAATGATGGCTACCACAGCAATGCAATTAGCCATAGATGCATTTGGACCTATCGCTGATAATGCAGGTGGGGTTGCTGAAATGAGTGAATTAGAAGATCATGTACGTGAACGTACTGATATTTTAGATTCAGTCGGTAACACAACTGCGGCCATAGGTAAAGGGTTTGCTATTGCCTCTGCTGCATTAACCGCTCTCGCTTTATTTGCCGCTTATGTAACTTTTACTGGAATTGACGGAATTAACATTTTTAAAGCAGATGTTTTGTCTGCCCTATTTGTTGGTGGAATGATTCCTGTAATTTTTTCTGCCTTAGCAATGCAATCAGTAGGAAAAGCAGCTATGGAAATGGTACATGAAGTACGTCGTCAGTTTAAAGAAATCCCAGGGATTATGGAAGGAACTGGCACTCCTGAATACGCAAAATGTGTTGATATTTCTACCAAAGCCGCTTTAAAAGAAATGTTATTACCAGGATTAATTACTATCATCACCCCTATCATTATTGGGTTAATTTTCGGTCCTGAACCTTTAGGAGGATATATGGCTGGTGTTTGTGTTTCAGGAGTTATGTGGGCTATCTTTCAAAATAATGCTGGTGGTGCTTGGGACAATGCTAAAAAATCGTTCGAAGCAGGTGTTGAAATTAACGGTGAAATGACATACAAAGGTTCTGATGCTCATAAAGCAGCAGTAACTGGAGATACTGTAGGGGATCCTTTTAAAGACACTTCGGGACCTTCCATGAATATTTTAATTAAGTTGACATGTTTAGTAGGTTTGGTAATTGCCCCTATTTTAGGAGGACACTCTTCTGATATACATGAAGAAACAAAAAACATTCAAGTTTTTATTGACAAAAATGGTGAAAAGCATGAAATAAAGTTATCTACTGACACTGGAGCTCCTATAGAAAATATCGTTGAAAACACTATAAAAGTTGAAATTGAAAAAAATGAAGATGGTACTGCAAAAGCTACTGTAACTACTACAACCGTTGAAAATGGTAAAGAAGTTATCAAAGAAGAAATTTTCGAAGGCACCTTAGAGGAAGTTGAAAGTAAGATAAAAGAATATGAAAATACCCAAAAAATCATGAAGCAAGTAGAAGAAATTGAGAAAAAAGAATAGTACTCATATCTTATAAAACCTAAACCCGATAGTATTATTTCTATCGGGTTTCTTATTTTTGTGCGATGTCAAGAACTATCCGTATTTTTTCTATAGACGACCCAACACTCTTTAAACAAAAGATGTTTGTTTGGGCTCAACAATTTGAAACTGCTATTTGGCTAGATTCAAATAACTATGAACAACAATATAGTTCTTTTAATTGTGCCTTGGCTATGGAAGAATTTACTTCAATCAAAACGGATTTTCAAGGTGCTTTTGAACAACTGAAAGAATATCAATCCTACACAAAAGATTATATTTTCGGATATATTTCTTACGATGTTAAAAACGATATTGAAAAACTAACATCTTCTAATTTTGACGGATTAAATTTTCCTGATTTATATTTTTTTCAACCTCAAAAATTAATATTTATCAAAGAGGATAAGGTTGAATTTCATTATCTACAAATGATTGATGATGAATTAGAAGAAGACTTTGAAGACATTATTGAAACTAACCCGAACCTAACTTCAAATGGCAAAGGAGCGTTTTCACAAGAAAACGACATTAAAATAAAATTGAGAATCCATAAAGATGAATATCATCAAAAAGTAGAAAAAGTACTAGAACATATTCATCGAGGCGATATTTACGAAGCTAACTTTTGTCAGGAATTTTATGCAGAAAACACAGTTATTAACCCATATGAAGTGTATGTACACTTAAACAAAATATCAGAACCTCCTTTTGCCACTTTTTTTAGAAATGACAGCCATTACTTGCTATCTGCAACTCCTGAAAGATATATCAGAAAAGAAGATTCAAAAATTATTTCACAACCCATTAAGGGCACTGCAAAACGTTTAATTGATCCTATTGAAGATGAAAAAATCGCGTTTGATTTAGCGCGTGATGAAAAAGAACGCTCAGAAAACATCATGATTGTAGATTTGGTACGTAACGACTTATCTAAAACCGCCAAAAGAGGAAGTGTTCAAGTAGAAGAGTTATGCAAAGTATATCCTTTTAAACAAGTACATCAAATGATTTCTACCGTAGTTTCTGAAATTAAAAATACCACACATCCTGTAGATGTTATAAAAGATACATTTCCTATGGGAAGCATGACAGGTGCACCAAAAATATCTGCTATGAAGATTATTGAAACTCTAGAAGAAACTAAACGCGGATTATATTCAGGAACTGTTGGTTATTTTACACCTGAGGGCGATTTCGATTTTAACGTAGTTATCCGAAGTATTTTATACAATGCCGAAAATAAGTACGTTTCTTATTCGGTTGGAGGAGCCATTACTTCAAAGTCTACTCCAGAAAAAGAATACGAAGAATGCTTATTAAAAGCTAAGGCCATGAAGTATGTTTTAACTCATACTAATAAAAGTTAACTATATTTATAACATTAAAGTCCGTAATATGGGCATCTAATTTAGTACACCAACCAAAACTGAGTCGACAAATAACAAACTATTACAAAAAATAAAGAGATGAAAAACACTATCAAAATTTTCCTTTTTGTTGCTATTATAGCAACTGTAACATCATGTAAAGTAAATAAATACTCTTTTTTAAGCGATTATCCTGCCAAAACAGTTCCTTTAATTGACAGCACAAACTTTAGCAATCATATAGAAGGCAAATTACTAACTAAAACACAACAAGAACTTTTAAAATTACCTTCTATTTTTGAAGAACAGCTAAATGATGAAAATGCTAAAATTGGTATTTCATATCTTCCTAAGATATCAGACAACTACCAATCGATAGTATATTATTTTTATCCTAACCACAACGAGCTAATCTCTATGTTGGTAAATTATGACAATCAATTTAATATTATCAACAGCCAAGTATTAGCTTATGATGAAATAGCTGAAGGTATGCTAAGAACCACTTCTACCCTTAACAAAAACAGTATTGAACTGATTGAATATATTTCAGACTCTCCTTCTACTATTATTTTTAATATTTTAGAAGATGGTAATATCACTAGAAAATAATGACACACAATATATTTACATTCAGTTTTCATAAAACTAAGTTTTTTGGACAGTATTGGCAACCAGAAACTACAAAAGCTATTGTAGTTATTGTTCACGGAATGGGCGAACATTCGACTAGGTACGGACACGTTGCTCAAAAGCTAACCGATAATAACTTCGGAGTAATTGCTTTTGACCATTTTGGACACGGAAAAACAGCTGGTAAAAGAGGACACAACCCTGGTTTTGATTATGTATTAGAAAGTGTTACCAAACTAATTGAAAAAGCCAATGAAATTTTTGGTGACAAACCTATCTTTTTATACGGGCATTCAATGGGAGGAAATACTGTGATTAACTATACTCTTAGAAGAGAGCATAATTTAAAAGGTACTATCGCTACAAGTCCTTTTTTACGACTAGCCTTTCAACCACCTGCCTGGAAATTATCATTAGGTAAAGTCATGCAAAAAATAGCTCCGTCTATAACCTTAGGTAATGAGTTAGATCCTAATGATGTATCTCGTGATTTTAGTGAAGTAAAAAAATACATTGACGATCCATTAATTCATGATAAAATCAGCCCTAATTTTTCTTTATCATTTATAGATGCTGGTGAGTGGGCTATTCAAAATGCCTCATCTTTAAAAACTCCAATGTTATTACTTCATGGTACAGGAGATAAAATTATCGACTACAAAGGAACAGAAGCCTTTGCTAACAATACCTCAAAAGCTAGTTTAAAACTATATGAAGGCGGATACCATGAATTACAAAACGATTTATGTAAAGAAGAAATGTTACAAGATGTTGTAAACTGGTTAAACTCCCAATTATAAAAATTATTGACCCTCTCCCCTATGCTTGAAGAATTAGCAAAACATATTGATAGTCGTCTTCCTTTTTTAAAAGGAAGAAAACTACTAATTGCTGTTTCTGGGGGAATTGACAGTGTTGTATTAACTCATATATTACATCAGTTAGGATTTAGTATTGCATTGGCACATTGTAACTTTCAATTACGAGGAAAGGAAAGTGATTTAGATGAAAAATTTGTTGAGAATTTGGGTAAAAAACTAACTCTTACAACATTTACAACTCATTTCAACACTAATAAATATGCTATTGAAAATAAATTATCAACTCAATTAGCAGCCAGAGAACTACGTTATAATTGGTTTAATCAATTAATCAAAAAGCATCATTTTGACTATTTGCTTACAGCTCATCATGCAGATGATAATTTAGAAACTTTTTTAATCAACTTTACTCGAGGTACTGGTTTAGAAGGACTAACAGGAATCCCTGTAATAAACGAAAATATAGTTCGACCTCTACTTGTTTTTTCTCGTGATGAAATTTTGAACTTTGCACAAGAGAACAATATTAAATGGCGTGAAGATAAAAGTAATGCGGAAACGAAATATCTTCGAAATAAGATACGCCATCAAATAACCCCTCTATTAAAAGAACTGAATCCTAACCTTTTAGCTTCTTTTAACAAAACAATTGACCATTTAAATCAGTCTCAACAAATTATTAATGATAAAATAGAAGAAATTTCTACAGAAATTCTTTCAAAAGAGGGTGATCTGTTAAAAATTAACATTCAAAAACTGTTAAAATTATCGAATCTAGAAGCATACCTATATCAGCTCTTAAAGCCTTATAAATTCACGGAATGGAACGATGTTTATAGCTTAATTCACGCTCAATCTGGCAAACGAATTTTAACAAAATTTTATACTTTGTTGAAAGACAGAGATTTTTTATTACTTTTACGCACTAATGAAAAAAGTTCATTAACTGATGAGCATTTCATTATAAGGGAGGGAAACAATAAAATTACAACGCCAATTCAACTGTTGTTCGAGAACGTTCATACAAGAATGATTATCGACAACAGAAGCATATACGTTGATAATAAATTACTTAGTTATCCATTAATCCTTAGAAAATGGAATGTCGGCGATTATTTTTATCCTACAGGAATGTTAGGGCGAAAAAAAATCAGTAAGTATTTTAAAGACGAAAAAATATCTGTAATAGACAAAAATAAAATTTGGTTACTCTGTTCAAGTAAAAATGAAATTATTTGGATTATTGGCAAACGACAAGACAGACGCTTTTTACCAACAGAAAAAACAACCGAATTACTGAAAATTAGTATTTAATTAACCCCATCAAACTACATAGAATGAAAAAATTCTTTACTCTATTTTTATTACTCATAGGTTTTGCGGTTTATTCTCAATCCGACGATAATCCTGTAGTTGTAACTCCTAAGGTCGAGAAAATCTCAGACACAGAATACGACTTAATTTTTGACGTGCTTGTAGCAGAAGACTGGCACTTATACTCTCAATATAACCCAGAAGGTGCTTCTTTACCAATGATTATTTCTCCAGCTGAAGGGCAAACTGGTTATGCTTTAAATGGTAAAGCTAAAGAAAGCGATACTGAAACAGAATTCAGTGAAATTTGGGCAATGGATGAAATTTTCTTTGTAGAAGAAGCTAAATTAACACAAAGAATTACTGTTCAAGATACTTCTTTAACAACAGTAACTTTAAATTTTAAAGCTCAAGTATGTAAAGAATACTGTTTACCTTTTGATGAAGACTTTACTTTCTCTTTAACTGGTGAAAAAGTTTCTCAAACTGTTGCTGAAGTTGACGATAAAAGTAAAACATTATCTCAGTCTTTAAACTTAGACTTAAAAAATACTGTTTTATTAAAGAGTTCTACTGATACATCAGAAGATGAAAGTGACAACACTTTATTAAATATTTTCCTTTTAGGTTTTGTTGGTGGATTGTTAGCTTTTTTAACTCCATGTGTATTCCCAATGGTACCTTTAACAGTATCTTTTTTCACAAAGCGTACTGAGAAGAAAGGCAGAGGAATAGGTAGTGCAGTTTTATATGGTTTCTTCATTGTTTTAATCTATGGATTAATCAGTCTTCCTTTCCATTTCTTAGACACTTTAGATCCAGAAATCTTAAACAGTATATCAACTAATATCTGGTTAAACTTATTCTTCTTTGTTATTTTAATATTCTTTGCTGGTTCATTCTTTGGTTTTTATGAATTAACCTTACCTAGTTCTTGGAGTAATAAAGCGGATAGTGCCTCTAATATTGGAGGGATTATAGGTATCTTCTTCATGGCTTTAACCTTAGCTATTGTATCATTTTCATGTACAGGTCCTATTTTAGGATCGTTATTAGCAGGATCTTTAAGCGGAGGAGCAATGCAATTATCAGTAGGTATGGTTGGTTTTGGTTTAGCATTAGCATTACCATTTGCTCTGTTTGCTATGTTCCCTAATTGGTTAAATACTTTACCTAAATCTGGTGGATGGTTAAACTCTATTAAAGTTGTTTTAGGATTTATTGAATTAGCTTTTGCTTTCAAATTTTTATCAAATGCTGATTTAGTTGGTCACTGGGGATTATTAAAAAGAGAGATCTTTATTGGTATCTGGGCTTTTATAGCATTATTAGTGGCATTGTACTTATTTGGTATTATAGGAAAAAGATATGGAAAGTTAACATTCTTTAGAGTGTTAGTAGGTCTTGCTTCACTAGCTTTAGCTGTGTATTTAGCTCCTGGTGTTTTAGAAAAGCCTATGTGGAATCAAAATAAATTATTAAGTGGTTTTGCTCCACCTAAATTCCATAGTATCTATCAAAAAGACAACCACTGCCCACTTAACTTAAACTGTTTCAAAGATTTTGAAGAAGGTATTGCATATGCAAAATCAGTTAACAAGCCTGTATTGTTAGATTTTACAGGATGGGCATGTGTAAACTGTCGTAAAATGGAAGAAAATATTTGGAGCCAACCAAACATCTATTCTTTAATCAATGACGATTACGTATTAATTTCATTGTACGTAGATGATCACCAAAGAATGTTACCTGAAGAGGAACAATTTGACTTTATCAAATCTAATGGTAAGGTAAAAAGAATTAGAACTTATGGTGATAAATGGGCTACATTACAAGCTGCTAACTTTAAAACAGCATCTCAACCATTTTATGTATTAATGAGTCCTGAATTAGAGGTTTTAAATTCACCTCAACAATATACAGACCATACAACATATTACAATTGGTTAAAAACTGGTTTAGACCGTTTCAATACCAAGTAATAGTATACTTTTACAATAAAAAAAAGCCTCTTTTTAAAAAGAGGCTTTTTTTTGTACAACTAGTAACTGTTCTATATTCTTAACATACTTTCCTTACACCATCATATTTCTCATTTTTTCCTATCTTTAACAGAAAGAGAAAAAATATGCTAGTAAAAGTCTATGGAAGCTCAGTTTTTGGTATTGAAGCTACCACCATAACTGTAGAGGTAAATATTGATAAAGGAATAGGCTATCATTTAGTGGGTTTACCTGACAAAGCTGTTAGCGAAAGTTCCTATAGAATTTCTGCTGCTTTAGCTAATAACAATTACAAACTTCCGGGAAAGAAAATTATTATTAACATGGCACCTGCCGATATTCGTAAAGAAGGAGCTGCCTATGATTTAACCTTAGCTATTGGAATATTAGCTGCTTCTAAACAAATTCAATCATCAAACATTGAAGAGTACATCATTATGGGAGAACTTTCTTTAGATGGGAGTTTACAGCCAATAAAAGGGGCTTTACCTATGGCTATTAAAGCACGTGAAGAAGGATTTAAATATTTGATTCTCCCTAAAGAAAATGCTAAAGAAGCTGCTATTGTAAGTAACCTAACTATTTTAGGAGCTGAAAGTATTATAGAAGTAATCAATCATTTCAATGGCGATAAGCTAATTGAACCTACAATAGTTGACACCCGTGCTGAATTCTACAAACACATTGATTTTCCTGAATTCGACTTTGCTGATGTAAAAGGACAAGAATCTATTAAGCGTTGTATGGAAATAGCAGCAGCTGGTGGTCATAATATTATTTTAATTGGTCCACCAGGAGCCGGAAAAACCATGTTAGCAAAACGACTTCCATCTATTTTACCTCCAATGACGTTGCACGAAGCATTAGAAACAACCAAAATACACTCTGTCGTTGGTAAAGTTCAAAATACTGGCTTGATGTATCAACGCCCTTTCCGTTCTCCCCATCATACAATTTCTGACGTAGCATTGGTAGGCGGAGGACAATATCCGCAACCTGGTGAAATATCTTTAGCTCATAATGGTGTACTTTTTTTAGATGAACTTCCAGAATTCAAACGTACCGTTTTAGAAGTAATGCGTCAACCTTTAGAAGATAGAGAAGTTACCATCTCAAGAGCTAGGTTTACCGTGAATTATCCTAGTAGCTTTATGCTAGTGGCTAGCATGAACCCTAGTCCGTCAGGATACTTCAATAATTCAGACTCTCCAATGACCTCCTCTCCTGCAGAAATGCAACGTTATTTAAGTAAAATATCTGGTCCGTTGTTAGATAGAATCGATATTCATATTGAAGTAACACCAGTTCCTTTTGACAAACTATCCGAAGAGCGAAAAGGTGAAAGCAGTGTTGATATTAGAAAACGTGTAACAAAAGCTAGAGAAATTCAAACCGAGCGATATAAAAATTTCGAGAATACCCATTATAATGCTCAAATGAGTGTAAAACAAATACGAGAATTTTGTAAACTATCAGAAGAAAGCAAACAATTGTTAAAAATTGCTATGGAAAAATTAAATCTTTCAGCACGGGCTTATGATCGAATTTTAAAAGTATCACGTACTATTGCCGATTTAGCGCAAGCAAAAAATATCGAATCAGAACATATTACTGAAGCCATACAATACAGAAGCTTAGACCGTGAGGGTTGGTTGAATTAATTCTTATAAAAAAAGAAACATACTATAAAGCTATTAATGATAAAAACATAAAAAGGAAACCAACTTGGTTTTTAAATATACTTATTGCTTTTGATTAGTTAGGCAACGCTTTTGCAAAAGGAAACCCAGACAATACAATCTCTGCTCGCATTGGTTTTTTTATGCACCACGAAGAAGGAGACCCTTCTAGATTTTGGAAGCTACTAGAAAACGTAGTTAACTTCACCTTTAAGCCTATAGATAGTATTGAGCATTGCTTTGTTGCTTACTGTCATGATAAAAATGAAATCTATCAAAAAGCTAATTGGGTTTCAAAAATCATTTTATTCATTTTTGTTGTTGTATTTTGTATCTCTTTTTTAATAGTCATTATTCGCGTAGTTGCTTTTCTTTTTTCAGGAGTAAAATCTCAATATGAAGAAAATGGCATAGAAATATCATTAAAAACTATTAACACATTACGAAAAGAACATTGTGGTAGTGATTAATATTTTTTTAACACTTATACTTTAAATAATATTTATAAATTTACCGTTTACTACAAAAATTTTATAGATGAAAAAATTTATTTACACATCACTTTTTGCATTAGCCTTTATCGCTTGTAACAAAGAATCAAAAGATTACGTCACTTTCTCTGGAAAAATAACTAATAAAAATTCAGACTCTGTTGTAATATCAAATCCACAATTTCAATTTAACAGAGTTATCAAAGTTGATGAAAATGGGATGTTTAAAGACACCATGAATGTAAAAGATGGTTTCTATAGATTTTTTGACGGTAAAGAATATGCTACTTTATATTTAAAAAATGGGGCCGATATAAATATGTCTCTAGATGCAAATGAATTTGATAAAACAATTACCTTCACTGGGGATGGTTCTAAAGAAAGCGCTTTCTTAGCTCAGGCTTTATTAAAACAAGATGAATTATTTGGAGATAAAGAATTAATGGATTTACCTGAGTTAGATTTTAGAGCTAAAGTTTCTTCTTTTGTTGATGGGTTTAATAAAAATATAGATGCCGCATCTTTAGATTCAACTTTTGTTGCCAACCAAAAGCAAAGTATTACTGGTTTAGAAAAGTACTTAACAAAGGTATACAACGACAAGCAATACTTAGCTAAAACTTTAGCTGCTGGTAAAGAGTCTCCTAAATTTGTTGATTACGAAAACCACAAAGGAAATACTACTTCTTTAGATGATTTAAAAGGTAAGTATGTATATATTGATATGTGGGCAACTTGGTGTCAACCATGTAAAAACGAAATTCCTTTTTTAAAGACCGTAGAAGAAAAATACCGTGAAAAAAATATCGAGTTTGTAAGTATTTCTGTTGATAGAGAAAAAGACTACGAAACTTGGAAAAAAATGGTTACTGACATGGAATTAGTAGGAGTTCAATTATACTCTAAAGGAGATAAAACTTTTGCTGATGCATATAGAGTAAACAGTATTCCTCGATTCATTTTATTAGACCCACAAGGAAACATTGTAGATGCAAATGCACCTAGACCTTCTAGTCCTAAATTAATTGAGTTATTTGATTCTTTAAAAATGTAATTCATTTTAAAGTTAAAATATATCACAATAAAAATCCCGCAACTAAGTTGCGGGATTTTTTATCTTTATTCTTTAGATTCTATGAACTAGTATCTATAGTGTTCTGGCTTAAATGGTCCTTCAACAGTTACTCCAATATAAGCTGCTTGATCTTCGCTTAATTCTGTTAATTCAACACCAATTTTAGCTAAGTGTAATTTTGCTACTTTTTCATCTAAATGCTTTGGTAACATATACACTTCATTCTTATACGCTTCTGAATTCTTCCATAATTCGATTTGCGCTAATGTTTGGTTGGTAAATGAGTTAGACATTACAAAACTTGGGTGACCAGTAGCACAACCTAAGTTTACTAAACGCCCTTCTGCTAATACAATAATGTCATTACCTTTAATGGTGTATTTATCAACTTGTGGTTTGATTTCAACTTTAGTATCTCCGTAGTTTCCATTTAACCAAGCCATATCGATTTCATTATCAAAGTGACCAATATTACATACAATCGTTTTATCTTTCATTGCTTCGAAGTGCTCTGGACGAACGATATCTTTGTTTCCTGTAGTAGTAATTACGATATCAGCATTTCCAACAACAGTTTCTAATTTCTTCACTTCAAAACCATCCATTGCTGCTTGTAACGCACAAATTGGATCAATTTCAGTAACGGTAACAATACTTCCTGCTCCTTTAAATGAAGCTGCAGTACCTTTACCTACATCACCGTAACCACAAACCACTACTCTTTTACCTGCTAACATTACATCTGTAGCACGACGAATTGCATCTACTGCAGATTCTTTACATCCGTATTTGTTATCAAACTTCGATTTAGTAACCGAATCGTTTACGTTAATTGCCGGCATTGGTAGGGTTCCATTCTTAACACGCTCGTATAAACGGTGAACACCCGTAGTCGTTTCTTCTGACAATCCTTTAATTCCTTTAGCTAATTCAGGATATTTATCTAATACCATGTTGGTTAAATCTCCACCATCATCTAAAATCATATTTAATGGCTTACGATCTTCACCAAAGAATAAGGTTTGCTCGATACACCAATCAAATTCTTCTTCATTCATCCCTTTCCAAGCATATACAGGAGTACCTGCAGCTGCAATTGCCGCAGCAGCTTGATCTTGAGTAGAGAAAATATTACAAGAACTCCAAGTAACCTCAGCACCTAAAGCTTGTAATGTTTCAATTAAAACCGCAGTTTGAATTGTCATGTGTAAACATCCTGCAATTCTTGCCCCTTTTAAAGGTTGCTCATCTTTGTACTCTTCTCTTAAACTCATTAACCCAGGCATTTCCGCCTCTGCCAATTCAATCTCTTTTCTTCCCCATTCGGCTAAAGAAATATCTTTAACTTTGTAAGGAACATATGTAACGGTTTTTGTACTCATATTTTTGTATATTTATATATCTTATTTTGAGTCGCAAAATTACGAAATAACTTTCTAAAATATGCCTCTTTACAAAACATTAACGGTTAACGAACACGCTAAAGCACTGATTTGGAAGATTGATGAACCTTTCGAAGAGCTTTCTAAAGGGATAATTCTTACCGATGAAAATCGGCAACGTGTAAACAACATGAAGTCCGATTTACATCAAAGAGGTTTTTTAAGTGTACGCCATTTATTAAAAGAGTTTGGGTATACCGATAACGATTTGGTATATGATGAGTATGGAAAACCACATTTAAAAGATGGTAATTTTATTTCGATAACGCATTCTTTTATTTTTTCTGCAGTTATTGTTTCAACCCAACAACCGGTAGGAATTGACATTGAAATGCAGCGCGATAAAATTGTAAAAATTGCCCATAAGTTCACTCCTATTGAAGAGTACAAATCGATTGCTAACCACGATGCTTTGGTAAGTAAACTAACCATTGTTTGGGGAGCCAAAGAAAGTTTGTACAAAATATACGGAAAGAAAAAACTACTCTTTTTAGAAAACATTTATATCGAAGATTTCTCTTTCGAAAACAATGAAACAACTGGGAAAATCTTGTATGAAAGTGAAACTTCCGACTACGATATTCGCTTCTTAGAAATGGAAGGTTTTACCTGTGTATATGCATACTAAGGAACAATTCCTTTAAAACATCTTAAACAACTTTGAAACTTTGTAACTTTGTCTCTTTTCAATAAAAAGAACGATGAAAATCTCTGTAGAACTTACCCTAAGTCCACTTCAAAACGAATTTGAAGAACCTATTATCAATTTCATTAAAAAGTTAAGAGCTTCTGGTTTAACGGTACTTGAAAATCCGTTAAGCACCCAAGTATATGGTGACTATGATACCGTAATGAGCTTGATTACTTCTGAGCTAAAAAACACGTTTGAATTAATAGATAATGGACTTTTATTTATGAAGGTTGTAAAAACCGATCGTAGCGATTATGAACCAACTTTTTGATTTCCTTTTTGGTCAATATGCTGACTACAACCCTATTGAAATTTGGCTAGAAATTATTGCCGTAATTTTCGGTTTTTTATCGGTTTGGTATTCTAAACAGAATAAAATTTGGGTATTCCCTACGGGAATGGTTAGCACCGCTATTTTTGTTTACTTATTACTTAAGTGGGGTTTGTTGGGCGACATGATGATTAACGGCTACTACTTTATTATGAGTGTGTACGGGTGGTATGTTTGGACCCGTAAAGTAGATGCAACGCATGTAACACCAATTTCTAGAACTACAGCCAAAGAGAAAAAAATTAGTGTACTAATATTTTTGGCAACTCTATTGTTTGTATACATTGTTTATACTTCTTTCGACAAATGGAATAGCTGGACAGCATATGTTGACACGGTTACCACTGCCATATTTTTTGTTGGAATGTGGTTAATGGCAAAACGAAAAATAGAAAACTGGGTGTACTGGATTATTGGAGATATTATTTCAGTTCCCTTTTACTTTTATAAAGGATTTACCTTTACCAGTTTTCAATATTTAATTTTTACCTTTATTGCAATAGCAGGATATGTAGCATGGAAAAAACACTTAAACAACAACCTATCAACCTTGTAAAGGTGGTGTTATTCGGTCCAGAAAGTACAGGAAAAACAACGCTTTCTGGTCAGTTAGCACGACATTACAATACGGTTTGGGCTCCAGAATATGCTCGAGAGTATTTACAAGATAAGTGGAACAACGAACGTAAAACTTGTGAGCAAAGTGATTTAATTCCGATTGCTAAAGGACAAATTGGCTTAGAAAACGAGTTGGCTAAAAAAGCCGACAAGGTCTTGATTTGTGATACCGATTTGTTAGAAACTAAAGTGTATTCTGAAGAATATTATGGCGGTTTTGTAGACCCTAAACTAGATGAAGCTGCTATTGAAAATAGTTACGATGTTTATTTCTTAACCTATATCGATACGCCTTGGGAAGCAGATGATTTACGCGACAGACCAGAGCAACGTATAGAAATGTTCCAAGCGTTTGAAAATGCGTTAAAAAAATACAACAGACCATATGTGTTGCTAAAAGGAGATAAAGAAACCCGCTTTAAAAAAGCCGTAGCAGTGATTGACGAATTACTAGCTAGAAAAGAAAACCTGTACTCTTTTTCAGATACATTGACCGATGCTCCTAATTACGATTTATAAGAATCCCTAAACGTCATTCCGAACGACGAAGGAGGAGGAATCTCAATAATAGGAGTAACTTCTGTTCTTTAAAACTCCTAACACCAAACTTTAAGATTTCTCACTTCCGTTCCTCTACAGTTCGAAATGACGTGTGAATTGTCATTAATATGACATTTATTTATACATGTCACCTCCAACGTATGTGAGAGGTCTCTATGCTAGCCCTTCGTACCTCCTTCGAAATGACGAGTTGCGTCATTGTGAGCGATAGCGAAGCAATCTGTTTGTTGAGAAAAAGATAACCACGTCATAAACACTCCTCGTTATGACGAACCTAAAAACATACCGTCATTACTACTATCGCTAAACGTCATTCCGAACGACGAAGGAGGAGGAATCTCATTAACAGGAGTAACTTCTGTTCTTTAAAACTCCTAACACCCAACTTTAAGATTTCTCAGTCGTAACCTCCTTCGAAATGACAGCTATTAATTATTATAACCTAACATAAACAATCTTAAACATCATTTCGACCAAAGGGATAAATCTCATCAAGCGGAGTAACTTCTATTATCAAGGAATCTTTACAAAAAACAACAGATTCCCTATATTTGAGGTACTCATTGAAAATCATGAACAAAGAACAACTATTAAAAGAACTCAATTTTAAAGCCGTACGAAGCTCTGGTGCAGGCGGACAGCATGTAAACAAAGTATCCTCTAAAGTAGAACTGACCTTTACTATTGAAGACTCTGAGGGACTCACAGATGAAGAAAAAGAACTGTTACTTAAAAACCTAGACAACAGATTGTCTAAAGACAATGCATTAACCTTAAGCTCTCAAGAAAGTCGCTCGCAACATCGTAATAAAGAGTTGGTAATTGAACGCTTTTTTAACTTAATAGAACAAGCTTTAGTAGTACCTAAAGTACGTAAGGCTACCAAACCTAAAAAAGCAGCTGTAACCAAACGTTTAGACGAAAAAAAACAACGCGCTGAAAAAAAAGAAAACCGAAAAAAATTTCGGTTTTAGGGTTATAAATAATTTACTTTAGAATGAAGTAGATTTAATGCTTTTCAACTGTTTTGTATATGAAAAAAGTTGTATTTTTTAACACCGTTTTTCAATATAGTAGAAGTGAAGCAATTTTTTATATCCGTTGTTAGGCACTTTACTTTTAGAATAATATTAAAGTTGATATTAACGGTAAAGCTATTATCAAAATGTATTTTATTTTACTAACATAATTAAATTCAATCCACACTTTAAAAATAAACCAATTCTTGTTTTTTATATAATTATATTCTTCATCGTTGATTCTTTTCATTCTATAATAATCAAAATCAATTGATTTATGATTCAAGTTTGACTTTTGAATAATGACATTATAATCTTTAGAAATGTTTTTTATATCATAAATGTTTGGAGTTGTTAAGCCGTTTATATAAAAATATAATTTATCACTTAAAACAGAAAGTTGTGTTCCGCAATTGTGATATTCCGTTGATTTAGATTTATAATTTCTTGCATTAATTATGTTTGAAAGAACAAGAATGAGAATTGAAAACGAGACAGTTATAAAAGTTATAAAATTCCCAGTTAGAAATGCAGGTCTTGGCTCTATTAAAACAAGTAAATTCACAACAATTATATAAACTGAAAAAATATTTATAGTCAAAGAAGACCAAGTGTCTATGTCTTCTAATCTTTTTGCTGCGACAAAACGACTTCCTTTTGTTTCCTTAATTTTTTTGTTTAATAGTTTAATTTCGTCTTCCATGTTTAGTTATTTTTTTTTAAAAGGGCTACTTAAAAAACATAATTGCATTTTTTCCTAAAAGGAAATCATAAGCTTCAAAGAGTCTATATTACAAATACTTGCAAAAAAGCAAGTTCCTTAAAAAAAGGAAGTAGCCCTAATTTCTAAAAGTAATTATATCCTATGTCTTTCTCAACATTTTGAAGTTGTTTATTTTGATATTTTTCAAACATTTTTTTTATCTCCTCATCTTCGTAGTGAATGTCGGGATTTAATTTCCCTCTAAAGGTTAAAAAATCTCGTTTCCTTTTAATTGAGTTATAATTATCGTAATTACTTATGTAGTTTTTATTTTTATCGTAAGAAATCACATAATAAGTTCTAACTAGTTTTTTTAGGTTTTTGGGGATTGTCTTAAAATACTTTTCACTTAAGAAAAAGCTTTGAATAATTTTATCTAATTTAAATAACAAAGATATGTCTGTCATTTCGGAGAAATAAAACAACCAACCGTAGTTTTTGTCTTTAGAAATTATTCCTGTTATACTGTCATTTAATTCTTCTATAAAGATTTCTACTAATCTTTCTTCAGTTTTTATCCAATTTGGTCTTAAACTAGGGTTGTTTAAATTATTCCTGAACCAAGTAAACTTTCCAGCAATTCTTTTAATGAATTTTTCTATATTATTCTCAGCGATAGATATACTTTTAATACCAATTGAATAACTCAAAAAATTAAATTCTTTTTTTAATGAGTTTCTTTCTGTTTTTTCTTCATTAAGCTCTAAGTCAAGCTTATTAAGGCTTTTTTCGATATTATTATTCCTATATTTAGTAATTTCTCCTTGATTTAAAATGATTATATCATCGACATATCGCTGATAGAAAAAATTACGTTTTTTAATGTCTTTGTCAAATTCATGAAGGTATATTTGAGCTAAAATATTTGAAATTGCTAACCCTTGAGGGATTCCCTTATTGGTTAAAAATCCATTATAATTATTTTTTTTAGTTGAGGCAGGAATTGTTGGAGTTGAAATTGTCTTTTTTATTAATTCAATCAAAGTATTATCAACCTTTTTCTCTTTTAAAATATTAATTAAAATAGTCCTATTTATTCTATCATAAAAATTTTTAATATCAAGTTTTATATAATGAATGTTTTCTTTACTATTTGATGCATTTAAAAAATGCTTCAAATCTTTTATATAATGATTTGGCAATTTTCTGTTTACACTTTCAGGAAATTTATTGTGTAAGTATTCCTTTAATGCTAAGAGAGTTACCCTATCTCGTAAAGTTGGCACAGAAATTAACCTTGGAAGTTTAAACCTGCCTTTTAATTTAAGTACTTCTAAATAAGGTGTAAATTCATAACTTGAATCGATTACTTTTCTATGGATTATAGCAAGTTCATTTCCTTTATTGAAATTTAAACAATTGATTTTGTCTAATCCTTTTGATTTTGAGTCTTTATATTTTTT
Organism: Tenacibaculum caenipelagi; assembly: GCF_004363005.1. Classification (GTDB taxonomy): domain Bacteria; phylum Bacteroidota; class Bacteroidia; order Flavobacteriales; family Flavobacteriaceae; genus Polaribacter; species Polaribacter caenipelagi. Next base: position 15,435 of record NZ_SNYH01000006.1, on the reverse strand, counting down.
TTCATATAAGATTGATAAGGTTTCTTCAGAAAAGTATTCTGTCATAATCAATTTTTATTCAGTATTGTGCCTAACTCGTTATATACCAAACTTTAGTTTTTTTATCCCGATAAAAGCATGGGATATCATATAAGTTTAGCAATTTTTATACACTCTCAAATATATCAAATCCAATACTTTATCAAAAGTAAAGTTATTAACGAGTTACTGCTATTTGTTAATTAATTATAAAAAGCTAATTGCTCTTACAATTCTTGCGAACCTAACACAAAGTGTGTATACATTTTTACGGAATTCCACAAAGTCAAATATTTAAGTTATAAATGTTGTTTTATTAAGTATCGATGTTTTATCAAAACTCATCCAAAAGAAACAAAAGAAAAGACGCTTCTATATAGAAGCGCCTCCAAAAAAATAGTATAATCTTTATCTTTTACAACGGTATATTCCCGTGTTTTCTGTTAGGGCGTTCTACCTTTTTACCTTCTAACATGGCAAAAGCTTTGATTAGTTTTCTACGGGTTTCTTCTGGTAAAATCACCTCGTCTATAAATCCACGTGCTGCTGCTCGGTATGGGTTCGCAAACTTATCAGCATACTCCGCTTCTTTTTCGGCTAGTTTCGCTTCGTGGTCTTCAGCTTCAGCAATTTCTTTCTTAAAAATAATTTCACTCGCTCCTTTGGCTCCCATTACTGCAATTTCTGCACTAGGCCATGCAAAATTCATATCTGCCCCAATATGTTTTGAGTTCATTACGTCATAGGCTCCACCATAGGCTTTACGAGTAATTACACTTACTCTTGGCACTGTAGCTTCACTCAACGCATACAATAATTTAGCTCCATTGGTAATAATCGCATTCCACTCTTGGTCGGTTCCCGGTAAAAATCCTGGTACATCTACCAATACCAACAACGGAATATTAAAGCAATCGCAAAAACGGGTAAATCGTGCTGCTTTTTTAGAACTGTTTACATCCAAACATCCTGCTAAACTCATCGGTTGGTTAGCAACAATTCCTACACTTCTTCCTCCTAAACGAGCAAATCCAACAACAATATTATCAGCATAATCTTTATGAATTTCAAAAAAAGAATCAGTATCTGCAATACCGTCAATCACGGCGCGCATATCGTAGGGCTTGTTGGCATTATCAGGAACGATATTAGCTAACTCTTCACGGAATTCATCACCTAATTCAAACGGTAATTTCTCCGTAGTTTCCTGATTGTTCTGAGGCATATAACTCAACAAGGTTTTGATATCTTCCAAACATTGCACATCGTTCGCAGCCGTTAAATGTGTTACTCCCGATTTGGTAGAATGTGCGCTCGCACCACCTAATTCTTCCGAAGTAACTTCTTCGTTTGTTACTGTTTTTACCACGTTAGGTCCTGTTACAAACATATAACTCGAATTCTCTACCATGATGGTAAAATCGGTCATGGCTGGTGAATATACCGCACCACCTGCACAAGGTCCCATAATCGCAGAAATTTGTGGTATTACTCCCGATGCTTGTACATTACGATAAAAAATATCGGCATAACCACCTAACGAACGCACTCCTTCCTGAATTCGAGCTCCACCCGAGTCATTCAACCCAATTAAAGGCGCTCCTACCTTCACTGCCAAATCCATAATCTTACAAATTTTTTCGGCATGTGTTTCTGATAATGATCCTCCAAACACGGTAAAATCTTGCGCAAACACATACACCAAGCGTCCATTTACGGTTCCGTATCCAGTTACCACTCCATCACCATAAAACTGCTGATTTTCCATTCCGAAATCGGTAGTTCTATGTGTTACCAAGATTCCTACTTCTTCAAAAGAACCTTCGTCTAATAAATAATCAATACGCTCTCTGGCTGTTAATTTTCCTTTTTGATGATGACGATCTATACGCTTTTGTCCTCCTCCTAATTTCGCCTCAGTTATTTTATGTTGTAATTCTTCTATTTTAGATTTCATGTATATTCTTTTTTTGGGCGTTCCCTTCGGTCGGGCTTTACACTATATCTTTTTTGTGAGTCATTGTGAAGCAACTAATTATTTGCTGTGGCAATCTCTTAAATTAATGAGATTACTTGGTTTCACTCGTAATGACGGATTTACTAACACAAAAAAGGATACCGCTTCAAATGCTTTGCATTCAACGAAACACGTAAAATACAAATTATTGAGTTAATCCCTAACGCAAATCATTTCTTATAATTAACAGGTTTTTAAAATACGTTGCTCTTTCAAATACTGTTGTAACGCAACTTGTGCTGCAATTTTTGCTTCTGCTTTAAAGCCCGCTTCTAACAATTCAGGGGTATAGTATTTCTTTACAAAATGTGTGTCAAAATTTCCTGAAATAAAGGCTTCGTGCTCACATACAAACTTTCCAAAAGGTAAGGTTGTTTCAATTCCCTTCACTTTATATCCGCTAATGGCTTGCTTCATCAATTCAATGGCTTCTTCACGCGTATTTCCATACGTAATCAGTTTAGAAATCATCGGATCGTAATAAATAGGAATTTCCATTCCTTCTTCAAAACCATCATCTACACGAATGTTTTCTCCTTTTGGATGTTGATACACTTCCAACACACCAATACTCGGCGCAAAATTGTCTAACGGATCTTCAGCATACACACGTAATTCTAATGCATGTCCGTTAATTTGCAAATCTTCTTGAGTGAATGATAACTCCTCACCTCTCGCTATTTTTATTTGCTGCTCTACCAAGTCTACTCCCGTAATCATTTCGGTAACTGGATGCTCAACTTGCAAACGCGTATTCATTTCTAAAAAATAGAAATTCTTGTTTTCATCTAGTAAGAATTCTACGGTTCCCGCTCCTAAATAATCACAGGCTTTCGCTACTCTCACCGCAGCTTCCCCCATTTTTTCACGAATCTCTGGAGTTAACACACTTGATGGCGCTTCTTCTACCACTTTTTGATGACGACGTTGTACCGAACATTCACGCTCAAATAAATGCACCACATTACCGTGAGCATCTGCCAATACCTGAATTTCAATATGGCGTGGTGAGCCCACATATTTTTCAATAAATACTGATCCATCACCAAAAGCCGATTCCGCCTCCGAAATAGCACGCTGCATTTGTTCTTTAATATCTGCTTCTTTTTCTACGACACGCATCCCTTTTCCTCCACCACCTGCCGATGCTTTGATTAGGATTGGATACCCTATCTCCTTCGCTACTTTTATAGCATACTCTACATCGGTTACTGCTTCATCAATACCAGGAACCATCGGAATGTTATAGGCTTTTACAGCATCTTTTGCTGCCAGCTTACTTCCCATCACCTTGATGGCATGTGTTTTTGGTCCTATAAATACAATTCCTGCCTTAGCTACAGCTTCACCAAACTCAGCGTTTTCACTTAAAAATCCGTATCCAGGATGAATTCCGTCAACATCCAACTCCTTGGCTACTTCAATAATTTTATCTCCCAATAAATAGGATTGATTCGAAGGTGCTGGTCCTATACATACCGCTTCATCCGCAAAGGTTACGTGTGGTGAGTTTCTATCTGCTTCTGAAAAAACAGCTACGGTTTTAATTCCCATTTTTTTCGCGGTACGCATTACACGCAATGCAATTTCTCCCCTATTGGCTATTAATATCTTCTTCATATTACTCCATTTCTATTAAAACTGTGTTCTTTTCTACTTTGTCTCCAGTTTGTACTGCTACTGATTTCACCATTCCGTCTCTAGGTGCTTGCAAAGTATTCTCCATTTTCATGGCTTCTAACACTAAAATTCCGTCTCCTTCTTTTACTTCTTGACCAACTTCAACATCTACAGAAACAATTAACCCAGGCATAGGTGCCTTGATATCGTTTTCTTTTTTCTCTGTTGCAACCTCTAAACCTAGCTCGTCAATTAACATATCTAGTTCGTCAGAAATATTTACTTCATACGAATTTCCGTTGATTTGAATGGTATATGTTTTTTTATTGAAATTTGCTTGAAGAATAGTAGCTTGATACGATTCATTACCCTCAAGTACATGGTAATTATTTTTTGATTTTTCAACTACGTCTAGTGCTTTTATCTGCGCTTCAGTAAAATCAAAATCATGCGTTTTATTAACGCTCGTTTTAAAAGATTTGCTCATAAACAATTGATATTTTCAGCACTAAAATATTAAAATTACATGGAACGGATGGGGAAACTCGCAAATTAATCAGGATGTTTTTACTAGTACACCATGACTAGTGACATGCGGTACAAAATCATTAAAAATTAGCTTTACATAATAGCCCAATATCCTCGTTAATTTAAAAATCTGTTTTACCTTTGCCTTGTTCTCACAAAGGGGTGCCTTTTTAGGTTATTAGTGTTTAATTAGTAGTTCTTAGTTAACTTAAAATTCAACATTTATAACTTATAATTAAAAATAGGCTGAGATCATACCCAACGAACCTAGAACAGGTAATGCTGTTTAGGGAGGCGATAGTCGCCATTTGGAAGCATATTATTACGAGAAATTCGTTTATAGACTGAAAAATTACTTTGTCGTAAACTCCTTGTAATGACACGTTTTAATTATTCAATTTTTAACTAAAGAATAATTACCTCTTTTTATTCGATTTTGTTTTTTATAAAATGAGACCGATGTCTTTTAAAAAGAAAGTGAAGATAGTAGCTTTTTTACTTGTAGTATTTACAACTTTAACAACGAATGCACAAACACTTACTTTATCTGGTAAAGTGATTGATGGAAACCAAGAGCCATTAGTTGGTGCTACCGTTGCTGTTAGAAATCAAGCCAAAGGAACTTCTACCGATTTTAATGGTGAATTCAAATTAAACCTAACTAAAGGAACACATATTATTGAGGTTTCTTATGTTGGATTTAAAACTACCTCGCAAGAAATTGACCTTACCAACAATCAACAAATTACCTTTCAATTAATTTCTAACGAAACGGTTTTAGATGAAGTATTAGTTTCTGCCGTTCGCGTAAAAGCAGATGCACCTGTAACGCATTCTAACCTCACCAAAAAGGAGATTGAAAAACGTAATTTAGGGCAAGACATTCCTGTTTTGCTAAACTATTTACCTTCGGTAACATCCTCTTCAGATGCTGGTGCTGGTGTTGGGTACACCTATATTCGTGTACGTGGTTCTGATGCTACTCGTGTAAATGTTACGATTAACGGAATTCCGTATAACGATGCAGAAAGTCAAGGTACTTTTTGGGTAAATATGGGAGATTTTGCTTCCTCTACTCAAAGCTTACAGTTACAACGTGGTGTAGGTACTTCTACCAACGGTTCAGGAGCTTTTGGAGCTAGTTTAAACATTCTAACAGATGCTACCTCGGAAGAAGCTGGTGGAGAAATTTCAAACACTTTTGGTTCATACGGAACAAGAAAGCATACTGTAAAATTTACTACTGGAAAATTAAACGATCATTTTGAGTTTGCGGGACGTTTATCTAACATTTATTCTGATGGATATGTTGACAGAGCCTTTACCGATTTAAAATCATATTTCTTACAAGGGAGTTATACTGATGACAATACCTTGATTAAAGCCTTAGTCTTTGGAGGAAAAGAAAAGACCTACCAAGCTTGGTATGGATTAACCCCTGAAGAATTAGCAGAAAACCGCCGTCAAAATCCATATACCTACGATAATGAAACTGATAATTATTGGCAAGATCACTACCAGTTGCACTGGAATGAAAAACTATCTGAAAACTGGTCTACCAACATAGGTTTAAATTATACGCGTGGTAAAGGATATTACGAACAATTTAAAGGAGAAAGTGATGCTGCTGATTATGATGACTTAATTGTTGATGGTAGTGATGTGATTGTTAGAAGGTGGTTAGACAACCATTTTTATGTTGCTAATGTGAATGCTACTTACAAAAATGACAAACTAGAAGTTATTTCTGGGGGTTCGTATAGCACGTATAATAACGACCATTACGGAGAAATTATCTGGGGAAGTGATTTAGCTCCGAATACCAACATTAACGATCATTATTATGATAGTACTTCAGAAAAACAAGATTGGAGTGTTTTTTCAAAAGCTACATTCAGTCTTTCTAATCAATTCAAAGCGTTTATTGATTTACAAGGAAGATTTGTAAACTATCAAACCAAAGGGCTAACATCTGATAGAGCTCCTATTGATGTTGATAAAGATTATAACTTCTTCAATCCAAAATTCGGACTTACATATAAAATAAACGATGAACACAGTTTATACGCTTCATATGCTAAAGCTAATAGAGAACCTAACAGAAATGATTTTGAAGGAGGAAATTCTCAATACGAAAGCTTAGATGATTATGAATTCGGTTGGCGTTTGACTAATAAAACGGTTCGATTAAACACTAACGTGTATTATATGGATTATCAAAATCAATTAATTCTTACTGGGGCTATTGACCCAAATACTGGTGAGCCTTTACGTGCTTCTAGTGGTAGCAGTTATCGTTTAGGATTAGAAATTGATGCTGATATTACCTTATCTGAACAAGTGTCTATGCGTCCTAATATTGCTTTTAGCAAAAACATTAATAGAAACCATCATGCTGAAATTGATGGTGAATTACAAAATTTAGGAGATACGCCTATTACTTTTTCTCCTGATATTATTTTTGGAAATGCTTTGGTTTATCAACCAGTTGATAATTTACAAATCGCTTTCTTATCTAAATATGTTGGAAAACAATTTATGAGTAATTTAGATAGTAAAGTATCTGACTTAGATGTTTTAAAAGGTTTTTTTACCAGTGATTTAAACATTGTGTACGAAATTAAAACTAAGAAAATTTTTAAATCGATTGTACTTACCGGATTGGTAAACAACATTTTTAATAAGGAATATGTAGATAGAGGATACTATTACACTTATGACGATACGTGGACTACCCCAGGAACAACAACTACTGTTGATGGTGCAGGATACTATCCGCAAGCGACTAGAAACTTTTTAGTCGGTGCAACATTAAAATTTTAAGTGGGAAAATGCTAGAAAAGAAAAAACCGAGACAATTGTCTCGGTTTTTTTATGTTTAAACTTATTCTTTGTTTTTTTCTATCCATTCTAGATAACCTCCCAAAATATTATAAGGTTGAAATCCTTTTTCTAACAATATTTCAGAAGCAATTTTACTTCTACCTCCAGAACGACAATAAATATATACTGGTTGATTTTTATCTAGCTTTTCTAAAGCGATTTTCTCAAAATCACCTGCGGTTACATCAATTTTAATTGAATTTTCAATAGCACCTTCCTCCCATTCTTTAGGAGTACGAACATCTAACAATTGTACCTTATCTTCATTTTTTAATACAACTTTTAAATCTTCAACAGAAATATCTTTCACCTCATTATTTTGTGGCTTACATGATATTACTATAGTCAAAAATAGTCCTATTAAAAAAACACTTTTTTTCATCTTATTTATTTTAAAGTTGAAGGGCACACTTCATCTGTTCTAGGAATATCTGTTTCTTTTATTGCTTTATAACCTCCTGCTACATCAATAACATTATGATAACCTCTTGCTTTTAAAATAGACGATGCAATTACCGAACGATACCCTCCAGCACAATGCACATAAAAATCTTCTTTGGTCGGGAATTCTTCAATATGCTCGTTTAAAAAATCTAACGGTGTACTTGGTACATTTATTATATGCTCACTGGCATATTCTCCTGGTCTACGAACATCAAAAACAGGAACTTTGTTTGTTAAAGCCTTTGCTAAATCTTCAGCTGAAACTGAACGTAACGTATCAATTTCTTTTCCTGCTTCTTTCCAACTATTAAAGCTTCCATCTAAATATCCTAAAACATTATCAAAACCTACACGAGATAAACGTGTAATAGTCGTTTCTTCTTCTCCTATAGGGGCAACTAATAAAATAGGTTGTGTTACATCTTTAATCAACGCCCCTACCCATGGTGCAAAAGTACCTCCTAAGCCAATAAAAATTGATTTAGGAATAAACCCTTGAATAAATTCTGATTGATGACGTACATCTAACACTAACGCATCTGTTTCATTTGCGATTTTTTCAAAATCTGCTACTGATAATGCTTTTGCTCCACTTTTAATAACTTCATCGATTGATTGATACCCTTCCTTGTTCATTTTTACATTTAAAGGGAAATATTCAGGTGGTGGTAATAACCCCTCAGTAACTTCTTTGATAAACTCTTCTTTAGTCATATCTGCACGGAGTGCATAATTGGTTTTCTTTTGACCTCCTATTGTACCTACAGTTTCTTTACTCAAGTTCTTACCACAAGCCGATCCTGCTCCGTGCGCTGGATATACAATCACATCATCAGCCAAAGTCATAATCTTAGTACGCAAACTTTCATATAACAATCCTGCTAACTCTTCTTGCGTTAGGTTTGTTGCCTTTTGTGCTAAATCAGGACGACCAACGTCTCCTAAAAACAACGTATCTCCACTAAAAATAGCGTGGTCTTTTCCATTTGCATCTTTTAATAAAAATGAAGCACTCTCCATTGTATGTCCTGGAGTATGTATAACGGTTATAGTTATCTCGCCTAACTTAAATACTTCTCCATCTGTAGCTATATGTGCCTCATAATTAGTTTTAGCTGTTGGTCCATATACAATTGTTGCTCCTGTTTTTTCTGCAAGGGTAACATGACCACTAACAAAATCAGCATGAAAGTGAGTTTCAAAAATATATTTGATTTTAGCACCATCCTTTTCAGCTCTATCTATATATGGGGTTACCTCACGTAATGGATCAATAATAGCTACTTCTCCGTTACTTTCTATATAATATGCTCCTTGTGCTAAACAACCTGTATAAATTTGCTCTATCTTCATAATATTAAATTATTTATACGCCTGATGTATATATTGTGCGTACTTCTTTTGATTTTGATTATCTCCTGTTTTAAAAAAATTTACGGCGCCATTGGCACGCATAAAAAAGTGATCTAAGCTTACTACTTCTAATAAACCTCCTCTAAAAAACGCATCTCTTACAGGGCCTTTAACTCCTGCAAAATAAAACTCTACCTTATGTTTGTTGTAATAACGAATGCGTTCTTTTAATATTTCTATTCCTGTACTATCTACCCTATTGATGCTTTCTGCATCTAATACGATTAATTTTAATGCCTTTCCTTTTTCTTCTGCCATTTCATCTAGTTTATCACGAAAATAATTGGAATTGGCATAAAACAACTGCGCGTCAAAACGGAACACTAAAATTTCATCGTCTATAATAACTTCTTTAAACCTATTTTTATTACGATAAAAATCAGAGTTAGGTACTTTTCCTAGTTCAGTAACATACGGTCTTGATGTTCTAAAAATTAAAACGATCAACGATAAACCTACCCCTATTAAAATTCCGTACTCTATTCCGAAAATAATAGTCGCTAAAAAAGTAGCTAACAATAGCCAAAAGTCTAAATTATTTGCTTTCCACAATCTTCTAGCTTCTTGAATATTTATTAGGTTAAAAACTGCAACTATAATTATTGCAGATAAAATGGTTTTGGGTAGGTGGTAAAAAACTGGTGTTAAAAAAAGCAATGTTAAAACTACCAAGATTGCTGAAACCACCGCTGAAACTCCGGTTGTTCCTCCCGACTCTTGATTAATTGCTGAACGTGAAAAACTTGACGCAGATGGGTAGGCTTGAAATAAAGAACCTGCAATATTACTCAACCCTAAAGCGACTAACTCTTGATTTGGTCTTACTCTATATTCATCTTGTTTTGCTTCTAAGGTTTTTCCTATAGAAATAGTTTCTAAATATCCTACCATTACCAACGTCGCTGCAATAGGCATTAATTCTCTTATTAAAGCTATATCAATAACTGGCATTGAAAATTTTGGTAGACCTGAAGGTATATTTTTAACGATTTCTACATCCGGGAAATGGCTTCCAAAAAAACGAATTGTAATAATTCCTAACGCAACTACTATTAATGCATTTGGAATCTTTCTATTAATTTTCCTAAAAATTATAATAACAACACAAGCAAGTAACCCTATAATTGTTGTATTGACTTTTAAATACTTTATTCTTTCAAAAATATCTTCTAATAGAATATGAATTTGGTCACTTTGTAAAAACTCTACACCAAATAAATTTCTAAATTGATTCAACCCTATTATTAATGCTACTGCTGATGTAAACCCTGTAATTACGGGTCTTGATAAGAAATTAACTATAAAACCTAAACGGAAAATCCCCATTAAAAACTGTATGGTTCCTACGACCAAAGCCAAAAATATAGCAATCGCTATATAACTTTCTGACCCAATTAATGCTAATGTAGAAACTCCTGTAGCTACAATAAGAGAGTCCATGGCAACAGGCCCAATAGCCACTTGTCGTGATGTACCGAAAATTGCATACATAATTTGAGGCATTAATGCTGCATACAACCCATAAATTGGTGGTAAACCAGCAATTAACGCATAGGCTATACCTTGGGGTATCAGTACTATTGCTACGGTTATACCCGCTACAATATCACCTCTTAATTGCGATTTTTTATAGTTGGGCAACCATTCTAATATTGGTATGAGTTTCTTTAATAGCTTCATTTTTTAAAAAAGCTCTCCTTGTGTGGTTCCTTTTATTCTTCCTAAATGTTTATACGCCAAATCGGTTACTTCTCTACCTCTTGGTGTACGCATAATAAACCCTTGTTGTATTAAAAAAGGTTCATACACTTCTTCTATGGTCTCTGCATTTTCTGCTACGGCCGTTGCTAAAGTGGAAATTCCTACCGGACCTCCTTTAAATTTATCAATAATGGTAACTAAGATTTTATTATCCATTTCATCTAAACCATGAGCATCTACATTTAAGGCTTTCAACGCATATCTGGCTATTTCAATGGTAATCGTACCATCTCCTTTTATTTGTGCAAAATCACGTACTCTTCGTAACAATGCATTGGCTATACGAGGAGTACCTCTACTTCTTCCTGCAATTTCTATAGCTGCTTCCATAGAAATAGGTACTTTTAAAATATAAGCGCTTCGTTGTACGATGGTCGTTAACAGTTCTGTTGAATAATAATGTAATCGGCTACTGATACCAAAACGTGCACGCATAGGCGCTGTTAACAAACCTGAACGCGTCGTTGCCCCTATCAATGTAAAGGGTTCTAAGTTTATTTGAACTGTACGTGCATTGGGACCGGATTCAATCATAATATCGATTTTATAATCCTCCATAGCCGAATACAGATATTCCTCAACTATCGGACTTAATCGATGGATTTCATCAATAAACAATACATCACGTTCATCTAAATTGGTTAGTAAGCCTGCTAAATCTCCTGGTTTGTCTAATACAGGTCCTGAGGTTACTTTTATTCCAACTCTTAGCTCATTGGCTAAAATATGAGCCAACGTTGTTTTCCCTAATCCTGGAGGCCCATGAAACAAGGTATGGTCTAATGCTTCATCTCGTTGATTCGCTGCCTCTACAAAAACTTTTAAATTGTCTATTGCCTGATCTTGACCTGTAAAATCTTCAAACGAGAGCGGACGTAGCTTTTTTTCTACATCTAGTTCTTCATTTGAATAATGGGTGTTCTCAGGATTTAAGTTTTCATTCATACTATTGCAAATATACTTGAAATAAAACGCTTGTTATGTAATAATTGTTACTTAGCCAATTTTAAATAGCTAAGATACATATTATGAAGAGTTGAAATAACTCGTAAAACAAAAAGATGAACCTATGTCCATCTTCTTGCTTGTTTTAAGTATGTTACTTCACTACTAAAAAATCTCTTCTACAGTAGCATTTGGTGCATTCTTTTTAACATTCATAACTATTACCCTTAGTGAAAATTTTAATATCACTGATAACTTCATCTATAACTGGTTTTAAATTTTCTCTCTTATTTTTTTGAAGAATAGGAATAATTTTTTCTAAATCAATAAACTTATATATTCTCGCTATATCTCCTAAAGAAGATATTGCTGTTTTTGAAACCCAGAAATCTTCATGATTTACAAAACGGCAACAAATATCTTCTAAAAAAACTCTATCTTCTATACCATTAATAGCTCCTACTAGAGCTGAAATTATTTCATCATTATTATTAGAAGATAATAGTTCGTTTACTTCTTCTTTACTTTGAAAGTTATAGGATTCATATTTCATGTTACTCTCTAATTATTTTACCTTTTTTATTTACTAAACCTGCTTTTCTTAATGTTGATTGCATTGATTGACTTAGTTCAGACCAGTTTCTTACATGACCATGAAACTTTCCTTTAGAATGTTCATCAAAAACTACAAACTCACCTGTAGATGGGTCGACTCCAACTCTTCTAGTAGTATTTCCAGGTAACTCTAGAGAAGCATCTAAAACACTTTGAGGGTTTGTTGGCTCTGCACTAGCATTTCCTCTTTTTTTCTTGCCATGTTTCTCATTACGCTCAAACCTGAGAACAGGACTCGAGTCATCATCTCCTTGTACTTTCTCTTCATTTGGTTTTGATACTTGGATTTTTTCATCAACCTTGATATCTGGGAACATTTTTTTCAAGTTCTCCTTCTGCCATTGTTTCTCCCCTCCATTAGTACTACTAGGACTTAAAATTGCCGCTATAGTTCCTAATGCCTTAGTTCCTATTGCAGCTAACTTACTAACTATACTTGGTTTTTTTGCTACCTCCTTAACAACTTCTTTTGTAGTTTCTTGAACTACATACATTGTGCCAATTCCTCCTGGACCAACAAAACCTAAATTTGGGTCAGTTCTTCTACTTGCATTAACAACCTTTACAGGTTCGTGATTAACAGCATCTCCTTTTCCTTTTTTATTTGTTGTAGCTCCTTCCAAACCTTCCAATTCAATTTTCCAAATAGGACTATTGTGTGCAAACTGAAAATTAGAAATAGACATATATTCCTCACTAACTGGGTCAACTCCGAAGAATCTTCCCAAATCTGGCATATAATTTCTATATCTGAAAGTTAACCAATTTAAACCTAATTCTTCGTTACTTTCTTGACCTAAATAATTCCATTTCTGCGCAACACTATTTCCAATAGAAGAAGTCACGTTATTATACCCTTTATGTTTTAAACCAAAAGGATAGTAATTAGATTCTTCAATAATTTCTGTACTTGCTGTAATAACACCATCATTATTAGCATCTGCATAACTTAACCTAACATTTCCTAAATGATCTTTGTATTGGTATACATAGTTAAAAGTACCATTATCATTCTTTATATACCCTTCTGGGTGGTTAAAGAATTGTAACTCGCCATTTTCATAAATAAAATTCCCTGCATAATCGGTGGTAGTAGTATTAGTTAATTTTCTTAACTTATTCCCAGCTGCATCGTAGGTATAACCTATAAGACCTCCTGCTAAAGTTACACTTACTGGTAAATTTAAATGGTTGTAGGTAATGGAAGTGATTCCTTTGTTAGCATCGGCAAGCATATTCCCGTTGGCATCGTAGGTATATTCTGTAGTGATATTCGCACCGTCTTTAAAACCATAAGTATCGTTACCGTTGTCTAAGACCTTTGTAAGCTTGTTTCCACTATCATACGAGTACACCAAATTGTCCATTTCTCCAAAACTTGTAGCATCAACATTTATATGTCCTTTTCTTACAAGCGTTTTGATATTTCCATTCTTATCATAGGTAATAGGATTTACTAAATTCCCAGAAACATCATATCCTCCTAAGTTGTAATTTCCATTTGTGTTACTTAATGCTCCAGCAATTCTGTTTAAAGCGTCGTAACTATAGGTATAAGTTTTAGAACTTGTATCTACATTTAACGTATTCCAACTGGTTTGGCTAATGTTTCCATTAAATAATGGTGTACCACTGGTTGGATCGTTGTACTTAATCGTAAAGTTAAACAAGTCGTTGTCATTTTTACCATCTTGGTTTATATTCTTTAACCAACCACGGATATTGTAGGTGTAGTCTACTTCTTGTAAATTTCCGCCAACCTTTTTAGTTTTTAGTTGTCCTAAATCATCGTACTCATTGCTTACAATCGTTTTTGGGGCTTGATTATTTATTTTTTGAGTTTGTTTAAGCATTCTACCTACATGGTCATAACTAAAGGTATCTACAATTACGACATCTGCCTTTCCTGACTTTTTATGGGTAGTTTTGGTTTCTAATACCTTACCTGAAAAGTCTAAATTACTTTCTACAATATCAGTAGTGTCTAATTCGTCATTTTTAGAATACACATAAATTGGTCGTGCTTTTTCATCGTAATAGGTAACGGTAGTTATCCAGTTGTTAGTCTCTAAAACTCTAGTTTTGGTTACAGTTGCTAATCCTTTGGTTCGCGTTGTAGAGGTTACCCCATAACTGGTGGTAACTGTAGGGTTTAAACCTAGTGGTAAATCAATATATGTATCGTAGTAGTTTATTGTGTAAATATTTACGTTTAAGCTATTTTCCTGTGGATATGTATTATGCTCATAATAAACTTTTACTCCATTAATTGTCTTATAACTTGTAGTAGTGTTTTCACTTATTTGAGTGGAAGTCATTCCTCCTAATAATGGATACATGGTTAATCGAGTTCTTCCATTGTGATATTTCCCACTATAAACTACTCTACCAAATGCATCATACTTAGTAAACATCCAATCATCTGAAGCTTCTAAATTAGCATCTTGTGTAAGTACAGGTCTGTCTAATTTATCATAGATAATATATTCCCATCCTTTGCCAGGTATTTTCTTTTCTACCAAGCGATTACGATAGTCGTATTTATATTGATAACACAATTCTGATAATTCTGTTGCATCTGGTTTTGCTGAATGTGGCTCAGATTTTGGAGGTAAAACATAGGTTAAGTTTCCAAAATCGTCATATACATAGTAGGTATCGTGAGCTGTTTCAACACCTGATACTAAAGCATATGTTCGTTTTAATAGTACTTGTCCTTGTTTGCTCTTAAACTCTTCTGTTGTGTGCAATTTACTTGAGCTACCATTATGATTCTCATCCTTAGTAACTGTTTTATACAACTCTCCTGCTACGTAATTTCCATTATTTACAGTACTAAGCTCTAGAGTAGGAGTATAAGTGTTATCAGCGAAAGAAGTAGTAACATAGTAGTTTTTTACTTCTCCTAAGATATTCGTTTGATAGTCAAACTTTATCTCATGTCCACCTCCTAATTTCCAGTCTTTTCCTGGGGCTGCTTGCTTTAGCACTCTATTCAAAGGTGAACCATCAAACTCTTTTTCTGAATAGGCATTGATATCAGGTAAACTCACTCCTGCAAAATCATCACTGTGTTTTACTTGATAATAGCTTTGAGTTGCTGTAGCTACATCGCCCGTTATAATTGCTCCATTACCACTTTCAACAGCATAAGGCAAGTATTCTTTGGTTTGCCTTCCAAAAGCATCGTA
>NZ_SNYH01000005.1:397883-413115 GCF_004363005.1 Tenacibaculum caenipelagi | reverse complement strand
AAGCCCATTAGCGCCGATGGTACTGCCACTGGTGGGAGAGTA
Organism: Tenacibaculum caenipelagi; assembly: GCF_004363005.1. GTDB lineage: Bacteria > Bacteroidota > Bacteroidia > Flavobacteriales > Flavobacteriaceae > Polaribacter > Polaribacter caenipelagi. The sequence goes on along the minus strand of NZ_SNYH01000005.1, from coordinate 413,073 downwards.
GGTCGTTGCCTTTCTTTTAAACCTCAATCTTTTATTAGATTGAGGTTTTTTTTGTTCTTATTTTTCGAGAACTCCTTTTACTATGACTAGATGTCGTAGTTTTTTATCCTTTACCCGTTATTTTTATAACTTTAAAAGAATTAATTTAGCTTCAAAAGTGAGGAGATGAATAAAGCAATTTATATAGCTGCAAGTGATGCAAATTCAGGAAAATCTATGTTGAGTTTAGGATTAATGCAGCTTTTACTTCGTAAAAAACCTAAAGTAGGATATTTTAGACCTATTATCGACAATCCAATAGGGGATAAAAAGGATAATCACATTAATACTATTCTTAATTACTTTAATCTTAAATGTGACTATGAAGATTGTTATGCTTTTACACGTTCAGAACTGATTAGAAAACTTAATGATGATAAAGAAGATGAAGTCATTAATAAAATCATTGAAAAGTATAAGAGATTAGAAGAAGAAAACGATTTTGTTATTATTGAAGGAAGTGATTTTTCAGATCATGGAGCTGTGATAGAAATGGATTTAAATGTACTTATAGCAAAAAATATAGGTAGTCCAGTAATTATAGTTTCAGGGGGAGTAAACAAAACACTTGATGAGTTTATTCAGAGTTTGCGATTAACCTATGATTCATTTATAAATAAAGATGTACAGGTTATTGCAGTTGTTGCAAACAAAGTACAAGAAAAGAACATACCAATTATTGTAAAGGAGGTCGGCTTGAATTTGCCAAAATCAGTTTCAATAAATGCAATTCCAATAGATCAAAAACTAAATAACCCAACTATTAAAGAGTTTTTAAAAGAAATTGATGGTAAAGTTTTATTTGGTGAAGAGTTTTTAAATAATACCACAGGTGATTTGAAAGTTGGAGCGATGCAGTTATCCCATTTTTTGCACCATTTGACAGACGATAACGTTGTAGTAACCCCGGCAGACAGGTCAGACATATTGTTAGGGACTTTACAAGCCAATATTTCTAGTAATTATCCATCTATAGCAGGGATTATCCTTACAGGAGGTATGGAGCTAAATCCGTCTATTATTAAATTAATTGAAGGATTAGAAAAAATAGTGCCTATTTTATGGGTTCAAGACGGAACTTTTAGTGTAGCATCAAGATTAGGTGCAGTTCGTTCGCATATTTATGCAGAGAATGTAGATAAAATAAAAATGTCTATCAATATGTTTGAAAAACATATTGATGTGGCTAGCTTAAATGAAAAATTAGTCAGTTATAAAGGAACAGAAGTACTCACACCAAGAATGTTTCAGTATAATTTATTAAAAAAGGCTAAAGAAGTACGAAAACATATTGTATTACCAGAAGGAAACGATGACAGGATTTTAATAGCCACTTCTCAACTACAAAAAACAGATGTTGTTAAGTTAACGATATTAGGAAAAAGAGTAAATATTGAAGCTTCGGTAAAACGATTAAACATTCCTTTTGATTTTGATAAAACAGAGATTATCAATCCAATAGAATCTGAATACTTTGCAGATTTTTCTAATACGTTATATGAATTAAGAAAACATAAAGGATTAAGCCCTGCGATGGCGGAAGACTTGATGGGAGATGTTTCTTATTTCGGAACTATGATGGTATACAAAGGGTTAGCTGACGGAATGGTCTCTGGAGCAGCACATACGACTCAACATACTATAAAACCAGCTTTACAGTTTGTAAAAACCAAACCAGGATTTTCAGTAGTTTCATCAATTTTCTTCATGTGTTTAGAGGATAGAGTTTCTGTATTTGGCGATTGTGCTATTAATCCGAACCCTACAGCAGAAGAATTAGCAGAAATTGCAATTTCATCAGCAGATTCTAGTATTGCTTTTGGTATAGATCCTAAAATAGCTATGTTATCATATTCATCAGGTACTTCAGGAAAGGGAGAAGATGTAGATACTGTTAGAAGAGCTACTGAAATTGTGAAGGAAAAGCGTCCAGATTTAAAAGTAGAGGGACCAATTCAATATGATGCAGCAGTTGATCCTTCCGTAGGAAAAAAGAAATTACCAAATTCAGAAGTTGCAGGTCAAGCAAATGTGTTAATTTTCCCTGATTTAAATACCGGAAATAATACTTATAAAGCAGTACAACGTGAAACAGGAGCTTTGGCAATTGGACCAATGCTACAAGGGTTGAATAAACCTGTAAATGATTTAAGTAGAGGTTGTACCGTTGATGATATTTTTAACACCGTAATTTTAACTGCAATTCAAGCGCAAGAATAGCTTGCTTATTAATATAAAAACATGAAAGTTTTAGTAATAAATTCAGGAAGTTCCTCAATAAAATATCAATTGTTTGAAATGCCTCAACAAGAGGTGCTTTGTTCAGGATTGATAGAAAGAATTGGTTTAGAAATAGGAAAAGTTCACTATAAATCTAACAATAATAAAGTAGAAGAAGAGGTAGCAATTGCAAATCATAAATCTGGTTTAGAAAGGGTAGTTGATTTATTGTTAGATAAAAAAGTGGGTGTAATTTCCTCTACTGATGAAATTAAAGTTGTTGGACATCGAGTAGTTCATGGAGGAAGTACATTTACAAAAACAACTATAGTTACTGAAGAGGTTAAAAAGAAAATAGAATCGTTATTTTCATTAGCCCCGCTACATAATCCAGCAAATTTAGAGGGAATTACAGTCTCTGAATCTATTTTTAAGAATGCACAACAAGTAGCCGTTTTTGACACAGCATTTCATCAAACCATACCTGTTGTAGCTTATAAATATGCGATCCCTAATAAATTCTTAGATGAACATAGAATTCGTTTATATGGTTTTCATGGAACTAGCCATAAATATGTGTCGGAAAAAGCGAATGAATATCTTCAGAAAGAGCATTCAAAAATTATTACAATTCATTTAGGTAACGGATGTAGTATTACTGCGGTTGAAAATGGAAAGAGTATTGATCACAGTTTAGGGTTTGGTCCTGTTACGGGGTTAATCATGGGGACGCGTTCTGGAGATATTGATCATTCTTTGATTTTCTATTTGATAAACAACTTAGGGCATGATGCGGATTATATAAACGACATGCTACAAAAAGAAAGTGGAATGTTAGGATTAACTGGTTTCAGTGATTTACGAGATATAGAAGCAGCGGCAGCAAAAGGAGATAAAAATTGTCAGTTAGCACTGGATATGAATGCTTATAGAATAAAAAAATATATAGGTTCATATGTTGCTGCAATGAATGGTTTGGATGCAATTGTATTTACAGCGGGTATTGGTGAAAATTCTGATGTGATTAGAAGATTAGTTTGTACAGATATGGAGTATTTAGGAATCGAATTGGATACAGAAAAGAATGCTATTCGAGCTAAACAGTTCACTGAAATACATAAAGAAACTTCCAAAGTAAAAGTGTTGGTAATTCCAACAAATGAAGAGTTGGAAATCGCAAAACAATCGTACGAGTTATTATAGTATGAATTATAAGTATGCTTATTTAGTACAGTTTCAATATTTAGGATTTCGTTTACACGGTTGGCAAAAACAACCCAATTTAAAAACAGTTCACTTTTTTGTTGATAAGACACTAAAGTTTGTTTGTAAAGGAATTCGATGTAAGTCAGTAGGAGTTGGGAGAACGGATGCAAAAGTTTCATCAACTGATTATTATTTTCAGTTGTTTATAGATGAAAAATTAGATGAATCTTTTTTTATTGAAGATTTTAATCGCAATTCTCCTTCTGATATTCGAGTGTTAGCTGTAGAGCAACTTCATGATGAAGAGTTCAATATTATTCAACATCCAAAAGTAAAAGAGTATCGTTATTACTTTTCTTTTGGGGAGAAAAATCATCCCTATTGCGCTCCTTTTTTAACAGGGTATTTAGATGAGTTAAATGTAGAATTGATGAAAGAAGGAGCACACTTATTTGAAGGCTTTCATAATTTTAAACATTATTGTACGAAGCCATCACCCGAAACTAGAGTTGAGCGTGCTATTGATGTGTGTAAAATAGAAGAAAATACTGAATTATCAGCTTCCTTTTTTCCAGAGAAAAGTTATGTGTTGATTATTAGAGGAAGTGGTTTTTTACGTAATCAGATCCGTTTGATTATGGGAGCCTTGGCTGAATTAGGTAAAGGGAACTACGATTTAGAATTTATCAAAAAAAGTTTAAGACCTGAAAATAGTGATATCGATTTTATGAAAACTATTGCACCAGCTTCAGGTCTGCATTTACATAATGTTGAGTTTGAAAAAGAAGTATAAGTGTTGCTAAGTTTTTTTCGATGCTATTTTTAATAAATAGGCATCGCCTAATTTAGAACTTCTCGTTTTCGGATTTAAAAACTTCAGGTTAAGTCTGGTTACTCTAAAATGATCAACTTTGTATTTTTTTTCAATAGTAAACCCTTCTTTTTCAATTCTCTCAAGAGGAATATTACGGATAACAATCCAAACGTCTTTATCAATTTTTTTTAATTCTTCTTTTGTAATATGTGGCGTATTTCTTTGTGTATAAAAATCTAAAGGCCAAGAATAATCATTCTCATATAAAAACACATTGTTAATATCGATAGAGTCATTTTTATTAATGATTTTAGCAATTTGTAAGCCTCCTTGGTACTGCAATAACTCAGGGTAGAAGTAAGAGTTAAGTACTACATTAACAAACACCATTAGTAACACAGAATTAATAACTATCTTTTTACTGAAAGCTTCCTTTTTTAGTAAGGTTAAGATTAAGACTAAAAATAAAACACTACTAATTATTAAAGTTAAAATAGAAGGAGGATTAAAAGTAAAGCATAAAATTAAGACAACAACAATTGTTAACACAGTAATCATGAAGCAAGCAAAGCCAAAAAATACTTTTAATGTTTTTTGTTGATTGTCTTTTTGTAGATTATACAAAATTCCAGCTGTAAAAATTGATAATAAGGCTAATAACGGATTTAAATAATGAGGTAACTTAAATTTTGAAAAGCTAATAATTAAAAGTGTAATTAATACTCCTCCTATAGTTAATAGTTCTATACCTTGTACAGGCTTAAACTTATTTTTAAATAATTTTTTTGTTTGATAAAATAAACCGTAGTACATTAAAAAAGCCCAAGGTAAAAAGGTCCAAAGTAGAGAATGAAAAAAGAAAAAGTAATCAGGGCTGTTTTGTTTAAATCCAGTAGCAGTTATTCTCTCAACATTTTGGTTCCATAGAATAAAGTTCACCCCATCCATTCCAAACTGAACATAGTAGCCATATAATACAGGAGTAATGGATAAGAAGAAAGCGACCAAGCCAAGAACCACTTTATATGAGAATATTACGTTAAACTTTTTAGTATAAGTTATATGAGAAAATATAGCAAAACAAATGATACCTACTCCATAAAATCCTTTAGTAGAAAAAGAAATTCCCATACCAATAGCTCCTAAAATAATTGAAACAAGCTTTTTGGTTGAAACATATTCAAACAATTGCCAAATAGCAAAAATCGTAGCTCCGGTTAATACAGCATCTGTACGAACATCATGGTTAGATAAAATAATAGATTGACTACTTAAAAAGATAAGGGAACCATAGTGAGCAACACTTTCATTGTATAATTTTTTTGTTAATTGATAAATTGAATACGCTCCTAAAAAAGTAAAGAACAAGGCTGGAATTCGATATGCCCATTCATGCAAACCAAATATTTTAAACGAAATAGTAGATAACCAAAAATGCATATGTGGTTTATCTAAATAAGGATTTGGACCTTTTAGTAATTCAAAAAAATTATCACTTAAATACATACGCATTGCTATGGTGGCATGTTGTGCAGAATCGTTAGCCATTAAAGGAATAAATAATCCTATTGCGTAAACAATTACAACTAAAAAATAGAGATATTTAATGTTTTTTTGTTGGTAAAAAAAATCCATAAATTATTTATTGTGTGGAACAGTTTTTAACTGTACTTTGTTTATAATAAAAGCTAATCCAACTAAAGAAATTAAAGCTGTAATGATGTTAAAAGAAAGCCCAATGCTTGTAGCAATAGTTTCTTGAGTATTTAAAAAAGTAGAAGTTTTTAAGAAAACATATTCTCTTGTTCCAAATCCTGCAAAGGATATTATCGAAAATACAGATGAGACTAAAAAAATAAAACAATAACTTATATACCCCGCTACGTTTAATTGAAAAGCTTTAACAATACAAATAATTACTCCTATTTGCAATAATTGAATGATTACTGAATACCCAAAACTATAGTTATAATAAGCATTACTATTTTTAAAAACCCGTACCATAATGAGTTTTGTAAAAAAGAAAGAAATTATAATGATTAAGAGACCTACAAAAAAAAGTATAGAATTTGAGAAAAATAAATAACCTCCCATTAAAACCAATAAAGAAAAAATAGCAAACAAACCAATAAGTCTATCAACAAATACACATATGGTAAGTTGTTTGGTTTTCCAACCAAACTGTTTATTTAAAATATATACTTTATAAGCGTCTCCACCAACTCCTCCAGGGATAAAGAAATTGTAAAACATTCCAACGAAATACAATTTTAAATTACTAATTTGACTTAGATAAAATTGATTTTGATGAAAAATATAATTTAATCGTAAAGATGAAATAAATTGTGAAATTACAAATAAAACAATAGCTAATGTTATATAAAAGGGATTGGACTTTTGATATAACACAATGATTTGATTAATATCAATTTTTGTAAAAACAAGGTATAAGAGTAATAAACTCACACCAATCTTTGCGATTGTTTTAATTGTTTTTGTACTCACTGATATGAATTTTTCTGATTGCGTAAGGTCTTTTATTCTGTGATTCGTAATAGGTTCTCATTAGTAAATCTGCTATGATACCTACAGTAAAAAATTGCAAACTTATGATTATGAATATTACTCCAACAATTAACAAAGGTCTTCCCCCAATATCATAACCTAAAAACTTTAAAACTAATAGATAAAGGTTAATAACAAGACCAATAAAAAGAAAGAATAATCCAAAGTTTCCAAATAAATGCACAGGTCTTTGTAGGTATTTTCTTTGAAAGAGAATTAAAATAAGATCATTAATAACTTTTACGGTTCTATTTAATCCGTATTTCGATTTTCCATTTAGTCTGGGATGGTGTTTTACAGGAGTTTGTGTGATTTTTGCACCATTTAAATATGCTAAAAGATTGATAAATCGATGCATTTCACCATAGAGATTAAGATCTTTTGCCGTGTCTTTTTTAAAAACTTTAATAGCACAACCTTGATCTTTTAAATCTAATTGAGTAGCTTTTCTAATTAAAAAATTGGCAATTTTTGAAGGAAGTTTTCTAACTAAAGAATCTTTTCTTTTTACACGAACTCCAGTAACTACATCCCAATCTTCATTTTTTGCTTTTTCTATCATGTGAGGGATATCAGAAGGATCATTTTGCATGTCACCATCAAGTGTAACTATAAAATCACCTTTAGCATAATCAAACCCAGCTGCCAAGGCTAAACTTTGCCCATAGTTTTTACGTAACTCAATAAGAATAATATTAGGATTGTTCATGCTGATGATATTTTTTTTAGTGTTGTCTTTAGAAAAATCATCAACAAATATTATTTCGTAGTTTAAACCATTTAAACTGTCATCAATTTTTTTTGTTAAAGGGATTACATTATCCTCTTCGTTATATACAGGTATAACTACAGAGACATATTTGTGAGGTCTTTTATCAAGCATGTTTAATCTTTTGTAGTAAATTTACTACAAAAGATTTAAAAAAATAAAAGTTCCTATTTTAAGGAACTTTTATTTTTATGAATAGTATGTATATTCTATTAGTCTTTAATTAAACTTCTTGAGATTACAATTTTTTGAATTTCTGAGGTTCCTTCATAAATCTGAGTAATTTTAGCATCACGCATTAAACGCTCTACATGGTATTCTTTTACGAAACCATTACCTCCATGAATTTGAACAGCCTCAACAGTTTGTTCCATTGCTACTTTAGAAGCGTATAATTTAGCCATAGCACCTTCACGATCATAGTTTTCACCAGCGTCTTTTTTGCAAGCAGCAGCCATTACTAAATGACGAGCAGCAGCAATTTCTGTATACATGTCAGCTAATTTGAAAGCGATAGCTTGATGGTTGCAAATCTCTGTACCAAAAGCTTTACGTTCTTTAGAGTATTTTAATGCTAATTCGTAAGCTCCAGCAGCAATACCTAAAGCTTGAGCAGCAATACCGATACGGCCACCAGATAATGTTTTCATTGCAAATTTGAATCCGAACCCGTCTTCACCAATACGATTTTCTTTAGGCACTTTTACATCGTTAAATTGTAAAGTGTGTGTATCTGAACCACGAATACCTAATTTATCTTCTTTAGGACCAACGTGGAAACCTTCCATACCTTTTTCAACAATAAAAGCATTGATTCCTCTATGACCTTTAGCTCTATCTGTTTGAGCAATTACTAAATAAGTATCTGCACGACCACCATTGGTAATCCAGTTTTTAGTACCATTTAATAAGTAGTAATCTCCTTTGTCTTCAGCAGTAGTTGCTTGTGAAGTAGCATCAGAACCAGCTTCAGGCTCACTTAAACAAAAAGCTCCAATATGCTCACCAGTAGCTAATTTTGTTAAATATTTTTGCTTTTGTTCTTCAGATCCATAAGCTTCTAAACCGTAACAAACTAATGAATTGTTTACAGAAACCATTACTGAAGCAGAAGCGTCAATTTTAGATAATTCTTCCATAATTAATACATAAGAAATAGAATCCATTCCACTTCCTCCATATTTAGGATCTACCATTACTCCTAAGAATCCTAATTCCCCCATTTTGCGAACTAATTCGTCAGGGAATTGCTGTTTCTCATCTCTTTCTATAACTCCAGGCAATAATTCGGTTTGAGCAAAATCACGTGCGGCATCACGAATCATTAAGTGCTCTTCTGTAAGGTTAAAATCCATTATCTATTTGTGTTTTATTAAAAAATTCGTAAAAAATGTGTCCAAAGATACTTTTTTAATGGCAATTTTTCAATAGACTTGTTATTTTTACTTTATGCAAGAAAATTATATTTACTGTATTGGATTGATGTCGGGAACCTCGTTAGATGGGATAGATTTAGCGTATATAAAAATGAATAGATATTCGTATAATGATTTTGAGATTTTAAAGGCTGACACGATACCATATTCTAGTGAATGGAAGAAGAAATTACAAGAAGCAATTACATATAAAAAGGAAGACTTATTTATTTTAGATGTTGTTTATGGTGAGTTTTTGGGAAAGATTTTAAATAATTTTATTAAAACTCACATGATTGTTAATCTAGATTTTATTGCTTCTCATGGACATACAGTTTTACATCAACCTGATAATGGAATTACCTTACAAATAGGAAATGGACAAGTCATAGCCGATATAACCAAACAAAAAGTAGTATGTGATTTTAGAACTCAAGATGTTCAACTAGGTGGGCAAGGAGCTCCTTTAGTTCCGATAGGAGATAAATTGTTGTTTTCTAATTATGATTACTGTTTGAATTTAGGTGGATTTGCGAATGTTTCTTACGAAAAAAATAGTCAAAGAGTTGCTTTTGATATTTGCCCTGTAAATATTGTATTAAACCACTATACTCGTAAAATAGGAGTAGAATATGATGATAAAGGTAAGATTGCTTCAGAAGGAAAAATCAATACAGAGTTATTAGAGCATCTGAATAACCTTTCTTTTTATAAAGAAATACCTCCTAAATCGTTAGGATTAGAGTGGGTTCAAGAAAATATTTTTCCTTTAATAGATCGGTATGAGACTGATATTCCTACAATTTTAAAAACATTTATTGAACATGTGGCAAAGCAAATAGGAAGTCTAATCAATAAAGATTCATCAATTTTGGTAACTGGAGGAGGGGCTTTCAATACTTTTTTAATGAGTAGAATTGAATATTATGCGGAAACTATAATCAAACAAGTAAGCAAAGAATTAATTAATTATAAAGAAGCACTGGTTTTTGCTTTTTTGGGTTTGTTACGTGTTGAAAATCAGGTAAATTGTTTAAAATCAGTGACAGGTGCTAGTAAAGATCATTCTTCTGGAAAGATTTTTTATGCTGTTAAATAATTTAAAGTATTTGAGTACTAATTTTTTTATGGTAAATTTGTTCGGAAACAACTATATAACAAAATCTACACTAAAATGAATCAACTTTAGCTCCCCCCACGGGGAAATAATGACAAAGGTTTTTTGAAAATGAAAAAGAAATCATATAAAGTTGAAAATCATCTATTACAAAACTAAATAATGAAAGAATTACTTAAACGATACGAAGAAAGACAACCAGAAATAGTGTTTAATTGGAAAGATCCAGAAACTGAAGCAGAAGGTTGGACAGTTATAAATTCGTTAAGAGGTGGTGCTGCTGGTGGTGGTACACGTATGCGTAAAGGATTGGATAAATATGAAGTAATGTCGCTTGCAAAAACAATGGAAGTAAAGTTTACTGTATCTGGTCCAGCAATTGGTGGGGCAAAATCTGGGATTAATTTTGATCCTCAAGATCCACGTAAAAAAGGAGTATTAGAACGTTGGTACAAAGCCGTTGCTCCGTTATTAAAAAATTATTACGGAACTGGAGGTGACTTAAATGTTGACGAAATTCATGAAGTAATTCCTATCACAGAAGATAGTGGAGTTTGGCATCCACAAGAAGGAGTTTTTAATGGACATTTTAAACCTACTGAAGCAGATAAGATTAACCGTATTGGTCAGTTGCGTCACGGAGTTATAAAAGTGTTAGAAGATGAAAACTTATCACCAAGTGTTGAAAGAAAATATACAGTAGCAGATATGATTACGGGGTACGGTGTTGCAGAAGCTGTACGTCATTATTATGATATTTATGGAGGAACTGTAGTTGGTAAACGAGCAGTTGTTCAAGGTTTTGGTAATGTAGGATCCGCTGCTGCTTATTACTTAGCACAAATGGGGGCTAAAGTTGTAGGAATTATTGATCGTGTTGGTGGAGTTATCAAAGAAGAAGGATTTTCTTTTGAAGAAATACAAGAAATGTTCTTACATAAAGATGGTAACACTTTAGTTTCAGAAAATATGATTCCGTTTGAGGAAATAAATGATCGTATTTGGAGCTTACCATGTGAAATTTTTGCACCTTGTGCAGCTTCAAGATTAGTTACTCAAAATCAAATTGATCAGATGATAAACTCAGGTTTAGAAGTTATTTCATGTGGAGCTAATGTACCGTTTGCAGATAAAGAAATTTTCTTTGGGTCAATTATGGAAGATACCGATAAAAAAGTAAGTTTAATCCCAGACTTTATTTCTAACTGTGGTATGGCAAGAGTATTTGCCTATTTTATGGAACGCAGGGTAGAAATGACAGATCAAGCTATATTTGAAGATACTTCAAATACAATTAAAAAAGCCTTACAAAGAACGCATGCTAAAAGTGCAGCAAAAACTCAAATAAGTGAAACGGCCTTTGAAATAGCGTTAAAAGAATTAATATAAAATTTAATATATGGAATTAGCAATCATAGTAGTATTTGTACTTGGATATTTAGCTATCACATTAGAACACAATTTAAAACTAGATAAATTAATCCCTGCCCTTGGAATAATGGCAACATGCTGGGCTTTGGTGGCTTTAGGAGTAGATGGTTTTACTAATTGGTTCGATTCTGGAAAACATGCTTTAGTTGAAGGTTTTTCTACATTAGTACATGAAGATAAAATGCATTTGATGGAAGAAACTCTTTTACATCATTTAGGAAAAACTGCAGAGATTTTAGTATTTCTTTTAGGAGCAATGACTATTGTTGAAATTATTGATTACTTCGATGGGTTTTCAACAATTAAAGGGTATGTAAAAACGAAGAGTAAGAAAAAAATACTATGGTTGTTTTCAATCTTAGCATTTATTTTATCTGCAATTATTGATAATTTAACAGCTACGATTGTATTAATTTCTATTCTTCAAAAAATAGTAAAGAAGAGAGAAGACCGTATTTGGTTTGCGGGTTTAATTATTATCGCTGCCAATGCAGGAGGAGCATGGTCACCTATTGGAGATGTAACAACTACTATGTTATGGATAGGTAAAAAAGTAACATCAGGAATGCTGTTTTTATACTTATTCATTCCATCTGTGTTATGTATGGTAGTACCTTCATTTATAGCTTCATTTTTACCTGCGTTTAAAGGAGAAATTGAAGTAGACGAAAATGAAGAGAATGAAAAACCACATAAATATAGTGCAATAATGTTATACTTAGGTTTAGGGGCAATCGTATTTGTTCCTATATTTAAAACAGTAACACATTTACCACCATATGTAGGAATGATGTTGTCTTTAGCAGTTGTAGCTACATTTGCAGAAATTTATTCAAGAACAAAATTTTCTTTAACTGATTTTGATACTACGGAATCTGATGCACATGCACATCATAGTCCGGTGCATCATTCGTTATCGAGAATTGAAATGCCTAGTATTTTATTTTTCTTAGGAATTTTAATGGCAGTAGCTGCTTTAGAATCATTAGGTATTCTGTTTAACTTTGCAGGTTCATTACAAGAAACAATGCCTATGTTAGGTACTGAGTTGCATCACGAAGGAGTTTCAGATTTAGTAGTATTATTATTAGGTGTAGGTTCAGCAGTGATTGATAATGTACCTTTAGTAGCAGCTTCTTTAGGAATGTTCTCTGAACCAATAGACAATGAACTATGGCATTTTATAGCCTTTTCTGCAGGAACAGGAGGTTCGATGTTAATTATCGGTTCTGCTGCAGGAGTAGTCGCTATGGGAATGGAAAAAATAGATTTCTTTTGGTATTTAAAGAAAATTTCATGGCTAGCACTTATTGGTTTTATAGTAGGTTCGTTAGCATTTATGATAACAAGAACTTTGTTTTAGAAGAAATCATAAAATAATTCAAAAAGTCTTCCTTACCACATAAGTTAAGGGAGACTTTTTTATACTTGAAGTCGTAAACAATTAAAGAAAAAACAAATCGTTAGATAAATAACGAAAAGTAAATTATAAACCCTAATTTTTTGTATTCATGCTGTTATTTCAAGAAGCTCAAGAACTAGTAGAAGAAATGCCTGAGGAAAAGACATTGTCAATCTATAATTTAATTATGGATGGTGGTGTTGGCGGACAAGTAATCATAGCCATTCTATTTGTGCTATTAGCGGTAGCGCTATACATTTATTTTGAGCGATTTTTTGCCATCAAAGATGCTTCTAAAGTAGATGTAAATTTTATGGATCAAATTAGAGATCATGTAACCAATGGAAGATTAGATAGCGCTAAATCACTTTGTGAAACAACCAAAAGCCCTACATCAAGGTTAATAGGAAAAGGGATTTCCAGAATAGGAAAGCCTTTAGAAGATATTAATACAGCAATTGAGAATGCAGGAAAACTAGAAGTATATCAATTAGAAAGAAATGTCTCAGTATTAGCTACTATAGCAGGGGCAGCACCTATGATTGGTTTTTTAGGAACTGTAATCGGAATGATTGTTGCTATACATGAAATAGCAAACTCAGGAGGACAAATAGACATAAAAATGTTATCTGACGGATTGTATACAGCAATGACAACTACTGTTGGAGGGTTAATTGTTGGTATTATAGCATATATTGCTTATAACCATTTAGTAGTTCGTACCGATAAGGTAGTATATCAAATGGAAGCGAAGTCGGTTGAGTTTTTAGATTTATTAAACGAGCCAGTATAATGAATTTAAGAGGAAGAAATAAAGTCAATCCAAATTTTAATATGTCATCAATGACCGATATTGTTTTTTTGTTATTGATATTTTTTATGTTAACATCCACACTAGTTACGGTAAGTGCTATAGATGTATTGTTGCCAAAAGCTGGAGGTAAAACAGAGAATAGTAAATCGATTGCAGTAACAATTACAAATGATTCTTCATTTTATATTGATAAAACAAAGGTGAGTGATGCAAATTTAGAAAGAGAATTACTTACTAAAGTAGGAGCTGATAAAAAGAAAACGGTGGTAATTCGTGGCGATCAAAATGTACCGTATAAAAATGTAATGCAAGTAATTGATATTGCTAATAGAAATAAGTTGAAAATGATTTTAGCTGTAAAAGGCAAATAAATGACAGTTTTAGATACTCAACATAAACGTAAATCTGCTGTAATAACAGTAATTATTCTGATACTTTTACTATTCGGGATTTTTAATTACGGAATGAAATATCTCGATCCGCCAATTGAATATGGATTAGCAATCAATTTTGGAAATTCTGAAGTAGGGAGTGGTGAACCTGTTGAAAAAACAAAAGCACAAGCAACTCCACAACAAGAAGAAGTTGTAGAAAAACAGGCTGAAGAACCCCCTGAAGAAACTGTTAAAGAAGAAATTATCACAAATGATACAGCCGAAGAAGTTCCAGTAGTTGAAAAAAAAGTAGAAAAGAAAGAAAATGTAAAAGAAACTCCGAAAGAAGTAAAACCTAAAGAGAAACCAAAGCCAAAACCATCTAAAGAAACAACAGATGCGTTGAATAGCCTGTTAAATGGGACCTCAAAAGATGGAGCAACTTCAGGTGAGGGAGATGATAAGCAAGCAGGTGTAAAAGGGAATGAAGACGGAGATCCGAATTCAGATAAATACTACGGGAATTCAGGAAGTGGTTCAGGCGGAAATTATAATTTAGCAGGAAGAAAAGCTCTATCTAAACCTGTTGAAAAGCCTAATTGTCAGGAGGAAGGCACAGTGGTAGTGAGTATTGAAGTAGATCAAAATGGACAGGTAATTAAAGCAATTCCAGGAGTGAAAGGAACAACCAATACAGCTCCTTGTTTGTTAGAACCTGCAAAACAAGCAGCATTAAGAACTAAATGGAATGCAGATGGAAATGCACCATCAAAACAAAGAGGAACAATTATCTACAAGTTTTCTCTTTCAAAATAGCATATCTTTGTTAAATCATTAGAAAGAATAGTTATTCAATAAGGCTATGTATCTGCAAAGTAAATTCAGAACATAATCATTGAAAAAATCAATAAACATAAATACATGAAGTTAACTGTTGTTGGAACAGGATATGTAGGCTTGGTATCAGGAACTTGTTTTTCAGAAATGGGAAATAAAGTTACCTGTGTAGATATCGATCAAGAAA
>NZ_SNYH01000005.1:308609-397785 GCF_004363005.1 Tenacibaculum caenipelagi | reverse complement strand
TTAACTGTTGTTGGAACAGGATATGTAGGCTTGGTATCAGGAACTTGTTTTTCAGAAATGGGAAATAAAGTTACCTGTGTAGATATCGATCAAGAAAAAATAAATAAGTTGCACCAAGGGATTATTCCGATTTACGAACCGGGATTAGAAAAAATGGTGTTGAAAAATGTAGAAAAGAAAAACTTAGTCTTTACTACGAAGCTGGAAGAAGCTATCGATGAAGCAGAGATTGTTTTTATTGCGGTTGGAACTCCAATGGGGGAAGATGGTTCTGCAGATTTACAATATGTATTAGCAGTAGCTAAAGAGATAGGGCATAAAATGAACCACAGATTAATTGTGGTTGATAAATCTACCGTGCCTATAGGAACAGCTGATAAAGTAAAAGCAACCATTCAAGCAGAGTTAGATAAAAGAAACGTAACAATAGAGTTTGATGTAGTTTCAAATCCAGAGTTTTTAAAAGAAGGAGATGCTATCAACGATTTTATGAAGCCAGACAGAGTGGTAATTGGAGCAGAATCAGACTACGCTTTTGAAAAAATGCGACAGCTATACATACCTTTTACTATGTCAAATGATCGATTTATTGCAATGGATGTTCGTTCGGCAGAAATGACCAAGTATGCCGCAAATGCGATGTTGGCAACTAAAATATCGTTTATGAACGAAATAGCAAATATCTGTGAACGAGTAGGAGCTGATGTGAATAATGTGAGAGTGGGTATAGGTTCAGATTCAAGAATAGGCTACAGTTTTATTTATCCAGGAGCAGGATATGGAGGGTCTTGTTTTCCAAAAGACGTGAAAGCATTGAAAAAGATTGCAGAAGAAAATGGTTATGAAGCACAGCTTATTAAATCAGTAGAAGAAGTTAACAACCGTCAGAAGTTTGTGATTGCAGAGAAAATTATCAAAAGATTTGGAGAAGATTTAACAGGAAAAACTTTTGGTTTGTGGGGATTGGCATTCAAACCAGGAACAGATGATATGCGTGAGGCTCCAGCAATTTATGTAGTAAAAGAGCTAACTAAGAGAGGTGCAAAAGTGCAAGCGTATGACCCGAAAGCGATGGAAGAAGCAGAGCATTTTTATTTAAAAGATGTAGAAAACATATCTTATAAAAATGCAAAATACGAAGTATTAGGGGATGCTGATGCATTGATATTATTGACAGAATGGAAAGAATTCCGTTCTCCAGATTTTTCAGAAATTGAAAAACAACTAAAAACTCCTATTATTTTTGATGGAAGAAATCAGTACAATAGTTATAGTTTAGAGGAACGAGGCTTTGAATATTATCAAATAGGTAAGAATTAATGAAGGTTTTAGTTACAGGAGCAGCGGGTTTCATCGGATTTCATCTAAGTGAAAAATTGTTAGCGTTAGGACACACAGTTGTCGGAATTGATAATATCAACGATTATTACGATATAAATTTAAAATACGCTCGATTAAAAGAGTTGGGGATTGGTAGAGAGAATGCTGAGGTGTTTTATAAAGAAACGATTAGTTCGATGAATGAAAACTTCAAGTTTATCAGGTTGAACTTAGAGGATAAAGAAGAACTGCTTCAATTGTTTACTACTGAAAAATTTGAAGTGATTTGTAACCTTGCTGCACAAGCAGGGGTTCGTTATAGCATCGAAAATCCTGATGCGTATATTCAAAGTAACATTGTTGGTTTTCTGAATATTTTAGAATGTTGCAGACATCATCAGATTAAACATTTGGTGTATGCGAGTAGTTCAAGTGTGTACGGAGCCAATAAAAAAGTACCTTTTTCCGAAGAAGATAGTGTAGATAATCCTGTGAGTTTGTACGCAGCAACGAAAAAGAGTAACGAACTCATGGCGCATACCTACAGTCATTTGTATAAGATTCCAACAACAGGATTACGATTTTTTACCGTTTACGGACCATGGGGAAGACCAGACATGGCACCGATATTATTTGCTGATGCTATATCAAATGATCGTCCAATCAAAGTATTTAACAATGGAGATATGGAACGTGATTTTACCTATATAGATGATATTGTAGAAGGAGTAAAGCGAGTAATAGAAAAGTCGGTTGAAAATAGAGAGCTGTATAAAATCTATAACATAGGAAACAACGATTCTGTAAAACTGTTGGATTTTATTACACAGATGGAAACGAGTTTAAGAAAAGAAGCTACCAAAGAAATGTTACCGATGCAGATGGGAGATGTACAAAGAACCTGGGCGAATGTAGAAGACTTAATCAAGGATTATGAGTATAAGCCAAAGGTTAAAGTAGCTGATGGAGTGCGTCGTTTTGTAAAATGGTATCAAGAATATCATAGTTAGTTTATAAAGGTTTCAATTATAATATAATTGTTTAATGACTTACCAAGAAGTACTAGATTGGATGTTTGCTCAGTTGCCAATGTACCAACGTCAAGGGCAAATAGCATTTAAAAAAGATTTAACCAATATCATTGCCCTATGTGAAGAGTTGGGTAATCCGCAAAAAAAGTTCAAGACCATTCATGTTGGAGGAACTAACGGAAAGGGGTCTACTAGTCACATGATAGCTTCTATATTACAAGAAGCAGGTTACAAGGTCGGGTTGTATACTTCACCTCATTTAAAAAACTTCACAGAACGAATCCGAATCAATGGCAAAGAAATTTCAAGGGATTCAGTAGTAGAGTTTATCGATAAGAATAAGTTTTTTTTAGAAAAACAAGGCTTGTCTTTTTTCGAAATGACGGTTGGAATGGCGTTTGAAGAATTTGCTAACCAAGAAGTAAACATTGCAGTTGTTGAAGTCGGTTTAGGAGGGAGGTTAGATTCTACGAATATTATTACACCTGAAGTTTCGGTAATTACCAATATTGGATTAGATCACACACAATTTTTAGGGGAGACCTTACCAGAAATAGCTTTTGAAAAGGCAGGGATAATTAAAAGGAATGTGCCAGTTGTTATAGGCGAGCGTCAAAAAGAAACGGAAGGTGTTTTTATCGCTAGAGCAGAAGAATACAATGCTTCTATTGTTTTTGCTTCAGATACAAAACAAAATTATACAACTGATTTATTAGGAGAATACCAAAAACATAATGTAACAACGGCAGTAACAGCTATTCAGCAATTAAAAGAATTTACAATTACAGAAGGAAATATTAAAAACGGATTGTTGAATGTGGTAAAAAACACCAACTTAAAAGGGCGTTGGCAGGTGTTGCAGGAATATCCAAAAGTGATTTGTGATACAGCACATAATAAAGAAGGGTTGTTTTATACATTGAAACAATTAAAAAAAGAAAATTATAAGCAATTACATATTGTTTTAGGAGTCGTTTCAGATAAGAATTTGAATGAGATTTTACCAATGTTTCCCCAAAATGCCATTTATTATTTCTGTAAACCAGATATTCCTCGCGGATTATCTGCAGACGAATTAAAAGAAGAAGCTAGTAGGTTTGATTTAGTAGGAGAGGTGTTTAGTTCTGTAAATCAAGCTTTTGAAAAATCAAAAGTAAATGCATCCAATGAAGATGTGATTTATATAGGTGGAAGCACATTTGTTGTGGCAGAAATTTTATAGAAAAAAATGAAAAAAATTATTGTCAATCTCTAAAACTGTTATATATTTGCATCCGCAATTAACAAGTAAGGGCGCGTAGCTCAGTTGGTTCAGAGCACTTGGTTTACACCCAAGGGGTCAGGGGTTCGAATCCCTTCGCGCCCACAACTCTTACAAAAGTTTAATTGCTAAAGGGCGCGTAGCTCAGTTGGTTCAGAGCACTTGGTTTACACCCAAGGGGTCAGGGGTTCGAATCCCTTCGCGCCCACCAAAAGTCTCATCATTTAATGGTGAGACTTTTTTGTTTTATAATCTTTTGTTCATGCTATTTTTTGTAGTTTTGTGGACTTGAAAAATATTTAAAAGACTACTATTGGATAAGAAAATAGCAATAATCGGATTGGGGTATGTTGGGTTGCCGTTGGCGAGGTTGTTTGCTACAAAATATTCTGTAGTCGGATTTGATATTAATAAAGCAAGGGTAAAAGAACTAAATGAAGGTGTTGATGTAACTAAGGAAGTAGGTGAAGAAGAGTTGTTGTCTGTTTTACGAAGTAAGAATGCAGAAGTTAAAGGGTTGTTTTGTACATCGGAAAAAAGCGATATTAGAAATTGTAATATTTTTATAGTCACTGTTCCTACACCGGTAGATAAAAACAATAGAGCGGTTCTAACTCCGTTAATTAATGCTAGTGAAACTGTAGGTGAAGTTCTGAAGAAAGGTGATGTTGTTATATATGAATCAACGGTGTATCCTGGAGTGACTGAAGAAGTATGTGTTCCTGTGTTGGGGGAAATTTCTGGTTTAGAATTTAATAAAGACTTTTTTGCTGGGTATTCTCCAGAACGAATTAATCCAGGAGATAAAAAGAACACTATTGAAAATATTTTAAAAGTAACTTCTGGTTCAACTCCTGAAGTAGCAAAGTTTGTTGATGAGCTATATAGCTCAGTTGTTATAGCCGGGACTCATTTAGTTTCTAGTATAAAAGTAGCAGAAGCTTCGAAAGTAATTGAAAACTCACAGCGAGATATTAATATTGCTTTTATGAATGAATTAGCGAAGATTTTTGGGTTTATGAATATCAATACTCAAGAAGTCTTAGAAGCTGCAGGAACCAAATGGAATTTTTTACCGTTCAAACCAGGATTAGTTGGAGGACATTGTATAGGGGTAGATCCATATTATTTAGTGCAGCGAGCAGAAGAATTAGGATATCACCCAGGGATTATTTTAGCAGGAAGAAGGATGAATGATGGTATGGGGGAATATGTAGCTTCTCAAGTTATCAAATTAATGATAAGCCGTGATATTAAAATAAAAAACGCGGATGTTTTAGTGTTGGGAATTACGTTTAAAGAAAACTGCCCAGATGTTCGTAATACTAAAGTAGCGGATGTAGTACGTTCATTAAAAGAATTTGGAGCTAATGTGACAATTTATGACCCTTGGGCGAATGTTAGTGAGGTTCAAAAAGAATATGGATTAGAAGCAACAAAAGAATTACCAACAGAGAAGTATGATGCCATTGTATTAACGGTAGCACATGATGAATATAAAAAGTTAGATATTATTTCTTTAAAGAAGAAGGAATCTGTGGTGTATGATGTTAAAGGGGTATTATCAAAAGAACTAGTAGATAAAAGTTTATAGTGAAAAATTTTGCACTCATAGGAGCAGCGGGGTATATCGCTCCACGTCATTTAAAAGCTATTAAGGATACTAATAATCTATTAATTGCTGCATTAGATAAAAATGATAGTGTAGGTATTATGGATAGTTATTTCCCAAAGGCAGATTTTTTTGTAGAATTTGAGCGTTTCGATCGTCATATTGAAAAATTAAAGCGTCAGCAAAACCTTCAATTAGATTATGTGAGTATTTGTACACCTAATTATTTACATGATTCCCATATACGCATGGCATTACGTAGAGGAGCAGATGCTATTTGTGAAAAACCTTTGGTGTTAAATCCGTGGAATGTAGATGCTTTAGAAGCGATTGAGAAAGAAACAGGAAATAAAATAAATACGATACTGCAATTACGATTACATCCGAGTATTATTGCTTTAAAGAATAAAATAGAAAAGGAGAATAAGCAGGGAAAGTATGAAGTAGATTTAACCTATATCACTTCTCGAGGAAACTGGTATGATATTTCTTGGAAAGGGGATGAGAGTAAATCAGGAGGAATCGCAACCAATATTGGAGTACACTTTTTTGATATGTTGTCTTGGATTTTCGGAAATGTACAGGAAAATAAAGTGCACCTAAGAGAGAAACACAAAGCGTCTGGCTATCTAGAATTTGAAAAAGCGCGTGTTCGTTGGTTTTTATCCATTGATGAAACTACCTTGCCCAAAGTAATTCAAGAAAAAGGACAACGTACTTACCGTTCAATTACCGTAAATGGAGAAGAGATTGAATTTAGCTCAGGTTTTACAGATTTGCACACCACAAGTTATCAAGAAATTCTACAAGGAAATGGATTTGGTTTGCAAGAAGCAAGACAATCGATAGACATTGTTCATGATATAAGGAATGTTGAGTTGGTAAATAAAGGAGATAAACATTTGTTTTTAAATAAAATTTAAAATGTTTTCAACTAACAACAATGAAATTATGAAAATAGGAATAACATTCAGTGCTTTTGATTTATTACATGCAGGTCACATTAAGATGTTAGAAGACGCTAAAAATCAATGTGATTATTTAATTTGTGGTTTGCAAACAGATCCTACCATTGATAGACCTGAAAAAAATAAACCTATTCAGTCTGTCGTGGAGCGTTATATTCAATTAAAAGGGTGTAAGTATGTGGATGAGATAGTACCGTATGCTACCGAACAAGATTTAGAAGATGTATTACGTTCTTTTAAAGTAGATGTAAGAATATTGGGAGAAGAATATGCGGATAAACCATTTACAGGAAGGGATTACTGTGAAAAGAAAGGGATTGAATTATTTTACAATAAAAGGGAACATCGTTTTTCTAGTAGTGGATTAAGAAAAGAAATTGTAGAAAAGGAAAGTTTAAAATAAGCAAAAAGTAAAAAAAATGAATATAACTGTTGTTGGAACAGGATATGTAGGCTTGGTATCAGGAACTTGTTTTTCAGAAATGGGAAATAAAGTTACCTGTGTAGATATCGATCAAGAAAAAATAAATAAGTTGCACCAAGGGATTATTCCGATTTACGAACCGGGATTAGAAAAAATGGTGTTGAAAAATGTAGAAAAGAAAAACTTAGTCTTTACTACGAAGCTGGAAGAAGCTATCGATGAAGCAGAGATTGTTTTTATTGCGGTTGGAACTCCAATGGGGGAAGATGGTTCTGCAGATTTACAATATGTATTAGCAGTAGCTAAAGAGATAGGGCATAAAATGAACCACAGATTAATTGTGGTTGATAAATCTACCGTGCCTATAGGAACAGCTGATAAAGTAAAAGCAACCATTCAAGCAGAGTTAGATAAAAGAAACGTAACAATAGAGTTTGATGTAGTTTCAAATCCAGAGTTTTTAAAAGAAGGAGATGCTATCAACGATTTTATGAAGCCAGACAGAGTGGTAATTGGAGCAGAATCAGACTACGCTTTTGAAAAAATGCGACAGCTATACATACCTTTTACTATGTCAAATGATCGATTTATTGCAATGGATGTTCGTTCGGCAGAAATGACCAAGTATGCCGCAAATGCGATGTTAGCAACTAAAATATCGTTTATGAACGAAATAGCAAATATCTGTGAACGAGTAGGAGCTGATGTGAATAATGTGAGAGTGGGTATAGGTTCAGATTCAAGAATAGGCTACAGTTTTATTTATCCAGGAGCAGGATATGGAGGTTCTTGTTTTCCAAAAGACGTGAAAGCATTGAAAAAGATTGCAGAAGAAAACGGTTATGAAGCACAGCTTATTAAATCGGTAGAAGAAGTTAATAATCGTCAGAAGTTTGTGATTGCAGAGAAAATTATCAAAAGATTTGGAGAAGATTTAACAGGAAAAACTTTTGGTTTGTGGGGATTGGCATTCAAACCAGGAACAGATGATATGCGTGAAGCTCCAGCAATATATGTAGTAAAAGAGCTAACTAAGAGAGGTGCAAAAGTGCAGGCCTATGATCCGAAAGCGATGGAAGAAGCAGAACATTTTTATTTAAAAGATATGGAGAATATCGCTTATAAAAACGCAAAGTATGAAGTGTTGGCAAATGCAGATGCGTTGATATTATTGACAGAATGGAAAGAGTTCCGCTCACCAGATTTTTCTGAAATTGAAAAACAACTGAAAATTCCTGTTATTTTCGATGGAAGAAATCAATACAATAGCTACGGTTTAGAAGAAAGAGGATTTGAATACTATCAAATAGGTAAGAACTAATGAAGCTTTTAGTTACAGGTGCAGCAGGTTTTATCGGATTTCATTTAAGTGATAAGTTATTAGCACTAGGGCATACAGTTGTTGGAGTTGATAACATTAACGATTACTACGATGTCAATTTAAAATATGCTCGATTAAAGGAGTTAGGTATTGATAGAAACAAAGCTGAGGTTTTTCATCAAGAAATAATTAGTGATATCAATGAAAATTTTAAGTTTATCAGGTTGAACTTAGAAGATAAAGAAGAACTATTTCAACTTTTTACTACTGAAAATTTTGATGTTGTTTGCAACCTTGCAGCACAAGCAGGCGTTCGTTACAGTATCGAAAACCCTGATGTATATATTCAAAGCAACATTGTTGGTTTTCTGAATATTTTGGAGTGTTGTAGACATCATGAAATTAAACACTTGGTGTATGCAAGTAGTTCGAGTGTATACGGAGCTAATAAAAAAGTGCCTTTTTCAGAAAAAGATAATGTAGATAATCCCGTGAGTTTATATGCAGCAACTAAGAAAAGCAATGAACTCATGGCGCATACGTATAGTCATTTGTATAAGATTCCAACAACAGGATTACGATTTTTTACAGTATATGGACCATGGGGTAGACCTGATATGGCACCAATTTTATTTGCTGATGCCATTTCAAACGACCGTCCAATTAAAGTGTTTAACAAAGGAGATATGGAACGTGACTTTACGTATATAGATGATATTGTAGAAGGAATAAAAAGAGTGATAGAAAAACCAGTTGAAAATAGAGAGCTGTATAAAATCTATAATATAGGAAATAACGATTCTGTAAAATTGTTAGACTTTATCACTCACATGGAAATGAATTTAGGTAAAGAAGCGACCAAAGAAATGTTACCCATGCAGATGGGAGATGTACAAAGAACCTGGGCGAATGTAGAAGGCTTAATCAAGGATTATGAGTATAAGCCAAAGGTAAAAGTAGCTGATGGAGTGCGTCGTTTTGTACAGTGGTATCAAGAATATTATAACTAAAATAAGGGGCTCCCTATAATATGATGTAAAAGACTAAAAATGTTTTTTGAATCATTTAAGAAAATAAGTACAATATGTTTTTTGTTGAAAAAATTATTTTAAAATTTCATCGACTAAGGTTTAAGCTTCTTTATCCTAATGAATATAAAAAAGCTGAGATTCATGGGCCTTTTTCAATAATACATCCTCATAAATTGAGTTTTGGAAGTAAGTTTTCCATAAATGATTATGCTTATATTAATGCAACAAATAGAGTAAAAGTAGGTGATAATGTGGCAATTTCTTCTGGAGCTAAAATAATTTCTCTTAAGTTGAATTTCACTAACCATAAAAATAGAGAAGGAAAATTAGAACATGTAGGGAGTGAAATCTCTATTGGGAATAATGTTCAAATAGGAGTAAATGCAGTGGTGCTTCCTAACGTGTCAATATGCGATAATGTAATAATTGGAGCAGGAGCAGTGGTTTCAAAGGATATTTTAGAATCAGGTATATATGTAGGAATACCAGCAAAAAAAGTCAATGCGTAAATTATTTGAAAACATAGGCCTTTTGACAATTGTTAAAGGATTAGATTTTTTAATACCTTTAATAGTATTGCCAATTGTAATATCGAGAATTGGTTTAGAGCTTTTTGGAGAGTATTCAGTATTATTATCTTTTTTCACCTTTTTTATCTCCTTTGGGAATTTTGGATTTAACACAGATGCTATTAAAGATATTTCTCTTAATAAGGGAGATAAAATCAAGTTTCATGAAATTTTATCAGAAGTCTTTTCATATAAAATTATTTTTTCAATTATTGCAATAAGTTTATTTTTAATAATAGTAAACTTAAAATATGAAGGATACTTTTTAATTTCTTTAATATTTTCATTGGGAATTTTGTTTGAGGTTTTTTCATTGTCTTTTTATTTTTTAGCTATTCAAAAATTGAGATTTGTTTCTTTTGTACAAATTTTAACAAAACTTATTTTCGGTATTTTAATAGTATTGTTTGTTAAAAATGAAAGTGATTTATTACTGTATGTTGTTTTCACAGTTGCGGCAACTATACTAAATAGTATAATCATTTTTTTTCTTTCTAGAAAATTTGATTTTAATTATGAACTATTAACTATTAGGTATGAAAAAAAAAGATTATTAAGCTCATTTAATATTTATTCATATACTTTTTTAAATAATTTAATAAATCCAATAACTACATATTTTATATCTATTAATTATGGGAATTCGATGACAGGAATTTTTGCATTATCGCAAAAAACATATTCAGTTTTTTATAGTGCTATAGAACCTGCAATGAATGCAGTATATCCCTATTTATCAGAACAAAGAAGAGTTGTGAATAATTTTATGTTATTAATAAAAAAGTTTTTCGTTGCTTTTTTATTAATAAGCTTGTTAGCTTACTTTGTTATGTATTTCGCTTCACCTTACATACAACTATATTTATTGAAAAGAGTTTTTGTAGGAGATGAGCTGATTTTATATTATTTAATTTGTTTAATGATACTACCATCTGTTTTAAATTTAGTTTCCACAAGAGTTTTGATTATAGAGGGAAGGCAAAAAGAGATTTTAAAAATTTTAGGAATTAATTTCTGTGTAATATTATTAGGTTATATAGTAGTTAGGTTTTTTAAGCTTGAGGTATTTTATTTAGGGATGTTTTTAGTAGGATCTTCTATTTTGGCGATGATAAGTTTAGTGATGAAAATGTTTACTACAAAAGAATAAAGAATGGGTATAAAAGTTTCAGTTGTTATGTCAGTTTATGCTGAGCCTATAGAATGGATTGAAAAAGCTATATTTTCTATATTAAATCAAACATTTACTAGTTTTGAATTTATTATTGTAAACGATAATCCTAAGAGGTTAGAAAACGCGAAATTATTGAATAAATTTAAATCAATTGATAAGAGAATTAAAATATTAGAAAATAATACAAACATAGGTTTAACGAAGTCATTAAATAAAGCATTATTATTAGTTAAAGGGGAATATATAGCAAGGATGGATGCTGATGATATATCTTTACCAAATAGGTTTAAAAAACAAATAGATTTTTTAAATCAAAACAAAAACTATGTTGCGTGTGGAACAAGATCAATAATGATTAATGAATTTGATAAAAATATTGGTGTAATGAAAGTTCCTATTAGTTTTGAGAGGATATGTTCAAAATTAATAGTAGGCAATCCAATGGCTCATCCAACTTTAATGATTAGAAAAAAGGTTTTAACAGAGAATAATTTGCAATATGATGAAACACTTAGGTATAGCCAAGATTATAATCTGATTAGAGAATTAATAAAATATGGTAAATTATTTAATTTAAAAGAAAAATTATTATTATATAGAGTTAGTAGTAATCAAATAACATCAAAATATTCCGTATCCCAGCAGGAAAATGCAAACATAATAAGAGAGAGGATATTTAATGATGTTTTATTGAAACAAAAAATAAAGATAAAAATTAAAGAAGCATTTTTTGATTATAATGTAAATGAACTTTTAAATGAGTATCGAAAAAATAAAAGTGTTAATTCGAATAAAATTCTTAAGGAATTAAACATATCTTTAATGTTAAACTCCAGTCAAAAAGTAAATACAAAAGAATACTTTTTCGCTTTTATTTCACCAAAAGTATCAATAAAAAATAAATTAAGATTGTTAAAAAAAATAATCTATTAGTATTATGATAACTTTAATAGAAAAGATATTATATCCTGTAATTTTGGCACTAATATTACTATTAGTAGAAGACTTGATATTAGAATCAAAAATCTTAGTATGTTTTTTATTGTTTTTAAACGTTCGTTTAATTTACAACTATAGAAAGGTAATACCTGTTTTTATATTGTTCATTTTTACATCTACATACATAATTCCATATTATTATCATTTTTTTTTAGACTATGAAGTTTCTTTTCACTCATCTTTTAATAATTCATTTTATTTAAATAAAACGTTAGTCATTTTTAGTGTGTTTTTAGTGTCTGTATTGGGGTTTACAGACAAAGTAACGAATTATGTTTACCCCAAAAAAAGGTTAAAACACATAAGTTCTGATAAGTTTTTTTATTTTTTTTTAACACTTGCATTTTTACTAGGAATAATGGGCTTAACAGGTGAGAATATGTTAGGAGGAAGTGCTTATGGATCTATAGAAGAAAATAGATCTCCTCTTTTTGAATATTCATTGATTTTTTTTATTATTTCAAGTTTGTTTTTTGATAATAAATTAATAAAAAAAATAATGATTGCTGTATTTGTTTCTTATATGGTTATCAAAGACTTAATTTATGGAGGAAGGATTACTTCTATAATGTTGTTACTATTGGTTTATATTCTATTTTTTGAGGACATAATTAAAAAAAAGAAAGTTTACATTACATTAGTTCTGGGTTTTTTATTTATGTCTGTTTTTTCTTTTATAAGATCAAATCCAGATTTACTTTTAAATGGAGAGGTTTCATTTTCAGATTTATATAATCATCTTGTAGAAACAAATTCTAATAAACGTTTGGTCTCTAATCAAGGGGATGTAGCCCAGTCGTCATCTAGATTGATGGGGTTTGTAACTTCCGGAATAATTTCTTTTGACGACAGGTTAGAGTCTTTTATAGGGTTTGTAATATCAATTTTTATTCCTGGATATGATTACAGTGATTTGACAAATTTAGCTGGTTACAAGAAGGAATCTTATACTGCTGGAGGAGGAGGGCTATTTCCTGTATATTTTTATGTTTGGTTTTCATATTTAGGAGTAGTATTTTCTGGGTATTTAATAGCTAAAATTATTCATATGTTCGTGAGTTCAACTAAAAATTGGGTTTTACTTTTTAGTATATTAGTTTTGGTTAGTTTCCCTAGGTGGTTTGCATACTCTCCAATAATTATATTTAAAATGTGTGGTTATGTAATACCAATTTATTTAGTTTTTAAAAAGATAAAAAAAGCATAAGAAATGAGAGTGGTAATAAATACAACTACTTTAAATAAAGGAGGGGCATTACAAGTAGCATATTCAGTTGTAAATGAATTGTCTTTGTTAAATTTGGAGTATTCTTTTTTGATATTATGTTCTGTTCCTTTTTATAACCAAATAGAGAGTGCAAAACTTCCAAACAATTTTAGTATTGAGATAGTAAAAAAGACTCCTGCAAAGTTAATAACAAGAAATAGAGTTATAAAAATTTTAAATAAAGCTGTAGAAGAATTTAAAGCAGATATTGTATTGACTATTTTTGGACCTTCATATTGGAAACCAAAAGTTAGTCATGTTTGTGGTTTTGCAGATGGGTGGTGTTATTATCCTGAAACCATAGCTTACAAAAAGCTTAAACCATTCGATCAATTAAAAAGAAAACTCTTATCAAAGTATAAATTGTTTTATCTTAAGAGAGACAGTGATCACATATTTATAGAAACAGAGGATGCTAAGAAAAGATTAATTAAAATTTTAAATTTAAAACAGGAAGAGGTTACAGTTATAAGTAATACCTACAGTTCAATTTACGATCAGGTAAGATTATTTGGTAAAAGACACCAATTATTATTAGATGAAAGAAAGCATGTAGATGAAATAAGATTTCTTTTATTATCAGCAAATTATCCTCATAAGAATATTCAAATAATTAATGAAGTTATAGAATTGTTAAAAACAGAAATTGAGCATTTTAAATTTTTTTTAACAATTCCAGAAGATGATTATAATAAGATTATTAAGAATTTGAATAAAAAATATGTCGTTAATTTAGGTACTGTTAAAGTAGAGCAATGCATACAATTATATCAAAATACTGATTTTTTATTTTTACCGACATTACTTGAAACTTTTACTGCAACATACCCAGAGGCAATGGTTATGAAAAAACCGATTCTAACTTCCGATTTATCTTTTGCTAGAGATATATGTAGGGATGCAGCATGTTATTTTGATCCTTTAGATTCAAAAGACATAGTAAAAAAAATAAAAAAAGTGATTAATAATCCAGAAATAAAAAAAAGGATGATAGATAATGGAATTGTACGAGTAAAAGATTTTCCTACGTCTAAAAATAGAGCAATAAATCTTTTAGAATTATGTCTCAATATTAATGATAAAAAATAAAAACAATGTTTCAACAGAAAACACTATTGATTACAGGAGGTACGGGTTCTTTTGGAACCGCTGTGCTCAACCGTTTTTTACATACAGATCATTTTAAAGAAATACGCATCTTTTCTAGAGATGAAAAGAAACAAGATGATATGCGTAATTTCTACAAAAATGATAAAATAAAATATTACATAGGGGATGTAAGAAATTTACATTCGTTAGAGTTGGCAACTCGTGGCGTAGATTACGTTTTTCATGCAGCAGCGTTAAAACAAGTTCCTTCATGTGAATTTTTCCCTATGGAGGCAGTAAAAACAAATGTAGAAGGCACTCAAAATGTGATAAGAGCTGCAGCTTCCAATGGAGTTAAAAAAGTAATTTGTTTATCTACAGACAAAGCAGCCTATCCAATTAATGCTATGGGGATTTCCAAAGCAATGATGGAAAAGGTTGCCATAGCAGAAGCCAGAAATTTAGAGGATACAGTAGTATGTTTAACACGTTATGGAAATGTAATGGCATCAAGAGGTTCGGTTATACCTTTGTTTATTAATCAAATTAAGAATAATGAAACTTTAACAATAACAGATCCTAAAATGACTCGCTTTTTAATGTCTTTAGAGGAGGCAGTAGAGTTAGTTCTTTTTGCTTTTGAAAATGGTAATCCAGGAGATCTTTTTGTTAATAAAGCGCCAGCAGGGACTATAGGAGATCTTGCACAAGCATTGAGAGAAATGTTTAATGCTACGAATGAGGTTAAGATTATTGGAACTAGACATGGAGAAAAACTTTATGAAACTTTATGTACCCGTGAAGAAATGGCCAAAGCAGAAGATATGGGGGATTTTTATAGAGTACCTGCAGATAATAGAGATTTAAATTACGCTAGATATTTTTCTGAAGGAGAGGAAGATGTTTCATTAGTAGAAGATTATCATTCTCACAATACAGAACAATGTAATGTAGAGGAGATGAAAAACTTATTGAAAAATTTACCATTAGTTCAAGAAGAATTAAATCTATAAATTATTATAAATGAATCCTAAAATTATTTCAGGAAGTAGTTTTAAAGATGGAAGAGGAGAATTAAACTTCAATAATTTATTTAAAGCAACAGAAATTAAAAGAATTTATACAATTCAAAATGTAAACACATCTTTTATTAGAAGATGGCAAGGACATAAAATAGAGCAAAGATGGTTTACAGTAGTAACAGGAAGTTTTAGAATAGAATTAATTCGTATAGATGATTGGGAATTACCTTCAACCAATTTGAAGAGGGAAGTCTTTGAAATATCGGATAAACAGTTAGATGTTTTATATATCCCCTCAGGATTTATTAGTAGTATTCAAGCAATGGAAGAAAATTCAAAGTTACTAGTAATGTCTGATTATTTCCTTAATGAAATAGAAGATAATTATAAGTATGATTCAAATTATTTTAAAGATTAGAAAGATATAACCATGAAAAAAATGAAAGTAGCAACAATTTTAGGTACAAGGCCTGAAATTATTAGGTTGGCAGAATGTATAAAAAAATGCGATCAGTATTTTAACCACATTCTAATTCATACTGGGCAAAACTATGATTATGAACTCAATGAAATATTTTTTGAAGATTTAAATCTTAGAAAACCAGATTTCTTTCTTAATGTGGCAGGTGATCATTTAGGAGAAACCATAGGAAACGTTATATCTAAATCTTATGAAGTTCTTGAAAAAGAAAAACCTGATGCTTTACTAGTTTTAGGTGATACAAATAGTGTATTAAGTACTATTGCTGCAAAAAGGTTGAAAATTCCTATTTTTCATATGGAAGCAGGAAATAGATGCTTTGACCAAAATGTTCCTGAAGAGATAAATAGAAAAATATCTGATCATATTTCAGATATTAACCTAACATATACAGAACATAGCAGGAGGTATTTGTTGAGTGAAGGTTATAGAAAAGATCATGTTTTTGTGACAGGATCTCCATTAAGAGAAGTATTAAATAAATATGAAAATAAGATAACATCTAGTGATGTTGTAGAAAGATTAGGTCTTACAAAAGACAATTATTTTGTAGTAAGTGCACATAGGGAAGAAAATATTGATTTAAGTAATCATTTTGAAATTTTAGTAGAGTCTTTGAATACTGTTGCTGAAAAATATCAAATCCCAATTATTTTTTCTACTCACCCTAGAACAAAAAATCGCATAGAAAAGAATGGAGTTAAATTTCATCCATTGATTACAAATATCCCTCCGTTAGGATTCTTTGATTACGTAAAACTTCAAAAAAATGCTTATGTTGTATTATCAGATAGTGGAACAATTAGTGAAGAATCTGGAATGATGAGGTTTCCAGCTGTAAGCATTCGAACTAGTACAGAAAGACCAGAGGCTATTGATGCAGGAACTATAGTTTTAGGAGGTATTAGTCAAAATGAGATACTAAATGCAATAGAAATCACAAAAGGATTAAAGGTTAGTGAAGAGACTGATTTACCTTGGGAATATGATGTAAAAAACACTTCAGAACGAGTAATAAAAGTCATACAGAGTTACAC
The DNA here is from genome assembly GCF_004363005.1 of Tenacibaculum caenipelagi. Lineage (GTDB taxonomy): Bacteria > Bacteroidota > Bacteroidia > Flavobacteriales > Flavobacteriaceae > Polaribacter > Polaribacter caenipelagi. The sequence goes on along the minus strand of NZ_SNYH01000005.1, from coordinate 381,179 downwards.
CCCAATTGTTAATAAGGTAATATGGAACAAATAAAAAAAGTATTAGTAATTGGTTGTAATGGAATGGCAGGACATGTTGTTAAATTACATCTTGAAGAAACTCAAAAATATGATGTTTGGGGTATAGCAAGAAATATAGTCCCAGAAGAAAAATTAATTAACCTAGATATTTCTGATGTTGTTAATTTAGAAAAAGTTTTTAAACAACATGAGTTTGATGTTGTGGTTAATTGTGTAGGACTTTTAAATAAGACAGCAGAAGATAACCCTGAATTAGCAGTATGGTTTAATGGTTATTTTCCTCATTTATTAGCTAAATTTGGTAACGTTTATAACTTTAAACTTATACACATAAGTACAGATTGTGTTTTTTCAGGAAAAGAAGGAAATTATAAGGAAGATGATTTTAAAAATGGGATTGGATTTTACGCACAATCAAAAGCTATTGGAGAAGTTATAAACTTAAAAGACTTAACATTTAGAACATCTATAATAGGACCAGAGTTAAAAGAAAAAGGAATAGGATTATTTCATTGGTTTATGAATCAAAAAAAAGACATAAGTGGTTTTACTGAAGCTTATTGGTCTGGTGTTACTACAATAGAATTGGCAAAAGCTATTGGAAAAGTATTAAACCAAGATTTAACAGGTATATATCATCTTACTAATAATAAAAAAATTGATAAGTATAAATTGCTTCAAGAATTTAATACTTTATTTAAAAATAAAAGTATTAATATTATTCCTAATTCAGATTACAAAGTAGATAAAAGTCTAATCAACACAAGGTCCGATTTTGATTATAGTGTCCCCAGTTATACTGAAATGATTGCAGAAATGAAAAATTGGATGGAAAAATATAATAAACTTTATAAACACTATCAATTATTGTAATTTTTTCATATGAGGATATTAATTGTAACACAATATTTTTGGCCAGAAGAATTTAGAATAAATGATTTAGCTATAAGTTTGGTAGAAAGAGGCTATGATGTAACCGTTTTAACAGGAAATCCTAATTATCCAAAAGGTAAATTTGTTGAAGGATATGGATTTAGGTGGTCTAAAGAAATTTATAAAGGGATAAATATCCTCCGAGTTCCAATTATCCCTAGAGGTAAAAATAGTCTTATGTTATTTTTAAACTATTTATCATTTATTGTTACGGGTAGTATTTTTTCTTTCTTTCATAAAAAAAAGTATGATAAAGTTTTTGCTGTTAATTTTTCACCTATAACAGCAGTAATTCCAGCTATTGTTTATTGTAAAAAAAACAAAAAGGAGCTTTCCATTTGGGTTCAAGATTTATGGCCAGAAAGTGTAGTTGCAGCAAGTAGCATTAAATCTAATCGAATACAAAAATTATTAACTAGATTAGTTAAGTATATCTATAAAAGATCAAATAAAATATTTATATCAAATAATGGATTTAAAGAGTCATTAATAGATAAAGGAGTAGATGAAGGGAAGATTTATTATATGCCAAATTGGGCAGAAGATATTTTTGAGAGTAAGAAAAACTTAAAAATAAATAGAAAACAATATTCAATTCCAGAAGGATTTGTTGTTATGTTTGCTGGAAATTTAGGTGAAGCACAAGATTTAGAAGCTGTATTAAAAGCAGCTGAATTAACAAAAAACAACAAAAATATTAAATGGGTTTTTGTAGGTGATGGGAGAAAAGGAAATTGGTTGAAGAATAATATTAAAGATAAAAAATTATCAGATACAGTTAAGGTTTTGGGAAGATTTCCAATGGAACAAATGCCTCTATTTTTTAAACTGGCAGATGTTATGTTAGTATCATTAAAAGATGAATACATTTTTTCTTTAACAGTGCCAAGTAAGGTACAGAGTTATATGGCATCAAAAAAACCAATTTTATCGATGCTTAATGGGGCAGGGAATGATATTATAAAAGAATCAGGTTCTGGTTTTGTTGCTAATGCTGGAGATTATCAAACGTTAGCAGAGAATGTAGTGAAGTGTGAAAACTTATCTGTCGAAAAAATAGAGTCTATGGGACAAAATTCTTTTGAGTATTATCAAAGACATTTTTCTAAAAATAAAATTGTTGATTCCTTTATTAAAAGCTTATGATAGATTATATTTTAATTTTTATAGTGTTAACTTTAGTATCTATTGTTTATTTAAAGTTAGCAGATAAATTAAATATTATAGATAAACCAAATCACAGAAGCTCTCACACTTCACCAACAATTCGAGGTGGGGGAATTTTATTTTTTTTAGTAATACTTATTTTTTTTGTTAGCTCAAGATTTCAGTATCCATACTTTGTATTGGGAGTTTCATTAATTGCTATTGTAAGTTTTGTAGATGATATAATTACACTAAGTTCTAGCTTTAGATTACCTTTTCAATTTTTAGCAATAGCTTTATGTCTGTATCAAATAGGGTATTCTCCAAATGATTTTCTAGTTTTAATTCCATTGTTAATTGTTGGAGTAGGGTTTATTAACATATATAATTTCATGGATGGAATTAACGGAATAACAGGACTGTATAGTATCGCAAGCTTATTAGGAATTTTATTTATAAATATTAGAGAAAACATAGTTGATAATAACTTAATTGTCTATAGTTTAATTTCTCTAGTTGTTTTTGGACTCTATAATTTTCGAAAAAAAGCAAGAATGTTTGCTGGTGATATTGGAAGTATATCTATAGCAGTGTTACTATTTTTTATTGGGGTTTATTTTATAAAAGAACTAAAGGCTCCAGTAATTATCCTTCTAGTAGCTGTATATGGAGCAGATACAATATTAACTATGATATATAGAAAGTCGATAGGAGAAAGTTTAATCCAGGCTCATAGGCTTCATATCTATCAAAAAATGGTACATACTCTAAACTTATCTCATTTAAAGGTTTCAACAATTTATGTGTTAATACAAATGGTAATTAATAGTATTGTGTATTATACATATGATTTAAAACTTTTATATCAATGTTTTATAATTATAATAATTTCAGTAGTATTGGCATTTTCTTATTATATTACATTTAAAAGTATAGAAAAGAAAAAGAAATTTTTAATTAAATGAAAAGAATACTAGTAACAGGAGGCTTAGGTTTTATCGGTTCACATGTAGTGGTAGAACTACAAAATTCAGGTTTTGATGTGGTGATTATCGACGATGTGTCAAATTCGAAAATTGAAGTTTTAGATCAAATTACTGAAATTACGAATATTAAACCGGATTTTCATCAATTAGATTTACGAGAAAAAAAAGCAGTGCACAACTTTTTCAATGAAAATGTAATTGAAGGAGTTATACACTTCGCAGCTTTTAAGGCGGTAGGAGAGAGTGTTCTGAAGCCTTTAGATTATTACGAAAATAATATAAATGCCTTAGTGTATCTGTTACAAGAAATAAAAAGTCGAAATATAGATTATTTTATTTTTAGTTCTTCTTGCACGGTATATGGGCAAGCAGATGAGTTACCAATTACAGAAGAGGCACCTATTAAACCAGCAGAGTCGCCTTATGGGAACACCAAACAGATAGGAGAAGAAATTATAAGAGATAGTTGTAAGGCGTATAATATGAATGCCATAGCCTTGAGATATTTCAACCCTGTAGGGGCTCATAAATCTGTAAAAATAGGAGAATTGCCGTTAGGAGTTCCTCAAAATTTGATTCCATTTATCACGCAAACAGCTGCTGGTATTCGAGAAGAATTATCCGTTTTTGGAGATGATTATTCAACTCCAGATGGTACTGCAATTCGTGATTATATTCATGTAGTCGATTTAGCAAAAGCCCATGTAAAAGCATTACAGCGATTATTGAACAAGCAGAACGAAGAAAATTTTGAGTTTTTCAATGTAGGAACTGGAAAAGGAAGCTCTGTAATGGAAATTATTAAATCCTTTGAGAAAGTTACTCAGCAATCGTTAAATTATAAAATAACCGATAGAAGGGATGGGGACATTACAGCAGCTTATGCAGACACTACAAAAGCCAATGAAGTATTAAGATGGGAACCTCAAGAAACACTTGAAGAAGCTTTGCTTTCAGCTTGGAAATGGCAACAAAAACAGAAATAATTTAGAATTCAAAACTCAGGTTTTCCTGAGCTTTATTTTTTATATAAATTAGCATTATAATAAATAAATTATATGAAAGGTATTATACTAGCAGGCGGGTCAGGGACAAGGTTATATCCTATTACTAAAGGAGTATCTAAACAGTTACTTCCGGTATATGATAAACCGATGATTTATTACCCATTATCAGTATTGATGTTGGCTGGTATTCGTGATATTCTTATTATTTCTACCCCAGATGATGTACCAAGTTTTCAAAAATTACTAGGTAATGGGAGTGACTTGGGAATTCAGTTAAGTTATGTAGAACAACCATCACCAGATGGATTAGCACAAGCGTTCATTATTGGTGAAGAATTTATAGGAAATGATAATGTTTGTCTTATTTTAGGAGACAATATTTTTTATGGCCACGGTTTGCCCGAAATGTTACAATCTGCAATTCAAAATATAAAAAAGAATAACAAAGCAACAGTTTTTGGATATAATGTAAAAGATCCGCAACGATATGGAGTGGTAGATTTTGATAATAATGGAAATGCAATATCTATTATAGAAAAACCAGAGAATCCAAAATCTAATTATGCGGTGGTTGGTTTGTATTTTTATCCGAATGATGTAATTCAAGTAGCTAAAAATGTAAAGCCTTCGCAAAGAGGAGAGTTAGAAATCACTTCGGTAAATCAATATTATTTAGAAAACGAACAGTTAAAGGTTGAATTAATGGGGCGTGGTTTTGCGTGGTTAGATACGGGAACACATGATTCTTTATTAGAAGCAAGTCAGTTTATTGAAACGATTGAAAAGCGTCAAGGATTAAAGGTGGCTTGTATTGAAGAAATAGCCTTATACATGGGGTATATTAATAAAGAACAAGTTAGAAAACTGGCGGAACCTTTGCAGAAAAATAGTTACGGACAATACTTATTAAACTTAGTAAAAGAATAGTAATGATTTTTACGAAAACAGCCATTCCTGAAGTTGTAATTATTGAACCGAAAGTTTTTGGAGATCAAAGAGGATATTTTTTTGAGTCTTTCAATCAAAAAGAATTTGAAGAAAATATAGGACACATAAACTTTGTTCAAGATAATGAGTCGAAATCGACTTATGGTGTTTTACGAGGCTTGCATTTTCAACAAGCACCTTTTGCTCAAGCGAAACTAGTTCGTTGTATTCAAGGAAAAGTATTAGATGTAGTGGTAGATGTTCGAAAAAACTCACCTACTTATGGGAAACATATAGCGGTAGAATTATCAGAAGAAAATAAAAAGCAATTATTTATACCAAGAGGTTTTGCACACGGATTTGTAACTTTATCCGAAGAAGCTATTTTTGCGTACAAGGTAGATAATTGGTATGCTCCTGAATACGATTCAGGGATTATATGGAATGATACTACTTTAAATATCGATTGGAAAATTACTCCAAAAGATGTAATACTTTCTTCAAAAGATAAGCTACTATCAACCTTTAAAGAGTTAGAAACTCCATTTATTTATTAGTAACTTTGAAAGGTTTATAAGTGTAAACTTTTATGAAGCATATTTTAATTACTGGTGGAGCAGGTTTTATTGGTTCACACGTTGTTCGTCTGTTTGTGAATAACTATCCTGATTACCATATTTTAAATTTAGATGCATTAACTTATGCAGGGAATCTAGAGAACTTAAAAGATATTGAAGGTCAACCAAATTATACCTTTATTAAAGGGGATATTTGTGATGAAGACTTAATAAAAGAATTGTTTTCGACTTATACAATTAATGGAGTTATTCATTTAGCTGCTGAATCGCATGTAGATCGTTCTATTACAGATCCTTTATTGTTTGTTAAAACTAATGTTTATGGAACGTTGAATTTATTAGAAGCGGCTAAAAATAGTTGGAAAGATAATTTAGAAGGAAAGCTGTTCTACCATATTTCTACAGATGAGGTGTATGGAAGTTTAGGAGATGATGGTTTTTTCACAGAAAGTACTTCTTACAATCCAAAATCACCGTATTCAGCATCCAAAGCTTCATCAGATCATTTTGTAAGAGCGTATCATAATACCTATGGGTTACCTGTTATAATTTCTAACTGTTCAAACAATTATGGGTCACATCAATTTCCTGAGAAATTAATTCCGTTATTCATCAATAATATTTGTAATAACAAATCTTTACCAGTCTATGGGAAAGGTGAAAATGTTAGAGATTGGTTGTTTGTAAACGATCATGCTAGAGCGATTGATGTTATTTTTCATAAAGGAACAGTTGGTGATACTTATAATATTGGAGGCTTTAATGAATGGAAGAATATTGATTTAATCAAGGTACTTATAAAAACGGTAGACAAACTCTTGGGAAGAAAAGAAGGAGCTTCAGAGAAGCTAATAACATATGTAACCGATAGGGCGGGGCATGACTATCGCTATGCAATAGATTCATCAAAACTTAAAAATGAATTGGGTTGGGAGCCTTCTTTACAATTTGAAGAAGGAATAGAAAAAACAGTTCAGTGGTATTTTGAAAATAAAGATTGGGTTAACAATGTAACGAGTGGTGAATACCAGAAATATTATCAGCAAATGTATGAGTAATAAAAGAGCCAAAACTATGCAGTTTTGGCTCTTTTATTAATATGTTTGAGGTTATCTCAGTCTGCTTAAGCTTAAGTCTTTATTGTATTTCACAATAAACAAACCTTCATTACCAGTACTTCCAAACATTTTTTTACGATAATCAAATTTGTTTTCTACACGCAAAGAGACTCCTTTTTTAAAGGTATTTGTAAGGTTATCACCAGAAGCTAAACGCATTAAAATATCGTATGTAATATCAAAACCTTTAATAGCATAATCTGAAGGAACTGTATTGTTCTTTTGTAAGAATTTTTCATTAAAAGTTTTGGTTTCAATAGCCTCTTCATCAGAATAGGTGTTTGAAACATAAGTAAAGTTGATACTAGCTAGCTTGTTGTTGTCAATCTTATCATAGGCACTACCTTTATCAGTAGTAAATACTTGAACTTTAATTTCGTCAGGTAAACTAATCATGCTATTTAAAGCATCAGCAACTACCACATTATCGTTAGAAGCAAATATTACCCAGTTATGTCTTTTAGAAGACATTTTTTTAGTAAAACGTTCTCTTTTAATATAACCCTCTTCAGGTTTTAAAATGTGTATGTCACTAATACTGTCATGTTTTCTCAATTCAGAAACTATTTTAGTAACATTATTTTTTGTACTACTTTCATCATCACTTACAATGAAAATTTCTTGGTCTTTATAGCTATCTTTTAGGTAAGAAGCTAAATATTCTATATATCTACTTTTTTCAGGAGAAGTTTTAACCAATCTAGAAGATGAAAATTTATTCTGTTTGTTTGAATAATGAGGAAAGATGACAGGTGCATCTACACCCTTAGCTACAACTTCAGCTTTGTCTGAGTAAAAAGGTCCAATAACCACATCAACATTTTCTAGGTTGTTGTTTTCTATGATAGTAGTAATATTTTCCCCTCTGTTTCCAGTATCAAAAATGTTAACAGCTACATTTACTCCCTGTTTTTTTATAGAATCAATAGCGATTTCTGCTCCCATATAAAAATCGGTTACCATATTGGCAAGTTGATTTCCTTCAAAGATATTTTTACTAGATTTATCACTATACTCAGTAGCTTTAAATGGTAGTAAAATAGCAAGGTTTATTGAAGAGTTTTCTTGAATACTATCTTTGTAAAAAGCATAATTTTCAGTTTTGTTCACATCTTCAATAGGCTTAATTTTTAATAATTGACCTATCGACAACTTATTGTCAACTAAATCTGGATACTCTGGATTTAAACGAACTAAATCCTTTTTTGAAACATTGTAAAAACGGGTTAAGCTATACATGGTTTCTTTACTCTTAACCGTGTGTGTTAAAAACTTTTTTAAGACCTCGTCTTTATCAATGGTTATGGTCTTTTTAATAGCCTTAACTTTTAATATTTGACCTATACTTAAATTGTTACTTTGAATGTTAGTATACTCAGGGTTGTATTTAATTAAGTCGTCTTTAGTAATATCATATTGTTTGGTGATACGATATACCGTTTCGCCTTTTTTTACCTCATGAGTCTCATACTCAACAATAGTTTGTTGAAATACCGTATCGTCTACTTCATTTGTATTGTCTGGAGTAGAATTTTTGTCGGTAGTATTGTTATTTACAACTTCTTCTTCAATTGAAGAAGTAGATGAAGAAGTACTCTTTTTAACATTTGGAATTACAATTACCGTATTGGCTTCGGGTCTTCTTCCTACATCAGGATTTAAACGTAATAAATCTTTTGTTTTCATATCCAAACGATCTGCAATGTCTCGCATTGTTTCACCTTTTTGGACTTTATAAGTTATAAAACGCTTTTGTTGACCGCAAGAAACGGCAATAGTTAAAAAACAAGCTAATAGTAAAAATTGTAATTTCTTCATCTACTCTTTTTTATTATATGGATTTTATTCCCATTCAATTGTTGCAGGTGGCTTCGAGCTGATATCGTACACAACTCTATTAACACCTTTCACATTATTTATTATTTTATTTGATGTTTTTTGTAAAAATTCATACGGTAAATTTACCCAATCAGCAGTCATACCGTCAGTACTTTCTACAGCTCTTAAGGCAACTACCTTTTCATAGGTTCTTTCATCTCCCATAACTCCAACAGAGTTCACAGGTAATAAAATAGCACCGGCTTGCCATACTTTATCGTATAATCCGCTTTCTTTTAATCCGTTGATGAATACAGCATCTACTTCTTGTAAAATACGAACTTTTTCTGCGGTGATATCCCCTAAAATCCTAATAGCTAAACCAGGACCAGGAAATGGGTGACGACCTAATAATTCTTTGTCAATTCCCATAGAAGCACCTACGCGACGTACTTCATCTTTAAAAATCATACGTAAAGGCTCTACTACTTTCAATTTCATAAAATCAGGTAATCCACCTACATTGTGATGACTTTTTATAGTAGCTGAAGGTCCACCGTTTACAGAAACTGATTCAATCACATCAGGATAAATCGTTCCTTGTGCCAACCATTTAGCATCTTCTATTTGATGAGCCTCATCATCAAAAACATCAATAAAAACTTTACCGATGGCTTTACGCTTTGCTTCAGGATCACTTAAACCTGCTAGTTCATCCAAAAAACGTGCCGAAGCATCTACACCTTTAACGTTTAACCCCATACCTTCGTATTGTTTTAATACATCGGTAAATTCATTTTTACGTAATAATCCATTATTTACGAAAATACAGTGTAGGTTGCTTCCAATTGCTTTGTGTAATAATACAGCTGCTACAGTTGAATCTACTCCACCAGACAATCCTAAAACAACTTTATCGTTACCAATCTTTGCTTTTAATTCAGCTACCGTTTCATCAACAAATGAATCAGGTGTCCAAGTTTGAGCAACTCCAGCTATATTAACTAAAAAGTTTTGTAATAATTGTTTTCCATCTGTAGAATGATATACTTCTGGATGAAATTGAATAGCATAGGTAGTTTCTCCCTCAATTTTATAAGCGGCATTTTCAACATCGTGCGTGCTTGCTAATAAAGTCCCTCCAGTAGGTAATTCTTTAATGGTGTCTGAATGACTCATCCATACTTGGCTTCCTTCAGAAATGTTTTTAAAGAATTCTTCTCCTTCTTTAATAAAAGAAAGGTTAGCTCTACCATATTCACGAGTATTCGAAGGAGCTACTAATCCACCAGAAAAATGAGATAAGTATTGCGCTCCATAGCATACTGCTAATAATGGCTTTTGACCTCTTATTTCAGATAAATCTGGATGAGGAGCTTCTTCTGAACGAACCGATGACGGACTTCCAGATAGGATTACAGCTTTAAAATCGTTTAAATTTTGTGGTATTTTGTTGTAAGGGTGAATTTCACAGTAAATGTTTAATTCTCTTACGCGGCGCGCAATTAATTGCGTGTATTGCGAACCGAAATCTAATATAAGTACGTTGTGTTGTTGCATGCGCAAAAATAGTACTTACATTTTAGATTTGCGAGAATATTTAGTAAGAAATTCTTCAGATTAACAAACTATTAATACTTATAAACAATTGCATTAATATTCATTCCTGCACCGACAGAAGCAAGAATGATTACATCTCCTTTTTTTACTTCTTGATTTTCAATATTTCCTTTTAAAACTAAATCGAGTAGGGTAGGGACAGTTGCTACAGAACTATTCCCTAATTTATGAATACTCATAGGCATTACACCTTCTGGAACAGGTTTTTTATACAAACGATAAAAACGTTTAATAATGGCTTCGTCCATTTTTTCATTAGCTTGATGTATAAATATTTTTTTAACATCATCAATTGCAATACCACTCTTGTCTAATGCAGTTTGCATTGCTTTTGGAACATTGTTTAAGGCAAACTCGTAAATTTTTCTCCCATGCATTTTAATATAGCGAACATCTTTGTCTTTGCTTTTATCGTTTGAGTTTCCAAAAAATAAAAAATAAGCTTCCTCTTTAGTGAAGGTTTGTGAAGCGTGACTTAATATTCCACTATCGCTTTTATCTACAGCTTCTATAATACAAGCTCCAGCACCATCACTATAAATCATCGAGTCTCGATCGTTCATGTCAATAACTCTAGATAAGGTTTCTCCACCAATAACTAAACATTTCTTAGCTATGTCTGCTTTAATAAAGGCTTGTGCTTGAATAACACCTTCAATCCATCCTGGACAGCCAAATAAAATATCATAAGCAACACAGTTTGGGTTTTCTATCTGCAGTAAATGTTTTACGCGAGTAGCCAAACTAGGAAGAATATCACTTTGTATAGCATCTTTTTTTACATCTCCAAAATTGTGGGCAAAAATGATATAATCTAATTCTTCAGGATTCACCTTGGCGTCTTCAATGGCTTTTTTAGCAGCCAAATACCCTAAATCAGAAGCTTTATACTCATCTTTAGCATAACGACGTTCGTCAATACCTGTGATAGACTTGAATTTTTCAATAATTATAGGATTGGGGTTGTTAATAGTAGTTCCATCTGCATTTAAAAATACATTTTTGTCAAATTTATAATTCTCTTTTGTGATTGACGGGATGAAAGAACCTGTTCCTGTAATTACTGATGACTTCATTAGGTGTGCTAATTTTTTAGGGTTGAATAATTACAAATAAAGCATTTTTATTGACTATAACCTCTTTATTGATAGTCAATTTTGCAAAATTATGATATTCTTAAAAAATAAAGGTTATTTTGGAGTATTGCAAAAATGAAGCCCTTTTTTTTAGTTTTTATGTTGTTAGTATTATAAATAAGAACTATCGAAAGAAAAAGGAAGTAAAGAAAGTAAAGATTCAGTTTTTACAATTTGTCCAACTTCTCCCATAAATAGTATTTGAATAGGTTCTTTTTGATTGATTTCATATTCTGACAATGTTTGACGACAAGCTCCACAAGGGCCAACAGGTTTGTCTACTTTAGTATTTTCTGAAGCAGCAGTAATGGCTATTTTTTTTACCTTCATGTTAGGGTATTCTGATCCTGCTTTCCAAATAGCTACACGTTCAGCACACATGCCAGAAGGATAAGCTGCGCTTTCTTGGTTATTACCTAATATAACCTCGCCATTATCAAGTAGAATAGCGGCTCCTACATTAAATTTTGAATAAGGAGCATAAGCTTTTTGCCTAGCTTCAGTTGCTTTTTCAATTAAAAAGGCATCTTCTTTCGATAATTGTGAAATATCATCAAACAAAATAGCTTTAGTAGTTATATTAATTTTCTTCATGGTAAATAAATTAGTCAAAAAAAGCAGTCGGGTAGACTGCTTTTATATTCTGACACGAATTTATAAAAAAAATATTGTTCTCCTAGTAAATTTCATAGAGTTCTCCTAAATCAAAAGATAAAGAAAAACGTAAGGTGTTTTCTAATGGGTTGTTAACGTTTGAAGTGTTAATTAAGTATGATAAATCTAAAGTGAAAGCTTTAGAGCTAAACCCTGTTCCTAAAGTAAAATATTGACGTTGCCCTTTTTCTTCACTTTCATGAAAATATCCAGCTCTTACAGCAAAAGCATTGTTGTATAAGTACTCAGCACCTAAAGCCCATGTGGTCTCTTTTAATTCTTCACTAAAATCTCTGTCACCTAAAGAGGTAAACATACCTTCGAACCATCCTCTTTCTGAGTTTGGACTTGATGGGACTAATAACTTTGTGAATTCCAAATTAAGTCCAAAAGTGTTATAATTATCAAATATAAAATCAAACCCACCACCTATTTTAGCATTTGTTGGTATAAAGTTTTCTACTCCAGGAGTGTATTCAACTTTAGGTCCAATATTAGCAATATTAAACCCTAATCGATAACGACCATTAAAGTTTCCATAGTTTTCTTCCTTAGATTGGTAGTATCCCGAAACATCTACAGCAAAAGAATTTACAGTTTCTAAACTTGAATCGTTACTTCTAATTTTATAGTTTGAGTGGATATACTTTAAGCCAATTCCCATAGAAAAGGTTTCGCTTAGTTTTAGTGAGTATATTCCTGTAATGGCTAATTCGTTAGGGGTTTCTGTTCCTGTAGGGTTATTAGAATCATCTCTTAGGGAAACTTCACCTAAAGAAAAATACTTTAAATCTACTCCCCAGGCAGATTTTTCACTATACTTATTTACATAAGAGACCCCACCTACAAAAATATCATCAGTTAAATTTCGCAGCCAAGGAGTGTAGTTTACCCCAACACTTATTCTATTTTGATTGAATACTGTTTTAGCAGGGTTGTGAAAAATTGAAAAAGCATCAGAAGATGTTGCTACACCAACATCCCCCATCCCCCCAGCACGAGCATCGGGTGTAATCAATAAAAATGGCATTGCCGTAGTGTTTATTGATGTTTGGGCTTGTACTTTGTTTTGAAGGGTAAAGCACATAAATAATAATAGCGCTATAGATAATTTTTTCATGTAAAATTTGATTAATTGTTTAGCAAATATATGATTTTCTTAAAGCATTATTTGCTTTTAATGCTTTAAGGGATCAGATTTTGTATACACTAAGGGGATTTTACTAACATGATAACGATGTTAGTATAAAAATATTATATGACTGCTTTATATTTAAAATACTATTTGCATACTCGAAAATTGTAACACTTTAATGATGCTTATTTTAATCTTTTTCTTAGTTTCGTAATACTAAAGTTAAAAAACTGTCGTTTGTAATCTTGCATGAGCAAGGTTGCTAAATGTGAAATTGTAGATAATTTAGTTGTAAGAAATTAGAAATATTGTAAATTGCGGCACCCTTAAAAACAGTTTAAAATACATGAAAAGTACGTTGAAATTATTTAGTTTATTGGCAGTCACCAGTTTATTGGTTGTTTCTTGTAAGAACAACGGAGGTGGGTCAGGTAAATCCTCATTAACAGGCTGGAACTTTAATGATCCTAGTTATGGTGGTTACATAAAAGGGAAGTATAAAGAAGGAAAGAACGTTCCTCCAGGGATGGTTCATATTGAAGGAGGTACCTTTACTATGGGATTGGTACAGGACGATGTGATGTTCGATTGGAATACAACTCCTAAAAAAATGCATGTACGTACCTTTTATATGGATGAAACGGAGGTGACAAATGCAGAGTATGGGCTGTTTATGCAATATACAAAAGATGTTTTTCCTACAGAAGACCCTCAGTTTAAAAATATTTATCCATCAATTTTACCAGATACTTTAGTTTGGAGAAAGGGATTAGGAAACACAAACTTATTATCTGAAAGCTATTTAAGACATCCATCTTATGCAGAATATCCTGTGGTTGGAGTTAGTTGGATTCAAGCAAACAAATATTGTAAGTGGCGTACAAATGCGGTTAACTTAAAAATTTTAATGGATAAAGGTGTAATTAAAAACATCTTTAAAGATGATTCATTGAGTTTTAAAGGAGCTAATAACTTTGATACAGATACATATTTGACGGATCCTTATGCTATTTTCGATGGAGATTCTACTATCTATAAAAAAGGAATTCCAGTGCCTAGAGCAAAAGGAGAGCCTAAACCAGCTAAAGGATCATTTACAGGAAGACAAGTTACCTCGTCAGATGGTATTCTATCACAAAAGTTTAGATTACCTACAGAAGTAGAGTGGGAATATGCAGCAAAAGCACTTTTTGAAAACCGCGAGTATAATAATATTAGAGGTAGAAAAAAATATGCTTGGAGCGGAAAGTACACTCGTGATAGAGATAAGCGTAGAAGAGGTGATCAATTAGCAAACTTTAAACAAGGTAAAGGAGATTATAGTGGTATTGCAGGTTGGAGTAGTGATGGATCGGATATTCCTAATGCAGTAAAAAGTTACCCTCCTAATGCATTTGGATTATACGATATGTCAGGTAACGTAGCTGAATGGGTTGAAGATGTTTACAGACCTATTATTGATTCGGAAGCTAATGACTTTAATTATTTTAGAGGAAACATCTTTACTAAGAAATTAATTAATGAAGAAGGTAAGGTGGTTATCGTTGGTGATGGAGAAGTTCAGTACGATACTTTAGAAAATGGTAGAATTGTACCTAAAGATTTACCTGGTAGTGTTAAGTATATTCCTATTACGAAAGAAGATACTTACATGAGAAGAAATTATAACTTAGCTAATAACTCTAGTTTAGGAGATGGTGATCAAGCTTCATCTAAATACTATGGATTAGATAAAGACCAGTTAGATCGTTCTTCTAGAATGTATAACTCACCTCAAAAACCAGAAGCTGAAGTAGATTCTTTAGGAAATGCAATTGATAATTATAAGTATGATAGCAAAAGAAGAACTACTTTAATTAGTGATAAGTCAAGAGTGTTTAAAGGAGGTTCTTGGGCTGATAGAGAATATTGGTTAGATCCTGCACAGAGAAGATATTTCCCAGAATATATGGCAACTAATTACATTGGATTTAGATGTGCTACTGATAAAATGGGACCTATGGTGTTAAACAAAAGAAAAACTGCGACACCAGATAAAGTTAAATAAAACAGAATTTAATTATATTCAAAAAACCTCATTGACTCTCAATGAGGTTTTTTTATTTTTACAATATGAATATAGAAGATTTATATAAGCTGTACATTACTCACGGTTTAGTTGATACAGATACTAGAAACATTAGAAAGAATGCAATGTTCTTTGCGTTAAAAGGTGAAAAATTTAATGGGAATAAGTTTGCTGAAGAAGCAATTGCTGATGGAGCTAGTTATGCTGTAGTAGATGAAGCAGTATATAAAACTTCAGAGAAAATTATTCTAGTTGAAGATGTTTTACAAACACTTCAAAAGCTTGCAAATTATCATAGAGATCAATTACAAATACCAGTTATAGCTTTAACAGGAAGTAATGGAAAAACAACGACGAAAGAATTAATTAACGCAGTACTATCAACTAAGTACAAAACAACAGCTACTATTGGAAATTTAAACAATCATATTGGGGTTCCGTTGACTTTGCTATCTATGAATAAGAATACAGAAATTGGTATTGTAGAAATGGGAGCCAACCATCCAAAAGAAATAGCTTTTTTATCTGAAATAGCAAATCCTGATTATGGTTACATAACAAACTTTGGTAGTGCACATTTAGAAGGTTTTGGGTCATTAGAAGGGGTTGTCAAAGCGAAGTCTGAGTTATATGACTTTCTTAGAAGGCATAATAAAAAGGTGTTTGTTAATCCTAACGACAGAACTCAGGTTGAAAAAACTAGTAGTATGGAAACAATAATGTTCGTCGAAGATATTCAGCTTATTGATGCTAACCCGTTTGTGAAATTATTATTTAAAGATATAAGTATAACAAGTAATCTTATAGGAACTTATAATTTTGCGAATATATCTGCAGCTATAACAATTGGAGATTTTTTTAATGTTTCATCAGAGCAAATTAAAAGAGCAATAGAAAATTATGTTCCATCAAACAATAGATCTCAAGTTATTAATACTGAAAGGAATAAAGTAATATTAGATGCTTATAATGCAAACCCAACGAGTATGAAAGCTGCTTTAGAGAGTTTTAATGCATTTAATGATACTCATAAAACTATTATTTTAGGTGATATGTTTGAATTAGGAGAGTTTAGTGCAAAAGAGCATCAATTTATAGCAGATTTGACACAACAGATGAGTTTTGATAAGGTTTTTTTAGTAGGTAAAAATTTTAATAAAACCAGAACAACCAATACTAAGTTTGAAACATTTGAAGAATTAAAAGAGTATTTAAAAATTAATTCAATTGAGAATAGTACAATTCTAGTAAAAGGATCAAGAGGAATGGCTCTTGAACGCATAGTAGAATATTGTTAAACTTTATTATTACGGTGAAAATCAACCAATTTTTCAATTGGTCGCTGAATAATATCTGTAACAACTAAGTTATTCTTAGATGCTACTTTTTCTAAAATATCCTTGAAGTAATAGGCAATAGAGCCGATAAAGTAAATAGGAGTATTAGAGTCCTTTTGAAAAGGAAGTATTCTGTAATAAAAGAAATCTTGGAATCCTTTTTTTATAATTTTTCTAATGTATTTTTTGTCTTTATATTTAAACATGAATTTGGCAAAAGAAGCCAAATACATATTCGGATTTGGTTTTCTGTATAAATTCATCTTAACAGTGTCTGTGTCAAGATCAAAAGAAGCCTGAAAAGCAGAGGCGATTTTTTTAGGCATTTTGTTATAGTAAAAATCACAGAGTAATTGTTTGCCAAAATAATTGCCGCTGGCTTCATCCATTATTGTATAACCTAATGAAGGAGCAGAAGTTATCATGGTTTTTCCATCAAAATAACAGCTGTTAGAGCCCGTTCCTAAAATACATACAATAGATGGCTTTGTGCCAGAGCTAGCGTAAACGGCACCTAAAGTGTCTTCAGAAACAATAACCCTAGCATTTGTAAAAGTAATTTCTAAAACTTCTTGTAAATTTTTAGAAGCTATGGGAGAACCACAACCCGCTCCATAAAAATAAACTTGTAAAACATCATTTTTAATATGTAACAGTTCTTTTGAACATGATATTTTATCTGTTATTTCCTCTTTTGTAAGGACGGAAGGGTTTATACCTAGTGTAGTTGCTCTGAAAACTTCTTTTTTATTATTGTTAAGAGCAATCCAATCGGCTTTTGTAGAGCCACCATCAGCAATTAAAATCATTTCTTACTATTTCTTATAAGTCAAATATATGGCTATCAAAGTTAATTGGCAATCATGTGGAATGGAAAAGGAATGAAATTTGTTATAGTACAGTAAATTTATTAGTTTAAATTTGTGTCAAAATAGATATTTTACCCACTATGTTTTTTTTTAAAAAAAAAGAGATTCCACTACAAGAAGTTTTTCCTGAAGGGTTTGTAGATATTCACTCTCATTTATTACCAGGAATTGATGATGGAGCAAAAGATATAGATAACTCTATCTCTTTGATAGAGAAAATGTATTCTTACGGAATTAAGAATTTTATTACCACTCCTCATGTTTTGGGAGATGTATATCCAAATTCTTCTACAACAATTAAAGAAAAATTAGAAGAGGTTAGGACAGCATTAAAAGAACGAGGTCTTAAAGATATTTCTATAAACGCTGCAGCCGAGTATATGATGGATGAGCGATTCACAGAAAGGCTTAAAGCTGATGATATTTTAACATTAAAAGATAATTATATACTTGTGGAAATGTCGTATTTTAATGCGCCTTATAATTTATACGATATTTTATTTGAAATTCAACTGAAAGGGTATAAGCCTGTTTTAGCGCATCCAGAAAGGTATAATTTTTACCATAATGACTATCAGAATTATTATAAGTTAAAAAAGGCAGGTTGTGTTTTTCAATTGAATTTATTGTCTTTGACAGAACAGTATGGTAAAGGAGTACAAAAGACAGCACAAAAATTGTTAAGTGAAGGAATGTATGATTTTGTTGGTACTGATACCCATCATCACAATCATTTGAAACTTTTACAAAAAATAGGAACTGTAAAGACAAAAAAGCAGATAGAGAAGTTGTTAGAAAATAATAAAAAGTTTAAATAAAAAAAGGAAGCATTAATGCTTCCTTTTTTATAATTCTATAGTTTATAACTTAACTAAATATTTTTTTATACCAAGGTTTTCCATCATCTTCAGCCACACCATAGCCGTAGCCATAGCCATAGCCGTAGCCATAACCATAACCTCGTTTTAAATCAGTGTCATTTAAAATAATAGCTAATTTTGGTAGTTTTTTATCCTTATATAAAGTTTCAGGAATCATTAACATACGTTTATCTAGGTAATTTGCTCTAGCAACATACAATACGATATCAGCATACTTAGCAATTAACAAGGTATCTGTTACTAAGTTTACAGGAGCAGTATCGATAATAACATAATCATATTGTGATTCTAGTTCAGTAAATATGTCTCCTATTTTATTTGTCATTAACAATTCTGCTGGATTGGGAGGGATAGCACCAGAAGAGATAATATCTAAATTTGGAATTTCATCAATTGAAAACTTTAATGAATCTAAAGTGATACTATCATTAGTAATTAAATTAGTAATTCCTTTTCTTTCAGGTATTTCTAAATATTCTATAATTTTTGGTGCTCTTAAGTCCATTCCAACCAATACCACTTTTTTACCTGATAAAGATAAAGAAGCAGCTAAGTTGATAGAGGTAAAAGATTTACCTTCTCCACTAGTTGTGGAAGTTATAAAAATAGTTTTTGCTTGTTTTTCACCTTTATTAGGAAGCATAAAATCTAGGTTAGTTCTTATCAACCTAAAAGCTTCAGCAGTGCTTGAACGAGCGTTGGTATTGATTACTATTTTTTCTTTCGTTTCAGAATGTGGGATGTCTCCTAAGAAAGGAATAGAAGTTAAATCCTTAATATCTTTTCTAGTATGAACTTTTGTGTCTAGTAAATCTCTTAAATAAATAAAAACAAAAGGAATAATCAATCCTAATAATAATGCTGCTAAATATATGATTTTTCTTTTGGGACTAACAGGAATGTCAGATCCATAAGCTTTATCGATAATTTTAGCATTTGGTACTGCCGTAGCCGTAAGAGAAATAGCTGTTTCTTCTTTTTTCTTTAATAAATATGAGTATAGACCAGCTATAATTTCTTGTTGACGAGCAATGTCTAAAAATTCTCTTTCTTTAGTAGGAATTGAAGATATTTTTGAGTTAAATCGATTTGCCTCACGTTGTAAACTATTTACTTTTATTTGTAAAGAATGAACAGTATTTTCAAGACTTCTTTTTAAAGAACTTTTTAGGCTTGATAAGTTTTCCTGTATATCAATGAGTATAGTGTTTTTAGCACCTGCGCTTTTTTCTAAACGCTTTTGTTGTGCCAAAAGTTGATTGTATTCATTAATTGAAGTAGCAATATTACCATCTGATAAGCCTAAATTTGCAGGTAAATAATCATCATTGTCTAGTTCCTTGTTTAAAGATTTAGCCAAACTTAATTCTGTGGTAGCTTCAATTAGTTTCTTACGATTTTCCGTATTGGTTTGAAGTACTAATTGTGCTTCAGATTCAATATCGGTAATGTTGTTTTTGTCTTTAAAAGTTTCAACATTATCGTCTAGTTTTCCTAGTTCTTTAGCAATATTACTTAAACGATTAGCAATGAAATCATTGGTTTTTTCTGAGACTTCTTTTTTGTCATTTATTGCATCTAAGTTATACTGTCTTACTAGTTCATCTAGTATATTTTCAGCTTTTTCTTTAACCGAAGATTGTAATGATAATCTTAAAACACTAGATTTTTTGCTAATAGGAGAGATATTAATCCCTTTTTGATACCCATCAATAATTTTATCAACTGGTTTTATTAAGATTTTGATATTCTTGTTTGTACTTTCTTTATCAAAACCTTGATTTTTTACAATTTTAAAATTACCGAGAGAAGTATCATTTATTAGTTGATTAAATAAGTTTTCAGAAATAGTATTTCCTTCACTATTTTTTAAACGAAATTTTTCGGCAGATAAAATCTCAATATTGATGATAGTGTCTAACTCGTTTAATCTTTTTGATGTAGAATCAATTTTAACAAAAGTAATAGGTTTGTTTTCGTAAATTTCAGATTCTTTAATTCTACCTTCTGTAAGGTATTTGATATTTAAATCTAGTTTTTGAATAACATCATTAATAAGTTTACGAGATTTTATTATTTCTATTTCATTATCAATATTCTTACTAGATCCTCCAACTATACCTAGGTCTTCAAATGCAGCTAACTCATCTGAAATACCTCCTTGTTTATCATTCTTTATTAAGATGGTGGTGGATGCACTATATGCAGGTGTACTATATCTTAAGTACAAATACGCACCTATTATAGCAATTAAAATACCTAAAGCAAACCATTTCCAATGAATTAAGTATTTTTCTAATTCAGCCCTAATGTTAATGGTGTCGTTGTTGTCTATTTGTGGAGAATATTGTTCGTTATTCATAGCAATATTATCTAGTAAGAATTGAAATTAATGAAATAATCACGGATCCTAAAGAAATAAAGAGTCCTGTGTTTTTATTGTAAGCAGCATCCTGTGAAGTTGCTTTATTTGGTTCAACATATACGACATCGTTTTGTTGCAAATAATAAGCAGGAGAATTAAAAATTTTATTAGAACGTAAATCCAATTTATAACTCTTAATTTGATTATTCTCTTCTCTTTTAACTTCAATAATTCTAATTCCTGACATATTTAAATCACCTGCTAAACCAATAGCTTCTAAGACAGAAATGCGCTCATTAGGAATGGTAAATCTTCCTGGATTTTTTACATCACCTAACACAGTAACTGAAAAATTGGTGATTTTGATATTAATAGTTGGATTTTTAATATAATCAGGAGATAATTTGCTTTTGAGTAAGTCAATCGCCTCTGTTCTAGATAATCCAGCTAATTTTATTTGTCCTAAAACAGGAAAATCAATAAAACCATTACTGTCTATTAAATAAGATTGCTGTTGTGGTGTTCCAACTGCTCTGTCTGTAGTAGCAGAAAAGGTAACAGCAGGAAGGTTGAAAGGTTTAACTGCTTCTAGATCTAAAGCAGAAATTGTTATCTGAAGTAAATCGTCTGCCTTAAATATAGTTTTATAAGCGGTATTAGTTTTTGATTGGTTAACTTCATCATTTTGAAAATATACGATATCTTTTTTTGATGCACATGAAGTTATGGTTAGAATAATAATAGCTAAAACAATTTTTGTAACTCTTTGCATTGATTATTTTTTTTGCGAAAGTACTAATTTAATTTTTAGAAGAAATATCTAATTTTTCATAGATAGAATTGTTTGAAATATATTCAGGAACAATTTCTTTGATAAGTTGTACAGTTTTTTTGTTATTATGATTTTGGTTGGACAAACACAACTCTTCTATTTTACGATTAATATA
Source organism: Tenacibaculum caenipelagi (assembly GCF_004363005.1). GTDB lineage: Bacteria > Bacteroidota > Bacteroidia > Flavobacteriales > Flavobacteriaceae > Polaribacter > Polaribacter caenipelagi. Next base: position 359,633 of record NZ_SNYH01000005.1, on the reverse strand, counting down.
TGTATAATCTATAGGCTGATTTTTAGCAATCATGATTTTTTCATGATAGGTGGGAGTAGTATTTTCTCCATTAGCCAAAAGTTCTTCATATAATTTTTCACCAGGACGTAAACCAGTAATTTTTATGTCAATATCTTCGGGGAATTGTAACCCTGATAGATGAATCATTCTTTTGGCAACATCATAAATTTTAACAGATTTACCCATGTCAAAAATATAAATTTCACCCCCGTTCCCCATAGTTCCTGCTTCTAAAACCAATCGGCAAGCTTCGGGGATAGTCATAAAATATCGGGTAATTTCTTTATGAGTAACCGTTAAAGGTCCCCCATTTTCTATTTGACGTTTGAATAAAGGAATCACAGAGCCGTTTGAACCTAAAACATTACCAAAACGTGTAGTGGTAAATTTTGTGGTATGATTTTTCAAATTACTTAAGTAACTAATATACATTTCTGCCACTCGTTTTGTGGCTCCCATAACATTGGTCGGATTAACAGCTTTATCTGTAGATACCATAACAAAACGTTCAACATTGTGTTTTTTTGATAAATCAGCAATATTTTTTGTGCCTCCAATATTAATTTTCACAGCTTCATAAGGACTCATTTCCATCAAAGGAACATGCTTGTATGCAGCTGCATGAAAAACTTTTTGTGGTTTAAACTCTTCAAAAATCTCATTCATCCTTACCTGATCTCTAACATCAGCAACAATAGAGGTGAAGTTCTTTCGGTCTTGTTGTATTAACTCTTGTTGAAGATCGTATAAAGGAGATTCAGCCTGATCTATTAACACTAAGTGTTTATGATTGTAAAAACTTAATTGACGTGAAATTTCTGATCCAATAGAACCAGCAGCACCTGTTACTAAAATAATTTTATTATTAACGTCTCTTTTAACGATTGGATTGTCTATAGAGATAGGTTTTCTATCTAATAAATCTTCAATTTTAACCTGTTTTATTTGGTTGGCTTCTAAATCTCCATCAATCCATTTTGATAATGGTGGTACAATTTTTACTTGAACTCCTAGTGTAAATAAATGATCTGTTAAGTATAAAAGTTTTTCTGACTTTATGTTTTGGATAGAAATGATAATTTCATTAACCTTTTTGCTATTGATGAATTCTTTATCAATTCTTTTTCCATCATATATTTTTATTCGATCTAGTTTTTTTCCGATTTTTTTGACATCATCATCAATAAAACCAACTATTTCATATTTGTTTTTTGTATCTCTATTTAATGCGCCATAGGTTATCAAACCAGAATCACCGGCACCATATATTAGAACGTTAGTGATTGAACTTAATTCAGTGGAAATAATTTCGTAAAATGCTTTAAAGACAAATCGACTAATAACTAAAATAAGTACAGAAATCAAATAATGGATAATTATTATAGATTTAGGAATAGTGAAAGCTGGAAAAACTCTAAAAAAATTATTAATTAATACAATGCTAGCAGTTATTGTTGAAAGCAATGTGGTGCCAACAAATACATTAAAAGCATCTCTAGTTCCTGTATGTCGTATAATACCTCTGTAAGAACCGACCGCAAGGAAGCTAATAAGCGCTACTAAAGCAATAAAAGGGAGTTGGTAATATAAGCTATAGAAATCAAAATCTAGGCTAGCGTTAAAGCGTACAGTATAGGCTAAAACAAAAGATATACAAACTAAAATGATATCTATAATTAAAACTAACCATTTAGAGGTGTGTTTGTTTAAGGCTTTTAAAATTAGACTTTTAGTCATTAAATTTTTTGTTAGCGATTAAAGTTACAAAATAAAAAATGAACCAATAAAAAGAAGAATTAGATCTTCTTCATTTGTTGTTTCATCATTTGCATTTGCTCTTTAAGCATTCCATGCTTATCTAATTTTTTAGCTTCAGCCATTAAATTAGTAGCTTCTCTTTTTCGACGTTTTGTCATAGCAATTCCTGCAAGTTGTAGCTTAGCCATAGCTAAATCATGATCCATAGCCAATCCCAGTTTTACAGCTTTTTTTAGGTACTTTTCTGCTTGTGTTATGTTGGTTTGAGACAACATAATGCCATGCAAATAATTGTAATACCCCTCTTGTTTTCGGATTAAAGCAGTCGAAGGATTTTTAATATAGCCCAACCATTTTTGAGCTCCTTCAAAATTTTGTTTACGTAGTTGTAAAAAGGCTAAAAGAATAAATTCGTTTTTGAAATATAATAAAATGAATAGTCCAGCAAGTAAAAGTATTGATATTCCATTCATGATATGTCCTTGTATAAATTCATATACAGACCATGCAGTTACTAAAGCGGCTAAAACTAATTTTATATTTTTATTGAACATAGTTGTTTTTTTCTTCTTATCGGTTTGCAAAAATACATTTTTTTAACAGAAAAAGTTGTAACTTATTTTCTATAATACTTTTTGTTTTTTATCCAAGCTAAAATTCCTAAAATAGTTACAAAAGCAACTGAATAATATACAGATGTTGGAGTAATTACTTTATCTCCACTAGCATATGAGTGTAAGCCTGATAAATAAAAGTTTACTCCAAAATAAGTCATCATAATAGAAGCATAAGCAATTATTGACCATAAGTTAAAAGTAAATCTACTTCTTAATCCAGGAATTAAACGCATATGTAGAACAAAAGCGTATATCATGATTGAAATTAAGGCCCAAGTTTCTTTAGGATCCCATCCCCAATAGCGTCCCCAGCTTTCGTTTGCCCACATTCCACCTAAAAAGTTACCGATAGTAAGCATGACTAGCCCAACAGTTAAGGCCATTTCATTGATAACAGTAAGCTCTTTTATGTGTAACTTCATTTTCTTTTTGTTCTTTTTATTGGTGAAAATGATTAAGAATAAAGTAAAGACCCCTAAAATCATTCCCATTGAAAAAGGACCGTAACTCGCAACAATTATGGATACGTGCACATATAACCACCATGAATTCAAAACAGGTTGCAAGTTGGCAATTTCTGGGTCTAACCAATTTTGATGGGCGAACATTAAAATAATAGAAACTAAGAATGTAGTAGCAGCAATGGTTAGTGATGATTTTTTACCAAGGAATAAACCAAAGAGCATGGTTGCTAAACCAACAAATATGATAGATTCATATGCGTTACTCCACGGCGCATTTCCGCTTATGTACCATCTAGCAGCTAAACCTAGTATATGAAATACAAATAAGACAATTACTACGGCAATTAACCCTTTAACAATAGTATTAACCCAAGTTTTGTTGTTGAAGATTTGGAAGAAAACAAATACAATTAAAAGCAAACTTACATATCCGTAAGATTTAGAAAGTTTAACGAAGATATTTAATTTATTGTATGCTATTTCTAAATCGATTTTATCCTTTGCAGGAATAACCTCTGAACCAAATTTTCGTTGGAATTTTTTTATTCCATCTAAAACTTTATTAGTTTCAGTATAATCTCCAGACTTCTTCGAGGCTTGTAATAACTGCAAATATACAGGTAATGATTGACGTACAAATACTGAGTCTGTTCCTTTAAAATTCGCTTGCAATGTTTCTGGTTGCGAAACCCATTTATTATTTTCGTCATTAGGAATAGGATAAATACGTAACATTCCTCCACCTAAGGCTTGAGATAATAACCAAACTCTACGTTCAATTTTTATAATATCTTTTTCAAACTTATTTTGAATTTTTTTCTTTTCAGCTTCAACTACTAAATTGCTAATTTTTGAAGAACCATCTTTGTTGTAGAAATCGAGAAAGCGAGCATATTCAGTATCTTTTGGAAGTCCTAATAGTTCTCGTATTTGTGTATTTCCTTCTTCTAGATAAATAAAAGGAACATTTACCCAAAGCATCGGGCTTTCTGTAATAGAAAGTAGAATTTGGCTAGGGTCCATATCTTTAAACTTGCCACTATGGGCTACTTTTCTAACTAATTCAGAAGCAAAAGTATGCGCAGGCTTCATACGTCCACCAGCATCTTGAATGACTAAAGAGCTAAATAGAGCAGCGTGTTTATCATCTACTTTGTTTGCTTTCAAAATAGAATCTATTTGCGCTTCTGTAATTTGTTTTGGTTGATGAGAATTGTGTTGTCCAAAGCTTGCCAATGAAAATAACAAAGCAATTACAGATAATTTAGCTTTCTTATTTCGAATTTTCACTAACGATTGTTTTAAATCGTAAAAACGAGTGTCTTTTACAAATAAAGAAGCGATTAAGCCAAAGAATAATAAGAAGTAACCAAGATATGTAATTGATGTTCCCCAAAAATCGTGGTTAACAGACAGGTGTGTTTGTTCGTGCTGACCATCTATTTTATAACTAGACTGGAAAAACTTATAACCTTTATAATCTAAAATATGATTCATAAAAATTCTATAGTCAAAGGTTTCTTCAGGAGCTATTACCGTAATTTCACTAGCATATGCAGCAGCACTTTCAGAACCAGGATATTTTTCTAACTGAAAATCATTTAGTTTTATACTAAAAGGAGCCTGTAATAATTTAGAACCATACCAAGCTCTAAAGTTTAGATCGCCAATACTGAATTGTTGTTGATTGTCAACATTAAATTTTCCACCGTAAAATTCAACGCGTTTAGTTTCTCCATTGGTAGTAACATCAAAAATTACAGTGTCGTATTTTTTATCATCTTTTTTACCTCTTACAGTTTTAATTTCTCCTTTTTCTGGAGATTTTGGAACTACAAATTGTAATCCATTTACGTTGTGAAGTGTTAAGAGTTGAAAGTGTTGTGCACTATCTTTAACTATCAAGCCTTTCTTTTGATCAGCCATTCTAAACCAATCTCCATCATTCTTAGAAATCATTTTTAAGCTGCCGTCTTCATAAAAGAAGTTAATAGATGCAGCTTCTTTATTAGGTGCTTCAAAGCCCACTAAAATGTTATGGATGTTTTCAATGGTTCCTTTTTTAATGTAGTGTTCATGCCTAGTTCCACTTGAGCTTTCTACTAAAAACAAGTGTTCTGTTCCGTTTTCATCTAACACAAGTTTTGTTTCTGACCAAGGAATGTAATCAACTAAATTAAAAGTAACTTCATGATTTTCACCTTCTTTTTCAGGTTGAAAATTTTCTTTAAAAGTTGCTGAGTTTTTGCCCCAAGCAGATAAAAGTAATTTATTAGCAGTGGTTTTTTGAAACTCACTATTATCAATAATTACATTTAAATAAGTGTGTTCAGAATAGAATTGGTTGGTTGTTTCTCCTTCATCAATTACCATTAACCCTTCATAACTAATATATCGAGTAATACCAGCTCCAATTAAAATGAATAAAAAAGCAACGTGGAATAATAGTACAGACCATTTTTCTTTTTTATATAATTGGTACCTGAAAATGTTTCCAAAGAAGTTTATAACAAAGAACACCATAATTAGTTCAAACCACCAAGTATTATATATTAGTGCTTTAGAAGTTTGTGTTCCGAAATCGTTTTCAATAAATGTGGCAACTCCCATGGCAATGGCAAAAACAAAAAATAACACGGCCATTAAACGAGTAGAGTAGAGGGTATTTAAGATTTTTTTCATCAGTTAAATCTGCTAAGTGTAAAACGACGCAAATTTACGCATTAAAGCTTTAACCACCCTATGAATTCAATCATTTTTAAGAAGTTAATTGTTAAAATTAAAAGTGTTATTTGCCAATTTTTTCTCCCATTTTAACAAAAGTTTCCATCTTGTTTTGTGTATTGTCTAAAATATCTTGATCAAGAGTAATTTTGGAGCTGTCAACTAATATAACAATAGTGGATCCACCAAAAGCAAAATACCCCATTTCATCACCTTTTTTAACAGGAGCGTTGGGTGTATAGGTTTCTATAATGCTCCCTACCATAGTAGCTCCTACAGGAGCAATTAAAACATCTCCTTTGTCTTGAGTGGCTAATTCACAATACTCGCGTTTGTTTTCGCAAAAGACTTTGGTGAAGTTTGAAGCCAAGGCATATGGTGATACTGAAAAATAACTTCCTTTAATTTTGGTTACTTCGGAAGGTGTTCCGTCATAAGGAAAATGGTATCGATGGTAGTCATTGGGTGCTAGTCGTAAAATAATTAAGGAAGAGTTTTGATATTTTTTGGCTAGTTCTTTGTTTCCTAAAAATTCTTCAAGAGTAAACTTTCGCCCTTTTATAAAAAAATCATGGATATTAGCTACACTTTTAAAAGCTAACATTTTTCCATCACCAGGAGAAACAAAACCGTTTTCGATTTCTCGAGCATTTGGTTTTAATTTTCGATAGAAAAAATCATTGAAAGAAATATAATCTTCAGAAGGTCTTTCAGCTTCATTCATATCTATTTGAAGCTCTCTAACAAAATTATTTATCTTATTGATAGAGCCAGGTTTATTCATTAGTTTACCGTACCAAGACGATAAAAACTTACGTTTTACTAAGGGTAATAAAGCCATTTTTCCAAACGGATTGTTATATAGCAGCTTTAAATACCCCTCACCAGGAGGTGTTTCGGTAATGATTTTACCCGATTTTCTATCGATGAATTTTATTTGCATAATTGTTATTCCTCAATACTATCAATTAAAATAGTTAACATATCTATAGCAGCTTGCGCAATTTTGGTTCCAGGGCCAAAAACACCTACGGCACCAGCGTCAAATAAGAATTGATAATCTTGTGCAGGAATTACTCCTCCTACAATAACCATAATGTCTTCACGACCATATTTCTTAAGTTCAGCAATTACCTGAGGAACCAATGTTTTATGTCCAGCAGCTAAAGATGAAATACCTAAAATGTGTACGTCGTTTTCTATAGCTTGCTTGGTAGCTTCTTGTGGTGTTTGAAATAAAGGGCCTATATCTACATCAAAACCTAAATCGGCATAACCAGTAGCAACTACTTTGGCACCGCGGTCATGACCGTCTTGTCCAAGTTTGGCAATCATAATACGTGGTCGGCGCCCTTCTAATTCAGCAAACTTATCGGCTAATTCGGTTGCTTTTTTAAATAATTCGTCGTCTTTTATTTCTTTACTATACACGCCTGAAATGGTTTTATGGACTGCTTTATGACGCCCGAAAATAGTTTCAAGAGCATCTGAAATTTCACCTAAAGTAGCTCTGTTTCTTGCGGCTTTTACAGCTAAATCTAATAAATTTCCGTCACCTGATTTAGCAGATTCAGTTAAATCATTCAAAGCTTTGTCAACTTCAGCTTGATTTCTTTTTGATTTTAAATCATTCAATCGATTGATTTGTGATTGACGAACAGCTTCGTTATCTACTTCTAAAATATGTAGAGGATCTTCTTGTGCTAGTTGATACTTATTAACGCCAACAATAACATCTTGACCGCTATCAATTTTTGCTTGCTTTTTTGCTGCGGCTTCCTCAATGCGCATTTTCGGAATTCCTTTTTCAATAGCTTTGGTCATTCCTCCTAATTCTTCAACTTCCTGAATTAATTCCCAAGCTTTGTTGGCGATTTCTTCGGTAAGCTTTTCTACATGGTAGCTACCCGCCCAAGGATCAACTGTTTTGGTGATATGCGTTTCCTCTTGTAAATATATTTGTGTGTTACGAGCAATACGTGCCGAAAAATCGGTAGGTAAAGCAATGGCTTCATCTAAGGCATTGGTATGTAAGCTTTGGGTTCCGCCAAAGGCAGCAGCCATAGCTTCGATAGTGGTACGAGCAACATTGTTAAAAGGATCTTGTTCGGTTAAACTCCATCCACTGGTTTGACAGTGAGTTCTTAAGGCTAGTGATTTTGAGTTTTTTGGATTGAATTGTTTTACCATTTTTGCCCATAGCATTCTTCCTGCACGCATTTTAGCAATTTCCATAAAATGGTTCATTCCAATCGCCCAGAAAAAAGATAAACGAGGAGCGAAAGTGTCGATATCCATTCCTGCTTCCAATCCTTTTTTGATGTATTCCAATCCGTCAGCTAAAGTGTAAGCTAATTCAATTTCGGCAGTAGCACCAGCTTCTTGCATATGGTATCCTGAAATTGAAATAGAATTGAATTTTGGCATATTTTCAGAAGTGTATTCGAAAATATCTGCAATAATTTTCATTGATGGAGTAGGTGGGTAAATATAGGTGTTACGCACCATAAACTCTTTTAATATGTCATTTTGAATTGTTCCTGATAATAGTTCGGGAGCAACACCTTGTTCTTCAGCAGCCACAATGTAGAAAGCTAAAATAGGTAAAACGGCTCCGTTCATGGTCATAGAAACCGACATTTTGTCTAGCGGAATTTGATCAAATAAGACTTTCATGTCTTCAATTGAATCAATAGCAACTCCTGCTTTTCCAACATCACCTTGAACACGTTCATGATCGGAATCGTACCCTCTATGTGTAGCTAAATCAAAAGCTACAGATAGTCCTTTTTGACCAGCGGCTAAATTTCTGCGGTAAAAAGCATTACTTTCTTCGGCAGTAGAAAAACCTGCATACTGACGAATGGTCCAAGGTCTACGAACATACATGGTAGAGTAGGGACCACGTAAGTTGGGAGCAATTCCAGCAACAAAATCTTCGTGCTTGAAAGAGTTGTTTGCTTGCTCTTGATTTTTAGGTAATTGTATGTTTGATATATCTTTTCTACTCATCTTGTAAACGTTCTTGTTCTAACTTTTCGGCTAATCGTTTTTGAATAATTGGCTGAATCAAGGTTTTTTCTTTACGTACTTCTAAGAAAGGAGAAACTTCTAAATCGTTTTTCATCTTATCATTCTCATTCTTAATTTTATTAGTGCCTAGTAGGACTAATTTCCCTGAGTTGAATAATTCTTGCTCTTTATCAGCAGATTCTTTTATTTTTCGTTGAATAACACCTTCTTTAAGCTGTTTTAAGAAACCTCCACCTTGTTCTATTTGTTTAAAAATTTCTAGCGCTTTTTGCGCAAGTTGCTGTGTGATGGTTTCAATATAGTAGGCTCCATCTGCAATATTTTGCGCCTCAGCAAGTTCGCTTTCTTGTTGTAAAATTAATAATTGATTTCTTGAAATGCGTTCTCCGAACTCATTCGGTTGATGAAATATTTTATCATATGAATTATTAGCTACCGTGTTTACACCTCCTAAAATAGCACTCATGCACTCAGAAGTTGTACGAAGCATGTTTACATTATAGTCGTATATGGTTTTGTTTCGTCTACTAGGTTCTGCAAAAATATGAGCGGTTGCTTCAGTATTGTATTCTTTCAATAAAGAACTCCATAAAATTCTAAAGGCTCTTAGTTTGGCAATTTCAAAAAAGTAATTACTTCCTACAGAAAAATTAAAGTGAATATTGTTGGCGATTGAACTTCCGAAGTGATTCAAGTACTCATTTACATGTGCTAAAGCATACGCTAATTGTTGTGTAATTGTTGCCCCAGCATTTTGATAAATTAAAGCATTAACAGAAATAGCATTTTTAGAGTTATTGACTATTTCTTCTAATTGAGTGTGGTCGTTTTTAAGGTTTGAATACCAGTTTCCTGAACTTGCTAAGTGACCTATAACATCTGTATTAAAGTAATATTTGTCAGAGTTTATAAAGCTAGATACGCTTTTAACAAATTCTGAAGATAGAAAATCTAACGAAAAATAGATTGTGGTATTTTTTGTGTCAATTCCTTTTAATAAAGCTTTGTAATCGAACTCTTTTTTTGCTAAAAATTGGATTGATGAAGCACCTCTTTGAAGTGAGTCAATAGCAAACGTATTGGCTTTTTTTTCATCATCAATAAAAATTGATTGACAAATAGCAAAACCTTCTTTTGGAGTGTTAACTTTTATGTTAGTTCTATCTTCCTTGGTGTAAAAAGGTCTTACGGTAATGCTTTCCGTGGTTTTCCATAATAACGTTTCGTTATAATCGGAACCTTTAAGGTCTACTTGTATCTTTTGTTTCCATTCAGCTGAACTAACACCTTGGAATTCGTTAAATAAATAATCGCTCATTACTTTTTTATGGTATCAAATTCAATAATATAAATATCTTCATCACCTTTCTTCATTAAGTATTTTTCTCTTGCATAACGTTCTAGTTGAAGAGAGTCTTGGAGTAACTGTATAGTTTTTTTATCTTTTTTGATTCTCTTTTCATGATATTCTATCCAGCTTTTTAACTCGTTGATTTCTTTATTGAACTCTCTGTGAGTAAGGTAAGAATTTTCATCAAAAAAAAGCATCCAAACCACAAAAACGGTTAGTATAACAACATAAATGTTAGTGGCAATTTTAAAGGATGGTTTGTTTTTTATTGATTTAAAATTCATTTTATAAACGATCGTTAATTACAGTCCTTACAATATCAATGGCAACAGTATTATATCTATCGTTAGGAATAATAATGTCAGCATAGTTTTTGGTAGGTTCGATAAATTGTTGATGCATGGGCTTTAAAGTAGTTTGGTATCTGCTTAAAACCTCGTTAACATCTCTACCTCGCTCTTTAATGTCTCTTCGTACACGTCTTATTAATCGTTCGTCGGCATCGGCGTGTACAAAAACTTTAATATCACACAAGTTACGAAGTTCTTCACTATTAAATATCAAAATTCCTTCTATAATAATAACTTTTCTAGGGTGTGTTTTTATGGTGTCTTTGGTTCTATTATGAGCTACAAACGAATACACAGGTTGTTCAATAATGTTTCCGTTTTTTAAATCGGTTAGATGATGAACCATTAAATCAAAATCAATTGCTCTTGGGTGGTCAAAGTTTATTTTTGTACGTTCTTCGTAGGTGAGATTATCTGTTTGTTTGTAGTAAGAGTCTTGAGATATAACGCATACTTCGTCTGCAGGAAGTTCGTTAATTATCTGGTTTACTACTGTGGTTTTTCCGCTTCCTGTACCTCCAGCAATACCAATAACAAATATATTTTTCATCAAGTTTTGTAAAATAATGTGTGACAAATTTAGCAAAATAAGCGCATAAAAAAAGCGCTAACTTTTGTTAGCGCTTTTGACTTAAGAGCCGATGGAGGGACTCGAACCCACGACCTGCTGATTACAAATCAGCTGCTCTAGCCAGCTGAGCTACATCGGCGTTTTCCTTAAAAGCGTGGCAAATATATAATGTTTTTTAATACTGCCAAAAACTTTTTTTATTTTTTTGAAGAACTTTTTTAGTTTGTTTTTTAAGTGGTTGATTTTTAGTTTGTTTTTTGTAAAAAAAGAACTAAGTTTTTTTTACAAAAATAAAGAAGTCGGGATGAGTGGATTCGAACCACCGATCTCTGGTCCCCCAGACCAGCACTTTAACCGGACTAAGCTACATCCCGATGAATGCAAATATATTTAAAAAAGAAAAAGTTCTAAGCAAATTACTTAGAACTTTATCAAGAATAAATATTATAATGAGAGCGATAGTAAAGTTAATGAAACCACTATCCATTATTCATATTGTTTAATAACGAAATAAACATAAGGTTTATTGCTTAGGCTGTTAAAGGTTTTCCTTTTAAACGTTTTTCGATACGCTGTTTTACAGCGGTTAACCGTTTCATAACATCCATTAAAGCACTGTCTTTGGTTTCTTTATAGACCTCATTAATCTCTAAAATTAAAGCTTTTGCTTCTCTAGAGGCTAGTATTCTATCGCTAGTAGTAACAAATTTGAATTTTCTGTTTTCAAATTCTTCTGCTTTATTTATTAATTCTGAATTCATATACTATTTACCAATTTTAAATTAAAATTATCTTTTAGGTTGGTCTGGTAATTGACTTTACGTAGAAGATTTTCCCTAAAATAAATGGGGGGCAAATATAAGGGAAACTTTAAGTTGCTTATAGTTAATTTTATCAATTTGTTTTATTTATGTATAAGTTTTTTTTATAAGGTTTAAAACCTTCTACACATCAATTATAGATTTAATCTATAAATTTAAATATAAGGATTTTTTGCCGAGATTTAAAATTTATTAGCAAAATATTAACAGTTTTAGCTGATTCGTTTAATGATTTCTTAAGTAATATCAGTGTTTTGCTGAGAATACAGTATTTTTGTATGCAATAAAAAGAAATGAAATATGCAAAAAATAATATTGCTTGTTTTGGTAGCCTTGTTCTTATCATGTAAGAATCAAGACAAAAGAAGTGCTCAAGGAAAATCTGAATTTCAAAGGGAAATGAATGCCGAGTTTAAAGATGCGTCTAAATCACCTTTAACAAAAAAAGGATTGAAGAACTTTAAAGGACTAGACTTTTTTCCAATTGATAGCAAGTATAAGGTTAAGGCGAAGTTAATAAGAACACCAGATGCTCCAACTTTTAATTTTCCTACAACAACAGATAGGGTAGTGGTGTATCAAAAATATGGAGTAGTGTTATTTACTATTGATGAGAAAGAGTATGAGTTGGCAATTTACCAAAATGAAAACCCTAAGCCAGAGTATCAAGATTACTTGTTTCTCCCCTTTTTAGATAATACCAACGGAAAAACTTCGTATAAAGGAGGTCGATTTATAGATGTTTTAACTGGTGATATTGCCTCAGATGGCACATTAATGATTGATTTTAATAAGGCATATAATCCTTATTGTGCATATAGTAATCGTTATTCGTGTCCAATAACACCAAGAGGTAATTATTTAGATACAGAAATTAAAGCAGGAGTAATGGCTTATAAAGGACCTAAGTAATAAAAAAAATCCTGCTGCAGCAGGATTTTTTTATTTTGAAGGAGGTGTTAATCCTTCTTTGCAATCTTGTTCAATAGCTTCTTGTAATGAAGTTAAATATGGTTCTCTAACCTTTAGTTTTGTCTCAGTATGTGCCTTTTTGTTCAATTTTGAAAACATTTCAGCGATTTTAATAGCGGTAGGCAACAAATGTTCTTGAGGTACAACTTTGTCTAAAAATCCAGCAGTAATAGCATCTTTAGGGTTGTATATTTCTGAACAGTTTACACTTCTTTCAAAGTATATAGGTGTTAAACGAGCTTTAGCAATTTCTATACCGGCATTGTGCATGGTCATACCAATCATTACCTCGTTTAATCCAATTTTAAAATCACCTTCAACGCCTAGTCTGTAATCTGTAGAAAGTAATAAAAATGCTCCTTTGGCAACTGCGTGTCCTGAACAAGCAGCGATTATAGGAAAAGGAAATGAAAGCATTCTATGTGATAACTTAGAACCTTTAGTAACTAATTCTAAAGCTGATTCAGGAGACTGAGTCATGCTTTTTAAGTCGTAACCTGCAGAGAATATTCCAGATTGCCCAGTTAAAATGACTGGTTTTCCTTCTTTTTCTGCTTGATCTAATGAGGAGTTTAAAGCGTCGATTACTTCATGAGAAATAGCATTGGCTTTTCCGTTGGTAATTGTAATGATTACATGGTTGTTAGCCGATGTGTATTGTGTAAGGTTATCCATTTACTATGTATTATTTTAAGAGTTGTGTAAAATCAAAATGGTTTCGAATTAAATGCCTCTGGGATTAGCCACAAAGTAATTCGCCAGATAGATTCCTGCAAATACGGCTAAAAAACCTAATATGAAGCTAGCGATAGTATATATGGCAAAAGAGGTGAAATCTCCTGATTTTAAAAAAATATGATTTTCGTAAGCAAAGGTTGAAAAAGTGGTAAATCCACCACAAAAGCCTGTAGCTAATAATAAAGTATGGTTTTGTGTTAAAGCTTCATTTTTAGCTGCAAATCCTAAAATAATTCCGATAAGTAAGCTGCCTAGAATATTTGCAGTAAAGGTTCCGTAAGGAATTCCTGCTTGCGAACTGTTTAAAAGTTTTCCAATTAAAAATCGAAGAACACTTCCAATGCCACCACCAATAAAAACTAATAAAAATTGCTTCACTAAAGTTATTTTAGATTAATAGCTTATTATTCTTAAAGATAATTTGTAAGAATTATTATAAAAAAGCATTATGCTATTGCGAAAATAAGAAAACCTCACAAATTTTGTGAGGTTTTAGTTTTATATTCATAGTTAAAGCTTATTCCTGTTGCGAAGGAATTGTTTCTAATATTACCTTTTCAAGGTTGTTAAGTCCTTTTTCTTCCATAGGTCCTAACATGTTATCCCAACTTCCTGACATAGCTGCGAAAAATTTAAAGATAAAAGGAGATTTTTTAGCTTTCATTCCCCATGTTACCTTTGTTCCATTAGAAACTTCTTCAAAATACCAATAAATATCTCCAGGATCATTGTCGGCAAAAGATATTTTTTGATTAATAGATTTGTTGGGAACTACAGCTATGGTTTCCATTTTTCCTGGGCCGTCTTTACTTGTCCAGCTATCCGAAGCGCCAACACCTACTGTTTTTTCTCCGTATGTAACTACAATAGTACTATCTTCATCATGCCAAGGACCCCATTTTTCCCATGTTTTTATATCATTAACAGTATTGAATACATGATTTATTGGAGCTTCTATGACTTTGCTTCTGCTAATATCATAACTACCAGAAAAGCTAGCTACATAAATTAATGCTAATCCAACTAAAACAATTATCAGTAATAAAAAGTACTTTACAAATTTCATGGCTTTTAAATTTTTGATTGTATAGTAAAGTTACTGATTTTTAGCTTGCTGATTATAGTTTTATGTCGTCAGCATCTGTCCAATTCCATTTGCCTGTGATAATTCCTTTTTTAACAGTAACAATACCTGGGTTGGCTCTAATTACTGTTTTTAATGCTGTTTCATCACAGAAGCCAAAAGTATAAGGGAGTTCAAATTCTTTTTGAGTAACTGCTAAATCCTCGATATATGAAGCTGTTAATACATATATTTCATACCCTTGGTCTTTAGCCTTTTTTGCAGCTTTTGCTACTTCAGCAATACCTTCTTTTTCTGTCTTTTCAAAATTATACATGATGATTAGCATTGCTTTTTCTTTAGCCAACATTTCTTCTAATTTATCACCATCATCAGTGCTAATTTCAAAGTCGTGAATAGGAGGGATTTCGTCACTACCTTCTTGATACTTCATTCCTTCAGCAATATCTGTTCCTATTGCATAAGCTCTAAAATCAATAATAGGTAAATGATTTAATACGTAATAGGTTATGATAAGTGATAAAAATATAGCGCTATAAGATGTTAATGAGGCTATTTTATTAGAAATAAGAGGTTTGATGTGTTTTAGTCCAAAGATTAGAATTACAATAAATATCATGAAAATAACATTCTTGTAAAAAGTTTCTTTTGGAGTAAGTTTTAAAGCGTCACCAAAACACCCACAATCGGTAACTTTATTATAGGTATAAGAGTACCAAGTTAAAAATAAAAAGATGAGGTTTAGGCTAAATAAGCTCCAAACAGTGAATTTAGGTTTAAATCCAACTAAAAGCATAACGCCTAGTGCTAATTCTGCAACAATTAAAAGAATAGCAAAAGGTAATGTATATGGGATTAAGAATTCTAAATTTAGAACACCTTCACTAAAGTATTCTTGAAATTTATATTGAGATCCTATAGGATCTACCAATTTTACAAATCCAGAGTAAATAAAAAGAAGTCCTACGAGTACTCTTGAAATATGAGTTAATATTTTTAAAATCATATAGGGGTGTTATTTAGGTTAAATATCTGATTCCGAAAGGTGAATCATGGCAAAAATAGCATAATTAATCATATCTTGATAATTTGCTTCAATTCCTTCTGAAACTAAGGTTTTACCTTGATTGTCTTCTATTTGTTTTACACGAAGTAGTTTTTGCAGAATTAAATCGGTTAACGATGAAACTCGCATATCTCTCCATGCTTCACCATAGTCATGGTTTTTGTTTTCCATTAACTCTTTGGTGATTTTTATATGCTTGTTGTATAGTTTGGTAGCTTCTTCTGTGGTTAAATCAGGTTGCTCAACAATCCCTAATTCTATTTGAATTAACGCCATTACTGAGTAGTTAATAATACCTATAAACTCTGATTTTTCTCCTTCATCAACTTTTCGTTCAGTATTTTCTTGTAATTGACGAATGCGTTGTGCCTTGATAAATATTTGATCGGTTAATGAAGGAAGGCGTAAAATCCTCCAAGCACTACCATAATCACTCATTTTTTTAGTAAATAAACTTTTACATTCTTCAACCACAGCATCGTACTGTTTTGAGGTGTCTTGCATCTTTCTTATTTAAAAGTAATCGACCAAAAATAGTAAATATTACAAGCTTTTCATTTATTTTTACTTGGAAATTTAGTGTAATGACGATTAATTGTAAAGGAACCTTAATAGATCTCACTACTCCTAAGGTTATGGGGATTTTAAATATAACCCCAGATTCTTTTTTTGATGGAGGAAAATATAAAAATGAACACGATATACTGGCTCAAACAGAAAAAATGTTGAATGAGGGAGCTGACTTTATTGATGTAGGGGCGTATTCTTCAAGGCCAGGAGCGAAACATATTTCGGAAGAAGAGGAGCTGCAAAGGATGCTTCCTGTTGTTGATTTGTTACTGAAGAGTTTTCCTGAAATTCTTATTTCTGTAGATTCTTTTAGAAGTAGGGTGATAGAAGAATCAATAAATGCAGGAGCAGCAATTATTAATGATATTTCTGGAGGAAAAATGGATGAGAAAATGTTTGAAACTGTAGCAAAGTTACAAGTTCCGTACATTATGATGCATATGCAAGGAACCCCACAAAGCATGCAGCAAAATCCGCAGTATGAAAATGTAGTTACTGAAGTGATCACCTTTTTTGCTGAACAACTTTTTAAACTACGACAATTAAAAGTGAATGATGTAATTATTGATGTTGGTTTTGGTTTTGGGAAAACAATCAATCAAAATTATAAGTTGCTTAAAAACCTATCATTATTTAAGAATCTTGAAGTTCCTGTATTAACAGGTGTTTCAAGAAAGTCAATGTTGTATAAGCTATTAGATACTTCGCCTCAAGAAGCATTGAATGCTACGACAGTAGCTAATACAATAGCTTTGTTAAATGGGACTCAGATTTTAAGAGTACATGATGTAAAAGAAGCAGTAGAAGCGATTAAGATTGTAGAGCAGTTATTATAAAATGCTTACATTTACTAATAAGTATGAGGTTTTTTGACTAAAAATATACCTCAGATAAAAAATAGTTTTCAAATAACTGTCTTTTGGCTTTGTTTAAAAGTAGTTGCTAAACTTCTAAAAATTAATGAATTTAGATTTTATAGACTTTTCGTTTCTAGATGTGTTAGATATCTTCTTAGTAGCTGTATTGCTTTATTATATTTACAAATTGTTAAAAGGAACGGTAGCTATTAATATTGTTATAGGAATTGCACTAATCTTTTTAATTTGGAAAATAACGCAAGCTCTTCACATGGAAATGCTAAGTGGAATTTTAGGGTACTTGCTTTCTGGAGGAGTTATTGCGCTCATTATTGTATTTCAACAAGAAATCCGAAAGTTTTTATTAATGATAGGAACTACTAATTTTTCTACTAAAAGAGGTTTTTTGAATCAGCTTAAGTTTTTAAAAACTGAAATCCACTCAGAAATTGATATTGAAGCTATTTTGAGAGCCTGTGTTAATTTATCAAAGACGAAAACAGGAGCATTATTAGTAATCGAGAAAACAAATAATCTTGATTTTTTGATTAATACAGGCGATAAGATGGATGCATTGGTAAATGAAGCAATTATAGAGAGTATTTTTTATAAAAATAGCCCATTGCATGATGGGGCTACTGTAATTAGAGATAATTACATTGTGGCTACTCGTGTAGTGTTACCAGTTTCAGATAGTACTAAAATTCCAGCTCGTTTTGGCTTACGACATCGGGCTGCAATTGGGGTTACAGAAAAAACAGATGCGATTTGTTTACTGGTTTCTGAAGAAACAGGAGAAATTTCGTACATAAAAGATGGAGAATTTGTGTTGTATAAATCACTTGAAGAACTCCATAGAAAATTAGAAAAAGATGTTATGGCATAAAAAAAGGCTCGCATTAGCGAGCCTTTTTATTTTTTTCTGTCTCAAAATTATTGAGCAGGAGCCATCTTAGATTGAATAGCAGTCATTACGCTATTGAATTTCTTAGCAGCTTCTTCGTCTAAATTAGCAGCAATCTCTTTTGCTTGAGCAGCTAATTCAACACCTTTTTTAGCTAATTCAGTGTTCTTAACAACATCTCCTTTCGCTTCGATATAATCTTTAGCATACTCAGTGTATGATTGTAAGTATTCTCCTACTTTTTGATCTTCAAATTCAGGAATTTCAATACCTTCAATTGCAGATTTTACTGTTTCTGCAGCATTTTCTACAGCGTCAGCAGCTTCTTCAGCAGCTTCTTCAGTAGCCTCAACAGTCTCAGCAGTAGCTTCTTCAACAGCTTGAGCAGCGTTTTCTACAGTTTCTACAGTTGCATCTTTAGCGTCTTTAGCTTCTTTTTTACATGATGTTGCTAACAAAGCACCAACAACAAATACTGATAAGATTACTTTTTTCATCGTTTAATTGATTTTTAGTTTTTTAGATTGAATAACAAATGTACTATTTTGGACGACGTAA
The DNA here is from genome assembly GCF_004363005.1 of Tenacibaculum caenipelagi. GTDB lineage: Bacteria > Bacteroidota > Bacteroidia > Flavobacteriales > Flavobacteriaceae > Polaribacter > Polaribacter caenipelagi. The sequence goes on along the minus strand of NZ_SNYH01000005.1, from coordinate 341,174 downwards.
ACAAATTTATTTATATCACCGTCTCACTATTAAACTGTTTTTCGTACAAATTCTTATAATAACCATCATGTTTTTTTAATAATTCGGTATGATTTCCTTTTTCAACGATACGACCTTTGTCCATAACTATAATCATATCAGCCTTTTTAATAGTTGCCAAGCGGTGTGCAATCACTATAGAAGTTCGGTCTTTGGTAATCTCATCTGTGGCGTATTGAATCATTTGTTCAGAATGTGTGTCAACCGATGAGGTAGCTTCGTCTAAAATTAATATACTTGGTTTACTAAGGTAAGCACGTAAAAAAGCAATTAATTGACGTTGACCAGACGATAACATGCCTCCACGTTCTTTTACATTGTAATTATAATCATTAGGTAGGCTCATTATAAAATCGTGAATACCTATTTGTTTGGCGGCTTTTTTGACCTCTTCTAAAGATATCTTTTCATTTTTTAAAGTAATATTATTTAGAATAGTGTCTGAAAATAAAAATACATCTTGCAATACTATTGCTACTTTTTGACGTAAAGAAGTGATGTCATAATCTTGAATAGGAGTATCATCAATACAAATTAACCCACTGTTTATTTCATAAAAACGACTAATAAGACTAATAATAGTTGATTTACCTGCTCCGGTAGCACCCACAATGGCTACTGTTTGTCCTTTTTCTACATCAAAACTAATTCCTTTTAAAATTTCTTCATCTTTTATATAGCTAAAGTGTACATCTTTAAAGTTAATGTTGCCCTGGATATTAGCTGCAGAAAAAGTTCCATTTTTATCAATAGAGCTTTCAGTATCTATAACATTAAATACACGTTCGCCAGCCACAATTCCCATTTGTAACTGATTAAATTTATCAGCAATTTGTCGTAAAGGTCTAAATAACATTTGAGCCATTTGAATAAAAGCAATAACAGCTCCTACACTAACAGCAGTACTACCAACTACCTGTAAACCTCCAAACCATGCGATTAAACCAATTGAAATAGATGATAGTATTTCTGCAATAGGAAAAAAGATTGAGTAGTACCAAACGGTCTTAATATGTGCTTTCTTATGTTTTTCGTTAATATTAATGAAGTTTTGATATTCGATTTTTTCGCGATTAAAAAGCTGAACAATTTTTATTCCTGTTACTCTTTCTTGTACAAAACTGTTAAGGTTGGCTACTTGGTTTCGAACATCTTGAAAAGTTGATTTTATAGCAATTTGGAATAATTTGGTAGCATAAATAAGTACAGGTAATGTAGCAAGTGCGATTAGTGCCAGTTTCCAGTTTGTATAAAACATTACTATAATTACTACTATCATTTTTAAAATGTCACTGACAATCATAAAAACACCTTGCGTAAAAAAGTTAGCAATAGTTTCTATATCAGAAACAACACGAGTTACCAATTTTCCTACAGACGAATTATCAAAATAACTCATCTTAAATTCTAAGATTTTTCTAAAAGTTTTGGCTCTAATATCTCTGATTATATGTTGACCCACCCAGTTGGCGTAATAAATGAAACTAAATTGAAAAAAAACTTGAATAAGTAAAACCACTAACATAGCGATAGTGAAATACGATAGTCTTACAAAGTCTTTGGTAATTGTGAAATCGTCAATTGCCATCATCAAAATTACAGGGCTTAAAGCAGAAAACCCAGCTAACAAAATGGTTGAAAGCGATGCAATTATAAATCGAATACGGTATTTTTTTGCAAAACTCATAAGTCGTGCAAAAATTTTAATGTCGAATGCTCTACCTGTTGCTTTACTCACTATATATAATCGTATGTTACTTTAGTTAAAAATAATCCTTTTGCCGGAACAGATACTCCAGCATTGCTTCGGTTTTTACTCTCAATAATTTTTTTAAAATCGTCAGTAGTAATTTTACCTAAGCCAACTTCAATTAAAGTACCCACTATAGCGCGAACCATATTTCTTAAAAATCGATTAGCACTAATATGAAATGTTAATTCATTGCCGTTTAAAACCCACTCAGCATTAGTTACTGTACAATTAAATGTGTTAACATCTGTTTTTACTTTTGAAAAACACTCAAAATCTTCATATTCATATAAAATTATAGCAGCTTTATTCATCAATTCTATATTTAAGTTTTGATGATGTAGTTGCCATGAAGTTTCTAATAAAAACGGATTTCTACCTAACCAAATTTTATATTCATAACTTCTGCTTACTGCATCAAATCTAGCGTGAGCATCTTCGTGTACTTGTTGTGTGTTTATAATAACGATATCATCTGGCAAAATAGCATTTAGCTTGTATGTAAAATTATCATTTAAAGGTAAATCAAAATCAAAATGAGCAAACATTTCAGAGGCGTGTACGCCTGCATCTGTTCTTCCTGCGCCTACTATATTTATTTTTTGCCTTAAAATAGTACTTATAGCTGTGTTAATTTTTTCTTGAACAGAAATAGCATCGGGTTGAATTTGCCACCCGTGGTAGTTTTTTCCGTTGTATGCTAATTTGATAAAATACCTCAATGAGTACAAATTTTTTTAGATAGCTAAATTATGAAATTCTGTGATGAAATAGAGAAGAGTAAGAGTTAAAAAGAAAATTAGTTTTATTAACATATGTTAACACTTTGTTTGGATGATTATGTTATTTTTGACCCCTTGAGTTAAACTAATGAATAACTAATCATTAGTTTTTTGTTGAAGATTATAAAATAGTGAATTCCCCTTTCATTAATTTCCCCTTATTTTAAAGAAATCCATAAAAATGCTTATGGATTTTTTTTGTGCAATAATTCTTCATTAGTTTTGTGCATATGATAAAGATTTTACTTCTCTCTGATACACATAGTTTTATAGATGAACAAATTTTAAAGTTTGTGAAACAAGCTGATGAAATTTGGCATGCAGGTGATATAGGAAGTTTAAAGGTTACAGATACAATTAAAAAGTTGAAACCGCTCAGAGCTGTTTACGGGAATATTGACGACAAAGATGCTAGAGCTGAATTTCCTTTAGATAATAAATTTGTTGTTGATGGAGTTTCTGTATGGATAACTCATATAGGAGGATATCCTAATAGATACGATCAAAGGATTAAAGAAGAATTGAAAAATAACAGACCTAAACTTTTTATTTGTGGTCATTCGCATATTTTAAAAATTCAGTATGATAAAAAGCTAAATTTATTGCATTTGAACCCTGGTGCAGCAGGCAAACATGGTTTTCATAAAGTGAGGACAATGCTTCGATTCGAAATAGACAAAGGGGAAATAAAAAACATGGAAATTATAGAGCTAGCTAATAGAAGTTAGCCTGATGTTTTTTTCTTGTTTAAGAATAGGTACTTTGATATGCACAGATGTACCAGCATTTTCTTTTGACTTTATGGTTAATTTACCATTCATGACATGAATTCTAGCTTCTATTTGATTAAGCCCAATACCATCAGAAAAAGAAGAAGACGAGGTAGAGAAACCTACCCCATCATCTTTTACGAGAACGGTTAGTTGATTATTCTCTTCTTTCAAGTTTATTTGTGCATGTTTGGCTTTACTATGCTTAAGAATGTTGTTAATTAATTCTTGAATAACATTAAAAATCTTTATTTCAAATTCTTGATTATACCTGCTAATGTTTTGAGCAGATACTTTAAAGTTTAACTCGCTATTTGAATATTTTTTAGCAACATCTTTAATAGCATATTCTAACCCAAATTTTAATAAAATAGATGAAACTAGGTTATGTGATAAGTCCCTAACCTTTTGAGAGGCCTCTGAGATAATGGCTTGTGTCTTTTGTATTTCTTGAGAAGTTTCTCCTTCAAATTGTTTCTTAGTTGCTGATAAATGCATGTTAGCAGAAGATAATAAAGCACTGACATTGTCATGCAATATCTCTGCAATAAGCTTGCGCTCGGTTTCTTTACCGTCAATAGTTGCATTAAGTATTTTAACCTGTGCTTCAGATTTAAGTTTCTCAATGTTTTGTTGTTGTATAAGTTTGCTCTCTGATAATTTAAGTCGTAAGTTTCTTTGACGAAGTTTGTAGTTGTATATGATTACACCAGATATGATTAAAACAAGCAAACTTAATACCCCAAAAAGCATAGAAGTTTTTGCTTGTTGTGCTTCCTTTAATTTTCGTTGTTCTTCAACTAAGGCTGTCTTTTCTTTTTCAAGGTTAAGTTCATGTTGGGTATATATTTCATCAATCATTCTTCTTATCTCTATATCTCTTAAATCGTCCTTAATATTATAAGATTTTTCTTGATAGGTATATGCAGTATAATCCTTTAAGAGATATAGAGTCCAAGCTAGGTTAAAGTATAAACTGGATTTAGTTTTGGTCGAAGATATATTATTGTCTTCTACATCTTTGATTAGATTTAATGCTTTAATATATGTAGCTTTAGATTTTTCTAACTCTTTTTTTTCTAGATAAATATTGGCTAAATTACCTAAAGAACCAGCTTTACCTACCTTATCATTTATGCTTTCATATAATTTTATAGACTCATTAATGTAAAACTCAGCTTTTTTATATAATGAATCCCTCAAATAAATTGTAGAAAGGTTATTATTTATTTTTGCCTTTAATATTTTAGCCTTTTCAGTTTTGAAAGAGTTGTTTATAACTTTTCCGTAATAGTACATAGCACTATCTTTATACATTTCAGAGTTTATAGAATCACTTTCTTTTAATATATGATAAGAGCTACCAATTTTTTGGAGATTAATCATTTCAATATAATCGTCATCATTGATAGGTAGTAAATCTAATTTCTTATTTCTGTCTAGAGATGGAGATTTGTTTTTGTGTTTCTTAAAGTATTTGTTGCTAATTGTATAGAATTCTATAGCTTTTTGATATGAATTATTTTCAAAATAAATATTTCCAATAATATTATTGATTTTTGAAGAAAGTAAGTCATTACTATTGATTTTACTTTCTTTGAGCAGGATTAAAGCTTTGTCTAATGCCTCAGTATATTTTTGCTTTGAATACAGGCTGTCAACTTTAAAAAAAGCTAAAGAGTCTTTATGTTTAATATAGGATAATTTTTCCCTTAAACTTAATTTATTTTCTTGTCCAAAGGATATATTTGAAATTAAAAGACATAATGCTAATATACTTAGTGCTTTTTTCAAACTACTCTTTTTGTTATGATTGAATTATTACCTCAGGTTTTGTAACTAAATTAGCTAGTTCTTCTTCTACTGTTTTTCCAGAGTATTTGTGGTTAACAAAATTAATTTTGATAATACCATTATCAGAAGAGCTCATTGTTCTTGAAAAAGTTTTTGCATTTTCTGTGTCATAATTATTAGACAAATGAACCTCGTACGCTTCTATGTCTTCATTATAACTAAACTCAGTAGCTACATTATCATTTACAACAAAGTCTAATTGATAGGTGCCATCTTCATTAGCTGTAACACTATACGAATTTAAAAATTCAGTAATGCCTTTAGCAAAGGTAATGTTTTCATCTTTTACCCATATATTAGTTTGCTTCCCATTGTTAGTTTCTAAAAAACCGATTTTTAAATGCTCATTATCAATAGAAAAATCATTAGAGTGTTTAGTAGCAGTTTTTTGAGCTGTTTCTGCTAAAATTATTTCTTTAGAGTTATCTGTATTTGTAACGGTAGTTACATCAGTATTGCTAGAAGTATTAAAATCAATTGAGTAAGCACCACTAGCATCTCTTTTAAGAGTATATGATTGTAATAAGTTTTCTGGAGTATCGTCTAAAACTTCAGTGTCGTTGTTAGAACAAGAAGCAAACACAATACTTAGAGTTAATGCGAGAAAATAAGGAGCGACTTTTTTCATGATTGACAGTTTTAGTAAGTTATTATTGGTTTATTTTTCAAAAAAAAAGCGATGTACTTTTGACAGGGTTGAGATTGGGGAATCTCTTGGGGGATAAAGAAAACAAAATGAAGGGGTTTCCTATTTATGGTGTACTATGTTTGATTAACAGCGTACATCGCTAATTATTTTTTATTTGTAGTTAGTAAAGCGATGCATGTATAATGTATAGTCTCCAGGGGATATAGTGTACAGATTCGGGGGACTTTTTCTTAATCTAGGGGATAAAGAAAAATGATGAGGGGTACATCCCTACACTATATTGTTTCTCACGGCATACATCGCTAAACCTACTACGTTTTTTACTTTTAATTTTTTGTATAAATTACTTCGGTACGTTTCAACAGTCTTTAGGCTGATGTTTAACTGTTTTGCAATTTCATTAGAGCTTTTTTCTTGAGCTATCAACTTTAACACTGAAATTTCTCGTTCAGTTAAATCTCCGTTTATAAACTCAGGTTCTATTACTTCTTTTGAATCGGAAGCGTATAGTTCTAATAGTTTTACTTTAATGTCTTCGCTAATGTATTGAATACCGTTATAAACAACTTTTATGGCGTCTATAATTTGTTCGTTAGCGTGACTTTTATCAACAAAACCATTAGCTCCTAAAGCCATTAGTTCTTGCACAAGTTTTGGGTCGCTTAAGCTAGATAGTATAATAGTTTTAATTTGTGTGTTACGTTGTTTGAACGTTTTTAAAACTTCAATACCATCCATTTCAGGCATATTAATATCTAAAACTAACACATCAGCTGCGTTTTTAGAAGACCAGTTAACTACTTCTCTTCCTGTTAAAGAATATCCCTCAACTTCTATATCGTCTTCGGTATTTAATAAAGCTATGACCCCGTCTATTAAAATCTTGTGATCATCAGCTATGTGAACTTTAATCTTGTAATTCATGGTTATTTACAGTTACAAATCTATGTTATAAAAGCATTGTCTACAATACACAGTATCCCTATTTGTTTTGTTAGCAACTCAGGGATAACCCTGAGTTTTCTTTAACATTTCTTTAACATTTTAAGCTATAGGTACTATAGGTACTGAGTTAACAAAAATAAAAAACCGGGATTTAAATCCCGGTTTTTTCGCACTAAATATACTAAGATGTTAGGTTTATCGTAATCGATCTACAGATTTTACAAGATCTTCATCCTTTTTAATGGCTTTATTTGCTAAAACTAAAAGCAAAATAACAATAACAGGAAAGAACATCCCAATACCTTTCTCAGAAACAGCAGCTTCTCCAGATAATGTTTGTGACAGATATACCAATAGCCCTAATAAAAAAAGGTTTATCAATATGTTTAAACGACCTAGTACAAATTGTAATTGACGATTTTTAAATAAAAATATACTTACAAAAGATACTAAGGTAGATCCAAAAAATAATACAGGAACGCATTTTTCTATTAATGAGTTTCTTGAAAACAAATCTAATATATATATAGCTGTACTTTCTTGAGAGTTATTCCAAAGACTAAATAAAAAAGTCAATCCTCCAGAGATAATTCCTGCTACTAATAGATATATAGATTGTATTCTTTGTATCATAATTTTTTATCGGAAGCAAATGTAACACTTCTTTTTTTAAAAAGAAATACAACAAGTTAAAATATTTGTATATATTTGCCTTATATGTAACCGCACCAATTATTATATAGCCCCTATATAATTAGCACTCAAAAAACTTAACAAAATCAAAATTCTTTAAAACTCAAAAGAATTTGAATAACTTAATTATTTGACGAATGTTCGAGATTTCGGAATTAAAAACTAAAAAACTCTCTGATTTACAAGCTATAGCTAAAACTATAGGGTTAACAAAGATAAGTCAGTTAAAAAAATTAGATTTAGTATATAAAATTTTAGATGCACAAGCAGAGGCAAGTGCTCTTGAAGCTAAACCTAAAGATGAAAGGCCTAAGTCTAAGCGTAAAAGAATTACAAAAACAGACGAAGGAGAAAATAAAATTGTAGCTAAAGTTGATAGACAACAACCTGTTGAAAAGGAAGAGAAACCTCCTATAGCAGATGTAAGTCAACAAAAAGAGGTAAAAAGTGTACCTGAGAAAAAAGCTGAAGAGAAGAAACAAGTTGTAGAAGAGAAGAAGCAGCAACCTCAAAATAAACAAAGTAAGCAACCTCAGAATAGAGGGAATAAGCAGAGTAACAAAAATCAGAATGTTAATAAACACCACCATAAGAGTGGTAATAAGTATCGCGATCCTGATTTTGAATTTGATGGAATTATTGAAAGTGAAGGAGTTTTAGAGATGATGCCTGATGGGTATGGTTTCTTACGTTCTTCTGATTACAATTATTTATCATCTCCTGACGATATTTATGTATCTCAATCTCAAATAAAATTGTTTGGATTGAAAACAGGAGATACTGTTAGAGGTAATGTACGACCTCCAAAAGAAGGAGAGAAGTATTTTCCATTAATTCGTGTATCAAAAATTAATGGGTTAAATCCTAATATTGTTCGAGATCGAGTGTCTTTTGAGCATTTAACACCGCTATTTGCTGAAGAAAAATTCAATTTGGCAGAAAAAGGAAGTTCTTTATCGACGAGAATTATCGATTTGTTTTCTCCAATAGGGAAAGGACAACGTGGTATGATTGTAGCACAACCTAAGACGGGTAAAACAATGTTATTAAAGGACGTGGCGAATGCAATTGCAGCCAATCATCCTGAAGTATATCAAATTGTTTTATTAATAGATGAGCGTCCAGAAGAGGTTACAGATATGCAACGTAGTGTTCGTGGAGAAGTAGTAGCTTCTACTTTTGATGAGCCTGCTGATAAGCATGTACGTGTAGCTAATATAGTGTTGGAGAAAGCAAAACGTTTGGTAGAATGTGGACATGATGTAGTGATTTTACTTGATTCGATTACTCGTTTGGCAAGAGCTTATAATACAGTAGCACCAGCTTCGGGTAAAATTTTATCAGGAGGTATTGATGCGAATGCTTTACATAAACCAAAGCGTTTCTTTGGAGCTGCACGTAATATTGAAAATGGTGGATCTTTAACAATCATTGCAACTGCACTTACTGAAACGGGATCTAAGATGGATGAGGTTATCTTTGAGGAATTCAAAGGAACCGGTAACATGGAGCTTCAATTAGATCGTAACATTTCTAATAGAAGAATTTATCCAGCGATTGATTTAATCAAATCAAGTACGCGTCGTGATGATTTATTATTAGATGAAAAGACAGTACAACGCATGTGGGTATTACGTAAGTATTTAGCTGATATGAACCCGATAGAAGCGATGGAGTTTATTCAAGACAGAATTAAGAGGTCGTTAAACAACGAAGAATTCTTAATATCTATGAATGGATAATTATTAAAATATAGAATAAAAAAAATCCCGTATTGAGCGGGATTTTTTTATTTTGGATAGATAACCATTTCAAGTGGGATATCAAATTCGTGAGTGTCTTCAATTTTTTTAATAGGAGGAAAATAGTTGAGTCCAATGGTTCGAGTACCTTCTTTACATTCTGATAAAAACCGATCATAAAATCCTTTTCCATAACCAACTCGGTAGTTTTGTTCGTCTGAAATTAACATAGGAACAAAAACCAAATCGATATCTTTTACAAAAGCTTCTTTTGCATTTACTGGTTCTGGTACACCAAATTTATTGGATTCTAGCTTGGTGTCTTTTTCAAAATAAAAATGAGAAAGGGTTTCGTCTTCAAAATTACAACGGCTTACAATAATTTTTTTTCCTTTGTTTCTGAAGAAATTGATAATGGGTAAGGTATCTATTTCATTAAATTTTCGCATTGATAAAAACAGATGTACATTGCTGATATTATCTGTATGCAATTCAAAAACTTGCTGATAAATACTTTTTTGTAGTTTTTCTTTTTCTATTTCAGTAAGTGAATTTCTTTTTTGTTTGTATAGTTTTCTAAGCTCAGATTTTATCATGTTCAATTACATTGATTTTAATTCTTCTTGTAGTTTTTTTGTCAATCCTTGCACTACCAATTCGTATGAATGGTCAATTAATTCAAAGGCAAGCGTGTCTGAAACATCATGATTTAAAGTAATGGTATTCCAATGCTTTTTACTCATATGAAATCCAGGGTTGATGCTTTCGTATTCAGCTCGTAACTCCAGGGCACGTTCAGGATCGCATTTTAAATTAATTTTTGTTTCTCCCTGTTCCCATCTATCTAGTCCAACTAAGGCAAACATTTTACCCATAACTTTAAAGACTAGAGTAACTTCATCGAAAGGGAAGTGTTCAGTAACTCCTTTTTTACTGATACAATAATTACGTAACTCTTCAATATTCATTAGTCAATAAGTTTTTTTGAGGTTTCAGGAATTTCCAGTGTAGAATAATCTAATTTCCAACCAATGGTTTCAACTAAGTTTTGCATTAGGGTAATAGCTTCTATAGCTTCTTTATTGGCAGTTTGCATTAAATTACTTTCAGGTATTTTTTGAAGAATATGTTCTTTCGCCTCTTTATTCACTTCTGTCAAATCTTCTGAGTTAAATTTATTAAGTAGTCCGTTTTGGACATCATAAAAGCGCAAGTTTGGCTCAATAGAAAAAACTTCAGGTTGCGGAAATTCAGATAAAACTAATGTTTTGTTTTTGGTATTTGTATGCATTTTAATTTTTCTAAAATCAAAACCAACATGCACTTTAGCATTAATTATAATAATAGCTTTCTTCTTACTGGTTATTAATCCTAAAAACTTTTCCTTTGTGTTTTCATGATGATAAATTTCAGCAAATTCACCCTCTACAGTAATCAGTTTTGATACTTTTTTAATTTTATCTAACAATACAACAGATTGTTTTTCTGTCAAGTTTTTTCTATTGACTGAAGTGAATTTTTTAAAAATAAAAAACGAAATAATAGCTCCACCAGCTAAACCTAAAAAAAGTAATTCCATAAATACGAATTTACATAAAATCTTGTAGAGAATACTAATGTTATAATAGGTGTTTTATATAAAAACACCTTGGTTTATGTTGTAAACCAAGGTGTAGTGTATGTTTTTAGTTGTTGTAAAAATTATTCTTTGATAAGAAACATAGACCGTCGGTTTAATTGATGTTCTTGTTCGGAGCATTGTGTTTCATTGGCACATTTGTTAATGAGTTGTGATTCTCCATAACCTTTTGCTGATACTCTGTTTTTATCAATTTCTTGTTTGAGTAGCCAATTTAACGTAGCCTGAGCTCTTCGTTCTGATAATTTTAAATTGTATGTATCGTTACCTCTAGAATCTGTATGTGATTCGATATGAATTTTTAGGGTAGGGTATTCTTTTAAAGCTGCTAGAATTTTTGCTAATTCCACTTCAGCATCCGGACGAATGTTGGATTTATCATAGTCGAAATAAATAGGTTGTAAGGTCAATCTGCATCCTAAATCGTCAGGAGGACAAGGACCCGATAGTTCCAAAGCTAAAGGCATATTCAGTTTGATAGGCATTTCAATAGTTTTAGGATTTTTTGGCGTTTCTATTACCTTCTCTTTAGGATAGTAATTTTCTTTTTTTGCTCTTAAAGTATATTGTTCTTGGCAATCTAGAAGGAAAGTAAAAGTAGCATCACTACCAACAGTTATTGTTTTGATTTTGTTATTATTACTATCTATTAAAGTAACTTCAGTATTGGGTATTAATTCACCTGTAACCTTATCAACTATAGGTCCTTGAATGGTAATTTCACAACGTTCCCATATTTGATATATGTCATCACTTTTACTACCTTCATTACCATCTCTATTTGAAGCAAAATATCCAATTCTATCATCCTTTATAATAAAACTAAAATCATCTTTAGAACTGTTTATCGGTTCCCTAAAAGTAGAGATTTCACCATGAGAATCATTTTCTAATTTGGTTACGAAAATATCTAGTCCTCCCATACCTGCATGTCCATCACTTGAAAAGTATAAGTTATTTTCTTTACTAACAAAAGGAAAAGTTTCTCTCTCTATAGTATTAATTTTGTTACCCAGATTTACAGGACTAGTATAAATATCATCTCCTAAAATTTTTACATACCAAATATCAGACATCCCCAAAGTACCAGGCATATCAGAAGAAAAATAAAGTTTATCTTCATTAGGGCTTAAGGTTGGATGTCCAACAGAATAATTGTCATTATTAAACGGAAGTTCTTTTATATTACCCCAAGTATTTCCTACTCTTGTTGCTTTATATATTTTGAGTCGAATAACATGGTTTCTGTCTCTTTTCTTTTTACCATTTAAGTAATTATTTCTGGTAAAATACATAGTATTTCCATCTTTTGTAAAAACTGCAGTAGACTCATGATAAGGTGAATTAATATTTGGTTTAAATGTTTTTACTTGCCCAAAGTTCATGTCTTTATCTATAGGGGCTAGATATAAATTTAAAAAAGGTTGATTGTCCCAGCCTGCAAGATCAGTAGATTGTTTCTTTAAAGAAGATGGTGTTTTTCTGCTAGAAGCAAACACAATGTTGTTACCATAAAAAGCGGGGCCAAAATCGGAATATTCAGTATTAACAGGGATTTTTTCTATTTCAAAAAGTTTGTCTTGAACTCCTTTTCTAAATAAAGTATCAGCCACATTTTTATGCGATGTTACGTTAATGATTTTTCCTCCTTTAAACCTGTACATTTCCATAAGTTTTTCTGCTTCTTCAGGTTGATTAATACTTTTTAAGCATTGAGCAGCTCTAAAATAATCGGTAGTTAATGCTTCGTTAGGAAATTTTTCGATTAAGTAGTAATACCATTTAGCAGCGTCTGAATAATCACTGTTAAAATAATAAGTATCTCCCAGCTTTCTATAAATTTCTGCTGAGCCATAGTTTTTTTCTATGACTTTTAAATAGATTTTACGTGCATCTATAAAGTCATACGTATCATATTTTTTATTAGCCTTTTCAACTAACGCTATTTGTGCAAAAGAGTTAGTACTTATTAGAGCAAATAAAAAATAGAAGATTAAATAATGCTTTTTCATGATATAAAAATTTAGAAGAATCTTGGTGTTAGTATACGTTCGGGATTATTGAAAACATCAAATCGCAGGAAAAATTCGTAAGAACCATTACTATGTTCTTCAATATCTGTGGTTTGAAAATCGTAACCCATTCCTAAGAATAGTTGATCTGAAATATGAAACCCAGCCATAGCACTAAGTGCAGCATCCCAACGATAGGAGGCCCCAAGTGTAAATTTGTTATTGAATAGAAAATTAGCAGATAAATCTACCTGTAAAGGAGATCCATTAACCCATTTAAACATGGTTGCAGGTTTGAGTTTTATATCACTACTAATATCAAAAACATAACCAGCAATGATAAAATAGTGTAAGCGTTCTATAGCAATAGCATCTTCATTGCTATTGTTAATGTTATCGGAATTATAATGTTTAGAGTTGAAAAAATTAGGTATTGATAGCCCTACATACATTTTGTCGGTATTATAATAAATACCAGCACCTATTTGTGGCTGTACTTTTTTATCTATGTTATTAGCAAATTGCCAATCATTTTGATCATAGATGTTAAGTTTGGTGTAATCTACATCGAGAATACTTATACCTCCTTTTATTCCAAAGGAAAGTCTAGAATTGCCAGACAACAACAAAGAGTAGGCATAATCTACAGTGAGACTTGTTTCATTTGAAGGACCTATTTCGTCATTTATAACAGAAAAACCAATAGCGTTTCGTTTAAGTACTCCTAAAGGTAAATTAAAAGTAATAGTACCAGTATTAGGAGCCCCTTCAAAACCAGACCATTGTGTTCTATATAATACTCCAAAGCCTAGTGCAGTTTTAGAACCAATATAACCAGAGTTAATGACTTGTGTATTGTACATATATTGAGTGTATTGTGGATCTTGCTGAGAAAAGCACACATTAACACTAATCATAGCTATTAATAATAAAAAAGAATAATGTTTCATTAGATGTAAGGGGTTTTAGTTTCTTTTTAAGTATAAATATCCTTTGTTAATCATTGATTCTTGGTCGGCAACCCAACGCGTTAATATGTAGAAGTAAGTTCCTGTTGGTAGCTTTTGGTCTTTATTTATAGTTGCGCGTCCTTGTGATTCTCCTTTGAATACTTTTCCGTTAATACCGTAGGCATCTGTTTCGTAAACTAAAACTCCCCATCGATTAAATATTTTTAAATTATTATTAGGATATTCTTCAATACCATTAATTCTAAAGAAATCATTTTCTCCATCTTCATCAGGAGATATAGCATTAAAGATTTCAAATTCAATGTCTTCTATTGGTAAATCAGTTATTGTAGGATCATCTGGCTCTCCATCGTTATTGGGATCAATATTATCTAAATTTTCAGGATCGTCGGATGTATCTGTTACTGGGTTGCCAAGTGGATCTTCAGCAGTGACAATCGCTTGATTGGTGACTGATTCATTGCTAATGTCTTGCTGAGTTATTGTGTGAGTAGCTGTAAAAGTAGTACTGTCTACTTCTCCTGGTAATAACTGTGAAATAGGACCGCCATTTATTATAATACCCGGAAGATTATCATGTAAAGTTATATTATAAAGAGGAGCAGATCCTGTATTATAAACTATAAATGTATATGATATAGTTTCTCCCATATCAGCATAACCGTTCCCATCAGTATCATTAAAGGTGCTTATTTTTTCGAGAGAAATAGCATATGGATTACATAAATTAGTTTGGGTAGGATTATCTTCAAGAGTACTATTATCATCTGATAAATCACTGACATTAGTACCGTTAATGCTAACACCTGTTATAGTAGCCTGATTAGTAATTAAGCCAGCATTAATGTCTGCTAATGTGATAGAATAGTTAGAAGTGTAATTCCAAGTTTCGTTAATGTCAAGTTGATTATTATTGTTGATGTCACCTGAAACTAAGGCAATAGTACCACCTAACATCGGATCATTTAGTACTACATTCGTAATATTAGTATTTCCTGTATTGGTAACAGTAAAAGTATACGTAATGGTTTCTCCAGCATCACTACACCCATCAGTATCTTCGTCATTAAAAGTTCCCGTTTTGATAAGTGCAATTCCATTAGATTGACATAAAGATGTTTGAGTAGGATCATCTTCAAGAGTACTACTATCATCGGATAAATCAGAAACTGTTACACCTAGGTTTGATTCTCCATTCACAGTCGCTTGGTTACTTATAGAACCTGTATCAATATCATTTTGAGTTAGAGTATAATTGGCAGTATAAATCCATGTTTCACCTACATCAAGTTGACTGTCGCTATCTGTATCTCCTGAGTCTAGGGCTATTGCACCTCCCAACAAGGGGTCGTTAAGAATAGTGTTGATTAAAACAGTATTTCCTGTGTTGGTAACAGTAAAAGTATAGGTAATGGTTTCTCCAACATCACTACAACCATCAGTATCTTGGTCGTTAAAAGTGCCAGTTTTAATAAGTGCAATTCCGGGAGATTGACATAAAGTTGTTTGTGTTTGGTCATTTTCTGTAGGACTATTGTCATCAGATAAATCACTCACATCTGTTCCGTTAGCACTAGTTCCCGTTACTATAGCTTGATTGCTTACTGAACCAGTATCGATATCAGCTTGTGTGATGGAATAATTTGTAGTGTAATTCCATGTTTCACTAGGGTCGAGCTCATTGTCACTATCCATATCACCAGAAGCTAGAGCTATTGTACCACCTAACATAGGGTCGTTCAATACGACATTGGTAATACTAGTATTTCCAGTATTAGTAACAGTAAAAGAGTAGGTAATAGTTTCTCCAACATCACTACAACCATCAGTATCTTCATCATTAAATGTACTTGTTTTGATAACTGCAATTCCAGCGGATTGACACAGTGAAGTTTGTGTAGGATCGTCTTCAAGAATACTATTGTTATCTGATAAATCTGTTACAACTACACCTAAAGATGATTCTCCGCTTCCAGTAGCTTGATTAATAACAGTTCCTGCATCAATATCATCTTGAGTTAAACTATAGTTGGCTGTGTATATCCATATTTCGCCTACATCTAAGACATTATTTGTGTTTACATCTCCTGAACTCAACGGAACAGCTCCACCAAGTAATGGGTCATTTAGCGTAACATTGGTTAAACTTGTATTTCCTTGATTGGTTACAGTCATAGTGTAGGTAAGGGTTTCGCCTACATTGGTACAGCCACCTGAATTAGTATCATTATGACTTGCTGTTTTTATAACGGCAATATCTGGATTTTGACATAGTCCAATTGTTGTTGTGTCATCTTCTAAAACACTATTATCATCTGATTGATCAGATACTGTACCACCAGAAACAGTTGAGGCTTGTACTGTTGCTTGATTTTGTACTAGGTTGTTTGTAATGTCTAATGGAGTAACACTATAGGTTCCTGTGTAAACCCATATTTCATCAACATCTAACTCGTTATCTGTATCAGTATCACCAGAGCTATAAGCTACTGTTAATAACGGGTCTGTTACTACTACCGAGTTTAAAGTTGTATTACCTGTGTTTATTACAGAAAGCACAAATGTGATGCTTTCTCCCGCATCGCTACAACCGTCTCCGTTTTCATCATTTATAGTTCCTTGTTTAATAAGTGCTATATCTTCGGTTTGACATAAGTTAATTACTGTAGGATCGTCTTCTAAAATATTATTGTCGTCTGATAAATCGCTAACGTTGGTTCCTCCAGTGCTAATTCCTGTTACGGTAGCTTGTCCAGTAACCGAACCAGTATCTATATCATCTTGGGTAATAACGTAGTTGAGTGTATAAATCCATGTTTCATCAACATCCAATTCGTTATCTCCATCAGCGTCTCCTGAAACTAAAGTTAGAGGTGTAGGAGATAGAGGGTCGATTAACTCAATATTGATAATACTTACATTACCTGTATTAGTAACTGTATATGTGTAGGTAATTGTTTCACCAACATCGGTACATCCATCACTGTCTAAATCATTAAACACACCTTGTTTTAATAAGGCAATTCCAGCTACTTGACAGAAAGTAGTTCCTGTAGTATCAAGATATCCGCCGTATACTTCAATTGAGTTGATGGCAGCGACTAATGATGTTACCGTTAATTGAATCTCGTCAAAGCTAGAGGTTGTTGTAAAAGCTACTGCATAAAAACCATCAGTATTTGTAGGAATTATATTCAACCCAAGAGCATCTAATGCTAAAATATTATTCGAAGTTTGTTGTTCTTGTTGAACACCGTCAAGATAGGTTGTAATAGTAAGCGTATTTAATAAATCTGCTTGAAGCAAATCGTTCGTATCTCTAATTACAAAACCAGCTTGAGTACCTGCAGGATAATCGACAAGTACATCCTGAATGGAGATAGACCCACTACCTGAAGTGCCAGTTACGATATTTATAAGAGCATAATCAGAATTGTCTTCTGAGATAACATTGATTGCATTGTCAACTTCGCAAGCAATACAAGCTACACCATCTGTTCCTGTATTCTCATTGTTAATAATGACTGAATCACTGGGATTAGACAGTACATAAGGTTCATCACAATTAATAGTACTAGGACAGAAGGATTCTAGTACCATACCATAAACACGAGTGCTACCTAAATCTAACGAAAGTGTTTGGGTTAAAGAAAGTTGTACTTCATCAAAAGGAGCAGTAGTAATAAATCCTACTCGTACAGATTCACTTCCTGTTAGTAACAAACCAGAATCTATAGGAAGTAATTCTGTTGTTCCTGTTTTAGATTCTACAAGTACTCCATCTAAATAAGTTGAAATGGTTAAGGCATCGAATAATTCTGTATTTAAAATTGTAGTGTTTTCTATATCAAACCCAGCAAAAGAATTTGCAGTATAGTTGGTAACTTCATCTTTATAAGCTATAGAAGCTACACCAGCCACACCAGCTAATAGGTTTATAGTAGCATAATTGTTGAGGTTAGAATCAATAGTATTATTTGTATTACTTACATTACCTAGAGTTAAAATACCACCAGTTCCTGTATGTTCATCTACAATTCTAATTGGAAAATCGGGTTTGGTTAATTGGGTTGCAGTATTACATGCCAGTTCAGGACCGACACAAAACCTATTGGTTACAGCATGGTAAATATTTGTTGTTGAAGCAATACCAGCAAGACTTGAAATTGCAATTTCAATAGCATCATAATCCATTGTAGTGTAGAATCCGACATAAAAAGCATCACCTCCTAAAAGAGAACTGTCTATTGGAGCTAGTGAAGTACCTGCATTGGTTTCTTGTTGCACACCGTCAAGATAGGTTGTAATAGAAATAGCATTTAAAAGATCCGCTTGAACTATTGAAGCATTTTCTATTAAAAAGCCTGCATAACCGCCAGCTTCAAAAAACTCACCTACGGTATTGTCGGTAACCGTTAGCGTATGTGTAACACCAAGTCCAACTAAGGTGTTTACAGTTGCATAATTAGAAGAGTCTGAATCGATAATATTATTTGAACCGGTAATGCTACAGCCTGCCACACAAAGCCCAGAAGTATTCTCAGTTATAGTTAAGTCTGTGAATCCTGAATTGGTTACGGCTATAGGATTTTCAGTATTACAGGGTACAGGATACTGTACACCATCAGTATAAATAATATATTCGGAGGTCGCTTCACACCCCAAACTATCCGTTACTTTTACACTATAAGTTCCTGGAGATAATCCGCTAATTGTGTTTGAGGTTTCTCCATTAGGACTCCATAAATAAGTATAGGGAGGTGTTCCTCCAGAGACAGTTACTGTTAAGCTTCCGTTTGAGGCTCCTATTGCTGTTTCGTTAATAGCGTTACCATTTATTTGTATAGAAGCATCTACATAACTACCATACACTTCTATGCTATTTATAACAGCAGCTAAGGCATTTACTGTAAGTCTAATTTGATCATATTCTAAAGTAGTAGAAAATCCGACTAAATAAAAACCATCTGTACTTGAAGGGGTAATATTTATTAATCCCAAAGCTTCAAGTGCTAGCAAACCATTTCCTGATTGAGATTCTTGAACAGTACCATTTAAATAGGTGGTTACTGTTAAAGAGTTTAGTAAATTCAGTTTCAGTAAATCATTAGTATCTCTAATAACAAAACCAGCACTACTGCCAGCAGGATATATATTTAATACATTTTCCACCGAAATAGAGGCAGTATTGGCAACACCAGCAGCTACATTTATAGAGGCATAATCAGTAGTACTTTCATTGATAACATTTGTAGCATTGTCAATTTCACAAGCCGCGCAAACTACGCCTTCTACACCTGTATTGGTACTATTAATAATTACAGGATGAGAAGGATTGTTTAGTAATGTAGCTGTATCACACTCTAGGGCACCTTCACTAAATACTTCTAGTACCAGATTGTAAACACGAGTGCTTCCTAAATCTAAAGAAAGGGTTTGTTCTATGGTTAATTGAACTTCGTCAAAAGGCAATGTTGTTACAAAACCTATTAGCGAACGTTCTGTTCCAGTAAAAAGCAAACCACTGTCTACAGATAATAATTCGGAACTTCCTGATCTGCTCTCTTGTGAAACTCCGTCTAAATAGGTGGTTATGGTAACTCCTTCAATTAAATCTAAATTCAAAATAGAAGCGTTTTCAATATCAAATCCTACATAGGTTTGCGCTAGATAATTTGTTAGCTCATCTTTTATGGCTATGCTTCCTGTTGCGGCTACTCCCAAAGTAAAATCAATACTAGCATATGTATTGCTATCTGAATCGATTGCTGAATTAGTGTTGTTAACCCTACCTAGATTTAAAATGCCTCCCATTCCTGTATGTTCATCAACGATACGGGCAGGAAAATCAGTTTTAGTTAATGTTGTAGGAGTATTTGCTTTCAAAGCAGGACCAGTACAAAAATTATTAGTGACTGCGTAATACACGTTTGTGCTTGATAATACACCTGCCAAACTAGTTAGGGATATTTCAATAGTATCATAATCTTGTGTTGTATAAAATCCTACATAATATTGGTCGCTATTTAATAAGCTACTATCAGGTGTAATTAATGAGTTACTTATGCTTGTTTCTTGTTCAACACCGTCTAAATAGGTTCTTATAACTATGGAGTTTAGCAGGTCTACTTGTGAAACAGAGCTATTCTCTATCAAAAAACCAGCAAAACCACCTGAACTAAAATACTCTCCAGAAGTATTGTCTGTTACAGTTAGTGTATGGGTTACTCCTAAACCTATTAAGGTAGTAACGGTTGCGTAGTTTGCTGAATTGGAATCGATAATATTTCCTGAATTAGTAATACCACAGCCTAATACACATAAACCAGAAGTGTTTTCTGTTATTGTTAAATCAGTGAAACCAGAAGAAATTACAGCAACAGGATCATCTGTGTTACAGGGTACAGTGATGGGAGCTGTATAATTGTTATTTCCACTTATGGGAGAGTTGGCGTAAGTTAGAAGGTTGAAGAATAGAAAAAATGAAGCAAAGAGGATTGACTTTATGTGTCTGTCAAACTTTTTACAAATTAAATACACATGGGTAATTTTGTTCATAATAGTTGATAATTAAGTATGCGTAGCTATAATTCAGTGTTAGAAGTGGTTTAACTGATTATAGGAGCATAGAATTAAAAAAAGACAGTAGTAAGTAGATGTTTGGTCAAATACTTAACAAAAGGATTTTTTACCAAGTTTATTAAGCTAGGTAATTTTAAAACAACTCATTATTGGGTGTTTGTTTTTTAGCAGAAACTTAAAACACTTTAGTAAAAACCAATAATAGTTTTATACTAACGTTCAGCCGTACGTATAATACGTAGTATAGTGTCATTGTTTTTAAGGGGAGGAAAGAGGCAAGAAAAACTCAAATTGAGTTAGTAGCCGTTTTTTTGAAGAAATAATAATAAAGTACTCATCTTTATGAGGGACTTAATGTTCTTTTTTTAGCTTAATGTACCTTAGTAAAAATCCAAATACAGAGATTTTACTAATTTCAACTATTCATTATTTAATAATGAAAGTAACAATCTTTTTAGCATTAAGAAATTTTTCTATTCATAAAAAAATAAACTTAAAGCCAATTTTTGATGTAAATATCAATGTGTTTTTTTGATTGTATTTTCACAATTGTTTGTGAATTTAACATTTTTTTTGAATAAAAAAAATAAAAAATATTGTTTTGTTAGTAATATGATGTTAATTGTTTAAAGTGATTCTTTCTAAACACTACCGAGAAAAGATTATTTGTTTAAAAAAGTTGAACAATGAATTTAAAAAAGAAGGCATAGTAACACATCTTCTTTAAAGTATGGCTCTTGATTTCCTCAAAACATATAATTAATTTTTAGGAAGTCTTTGGCAAAATCATGAAGCATCGGAACTATATTTTTTCGTATGCGTTTTCCTTTATCATTTTCTTCATTATAATCTAAATCTACTCTGGCTTTACCAATGTAATTTCCATATTGAATAGCTATACCAAGTGACACAGTATATGTTCTATAATAGATAAATCATAGTGTCCTTCCTTAGGTTCTATATCTTTCCAAGCTATTTTTCGGACGGGTTTTGCCAAGTTTGAGCATTAGAAGTTAAGTAAGTAATTATGAGTAAAATATGCATAATTAAGTTTTTTTTATTCATAGCTGTTTAAAATTCTTTTTGTTCAAAATCTTTAACGATTAACCAAAAACCAAGTACAAGCTCAAAGAGTCCTGTTGGTACATTTAAAATTACATATTCAATAGTAATTACTTCTATCAAACTAAATAAGAGCAATATGCTAGCTAATGTTGATAAGATTGTTCCTAGTATTGCCCATATTGAAAGCCATTTAGGGATTAACTTTGACCTTAGAAAAAGTATGTACAGCATTAAGTTACCTGTACTAATAGTTATTACCATAAAAATGTGATTCACTTGATCGCGACTAATTTTGAGAATATTGCCAATAGACTCGTATAGCATATTATCTGAACCACTTTTTACAAATTCACAACTCAATGTCAATATAGATAATAGTATTACAGTTCCTATAATCAATATAATACCTGCTGTAATTCTGAAACTTAAAAAGCCTAAAGCTAAACTTTCACTATGTTTTTTTATAATTGGGTATAGCAATATGGCAAAGCCTACATATGTTAGAAACAAAATGAACTGGAATAAAGCAGCAAGTAATACATGAGTTGTATTAGCGCAAGCTTCTGTTAAGTAGTTTGAAGAGTCAACTGCCGAAGCAATACTTAACACACCAGTTATCATTCCTAAAATGATAAGCAATCCAGCAATTTTTACTTTGTTTTTAAATATTTCCATACTCTTATTCTTTATCTAATATACTAGTTTTCCCGCCTTGAGTTATGAGCATTTGATTTTTTCCAATATTAAACACAATTGAGATATCTGCAGGCTCATACTTAAACTCTCCTTTTGCTGTTGCTTGTAAGTTCATTTTAGAATCTCTGGGTGCTTGCAAGTGTAACTGTTTCCCCGATTTTGTAACAGTTAGTTTTACTGGAAAAGTTTTACTTGAATAGATACCCAGATATTGATTTAGTTCTTTGGAGCTTGGTTTATAAACCCTAAAATCAGGAATATTAAAGTGTTTATTAAAAAGACTATTAACAATGGTAACAGTTATTGTGTTTAAATTGTAATTCAAACCATTGGATGTGATTGCAAAAGCAATATCTTCATTAGGAAAATACCTTAAAACAGAAGTGAACCCATTTATTTCTCCATTATGACCATAACTAACTTTGTCGTAGTATTCCGTTTTGAAAATTCCCATTCCAAACTTGTCTTGAATGGTTTTCATTTGTGCAACACTTTCTGCAGAAAGTATTTTATGGCTAAACAAGGCTTTTGCAAAAAGTACTAAATCTGTTGGAGAAGAAACAATACCACCCGCTCCCATATCAATTGACGGATCGGTTTCCTCTGTTTGTTTCCATTTGTCTACAAAACGATAAGCGTAACATTCATTATTCTCTATATTAATTTTGCTTCCGAAAAATGTTTGATTCAAATTTAAAGGTTTTGTAATTTCATTTTCCAAAATTTGAGCATAAGGCTTTTTATAAAGTTTTTCTAAAATATAGGATAATAATAGGTAGTTTGAATTGCTATAAGCTGCTTTTTCATTAGGTTTAAAATCACTTCCCCCTTTGGTTATAATTGTAATCATTTCCTTTTCAGTTTTCGATTGAGTATGATAGCTTAAAAACTCATTTTTGTTATTTGTAAAGCTATGAATACCACTTCTGTGATTTAACAAATTTGAAATGGTGATTTTATTTGCGTTTTTTATTTCAGGAAAGTAAGAGTTAATAGTCTCATTAAGGGTTATTTTTCCTTCTTCTATAGCTTTAAATAGGAGGGTAGCCGTAAATACTTTTGATATACTACCAATTCTGTACTTCGTATTATTATCAGGTTTGTGTTTTGATTGAATATCAGAAAAGCCAACCTGTTTAGTGTAGATTATGTTTCCTTTTTTTAGGATGGCTACACTGCCCATAAATTTATTATTAATCTCAATTGAATTGAAGTAGGTGTCTAGCTTTTGAGTGTCAATACTTTGTGCAGAGCCTATTTTAATTAGTAAAACAGTAAAAAAGAATAGAAGTGTTTTTTGGTTTAATCGTAACATGATTGGCAACAAGTTATATAAACAGCTCATATGTTTATTTTTTAACTGTTCTATAATATAGATTCCAAGCTCCAGAGTTAGCTTCTATAATATCCAATATCCCATCATTGTTTAGATCGCCAATAGCTATATGATAAGTAGCATCTTTTAGGTCGTCTCTTAATCCTATTTCCTGAAAAGTTGTGTTTTCTTTACCAAGGAAAACATAGTTTCTTTCCTCTGAATTTCCTTCAACAATATCCAAAAAGCCATCTTGATTTAAGTCAGCCACCTTTATAGAGTAAGTCATTCGTTCGCCGGAAAACTCTAAGTAATTTTTAAAATCTAATGTCTCACTTCCAAAATAGATACTGTTTTTAGCTCCTAAATTCCCAGTTACGATATCTAAAAATCCATCTTTGTTAAAGTCAGCAATATCAATAGAGCGAGTTTCGACATTTTCATTACCAAACTCTACAATTTTAGAAAAAGATAATTTTTTATCTCCAAGATATATTTTGTTCTTACCTTTTCTTTCGGCAGTTATTAAATCTAAATATCCATCATTATTGATATCTATTACTAAGGTTTGTATGGTTTGGTCTGATTTATTCCCGAAATTAATAATTGTATCAAAGTTCCCTAAACTATCGTTGACACAAATTTCATTCACAGCTCTTCGGTTTGATATAATTAGGTCTGTATCTCCATCACCATCAATATCGGCTACTTCAAGATTCCTGGAAGGTGCTATTGAACCAAAAGATATTTCTTTTTCAAAACCATTATTGTTAGAACCAAAATAAATTTTGTTTTTAATATTGTCATTAACCACTGCGATATCCATATAACCATCATTGTTAAAATCGGCACTTTTTATTGCATACGAAGCATCTAATAGTTTACCTATTGGAAGCGCTTCTTTAAATCCTCCTTTACCATCATTATAATGCAGGTAGTTCTGTTCAGCCCAATGTCTACCATTGGCAATTAATGCATCTAAATCACCATCTTTATCTATATCAAACAAAGTTATTGAGGCTGTTCTGTTAGATTGAGTTCCGATAGAAAAAAAACCATCGGCATTAAAAAACGACACTTCTTGTGAAAAGCCATTGATGTATATCCCAAAACAAATGTACCAGAGTGTTTTTTTATTTATCATAGTTGTTTTTTTGTTCTCTTACCCTTAATCATTTTCAATATATAGTCCATTTCCACATCTTTCTTTTCTATCCAATCGTTGAAATTCGGGATAACAATATGGTCTGGAATAGTACCTCTTCCAAAGTTTTTAGTTAAGTCAACAGCACTGGTGTATTTTTGTAATGGCATAGTTATACGAAGACCAGAAGGAATAATAAAACTAGGCATCATGCCGCTAGTATTCCCTTGATATCCTCCTCCAGTTTCTTGTCCTACAATAATTGCTTTTTTATTATGAGAAAGTATTGCGGCAAAATCAGAACAGGATGATAAGCACATCCCATTAGTTATGATATACAGATTTCCTTTAAAATTATTCTTTGCTGGTTTTTGCTCTTCATAAAAATCAAACTCTTTAGTTACCCATGTTTTTTTCCATTGGTATAGTTCACCTTTTTTTTTGGGTTTTTTATAAAAAAGTTTATCTAATCCTTTTACATCCTTTGCAATAGCTTCAGTTACTTCAATTTTATTCCAATATTTAAAAGGTTTGTCAAAGAAATATGAGGCTAATAGTACAGCATTACTATCAGTACCTCCAGTATTATACCTTACATCTACTATTAAATCTTTGATTTCTTTAGTTTGAATTTTTTGAAAAACTTCTTTGATAAATCGTTTAAAATTCTGGCTGTTTTCTTTGATAGCTGTTTTTGCAAATGAACGTATTTTTAATACACCAATATTGTCAATAATTTCAAATTCTAAAGTTTTTTGATTGCCATAAATAATCGCATCTAAAGAAGGGAATACATCTTTTGAAATGCCTTTAACCTCATACATTTCAGTTTTATCATTATTAGCAATTTTTATACTGAATTTTTCAGTAGCTTCTATAATAGTTTGGTACCAAAAGGAAAACCTATGGTTTAGCAATAGTATTTTTTCTGTTTGGTTATATCCATCTGATGGGATAGCCTTGAGTAATTTGTTGATTATAGAATGAATTGGTTTTCCGTTAATAGATAGAATTTCACTTCCAATAGGAATATTAGAATCAGAAACATAGCTATTAGAAATCAATACTACCCCGTTGGAATTAATAAAAATTTCTAGGGGTAGCATTGATTGACTAGTATTCAAATAATCCTGATATTTTTTTGAAAGTGATATACTGGTATGAAGACATCCTAATTGCGCAATTAAAGGTTTTAACTTTCTGTAATATTCTAATTCTGTTAATGAATTTTTAATTGTTTGATTTGTAGAGTCTATGAGGAAATCAAACCTTTCCTTACTGGTATACCGATAAAACCCAGGGTGACTTTTACTCATTTCATCAAAAATGTCCGTTGTCCAGATTTTTAAACTATCCTGAGAATATGTCCTGTTTGGGCTAAAACCACTTTGTTGTGCCTTGAGGTTATTACATATTAAAATGAGCAACAAGATGAATACAATTGGTTTTACTTTTTGATGAAAAGAGATCATAAATAATGGGTATTTGCTATTAATTATTCTGGATTTTGATGAGTCTTACACCAAACGCAACCTTATCTTTTAAGGCAGAGAATTCACGTACTTCACCATAATCTGGATGAAAACCATAACAATAATAGGTGTTGTTGTCTGTGCTATCTTCTGTAGAAGACCAATAATATCCCCATTGAGGGCTTTCATAATATTCATTTGTTACACTTCTGTAACCTGTAGTCAATAATTCAAAATCACCATTCATTAGTTCTGTATGAGCCACATTTATACCACCAACTTCATTAAATAAAACCTGCCAGTCCCCTTGAGTTGGTAATTTCCATCCTTCTGGAGCCAATTGCGAAGCAGCCTCCCAGGTGTAAAGTTTCCCATAGGTATTGCAATTTGTAGCCTCATCACCATAACACCATGACGACGTTGTGGTAGTGATATTGGTATCGAAATTAAAGTTTTCGCCCAACCAGATTTGATTGCCGATTTTTACTATTTTGTAGCGTTGCCCATCCCGTTCGTCTAACAATGAATTTAAATCGGCTTCTGTTACACTTGTAGTAGATGTACAGGTGTTGGCATCTCTAACCGTAAGGGTATAGTCTCCGGATTCGACATCAGTGAACGTATCGGATGTTTGAAATGTAGTCCCATCTATAGAGTATTCGTAAGGTTCTACACCTCCTGTTACTGTAGCTTTTATCGAGTATTCCTCTACGGTAGCTGTTACTGCCAGTGTGCTATTAGCACATGGGTCGCTATCGTTATTGGAACAAGATGTTGACAATAAGATAATTGTAATTAAAGCGTTTAATTTAAATAAGTTAAAAATTCTTTGATTCATACATAATCAATTTTTATATTAATAATTAGGTTAATTTTACTTGCTTAATATTTCGTTATATATTAGAAATGGTTCTCGTTACATCTATTTTATCTGTTCTTTTATTTATAGAGTTAACTAATGTTATAATTATGTAAAAGCTTTAGAAAATTATCCGTAAGTAAAATACCTACAATACCCAAAACAAATAGACATATTACACTTGATAGGTTATAGAAGTTGTTGAACTCCATTTTATTGAAAAGAAATAATAAGACGAGTGAGATACTTAATATAAAACCTATAATAAGACAAACAAGAGCTCGTTTTATTAAATTTCTTATACCAACTTTATAGTTTTTTTCTAAAACAATTCTTGACATCAAGGTTTCCTCAAAATTGGGATTATTCAGCTTAAACTTTCCCTCTTTAAGTATATCTTTCATCTTATTATAATCTTCGTCAAAGTTGTCTTTCATAAATCGTTATTTAATAGTTTGCGTATATTTTTTCTAGAACGATGTAATAGTGTTTTTACGTTCGAAATAGACCAGCTGGTGATACTCGCAATTTCTTTTATCTTCTTTTCCTCTAAATAAAATAAATTTAAAACCAGTGCTTCATTGGGATTTAATTTGAGCATTGCTCTTTGTACTGATAATCCTTTTTCGTTTTCTTTAATTTCATTTGAACTTAGTTTTTTTAGTTGATCATCTATCTCAACAAAATCAACTTTATTTTTCCTTAAATGCATAAAAGCCTCGTTAACTACAATTCTGTAAAACCATGATGAAAATTTGGCGTTTTTCTTAAAAGATTGTAAGCCTTTAAATGCCTTAATAAATGATTCTTGAACCACATCTTCTGCATTATAAGTGTCTTTTACAATTGAAATGGCCAAATTATAAGCAACATTTTTATATTTTCTTACAAAATATCGGAAAGCTTGCTTATCTCCGTTGAGTACTTTATCAATATAAAAATCATCCACTTTGTTATTTTCTGGTATTTTTTCTACTTATAAAATGGTTGATCATGCATGATATTCCTAAACAGATACCAATGATGAAGGTTATAAAGAAACCTTTCGCCTTATCAGAATCATCAGCTTGGAAAAAAATGTAAATTCCAATTAAAAGAAATGACACACTCATACCAAGAATTACAACAGAAACTTTTAGCCATGGAAATATGAATTTGAATCTGTTTTGTTTTTGCAACCGAAAAATATCTTCTAATTTTTCTCCTCGGTCTATTAGTTCCATTCGCTCTTTATTTCTGGCTTGTAGATAAAAATACCATGCAAAAAAAAGCGCAGTAATTGCAGTTACTGAAATAATGCATGCTATAATTAGTGAGGTCATAATTTTATGAATTTTATTTGTTCGTTATTTTTTGTGCTTTCATCTTTCCTTTTTTGGTCTCCATTTCAATACCAGTTACAATTTCATTTTCATTGACAAGAAATTCAATTTTTGAATTATCTGTTGCTATTAAAAACTTGTGGGTATTATATGGTATGATTTCAATTTTATCTCCATGAGCCAAACCAAACATTTTATGACCTTCACGTACTATGGTGAGAACAAACTCTGGAGCGAATTGATACGCTCCCGTGTACGCATCCATTTGTTTAGTTGTTAAGGAGATGGCTTTTTTATCTGGATTTACTTTTTCTTTTATAGGTTGATGGTCATAACTAAACACTTTAGTAATAACCCAATTCCCATTCTCTTTTTTCCAAAGGTGCATGAATTTAGCTTGTGTGATTATTTTTTGGTTACTTCCATTGGTTTCTATAAACTGATGTGTTCCAGTTTCTATAGCTCCGAAGCCAGAAATTTGATGGATTTCCAAAGAGTTTTCAACTAATATTCTTGTAATTGAATAAGCAGTGTTTTTTTCTTTAGTAGTCATTTTTTTAAAACTATCCACAATTCTTTTTTTAGAATTGATTAGTCCATTTTTATCGTGAAAAAATTCTATGTCTTCACTTATTAAAGATTTATACTTATCGATTTCCGCATTGTTATAAGCAGAAAAAAGTAGGGAGTCCATTCTCGAAATCTCTTCAAACAAACTAGAATTTATATTTTTAGAGTTATGAGTATTAGTTTGAGCTATGCTTGAAAACCAAGTTAACTGTGTTAAACAAATAATTACCAATCGAAACGCTTTTAATCTTTTTAAGTTCATTTTTGTAGTTTTTAATTTTATATTCTTTTTATTTAAGATGAATTAAAAAAAGAAAAGGTTACAAAGAGCCTAATTTTATTTTAACGAGAAGTAATATCATTTAGATGTGTTTAGATGAGGTTTATGGATTTACTTGTTTATAGGAAAAATAAGTATTGCTTAAAATGCTCTTGTAGCCAAAAAAAACAAATCACAAAAACAATGATAAAGTATCTGTAAAATGAGCTGTATACAGACATAGCTTAGTTTTTGTTAAATGATTTATAGGTTAATTTTCTCCATATAAACTCTAAAGGACCTTGTTGGTAGTGTTTTAACCAAAGAATTGTGCATAAGATTTGTATACTCCAAATAGCAACTACAAATCCCAATAATTGAAACCTAGAAAAACCATTATGCATTCCTAAACCGTATCCGTAAAACAAAAAGCCTAAAATGACACTTTGGAAAATGTAATTTGATAAAGCAGTTCTACCAATTTTGGTAAATACTTTAAAAGTTATATTCTTCAAGTATTTTTGATATATCCCATTTAGCAAGAGTACATACGCAATACCTAAAAGTTCTTTTGGAAATGTAAACAGTAGTGCTTTAAAAGTGCTGAGATTAGGAATATGATCTTCGTATGTCCAATGATAATAACGCGTATAATTTACTACCAAACCTATTACTAATACTAAAGAAGTAATAAGCCAATAATATTTCCATGTTTTATAATCAGAAAAAATACCAACTCTAAACAATAGCATGCCTATAATCATTACGATTAATGAAGACAGGATTAATGACTGATAATAAAATTCACCTTTATGTACTTTAAGATGTTGGTAAGAATTTACAAGACCTTGCCAATATGTAGGTTTCGGAGCGTTTACTTTTTTAGAAAGACCTGATAACTTTTTTGAATATCTTTTTTTCCATGAAGCAATTAGTTTTTCATCTTTTTCAGTTTTTTCAGTTTCCTTTTTGTTGGATGCTTCAACATATCTAGCATAAGTTTCTTGTTTTTTGGTAGCACTTTCATACGATTTTAAAAACAGAAAAGAAGCTAAAAATAAAAGAACCAATATTAAATGATTATTTGCGATAGAACGAAATGGGAGCAATAGTAAACCACATATCGCATAATGATACAATATATCTCCATCCCAAATAAAGTAGGCATGTATAACCCCTATAATAAATAACCAGAGTAGTCTTCTAACATAAATGTCCATTGCTTTTATTCCAGATACTCTTTGCTGAATGCGTTCCATAAAAATGACAAAACCAACTCCGAAAAGCAATGCAAACATGGTGTAAAACTTACCTTGTGTTAAAAAGTATACCCAAAAACGAGTGTTATGATCTATAGCACTTTCATATCCATATTGCCATGAACTCCATGGGTTAGGATACACAAAGGATTCTATATTTATAAATAAGATGCCAAGAATAGCAACCCCTCTTAAGAAATCTAAAGAAGGGATGCGTTCTGAAGTTACTGTGGGTTCAACTTTAGTTTGATTAAGCATAGGGTTTATTTAATACTATCTTAGTTGTAGAGTTGACACACATTTTTACTAATGTGTGTCAACTTTATCTTATTTATTTTCTTAATTACTGGCAACTTGAATCTGTACTTTTGGAATCTCCGTTAAATGTCCAACCTTTTGCTATTAGAGCATTTCTAGCACTTTCACCATCATTGCAAAATTTCAACCCTTTGGCACCCAAAATATTTTCATACACAATGGCTTGTTGTGACCAACCTAAGAGGGTGGCATTGTAGTTAGCTACAGATAGTGCTGTATCATCTAACATACTACCCAGTTGAAACTCTACTTTAGTAATATCCCAATCACCTAGGTTCTGATTAAATGAAGAGGCTCCTTCAAACATACCTGACATACTAGTTATATTACTCATATCCCAAGCACTTAAGTCTTGATTAAAAGCAATGGCCCCTTTAAACATTCCCGGAAGTTGGGATAATTTACCGTTGTTTATATTCCATTTGCTAATATCCTGATTGAATGCCACGGCATTCGTAAACATATAAAACACATTACTCAATGAGCTAATATTCCAATTGCCTAATGGTTGATCGAAAACTAATGTCTTCTCAAACATTGACCTCATGGTGGTAACTGAGCTGACATCCCAGTTATTTATGCTTCCGTTGAAGGCTTCATTTTTATAGAACATCCAGCTCATGTCAGTGACATTACTAACATCCCAACTATCAAGATTTTGGTTAAATGAATTAGCACTTAAAAACATTAGCGACATATTAGTTACTGAACTAACATTCCAACTGCTGATGTCTTGATTGAAATCTCTTGCACCTTCAAACATACCTAACATATTGGTTACATTACTCACATTCCAATTACTGATGTTCTTATTGAAATATGTAATTTTGAATAAATTGCTCATATCAGTAACATTACTGACGTCCCAATCACCGATGGGTTCGTCAAACTGGTAGCGATAAGCCGTGTTAAACATAGAAGCCATACTTGTAACCTGTGATAAGTCAGGAATATCTGTTGCTGTAGAATTCAAATAGGTACACCCATGAAAAGCACCCTCCATAGACTTCCATGCGATATTTCCCCATTGTTTTATTCCTTTTATTTTAGTTTTATCTCCAGTATTGTTAAAAAATATAGCAGGAAATGTACCTGTGATTGCTACATTATATACACCAGGGTTGTCGTAAGTGTGTGAAGCATCACCTGTGTGATTTTCACTTACGGTACCATCTCCCCATTCTACTGTGTAATTGTATGTGTAAGATGAATTAGTAGGAATCGTAATCGTTTCGTTTGATGTTGTTGTTTTCCAATTAGTCACAAATCCAGGGCTCACTATTATAATTGTTTTAGGAGTAGCATTTCCTTTTAAACTAACCGTGTATTCACCTATGTTAGTAGTCAGTTTAATAGTCGTAGTTTTAATGCCTTCTGTAGTAGGTTTAAACGCTACAGAAAATTCATAAAACCCGCTAGGTGTTATCGTCTTATTGGTTAGATCTGTACTAAAATCTGATGTATTAGATAAAGAAGTAGTAGATATAATTAAATCTGCATTACCTGTGTTTGTAATTTTAAAAGTTTGTGATGCTGTTGCATCTACTTCTACATCACCAAAATCTTTACTTTCTGGGTTAATGTTAAAAACAGCAACTGGTTCTGGCGTCCCTTTACCTGATATATTTACTTTATGCTCACCTATATTACTGATAATGGTAAGTATTGCTGTTTTGCTACCTTCTTCTGTAGGTTTAAAGATTACTGAAAATTCATAAGTTTTACCTGCTTGGATAGTTTCCTCTGTTTCACTTGCTCTAACGGTAAACTCAGTTGCATTTGAACCTGAAAAAGTGTAGTTTTTTAAAATTAAATCTTCTTCTCCGCTATTAGTAATGGTTAGTTTGATTTCTTTTGG
>NZ_SNYH01000005.1:0-308510 GCF_004363005.1 Tenacibaculum caenipelagi | reverse complement strand
GGTAAACTCAGTTGCATTTGAACCTGAAAAAGTGTAGTTTTTTAAAATTAAATCTTCTTCTCCGCTATTAGTAATGGTTAGTTTGATTTCTTTTGATGTTGGGATTGCTACTTCTCCAAAATCAACTGTACTTTGATCTATTGAAAATTTAGCAGGGCTTAATTGTGGTTCATCATCTTTACTACAAGAAAGTATTAATATGGCTACAAGAGCATATAGTATATTTTTGATATTCATTTTTTTTATTTTATAGTGTGATGAACTGGTTTAAACTTTTTTACTTCAATCAAAAAAGTTTAAATCAATTCAATATTTTTTTAAGAAGCTTTATTGGCAGTTTGTATTATAACTCGCTGTATCGTCTTTTCTCCAAGAGCCATCATTAGGAGGTGTAAAGCTAGAATCTATTTGAATACAGGTTAAATTGGGATTGTCTTGGGCTTTCATATAAGTTAAACCATTGTTATTACCATTGGCAAGGTTTAAACTGATTAACTGATTGGAATAGCAATATAAGCTTGTTAGAGCCGCATTTTTCGAAACATCTAAACTGATTAATTGATTATAAAAACAATAGAATTCTGTTAAATTCACATTTTTACTAATGTCTAAGCTGGTTAGTTGATTGGAATCGCAATATAAATATTTTAAATACACATTTTTTGAAACATCTAAATTGGTTAATTTATTGAATTGACAAGCTAAATATATTAGAGCCTCATTTTTACTGATGTCTAAGCTAGTAAATTGATTATTTTTACAATATAGATATTCTAAATTCACATTTTGACTCAAATCTAAGCTAGTTAGTTGATTGGAAATGCAATATAATTCTGTTAAATCCTCATTTTTACTGATGTTTAAGCTGGTTAGTTGATTGGAAATGCAATATAACTTTGTTAAAGCTACATTTTTCGAAAGATCTAAACTGGTTAGTTGATTAGAATTACAAGATATAATTGTTAAATCTATATTTTTCGAAACATCTAAATTGGTCAATTGATTTCTTCCAACCAATAATACACTTATATTTACAAAAGCTTCAATACCCGTCAAGTCACTTATATTACGTTCATTACAGTTTAAAGTACCACTATATACTTCAGCTTCACTCACCTGTATTTCACCATCATCGTTGATGTCTATTTTACTAATACCATCTCCTGTTATAGTTGTTCCATGAGCTAGCAAACTTGCTTTAAAATTGGCATCAGGGATATTAACTATGGCATTGGGATCGGGAATGCCGTTTCCTTCAAGGTTAACTGTATAAGTGCCAACGTTGGTTGCAATAGAGAGTGTAGCAATTTTATTCCCTGTACTTAGAGGGGCAAATGTAACCTTAATACCAGTTGCAGCATTCGATTGTAAAGTAATCGAATTGTTAGGAGTGTTATATGTATCTGCATTGGCTCCTTCTAAGGTTATTTTTGAAATAACTAGTTCGGCATTACCTGTATTGGCTACTGTAAAGTTTATTGCCGCTGTTGTATTTATTTCAACATCACCAAAATTTTTACTCTCAGGGTTAATATTAAAAATGGCAACTGGTTCTAGCGTCCCTTTACCTGAGATATTAACTTTATGCTCACCTATATTACTGATAATGGTAAGTATTGCTGTTTTGCTACCTTCTTCTGTAGGTTTAAAGATTACTGAAAACTCATACGTTTTACCTGCTTGGATAGTTTCTTCTGTTTCACTTGCTCTAACAGTAAACTCAGTTGCATTTGAACCTGAAAAAGTGTAGTTTTTTAAAATTAAATCTTCTTCTCCGTTATTAGTAACGGTTAGTTTGATTTCTTTTTGTGTTGGTATTTCCACTTCATCAAAATCAACTGTACTTTGATCTATTGAAAATTTAGCAGGGCTTAATTGTGGTTCATCATCTTTACTACAAGAAAGTATTAATATGGCTACAAGAGCATATAGTATATTTTTGATATTCATTATTTTTATTTTATAGTGTGATGAACTGGTTTAAACTTTTTCGCTTCAATCAAAAAAGTTTAAACCAGTTCAATATTTGTTTTTATAGAAATTTTATTGGCAACTTGTACTATAACCGGTCTGAGCAGCCTTTTCCCAATTAGAAGGAGGAGTGAAGTCTGCATCTATTTGTATACAGGCTAAATTTGGATTGTTCGTAGCCCACATTGTACTTAGTTTACTATTGTTACCATTGGCAAGGTTTAAAGCTGTTAGTTGATTCTGAAAGCAATATAAAAACTCTAATGCAGGGTTACCAGAAACGTTTAAACTTGTTAACTGATTCGACGAGCAATGTAGATTTCTTAGAGCTGTATTTTGGGATACATCTAGACTAGATAATTTATTAGTTGAACAGCTTAACGTTATTAAATTGATGTTATGAGATACATCTAAATTGGATATTTGGTTATTAAAACAACCCAATAATTCCAGACTTGTGTTTTTTGAAACATCTAAACTGCTCAATTGATTATTATTACATCTAAATTCAAGTAGAGCTGTATTCTGTGAAAGATCTAAGTTGGCCAGGTTGTTGTTGTCACAAGAAAGCTCCTCCAGAATGATGTTTTTGGAAACATCTAGGTAGGCTATCTCATTGTTTGTACATGATAAATACTTCAAAGCGGTATTATGGG
The DNA here is from genome assembly GCF_004363005.1 of Tenacibaculum caenipelagi. GTDB lineage: Bacteria > Bacteroidota > Bacteroidia > Flavobacteriales > Flavobacteriaceae > Polaribacter > Polaribacter caenipelagi. Next base: position 305,883 of record NZ_SNYH01000005.1, on the reverse strand, counting down.
TCACATCCAAACCGGCGAGCTTATTATTATGAACAAACAATGTATGCAACGCAGTATTGTTTGAAACGTCTATACTATTTAATAAATTGGTCGCAATTATAAGAGTTCTTAATGCTGTGTTATTAGAAGTGTCCAAATTGGTTAATTGGTTATTAGCCAAATACAAATCTTCTAAAGCAGTGTTTTGAGAAACATCTAGGTCAGTTAATTCATTATTTTGGATCCACAAAACTTTTAAGTTTGCATTACTAGAAACATTTAAACTTTTCAATTGATTGTTATCGCAAGCTAGGTATTCTAAAGCTACATTATCACTTACATCCAAATTAGTTAATTGGTTCTGTACTATATTTAATTTGGTAATGTTTACGAAAGCTTTAATTCCTGTTAAATCACTTACATCTCTATTATAGCAATTAATAAAACCTTCATACGATTGCGCTTCACCTAGTTGTATTTCTCCATCATCATTGAGATCAATTTTACTAATACCACTTCCAGTTATAGTTGTTCCATGAGCTAATAAACTAGCTTTAAAATTGGCATCCGGAATATTCACTATAGCATTTGGGCCAAGAATTGCACTTCCCAATAAATTTATTTTATGCTCACCAACATTACTGGTAATGGTAAGGATTGCTGTTTTATCTCCTGTTTCCGTAGGTTTAAAAATGACTAAAAACTCGTACGTTTTACCAGCCTCTACTGTTTCTTCCGTTTCACCGGCATTAACTGTAAATTCTGAAGTATTGGAACCTGAAAAAGTGTAGTTTTTTAAAATTAAATTTTCTTCTCCGCTATTGGTAATGGTTAGTTTGATTTCTTTTTGTGTTGGTATTTCTACCTCGCCAAAATCAACTGTACTTTGGTCTATTGAAAATTTAGCCGGGTTTAATTTCGGTTCATCATCTTTACTACAAGAGAAAATTAATATTGCTACAAGAGCATATACTATGTTTTTGATTTTCATAACTCAATATTTTTTTAAGTTTTTTTTAGTGAAATTCTAGAAACAGCCATTACTATAACTCGCCGTATCATCTTTTTTCCAGTAATAATCATTACTAGGAGGAGTAAACCCTTCGTCAATTTGGATACAATCAAGATTAATGTTGTCCTGAGCTTTCATATAAGTTATTTTATTGTTATAACCATTGGCAAGGTTTAAACTGGTTAATTGATTGGAAAAACAATATAAGCGTGTTAAAGCCACATTTTTACTCACATCTAAACCTGTTAGTTGATTTTCAAAGCAATTTAACTCTGTTAAAGCCACGTTTTGACTCACATCTAAGCTGGTTATTTGATTGCCAGAGCAACCTAAAAAATGTAAAGCATCATTTTGACTGATATCTAAACCGGTTAATTGATTTTCAAAGCAATTTAACTCTGTTAAAGCCACGTTTTGACTCACATCTAAGCTGGTAATTTGATTATTAGAGCAATACAAACCTTTTAAAGCCACATTTTTACTCACATCTAAACCTGTTAGTTGATTTTCAAAGCAATTTAACTCTGTTAAAGCCACGTTTTGACTCACATCTAAGCTGGTAATTTGATTATTAGAGCAATGCAAACCTATTAAAGCCACATTTTTACTCACATCTAAACTGGTTAGTTGATTGTCATAGCATCCTAAAATCATTAAAGCCACATTTTGACTGATATCTAAACCTGTAAGTTGATTTTCAAAGCAATATAACTTTGTTAAAGCGACATTTTGGCTCAAATCTAAACTGGTTAGTTGGTTTTTTCCTACGTATAATATCTGTAAGTTTACAAAAGCTTCAATACCTGTTAAATCGCTTATGTTTCGTTCATGACAATTTATACTACCGTAATATGCTTCAGCTTCTTTTACCTGTATTTCACCATCATCATTAGTATCAATTTTACTAAAATCATCTCCAGTAATAGTTGTTCCATGTGCTAACAAACTTGCTTTAAAATTCGCATCTGGAATATTTACAATAGCATTGGGATTAGGAATGCCGTTACCTTCAAGGTTAACCGTATAAGTACCAACATTTGTAACAATAGAGAGTGTTGCTGTTTTGCTACCTGTGGTTTGAGGGGCAAATGTAACCTTAACGCCGGTAGCACCATTTTGTGGTATGGTAACTGAATTGTTAGTAGTGGTATATGCATCTGCGTTAGTGCCTCCTAAAGTGGTTTCTGAGATAACCAGATCGGCATTTCCAGTATTAGATATCGTAAAGTTTAGGATGGCTTCATTCCCCAGCATTACATCTCCAAAATCTTTACTTTCCGGATTAATGCTAAAAACAGCCACAGGCTCCGGAGCTCCTTTCCCTGATACGTCTACCTTATGCTCACCAACATTACTGTTGATGGTAAGCACTGCTGTCTTATCTCCCTCTTCTGTCGGTTTAAAAACTACTGAAAACTCATAAGTTTTACCTGCTAGTACAATTTCTTCTGTTTCACTAGCTTCAACGGTAAACTCAGCTGAATTTGAACCTGAAAAAGTGTAGCTTTTTAAAATTAAATCTTCTTCTCCGCTATTAGTAACGGTTAGTTTGATTTCTTTTGATGTTGGTATTTCTACTTCTCCAAAATCTATAGATGTTTGATTAATAGAAAATTTAGCAGGGCTTAATTGTGGTTCATCATCTTTACTGCAAGAAAGTATTAATATGGCTACAAGAGCATATACTATATTTTTGATATTCATTATTTTGATTTTTATTTAAATTGAAAACTTTATTGGTAGTGTATGCTATAACTTACTTAGCATTTTTTCTTCTAAAATCAGGACATTTGTGCTTTTCCCAATAAATTGATTTTATGCTCACTTACATTACTAATTATTGTAAGTATTGCTGTTTTGTCACCTATTTCTAAAGGTTCGAACGTAATAATAAACTCATAAGTTTCACCGGCTGGTACTGTTTCTTCCGTTTCACCTGCATTAACACTAAAATCTGATGCATTTGAACCAGAAAGTATATAATCTTTTAAGATTAAATCTTCCTCTCCGGTATTGGTAATGGTTAATTTAATGTCTTTTTTGCCCGATAATGCTCCAACCACACCAAAATCAACTGTACTTTGATCTATTGAAAATTTGGCAGGGCTTAATTGTGGTTCATCATCTTTACTACAAGCTAAAAGGCTTAATACAATAGCAAAAAGAAGCAGAGCTACTTTTAAAGGAGTTTTCATAATACGTATTTTTTTATAGAATTTTAAATTATAAAGCAAAAGTAGATTCACAGTATAAAATTTTCCCCACCCATAATGGGTAGTTTTTCGGTTAGCTATGTTAAAAAGTGTGATTTTAGTATAGTTTTCGTGGTTTTTCGAGTTTTATTTTTTTTTCTTTACCAAAGTTTCTAATTCAAAAAATATGTGGCTTAGAATTATAGCTTTACTTTTTTGTTGGTGTGGAGTCGCTCAAAATAAACCGATACACTATTCGGCTTCTAATGGGTTGCCTCATGATATCACCTATGGATTATTTCAAGATTCGTCAGGGTATATTTGGATTGGTACAGATAATGGATTGGTAAAATATGATGGTAATGAGTTTAAAATATTTACAATAAAAGAAGGACTACGTTCTAATTATGTTATAGATGTTAATGAAACGAAGGATAACAAAATAGTTGTAGGAACATGGGGTGGAGGGGTGCAACTGATACAAAATGATTCTGTTTTAATCTCTACAGGATCAACCAACCATTTTTCAAAGATTAGTAAAATAGATATACAAGAAGATGCAATTATAGCTAGCTCAGGAAAAAATAGTTTTCATGTTTTGTATAAGAATGGGAATAGCTACCTTGAAGAAAAAACAAATTTTAAGATTAATAAAGATGCCCTACTTTTTAATATAAGAAAAAAGATAGGAGCAGTTGGCTCAAGGGTATTAAAACCAATTAATATTAATGGTGAATTATTTTATATAGGAGGAAATAATTTTGGTCTTCAAAAAATAAAAGGGATTATCTCATTAAATTTTAAGCAGTTTTCATATAAAGAAGAGTTCCCCTTTTTAGGAGAGAAAGAAATTAATGATTTAATTTATGAAGAAGATGAGGGTGCTTACATAGGGTTGTCAGATACAGAAGAAATCATTTTTGATAATAAAAAAATTTTAGAAGTTAAACCTCTAAAATTTAAAACAGTAAAAAATAATTATAAACTTAAGAGGTTTGTAAAAACTAAGAGGTTTAATGCGTATGTTTTAGAAGATGATTTCCATATAAGTGACCAAATAGTATTATACGATAACGTAAGTAAAAAAGAAATTAATTTTTCTTCTGAACAAGAAATAAATACGCTTGTTAGTGATATTATCAAAGATAAAGACGAGAATATTTGGATTTCATTAAATGGTCAGGGAGTGTATTTTATTCCAAATACTTACGAACACGATAATAAATCTTTTTTTAATGATGTACCCTTGCATGATGTTTTGCAATTAAATAATAATAACTTATATTTTTTATCTCTAACTTCAATTTATTCTCTTAATACTTACGAACAAAGTAATACTTATCCTTTTACATATTTTTTAGGAGGTTTTAACGCCTCTTTATCAAATAAAGATTCATTGACGATTACAACTACAACTTCGGGTAATTATAAACGAAAACTTATAGAATTTGATAAAGAGTTAAAAAAAGTAATGTTATTAAAACTCTGTTATAAAAAAAGAATTAAAAATTCGGAGCTATCGATGTCCTATTGGGGAGATGAACTAAATATCATTACTAATGAAAATAAGTCCCAACTAAAAATTAATTTTAAAGAAGAGACTCAAATAAAAGATGTACAGTTAATTAATGATGAATTATGGGTTGCTACTAATTTTGGCTTTTTTATTTACGACTCAAAAAGTTTTAAAGAAAAGAGAAGAGTGGCTTCTTTACAAGGATTGTCTAACACCAATATTAAATCTTTTACTCCATCGCAAAAGAAAATATATGTAGCAACCATTAATGGATTGAATGTGATAGAAAAAGACTCTGTAAAAGTTTATACAAAAAAAGATGGACTGCCTTCAGATAACTTAAATCATGTTTTTGTAGATCATCACAACATTGTCTGGTTGTCACATCAAAAAGGATATTCGGTATTTAAAAACGGTAATTTTTACAATTTTACTAAAGAAAACGGAAGTTCATTTTCTTATGTAAACAAAATTATAGAAGATAAAGATGATTTTATTTGGTTAGTAGGGAGTAATGGAGCAAAAAGAATAACAAATACCTTGCCTTTCAAACCAAGTAATAAACCTTCAATACAAGTAAATAATAGAGAAAGTCAATTTAAATTAAACGTAATTGATTTTTCTGGAGAAGCATTATTGGTGCAATATAAAGTTGGAGATAATTATTGGATATCTACACAAGAAAGAACGTATGATTTTTCTAATTATCAATACGGCAAGCATAAAGTACAATTCAGAGTAAGAAGATCTTCGAGTGACTGGAGTTATTCAAAGGTTTATAGTTTTTCTAATGTAGCTCCTTGGTATAAAACTTGGTGGGGTGTGTTAATAATTTCTGTTGGAATCTTACTTCTTTTAGTATACAGAATTTTAAGTGTTCTTAAAAAAAATCGTTTGTTAAAGAATGCAATGATTAGTCAAAAAAGGTTAGAAAAAGAGCTAAGTGAAGTAAGGCAAAATGTGGCTAGTGATTTTCATGATGAATTAGGGAATAAATTAGCGGGTATAACAATAGTCTCTGAGCTAATACTGAAAGACGAGTTTATAAAACAGTCAAATTCTTTTGAAGCAATAAAGCAAATTCAGCGAGATGCTAAAAGTTTGTATTTTGGAATAAGAGATTTTGTGTGGAGTATTGATAGTAAAAGTGATTATCTAGAAGAATTAGTTGTTTACTTGTCAGATTTTGGTGAAGAATTATTTCAAAATTCTAATATTACTTTTAAAGTAGAAAAAGAAATAAATAAAGAAATAAAAAAACTTCCTAGTTATTGGAGCCGTCAATTATTATTACTTTTTAAAGAAGCAATGACAAATAGCTATAAGCATTCTAATGCATCTGAAGTTGTTCTGTCAATTATTTTAAAGAAAAATATATTAAAAATTGAATTAAAAGATAATGGGAAAGGATTTGTTGAATCAGAATTAAAAAGAAAAAATGGTCTAGATAACATGAAAAAAAGAGCACATAAAATTGAAGGGAGTTTGCAGATAACTACTAAAGAAGAAACCAAAGTTATATTTACTGGGATGATAAATAAGTAAAAAATGAGAAAAAGAGTTGTACTCATAGAAGATTATCAAATAGTATTGGATTCATTTACCAAAATAATTAACAATACCGAAGATTTCATAGTTGTAGGAGGGTTTAATACTTGCGAAGATGCGTTGCTTAAAATTCAAGAAATAAAACCAGACTTTGTATTAATTGATATTTCCCTTCCAGGAATGAATGGTATAGAGGGAATAAAAAGGATTAAAGGTTTGTTACCCTCTGTTTCAATTATAGTGGTAACAGTACATGAAAATTCTAGATACGTATTTGATGCGCTCTGCATGGGGGCTGTAGGATATGTTACAAAAAGTAGTGGAGGAGAAAAATTAATAGAAGCTTTGTATCAGGTAGAAGCTGGCGGAGCTCCTATGAGTATTAATATTGCAAGAATGGTTGTAGAATCTTTTCAGAAAAAACAGTTCTACAATTTAACAGATAAAGAAAATAGTGTACTAGATCTTTTATCGGAAGGAAAAACGTATGCTTCAATAGCCGAAGACTTAAATGTTAGTGTTAATACAATTAAGTTTCATGTTCGTAATATTTATGAAAAACTACACGTATCTAACAAAGATGAGTTGATTAATTTGATAAAAAATAAATCAAATGATTAATAAGGAACGTTTTTGTGAATCCACATCTATAGGACAAGACGACTTAAAAAAAAGTTACAAGATTGAAAAAATAAGATACGAAGTAGTACAGAAGCTCTTTAAATAGAATTAAAAGTTTTAATTTTTCGAGTTAATAGGATACAGTACTTTTCAGTTGTTTTTTTCGGTATTCAGAAGGTGTTAGTCCGGTATGATTTTTAAAGACACGATTAAAGGATGTTTTACTTTTAAAACCAGCTTCATAAGCAATCGCTAAAATTTTATAATCGCTATATGTTGGATCTTTTATTATTTTTTGAGCTTCATTAACCCTATATAGATTTATGAATTGGTAAAAGTTCTTATCAAAACAAAGGTTTAGAACTTCTGAAAGATGATGCTTATTCATGGAAAGTTTTGAAGCCAGTTCTGATTGATTAATGTCAAAATCTAGATAAGGTTTTTCTTTTTCCATGTAATCTAATATTTGCTCCATATATTGGTTTCTATCTTGCTCTGTTAAAGAAGAGTTTTTATATGGTACTAATTCATTTGAATTTTGCTCTTTTTGGATTGCAAGCTCCTTCATTTTTGTTTTTAGAGCTTTGTTTTCATTATTAAGCAATTCATTGGTCTTTTCAAATTGTTCTCGATCGGTTTCTAATACCTTCTTTTTACGAATGTAAAAGAACAGCAGGACTCCTAAAAAAACAACGATGAATCCACTAAAAATAAGCATTTTATTTTTATTATTATCTACGACAGTTAAAGATTCCAAACGTGATTTGATAACTTGTTTTTCGGCGTTGGCATCATGTTTTAAATCAAGCAGAGCAGCATTAGATTGTTCTTTTAATAATCTCTTCATAACTTCTGCATAAAGTTCCTGCTCTCTGTTTGAATTTCGAAAATTGCCCAGCAATTTATAAGCTTTTGCTAAGTGGTAATGTGCTTCTTTTTCAAGGTTAAGATCTTTTCTAACGATAGCAATATCTAATACTTCTTTTAAGTAAGGGATAGCTTCTTTTGGTGTTTTTTTCTTTACATAAGCCATTCCAAAATTTAGCAATGAAACAGGTCTCCTATCTAATGAATGCTTTGTAGAGTAAGCCACTGATTCCTTAGCAGCTTTAATAACTTCATCCCATTTTTCTTGTTGAAAATAAGAGTAACCGATGTTGTCGAGTGCAGTAAGAACAGCTCCAAAATGTTGTATGCGTTCTCCTATAGTTTTTACTTCATGTAAGTATGTTAATGCTTTTTCGTAGTCTTTCTTTTTAGTATAGCTGTTTCCCAACCCATTATAGGCGGCAACCTTTATAAGATCAGATACTTGGTTCTTTTCAGATAAAAGTAGTACTTCTTCCATACAAGAAATTACCTTATCAGTATTATCCATTTGGCTGTAAACATTGGCAAGATTAACAAGTATGTTAATTTTTGTAACTTCTTTATCAGAAGTTTTTTCGTTAAACTCCAAAGCTTTATAAAATTGTTCTAATGCTTTTTCATAGGCGTCTACAACATTATAATAGATACCGTGATTAATAATAGCTTTAATTTCTAATTTCTTAAGGTTCAGTTTTTGTGAAACTAGAAGTGCTGAATCGTTATATTTTTTAAAAGCTTCATAGTTCGCATTATTATAGGCCTTTCCAGATTTATCAAGATAGCTCTTGCAATCTTCTATAGTCTTATTAAAATCAGGTAGTCCTTTTTCTTGTGCTTTTAAAGTAGAAATGAAGAAAAAAAAACACCCTACAATAATTTTTAAAATATTCTTAAAAGGGAATGATTTTGATAAAAAGTTGTAGTTAAACATTCTTTTTAATAGGGTTTAGTTAAGTTAGTATTGGGGGCAATCATTTTAAAAAACAAATGTAAAATGTTTGTAGCAATTCTTCCAAAAAAATGATGAAGAACTAATTTTTGTCTTCTTTTCCTTAAAAAGAAGTACCACTCACCAAGATGGTACATTTAACAAAAGGTTGATGTTTATTATTGCAGCCAAAAAAGATTAATTACCCTGAATGTATAGATTTATGAAAACAAAACTAACAGTGTTATTTCTGTTCTTCCCTTTTTTGTTTACAACCATCATAGCACAAACCACAGCTATACCCGATGCTAATTTTGAACAGTTTTTAGTAGACCAAGGATATGACTCTAATGGTGTAACAGGAGATATTTTAAATAGCGATGCACAAGCAGTTACTCAATTAAATTTTAACCGTAATGATATAGCCAATTTTACGGGACTGGAAGCTTTTACAAATATTACGATTCTTAGATTAGCAGATAACCAATTTACAACCTTACCTTTAGACGTATTAACAAAATTGGAGATATTCTACTGTAGAGATAATGAAATTCTTACATCTCTTGATTTTTCTAAAAACATAGCTTTAAGAATACTTCATATAGAAAGAGATATTTTTAATCGTACTTCTTATAATCGACCGATTACCAATTTAGACCTTTCTGCAAATATTAACCTAGAAGATCTTATAGTTAAAAAAAGTACCAATTTGACAAATATTTCTTTGCCTATAACAGCTACTTTAAAGAAAATAGAGTACGATGGATTGGCACTAGGAACTATAGATATAAGTCGTTTAGATGGTTTAGAAAATTTTATTATAAAATACAATACAGGTTCTTCTAATTTGATAATGCCTAATGTAAAGAATGTGCTTAAAAATTTTACTATACAAGGAATTAATGTAACCAGTTTTGATATTATCTCGGAGTATATTTCTTTGGAATCTCTTTCTTTATTATATACGGGGATTGGAAGTTTGAAGCTCCCTGCTACAGATACATTTAAAAGATTGGTAGTATTACATCATGACTTTACTTCTCCAATTTCTTTTGACATAGTTCCTAATTTGGAACATATAGAAATAAGAGATGCAAAAAATGTCCCACTAGAAATAGATGTAACCAAAAACTCAAAATTAAGATCCTTGATCTTATGGAACAATAAGATGACTTCTTTGGATGTAACTCAAAATAAGGTGTTAAACTATTTAACACTAAGAAGAAACAATTTAACAAGCTTAGATGTTACTCAAAATACCCAATTAACTTCGTTGAATGTGGGGATTAATAACTTGACGTCATTAGATATAAGTAATTGCATTATATTATCAAAGCTAGAAGTTTACAGTAATCAACTTATCGGGAATGACATTTTACAACAGTATTATACCATTAGAAAAAATGATGGAGGATTAAAAAGTTCAAATGAATTAGATGTAGGAGGTAATTACCTTTCAGGGGTAATTCCTGATTTTTCAGAATTAGTGGTGCCTGGAGTGACGACTAATTTTGATTTTGATTTTGCATACAACAAATTTGAGTTTGGTGATTTTGAAGATCAACATGCTCGTTATTTAGAAATGAGACAGAATGGTGAAATAGCTTCTTGGTCTTACGATTATGCTGCTCAAAGGAAAGTTGATGAGGTAGAGAGCATAGCGAAAAATACAGGAGAGAGTATTGTTCTTACAACGACTGTAAGTGGAAAGCAAAATCATTATAAATGGTATAAAGATAAAGTTGCCATTGCTGGTGCGCCAGATTCACCTAATTTAGAATTAACAAACATTACAAGTTGCGATAGTGGGGTTTATTATTGTGAGGTAACTAGTGATTTAGTTCCTTTTGAAAATAGTGATGATCCAGGTTATAATGGTAAAAATCTTTTATTGGTACGCAATGATATAACCTTAACAATTAATTCAGATCCTCTAGCTTGTGTATCGTTGAGTACTCCTCTAAACGGGGTAACCCAAGTACCAATAACAACAACTCTTGAATGGAATAAGAATAATGGTGCTTGTGGATATAAGATAAGTGCTGGAACTTCTTCTGGAGGAACTGATATCGCAAATAATATAGACTTAGGTAATGCATTAACTTATAGTTTTGCGACTGATCTTCCTGAGAATACAACAATTTATGTAAACATCATTCCTTATAATAAAAATGGAGACCTTACTAGCTGTATAGAAGAATCTTTTACCACAGCTGGAGTTCCCGAATGCACCTCTTTAATAAATCCATTAAATGGAGCTACAGATGTACCTGTAACTACCGGTTTACAATGGAATGCAAGTGTAACAGCAGACGGATATCGATTGAGTGTAGGAACTACATCAGGAGCATCAGATATCGTTAACAATCTAGATGTAGGAAACACAACGAGTTACAATTTCGCAAGTGACTTGCCAGAGAATACAAAAATTTATGTAAGCATTATTCCTTACAATTCAGCAGGAGATGCTACAGGATGTAGTGAAGAAAGTTTTACCACGGAAACAATTATAGTCATCCCTGATTGCACTTCTTTAATAAATCCGTTAAATGGAGCTACAGATGTGTCTGTAACTACCGGTTTACAATGGAATGTAAGCGCAACATCAGACGGATATCGATTGAGTGTAGGAACTACATCAGGAGCATCAGATATCGTTAACAATCTAGATGTAGGAAACACAACGAGTTACAATTTCGCAAGTGACTTGCCAGAGAATACAAAAATTTATGTAAGCATTATTCCTTACAATTCAGCAGGAGATGCTACAGGATGTAGTGAAGAAAGTTTTACCACGGAAACAATTATAGTCATCCCTGATTGCACTTCTTTAATAAATCCGTTAAATGGAGCTACAGATGTGCCTGTAACCACCGGTTTACAATGGAATGGAAGTGTAACAGCAGACGGATATCGATTGAGTGTAGGAACTACATCAGGAGCAACAGATATTGTCAACAATCTAGATGTAGGAAACACAACGAGTTACAATTTTGCAAGCGACTTGCCAGAGAGTACAAAAATTTATGTAAGTATAATCCCTTACAATTCAGCAGGAGATGCTACAGGATGTAGTGAAGAAAGTTTTACCACGGAAACAATTATAGTCATCCCTGATTGCACTTCTTTAATAAATCCGTTAAATGGAGCTACAGATGTGCCTGTAACCACCGGTTTACAATGGAATGGAAGTGTAACAGCAGACGGATATCGATTGAGTGTAGGAACTACATCAGGAGCAACAGATATTGTCAACAATCTAGATGTAGGAAACACAACGAGTTACAATTTTGCAAGCGACTTGCCAGAGAGTACAAAAATTTATGTAAGTATAATCCCTTACAATTCAGTAGGAGATGCCATAGGATGTAATAAAGAGAGTTTTGTTGTAGAAGAGCCATTAATTACAAAAACTACCAAATATGGTGTTTCACCTAATGGAGATGGCATTAATGACTATTGGGAGATTCCAGAGATTGAAAACTATCCAGACAATGTTGTTACTATTTTTAATAGATGGGGAGATATGGTGTTCAAAATTAAAGGTTATGATAATAATAGAAAAGTATTTCGTGGAGATGCAAACCGTTTAACTAGTCTCGGGGCAGGTAAATTACCTGAAGGAACTTATTTCTACAGAATCTCAATAAACGGATCCAATAATTTAAACAAACTACAAGGTTTTATAGTATTAAAAAGATAACATGACATTAAAATATAATATACTAACAACAGCATTTCTATTATTTTCGGCTATATATATTGTAAAAGCTCAGCAAACACCTGTTTTTTCAGACTATAATTATAATACCTTCATTTTAAATCCAGCACACGCTGGTTTATATACAGATGCAGAATTAGTTTTATCGAGTCACGGTGTAGGTACTTCAGTTGAAGGGAGTCCAGAAACTCATACATTATCATATAATACTTCTTTGAACAGAGGTAAGATGGGACTTGGTGGCGGTATTTTAAGTGACAGGATAGGAGTAACTAGAGTAACAAAACTTTTTGCATCGTATTCGTATAAAATAAATTTAGGCTACGATAACTACCAACCTAGATGGTTTGCTGCAAATCCGCAAATTATTTCTTTTGGGGTAACGGCAGGGGTTTTATCATACAATGAAGATTTACAACAGCTAGGAGTTCAGAATAATGATCCTGAGTTTGATGAAAATATTCGAGCAACAATATCTACAATAGGAATAGGGTTTCTTTTTAATAGGAGAAACATATACTTTGGAGCTTCCTTGCCAAATGTTCTAGGGAGTACATTTTCGAGTAATAAAAATATAAACTTAGACACTCCTTTTTATGCGTATTTCGGTTATCGGTTTTTTGCAGATAACATTGAGCGAATAATGATAAAGCCTAATACGCTTTTAAAATATGAAGAGGGAGTTCCTTTGCAGCTAGATTTAAATGTTTTAATAAGTTATAAACAAAAAATAGAAGCAGGTATAGGATACAGAAGTGCTTCAATGTTTAATTTTCTAGTAGGATTTTATGCATACAATAATCTAAGGCTTACATATTCATATAATCAACAAGTTCAGAGTTCACCTGTTTCTAACGTACATGGAGTTTCTCTTAGTTATCGTTTTGGAAAAGGATACAATAGGATGTTGTAGTATTACAATATGTGACCAAAAGTAAAATGAAAAGGAAAATAGATTAGGTTGAGAAAGTTGTTAATGGCTTTCTTGACCTTTTTGAATTTTAATAGCTAAAGAAAATTACAGATCAATTTTTCTTTTTAAGAATAAAAAAAACTGTAAATCTAAAGACTTACAGTTTTTTTGTCGGGGTGGCAGGATTCGAACCTGCGACCTCCTGCTCCCAAAGCAGGCGCGATGACCGGGCTACGCTACACCCCGAATAATTGGGACTGCAAATGTAGAAAAAAAATATAAATAGAAAAGAAAAAAAGAAAAAAAATAATTACGAAACAGAATAATTTATGGCTATGGTTGAATAACCAAAATATATTTAGAAATAAGACAATAGAACTAAAAAAAAATTACATTTGTAACTTCAAAAAATTTAGACGATGGCAGAAAAAATTAAATGTTTGATTATTGGGTCTGGTCCAGCAGGTTACACAGCAGCAATTTATGCAGCAAGAGCAGATATGAAACCAGTTATGTACACAGGAATGCAAATGGGAGGGCAGTTAACAACGACTACTGAAGTTGATAACTTTCCAGGATATCCGAACGGAACAGATGGTACTGCAATGATGGAAGATTTAAAAAATCAGGCAGAGCGCTTTGGTACTGATGTTCGTTTTGGTATGATTACCAAAGTAGAATTTTCTGAAAAGGAAGGTGGGGTTCACAAGGTAATAGTGGATGAAACTACTGAACTTGAAGCAGAAACAGTTATTATTTCTACAGGAGCTACCGCTAAATATTTAGGAATAGAAAGCGAACAACGTTTAATAGGTGGTGGTGTTTCAGCTTGTGCTACATGTGATGGATTCTTCTATAAGGGACAAGAGGTAGTAGTAGTTGGAGCAGGAGATACGGCTGCTGAAGAGGCTACTTATTTAGCTAATATTTGTAGCAAAGTAACTATGTTAGTTCGTAAAGATTATATGCGTGCTTCTAAAGCAATGCAACATCGTGTTGAAAGAACAGAAAACATAACCGTACTTTTCAATACTGAAATTGATGAGGTATTAGGTGATAATGTAGTAGAAGGAGTTCGCGCTGTAAACAACCAAACAGGTGAGAAAACAGAAATTTCTGCTACAGGTGTGTTTATTGCAATAGGGCATAAGCCTAACACAGAGTTATTCAAAGGAGTATTAGAAATGGACGAAACAGGTTATTTAATAACCAAGGGAAAATCTACGAAAACTAACTTACCAGGAGTTTTTGCAGCAGGAGATGTTCAAGATAAAGAATACCGTCAAGCAGTTACAGCTGCAGGTACAGGTTGTATGGCTGCTTTAGATGCTGAACGTTACTTAGGTTCTTTACATTAAACAACAGAAAATATAGTATTAAAAAAGGTTACGTGTATACGTAACCTTTTTTGTTTTTATAGAATTAGTGACTTCTAATTTGTGTTTTGTTCACTTTGTGTAATGATTTGTCTTATCCATTCGTTAGGAATTATATCTACCGTAAGATTTATACGTTCTTCATCACCATTATTTACTACTTTATGTGGATCGGTAAGTCGCATGTACCAGCATTCGCCTGGATTCATAAATACAGGCGTGTTATTTAAATAAAAAGTAACATTCTCATTATTAAGAATAGGAATGGTAAGACGAATAACAGATTTTTCAATTTCTAGACCTAATGTAGGATCGGTATGCTCTTTTACTACTGAATGAGGTGCCAATCTAAGTAATCGTACTAAGGTTACAGTTGTGTGTTCTTTAAAAAAATCGATTACCTGGGTTAGGTAAGGAGACTTTTCTAAGGCAGGAGTATCCAACCAATTGGTCCAAGAACCATCGGCATAATCTTCAGCAGGAGGCGGAAAAGGTAAAGAGTTATCAACCAAATGAGCAGGTGATCGTAAAGGAATCACATTGTAATATTCAAAATTGTCTAACTGTAACGCTTTCGCTTCCTCCAACATTTTTGAAGTTTCAAAATTAAAAGGAAGTCGTATACGATCGCTAAATGTATTACTCATTGATAGAGTAGTAGTATCTTTCTTTTGCATATGATATTTTTAGGTTAGTAATAGTATGTGGGTTTAGCTAGTCCTCATTTTTATTAATGGTAAATGTAGCCGTTAAGCCAACACTAAAATTTCGAGGTAATTTATGTACTCCAAAGATGGCTCTTGAGTGTATTCCTCTTTCTTCGAGTATTTTCACAAACAAATCAGAAGCTCCATTAACTACTTCAGGAGAATCATCCCAATCATCGGCAGCTTGAAAGTAAGCATCAATATGGTTGAGTCCAATAATATTTTCAAATCCAATTTTACTATCTACTTGTGCTAAAACATTCAAAGCGCATAATTCCATAGCTTTATATCCTTCTTCAGTAGAAATTTCTTTTCCTAACCTACCTTGATATAGGTATTCACCATTTAAAATGGGAAACTGAATAGCAATATAGGCGATATTATCTCGTACGTTAACAGATACATAGCTTCCTCCTGGTGTTGAAACATCAGGTAGTGTGTAGTTCAGTTTTTCTAAGTTCTCTTTTGGAGCCATTCTTTTAATTTTTATTATTTATAGTTGTTTTGTTTATGAGGCGCGCTGTTAGTAAATACAAGATTGAAAATTTTCAAAGTAGTTAAAAAAAGCAACTAATTTTAACTCATTTTTGGTAACATTTTTATTAATTCTGTTTTAGTGTTTTTATCTGCTCTTGACATTTGAAGTATAAATTGAGTCAGTTTTATTTCATCAATTTTTTGAATTTGACCTAAATGTATATTCAACTCTTGAGCGCCAATAGCTTCATTTAACTTATCAGTACTTTTGTATAGCCTTCCTTTTTTTCTTAAAGGCTTAAATTTTTCATCAATTATTAAGCAAATAAATTTTTGCCCACTAATGTTTATAGGATAGGCATCGTGTATTAATTCCCAATTAATAAAGTCTTGATTTGTGCTTCGATCAAAAATTCCAATTTCATTTATAATAATCATCGGCTTTCTGTCTAGCAAATTGTATATACCTAGCGGGTATGCAAGTCCAAAGAACCCGATGCAACTCCATCCAATCAAAGGCTTTTTTGGAAGTAGCCAAATTCCCAATAACACAAATATTGAACATAGTAGCATCATGCTAATTGCTCTTCTTTTAGACTTATAAAGTTTTATTTCAGTCATATAAGACTAGTCACACATTTAAAAACCTAAATTAGTAAATAAAAACCTACTTACGAAAACCAGTAAGGATTTTCATAAGTAGGCTCTAAAAACAATTCGTTTTATATCGTGTTAAATACGGTATTTATTTCTTCCAATTTTGAAGACGATCTAGATATAGATAGCTTTCAACAAATTCTCGATGTTCTTTACTAGATAATTTCTCTAACAATTCTAATGAAGAAATATAAGATGCTAAATTACCATTTGAAGATAAAAATTTACCATCTTCCATATAACTTATATTTCCGTCGTCTTGTACTTTGAGGTTTGGATAGTTTTTTTGTAAGTCTTCTCCGCCACCAATCCAAGTTACAATTTTCTTTCCATCTGCGATTCCAGATTCTCCAATTAAAGTAGCTCCAGCACAATTGCTTACTGTATACTCTGTATTGTTATTTTGACTTTTTATAAAATCGACTAGATTTTTATTTTTTACCTGTAACGACATATCATAAGCACTCGGAACAATTAAAATGTCGAGTTTAGGTGCGTTTTCTAAAGTATAATCAGGAAACATTTTTAACCCTTCTTCACTTACAATAAAATCATACGTTTCGGCAATAGTGATTACGTTAAAAAGCTGTTTCCCTTCTTTGGTCAGTTTAGTAAAAACATCCATTGGGGCAGTCAATTCAGTTGTTAAAACATCATCATACATTAGCAATCCAACAATAGGCAAGTCGGGATTTAGCTTTTTTAATTTCTCTGATAATTTAGTTTTTTGAGTTTCTGTTAAAAGAATCAATCCGCTTTCTGCATTCCTTTCAAGTATTCTTGGGCTACAACTAGCTAAAGGGTCAGTATTAGTTTCAATCTGATTTTCTGAAACCATTTTAGCGGTACTCTTTGTATCTTCTTTTGGTTTTTCTGAATTGCAACTTACTAAAATAGTAGCCAAAAGCGTAATTGTTATAATTTTTAAGTTTTTCATGTTCTTTATTTATTATTTCTTTCAGTAGGTTTAATTATCATTCTAAAATATTGGTCTTTATATATGTAATATCCTAGCCAATTGTAGAGTGTTCTCACTTTATTTTTAAAATTCACAAGCCCCATAATGTGTACAAAAATCCAAATTAACCAAGCGACAAAACCTTTTAAAGATTGTTTTTGTCCAGGAAAATCAAGTACCGCTTTATTTCTACCTATAATAGCTAAGGAACCTTTGTTATTGTATTGAAATGGTTTCCAGTTTTTGTTTCTTGTACTTAAATTATCGGCTAAATTTTTTGCCTGTTGTAATGCAGGTTGTGCTAACTGAGGATGTCCATTAGGATATTTTTTATCACCAAGAACTAGAGAGCAATCTCCTAAAGCATAAATATTTTTGTATGAATGTACTAGGTTAAATTGATTTGTTTTTAATCTTTTACCAGCTCCAAAACTGTCTTTTGAAAATCCTTCAAAAGTTTTTGCTGAAACTCCTGCCGCCCAAATAAGGTTTTTACATTGAATTTCTTTTCCATTAGATAAATACACCGTCTCACCATTAAAATCGTTAACCAATGTATTCATAAT
This sequence comes from Tenacibaculum caenipelagi, assembly GCF_004363005.1. Classification (GTDB taxonomy): domain Bacteria; phylum Bacteroidota; class Bacteroidia; order Flavobacteriales; family Flavobacteriaceae; genus Polaribacter; species Polaribacter caenipelagi. The sequence goes on along the minus strand of NZ_SNYH01000005.1, from coordinate 287,842 downwards.
TAGAGTAACGCCTAGTTCGGATAACTTTTTTGAGGTATATGCTTGAGCGTTTTTAGACATTGCTGCTAAAACAGATTCATTTCCGTCAATTAAATATATTTCTCCAAGATCATTTTTGTGTAATTCAGGATAATCTTTCATGATAATTGAAGCTCTCATTTCAGCTAAGATTCCCGAAAGTTCAACTCCTGTAGGGCCAGCACCAGCAATAACAAAGGTTAAGTATTTTTTTCTTTCTTCTGCATTATGAATTCTGGTGGCACGGTCAAATCGGGTTAAAATAACATTTCTAAGGGACAACGCATCACTAATTGTTTTCATTGGTAAACTATATTTTTCAATATTTTTATTACCAAAAAAGTTGGTTTCTGTACCCGTAGCCATTACTAAAATGTCATATTCTAGCTCACCATTACTTAGTATTATTTTGTTTTCTTCGGGAACCACTTTTTCAAGGATTCCAAGTCGGAAACGAACATTTTTTAACTTTCTTAGAATTTTTCGAAATGGATAACTTATTGCCGAGGGTTCCATAAAACCAGTGGATACCTGATAAATTAGAGGAGGAAAGAAATTATAGTTGTTGCTGTCAACTAAAACTATTTCGTAATCTTCTGAGTTTCCCAGTCTTTTTACAAGTTCTAAACCAGCAAACCCACCTCCAATAACAACAAGTTTTTTAGTGTTTTTCATGATTAAGTTTACACTTTATTTGATGTAGTAACAAAGGTAGTCAAACCAATTTCGGTAAAAATTAAACTAGTTTAAGAAAACTATTTTCTTTTAATTTCACTTAAATATTCAGGGGTTAAGCCAAGAAAGCTTGCCAAAAGATATTGTGGTACCCGTTGTACAAAATCTGGGAAATCTTCACGAAACCTAAAAAATATCTCTTCTTTAGATAAACTGTATGAATATTTTAAACGCATTAAAGCAGCACCATAAGCCGTCTCATAAATAAGTCTAAAATATTTTTCCAATTTTGGAAATTTAGACAAGAGCTCTTGAAAATTTGAAAATGATATAGATAATACTTTTGAATTCTCTACAGCTGCAATATTGAAATTAGATAGTTTTTGGTTTTGAAAAGCTATAAAATCTGTTAACCACCAATTTTCTATAGCGAATTGTATGGTTTTATTATTACCCAAATCGTTAATGAAATATAGCTGTAAACAGCCTTTCGTAACAAAAAACAACCTGCCACATTGTTTACCTGCAAACAATAATGTTTCTTTCTTTTTGTATGATTGATAATCGAAAAAAGTTAGAATTTCAGATGACTCTTCTTCTGAAAGAGCCAAGTATGTTTTCATATGGTTTATTAAAGTGTTTTCAGTCATTAATTTAGATTTCTATTTTTTCCAATTCTGGAAGCTATAAGACATGTGTTTTTTTTAAAAAAAATATTGGGTTTTCCTTATAGCAAAAAAGAAGTTTTTATGGTTTTTAAAAATAAGGGAAGTATTTAAGGAATCAAAATAAAAATATCATTTAAAAGAAGAAATAACAAAGGAACTTTAAACCTGATTTTAAAAGAAAAAAAGCAGACTTCTAAGAATAGAAATCTGCTTTTTATTGCATCAAGAGTTATTTTATACTAAAGGAGTTGCTTGGAATCCTTTACTTTTTATAATAGCAACCACTTCTTCCTTAGTAATTCCTTTAGAACTTACCGTAAGAATTTTATCTTCATTGTTGGTATCTACATTCCAATGACAGATACCGGTTGCATTGTCTAAGTCCGATTGTACTTTTGAGACACAACCTCCACAGTTAAGGTTTGTTTTAAATTGTAGTTCTTTATTTTTATCCATTGTTTTAAAAATTTATTTGTTATTCTAATACTGCAAATTTCTGCACATTACTCTAATTTGTTGTTGTATAATTTTGGAATTGATTTGTGAAATTTACTCATTAAATGAGTTTTAAAAATTACCAACACTTGAGTCTAAGTGTTTTTACTTTTTCCACTTTAATCGTAAACTATTACTCACCACGCTCACACTACTCATTGCCATAGCTGCCCCTGCAATCATTGGGTTTAATAAAAAACCATTTACAGGATACAGAATACCCGCCGCAATCGGAATACCAATAAGGTTATAGATAAATGCCCAAAATAAGTTTTGCTTAATGGTAGCTACCGTTTGTTTAGATAATTTTATGGACTGTGGTATTTTACTAAGATCGGACGAAATAATGGTCATTTTTGCTACATCCATAGCAATGTCACTACCTTTACCCATAGCGATACTTACGTCAGCAGTGGCAAGAGCAGTACTATCGTTAATACCATCACCTACCATGGCAACAATTTTTCCTTGTTGTTGTAATTCTTTAACAAAATTGGCTTTGTGTTGTGGTAATACTTCAGCTTTGTAATGTTGAATACCTGTTTCTTGAGCTATTGATTTTGCCGTAGCTTCATTATCACCTGTAAGCATGTACAACTCAATATCCATCGCTTGTAATTCTTTAATTGCCTGTACCGATGTTTCTTTAATTTTATCAGAAATAGCTAGTACAGAAAGCGCTTGTTGGCTATTGGAAAACCAAATAACAGTTTTTGCTTGAGTGCTCCATTCATCAGCTTGTTGTAGAAGAGTCTCAGCTATAGTCACGTTACTTTCTGCCAATAGTTTTTTGTTACCCACAAAGTAGGTTTCGTCATTATAGTTGGCTTTGGCTCCCTTACCTGTAATACTATCAAAATTAGATAATTCTGTAGTTGGTAGTTCTCCCAAATGTTTTACCACAGCTTCGGCTAATGGATGTTCCGATTTTTTTTCAATACTTAAAAGAATATTTTGAGCAGAGTTATCATTGTCTAACCAATGAATATTAGCAACCTGAGGTTTTCCTTCTGTAATAGTCCCTGTTTTATCTAAAATAATGGCATTTACTTTTTTAGCCAATTCAAGACTTTCGGCATCTTTAATCAAAATACCTTTTTCGGCACCTTTACCAACACCTACCATAATCGCTGTTGGGGTAGCAAGTCCTAAGGCACAAGGGCATGCAATAACCAACACCGTTATAGCAGCTAACAAACCTTGTACCATTCCATTATCACCTCCTAAAATCAACCAAAGTATAAAGGTTATGATCGCAATTCCCATCACTACAGGAACAAAAATACCCGCAATTTTATCTACTAATTTTTGCACTGGAGCTTTACTACCTTGTGCATCTTGTACCATTTTGATAATTTGCGCAAGCATAGTTTCTTTTCCGACCTTAATAGCTTTGAATTGGAAACTCCCTTTTTGATTGATGGTTCCTGCAAACACTTTTTCATGTTCTTTTTTTAATACGGGGACAGGTTCACCGCTCAACATACTTTCATCTACATAAGAACTACCTGTGGTTACGATTCCATCTACCGCAATTTTTTCTCCTGGTTTTACAAGAATAATATCATCGGCAATCACTTCTTCAATAGCGGTTTGTTTTTCGGTTCCGTCAGCTTGTATTACAACAACCGTTTTAGGTTGTAACCCCATTAATTTTTTAATGGCAGAGGAGGTGTTTCCTTTGGCTTTTTCTTCTAATAACTTACCTAATAAAATAAATGCAATAATTACTGCGGCAGCTTCAAAATACACATGCGCTTCTAATCCTTTGGCTTCCCAAAATTCAGGGAATAGCATATTAAAGACGCTAAATAGATAGGCAATCCCCGTACTTAAGGCCACCAGTGTGTCCATATTAGCAGAACGGTGTTTGGCTTGTTTCCATGCATTGATATAAAAGTCTTTACCAAACCACATAACTACAGGTGTAGCAAATGCCCACATGATAACATTGGCATAGGGAATGTTCATAAAAAACATTCCGATAACTACTACAGGTAACGAGAGAATTATTGACCAAACAGTTTTGTTTTTTAATTGTTTGAACTTTTTTTCGTGAATAGCTTCTAAAGTTTCCTGTTGAGAGGTTTCATCTTCAATTAACAAGTCATAACCTACACCTTGCACTGCTTTTTGTAGTTTTAAAGCGTTGGTCATATTTGGAAGATATTCAACGGTAAGGTTTCCAGTGGCAAAATTTACATTTGCATTGACAACACCGGGTTCGTAGCTAACTATACTCTCGGCACTTCCTGCACAAGAAGCACAGGTCATACCTAATACTGGGAATACTTTTTTAACGACGGTAACCCCATAACCAAGGTCTTTTATGGCATTGACTGCTTTGGAAAGCACTTCCTCGTTATTTACAGTAATAGCAGCTCTTTGGTTGTTTAGTTCTACTTTGTGGGTAGTAATTCCTTCAACATGTGCGAGTCCTTTTTCAACGATTAATGCACAGTGTTCACTTTCAACCCCTTCTAAAGGTAGGTAAATGATATTGTTATTATTTGTTGCCATTTTTTTGTTGTATTAATTGTACAATACAAAGTTGACATTAATATACAGAAAAATTATTGTGGAATTTTGGGATTGATTTATAAGATTTACACTTTGTCTAACGGTTTTCGCTTATCTTCACGGATTTTTTTAAAATGACTAGGAGTAAGTCCTGTAACTTTTTTAAACTGATTGCTTAAATAAGCTACACTTGAATAGTTTAAACGGAAAGCAATTTCACTTAACGACAATTCGTCGTAAACCAATAGTTCTTTTACCTTTTCTATTTTTTGAGCAATAAAATATTTTTCTATGGTAGTGCCTTCTACTTCTGAAAACAGGTTAGATAAATAATTGTAATCGTGATTGAGTTCCTTGCTAACAACCTCAGAAAGGTTCATTTTAATGTCGTTATCTTGATGATGTACCAAATTGATGATTACATTCTTTATATGCTCGATAATGCGACTTTTTTTATCGTCTATGATTTCAAAACCTAGGTTGAGTAATATGTTGCCTAATTGCTCTTTTTCTTCCGATGTAAGTTCTTTTTCGAGCGTAACTTCTCCTAATTTGATGTTTTTTACACTCAACCCTAATTTATCCAATTCATTTTGAATGACTAGAATACAGCGGTTGCAAACCATGTTTTTGATAAAAAGTGTCATCGTATTTTTCTTGCATCTATTTTTTGTAAAGATACAGATCTATAAGAAAGGAATTGGTTACACTATTTAAATTTAAATTAGTGTAATGTTCAGTGTCGCAGCATCATAAAGAGAAGTATATACTTTGTTATTGTTTCGTTTTTTATCTATTAATTACAGATTCGATTTTATTGAAAATATTATTCTCAAAATTATCAAAGCTATTTTTGATTGTATTTCTGTTTTCTGGCGATTCATAGTACTTCAATATTGTTGCAGGGACACCATAATCACTTGCTATTCTTCCTTCATCAGTAACAGCATTATATTCAAACTTCAATAAGAGTTTGTCTATTCCCTTGACATCTTCCATTTTTATATTTGTTCTAGTTGAAATTACATACTTGTACATTAAATTAAATACACCAAGGTATTTCACTACTTGGTATTTTAAAGTATTATACACAAACTTGGAAGTCTCTGTAATGGCCTTATCTATATGATTACCTCTACTTAAGTTATAAGAAATAGAACCCTTAAATCCACCATTTAAATAAAAGTGTATTAAGTTGGTAAGCATTGAATATTCAGATGTTTCACCTGTATATTCAATTAAAAATTTTAGATTTTTATTTTTTACAATAGGTTTAATTGTTTTTAATAAAACTTGAAATCCATCGTAATCAATGTCCATTCTGAAATTAATTATTCTTATTAATCTTTTTATTAATTCAAACTCTGTTTCAGAGTATTCAGATATTGAATCATAAAGTTTAATTTTATCCATGCGGCTTACAACTTTGTACATGGAAAAAAGACTTTCTGGTAGGTTTCTCAATCTTTGTTCTGTAATAATAGTCTGTTTTTTTAATCTATCATTTTGATTTAAAAATACATCTTCAGAATAGAACAAATCAATCTCATCCTTTGGAGATTCGGGGTCATAGTTTTTATGTTTAATTCCATCAGCTTGAGAATCTATAGTTTCCATAAAATCATTTTTAAGAACGATTACACGACCACTATAATGATATCCAAAACGACCTGCCCTTCCAGCAATGTTTTTAGCATCGAATTTTTTTAGGTCTTTATTTCCTTTCTTATTGTGCATGACAATAAGGTTTTTAGCAGATGTGTTTACTCCTTCTGTGATAGTTGTAGTTGAAATTAAAACATTTAGTAATCCTTCGTTAAACAGCGATATAATTTCTTTTTGAAGATATTTTGGAATTAAACCATGATGAATGCCAATACCATTTTTAAGACCTTTTACTAAAACCCAATCTTGAGAAAAGTTTGATGAAATATGATCGATTAGGTCTTGGTAATTTGAGTGATTATGATTGGAATATATTTTAGATTCAATTATGCTCAAGGCATACCCTTCGACACCGCCATTTTTACCTCTATTAGCACAGTATACAATTGCATTCTGATTGATTGTATTTATTTGATTAAGAGTTTGAATTAATCTTTGAGTTTTATTGTTAGACGTAAACTGCAAATTTAAATTGACATCAATTTTATACGACCTTGATGATTTTATATTACTGTATGATTTATTTACTATTTCGTAATTATTGTAATCAATGAGTTCAATGTTATTCTTTTCAAGAAAAAAATCAAATGAGCTATTATATGAGTTTGAATCCTTGACATGAAATTCTAAATAAGGACCTGCTAATAGAGAATCACTGTTATTACTTAATGAGTAGAATACAGCAAGACGATAAGCAACATCTCTTTCATTCTCTTTTGTTTCCTCGTCAATTATATAATCGTTGTCTATTTTGTAGATTTCATCAACAAATGAAAAATCAAATTCTAAGTCATATTCATGTTTTTCATAGTAAGATAAGAATCTCTCAGGGGTATAAATGAATAGATTTTGTTCTCCAAATTCATCAACTTCACTTAATGTATGAATTTTATAGTTTTCCTTGAAGTAACTGTAATTTGGATTTGCTATTATCCTTTCCAAATTTTCAGATAGCAAAGCAATAGTTGGAAATATTAATACCACATTTTTATATTCCATCTTCTTCAATATTTCATAAACAATGTGAGTTTTACCAAAAGATGTACTTGCTGATAGGAAATAACGGTTTAGTCTGTTTCTCTCAAAATTACCTAGGATTTTACTTTGGTATTTATGAAGTTTATTTTCACTATCTGTGTGTAGAGTACTTTCATAAAGCAAAGAAGAAAATGTGTTTAAATCAAAATCTTCAATATTTGAATCATGATTAAATCTTGAATTAAGTATATCAAAGAAGTGCGGTACTCCAGAGATATTTGCTAAATAGATTAAAAATTTATAATCTGTTTGTTTTAAGTCTTGATCTTTGATTTTATCAAAATAATTACACACATGTTTGATTAGAATAAAATCTTCAATCCTGCCGTTTTTGTAATTATTTATTTGCCTTAGGACATTAGAGGTTTCTTCGATTCTATCCATTCAATTACGTTTAATTTTATTTGACGAACATCCTCAACTGGTATCCAAATGAAATAAATTGAATATGGTATTGAGAGTTTGAAATTTAGAGATGAGTATCTCTCTTCGATATAGCTAATAGCATTCTTTATACTCTTGTCATAACCATCAGAGCTTTTATTGTAAAGGATAACAATTGGGTAGATTAATTTTAGATTATGTTTTTTTATCTCTTCAATAATGTCCACCACAGGATTATCTTCCCAATTTCTAATAATCTCTTCTATTTTAGTGCCTTCAATGTTAAAGCTGTTTTTAAAGTTTGTCATAGCCAGAAAGTTACTGGCCAAATAATCGTCAGAAATAGCTTTTTCAATACTATCTAAAGCACTCTTAATACCAGAACTATGTGTGGTTCTAAATTTCACTTCACCAAACCATAATTCCGTAGTTCCATTATTTTCTATAAGGTGGTATGAATCATAACCTTTTGTTTCTGATGATTCTAATGGGTTGTAAAAGTATCCTCTCGAAATTGCTGGTTTAGAGTTTAAGATAGCATATAGAATACAAAACAAGACTGTTTCTCCATGGAATCCATGACTAATTTTAATTGTTTCAGATGAAAGCTCATTGTACTTTAACTTAGTTTTTAAGGCTATGGCGTGTAATTTTTCAAATTCATTTTTCTCAAAATCTAAGTTACTAAGTGAGTATTCTATTATAGAATTGTAAATAATTTCAGAAAGGGAATTAATGTCAGATGTTTCATAGCATTTATCATTTTCAGTAGAGAAAACTGAATTAGAAATGTCCTTTTCTATATGTGGAAGATCATACCTATAAAGTATAGTATTTCTAATTAAGTTTAATAGTTCATTCCTCATAAGTAAGTACCTGATAGTTTATGGATACTAATTTGTTTAAAAAAGTGTTTTTGTCTTTTATACTCTCAATATGGAAGTATATAAGGCCTTTTTTATATTTCGTAAGTTATTATAAAAGCAGTAGTTAGGTTTATGGAAAACCGTAAAAGAGGTGAGGTTTTTCCGTAGTTTTAATAAATAAAGGATGTTGGTGCTATACTTCGTGAGATTTCTCACTTTCGTTACACTCCAGTTCGAAATGACGTTTTGTGTGCTATGCTTTGTGAGATAACCACGTCGCTGTCGCTCCTCGTTATGACGTTTTTAAAGAGTGCTGTTAAATATGAGATCTCTCACTATAGCTCGAAATAATAATGGAGAGTTGTTTTGTTAGCTTAGTATCTTTTAATTAGTCAATTTTCTAAACACCCATTCTAATGGGCCACTTTTTTTGTATTTCAACCAAATTATAGCAAACAGAATGCACAATAAGCTAAAAACGATGGCATATCCTACTGAAAACTCTACCGATAACAGCCCAAGTTTACCTGGATTTATTGCGTCAACTATTCCCATTCCTAAAACAACATGAGCAACATAAAATGTTAGCGCTAATTGCCCTGTTTTATTTAAAGCACTAATTATTTTATTGTTTTCATATTTTTCTCCAATTAAAATACATGCAGAAATTATTGTGAAAGCAATTGCAATACCGTTGAACATATAGATTGGTAAAGGAGGCATAGGGCTTGTTCCTAATACTTCTGTTAATTCTTTTGTCATTTGTTCAGTTCCATCAGAAAGTAGACTTATTAAGAGTAAAGATATGAGTTGAATGGATATAAATGTAATGATTGAATATACAAACAGTCTTTTTACATAGTTCGCGTTTTGTAAATCTTGCTTTCCGAACCAATAGCCAAAAATCATAAATGCTGTCCAAGGGAGCACTGGATGAAAGCCATTGTAAAATAAATTTCTAACAAAACCCTTAACTGTCCAAAAATTTTGATAGTTGAAAGTATCAAAATTCCAACCTGTTTCATAATTCCATATTATCATTAACAAAGGGTAACCCAAAATTAGTATAGTACCTGATAACAAAATAAATCTCCCACTGCTTTTTAATAGGAGGAGAACTATAAAAATATAAACACCATAAAAATGTAAAATGTCAGCTGGCCAAATAGCTATGTATGAAATTCCAATTAAGAATAAGAGCAATGCTCTTTTAGTGATTCTTTTTTTTGCTGTTTTTAGCTTTTCTATATTATTTGTTTGAATGGCTTTTTTTGTAGTTAAGGCAAGCCCAACACCTGCAAGAACCACGAAAGTAGCTGCTGCTTTTCCTTCAAAAATACTAGCGAAATTTTTTACCCAATTTGAGCCCTCTGAGCCAAAAACCATTTTAAAATTAACAATTATCATTCCGATAACTGCCAACGCACGTGCAACGTCAATTCCTATTATTCTTTTATTCATAGATTGTTTTTAACGGTCTGGTTATGCGCAGTGTCCCAAAGGGCATTGCGTATAGGTTTTGTTGTGTGTAGTTATTCAGCGTCTATTAGTTTTGGAAATAGAAATTTTTCTTCTTTTTTAATAAACTTTGTACTCACTTTGTAATAAAGTTCATGCATTGAATCAACCAAATTATCTAATAAGTCCTCGATGATATCTGCTTTAAAAATTATTACCTCACCAATGCTAATATCCGCTTTGAAGTAATTAATCCATTTTTCATCTGCTTTTGAGGAGTTATGAATGATTAAGTTTCTTGTTTTTCCCAACCTTTTAAGATCGAATTTTTGTTTATCTGAAAGCTGAAGGTCTAATTGAAACTCTTTGCTAATTGCTTTTAATTTCTCCCCAATCTGCCCGTAGCATAGATTATAAATATCCTTTTCATTATAAACAGACTCTGGAATATGGTTTACAATTTGCCGAACACTGTCAACTATAAAGCCTTCCGCAATTGAATATGATGAGATAATTTCTTGAGATAATCTAATAGTTTCAAAATCAGGCCATGTAGATTCAGGCATACTTAGATAATATCTACTGGTTTGGTGAATATTACCAAGAATTGCGGCTACTTTAGAAATATTCTGTTCGGGTTCAATTTGAGAGAAATACCATTGATATAATTTTTCGCTTTCCTCTGAATTGTCTATTTCTATCCCTCTTTTCTTTATTTCATTATGTATTTCTAAATATCTTCTTCCAAAATAATCTACTAGTAAGTCACTTGGTAAGTTATTCGGAAAATCAAGAAAAATGTCTTTACCCAAAAGAGAGAACAATTCAAACTGATTTCTATTTAAAACAAGTTGTTGAAATCTTCTGTCATACTCATTTAATTTTTCTAAAAATGTTAAAAATTCACCTTGATTTTGCATGGGATTCCTTTAATTACACACAACTTGTTTATAAAAATACTTTTTGTTCTTTTATACTCCAATTAGGTAGTATATAAGTACTCTTTTAAGTTTCGTAATTTATTATAAAAGGCGTAGTTAGGTTTGCAGAAAACCGTAAAAAGAATAGAGGTTTTCCGTAGTTTTTAATAAATAAAGGATGTTGGTGCTATACTTCGTGAGATAACCACGTCGTTGTCACTTCTCGTTATGACGTTATTCGAGAATGAGATTTAGCTACGCTGAACCTAGCGGTTTCTCACTTTTGTTACACTCCAGTTCGAAATGACGTTTTGTGTGCTATATTTTGTGAGATAACCACGTCGCTATTGCTTCTCGTTATGACGTTACACGAGAGTGAGGTTTAGCTACGCTGAACCTAGCGGTTTCTCACCTTGGTTGCACTCCAGTTCGAAATGACGTTTTGTGTGCTATATTTCATGAGATAACCACGTCGCTGTCGCTCCTCGTTATGACGTTTTATTTATCGTCATTGCGAACAATAGTGAAGTAATCTTTGCTTTTGTAAATAAAAGTAAACAAATTACTTCATCATTTTTCCCATTAAAGACGTTGGTAGTATTTCTGTCATTTCGAAGAAGGCATGACTGAGAAATCTTGTAAAAAAGAGTTACTAATTTTATTCAGTTAGGGTTACTTTTTTAAAACGCATCATTGATACATCGTCTAGTAATAAGTTTAGTTTTCTTTCTTCGTCAAAACTGTATTTGTTTATTTTTTTTATGGTTTTTAAAAATTCTTGTTCTCCTTGTCCGCAATACATCATGGTTGTTGGTCCAGCTTCTCCAAAAGAAATAGCATTTTCTTTACCTAAGGTAAATTCAGCAGAGTATCCGTTGCAACCGTCATTTCCCATCACTTTCATTGTTTCTTTATCAAAGGTAAGTTGAGGTTTTTTGTTAGGGAACAATCCATCAAAAGCAATTCTTGGTCCAGAAATATATTCTAATTCCCAAGTAGTACCATATAATTGTTCACTAGCGTCTTTTTTGGTACACGATACGTTGATTAACAGAATTGTAGCAAATAAAAATGTTAGTTTTTTCATAATAATTATTTTAATTGTTAGTGTTAATAATAGTTGAATTTTTTATTACAAATTTTCTTGAAGCTTCCCCATCAATCATTTGATAAATAACTTGTCTTACACCACCTGTAGGGTTGGCATTACTGTCTTCTTCTTTATAAATAGGAAAGTGCTGCGTTAAGGTGGTTTCAATAAGAGTAAATCTATCGTGTCCCATATATCCCTTACTCAATTCTTTATTTTCGGTAATAGGAGGGAAGTAGATTGAACTCATCGACTTTTTATTATTTACCGAAAACCCAATAACATTTCCGTAGCTTCCGCTTCCACCAGATTGGGTGTAGATTAGTACTTCGGGAGAACCATCAGAATTTAAATCTTCTATTTCAGCATCTACAACGCTACCGTCAATAATTTGTGTAAAAGGTGTATTGTCTATCTCTAATCCATAAGGAACGACGGTTAACTCGGTTTCTATATCATTCCTTTTTGTGGTAATATTAAAACCGATGCCTTGTAAGTTTAAATGTTTGTTGAAAATGGTCTTATCTATTTGTGTTTGGTCTAGATCTCCTTCAATTTTATGGTAAGTGTCTGCAAGACTTCCACCTCCTGAACAATAAAAATTTAGGATATCACTATCTTCTTCATTTTCAGCGGCAATAGAAATTTGTTTGTCTTTAAAAGAAAAAAATATGGTTTTTCCTTCTATGACAGATTTATAGGTACTATCATTCTCTTTTTCTACAAGAGCGTCAAAAGTACAGGTCGGCTTTTTCTTGTCAGCACGTGAGCGAATAACAATTTTTAACTGATTGTTTATAGAAGGCTTCACTGCAATCGATACCCAATCGTATCCTTCGTTTCTTTTTTCGTATTCTGAAGAAACATAGTTTCCTACAATATTGTCTAGAGTGGCAATTGTTTCTTGAGTAGTATTTTTTTGTAAGGTTGTTTTTTTAGACTCGTTTTTACAGCTAACGAATACTAAAAAAGCCATTCCTAGTAAAGTTGCGTTTAGTTTTATCATGCTATTTTATTTTTCATAGGAATTGATTCAATAAATATACCATTAAATTTATAAAAAAAGGTTTTAAGAAAATCTTAGGATTCTGAGTAACAACATAAAAAAAGACCGCCAAAACCTAATTTGACGATCTTTTAAACAAACAACTAAATTCTAAAACCTATAAAAGTTGAAGAAATTTTTTATTCAATAGTTAGTTCATCTGTAATAAAACTAACTATGAAACTAATCTAATCTATCCAGAGAATTATTAGAAGCAGTATTTATTTTCTGCTTTTAATTTCTCTGCAATTATGTCACGTAACTCTACTACGTTAGGGTAGTTAGTGTATTTTGTAAAACGCTTTAATCCCATTAACATCATACGTTGCTCATCACCTTCAGCAAAAGAAATAATACCTTCTCTTGCACTTTTGGTAATGATTTCTACAGCATTGTATAAGTATAATTTTGCCATCGCAATCTGTTCTTTTTGAGCTGCTTCACCAAAACGCTTCGCGTTCTTTTCAGTTCTTAAAATTCCAGATTCTGCCATGTATATTTCAATTAAAATATTTGAAGCAGCCGTTAATAATTGTTGGTGTTGCTCTAACTCAGGACCAAACTTTTGTAAAGCAGCCCCAGCTACCATTAAGAATACTTTCTTTAATTTAGCGATGATCTCTTTTTCTTCTGAGAATAGTTCAGAATAATCTGGAGTATCAAAAGAAGGAATTCCCATTAATTCATTTTGAACTGCCATTGCAGGATTTAATAAATCTACATGACCTTTCATGGCTTTTTTAACTAACATTCCAACTGATAATAAACGGTTGATTTCGTTAGTTCCTTCATAAATACGAGCAATACGAGCATCTCTCCAAGCAGCTTCCATAGGAGTTTCTTCAGAGAATCCCATACCTCCAAAAATTTGGATTCCTTCATCAGCACAGTTTTGTACATCTTCAGAAACCGCTACTTTTAAGATAGAACACTCAATAGCATATTCTTCAACACCTTTTAACTCAGCTTCCTGATGTGTGTTTCCTTCTGATTCACGAATTGCAATTCTATCTTCGATGTTTTTAGCAGCTCTGTACGATGCAGACTCACCAACATATGCATTGGTAGCCATTTCAGCTAATTTCATTTTAATAGCTCCAAACTCAGCAATAGGAGTTTTAAATTGCTTACGCTCGTTTGCGTAGTTTACAGCATGAGTTACAATTCTTCTTTGAGAATCTAAACAAGCTCCTGCTAATTTAATACGACCAACGTTTAAGGCGTTCATGGCAATTTTGAACCCACCACCACGTACAGATAACATATTTTCAACTGGAATTAATGTATCGTTGAAAAATACCTGACGAGTAGAAGAGGCGCGAATACCTAATTTGTGTTCTTCTTCTCCTAAAGTTACTCCGTTAGGATTGTTTTTATCATATTCTAAGATAAAACCAGTAATGTTTTTATCGTCTTCGATACGAGCAAAAACGATGAAGATTTCAGCAAAACCTGCATTCGAAATCCACATTTTTTGTCCGTTAATTTTATAATGTTTTCCGTCTTCAGTTAACTCAGCAGTAGTTTTACCAGAGTTAGCGTCAGATCCTGCTCCTGGTTCTGTTAAACAGTAAGCTCCGAATTTTTCACCCATTGCTAATGCAGGAACATATTTTTGCTTTTGCTCTTCAGTACCGTATAAAGTAATTGGCATGGTACCAATACCCGTATGTGCACCAAAAGCAGTACTAAAAGATCCTGTTCCACTAGAAATGTAATCACATGTTAACATGGTAGAAACGAATCCCATTCCTAATCCGCCATAAGCTTCAGGAACTGCTACACCTAAAAATCCTAATTCACCAGCTTTACGCATAGTTTCTTCAGTAAGTGCGTAATCTTTTGCTTCGAAACGAGTTTTATGGGGAATGATTTCACGGTCGTTAAATTCTTTAACCGCATCACGCATCATTGTTTGCTCTTCTGAAAAATCTTCAGGAGTAAATATATCTTCACATTTTGTTTCTTTTACTAAGAACTGTCCTCCACGTAAAAGATCTTTTGTTAATTCTGACATCTTTATTAGTTTTAAGAAAAGAGAAAATAGAGAATAGAAAAAAGACTAGGTAAGAGTATTTTGAAAACTCATTGTCATTCTTTGAAATTCTTCTATTTTTTCTTCAAGTATTGTTAAAGTTTTTTGGTTAATATATTTTCTGTGAAAAGCAACTAATAACTGTGTGCCTAGTTCAAAAGAAGAACCTAAAGCAATGTTTAAATAGTTGCTAAACGACTTATTGGTATTTGCCGAACCCTCTGCAATATTACTGGGCATAGAAACAGAGCATCTGCTCATTTGAGAAGACAAATCATAACGTTCATGCTTTGGAAACTCTACTAGTACATCAGAAATGTCATTTGCAATTTCTAATCCTAGTTGCCAAATTTTTAGATTTTTATAATTATGTCTCTTACTAGTACTCATTACAAAGTCTATTCTCTTTTCTCTATGCTCTTTACTCTTAACTAGCTAAGGAATTCAAAAATACCAGCAGCACCTTGACCAGTACCTACACACATGGTTACCATTCCGTATTTGCCATTCATGTTACGCTTACGCATTTCATCAAATAACTGAACAGATAGTTTACCACCAGTACATCCTAATGGGTGACCTAAAGCAATTGCTCCACCATTTACGTTAATGATATCCGGATTTAAACCTAATTCGCGGATAACAGCTAATGATTGTGAAGCAAATGCCTCATTTAGTTCAATTAATTCAATATCACTTTGTTGTAAACCTGCTTGTTTTAATGCTTTTGGTATGGCTGCTACAGGACCAATTCCCATAATACGAGGTGGTACACCTGCTGCTGCATAACTTACTAAACGAGCTTCTGGTTGAATACCTAACTCTTTTACCATATCTTCACTCATTACCATTACGAAAGCAGCTCCATCACTTGTTTGTGATGAGTTACCAGCTGTAACAGAACCATTAGCAGCAAATACTGGACGTAATTTTGCTAAGGCTTCTACGCTAGTTCCACGACGTGGACCTTCGTCTTTAGTAACTGTATAATTTCTTGTGGCACGTTTTCCGTTCGCATCAATATAAGTTTCTTCAACATTGATTGGTGCTATTTGATCTTGGAAACGGTCACTATCTAAAGCTTTTAAAGCTTTCATGTGTGATTCGTATGCAAACTGATCTTGATCTGCACGAGAAATGTTGTATTGTTGTGCTACTGCTTCAGCAGTATTTCCCATTCCCCAATAGTAATCCTCGTGACCAGCATTTACGATATCGTAGTTTAACTCTGGTTTAAAACCTGTCATTGGTACAGAACTCATACTTTCTGCTCCACCAGCAATAATACACTCTGCCATTCCAGATTGAATTTTTGCTACTGCCATACCAATAGTTTCTAATCCTGATGAACAGAAACGGTTTACGGTAACTCCAGGAACATCTACAGAATCTAATCCAATTAATGAAATGATTCTTGCCATGTTTAATCCTTGAGAACCTTCTGGCATTGCATTACCAACAATAACATCGTCGATACGCTTTACGTCGAATTCTGGCAGTTGAGTCATCATATATTTGATGGTCTCAGCAGCTAATTCATCAGCTCTTTTAAATCTGAACACACCTTTTTTAGATTTCCCTACGGCGGTTCTATATCCTTTTACTATATATGCTGTTTTCATTGTTTTAGTTTCTTAATGGTTTACCAGTTTTTAGCATGTGCTGAATACGCTCTAACGTTTTACGTTCTGTAGTTAAACTTAAGAAAGCTTCACGTTCAAGGTCTAATAAATACTGTTCAGTAACTTTTGTTGGTTCTGATAAATCTCCCCCAGCCATTACATAGGCTAGTTTGTTTGCAATTTTCTGATCGTGTTCAGAAATATATTTAGAAGCTTCCATAGAGTCAGTTCCTACTAAGAACATTCCTAAGGCTTGCTTACCTAATACTAAAACATCTTTACGTTTTACTGGTTGTGTATAACCTGCTTCTGCTAATAACACAGCGTGTTTTTTAGCTTCTGCTATCTGACGGTCTTTGTTTACAACAACAACATCTTTTCCTTTTTGTAGTAAGTTCAAGTCATATGCTTCATAAGCTGAAGTAGCGACTTTTGCCATACCGATAGTTAAGAAGTGTTCTTGTAACACGTTTAATTGAACATCACCAGTGTGGAATAAATCTTGCGCTCTTAACGCCATTTCTTTTGATCCACCACCACCAGGAATTACTCCAACTCCAAACTCTACTAATCCAATGTAGGTTTCAGCAGCAGCAACTACTTTGTCGGCGTGTAATGATAATTCACATCCACCACCTAAGGTCATTCCGTGAGGAGCAGCAATGGTAGGAATAGCAGAATAGCGCATGCGCATCATCGTATCTTGGAAATACTTGATTGCCATGTTTAACTCGTCGTACTCTTGCTCAACAGCCATCATAAAAATCATTCCGATGTTGGCACCAACAGAGAAATTCGCTGCTTGGTTACCAATAACTAATCCTTGAAAGTCTTTTTCAGCTAAATCAACCGCTTTGTTTAATCCAGCTAAAACATCACCACCAATAGTGTTCATTTTAGATTGGAATTCACAGTTTAAGATTCCATCTCCTAAATCTTCAATCACAATACCAGAGTTTTTGAATACCTCGGTAGTTTTACGAATGTTATCTAAGATGATAAATGAATCTTGTCCTGGCTTTTTAACTTGTGCTTTTGCAGGCACATCGTAGTAATATGTTGCACCGTCTTTAACTGTATAGAAAGATTTCTCTCCTTTAGCTACCATTTCAGTAACCCAAGGAGCAGGCTCTTTTCCTTCAGCTTTCATTAATTCGATACCTTTTTCAACACCTACAGCATCCCAAATTTCGAAAGGACCATTTTCCCATCCGAAACCTGCTTTCATGGCATCGTCAATTCTATATAATTCATCAGAAATTTCTGGAATTCTATTTTGAACGTACGCAAACATTGCTGCGAAGTTTTTACGGTAGAATTCTCCCGCTTTATCTTTTCCGCCAACTAATACTTTAAATCGGTCAATTGGCTTGTCAATTGTCTTGGTTAATTCAAGAGTAGCAAATTTTGCTTTTTTAGACGGACGGTATTCCATCGTATCTAAATCTAAGGCTAAAATTTCACGTTTCCCTTCTGCATTGGTTGTCTTTTTATAGAAACCTTGCTTGGTTTTATCTCCTAACCATTTGTTTTCCATCATTTTGTTGATGAAATATGGTAGTTTAAATAAATCGTGAGCTTCATCGTTAGGACAGTTTTCATAAATACCGTTAGCAACGTGTACCAATGTATCTAATCCAACTACATCAACAGTACGGAAAGTAGCTGATTTTGGACGTCCAATAACAGGACCTGTTAATTTATCAACTTCTTCAACAGTTAATCCTAATTCTTTTACTTGGTGGAATAAAGACTGTATTCCAAAGATACCAATACGGTTACCAATAAAAGCAGGCGTATCTTTAGCTAATACAGAAGTTTTTCCTAAGAATTTCGAACCATAGTCCATTAAAAAATCAGTTACTTCTTGCTTACAGTCAGGTCCAGGAACAACTTCAAATAATTTTAAATAACGAGGAGGATTAAAGAAGTGTGTTACCGCAAAGTGTTTACGGAAATCTTCACTACGTCCTTCGTTCATAAATTTAATAGGAATACCAGAAGTATTGGTAGAAATTATTGTACCAGGAGTACGGTATTTTTCAACTTGTTCGAAAACACTTTGTTTAATATCTAAGCGTTCAACAACTACTTCCATAATCCAATCTACATCTTTAATTTTGTGTAAATCGTCTTCAAGGTTTCCAGTAGTAATTCTATCTGCAAACTTTTGGTTGTAGATAGGTGATGGTTTTGATTTTAACGAAGCAGCTAAAGCATCATTAACCAAACGGTTACGAACTACTTTGTCTTCTAAGGTAAGGCCTTTTGCTTTTTCTTTGTCGTTAAGTTCTCTTGGAACGATGTCCAATAATAACACTTCAACGCCAATGTTAGCAAAATGACATGCAATACCTGATCCCATGATACCTGAGCCAATAATTGCTACTTTTTTAATTCTTCTTGCCATTTGTTTGTTGGTTTGTTTTTATACAGTTTTAATCGATATCATCATATATCAATTTGTCTGTAATTAGTTTGTTTATCGTTGTAGTTACTTTAAAAAAAGTTTCTAACTCTTCTTCAGTAATATACTCTCGTACTTTATTATTGAATTGATATACATGCCCTTTCGAAACCTCACGCATCTCCTTACCAAAGTCGGTAAGTTTTAAAATGACACTTCTTCCATCATTTGGGTTTTTTTCTCTTGATATTACTCCTTTATCTTCCATAGTTTTAAGTAAACGAGAAAGACTAGTAGGCTCCATTCCCATTAATGGTCCTAAAGCTGTTGAAGGAGTACCGTTTTCAAAATCTATATTCAATAAAGCAAAGGCTGTAGCCATAGTGCTATCGTGCTTTGCAGCTTGCTCATTATACATTTTGGCTACAGCTTGCCATGTAGCTCTCAACTGGTGATCTATTGATTTATCCTTATCCATCGATGCCAAATATATAAAATTTTATTATGCATGCATAGTATTTTGAAAAAAAATTATGCGTGCATAATAAAAATAACACAAATTTTAAGTGTAACGTTTTTGTTGTATGGCTATCTAATACTTGTAAATTTATGTAAGTTTGTAGGAATTTTATGTTACAAAAAGTTAACTAATTATCAAATAAATCAATGAGTAACTTATTAGAAATTAACAATGTTGTAAAACGTTATGGCGATTATACTGCATTGAATAATGTGTCTATGCATATACCAAAAGGGAGTGTTTTTGGGTTGTTAGGTCCAAATGGAGCAGGAAAAACCTCTCTTATTAGAATTATCAATCAAATTACAATGCCTGATGCAGGAGAGATTATATTAGATGGAGAAAAGCTAGCACCACACCATATAGAACATATAGGATATTTACCAGAAGAACGTGGTTTATATAAGAGTATGAAAGTAGGAGAGCAGGCGTTGTACTTGGCTCAATTAAAAGGGTTAAGTAAATCAGAAGCAAAAAAGCGTTTAAAATATTGGTTTGATAAGTTTGATATAGGTGCTTGGTGGAATAAAAAGATAGAAGAGCTTTCTAAAGGAATGGCGCAAAAGGTACAGTTTATTGTAACAGTATTGCATCAACCAAAACTATTAATTTTTGATGAACCTTTTTCAGGATTTGATCCAATAAATGCGCAGTTAATAGCCAAAGAAATTTTACAATTGCGTGATGAAGGTGCTACCATAATTTTTTCTACACACCGTATGGAAAGTGTAGAAGAGATGTGCGATTATATTGCTTTGATTAATAAATCGAACAAAATTTTAGATGGTAAGCTAGAAGATATTAAAAAAGAATTTAGAACTCACACTTTTCAGGTAGGGTTGGCTACTTCTAACTCAAAAGAGGTAGAAGATAAGCTAAAACAAAATTTTGAAGTACTACCTGCTGATTTTAAATTGTTAAATAACGGATTAAAATTGAATGTGAAGCTGACCAATGGAAATTCAGCTAACGATTTATTATCGTATTTAACAACACAAGGAGAAGTACAACATTTTGTAGAATTAGTACCAAGTGCCAACGATATTTTTATTCAGGCAGTTAATAAAAACAGTTAACCTATGAAAAGATTACGATTAATAATAGAGCGTGAATTTATTGCCAAGGTTAGAAATAAGTCGTTTATCGTTATGACTTTTTTAAGTCCTTTATTAATGATTGGTATGGGAGCTTTGGTGTTTTTCTTAATGAAAAAGAATGATGAAAAAGTCAAGAAAATAGTATATGTAGATGAGTCAGGAATGTTTTCTAAAGAAGTATTCTCAGATTCAAAAACTGTAAAATATCAAGATTTTACAGCTTTGGGAATTGAAGACTCTAAAAAGAAAGTAGAGGAAGGAGATTATTATGGAGCTTTATATATTCCGAAACAAGATAGCTTAGAAATACTAGCAAAATCGATAGAGTTTTTCTCAAAAGATTCTCCAAGTATGTCTATTATGGAAGGCTTAGAAGACAAGATAGACAAAGTATTACGTCATGAAAAGCTAACCAGTTTTGGAATTGATATTGCCCATATTGAAGAGTCTAAAATAGCATCAGAAATTAAGATGTTGAATTTTTCTGGTGAAAAATCATCAAAATTAATCAACGGATTAAAAATAGGTGTAGGAGCTATTGCAGGGTACTTGTTAATGATGTTTGTGATGATATATGGTACTTCGGTTATGCGTAGTGTAATTGAAGAAAAAACGAGTAGAATTATCGAGGTAATTGTGTCTTCGGTAAAACCTTTCCAATTAATGTTAGGAAAAATTATAGGAAATGCTTCGGCAGGTTTGTTGCAATTCTTTATTTGGGGAGTTTTATTCTTGGTATTCAGTTTTATCGCTTCTTCTTTCTTTGGAGTTGATATGATGGATATGCAATCTGCCAAAGTTTCACCAGAACAAATGGAAGCTATCCAGCAAACAGCAACCGAAAAAGGAGAAATGATAGTTCAAGAAATTTTCAGATTACCTTTGGTTAAAATGTTCTTTTTGTTCATTTTTTACTTTTTAGGAGGGTATATGTTATATAGTTCTTTATTTGCAGCTGTTGGTGCAGCAGTAGATAATGAAACCGATACACAGCAATTTATGATGCCAATTATGTTGCCATTAATTTTAGCGGTATATGTTGGTTTTGCAACGGTAATTAATGATCCTCACGGACCAGTATCAGTTATATTTTCATATATACCATTTACATCTCCAATCGTGATGTTAATGCGAATTCCATTTGGAGTAGCTTGGTGGGAAATAGCAATTTCTATGTTGTTATTAATTCTTACTTTTATGGTAATTGTATGGATTGCGGCCAAGATTTATCGTGTAGGTATTTTAATGTATGGTAAAAAGCCAACCTATAAAGATTTATGGAAGTGGATTCGCTATAGTGGATAATTAACTTTTTATGAAATGAGCTGTAGTAATTAACTTAATATTCTTCGAAAGTATTTAATGTGAATTACATCTGACGAATAAAAATAATAAGAGCTAGCAGATGAAAGAAATTATAAAACAAATAACCGATTTTTTAAATTATAAAATACCTCTGGGAGGAAAAGGTATAGATGTAACTTTAAAAACAATTTTACTTTTAATAATAAGCTTAGTTATTGTTAGGATTGTATTGAAGTACTTAAAAAAACTGGCTAAAAGTAAATTAGAACAAGAAGATAAGAATAAGTTCAATACTATTTTCTCGTTTACTAGTTGGTTAACTTATGTAATAGTTTTTTCAATAGCGTTAAGTTCGGCAGGGGTTAATTTAAGTGCTGTTTTAGTTGCGTCTTCTGCATTATTAATTGGTATTGGTTTGGCTTTACAAACCTTTTTTCAAGATATTATTTCTGGAGTTTTTATAATTGTTGATAAAAGTGTACATGTTGGAGATATTATAGAGTTAGATGATAAAGTAGGTAGGGTAGAGGAAATAAAATTAAGAACCACAAGAGCAGTAACTATAGATAATAAAGTATTGGTTATTCCTAATCATAAGTATTTATCGAACAGTTTATACAATTGGACTCAAAATGGAACAACTACTCGCGAAAATGTTACGGTAGGAGTTGCTTATGGTAGTGATGTAGCTTTGGTTAAAAAATTGTTGCTACAAGCTGCTAACGAACATCCAAAAGTATATCAACATCCTGCCCCAATGGTACTATTTGAAAATTTTGGTGATAGTTCATTAGATTTCAAATTAATATTTACATTAAATGATAGTTTTCAAGCGTTAATACCTAAGAGTGATATCAGGTTTAGAATCGATGAACTGTTTAGAGAGCATAATGTAAGCATTCCTTTTCCTCAAAGAGATATACATATTATTGAGAAAAATAAATAATGGCTTAATTGTTGCTTTTTTAGAGAGAATTTCAAAAGAATAAAAGAAAGTATGGCTAAAATATTAATAATAGAAGATGAAGCTGCAATTCGCAGAGTATTAAAAAAAATTATTTCAGAAGAAAATAATTCTTATGAAGTTGAAGAGGCTGAAGATGGGTTAGCAGGAATTGAAATGATAAAAAATACAGATTACGATTTAGTGCTTTGTGATATTAAAATGCCCAAAATGGATGGGGTTGAAGTATTAGAAAAAGCTAAAAAAATAAAACCAGAAACACCTATGGTAATGATTTCTGGTCACGGAGATTTAGATACGGCAGTAAACACGATGCGTTTAGGTGCTTTTGACTATATTTCAAAACCACCAGATTTAAACCGTTTATTAAATACGGTAAGAAATGCTTTAGATAGAAAGGAATTAGTGGTAGAAAACAAGCGGTTAAAAAAGAAGGTGGGTAAGAATTATGAAATGATTGGAGAGAGTGATGCTATTACTCATATCAAAGAAATCATTGAAAAAGTATCGGGCACTGACGCTAGAGTTTTAATAACAGGACCTAACGGAACAGGGAAAGAATTAGTAGCACATTGGTTGCATGAAAAATCAGAACGTTCTAAAGCACCGATGGTTGAGGTGAATTGTGCCGCGATTCCCTCAGAATTGATAGAAAGTGAGTTGTTTGGGCATGTGAAAGGAAGTTTTACTGGAGCAAACAAAGACAGGGCTGGTAAGTTTGAAGCTGCAAATGGAGGAACAATTTTTTTAGATGAGATAGGAGATATGAGTTTGTCAGCACAGGCAAAAGTACTTCGAGCTTTACAGGAGAACAAAATTTCACGAGTAGGTTCTGATAAAGATATTAAAGTGAATGTGCGTGTTGTTGCAGCAACAAACAAAGATTTAAAAAAAGAAATTGCAGAGGGGCGTTTTAGAGAAGATTTGTATCATCGCTTAGCTGTAATTTTAATTGAGGTTCCGGCGTTAAATGATAGGAGAGAAGATATTCCGTTATTGGTAAAATTCTTTGCAGAGAAAATTTCTGAAGAGCAGGGTATGCCCAAGAAAAAATTTGCAGATGATGCAATAAAACAACTGCAAGAGTATGATTGGACAGGAAACATTCGAGAGTTGCGCAATGTGGTAGAACGCTTACTTATTTTAGGTGAAAAAGAAGTTTCTAAAAATGATGTAAAACTTTTTGCAAGTAAATAGGTTGCTAGATGTTATTAATAATATAAAAAAAGAAGAGCAATTTGCTCTTCTTTTTTTGTTGGTTATACTTATTTTAATTTAAATCGTATCTGTCTGCATTCATTACTTTAGTCCAAGCGGCTACAAAGTCTTTTACAAATTTTTCTTTGTTGTCATCTTGCGCATATACTTCTGCGTATGATCTAAGTATAGAATTAGAACCAAATATCAAATCGGCTCTGGTAGCTGTCCATTTTATATTTCCTGTTTTTCGTTCAACAATGTTGTAGAGATTTTCTCCGGCAGGTTTCCATGAATATTTCATATCTGTTAAATTCACAAAGAAATCATTGCTTAAAACACCTTCGTTGTCGGTGAATACTCCATGTTTTGTACCTCCATGGTTGGTACCTAATACACGCATTCCA
Source organism: Tenacibaculum caenipelagi (assembly GCF_004363005.1). Taxonomy (GTDB): domain Bacteria; phylum Bacteroidota; class Bacteroidia; order Flavobacteriales; family Flavobacteriaceae; genus Polaribacter; species Polaribacter caenipelagi. The sequence goes on along the minus strand of NZ_SNYH01000005.1, from coordinate 263,446 downwards.
CCAACTAAAACAGTCATTTCAGGAGCGGTTAGCCCCATAAGTTGTGTTCTGTCTAACAACAATTCTTCAGGTTTTACAGTATACTCTTTTTTCTGCCAGTTTCTGTATCCGTCATGTAAAGGTTCTAGCACTTTAAAAGATTCAATGTCTGTCATTTCTGGAGTTGCATCTCCTCTTCCTGGAGAGAAAGGAACTTTAATGTTTATACCTCCATCTTGAGCAGCTTTTTCAATAGCAGCACTACCGCCTAAAACAATTAAATCAGCAATACTCACTTTTTTATTCAACTCTGATTGAATTTCAGTTAGCTTATCTAGTACTTTCTTCAATCTTGTAGGTTCGTTTCCTTCCCAGTCTTTTTGAGGAGCTAAACGAATTCTTGCTCCATTAGCACCACCTCTAAAATCAGAACCTCTGAATGTTCTAGCACTGTCCCAAGCTGTATTAATTAGTTCGGTACGGGTTAACCCACTGTTTAATAATATGTTTTTTAATTCTTCGATTTCAGTTTCGCTTAAGGTATAATCTACGGTAGGAACTGGGTCTTGCCAAATGAGTGTTTCTGTTGGTACATCGGTTCCTAAATAACGAGTATTCGGACCTAAATCGCGATGTGTTAATTTGAACCAGGCACGAGCAAATGTATCAGCAAAGTACTCTGGGTCGTTATAAAATTTTTCTGATATTTTTCTGTATTCAGGATCCATTTTCATCGCCATATCAGCATCGGTCATGATAGGGTTTCTTTTGATGTTTGGATTGTGAGCGTCTGTTGGTTTATCTTCTTCTTTCATGTTAACAGGCTCCCATTGCCATGCACCAGCAGGACTCTTTGTTAGTTCCCAATCATGATTTAATAATAAATGAAAATAGGTATGATTCCATCTGTCGGGTGTAGTTGTCCATGCGCCTTCTAAACCACTGGTAACTGCGTTTTCAGCGTTCCCATTTCCTTTAGGGTTGTACCAGCCTAAACCTTGTTCGTGAATTTCAGCTCCTTCAGGACTTTGACCTAAAGCACCAGCATCGGCATTTCCGTGTGCTTTTCCCACGGTATGTCCCCCTGCAGTCAAAGCAACAGTTTCTTCATCGTTCATAGCCATGCGTTTAAAGGTTAAACGAACATCTTGTGCAGTTTTCAAAGGATCTGGTTTACCATCAACTCCTTCTGGATTAACATAAATTAATCCCATTTGAACAGCAGCTAATGGATTTTCAAGAGACTCTCTATTAGTGTCGCTTTCATATCTGTTGTGTGTGGCAGCTAACCATTCTTTTTCCGATCCCCAATAAATGTCTTTTTCTGGGTGCCAGATATCTTCACGTCCTCCTGCAAAACCAAAAGTTTTAAATCCCATTGATTCATAGGCCATGTTTCCTGCTAAAATAATAAGGTCAGCCCATGATAGTTTATTTCCATATTTCTTTTTAATAGGCCACAATAAACGTCTGGCTTTATCAAGGTTTCCATTATCTGGCCAACTGTTTAGTGGAGCAAAACGAAGATTACCTGTATTACCACCACCTCTACCATCAGCTATTCTATAAGTACCTGCAGCATGCCACGCCATTCGTATCATTAATCCTCCATAATGACCCCAATCAGCTGGCCACCAGTCTTGACTGCTAGTCATTAAATTTTTTAAATCATTTTTTACAGCTTCTAAATCTAGTTTTTTAAATTCTTCAGCGTAATTGAAATCTTTACCCAAAGGATTTGTTTTGGTGTCGTGTTGGTGTAAAATATCTAAATTCAAAGACTTAGGCCACCATTCCATAATATTATTGTGTATTTCAGTATTTGCGCCCTGAGAAAAAGGACATTTACCTGTTTTACTACCAGAAAAGTGTGGATTAGTATCGTTCATTTTTTTGTTTTTTAAGGTTACAGTACCTTCAAATTTACGATAAATCATTAAATAATTTTTATTTATATTTTTTATTTTACTATAGTATAAAGCTATTTTGTTTTGTAATGTTTTGGTATGTAGATGTGTATTTTGTTTTTTGATTATTGATTATGTTTGTTATCAATTATTTTTATAATGAAATAAAAAAATATTTTAACATTCATTCTTTAAAATGTTAGGAAACGAAATACATTTGCACTCGTTAAGAATTATTAATCAATAAAAAACTATAAAATGGCTACAGTAGTTGGAAAAAAATTCCCAAATCTAAACGTAGATGCAATGAACGAAATGGGTGATACGTTCAAATTAAATGTATTGGAAGAAGCAGTTAATAATAAGAAGAAAATATTGTTGTTTTGGTACCCAAAAGATTTTACCTTTGTATGCCCAACTGAGTTACATGCTTTTCAAGCTGCATTATCAGAATTTGAAAAAAGAAATACAATTGTAATTGGTGCATCATGTGATACTCCTGAGGTACATTTTGCTTGGTTAAATCAAGCTAAAGAAAATGGAGGTATTGAAGGTGTAACATATCCATTGTTAGCTGATAGTAATCGTAACTTATCATCTATTTTAGGTATCTTAGATATTACTAATGAAACCTATGATGAGGCTACAGGTACTGTTCAAGTTGAAGGAGATAATGTAACTTATAGAGCTACTTATTTAATTGATGAAGAAGGAACTGTATTCCACGAAGGAATTAACCATATGCCAGTTGGTCGTAATGTAAATGAATATTTACGTTTGATTGATGCTTACACTCATGTACAAGAAAAAGGTGAGGTTTGTCCAGCAAACTGGGAAGAAGGTAAAGAAGCAATGCAAGCAAACGCTAAAGCTACTGCAGAGTACTTAGCAGCACTTTAAAATACAGTTAGGAAAGGAATAAAGTTCGTGTGAGATAAGTGAAGGGGTCGAGCACGAACTCCTTTCGAAATTTAAAAGTACAAGACTATGGTACAAGAATTAAGTCAAGATAATTTATCGGAAGTTGTTACAGGAAACCCAAAAGTAGTGGTACAATTTTCAGCCACTTGGTGTGGTAACTGTCGTATTATGAAACCTAAATTTAAGAAGTTGTCTTCTGAAAATGAAGAGATGGTTTTTGTAGTAGTTGATGCAGAAAAGTTTCCTGAAAGTAGAAAACTAGCGGATGTAAGTAATTTACCAACCTTTGCAACATTTGTAAATGGAGAGTTTGTAAATCAAACACAAACTAATAAGTTTGAAGTATTGAAAGATTTAGTAAACGAAGTTGCTTAGTTATGAAATTACCTATAATTAAACACTTAACTTCTTTTATTGAAGAAAACGATCAAGATTACGTACTAGAAACTATTGAAACTCTTGAAGCTTTAACTGAAGTTCCATCATTAAAAGATGAGGAGCTAGATGTAATAGGTGAGTTAATTTCTAACATGTATGGAGCAATTGAAGTCGATAAGATGATTAAAGACGGAACGCCTAAAAAGGAAGCGTTGAATAATTTTATGAAACGCGTTTTAGGTTCGATTGACCAATAGTTTAAAGGAATAAAATGAAAATATCCCAGTTGACATGTTGTTAGCTGGGATTTTTTATATCTATAAAGTGGAGTGTTAAACGTGATTAAACATATTAGGAAAATTTGATTTTAAAATACTTCGCAGCTTTTCAGAAGTTAATGGTTTAGATTGGAACTCATTAATTTGATTAATAGATTCAGCTTTCTCTCTATCGTGAGGATCTAAAGAGGTAGTAAGCATAATGATAATTTTTTTTGCTTGCTGTTCTTTATCAAATTTTTCATATTCTTCAAGAAAGTCCCAACCATTCATTCTAGGCATGTTAATATCTAAAAAAATAATTTCAGGATGTGGGTATTCCCCTTCAATTTTCAATCTTAAGTAAGCTAAGGCATCTTCTGCACTTTGCATACAAACAATATTTTCTGTGCAGTTTTCTTTTTCGATAAGTAATTTATGAAGAAAGTTCGTAGCAGGGTCATCATCAATTAATAAAATAGTATGTAATTTTTTCATAATTATTAGTTTAATTTGGTATTGTGAAGAAAAAGGTACTTCCTTCATTTATTTTTGACTTTACTCCAATTTCACCTCCATGCATACCTACTATTTTCTGGCAGTGAGCAAGACCAATTCCTGTACCTTCGTACTCATCTTCTAAATGTAAGCGTTGAAAGATAGCAAAAATTTTATCTTGAAATTTCTCAGGAATTCCTATTCCGTTATCCTTTACAGAGAATTTCCATGCGTGTTTTTTCTTTTTAGCTTTAATTGAAACAATAGGAGGAACATCTTTTTTAGCAAACTTTATAGCATTACTAATAAGGTTTTGAAACAATAACCTAAGTTCTGTAGGATAAGCATCTATTGTGGGTAAATTGTTGTCATATATTATAGTGGTGTTTGTTTGAGTGATAGTACTGTTAAGATCTTCTATAATATCCTTAATTAAGGTATTACAATTAACTTTAGTTATCTCTCTTTCACGGCCTAACCTAGAGTAGTCTAATAAATTTGTGATTAAGTCACTCATTCTATGAGTCGCTTTTTTTATAAACGTAAAGAGTTGTTTCGCATTATCATCTAATTTATCGTGGTATTGTTTATAGAGTAATTCTGAAAAAGTAGAAATAGTTCTTAGTGGTTCTTGCAAATCATGAGAAGTGATATAACTGAATTGTTCTAACTCTTTATTTTTTTGCTCTAAGGTTTTTACATATTTAGAAGCAAGTAATTCTTCGGCTTCTTTACGTTTAGATATGTCTAATTGAATAGCCATATATTCATTAATGTAGTTTACTCTATTTTTAAGAGGAACGATAGCGGTTTCTGTCCAATATAAAGTACCATCTTTAGCTCTGTTTTTAACTTCACCAAACCAAGGATTTCCTGAAGATACAGTTTCCCAAGCCTCTGAGAAAAAAGAATCGGGATGATAATCTGAACGAACAATTTCATTTGTATTTCCTATTATTTCCTCCTTTGTGTATTTTGAAATTTCACAAAAATTATCATTCACATATTTTATTTTCGTGTCTTCATCTGTAATGGCTACAATAGCAATTTTATCTAAAGCTTCTTTAAATTGAAGCAATTCTCGGTTTTTGTTAATTAAGTTTTTTTCTAATTTTTGTCTGAGATAATCAGATTTATTTAATCCGATAGAAACTATATAGGTGTATAAGAAACCAGAGAGAATTAAAATTAGAGTGTAAACAATAATTCCCGATTGCGCTCCGATAACTTTTTCATTTATAAGAGTAAGCATTAAAAAGCTTAGGAAAAAGGGAATTAATATGATGAAAGGTAATAATTTTTGAAGTGATTTGCTACCGTAATTATTTCCTAGAATAGTTTCCTTAAAACCTATATTGTAAGATTTTAATACTAGTAAAAAAGAAATAATAATAAACCCTAAAGATGACTGAATAGACATTGTTTTAAAAAAATCAATTTTAGCTTCTATAGGAACTCTTAGCGCAAAAGAAATAATAATAATAGACGAAACAGCTGTAGTTATAAGAGCGACGTGCTGGGTAGTGGCTATATAAGCTCTGTTGGTAGATTTTAAACCAGTGAGCCCTATAGAGAAAAAAATAAAACAGGCAGCAGTAGCTTCTGACATTCTTCCTGGGTATATTTTTGTAATGGTATCTTTTACAAGCAAATTATCAATGAATAAATCAATATTAAAGATATATTCTATAAGTGTTAATAAGCTTATAGTTAGTATTGTATACGTAAAAAATGAAAAAGCTATTTTGTATTTTTTTTGTCTTCCTCTACTAATCATCAAGCTTATAATAGATAATAGAAACAAAACAGCGGTATTAAATTTTGTAGTGGCTCCATCTTCATTAACTGTGAATAGTATTCGCTTATGAAAAATCCACTCAAACATAGTTAAAGAGCTAGAAATTATTATAGAAAAAGTTAAAATTGAGCTTAAATGCTTAAATTTTTTTGTTTTCATGTAGTTAGTTTGTTGAGGGACTTCTATAAAAGTGGTTAGTTGTTGTTTTTTACAAAGCATGAAAGTATTCTTTCATACTCAATAATACTTTCATTGTAATTGATTAACATAGAATTAGAGAGTGTTTTAATTTTTTCGATATCTTTTAATTGTGAGCTCAGATTTTCAATTTCAACAAGTAAGTTTTTAGATCTTAAACCCATAATGGTAAATGAAGATCTCAAGAAATGTGAGGCTTCTTTAATTAATGTGAAATTTTCTTCATTGATGGCTTTTTTAAGAATAGCAATTTTTTCTTGGCTTTGTGTTAAGAAAATAGAAATCATCTCAGAATACTGTTCTACGTTACCAGAAAGATTTTCGTTTAAAAAATCTAAATCAACAATTTCACTAAAAAAACAATTGTTATGTAACATAATATGCAATTTTTAAGTATTGTTTAATATAATGAATTAACCAATATACTGATATATTTTTATTATATTTGAGTAATGTGTATGATATGTGTATAAAATTAATAAAAAAAATAAACAAATGATAGTTTGATGGATAAGACCCAAAAAATTGTTATAGCCGAGGATAACTCGGTGTTTTTACTACTAATTAAATTGAAATTAGAAAAAGAAGGTTATGAATTGTTTGTAGCTGAAGATGGTAAAAAAGCACTTGAGCTTATAGAAACTCATCAACCCGATTTAATTTTGACAGATATAATGATGGACTATCTTTCAGGTTTAGAGGTTATAAGCCATGTAAGAAATGTATTAAAAATGGATGTCCCTATTATTGTTTTTTCAGCTTCAGGTCAAGAAGAAATGGTAACCCAAGCATTTAATTTAGGAGCAACTGACTTTATGGTAAAGCCGTTAATTCCTAATGAATTGATAATAAGGGTGAAACGAGCACTTGTGTAAAATAAATTTATCCCTCAACTTTATGGTCCCCCCTCTACTTATTAACTCTTTTTTTGAAGACTTTCCGTCTATTGTTATAATAGTATGGGTACTTGCTATTGTTTTTTTCTTTGTTTTGATAAGTCTTGTGTTTTTTTTAAAAGTAGTAAGATTTCGTTTAAGAAAAGAAGAACTTTTTGTTGAAACACAGAGTAAAAAATATGAAGAAAACATTGTAGATTACCTATACTCAAATGAAAATAGCCATGAATTGAATAGTGCCCAAAAAGAGATTATAGATAAACTAAAACTTAGTTTAGTAAGAAGCTTAGACAGAAAGATATTTATCAATACACTTTTAAAATTGAAAGGAGAAGTTTCTGGAAACATGATTACTGTTATTAATCAACTGTATAAAGATTTAGGGTTAGCTACACAAGCACAGTCAAAGTTGCATAGTAAAAAGTGGCATATCATTGCTATAGGAATTAGAGATTTGAGACGGTTTAAGGTACTTGAAGCACAAGATGAAGTAGCGAAGTGTATCAATCATTCTAAAATGGAAGTCCGCCGACAAGCATATTTATATTTTATTAATTTATTTGGATTTAAAGGACTTGATTTTTTAGATGAATTAAAATCGTCAATCTCAATTTGGGATCAAATAGGTATTCTAGATGCTTTACAAGGAATGGAAACACAAGAGGTACCAGATGTTAGAAAATGGTTGAGCTCTGAAAATGATTATGTGGTATTATTTACTTTAGAGTTGGTAAAAGCGTATAATTTAAGAGAAACTCAAAAAGAATTATTACTATTAATAAAGCATGAAAATAAGGAAATACGATTAAAAACTATTCGTCTTTTAAATTACCTATATATAATTGAAGCAAAGCAGGTACTTATAAATACCTATGAAAATTTAACAATAAAAGAAAAAATTGCAGTATTTGAATTGCTTGAAAATATTGGAGTAGAAGTTAGAGAAGAAGGAGCTTTTGTTTTAAAACATATTAATAGTAAGGTTTTTGAAATTAAAGTTTTAGCCTTAAAAATTTTAAAGCAAATAGACATCTCAAAGTTTATTGGACTTAAAAATGAAACAAATGTATTAGCAAACCTCAAGGTTATTAATTATTTAGAAAATAACCCATAAGAAAAAGAAAGGTATGGATGCTTCAAGTGTTATGTATTATGTATTGCTAATTATTCACTTTTTATTTTTAGCATATTCCTTTTTAGTGCTTCTTTCATATGGAATATTAGCTATTTTTTCAAGAAAAGAAACAATTTCATATTTGCGAAAAAACAGCTTTGTCAATTATAAAGATATACTATCGTCAGAATTAGCACCAGGTATCTCAATTATTGCTCCAGCGTATAATGAGAGTTTAAATATTGTAGAAAATGTTAGATCCTTGCTTTCTGCCCATTATGCGAATTATGATGTAATTATAGTAAATGATGGGAGTACTGATGATAGTTTAGATAGGTTGATAAAAGCTTACAATTTGGAAAAAGTAGAGTATTTAATCAACGAACGTATTAAAACAAAACCAATAAGAGCAGGAGTTTTTAAGTCGAAAAATCCTGCCTTTGAAAAGCTCATAGTTGTAGATAAAGAAAATGGAGGGAAAGCAGATGCATTAAATGTAGGGTTAAATATTAGCAAAAACGACTATGTAGCATGTATTGATGTTGATTGTTTGCTCATGGAAGATTCATTACAGAAAATGATAAAGCCATTTTTAGAGTATACAGATAGAAGGGTAATTGCTTCAGGAGGAGTTATAAGAATAGCGAATTCCTGTATTATAGAAGATGGAAAATTAATGGATGTAAATTATCCAAAAATAACATTAGTCAGGTTACAAATATTAGAGTATTTACGTTCTTTTTTATTGGGAAGAATGGCATGGAGCAAACTAAATGGATTGTTGGTGATTTCAGGAGCATTTGGAATGTTTGATAAAAATATAGCCATTAAAGTAGGTGGGTACAATACAAAGACAGTAGGTGAAGATATGGAGATTGTTGTTCGAATGCGTAGATATATGGAAGAACAAAAAATAGAATACAAAGTAGCATACATACCTGACCCTTTGTGTTGGACAGAGGCTCCAGAAAATTATAAGACTTTTATATCTCAACGCAATAGATGGACTCGAGGAACGATAGAAACATTAAAAGAACATAGAGTTATTGGATTTAATCCTAAGTACAGAGTTTTAGGAATGTTAAGTTTTCCTTATTGGTTTCTTTTTGAAAGGATGGCCCCTATAGTAGAAGTGTTAGGAATTATATATTTCACATTGTTACTTTTTGTAAGAAATATTCAATGGGATTATGCACTAGGTTTTTTTCTAGCGGCATACTTTTCTTCTGTCATTTATACACTTTTGGCTGTTTTTTCTGAAGAGTTTACTTTTCATCAATATAAAAAAAAGGGAGAAGGTTTTCAGTTGGTGTTATCAGCTTTTATAGAACCTTTGCTTTTGCATCCTGTTGTATTGTATGCAGCAGTTAAAGGAAATATAGATTACTATTTTAATAAAAACCTAAAATGGGGAGAAATGAAGAGGAAAGGATTGACCAATAAATAAAGAAAATGAAAGCAAACTTGTTAAAAAAATCCTTTTTTACTTATTCTAAAATTATAATAGCACTATTAGTGACGTTTTGGTTATTAAGCTTGACGGAAGTTTTTTTAAGACTTAAAGCAAGTTCGATAGATGAAATACTTCAACTCGTAGTATACAAATTATTGAATGATTTTTGGATAGTGTTACTAATTGGTGTTTTGTTTTTTCCTGTTTATTATTTGTTTAATTTACTGCATAGTAAGTATGGAAGCTTGGTATTTGTGGCTTTTGGAGTATTTCTTGTTCTTATAGAGTTATCACTTGTAAAGTATAGTACGATAACCTTGTTGAATTTAGGGGCAGACCTTTTAGGGTATTCGTATGATGATATCTATAAAACTGTTGCTTCTTCGGCATCATTTTCAATTGTAAATTACCTTCTTTTTCTTTTAGTTCCTTTGTCTTTTTTGACAATTTTATACTTTTTTAAAAGGAAAATGTCAGATATTTTGCCAATAAAAATTTTACTAATACTATCAATATTAATAGTCCCGTTAAAGTTCTTTGGAACAGAATTTAATGAAGTTAAGTACCAAAATAAACTAGGGTTTTTAGCAACTGATATTTTACAATTTAAGTTAAGAAAACTACAAGCTAGTAATTATCATATTACAGAAGAGAATGAGTATCCTCTTTTGAAGTTTACAAAAGATACAAAAGATGTGTTAGGATCATTTTTTAATACAAAATCACAAAAACCTAATATTATGGTTATCATTTTAGAAGGGGTGGGAAGTGAGTTTGTAGATGGTAACTCGTATAGCGGATTCACACCGTATTTAGATAGTTTAATAACTAGATCATTGTATTGGGAAAACTTTGTAAGCAATACAGGACGAACTTTTGGAGTTTTACCTTCATTAATAGCATCTCTTCCTTATGGAGAGACAGGTTTTTTAGAAATATCTAAAATCCCAACACACTTATCATTATTCAATCTATTAAAAGAGAATGGCTATACAACATCATATTATACAGGGGCTCCATCAAGTTTTGATAAAATTGATAAATTTTTAGAATACAATGATGTTGATTTTATTGTAGATGAAAACAAGTTTGGACCGTCGTACGTAAAAACAGGAAGTGTAGATGGTTTTTCTTGGGGATACCCAGATGCGGAAATGTTTAAAAAAGTATTGAGTACTTTAAAAGAAAAGAAACAACCAAGATTTGATGTTATTGCAACACTTAGTAATCATGAACCTTTTATGTTTCCTAATAAAGCTATATATGAAAGAAAAGTTGATAGTATTTTAAATACATCACAAAATTTTGGGGTTTCAAAAGAAGAGATCGAAAGTAAAAAAGACATTTACGCAACATTACTTTATAGTGATAATTCTCTAAAGACTTTTATGAAAGATTATGAGGAAGAACATGATATAGAAAACACAATTTTTATCATAACTGGAGACCACCGATTAATTCCGATTGAACAAAAGGATAAGTTGTGTAGGTTTCATGTTCCATTACTTATTTATAGTCCTATGTTGAAGAGAGCACAACGATTTAAATCGGTATCATCTCATTGGGATGTAGCTCCCAGTATTTATTCTTTTTTAAATAATAATTATCTACTAAAACCACTAAAACAAACTGCGTGGATGGGGTCTGGTTTAGATACAGTTAAAAAATTTAGGAATATTCATCAAATAGGGTTAATGCGTTATAAAGGAGGGTTAAAAGATTTTATTTATGATGAGTATTTATACTCTGATGGAAGTTTATATAAGATAAATAGTTCATTTGAAACACATAAAATTAACGACAAGAAAATGTTGGAGACTGTTAAGGATTCATTCAATAGCTTTAAAAGAATGAATAACTATGTGACGGAGCAAGATAAAATTTATCCATTCACTGAGATGCATAAGAAGCAAAAGAGAATTAAATTTTCAGTAGAGGAGCAAGAATTAATAAGAGAAACAGCTGAAGGAAAAACGTTTGATGAGGTGTTTTTAATAGCAAGAGCTAAAGCATTTGAAGGAGATAGAGAAACAGCGAGGTTGTTATGTGATTTTATTTTAAATAGTATGCCTAATCACGTAGATGCAAGAATTTTAAAAGGAAGAACTTTATCATGGGATGGAAAATATAATGAAGCAGAACCATTGTTGTTAGAAGCTATTGAGCGACATCCATTTTATGACGATTCTTATTTGGCGTTGTTAGATATGTATCGATGGTCTGGTCAAGAAAGTAAAAGTGTCATTACAGCGAAAAAGGCTTTTAGAAATAAAATTAAGAACCCAAGTGTAGCTTTTAAATTAGCGATGGGTTACCAAAAGTTAGCACAAAAAGAACAAGCGTTTAGGGTTATAGATAGTCTTTTAGAAATATATCCAGAAAACGAGGAGTATATAAAATTCAAAAAAGTTCTAAAGTAATGATGTTAAAAGGGAAAAGTTATGGTTTATGTATAGCGTTAATATTGTGTGTATGTTCTGTTTTTTCTCAGAAAAAAATATTTCAAGGAGATCCTGATGTAGCTTTTGAAAAAGCAAGAGAGTTGGCTTTTAATAAACAACGCAAAGAGGCACAAGATACTTTACGATTTATTTTAACAAAGTACCCAAATTACTTGGATGTACGTTCGTTTTTAGCAAGTACATATTCTTGGGATGGTAACTATAAACAAGCCCGAACAGAGTTTGAATATATATTAAAAAAAGATGCTAAAAGAAAAAACGATTGGGTAGCGACAATTAATAACGAGTTATATGCAGAATTACCTTATAAGGCATATGAGCTGGTAAAAAAAGCCTTGTTATATTTTCCAGATGATACTGATTTACTCTATTTAAAAGCAAAGTCTGAAGAGAAATTTCAAAAACCAGAAGATGCATTACGAACTTTAGATAAAATAATTGAAATAGATAGTAATAATAACAAAGCTATTTCTTACAAGGAAAGCTTAATGAATACACTACGTTTTAACAGTGTTGGGTTGAACTATTCAATGATTTTATACAACAAAGACGAAAGAGATCCGTCTTATTACTCTACAGTTCGATATTCGAGGCAAACAAAATATGGTAGTATTATAGCTAAGGTAAATTATTCGCGAAGATTTGATACTAATAATTTTCAGTATGAAATAGATATGTATCCGAGAATAGTAGAAGGCTTATATGCATATATTAGTGGTGGTTTTTCAAATGATGCCTTGTTTCCTGAAATTCGCTATGGTGCGGAATTGTATAAAACATTGCCATATAGCTTAGAGGTTTCCTTAGGTTTTAGAGGGTTGAAGTTTTCGGAAACAACTACTATTTATACAGGATCTATAGGATGGTATACAGGGAATAGTTATTGGTCGTTTCGAACCTATATCACTCCTAATGATAATGGTACAAGTAAATCTGGAACTTTAACGTATCGAAAATATTATAGCGATGCTGATAATTACTTTGGAATAGCAGTAGGAGTGGGATTTTCTCCAGAAATAGATAGATTTCCTGTAAATACTGAACAAGTAGTGATTTTCGACTTAAAAACACAAAAAGTTAGCGGAGAATATGCGTTTACTTCTTCGAATAAAAAACATGCTTGGAAGACTTTTGTTAATATCTTGCGAGAAGAAAAGAGTTTTGACCGTGGTAAATATTTTTTATTATATACAGTAGGAGTTGCTTATGATATAAGATTTAGATAGGAAGTTCTTACCTGTTTTTAGTAAAGTATTTATACAAACTTTTTACGGTAGTTTTTACCTAGATTTATAGAATAATTAATTACATCTTGTGTGATTTTTCTGTTGTCATTCTTGCGCCAGTTTATATACAGTTCTGTGTTTTCAGGTAGTTTAATAAACCGAACTTTTGAGTTTAATGAAAACTGAAAAGAGTAGGGTAGAATAGAAATTCCTAGTCCTTTTGAAATTAGATTTAATATCATACTTCCAAAATCGGATTCTATGTGGGTTTGAGGTTCAAAACCGTAAGTATTAAATATATTGCGAAGTAATGAAGAAAAGTAGGTAGTATGGTGTAAACCTGAAATAATAAATTTTTCGTTTTTTACATCTTTTAAATCAACAAAATTGTCAGCTGTTAACCAGTGATTTTCTGGTACAACAAGACAAACAGGCTCAGCATACAGTTTTTCAAATAAAACAGAAGAGTTTAAAACCTTATTTCTACTAAAAGCAAGATCAATTTGATAATTTGTAAGAAGGTTTTCAATACTAATATCAATAGGTTCCATAAGCTCTACTTTTAAATCGGGTTTTTCCTCAGAAAATATTTTGAGTAATTCAGGGAGATAATTGTAAGAGATAGAACCTGGGTAAGCAATACTAACAAGACCAGAAGAGCCTTCTTCAATTTTTTTAGCATGCTGGTGTGTGCGATCAAACTCATCTAATAAGTCTCCCCACTTTTTTTTTAGAAATATACCAGCATCAGTTAATTTTACATTTCTTTTGTCGCGCTCAAATAAGGTAATACCTAATTCTTCTTCTAAAGCTTGAATTTGCCTGCTTAAAGAAGATTGTGAGGTGTATACCTTTTCTGCTGTCTTCCAAAAATGGAGCTCTTCTGCAAGAACTAAAAAATATCGAATTTGTTGAAAAGTCATTCTAATGCGTTTTTTGCATTAATGAATCAAAAATAAGTATTTTTTAATAAAGGATGCTGCTGTTGATTTGCATAAAAAACTTTGTAATTAATTAAAATTGATAAAGATGGGAGTTGAAAATTTTATGGCATTTTTTGTAGCGACAATTCTTTTTATTTTAACGCCAGGAATAGAAACTGTTTTTTTGATTAATAAATCGGTTAGTCAAGGAAGGAAATCTGGAGTTTATACTGCTTTTGGTTTGAACACAGGGGCGTTGGTGCATACTTTGCTTGGTGCTTTAGGACTATCGGTTATCGTGGCTAAATCAGTAATATTCTTTGCGTTGATAAAATATTTAGGAGCTACTTATTTAGTTTATTTAGGAGTTGTGAAAATAATGTCGAGTAAAGGAATGATTGGAAATGTAGGTGAAGAGCAAAAGAAAAGTTCAGCAAAAAATGATTTTAAATCAGGGTTTATAACAAACATATTAAATCCGAAAGTTGCATTATTCTTTTTAGCGTTTTTTCCGCAGTTTATTAGTTCAGATCAAATAGAAAATCCAATACCGTTTATTTTTATGGGAGTTTCTTATGCGGTTATGACTACTATTTGGTACTTAATTTTAACGTCTTTTGCAGGAGCGTTTTCAAAAAAAATTAAAGAGAATCAGAAGATAGAAATACAATTGAATAAAATTTCAGGAGTAATATTTGTATTGATGGGGACTCAAATAGCGTTTATGTAAACTCAAACCCGATAGCATTAAAGTTTTACTATCGGGTTTTTATAAAGTTTATTAGAAATAACTCTTTAGTTTTTATAATGAATATATAGGTCGACACTGAAAAGTGTTAGGTTTTATTAGGAGGCTATGAATGTGTCAGTTTACTTATAATTTCTTTATGCTGAGGGAATAGCTGTATGAGTTCTTCTCTTTTTGGTAAAACAAAATCATTAAAATCAAACCCTGGAGCTACAGTACAACCAGTAAATGCATAGGAGTTTTCTTTAATAACCTCTGCAGCAAACCAATAACCAGCAGGAACCACAAATTGTGGCTGTTCATTATTTTCTATGTTATTTCCTATAAGAACAAAAGAATAATCTCCTTTAGAAGAAATCATATGTAATTTCAGAGAACTTCCTTTATAAAAATGCCAAATTTCATCTTGGTTAATTTTATGAAAAGCAGAGAATTTTTCGGAGGTTAGTAAAAAGTAAATGCATGTACTATAATTTCTGTCTCCTTTAAAATTAGAGCTTAGTTGCTCATTTTTTATAATCCCCTCACTTCTATAGGTTTCTTTATAAAAACCGCCTTCAGGATGTTCCGTTAAGTCAAACTTTTTAATTATCTGTTGTGCTGTCATTTTCTTTTTGTTCATTCACTTTTTTAATAATGGCTTTTAAACGCTCTTTCGTACGCTGTTTTTCTAAGCGAAGTTTATTTTCTTTCTGCTTCATTAAGCGTGTATGCTTCGCTTTGTTTACGGTGTTTTTTGCTTTCCCTTTTTTAGGCATTTTTTGATGTTTTAATAGTTAATAATCCTAAGAAAGTCAAGAATCCATTCAAAATCAAGACAAAGAATCCAAAATCAAACCCTAGTTTTTCCTTGCTATAAAAGCTAATGACATAGGTTAACACTGGAGCAATTAAACAAATGACAGGAACCAGTTTGTCTTTTACCTTTAGTTTGGTAAATAACCCGAAAGCATATAATCCTAATAAAGGGCCGTAGGTATAACCAGCAAACTGGAATATTTTAGCAATTACGCTCTCATTGGCGATAAAGTATTTAAAAATTAAGATGGTAGCTACCAAAATGAAAGAGAATAACACGTGAATTTTCTTTCGTGTTTTTTCTTTTTCTTGCTCGTTATCTTTTTTATTAATCTCTAAAATATCGATACTAAATGAAGTGGTTAACGATGTTAAAGCACTATCGGCACTAGAGTAGGCTGCGGCAATTAATCCTAGTAAGAAAAACAACGCAGTAGCAATTCCTAAATCTCCACTCATGGCAACGGTTGGGAATAGGTTGTCTTTATGAGCATCTAAACCATTAGCAGTGGCATAATCCGTTAATAAAATTCCTAAGGCTAAAAAGAAAAAGTTTACTATGACTAGTACAATGGTAAACCAAAACATGTTTTTTTGAGCATCTTTTAAATTGCGACAAGTAAGGTTTTTTTGCATCATATCTTGATCTAACCCTGTCATTACAATAGCAATAAAAGCTCCTGAGAAGAATTGTTTCCAAAAGTAATTACCTGCTTTTACATCATCAAAAAAGAAGGTTTTTGATAAGTTATTATTAGCAACGTACGAAAACAGATTGTCTATTTTCATTGCATCTTTAATCATTACAATACACACTCCAACAGCAATTAGCATGAATAAAGTTTGTAAAGTATCAGTCCATACAATTGTTTTAATACCGCCTTTAAAGGTATACAACCAAATAAGTAAAATAGTAATGGTTACCGTTACCCAAAAAGGAATTCCATATGCATCAAACAGGATTAATTGCAAAACATTAGCTACTAAAAACAATCTGAAAGCAGCACCAACAGTTCTTGAAAGTAAGAAAAAAGAAGCGCCTGTTTTGTAAGAATATCTACCAAATCGACCTTCTAAATAGGTGTAGATAGAGGTTAAGTTTAATCGATAATAAAGTGGAAGAAGTACTAAACCAATAACAGCATATCCTAATACATACCCTAATACCATTTGCATATAACTCATTTTATCACCTTCCACCCATCCAGGAACTGAAATAAAGGTTACTCCTGAAAGGGAAGCACCAATCATACCGAAGGCAACTAAATACCAAGGTGATGAATTGTTAGCTTTAAAAAATGTGGCGTTGTTTGCTGATTTACCGGTGATGTATGAGATAAGAATTAAAACACCGAAATAAGCTAAAATGAGGAGTAATATATGTAGTGGTTGCATACAGTTAAATTATGAATTACGAAAGTACTAAAATTATCATTCGCAATTCATAATTTACGTTTTCTAAGAAAGTTCAATCACTACTTCTTCGGTTTTTCTACGAACTTTTTTTAAGTCTTTCATATAATCGTCTTCTGCTCTAAAACCAACAGGTAATACTAAAACAGATTGTAAATTATACTTATCTAATTCTAAGATTTGGTTATATTTTTCAGGAATAAAGCCTTCCATAGGACATGAGTCTATTTTTTCATTTGCTGCTACAGTCATTAGATTACCTAAGGCGATGTATGCTTGGTTTTTCATCCATTGAAATAAAACTTCTTGCGATTTGTTTTCAATGTCGTTTGTTAAGTACTCTTTAAATGGATTTAAGATTTCGTCTGGAGTGTTTCTTACATCTTTAACTAGTTTAAAGTAGCTTTCAACATATTCAGAAGTCAATTCGTTAGGGATACATAAAACCAATAAATGTGAAGCTTGTGCAACCTGAGGTTGATTCCAAGAATGTTCAACCAATTGTTGTTGTATGTCTTTGTTTTTTACAACTATCATTTTTACAGGTTGTAATCCATAAGAAGTAGCTGTTAAGTTGAAAGCTTCTTTTAAAATGTTGATTTGCTCTTCGGAAAGAATTTTATGTTCGTCAAATTTTTTAACAGCATAACGCCATTGTAAATTTTCAATACTATTCATATAATTTAATTTTTTACTTGTCAAAAGTAGTCTAATATGAAATTACCGAAAAGCACTTTGGATAATAAAAATTGATGATGTTATAGAGAATATTTTTGTACCTTGAAAATGAAAAAGAAATGTTATGAGAGAAGAGTTTTTACATTTTTTATGGCAGTATAAATTATTCAATACTAAAAGTTTACTATCTGTAAAAGGTGAGACAATTGAGGTAATTAACTCAGGAGTTTATAATACCAATTCTGGTCCTGATTTCTTAAATGCAGAAGTAAAGATTGATGGTCAATTATGGATTGGGAATATTGAAATCCATGTAAAATCATCGGATTGGTATATGCACCATCATGAAAGAGATATTAATTATGATGCGGTTACTTTGCATGTAGTTTGGGATTACGATGCTGAAGTATTTATGAAAAACAACCTTCCTTTGCCTACCGTAGAATTACAACAGTTTATTCAAAAAGAAGTATTGGAAAACTATCAGAAATTATTCTTAAAAGAACAACGGTGGATTCCCTGTGAGAAACAAATTAGAGAAGTAGATTCTTTTTTACTGGATAATTGGTTAGAACGTTTATATTTTGAACGATTAGAAAACAAAGCTGGTTTTATAAAAGAGCTATTAATTCAATCTAATAATGATTATGAAGCAGTGTTATTCCAACTGCTAGCTAAAAATTTCGGATTAAAAGTAAATAGAGAAGCGTTTTTAGAGCTGTCGAATTCTTTTGATTTTTCAATATTGCGGAAAGTTCGATTTAATGAAGAGCAATTATCAGCATTATTGTTGGGGCAAGCAGGTTTTTTAGAAGGTGATGTAAAGGATAATTATTATGTACAACTACAAAAAGAATATAACTATCTGCAACATAAATATCAGTTAAAGTCTTTGGCGAAACAACGTTTTCAGTTTTTTAGAATGCGACCGAGTAACTTTCCAACAATCCGGATTGCACAGTTAGTAGCGTTGTATCACAGGCACCAAAATTTGTTTTCCCAAATATTAGAAGTTTATAGTTTAAAAGATTTTTATATGTTGTTTTCGGTAGGGGTAAATGACTTCTGGAAAATACATTATACGTTTGAAACTGTTTCTAAAAAATCGGCAAAGCGACTTACAAAATCATTTATAGATTTGCTGATTATTAATACAATTATTCCTTTAAAATTTGTTTACGAGCAAGCTAGAGGTGAGGTTAATGAAGAAGGATTATTGAAATTGATGCAGCAACTAAAACCCGAAAAGAACTCGATTATAAGTAAGTTTTCTGAGTTAAAAATTGAAGCAAAAAATGCTTTTGAAAGTCAAGCTTTATTAGAGTTGAAAAATAATTACTGTGTAAAAAAGCATTGTTTAAAATGTGCAATAGGAAATAGTTTGTTGCGTAGATAAAACATTTCTAGCGAAGAGATTCTGATATAAGATTTAGAGTAGAATGAAAAAATCTCGTGAATTTAAATTCACGAGATTCATCTTTATTGTTTTGTTTAATATCGAAGTGATTTAAAAGTTGTTAGTATAAACTCTTAAATTTAGCAGGATTTGCTTCATGCATAATTTCATACACTTTTTCAAAAATATCTTCAGCAGATGGTTTAGAGAAGTAATCTCCATCTGTACCATATGCTGGCCTGTGTGCCTTTGCGGTTAAGGTTTGTGGTTTGCTATCTAAATGTTTGTACCCATTTTGGTTTTCAACAATTTCTTGTAATAAATATGCCGAAGCTCCTCCAGGAACATCTTCATCAACTACTAATAAACGATTCGTTTTAGCAACCGATTTAACAGTGTCGTGATTGATATCAAAAGGCAATAAACTTTGTGCATCTACAATTTCTACATCAATACCAACTTGTGCTAAATCTTTGGCAGCTTCTTCAACAATTCGTAAGGTAGAACCATAAGAAACAATGGTAATATCGTTTCCTTCTTTAATAGTTTCAACAACACCAATTGAAGTTTTAAATTCACCTAAGTTTGTTGGTAATTCTTCTTTTAAACGATATCCGTTTAAACATTCTACTACTAAACCAGGATCATCACCTTCTAATAATGTGTTGTAGAATCCAGCTGCTTTGGTCATGTTACGAGGAACTAATACGTGAATTCCTCTTACATTGTTTATAATTCCTCCCATTGGAGACCCTGAGTGCCAAATTCCTTCTAAACGGTGCCCGCGAGTACGAATGATTAATGGAGCTTTTTGCTTTCCAAAAGTACGGTAACGTAGCGTTGCTAAATCGTCACTCATAATTTGTAAAGCGTATAATAAATAATCTAAATACTGAATTTCTGCAATTGGACGTAAACCACGCATTGCCATACCAATACCTTGGCCTAAAATAGTAGCCTCACGAATTCCTGTATCAGAAACACGTAATTCACCAAACTTTTCTTGTAATCCTTCTAATCCTTGATTAACATCACCTATATATCCAGCATCTTCACCAAAAATTAATACTTCAGGGTGTTTTGCTAAAATAGCTTCAAAATTATCACGCATAATAATACGTGCATCTACGATGTTTTTTTCTGAAGCGTATGTAGGAGCTTCAGCTGCAATATTTTCTGTTGCTAATTCAGTTTCACTTAATAAGTGTGCCGAATATTTTACAGCAGCTTTATTGATAGAAGATTTGATAAAGTTTTGAAGCGTTACTTTTTCAGTAAAATCTTCATCTTTTAAATAACGTAAACTTTTACGAGCAGCTACTAAAATATCCTTTCTGATAGGTTCAGCAATTGCCGCTAAATCATTTTTATATTTTGTAATGAAGGAACCGTTGTTACTTTTTTGTGCTATAGAGTCTAACAAAGTAATAGCTTCTGAAACTTCATTCTTTATTTCATCTGTGTAGGCACTCCAAGCATCACGTTTTGCTTTACTAACTTCTTTTTTAGCTTCTTTTTCAATATTGATTAAATCTTCTTCTGAATCAATAAATTTTAAAGTTTCACCATCTTCATTTTCTAATTCAAACTCTAAAATCCACTTACGCATCTGCGCAATACAGTCAAACTCTTGCTCCCATTCTAAACGCTCTTTCGATTTGTAACGTTCGTGTGAACCTGAAGTAGAGTGTCCTTGTGGCTGTGTTAATTCTTTTACATGAATTAATACGGGTATATGTTGTTCTCTTGCTATTTGAGAAGCTTTGTTATAGGTGTCTACTAACTGAACATAATCCCAACCATTCACTACAAAAATCTCATATCCATTGCTTTCATTTTCGCGTTGAAAACCTTTTAAAATTTCTGAAATACTTTCTTTGGTAGTTTGATGACGAGCGTGTACAGAGATTCCATATTCGTCGTCCCATACATTCATAATCATTGGTACTTGTAAAACACCTGCAGCATTGATTGTTTCAAAAAACAATCCTTCACTTGTACTAGCATTACCAATCGTACCCCAAGCAACTTCATTTCCGTTGATAGAAAAGTTGGTGTGCTTTTCTAATCCTTCAACATTTCTGTAGATTTTTGATGCTTGTGCTAAGCCTAATAAACGAGGCATTTGACCAGCAGTAGGGGAGATGTCTGAAGATGAGTTTTTTTGAGCTGTTAAGTTTTTCCAGTTTCCATTTTCGTCTAAAGAATGGGTTGCGAAATGTCCACCCATTTGACGACCTGCCGACATTGGTTCAATATCAATATCGGTGTGAGCATATAACCCTGCAAAAAATTGTTGAGGAGTTAATTTTCCAATAGCCATCATAAAGGTTTGATCGCGGTAATACCCCGAACGAAAATCACCATTTTGAAAAGCTTTAGCCATAGCTAATTGCGGCACTTCTTTACCGTCTCCAAAAATTCCAAATTTAGCTTTACCAGTTAAAACTTCTCTTCTTCCTAATAAACTACATTCTCGACTAATACGAGCGGTTCTATAGTCTTTTAAAACTTCGTTTTTAAAATCTTGAAAAGAAAGCTGTTGAGTATTAGCTATTTCGGTATTTTGCGTCATAATCATCTAATTTAGGTACGGTTACAAAGATAGCTTTTTTAGTTGAAATTTAAAAATTTCGGTTTTTATTGAATATTTGTTAAAATAATAGAAAAAAAACAGTTTTTGTTGAAGTATTTATAATAGGCCTCTTCTAAAAAAGTTATAAATTCTATCAATGTCTGTTGTAATAATAAATCGAATTTTTGAAGGATAGGCTCCTTTGTTGATTTCGAAACCTTCATTGGTATAAATAGGAAGATAAAATTCGAAAATATCGGGGAGAAAGTTTAAGCGAATCCCATTCTCGTAAAAAAACTTAGGTGATGTGTTTTTATTTTTTAACATAGCCACATCATTATAAATTTCTGCCCACTTCCAAACACTAATACTGGTATTGATGGAAGAAATGAATTGATTAGCATAATGAGGGTTTTTAAATTTAGACTTAAAACCTCCTTGATCTGTAACAAATTGCTGACTAAAAATCCCTTCATTTTCTGATCGTCCGAATAAGTTTTGTTCAAATAGGTAATCATTTCCACGATTTAATCCAAAGCTAAAATAATCACCTTCAGTATCGTTGGTTAAGAATAATCCTCCAAAAAAGCGAACTTCATAGCTTTCATTAGTAGTGAAAAGCTTTCTGTACCTAATATCTGTAGATATTTTGTTGAAGTTTGAATTTATTTCAGCATTGAAAGCATATCTAATATCTTGAATTGCGGTGTACTTGTTATTGATGTAGCGTAAATTAAAAATATTATACTTGTCCTGATCTGTTTGAGTATCATCAGGAACGACTTCTTTATTAATGCCTACTAAACGAACCAAAAAAAACTTAGATCCTATGTCTCGAAGGGTATTTCTTCTAAATTGAAAACTTACAAATGGAGTTAAAGTATTATAACCTAGTTCAGGAGCATAATGAAAATTACTACCACCAATACCGTATCGTATTTTATATAAACTAGATTTTTTGAGGAAATGATTGTATGCGACAACAAATGAGCCTGTTAAGTTTTTACTTTTTGTTCCGTAGTTGGGAGTTATGCTAAACTCAAAGTTATGATTAATAATAGGTCTATTATTAATGTTAACTCCTAATATTAGCCCATCATATAGGTTGTATTTAATGTCTGGATAATAAAAGAATTGATTATAGTATGGGTTTTCTACATCCTTAAAAAAACGAAATTGTAGAGGTTTGTTAATAAGTTTGTCGTTTACATTTCTGAAGTTGTCTAAATAATTAAATTCTGGGTAGTTGTTCTCGTAATTTAAAGCTAATTTATCAAAATCACCTCTCTTTATTTTAATAGTCTTTATAGACTCAATATTAGTGACCCATGTTTTAAATTTTACTTTTTTCTTTTGAATACCATATAAGGCAACAGGAGCCGTAAAATTCCTTTTATTTTTAATGGTAATGTTAAGGGAATCTTTGTTTTTAGAGTATTTTACTTTTTTTATTTTGTAATCAATTTTTTTATTGGTGTTTATATAGTCACCAAAAAACCATCGTAAATCTTTTGAAGTGTTTTGTTGAATAATGGTAGCAAAATTTTCACCACTAGTTAGTTTTAATTGATTTTTAAAGTAATACTCTCTTATAGATTTCTTTAAAACACTATCCCCAACAAAATCTTGTAAATACTTAAATCCTAGCCCAGCTTTATACTTGCTGACTACTTTTCGGTTGAAATTAGAAAGTGAATCACTAGGTGTTGTTAGTGGTTGATCATAAAATTTACGAGCACTAAATTGATAAACAAAAGCATATTTATCATTTTGTTTAAGTTTAGAAAGGTTATAGGATTTTATAAGCCAATTATTGGCATATTTACCTAAAATAGGAACATCAGGGTAATACTTTTTTATATACTCCATCATTAAAAAAGTTTGTAATCCGTCTGTTAACCAATAATCTTTTCTTGTATTAAGAATAATAACATCGTCAAAATATTTTTGTGTAAGTGCTTTGAAAAAACCTGTTTCCCATCTGAAATTTTTAGGAAATGGTTTTAACCAGCGAGGAATTCCATAAATTTCATGTAAGGAGTTTTTATTTACAGTACGAGCATCTACAAGAATTTCTGGATGCGGAGTTTTTCCTAAGAAATCTTCAATAAATTGTATTTGCCGATTTATAATTTCGGTAGTTTCTTTATTCGAGATGTCTTTTAAATAAGCATCAGTTTTTACTTCTTTATCTTTTGTTTTAAAAGATTTGAATGTCTTTACTGTATCAATATGAAGTATAATGTCTTTTTTCTTTTGTCCTACTAAATAGAAATTGGTAGTTTCTCCTTGTTCAGTTTTATATTGATATAAATTACTTTCGATGTGATAATTTTTGGGAACATCAATAGAAATAGTATAACTAGAAGGTTTTTCATATAAATCATCTAAATTTAAGTTGCTCATTATTTGCCAATTTTCATTAAAAACTGCAGGAGTTATATACCAAAAACGTAAATGATACCCGGTTTTTGTTTTTCCGTACCCAGTGTATTTTGCATTCGGGATTTTTACAAAATAAGAAGTGAATATAGTTAAGCTATCTTGAGGTTTAAGTGTATCTGTTAAAGAAATTTCAATAACATCAGGTTGGTTCTTTTTTTCTTTAAAAGGAACTAATTTATAGTTTATAGCCAAATTTTTTATATAACTAAAACCTCTGTCATTATCTTTTGAAAAATAAAAATCGTTTTTGTAATCTTCGATAAAACGTTTGCCCAGAGGTGTTTCGTTATCTATGTAGCTATTAGCCCAATTATGTAGGTAAAGTTTTTTTAAGTTAGTAGATGATTGGTTAAAAAAAACAGTTTTCTGTTGAATGTGAAGTAAGTCGTTTTTTACATCTAGTTTGGCTTTAATATTAATTGAATTTACTTGCGCTGTTATTTTTAAACAACACAATAAAATAATACAGACAAAGAAGTATGTTTTTGATTTCAATACAAACATAAAAAAGCTCGTTGGGAATACAACGAGCTTTAAAGATACATATTTTTAGAAATTTGGTTTTAACTGATATTTAGCATAGAATTTGTTAAAGTGTTCAACAGCTTCGTCTGCTGTATCAACGATTCTAAATAAGTTTAAATCTTTTTCGTTAATATTTCCTTCTGCGATTAAAGTGTTTTTAATCCAATCTAATAAACCACCCCAGAATTTCGTGCCAATCAAAACAATAGGGAAACGCCCAATTTTTTTTGTTTGAATAAGGGTAATAGCTTCAAAAAGCTCATCCATAGTACCAAAACCACCAGGCATTACTACGAAACCTTGAGAATATTTTACAAACATAACTTTACGAACAAAGAAGTAATCAAATTCTAGGTTTTTATCGCTGTCAACCCAAGGATTATCGTGTTGCTCAAAAGGAAGCTCAATGTTTAACCCAACAGAAGTTCCTTTACCTCTATGTGCTCCTTTGTTACCAGCTTCCATAATACCAGGACCACCTCCTGTAATTACCCCAAAACCACTTTGTGTTAATTTATAAGCTACTTCTTCTGCTAGTTTATAATAAGGATCATTAGCTTTTGTTCGTGCAGATCCAAAAATAGATACACAAGGTCCAATTTTACTTAATTTTTCATATCCATCAACAAATTCAGACATGATTTTAAAAATTGCCCATGAATCGTTGGTTTTTATTTCGTTCCACGTTTTTTGTTGTAGTTTTTCTCTAATTTTTCTGTCATCATTCGGACTCATATTCATTTACCTTTATTAAATTAACAATTTAAAGAACTCCTAAAATTTAGAATTTTAGCAAGCCTGCTAATTTAGTGGTTTTATTCTAACAAATCACAATTTAAAAAAGGTCGATTAATTTTTAATCGACCTTTTAATCTTCATGTGATTATTATTTTAATCACATACTCTATTTCTACAATAAGAGTCTGAAGGGCAATCTAGATCTGTTCTACAAATTGTACCTCCGTTTATTTGCTTTTGTTGTGCTTTATTTAAAAGATAGCCTAAATTTGAAAATGACTTTTCCATAGTTTAAAAAATAAATATTTCATAATTCTTGATTATTTAAAGACACTCAAGTGCTATGTCTTATTTTTTATAAGAGAACTTTTAGTTGTTTTCTTTTACAGCTACAGTAGCTATTACAAATTTACTTTCCAATAGGTTCGTGCATGCATACATCTGTACATATAGCTCCTATGAAAATATAACAAGGGTCATTAAGTGTGCATAAATAAGGGTCAATTCCTCCATTAATTTGTTTTTGTTGTATTTTATTTAGAGGATTACCTAAATTTAAAATTGATTTTTTCATGATAAATAAAAGTTTAAAACCATTGCCAAACTTTTTTGACAATGGTTACTATATTAAATTGAATTTTAGAAAGGACCTATTTGGCATTCAGATTCAGCACAAAACCATCCATAGTCAAAACAAGTAGTACCTCCTGGTTTCATACATTGTTTTCTGCCTCCGTTGATTTGTGTTTGTTCTGCTTTTGTTAACTTTTTACCTAAATTTAAAATTGATTTTTTCATAATTTTAAGATAATCTTAAGTTTAGTACCAAAAACATCCGTAAGTCCCACATTTTCCGGCATCGCAGAAAACAATTCCTCTAGAGGTTGTTTGACAGCACTTCCATCCATCTTGGTAACAACTACCAAAACCACCACCGTTAATTTGTTTTTGATCAGCTTTGTTTAAAGCTTTACCTAAGTTTAAAATTTGTTTTTTCATGATTAAAAAATTTAATATTTAATAATCCTTGACCATTTAAAGACACTCAAGGTTTGTGTCTATTCTTCGCGAGAGAATTTTTTATTTGACAATATTTTTAAGTTGATAGAAAAAACGTTCTATCAAACGTAAATCTTCTGTTACAATATCCGCAGCACCTTTCATTTCTTGCCTAAAAGGAATCGTTTTATCGTATGTTGTTTCTAAGTTCTGGGGTAGTTCGACATCTATTAAGTAATTCCCTTTTTCATTTGGTATAAGTGAAATAGATTTTACTTTTCCATTAATTTCACCAAACTCATCAGAAGGGTAGTTCAGTAGTTTTATTTGAACTTTTTGCCCTTTTTTTATCTTACCAGAGTTAGCTGCGGGAGCTTCAATTTTTCCTATAAAAGTATTCCCTTCATTAGGAATGATGGTGAAAATTAAATCTCCAGTTTTTACAGTTTGATTTTTATTCCAGAAGGATAAAAAAGAAACTTTTCCATTAATAGAAGAGGTTAAAGCGTATTGTTTTTCCCAATCTTTAATTGCTTTCTTAAGATATAAAAACGATTGTATAGCTTTCTTTTTTAATCGACTGTCTTGTTGAGTTTTCTTTATGGAGGTTCCTTCTAGGTTTTTATTGGAGTTACTAATTAATTCTCTGATTTGTGAAATTGAAGATTCAAGTGTTTTGTAAGAACGTTTTGCTTGTAGGTATTCTATTTCTTTTTGATCTTTTTCTTTGGCAGAAATTACACCTTGATCAAACATTTTTCGACTACGTTCTAAATCTTTTTCTTTAAATCCTAATTCTTTTAAATTTAAATCTTTTTGAGATAATAAAATTTGTAATCTTCCTTTAGCTTCAATTACCGACATTTGATTAGCAAAATTTTCAGACTTGAATGGAGTTAGTTTTTCGTTTAAAATGTATTCGGAATAATCATTTTCAAATTGAGAATAGCTAGAGGTAATATCACCTAAAATTAAAGGAGGAACATCATCAATAGGAAAAAAGAATTTTTCTTGATTCATTCTAATAGTGTCAACAATACTTTTTAATAATAAAACATCTTTATAAGAAGCACTATTTTCAATGATAGCTAAAACATCTCCTTCAGTAACACTTTTGCCTTCGCTGGTTAAAAAGGTTTCAAATTGTCCTGTTGACTTTGCATAAATTTTTTCAGGAGGTGTAGAGGTGGTAACCATTACTTCAGTAGAAATAACGTCAGGATATTTTACAAACCATGAAATAAATAATAACATAAAGATAAGGCCTAAAAAAAGCGTGTTACCCCAACGAATCATCCAATTTGGTACATGGGTTAAAATTTCTTGAACTTCCTCGCTTCTAATTTCTATGTCTTGAGTACTGTTTGGCATTTAATATTTTTAGCTTTTAAAAGGAGAGGGAGTATCCCTCTCCAAAGAATTTGATATATCTATCTTTCCCTTGAAATTAGTAATTAATTACAAGGTTTTGTAGGAACACTAGTGTTTGTTACACACCTTCCTTCTTCATCCCAATAGCAGTTGCATGTACATCCACCAACTTCCATAGGGCAAAGAACAATTGCTCCTCCATTAATTTGTTTTTGTTCTAATTTACTTAAGTTTTTCCCTAAGTTTAAAATTGCTTTTTTCATAATTAACAAGTTTTAAGGGTATTAGCACGGAACACCTTCATCTGGTTCATAAATACATCGACCTGCAATAATAATACAAGAAGTTTCATGTGTAGGAGGACATGAAGGGTTGTTGTAACAACAGATAAATTTTCCACCATTAATTTGTTTCTGTTCTACTCTGTTTAAAGCTTTCCCTAAACTTAAAATTGATTTTTTCATTTTTTAAAATTAAAAATTTGATAAAATCCTTGAACATTTAAAGACACTCAAGGTTTGTGTCTATTCTTCGCGAAAGTTTTTTGTAACATTATATTTAAGAAGTTTTTCTTATCTAGAAAAACACTTATAATTGACTAAAACACTCATTTGACATTCTTGTGGAAGACTGTGGTAATCTTGACAGGTGCCACAAAGAGTTGCAGGTGTGTTAAGAGGGTCATCAGAATAATAACATCCTCTTGGAGGGCATGATTCACCTCCTCCATTTATAGTTTTTTGCTCTATTTTATTCAGAGCTTTACCTAAGTTTAAAATTGATTTTTTCATAATAATTAATTTATTTATTAGGAGTTACAAGCAGAGTGAGAAGGTAACACACACATATAATTGCAGCATACATGTCCATCTACACCGCAAAAGAATCCGAACTTTTCTTTACAGACCCCGTATTCATCTGTACCTCCAAAAATTAGCTTTTGTTTAGCTTGACTTAAGCTTTTTCCTAAATTTAGAATTTCTTTTTTCATTATTGCTATATTAAAGGTTACAGTATTTTTGATATTGATCAAAGGTTAAGCATATACCCATTTCTCCATAACCACCATTACAACAACCCATTGTTCCAGGACAGTCACTATGTGAGTAACAAGCAGGGTGACCTCCTCCATTTATAGTTTTTTGCTCTATTTTATTTAAAACTTTACCTAAGGTTAAAATTGATTTTTTCATGATTATTAATTTTTAAGATTAAAAACAACATTTTCTATATCCACTTTGTAGCCAACAAGAACTATCATAGTCCCATTCACATCGGTTACATGTATAACTATTCCATCCTAAATCTTCACATGTAGCTTCTATATATCCACCATTAATTTGTTGTTGTTCAACCTTGTTTAAAGCTTTACCTAAGGTTAAAATTGATTTTTTCATGATTAAAAAATTAAATATTAATTAATCCTCGACCATTTAAAGACACTCAAGGTTTATGTCTATTCTTCGCGAAAGAATTTTTAATGTCGTGTTTTATTTAGATTTTGTTTAATTGTCTATATTTAAAATCGTTTTTCTATTTGTAACTTTTCGGGTCTAACGACTAAAAATCTGCAGGGCCTGGATCACATCGTTTATCAATAACAGCATAACATCCACCATCTGAACCTATTTCGCAACAACCTTTGCATTGTCCTTCAATAAGATCACAAGTAGACCCTAAACCGCCACCTCTTATTTGCTTTTGTTCTAATTTACTTAAGTTTTTCCCTAAGCTTAAAATTTGCTTTTTCATTTTCATAAGATTATAATTATAGATTAATATTGTAAAGGATCACTTCCATCAGGACATGTACTATAGCAGTCAACGTAATGCGCATAAAATTGACCTCCTTTTTGTATTAGACAAAAACAGCGATCATTTTCATCTACAGAGCCAAAACCACCCCAAAAAGATTTTTGTTCAACTTTGTTTAAAGCTTTACCTAAGTTTAAAATTTGCTTTTTCATAATTAAAAATTAAAATATTTGATTACCCCTTGATCATTTAAAGACACTCAAGGTCTGTGTCTACTTTTTTGTAAAAAATGTTTTATTTACCAAGGTCTAGTTGGTTTTTAACTAGATGGTAATAACTTCCTTTTAATTTAATAAGTTCTTGATGGTTTCCTTTTTCTATAATTTTTCCTTTTTCAAGTACCACTATTTGATGTGCATTTTTTACAGTACTTAATCTATGGGCTATTACAACAGCTGTTTTGTTAGCAAAAAACTCATTAAGTTTCCCCATAATAACTTTTTCATTATTGGCATCTAAGGCGCTGGTAGCTTCATCAAAGAATAAAAATTTTGGATTTTTGTATACAGAACGAGCGATAAGTAGTCGTTGTTTTTGCCCAGTACTAAGCCCATTACCTTCACTTCCAATTTTAGTATTGTAGCCTAATGGCAAACCTTCAATATAGTCTCCAATATTGGCTACATCAATAGCATGAGCTAGCTTTTCTTTATCTACATAGTCTTCTCCTACAGCTATATTTTTGGCTATGGAATCGTTAAAGATATATCCCTCTTGCATAACAACTCCACAATTTCTTCTCCATTCTTTTTGAGAAATATTTTTTAAACTGAAATTGTTAACCATGATATCTCCTTGGTCAACTTGATAAAAACCAAGTAATAATTTCATTAAGGTAGTTTTACCACTACCACTAACCCCTACAATTGCAGTTGTTTTGTTGGCAGGAATTTCAAGAGATAAATCTTTTAAAACAGGTTCCAATCCACCAGTATATCTAAAAGAAATATCGTTTAGTTTTATTGAAGCGTCTTCAGGGATGGTTGTTACCTTTTCATCGGTAGGTTTTTCTTCATCTTCCATATTATGAATTTCACCCAATCTATCCAAAGAGATTTGCGCGTCTTGTATATCTCTCATAAAATTAATTAATTGAGTAATTGGTCCGTTTAATTGGCCAACAATGTAACTAATAGCCATCATCATACCCAGTGTAATTTTACCGTCTATTACAAGTTTGGCAGAAAGTATGGTAATGAACATATTTTTAAGTTCATTGATAAAGTTTGATCCTACACTTTGAGTTTGTTCAAGGGCGAGACTTTTTGTAGCAACTTTAAATAATCGAGCTTGAACATATTCCCAATTCCAACGCATTCGTCTTTCTGCATTATGGAGTTTAATTTCTTGCATTCCGTTAATAAGTTCAATCACTTTACTTTGTTCTTGGCTTACTTGAGAAAAACGTTTGTAGTCTAGTTCTTTACGTTTTTTAAAGAAGAATAATACCCACCCAAAGTACAAAACACTTCCGAGCACAAATACTCCAAAAATTTGCAGACTATAATATCCCAAGACTAAACTGAATATTATAAGGTTGAAAAAGGAGAAAAGTACTGTTAATGATGATGTTGTTAAGATTCGTTCAATACGTTTATGATCGTTGATTCTTTGTAATAAATCACCTGTCATTCTTACATCAAAATAGGAGATAGGTAGTTTCATTAATTTAATAAAGAAATCAGAAATTAAGGAGATGTTAATACGAGTACTAAGGTGTAATAAAATCCAACTTCTAATAATTTCAAGAGATGC
Source organism: Tenacibaculum caenipelagi (assembly GCF_004363005.1). GTDB lineage: Bacteria > Bacteroidota > Bacteroidia > Flavobacteriales > Flavobacteriaceae > Polaribacter > Polaribacter caenipelagi. The sequence continues at coordinate 232,180 of NZ_SNYH01000005.1, read as the reverse complement.
TTTACCTACAAACAGAAATAATTGAGCGAATAGAATTAAATAAACAAAGTTTAAATCTTGATTTTTAATCCCCACATCAACTACACTCTGAGTTAAGAAAGGGAGGATTAATTGGAGTAAACTTCCAGCTAATAAACCAACTATAAGTTGAACTATAAATTTTTTGTACTTGAATAAGTATTTGAAAATGAAAGAGAACCCAAACTTTTCATCTTCTTCAAATTCTTCTCGATAGAACCTTGGAGTAGGTTCAATCAGTAAAGCAATTCCCTCCTCAGTATTTTCATCGGCATTGTTTCCTATCCAATGCTGTATGAACTCTTCTTTAGTAAAAGTAATGAGTCCATGTGCTGGATCAGATATGTAGATTACATCTTTTTTAATCTTATAAAGAACTACATAGTGGTTTTTATTCCAGTGAATGATACAAGGAAAAGGAGCTTCTTTAAGTTTATTGTAAGCTAATTTTATACCTAAGGATTTAAACCCAATAGATTCAACAGCATCACTTAATCCAAGCAAACTACTTCCTTCTCTGGTTGTTTCACTTAATTTTCGTAACTGTTGAGTATTGATGGTTTTACCATAGTGCTTAGCTATGATTTTTATACATGTAGGGCCACAATCTTTGGCTTCAGTTTGTTTGTAATTTGGAAATTTTTTCAAGTGAATTAGAGATAAATAAGAATAATAAAAGAGTGAAATATAGAAAAAATTCCACTCTTTTTTGTTAAAAACTCGACCTATTAATAAGGACAGTATTCAGCTGATGGAACACAGCTCCATTCCCTTGTATATGGATTGTAGCAATCAAATTTTGTACAATGTCCAGGAGCACCTCCATTAACTTGTTTTTGTTCAACTTTGTTTAAAGTTTTTCCTAAGTTTAAAATTTGTTTTTTCATAATTTATAAAAGTTAAAGATTATGTTATGTGTTTTATATACAGACATTATCGCTAGTACAGCAACAACTACCTGGACATTCATCATCTACAGTACAAGTGTTTTCTCCAGAGCAAGCATCTTCACGTTTTAATTCTATACCTCCAAAGGTGTTTTTTTGTTCTGTTTTGCTTAAACTTTTTCCTAAGTTTAAAATTTGCTTTTTCATAAGTAAATTTTTGAATTAATAGTTAGTATTCAGCACCTGTCCAACATGAAGGGTCGCCTGATTCTACACCAGGAATTGTTCCGTCTGGACAGTATTGGCGACAAGAATTAGAGACCTTTACTCCATTACTATAACAAAAACATTTACAATCTGGTCCTTCAATAGGTCCTTTTCCGTAAATTTCTTTTTGATCAGTCTTATATAGAACTTTACCTAGACTTAAAATTTGTTTTTTCATAATTTAAATTTTGTATTTAACAACCAGTACAACTAATACTGCCTTCAGGACAAAATTGCCACGGTCCTGTACAGTTATTATTTCCCCCGTTATTGCTACCACCATCATTAAGGTAACAGTAAATGCCTTCGCAGTATTGTCCTGTAGGACAGTTTCCTCCTTCATCACAAAAGCCTATAGCCCCACCACCATTTACCAACTTTTGTTCTTTTTTACTTAGCGTTTTTCCTAAATTTAAAATTTGTTTTTTCATAATAAATATTTTTTAAATACAACAGTTTGTTGCTGGGTGATATTGACAACCAGAAATATAAGTTCCACCACAGCTAGTGTTGTTTTGAGCTAAGTAACTAGTAGTACAACATTGTAATGCTGGGTCACAGCATAAAGATGGTTTTGGTTTTACTCCTCCATTAATTTGTTTTTGTTCTACTATGTTTAAGGCTTTGCCTAAGTTTAAAATTGATTTTTTCATGATATATAGAAGTATAAAACCACTGTCAAGGTTATTTGACAATGGTTGTTATATTAAACTTAACTTTAGAATGGGCCTAATTGACATTCAATTTCAGCACACTGTAAACCAAATTCTGTACATTCACCATTACTCCATGGAGTAATACATTGCCTCTTTCCTCCGTTAATTTGAATTTTTTCCGTTTTGTTTAAAGCTTTTCCTAAGTTTAAAATTGATTTTTTCATCTTACTTTTTTTTAAATATATTAGAAATCAATTTCAAAGCTACAATACACTTCGGCACAGTGTGGGCCATTATCTTCACACTTACCATCTTTGTTGGTATCACACATTTTTCTACCTCCATTAATATGGATTTGTTCCGCTTTGTTTAAAACTTTACCTAATGTTAAAATTTGTTTTTTCATAATTGAAATTTTAAAGTTACTTTTGCGGCGAACATTTAAAGACACTCACCATTGTGTCTATTCTTCGCGAGAGAATATTGTTCAAAATGCAAAGCCCTTTTCAGGGCTTTGTTTTTTTATTATGCTGTTTTTAAGGAAGTAGTTGAAACTTGACAGTTTTCTTCTAGGTCTTCAATAAATAAAATTAAATCAGTTCTATTGTATTCTTTAGGGAAGGACCTTCCGTTGATTAGAATTTCGGGAGTAAAATTGATAGCATTTTCTTTACACCAAGCTTTTTCTTTTTCTAGTTCAGAAATATAAAGCTCTTTTTGTTTGCATTCTCCCCATTTCTTTAACCAATTAGTAGGCTTTTCATCTCCATAAATAGCGTCCATAGCAGCTAAACATTCTTTTTCTCCTTTTAGCTCGTATAACTCCAATAACCTACTAGTAATTTTTACAGCATCACTTTCTTTGTCTTCTGGGTTGATATTGAAGCGAACTGTTATCTTTACATTGTTGTGATATCTTTTTAGAATTTCATCAACATGAGCATGAACAGGTTTACAATGCCCGCAGAAAGGATTGGTTACAATTACTATCTCTAGGTTTGAATTTAGATTCCCGAAAATAATCTCTTTGCTATTATTTAATTGAGTGTCTAGTTGAGGCGATTTTTGAAGAAGGTTGTCAAATAAGGTATAGTTTCTTTTAAATTTAACATTTTCAATTTTCTCTTTTCTAAGTTCATGTACGTTTGTAACTAATGGTTTGATATAGTTCCAAGCTATCCAAGAAGAGAATGTTACTAATCCAAAAATAACAAAATCGTTACTAACAAAAATATCAATATAAGTTTTAGTTAAAATAGGTACAGATGCCTGTATCCATAAAACACCGACAATACTCAAACATAAAAGGCACCATTTTTTTATTACTGCATACTGGTAGTAAAGAGAGTAAATAGTAGCAGGAATAGCTAATAAACTAATAGTGTATGAAATTACAGGGTTAGCTATTTGAATAAAAGTAATGATTGATAGTCCCGTAAAATATAAAATACTTAAGTCGCTTAGTTTGTAACCTTTTATTATCTCTGCTCCTTTAGAAGTTAAAACAGCATCGCAATCTTTTTTATCGTCAGCTCCAGAACAAAAGGCATCACCAATAGAAGTTTTTAAGCCTAATTCTTGTTTTACAATAGCAACACTAACTATTATTCCAATAATAGATAGAATAAAGTATGCAACATTTTGCCATGATGTTGAGCTTTGGTAAAGATAATAGGAAGCTAAAATGGTCAAGAAGGTAAACCCGACAGTTTTTATGGTATTGGATTTTGTGTTGATTTGTTCATTAGCTTCAGTCTGTTCAACAGCAACAATAATACCTGTAAATAGGTCAAGAAATTCTGTTTCTGTTAAGGTGTTTTTTTTGTTTTCAGAATCGTGTATTACATAATCTAACCCTTTTCTTTCAACGACAATTAAGTCTTGACCATGCTCCTTATTTATTTGAGCAATAAAACAATTAGGTAATTGTGAAAGGGTTTCTGAATTTACAGGAACGTCAGCAGCAACATTTTCAATATTAAAGTGATCTAAGACTCCTGTTATTGCATGTAAACTAGGGTAAGAAGGATGGCTTTGAATTTGAAAAGCAAGTTCTTCTTTGTCAAAAGGAATTTTATTTTTCTTAAGTAATTTTTGTACTAAAGTTATCAGCGTGTCTTTCAATGGTATATGTTTTTTTGTGAATAGCTAATTTTTTGATTTTCCCAAATCTATCTTGTCGTAATTTAAAAAGTGTAAAAAAAGACGTAAAAAAAGTAAGGTTTTTCCTTACTTTTTTGTTTTCTATATGTATCCTTTCTCTTTGGCTATTAAAATTAACTCTCTATCACCTTTATCTTTTACATTAAAAATCTTTTTTAAATGTCGTTTTCTCTTTTCAATACTTGCCGCAGAAAGAGGAATATAGATAGGCATATCTTTCATCTTAGAACCGATTGATAGTTCGTAAAGAATTTTTCGGTCTATTGAATCTATTATAAAGTTATTAGCTATCTCTTTTCGTATAAGCTTTAATACAGTTTTGCTGTAATAAGGTGTGTTACTTACTACATTTCTAATAGCATTTTTTAGTTCTTCTGACGTTAAATCATTTTTTATTAAAAACCCTTCAGGATTTAAGCTTTTAATAATATTATGAATTCTATAATTGTCATTACAATCTGTAGATACAATAATTTTTGTACTGGGAAGTAGTTTTCTAATTAAAAGTCCTAAATCTTCACCAGATAAAATTTTTCTATTAGTTGAAGGTGTTAGTTTTAAGTCTAACAAAACAAAATTTAATGAAGTTTCCTTTTCTATTGTTCTTTTTATAATCTCATAAGCTCCATTACAATTGTAAGTAATGTCGGTATTAAAATTAAAATTAGATGTTAGGTTAGCTACTTTTGATATTATACTCTTATATGTTTCACATATAAGAGGACAATTATCTGCTATTAAAGCAGATTGTTTTTCTTTTTTCATATTTATATAGTTTCGGGGGGAACATTATCTTATTATTTTAACTATTACTTAAAATAAATAGCGTATAAATTTATATAAAGTAAATTAAAATAAAAAAAATAAGATAGTTTTAACAAAACTATTTAATTATGAAAGTATGTTTTTAGTTTCTTAATTCCTTCTTTAAAAATTTAGCTGTGTAACTTTTTTTATGATTAGCAACTTCTTCAGGAGTTCCAAAAGTTAATACTTTTCCTCCTTTTTTACCTCCTTCCATACCAATATCAATAATATAATCAGCTAGTTTAATTACATCTAAATTATGCTCTATAATTAATACAGTGTTTCCTTTGTTAGCTAACTTATTTAATACCTCCATTAAGACACGAATATCTTCAAAATGTAATCCTGTAGTAGGTTCATCTAAAATGTAAAAAGTATTACCTGTATCTCTTTTGGATAATTCTGAAGCTAACTTAATACGTTGCGCTTCACCACCTGAAAGCGTGGTAGATTGTTGCCCGAGTGTAATATAGCCCAATCCAACATCTTTAATGGTTTTTAACTTTCGATGTATTTTAGGAATGTGCTCAAAGAATTCGGTTGCTTCATTAATGGTCATGTCTAATACATCAGAAATTGATTTTCCTTTGTAACGGATTTCTAAAGTTTCTCTGTTAAAACGTTTTCCTTGGCATGTTTCACATTCCACATGAACATCTGGTAAAAAGTTCATTTCAATGACACGAACTCCGCCACCTTGACAAGTTTCACAACGTCCGCCTTTAACGTTAAAGCTAAATCGACCAGGTTTGTAACCGCGAATAGATGCTTCTGGGGTTTTGGCAAATAGACTACGGATTTCACTAAACACACCTGTGTACGTTGCTGGGTTAGAGCGTGGAGTTCTTCCAATAGGAGATTGGTCAATGTCAATCACTTTATCTATATGTTCTAATCCCTCAACTTTTTTATATGGCATAGGTTTTTTTACCGCGCGATAAATATGTGTATTTAAAATAGGGTATAAAGTTTCGTTAATCAAAGTAGATTTTCCACTACCCGAAACACCCGTTACACAAATCATTTTTCCTAAAGGAAACTCAACAGAAATATTTTTTAAATTATTTCCAGAAGCTCCTGATAACTTAATGCTATTACCATTTCCTTCACGACGTTTTTTAGGTACTTCAATTTCTTTTCTTTTGGATAAATAATCAGCAGTTAGCGTATCGTGAGCCTTTAAATCGTCAAAACTTCCTTCACTTACAATTTCACCTCCATGACGTCCTGCGCCAGGGCCAATATCTAAGACAAAATCAGCATTTTTAATCATGTCTTCATCATGTTCAACTACTAAAACAGAATTTCCAACATCACGTAATTTGATAAGTGAATCGATTAATTTTTGATTGTCTCGTTGGTGTAAACCAATACTAGGTTCATCCAAAATATAAAGAACTCCTACTAATTGAGATCCAATTTGTGTTGCCAATCGAATGCGCTGTGCTTCACCACCAGAAAGTGATTTAGAGGTTCTGTCTAGAGTTAAGTAATCTAATCCGACATCTAATAAAAACTGAATTCGAGTTCTGATTTCTTTTAAAATCTCAAAGGCAATGGTTAATTGTTTTTCTGATAGTTTATTGTCAATTTTTTGAAACCAGCCAGCTAATTCCAATACGTCCATTTGAGCTAAATCACTTATATTTTTATCGGTGATTTTAAAATGAAGCGCTTCTTTTTTTAGTCGTTTTCCATCACAAACTGAACAAGTAACTTCATCCATAAAGTCTTTTGCCCAACGTTTAATTGATGTACTTTCTGAGTTTTTGTATTGATTTTCAATAAAAGCAACAATTCCTTCAAAATCAATTTCATAATTTCTAGTTACCCCGGCTACTTTTGATTGGATTTCAAATTTTTCCTTTCCACCATTTAGAATAACCTCCATAGCTTCTTTTGGAATGCTTTTTATGGGATCATTTAGTTTAAAATTATAGCGTTCTGCAATGGTTTGTAGTTGTTTGAAAATCCAACTATTTTTTTGTTCCCCTAACGGAACAATTCCTCCATTTTTAATAGAGATACTGTTGTCTGGAATTATTTTTTGATGGTTTATTTCATTGGTAATTCCTAATCCGTTACAATGTGTACAGGCACCTTTAGGTGAGTTGAACGAGAAAGTGTTTGGTTCTGGGTTAGGATATGCAATTCCAGTAGTAGGACACATGAGTTCACGACTAAAGTAGCGCGGTTTCTCATTGTCAACATCAATTACCATTAAAATATTATCACCTGTATATAAGGCTGTTTTAATGGTTTCATCCAAACGTTTTTCGGCAGTGTCATTCACAACTAAACGATCAATAACCACTTCAATATCGTGAGTTTTGTAGCGGTCGAGTTTCATACCTTTTTCAATCTCACGAATTTCACCATCAACTCGAACACGAACAAAACCTTGTTTAGAAATTTGTTCGAACAATTCGCGATAATGTCCTTTTCTGGATTTAATTATTGGAGCAAGTATAGCAATACGCTTTCCGTCAAAATCTTTTAAAATTAATTCTTTGATTTGTTCATCTGAATAACTGACCATTTTTTCGCCAGTATTGTAAGAATAAGCATCAGCTGCACGAGAAAATAACAGACGAAGAAAATCATAAATTTCAGTAATAGTACCTACTGTAGAACGCGGACTTTTATTCGTAGTTTTTTGTTCAATAGAAATAACAGGAGAAAGTCCGTCGATTTTATCAACATCGGGGCGTTCCAGCCCGCCTAAAAATTGACGAGCGTAGGCTGAAAAGGTTTCAATGTAGCGACGTTGTCCCTCAGCATAAATAGTATCAAATGCCAGTGAAGATTTTCCGCTACCGCTTAAACCAGTAATAACAACTAGTTTTTCACGAGGAATCTTAACATCAATGTTTTTTAAATTATGAGCTCTTGCTCCGTAAACTTCTATGTATTCTTGTTCTTTCAAAGTGAGGATTTTACCAAAAAAGGCAAAGTTACCAAAACCAAATTTATTTTAAACAAGGGTGTTTAACAAATGATATGAAATTGGTATCTTGCATGTTATCTGTATAATAGTAATGCATAAAAAGAGTATTGAAATACACGAAACAGCTTTTGTTACATCAACATTCAGGTCTTTAAATGAAGATTTGAGTAGAGATGTATACGCTAAACTTTGGGGTAATTCTAGAACAAATGTTTTAGTAGAAAAGTATCTTAATCAAGTTTGTGAAGAAGAAGTTTCGGCACATTGTTTAAGAAATCGATTTTTTCTTGAAGAGATTGAAAGATTAAAACCAGAAGTGCTTATTAATTTCGGGAGTGGTTTTAGTATGTATCCTTTTTTATTGAACGAACACATGATTAATGTTGAGATAGATAAAAAAGAAGTAATACTTTATAAAGAGGAAAAAATTAAAGAGTTTCAAAAAGAGGGAAAATTACCCAAAAGAACAATCTATTTTATAGGAGTAGATTTTAGTAAAGATTATGTTGATGTATTGTTGGAAACACTCAAGACAATAAAGGGAAGTAAATCTTCTTTTATTTTAATAGAAGGGGTGTTGTTTTTTTTATCAAGAAAAGACACAGATAAACTTTTTGAGCTGTTTTCAAAATTACAAGAAGAAGGAGACTATGTAGGAAGTGCTTCTTTTCAAAATGATTTAAAAAACACACAAGGGTTTAAAAAATTACTCGATTTTTGCAATAATGAAATGATAAAGACTGAAGCATCAGATTGGCAAACGATAGAAGATGATTTTTATACTAAAAATAAAAACTATAGTTTAGAGAATCATCAAGATTATTTCAGTCTTTCAAAAAAGTACAATAATCAAGTGAAATTAGAAAAAGATTTAATTTTAAACGAGAAATTTTATATCTTGAAAAAAATAGTTTAATGAAACTAATCCATTCTGTAAGACATTTTTTTGAGCGCCATGGGTTTAATGTGTCCTCTCGATTTGCAGACCGTTTAGGTATGAGAGCAACTAATGTACGGTTGTTTTTTATTTATATATCCTTTGTTACGGTTGGTTTATCGTTTGGGTTGTATCTAACCTTAGCATTTTTATTGCGTTTAAAAGACATGATTTATACAAAACGAACGTCTGTTTTCGATTTATGATTATAAATACGGTACTCCAATCAAGGTTATATAGAGCGATTACTTATTCAATACTTATTGTTAGTATTGGAGTATTAGGGTATTTACTGTTGTTTGGATATTCTCTAATAGATGCCTTGTATATGACGGTAATTACTATCAGTACAATAGGTTTTGGTGAGGTGCATCCGTTTGGTACAGGAGAAAAACTGTTTACAATAGGACTTATTTTATCTAGTTTATTTGTTTTTGGATATGCGGTGTCTTCATTCTCAGAATATTTAATCAGTGGGCAATTTTTTCGCCAATTAAAAGTAAAAAAAGTGCAAAAAAAAATAGAACAATTACAAGGTCATACTATTGTTTGTGGGTATGGTAGAAATGGTAAACAAGCCCTTGCTAAATTAAAGAGCTATAAAAAAGAGTTTGTTGTAGTAGAAAATGATACAAAAATTATCAAACTTCTTGATGAATTAGAGATGCTAAACATTGAAGGAGATGCTACTATTGATGAGACGTTATTAAAAGCTGGGATTTTAAAAGCTGAAAATTTAATTACAGCATTACCATCAGATGCAGATAATTTATTTGTGGTGTTAACAGCAAAACAGTTGAATAATAATTGTAAAATTATTAGTAGAGCATCAAAGGAAACATCGTATAGTAAACTTAAAATAGCAGGGGCCGATAATGTAATTATGCCAGATAAGTTAGGAGGAGCTCATATGGCATCTTTGGTAGTAACTCCTGATGTAATTGAATTTGTAGATAGGTTAACAATTGAAGGAGATACAACAGCTAACTTAGAAGAAGTGGCTATAAATGATTTGCCTGGAAAATATATTGATAAAACAATATTAGATTTAGACTTGCGAAAAAAAACAGGATGTACGGTTATAGGGTATCGTACTCCGGATAAAGAATATATTATTAACCCAGAAGCTTCGGTAAAATTAGAGGCCGGAGGTAATCTTATTGTTTTAGGGCGTCCTGAACAAATAAATACGCTTAGAAAGTTATTTTAATGAAGAAGGTAGTAGTAACGGGAAGTAATGGTTTGTTGGGGCAAACTCTAGTGAATTTACTATTGGAGGAAAAAAGTAAGTATCAGGTGCTAGGTTTTTCAAGAGGAAAGAATAGAAGTGGGAGAAATGATTTTGAATATGTTTCAATTGATATTACTGATGAATTATTGCTCCGCGAAAAATTATCAGAACACAATCCAGATGTTATTGTAAACACAGCAGCAATGACAAATGTTGATGCCTGTGAGGCTGATAAGGAAATTTGTAATAAGTTGAATATTGATGTAGTTCAGTATTTAAAAGATTATTCAGAAGAAAATAAAACACATTTAATTCATATATCTACCGATTTTATTTTTGATGGAAAAAAAGGGCTGTATAAAGAAACAGACACCCCTAATCCTTTAAGTCACTATGGATGGTCTAAGTTAAAGTCTGAAGAGATTCTTACAGAATCTACTATTAATTATGCCATTTTTCGTACCATCTTGGTGTATGGTAAGGTATATGATATGTCACGCAATAATATTGTGTTATGGGTGAAAAAATCTTTAGAAGATGGTAAAGAAATAACGATTGTCAATGACCAATTTCGCATGCCAACCTATGTTGAAGATTTAGCCTTAGCTTGTAAGCTAGCTATAGATAAAAGGGCAAAAGGAATTTTTAATATTTCGTCAAATATGTTGTTAAGTATTTATGAAATAGCACAACAAATAGCAGTAACTTTTGGGTTAGATAAAAATTTAATCAAACCCATTTCTACAACTGCTTTAAATCAAAAAGCACCACGTCCTTCAAAAACAGGATTCGATTTAACGAAAACGAGGGAGGAGTTAGGGTTGTGTCCAAAATCATTTAAAGATGATTTACAAAGATTTAAAGAAAAACTAACATAAAAATTATATTTAACAACTAAAACTTGTCGAGAGTACATTTTTTTATGATATTGCGGGCTATAAATTCAAAAATCTAGCATATCATTATGAATAAAAGACTACTTACGATGCTGTTGTTAATAGCACCGATATTCTCTTTCGCACAAGAAAAGGGTTTGGATCAACAAATAGACGAAGCTTTTAAACCAGTTTCTGACTTCTTTAGCAGTTTGATCTTCTTTACCGTATTTGATACTCCTTTTGTGTTGATTTTGTTAGTGGCAAGTGCTGCTTTTTTTACGATTTATTTTGGGTTTCCAAATTTCCGTTACTTCATTACAGCTATCAATGTAGTTAGAGGGAAATATGAAGACATAGAAAAACACGGAGCTCAAATATTATACGGAGAGGAAGGAATAGCGAAAGGAGTAGACATGAATAGTGTAGATGATATTGAAGAGCATATAGAAAACTTAGAGCAGATACATAGTGATTTAGAAATCGATGGAGATATAAAAGAGACTATTAGAGATGAAAGCCATGATGGAGAAGTATCTCACTTTCAGGCCTTGGCTACAGCAGTTTCAGGTACAGTAGGAAATGGTAATATTGCAGGGGTAGCCTTGGCAATTGCATTAGGAGGTCCTGGGGCAACTTTTTGGATGATAGTTTGTGGTTTGTTGGGTATGTCAACAAAATTTGTTGAATGTACATTAGGGGTTCATTATCGTGATGTAGGTGAAGATGGTACTGTGTACGGAGGGCCTATGTATTATTTAACAAAAGGTTTAAAAGAAAAAGGATTTAAAACTTTAGGTAAATTAGCAGCAGCAGCATTTGCAGTTTTTTGTATTGGAGGTTCTTTTGGTGGTGGTAACGCAGCACAATCTAACCAAGCAACAATTGTAATAAAAGAATTGCTAGGTTTAGAAAGTACTGCAGCTGGAGCTATTATTGGAGTTGTATTGGCAGCATTAGTAGGAATTATTATTATTGGAGGGATTAAAAGAATAGCTTCAGTAACAGAAAAAGTAGTTCCATTTATGGCTTTACTATATTTATTAGCATGTTTATATATTTTAGGAATTAACTTTTCATTAATTGATGATGCGATTTCTTTAATTTTTAGTGAAGCATTCAAACCAACTGCTATAGGAGTTGGAGGACTGATAGGTGTTTTATTAGTTGGATTTAAAAGAGCAGCATTTTCAAACGAAGCAGGGGCAGGTTCAGCATCTATTGCGCACTCGGCAGTAAAAACAAAATACTCTGCATCAGAAGGGTTAGTGGCGTTATTAGAGCCATTTATCGATACAGTATTAATATGTACAATGACAGCCTTAGTAATCATTATATTTAACTTCGGAGGAGCTTTTGAATATGGAGGTGATGGTACAGGATCTGTATTTATTGATGGAGTAGCATATGAGGGAGCGGGAATTACTTCAAAAGCATTTGCAGCATATATTCCATTTTCAAATGTATTTTTAACAGTGGCTGTAGTATTGTTTGCTGTGTCTACAATGATTTCATGGTCATATTACGGATTACAATCATGGAAATTCTTATTCGGTAGAGGTAAAAAAGCAGATTTAACATATAAAATTTTATTCTTAACTTTCGTAGTAATTGGAGCAGCTGCAAGTATGAAGTCTATTTGGGATTTTTCAGATGCAATGATTTTTGCGATGGTATTCCCAAACATGGTAGGTTTATACTTATTGATGCCAGTGGTTAAAAAGCAACTAAAAAGGTATTTGGACGCTATTAATCTTAAAAAGGAAGCGGTAGAATAATAAACAAAATTATAATGAAAATATTTAAATCCCATTTCTGGTATTACAAACGCCAAAGAAATGGGATTTTCTTTTTAATAGTAGTAATAATAGCGTTACAATTTATATATACTTATGTTGATTTTTCTTCGGAAGAAGAGCAAAATGTAAAGACTAGTGAATTGATTGCGTTTCAAAATCAGATAGACAGTTTAAAAATAATTGAGCTTGAAAAAAGAACCCCAAAACTTTATCCATTCAATCCTAATTACATAACGGATTTTAAGGGGTATCGATTAGGGATGTCTGTTGCTGAAATAGATAGGCTTCATTATTTTAGAAAACAGAATAAGTATGTTAATTCAGCAAAAGAATTTCAAAGCGTTACAAAAATTTCGGATAGTCTTTTAGCGGAAATATCACCATACTTTAAATTTCCAGATTGGGTAAACAAAAGAGAAAAACAGAAGAAGAGTAAAGAGGCTACTTCGAACTCTGTAGAAAAGTATATATATATAAAGGTACAAAAAGTTTCAACAAATAATATAAATAAAGCTACTAGACAAGATTTTGAAACTGTAAGCGGAATAGGAGAGGTGCTTTCTGCCAGAATTATAAAATACCGAAGTAAACTTCAAGGGTATTCACATCCTTCTCAGTTATATGAAGTGTGGGGTTTGGATAAAGAAACCGCAAATGAAGTTTTACAAGTCTTTAAAATAGTAGAAAAACCTATTGTTAAAAAAATAAATATAAATACAGCTGTATTTAAAGAGGTGTTGAAAAATCCGTATATCGATTATGAGTTATGTAAAAAGATTTTTGAATACCGAGATGAAGTGGCAGAACTTCAAAATATTTCAGAATTAAGAAATATTAAGGATTTTCCGTTAGATAAATACGATAGAATAGTTATATATTTGGAAGCAAAATAACAAACAACAAACAATTAGAGCACCAATGAACAGTATGTATTTTACTGAAGAGCACGAGTCTTTTCGTCAAAGTTTTAGAGATTTTTTACAGAAAGAAGTTGTTCCACACATAGATAAATGGGAAAAAGAAGGGACTGTAGAACGTTTTATTTGGAAGAAGTTCGGTGAAATGGGATACTTTGGTTTAAACCAACCAGAAGAATATGGTGGGTTAGGATTAGATCTTTTTTACACGGTAATCTTTTTAGAAGAGTTACAGAAGATAAATTCAGGTGGATTTGCAGCAAATATGTGGGCTCATGCTTACTTGGCAATGACGCATGTTAATAAAGAAGGAGATGATCGTATTAAAAGAGAATATTTAACACCAAGTATCGATGGAGATAAAATAGGGTGCTTATGTATTACAGAACCTTTTGGAGGTAGTGATGTGGCAGGAATGCGAACGACAGCAATTAAAAAGGGAGATACTTATGTAATAAATGGCTCAAAAACATTTATTACGAATGGGGTGTATTCTGATTACTTAGTGGTAGCTGCAAAAACTAACCCAGAAGACAAGCATAGAGGAATGAGTATTTTTATTGTAGATAGAGATACACCAGGAATTTCATCAACTAAATTAGATAAGTTAGGATGGCGAGCATCAGATACTGCTGAAATAGCTTTTGATAATGTGGTGATTCCAGCTGAAAATTTAATGGGAGAAGAAGGAAAAGGATTTCCATATATTATGCAGCATTTTGCGTTAGAGCGTTTGGTTATGGGAATCAATGCACATGCACGTGCTGAATATGCTGTTGACTATGCAGTACAGTATATGAGCGAACGTCAAGCATTCGGAAAAACATTAGATAAGTTTCAAGCCTTGCGACATAAAGTAGCTGAAATGGCTAGTAGGGTAGATATGTGTAAAGAATATAATTATTCTATAGCAAAAAGGCTTAATGACGGACAATATGTAGTGAAAGAAGCGAGTATGAGTAAGTTATTGTCTACTAAAATGGCAGACGAAGTAATTTATGAAGCATTACAGTTGTTAGGTGGTTATGGTTATATGGAAGAGTATCCTATGGCGCGTTTACTACGTGATAGTCGTTTAGGACCAATCGGTGGAGGTACATCAGAGATTCTTAAAGAGATTATTGCAAAAATGATAATTGATAAAAAAGAGTACAAGCCTGCGACATAATTTGTTGAAAAAATGAATAAAAAAATCCTGTTGCTAAAACAGGATTTTTTTATTTAGCTTACTTTTTTGGTTAAAAAGCAATTAAAAAATAATTTAAATTTAAATAATACTTTGTATCTTTGCCGTCCAAATAAATTAAAAACAATATAATCAACTGATTAACTGTGTTTTATCGGTTGTTTTTAAAATATAGAAAACTACAATGAAAGGAGGTGCAAAAACATGTTAATCATTCCAGTTAAAGAAGGAGAGAATATCGATAGAGCGTTAAAACGTTATAAGCGTAAATTTGATCGTACAAAAACGATGAAGCAATTACGTAACAGAAAGCAATTTACTAAACCGTCTGTAGCTAAACGTGCTCAAATGATTAAAGCATCTTACGTTCAGAGATTAAGAACTCAAGAAGAAGTAGGATAGTAGTTGTCCTTAAAAATGTAAAAACCTGTATTGAATCCAATACAGGTTTTTTTTGTACCTTCATTTTAATAAAAAAAAGATAAATGCTTATAGAAGCTTTTTTACAATATTTAGAGTTTGAAAAAAACTATTCTAAACATACGATACAAGCATATAAGACGGATTTAATCGCGTTTAAAGATTTTTGTATAGTTGAGTTTGATCAAGAGGAACTAGCTGAGATTCATTATAATCAAATAAGAACATGGATTGTTAGTTTGATAAATAGTGGAGTTTCAAATAGAAGTGTAAATAGAAAGATTAGTTCTTTAAAATCGTTTTATAAGTTTTTACAAAAAATAGAAGAAGTAACTATTAATCCTTTGTCAAGTCATAAAGCCTTAAAAACTCAAAAAAAATTTCAAACACCATTTGATCAAAATGAAATTGAAGAAGTGTTAAAGTTAATTAAGGGTGATTCAGATTTTGTCTCGGTAAGAAATCGTTTAATAGTTGAAATATTATATTCAACAGGGATTAGAAGGATCGAGTTAATAAACATTAAAGAAAAAGATATTGATTTTAGAAAAAAAGCGATAAAGGTATTAGGAAAAAGAAATAAAGAAAGGTATGTAACAATATTGCCTTCTGTATGTAAAACATTAGAGGAGTATTTAGAGTTGAAAAAAGCATATGAAAAAGAAGATATTGAAGAGTTATTGATAACCGAAAAAGGAGTTAAAATTTACGAAACTCTTGTTTACCGAATAATAAATTTGTACTTTAGTAGGGTGTCAACAAAAGTAAAAAAAAGCCCACATATATTAAGGCATGCTTTTGCGACACATCTACTTAATAACGGTGCGTCGTTAAATTCGGTTAAAGAATTACTAGGGCATTCAAGTTTAGCCTCCACCCAAGTATATACGCATAGTAGCTTGGAGCAAATAAAAAAAGTGTATAATAAGGCTCACCCTAGAGAGTCTACCTAAAGATTGAAGAATTATGAAGGTATTCACACAGTCAGTAAATTTCTCAGCGGACAAAAAATTAATAAACTTCATTGAGAAAAAAGTAGGGGGATTGGAAAAGTTTCATGACAAGATTGTTGATGCAGAAGTGTTTTTAAAGGTGCAGAACACAAGTGAAAAGGAAAACAAAATTACGGAGGTGAAAATCAATATTCCAGGGAATGAATTGATTGTAAAAAAACAATGTAAGACCTTTGAAGAAGGGTTGAGTACATGTGCAGAGTCGCTTAAGAGGCAGTTGCGAAAATCAAAAGAAAAAATAAAGGATGCTTTGGTATCGTAAAAACAATAAAAAATAATTGAAAAAAGTTTTAAAAATTAAAAATTACTTTTTACATTTGCAGTCCGTTAGAAATAGCGGATTGTTTTTTTATGGCAAAAGCCGATGTAGCTCAGCTGGCTAGAGCAGCTGATTTGTAATCAGCAGGTCGTGGGTTCGAGTCCCTCCATCGGCTCTAAAAGAATAAAAGTTCATTAAAATTTTGATTTAAGATTTTTGGGGAGATTCCAGAGCGGCCAAATGGGACGGACTGTAACTCCGTTGTCTTACGACTTCGCAGGTTCGAATCCTGCTCTCCCCACAAAAAATCTTAACAGCAAAAAAAAGCGGGAGTAGCTCAGTTGGTAGAGCGTCAGCCTTCCAAGCTGAATGTCGCCGGTTCGAACCCGGTCTCCCGCTCTAAATTCGTTGCCGACATAGCTCAGTTGGTAGAGCGCATCCTTGGTAGGGATGAGGTCACGGGTTCAAATCCCGTTGTTGGCTCTATTTTAGAGTTTATTTGACAAGAGTTTTGAAATAACACTAAATATATTTAACTAAGAATTAAAATTAATAATCATGGCAAAAGGAACTTATGATCGTTCGAAACCGCACTTAAACGTAGGTACTATTGGTCACGTAGATCACGGTAAAACTACTTTAACAGCTGCAATTACAAAAGTTTTAGCAGATGCAGGATATTCTGAGCAAAGAGCTTTTGATCAAATCGATAACGCTCCAGAAGAAAAAGAAAGAGGTATTACAATTAACTCTTCTCACGTAGAATATGCAACAGCTAACCGTCACTACGCGCACGTTGACTGTCCAGGTCACGCCGATTACGTAAAGAACATGGTAACTGGTGCTGCACAAATGGATGGTGCTATCTTAGTAGTAGCTGCTACGGATGGTCCAATGCCACAAACTCGTGAGCACATCTTATTAGGTCGTCAGGTAGGTATTCCACGTATCGTTGTTTTCTTAAACAAAGTTGATATGGTTGATGATGAGGAGTTATTAGAGTTAGTAGAGATGGAAGTAAGAGATTTATTATCTTTCTATGAGTATGATGGAGATAATGGTCCTGTTATTGCTGGTTCTGCTTTAGGTGCATTAAACGGAGAGCAAAAGTGGGTTGATACAGTTTTAGAATTAATGGAAGCTGTTGATACTTGGATTGAAGAGCCACCAAGAGATACTGAAAAGCCATTCTTAATGCCAATCGAAGATGTATTCTCTATTACTGGTCGTGGTACTGTTGCAACAGGACGTATCGAAACTGGTATCATCAATACAGGAGATCCTGTAGAGATCATCGGTATGGGAGATGAGAAATTAACTTCTACTGTAACTGGTATCGAAATGTTCCGTCAAATCTTAGATAGAGGAGAGGCTGGAGATAACGCTGGTATCTTATTAAGAGGTATTGATAAAGCTGATATTAAGAGAGGTATGGTAATCTGTAAGCCAGGTTCAATTACTCCACACGCTAAGTTTAAAGCTGAGGTGTATATCTTAAAGAAAGAAGAAGGTGGACGTCACACTCCATTCCATAATAACTACCGTCCACAGTTCTACGTACGTACAACTGACGTAACTGGTAACATTAACTTACCTGATGGAGTAGAAATGGTAATGCCAGGTGATAACTTAACTATTACTGTAGACTTAATCCAACCAATCGCATTAAACGTTGGTTTACAATTCGCTATCCGTGAAGGAGGTAGAACTGTAGGAGCTGGTCAGGTAACTGAAATTTTAGACTAATTATAGTTTAATTATAAATTATAAGGAGTCTCCTTATTAGTGAGACTCCTTTATAAATACGGGTTTAGCTCAGTTGGTAGAGCACTGGTCTCCAAAACCAGGTGTCGGGAGTTCGAGTCTCTCAACCCGTGCAAAAAAACTAAAACGAGTTGTGGTTTTACCGCAACTCGTTAAAAGGATAAAATATGAATAACTTTATACAATACATTAAAGATTCTTTTGAAGAATTAAGCACTAATATGACTTGGATTTCTCGTGAAGAAGCACAGAAGTCTACTGTAGTAGTTGCAGCATTTACAATTGTTTTTGCATTAGCCGTAGCTGCTATAGATAAAGTTTTTCAAACGGGGTTAGATAACTTCTTTAAAATGTTTTAATGATGGCTGAGTCGGTGATGAAATGGTATGTGGTTAGAGCTATTGGAGGTCAAGAAAATAAGGTAAAAACTTATATCGAGACTGAGATTGCTCGTCATGGGTTGTCTGATTATGTAAACCAAGTAATCGTTCCAACAGAAAAAGTTATTCAAGTACGAAACGGAAAGAAGATAAACAGAGAAAGAGTTTATTTTCCTGGTTACGTAATGATTGAGGCTAATTTGGCAGGTGAAGTTCCTCACGTAATTAAATCAGTAACAGGAGTTATTGGTTTTTTGGGTGAAACTAAAGGAGGAGAGCCTGTACCAATGCGTAAATCAGAAGTAAACAGAATGTTAGGAAAAGTAGACGAACTTTCTGTTAAAGATGAAAACATAGCAATTCCTTATTCAGTTGGTGAAACTGTAAAAGTAATTGATGGACCTTTTAATGGATTCGATGGAACAGTTGAAAAGGTTAATGAAGAAAAGCGTAAATTAGAAGTAATGGTGAAGATTTTTGGAAGAAAAACACCATTAGAACTAAACTATATGCAAGTAGAGAAAATATAATTGTTACACCTATATTTTGATGGGTTTAAGCTTCCAATTTAAACACATCGTTAAATCTTAAACAATGGCAAAAGAAGTAAGTAAATTAGTAAAACTACAAGTTAGGGGAGGTGCAGCGAATCCGTCGCCACCAGTTGGACCCGCTTTAGGTGCTGCCGGTGTTAACATCATGGAGTTCTGTAAGCAGTTTAATGCTCGTACACAGGACAAACAAGGTAAAGTATTACCTGTTGTTATTACTGTTTATACAGACAAATCATTTGAGTTTGTTGTAAAAACACCACCAGCTGCAGTACAATTATTAGAAGCGGCCAAAATTAAGAAAGGTTCAGGTGAGCCTAATAGGAAAAAAGTAGCAAGCGTTTCTTGGGATCAAATTCGTGGAATTGCAGAAGACAAAATGGTAGATATGAATGCCTTTGAATTAGAGTCTGCAATGAGAATGATCGCCGGAACAGCTCGTTCTATGGGATTAACAGTAACAGGTGATGCTCCTGCATAAACTTAAAAGAGATTTAGAAAATGGCAAGATTGACTAAAAAACAAAAAGAGGCTCGTGCTAAAGTAGATAGCTCTAAAGTTTATAATTTAAGTGAAGCATCAGCTTTAGTTAAAGAAATTACAAACGTAAAATTTGATGCATCTGTTGATTTAGCAGTACGTTTAGGAGTAGATCCTCGTAAAGCTAATCAAATGGTACGTGGAGTTGTAACATTACCTCACGGAACTGGTAAAGATGTAAAAGTTTTAGCATTAGTTACTCCAGATAAAGAAGCAGAAGCTAAAGAAGCTGGTGCTGATTATGTTGGATTAGATGAGTACCTTCAAAAAATTAAAGGAGGTTGGACTGATGTTGACGTTATTATTACTATGCCTAGTGTAATGGGTAAATTAGGTCCTTTAGGACGTGTATTAGGTCCTCGTGGTTTAATGCCAAACCCAAAAACTGGTACAGTAACTATGGATGTTGCAAAAGCAGTACAAGAAGTAAAAGCTGGTAAAATTGACTTTAAAGTAGATAAAACTGGTATTGTACACGCTGCAATCGGAAAAGCATCTTTTGATGCTGCTAAGATTGAAGAAAATGCAAATGAGTTAATACAAACATTAATTAAATTAAAGCCAACAGCGGCTAAAGGAGCTTATATCAAAAGCATCTTTATGTCTTCAACTATGAGTCCTAGTGTTGCTGTAGATGTAAAATCTGTATCATAAGGCAGTTAAAACTTTTTAATTATGACTAGAGAGGAAAAATCACAAGTAATACAAGATTTAACAGCACAATTAGCAGATACAAGTACCATCTATTTAGCAGATATTTCTGGTTTAGATGCTGCAACTACATCTAACTTACGTAGAGCTTGTTTTAAAGCTAACGTACAATTGGCTGTTGTTAAAAACACATTGCTTTCAAAAGCAATGGAAGCTTCTGATAAAGATTTCGGAGAGTTACCAGACGTATTAAAAGGAAATACTTCAATATTAATTGCTGAGGCTGCAAATGCACCAGCAAAAGTTATCAAAGAGTTCAGAAAAAAATCAAAAGATCGTCCTTTATTAAAAGGAGCATATGTTGAAGAGGCAGTTTATATTGGAGATGACCAATTAGACGCTCTTGTTAACATCAAATCTAGAGAAGAACTTATTGGAGATATTATTACCTTATTACAATCTCCTGCTAAGAATGTTGTTTCAGCATTACAATCAGGTGGTGGTAAGTTATCAGGTATCTTAAAGACATTATCAGAAAAATAATTTCGCGCACTAATAAACTAAAATAATAAAATTTTTAAAAACAATTAAAATGGCAGATTTAAAAGATTTCGCAGAACAATTAGTTAACTTAACAGTAAAAGAAGTTAATGAATTAGCTGATATTTTAAAAGAAGAGTATGGTATTGAGCCAGCAGCAGCTGCAGTAGCAGTAGCAGGACCAGTAGCAGGTGGAGGAGATGCAGCAGAGGAAAAAACTGAATTTGATGTAATCTTAAAAGCAGCAGGAGGTTCTAAATTAGCAGTTGTAAAGTTAGTTAAGGAATTAACTGGATTAGGATTAAAAGAAGCTAAAGCAATCGTTGATAGCGCACCAGCACCAGTAAAAGAAGCTGTATCTAAAGATGAGGCAGAAGGTCTTAAAAAATCTTTAGAAGAAGCAGGAGCTGAGGTAGAGCTTAAGTAAGCTATACTCCCGATTTTAAAAGGGAAAAAACAATTAAGGTTTAGGTACTAAAAACACATGTTTTTAGGCCTAAACCATTTTGTGTATATATTCGTTCTTTATTTTTCACAATAATTACCATTGTGATTTTACGATTATAAAGTGCTGATTTTTAATCAGTAAAAGCAATTAAAATTGCAGTATTGAAACAGTCAAGTTTCAAAAATAATATTTTTAATTAAAAATAGCATCTCTTTTGGCAACGATAAATACTACTGAAAGAATTAACTTCGCATCATCGCAGTTAGGAACTGATTATCCAGATTTTTTAGATATTCAGGTGAAATCATTCCAAGATTTTTTCCAACTGCAAACTAAAGCTGATGAGCGAGGAGAAGAAGGTTTGTATAAAACTTTCATGGATAACTTTCCAATTACTGATACACGTAACCAATTTGTATTAGAATTTTTAGACTACTTTGTAGATCCACCAAGATACAGTATTCAAGAATGTATCGAACGTGGTTTAACCTACAGTGTACCTTTAAAAGCTCGTTTAAAATTATATTGTACCGATCCTGAACACGAAGATTTCGAAACTATTGTTCAAGATGTATATTTAGGTACAATTCCTTATATGACAAACTCTGGTACCTTTATTATTAATGGTGCAGAAAGAGTTGTTGTGTCACAATTACACCGTTCACCAGGTGTATTCTTTGGGCAATCTTTCCACGCAAACGGAACTAAATTATACTCTGCAAGAGTAATTCCATTTAAAGGTTCTTGGATTGAATTTGCTACCGATATCAATCAAGTAATGTATGCTTATATTGATAGAAAGAAAAAATTACCAGTAACAACATTATTCAGAGCCATTGGTTTTGAAAGAGATAAAGATATATTAGAAATCTTTGATTTAGCTGAAGAAATAAAAGTTTCTAAAGCAGGATTAAAGAAGGTATTAGGGCGTAAATTAGCCGCGAGAGTTTTAAAAACTTGGCATGAAGATTTCGTTGATGAGGATACAGGAGAAGTAGTATCGATTGAGCGTAACGAAATTATTTTCGATCGTGATACCATTATTGAAAAAGAACATATTGATGAAATAATCGAATCTGGAGCTAAAACTATCTTATTACACAAAGAAGATAATCAGCAAGCAGATTACGCAATCATCCACAATACATTACAAAAAGATCCTACAAACTCTGAAAAAGAGGCTGTAGAGCATATTTATAGACAATTACGTAACGCTGAACCGCCAGACGAGGAAACTGCAAGAGGAATTATTGAAAAATTATTCTTCTCAGAGCAACGTTATAGTTTAGGTGAAGTAGGACGTTTTAGAATGAATACTAAACTTGGTTTAGATGAAGATTTAGATCAAAAAGTATTAACTAAGAATGATATCATTACTATTATTAAGTATTTAATTGAGTTAATCAATTCGAAAGCTGAAGTAGATGATATCGATCACTTATCTAACCGTCGTGTTAGAACTGTAGGAGAACAATTAGCAGGTCAGTTTGGTGTAGGTTTAGCTCGTATGGCACGTACTATTCGTGAAAGAATGAATGTTCGTGACAACGAAGTATTTACTCCAATCGACTTAATTAACGCTAAGACGTTATCTTCAGTAATTAACTCTTTCTTTGGTACCAACCAGTTATCTCAGTTCATGGATCAAACAAATCCATTAGCAGAGATTACTCACAAGCGTCGTTTATCGGCATTAGGACCTGGAGGTTTATCACGTGAAAGAGCAGGGTTCGAGGTTCGTGACGTTCACTATACGCACTATGGTCGTTTATGTCCGATTGAAACACCTGAAGGACCAAACATTGGACTTATTTCTTCTTTAGCAGTTTATGCTAAAGTAAATAGTATGGGATTCATTGAAACACCATATAAGAAAGTAGATAATGGTTCAGTTTCTCCAGAAGATCCTATCTATTTAAGTGCTGAAGAGGAAGAAGGAATGAAGATTGCACAATCTAACTTACCAGTTGCTAAAGACGGTAAGATAGAAAGCGAAAGAGTTATTGCTCGTGAAGAAGGTGATTTCCCTGTGGAAAGCCCAGAAGCAATTAACTATATGGACGTTGCTCCAAACCAAATCGCTTCGATTTCAGCATCGTTAATTCCTTTCTTAGAACATGATGATGCGAACCGTGCATTGATGGGATCTAACATGATGCGTCAAGCAGTTCCATTATTACGTCCAGAGTCTCCTATCGTAGGTACAGGTTTAGAGCGTAGAGTAGCAAAAGACTCTCGTATCTTAATCAATGCTGAAGGAGCTGGAGTTGTTGAGTATGTAGATGCTAACAAAATTACAATTAAGTACGATAGAACTGAAGAAGAGCGAATGGTAAGCTTTGAACCGGATGAAAAATCGTATGACTTAATTAAGTTTAGAAAAACTAACCAAGGTACTAACATTAACCTAAAGCCAATTGTAAAAGTAGGTGATAGAGTTGAAGAAGGTCAAGTACTTTGTGAAGGTTATGCAACACAAAAAGGTGAATTAGCTTTAGGAAGAAACATGAAAGTTGCCTTTATGCCTTGGAAAGGGTATAACTTTGAGGATGCAATCGTAATTTCTGAAAAAGTTGTTCGTGAAGATATCTTTACTTCTATTCATATCGATGAATATTCATTAGATGTTCGTGATACAAAGTTAGGAGCAGAAGAATTAACAAACGATATTCCTAACGTTTCAGAAGAGGCTACTAAAGACTTAGATGAAAACGGTATGATTCGTATCGGAGCAGAGGTAAATCCTGGTGATATCTTAATTGGTAAGATTACACCTAAAGGAGAGTCTGATCCAACTCCTGAAGAAAAGTTATTACGTGCTATCTTTGGTGATAAAGCAGGTGATGTGAAAGATGCATCATTAAAAGCTTCTCCATCGTTAAGAGGTGTTGTAATCAACAAGAAATTATTTAAACGTGCTGTAAAAGATAAGAACAAACGTGCTCGTGATAAAGAAGCAATTGCAGCTTTAGAAGCATCTTATATCTCTAAATTTGAAACGTTAAAAGATACTTTAGTAGAAAAATTATTCAACTTAGTATCAGGTAAAACTTCTCAAGGAGTCTATAATGACTTAGGAGAAGAAGTATTACCAAAAGGTAAGAAGTTCACTCAAAAAATGTTAAATTCTGTTGAAGATTTTACACATTTAAATGGAACTTGGACTACCGATAAAGAGTTAAACGATTTAGTTGTAGAATTAGTTCACAACTATAAGATTAAAGTAAACGACTTACAAGGAGTTTTACGTCGTGAGAAATTTACAATTTCTGTAGGAGACGAATTACCAGCAGGAATCTTAAAACTTGCTAAAATTTATGTAGCTAAAAAACGTAAATTAAAAGTAGGAGATAAGATGGCAGGACGTCACGGAAACAAAGGTATTGTTGCTCGTATTGTACGTCAAGAAGATATGCCTTTCTTAGAAGACGGAACACCAGTAGATATCGTATTAAACCCATTAGGGGTACCATCACGTATGAACATTGGTCAGATTTATGAAACTGTTCTTGGATGGGCAGGTCAAAAATTAGGTCAAAAATATGCGACTCCAATTTTTGATGGTGCAAAAATTGAGGAAATTAATGCTTTAACTGATGAAGCTGGAATTCCACGTTACGGACATACATATTTATATGATGGAGGTACAGGTAAACGTTTCGATCAACCTGCAACTGTAGGGGTAATTTATATGATTAAGTTAGGTCACATGATTGAAGATAAGATGCATGCGCGTTCTATCGGACCTTACTCATTAATTACACAACAACCATTAGGAGGTAAAGCTCAGTTTGGAGGTCAGCGTTTTGGAGAGATGGAAGTTTGGGCACTTGAAGCATATGGAGCATCAAGTATCTTACGTGAAATCTTAACTGTTAAGTCTGATGACGTATTAGGTAGAGCTAAAACTTACGAAAGTATTGTAAAAGGTGAGGCTATGCCAGAGCCAGGTTTACCAGAATCATTTAACGTATTAATGCACGAACTTAAAGGTTTAGGATTAGACGTTAAATTAGAAGAATAATCACAGTGAAATGTCTCAGATCGAAAGCTCTGAGGCAAATCATTTTTTCAATATCAGTCTTTTTATATAAGACATTTATTTTTAATTCGAATCCATTATCATGGCAAGAAAAAACGAAAAATACACTGTTAAGAAGTTTAACAAAATTTCAATAGGTTTAGCATCACCTGAGTCTATTTTAGAGGCTTCTAAAGGAGAGGTGTTAAAACCAGAAACGATTAACTACCGTACACACAAACCAGAAAGAGATGGGTTATTTTGTGAGCGTATCTTTGGTCCTGTAAAAGATTACGAGTGTGCGTGTGGTAAATACAAAAGAATTCGATATAAAGGGATCGTTTGTGACCGTTGTGGGGTAGAAGTTACTGAGAAAAAAGTACGTAGAGATAGAGTAGGTCATATTAACTTAGTAGTACCTGTAGCACATATTTGGTATTTTAGATCATTACCTAACAAAATGGGATACCTTTTAGGTTTACCATCTAAAAAGTTAGATATGATTATTTACTACGAGCGTTATGTAGTAATTCAACCAGGTATTGCAAAAAATGCTGAAGGGGAACCATTACAAAAAATGGATTTCTTAACAGAAGAAGAGTATTTAGATATTTTAGATACACTTCCGCAAGAAAATATGTACTTAGAAGATTCTGATCCTAATAAGTTTATTGCTAAGATGGGAGCAGAGTGTTTAATTGATTTATTAGAAAGAATCGATTTAGACACATTGTCATATGAGTTACGTCATAAAGCAAATACTGAAACTTCAAAACAACGTAAAAACGAAGCATTAAAGCGTTTAAATGTTGTTGAAGCATTTAGAGATTCTCAAAAGAATAGAGAAAACAATCCAGAGTGGATGATTATGAAAGTAATTCCGGTAATTCCACCAGAATTACGTCCATTAGTTCCATTAGATGGAGGTCGTTTCGCTACTTCTGATTTAAATGATTTATATCGTCGTGTAATTATCCGTAACAATCGTTTAAAGCGATTAATGGAAATTAAAGCACCAGAGGTAATTTTACGTAACGAAAAACGTATGTTACAAGAATCGGTAGATTCATTATTTGATAACACACGTAAATCATCTGCAGTAAAAACAGAGTCAAACAGACCATTAAAATCATTATCTGATAGTTTAAAAGGAAAACAAGGACGTTTCCGTCAAAACTTATTAGGAAAGCGTGTTGATTATTCTGCACGTTCGGTTATTGTTGTAGGACCTGAATTAAAATTATACGAATGTGGATTGCCAAAAGATATGGCGGCTGAATTATACAAACCTTTCGTAATTCGTAAGTTAATCGAAAGAGGAATTGTTAAGACAGTAAAATCTGCAAAGAAGATTATAGATAGAAAAGAACCAGTTGTTTGGGATATTTTAGAAAATGTAATTAAAGGACACCCAGTTTTATTAAACCGTGCCCCTACCTTACACCGTTTAGGTATTCAAGCATTCCAACCGAAATTAATTGAAGGTAAAGCAATTCGTTTACACCCATTAGTGTGTACAGCCTTTAACGCCGATTTCGATGGGGATCAAATGGCAGTCCACTTACCATTAGGACCAGAAGCTATTTTAGAAGCACAATTATTAATGTTAGCTTCTCATAATATCTTAAACCCTGCAAACGGAGCACCAATTACGGTACCGTCTCAGGATATGGTTTTAGGGTTATACTATATGACTAAAGAAAGAAAGTCAACTCCTGAAGTACCTATTAAAGGAGAAGGGTTAACTTTCTATTCACCAGAAGAAGTTATTATTGCTTTAAACGAAGATAAAGTAGACTTAAATGCTGGTATAAAAGTACGTACTCAAGACGTAGAAGAAGGTAAACAAGTTACTAAGATTATCGAAACTACAGTAGGTAGAGTTTTATTTAACGAAGTTGTACCAGAAGCTGCAGGGTATATCAATGAAGTTTTAACTAAGAAATCATTAAGAGGAATTATTGGTAACATTTTAAAAGTTACAAATATTCCTTCGGTAGGAAAATTCTTAGATGAAATTAAGAATATGGGATATAAATATGCCTTCGAAGGAGGTTTATCATTCTCATTAGGAGATATCATTATTCCAGAAGAAAAGCAAGCAATGATTGATGAAGCTAATAAAGAAGTGGATGGAATCATTATGAACTATAACATGGGTATGTTAACCCAAAAAGAACGTTATAACCAGGTAATTGATGTTTGGGGATCTACCAACAACCGATTAACTGAATTATCGATGAAGCGTTTACGTGAAGATCAACAAGGGTTTAACTCAGTATATATGATGTTAGATTCTGGAGCACGTGGATCGAAGGAGCAGATTCGTCAGTTAACAGGTATGCGTGGTCTGATGGCAAAACCTAAAAAATCGACTGCTAGTGGTGGAGAAATTATTGAAAACCCGATTTTATCAAACTTTAAAGAAGGATTATCAATCTTAGAATACTTTATCTCTACACACGGTGCTCGTAAAGGTCTTGCCGATACAGCATTAAAAACAGCAGATGCTGGTTACTTAACACGTCGTTTAGTAGATGTATCTCAGGATGTTATCGTAAACGAAGAAGATTGTGGTACATTAAGAGGATTAGAAGTAAGTCCATTAAAGAAAAATGACGAAATCGTTGAATCTTTAAGTGATAGAATTTCTGGTCGTACTGCATTACATGATGTGTATATACCAAATACTGATACCTTATTAGTTGCTTCGGGTGAATTAATAACACCTGTTTTAGCAGATAAAATTCAAGAGGCAGGAGTTGATATGGTAGAAGTTCGATCTCCATTAACTTGTGAGTCTGAAAGAGGTATTTGTGAAAAATGTTACGGACAAAGTTTATCTACAGGTAAAAAAGTTCAAAGAGGTGAAGCAGTTGGTGTAATTGCAGCACAGTCTATTGGAGAGCCAGGTACTCAGTTAACATTACGTACATTCCACGTAGGTGGGGTTGCAGGAAACATTTCTGAAGAGAACAAGTTGATTGCTAAATTTGACGGAAATGTAACGATTGATGATTTACGTACTGTAAAAGGTAAGGATGCTAATGGTGAAGAAGTTGATATTGTAATTTCTCGTACAGCAGAAATCAAGATAACTGATAAGAAGACAGATGTAGTATTGAGTACCAATATTATTCCTTACGGTTCTATCATTTTTGATAAAGATAGAAAGACGGTTAAAAAAGGAGATGCAGTATGTCAATGGGATCCATTTAACGGAGTTATTGTATCAGAATTCGCAGGAAAAGTGAAATTTGATAACTTAGAGCAAGGAATCAACTACTCTGTAGAGATTGATGAACAAACTGGTTTCCAAGAGAAAGTAATTACTGATTCTAAGAATAAGAAAATTATTCCTTCTTTAATTATTGAAGATGCTGATGGTAATGCATTACGTTCGTACAGTTTACCAGTAGGAGCACACTTAATGGTAAATGATGGAGATAAAGTAGAATCAGGTAAAACATTAGTTAAGATTCCTCGTAAGTCAGGTAAAGCAGGAGATATTACAGGAGGTTTACCACGTGTAACTGAGTTATTCGAAGCGCGTAACCCTTCTAACCCAGCTGTAGTAGCACAAATTGATGGAGTTGTATCGTTTGGTAAAATTAAGCGTGGTAACCGTGAAATCATTATCGAATCTAAAACTGGAGAGGTTAAGAAATACTTAATTAAGTTATCTAACCAAATCTTAGTTCAAGAGAATGACTTTATCAAAGCAGGTATGCCATTATCTGACGGAGCGATTACTCCAATTGATATTTTAAATATCAAAGGACCTTCAGCAGTACAAGAATACTTGGTAAATGAAATTCAAGAAGTATATCGTTTACAAGGAGTAAAGATTAATGACAAGCATTTCGAAGTTGTAGTACGTCAAATGATGCGTAAAGTTAGAATTATTGATTCTGGAGATACATTGTTCTTAGAAAATCAATTAGTTCATAAAATTGACTTTATCAAAGAGAATGATGCGATTTACGGAATGAAGGTTGTTGAAGATGCTGGAGATTCAGAAAACTTAAAACCAGGACAAATCATTTCAGCTCGTCAATTAAGAGATGAAAACTCTCTTTTACGTAGAGCAGATAAAAACTTAGTAGTAGCGCGTGATGCTCAACCAGCAACAGCTGAACAAGTATTACAAGGTATTACAAGAGCTTCATTACAAACGAAGTCATTTATCTCAGCTGCATCGTTCCAGGAAACTACTAAAGTATTAAACGAAGCCGCAGTAAACGGTAAAGTTGATGAGTTAGAAGGATTAAAAGAAAATGTAATTGTAGGTAAACGTATACCTGCAGGTACAGGAATGAGAATGTATGAAGATCAAATAGTTGGTCCTAAAGATGAAATAGAACAAAGTTTATAAGAAACTATTGTTTATAAATTTTAATAAGGGTTTAGCGTTCATTGAACGATAAACCCTTATTTTTTTACTAAATTTACATAAGAAACATTTTAAATATGGAAGATAATAAAGAACCACAATTAAATATTGAATTGGATCAAGAAGTAGCGGAAGGAGTTTATAGTAATTTAGCGGTTATAAATCACTCCGTTTCAGAGTTTATCGTGGATTTTGTTAGGATTTTGCCAGGAGTACCAAAAGCTAAAGTAAAATCGAGAATTATTTTAACTCCGCAACATGCGAAGCGACTAGCAAAAGCACTTTCTGATAATGTTCATAAATTTGAACAAGCACACGGAGAAATTAAAGATTACGAGCAACCACCTATACCTTTAAATTTCGGAGGTACAACAGGAGAAGCATAAAAAAAAATCGTCTAATGAATTAGACGATTTTTTTTTATAACGTATTTTTAAAAGCCATCAGATAAATCTCTAAGAGCTTGTATATCTGTAATGAAAATTTCTTTCCCTTTTAAATCGATTAATTTTTTCTTTTTAAACTCTGAAAGTAATCGAATAGCACTTTCTGTTGCGGTACCTATTATATTGGCAATATCTTCTCTAGACAAGTTAATATCTAAGGAACCGTTGGCATTCTTTTCAAACTTTGAATCTAGTAATAAAAGAGTGGCGGCTAAACGCTGTTTTACTGTTTTTTGAGCCATATCCACAATAACATCATCTGCTTTTTTTAAAGAATTTGCCATTTTCTTTAAAATATCCATAGAAAAATTAGTGTTATTTTCTAAATCTCTAATAATCTCTTCTTTAGGAATAAAGCAAACTTCCATGTCATTAACAGCAACAGCCTTTAAATTTGAAGCTTCATTGTTTATTAAGCTACGCTCACCTAAAATATCTCCCTTTTTTATTAAATGAATAATTTGGTCTCTACCATTATCACTCATCTTAGAAACTTTACAAATCCCGTCTTTAATACAAAAAACGCCATTAATATATTCGCCTTCGTCAAAAAGAAGCTCTCCTTTTTTAATTGTTTTAGAAGTCTTACATCCAGTAATTCTAATTAATTCTTCTTTTGTTAAAGCTTTTAAAGAATTGAATTCGCGAATAATACATTGTTCGCATTTGCTCATACCATGCCATTTTTTACCTATTCAAATATAAGAAAAAGCTGACAATTATCATGTTTTTAACGGAGATGTTATAAGACATTTGTACTAGGCAAAAGAGTAAATATGAAAAGCACAATTTGTTTTCATTGTGGTAACGAGTGCGACACTAAAACAATTACTATACAAGACAAATATTTTTGTTGTAGTGGTTGTAAGACAGTGTATGAAATTTTTTCAGAGAACGATTTAACTTGTTACTACGATTTTCAAAATAATCCAGGAGCTATTCCTGAAGAAATCCAAGGAAAGTACGATTTCTTAGATAATCAATCCATCGTTGAAAAACTCTTAGAGTTTAATGATGGTAATATGCAAGTGATTAATTTATATATTCCACATATACATTGTAGTTCCTGTATTTGGGTATTGGAAAACTTGCATAAACTGCAGAACAACATATCATCATCACAAGTTAATTTTCCTAAGAAAACAGTGCGGGTTACTTATAATTCAGGCAAAACATCTTTAAAGGAAATAATATTGTTGCTTAGCTCTATATGTTATGAACCTTATATTAGTTTGGAAGATTATGAAGTGGGCAAAAAGAAAGTAGATCGTAGCTTAATTTACAAATTAGGAATAGCAGGTTTTGCTTTCGGAAATGTAATGTTTTTATCATTTCCAGAGTATTTTGAAGTGTCAGAATATTGGTTAGAGCAATATAAGAATTTGTTCCGCTGGTTAATGTTTGCTTTTTCTCTTCCGGTAGTATTTTATGCAGGAATAGATTATTTCATTTCAGCTTATAAAGGGCTCCGTTCTAAAATTTTAAATATTGATGTCCCTATAGCATTGGGGATTTTAGTATTATTTGTTCGAAGCACAACCGAAATCATGTTCGATTTAGGAACAGGTTTCTTCGATAGTTTAACAGGGTTGGTTTTCTTTTTGTTACTAGGGAAGTTTTTTCAACAAAAAACCTATAATTTTCTATCGTTTGAACGAGATTATAAGTCATATTTTCCTATTTCAGTGACTAAAATAACCACTGATAAAAAAGAGGAAAACACACAAATATATGATGTTAATAAAGGGGATAGATTACTTATTAGAAATCAAGAATTAATACCTGTTGATGGAATTTTAATTAATGGGAATGCCCAAATAGATTACAGTTTTGTTACTGGAGAAGAAATACCAGTAAATAAACAATCAGGAGATAAATTATTTGCTGGTGGTAAACAGTTATCAGGAAGTATAGAAATGGAGGTACTGGCATCGGTTTCGCAAAGTTATTTAACACAATTGTGGAGTAATGATGTGTTTCAAAAAGATAAAAGTTCTTCTTTTAAAACATTGACTGATAAAATCAGTAAAAATTTTACCATTATAGTATTGTCTATAGCCTTTTTATCAACTACTTTTTGGTTGTATTACGATTCAAGTAAAGCTTTAAATGTATTTACTTCGGTACTAATCATTGCATGTCCATGTGCTATTGCGTTAGCAGGACCTTTTACTTTAGGAAACATATTACGAATTTTTGGCAGAAAGAAATTTTATTTAAAAAACGCAACAGTAGTAGAGCAGTTGGCAGCGGTTAACTCTGTTATTTTTGATAAGACAGGAACACTAACTACCAATAAAGAAAATACAATAACATACGAAGGAGAAACATTAAATAAAACTCAAAAATCGATATTAAAAAGCTCGTTACGAGCATCCAACCATCCGCTGAGTAGAATGTTATATACTTCTTTAGCTGAAGAAGAAATGGTACCCATAGAAGATTATCAAGAATATATAGGAAAAGGAATTGAAGCTCATTATCAACAAACAATGTTAAAAATAGGATCTTCGTCTTTTGTTAAAAATACGAAAAAGCAAACAAACTTAGACACTTCTGTACATATTGGTATAAATGACAAATATAAAGGAAAGTATATTTTTAAAAATGCCTATAGAAAAGGAGTAAAAAAGTTGTTCTCGGATTTACAAAAGAAATATGAACTGTCAGTTGTTTCAGGAGATAATGAAGGGGAGAAGAAGTTTTTAGAAGGGGAGCTACCCAAACAAACCAAATTTTTATTCAATCAAAAACCACAAGATAAATTGCACTATGTAGAAGAACTACAAGAGCGAGGAAGGAATGTATTGATGATAGGTGATGGATTAAACGATGCTGGGGCTTTAGCTCAAAGTAATGTTGGAGTAGCCTTATCAGAAAACATCAATGTCTTTTCACCAGCTTGTGATGCTATTTTAGACGCAACAAAATTTAATCAAATAGGTAATTATATTAAAGCTTCTAAAAAGGCAATACAAATTATTAAATATTGTTTTTTACTATCTTTAGGATACAATGTTATAGGACTTTATTTTGCAGTAACCGGGCAATTGATGCCTGTAATAGCAGCAATTTTAATGCCGTTAAGTTCAATAAGTGTGGTGATATTTACTACAATAGCCACAAATATGTTAGGAAGAAAAATAAAATAAAAGATGCGAATTAATAAATATATAGATCACACCCTATTAAAAGCCACAGCAACGGAAGCTGATATTATGAAGTTGTGTGATGAGGCAAAAGAATATAAATTTTATGCAGTTTGTGTAAATGGGAGTTATGTTGAATTAGCAGCGAAAGAATTACAAAATACAGATGTAAAAGTAGCTGCTGTAATAGGGTTTCCACTTGGGGCAATGACTACAGAAGCTAAAATTTTTGAAGCTAGAGATTGTATTAACAAAGGAGCATCAGAAATAGATATGGTTATAAATATAGGAAGATTGTTAGATGGAGAAGAAAATTATGTAGAAAATGAAATCCGATTGATTAAAGAAACTATCGGAGAAAATACATTAAAAGTAATTTTTGAAAATTGTTACCTATCTAAAGAGCAAATAAAAAAAGTAAGTCAGTTGGCCGTAAATGCAGGAGCAGATTTTGTGAAAACTTCAACTGGATTTGCTACAGGAGGAGCGACTTTTGAGGATATTGTTATTATGAACAATGTAGTTGATGGTAAAGCTCAGATAAAAGCAGCAGGAGGTATTAGAGATTTACAAACAGCATTAGAGTATATAAAAATGGGCGTTACTCGCTTAGGAACCTCCTCAGG
This sequence comes from Tenacibaculum caenipelagi, assembly GCF_004363005.1. Lineage (GTDB taxonomy): Bacteria > Bacteroidota > Bacteroidia > Flavobacteriales > Flavobacteriaceae > Polaribacter > Polaribacter caenipelagi. The sequence continues at coordinate 198,289 of NZ_SNYH01000005.1, read as the reverse complement.
AGTCTCTTTAATTAATGAAGGAGTTTCAGACCAAAATCAATATTAAAACCCAAAATGAACAAAAGTTTAGTAACCAAAATATCCCAAAAATGAGTATACATATTGAAGCTAAAGAAGGAGAGATCGCAGAGACCATTTTATTACCAGGCGACCCTTTGAGAGCCAAATGGATTGCAGACACTTTTTTAGAGGACGTTGCTTGTTATAATGACGTTAGAGGAATGTTAGGCTTTACAGGAAGCTATAAAGGAAAACGAATCTCAGTACAAGGTACAGGTATGGGGATTCCGTCTACATTAATTTATTGTCATGAGTTGATTACCGAATATGGAGTGAAAAACTTAATTCGAGTAGGTTCTGCAGGATCGTATCAAAAAGAGATAGAAATACGTGACATCGTTATTGCTATGGCGGCTTCAACCAATTCTGGGCTGAATACAATTCGTTTTAATGGGGCTGATTATGCGCCTACTGCGAGTTTTAAGTTATTTCAAAAAGCAATAGAGGCAGCTAAAGAAAAAAACATACCGATAAAAGCAGGTAATGTATTAAGTTCAGATGAGTTTTATGCAGATGATTTTGAAAGTTATAAAAAATGGGCAGATTATGGTGTGTTATGTGTTGAAATGGAAACGAATGGCTTATATACAGTAGCAGCAAAGCATAAAATAAACGCACTATCAATCTTAACTATTTCTGATAGTTTAGTTACTGGAGAAAGAACCACAGCCGATGAAAGAGAGCAAACTTTTAAAGAAATGATAGAAATTGCTTTAGAATTGGCATAATTGTCATTTTTAGCGATAGCGAGAAACCCTAAAGTTCAGCGAAGCTAAATTTCTCGTAAATAAAATATACATATGAAAAATTCATTAATACAAAAATATAACATTCCAGGACCAAGATATACGAGTTATCCAACTGTTCCGTATTGGGATAATGAAACATTTTCAAAAGAAAAATGGATAAAAACCTTTAAGCAATCGTTTATAGAAAGCAATTCGTCAGAAGGAATCAGTTTGTATATTCATTTACCATTTTGTGAAAGCTTATGTACGTTTTGTGCTTGTCATAAGCATATTACAAAACGTCATGAAGTTGAAGACCCATATATAACAACGGTTTTAAAAGAATGGAAGCTGTATGTGGATTTGGCTGATGAAATACCAGTAATTAAAGAAATTCATTTAGGTGGCGGAACACCAACTTTTTTTTCTACAACACAATTAAAAAAATTAATTGACGGAATTTTTGTCAACGCAAAAAAACATCCAAATCATGAGTTTAGTTTTGAGGGACACCCTAATAATACTTCGAAAGAACACTTACAAACTTTATATGATTTAGGATTTACTAGAGTGAGTTTTGGGGTGCAAGATTACAACCCAAAAGTACAAGAAGCAATTCATCGAATTCAGCCTTTTGAAAATGTACAAAAAGCACATAACTGGGCTAAAGAAATAGGATACACATCTATTAGTCATGATTTAGTGTTTGGACTTCCTTTTCAAACTAAAGAAAATGTAATCTATACCATTGATAAAACAAAAGAATTACAACCAGACAGAATTTCATTTTATAGTTATGCACATGTACCGTGGGTAAAGGGTGTGGGACAACGTGGATTTAATGAAGATGATTTACCCAAAAATGAAGAGAAACGTGAGTTGTACGAAATAGGAAAGGAGTTGTTTGCTGAAATGGGGTATGTAGAAATAGGAATGGATCATTTTGCATTACCTTCTGATAGTTTATATAAGGCAACCCAAGAAAAAACATTACACCGTAATTTTATGGGATATACCGCAAACAAAACTCAATTAATGATTGGTTTAGGGATGTCTGCAATTTCAGACTCGTGGTACGGATTTGCGCAGAATGTAAAAACAGTAAAAGAATACGAAAAGATAGTTAATGAAGGGGAAATCCCTGTTTTTAGAGGGCATATATTATCCGAAGAAGATTTAATCATTAGAAAACATATTTTGAATATTATGTGTCATTTTACCACTTCGTGGGAAGAAGAAGCGATGCTAATTGAAAATGTAGAAAATCATTTAGAAAAGTTAGAAGAAATGATAGCGGATGGGTTAGTCTCTTTACAAGGAAATAAGTTAACTGTACCAGAAAAAGCGAGACCTTATGTGCGAAATATTTGCATGGCATTTGATAAAAAACTCCACCAAAAACAACCCGAAACAAAATTGTTTTCAATGACGATTTAACTTTTTGTTAATTAATGGTTTATGATAAATATCATTGTGTGTCTACCTAAAAAATAATTAAATTTGAGTAAACCTAAAACCGTATGTCATGAAAAATATTGAAGTAAATTGGTCAAAGGAAGAGTTACAAACCTATCTTTTTATCTATTGTATAAATGCAGATTATAAAGAAACAAAAGAAGAACTTGAAGCTATTTCGTTAAAAACAAACAAAGAAACATATAAAAAAATGCACGATGAGTTTGAAAAAGATAATGACTATGCAAGTATTCAGAAAATTAATGAATCACTTAAAAATTTAAACTACGACAAAGAAGAAATAAATAGCCTATTTGAAGAAATAAAAGAGTTGTTTTTATCAGATGGGAAATATGAGATTTTGGAAAGAAATTTAATGACAGGGTTAAAAAGAGTTTTGAGTTAAGCTTTAGAGATGTTTAATAAAAAAAAGGGTTTTATATTAATTAATATAAAACCCTTTTTTTATGACTAAAAAATTTCAAAACAAATTTTGAAACATGACAAAAGTCATATTTTAAGAAAGTCTTCACACCTACTTTTGAACTATAATTATCAGGCAAGATATGAGCGTTATTTACTTACTACTTACACTAAGTATTTTAGTGGCTATTATTTTCTTTATAGCATTTATTGTTTCAGTAAAAAATGGACAGTACGATGATTCGTACACGCCATCAGTTCGTATGTTGTTTGATGATGAACTGGTAAAAGAAGAAACAAAAAAGTCATAGACTGTTCATATAAAAAAACAAATTTTTTAAGCAATATATAAGTTACTTAAAGAATAAGGAAACTATAAATAATTAAAGAACTAACAATAGATATTAAATTCAAATAGATTATGGAAATGCAACAATTTTATTACGATAATAAGATCGTAAAAAAATTCATCTACGCAACCTTACTATGGGGAATAGTAGGGTTCTCAGTAGGACTGTTACTAGCTTTTATGTTTTTATTCCCAAATTTAACTAGCGGAATTTCGTGGTTAAGCTTTGGTCGTTTAAGACCATTACATACCAATGCAGTGATTTTTGCATTTGTAGGGAATGCTATTTTTGCTGGAGTTTATTACTCGTTACAGCGACTACTTAAAGCACGTATGGCAAGTAATTTTTTAAGTAATTTCAATTTTTGGGGATGGCAATTAATCATTGTTGCAGCAGCCATAACACTTCCATTAGGTTATACTACATCAAAAGAATACGCCGAATTAGAGTGGCCAATTGATATTGCTATTGCCTTGGTTTGGGTGGCTTTTGGAGTTAATATGATTTGGACAATCTTACAAAGAAGACAACGCCATTTATATGTAGCTATCTGGTTCTACCTAGGAACTTTTGTTACGGTAGCAGTATTACACATTTTTAATAGTTTGGAGTTACCTGTAAGCTTCTTAAAAAGTTACTCAGTATATGCAGGAGTACAAGATGCATTGGTACAATGGTGGTACGGGCATAATGCCGTTGCATTCTTCTTAACGACCCCGTTTTTAGGACTGATGTATTATTTTGTTCCTAAAGCGGCTAACCGTCCAGTATATTCGTATAGATTATCTATTGTACACTTCTGGTCGTTAATTTTTATCTATATCTGGGCAGGACCTCACCACTTATTGTATACTTCATTACCAGATTGGGCTCAAAACTTAGGAGTTGCATTTTCTGTAATGCTAATTGCACCTTCTTGGGGAGGTATGATTAACGGATTGTTAACACTTCGTGGAGCTTGGGATAAAGTAAGAGTTGATCCTGTATTAAAATTCATGGTAGTAGCCATTACAGGTTATGGTATGGCAACTTTTGAAGGTCCAATGTTATCGTTAAAAAATGTAAACGCAATAGCACACTTTAGTGATTGGATTATTGCTCACGTACACGTAGGAGCCTTAGCATGGAATGGTTTCTTAACCTTTGGTATGTTATACTGGTTAGTGCCTAGAATGTTTAAAACAAAATTATACTCAACAGCATTAGCGAACTTCCATTTCTGGATAGGAACCTTAGGTATCATCATGTATGCATTGCCTATGTATGTTGCAGGATTTGTACAAGCTTCAATGTGGAAACAGTTTAATCCGGATGGAACTTTAACATACGGTAACTTCTTAGAAACAGTAAACGAGATTATTCCAATGTATTGGATGCGTGCTATTGGAGGAAGTTTATTTATCCTTGGAGCATTCGTAATGTTATATAACATTGTTAAAACTGTGAGATCAGGTAGTGAAGTAACTGATGAATTAGCAGAAGCAGCAGCATTAACAAAAGTTTCTAAATATAGAACAAGGAAAGAAGGTTGGCATACATGGTTAGAAAGAAGACCAATCAAATTAACAATTTATGCCACTATAGCCATTTTAATTGGAGGTGTTGTTCAAATTATACCAACTTTATTAGTGAAATCTAATATTCCAACAATTACAAGCGTACAACCTTATACTCCACTAGAATTAGAAGGACGAGATATTTATATCCGTGAAGGATGTGTAGGATGTCACTCGCAAATGGTACGTCCATTTAGATCTGAGGTAGAGCGTTATGGAGAATATGCTAAGGCAGGAGAATTTGTATACGATCACCCATTTTTATGGGGATCTAAACGTACAGGACCAGACTTACTTAGAGTTGGAGGTAAGTATAACGATAGTTGGCACTTAAATCATATGTATGATCCACAAAGTACTTCACCAGGTTCTATCATGCCATCGTATCAATGGTTGGTAAAAAATAAATTAGATAAGAACGATACCGAAGGAAAAATGAAAGCAATGGTAAGTTTAGGTGTTCCTTATACAGAAGAAGATATTGCTAATGCACAGGCAAATATGGAAGAGCAAGGAGCTAAAATTCAAGAGAGCTTATATGCTGACCCTGATTTTGCAACAAATTATGAGGCAGATAAAAAGTACGCTCAAGAAAACGGACAAACTTTCATTGAAATGAAAGATAGAGAAATCGTAGCCCTAATTGCTTACTTACAACGATTAGGTACTGATATTAAGATTAAAGATGTTCAAGACCAACTAAGCGCTAAAGACTAGAAATTATGTTAAAGTTCGTAAAAAATCATATGGAAACTATTGCAGGTATAGAAATATACCCAATAATATCACTAACCATATTCTTTACATTTTTTGTAGTGTTGTTTTGGTGGGTGTTCACAGCCAAAAAAGAGTATATAAGTAGGGTAAGTAATTTACCATTAGATAACTAGTAAAATTAAACAAGATGAAAAAGTATTTTCAATCTATAGCATATATCATTTTTGTTGCAGTAACTTTTTTTACTATCGCTATTGCAATTAAATCATACAAAAATCCATTTAGCTTGTACGAGCATCCTTTAGTGTGGATAGCAATTGTAGCGTTGGTAATGGTTGTTGTTTTAAAAGAAACATTAAACATCGTAGCGCAACAAAAAGCAGAGCAACTTCAAATGGAGAAAGACGGTATTCAACCTGAAGAAGTTGATAACTGGGCTTGGGCTAAAAAAATCATTAGTAAATGGACAGCAGCTAAAGCTGTTGAAGAAGAGGATGAAATTATTTTAGATCATAACTATGATGGAATAAAAGAGTTAGATAATAACTTACCGCCATGGTGGTTATACATGTTCTACGCGACTATAATTTTTGCAGCAGTATATTTAGTAAGATATCATGTGTTAGGTGCAGATAATCAAGATATGGAGTATGCACAAGCAGTTGAGAAAGCAAAAAGAGAACTGGCTGTGTTTAAATCAACTTCAAAAGAAGCAGTTATTGATGCAGAAACGGTTACCGTTTTAACATCTGAAGCTGATTTAAGTAGAGGTAAAGCAGTATATAACTTAAACTGTGCAGCCTGCCACATTGCTGATGGTGGAGGTGGTATTGGACCAAACTTAACCGATGAATATTGGATTTTAGGAGGAGGAATAAAAAATGTTTTCAATACCATTTCTAATGGAGGTAGAGATGGAAAAGGAATGGTAGCTTGGAATAAAACCTTAAAACCTAAAGACATTCAAAAGGTGGCTAGTTATATTATGTCTTTACAAGGTACAACTCCTGCAAAACCTAAAGCTCCTCAAGGAGAAATATATAAAGAGTAAGCAAAAAATAACAAAAGAAGGTAATTAATAATCATTTTTGTTACAGATTAGTTTTTAATAGTTGATATGGAAACACCCAATAACGAACAGTTTAGAGATAGCATAGGTACGATAAACGAAGAAGGGAAACGTGCTTGGGTGTTTCCTAAAAAACCCAGTGGTAAATTTTATAAATACCGTAGCTATGTAAGTTACTTTTTACTGGCCTTTTTATTATCAGCGCCTTTTATAAAAATTAACGGAAACCAGTTTTTACTGTTTAATGTTTTAGAACGCAAGTTTAATATTTTCGGATTTCCCTTTTGGCCACAAGATTTTCATTTGATGGTAATTTCGATGATTATAGGTGTGGTATTTATCATCCTGTTTACCGTTGTTTTTGGGCGAATTTTTTGTGGATGGATTTGTCCGCAAACTATTTTCTTAGAAATGGTTTTTAGAAAAATAGAATATGCAATAGAAGGGGATAGAGGAAAACAAATTCGTTTAGCAAAACAATCATGGAATACTGAAAAGATTAAAAAGAGGGTTTTAAAATGGAGTATCTTTTTTATAATCTCGTTTATCATAGCCAATGTTTTTTTAGCATATCTAATAGGAAGCGATGAACTGATTAGCTATATAACAACAAACCCGTTAGATCATACAAGTACACTAATCTCATTGTTAATTTTTACAGGAGTATTCTATTTTGTGTTCGCTTGGTTTAGAGAACAAGTATGTATCATTGCTTGTCCTTATGGAAGGTTACAAGGAGTATTACTTGATAATAAAACAATTAATGTAGCTTATGATCATGTACGAGGAGAAGGTAAAGTAGGAAGAGGAAAGTTTAATAAAAAAGAAGATAGAGCAGCGTCAGGTAAAGGAGATTGTATTGATTGTTTTCAATGTGTACATGTATGTCCTACAGGAATAGACATTCGTAATGGAACGCAGTTAGAGTGTGTAAATTGCACAGCTTGTATTGATGAGTGTGATCATATGATGGAAAAGGTAGGGTTACCTAAAGGATTGATTCGTTATGCAAGTGAAGAAAACATTGTAAAGAAGGCTCCTTTTAAGTTTACAGCTAGAATGAAAGGATATTCAGCAGTGCTGTTCATCTTGATAGGAATTTTAGTTGGAATGCTATTTTTAAGAAATGATGTAGAGGCAACAATTTTAAGATTACCAGGACAATTGTATCAGCATAAAGAAAACGGAATTATTAGTAATATTTATACTTATAAAGTAATTAATAAAACAACGAAACAAATAGATGATGTAAGTTATAAATTGTTGTCTCATAAAGGGAAAATAGAAATGGTAACACACCATAATTTTGAAGTACCAAAACAAGGATTAGCTGAAGGTACATTGTTTATAGAACTGCATCAATCAGAAATGAAAAAAGAAAAAGTAAGTTTAAAAATAGGTGTGTACAGTGGAGATAAACTAATAGAAACCACTACAACCAATTTTTTAGGGCCAAGAAGTTATAGATAAAAAGAATCGTCTCTAGTACAGTAGAGAAATAAAAATATAAAGGTATCGACTGTATTCGACCTAACCTAAAACTAAATAAAATGAAACTAAACTGGGGCACGGGCATAGTAATCGCAATTATAGGGTTTATAGGGTTTATCATGTATTTTGTAATAGCCATGAGTACAGATAAAAACTATAATCACGATTTAGTAACTGAAAAATATTATCAACAAGAATTAGAATTTCAGCATAAAATTGATGCTACTAAAAACGCGAATACTTTAAAAGAGAAAATTAAAATAGAAAGAACTAATGAAGGGGTAAAAGTCCACTTTCCAACGGATTTTAACCTTAAAGATATTAAAGGAAAAGTGTTCCTATACAGACCATCTGATAAACAACTGGATTTTGAAATACCTATTTCACTTTCCAATACATATTTGCTCGTGCCTGAGAATCGTTTGTTGGGTGGTCGCTGGAACATCACAGTTTCTTGGAACTACAAAAATAAAGATTATTTATATCAAGAAGAATTAGTTTACTAATGTTTCTTTCAGCAATCATATTTGGGTTATTAGGAAGTTTTCACTGCATAGGCATGTGCGGTCCTATAGCTTTTATGTTACCTGTAGATAGGACTAACAAAGTAAAACAGTTTTTTCAAATTACTAGTTATCATTTAGGACGTTTATTTACTTATAGTTTAATCGGGCTGTTATTTGGAGCCTTAGGGAAAGGATTTTATTTTTTCGGATTTCAGCAGCAACTTTCAATCATAGTGGGAGTTTTAATGATTTTGATAATTCTTCTGCCTAAAACATTTCAAAAATATAATTTGTCAAAACCAATAAACAAGTTGGTAATTAAAGTAAAATCTTCTCTTGGAAAAGAGCTTAAGAATAGAAGAAATGATACTTTTTTTACAATTGGTTTTTTAAATGGATTTTTACCTTGCGGATTGGTGTATATGGCGGTTTTTGGTGCGTTAAGTACTACCAATGTATTATCAGGTAGTCTGTACATGTTTCTTTTTGGTTTAGGAACCATTCCGTTAATGACGACGGTTGTTTATGTAGGTAATTTTGCTAATGGATTGCTACGAAAGAAAATTCAACAAGCTATACCCTATGTAGTAATATTTATAGGGATTTTATTTGTTTTACGTGGTTTAGGTTTAGGAATTCCATATGTATCTCCATTACCAGTAACTGAGCTTCACAATTCTGTAGAAGGTTGTCATTAAAGAATTTTGATGATTATTATCATAGTTTTAATGCTAAAATTTAGGTAACTTTATGGGAAAGGTTATAAACACTCTTAAATGTTCAGATTATGAAAAAAATAATAGTACCCGTTGATTTTTCATTGCATTCAGAAAACGCTTTAAAAACTGCTGCTTTTTTAGCAAAACAAACAGGAGCAGAAGTAGTAGCAGTACATATGTTAGAATTATCGAATGCTGTAATTAGTCAGTCAGAAAGTTACATTCAGCAAGAAATGTTATTTTATTTAAAACTGACAGAAAAAAAGTTTACCGATTTTTTGCAGAAAGATTATTTATCAGATATAAAAGTAACTCCCGTGGTAAAGCATTTTAAAATTTTTAGTGAGTTAGATAAGTTGGCCAGAGAAGAAAATGCAGATTTAATAGTCATGGGATCAAAAGGAGTAGAAGGTTTAAAAGAAATGTTTATTGGTTCTAATACAGAAAAGGTAATTCGTTATGCACATACTCCTGTACTTGTAATCAAAGAAAAACCGATAACTCAAAAAATAGAGAAGGTAATTTTTGCCTGCGATTTTTCGGATGATGATGTTAAACCCTACATAAGAGCCAAAGATTTTTTTAAGAAATTAGGCTGTAATATTGAGTTGGTATATATAAGTACACCTACTTCTAAGTTTAGAAGTACTCAACAATTAGAAGAAAAAATGTTACGCTTTTTTTATCAAGCGGATGAAAGTGAGGAGCACATGAAAAATGTGAAGATTATTTCTGACTTTTCAGTAGAAAAAGGAATCTTTTACTATGCTGATAAAGTAAATTCAGATGTTTTGGTGGTGGCTACTCATGGCAGAAAAGGAATATCGCACTTTTTTGAAGGTAGTATTTCCGAAGATATTGCTAACCATAGTGAACTACCAGTAATGTCATTCAAAATCTAAAACAAAAAAGCTCATTCAATTTGAATGAGCTTTTTTGTTTTCTCTAGATAAGATATTTATTTACCTTCTTTAGTTTTAATATCACTTATGAATTTTTGTAAACGTTTACCGTAATCAGAATTTTTAACCCTATCAGTTAAACTATTATTGATAGTATCTAACAATTGAATATTAGCATCATATAATTCAGATAAAGCAATGAATGGAGCTGCTTCATAGTCTGCATTTGCAATAGCAAAGTTTGTTGTGAATAAAAAACGACGACGAATCATTTTTTTATAATCAGCCTCTATTTGTTTAAGTAATTCATCATCTTTAGCTTGGCGGGCTTCTACTTCTTTTTTGAAGAAATCTAAACGTTGATCTGTAAATTTTTGATTTATTTCACGGTATTTGTCCATTACTTCTTGGTTTTTAGAACCTTTTATTTCAGGTTTAAAACCAAACTCTTCAACATTATCGTTAATAGTAATTTCACCTTCTTCACCAAAAAACATAATATGCTTATCAGTTGTATTACCATCAAAAGTTAAATAATATACTACAGGAGATTGAACGTCATCAGTCAATGTAAATTTATCATCACCTAACAAAGCCATTGAATCTACAGATACTAAAGCTGTATCTTTCATTTTTTGAAGATATAAAGTACCTTTTTTTAATCCTTTAATCTGACCTTTAACAATCATATTTCCTTCTTTCTTAGAGGAACAAGCAAAAGCTACTAGGGCAATTGCGAAAAGAGTAATAATTTTCTTCATTGAGTTCAAAATTTATAAGATGCAAATATGCAGATTTCTCTTAAACTTTAGAGGCTATTTCCATTAAAATTGTACATACTATCGCACCAACAGTTCCAATAGCATAGCCAAAAACGGCTAACAAAACACCTACTGTTGCTAGCGAAGGATGAAAAGCTTGTGCTACGATAGGAGCAGATGCGGCACCTCCTACATTAGCTTGACTACCTACAGCTAAGAAAAAGTACGGTGCACGAATTAATTTAGCTACTAAGATTAATAAACCTGCATGTATAGACATCCATACTAATCCGATAGCAATTAATCCAGGGTTTTCAAAAGCTTGGTTTAAATCCATTTTCATACCGATGGTTGCAACTAATATGTATATAAATACACTTCCCAGTTTACTAGCTCCTGCACCCTCGTAATTTTTTGCTTTGGTAAATGATAATAAAATAGCTACAATAGTAGAGATGCTAATTAACCAAAAGAAACTTGAGCCTAAGAAAGAAAAGATATTTCTCCATGTTTGAGACGAAATATTAGCAACTATATTACTAAAAAAATCAGCTAAAAATTTTGAAGTAAAGTGTCCAAAACCTACAGTACCAAAACCTATAGCTAGCATAATCATGAAATCGGTTAAAGTAGGATTCTTCTTAACACTTAAGGTAAATTTCGAAACACGTTCTTTTAAATCTTCAATAGCAGAATTATCAGCTTTTAACCATTTGTCGATTTTATCTTTTTTACCAATTCCTATTAGTAAAATAGCCATCCATATATTGGCAACAACGATATCGACAATTACCATTCCTCCATATTTTGCAGGATTATATTGGTAAATTTCAAGCATAGCTGTTTGGTTGGCTCCACCACCAATCCAGCTTCCTGCAAGGGTTGATAAACCTCTCCATACAGCATCAAATCCTGAGCCACCTACAGTTTTTGGTGAAAAAATAGAGATTAATAAAATAGCAAGAGGACCACCAATTATGATACCAACAGTTCCTGTAAAGAACATGATTAATGCTTTAGAACCTAAGTTAAAAATAGCTTTTAAATCGATACTTAATGTCATTAAAACTAAGGCAGCAGGTAATAAAAATCGACTAGATACATAATATAACTGAGATTCGTTTTTTACAACTTCACCTGCAGTATTTGTAATTTCCCATTCGGGAGAAATCACACCTAAAGTGGTGAATATTGCAGGAATAAAATATGCCATGAATAAACCTGGAACTATTTTATAAAACTTGTGCCAAAATCCTGAAGTTTTCGATTCTGTATAAAACACAAAACCTAAAGAAATCATTAGAATACCAAATACAATTGCATCGTTAGTAAAAAGAGGTGCTCCCATTTTAAAATTTAATTTTTGCTAAAGTATGAAATAATAGTTAGTTCTATTTTTTATGGTCAGTACTGATAGCAACACCTAGTTGAATTCTATTAAAATTATTAACCTCATTTACATTAATTAGTTGATATCCTACTTGAAGTTTTATAATGTCTGATATTTTGTATTTAAAGCCTCCGCCAAACCAGTTTTGATTGTAAGCTTCACCGTCAAAGTCAAAAAAGGTTTCGTTGTATAAGTAAGTAGACCATTTCTTATTAATGGGATGGCTTAATGCTAATTGATAACGAAAAAAATTACCTGTAGTAGATTCGAAAAAACGTTGTTCAGCTCTAAAACGATGTGCTAAACTTAAACTCGCTATTTTATGGTTTACATTTAAATCTTCATAAATACGATGTTCGTTAAAGTCTCCATTATTAATTTCAAAAGTTCGATCAGTATTTAAGAAAGCATATCCTAGAGTTGCACTTATATTTTTGTTGAATTTATAATTACCTCCCAAACGTCCAATAAATTGCTGCATATCGTCTCCAATTTCAAAAAAGCGAAAATGTGCCATGGTTTTTAAGCTAAACTTATTAGAAATTTGATGTGATCCGTTGTACATATACCAAACACCTAATTCTTTTGCAGGATTTGATTCGGCTACTTGTTGTGCGAAACTGTTTAATGAAATTAAAGTAATAATTAATAAAGATAGTTTTCTCATAATAATTTTAGTGGTTCTTTGTGATATTAAAAATCCCCCATGTAATAGCTATGTGGGAGATTTGTGTGTTATATTGACAAAAATATAAACTAAAGAACTCTTACTAAAAGTTATATTGTTAAAGTTATTTGAGCTTATTTCTAATTTGTTATCCTTAGTCTTCTTTCTTTTTTGGTTCTCGTTTGGCTTCTTTAAGAGTTTGCATAAGCATCCATTCGATCTGACCATTGGTAGATCGAAATTCATTAGAAGCCCATTTTTCAAAGGCTTTTAATATATCTTCATTGATACGCAATGCAAATGCGTTCTTTTTTACCATGTGTTATTTTAAAACTATTTTTTTTAAATTAAAGTGATCTTAAAAAGACATGGGGTAATTTTATTGAACCCAAGTTTTTGAGCAAATATTTTATAATTTAGCACTCAATTTTAATTATAAATTATAGATGAGAACAAAGCTTTTACTATTAGTATCTATTTTATTTATCAGTGTTTCTTTTGCTGCTAATAATGAAGATATTTGGGGATCTACAGGTCATAGAGCTACAGGAAAAATTGCAGAGAAGCATTTAACTAAAAGAGCTAAAAAGAAAATAGAAAAATTATTACAAGGGGAGAGTTTAGCGTTTGTATCAACCTATGCTGATGAAATCAAATCTGATAGAAAAAAATACGGAAAGTTTTATACTTGGCATTATGTGAATATGCCATTAGATACCCGTTATGAAGATACTGAGAAAAATCCGGATGGTGATTTAGTAACAGGTATAGGAGAATGCGTGAAAGTATTAAAGGATGCTAGTAGCTCGGTAGAAGATAAACGTTTTTATTTGAAGATGTTAATACACTTAATAGGAGACTTACATCAACCAATGCATATAGGTCAAAAAGAAGATAAAGGAGGAAATACAATACAGGTTCAATGGCATGGTAAAGGATCTAATTTACACAGAGTTTGGGATGAGAACTTGATTGATAAATATGATATGAGCTATATAGAATTAGCAGAGAACGCTAAAAATTTATCAAAAGAACAAATAAAAGTTATTCAAAAAGGAAGTGTAATAGATTGGTTACAAGACACACATCAATTGACAAAAGAAGTATATAAGTCTGCTGAGGCAGGAGAGAACTTACGTTACCGTTATTCGTATGTATACTTTCCTGTAGTGAGAGAACAATTACAAAAAGGAGGATTACGTTTAGCTAAATTATTGAATGAAATTTTTGATTAAACTTAATCAGCAGAACAAAAAAACTAAAAAGCTCGGGAATTTTTTCCGAGCTTTTTTTCTTGTTAATCTTTAGTTAATTCTATTTTTTGAATATTTTAAATGGTTAATTTTGAGAGAAATGATATCATATAATGTATAAAGCACAATTCTTTCTTTTAATTGTTTTAGTATTGTTTTCTTGTAAGAAAATGCCAAAAGAAAGCACAGAAAGTAAAGAAGTAACTATCACTACACTAAATTACGAACAATTAAAACCGTTGCTACATAAAAAAGACGATAAAACATATGTATTCAACTTCTGGGCAACATGGTGTATGCCTTGTGTAAAGGAGCTACCTGCTTTCGAGAAATTAAATGAAAAGTTTAAAGATAAAAATGTAGAAGTTGTTTTGGTGAGCTTAGATTTTTTGAGACAAATTGAAAGTGACTTAAAACCGTTTATAAAAGAAAAGAAGATACAATCAAAAGTGCTTCATTTTGAAGATTCAAATGAACAGTTTTGGATTAGAGATATTGCAGAAAATTGGTCAGGCTCTATACCTGCTACACTAATTTACAATGCGCAAAAAAGAAAGTTTTATGAACAATCATTTAGCTATGAAGAATTGCAAAACGAATTACAAACCTTTTTAAACTAGATAGCATGAAAACATTTAAAATTATATTGATGTTACTTGTAGTTGCTAGCATATCAGCATTTACAGTAAACAGTTCCAAAGGGTATAAAGTGGGAGACGAAGCTTCAGATTTTAAACTAAAGAATATTGATGATACTATGGTTTCTTTGGCAGACTATAAAGATGCAAAAGGTTTTATAGTGGTATTTACGTGCAATATGTGTCCATATTCAAAAGCAAATGAAAATCGATTAATTGCTTTGGATAAAAAATATAAAAAGAAAGGTTTTCCGGTAATTGCTATTAATTCAAATGATTCAGAGGTATCAAAAGGGGATAGTTTTGAAGCAATGAAAGTACGTGCCAAAGAAAAAGGATTTACATTTCCGTATTTGTTTGATGAAGGACAAGAAGTGTACCCGAAATACGGAGCAACTAAAACACCTCATGTATTCATTTTAAACAAAAAAAATGACAAGTTAATTGTAGAATACATAGGAGCTATAGATGATAGTTCTCGTGATGAGAACAATGTAAAGGAGCGTTTTGTTGAAAATGCAGTAGATGCTTTATTAAAAGGAGAAAAACCTACAAAAACTGATACCAGAGCTATTGGATGTTCTATAAAGGATAAGAGAAGAAGGTAGCTACATACATAAAAAATCATTGAATAAAGTCCCACGCCAATGTGGGATTTTGTTCTTATACGAAAGAGAGAATTCCAAATACCTGAGAAATATCTATTTTTATAAACCTAATTAAATTAATGAACTCACTAATGAAGAGATTATCTACACTATTATTATTTATCTGTACAACATTATCTGCTCAAACAATCGATTTGAGTTATTATTTACCTAAAGATATTTCTTATAACGAAAATATTCCTACACCTAAATCAGTTTTAGGGCATGAAGTAGGAGAGTGGCATGTAACACATGATAAATTAGTGGAGTACATGAAGGCTTTAGCAAAATTTTCAGATAGAGTAACACTTGAAAATAGAGGGAGAACATATGAAGGAAGACCTTTATTATTATTGACAATTACATCACCTAAAAATCACCAGAATTTAGAACTAATAAGAAAAAATCACATCAAAGCAACGGAAGATGCTTCGGTTAATATAACTAATAGTCCGATTGTGGTATATCAAGGGTTTTCAATTCACGGTAATGAGGCTAGTGGATCTAACGCAGCTTTAGCTGTAGCATATTACTTAGCGGCAGGAGAAGGAGAGAAAATAGAAAAATTATTAGAGAAGACAGTGATTTTATTTGACCCGTCGTTGAATCCAGATGGTTTACAGCGATTTGCCTATTGGGTAAACACGAATAAAGCAAATAACATCAACCCTGATCCAAATGATAGAGAGTATCATGAGGTCTGGCCTGGGGGAAGAACAAATCACTATTGGTTTGATATGAATCGTGATTGGTTACCAGTTCAATTACCTGAAAGCAAAGCGAGAATTAAAACATTTCACCATTGGTTACCAAATATTTTAACCGATCATCATGAAATGGGAACCAATTCAACGTTCTTTTTTCAACCGGGAATTCCTAGTAGAACCAATCCATTTACACCAAAAATGAATCAGGAATTGACGAAAGAAATTGCTGCCTACCATGCAAAAGCGCTAGATAAAATTGGTTCGACTTATTATTCAGAAGAAAGTTTTGATGATTTTTATTACGGAAAAGGTTCAACTTTTCCAGATATTAATGGAGGTATTGGGATTTTGTTTGAGCAAGGAAGTTCTCGCGGACATGCACAAGAAAGTGAGAATGGGGTGTTAACTTTTCCGTTTACAATTCGTAATCAGTTTACTGCAGCTTTATCAACTTTGGATGCTGCTAAAAAAATGAGAACTAAAATTTTGCAATATCAACAAGATTTTTATAAAAATTCAAGAAATACAACAACTAATAAAGCCATCGTTTTTGGGGATGAAAAGGATGCAACAAAAACAAATCGTTTGGCAGAGGTTTTGCAACGTCATCAAATTAAACTTCACGAGCTAAAAGAAAATTTTACTTCTAAAGGGAAAAATTTCAAAAAAGGATATAGTTATGTAGTGCCAATGAATCAGAAAAATCATCGATTGATAAAAGCAATGTTTGACGTACGAACTACGTTTAAAGATAGCTTGTTTTATGATGTGTCTGCTTGGACTTTTAATTATGCGTTTGGAGTTGATTTTGTTGATAACGTATCGTTGTCAAAAGCTGGAGTAGAGGTAACTGAATTAGGATCAAAGCTAGGAACAATTCAGCAGAAAAGTAGTGTAGGATATTTATTTTCTTGGAATGAGTATAATACACCAAGAGCATTGAATGCTATTTTAGAAAAAGGATTGCGCGCAAAAGTTGCGATGAAGAACTTTGTAAATGGTAACGATTCTTACGATTACGGAACCATTTTCATTCCAGCTCAAAATCAAGAATTAAACGGAAGTGAACTATTTGACTTCTTGGGTAAAGTTGCAAATGAAAATCATATAGAGATTAAAGGAGTAGCTACAGGTTTAAATGAAGGAATTGATTTAGGAAGTAGAAATTTTGAAGCTATCAAGAAACAAAAAGTAGCGATGTTGGTAGGAAACAAGATTACAAGTAGTGATGCTGGAGAGATTTGGCATTTGTTTGATCAACGTTATAATATGAAAGTAACAAAGCTAGATACAGATTATGCTTCAAGAATAAATTTAGCAAAATACACAGCGATTATTGTTCCCAATAGTCAACCTATTGATAAGAATTTGGAAGAAAAGTTAAAAGTATGGGTACGTAATGGAGGAATGTTAATCGGATACCGAAATGCAGTGGATTGGTTATCAAACAAAGGATTTATTGATGTAAAATTTAATAAGGTAAAAATAGATACGATTAGCAATGTATCGTTTGAAAATCGTTCATTACAATCGGGAGCGCAAGTAATTGGAGGAGCCATTTTTGAAGCAAAGTTAGACCGTTCACATCCAATTAACTTTGGTTATAAAAACGACAGAATAGCTTTGTTTAGAAACACCAAACAGTTTATACAGCCAGATGCTAAGAGTTATAATAATCCTATTCAATATACAAGTAACCCGCTATTGAGTGGTTATATCTCAAAAGAAAATTTAAAAGCATTAAAAAATACGGTTCCATTTAAAGCAGAAAAATTAGGAAGCGGGAGAGTAATCATTTTCACTGATAATACTAATTTTAGAGCTTTTTGGTATGGAACTAACAAGTTATTGATGAATGCAATTTTCTTTGGAAAGTTGATGTAGGAAAAAAATAGAAATAAAAAACTTTAGTAATAATGGAGCAACTGTAACATTTTTCAGTGAAAATCGTCTTTTAAGTGTATTAACCAAAAAAAGACTATGAGTTTACTAAGAGTTTTATTAGCAATTTTCTTTCCTCCTTTGGCAGTACTAGGAAAAGGATGTGGGTCGGTGGTGATTGTATTTTTATTGACCCTTTGCGGATGGGTGCCAGGAGTTATTGGAGCATTAGTGATACTGAATAATCCTAAATAAGCAATGTGGTAATTCGGTAATTTGAAAATGAATTAATTAAAAAACTCCAACTTGATTTTATCAAATTGGAGTTTTTCTATAATCTAGTATTTCTTTTCTAAATTCTCTACTTAAATACTTCATCTATAATTTTACCAGAACATCCATTTGGAAACTGAATTTGTAATAAATTAGAGATTGTAGGAGCAATATCTACAATTTCATATTTCTTTTTTGAAGAACCTTGTTTGATTCCGTTTCCGTAAAAAATCATAGGAATATGGGTGTCATATGTATATCCTGAACCATGTGTGGTTCCTTTTTTAGAACTGCTACTAATTGTTGATGGAGTAGGGATTAACATAACATCTCCAGAAAACTTTTGATTATAACCGTTTTGTAAAGAGTTTAATACTCCATTGGTAAATGTGGTAGTTTGTAAAGTTTTAGCAGTAACAGCCTTATAAATTCCTTTATAATTGATGGCTTCATCAGCAATGGTTTGTGCTACGGTTTCATAGTCAAGTTTTAAATCTTGAATTTTATCTTTAGCTAAGAAAACTTGAAAATTAGAAACATTTTCAATGATTTCATCAGACTTGAAATATTTTAAAGTAACCTCATTTAAAAAGTTTTTAAAAGCAACAGGTTTAATGTAGTTTGCAGGAATTTTTATCGACTGTAAATAGGAAGGAACCTGAACCGCAGCATGATCAGCAGTTAAGAACAATGTGTAGTTGTCTTTTCCTAGTTGTGTGTCTAAAAATTTAAATAAATCAGCTAAATCTTGATCTAAACGTAAATAAGTGTCTTCAATTTCTTTAGATGCAACTCCAAATTGATGTCCCACATAATCAGTAGAAGAATAACTGATAGCGATAAAATCAGTATACTCAGATTTTCCTAGTTTTTCATTAACAATAGCTGCTTTAGCAAAATCGGTTGTAAGTGAGTTTCCTGCAGGTGTAGCTTTAATAATACTATAGTTGTTATTCTTGCTTCTTAAAGAAGGAATATCGTGAGGGAAAACAGGTCTTTCTTCTCCTTCAAATGTAACTTCAAAATTGTTATCATCCTCAATACTTTCTGTATAAGTATTAATGTCGTACAATGTTTCCCAAGGTTTATTTAAATATTCATCCACTTTACCAGATTTATTAAAATCTTGTACCCAAGCAGGTAATTCATTCAAGTAAAAAGATGAAGAAACCCATTGCCCTTTTTCACCTCCATCGAACCAATATGCAGCATTTGCAGTATGACCAGTAGGTAAAATTGCAGAACGATCTTTAAGTGCAATACCAATAGTTTTTCCATTCATATTTTGCGCTAATCTTAATTGATCGGTCATCGTAGTTGTCATCATTCTATAAGGAGACTTTTTACCTCCCTCACCATCATTTCCTACAGTTTTATAGTTGTTGTCATCTACACAATAAATAGTCTTCTTTTCATATTTATCATACCAATGATTACTAATTATTCCGTGGTTGGTTGGAGTTGTACCAGTGTATATTGAAGTATGTCCAACAGCAGTGTAAGTAGGAATATAGTTATAGTGAGCATTTTCTAAAGAAAATCCATTATTTAATAAACGTTTAAAGCCATCGTTTCCATACTTATTAGCAAAGCGAATGAGGTAGTCGTAGCGCATTTGGTCAACAACAACTCCAACCATTAGTTTCGGTTTTTGAGCCTTAGTTTTTGTATTAGTAACACAGCTAGTTAAGTATATTATAGCTGCTAAAAATGCTATTTTTTTCATGTTAAATTTTAAAAAATTTAATGTCAAAGGTACATAAAAAGGAAGCTAAAACTTATAAATAGGATGATGAGTTAATGGTTTTTTAATACTTTAGCAAAAAAGAAAATAGAATTCATTTAATGAACTACATTGAGCATATAGGTAAATACGTTACAATGCTTAAACAGGTTTTTACTAAACCTCAAAGAGCCAGAGTATTTCGTGAAGCCTTATTTAGAGAAATTGATGAGTTGGGGCATAAATCAATTGGAATTATAGCTTTTATTTCATTTTTTATTGGAGGAGTAATCGCATTACAAACAGCCTTAAATTTAGAAAGTCCGTTTATACCCAAATCTTTAATTGGTTTTGCGGCTAAGCGTTCAGTAATTTTAGAGTTTGCACCTACTTTTTGTTCTATTATTTTAGCAGGAAAGGTTGGTTCATATATAACCTCAAGTATAGGTACTATGAGGGTTACAGAGCAAATTGATGCGTTAGAGGTAATGGGAATCAATTCTTTAAACTATTTAGTATTACCTAAAATAATTGCAACCGTGTTTTTTTATCCGTTCTTAATAATACTAGGAATGTTTTTAGGAATTTTTGGAGGATGGATAGCTGGTGTTATCTCAGGATTATTTTCAGGGATGGATTTTGTTACTGGTGTTCAAATGGATTTTGATCCGTTTTTGATTACCTATGCCTTAATAAAAACAGTGGTTTTTGCTTTCTTAATTGCTACTGTACCTTCGTACCACGGATATTATGTAAAAGGAGGGTCGCTAGAAGTAGGTAAAGCAAGTACCCAATCGGTAGTGTGGACTACTGTGCTTATTGTAATAGCCA
This sequence comes from Tenacibaculum caenipelagi, assembly GCF_004363005.1. GTDB lineage: Bacteria > Bacteroidota > Bacteroidia > Flavobacteriales > Flavobacteriaceae > Polaribacter > Polaribacter caenipelagi. The sequence goes on along the minus strand of NZ_SNYH01000005.1, from coordinate 177,542 downwards.
ATTATTTCTTAACTCAAATGTTATTAACCTAATGATAGAAGTAAATAATTTACGTAAAGGATTTAACGGTGTTGAGATTTTAAAAGGAATAACCACTTCGTTTAAACCAGGGGAAACAAGTTTGATTATTGGTCAAAGTGGTTCAGGTAAAACAGTATTTTTAAAATCATTGATAGGTTTGCATACTCCTGAAGAAGGAACGATTGTATATGATGGATTAGCAAATGTAGATATGACGATAGAAGATAGACGTCAATTCCGTCAAGAATTAGGAATGGTTTTTCAAGGAAGTGCTTTGTTTGATTCACAAACAGTTGAAGAAAATGTGATGTTTCCGCTAAAAATGTTCACCAAAAAGCCAGAAGACGAAATGTTAGATAGAGTGAACTTTGTTTTAAATAGAGTAAACTTAGAAAATTCTAATAAAAAATTTCCAGCAGAATTATCAGGAGGAATGCAAAAGCGTGTTGCTATAGCACGTGCTATTGTAATGAATCCAAAATTTTTGTTTTGTGATGAGCCAAATTCAGGATTAGATCCGCAAACTGCTATTGTTATCGACAACTTAATTAAAGAGATTACCGATGAATATAAAATAACCACGGTAATCAATACACACGATATGAATTCGGTGATGGAAATAGGAGATAAGATAGTTTTTCTTAAAAACGGAGTAAAAGCTTGGGAGGGGTCACACAAAGAAATCTTCAAAACTGATAACGAAGCAGTAGTAGATTTTGTGTATTCATCTAACTTATTTAAAAAAGTTAGGCAGGCTTACTTAAATGATATTTAGGTAACTTTCTGTGTTTTAATGAGTAATGAAAAAGGTTGTTTTTTTTTGAAAATAAATTCAAAAAAATGTTTGCTGAAACAATAAAACCTTCTATATTTGCACCCGCAAACGCAGAAAAGCAAAAGCGATAAAATGACCGGGTAGCTCAGTTGGTAGAGCATCTCCCTTTTAAGGAGAGGGTCCTGGGTTCGAGCCCCAGCCCGGTCACTAGTAAAGCTTCTCGATAAAAGAGAAGCTTTTTTTAAAAGCTTTGGGGAGATTCCAGAGCGGCCAAATGGGACGGACTGTAACTCCGTTGTCTTACGACTTCGCAGGTTCGAATCCTGCTCTCCCCACAAAAAACCTCAATCATAACGATTGAGGTTTTTTTGTTGTTAAAAAGTAGAACAAGCTTTTGTCAATATTTAACGACATTCAATTTTAGTAGTCTTATTAAAAAGAGTAAATTGCTCGTTTAATTTATAAAAGATTCAATAAAATGAAGAAATTCCTAATAGGTGCAGCATTTAGCTTTTTTGCTATGAACTCCATTATTGCGCAAGAATATCAGTTTAAAACAGTAAAAGATATTGAAGATACTGAAGTAAAAAGTCAAGGAAGAACAGGAACCTGTTGGAGTTTTTCTACTACTTCTTTTTTAGAATCTGAAATTATTAGATTAACTGGTAAGAATATTGATTTATCAGAAATGTATACTGTAAGGAATACGTATTCAGATAAAGCAAATAATTATTTATACCGCCAAGGAAAAGCACAGTTTAGTGAGGGAGGTTTAGCACATGATGTTATCAATTCTGTAGCGAAGTACGGTTTAGTACCAGAGCAGGTTTTTACGGGGTTAGATTTAGGACAGGATAAACATAATCATGCTGAAATGGTTTCGGTGTTAAAATCAATGTTAGACGCTTATATTAAGAATCCAGCAGGAGAATTGAGTCCGAAATGGAAACAAGCAACAGAAGGTGTTTTAGATGTTTATTTAGGAAAGAATAAAGAAGAATTTGTTTTTGAAGGAAAAACATATACTCCAAAAACGTTTAGAGAACATGTAAAGATAAACCCATCAAATTATGTAACGATAACTTCGTTTGAGCATGCTAAGAAATATGATAAATTTATTTTAAATATTCCTGATAACTTTTCAAATGGAGCGTTTTATAATGTTTCGTTAGACGAATTAGTTTCGACAACAGAGAATGCTATTAAAAATGGATATACAGTAGAATTAGATTGTGATGTGTCAGAAAAAACATTTTCGTCAAAATCGGGAGTAGCAGTAATTCCTGCGAGTAGTTCAGAAAACCAAAAGGCATTAACCGAAATTGTTCAAGAAAGAAAGATAACACCAAGTTTACGTCAAGCAGAATTTGAGAACTTTAATACTACCGATGATCATTTGATGCATATTGTTGGTTTGGTTAAAGATCAAAAAGGAAATGCCTATTTTAAGGTAAAGAATTCATGGGGAGCTAACCAAGGAAATAAAGGATATGTATACATGTCAGTTCCTTATTTTAAGCTGAAAACAATTTCAGTTTTATTACATAAGGATGCTTTATCATCGTCATTAAAAAAGAAATTAAATATTTAATAAAAAGAGTTTAGAAATTATAAAAAGCTTGAGGTTGTAGACTTCAAGCTTTTTATTTTCTGCCTATTTAGAGAAATTTGTATCTTTCCCGAGATAACAAAAACAAAGTGTATGGAAGAAAATAAGCATGAAGAAGTTGTAGAGCAATCAAAGCAAGCAATACAAGAAGATGCGAAAGGCTTATGGGAAAAGATTAAAAAATTTATACTAGAGTTACTAGATTTTAGAGATGATACAGATCATAGTGCTACAATTGAAGCAATAAAAAGTGATATTTCTATTAAAGGAGCCACCGCATGGATTTTAGTGTGTTCTATATTTGTAGCATCTATTGGATTAAACGCAAATTCAACGGCAGTAGTAATTGGAGCCATGTTAATATCTCCTTTAATGGGGCCTATTTTGGGGGTAGGAATGTCGATAGCTATTAATGATATTGATACTTTAAGAAAATCGTTAACCAACTTAGCAACAATGATTGTGCTTAGTTTATTAACGGCTTTTTTATTTTTCTTTTTATTTCCACTTCGTGAAGAAACTTCAGAACTGTTAGGTAGGGTTAGACCCGATATACGTGATGTATTAATCGCTTTTTTTGGTGGTTTGGCATTGATTATCGCTCGAACCAAAAAAGGTACTATTGCGTCTGTAATATTTGGGGTAGCTATTGCAACGGCTTTAATGCCTCCATTGTGTACAGCGGGATATGGTTTAGCTATAGGAAATTTTGATTATTTCTTAGGCGCAATGTATTTATTTACAATCAACACTATTTTTATTGCTTTAGCAACTTTTTTAGTGTTGAAGTTATTAGGGTTTACGATGATTCGCTATGTAAATTCTGCCAAACGTAAAAGAATAGCTCAAATAGCATCTTCTATAGCTTTTTTAGTAATGGTACCAGCTGTATTTACTTTTGTAGGTGTGTATAATGAAAGTGTTGTCGATGCAAACTATAAAAAGTTCTTAAAGACAAAGGTGTATGATAACCCTAATTTATGGTTACAGCGCGAGAATATTAATGTTAAAGAGAAAACAATAAACTTGTTTTTTAATGGGGATGTGAGTGATGCAACAGAGTCCTTTTTAAAGAATGAATTGAAAAGTTTTTCGAGAATAGATTCGTATCATCTTGTAATTAATGAAAATAAAGCACGAAGTGTTGATAGGGTAGTAGATGCATATGATAGGGCTGTATCGGAGTTAGATGAAAAAGATAATATCATTAAAGGATTACATATGGAAATTGATGATTTGAAGAAAACGATAGCTAGTTTAAATCAACGAATAGAGAAAGATGCATTAGATAAAGATAAGAACTCGATACCTTTTAACAAAATTAGTAAAGAGGCAAAAATCAGGTATAATGATATCAAAGAAATAAGTTTAGCAAAAGTATTATCGTCTAGTGATTTTATTAAAACAGATACTTCTACTGTGATTTCTATTAAATGGAATAAAAAATTAGCCGATTCTATTGTTGTAAAAAACGAGAAAGAACTTAAAAGTTGGATAGAAAAGGAGTTAAAAACAACAAATCTTCAAATTAGAAGGAAATAAATAATGATAAAAGCTGATAAAAATATTTAATCAGCTTTTATTTTAAATAAATTACTACAATTTTTGTAGTTAACTACAAAAATTGTAGTTTTGTGTTATTATGAATATACCAACCCCAGGAAAATCAGTTAGAGGTTCAAAATCAGGAAAACCAATTATGGCACTTTTTGATTTGTTAGGACGTAGTTGGACAATGAGTATCATTTGGCATTTGAATGATTCGCCAAAATCATTTAGTGATTTAGAAAAGCTTTGTGATGATATATCGCCAACTACGCTAAATACAAGATTAAAAGAACTTCAAAAAACCTTTATTATAGAGAAAATAGTAGGAGGGTATCAATTAACAGAAATAGGAGAGGAATTATTTCTATTGTTTGAACCTTTAAGAAACTGGTCGAGGGAGTGGTCAAAAAAGTTTAATTAAAAAATAGCATATGTTTATTATCAATTTCAATTTTATAAAACCTATTGAAGAAGTCAATAGATATACCGAGCAACATAGAAACTATGTAGCAAAACAATATGAAGAGGGAAGATTTATAATAGGAGGTCCACTAGAACCAAGAAGCGGAGGTATTGTAATTTCTGACATGAAAAAGAAAGAAGAAATTATCGAAGTTTTGAAAAAAGACCCATTAATAGTTGAAGGAGTAGCAGAATATAGTTTAACTGAGTTTACGCCATTAATGAGTGCTGAAAATTTAAAATCATATGTAAAATAAAAACCGAGGAAATTCCTCGGTTTTTATTTTTGATTATATCTTAATATTGTTTAAAGCTTATTAAAATACAAGCTTTTAATAATTCCGTCAGAAAGTCCAATCTTTGGAACATAAATTTTTCTAGCACCGCTCCACTTCATAGCAGATAAGTAAATTTTTGTAGCAGGAACAATAACATCGGCTCTATCAGGGTTTAACCCCAATTCTGAAATTCGTTCTTGATAACTCATTTTTTTTAAGAACTGATATTGCGCATTTAGGTAAATATAAGAGATTGGCTTACCCAGATCTCTACCAGACATTTTAAAGATCTTGTTAATGTTACCTCCCGATCCAATTAAAGAAATGCGTTTATATTCGCTGGTGTTTTCTTCAATCCAGTTTTGTACTTTTTTAAAAAGAAGTTTATTTTCTGATTTTTTATTGTTTAGTAAACGTACGGTTCCTATTTTAAAGGATTTAGAGTTGATTATTTTTCCTTTTGAAAACAAAGTAAACTCAGTACTACCACCACCTACATCTACATACAGATAAGTTGAGTCAGATTCTATTAATTGGTTTAAATCTGTAGAAAAAATAATGGCAGCTTCTTTTTTACCATCAATAATATCAATTTCAATATCAGTGCCTTGTAAAATAGAATTAGCTACTTCTTCACCATTTCCAGCTTCTCTCATTGCTGAGGTAGCACAAGCTTTATATCGTTCTACTCCATGAATTTTCATGATAAGCTTAAAAGCCTGCATAGCATCAATCATTCGTTGTGTATTTGCTTCAGAAATGCGTCCAGAAACGAAAGTATCAGCTCCTAAACGAATAGGTACACGAACTAATGATGATTTTTTAAATTGTGGTTCTCTATCTCTTTCTTCAATAACGTTAGCTACTAATAACCTTACTGCATTAGATCCAATATCAATAGCGCCGTACTTCTTTATCTTCAAAATATATAGATTTATCTATGGTTTTTAGGAAATTCTACCAATATTGTATTTCCTTTTTTAATATCCTTCCAATGTTTTATATCAAACCGAATTCCTATAACTCCACAGGTAGTTACATGGGCAATTGGTTTGCTTCCAAATTTATTTACAAAACTATTAATACCGTGGTCATGACTAAATACAATAGCACTGTCAAAACTATCATCAAGTGCTTTTACTGTTTTTACCAAATAGCCATCGCTAAAATTATATAGTTGACGTTTTATTTTGAGGTTGGACAATGGGTATCCAAAATTCTCACAAAAAATAACTGCTGTATGCAATGCCCTATTGGCACTACTAGAAAGAAAAACATCAGGTTTTTTTATTTCTTTAGCTAGGTATTTAGACAAAAGATGGGCATCGTTAATACCACGTTCTTTTAATGGTCTATCAATATCTTTAACGCTATCATATTCCCAAGATGATTTAGCGTGACGAACGATATATAGTGTTTTCATTCAAATATAAATACTATGTAAATATAAAACTAAGGAGCTAAACGTTCAAGTTTCCAAGAAAAATCTTTTTGCAAAGTGTATCGAATGCGGTCGTGCATACGATTTGGACGCCCCTGCCAAAACTCAATTGAAACAGGTTTTACGATAAAACCACCCCAGTGTTTTGGTCTTGGGATTTCTTTATTTTCAAATTGTTTTTCAAAGGAAGCTAATCTTTGGTCTAGCTCTTCTCGTGAAGTAATCACTTCACTTTGTTCAGAAGCCCAAGCCCCTAATTTACTGCCATCAGGTCTCGATTCAAAATAACCATCAGAAAGATTTTCTGCTAATTTTTCAGCAGTACCTTTAATAATTATTTGTTGTTCTAAACCAGACCAAAAGAAAGATAAACACACGCGGTTATTATTTAAAATAGCCTTTCCTTTTTCTGAATTGTAATTGGTGTAAAAAATAAATCCTTCCCAAGTATATCTTTTTAATAAAACCACTCTACTTTTTGGAAAACCATCTAATCCTATAGAGGCTATAGTCATAGCATTGGCTTCATCTACCATTTCTGATTCATCGGCAACAAAAAACCAATCTCTAAATAACTCAATTGGATTTTCTGGGCAATTACTTTCTAGTAATTCTCTCTTTTCGTAAGATTTTCTATAGTCACTTAAATCGTGTGCCATTACTGTTAATTTATGCTAGGTAAAAGTACAATTTTATCAAATGCATCATTGCTTTTATACTTTAAAATTTAGCAAGATTTGAATAATTAAAAGCAAGAAAGGTAAAATTTGAAAGAGCTATTCAATGCTAGTTTTGGTATTCAAAACAGTTCGTCAGCAAAATTATACAGTTGAGTATTTCTTTTTGTGCAAAAAAAGAAAAAGGGAGCAGTTTTGTAGCATCAAAAAAATAAAAAACAATGAAACACTTTTTACTTATTATATGTCTTTTTGTTCATGTAATATTAATTGCTCAAACCACTATTTCAGGAAAAATAACAGATAAGCAAGGAAACCCAATAGAAGGAGCGAATGTATATTTAGATGGAACCTATGACGGAACTTCGTCTAATGCAAAAGGGAATTTTTCGTTTACTACTTCTGAAACAGGAAAGCAAACGTTGGTTGTATCTTTTATTTCTTTTGAAACTTGTATTAAAACTGGAGATGTTTCCACATTCATAAACATGAAAATTGTTCTTCGTGAAGATGTAACCACTTTAGATGCCGTAACGATTAATGCAGGGACTTTTGAAGCGGGAGATAATGCAAAAGTAACTGCATTAAAACCTTTAGATGTAGTAACAACAGCAAGTGCTTTGGGAGATTTTGTTGGAGCCTTACAAACCTTACCAGGAACATCATCGGTGAGTGAGGATGGACGTTTGTTTGTGCGTGGTGGTGAAGCTGATGAAACACAAATTTTTGTTGATGGAATGCGTGTGTTTTCTCCGTATACGCCTACCGCTCCAAATATTCCAACACGTGGTCGCTTTTCTCCATTTTTGTTTAAAGGAATTACATTCTCTACAGGAGGGTATTCGGCAGAGTATGGACAAGCATTGTCAAGTGTTTTGTTGTTAAATACGAATGATGAGTCAGTAAAAGAAAAAACAGATATATCGCTGATGACGGTAGGTTTGGGAGTGGGTAATACACAAGTGTTTGGCAAAAGTTCATTAAGTGTGAATGCATCGTATATCAATTTAGCACCGTATCAAAAATTGTTTCCAGATAGAAATGAGTGGAATAAGCCAGTACAATCGTTAAGTGGAGAAGCTGTGTATCGATTTAAGTTTGACGATGAATCACTATTAAAATTATATGGAGCTTATAGCTATACAGACTTTGATATGATTCAAGATAATATCAATTACGAAAATGGTTTTCACTTTGCTTTACAGAATAGAAACCTGTATTTCAACGGATCGTATAAACGACATTTAGCAAACAATTGGACTGTTTCTGGTGGAGTATCATTTGCTAACGACCATTCTAAGGTAGGAATTTCTGAAAGTAAGATTAATGACGATGAAAATTCAGCGCACTTTAAAGTGGTTTTGAAAAAGCGATTATCTAATCGATTTAAACTCAATTTTGGGACAGAATATTTTGTAACCAATTTCACTGAAGATTATCAAAATGAAACCAACGGGAATGCCACTTACGAATTTAACAATAACATTTTAGGAGGTTTTGCCGAAGTGGATATTTTCTTCTCTAAAAAGCTAGGATCTAAAGTAGGAGTTCGTGGTGAGTATTCTGAGTTATTAAATGAGTTTACGGTATCTCCTAGAGCATCGATAGCATATAAATCTGGAGACAATGCTCAGTTTTCATTAGCGTATGGACGCTTTTATCAAAATCCGAAGAATGAGTATTTAAAATTCAACACGGAATTTAAAGCAGAGAATACGTCGCATTTTATTGCCAATTATCAATATGTAAAAGACAAGCAGATTTTAAGAATAGAAGGCTACTATAAAAAATATCAAGATTTGGTAAAGTACGATACTGATTTTACCGAACCCAATTCGAATTATTCAAATTTAGGGGAAGGTTTTTCTAAAGGGATTGATGTTTTTTGGAGAGATAACAAGAACATAAAAAATACAGATTATTGGGTGTCGTATTCGTTTTTAGATACCAAAAGAGATTATAAAAATTACACAACAAAGGCGACACCTAACTTCGCTTCAAAACACAATGTATCGGTAGTAGCAAAGCATTGGATAACCGATTGGAAAAGTCAAGTAGGAATGAGCTATACTTTTGCTTCGGGAAGAAGTTATACCAATCCTAATACCAGCGGATTTTTAAATAAAAAAACTAAAAACTACAATTCTGTAAGTGTGAACTGGGCGTATTTAATCAGTCAACAAAAAATCTTGTATTTCTCGGTAAACAATGTGTTAGGCACCCAAAATGTATTTGGATATGATTATAAAAACACTCCAAATTCAACAGGTGTTTACGAGCGACAAGCAGTTACGCCTTCAGCAGATCGTTTCTTTTTTGTCGGGTTCTTTTGGACGATTAGCGATAATAAAAAAGATAACCAACTAAACAATTTATAAGAGTTTTTAAAAAAGTATAAGGATACATTTAGTTAGATTTCTCATCACTCGTTCCTCATTCTTTCGAAATGACGGATGTAGACATAGCTTGTCATTTCGAACATAGTGAGAAATCTGCTCTTTATAACAATTCAGTCATAAAAAATAACAACTCGGTATAGTATTTTATATAAACAATAACAATCATAAGATATTTGAACTATCAATTAAAATCAATCAAAAATGAAAAAAATTATTACCCTTTTAGCAATAGTATTCGCTATAAATGTATCAGCACAAAGTCAATACGAAAAAGGAATGACCAAAGCATTTGAGCTATGGAAAACCAACAAAACAACCGAAGCAGCTCAGTTGTTTGAAAGAATATCAAAAGCTGAAAAGAACAACTGGTTACCTCCGTATTATGCAGCTACTATTGAAATTATAGAGAGTTTTCAAATTAAAGACGAGGCAACGTTGACTACGAAGTTAACCAAGGCACAAGGGTTTTTAGATACGGCGAAGTCAATATCTCCAGAGAATCCAGAAATTTTAATTACGCAGGCTTTATTAAACATCGCTTATATGGTTTTTGATGGTCAAAAATATGGAATGACCATGTCCATGAAAAATGCAACATTGTATGAGAAAGCATTAAAATTAGCTCCTAACAATCCAAGAGTTGTGTTAAGTAAAGCAGAGTCAGATATGGGAGCCGCTCGTTTTTTTGGTCAGTCTACAGAACCTTTTTGTAATAATATCAAGAAGGCAATTGAGTTAGGAAAAGAAGAGAAAATAACTGAAAAATTTTACCCAAAGTTTAATGTACAAAGAGCGGAAGGGGTGCTAAAAAAGTGTATGAATCCTTAAATTACATACAACTTCTGTTTCGGATTAAAGGTATAGAAAAGTAGGGCAGTAGAAAGTAGTTTGTTTTAATTTAGTTATTCCTAAAAGCCAAATCGTAAGATTACCCCGCAAGAGTAATCTTACGATTTGGCGGTGTTGGTATAGCGCTGAATTTTTGTAAACTACCAAGGTTTTTAATGTTTGGTAACGGTTCGTATAAGATTTTTTACGTTGATTAAGTACCCTACTTTAGCATTAAAAATCAGAAAGAAAAAAGAATATAGACAATCTTCAAAAATATGTAAGGTTCGTCCAATCAATTCAAAAAAAGTAAGGGGATAATCTCCTTCCTTTCGTAAAAGTATAAACGAAAAAGAAAAGCAAATTTAGAGAACCTGTGATATATGTAAATCTAATTCAACATTATGTAAGTAAATAGCTGTTTAATTAACTATCTTTATATGATTAACTATTTGTTTTTAAGTGAGTTATATGGGTTTGGTTCCAGATGAATAATATTATTTGGCTGTATAGAGCAGACTTATTAAGTCTGCTTTTTAATATCTCTATAAAAAGTAGGTTAAGATTTTAACAATTAAAAACATAAAGAAATGAGAAATTTATTATACATCATTGCAGTTATACTTGTAATAGGTTGGTTATTAGGTTTTTTTGTATATAATGCTGGCGAAATAATACACATTTTATTAGTCATAGCAGTCATAGCAGTTCTGTTTAGATTAATAGGAGGGAAAAGAATTTAATAATAAAAGAGATTAAAGATTAAAATCATGAGAACAATAAAATTAAAGTCCTCATATGCATATTAAGTTTACTATTCACATCTTGTAGAGATGAAAAAAGGGAAGTAGCCAAACAAAACGTAGATGAATATACAAGCTATGTAGATTTGATGTCTAATTTAGATTTTGCACGAGCCAATTCTAATTGGAAAATATTGAAAACCTTACACGACTCCCAAAATACTGCCAACAAAACTTAAAGAATCTTAAAAAAGAGATATAGAAGAAGCAACTCAAAAATTTGAAGAGTTAGCTAGATTAAAACAAAAGTTTGCACCTATGTACGCCCTAAATAGAATGGGGACAAAATCAAAAAAAAGCGAAAACAAAACAATAATATAAATTAGAAGAACATGAAAAATACAATAATTGCTAGTATAATGTTGATAATTGGATTCACCATGAATGCTCAAGATATTTCAAAAAATGCTTTAGGATTAAGATTAGGAGATAGTGATGGTTTTGGAGCAGAAGTATCTTATCAAAGAGGTTTAAGTGAAAACAATCGATTGGAGTTTGACTTAGGTTGGAGAGATGGTAAAAATTATGATGGATTTAAGCTAGCTGGTTTATATCAATGGGTTTGGAATATTGATGCAGGTTTTAATTGGTATGTTGGTCTTGGTGGTGGTTTAGGATCCTATAGCTTTAATAATAACAATGGGAATGATTTTACAGACACTTTTGTGTTTGCAGCAGGTGATATAGGGATTGAATATAATTTTGATATTCCACTATTGCTTTCATTAGATTTTAGACCTGAAATAGGTTTTGGTAATGAGATTTATGATAACAATGATTTAGACTTTGATATAGCAATTGGTATTAGATACCAGTTTTAATAATAATTAACTTTAAAAACAATAAAGATGAAAAATTTACTTCCAACATGCTTTACATCAATTAGTAAAGCAATTAAAATAGCGGTAATGCTGTTGCCGTTTTTAATAGTAACGAGCATAAATGCACAAGAAAATAAGCAAAGAATGGAAACAACTAATGTTTATATCGTAAATGTTGAAACCATGGATGGAAAGACCATTCCTTATAAAATTAGAGTAAACGAAACTAGAAGATCTAGAATAAAATTTGCATCAAAAGATAAAATGAAGCTTAATCAAGCTAGAGCTTATAGTCCACAATATGTAACAAAGCTAATTTATGTTGATAAAGATGTTGATAATATTTATGATACTTACATTGTTTTAAGATACAAAAAAGACCCAAATGATAGCTTTAAACTTAAACCTACAAAGAGAGGGTTTAACGTGGAAGTTAACAAAAAATATGTGGAGTATATTTTTGGTGAAGGTATTTACTTTGTAAATAATAAAGATGCCGATTACTTTTTTGTTACGGAATTTGAAGAGTATTGATATTAAAATTTACTTAAATAGTGTCTAGATAAAGAGATATCTGTTTTCAAAAAACTTCCTTACTATTTAGTAAGGAAGTTTTTTTTAACTGCTTAATGCAGTATTAAAATTTTGATATTCGTAGGTTATTGCTTGGGTATAGAGCTGTGTTGCTAATTTTTCATCTACAGGATTTTCTTTCTGGTACTCCTCTAAAAAGTTCCCCATCGCATAAGCACCATTAGGGTCATTGTTGCCAGTAATCCATGGAGCATAAAGATTTTTTGAAGAAGTAGGAGATAGCTGTGCGGCTAACCAAGCCCATAAATATTCACAAGGTATCATGACTATAAGCGCGTAAATGGGATCTTGATGAGAGGCTACCATAGACTCAAATTTAGAATACAATTTACAAACCTCACTAGGTATAATCCCCTCCGCATCTTTAATACGCCATGTTTTTGGAAACGTATCATTGTATTTTTGATAGCTATTGTATTTTTTGTGTAAAAATGCCTTAAGAGTTGGATTTGAAGCTCTGTCCATTGCATTTAGATAATCTTGCGCTCCTTTAAAACAGTAGTAGGCGTCACTAATATTAAACCCTCCATAATGTACAGGGTTGAGCGTTCCCGATTTAATCTCTTGAATAAATTGAGTATTCAACGTTTCATTAGCAATGTCTTGGCAGGCATTCCACATTTTCCAGAACAAAGTATCTGTTGGTGGAGGAGCAGTAGATAATTTATACTCCGTTAAAAAGGTTTGGTCTAGCTTAGTTGATCTATTGTTTTTCATAGTAATCGGGGGGCTTTTATAGGGGGTAGGTAAAAACTAGTTATTTCTCAACTCGTTTTAAGTTTAAATCTTGAAAGTCAAAACTGAAATCAATGTTAGGAGATATGCCTTTCATTTTTATACCCATTGCTTTACCTTCTTCATCTAAATTAAATGTAGCAAACGCATCGGCATTCATATCTGTATATTCCCATTTAATTGCAAAAGTAGTCGCTTTGTAGTAGAACATCTGTCCATTCAACTTAGGTGAACGTTTAGAAGTAAACCAAAGCTTTTCATTCTTTAAAGATATTGTTACCTCACCAAACCAATCATCTTTATAGGTTCCAAGGTAGTTATTGGTATTTATGATTGACGATTTGTTTTTTTTAACAGTTTTCCAAACTTTGGTAGTAACAGAATCTGACTTTTGCCCAGTAGCTTTTGCTTGATCTGCTAATATTTTAACCCAATCTCGTTCTTCAATCTTTAAATATGAATCAAGGATTGTTTCAGGAATAGCACTGTATGCTTTTCCTCCAGGTAAGGAGTTTGTCAAAACCACAATTCCCAAGTTAAGTTCAGGAACTAACACCGTTTTTGATAGCATACCTGGTAAACCACCTGTATGACTAATGACAATTTTTCCTTGCTTATCTGCAATAAACCACCCTAAACCATAAGCAGCAAAATGTTGCTGGGTTCTAGGGTTAGGTTTCGTGGAGAATCCTAAGTTCGTATGAGGCTTCCACATTTGTCTTTGCTGTTTCTCAGAAAACAATTTATTGGATAACTCTTTGCCATATTTCCCATTGTTTAGTTGCACGAGCATCCATTGGGTTAAATCATGTACACTTGTATAAATACCACCAGCAGCTGCAATCAAATCGTTATCGTAAGTAGCCAATTGTTTTATTTTTTCACCTTCGGAATCATGCGGGAATGCTAGGTTTGCATTTTTAGATAATTTAGAACTTACAGGAGCAGAATTTTTCATTCCTAACGGATTAAATATTCTTGACTGTACAAAATCTGCCCAACTCATACCACTAACTCGTGCTACGACTTCACCAGCTACTATATACAGAAGATTGTCGTAATCGTATTTAGTACGGAATGCAGAAACTGGTTTTTGATATTGAAAACTACTTACTACATCTTTGATTGTGAAATTGGAACCATCAGGAAAAAACATTAAATCTCCTGCGCCCAGTCCTAAACCACTTCTGTGAGTTAAAAGATCGAGAATAGTAAAATTAGCGGTTACATAATCGTTGTACATTTTAAACTCAGGAATGTACGTAATTACTTTGTCTTCCCATTTTAGTTTTCCTTCATCAACCAATATTGCTAGAGTAGCAGCTGTAAATGCTTTTGAGTTTGAAGCAATGGCAAATAAAGTGTTTTCATCTACCTTTTCTTTGTTTTCGACGGATTTAACCCCATATCCTTTTGAATGAATCACTTTTCCATCTTTCACCACAGCGACTGCAATTCCTACTGAAGGAGTTGATGTTAATGCTCTATTTACAAGCGCGTCAATTTCAGAGGAATTGATTTCTTGTGCGGTAACAGCGTTAGTGAGAGAAACAATAGTTATTAATGAGAGAAATAGAATTACTTTTTTCATAATTTTTATTTAATGTCTTTTTTGAAGTTTTAATGACAAGTTTATATATCTGCTGAACTTAGCGTAGCTATTTAGTGTATTCCCCAATAAATGAGTCCGCTTATTAGCCACAACAACATCCATTGCCCTAATTTTAAATAGTTCTTTGGAAACTTTTTAGAAATTGTTATTCCAATCAACCAAGCAATCCCATATCCAAAAAAGTAAATGGCTAATAGTTGAAGTAACTGCGTTTCATTTTCTAAATAGTCGGTAAAATTGATAAATCCAAGCCCAATTGAGGCAAACAATAAATCAAACGAAATCCAATGCCAACCACTTCTCGCCATGGTCCATTTTTCTCGTTTTAAATGTTTTGGATCGTCTTCGGGCTCAATTATTTTCAATTCTCTGTCACCCATAAAAGTATGGATTAGAAAAGCCAATAAGGTTAGGATATTAGCGATTAAAATAGGCGTGTTCATAAGGTTGCTTTTTCTTTTTATGATAGCGATTTCATATAACTTCAGTTAGCGGATTAAAGATACTTTAATTTTTGGTTTGGTGCTAGTATAAAAATTCCGAATAAATTCGGACGTGGTCGAATCTATTCGGAATTACAGTTATACATTGTTACTAGTTGGTTTTTATCCCACCAATGTGTTTGGATTATGTCCTATTTTGAAGTTACAAGAATTAGCAATAAAACACATTTTATTTGCTTCTTTGTGTAGTTCGTTCGCTTTAGGAATCATATTTTCGTCAATGATTTTCACGATTGGATTGAGGGTAACTTCCGTGAATTTTCCACTTCCATTTTCAGTTTCTTCCATAATTCCTGTAGCATTATCTACATAGTCAGTTACGGTGATTTTGTGAACAGAACATAAGTGCAAATACCAAAGCATATGACAAGCAGATAAGGAAGATAAAAAAAGGTCTTCTGGGTTATATCTTGTTTGGTCTCCTAAAAAGGAAGGATCAGATGAACCCTTTATTTCGTCATATTTTCCGGGTGCTATAATTTTATGGTTTCTATTATACGACTTATAATTTAAGGTTCCGTTACCTTCATTTCCTGTCCATTCAACTTTTATTTGGTAGTTGTGTTTTTTCATATGAATTGTTAGTTGTTTTTTTCTAGTATTCTTTCGCCAAAGGATGCTTTTTCGAGATTGGATTCTAATACCTCTAAATGCTCAATAATGGATATATCTTCATTGAGTAACTCATAGATTACTTCTTTACCATAGCCCCATATTTGTTCTATTTTAGGTAGAATTTCGATCGCTTTTTGGTTTAAGTTGAAAACTGTTTTTCTTTTATCTTTTTCGTCTTTAGAAGCTTGTAAGTACTCTTTTTTTATCATTTTGTTGGTCATTGTAATTACCGACTGATGCGTAAACCCTAAGCTTTCTGCAATCTCCATTACTGAAATGTTTGGGTTTTGTTGTACTATTATTAAAACTAAATACCAGTTAGGTTCTATATCAATATTTAAGTTTCGATACATTAACCGTGTACTATGGGTCATTTTATCACTAATTCGCTTTAGTCGTGTTGCTAAAGCGATATATCCCATTTCTCTTACTAAATCATTGTTCATTTGACTATTTTGGTCAAAGATAGATAAAAAACGCAGTTAACTGCGTTTTGTTTTGAAAAAGTAATATCCTTTTAGGTGAGGTAGGTTTTAAAAGAGATCTTTTTGAGTTTGTTGGTATAATTTATATAAGAGTAGTTGTCGTTTAAACAACTATTTACTAAAAAAGGAAAGAATCAAAGGGGGAGAAATAGGCGAATCTGCCATAATCGACATTATACATTGTTGTGGGTAATGATTGTTGCTAGAGTTTGGTATTCAAACTATTCTCTTAGTTTAGGAATCTCAAAATCGATTTCTTATCTTCATCAGGTATAGTATAAATAGAATTTTTAAAAACAATCTGTGTTGAATTAATATCGTCAATATATTTTTCTAAAAGTTCAATATCTTCAAAGGACATTCCATATCTCAACATCCAGATATGCTTTTCATTATCTGTTCCGTATTTAATAAATTTAGCTAATTTTAATGCTCTTGAATCAGTTTTACGTTCATAATATTTATAGAAAGTAGCATATAAAATATCACTCAGTTTAAAACCAATTAATTTATCTATATAATCATAAGTATCAAACATAATTAAATCATAGTCTACATTTTTAGCTTTAACACCATCAAGTTTATTATATACATTAATCCTTTTGTCAGGTAAATCTTTGTATTCAGTAAAGAATGCAGCTTCTAATCGGTCGGTGTTTTGCCCCAACTTCTTTTGAATATCTCTCTCATGTGATTTACTTGCATATGCATATCGATACCAACATATGTTTTTGAATGTTTTTCCATGTACTTGCCATAGAATTATTTTAATTGCTGTATTAAATACATTCTGCTCACCTCGTTCAAGATTTCTACCAAGATAAATGCTATATAACTTCTGAAAATGGGCATATAATTCCAAACGATTTTGAGAAGTACTTGTTAAAATTTTTAATGGAATTAGAGTATCATTGTGAAATACAGAATTAAGGATATCTTTAATAACAGGATCTACAGCATTATTACTTAACTTTTGTAGATCTTTTTCAGTAAGGTTATACTCATCAGAATATGTATCGTTAATAATAGCCTCTTTGAAATCATTGTAATCATCATCTTGCGTTTCTTCTTTTTCTAATAAGGATACATTATCTAATATCTCATCTGATTGTATTATTTCTCTAAATTTCGACATTCTACCTGGAGAACTTACAATAACATAACCAAAATCAAACTCTTTATCAAGAGATGAACGACCTGCACGTCCAATAAGATTTTTAACGGCTAAAGGCTTACTTCCATCTAACCTATCTAGAAATACAACATCAAAAGGCATATTAATTCCTTGCTCTAATGTAGAAGTAGCAAAGCATAATCGACATAAACCATCTTTTGTAAATTGTTCAATTAGTAATCTGATTTGAAGAGGCAAGGAACCATGATGTATAACAATTCCCTTTTTTAAGAATGAAATTAACTGTGAATAATGGCTTCTTAAGGAGTTTGTATCACCGCCAGTGTATTCTTTAATTTGTTCTATATAGTAATCTGCTTTAGGGTCTTTAATGTCTTCACACAAATTAATGTATTTACTAAACCTATTAATAAATTTTTTATTGTAGATTTTTGCTTTTGAAACATAAAACAAAACAGAACCTTTATTTTTGATTGTTTGTTCAATTGGGTCAAACGGACAAGGATGTTTTTGCTTTCCCATAATTGTTTTGTCAATCCCAAAATGATAATAATTCCATAAATCATCAGTACATAAAAACAGTTGTCCTACACTTTTTTGGTTAAACTGAACTGCATGCAGGTTATCCGATTTAAAATGATTTTTTTCAATTTGAGATTCAGGGTTTTTGACGAATGGGTGAGCAAACACAAATTTTGATTGGGGAAAAGCTTTATAACATCTACGTACTATACTATCAAAATAAAGCCCTCTCTTCGAGTTTTCATCACTAAGTTGAGCTTCATCAAAAAGAAATAAGTCAACATTAAAATCATTCTTTAACTTAAATAGTTCACGGCACCTTTCTGGAGTGACAATAAAAACATTTCTCTTGGCAAATCGTGTGTTTATCTTATCTATGAAGGTTAAGACATTGACAGACTTGTCTTTAATGCTGTCGTTTAATTTTAAATAGTATTCATTAATTAATGCACGAGATGGAACAACTACAACTACATCATTTTTTGTTTCTTGAATCTTATTCATAAATACGAATGATTTTCCTGTACTTGTTGGAGCTGAAAAACTAAAACAATTATTATTTTCTATACCTTTTACAATATTTGCTTGTACAGGCGTGTAATGCTTTGAATATTTAGCTTCTAAATACTTTTTGTACTGACCAAATACAACCTCTTTTAAGGTGTTACTTTTAATATCCTTATAAAAAAGAGCCATGTAGTTCAAAATTGAGTTTTTAAATTCTTTAAAAACATCATTGTGATACAGTTTCAAAAGAGATAGAATCTCCATATCACAAACGGATACAGGTCCATTTTTATAGAGGCGGTCTATAACATACTCAAAAATAGCTTCAATATCTTTGTCTGTTAATATTTTCTTTATTATATCCTTCATATATTAACAGCAATACAAATTAACTCATTATACTTGATTAACTCCTGAAAATCAGTATTTTCTTGAATGCCTTTTATAATTTTTTTTGTAGATGTAGATTTAGCTGCAAAAGCAGCCATAAATCCTTTATTTCCTGAAGCAAAATTTCGCTTTGAGTCTTCACAACAAAATTTATCTATAGCTATTACATCCGATTTATCTTTTTTACCAATAAACTTTACAATTTGCTTCAAAGCTTTACCATAAGCATTCTGAGCAGCCACATATTTAGCTTCTCCAAAGAGTAAAATGTTATCATTGTTTTTTGAAAAAAAATCAAAACCATGATTACCAAAATCTTTCTCTTTTATTAATTCACCCAAAGGGATATCTAAATATTTCATTTCACTAACAACCGTCTTTCTTGCTAATTCAGAAACAAGGCATTCTCCAGAATTCTTAGTCACTTCATCTTCATTTGATCTTATTATATTTTTGGATATATAGTCAATAGTTGCTTCTGCTCTAACTTTAAAACCATCCTTAATATAATCTTCATCGAAAGAACTTATCCAAGCAATATTAGAAATTGAATTAAAAATTTCCCTTAATGTTACTTTTATATCAGTAGGGTTGATTCGAATAAATGTAATATGGTCATCAATTTTATTATTATATATTATATCATATCCATTCATTTAGTTTAGTTTTTAATTTTAAATCAAGGAATCTATCAAATATTCTTAATTTTTTATATGCAGAATAAACTTACTATTACTTTTTTTACAGTAGACTAAGTGGAAGTTATAGCAATTATATTCTTTTTTCATTTTTGCGAATTAAATATAGTAAAAATTCCTAAGGTGCTGGTTTATAGTTTCGTTTGTTAGAGAGTTCCGTAGAATAATTAAGCGTAACAAAACTGAAATGACTTTTGGTTAAGTTTATAATAAATACGGTGTTAACAAACATTTTTATATCTTAAAATGTTACTGGTTCAGAGTCTTTTCCTTGGTAGATTGTGTAATAAGTATATTCATCTTCTCCTTTGTACCAACGATACCTTGCTTGTTTAAACCTAAAAATTTTCAAAATTTCTTGAACTTGAATTTGAAAATCCTTTTTATTTTTATTAGCAGCAAAAATCCCTCCTGTAAAATTTATATATTTTTTTCCTGTTCCATTAGCATAGACTTCAATGTCGTTTTCCCACATTTTATTTGCAACAATTTTCGCATATTGTTTCCTTAAATTAGGAAATTCTCTAATTTGTATTTGAGAAACTTTTGATTTAAGTTTTTTTCCTAAATCCTTAATCTCCGATTCTTCCGATTCTTCAGCTTCTTTGATTATTTTTGACCAAGTAGCGAAAAGAACAATATCCATTTGAAGTTCATCAATTGTGTTTCCGTTAGCAAATTTTATTCCCTTATCTATTGATTTAATTTCCCTTTCAAGTAGTTCTTTTTGTCTTAAAAGTCCTTCCTTTTTAGCGTTTTCTTCTTTTAGTTTTTGTGCTATTAGCTTTTCTTCGTCAGATAAATTGTTTAAGCTGTCAGCCTTTTTTATTAATAATTGAGCTTTATTATATAAAGTGTCAGTTTCTTTTATTCTTTCTAATGTTGTAATAGCGTTTGAATAATTTCGTTGCTCTATAAATTTATTCGCATTTTCAATACTTGCTTTTGTATCTATTGTGTCGTCAATAAATGTTACTCCTAGAATCCCTATAACGATGGTACTTAAAAACCAATATCCAAGAACTTTTAGTCGAGTAGGTTTATTTGTCCAACGTAATATTAATGATGGTTTTACTAGTCCAACAATTAATGCTATAAATAGAGCAAAGTTTAATAATCCTAAAATTCCTACCATAGTTTTCCTTTTTTGTTTAAAAGTTGTAATCTATACTTTTCTCAAAAAAAGAATTTGCGGGTTTCCGTATTCGTTCAACTTTAGAACAATTTTTTTCTCCAATAAGAGCTAACTTGTTTATATATGAACTAAAAAATCCCAAGTCAATAACTTGGGATTTTATGGTATCAATGTTAATCTATTTCTGTAGTAGCTTCTTGGGGACGTTTTATTCTTTTATAATTTTATAGGTAACTGTTTTTTCTTTCGTTTTTATAGCAACAAAATACAAACCTTTAGGCACCGATTTTAGGTTAATGCTCATGTTGTTTTGTGTGGCAGTTTGCTGTAAAATTGTTTCTCCTAAAAAGTTTCGTACTGTATACGAAAAAGGAGCACAGTCTTCACACTTGATATTCACCATACCTTTTGTTGGGTTTGGATATATGCTAAAGGTATTATTGGTTTGTGAAGTGTTATCGGTTGTTTCAAACGTTCTAGCAGCAGTATTTGCAGATAGGTTAATTACAGCACTTACTCCTTTATGGTCAGAAGGCCACGATAATAGATCAGCTTCAAAGGTATCGTTTTGGGTGTTTGCGGTACTCGATACATTGTTAACATAGGAAGCTTTTGGACCTACAAGAGCAGCACTGGTTGCAGAAAGGGTAGCTCCTCGGTAAAAAATATAGTCAATACGATCTCTTTCGTCAGCTTCTGGTGTCCAGCTAGTGCTTCCAACCCCTGTTGCTACCGAAGGCCACGTGATACCAGGATTGGCAACTTCATCAGGATATACTTCTCTAAAAGCATCTACAAAACCGTTGTTTTCTAAAGTTTTGGTCGTATGCCAAGGAAATACCACTCCATGGTGGTCAAACATATTGGCTTGTCTTGCTGTCCAGTCTAAGTGTGAAGGTTCGTTAAAATCCCCCACTAAAATTACTGGGCGAGTTTCATTTTTTACATGATTGATAAAGGCAGCAATTTGCTCATCTCTTCGTGAACCTAAATTTTGTTCTGCAATGATAGCAGGATCCGTAACGGGTTGCGGATCTTGGTTAGCAGCACCTATTTTACTCCATCCGCTGTAAGGTGAAGAACCTCCACAGTTGTATCCTCTTGGAAGATAGTTAGCGTAATAGGTGTAATCTAAGTGTGCAGTTGCTACCACCACACTTTGTCCGTTAACATCTACCTCAAAAATCGAAATTGCTCCAAGGTTCGTACCCGATGAGGTGATAGGGTATTTACTAATGATAGAAACATCACCATAAGCATAACCTCTGTGATAGTTTAAGCCAATAGCTGCAAGGTTGTTTACAATTTTAGTGGTCCAATCACCTGTATAGTTTCTTACTTCACTAAAACATACAATATCTGGATTCACGTTGGCAATAACATCTCTAATGTAGGTCATTCCGTTAGGTACTGAAGTTCCTTCTTGCCAAATATTAAATTGCAATACTTTAAGGCTATTGGTGTTACGTACGGTAACATAGCCTGTTTTAGTAATGGTATGGCTACCCGTAGTATTGCTTGCTGTTAAAGTAACATTATAAGTTCCTTCGGTAGTATAGGTTACTACTGGATTTTGAGCTGTACTTGTAGCAGGCGTTCCTCCTTCAAATGCCCAATTCCAAGAGGTAGGATTGTTCGTAGAACTATCTGTAAAAGAAATTTGTTGTCCTGAAATAATAGAAGTGGTGTTTGAAGTGAAGTTAGCTACTGGAGCTCCTGCTTGAATTAAAGTTCCTCCAATATTAATCTCCGCAGCAGAGGTATAATTTCCACCGTTGATATCAGAAGTAGCAACTAAACGCACATATTGTCCTTGTTTTTTAGGAAAACCAACTGTTTTTTCTGTTTGATTGGAAGCAAAGGTTCCAGTCGCAACGGCTGTTCCCCAATTAGAAGGGGTATCACTTACATAAATTTGATAATCGGCAATTGTACCATTGGTTCCTGTTTGGCGAGGTAAGTATTTTAGCTCACAAACATCGTAGACACCGTTTAAGTTAATTTGAATTTCATGCGGGTGTGTAGGTTGACTAGCATTCCATTCGGTATGCCAAATAGTTGAAGTATCGCCATCAAAGGCATTGGTAGCTACTCCATTTTCTCCTGATGTTTCCTGACTGTCTACATACTGTAAACTCCATCCAGATTGTGGAATAGGGGTACAGGTTGGAGTTTCTGTACCTATCGTAAAACTTGAAGAGGCTAATATCGTGTATCCGTCATTCTGTAAAAAGTACACTTTATAAGTTCCTGTATTTGGCAAACCAGCTGAAAAGGTAACCGTACCATTTTTAAGTTTTTTGGTGGCGCTTTTTTGTCCGTTTACATACAACCAATCAATAGAACTTACAAGACCAGGAGTATCTCCTTGGTGGTAAATACCAATCCAGTCTTTTGCATTGCCAGGACCGTTAGAAAAATTGATAGTAATAGTTTCGTTAGGAGCATAAGTGGTTTTTGAAGGGTTTACACTTTGCGCGTGTAATTTGATAAGGCTTCCTACTAATAAGAAGCAGGTAAAAAGAATAGTTTTTCTCATGGGGGTTAAATTAGTTTAATGGTGTATAAATTCTTATAGAATCTAGTCTACAGAAATAGTTAATTGATTAACTATCAAATTTATAAACTAATTGTTTTTATGAGTGAAGAGAGCGTAAACGGTCTGTTAAGACATTGTTATTTTTCTTGCTAAAAGGTAAAGAGTAGGGGAGGTTTTAACTAGTTATTGCTTTTGTACCAGTTGTACTAGAAAATCAAAAGAGCCTTTATCAGCTACCCATTTTTGGTATTTTTTAAACGGAAGCTGCTCGATGTTTTTTGTAGGGTGCAATTGATGAAAAATGGTTAAGGCTGCTAAAAAGCTTCCTGCCGTTGAGGGATGAAAATTATCAGAACTATACAAAGAAGAAGTGTTACTTTCATGTTCGTTATATTGTTTCCAAATTTTTCCTACAGGAAATAACAAGGCATTATTTTGTTTGGCAGCAAATTCATGATTGGCTATAACTTTATCAAAGGTATTATAGTAGTGTTTTGAAGGCCATACCATAAAATACCCCAGTTGAATATTGTACTGCTCACAAAGAGCTTTGATGGTTGCACCATCATTGACCAACATTCTTTTTCCTTCTTCTTGCGAGGACGGACCTTGTTGAATAATGACATAATCGAATTGTTTTTTCTGAAGTAGTTTTTGAAGTTTTCCCTCATTTATATGATCTATAATAGCATAGTTAGGATAGCATAAACTAGTAGTCTTGATTTTCAAATCGTTTTGCTTGCCTATTTGTTCTAACATTTTCGGCATATCGTTAGTGTAGGTTAAACTATTCCCTACAAATAAAATGTTTTGAGATTGAACAGAAAGACTTATCAATAGTAATAAGTAAGGGAGTTTTTTCATAGAATTAGCCTTTAGGTTTTTCTTCATATTCAGGGCAATCTAAACGGATATCTTGTTGTAAGAGTTCTTGTTGCAATAAATTACAATAATCAGAATCTTGGTTTTTTTGATAAAATTTACAGCCATAGCAAGTTCGTTGTACGCTTAAGATACCACTTTGATGCAGCTTGAATATTAGCTGACTCAACGTACCAAATAAACTTTCTAATTGAGGTTGAGACAAGTTATCGACTTGTTTTTTTAAGGGAGTTGAGAAGTTATAGGTTTGTGCTATGATATCATTTCCAAGTTCTGAAATTTTTATGGAATAACTACGATTATCTGAAGATGAAAAATCTTTTTCAATCATTCCTTTTTTATCCAAAACTCGAATGGCATCACTTATGGTTGGTTTTGTAACATTAAACTCTTTAGCCAAATGACTAACATTACACAAATTGTCTTTATGAAAAGCAACAAAAATTAGGATTTGAATTTGAATAGGACTCAAACCCACCAATTTTGCTTTTTCCCACAATAAGATTTTAAATACTTCAGAAACGCGTTCTAATCCTGCAACAATTTTACTTGAAATATCTTTTTGCTGTTGTTCTGGGTTAAATGTGCTGTCCTTCATAAAAAAAGCCTGTCGAAATAGGTCGACAGGCAAAGTTAGTAATCCTAATTAATTTAATTACAGTTTTCCATTTCAATTATTGAATAACCATTTGCCTTAATGTTGATTAGCATTTCTTGTGTAGCTTGTTCAATATGACAAAACTTACATTCGTTAGAAGATATTTGATTGGTTTTGAAAGGCTTTTTTTGAAGGTACTGTTTAGCAAAACCAAACACAAAGTTTTCTTCTTTAACATCGCTAGGTACAAGAACATCAAAATGCATTATTTTACCATCGTCTCTTTTTACATAGGTGTCCCAAACTGCTACTTTCATCTATTTAACTTTATAAGGTAATGATAAATTTCCGCTAGCAACACTAAATACCTCATAAACTCCTAACATAGGAAGGTCTTTGTTACTTGTATTCACTTTCATAAAAGCGGCTACTCCATCGTAGTTAAAATCAGTTCGGTTGTTTATTCTATAATCAGGAACTACTACTTTGATTTTATTTTCTTTGGTAGTCACTGGGTAACCTGGAGAGTCCATATACATTGGCATTCCCGGATTTGTAGGAGGTAATACTACCGTTTCATCTGCTTTTTTAAATTGTTTTACAGAGAGTCCACCAGCAACTCTTTCATCTTTATGAAGCACTACCCAATGTGGATGCCAAATTATACCATCATTATCATAGATTTTGTCGTTATTTTCATCCCATAACGGAGTATCATCAAAATCTGGATGTGAAGTCAAAGCAAGTGCAACAATTCCTTCAGTGTTGTTAAAGCCAACATCAGTAGGTTTTAAGTTTGTTGGAAAAACATAACCTAAAACAGGAGCACCATCTAATTTTCCTGCTTTTGTAGGAGTGGTTTTTCCTGCTTTTCCTTTAACGGTAATTTCCCAAACAGTTACTCCTAATTTAGCTTTGTGAGTTACGTTGACTTTCTTAATTGAAAAGTCATCATTTTTATACGTATTGGTTTGTGCATAAAATGTTGTTATGCTTAAAAGTATAATTACTGAAGATAATATTAATTTCATTTTTTTGTGTTTTAGTTATTAAAGTAGTTAAGATAGGAATCCTAACTACTTTAAATAAAGATTTACCCTTTTACGTCTGAGATGGAAGCACCAAAGTTTATGTGCAATGCATTACCATTTGGGGTAACAAGAGCAGGTACCGATTGTACACCAGCATTTTCAGCTTCTGAAATACGAGCTTTGTCTTCACCAATGTTTACAATTTCAACATTTTGCTCTCCGATTAAACTAACAATGTCTTGTTCTGCGCTTACACATACTGGACATCCTGCGTGATAGAAAATTGATTTGTTCATTTTTTTAATATTTTTTAGTTGATGCATTATTGCGGTACAAATATAGTAAGGAATCCTAACTAAAAAAATAAATCTACTTTTTTTATTTATTTTTTTTTTGAAATTTACTTGTTTCAATGCTGTTCTTAGAAAAGGAAAACTCCTTGTTTTTAAGTGTAAGTTTTTACTGCTTAGGGAGGTTAGCCTTCGTATTTGTGGAATTCGGTAATAATCCAAAAATACCCGTCGATGTCTCTTAATGAAAATTCTTTTTTCATAGAATTTGGGTTTAAGTTAATATCCTCTTCAATAGGGTAGCCCATTTTCTCAATATTTTGTCGAATTCCCTGTAAGTCGTCTGTTTTAAAATAGAGAATCAGTCCATTTCCAGGGGTGATATCGGAATTTATCATTGTAGGGTGTTCATGTTCTCCCCATACATGAAGACAGAGTAAGACTTCATTGTTTTTATCAACCAGTACAGCAAAATTATCTCCTTCGTGTGTTCTTTTACACTCAAAAGCAGCTTGATACCATTGTGAGCTTTTGTTTACATCTTTAACGGCTATGATAGGATCAATTTTTGTCATTCTTTAGCTTTTACAATTGCTAGATTATTGACGATTTTCCATTTGTTATCAATATCCAAAATGAGGGAGTTGTAAGAAAGAAAATTATTTTCAGCACTTTCAATTCTCAGTTTTACAGAAGCGATAATTCCACTATGGTCAATTCCTTCGATAACCATTTTTCTGGGTAGCCCCCCAAAAATGCCATTTTGAATATTATTTAAATACTCTTGTTTATCAATAACGGTAACTCCAGAAGTCCCCATAAACCCGTTATTGGTGACTCTGAAATCTTTGTGTAACACTTTGTCTAAAAGTTCAACATCGCTGTCATCACCACCTTTTACAAAATCTATAATTGATTGTCTTATTTTGTCTTTTTCGCTCATATTAATTTGTATTAAGATTTTTCGTTGTTAACTAGCTTTAACCTAACTCAAAGGTTGTAATTCCGTATATTTTATCAATAGCTACCTTAGGGGCTTGACCATAATACATTCTTGCACATTCAAAAACATATTTTGCGTCGTATTTGTTCACCAAATCAACCGCTTTTGTATTTATGGTAGGAATATCGAGATATACCGAATCTCCAGAAGCGGTGTTTAAACAAGATTTATACAATTCTTCGGCAATTTGATTGTTGTTAGCAAATAGAGGACCTATTTTATAGCCTTTATCAACTTTTCTAATAACTGCGTAGCCTAAAACCTCATTATTTTCTGAATATTTAAAAGTGTTGCTTTGTGGCATTGAAAACCAACTTTTTAAAAACTCTTGTCTTTTGTAACCAAAACAAGCAATATCATATTCGAAAAGTTTTTCTAAATCTTCTGTTTCAATAGGAGATATGTTAGTACTGACATCCATTTTCTTACCTATGCACTCATACCTTTCATCTCGAAAGGCTATGTTAAAGCCTCCTTTTTCATAGAAAGGCTGCATGGCAACAACACCATCCATTCCTATAGATGCATTGTTATGAAGTCTTTTGATAAGAAGATCCCTTCTTAAATACCACAGTTTCTTTCCAATTCCTTGTTCTCTTAAATCAGGGTGTACAATGAATAATCCCATAAAACCAAACTCTTGGTTGTAGGAAACAACAGCACCACCAGCGATTAATTCCTTATCATTATAAAATCCGTAAAAACCATCAGGATCTGTTTTCCAAAACACGGTAGAATCGTTTTCCCCAGGATTCCATCCTTCATTTTTTGCCCAATCTACTAGGGTATTTACACCATCTTGATTGAGTTTTTTTAATTCTAGGTTTTCTACACTTATCATCTATACTGTGTTTTTTTAACCAAAATGTATTATTTATAGCACGTTTTTTTTAGTTGTACGAAGTTTTAAGAATTTTCACTAGCAACCAAAAAGCAATTACATTTAATCTAGCTAAAAATAACAATTTTTAAGCTTCTAACCTCAATCTATTTTTCAACAGAAATAATTGTTACCTCTAATTTCATGCTAAATGTAAATATAAAAGAAAAATAAATACAGTTTTGATTAGGTATCAAAACTGTATTTATAAATGACTATTAATAAAGAGTTTTTGGTGTGTTATTTACCATGTTCAACTATTTTTAGTTCTGCTTTCTCACTTTTTTGGAATTCAAAATTTTGAAAATCAGAATTGTTTGGAGTATCCATTTCGAAGGTTTTTAAAACAGCAATTTCAATTTTAAGGTTATTTCCTTTAAAATCTAAAGTATGTCCGCCTTGTTTCGTATTTTTAGATAGAAAGTGAAAATGAAAACCACTAACATTGATACCGTCTAAATAATTAGGTAATAGAAAACCAACCAATGTCCCCTCGGTGTTTTTATATTCAAAAAAATGTTGTTGATTGAGCATGTTTGTCAATTTTGGAAAAGGTTCTTTTTCAACAGGAGAAAAGGCTCTAGTTTTCATATAATCAAACGTGCCTGAAATTTTTATGGCATACATTTTATTTGAACTCGGCAGCACATTTTTAATAGTACTTAATAAATTATTTTTATCAGTTAATGAAGTTTGAATAAAAGAAGTGTCAGACTTGAAGAATGTAACAGAGGCAAATGATGTTAGGTGACTATTATCAAGTTCTGTTGTTTCTCCTGTTGACTTTGTTTGGTAAGCTTTTCCGTTAATTAAAGTCATCTCACCATTTAACATATCTGGAGCTCCTATTCCAAAATCTCCTTTTAGTTTTAAATTTTTAATAGGAAGCGTACCGCGATAAAGTCCGCCAACAAAGCCGTCAATAATACCATAGTTGTACAGGTTGTTGACACCTTGTTGTTTTTTGTTTAATTGTTTCCAATCAGAAATTAGTACACGGTTATGAAACATTTGAGGCATATATATACTTGAACTTTTTTGGTCGTAATAGATATCTGCAATACTTTCTCCTGTGAATTTGAACTCGGCTTGTTGATTTTTAAGGTCATAAATCCAAAGTTTTCCAGAACCATTTGTTGGAAAAGTTATCCAGTCAGAGATTAATAAGTGATCATTGTCTATCCATTCGATACCATCGAAAAAGCCATTGCTAATGTTAGGAAGTTTTTTAAATTCTGAATTTTCAGATTTCAAATAAACATTGCCATCTCCATAATTTTTACCATTACTACATACTAATAACTCTTTTGTTTTTTGGTTGTATGTTATACCATTAACCGTAGGAATATTTCCAATGATAGCATATGTCTTTTTAGTGATGTCTATTTTATAAATATTACCAGAAAGGGTTTCTGTTACTGCTATAAAACCGTTTTCCAATTGACAGATGTCGTTTAAGAGCTTTGCTTCAGGAATTGTAAGTTCAAAAACAGTTTTTCTATTGTTTATATTAAAACCAACAATTCTCTCCAAATCAGCAACAAAGAGTACGTTATTTACAATAGTCATTCCTTTTGGTGCATTTAATACACCTTTTAATGGGAGAAACTTTTTAGTTAAAATTGTACCCTCTGCTGAAATTTCACTGATAAAACCATCAGCATCTTTTTTGATAAAATCTTGACCCTGATTGGAAACAAAAAATCGTTTACCATTAGAAATTATACTTTCAGGCATTGAAAAGCCATTAGTTATTTGTTGTGAAAAGCTTACCTTCCAGAGTAGTAAGAAGGTAAGGGTAATAATATGTTTTACTTTCATTTTTTAGAATTTGATGATAATTTTCCCGAAAGATTTCCCTGATTTTAATTTTAAGAAGGCTTCTTTAGTTTTTTCTATAGGGAAAACGCTATCAATCACAGGTTTTAGGTTGTTTTTCTCAATTGCGTGTACCAATTCGGTTAATTCTTGTGCATTACCAACTGAATACCCTTGAAGTCTTATGTAATTCATAATCAAAGGGAAAATATCGATGCTTGCTTCACCTCCCGACATAAAGCCTACTAAACCTACATAAGCATTTTCTTTACAAGAAAGAATACTTTGTTTAATAGTTTGATTGCCTGCGACATCTAAAGTAAGATCAACTCCGATTCCATCATTTAATCGTATTACCTCGCTGCTCCATTCTTTTATTTCATTGTAGTTGATAACTTCATCAGCCCCTAAAGCTTTTAACTTAGCTTCTTTTTCTTTACTACCTGTGGTGGCGATGACTTTAAGTCCAAAGGCTTTAGCAATTTGCAGAGCAAATAACGAAACTCCTCCGCTACCTTGAATTAAAATTGTTTGTCCTGCTTTGATGTTTGCTAATGATACTAAATTAGACCAAGCAGTAAGTCCTGCTACAGAGAGTGATGCAGATTCTTCGTCGGTAAGGTTTCGAGGGGCAGAAACTAAAGTGTTTTCTGGTTGAACTGTAAATTCAGATAGTGTTCCTGGTAACTGCATTCCAGTACGAAGTTCATTATTGTAGGATGTCATTTTCCCAGATTCCCATCTCGGAATAAAAGGAATAAGTACGCGGTCTCCTTTTTTCCAACGAGTTACATTCTTTCCAACTTCTTCAACGATTCCCATACCTTCTGAAACAGGTATATGAGGAAAATTTAAGTTAGGCATTATGTTTCCTTCTACCATTATCAAATCTAAATACTGAAGTGAAACTGCTGAGGTTTTTACCAGCACTTCGTTTTCATTTATGGTTGGTAAAGGGATGTTTACTAATTCTAAATGGTCTATACCAAACTGTTCTAATTGTATTGCTTTCATATCTTTTGTTTTATGAAGCAAAATTAGAATCTTGATTTTGGTCTAAATTATGAGAATCAAACTATGTATTATGAAAAAGAAACCTCTTGTTTACGGAAAGTGTTAGGAGTGTTTCCTGTTTGATTTTTGAAAAAAATATTAAAGTTTGAAGGATGCTCAAAACCTAAAGAATAGCCTATTTCAGCAATATCCCAATCGCTATTCAGCAAAAGTGCTTTTGCTTCTTTAACCGTTCGTTCAGAAATCCATTGACTTGTAGTTTTTCCGGTAATATTTTTTAATGATCGGTTAAGATGATTTGTATGAACATTAAGTTGGGTTGCAAATTCGTTGGCGTTTTTTAATTTGATAATTTGATTAGGAGAATCAATAGGAAACTGCCTTTCCAATAATTGTATAAACAAAGAGCAAATTCTTTCAGAAGCGTTAGTTGGTTTATAGAAAGTTTCTGGAGGTTGCATTCTTAATGCTTCGTGCATAATAATTTGAACATAACTACGTATCAAATCATATTTATTGGGGTAATCGGACTGTATTTCTCTAAATATGCTTTCAAAAATTCCGACTAATAGATTTATACTTTTTTCATCTGGGCAAAAAACAAAATTCCCACCCACTTTAAATAAAGGGGATTGTGAAAGGCTTTCACTTTTGAGGTTTTGGGTTACAAAATCTTCAGTAAAAAGGCAAAAATAACCTGTTTGGTTTGTGGATGTAGGCTCCCAAGAATACGGAATTAAAGGATTCATAAAAGTTATAGTATTGCCTTTTATGTTTATAGATTTTCCGGCAGAAGAGATAGTGCCTTCACCATTTAAGATTAACGAGATTTTGTAAAAATCTCTTCTGTTTGTAGGAAGTGAAGTTGAATCACAAGCAAATTCTTCACGTTTGTATATATTGAACTGACCTCTAGTTTTATTATTTTGATTGTGTTGCGCGTAAAAGTCGTCTATTGTTTCTTTTAATTTCATTTGATAAAATTATGAAAATCAAATAATATAATTCTGTAATATCTTGCTTAATTTGTAAAGAAGATGATCGTTAACATGTTTGTTGTTTGATAAAGAGTAGGTTTAAAGTAGTTTTATATTTCTAAATTCAATCTATTTTTTAGCTCTATTTTTCCAGCCGACGTAATAAATACTTCTCTAGAATTGGCTTTTTTACGAATCCAGTCTTTTTCAATCATGAGTTGAAGAAGTGAAGCACCCAATGCTCCAGCAATATGGTGTTTCCTTTCACTCCAATCTAAACATTGGTGAGCAAAAGAGCGTTTTTTCTGTTGGATAGTATGGATGTCTACTCCGATTTTTTGAAACCATTCTTGTCCTGATTCAGTAACCTTGTAATCTTTTCCTGAGATTTTAATTATCTCGTTGTCTAATAAAGACGTTGTTAATTTAACCCCAAGTTTACCTGCTAAATGGTCATAGCAAGTTCTGGCATACGTAAAATCGTTTAATTGAGGAGATTTAATTTTTTTGTAGTCTTTGTCTACAGAAATTAAACTAGCCATGGATTCTATTACCTGAGCTACTTCATTGTTGGCAAGTTTAAAGTATCGATGTCTTCCTTGTTTTTCTACAGTTAAAAGATTAGCTGAAGTCATTTTTTTTAAATGATTACTTGCCGACTGTAAAGAAATATTGGCGCTTGCAGCCAATTCTGTAGCGGTATATGCTCTACCATCTAATAAATTCCATAAGATGATAGAGCGAGATTTATCTCCTAAAATAGCAGCGATTTTACTAAACTGATTTTCTAATTCTTCGATGATAGTAACTTTTTATAGTTTTCTAATCCCATATTTGGGCTCGTTTTACTCCTAGTGTTCTTAAATAACCTAACATTTGTCCTGTATGAACTGATTCATGATAAGCAATTCTGTTTAAATAATCTCCTAGCTTTTTACTTTGTCCCACTTCTTTTCGTTCTATTCGTATGCTCTCTAAATCAGTTTCATCAAGTGTTTTTATCATATCCATAAAACTGTTTCGATATTTTTCAGCAAAATTAAGCTCATTTTTTAAATCTGAGTACGCTAAATTTTCCCAAGGAGATACATAATTACCTAAATCACCTCTGTTTTTAATAATCGTATGAAATAAATGCTCACCTTCAAGAGTGTGTCGTATCATTTCAATAATGGAGAAAGCTTTTTGATCTGGTTTCCAATTTAAAAACTCGTATGGAATGTTTTCCCATAACTTGATACTTCTTCTTCTTGTTTCTGAAAAGTTTAATAGTATAATTTTGATAGCGTTCATAGTTACTTTTAAATTAATTGTTGATTATTGGAGTGTAAAAGTAAATGACACTTTTATAGCATAGTTCATTTTAGAATGTAGTATGGAAGTTTTTAAGGATAAGTACTCAGGATACATTTTACTTATTGTTTCTTATCTTATTAACATTCTTGTTCATACTTTGTCTAACAATATTACGGAAAATAAACTTTTTAAAAGCGCCTAGCTTTTGTTGGTGTTTAGCGTAAAATTCATCAGGCGTGTCAAAGAGTCCGAAATCTTGGTTTATCCCTTTGTCTTGTATAAATGTATTATTTAAATTCCATTCAATAGGTGGATTTTCAAAGTTATCGGTATAGGCTCCATAACCACAAAATGTAGTTTTGCAGTCTTTGTTCTTTTCTTGAAGTCTTTTCAAATATTCCTTGTCAAGAATAACACCTTCCAAAAAATACCATGTATCATTTATATAAATTTCTACCCAGCTATGTAAAATGTTTTGAGGAGATATTGTATACCAAATTCCACTAATAGCTCCTTTTTGTAGTGCTTTGTCAATAGTAAATCCGTGAATTCTATTAGGGATTCCTGTAGCTCTTAAAAGTGCCATTAATAAGGTAGCTTTCGTGTTACATTGCCCGTATCCATCTTTCAAAACTTCGGTTGCAGGGATATCATCAGATATATTGTATCCAAATTTTATTTCATCTCTAACATAGTTGTAAATAGCTTTGACTCTTTCTATGGTATCTAATTGTTTCCAATTACGGTCATTTATTAGTTTTTGGATGGAATTGTCAGAGTAGTTTAAAATTTTAGTTTCCTTTAAATAATTATCCATACTTTTTTAGTTTGCTTGTTATTTAATTACAATGCAAAGTTGGTAAGAGGAGCAAACTTAAACTTGTATAAACTGGCTATTCTTTTGAACCATAAATTTAGGGGTTAGTCCAAATGTTTCTTTAAATGTTCTTGTGTAATGAGAACTGTCAGTAAACCCAAACATGTGGGCAGTGTCGGTAATAGAGTTTACAGATAAATATGGTAAAGATTTTATCATTTTATTCCAAAGTTGATACCTTCTAAAATTGAGTCCTGTTTTTTCTTTAAATAGATGAAGGAAACGAGAAGGGGATAAACAACAGATTTCAGCAACCTCCTCTAAACTGTATACTTTTTCGAAATTACCATCAAAAAACTCCAAAGCTTTTATAATTCTATCGTCTTTTGAGTGGTTTTCAATTTTACAAGAACATTGGTATTCATTTAAAACATCGGTAACTAATGCACAAAGCTCTTTAAAATTAATTTCGGAGGTATTGAATTTGGAAAGGATACCAACCAACTTATTTTTAAAACCAGTTTCAAGTGTTGAAACTTTCAACTTTCCATAATTTATATAAAGTTGGTGCCCTAAAGAACTTAAAGGATTGATTAGAATGGTTAGTTGAGTTTTTGGACTTAGGAGTTTGTGTTCAATTCTTGATGAAATAAAAAATGAGTCTCCTGATTTTTCTGTTTCATTTTTTAAGGTCAAATTCATACTAGATTCTTTAGAAACACTTATCTGTAAAGCGTAGTGCTTGTGAAATTCGTTAGTGGTTAAATCACCAACAAAAAGACCAAAATTTTTATCAAATTGAAACATGTTTTCTTTTTCAGAATAGGTGAGAATATGCAACTACTTATAGTTGTTGTTGAGAACAGTAGATTCTTCTGTATTTGGGAATATTGATGAAAATGCCACCTGCTCTTTATTTTTCCATATTTTGTGGTTCGATGATTCGTTGTTTATGATGTCGCAAAAAATACATTTATCCATCTACTTTGAATTTAACGTTGCTTAAAGCTTTTTATAAGTTATTCTTTACGGGGTTAAAGTTACTATTTTTAGGCTAAGAAAAGTGGTATTCATTTTGAGTGAATTTGGCAAATTATGTTTTAGTATCTAATTTTTCAATTTCATAACTCATATATTCCTTGTATAATTTTGCTATAGATTTAGTTTCTCCAAGTATGGTGAGTACATCATCCGTTAATAAAACTGTTGAACCGTTGGGGGTAAAAGTTTTATCATTTCTTTCAATCAAGGCTACTAAAACATCTTTTGGCAATTGAATATCTTTTAACTGCTGCCCAATCATGATGTCTTGCGGGGTTCCTTCTAGTAATTTGATGCTTACAAATCGCTCGTTTTGTAGTAAAAACTCTTTAATTTCTCTGTGGCTATTCATTTTAAGCAACGTTTTTACAATTTGCTCTCTTTCTAAAATATCAAGAAGCCTTGATAACATACGTAGTTGTTGCTTGGGGTTTTCA
The DNA here is from genome assembly GCF_004363005.1 of Tenacibaculum caenipelagi. GTDB lineage: Bacteria > Bacteroidota > Bacteroidia > Flavobacteriales > Flavobacteriaceae > Polaribacter > Polaribacter caenipelagi. The sequence goes on along the minus strand of NZ_SNYH01000005.1, from coordinate 142,326 downwards.
TCAGAATTGATAAGAAAAGCACAGATTTGAATTGGTTTTTTAAATTCATAATCATCATACGGAAGTGTTCCGTTAATAGGGGTTTTAGAAATAACAATTTTCATGGAAGGATGCAAAAGATTCTTGAACTTAGCATGAAAAACTAAAATACCAGGTAAAGCTATGACTGACTCATCAGGTATAGACTGGAAAAATTTGTGTAGTATTCCTTCTTTGTTAAGGTCTAACTCTTTGCAAAAGTAATCAGATACCTTATTTAATATTTCATCAAAGTTAGTAGTATCCTTTATTATTTTTATTTTCGATTTAATAACGGTTTCATCAAAAGGGTCACCTTCACGAAGTCCTTTTTCTTTTAAAATGGTCATTAATTCATTTTCCAATTCATCGTATTGATGTCTCCCTAAAAGCGCAAACCAATGAAAAATTGCTCCTTCTCGTTTTACTTTTCCTTTGGAATAAAAATGATACCAAAGTAAACCAATAACAATAATACCAGAGGTAAAAAGTATTGGCATCCATCCTAAATAAATAATAAGAATGAAGGAAATAGTAATTCCGATAACTTGCATAAACGGATATAGTGGAGATAAATACCCTGGGTCGTATGATTCTATTTTACTTTTTCTAAAAACAATAACAGAGAAGTTAATAAAGATAAAAATTAATAACTGGAAGGTACTCGCAAGCTTTACAATACCTTCTTCTGATAGTACTAGAATGAATACAATAATTAGTGCTGTGGTTAAAAATATAGCCACTACAGGACTTCCTTTTTTACCAATTCTAGCTAGAATAGCAGGAAATAGTTTATCGCGTCCCATGGCAAAAGGGTATCGTGATGCAGATAATAGTCCTGCATTCCCTGTAGAAGCAAAAGCGGCAAGTGCTGCTACCGACATTAATAGTACCCCTACATTATCGGGTAACCATTTAAAAAGTTGTTCTGCGGCTGTAGCAGCTGGTGCCAATTCGTTAGCAAAGGCAGTAGGCTCAATAAGAGTTACCATAATAAAAACACCTAAACCATAAATTAATCCAGTAACGACTAATGAGAGTATCATTCCTAAAGGAATATTTCTTTCGGGTTTTTTAATTTCTTCTGCAACACTTACTATTTGGGTAAGCCCTAAATACGAAACAAAAACAAAACCTATGGTTGTAAACATCCCTCCAAATCCATTTGAAAAGAAAGGAGTAAACTGTTTGTTAATAGATTCGTTAGTTATAGTATCTGAGGTGAATATGGAAAAAAGACCGTCCGCAATAAAACCAACTAAAATGACTAATAGAAATATGACAAACACCTTTTGAAAGGCGGAGGTTTTTTTAGCACCTACTAAGTTTAACGCCATAAAAAAAAGAGTGGCTACGATAGCAACTATCTTGGTAGGAACTTCCCAAAATATAGCGGCATAAGCACCAATACCAATAATAGCAAAGGCCGTTTTTAGCATTAAAGCGAAGTAAGTACCTAGTCCGCCAATGGTTCCCATGAGTGGACCTAGGCTTCTATCTAAAAAAAAGTAGGCACCTCCTGATCGCGGTAGGGCTGTTGATATTTCAGCAATGCTAAACATGGTGGGTAGTATTAATACACCTGCAAGTAAATACGCTAAAAACACAGACGGACCTGTGTAATGTGAGGCGATTCCTGGTAATAAAAAGAAACCAGAACTAAACATAGCTCCAGTACTTATGGCAAAAACATCAAATAATCCTAAGTCTTTTTTTAGTTTGTTCCTCATGGCTTTTACGTTTAAGGCTTATTATTAAGTGGTTACACCATGAGAAGATATGAAAAAAAATACACTTTTTATGAGTGGTTTGGCTAAAAGGTATTAGTAATGTGTTCTTTTACAGTGTTTTTGTGTGAAAGGATAGTTTTGTTTGTTGTTTTATAGCGTAAAAAAATAATGTGTAATTATTATCGGGACGACACCTCAGCGGTAAGGAAAATGATACTCTTTGCATAAGGAGAGCGACACTCCCATAATAATGGGAGCGAGACTCCCTGTCTAAGGGGAATGACTCTCCCACAGTAATGGGAGCTGTTTTTATAGGGGAATGGGGCTACCCTGTAGAAAAATGTTTGTGAAGTGTTGTAGTTTTTAAAGAGCTTGTTTTAATGGTTTTTAAAATATGGTTACTGCTTTTAATTAAAAGTTAGTACAAAAGTATCTACGGCACTGCCTTCATAGCTTTCACCTTGGTTAATAATTAAAACTCCATCTTGTATACTATAGCTTCCGTACTCGTCATTTGTATGAATTCCAAAGTCTTTAATATGAACAAAAGTGTTTCCATTAGCTTCCGAAAGATAATAGTTGTAGGTTCCGCTTTGTAAAGGTAAGTAGGTGCTTTGCGGACCGTTATTTATTAGTGTGCTTTTAACGGTAAGGGTTTCTGTTTTGGCATTAAACTGCCAAGTAACGGTTTCATTTTCATAGGTTACATCAACACCAGTAAAGCCTCCATTAACATTTTTTAAGCTCCAAGTTCCGTTTATAGTTTCAGCTTGTGGTATTTCATTGTCGCTATTACAGTTTATAAAAAGCGTTGCGCTTAAAAGCAATAGTAAAGTTGATATTCTAATTTTCATAGCTCAATATTTGAATGATTTACTATGTAGATGCAAAAGTATTGTTATGGTTGCGCCAGATTATTATATCATTTTATTATGAGAATTTTTAGAAGTAGTGAGAGCAAGTAAGTACTTATAGCAGTTTTTATTCAATATACTTTTTGTATTCAGCAATTTTATTTTCTAACCTTTTATTTAAATATTCATTCTTGTTATTTAGTGTTTGATTAATTACGATAGCTTCAGATAAATAGTTTTGAATTTTATCTTTTTTCCAATGTTTTGGTGGTTCTTGAAGGTTTGTAATTCTATCTGCTAATTTTACCATTCCAACTTCTTTTTCAAGTTTATTTATTCGGTTCAAGCTGTCTATCATTTTCTCTTTTTTAGAGCTTATGTTTTTATTTTTAGTTAATGCTTGAACTCCATTAGCAACTTTTTCACCAAACATGTTCAATAAATCCGAAAAGTCGGTATCAGTATCTTCTAATGTATCGTGGAGTAGCGCTAATTGAACAGCGTAATTCAAATCGAAATTGTTATTTGCATTATATGCTATGATTATTTCCATAGCAACGTTAGAGATGTGTAGCAAATAGTTAGAGTTTGTTCCAGGAACTTTTTGATCTTTATGTTTTTCTCCAGCAAACTTTATTGCTTTTTGATATAGTTCTTGTGTCATTTGAGGTGTTTCCATTTAGAGAAGAGTTTTTTTAGCATAGTATATTATTGTTCAAAAGGATAAAAAGTAGGCGAGAGTTAGTGAATTACTTATAATAATTACAGTAAGTGGCTCTATTTCGGGTTGATAAATAATATTTTTCGGTTAAACTCTTCTTCAAACTTATACAAAAAATCTAGTTCTTTTCCATATTCATCGTATTTCTCCCAAGGGGTTAATTTCTTTTCTGAGTCAAGAAAGCTTTTGATTTTTGCTAACACTTCTTTACGAAGCTGTTCTGGTATGGTGTCTTCGAAATTTTCAATCCGATTGTTTTCTTCATAATTAATCAAAACATTGTAAAATTCTAATAGTTGATTCCTGAAGTTATTTTTTATAAATATTTCAACAGAAAATTCAATATCAGAAAATTCTTGTGGTATTACCATGTCAAATATTGGGGTTACAACTAAATATGGCTCTCCCCAAGAAAATTTCTTCTCTTCTAATGAGCATTTAGGTAGTGTATCGGTGTCTATTTTCACTTGTTTTGATTGATAAATGTAATGTAGTTAATATCTTTTTATTGAGTTGATTGAGTGGAGTTGGACGTGATTGAGTCTGTCGCAATTGCGATTATATATTGTTACCTGTAGTTGTTTTTATACTTAAATTTAAGTACTTGCTTGATTATTCGTTATATCCAATAGTAGAGTAATATTCGTATAAAGTCATAACTCTTGAATCTTCTATATTTTTAATTACCTCTGATAAGTCTTTATCTTGAGTTACCACAAAGGTCTTTTTATCTCTAATAGTTGAATTAGTTATAACTATCCCAATGTTGTAATCCCATATCCAATTTAATCTTTTCTTCAGTGAAGTTTTCGAGTCAAGGTTAATGTTCTTACTTATTAATTCATTTAATACATACTTATAGAATTTATTTGAAAAAGGAAATGTTAAATTAAACTCAATAACCATTCTGTCTAATTCTTCTTTTTTAACTGTTTTCCCTAATTTAGAGTTCATCAATTCTATAACTCCATATGAAAAATCATTTTGAAAAATTTCACTATCTAAATATTCTAATTTTTTAATTCGTTTTTGTTTATTTTGAAGTTTAGGGAATTTCTTTTCTATATAATCATTAATTTGTTCTAAGAATGATTTTAGTAATTTTGAATAATTACTTTCGATTTCAGATATATATTCCTTGTAATTTTTGAAATCTTCTTTATGTGTTTCAATTGCTTTTTCAGTGTCTTTTTTTATGAAATCTAAAACACCTAACATCCCTCGTATATTGTTTTCAATATTTTGAGGTACTTTTTGGTGTAAAAAATGACAAAACAATGGAACAGAATAAGGAATTACACTATAATTATTTCGATTAAAGCAATGATAAGATGCAGAAATAAGACCTTTTAAACACTCTGTAAAGTTATCATTAGTTGTTTCGTTATCTAAATTAGCTAACATTTCGAAAATTACTATAATAGGAGCGTTTGATTCAATGTTTAGTTCTTTTTCTATTTTTTTTAATTTTAATGTGGATTCTATGACCTCTTGTGTAGTTTTATCTTTTACAAAATTCCTATATGAATTAGTGTCAAATACGATAATGCTATTTTCTAAAATCATAATTTTTCTAATATTGACTAAGTTTGATTCTATTTTTTACAGACTTCAATACACCATTCATTAGCTTAGGAATTAATATTATTACTGATGAGAGGGATTACAGGTAACTAGTTTATATACGCAATAAAATTACTTATATATTCCTTTTACGATAGTATAAGTGGAACTTTTAGCAATTTTATTAACACTCTCAAATATAAAAAAAGTAAGATAAAAAAGTGTAACTTTTTTATCGGGTCAACACACGAAGCCTAAGGGGAGTGAGACCAAACAATAAAAAGATTACATATCGTATTGTGTAGAAAAATGTTAGTTAGCATATTGAATACATAATAGAGGTATTATTATTTGTTTATTGTTCCAAGAGTTGCTACTTTTTTCAACCATTTAGTTCTAAACTTTTCTTTTGAGAGTCTTATAGGACCAATAGTAGTAATTCGCACTTTTTTTACTCCTATGTAGTTTAATGTTAGTTTTTTCATTGCATTATGGCTTGGGCTTCTATATATCCACTTATAGTACCAAGCAGGTTGGTCTAAGGTGCAAATTATTCTGGCTGTTTTTCCTGTAAAACATTTATCCCACCATAAAGACTTTTCTCTTTTTTTAAAAGCAAAACCAGGGAGTAAAACTCGATCTAAAAAACCTTTCATAATTGCAGGTACAGAGCCCCACCAAATAGGATATACCAATACTAAGTGGTCTGCCCATTTTAGTTTTTCTTGCGCTTCTAATAAGTCAGGTTCAAGTTCTGTTCGCTTTCGGTAGCCAAATTGAAGGTTGGGGTTAAAATTCAATTCTCGGATGTTTATTTCTTGTATTTCAGCAGTCGATTTCTTAGCGCCTATTTTATAAGCTTCAGAAAGAGCATAATTAAAACTTTCCTTATCTGGATGTCCGTTTATAATGAGTATTTTCTTCATTTATCTTAAAAAATAGGTTTAATTGTTGCTTCAAATTGAGAACCTGTTAAGTTTTTTGTTTTAAAAAACTTATACAGTATAAAACAGGTAGGTATTGTTAAAAAGGCAGTACAAATTACAAAAGTGCTGAGGCTACAAAAAATGCCTAAAATTTGGGTGCTAGCTTCTCCTATATAAGAAGTGATATTGTTTTGCGGATTCTTAAAGTAAATATGAACCGATAAGGCATATTCATAAAATCGAATTGAGGTTTCATAGATTAACCAAGCAGGATAAAACCACTTTCTAATAGGTTCCCACCATTTTCCCCAAATTGACTTTAGTTGTTGTTTGTTGTTGTCTTCCATTGTTATTGTATTTGTTAGCAAAATTGCTGTAAATGGAAGGCTTATCATTTGATATAAATCAAATTCGTTTTTTGGGGTTTCTTATCCTGCTCAACGTTTCAAGAGTTATTCCTAAATAAGAAGCAATATGTGTAAGGGGAATTCTGTTGGTTATAAAAGGATAAATACTTAGCAGGTGTTTATACCTTTCTTCTGCTTTGTTGAATTGAATGGTGTATAATCGCTCGCAAAGCCCCAACATGGTCTCAGTGACTATTTTACTAATTAAGCGTTCAAAGTCGTGATGCTTTTGAGAAAGCTTATCAACAGTATCTTTAGAAAATTCCAAAACGGTTGAATCTTCAATAAATTCAACATAGTGTGGACTTGGTTCGTTACTAAAAAAGCTAACTATGGAAGCCATAAACTGATTTTCGAAAGTAAACCAATCAGAAATGTCTTTACCATCTTTTAAGTAATATGCTCTTGAACATCCTTGTACAATAAAAAAGACTTTTTTAGAGAATTGACCTTCTCGTACAACAATGTCTCCTTTTTTATATACACAAACTTTTGAACTAGCAATTAATTCTTGTTGACACTCAGTAGATAGTGGAGTGTAAGTTTCCTCAATCGTTTTAAAGACTTCTTTATAATTCATCCTCTCTCATTAGTAGCTTCAAACCTACTATTTTTTTACTAAGTTCAAAAGTTATGCATGTTAATATGCTGTGTTTTTAAGAAGGATTGATAACACTATAATTTTTCATTAAAAAGTCTAAAGAAAACCCTAGTTTTAAATACATTTCTTTAGCCATTTCTGAGGCTTGTAGTGTAGCTAACGATAAATTCTGGTCAATAGCTTTATTCAATGTATGGCGCATAATTTCGGTAGCAAAACCTTGTTTCCTTTTTTCAGGAATAATACCTAAACTATGCAAGCCAGCAATAGTATTAGTAGTGTATAAAATTACGGTGCCTATAAGTTCTTGTTCAAAATAAACAAGATAGTAGGGCACGGTTTCTTTGGTTTTTAAAATGGTTGCTGTGCTTATTTCGTAATTAAAGGCTTTAAAAAAAGCGTTGCTCCAAATGTCAGCTTCTTCTGTGTTTTCTACTCTTTTAAAATTGATCTGTCTTTGAGTTTCGAACTTTTCGTTTAGCTCTAAACTCATTCCGTATTGTGTTGACTTTAACTGAATTTTAGCGTCAAGTTTAATACTGTTTTCTTGATTGGGTAGTGTAAATAAAGAAAATGTAAAATGGTTACCTTCTTCTAACATTTGTTGCTGTACTTCTTTTAGTTGGTTTTCAGAAGGAGAGAGGTTGGTCCAGATTCTATTAGGCCATTGAGCATTTTCAATATAAGCGCTTTCAAAAGATGTTTCTTTATGATAGCCTTGATATGGAGTCGCAGCAGTTTTCCACAAAGAAGCTAAATTATTAATATTTGATATTATTTTTTTCATTTTGAGTTGATTAAAAGAATACTAATTGCCATGAAAACAATTCCAATACATTTTTGGGTAGTTATAGGCTCAACAGGCAGGTTTAACCAACCAAATTTTCCTGCGAATAACGAAAAAATCAATTGACCACATAAGCCAAAAGCAATCATTTTTGAAATCCCTAGCTTTGGTATGGTGTAAAAATAAAGAGAAATACCAATCATGCTAAAAAGTCCGCCAATAAACCATAAATACCAAGGTACTTGTTGTGCTGTAGTTAATTGAATACTTTCTTCTTTGAATAGCAAGATGAATAAGCATCCAAAAACAGCACTAGCTATAGAGGTAGCTATAACAGCAATAACAGGTTGCTTTACAATAGCACCTAATTGTGTGTTGAATCCTGCTTGAACAGCTAGTGAAACGCCTCCAATAAAGGCCAAAAAGTATAAAAAGAATATTTTCATACTGCAAAGATGAAAAGGAAATAAGATCTTTTACTTTACATATGTTGATTGCTATACAGTTTTTTTAATGCTCTTACGAATTCGGCTTAATTGAGTGGGAGTGATGCCTAAGTGAGAGGCAATATAGTGTAATGGTATTCTATTTTCTATGTTTGGGTTAGCGTTTACAAAATCGAGATACCGTTCTTTAGCTTCTTTTAAAACAATATCAATTTCTCGTTTTTCTTTATCAATTACCCAGTTCTTTTCAAGATAAGCGATGTAAAAGTTTTGTAAATCTTGGTTATCCTTAATAAGTTGTCTGTATACATCATACGGAAAGCTAATAACTGTTGAGTCTTCTATAACTTCTAAAGAAAACTGAGAAGGTGTATTAGTAAGTGACGATACTACAGAACCTATAAAACTACCTGATAAAAAGATGTTTTTATGATATACCGTACCGTTTTTATGTAAAAAACACGAAACTACAGCTCCTTTGTAAAGAACATGAACGTGTTTTGATATTTTACCGAAAGGTAATAGGGTGGTTCCCTTTTTTAAATCATGAATTTTTGCAGCTGAAAACAAAGAAGAAATGGAGTCGTCGCTTACCGTAGCATAACGATTAAAAACGCTTGTTAAAAAGGCTTTATGTTCATTAGGTTGATTCATTATTCGTTTAGGTGTTTTTAATTTGAATAATCTGTGCCGCTATACTTACCGCTATTTCCTCAGGGGTTTCACTTTTTATAGAAAGCCCTATAGGTGCGTGAACTTTGTTTAATTCTTCTTGAGTAAATCCTTCATTTTGTAAAACTTCCCACATCGTTTGTAGTTTTGCTTTGCTGCCTAAAACGCCTAAAAAGGGATAATTATTTTTAAGGAGTTTACTTAATACCAATTTGTCGTCAGTGTATTTATTGGTCATAATGGCTACATAGCTTGAAGAAGATCTTTCTATGTAGTTTTCAATATTGTTATAATCAATAACCTGTTTTTTATGAGCGGTTTGATTATTTTCTAAAGTGTTGAGGTTTTCTCGATTGTCAAAAACAACTACATAGAAACCAAGTTTAACAAAGAGTTCAGAAACTGCAACGCCTACATGTCCACCACCAACAATGTACAAGGTTTCTTTAAAGCCGATATGTTCTTTAAAGTACCAATCTTCTTTTGAGTTGATGTTATATTCAAATTGATTTTCTAGAGTATGAGAAGTAAAATCAAATTGGATAGGAGATAAATGTAATGTTCCTTTTTTACCGTGTTGTAAAGAAGAAATAATAGTTGAAATTATTGAAATATGCTTAGCATCTAAGCAATGAAAGGCTACAGTTTGTTCACCAGAACAAATCATACCCGAACCATCTTTGATATTTCCTTTATGAATTTGTTTTTTGATGAATGTTGGCGGATTCTCTTGTTGCAACAATTGTTTTGCTTCTTCAACGAGCGCAAACTCCATAACACCACCACCTACAGAACCGAAAATAAAACCATCTTCAGCAATTAACATTTTAAAGCCTTTTCGACCTGGAGAACTGCCAAGGTTTTCAATTACTGTTAGGAGGTATACCTTCTGTTTGTTTTGAAGTTTTGTATGTAACTGTTGCCAAAATTCCATAAAAGCTTAGTTAAAAATGGTTTCGCTTAGGGCATAATAAATAGCCATTAGTGCAGAAAAGATTGCACTAGCTAAAAAACGCCAATCGAGTTTTACTTTATTTTGAATGATAAAATTAGCGATAAATGAAATAGGAATGTTCACTAAAAACGACCAACAAGCAACAATGAATAAGTTACTGGTTATTTGTTCAAAATTCCCAGAAAATAACTTGATAAACAGCAAATGTCTAAAAATCCAAAGTGGATTAAAGTACGCAATCGCTAATATTGTTTTTGCTATAGTTCTTTTGAGTCCGCTATTGTTGGCTGTCTTTTTTTCTATCCAATTAAAATAATTAGGGATTTCAAAAGCATAAACAGTAGCACCAATAAGTACCATTCCGAGAAGTCTATATATTGAAAACTCGTTTAGTAAAAAGGATGCAATGGTATCTCCAATGCTATAAATTAACGCACCCCTAAATATATTCTGTTTGGTGTATTGTAGTTTGATAGGTCTTCTATTTTTCATACAATCCCATCAACACTTTTTCAGGTGTAAAAGGAGCGTGGAATTTTAATTTATAATTAGGGTTGAAAGCTTTCACCGCTTGCTGGATGGCAAAATAAGCTCCAATTCCGTACATTAATGGAGGCTCACCAACCGCTTTCGATTTTTTAATTGCCATTTGATTTCCTTCAGTTTTTAAAGGAATAGTCTCCACAGTTTTGGGAGCTGAAAAAATATCAGGCACCTTGTAGGTAGACAAAGCATTCGATAATAATCTTCCTTCATTGTTATAGGAGATTTCTTCCATAGTCATCCAACCAATTCCTTGTGCCAAAGCACCTTCAACTTGTCCTAAATCAATACCCATATTCATACTTTTACCAAAGTCGTGTACAATTTTTACGCTGTCAATTTCATAATTACCACGAATACAATCTACAGTAACTGTTGTTATAGCAGTACCATACACATGGTAGGCAAACGGATGTCCTTTTTCTTTGGTTTTATCAAAATGAATAATAGGTGTAGCGTAATGTGCGTTTTCAGAGAGTGCTACACGACGTAGCATAGCTTCAGCAATTAAAGCTTCCCATGTTAGATCTGATTTTTTACCACTTACAAAAACAGCACCTTCTTGAAAAGAGATATTTTCTTTTTCTGTAGAGAGCATGTCAGCGGCAACTTCTGTTAGTCGTTCAACTAATGAATTACAAGCCATTTCAGTTGCTTTTCCGTTAAGGTCGGCAGTTGAACTTGCTGCAGAAGGTGAGGTATTGGCAACACGTGTAGTATTCGTGGTTTCCAGTTTAACCTTATCTGGAGAAATTCCTAAAACACTTTGTGCTACTTGTAATATTTTGGTGTTTACACTTTGTCCCATTTCTACAGCACCTGTTGAGACACCAACACTTCCATCTTGATAAATATGTACCAAAGCACGTGCATGGTTCATTGGAGTATTGGTAAACGAAATACCAAAAGCAATAGGCATTAATGAAATCCCTTTTTTGTAGTGGTCGTTCTTATTATTGAAGTCAGCTACTTCTTGTTCTAGCTGTTCAAGTTGATATTGTTCCTTTGCATTAAACCACGAATTTTGTGCTTGTACTTCGGTAGCTATTTGTCCGTAAGAAAACTCATCATTTTCAGCTAATAGATTAGCTTCTTGAATTAATCTTTTATTGATTCCGATTTTATCAGCGGCATCTGCAATAGCACTTTCAATAACAAACATTCCTTGCGGACCACCAAAACCACGAAAAGCGGTATTAGGGGGTAAGTTGGTTTTACAGCTATATACTGTAGTATGTACGTTTGGAACAAAATAACTATTGGTAGCATGAAACAAAGTTCTCTCAGCAATAGCAGGTGATAAGTCAGCGGCAGCACCAGAATTTTGTAAAAACTCAGCTTCAAAAGCTTTTATTTTAAAGTCTTTGGTGAGTCCTATTTTATAAAATGATGAATAGGGATGACGTTTCCCAGTCATGCGTAAATCGTCATGACGATTCAGCATGTATTTAACTGGGCGGTTTAAGTGTTGCACTGCTACAGCAGCCATAACAGCCCAAGGAGTTGCTTGATCTTCTTTACCTCCAAAACCACCTCCTAAACGGATTACATCTACTTCAATTTTATGCATTGGGATGCCTAAAACCTTGGCTGTTGTTTTTTGAACAGCGGTAGGGCCTTGAGTTGATGAGGTAATTTTTATATTCCCGTTTTCTTGAGGAACCGCATAACAACCTTGTGTTTCGAGGTACAAATGCTCTTGTCCGTTCGAAAAAGTTTCACCTTCAAATACATATTCACATTCGGTAAAAGTATTTTGAGTATTTCCTAAGTTAAATGAACGAGGAGCATTAATAAAACTTCCTTTTTCTTTAGCTTCTTTAGCGGTTGTGATTACAGGAAGTTCTTCAATATCTATGGTAATTAAAGTTCTAGCTTTTTTTGCAATAGCTTCACTTTTTGCAACGATAAAGGCAATCGGTTGTCCCCAAAAATGGACTTCATCTTCAGCCCATAAAGGTTCATCAGGAATGATACCTCCAATTTGATTTTCTCCTAAGACATCTTTATAGGTGAATATTTTTACTACACCTTCTAGTGCTTCGGCTTTTGAATAGTCTACTGATTTAATTTTTCCATGCGCTTTTGGCGAGTCAAAAACCAATCCGAATAAGGTGTTCTGTCTCAGCATTAAATCGTCAACAAATAACGATTCTCCTCTTACATGAGTATAACTGTCTATGTTCTTCATCGTTTTCATTAGGCAATCAATTTTTTAAGTTCTACTTGATTAGGGAAAAGCTCTAAAAAGTGAGCAAAAAATAATTGTCGTGCTAGCAAACGCTTGTATTCGGCAGTTCCTCGAACATCGCTAATAGGTGAAATTTCTGATTGTAAAACAGCTTCTGCTTTTTTTATAGTTTCTGAACTGATTGTTTTTCCTATTAAAAAGGCATTGGTATTTGATAAATATTTAGGAATAGCTGCTACACCTCCTAAAGAAAAATGAGCACCCGTAATTGTATTGTTTTCTATAGAAATTTTTCCAGCGGAATTTACACTAGCAATATCTAAATGTGTTCGTTTGCTTACTTTTTCAAAATTAAAAAAGTCTTCTGCTTGTGGAACTTTGAACTGTATTGATTGTAAGATTTCACCTTCTTGTAAATCGTATTTTTTATAGTCTTGATGAAACTCTTGAAATGGAATTTGTCGCGTGTTTCCATCTTCTTTTTGAATGGTTACTATTGAATTTAATGCTAAAAAGAAAATAGACATATCGCCAATAGGAGAGGCGTTTACAAAGTTACCACCGATGGTTCCCATGTTTCTAATTTGTTCAGAAGAAACGAGTTTCAAAAATTGTTTTAGTTTAGGAAAGAGAGTTTGTAATTGTTTACTTTCTGCTATTTCGGTGACTGTTGTATTAGCACCTAGTGTGCAAAAACCTTCAGTAAAAGAAATTTCTTTTAAAGCATTTTTATCGGTTAATAAATGTACATCTTCTTCCGCCATTTTATCAGCATATTGTACATAAATATCTGTTCCGTTAGCTACTTTTATTCCTGTTTTTTCAAATACTTTTGGTTGTATTTGTGCTAATTTTTCAGGGATTGTTTCAAAATAATTAGGAATAAACCTTTCTTTGATTAACCAGTCAATTTGATGGTTTTTATCTTTTTGTTGTAGTTTTTGTTCTATTTCAAAACCAGCTTTTTCAATCGATTTATACCCTGTACAACGACAAATGTTTCCGCTGACAGCATCGTTACAAGAAGTTGTTTGTTTACTGTCAAGAGCATAACCAGTCATAGATACCACAAATCCTGGTGTACAAAAACCACATTGTGTCGCATAATTATCGGTCATTGCTTTTTGAACGGTATTCAGTTCTTTTGGTAAATTGATACCTTCTACCGTAACGATGTGTTTTCCGTTAGCATTCCCTAAAGGAGAAATACACGAAGTAATACTTTGGTAAGTTATTTTATTCTCTAGTAATTCTCCGACTAATACGGTACAGGCACCACAATCGCCTTCACGACACCCTATTTTAGTTCCTTTTAATTGTTGATGTTCTCGAATGAAATCAAGTAGGGTCATCCCCACATTTGCAGATGTTTTAACTACTTGGTTATTTAATATAAATTGTATCATAAGCAAAATGCAAGATACGAAAATGTAACATGCATATAAAGTTTAGTTTTCTTGAAATACTAGTAATATGAATTTAAAGGGATAAAAAAAGCCCTCTAAAAAGAGGGCTTAACATATATATTTTAGAAAAAATATTAAGCGAATAAGCTATCAATTTTTTCTTTTTCTTCTTGTGCTAAAGCAGCATCTACTAAAATACGTCCACTGTGCTCATCAATTGTAATTTTCTTACGATTAGCAATTTCTAATTGAACTTGTGGTGGAATAGTAAAGAAAGAACCACCAGCAGCTCCACGTTCAATAGCTACAACAGCTAATCCGTTTCTTACTTTAGTTCTAATTCTATTATAAGCTGCTAATAAATGATCGTCGATAGATTGAGAAAATTCTTCAGATTTTTCTTTTAATAACTGCTCTTCTTTTTCAGTTTCTTTTAAGATAGCGTCTAATTCACTTTTCTTGTGAGCTAAATGACTTTCTTGTTGAGCTAATTTCTCTTTAGTATTTTCAATAACCTCGTTCTTTTGAGCGATTTTGGCTTTGTATTCTTTGATTCTCTTTTCAGATAATTGAATTTCTAGTTCTTGATATTCAACTTCTTTGGTTAAAGAATCAAATTCACGGTTATTACGAACATTTTTTTGTTGTTCTTCGTACTTAGCAATTAATGTTTTAGACTCATCAATAGCTAATTTTTTGTTACTAATATCAGTTTCTAAATTTTTAACATCCTCAGCTAAATTAGAAAGTCTAGTGTTTAATCCGGCAACTTCATCTTCTAAATCTTCAACTTCTAAAGGTAATTCACCGCGAACGTTTCTAATTTCGTCAATTCTAGAATCGATTAACTGTAAATCGTATAACGCTCTTAATTTTTCTTCTACCGTTACTTCTTTTTTTGCCATCTGTTAAATATAGTGTATTGGATTTGTACTCTTTTCGCTTAAAATAATTGCAAAAGTACTAAATTTTTTGCTAAGATAATCAACTAAAAGATTTTTTGTAAATTGTTCGCTTTCATAATGTCCAACATCGGTAAGTAAGATGTTTTTTTCCGCTTTAAAAAATTCATGGTACTTAAAATCTGCACTTATGTAAGCATCAGCATTTGCTCGGATAGCATTTTTAATAGCAAAACTACCTGAGCCTCCTAGTACGGCGACTTTTTTAATAGGTTTGCCAAGTAACTCAGAATGTCGTACACATCCTGTTTTAAAAGTATCTTTTACAAACAGCAAAAAGTCTTTTTCATTCATCGCCGAAGGAAGTTCACCAATCATTCCCATTCCTACATTTTGGTTTTGGTTATCTAAGGTAATGACTTCGTAAGCAACTTCTTCATACGGATGATTTTTAAAAAGAGCAGCAAGTATTTTTCTTTCTAAATAAGAATCGAAGGTAACGGTTATACAGGTTTCTTCTTCAAACATTAAAGTTCCTTTTTCTCCTACGGTAGGATTTGAGTTTTCATTTCCTCGATAACTTCCTTTTCCTTCTACATTAAAAGAACAATGATCGTAGTTTCCTATGTTGCCAGCACCAGCTTCAAATAATTTTTTGCGAAGATTGTTAGCCTCTGCAAATGGAATATAAGTAGTTAGTTTTTTGATGATTCCTTTTTTAGGAATTAAGGTTTTCATATTTTCCAATCCTAAAATTTCTCCCATTTTAGCTGAAACTCCATTGTTAACATTATCTAAAGCTGTATGTGTAGCATAAATAGCAATGTTATGTTGAATAGCTTTTAATACGACGCGTTCCACATAATTGCTACCATTAATTTTTTTCAACCCGCTAAAAACAATTGGATGAAAGCTTACAATAAGATTGCAGTTGTTAGCAATTGCTTCATCTACAGTTTCTTCAAGAGTGTCTAGTGTGACTAAAACTCCAGTTACTTCAGTGTTATAGTTTCCTATTAATAAGCCAACATTATCAAAATCTTCAGCATATGAAAGTGGAGCTAATTGTTCTATATAGTTGGTAACGTCTTTTATTTGCATTTGAGTAAGTTTCAAAGTATTAATATAGCAAAGTTACAAAGTAGAAAAATGAAAATAAAAGTATCTTCCTATATTAATGCTTAATTAATGCTTAATTATTACTTTTGATGTAATGAAGTTACTTCGATTTTTATTATTTCCATTTGCTGTTTTATACGATGTGATTACGAGGATTCGTAATTGGTTTTTCGATATAGGTATCTTAAAATCTACTTCTTTTGATATTCCTGTAATTGCTGTTGGGAATTTGAGTGTAGGTGGAACAGGAAAATCTCCACAAATTGAATATTTGATACGATTACTGAAAGATGATTATAACATTGCTGTTTTAAGTCGTGGATATAAACGTAAAACAGAAGGATTTCAGTTAGTAAATGACACACATACTGCAGAAGATGTAGGTGATGAACCTTTACAGTTTTATAAGAAGTTTAAAAAAGATGTTACCGTAGCTGTGGATGCTGATAGAACGAATGGAATTCAGCAGTTGTTACAGCGTAATAATCCGCCAGAAATTGTATTGTTAGATGATGCTTATCAGCATAGAAAAGTAACGGCGAGTAGTTATATTTTACTAACAAAGTATAACGATTTATTTGTAGATGATTTTTTATTACCTACAGGAAATTTGCGAGAAAGTAGGAGAGGGGCTAAACGAGCAAAGGCGATTGTGGTTACGAAATGTCCTGAAAATTTATCTGAAGTAGTGCAAGAAAAAATAGTGAGAAAACTTAACCTGAAGCCGTATCAAAAAGTATTTTTTACAACAATAGCTTACGATGAGAATTTAAAAGGAACAAATGAGTTAACAATTGATGATTTGCAGGATAAAGAAATGTTGTTAGTGACGGGAATTGCGAATCCGACTCCTTTATTGAGTTTTTTGAAAGAAAAGAAAGTACATTTCAAACATCTAAACTTTCCTGACCATCATAATTTTACGAATCAAGATATTGAGAATATCAAGAAATCATATGAAACATTAACTTCTCAGCAAAAAATCATACTAACCACCGAAAAAGATTATATGCGTTTAGAAGGAAAGGTTGATCCTCTTTATTATATTTCTATAAAAAGTCATTTTATAAGTGAAGAGAAAGTTTTTAATTCTTTGGTGTTGGGTGAAATAAATAAGATAAACTAAATCACTCGTTCGTCAGCTTTATAAGCACCTCGTCGATGTAAAATCCATTGAGCTTCGTCTAATGGATTAACTCCTTTAAAAGATCTTGATTTTCCTTCTCCTTCAGGACATACGTCATAACCATGAAAAACCATTCGCAAACGTATACGACCGCTGCAAAGAGTATTTAATTTAATACTTAAATCTAAAGAAGTAGCAACAGGAATCGTTCCTGTAAGATGCATCATTTCATTTTGAAAAGTAGGAGAGTTGATAGTAGCTCTTCTCGTCGTAAGTTCTGAAATAATTTTACTTAAAAACTCTTCATTGGTTTTTATTTCAAAGCGAACTAAAGGTTCCAGCAAATGTGTTCCACCAGCTTGTAAACCTTTCATGACTCCCATTGGAGTAGCTAAGTTAAAATCACCAGGTCTTGAATGCACATTATGATCCTCTCCTTTAATCAATGTTATTTTTACATCGGTTACTTCCCAGCCAAGTAAACCTTGTTCTAAAGCTTTAGGAATCGTTCTGGCTATTTCGTTTTGATATTTGTTATGAATATCATTTTTAGAAACAATAGATTGGTAACTAACACCAGAATTTAGAGGAGCGGGTTCAATTAAAAAAGTCATGATTGCCCAACAAGGTTTAGGCATCCAATAACGAACATAACCTTCTGCGGCTTTGCTTATGGTTTCTTTATAAACAATTTGAGGCTCTGTAAAAGTAGCTGGTATTGAAAATCGCTCTAATAAAACATGTGTAAGCACTTCAATTTGCATATCTCCCATTAGTAACAATAATAATTCTTTTTCGGGTTTATGCCATTTAAATTGTAGTGTTGGATCTTCTCTGTCTATGATTTGTAAAGCCTGCGCTAAAGCATTGTAATCTTTATCGTTATCAGGTATTACTTGTACACTCAAAACAGGCGTGTTTAATTCGGGTAGTTTTGGAATTCCTTCGGGGTTGCCAAGAATGTCTCCTGTTTTTGTATCAACAACACCTGTAATAATTCCGATATCACCAGTTTTAATAGTAGTGTCAATATGTTTGGTATGATGAAAAACCTTCGATTGGTTTATTTTAGTTTCTACAGCTTGTGTATGATTATAAATAACCGACTTAGAAGATAGCTCACCCGAAAAAACTTTTACATGTGCCATAACACCATGAGTTTTATGATGTTCCAACTTGTATACATAAGCAGAAGTTTCTTGTGTGGCAATATTCTTATCTGGTTTGATGAAACTTGTTAATCCATCTAATAGTTCCTTTACACCAATGTTGTTTTTAGCAATTCCAACAAATACAGGAGAAATTAAAGCTTTTGAGGTGTTTTTTACAATAGATTTTATATAGGTCTCATCAGTTATAGTAACACCGTTTAAGTATTGCTCTAACAGACTTTCATCAGTTTCAATCAGTTCTTCTGTTATGGCTTCTTTTTGTTCTTTGTTCAGGGGACTATCGTGAAAAACAGGACTAATACAAGCAGCATCTAATCCTTCATGATGACTGGTATAGATAGACACAGTTTTAATTTGAAGCTCATCTTTTATTTGTTCTAAAACACTTTCAGTATCTGCTCCTTGTCGGTCAATTTTATTGATAAAAATTATCGTAGGAATTTTTAGCTTTTGCAAAGCATCAGCAATAGTTAAGGTGTGAGCTTGTACACCTTCAACTGCTGAAACAACTAAAACAACAGCATCTACGACACATAATGTTCTTGCAACTTCACTAGAAAAATCTACGTGTCCTGGTGTGTCTATTAGATTGACTTTGGTGTTATTCCAAATAAAAGAAGTGGTTGCTGCTTTTATGGAAATTCCACGTTCTTTTTCTAGCGCTAAACTGTCAGTAACGGTAGAACCTTTATCTACACTTCCGATATTTCTTATAGCTCCTGTATGGTATAATAAATGTTCGGTTAAAGTAGTTTTACCAGCATCGACATGTGCTAAAATTCCTATGTTAAGAATGTTAGAATATTCCATTAATCAATAATATCTTATAAAGAGAGAGGTAGTTTGTTAAAATTTCTCTTTTGCTTCAGTTCGTAGTTGTTTAATGTCTTGTTCGTCTTTACGTGGACAAATTACCAAAACATCATCTTTTTCTACAATAATGAAATCTTGTAACCCTTGGACCACTACTTTTTTACCGTTTTTAGTGCTGACCATATTTCCGTTGGCATCTTTAAAAATAGTTGTGGCTCCAACTGTTGCGTTTTGATGAGTGTCTTTACCTAGTTTGTTATATAAAGAACCCCAGGTACCCAAATCATCCCAACCAAAATCTACAGGGAGTACATGTACTTTTTCAGAACGCTCCATGATTCCGAAGTCGATAGAAATGTTTTCACATTTTTCATAGTTACGTTTAATAAAATCATCTTCAAAATTGGTGTTGTACACGTTGTCTTCGGTTTCTAAAATGTTTACCATTTCAGGAAGATGTTTTTTAAAGGAATCTAAAATGCTAGAAACAGACCAAACAAAAATCCCTGCATTCCAAAGATAGTCACCACTCGCTAAAAACTGAGTAGCTTTTTCTAGGTTTGGTTTTTCGGTAAATGTTTTTACTTTTTTTATTTCAGAAGAATTTTCTTCAAACTGAATATAGCCATAACCTGTATTTGGATGACTCGGTTGTATTCCTAGAGTCATTAATATATCTTCTTGAGAACAAGCGTTAAAAGAAGTCTCAATATTCTTAATAAATTCCGCTTCATTTTCTATCCAGTGATCTGATGGAGCTACCAATATCACAGCATTTTCATTTTGCTGACGAATTTTTAATGCAGCATATAAAATACAAGGAGCAGTGTTGCGCATTGTAGGTTCAAGTAGCACTTGTTTACTGCTGATTTTAGGAAGTTGTTCTAATACTAACTCTTCATAACGCTTATTCGTAGCAATTAAAATATTTTCAGAAGGAACTAATTGATTAATTCTACTAAAAGTTCTTTGCAGTAAAGATTCACCAGTTCCTAATAGGTCGTGAAATTGTTTTGGATACTTTTCGGTGCTTACCGGCCAAAGACGAGAACCTACACCTCCCGCCATAATTACTGCATAATAATTGCTATTCATATTGGTTATTTTGATGATGTTCCGAATTTACTTCGGAATGATATGTTAATTATTTAAAGCTACTAGCTCTACTTCTGCGTTTTGATTGAACAAATACACACGTTTGTTACTCAAATTTAAGCATTCGTAACGTGTTCTTCGTTTGCTACCTCTTTTGTATAGTGTGTCTTTAAATTGAAAAACACTACCATTTGGAATTTCAAAGATAAAATTCTTTCCGTCTTCAGATTCACCTCTTCGTAAAGCTAGTGATAAATTTACATCGGCATCGGTACTGGCTTTCGGATTTTTTAGGTAGTTGGCTAAATATGGTAGCATATCTTTCGGATAGATTTCTGGCTGTAAAAAAGGCAACATTAAATGTTGAAATACGGTTTTCCATTCTTTACCATGAGGTTGTACCCTTCCAAATTTTTGATAGGTAACATGATGAGCTATTTCATGAATTAAGGTTAATAAAAACTGATATGGATTCAAGTTGTTATTCACCGTAATTTGCATGTGACCATTTGGTAAGCGACGAAAATCACCATGTTTGGTTTGACGTTCACTTACTATTTTTAAGTTGATTTTATGCTCAATAATTAAATATTCAACTAACGGAATAGCTTCTTCAGGGATGTATTTAATCAGTGTTTTTTTCAAAAGTCAGTTCGAGTGGTTTTTATTTTGAAATAAAATGGAAAAATAAAAATTGTATCGAGAACTAGCTAATACTTCTCAATACAATTTTCTTTTCAACTATGTTGAACGAAAATCACTTGAAGTGACAGTCGTTATTTCTCTATGGAGTAGAACTAGAAACTTGCAATACTTTTCCGTTATAATATTTATTGCCTGTTAACGCAAAATCAAAAATATAATTTGCCATTTCTTTAGCTGATAATGGAGCGATATAACCAGGGAAAGCTTCTTCTAACATCTCTGTTTGTACAGCACCTAATGCTAAAACGTTAAAAGCTATTTGTTGTTCTTTGTACTCTTCAGCTAACAATTCAGATAAGGTAATTACAGCACCTTTGGCAGAACTATAAGCAGCTAAACCAGGAAACTTCATACTTCCTTGTATTCCACCCATACTACTCACTGTTACTACATGACTCCCTTGTTGCATAAACGGTAAGAGGTTTTTAGTCAATTCAGCAACTGCAAAAACATTCACTTTATAAACCTCTTCAAAATCTTGCGTAGTTAATTGTTCAAAAGGTTTATTAACCAATTTTCCTGCGTTATTAACAAGAATATCTACTTTTTTCCATTCAGTTGAAACAAAATCAACCGCTTTTTTTACATCATTTTCGTTAGATAAATCAATTGAAATAGTTGTAATGTTAGGGTGGTTTATTTGTTCTAAAGGCTTAGTGTTTCTTGATAAAGCGAGTACTTGATGTCCTTGATTAGCAAATTGTTGAGCTAATTCAAAACCAATGCCTCTACTAGTTCCTGTAATAACAATGTGTTTCATCTAAAATAGGTAAAATTAAAAAGGCAAGCTACATAAAAATCACTACATTTATTACCTAATCGTATTTAAATTATTATGAAAAATAGATTTTTTTTAACCTTGACTTTATTCATTTCTGCAATAGCATTTAGTCAAAGTTCTTACATATTCTGCGGGAAATTAATAGATACAGAAAAAGGTAAAATTAAAGAAGAACAAACTATCGTTGTAAAAGGAAATAAAATTGTTGATGTTTTGAAAGGTTATGTTAATCCAGAAAATTCCGATGATGAAATAATAGATTTAAAAGATAAAGTAGTCATTCCTGGATTGATTGATATGCACGTGCATATTGAAAGTGAACATAGTCCCAAAACAAGGTTAGAAAAATATATTTTAAATGATGCAGATAGAGCTTATAATTCTGTAAGCTTTGCTAAAACGACTTTATTAAATGGTTTTACTACTGTAAGAGATTTAGGAGGAACAGGGGTGAATATTTCTTTAGCAAAAGCAATTAAGGGTGGTAAAATTGTGGGTCCAAGAGTGTTTACAGCCGGAAAATCTTTAGCAACAACAGGAGGACATGCAGATCCTACAAATGGAAGTAGAAGAGAACTTATAGGGAACCCTGGTCCAAAAGAAGGAGTAGTAAATTCGGTAGAAGATGCCCGAAAGGCAGTTAGACAACGTTATAAAAATGGAGCTGATTGTATTAAAATTACAGCTACAGGTGGGGTGCTGAGTGTGGCAAAGTCAGGAGACAATCCGCAATTTACTATTGAAGAGATAAAAGCTATTTGCGAAACAGCGAAAGATTATGGAATGCATGTTGCGGCTCATGCTCATGGAGATGAAGGGATGCAACGAGCAATTATAGGAGGAGTGAAAACTATTGAACATGGAACGTATATGAGTGATGAAACTATGGAGTTGATGAAAAAGTATGATGCGTATTTAGTACCAACAATTACAGCAGGTAAAGAAGTGGAAGAGAAAGCGAAGGTTAAAGGTTTTTATCCTGAAATAGTGGTACCTAAAGCTTTAGCGGTAGGGCCACAAATACAAGGAACTTTTAGCAAAGCGTATAAAAAAGGAGTAAAGATTGCATTTGGTACCGATGCAGGAGTATTTGAACACGGAAAGAACGGAAAAGAATTTGGGTATATGGTTGAAGCTGGAATGCCAGTTATGGAAGCAATTCAATCTGCGACGATAACCAATGCCAAGTTGCTAAATATGGAAAAGGAATTGGGGCAAGTAAAGAAAGGTTTTTTAGCAGATATTATTGCTGTAGATGAAGATCCGAGACAAAATATTCATACGATGGAAAATGTAGTTTTTGTAATGAAAAACGGTGAGGTTTATAAAAAATAAAGGAAACTAAAAAGCCACTTTCTACAGTAAGAAAGTGGCTTTTTAGTTTTTTAACAGGTTGTTTATTCTTTAGTAAGTTCTATTTCGAATAATTTACCCCAGTGTTTTCCTGTAACAAATAAACGATTAGCATCTGCGTCGTAAGCAATTCCATTTAATACGTCATCTTGAGGTTCTAAAGTTTGATCTTTAGCAACAATATCTCTTAGTCCATTTAAGTTAGCAACACCTTCAACCACACCAGTTTCTGGATTGATAATTACTATGGAGTTTTGTTGCCATTTGTTAGCATAAATCTTTCCATTGATAAGTTCAATCTCATTTAAGTTGTCAACAGGGTATTTGTTGGTATAAACTTGAATACTTCTTTTTTCTTTCTGAGTATTGGCGTCTAAAAACCAAACTTTGTTTGTTCCATCTGTTTTAATAAGCTCAGAACTGTTGTGTGTTAATCCCCAACCTTCGTTACTATTTGTGTAATTGAAACTTCCAACTTGTTTGAAAGATTCAAAATCATAGATAAAACCTTTACGAGCTTGCCATGTTAACCAAAATATTTTATTATTAAAGATAGTCATTCCTTCTCCAAAATATTTTTTGTCTAAATCTAATTTTTGAAGTACTTCTCCAGTTTTTAGTTCTACTTTTCTTAAAGTAGATTGACCTCTACGACCAGTAGTTTCATATAAGTATCCATTTTTGTACTCCAAACCTTGTGTATAGGCATCTTTATCGTGAGGGTAAGTATTTATAATTTTGTAGGAATATACTGCTGGAGCTTCTTTAGCTAATACTTCAATAGAATTATTCAGTTTTTTAGACTTATTTGGGTAAAAAGCCAAAGCAGTAACTGCGTGTTTTCCAACTCCAAAATCGGCAGTATTAATAGTAACACTTGTTTCGTTTGTGTTTACACGTTTATTATCAACATATAGTTGTACTGAGTCTATTTGTTCACCTTTAAGTTGTTCAAATTTTATAGCAGCTTTTTCTCCTAAAGTAGTCTTTTTTGTAGTGTTTAGTTTAAATTTGTAATTAGTTTCGCTACAAGAGGTTACTAATAAAGTGGTAGCTAATCCTAAAGTAAAAAGGTTATGAAAACGCATATATGTAATATTATTTTTGTAGTTAACAATGTTGTTCTACAAATTAAAGCAAATTATTTGTTTGCAAATTAAAAAAAAGGGTTAAATTTGCACCCTCAAATAGCCATTGCAGGTTTTTGAATAATGAAATGATTATAAAGATTTACCAACTTTATATTTTTCAGCAAAAATAAAAGATTTTAAATTTACAAGAGATGAAAAAAGGTATACATCCAGAAAATTATAGAATGGTGGCGTTTAAAGATATGTCTAACGGAGATGTTTTTTTAACGCGTTCAACTGCTAATACAAAAGAAACTTTAGAAGTAGACGGAGTTGAATATCCATTAATCAAATTAGAAATTTCAAGAACTTCACATCCTTTCTACACTGGTAAGTCTAAGTTAGTAGATACTGCAGGACGTATTGATAAGTTCAAAAACAAATACGCGAAATTCAAAAAATAATTTTAAGTATTTTATAATATATTATAAAAGCTCTGGCTATACGTCAGAGTTTTTTTTGTTTAAAACCTTTATTTTAGTTTGTAAAAAACACAAGAGATGAGAGATACTATTTTGTCGATAATTATTGTTATTAACGTTTTGTGTGGGGTACTGGTTTATTTTATTCCAGATATGGGGAATGTTATTTTATTAACCATAGCTTCTGCAGTAACCTTGTTAGCTATTTATGATGCTTTTATTCAAAAAGAACACTCGCTAATGAGAGCGTTTCCTGTTGTGGCTCGTTTACGATGGATTTTTGAAGATGAACGAGAAAAAATTCAGCAATACTTTATTGAAGATGATTTAAATGGGAAGCCAATTAATCGTGAAAAGAGAAGTATTGTTTATCAACGTTCAAAAAAAGAAATAGAAACGGTGCCTTTTGGTACGCAACACAATGTGTATAAAAAAGGCTATGAGTTTGTAAAACACTCATTATTTCCTAAAGATCATCATCAAATTACAGGAGAAAGAGTCTTGATTGGTTCTGATAAGTGCAAGCAAAAATATGATGCTTCAATTATCAATATTTCAGCAATGTCTTTTGGTTCTTTGAGTAAAAATGCAATAATGGCTCTAAATCAAGGAGCAAAGATGGGAGGTTTTGCTCATAACACTGGTGAAGGAGGGATTTCTCCATATCATTTACAAGGTGGGGATTTGATTTTTCAAGTAGGAACTGGATATTTTGGGGCAGGAAAAAGTGTGAATGGTAAGCGTGTTTTTGATGCAGAAATTTTTAAAAAGAATGCGGCTCGTCCAGAAGTAAAGATGGTAGAAATTAAATTTTCTCAAGGAGCTAAACCTGGTCACGGGGGAATTCTTCCAGCTAAAAAGAACACAAAAGAGATAGCAGAGATTCGTTCTGTAGAACCGTTTACTAGAGTAGACTCACCACCGAGTCACGATGCCTTTTCTAATTTTGAAGAAATGATTGACTTTATTCAAAGGTTAAGAGAATTATCAGGAGGTAAACCTATTGGAATTAAATTTTGTGTTGGAGATAATAACGAAGTAGAAGAAATGATTAAAGCTTTTGCGGATGCGAATAATTACCCAGATTATATTGCTGTTGATGGAGGAGAAGGAGGTACAGGTTCTGCACCATTAGAGTTTTCAAACTATATTGGAACCCCGTTATTAGAAGGATTGTCGTTTGTGAACGGAATGTTGAAAAAATATGGATTAAAGAATCAAATTAAAATTATCGCTAGTGGTAAAGCTATTGACGCGTTTGATGTAGTGAAATATTTGGCTCTGGGTGCAGACGCTATTGGTATGGCACGTAGTTTTATGTTGAGTTTAGGATGTATACAAGCACGTGAATGTAATTTAGATACCTGTCCTGTTGGTGTGGCAACTCAAGATAAAGATTTAGTTAAGGCTTTGGTGGTTGAATACAAAAATGTACGTGTAAGAAATTATCATAACAAAACTATTAGTGCTGTTAAAGAAATGATAGCAGCCATGGGAAAAGAATCGATTACAGAGGTTGAGTCTAAGCATATTTTTAGAAGAGGAAAAGATGGAGAAATTACATCTTTAGATAAAATTTATGATGTTCAAGAAGAAGTGTTAATTTAGAATTTAATTCTAAGTCATTTAGAACGTAGGAAGAAATCTATTTATAAGATAAAGACAAGCCGATTGGAAACTACTGTAGAGATTAATTCAAAGACATATCAGTTAGAGCGTTACCCAAAGACTTTTGATAAAAGTCTGCGTGCATGGAGTAATGCCGAGTTGTTGGTATTAGAATATATAACAGGTAAAAATATTGAACATTTACATTTGTTTAATGATCGTTTTGGGGTGTGGAATTGTACATTACAAAATGAAAAACTTACCACAGTTTGGACCTATGCTAGCCAGCAGAAAGCCATTCGTCAAAATTTAGAGTTGAATAAGTTACCGGTTAAGGTTGACTATAAAACTCCGCTAGATGATTTGAGAAAAGTTGAGTTAGCCGTGATAAAAATTCCAAAGT
This sequence comes from Tenacibaculum caenipelagi, assembly GCF_004363005.1. Classification (GTDB taxonomy): domain Bacteria; phylum Bacteroidota; class Bacteroidia; order Flavobacteriales; family Flavobacteriaceae; genus Polaribacter; species Polaribacter caenipelagi. The sequence continues at coordinate 115,877 of NZ_SNYH01000005.1, read as the reverse complement.
CTATTGAATTGTTCGAGCTGTTTTTACAACAAATTCATAAAGCTTCCAATAAGGATACTGAAGTGGTTTGTGGATTCATGACCAAATACTTTTCACCTTCTTTTGTAAAAGTAGCTGAACAATATTTTGATGAGGTTACACAATCAAAAGCATGGAAGAAAGCACGATTACTTATTTTAAAATCACCTAAAGAATCATTTCCGAAAAAAGAATTCATCAATACAATTCAATGGAAAGAAAAGTTTTTGCAACAATACTATGGGGTGTTTTCATCAGGGAGTGTTGATATTGGAACGCAATTCTTTTTAGAGGATTTAATAGTTAAACCAGAAGAGTTAAAAGTACTAGATGTAGCTTCTGGGAATGGAATTATAGCTTATGAAGTAGCGGAGCAAAACCAGCAAGCGGAAGTAACTTTATTGGACGATTTTAATTTAGCAATAGAATCGTCTAAAATTAATTTACAAGAGAAAAAAGCAGAATTTTTATGTGATGATACTCTAGAAAATCTGAAAGAAAATTCTTTCGATTTAGTGGTGTCAAATCCGCCTTTTCATTTTGAACATGAAAATAATATAGAAATAGCACTAAACCTTTTTAGAGATGTGAAAAACTGTTTAAAAACAAATGGTAGATTTTTGTTAGTAGCTAACTCACATTTAAATTATAGTACGCATTTAAGCTTATTGTTTGAATCTGTAAGTATTGTAAAACAGAATAAGAAGTTTCAAATTATTGAATGTATAAAAAAACGCTAAGAAATTTCTTAGCGTTTTTTGTTTGTTATAGTTTCTAACTCAATGAAAAATCATAGGAAATATCCTCTTCAATAATTGGTTCGGTACAATTTTTTAAATCGCTAATAAACTCGTCAATTTGTGTTTTGGTAACATTAGGCATACAAATTACATGAGAAATATTCCCTTCAGTAGCTAATTGCCACTTGTCTTTTATACTTTTCGGAGTTTTTGGTAATACCACTGTAATTGCATTAGGATTTCTCCAAGCATTAACTCCTATTTTTTGTAATTCAGCTTCGCAGTATTCGGCAACTTCTAAACTATGTAGGTAACGTTGTTGTAGTCCTTCAACACCTAATTGCTTTAAGGCATACCATAAAAATAAAGGCGAGTGTCCGTTACGCGAACCTGTAATGGTAGTATCAAATGAACCGATATAAGAAATGCCTTTAGCTATTCTGTCTCTGTTAGATCGCTTTGCCATTAATACTCCAGTAGGAATTGGAGAACCGATAAATTTATGCCCACTAATGGAAATGCTATCTGCACCATCCATAAAGTCAAAAGGCAAACGAGGTTCCATAAATGGACCAAAAGACCCCGCTAAGGCAGCATCACAGTGAATATAGTGGTCTTGGATAGCCAAGTTGCTTAAAATTCCTTTGATTTTACCTATGTCGTCTTTAGCTTCTTTCATGGTTGTACCAAAAGTAGCTAACACAATTACAGGTTTGTGGCGGTTCATACGAACAGTATTTTCAAAATCTTCATAATCCATTTCGCCATTTTCTTGTGATTTAATCACAATACTAGGAATGTTTAATAAATGAATATTCTTTCGCACACTATAGTGTGTAGATTCTGAATAGTATACCATAGCTTTTGGAAACAATTCACGAGCGATATATAAACCGTATAAATTACTCTCAGAACCTCCATTGGTAACATATCCCCAAAAATCTTTTGGGTTTGCTCTAAATAACTTGGCAAAAAAGGCGATAACTTCACGTTCCATTTCGTGTGTTTGAACACGGTAGGTACCTTGTTCAAAAGGATCACCAAGGTTGTTAATAGGATACTGAAAAAATTTATTTAATTCAGAATAGTCAAAATCTTTTGATACTGGGTATCCTAAAAAAGTATCGCGAGCTGTGCTTAGTTCTTGCTCTAATTTATTTAGCTTTTGTTGATTCTCTATAGATAATTTATGCTCGTTAGCCATGGGTGAAAATTTAAGCGGGCAAAAGTAAATGAAACAATACTAATTGTCATTAAAAAGATTAATAATTAGATTATTTTTCTGTTTTAATGTTGTATGTAGATAAATAATCTAATTGTTGCTAGTTGATTGAGTATTGAGCGATAAATTTTAATGAAAGCCAACAGCCATTAGGAGTTGTAAACAAAAAAAGCTCATCAATTTGATGAGCTTTTAACTTATAATTTAAATTAGGTTTGATCTTATTTTGCAGCTTTGTCAACTACAACACGATTCTCACGATTAGCAACTTCCCAAGCTGTATGGAAAACTAAACGAGCTCTGTTTTCTAACATTTCATAATTGATTTTGTCAGGAGTATCTGTAGGTTGATGATAGTCAGCATGTGTTCCATTAAAATAAAAGATAATAGGAATGTTGTGCTTTGCAAAATTATAATGATCAGAACGATAGTAGAAACGATTAGGATCGTTATCGTCGTTATATTTATAGTCTAAATCGATATTAGTATATTTTTTGTTCATAGCCTCAGAAATATTATGTAATTCAGTACTTAATTTGTCTGAACCAATTAAGTATACATAATTAGGGTTTCCTTTATGACGATCGTCAACTCTACCCACCATATCAATATTTAAGTTAGCTACAGTATTAGCTAATGGAAAAATAGGATTTTCTGTATAAAATTTTGAACCTAATAAACCTTTTTCTTCACCTGTTACATGCAAAAATAAAACTGAACGTTTTGGTCCTTTACCTGCGTCGGCAGCCTGTTTAAAGGCTTCAGCAATTTCTAAGATAGCTACAGTACCAGAACCGTCATCATCTGCACCATTGTAAATTTTTCCATCTTTAACTCCTTCGTGATCTAGGTGAGCAGAAATGACCACAATTTCTTCTGGTTTTTCAGTTCCTTTTATAAAAGCTACTACATTTTCAGAGTCTTTTAAATTCATTCCTCTTCTACTGTTGCTGTTTAAAAAATCAGCAGGAACTTCTTGGAAGTAGTCATCACCGCCTAATGGAGATTTAATTCCTTGGCTTACATAAAAATCTTTCAAATATTTAACGGCCTTCTTTTGTCCAGGTTCACCAGTATTTCTTCCTTCAAATTCATCAGAAGCGTAGATAAATAAGTGCTTGCCTAAATCTTTTGCGGTAATAGTTTTGGCATATTTAGCAGCATAGTCAAGGGAAGTGTCATTATCTGTACTTGTAGTTTCTTTGCTAGAGCCACATGCAACAAGCACAATTGCACTTGCGATATAGAGTAATTTTCTCATCAATAATTAATTAAGGTTTGTTTAGTTTGATTAGTGTTCAAAAATAACAAAATGTTATAGAGGTTCAAATTTAATTTTTCTTGATAACGAATTGTTCTAATGTTTTGTTAAAACTTATCAGTTCTTTAGGGAAAAGCTCTTCAAAGGCATTTTGATTAATCAATTCTTGCGATGTACCTGTGTATATTTCTTTTTCAGAAAGAAGAATGAATTCATCTGCTAATTGAATAGCTAAATTTACTTCGTGAGTAGAAATGATAATAGTTTTTCCAGTATTTTCCACTAGTTTTTTCAGTAGCGAAAACACTTTGAAAGTATGGTGAATGTCTAAATGAGCAGTAGGCTCATCTAAAATGATAATTTCGGTATCTTGAGCCAAAGCACGTGCTATGAGTACACGTTGTAATTGACCGTCGCTCAATTCATAAAACCGTTTGTCTTTTAAATGACCAATTTCAGTTTGTTCAATTGCCCAAAGAATTTTTTTTAAGTGATCAGGTGTAAGTTTATCTATCCAGTTGGTATAAGGTTGACGTCCTAGTGCTACCAATTCAAAAACCGTTAACTGGCTTAAAGGTAAACGTTCTGTAAGTACTAAACTTAAGGTAGTTGATAGTTCTTGATTGTTGTAAGCAGAAAGCTTTTTTTGCTTAATTTTTACAGAACCTTGAAGAGGCTTTTGAACTTTAGAAATCGTACGTAATAGTGTCGATTTACCAATTCCATTCTTACCAAGAAGAGCGACAAATTTTCCTTTTTCAACTGATACATTAATGTTTGAAGCAATGACAGTTTGTTGCTTTTTTGATTGATAACCGATGGCTAGATTATCGGTTTGTAAAACGATATGTTTTTCAGAGTTTGTCAAGCTATACGTATATTTTCTTTTTTCTAACTAATAGCCAAATAACTATAGGGGCACCAAATAACGAAGTTATAGCATTTATAGGCAATGTAAACTCACTAGTTGGTAGTTGTGCAATACTATCGCAAATTAATAAAATAATGGCGCCAATTAAAGCAACAGCAGGCAATAAAACTTTATGGTTTGAAGTTGAAAATAACATTTTAGCTAAATGCGGAACTGCTAAACCTATAAAAGCTATAGGACCTGAAAAAGCAGTGATAACTCCTGTTAGTATACTGGTTATTAACAGTATAATGTTTCTACTTCTTTTAATATTTATACCAAGGCTTTTTGCGTAGTTTTCACCCAATAAAAAGCTGTTTAAAGGTTTAATTACAAAGAATGTTCCTAGAATACCTATAAGATAGATGGTTCCAAAAACGGTAAGCTCTGTCCAGGTTAAATTACCCAAACTACCAAAACTCCAAAATAAATATTGTTGAATTTGTTCTGCATCGCTAAAGTAAGCAAGTACACTTATTACCGATGAGGTTAAGGAACCAAACATCAATCCGATGATTAAAATTGACATGGTATTACGAACCCTGTTTGCTGCTATAATTACGGCAGATAGTACAAGAAAAGATCCTGTACTTGCAGCAATAGCCAATCCCCAATTTGAAAAAATCAAAATTAAAAATGCTCCTCCAAAAATTCCTGAACCTAAAATAAGTAGAGCTACTCCTAAACTTGCCCCAGAAGAAATTCCCAATACAAAAGGACCAGCGAGTGGATTTCTAAATAATGTTTGCATTAATAAACCACTAATAGATAAACCAGACCCGACTAAAATAGCAGTAATTGCTTTAGGCAATCGGTAATTTAGAATAATGGTTTCCCAGCTATCTTTAATAGAGATGCCTCCAGAGAGAATATTAAAAATTTCTTCTAAAGGAATGGTTACAGAACCTAAGCTGATATTTGCAATAAAAAAAACTATCAGAAGAACTGATAAAAGTAAAAACTGAATAGTGTATGTTTTTGATAAATTCAACTAGTCGATGGATTTTAAAAATGCTACTAATTGTTGAATTGCTAATCCGCGATGGCTAATTTTATTTTTCTCTTCCGAAGACATTTCAGCAAAAGACTTGTTATATCCTTCGGGTTGAAAAATGGGATCGTATCCAAAACCTTGTTGTCCTTGTTTTTCTAATAAAATATCACCTTTACAAATTCCATTAAAAAAGAACTGCTTACCATTTAAATTCAAACAGATAGAGGTTCTAAATTGTGCTTTTCTGTTTGTTTTACCGCTTAACTCAGTTAGTAGTTTTTGCATATTGTTTTCCGAGTTATTTGATTCACCAGCGTAACGAGCAGAATACACACCAGGAGCCCCATTTAAAGCTTCAACTTCCAATCCTGTATCATCGGCAAAACAATTGTACCCAAATTTTTCGGTGATGTAATTGGCTTTAATCTGAGCGTTTCCTTCTAAAGTAATAGCTGTTTCTTCAATATCGTCAAAACACTGAATGTCTTTTAAAGAAAGTAATTCGATAGAGTCGGGAAGCATTTTTTGTACTTCGGTAAGTTTGTTTTGATTGTTCGTAGCAAAAACCAGTTTCATTGATTAGAAGTTTATACAAGCAAATGTATCAATTTTTATTCTCATGCTATTTGTATTCAACTACAGAAATAAAAAAAATAACCCGCTGTTTAATTAAACAGCGGGTTATGATAAGTTACTATTAAATAGTTTTATACTATCCTTTTATTTTTGCTAATTCTTGTTTTTTAGCGTTGATTTCGTTTTCAATTTTTAGTAAACGATTTTCAATTTTATCAACAATAGCTTGTTTTCTTTCAATACTTTCTTTAGAAGTAGAAGGGTCTTTTTTAGCTTCTTCTAATTTAGACTTCATCTTTGCTAAACCTTCTTTACCACTAATTAAAATTTCTTCGTTAATGCTAATGTCGTCTTCAAGATCACTTACTAATACATTCTTTTCTTTAGTAATAACTTTCTCTTGAGCTTTAATTTGACTGTCTAATTGCTTTAGTTTTTCTTCTTCTAAACGTAAAGCTTCTTGCTCTTTTAAGTAAGCAATTTCTCTTGCTTTACGCTCTTCGTCTAACTTTTTACGAGCAGCTTCAAGTTTTTGTTTTTGTAAAGCAATTTCATCTTGATCACTGTTTAAGCTTACCTTGTATGTGTCTTTTATTTCTTTAGCAGGTTTAGGTTGCTTAGCAGCTTCTTTTTTAATTTTTTTAGCTAACTTTCTTTCAAAGTTTTCTAGCTCTTTTTTCTGATTATCAATTTGAGAGTTTAACTTAGTAAGTCTCTGTTGCATGTTAGAAATTATTCTTTCCTTTCTCTCAACTTCTGTCTTAGTTGCTTTTTTACTCTTTTTATAGTCTTCTAAATTAGCCTTTACGCGTTTTAATGCAGTAACACCACTCATTAAAATCTCTTCGTTGGCATTAATTTGGTTTTCTTTATTTTTTATTTGAGTCTTCAACTCTTTAATGTCGTCTTGAGCAGAAACTTGTTGAATACTAACAAATGTTATGAAAAAGATTGAAGTTGCTAAAAGCCTTAATGTTTTCATTTTAATGTGTTTATTTTTGTTTTGGGGCGACAAAAGTATACTTTATTACCTTAAAAAAATAACTTTTAGACAGGTATTTTTTAAGGTGTTTTTGAGGATTAACACATCTTTATTTTTTATGCAAATTCGTTAAAAAGTATTTAATTTTTTTGCATTATTCGTGATGATATGGCTCGTTACGCAGAATAGTAAAACCACGGTAAATTTGTTCAACGATAAATAAACGAATCATTTGGTGCGAAAACGTCATTTTTGATAATGATAACTTTCCTTGGGCTTTATTATATACAGCATCAGAAAAGCCATAAGGACCACCAATAACTAGCACCAATTGTTTAATACCAGAATTCATTTTCTTTTGTAGGTACTGAGAAAACTCCATTGAGGTGTGTTGTTTCCCTTTGTCATCCAATAAAACTAATTGGTCGGTAGGTTGTAGTTTAGACAGAATTAACTCACCTTCTTTTTCTTTTTGTTGAGACTCGCTTAGGTTTTTAACATTTTTAATATCTGGTATCACTTCCAACTCAAACTTTACGTAATGTTTTAATCGGTTTTGGTATTCGTCAATTAATTGCTGTAACTGTTTATTGTCAGTTTTACCTATGGCGAGTAGTTTTATTTTCATACGGCAAAATTACGAATGTTTTATAAACTCTTAAAGGGAAGGTTTTAGTGTGAAAAAATATAATCTGAGCAGTATAATTTCTAATTTATCCAACTCATTTTACTGTTTGTGTTTAACGGTAAATTGTATGAGTAGTGGTAGGTTGCGTGTGTAGTTTTCTGACAAACCACTACACAGTTTGAGCAGATTACATAATTTGAGTTTTGCCAGATTACCTGCCATTAGTTATACAAAATGTTGGGCAACGTTTATCATCTTTTATTCCATAGTTCATTTCCTAAATAGAGTCGTTTGGTCAGTATATCCTCATAAATTTTATCGACATTATCTCCGTTCAGGAAAACTAAATATCCATTTTTTGATTTTGGAAACCATATAGCCAATGTACTTACACCAGGGTCTTTACCTGTATGTAGCAAAGCAAACTCATCATCGCTGAAACCTGCTAAAATTTCCCAACCTAATCCGAAAAAGTCATTTTCTTTAAGTGTTACTTGATGTTGTATCATTTCTTGATACAGATTTTTAGAAATTCCTGCGCCATTAATTATATGCTCTAAAAATTTCCCATAATCTTCAACAGAGGTTAAAAGGTTTGCGGCAGCATTTGCTTCATAATATTTTTCGGTTACTATTTTTTCTCCTTTTTCGTTGAAGTTTTGAGCATATCGTGTTTCGTCCATTCCTGAATCCCACCAGAAGCGAGTATCGGTCATTTCAAGAGGGGTAAATAACAGTTTCTCAGTAAGTTCTTCAAGATTTTTACCCAGTTTGTTTTCAATCGCTTTTCTTAAATATTCAAAGCCTTCTCCTGAGTATTGATATTTTGTTCCAGGATCAAATTGAAAAGTCAGTTTATTTGATTCAGTCATAAAACGCCAATTTGGAAAGCCCGTTTGGTGCGTTAAAATGAGTCTGGGTGTGAGTTTCTTATACCTTTCATCGTTTTTAATATCAGGGTCAATCCAATATTTGAATAGAGGTTCGTCCAAATCCAATAGCCCTTTATCAATCAGCTTCAATGTGGTCAAGGCAACAATTGGTTTAGTTAAAGACGCAACTTTAAAGACAGTATTATGGGGTGCGGTTGTTTGTTTATCGAGTGTTCCGTAAACTTCAATTTTGGTCAATTTTCCGTTTTCAATTATTCCAATTCCCGCTGCAGGAACGTTGTTATCTTTCAATAACTTTTCAATATCATTTTCTGGGGTTTCAACAATGGGGTTGTGATGGTCATAACTTAAAACGTTACTCATCACCCAAATGTCTTCTTTTTTAATCCATACGGTTGTAAATTTTGCGGTGCTCGTCCATACATCTTCTTTGCCGGCTTCCCTGATATAAAAATTGTGAACTCCTGATTGAATAGCGCCATAAATCTTTCCGTAATTATATAATGGAAAAATACTTAAACTGCCTTCTTTTAATTTTCTTATTGGTTTTTTATCTGGATTAGAGCAAATATATTTTTGAGTGTTTTCAAAGAAGGTATTTCTGTTTTGGAATCCGCTTTGATCGTGATAAAATTTTAAATCTTCCGCTATGTGACTTTCTAAATAATCCAAATCACATTGGTTAAACGCACGTTCAAAGAAAATGCTGTCTTGCTTTTTGAGTTCGATAAATAAGTCTGATTTTTTATCTATTTGTGCAATGGAATTAATAGATAAAGCAAGAAAAGCTACACTAAAGAAAATTTGTTTTGTCATGCTAATATTTTTTTGCAAAAATGCGAGTCTTGATGGTTTTCATCATAAAAGTCTACCCGCCAATATCCTGACAATATCCCGTCATCTTTTTGAAAGGTTTATATAACGCTGAAATCCAATCGAATAAACAATTTTTCTCTTTTGTCAATTTCGACTGTATTTCTAAGGATGATAAACACATTAGACAAAACCAATAAAATCATGACGACTAAAATAAACTTGTTCCCAAGCGAGAACCAGTTCTTTGCAAATGAAGTCAACATAAAAATAATAAAAGAAAATATTAACCATAAAATTTGAATGGAAACAATTTGCTTTGTCAATGGATTAAATTGCTTCTTTGCAAACATTAAAATAAGTGGAATAATAATATTTACAGGCGGGATTATTGTAAAAGGCAATGAGGATAGGTTGATAATCTTTATTAAAGTGGTGTTAATCTCAATTTCTGCCTCTTCTTTTTTAAGCAATTCATTTTCTTTTATTCTCAAAGCCTTCGCTAATAATTTAAGTGTTTGTCCTTTGGGTTCATTCCCCGATTCAATACGTTGTATGGTTCTTATAGAAATACCTGATTTTTCAGAAAGTTCTTCCTGTGTCAAGTTAAGTTTTTCTCTATTTTTTTTCAGTTTTGACATTCGAAGTTGTTTTTAAATTCTGACTAATGTCAGGGAAAGTACAATTTATATATCGGTTTATTGTATCATTTCAAGATTAATTCTGTCTCCCGATTAGCTTTGCTTTACGACGTTAGCATAAGAAATTAATGGAATTTCTTCATGTGGGGAATATTGCCTAACGATCTCGTATAACTGTCAGTTACGGTTTTTAAGTTAAGAGCTGACGTTAGCAATTCCGAGTGGATTCGGGCGTAGTCGAATCCACAGTAATTGCGGTTAGCATCCATGAAAAAGCAGTAAGTCGAGTATCTTTAAAGTTGATTAAAACAATAAAAGATATGCACACTCAAATTACTGCGGATACTAAATTATACATAGGAATTGACATACACAAGCGCAGCTGGAAAGTTCATTGTTCAACAGATTTATTTTCGGGTAAGAGTTTTAGTATGCCTCCAGAACCAGCGCAATTAAAAGCTTATGTAGATACACATTTTCCGGAATATGAGGTTAGTACGGCTTATGAGGCTGGATGTTGTGGATATTACGCACACCGTTGTTTTGAGAGTTATGGTTGGCGTTCCTTGGTAGTTAACCCAGCAGATATCCATCGAAAAGGGAAGGAGCGTTATACCAAAACAGATCGTATAGATGCACAACTGATAAGTAGAGAATTGAAAGATGGTCGATTAAGCAGTATTTATGTACCCGATGAGCATCGCGAAGCTTTACGAAGTTTGTTTCGCAGGCGCAATGATTTGGTAAAGGATTTTAGACGTATCAAGAGTTATATAAAAATGCAGTTGTTGTATTTTGGAATAAAAGTACCAGAACAGTACGATAATGACCATTGGAATCATGGATTTCGAGGGTGGTTAGATGCTATGGTTTTTCAGTACCCTGTAGCAAAGGCAAGCTTAGAGAGTAGGATGCGTTATTTTCGGTTTGTAGATGAAGATTTACGATTGGTAAGTAATCAGCTAAGAGCTTATTGTCGTAAACATTTTAAGAAGGATTATTATTTGCTTAGAAGCATACCGGGAATTGGAGGTATTGTGGCTTGTGGGATTATTAGTGAGTTGGGAGATTTACGTCGATTTAACAGTGTAAAACACTTGGCAGGTTATGTAGGGCTAGCTCCAGGGGTTTATCAGAGTGGCGATAACTATAAAACGACGGGTATTACTCCTAGAGCACATCGATTAATGCGTTCGTATTTTATAGAGGCTTCATGGCAGGCGATTCGAACGGATCCAGTGATGCAGCATTATTATCGAAAGCATTATGACAAGGATACCAAGAAGATAATCATTAAAGTAGCCCGTAAGTTACTTAGTAGAACTTTAGCCGTTATCAAAACAGAAACTCCTTATGAGATAGGGGTTGTAGAATAGTATAAAAATCAATAACAAAGCTCAGAAAAGAAGTAGACAAACCTGTATCACAAAACAATGTGGGTGACCAAAGGATCACATCGGTTAGCAAGTGAACAGGTTAATTATAACTTATAATCATACAGATGCTGGTGACAACCCAAGAGAGTTGATCACATATAGGATGCGGAGCAAGTTATAAGGTATTGAAGTATTGATAATCCTTCGGAATTATCAACAATTCAACACCCTAAAATCATTATTATGTAAGAATTAAAAAAAGAAATAGTAACTTTGAACAACTGGACTAGTGCTTTTCATAGGATGCATTGTTGGTAACTGGCTTTACTTTCTCAATTCTTTCAAGTATAAGTTTTCTATTATTTTAATATGATGTAAATCGTGTCCAAGAATATGATATCCCAAAGCTCTTGCACTTGCTTTATTTCCGTTTGCAATTCCGACACGTTTTAATGATTTGTCAGATAATCCATTAAACAAAGTAATTGTCGACAATCTTAAAGCTTCATATTCTTCTAATATATTCTCAATTGTTCTTTCCGATGTGTCAGAATAAAAATTATAATCTTCCTGTTCAAATCCTGGGAGATTTGTTTTATCATTTCTAGCGAATGAAAGAGCTCTATATCCATATATTCTTTCGTCATCAATTATATGAACTAAAACTTCTTTAATTGACCACTTATTCTTTTCATATCTATAGCCTAATTCTTCATTCGATAAGTTACTTATCAAAGACTTTGTTTTATACAAACTCGATTTCAATTGTTCAATAAGGCTTCCATCTTTTTTAACTAGTTTCATATACATTTCAGCATAACTAGGATATTCATTTTGTAATGGAAATTCAATATATTTAATCATTTAGTTTTTTTTATATTGTTGTCAACGGTTTCGGTTATGAGTAGTTATATGTTCAAGCACGTAATTTAGCAAATACAAACCGAATAGAAAACCTTTACGAATTTTTGTAAGTAAGGACTAGCAATTAATTATGGTGTTACCACACGTTTTTATTCTACTCTTTTTAATTTTTCTCTATATTTATAGGTTTTTGAATTTAGAAAAACTACTAATAATGCAGCACCAGATGAATGATTAGTAATATCTAAAATCAAATTTTTATTTTTATCCAATGACAATCTCATTTTTGTTAAGTCAAATCTTCCAAAAAGATATGGTATACCAATGAATTTTAATTTTTTCTTTTTCAAGTATAAATATCCATCTTTTTTTAATTCGGTTTTAACAACTTCCTCTTGAAATGTTTTTCCATTTTCTAAATAATTAATTCTGATTTTTTTAGGACTTATTGTATTCAGTTCAAAATGATACATTTTTTGGCTATCTAATTTAATTCTCTCTTTTCCAGATTTTAGGTCAATTAAAGTAAAGAAATTCCGATGGATTGATTTTTTAGTTTCATAAGCTTTAGAAATACTATCAAATTCCAAAATACATAATTTCATATTTACCATTTAAATTAGTCAAGTTGTTTTTAGTCAAAGTTCTTGAATTTAAAATACTATCATCAAATGAAGCGCAATTCTGAAAGAATATTGTTAGAATTAAAATGAAATAAAATGGTTTCTGTCTCTTCAAAAGTTTTTATGTTAGATGTGTGGTAACGTTTGTGTGTATGATTTTTTGCGGGAAAAGGACGCGAGTCGTTTTCCGTTGTAGCGGAAAGATAATTAATAAGGTTGAATTTCCGCCGAGGAAATTCAGTAGCAATTAATTATACGCCTTGTTGGCACCAGTTTTTTATTCATATTTCACATTAATCCACCATATATATTTGGATTGGTCAAAATATTGGTAATGATATTAGTCAAAACATCTCCACCCATTTTTTTCAATTTTTCCTTTATTTCGGATGTTGTTTTTTCAGGTTCACGTTCATAGTTTTTTAGAATCTCCTTTAGTTCTTTATATTCTTTTCCTGTTATTTCATCCTTTACTGCTTCCGTAAAAAGATTTAAAACTATTTGTTGCGTATTATTAATTGTAATATTTGTATTCCCAGAACCTTTTCCACTTGTTTTTATAGGTTCCTCAGGCATTAATTTAATCGCTCTTAAAATTCCCATCATTTTTTGATGGTTGTTAGGACTTAGTTGCTCAGTATTTCGTCTAAAATCTTCTAAATCACTTGGGAAATAAGTCTTAATAAAACGTTGAGATGAAGATTGCCAATTTTGATACTCTTCTTTTTTCCTTGTACTATAAACAGAATTAAATCTAAGTACCCCACTTCCTGCTGGAACATGATAAATCGAATCTGTTAGCTTTTCGCCTTGTGAAATTAGGTCATCTAATAATTTACTTTTATTCATTAATTTTCTTAGTATTTGAGATTTTCAAATTGGTGCCAACTTGTTATGTTATATATCAAATTTTACTTCTTTTATCTCGACAAAAACATGGGATATCATAAAGTGTAGCAATTTTTATACGCTATCAAATATAATAAAATCAATGTTTTATATAAGGTAAAGTTATTAACGAGTTACTGTTGTTTGTTAATTAATTATACAATTCTTGCGGACCTAATACAATGTGTGTATATATTCTTATGGGATACCATAAATTCCCTTAACAACTTACCTATACGGAGGACCCGCAACCCAACCTACAATAGATTTACGAACCCCTTTAGTAATAGGAGTAACACGATGCATCATAAAAGAAGGAAAAACAATGATGGTACCTTTCTCTCTAGGAGCACTTACAATTTTTTGATTCAGCATAAATTGTAAATCACCACCTTCATATTCATCAGGGTCAGATAACTGCATGGAAATACTCAGTTTTCTATCAGAAATTTCACCCGCTCCGAAATCTAAATGCCAATCAAAAAAGTCACCCTCAGTATAGCTAGCCAATTGTAAATTGTTGTGAAAACCCAATAAATCAAACCAATACCGTTCGTTATTACATTGCATAGCCAAACCGGCTAATCGGTTATATATCCATTCGTTTTCTGGGTTGTTTTCAATAAACATCACAGCACTCTTTCGAAGTTCATCATCATAGGTGTCGGCTCCGCTAAGCGTAGCTTTGATTTTTTGGTTGTCGTCCCATAAATTGAGGATTCTTTCTGTTTCATGAGGGAGAAATAAGCCGTTATAGTACACAAACTCTGCAAAATTATTTTTTAAAGGAAGACCAAATGGATAGTTTATTGCCATGATATATTGAGTGGTTACAAGCTGTAATTTTTTTTGAAAACAAAATATAAAAAATTAAAGAATATGTTTAAAAAGTTTTCCGTAAAAGCTATTATTTTAATCAAGAGTGTCAAATTTTTAGTAAAGAAACGGTGAAAATTATCAGAATAATAAGCAGCGAACCCAAAACAGAGAACTAAAAATAATTGTATTTTTACCTCAATAATTCAATACTATGATTTCACAAGAACAATTTAATAAAGAGTTAGATTTAATTATAGCAAATGCTATTAGAGAAGATATAGGAGATGGCGATCACACCTCATTATCATGCATTCCTGCCGATGCAAAAGGGAAAGCAAAATTGTTGGTAAAAGACGAAGGGGTAATAGCTGGAGTAGAGTTTGCTAAAATGGTGTTTAAGTATGTGGATGCTGATTTAGAAGTAGAAACTTTAATCAATGATGGTGAAGCAGTGAAGTATGGAGATATTGTTTTATATGTTTCAGGAAAATCACAATCTATTTTAATGGCAGAGCGTTTGGTATTAAATGCAATGCAACGTATGAGTGCCATTGCTACCAAAACAAAGTTCTTTGCCGATTTGTTAGAAGGCACCAAAACCAAAGTATTAGATACTCGTAAAACAACTCCAGGAATTCGTGCTTTAGAAAAGTGGGCAGTAAAAATTGGAGGAGGAGAAAACCACCGATTTGCTTTATACGATATGGTAATGATAAAAGATAATCATATTGATTTTGCTGGAGGAATTACTCAAGCTATTACCAAAACCAAAAAGTACTTAGCAGAAAAAGGATTGGATATTAAAATTATTGTAGAAGCTAGAAGTTTAGAAGAAATTGAAGAGATTTTGCAGAACGAAGGAGTGTACCGTATTTTAATAGACAACTTTAATTACGAAGATACGCGCAAAGCAGTTGAGTTGATAGGTGATAAATGTTTAACAGAATCTTCGGGAGGAATTAACGAAGAAACGATCAGAAAATATGCAGAGTGTGGTGTTGACTTTATTTCGTCAGGGGCGTTAACGCATTCGGTATACAATATGGACTTAAGCCTAAAAGCTGTTGACTAACACTAGATGAAAAAGGTTAAGCTTTGGACTATTCAAAATGAGTTAGGATGGGGTGAGTTAAATAAATTAGGAGTCTTAAAAGCTAAAGAAGAGTATGTTTATTCTGAGTTTAAGGAAGGCTATGATTGGATGAAACTTCAAATGAATAAGAGAATAGGAGAGGTAGTAGACAAGGAGCAGTATCCTATTTGGGCTTGGTATCAACATACAGATAATAATAAAAAGAAACCAGACTTAAGAAAAAGTGGTTTTTTGCCTTCTGGTGAGGTTGGTTATAGGATAGAAATAGAAAAAGATATAAATGATATTTTGATGTCAGATTTTGTTTTATGGCATTGGCCTTTATGTTATAAAGAATACATAGCAACTTCTGAAAGGGAAATTCTAGAATTAGACAAGGGGCTTGATAGTGTTAAGAGAACGCGATTTGAGGTTGAGAAAAGCTGGGAAAAAATTTTTGACATGGATTTTAATTTAGAATATTATACGTCTTCTTTTGAAAATAAAAAAATCCAAGCTACTTTTTGGGAACTGAAAAAAGAAGAGATACTAAAAGTAGATAGGTTTATTTCAAAATAAAAATAACTTTTATAAAAATGAAAAAACAACTATTACTCATAGCAACCATTGTGTTGGCTATGTCATGCAAAACAGAAGAATCTAAAAAAGAAAGCAATACAAACATGGTAGAAAATCCTTTGCTAGTAAAAAGTACCATAGATTACGGTGCGCCAGATTTTACCAAAATAAAGAACGAACATTTTATGCCTGCCATTTTAAAAGGTATGGAAGTTCAAAATGAAGAAATAGCTAAGATTGTGGCTAGCACAGAAGCTCCTACATTTGAGAATACTGTTTTGGCGCTTGAAGAAAGCTCTAAAACATTAGATAATGTAACTTCAGTTTTTTACGCATTAGCAGGAGCACATACAAATGATGTAATTAAAGAAAACCAAAAGGAATTAGCACCTAAATTTTCAAAACATACCGATGAAATTTTACTAAACACGAAGTTGTTTGAAAGAATAAAAGCTGTTCATGATAATTTAGAAAATTTAGAGTTAGATGCAGAATCGAACTACTTGGTAAAAGAGTATTACAAGAAATTTGTAAAAGCAGGAGCTAATTTATCGGAAGAAAAGAAAAAAGAGCTAAAAGAAATCAATGCTGAATTGGCTAGTTTATCAAACGACTTTGGTAAAATGTTATTAGATGCTAGTAAAAAAGGTGGATTAACAGTTACGGATAAAGAACAATTAAAAGGACTTTCAGAAGAGACAATTAAAGGTTTAGAAAAAGAAGGGAAGTATGAGGTTCAGTTGATAAATACAACGCAACAACCTTTATTACAAACGTTGGAAAATAGAGAAGTTCGTAAAGAGTTATTTGAGAAATCTATTCATAGAACAGGTGCAGGTGAATATGATACGAGTGACTTAGTAAAGAAAATGGTTTTCTTACGTGCCAAAAAAGCAAAAATTTTAGGATTTGATAATTATGCTAGTTGGAGTTTGCAAGGAACTATGGCAGCTACACCAGATAAAGTTTTTGAAATGTTCAACGGATTGATTCCAGGTTCATTAGAAAAAGTAGCAGCAGAAACCAAAGAAATTCAGGCAGAAATAGCAAAAGAAGGACACGATTTTAAATTAGCTCCATACGATTGGAATCACTTTGCAGAAAAAGTACGTAAATCAAAATACAATTTGAATGAAGATGAAGTAAAACAGTATTTTGAATTAACCAATGTGTTAGAAAAAGGAGTGTTTTATGCAGCTACCAAATTATATGGAATTACATTTAAAAAGCGTACAGACATACCAACATACCACCCAGATGTAGTTGTATACGAAATTTTTGAAGAAGATGGTAGTAAGTTAGGATTGTTCTATGGAGATTATTTTGCAAGAGATAGTAAAAGAGGAGGAGCATGGATGAGTGCTTTTGTAAAGCAATCGAAACTTAGAGAGCAAAAACCTGTAATTTATAATGTTTGTAATTACACAAAAGCAGCTGAAGGAGAACCAGCATTAATCAGTTTTGACGATGTAGAAACCATGTTTCATGAGTTTGGACATGCATTACATGGTTTATTCGGAAACCAACAGTATGCGTCAATTTCAGGAACCAGTACAGCAAGAGATTTTGTAGAGTTTCCATCGCAATTCAATGAAAACTGGGCAACCTATCCTGAAGTGTTAAATAATTATGCATTGCACCACAAAACAGGAGAAGTAATTCCTGATGAGTTATTACAAAAAATTAAAAATGCAGGAACTTTTAATCAAGGGTATTCAATTATCGAAAACTTATGTTCTTCTAATTTAGATATGCAATGGCACACGATTGCTGCTGATACAACTATTGACGATGTTGCTAAGTTTGAAGAAGAGGCGTTAGCAAAAATGAAGTTAAAGATAGAAGAAGTTCCACCAAGATACCGTTCAACATATTTTGCACATATTTTTAGTGGAGGGTATGCTGCTGGATATTATTCATATTTATGGACTGAAATGCTAAGTCACGATGCATACGATTGGTTTGAAAACAATGGATTGTTAACGAGAGAAAATGGACAAAAGTTTAGAGAACAAATCTTATCAAAAGGAAACACGATGGATTATGCTGAGATGTATCGCGTTTTTGCAGGACGTGATCCTCAAGCAGCACCAATGCTAAAAGCTAGAGGATTAAAATAAATGGATGCTTTTTTTGATAGCGAAGAATTTACTAAAGTAGATTTTACCAAAACAAAACTTAAAAAAGGAGAATATGATAGCTGTACGTTTGAGAATTGCAATTTCGAAAACGTACATGCTTCTAGTATTCAGTTTTTAGAATGTGAATTTATCAACTGTAATTTTAGCAATACAGTTGTAAATGAAACTTCATTTAAAGAGTGTGCTTTTAGTAATTGTAAAATGATTGGTGTTAAGTTTAATGAGTGTAATAGCTTCTTATTACAAATGAATTTTAGCAACTGTCAGTTAAACTTATCTTCTTTCTATCAATTAAAAATTCCCAATACAAAATTTGTAAATTGTAATTTACAAGAGGTAGATTTTACCGAGGCAGATATTCATAATAGTATTTTTGAAGATTGCGATTTAAAAGGAGCGATTTTTGATCAAACTAATATAGAAAAAGTAGATTTTAGAAGCGCTACTAATTTTGTGATTAATCCTGAAAGTAATAAAATAAAAAAAGCTAAATTTTCACAAGAGAATATTATAGGATTATTACAGAAATATGATATTGTGGTGGAGTAAAGGGAGCTTCTAAGAGGCAGAGTAGCAAAGTGAAAAAGTGAAAAAGTGAAAAAGTGAAAAATGAAAGAGAAAACGAGTATAAAAACATTCAGAGACTTGTTAGTTTGGCAAAAATCAATGGTTTTTGTAACAGAAGTTTATAAAATTTCTAATGACTTTCCTAAAGAAGAAGTTTTTGGATTGACATCTCAAATAAGAAGATGCGCGGTTTCAATACCTAGTAATATTTCAGAAGGATATGGGAGACAAAGTTTAGGAGATTTTATTCGTTTTTTAAATATAGGAATAGCTTCTTTGTTTGAATTACAAACGCAACTTGAAATTTCTCTAAACTTAGAGTATATTTCAAATGAATCTTTTACTAAACTCTATGAACAATCAAGAGAAATAGAAAGAATGTTATACAAGTCTCATAAGAAAGTTAAAAGAAAAACGATGAATATCTCTTTGTGTCTTTGAAACTAAAAATACTTTGAAACTAAAAACAAATGACTAAACACATAGAAGAAAGTCTTGAAAAAATTCCAGTAATTAACTGGCTAGTAACCTTGGGAAAGAAGATTAAAATTCCGGGGTTAGAAGGAATGTCTTTGTATGATGTGCTCGAAATGTATGTTATAGGTATTGTAAAAGGAGCGCTAACTACAAGAGCCGGAGGAATCGCTTTCAGTTTTTTTATGGCAATTTTCCCTTTTTTGCTATTTATTTTAACGTTGATTCCATACATCCCAATAGAAGGATTTCAAGAAGGCTTACTTTCATTAATGCAAGAAGCGTTACCGCCCAAAACCTTTGAAGCAGTTGATTTTGTAATTAAAGATATCATCAACAATCAATATGGAGGATTGTTGTCTTTTGGTTTTTTAGCATCTATTTTTTTAATGACTAATGGAGTGAATGCGATTTTTGGAGGTTTTGAATACTCATACCATGTAAAGGAAATAAGAAGTGTGTTTAGAGCATATATCGTTTCTTTAGGAGTTTCATTGATAATGTCTCTTTTCTTGATAATCACGGTAGCATTGATTATTTTTTATCAAATAGCACTCGCGAAAATTCATAAAATAGGATGGTTAAATACGGGAGATCTCGATTTGTTTTACTACGGAAGAGGCTTTTTGTTTTTAGTAATGATTTTTACCATTGTATCATTACTTTTTAGATATGGAACCAAACAAGGAAAAGAAGTACGTTTCTTTTCTCCAGGAGCTATTTTAACAACAGTAGTATCCATGTTTACTTTCTATTTGTTTGGGATTTATGTAGTAAAATTTGCTCAATACAATCAATTATATGGATCAATAGGAACCTTACTTGTTTTAATGTTATTTGTTTGGTTGAATGCAATTATTTTACTGTTAGGTTTTGAATTAAACGCTTCTATTTATCGTTTAAAACGTAAAAATAAAGCTAGAGCCAAATAATATTTTTCTTCATATTTTTCGGATATTTGCAGGTTTAAAGGAACAATAAATAATTGTTAGTTATTACTAATAAACTAATGATTGATAAATGATAACTAAAGAATATGAAGCTAGGAATCCCAAAAGGAACAAGAGATTTTTCATCTACAGAAGTAGCAAAAAGAAACTATATTTTCAATACAATTAAACATTCGTTTGAAAATTTTGGATTTCAACCTATTGAAACACCAAGTTTTGAAAACTCTTCTACACTAATGGGAAAGTATGGAGAAGAAGGAGATCGTTTGATCTTTAAAATTTTGAATTCTGGCGATTATTTGAAAAAAGTAGAAGAAGCATTGCTTTCAGAAAAGGAAAGTATAAAGGTAACTTCAAAAATTTCAGAAAAAGCCTTGCGATATGATTTAACAGTGCCATTTGCACGTTATGTAGTGCAACATCAAAACGAAATTACATTTCCGTTTAAACGTTACCAAATTCAACCAGTTTGGAGAGCTGATCGTCCACAAAAAGGGCGTTTCCGTGAGTTTTATCAATGTGATGCAGATGTGGTAGGAAGCACTTCATTATGGCAAGAAGTTGAGTTTGTACAATTATATGATGCTGTTTTTAGTAAGTTAAGGCTTAATGGTACGACTATCAAAATCAACAACCGAAAGATATTATCTGGAATAGCCGAAGTTATAGGAGCTTCAGATAAGTTGATTGATTTTACAGTCGCTTTAGATAAGTTAGACAAAATAGGAAAAGAAGGAGTGGTAACAGAAATGTTATCTAAAGGAATATCAGAAGAAGCCATTGAAAAAGTAGAACCGTTGTTTAATTTTTCAGGAAGCAATCAAGATAAGTTAGCTTCTTTAGAAAATATGTTACAAGAATCTGAAGAAGGTTTGCAAGGGGTATCGGATTTAAAAACGGTAGTTGATAGAGTTGAAGCACTAGGTTTAGACTCAGCTACCTTAGAAATAGATGTAACCTTAGCGCGTGGATTGAATTATTATACAGGAGCGATATACGAAGTGGCAGCGCCTGAAGGTGTAAAAATGGGTTCTATTGGTGGTGGAGGTCGTTATGACGACTTGACAGGTATCTTCGGTTTAAAAGATGTTTCAGGTGTAGGAATTTCTTTTGGTTTGGACAGAATTTACTTGGTAATGGAAGAATTAGGCTTATTTGAGGCTGTCGAATTACCAAAACCGAAAGTATTGTTTTTGAATTTTGATGAAAATGAAGGTTTAGAGAAAGTCAAAATGATTAAAACGTTACGTAATAATGACATAAAAACAGAAATGTATCCAGATGTAGCTACAAGCAATAATCAGCAAAAAAAGCAGTGGAAATACGCCATTAATAGAGAGATTGAATTTGTAGTGACAACGGTAGAAAATGGTACACTTGTTGTAAAAGATATGAAGGCAGGAGAGCAAACTACCTGTTCTTTAGATGAATTGATAAATAAAGTGCAGTAAATTACAAACAATGTTGTAAATTTGCACCCATTAATTTTTGATAGCAATGTTTGAAGTGAACAGCAAAAAAATGAATAACGATAGCCAGGACGAAATAGGAGAGAACCACATTGGTACATCAGCGAAAACACCTTTAAGAGCTGATGCTTTCGATATTTCTGACAAGGAGAAGATAGAAAAGATTCAAGAGAATGTTAAAGAAATTCTTGAAACTTTAGGAATGGATTTGAATGATGATAGTTTAAGCGGAACTCCGAAAAGAGTTGCGAAAGCTTTCGTTAGTGAGTTGTTTATGGGGTTAAATCCTAAAAACAAACCAGAGCCATCTACATTTGATAATACGTATAAGTATGGTGAAATGTTAGTTGAAAAAAACATTATTGTATACTCAACTTGTGAGCACCACTTATTGCCAATCATTGGTAGAGCACATGTAGCGTACATTTCTAACGGTAAGGTAATTGGACTTTCTAAAATGAATCGTATTGTAGAGTACTATGCAAAGCGTCCGCAGGTACAAGAGCGTTTAACTATGCAAGTGGTACAAGCAATGCAAGAAGCTTTAGGAACTCAAGATGTTGCTTGTGTTATTGATGCAAAACACTTATGTGTAAATTCTCGCGGAATTAAAGACATTGAAAGTAGTACAGTTACTGCAGAGTTTGGTGGAGCGTTTAAAAACAAAGAAACCAAACGTGAATTCTTAGACTACATTAAACTGAATACAGATTTTCATTAGAAAATATAAGTTTATAGATTAAATAAAAAAGCTCATTCGAAAGAATGAGCTTTTTTATTGTTTATTGAACAGGAATTTTAATTTCGTACAATTTTCTACTACGGTTGTTTAACTTGTTTTCTCTTAACCAAGAATTGTGTAGTTTCAAATCTTTGTAGGTAGTACCAAACTTTTTAGCAAACAAAGCAATATCAGTAATTGCCGTATCTACTTTTACTGTGTAAGTTTTTGGTAAGGTATATAGATCTTCTTTGTCGTATACGAATCCGTATTTTTCTGGATTTGAAATGATTTCTTTTAAAGCTAAAACTCTAAATACATATCTTTCAGTTTCATCTGGTAACATAGCATCATAATAACTTGTTACTCCCTGAGCTTCTAATCTTTTAGAAACGCCATAATTTCCGGCATTATAAGCAGCAGCAGCAAGTGTCCATGAACCAAAGCGCTCTTTTGACTTTTTTAGGTATTCTGCAGCAACCCTAGTTGATTTTTCTATATGATAACGTTCATCTACATTGTTGTTAATTTCTAATCCGAACTCTTTACCAGTTTGTTTCATAAAGTGCCACATACCCGCAGCTCCTACTGATGAGGTTTCGTCTATAAATCCACTTTCAGCCAAGGCTAAAAATTTAAAATCGTCAGGTAACCCATATTTTTTTAATAGAGGTTCTAAAACAGGAAAATATTTGTTAGCACGTTTGATTAATAATAACCCGTTTGATTGCCAATAGGTGTTAACTAATAACTCACGATCCATTCGCTCCTTAATGTCAAGTTTTTCTAAAGGAACACGTTCTCCTGCTAAATTAAGATCTTCGGGTAGTTTTAAAGCTTTAATAACATAGCTTTCAGCTACATTTTTAATAATAGGTTCGTTTGATTTACTTATCGTGTTTGTAAATAAAACTGCTGTAAATACTACTATTACAACAGATAGAAAGCGTACTGACGTATTCATGTTTTTTGTTTTTTAATTGAAGTGAACTACTCATTTTAATCCATCAATAAGCATTCCTTTTCTAAGATTTTAGAAATAGTTTTTGCTTTGTTTAAGATCATTACATGCGTCCCGTTATCAACTTCAATACTGTTTTTAATATATTTTATAGGAAAAACTTCATCTTTTTTCCCGTGTATATGAACTATATCGGCAAGCGGTTCTTTTTGTTGCCAATGTAGTACATTATAAATAGCCCATTGTAGGTACTCTTCGTTTCTTACAGATAAATACATTTTGTATAATTCTGCTCGTTTTTTTAAATAATCACTGAAAAAGTAATGTTCGTAACTTTCAATGTTTGCTATAATTTTTGAAGGGAAAAGTTTATAAGCTTTCGTTATTTGTGCAAGCTTTAAACGTTTTGGGAGTTCATTATTGCTTTTAATGCTAGATATGATGATTACTTTTTTGCAACTAATAATCTTACTCATTTCTTGCACCATGATGCCACCAAAAGAAACTCCGACTAATATAGGGCTTTTATGTTGAATTTTGGTACACAATCGTAAAGCATATTCTTGAATAGTCTCATTAATTGATGTTGGCATCAACCAATCTAAAAAATGCAATTCAAACTGTTCTTCTGGTAGAGAGATGTGCTCAAATATTTTGGTGTTGGCAGCTAACCCCGGAACAAAATATAGGTGAGTTTTAGACATTATTCTATGAACTTTTTATTTAATAAAATACCTTCTACATATTCGTGTATATCAATAAGTTCATCAGGAATACCATTCCATAAACGAATTTGAATTTGTTTTCCGTTATGAATTATGTATGTACTAGGTAAGTCTTGTACTTTAGGGTTATTATATACATCTTTAAAGCTTGAAAAATCTTTTTTACTAAGCTTATTGTTCAATTCATTTAGCTGTTCTTCAGAAAGAGTGAACTTGTGAATTCCTTTTTCGAGTACATATTCAATTCCGTTGTAAATTACATTTCCTTCTTTATCAATAGAAACGCTATATACAGGACAGTCTCCAAAGCATTGAGTTTTTCTTATGCTAAGTAGGGTATTTTCTTCTTTATTGATAATATCAGTTAATTTTTCTTCGGTATGGATATCAACCAATCTGAATTCCTTACTTTCTTGAAGTTTATCAATCCAAAATTTACGTTTGCCTTCTGGAACTTTGATGATTCCTATTTTAGAAGCCTCAGTGTCATAAGCCATTTTACTCCAAGTTAAACCACTATTTTTAATAAGGGATTTCACATCGTGAATACTTTTGGCATTGTTAAGTACAATGATTAACTCATTTTGAGGAGCTAAAGGTTCAGCAATTTTTTTATCTTTTATAACTATTTCTTTTTCTTCGTGTTCTATTAATTTGGTTTCAGAACTTTTTTTAGGAATACTACAAGAAATTCCTAAAACTAAGAAGGAATATAAAAGATATTTCATAAGTGAGTTTTATTGATTTTGTGAACTAGGCAACAAGTTAAGCAATAACTTTAGCATTCACAAAATCAAAACGCACTAAACCATCTTCATCAATTTTAGTCAAGGTAACTTTATGTAGGGTGTTTACCAAGTCTGGATTCCAAGGAGCTTTTACTTTAACATAATTTTCGGTAAATCCGTGAATGTATCCTTCTTTATTTTCTCCTTCAAATAAAACAGTAAGTGTATTTCCTAATTGGCTTTCGTAAAAAGCTCTACGTTTCTTAACCGATAATCCGCGTAACATTTTACTACGTTTTGTACGTACATTTTTAGCTACTACACCATCCATTTCAACCGCTTCTGTATTAGGTCTTTCAGAGTAGGTAAAAACATGTAAATAAGAAATATCTAATTCACTTAGGTAATTATAAGTTTCTAAGAAAAGCTCATCTGTTTCTCCTGGAAAACCAACAATAACATCCACCCCAATACAAGCGTTAGGCATTACCTCTTTAATTTTTGTTACTCTATCGGTATAAACTTTACGCAAATAGCGACGCTTCATTTTCTTTAAAAGTGTGTCACTACCTGACTGTAACGGAATGTGAAAATGAGGAACAAAAGTATCTGAGTTAGAAACAAAATCAATAGTTTCATCTTTTAACAAGTTAGGTTCTATTGAAGAGATTCGTAAACGGTGAATTCCTTCAACTTTATCTAATGCTTGTACCAATTCTAAAAAGGTGTGTTCGTGTTTTTTATTTCCGAATTCACCTTTTCCATAGTCACCAATATTAACTCCAGTTAATACAATTTCTTTGATTCCTTTTTCTGAAATTTCTTTGGCATTTTTCAATACATTTTCTAAGGTATCACTACGAGAAATTCCGCGAGCTAGTGGAATAGTACAATAAGTACATTTGTAATCGCAACCATCTTGTACTTTTAAAAAGGCACGCGTACGATCGCCAATAGAATATGAGCCTACATAAAAATCAGCTTCTTCAATTTCACAAGAATGCACTTCACCAATTTCATTTTTGGTTAAATCGTTAATGTAACTAGTTACATTAAACTTTTCAGTAGCCCCTAATACTAAATCAACACCATCAACAGCTGCTAATTCTTCTGGTTTCAATTGCGCATAGCATCCAACACCAATTACAAAAGCATTTTCGTTTTGCTTTAAGGCAGACTTCACAATAGTTTTAAAACGTTTATCAGCATTATCAGTTACCGAGCACGTGTTAATTACATATACATCTGCTTTTTCTTCAAACTCAACGCGTTCAAAACCTTCGTTTACAAAGTTTCTTGCAATAGTTGAGGTTTCTGAAAAATTTAATTTACAGCCTAATGTGTAAAAAGCTACTTTTTTATCTGCATTCATCTTTTCTCTATCCTAAATAAAAAACAAAAGCCTTGTACAAGTCTTTAATTTTTTAGAAGTTCGTATAGTTTATTTAATCTATCACTGTTTTAAACAGTTTTAGGTTTGCAAAAGTACGATAATATTCATGATTTTTGAAACGAAAAGATTACTTATTAGAAAGCTTCAAGTTGTTGATATAGAGTCTTTTTATGAGTTAGAGAGTAATCCAAAAGTATTACAATATGCAACAGGAGAACCTAAAAATTTAGAGGAAAGTAAAGAGGACTTAGATCAACTTATTATACGATACGATAACAAAGAAAATGA
Source organism: Tenacibaculum caenipelagi (assembly GCF_004363005.1). Lineage (GTDB taxonomy): Bacteria > Bacteroidota > Bacteroidia > Flavobacteriales > Flavobacteriaceae > Polaribacter > Polaribacter caenipelagi. The sequence continues at coordinate 89,560 of NZ_SNYH01000005.1, read as the reverse complement.
TTTTTTTATTTATGCTATAGAGCGTAAATCTGATAAAGAATTTATTGGTACCGTTGCATTGGTGAAAGATGAAGAAGGAAATGATGAGATAGGTTACCGATTTATCGAGAAATACTGGGGCAAAGGATATGCAACAGAACTTTGTGAAGGTTTGATAGAGTATTGCAAATCGATTGGAATAAAAAAATTGATAGGCTGTGTAGCAGATGTAAATGTAGCGTCAGCAAAAATATTAAAGCGATTTAATTTTGTTGCAATAGAGAAGTTTATAAGTGAAGATATTGGCTTACCAGAAACAAAATATGAATTAATTTTACGATAGTAGACACTTTACAACCTCCGGTATTATAAGGTAAAATACCAGTTACGAATTTGTGAGGTTGAAAGAGAATATGGTTTTGAAAAATAATATATATGTACGCAACAATTTCTAATTTTTTAAAGAAATTTTTTAAACAAAATACTATTTTCAAGTACGGATTCAATATTTCCCCTATGTATAGAAGATCTACAGGGAAAATAAATTATGTTTCTGAAGACTTGTTAAAGGCACAAGTAAAAATTCCCATTACGTATAGGAATAAGAATTACGTAGGATCTATTTTTGGAGGTAGTCTATTTTCAGCAACTGATCCTGTTTTTATGATTCAGTTAATAAATATTTTAGGAAATGAATATGTGGTTTGGGATAAAGAAGCGAGTATAAAGTTTAAAAGACCTGCAAAACAGGATGCTTATGCAGATTTTATGTTTTCTGAAGATGAAATAAAGCAAATACAAGAACAGGTTAAAGACGAACAAGAAATAAATCTGATTAAAGAGATTAAAATAACCAACAAAGATGAATCTGTTGTTTTTGCAGAAGTATCTAAAACCATTTACATTGCAGATAAAATCTACTATAAAAATAAACGTAAGAAGAAATAGAGTAGTTGTATTAATAACCTTATTGTTTCTTTTTTCTTGTGCGAAAAAGAAATCTATATATACAGACAATCAGGTTTTTCGTTACAACGAACACTCAAATGTTACTTCTCTTGACCCTGCTTTTGCAAAAGATCAGCGAAATATTTGGGCGGTAAATCAACTGTATAATGGGTTGGTGCAATTGGATGATAGTTTACAAGTAGAACCATCAATAGCTAAAAGTTGGACAATTTCTGAAGATGGAAAAAGGTATCAATTTACCTTGCGTAACGATGTACAATTTCACAAGCATATTTTATTTGGAAAAGACTCAACAAGAAACGTTGTAGCAAAAGATTTTGAATATTCTTTCAATAGGTTGCTAGATAAAAATGTAGCTTCTCCAGGAGGTTGGGTATTGCAAAATGTGGAGAATTTTAAAGCTGAAAACGATTCTATTTTTACGATTAATTTAAAACAGCCTTTTCCGCCTTTTTTAGGTTTGTTAGCGATGAAATACTGTTCGGTAGTTTCTAAAGAAGCAGTAGAGTTTTTTGGAAATGAGTTTAGAGCTAATCCAATTGGCACAGGTCCTTTTCAATTTAAATTATGGGTAGAAAATACGAAGTTGGTGCTACGTAAAAATCCATTGTATTTTGAACAAGACGAAAATGGAAATTCACTACCATATTTAGAAGCTGTAGCGGTTACTTTTTTGCCAGATAAGCAAAGTGAATTTTTGCAATTCATACAAGGAAATATTGATTTTATGAAGAGTTTAGATGCTTCGTATAAAGATGATATTTTAAATACTGACGGAACATTAAAAGAGAAATATGCAGATAAGATACGCATGCAAACAGGTGCGTATTTAAATACAGAATATTTAGGGATTTATCTGGATGGAGAAGAGACGTTTGCTACAAAGTCAAAATTGATTAGACAAGCGATTAATTATGGTTTTGACCGTGAGAAAATGATTACTTTTTTACGCAATGGTATCGGAACACCTGCTACGAGTGGATTTATTCCGAAAGGATTACCATCTTTTAACAATCAACAAGGATATTCGTATCAACCAGAAAAGGCAAAGGCTTTAGTATTGCAATACAAAGAGGAAACTGGAAATAATAACCCACAAATAACAATTACTACAAATAGTAATTATTTGGATTTATGTGAGTTTATTCAGCGAGAATTGCAAAAAATAGGATTAGAAACCAAAGTTGATGTAATACCTCCATCAACTTTACGTCAAGGAAAGGCGAGCGGTAAACTTCCTGTTTTTAGAGCGAGTTGGATAGCTGATTATCCAGATGCTGAAAATTATGTATCCTTATTTTACAGTAAAAACTTTACTCCTAACGGGCCTAATTATACGCATTTTAAAAATGAACTTTTTGACAATTTGTACGAACAATCTATTAAAGAAGTTAACGAGTTAAAGCGTCGAAAGCTTTATCAACAAATGGATAGTATTATTATTGATGAAGCTCCAGTAGTTCCGTTATATTATGATGAGGTTATTCGATTCACTCAAAAAAATGTAAAGGGTTTAGGTATTAATCCTATTGATTTGTTGGATTTGAAAAGAGTAAAGAAAGATTAGGCATTGGCTTTTGATTCGTTCCAGTAATAACTATCAGGATACACTCGTTCTCCAAATATGGCTGTTCCTACTCGCACAATAGTAGCACCTTCTTCGATGGCAATTTCTAAATCACCACTCATTCCCATAGAAAGTTCATTCATTTCTACATTGGGGATTTGAAGAGTTTTAATCTCTTCTTGAAGTTGTTTTAAGAGTTGGAAACATTTTCGGATTTCAGTTGATTCTGAGCTTAGTAAACCAATGGTCATTAACCCTTTGATATGAATATTTTTAAATTCAGATATCTTTTTTACCAATTCGATAGTTTCTTCTGGTTTTACTCCAAATTTACTTTCTTCAAAAGATGTGTTTACTTGAATATATACATCAATTTCTTTTTCTTCAAAAGTTAAACGTTGATGCAGCTTTTCAGCGATAGAAAATCGATCGATTGATTCTATACAACTGGTCCACTTTAAGACCTCTTTAATTTTATTACTTTGCAGATGACCAATAAAATGAACTTCTGGTTGTAGCTCTTTCACAGCATCACATTTTTGTTTTAACTCTTGAACTTTGTTTTCACCAATAAGTGTTTCTCCTTGAGCAAGGGCGAAGTTAATTCTCTCTGGTGTTACAGTTTTGGTTGCTAATAATAAACGAACATCTTTTGGATTTCTGTTGGCTTTTTTACAAGCGAATTTTATACGCTGATGAATAATGTTTAAGTTGTTTTGAATATTATCCATTTTGTAGTTGACTATTGAGTTCTTCTTTTTCTATAATTTTGTTTTTTAAAGCTCTGTATGTGATGTCTTTTGCTTCAGCATAAGAGATTCCATAGATAGGATTTACACCTCTAAATTCTTCAGGGAATTCTTGTGACAAGGTTTGATAATAAATATCTAAATCTGCATCGCTAGGAGCTTCAAATTGTAATTTTAACTGAAAACGTCTTAATAAAGCAGTATCAATAACACTAGAGTGATTGGTTGCGGCAATTAATAAAACTTCGTTAGGTAACTGATCTATTAATTGAATTACAGTATTGACCAACCGTTTCATTTCGGCAGAATCTTTACTGTCATAATCACGAGCTTTACCTATGTAGTCAAATTCATCTAAAAACAACACAGCGCTTTCTCGAGTTGCTTTTTTAAAAACATCAGAAATATTTTTAGCGGTTTCACCAAGTTTAGATGAAACAATGCTCCCCAAATTTAAGGTGATTATTTTCTTATTTAATGTTTTTGCAATGGCTTTTGCTGTAGTTGTTTTTCCACATCCAGTATGTCCAAATAGTAATAGTTTATTATCAATAGGAAGTTTGTAATGGTTTAAAACAGCCACATGTTTAAACTCTTTTAATAGCTGGTTTAGAGCATTTTTATTTTTGCTGCTCAAGTGAATTTCATGTAATTCAATAGTAGTTTCTCTCGATTGAAGAACAAAATCGTGTATAGCCATTTTTGTTGTTTGTAATTAAAAAACAAATATACTAAGCGTAGGTTACAGCATGAAAGTAATTGTTGTTTTTAACAATAATATTAATCCAAAATAAAATTTGTACTAAGTATTTGTCAAAGAAAAAACTTCTGTAATTTTGATAGTCAAAGTTGGTTAGAAAAAATGCAATTGAAAATAGAAATAGGTTGGTTAGGAAAAGTTAAAAGAGCATTATTTGTGGTAAAACAAATGGTTGTAATAGTCTGTTTGTTGTTTACCTGTGGTGTGTTATCACAAACAGAAATGCAAATGTTTAAAGCTTTTGGAGTTAACCCCACCATCCCCAACGATTCTCTTTTTGAAAATATAAAGAAAGCAAAAGACTTTACATCAAAATACCAAACCACATTTGAACTGATAGAGTTTCATCAACAGAAAGGAAATATAGATTCTATTATATACTACGGAAATAAGCTTTACACAGAAATTTCTGATCAGAAATTAAAAGACAAAGAAAATTACATAGCTGAAATATCAAGTGTTATAGCTGAAGGAAAACTTGAAAAAGGGCTTTTTGATGAAGCTTTAAAGTGGTTTTTGCGCGGTATTGAACACTCTAAAGAAAATAAGGATAGCAAATTATACATAAAAAATAGAATAGGATTAGGAGTTGTAAAGTTTGTTAGAGAAAAAGAGGAGGAAGGACAAGCAATTATTGAGGAATGTATAGAAAAGGCTCCAAATGAAAAGCTAAAACATGATGCGCTTTTTGAGTTAGGTTTTGTTTTTTATGTTAAAGGAAATCTAGAAGCAGCAAAGGAAAACTACAATAAAGTAAAAGTGTTTTATGTATCTGAAGGTTATACAAAGGAAGCATTGAAAACCGATTTATGGCTGGGTAAAATCTTACAAAGAGAAAACAAGATAGAAGAGGCTTTAGATATATGTTATACTGTTTTTAACCAATCGCTGTCTAGTGGTTTTTATACTTTATATGCAAAAGCAGGAAATACATTAGGGAGTATTTATTTACAAGAGAAGGATTATGAGAATGCTAAAAAAATATTATCTACCGTCTATATAAACTCTATTCAATGGGGAAATTTAGATATTGAGAGAAGAGCTATTTTAGGATTACAAAATGCTTATGCCAAGACAGAAGATTATAAAAATGCCTATTCTTTAATGACCCAATTGAACCGTTTGAATAATCAAATTCTAGAGATTCAAAACAAACAACAAGTAAACGAATTAGAAGTACAATACAAAACACTAGAACAGAAGCAAGAAATTCAACGACAAAAGGCAATGAAAAAGAATATATTGATAGGTTTTCTCATTGTATTAATTCCTGTATTAGGATTGTTGTATATGTACTACCAAAAATTACAAACACAGAGTAAGCTTACTAAAACATTAGAAGAAGTTAGTCAGCAAAAAATAACAACGTTGTTAAAAGATCAAGAATTAAAATTGGTTAAAGCTTCTTTAGAAGGACAAAATAATGAAAGGAAACGTATAGCGAGAGAATTACACGATAGTATTGGTGGTAATTTAGCGACTATCAAATTACAGCTCTCAAATAAAAATACATCAAAGCAAGAAAACCTTATTCAGCAAGTAGATGATACTTATAATCAAGTAAGAGAGTTGTCTCATAACTTGATGCCTAAAAAGTTTAAAGATTCTGCATTTACTTCAATAATTTCAGCATATATTGATAATGTTAAAACACTATCGAAAGAGCAAATCACTTTACAAATACATCCAAAGGAGGAGATAGATGAAGTAGGTGAAAATTTAAAGGTAGAGCTGTATAAAATAATTCAAGAGCTATTAACAAATGCTTTAAAACATGCAAAGGCCACAGAAATAGATATTCAACTTTCTGTATTTAATAATAGCATAAAATTACTTTTTGAAGATGATGGGGTAGGTTTTGATCAAGAAAAGGTAAAATACGGTCTTGGGTTTCAAAATTTAAAAGATAGATTAAAAACCATTGAAGGTAATATTTTTATTAATGCTTTTCCTAACAGAGGTACCGTAATAGATATAGATGTTCCTTTAAATTAGTGCAATATGACATATAATATTATTTTGGTAGATGACCACAAGATGTTTTTAGATGGATTGTTAAGTATATTCAATAATGAAGACACGTACAATATTCTGCTAACGGCTAATAGTGGCGAGAATGTTATAAAATACATAAATTCAAACTCTAATCAACATATTGACATTGTTATTAGTGATATTTCCATGCCTGATATTGATGGTATTACATTAAACGACTACATAAAAAAGGAACGCTCAGAGATTAAAACCTTAATAGTAAGCATGCATACTGATACAAGTATGATAGATACATTAATTAAGAGCGATGTTGATGGGTACTTGTCTAAAAATGCAACACAATCTGAATTGTTACAAGCAGTTAAAACCATTCTTAATGGTGAAAAATACTTTTCTCAATCGGTAAAACAAGCCTATATGGATAATGTTTTTAATAAAGGAAAAGATACTATGGTAATGCTTACCAAAAGAGAGAAAGATGTGCTTAAACTCATTGCCGAAGAATATACTACACAAGAAATTGCCGATAAACTTTTTTTAAGTAAACATACAATTGAGAGTTATAGAAAAAATTTGATCTCAAAACTTAACGTAAAAAACTTAGCAGGCTTAACCAAATATGCCATAAAACTAGGCTTAGTGGAGTAATTTTATAGAATACCCCTGAAAACAGGGTATTAACTTTCGCTAGTTTCAGGCTATTTTAAAAACAACTTCGAACGCATCTTTGTACCGTAATTATTAAGTAATAAAGTTATGGTCATTTTCGGATGGCGTGAAGCCAAAATAAACACACAGCCAATAAATAATCACAGTTGTAATTATTGCAATACACCAGAGCGATTGTTTATACAAGTAAACAGACTATATGTACATATATTTTGGATTCCTATTATTCCACTGTACAAAAAGACATATAGTATTTGTGGCCATTGTAAGTTAGAAATGAGCAAAAGCCAAATGCCTCCTGATTTACAGAAAAAAGCAAAAGACTGTAGACAAACGAGTAAAACTCCTTGGTGGATGTTTTTAGGGCTTTTCATCGTAATTTTTTTTACGCTGTACATGTTTGCAACAGCACTTTTAATTCACAAATAAGTAAATAAATTAACTATAAACCATTTAAATTTTAATTAAACATGATTTACGGAATTTCATTAGTATTTTTAAGTATAGTGGCAGTACCGTCATTAATTTTATCAAAAAAGCCAAACGCAAAAGAATTACTTGAAAAAATAGAACCTTACCAAGGTTGGATTGGTCTTGTATTTTGTTTTTGGGGTATTTGGGGTATTATTTCAGCTATTTTAAACTTAGGTTGGTTAACTACAACTCCAATATGGTGGGGAACTTTTTTAGCAGGAAGTGTTGTTGAAGCAGGATTAGGTTTTATGTTAGGATACGGAATGATTAGTAAACTATTCTTATCAAAAAATGCTGAAGCAAAAGAAAAAGCAGAACAATTGAGGGGGAAGATTGCACCAAAACAAGGAAAATTAGGATTATTAGGAATTGCAGTGGGAGTGTGGATGATTGTTGCTTCTTTCATCTTCTTTTAACCTAATTATTTAAAGAAAAAGAAAAGAAAAAATAAAGATATAACATTGTAAACTAAGGTGTAATAAGGTGGGGATGTGGGGTTTCTATCAAAAAATCAAAAACCTTGTTTGCAATGTTTTTTTATTCAACCTTAGTAGAAGATAGTTGTAAACTAAGTTTTGGATCAGTATCAATAATGTACTGAGAATCAATAATAATATCCTCATTATTGTTATTACTAGATATCGCTTTGATATATTTAGGGGTAGTTAGTCCACTTTCGTTTACTTTTATTTTTATGTCTCTATATACAGTAATCTCTGTAATAACAACAATTTGATTTGCATTTGATAGTTCTTTTCTATCAATAATAGTTTGGTTTTTAGTAAAAGTAAGTTTATTAGAGACTTTATCAAGAGTCCAATCAGGTGAGTTCATAGCTTTTTTACTAACTTCAAACACATTATTAAGCTTTTTAAAGTGTTTTTTATGTGTTTTTATACCAATATGTAAGGTTATTTTTTCAGGTATAAAAACAGTATTAGAAGAAACTTGACTCATCAAATTATAATAGATAGAAACTTGTTGTTCCTTGTCTAATGCTCTTAGCATGGTCTCACTAATTATAAGATTCGGGGTAAGATGGTTCGGGATTTTATACTTAGTTGCATCATCGTTAACTAACGTAATATTAACTGTGTTTAAATTCAGTTTTTGGATGACTTTTTCTAGTATTTTAAAGCTTATAGGATTTATTTCTAATAAGGTATATTGTATGTTAAATTTTAAGTATTTAATAATGATAGGAAGAAGAAGTGTAGCAAAAGGCCCAGTACCTGCATAAAGTATATGTAATGTCTTTTCTTGATGAATTTTTTCTTGAATAGCAGTATCTATTCCTTTGATGAATTTTTTAGTTCGTGCAAAGTCATCAATACAAGAAGCCGCCCATAAAGTACCTATAGCGATACCATTTTCAAGATGAATAGAATCTTGAAAGTTTTCAAGGATTATGTTTTCATTTGAAAGAGAAAGTAATAATTCTTTGTATTCTTTTGATGCTATTGATAACGCTTCGTAATCAAATGTGTCTTCAAAATATATTGATGTAATACGCTGTAACTCTTGTTTAAAATACATGGATAGTTTTTAAGAATTAGGATTGTTTTGCTGTAGTTTTTGTTCTAATTCAATAATTAGTTGTTGAGAAACAGAGGTGTTTTGAAGCTTTAACTCTTCAATCATTAAGCGAATAGTTTTCGGAGATTCTATTTCTTCTTGTATGGGTTGAAAACTTTCTTTTGAAGAAAGTGAAAAAAATAAAGCATCAGACCATTCATTTCTTTCTGCATCAATAACCAAATGAATGCGATCCTCTTTTCCGTAGTTGGCAACGGAATGTATAAAGTTAACATTGGTATACCAACATTCACCTGGAAGCATTTTTAATTGAACATCATTTAAAAGAAACTGAACATTATTATTTGTAATAATTGGAATGTGTAGGCGAAAATTTCCATCTTCATATCCTAGTTTATAATCTCGATGAGGTTTTATTTCAGCACCAGTACCCAATCGTAACAAGCGAGCTGATAAAATAGGACTTTTAATAGAGCTTATTACTTCTTTAAAATACTTGCAATCATTCATTATGGGAGTTTCTAAAACAGCCTTATTATTGTTTTGAAAAGCAAAAATATTAGAGGTATCTCCACTACTTGAGTATAACGGAATGGCTTTCCATTCACCTGTATAACCACTAGTGTTAAAATGCGGAATCCAGTCTTGATTAACAACTAAAGAATAATCGCGTAAAAGTTTAACTATATCAAATTGAAAAGGAAGTTGTAAATGAGAAATGGTGGACATATTTTATAGGGTTATAACGGTTGTAACTAGCTTTAATTCTTTCCGAAACTTGTATAAGTTACTTGAAAAATATAAAACAACTAATTATGTTGTACTAAGTGTAGCTATTTTAAGCATAAACGAGTAAGGTATTTGTGTTAACAAAAAAAGCAATCTGTAACGATTGCTTTTTTATTTTTAAAATACTAAATCTTTAATTCGTTTAGTAATTGTTTTTTTTATATCCTTTGGATAGCTTCTGTCTCCGTGAAAAACATCAGCCATAGCTTCACTAAATTGTTGACCGTATTTTTTTAATAAAATATTTCGGATGCTTTTTTGTTCGTAAAACCATTTAGAGAGCCACAAACCAGTTTGTATTTCAGGTAAGAGGTTCTCAGAAATTTTTTCTAAATATAACTTTTCAGCTAACTTGGGTTCTTTGTTAGCTTCAATAATAGCTTCGGCAGCTAACTTACCACTATAAATAGCGTTTGAAATTCCTTCAGCAGTAATAGGATCAGCAAAACCAGCAGCATCACCAATTAAAAACACATTGTTTTTAACAAATCCATCGGTGCGCGGGGCAACTGGAATTTGAAAACCGTGCTGAGACTCGTTAACAATATTTGTAATTCCCAAGGCTTTTAAATATTCTTGGTAATATTCTTTTAAATTAATTTTTGTTCTTCTTGCGGAAGCAACTCCAATGGATAAATGCTTTTTCTTTGGGAAACTCCAAGCATATCCGTATGGAATAGCATCAATATCAAAACGAACTTCATTCGATAAACGTTCAAAATCTTCTTCAGAAACTTCTACTTCATATTCTAAAGCAGGAATTAATTTTCGAGTATCTTCTTTCCAGCCTGCCATTTTTGCTGTTGGACTCAAAGCACCGTCGGCAGCAATTACAAAATTAGTAGTATAAGTACCTTGTGATGTTTCTAAAGTAATAACATTATCAGAAAAAGAAAGATTTTTTAATTTATGGTTTTCTAGTAAGTCGGCTCCAAATTCTTTAGCCTTTTGAGTGATGAGGTTGTCAAACGAATCACGCATAATCATAGAAATCGTAGGTTGTTCTCTATGCGTTTTAAAGTGCAATTTTTCACCTAAATAAATATCAACAGTATGGAATTCTTTTTCAACAACTTCGTCTATTTCAAAAGGTAAGTTTTTACGACCTCTAAAAACAAAACCACCTCCACACGTTTTGTAACGAGGTAAGGTTTCCTTTTCTATAATTACGGTTGAAATTCCTTGTTGGGCTAAATAAAAAGCTGTTGAAGCACCTGATGGACCACTACCAATAACGGCAACATCGTAATGTTTTATCATGTTGAATCTTTTCGGATAAAAATACACTTTTATTCCTGAAAAAATAATAAATCTACCAATGCAAACGAGCCATGATGGGATAATGGTCAGAAAGCTCTAAGTTATTATACGTTTTAAATTGATTAATAGTGGCTTCTTTGTCGGTTAAAACAAAATCGATACGCATAGGGTAAGCGTAGCGGAAAGATTTACCTAAGCCAATACCACACTCAATAAAGGCATCTTTTTTATTTTTAGCTAATTGTTTGTATGCCCAAGAATAGGCGGTATTATTAAAGTCACCACAAACTATTTTTTTACCAATCCAAGAATTTTCATGCTGCAAAATAAGATTGGTTTGATCTACTTGTTTAACAAATCCGTTGGCTAAACGTTTAAATAAACGTTCGGAGTTTTTTTCTCCAAAATTTTCTTTGTGAGGATTAATTTTTAGGGATTCTAAGTGAACATTGTAAACCCTAATAGTATCATTGTTCTTAATGATATCTGCAAAAATGGTGTTATTAGCACTTTTCTTAAAGTCAAGTGATCCAGAGTTTATAATAGGATATCTAGAATAAATAGCGAGCCCAAATTTATTGGTAGCTGATTTTGTTTTTATGTATTTATAAGGGAGTTTTATATTTAACGATTTCGAATAATAAAACTCTTGTAAAGCTACTATATCTGGACTTTGACTATTGATAAACTTATAAATTTGTTGCTCGATGGTTGTATCATCGTTCCATTTATAGTAATTAAACATTCGAACATTAAAGCTCATTACCTTTAAATCTTTGTTCAAAATAACTTCTTTATTTGAAAATTTAAGAAGCGGAGTAGAGATAAAGAGTCCTACTGATAATACAAGTAATGAAAGTAATGTGTTTTTGTGCAATTTTATAAGCCAATACACCAAAAATAAAAGGTTTATAAGTACTAAAAAAGGAACAAATAAACTAAAAACAGCAAAAGCAGGAATCGTTTTTGGAGATATAAAAGGAAGGACATAAGATAGTAATAAAGCAGTTGCTACAACTGAGTTGATAAAAAACAAAAGCTTGTTTACTAACGAGTTCCTTTTCATGTTTTTGTATTAGTTTTTTCCTTGCTTAAATAAAAACTCTTTTTCGTCTTTACTTAACGTATCATAACCAGATTTACTGATTTTATCTAGAATAGCATCAATTTCTTGTTGATTTTTTGTTTTATTAACGCTATTCTTTGGTGTTTTATTACCAGACTTATAAACTGTTTTTAGTTTTGCCTCTTTTTTGGTGAAAAGTTTTTTTACAGAATTAAAAAGTCCTAATTCTTTATTACTCGCACTACGTACATAAAAGAAACCAAATAAAGCTCCACCAAGATGTGCTAAATGCCCACCAGTATTATTCCCCGCAATTTGTATTATGTCTATTAGAATCAAAAAAATTGCTACATGCCATAATTTAACATAGCCAATTAAAGGAATTTTAAATGAATAATTAGGGATGTAAGTTGCTATTCCAATTAATATAGCAGATGTTCCTGCTGAAGCGCCTAATAAAACATTAATATGAGAGCTGTTTACTAACGCAGGAAAGTAATTATAGCTTAAAATAAAAACAATCCCACCAAAGAATGTTCCTAATAAGTAAAAAGTTAAAAGTTGCTTTTGGGTGAAATAATCTATAAAAAGATTACCAACAAAGAATAAAATTATAAGATTAAACAAGATATGAATGAAACGTGTGTGTAGAAAACCATATGTGAAAATTGTCCACGGCTTTATTAGAAAATCATCAAAGTTGGCTGGTAATGCAAGCCACTCTACTAAAAAGTTAGTTTTTGATTGAAATAAGAAACCAAAAGTGTTGGTAATAAAAGCAAGCAAAAAAACAGCAAGATTTATATAAATAAGTTTTTCTACAATACCAGCATGTTTAAATCGATATTTTAAGTTTTCTAATACATCCATGATATCTAATTTCCTTTAAAGAGATTCTTATAAACTACTAAATTAATGAAACTTGAATTGATTTTTTCTCCAATACCATGCTATGATAAAACCAATAATAGCACCACCAACGTGGGCAAAATGAGCAATATTACCTATAGAGTATTTTGTCATACCAAAGAATAAATCACTTAAAATAATTAACGGAATAAAATATTTAGCCGCTACAGGTACAGGAAAGAAAATTAGAGCCAGTTTAGCATTCGGATATGTTAATCCAAAAGCAACTAAAATACCATAGATAGCTCCTGAAGCTCCGACAGCAGGAGTGTGGTATAAGCTATAAAATTCACTCATCGTTTTGTTTGATAAAGTAATCAAACTATCATTGTACTGTCCAGAATCTAAAATATTTTGAATTTCAATAGGTGAAACTCCCATCGTAATTAACTGCTCATAAATTCCGTTAAATTGATAATAATTTGCAAAGGTGTAAATTAATCCAGCTCCAATACCAGCAGAAAAATAAAAGAATAAAAACTTATTTCTTCCCCACATTTGTTCCAGAGGAGTACCAAATGCCCACAAAGCATACATGTTGAAGAGTAAGTGCATTGTTCCGCCATGCATAAAGATGTGTGTTATGTATTGCCAAACACCAAAATGTTCATTTTTTGGAAAATGTAAAGCTAACAGATTGGTTAAATCCATGTTCAGTAACTGGGGAGCAAAAAACATAATCACATTGATGATTATTAAATGTTTTATTACTTGCGTTAATCTTGGCATAGTGCTTTTTTATTTGTTAAAAATGGCGTCAATTTCATTTAAAGCTAATGTTTTAAATGTTGACTTACCAAATGGTGAAATGTTAGGTTCTTTACAAGAAAATAGGTTGTTTACTAAGTTTTCTTGTTCTTTTAAACTTAACGAAGTTCCTGTTTTTATGGCTAATGATTTGGCAAATGATTTAGCCATAATATCAAAATGACTAAAACTAGTATCAGGGACTTCTAATTTAATATCGTCTAATAATTGCTCTAAAATAAAAGTAATTTGACTTTCGGTTATAGAAGTAGGAATTCCTGCAATTACAACACTTTCCTTTGTAAATTCATCAAACATAAATCCTGCACTTTCCAAATCAGACTTTATACTGTAAATCATTTCAATATCTGATGAAGAAAAAGAGATATTTACAGGAAACAGCAATTGTTGACTACTAGCTTCTTTAACGGTAATGTTTTCTAAAAACTCTTCATATAAAACACGTTGATGTGCTAAAGATTGATGGATTAATACTACACCTGATTTGATAGAACTCAACAAGTATTTTTTTTGAATTTGGAAGGTTTTACCCGTCTCTGTTTCTTGATGAGATTCAAAAAGTTGTTCTTGTTGTATAGGTTCAACAGTATCTATATTTGTGTATAAAGCTTCCCAACTACCAGTGTCTTTCTTAAAGTTTGATTGATAACTATGTGTATTAGTACTTTTAGAAGATGACGGTTCATTATAGCTTGTTTCTGTCTTAAACGGATTAAATGTTGGGTCTACGGTAATAGGTGGAATAGAAGAACTATTTTTTTTACTATAATCGTAAGGAGTGTCTAGAGTAGCGTCTCTGTCAAAATCCAATACAGGAGCAACATTATATTGCCCTAAACTATGTTTTACAGTAGCACGTAAAATAGCATATAAGGCTTTTTCGTTGTCAAACTTTATTTCTGTTTTTGTCGGATGAATATTGATGTCAATCGTATTCGGTGGTACTTCTAAATACAAAAAATACGATGGATGCGATCCGTTTTCTAACAAACCTTCAAAAGCATTAACCACAGCGTGATTTAAGTAAGAACTTTTAATGAAACGGTTGTTGACAAAAAAGAATTGTTCCCCTCGTTTTTTCTTAGCAAACTCTGGTTTCGCTACAAATCCGTTAACGGTAATAATATCGGTATGTTCGTTAATAGGAACTAATTTTTCATTCATTTTAGCTCCAAAAATAGCCACGATACGCTTACGAAGATTGCTCTTTTTTAAATGGTAAACTTCGTTGTTGTTGTGGTGTAATAAAAAAGAAATGTTAGGGTGTGCTAAAGCAACACGTTGAAATTCATCTATAATATGACGAGTTTCAATAGCGTCTGATTTTAAGAAGTTACGACGTGCTGGAATGTTAAAAAACAAGTTTTTAACAGCAATACTAGTTCCTTTAGCAGTTGAAACTACTTCTTGCGAAACAATTTCACTTCCTTCGATTTTTATTTGTGTACCCAGTTCATCATCATCTTGCTTCGTTTTTAATTCAACATGAGCAATTGCAGCAATAGAAGCTAGTGCTTCACCACGAAAACCCTTTGTGTTTAAATTGAATAAATCTTGAGCATCTTTAATTTTAGAAGTTGCATGACGTTCAAAACTCAAACGAGCATCAGTAGCGCTCATTCCTTTACCATCATCAATTACCTGAATTAAGGTTTTTCCGGCATCTTTTATTAATAATGTGATAGAGGTAGCACCTGCATCAATTGAATTTTCAATCAGCTCTTTTACAACAGAAGCAGGGCGTTGAACCACTTCTCCAGCAGCAATTTGATTCGCAACATGATCAGGAAGTAACTGTATGATATCTGACATTTAATTATTTTTTAGGAAAAAAGATTGAAAGGTCAAAATCAATTAAAAACAAGAAAATTAGCGTTAAGATCAGCGCAATAATAACAACAGTCTTGTTTAATCGGTATCCTGATTTTTTTAAGTCATCAAAAGCAGCATTAAACTTTCCTTTTAAATTTTTCTTCTTTCCAATAGTAGTTCTGTATTGGTCAAACTTCTGTTTAATTTCATAAGGGTTACCTTCTCCTTTGTAATAACGAGGTTTGTAATCAAATTTTTTATTTTCTCTTTTGATAATTCCCATAAAAATGTTGCTTCATTTATAGCTTAAGCGGCACAAAAATCACACCAAATAAGACGAAGCTCAAAGTTACTGAATTATAGAGAGGTGGTCAAAATTTATAAATAAATTAAAGTTAAAATGTGCAAAGACATTTTTTTGTTATTTGAATTAATTTATTCTAAAAGTTAAGGTCGCTAAAGTTTTTTGTAAATTTAACGCAACCATTTATTATATAATTACATCTAAAGTATAAATATTAATACTTTCAATTATGAAAATGAAAGAAATACTGTTTTTATTGAGCATCGTTTTTTTGTGTAGTTGTTCCAATAATGAAGACTCTTTACCTAAGTCAATGAAAGTAGATTTTATAAATATAGGAAGAGGGTCTTTATATGGGAATGGAGAAGAAGAAGTTCCTAAATCTAATATGATTATTACAAATGCAAACGATTGGGGGAATTTAATTTCTCAAATGAATACTGTTAATAATGTAAGTGATAATTTTACAGAAGTAGAAATTAACTTTAACGAGTTTACAGTACTTGCTGTTTTTTTGGAAGTAAAAAAAAGCGGATGGGAAATTGAAATCAAAAGTATAACTGAGAATGAAGAAAGCGTTATTCTTTTTATAGAAGAAACAGGTTTTGAAAGCTCAGTAATAACTCAACCCTTCCATATAGTTAAAATACCTAAAACGAATAAAAAAGTAGTAATAGGTAAAGTGTAAGTTTTAATACATTTAACTATATTTTTAAAGGGGAAAAGTGATATAGGTGCATATATTAGTTACTCCAAAAGAAGTGTTTTAGAGCAACTAATTTTTTTTGCTTAAAATCCTAATGAGTTTGAAGTACGCTCTTGATTTTTAATTGCAGCCATTTTAATTGCTGCTACAGCGCACTCAATTCCTTTATTTCCTAATTTTCCTCCAGAGCGGTCGATTGATTGTTGTTTAGTGTTGTCGGTCAATACACAAAAGATTACTGGAACATCATATTTGATATTCAAATCCACAATTCCTTGCGTTACCCCTTCACAAACAAAATCAAAATGCTTGGTTTCTCCTTGAATTACATTTCCAATGGCGATAACAGCATCTAATTTTTGGGTTTCAATCATTTTTTTACATCCGTACACTAGTTCGAAACTTCCAGGAACATCCCAAGAGATAATATTATCTTCTGTAGCTCCGCAATCTAGTAATGTTTCGATAGCTCCCTTATGAAGGTTTTTTGTGATTTCAGGATTCCATTCTGAAACAACAATCCCAAATCGAAAAGGTTTCGCATTTGGGATTGAAGCTTTATCGTAATAAGATAAATTTGTTGTTGCCATTATTGAGCGTATTTTGCACTGTTGATATATTTTTCAATATCTCTACCTTGATCGGTTTCAGCGTATTTTTCTTTAATGGTTGTATATAATTTTTCAGCTTTACTATACTCTTTTAAATCCATAGCAATTTGCGCTGCTTTGAATAAAAATAAAGGAGTTGTAAATTGGTTGTCCTTTTTGTTAGCTGCTTTTTCGTAGTACTCTAAAGCATCTTTAGGTTGGTTAATATCAGCAAAAGCATCACCAATAGCTCCTAAGGCAGTAGGTCCTAATAACTCATCGTCAGAACTAAAACTACTTAAGTACTCGATAGCCTCTTCGTATTTTTTCATTTTTAAGTAAGAAATACCAGCGTAGTAATTTGCTAAATTTCCTGCTTTGGTTCCGCTAAATTTATCGGCAATATCAACAAAACCATATTTTCCATCACCACCTTCTAAACCAAGAGTGTATAAAGAATCAGCAGCTGCACCGGTAGATACATTTGCTTTTTCAAAAAAAGTACGAGGGTATGCTAATTCGTTAGAAGCTTCTTTTTGTGTTGGTTCAGCAATAAATTTGTTATAAGCTAAGTACATTAAGATTAAAGCTGCAATAGCTACCAATCCGTAAAATAATGGCTTGCTGTTTTTCTCAATCCATTGCTCTGATTTGTTCGCAGTTTCGTCTAAAGTATTAAACACTTCAGCTGTAGTACTTTGCGTTTCGTCAAATGTTTCTTCTACTTCTTGTGTAACCTTTTCTTTTTTAGGTTTATAACCTCTTTTCTTGTATGTAGCCATAGTTGCTTAAAAAATTAGTGGCGACAAAAATAGTTTTTTTAATTGGATTTTAAAAGTCGTTTTTTCGTAAATTTTCGATAATTTGCGCTTTCTTTTTCGAAATAACGTTTATTCATGTATTTGCAGAAAATATCATTGGTGAATTTTAAAAATATAGAGTCGCAAACTTTTGATTTTCAAAAGAAAATAAATTGTTTTGTTGGGAATAATGGTATTGGTAAAACCAATGTATTAGATGCAATTTATTACTTGTCTTTTGCGAAAAGTTACTTCAATTCGGTGGCTGGACAGAATATCCGTCATGGTCAAGATTTTTTTATGATTGAGGGTGATTATTTGCTAAATGAACGACAAGAAAAAATTGTTTGCTCTTTAAAAAGAGGGCAAAAAAAAGTGTTAAAACGTAATGGAAAAGTGTATGAAAAGTTTTCAGAACACATAGGTCAGTTACCATTGGTAATTATTTCACCAGCAGATAGAGATTTAATTGTTGAAGGAAGTGAAAACCGTCGTAAATTTATTGACGGAGTAATTTCACAACAAGATAAACAGTATTTGCAAGCATTAATTTCGTATACTAAGATTGTAAGTCAACGAAATGCATTACTGAAATATTTTGCTGCAAACAGAACGTTTGATGCTTTAAATTTAAAGGTATATGATGAACAATTGGTGGAGTATGGAACAATTATTTACAATAAGCGAAAAGTTTTTTTAGAAGAGTTTGTGCCTATTTTTAATATAAAACACCAAATTATTTCAGGGGCAAATGAAGAAGTCAATTTGCGATATAAAAGCCAGTTACATGAGGTGTCTTTAAAAGATTTGTTTGAGCAAAATTTAGAAAAGGATAAGATATTGCAATACACATCGTCTGGAATTCATAAAGATGATTTGAGTTTTGAAATAGGGGAACACCCGATTAAGAAATTTGGCTCACAAGGACAGCAAAAATCATATTTGATAGCGTTAAAATTAGCGCAGTTTGAGTTTATTAAACAACAATCTAACGTGACGCCAATTTTGTTGTTAGATGATATTTTTGATAAGTTGGATGAACATCGTGTAGCACAAATTGTAGATTTAGTGAATAGCGAGGAGTTTGGGCAAATTTTTATTACTGATACACATGCCAATCGTACAGAAGAAGTTATAAAAAAGAGTAATCAAGAGTTTCAAATTTTTAAATTATAAAGTCATTACCAGAAAGTATGACGAAGTAATCTTTGAATGAGTAGCGAGCAATTTTTGTTGGTTATGATAAACAATAAAACAAATGGCTAAAAGAGAAAATAACAGTTTATCGTTAAAAGATTTAATGGGGAGTTTTATTCAAGAGAATAATAATTTAAAAAAAGGCTTTCAAAAAATTCATATTGATGAAGCTTGGGAAAAGTTGATGGGTGCAGGTGTAGCGTCGTATACAAGTGAAGTAAAACTGCAAAACGGAACTTTAATTGTTCGTTTGTCTTCTTCTGTATTGCGTGAAGAGTTGAGTTATGGAAAAGATAAAATCATCCGTATGATTAACGAAGAAATAGGAGAGGAGCTTGTTAAAAAGTTAATGTTGGTTTAGTCTAGGGTTTGTAATGTGTTAAAATAGAGTGTTTATTTTAAAAGATTTGTTTCTGAGCCTGTTAGTGTTTTAATTATTGTTTTTGCGATTTCTATTGAAATTATTTCGCTTAATGCAAGGTCAATAAATTTACCTTTGATTATTTCGAACCAATTCTTTTTGTTTACTCTATTTGTTAACTCTTTTAATTCGTCAATTTCGTCAAAGATTACTTGTTGGCCATAGTTTTGTTTTATTAACATCTCTTTTAATTCTAAAAGTTGTTCTTCTATTTTATCGCGGCTTTCGTGTGAGAAATAATCGCAATCAGATACTATGTTGCTTTCGTAGATATACCATAAAAACAAATCTTTAAAGGGGGTTAGAAAATAGTTATTAAAAGTCCTCTGATATTCATGGAAATCTCTTCCTTTATCATACCAATACCTTGATAATTCGATATAATGAGGTGTTGATTTTTTTTCCTGATTAAACTTTGTTAAAATAGTAAAATAAGCAAAAGCCCCTTGTATATCTGGTGTAAGTAAACTTTGGATTATAATTCGTTTTTCTGAACTTTTGATATTATTAAAGTCAGATGGTAGTTTTGTTTTGATTTCGGAGTAATCATTTTCTATTCTTTCAAGAATTCTATTTGAAATATCCTGATGTTTTAAAAGGTATATTAGTTGGGTAAGCTTGTTTGAGACTTCTGAAAATTCACAATATTCAACATCTGAAATATAGTTTTTGAATTTATTTTCTAGTTCGTTTAGTGTTAATTGTCTCATGTGTTATTAAAGTAAATTATAAAGAGTGAATTCTTTTTTACAAGTGTATTAATCGATAGCTAAAATATTCAATATTATGCTAAAAAAGCATAGCTGTTAAATAGATTCCTAATCCGAAAATAAAATGAGTAACTAGGCTTTTAAAACGTGCTATGTTCGCATTTGGTAGTTTAGAAGCTGCTATTCCAATTCCAAAAGAAGGTTGCATGATGAAAAATGGAGCAACTACAGTTGTTAAACCAATAATAATTGCAGGTTGTAGTGTTGGTGTGTTAAGCCAATCTTTACCATATATGATAACAAGAAGAAATGTAAAGGTGATGCCAATTAGGTAATGCGCTATCCAACCAATAATTAATTCGTAGGGGAAAGGTTTAGTGTTGAAAATTTTATCGTGCTTAAGCTTACCTTTGGTAAGATGACCTAGCCATCTTCCAACAAAGCGATAATCTAAAGATTTTATATTGAAAAGACTTAAAAGGGATGCCCAAATATCCATAGTTAAAGTGGCTCCAATTCCAATAATGATAATTTGTAATGTATGATTCATGCTATTATTTTTTTGGTAAAGATATGCTTTTTTGTTATTATTGCAACATAGTCGCATTAAATAAAATGAAAAGAAGAAATACAACACATTCCAATGAGATTTATTCGTTATTAAAAGATTCTAAATTGGCATTGAGTCATGAGATGATTCAAGAAAAAATGGCTTCTAAAGCTGATAGAGCAACTGTTTATAGGGTTTTAAATAGGTTGTGCGAAGACCGTGTAGTTCATAAAATAATTGGAGATGACGGAAAGCAGTATTTTGCTTTTTGTATGAAGTGCGAAGAAAAGAGACATAAGCACAATCACTTCCATTTTAGATGTGTTACTTGTGGAAAAGTAGAATGTTTAGAAGGTGAGATAAAAGTGGTTTTGCCTGAAAAATATGTGCTAGAAAACTTTAATGGAGTAGTGTCGGGTATTTGTTCAAATTGCGTTTAAAGAGGGGGAGTAATGTTTTTTTAGTAATAAAAAACTCGTTACGATTATGTAACGAGTTCAGTATATAAAGCTTATTTCTTTCTAAGAATTAAAACATTTCTCTACCAGAAAAGTGAAAAGCACCTTCGATAGCTGCATTTTCATCAGAGTCAGAACCGTGCACTGCATTTTCTCCAATAGAAGTAGCATATAACTGACGGATAGTTCCTTCAGCAGCTTCAGCTGGGTTAGTAGCACCAATTAAAGTTCTAAAGTCTTCAACAGCGTTGTCTTTTTCTAAGATAGCAGCGATGATTGGTCCGCGAGTCATAAACTCAACTAATTCACCAAAGAAAGGACGCTCGCTGTGTACTCCGTAAAAAGTTTCAGCATCACGCTTAGTCATTTGTGTTTTTTTCATAGCTACGATTCTAAATCCCGCAGCATTAATTTTTTCTAAAATTGCACCAGTGTGTCCGTTTTCAACAGCATCTGGTTTAATCATTGTAAAAGTTCTATTTGTTGCCATTATTAAATGTAATAAATATCAGTAAATGATAAATTCCTTAATTGTTGTTATTTATACAAATGTTATATAAATCGGCGCAAAAATACACTTTTTAATGTTACTGGCAAGTTAAGGGTATGTTTGGTTAATTTCTTGAAGAATAGTGTTGTTTTTACAGCGCATTTGAAAGGTAACTTTTTTAGTTTCGAAATCAAAAAGTAGCGTACCGTAACTTAACGAGTTTATAACATTACCAATTCTGTAGTTGTTCTATTCCGAAGTAAAAGAAGAATACGCATGAGTGTGTTCGCTTGATGTGAAATCAATTATTGAGTAGTTTACTCCTTCAATAGAGGTTTCAGAAAACTCTGAAATATGTCTGTCACCTGAAAGAAGAATTATATTGGTGTTTGTTGAGTTGTTAATCAAGCTAAATAATTAATCAACTTCATGAGGAAAATTATCCTTTTTTAAATTCGTGTTCTTTTGAAAGCACTTGTACACTGCTAACAATGATAGTAAAAATAGCAGTAGAGTTTGTCAGTTCGTTAGTAAGTTATTTCCATTGAGAGGTTCCTAAAATTGTCTTCTCATTGTATGGGTTAGCTTTGAGGTTTGCTGTATGTCATAGTGGTGTTTTTATTTACGAATAAACAAAAAGAATAACGCAGAAAGGTTAATATAGCATTAATTTGTATCTTCGCCATTTATGATTTTAAAGCACTTTACAGAACTACAAGAATTTTTATCACAGCCTAGAGATATTGTGATTATAGGACATAGAAATCCAGATGGAGATGCAATAGGTTCTACTTTAGGATTGAAGCACTATTTAGATAAAAAAGGGCACACTACTCAGGTGTTAATGCCAAATGAATACCCAGAATTTTTACATTGGGTTCCGGGTTCTGAAACTGTAAAACGTTTTGATCGTCAAAACAAGCAATCTGTCAGAGCTTTAGCTAAATCGGATATTATTTTCCTATTAGATTTTAACGCGTTGCATAGGGTGGGAGGTGATATGCAGAACACTTTAGAGCAATACGAAAACGATTTTGTTTTGATAGATCATCATCAACAACCAGATGACTTTAAGTATATGTATTCAGATACATCAATGTCTTCTACTTGCCAAATGGTATATAATTTTATAGAAATGATGGGAGATGTTGAGTTGATTAATAAAGATATTGCTACTTGTTTGTATACGGGAATTATGACGGATACAGGTTCGTTTCGTTTTCGTTCAACCACGAGTACTACGCACAGAATTATAGCAGATCTAATAGATAAAGGAGCTGAGAATGATAGAATTCACAGCAATGTGCATGACTCAAATTCATACAATAGATTGTTGTTGTTAGGTAAGGCATTAAGTAATATGAAGGTGTTGCCTGAATATAAAACGGCCTTTATTACACTATCTGAAGAAGAAAAAAGACAATTTAATTATGAGAAAGGAGATACTGAAGGAGTTGTAAATTATGCCTTG
This sequence comes from Tenacibaculum caenipelagi, assembly GCF_004363005.1. Lineage (GTDB taxonomy): Bacteria > Bacteroidota > Bacteroidia > Flavobacteriales > Flavobacteriaceae > Polaribacter > Polaribacter caenipelagi. Next base: position 66,561 of record NZ_SNYH01000005.1, on the reverse strand, counting down.
TCTTTAAAAGGAATTGTATTTGCTGCTATTTTTATTGAAGATGAAGAACAGGGAATTATAAAAATCTCTTTCCGCTCTAAAGGAAGTTTTTCTGTTAATCAATTTGCGAGAAATTATTTTGGCGGAGGAGGTCATGATAATGCTGCTGGTGGTAAAAGTGAAGATACCCTAGAAAATACGATAGCGAAATTTAAATCGTTATTACCTAAATATCAACACGAATTAGAAGCCTCGTATGAAGTATAGATTGTTAGTTTTTATCAGTGTTATTATTGTTTTAGTTTCTTGTAAAGAACCAGAAGCAAGAAGGCCAAAACAACAAGGTACAACCAATTTTTATCATGAAGTTGTAAAGAAAAATAAAAAACTAAATGCTTTAGAGAAAAAGTATTTAGAAGGTTTGATGGCACTTGATACGGTGAACCAATATATAACTTCAGCTAATGGTTATTGGTATACCTATGTTAAAAAAGATACTCTAAATGCAAAATCTCCTAAATTTGAAGACGTTGTACAAATAGTGTACAATATAACAGATATAGAAGGGAATATCATTTATGAAAATAAAGAACGAAGTTATAAGGTAGATAAGGAAGACTTTATACCAGCACTACAAGATGGAATAAAGTTGATGAAAATAGGAGAAACTATTACATTTGTGATTCCATCGTACAGAGCTTTTGGAGTTACGGGAGATGGAAATAAAATAGCTGTTAATCAGCCAATACAAAGTACATTAACATTAATCGATATAAAATCAAAAAAAGAAGAATGAAATTAACCAATATTTTAGCAGCAACAGTTGTAGGTTTATCAATTGTCTCATGTAGTAACGGTCAGTTTAAACAAAAAAGTTCATTAACGTCAGAAGTAGATTCTGTAAGCTATGCTATAGGTTTAGATATGGCGACTAAAATCAAAGCAAATTTTGGTGAAATGGATCAAGATTTATTTGTGCAAGGGTTCAAAAACGGAATGGATTCTACAAACTTATTAGTAGAAACTAAAGATATCAATAACATTTTAAGAACATTTTTTCAGAAGAAACAACAAGAAAAAATGAAGAAAATGCAAGAAGAACAAGCTAAAAAGGCTGAAGCTGAATTTGGAGATAACAAAAAATCAGGAGAAGAGTTTTTAGCAGAAAATAAAACTAAAGATGGAGTAAAAACTACAGATAGTGGTTTACAATACATCGTTTTAAAAGAAGGAGAAGGTGAGGAGCCAAAAGCGACTTCTAGAGTAAAAGTTCATTACCATGGAACTTTAATTGATGGAACTGTGTTTGATAGTTCAGTTGAAAAAGGTGAGCCTATCGAGTTTGGAGTAGGTGATGTAATTAAAGGTTGGACTGAAGGTTTGCAATTAATGAAGTCAGGTGCAAAATACAAGTTTTTTATCCCTCAAGAATTGGCATACGGAGCTCAAAGTAGAGGTCAGCACATCAAACCATTTTCAGCTTTAATTTTTGAAGTAGAGTTGTTAGAAGTTAAATAGTAAAATATAAATATTTGAAAATCAATTAGGTTAGTGCTTGTTGCTAACCTAATTGATTGTTTATAAAAGAATCATAAATATTAATATAGATGAAATTAATTAAAGTTTTAATTGCGGTTTTAGTGTCGTTTACAGCTTGTAAGTCTGCTAAATATCCTAATTTAGAAAACGGACTGTATGCCGATATTCAAACAAATAAAGGAGATATTTTAGTGAAATTGTTTAGCGAAAAAGTTCCTATGACAGTGGCAAACTTTGTGTCTTTATCAGAAGGAACTAATCCTAAAGTGGCAGATTCATTAAAAGGTGAACCTTTTTATGATGGTACTATATTTCATCGTGTAATTAAAGATTTTATGATTCAAGGAGGAGATAGAACAGGTAAAGGTAATGGAGATGCAGGGTATACTTTTGCAGATGAATTTCCTATAGATGATGAAGGTAAATTATTGTATAAGCACGATGGTCCTGGTGTATTGTCGATGGCGAATTATTCAAGACCTGTTACTAATTCTAGTCAATTTTTTATTACTCATAAAGCGACACCTTGGTTAGATGGCGGGCATTCAGTTTTTGGACGTGTTTTAATAGGACAAAATGTTGTAGATACCATTCAAAAAAATGACTACATAGAACGTGTGGAAATTTTAAGAGTAGGAGAAAAAGCAAAAGCTTTTAATGCTCCAGAAGTTTTTGAATACGAATTAGCTAATGTTGAGAAGAAAGAAGCAGAACGTAAACAAAAATTAGAAGAACTGAAGAAAAAATATCAAGAAGAGCAAGGAATTAATGACGCTGTTACTACTAACTCAGGGTTGAAAATATTATCCTTACAAAAAGGAAATGGTGAAAAAGTAAATCCAGCACTGCCAACTACAGCTCATTACACATTGTTTTTAACAGACGGAAAAAAAATAGATTCAAGTTTAGATAAAGGAGAGCCATTCGTTTTTACAATTGATGATGAAAAATTTCCTTTAATTGCTGGTTGGAAAGAAGGAGTAAAAACGATGAGAGAAGGAGATAAGGTAAGGTTGTTTATACCTTCTTATTTAGGGTATGGAGATCGTAAAGTAGGTCCAATTCCTCCAAAATCAGATTTAATTTTTGAAATAGAAGTATTAAAAGTAGGGAAATAGTTTTGATAGAAAATATATTACAGAAAGATAAAGAGCTGTTAATTTATCTTAATAATTTAGGTAGCGAGCAGTGGGATGGTTTTTGGTTAACTATTACTAATCAATTTACATGGACACCTTTGTTTGTTTTGGTGTTGTTTTTAGTATTTAAGCAATTCGGGTGGAAAAAAGGAGTATTTACTCTATTGTTTATAGCTGTAATTGTGGCTTTTTCAGATCAGTTCACTAACTTAATTAAGAATACAACAGAAAGAATAAGACCTTGTAATACTGAAAGTTTAAAAGGTTATTTAAGAGAGTTTTCTTATAAGCCTAGAGGATATAGTTTTTGGTCAGGGCATGCATCGTTATCTACAACGATAACCACATTTATGATTTTGTTGTTAAGGAAGCATTATAAAGTAATTTATTTTATGGTTTTATTTCCTTTAATATTTGGTTACAGCAGGCTTTATTTAGGAGTACATTTTCCAGTAGATGTTACTAGTGGATATATTTCAGGAATAATATTCGGAATACTATTTTATAAAGGATATGTGTTTTTACAAAATAAAATAGGTTTTAAAGAAGCGTAATTTAGAAAAGAATAGAAAAAATAATTAGAAATGAAAAAAGCTTACCCCAGTAAGCTTTTTTTCTTTAATCCCCTAAAAAAAAGTCCGAAGCTTTCGCTTCGGACTTGCGGAGAAAGAGGGATTCGAACCCCCGGTCCTGTTACAGACAACGGTTTTCAAGACCGCCGCATTCGACCACTCTGCCATTTCTCCTGACTGCCTTATCAGGTAGTTCCTGATTGCGGATGCAAATATATGACCTTTTTTCAATTCTAAAAAAGTTTTTCTCTACTTTTTTTGAGTTTTTTTTGGGGTAGAAAAACCTAGTAAATGTAACGCTTTTGCTATCAATAAGTTTGGTGTAAATTATAAGGAAAATGAAGTAGTGTTTTTTTATAAATTACTTTTGTAAATGGCATTTGAAGGTGAATTTTAATGGTAATTATGATATTTAAGTTGTAGTTTTTCTTGTAAATTAATTCTACCTTCGTTCTCAAATTCTTAAGTATGTTTAATTCGTTCGGAAATATTTTAAAACTGACTACTTTCGGTGAATCTCACGGAGTAGCTATTGGAGGTGTAATAGATGGATTCCCAGCAGGAATGAAAGTTGACTTTGAAGCGATTCAATTTGAATTGGATCGTCGTAAACCTGGTCAGTCTAAAATAGTAACGCAACGTAAAGAGCCAGACACAGTCGAATTTTTATCTGGAATTTTTGAAGGTATTACTACAGGAGCCTCTATTGGATTTGTTATAAAAAATACAAATCAAAAAAGTAAAGATTATAATCATAATACAGACGTATATCGTCCTTCACATGCTGATTATACGTATGATAAAAAGTATGGAATCAGAGATCATAGAGGTGGTGGTAGAACTTCAGCTCGTGAAACAGCTAATTGGGTAGTGGCAGGGGCATTAGCAAAGCAATTAATTCAGCATATCAATATTAATGCGTTTACATCGTCGGTTGGAGATATTTTTATAATGAAGCCGTATCAAGAGTTAGATTTTTCTAAGACAGAAAGTAATATTGTTCGTTGTCCAGATGAAAAGTCTGCAGAGGTTATGATTGATAAAATCAACGAAATACGTAAAGCTGGAGATACTATTGGAGGGACAATTACTTGTGTTGCTCAAAATGTGCCTGTTGGTTTAGGAGAACCTATTTTTCATAAGTTACATGCAGAGTTAGGAAAAGCAATGTTATCAATCAATGCCGTGAAGGGGTTTGAGTTTGGAAGTGGCTTCTGTGGAGCAAAAATGCAAGGATCTGAGCATAATGATATTTTTAACACAGACGGAACCACACAATCTAATTTATCAGGAGGAATTCAAGGCGGAATTTCAAATGGAATGGATATATATTTTCGAGTAGCGTTTAAACCGGTGGCTACTATAATGCAAAATCAAGCAACGATTAATTCAAAAGGAGAAGCTACTGATATACATGGAAAAGGACGCCATGATCCTTGTGTTGTGCCTAGAGCTGTACCAATTGTAGAAGCTTTAACAGCTTTGGTGTTAGCAGATTTTTGGTTGTTAGATAAAACTAGAAAAAAATAAAAAATAAAACCCAGATATTATTTATCTGGGTTTTTACATTTTTAAGAATACGGCTTTCTAGTAAAGAGTTAGCATCGCATTTTTGTCATTATTATTAAAAGTAATAGCTGGTCCGCAAGATTGCATAATTGAAGTGTTGTCAGAACCAGTAGGAGTACCATCAATATGAATAGCTCCAACTCCGGCACTACCTTCGTTAACATTTTGCCCACAGCTTTCACGTGTTTGATAGTCTGTATGACGGAACCCGATACAATGTCCTATTTCATGTGCCATCGTACCAGCAAGTTCATTAGCAGTCGGTGCGATTGATAATTCGAACCATCTACTGTTTATACCAAAACCTTTAGCAGGATCTCCTCTTCTAGTAGGGAAACCAGCTGCTCTACCTAACGTAATGTATCCTCCACTTTCAAGTTCATAAAATTCTGTAACTTCTATATCGGCTTTAGATTTTCCTTTACCACCAAAAGAAACTCTTTGATATGTTAATTGAGCCCCTAAGTTGTTTAGCATGCTGATTGTTTTATCTAAGGCATTAGAACCTAAAGTTCCTAAATCAGGCGAAACACTTACAGTAATAACTCTAGGTAAACCAGTTACTAAATTAGTTGTTCTGTAATGTTCGGTGTTTGGAATTTGAGAGCCTTCACCCAACTCATCAATTTGAGCAAGAGTAAAGAACATGTCTTCAACAGCCACCCCTTTTTCTCCCATGAAGGTTGTTACTTTAGCAGAAGAAGTTTCGAAATAAGCAGCTTGCAATTTTGAAGCTATTTCAGGAGTAATTTCACTAATTTCATTAGTAGGAGTGTTGTCCTCAGAGTTACACGCAGCAAAGAAAATAACTGCGAAAGCTACTACACTTAGTAATAGCGATAATTTTAGTTTTTTCATTTTTTGAAGGGTTAGTTTTTTAAAATTCGTTAGTAAATGTATGTTTTTGTAATGAAATATGCAAAAAAAGCATTTTATTTGTATGAATAAAATATATTTTATGAGGCTTTTTTTTCTTTTTTTTTGTGGTGTGTTTTTTACCTTCAAGGCATACTCCCAAGTTGATTTTCCTCTTAATGTTAAAAAAATTGAGCCAAAGAAATTAGAGAAAAAGATATTGAAAAAAAAATATTATCTGATTAGTAAAAAAGACTTAATATTAAACAAAAAATCGATAAATATTATAAGAAAATTGGATGATAATTTTTTTATAGTAACTAAAAAAGAGGAAGTTAACGGTTTTACTTTTAAAGGAGATTTGTTTGATATAAATAATAATTGGAAACTGTCAAACAGAAGTACAGAGTTATCTAAGAAAAAAAATAAAAGGGTAAAAATTGTAGTAAAAACAATTAATTCAAAAAGTTTTTTGAAAGAAGTAGCTGGGAAAAACCTAAATATTAAAATATTACATAGATATAAAGACCTTTTAACCTTAGAAGTGTCTTCAAATGAGATAGTTAAAATAGCTTCACTATATCAAAGTATTTATATAGATACACAACTTACTCCAAAACCAGAAGCGATTTCAATAGAAAAAGTAGATTTAAGTGTCAATAATGTATACGATGTTCATAACGATTATAACACGATTAATGGAGAAGGAATTACAGTTTCTGTCAAGGAGTTACTATTTGATGTAGAAGATATAGATTTAAGAAATAGAATAAAGTTGTATGGAAATGAGTCTGAAAGTACCTCTAGTCATGCAACTTTAATGGCTACTACAATAGGAGGAGCAGGGAATAGTACTTATGATTCTAAAGGAGTTGCTTATCATGGCTATTTATCGTCTTCTGATTTTAGCACATTACTACCCGATAACGATGCTTATTATATTGATAATGATATTTTTATTCAAAATCATTCTTACGGAACAGAGATTGAAAATTTTTACGGAGTCGAAGCCAATGCATATGATCAAAGCACGATTGATATACCTGAATTACTTCATGTGTTTTCTTCAGGTAATACTGGAGAAGCAACTTCTACAGAAGGAAACTATAAAGGAATAGTTGGGTATGCAAATATGACTGGAAATTTTAAAATGGCTAAAAATATACTAGTTGTTGGCGGAGTAAATGAAGAGTTGGTCATAAACTCGAGAAGTTCTAAAGGACCTACTTACGATGGAAGAATAAAACCCGAGCTAGTCGCTCATGGACCAGAAGGGACTTCTGATGCAGCTGCTGTAGTTTCGGGAGTGGCAGCTTTACTTCAGCAAAAATATAAAGAGAGCACGAATACATTTCCTCCCTCATCATTAGTGAAATCATTATTGATAGCTGGAGCTGATGATGTAGGTGTTAAAGGAATTGATTTTAAAAGCGGTTATGGAAATGTAGACGCATCTCAAAGTATGAAGGTTTTAGACGATGGTAGTTATATTAATGATGTAATTTCAAGTAATGAAGTTAAAGAGTACTTGATACCTATTAATGCAACAACTCAAGAAGTAAGAATAGCCTTAGTTTGGAATGATGTTCCAGCAAATGTTTACGATAATATAGCGTTGGTTAACGATCTTGATTTAGAAATGAGTAAAGATTCTAATACGTGGTTTCCATGGGTTTTAGATGCTACACCATCTTTAGATTCTTTGGAAAAAGAAGCGGTACAAGGAGAAGACCATATAAACAATGTAGAATTAATTACAATTGATAATCCTGAAGAAGGAACGTATAAATTGAAGGTAAAAGCAAACTCACTAGCAACTTATTCACAATCATTTTCTATCTCGTATTTTATTCAACCTAAAAATGTATTTACCTGGAATTATCCAACAAAAAACGATCAGCTACCTACCAAAACAGATAAGTATATAAGATGGACAAACAATTTAGGGAACCCTATAAGTAAAATAGAATATTCGATAAACAACGGAGGTTGGGTAGAAGTTGTGAATTCAACAAATGTTTCGAGTCCTTTTTTGCTTTGGAATACTCCTGAAACTAACGGTGTAGTGCAATTAAGAGCTTTAATTAATGGAGTTTATTATGCCTCCGATGAGTTTGTAGTATCTGATATTATCACTCCTACTATAGACTATAACTGTGATGAAAATATTCAATTTAGTTGGGAGGCTGTTTCTAATGCAATTGCTTATGATGTGCAGCTTTTAGAGGAAACTCATATGCATACTAATACAACATTAAATGAAACGAGTGTAGTTATACCAAAAAATACATTTAAAACGCCATATATATCTATAACCCCTGTTTTTGATGTGGAAAAAGGAGTTAAGGGGCAAACGATAAATTATGATTTGCAATCTATTTACTGCTACTATAAGAGTTTCTTAGCTTTTATAAAAGATGAAAATGTTGTTGATATACGATTAAGTTTAAGTACCTTGAAAAATGTGGCGTCTGTTGTTTTTGAAAAGACTCTAAATGGAGATACTGAAATAATAAAAACTTTTACAAATCCCAATACTCAAGAACTTCAAGTAGATGATAGTGGTGTTTTAGGAGGTGAAAATGAATACAGAGCTCGGATTATTTTAAATGATGGTTCAGAAATTTATACAGATGTTATAGATATAAGTTTCCCTTTTGATAATACCTTAAAAATATATCCAAACCCAGTAACAGCTTCAGAAGGAATGTTTTTATATTCTAGAGGAAATGATTTAGATATAGAAATAGTTGATGTTACAGGAAGAGTAATTTATACAAACAAGCTTCAAAAAATTAGGCAAACTATTCCGATACCAAATTTTAAAACAGGCTTGTTATTTGTTCGTTTACTAAAAGAGGGGCGTCAAATAGCTGTTAAAAAAATACTAGTGAAACCTTAGGAGGGTTGATAAATTTGTCAATATTAACACTTTTGTGTTTTCTTTTCTTGTAATTTTATAACGTCACTTCGGATGATTTCGATTCTCTGTCGAAATTGTATTGAGAGGTTGTTTTAACGTGTTCTCGATAGCATCATTCTAAAGACAATTTTAGTAACGTTTTATTTAGATATTATGGACTACATTAAAGGGCGTGGTGCACAACATAATACACATAACAAGTTTTTACAACATCAACGTGAGGTATTGGATGATTTCTTGAATTATTGTGATGCTGAAAATGAATCGGCAGACAATAACAAAACATCTTATTTAGAAATTTATCCCAAAACAATTCTAAATAAAGTGACGAGCCCAGACATTGGTTTTTCTTATTCCATGAATCCTTATCAAGGCTGTGAACATGGATGTATTTACTGTTATGCGCGTAATACTCATGAATATTGGGGGTATTCAGTAGGTTTGGATTTTGAGCGTAAAATTTTATACAAAGCTAATGCACCAGAATTACTAGAAAAAAAACTTCGGAGTAAAGGTTGGAAACCACAAGATATTATGTTTTCTGGAAATACAGATTGTTATCAGCCTATTGAAAAGAAGTTGGAGATTACCCGAAAAATGCTACAAATATTATTAAAGTTGAAGCATCCTGTAAGTATGATAACCAAAAACGCTTTAATTCTTCGTGATTTAGATATTTTAAAAGAAATGGCAGCTTTAAATTTAGTAAGGGTAAGTATATCTATTACATCACTATCTGAAGAAACAAGAAGATTGGTGGAGCCTAGAACAGCATCTATCAAGAAAAGATTAGAAACAGTTCAAATATTAACTGAACATAATATTCCTGTCAATGTAATGATGGCACCTATTATTCCTTCTATTAATAGTCATGAAATACTTCCATTAGTAAAGAAAGTAAGTGAATTAGGAGCAAAATCAATAGGATATACAATAGTGCGTTTAAATGGGGCCATAGGAGAAATTTTTACCAATTGGTTGCGTAAAACCTATCCGGATAGAGCAGAGAAAATTTTACATCAAATAGAAGATTGTCATGGAGGAACATTAAATGATTCACGCTATGGAAATAGAATGCGAGGAGAAGGTAAGATAGCCGAACAAATAAAAATGCAATTTAAGCTTGCGAAAAATATGTATTTAAAAGATCAACATTTACCTCCATTAGATTTTTCTAAATTTGACAAGCATCAAACCAATCAAACAAGCTTATTTTAATGGATTTTTATCAGAAGCTCTTAGGGATTTTAGAATCTAATTGGGAGGGAGAAATTGTTCTTAAAAGAAATGAATATTTAGTAACTAAAGATGCTATAAACTCCGATTTATTTTTAGTAGAAGAAGGAAGTTTACGTGTTTTTATTGAGGATGAAGAAGAGCATACTATTCGATTTGGGTACAAAAACTCTATAATAACAGCGTTAGACTCTTTTTTAACTGAACAACCAACAAAGTTTTATATACAAACATTAAAGAAATGTCGTTTAAAGAAGATTTCTAAAAAAGGTTTTACAGTACTTATGCAAGCTTCTGAAGAAAATAAAAAGATATGGGAACAATTACTACAAAGTTTTGTGTACCAACAAATAGAACGAGAAATAGATTTAATAACTTATTCACCACAAAAGCGTTTTGAAAATGTACTACATAGGAGTCCACAAGTATTTCAAGAGATTCCTTTAAAATATATAGCTTCTTATTTAAGAATGACCCCAGAAACATTATCAAGAATTTTAAAAACTCTTGATTAGCCTCAAGATTTTTTCATTATAAAAGAGTCAATTTTGAAGAAAATTTTAAAAGATGATTTTTAAAACAGAAGCATTGTTAGAAGAGCTAAAGCAATATGTAAATGCTCATATTCAATTTGTGCAATCACTAAATGAATTTTCAGAAGTTGACTTGCAAAGAAAAAAAGATACAAAGCCTTGGTCGGTTGTTGAGTGTTTGGAACATTTAAACTTGTACGCAGATTTTTACAATGATGAAATACAAAAGCAACTACAAAACTCTAAACACCATAAATCAACTACTTTTAAATCTGGGTATTGGGGTAACAAGTTTGCAGTAAGTATGTTGCCGAAAGAAGGTATGAAAACGATGAATACATTTAAGAGTAAGAACCCGATCTATTCAAAGTTAAATACTAAAGAAGTAATAACTAACTTTTTAAACAATCAGAAAAAACTATTAGAGTTACTTGAGGAAGCTAAACAAAAAGATTTAACTAGAATTAAAACAGCAATAACACTGCCTTTATTAAAATTTAGATTAGGAGATACGTTTCGTTTTGTAATTTTTCATAATGAACGTCATATAGTTCAAGCTCAAAAGGTGTTGAAAAATTAATAAAATTATAGCTAGTTATAATAGCATCATTTTATATTTTAGTTGAGTATTTTGCTAATGATATGATGTTTAACAATCCACTACTTTTTTTTATTTGTTCTTTAGGTGTTTTTAATGGCCTTTTAGTTAGTGTTTATTTTTTATTGATTGATAAAACAAAAAGAGTTCCTAATTTTTTATTTGGGTTATTAACCTTCTTCTTAACAGTGAGAATAGGGAAGTCTGTTTACACAATATTTACTCCTAGGGAAGAGAGAAATTTATGGATTATCCAAATAGGTTTGTCAGCCTGTTTTTTAATAGGAATTTCATTGTATTATTATTTGAAATCTTCTGTAATTAAGACAAAGAGTATTCCGGTAAAATGGAAAACTCATTTTTTGATATTACTTCTAATTGTACTTACAGTAGGGATTATAAAACCGTATGTAACCAATATGCTTTTTTGGAATACCTATTTTGTAAAGTTTATTTATTTGGTTTGGGGTGTGTATGTAGCGTTGTCTGGTTTTGTATTAAAGAATGTTTTTAAGAAGTTATTTTCAAAAAAAGAAGTTTGCACTACTTCTGAAATATGGTTGGTAGCCGTTTATATGAGTAATCTGCTAATTTATTTGGCATATATAATTGGTTATTTTTATTTTTATTTTGTAGGAACTGTTACTTTTTCTATTGTTTTTTATGGATTAGTGTTATTGTTTCTTTCTAAGAAAAATAGAGAGTCTATTTTTAGAGATTTGCCAGAGAAATACTCCGCTAAAAAAATAGAAAATAAAGAAGCGGTTTCGTTGAAATTACAACTAGATATGTTAATGAAAGAAGAAGAATTGTATAAGGATACAGATATAAAACTGTCTGATATTTCTAATAAAGTAGGTGTGTCTTCTCATAAATTATCGCAGTTTTTAAATGACAATCTAGGAAAAAGTTTTGCAACATTCCTAAATGAATATAGGATTGAAGAAGCAAAGAAATTGTTAAAAGAAAATCATAAAATCACTTTAGAAAGCATAGGTTTTGAAGCTGGATTTTCTTCAAAATCAAACTTTTACGCTACGTTTAAAAAAGTGGTTGGGCAAACTCCAGCTCAATATCAAAAGCAGTTTTTATAAGGTTTTTAGTACAGGATTATAATTTAGGACGCCTAAATTATAGTACATCATTAAAAAGGAAGATTGTTTTAAGAGGTTTGAAATCAAATTAAAATCTTTTAAAATGAAAATTATATCTACAGTAGTAGTGTCTTTCTTTTTTCTATTCGGTTTTTCACAAGAAAAAGAGGATGCTAAGGGAAAACTTCTAGTTAGTATTTATGGAAGCAAACAACAAAAAGTAATTAATTATGACAAGAGTTTTGTATCTGACGACAGATTGTTTTATGAAAGTTTAGATCGTCCAGATACTAATTTACCGCCTTCCGATAAAGAGTTGATAGAACAAACACTCAATAACTATATAGAAGGAAGTTCTTTTAATAAAATGAATACTCTTAAAAGTTCTTTTTACAAAGATGCGACACTATATTTAATAGGTCGTGAAGGGTTTAAAAGATATACAACAGAAGAATACTCAAGTTTTTTTTCGCCTGATAAAAAAGGAGAATTTAATGGTAGAATAGGAGAGATTATTTCGATTGATATAACGAATGATATTGCTACGGCAAAAGTTGAAATCTTAATACCTAACCGTAAATGGAGGTTTGTAGACCTTTTTTTACTGAAGAAGTTTGCAAATAACTGGAAGATTATAAGTAAAACAGCGACTAGAGAATCGTCAATTGAAACAGGAAATAAAATTTTGTTTGTAGTTTCGAATACAGACTATTATGTAGGAACAAACATTCCTACAGGAAATAGTTTCGATGAAATAGTGTTGGCTTATGAAATGTTTACTGATGCAGGTTTTAATATTGATATTATGAGTCCTGAAGGAGGAGCTATTCCATTAAAATATTTGAATACATCTGAAAAAATGAAGAAGAAATATTTATACGATAGTGATTTTATGTATGCGCTTAAAAATACTAAAAAACCAGCACAGGTTAGTTCATCAGAGTATAAAGCTATTTATTATGTTGGAGGTGGTAGTGCTATGTTTAATGTGCCTAAAAACAAGGAGATACAAAGAATAGCTATGGATATTTATGAAAAGCAAGAAGGTGTTATAAGTGCAGTGTGTCATGGTACTGCTGGTATTGTTTTTTTAAAGAAAAATAATGGAGAATATGTTGTTAAAAACAAACGTGTAAATGGTTTTCCTGAAGATCATGAAAAGAAAGAGAAGGAGTATTTTAAAAGTTTTCCGTTTTTAATAAGGAAGACAATTGAAAATCATGGAGGAAAATTCTTGTATTCAAATGCACTGGATGAACATGTTGAAGTGGATGGACGATTGGTTACAGGACAAAATCCGGCATCGGTTCCTAAATTGGCAAGAGAGGTGATTAAAATTATCAACTCTAAAAAAGGATGATTTGATTCATAAAAAAGCTCACCAAAAGGTGAGCTTTTTAATTATAATTTTATTAAAACTATGCTAACATCGTAACAGGGTTTTCAATATACGTTTTTAAAGTTTGTAAAAACTGAGCACCAACAGCACCGTCAACCGTTCTATGGTCACATGCTAAGGTTAACTTCATGGTATTTCCAACTACAATTTCTCCATTTTTAACTACTGGTTTTTGAACGATAGCGCCTACCGATAAAATTGCAGAGTTAGGTTGGTTAATAATTGAAGTAAAGCTTTCAATACCGAACATTCCTAAGTTAGAAACCGTAAAAGTACTTCCTTGCATTTCGGCAGGAGCAATTTTCTTCGTTCTAGCTTTTCCTGCTAAATCACGTACTGCAGCACCAATTTGAGTTAAGCTTAATGCGTCGGTATGCTTAATTACTGGTACAACTAAACCTTCATCTACAGCAACTGCAACACCTACGTTAATATGATTATGGAATAAAGTATCATTATCCGTCCAGCTAGTATTTACTTGTGGATGCTTTTTCAAAGCCATTGCACATGCCTTTACAACCATATCGTTGAATGATATTTTAGTGTCAGGAATTGCATTAATGGTTTTACGAGAAGCCATTGCATTGTCCATATCTACTTCAATATTTAAGTAGAAGTGAGGAGCAGAGAATTTAGAATTACTTAATGCTTTTGCAATAGCTTTACGCATTTGAGAATTCTTAACTTCTGAAGTGTTTTCTTCTCCTGCAATTGCAAAGTTAGTAACAGCCGATGGAGCAGGAGTACTAGTAGCTACTTGAGTTTCAACTTTAGTAGCTGGAGTATAGTTTTCAACATCTTTTTTGATGATACGGCCATTTTCTCCTGAACCTTTAATATCCGCTAAATTAATTCCTTTGTCTTTAGCGATTTTCTTTGCTAAAGGAGAAGCAAAAATTCGACCACCTTTATTATTTGATACAGTTTCTACTGGAGTAGCAACTGCTTCTGTTTTATTTTCTGTTGCTTTAGGAGCTTCTTCTTGTTTTTCAGAAGAAGTAGCACTTGTTATAGTACCAGATTTGTGTGCTTCTATTAATGAAGAAACGTCAGTTCCAGCCTCACCAATGATAGCTAATAAGCTATCTACTGGAGCACTTTCACCTTCTTGAACACCAATATGTAATAAAGTACCCTCGTTGAAAGATTCAAACTCCATTGTAGCTTTGTCAGTTTCGATTTCAGCTAGAATATCACCTTCTTCAACTTTGTCTCCTACTTTTTTCAACCAAGAAGCAACAGTACCTTCAGTCATGGTATCACTTAAACGCGGCATCGTAACAACTTTTACTCCCTCAGGAATAGAAGTACTTGTACTTGCTGTTTTAGGTTCTTCAGTTTTAGGAGCTTCTTCAGTTTTTGCTTCAGCAGGAGCAGAAGTGTTTCCATTTAATAAACCAGAAATATCTTCACCTTCTTCACCAATAATAGCTAATAAACTATCTACAGGAGCTGTTTCTCCTTCTTGAACACCAATATGTAATAAAGTGCCCTCATGAAAAGATTCGAATTCCATAGTAGCCTTATCGGTTTCGATTTCAGCTAGAATATCACCTTCTTCAACTTTGTCTCCTACTTTTTTCAACCAAGAAGCTACCACTCCTTCTTCCATCGTATCGCTTAAGCGAGGCATGTTTATAATTGTAGCCATAGTTTACTTAGATTTTATAAATGGGTAATCTTCTTGTTCGTATACCATATCGTATAATTGATTTAATTCTGGATATGGTGATTCTTCTGCGAATTTTTCACATTCCTTAACTAAATCTTTTACTTCTTTATCAATGGCTTTGATTTCATCTTCAGAAGCGTAGTTTTTTTCTTTGATGATATCTAAAACTTGAGTAATAGGATCTATTTTTTTGTACTCTTCAACTTCTTCTTTAGTACGGTAGTGTTGAGCATCAGACATAGAGTGACCTCTATAACGATATGTTTTCATTTCTAAGAAAGTTGGTCCATCACCACGACGGGCTCTTTGAATAGCTTCATCAACAGCTTCAGCAACCTTAATAGGATTCATTCCATCTACTGGTCCACAAGGCATTTCGTATCCTAAACCTAATTTCCAAATATCAGTGTGATTAGCGGTTCTTTCAACAGAAGTTCCCATTGCATATCCGTTGTTTTCAACAATAAATACTACTGGTAATTTCCAGTTCATTGCCATGTTGAAAGTTTCATGTAAAGAACCTTGACGTGCAGCTCCATCACCAAAATAACATAAAGTAACAGCATCGCTACCTTTGTATTTGTCTCCAAAAGCAATACCAGCACCTAAAGGAATTTGTCCACCTACAATTCCATGACCACCATAAAAACGGTATTCTTTAGAGAAAATATGCATTGAACCACCCATACCGTGTGAAGTACCAGTTGCTTTACCATATAACTCAGCCATAACACGTTTAGGATCTTCACCCATACCAATTGGTTGCACGTGGTTACGGTATGCAGTAATCATTTTATCTTTAGTCAAATCCATTGCGTGTAATGAACCTGCTAAAACAGCCTCTTGACCGTTATATAAGTGTAAAAAACCTCTTACTTTTTGTTGAATGTAAACAGCTGCTAGTTTATCTTCAAACTTTCTCCAAAATAGCATATCTCTATACCAATTGATATAGGTTTCTTTGGTGATTTTCTTCATTATATATTTAGTTGTTTATTTTAAAGTTTGTTTATTACAAAACGTAGCTACAAAAGTAAGTAGTTTTTGGTAATTTAAAAAAAGTTCTGCTTAAAAGTTAAGGAAGAGGTTTTAGTAAGAAATAAAGTATAGTTTTACTTCTCTTTTGCTACTATAATAGTGGCTTTTGCTCCTGTAGCCAGGTTCCATTCGTTGGATGAAATTAGCATTCCAGCGTCATTGTAAATTTTGAAAGCAGCTGTATTAGGACCTGAAGTTCCTTGATTTAAGGCTACAATCTCTATGGTATTAATCCCTTCGTCTAAAGGTAGATTAAAAGATTGATAGCGTTGTTGAAGTGTTAGGTTATTTACCACAGGCATCTTATTAATATAAATAGTAACCATATCTCCGTCAGGATATTGATAGTCTCTACATATAATATTTACACTTTTTCCTTTTGTGCTAAAACTACCTAAATCCTGATCTATAACAGGGTAATTATACATTCCATTTATTTGCTTAAAGGATTTTAGATATTGCTCTTCTGCAATTTTAGCTTTGGTAAGAATCCCTTTATTTTCTAAATCTTGTTTGGCTTGTTGTTTTTTTATCTCTTTTTGCTGTTCATTATGAGCCGTTTTAAAGCCATTGTCATTACTAAAATCTAAAACGTTAGACTTTTTCACTTCTTTGGCAGGTGCAGTTTTAAATCCAAAAGAAGAATTTCCTTCTTTTGTACCACTTGAAGAACCATCTAATTGAGCAAAACAGTTAGAGGTTATGACGCATAAAAAAACGATAAAAAGTAAATATGTGTTTTTGTTCATTGCAAATAAATCTACACAAAGATAATGCCGATTTTATATTATAATGTTGTTATTCTGTTAAAAACAATTATTTCACAGGAAAATCAAAATAGGTTTTAGGGAAGGGTTCATTTCGTAAGGTAAAATGCCACCACTCATTAATATAAGGTCTAAAACCATGCTTACGCATCACTCGTTGTAACAATTGCCTGTTTTTCTTTTGTTGTTCAGTTAGGTTTTCATAAGTGATATGTGACGAAATACCAAAAAAATCATAGGGACTTCCCATGTCTAACTCTTTTCCTGTTTTCAAGTCTACAACGGTTAAGTCTACTGTACTACCTCTTGAATGCCCTGATTTTGAAGCGATATACCCTAACTTAAATAGATGACGTTTGTTAACCTCAGGGTAATATTGTTGTTTCATTAATGTGTCGTTTATAACACGTGCCCATTTTACAAAGTGATTGACAGCAGTTTGTGGGCGATAAGCGTCAAATATTTTTAAACTCAAGCCTTTCGCAGTTAATTCGTCTTGAACTTTTTTTAATGCTTTTGCCGTAGGAGTTGTGGCAATGAGTACACTTTCTTCGTAACCATTAACAGGAGAGCCAATGAAATTATCATTACTACAGTATCTTAATTCTTTTTGTATAGAAGGGGATATGTCATTTATATACGAAAAACCTTTTGGTAAATTTTGTGATTGAATTGCTAAAGAAGCTATTAAGAATAAAGTTAAAATCCATTTCATGTGGTAAAAGTAATGAAATGGATTTTAACTGTTTTTTCGTTTTATAAATTTTAGGCTTACTTATCTAAGAAATCTTGATAAGCAGTTTGACTTATTGCTCTACCTAAAGAATCTAATGGTTGGAAGTTTCCTTCTTGAATAACGGGTTTGTTACTTACGTAGTCGTAGACAAAAGCTCCATCTTTAGAAACCGTACCAAACCCTTTATTGAATACAAAATGAGCATATTGTTTATTTGAAGTATTGAAGATTTGTTTTCCAAACTGAAATTGTTCTGGATTACCTCCTAATATATCTGTTAAGGTATAAGCTAAATCGCTTTGAGCACTTATATTATCAATAATAATCCCTGTTTTAGCAAGGGCTCCTCCTAACCATACCATCGGGATTTGAAACCTTTTAGGAGAGTTAAAATACCCTTTATGCTTTGGTAGTGGATGTCCATGATCTGATAAGATGATGAGAAGAGTATTATTCCACCAAGGTTGTTTTTTTGCTTTTTCAACAAATTTACCAATGGCCTTATCGGTGTATGCTTGAGCGCTTCTATAAAGGTTTTCTTCAGAGCTTTTTCCGAATTTATATTCACCAGGAAATTCATAGGGTTCATGACTGGTTAGGGTCAAGGCTATTTCAAAAAATGGTTCTTTTAGTTCGGGATTAGATAAATCTTTCATAAACCGATCTAAGAAAATATGGTCATGTGCTCCCCATTTTGAATTCCAATTTTCTTTATCAAACTCAGCCCCATCTACAATTTTATCTATTTGACCGTTGCGTAAATAGGTAATCATGTTTCCAAAATTACTATCACCACCATAGTAAAAAGCAGTATGATAGCCTAACTTTTTTATTTCCTTGGTAAGCATTGGTAATTTTCTTGCTTTGTATGGAATTTTCATGATGCTTGAAGTAGGTTGCGGGTAGTAGCCACTTAAAATAGCGGGAACTCCTTTGTCGGTTCTGTCTCCATTTCCGTAAAAATTAGTAAATAAAATTCCTTCTTTAGCAAGCTTGTTAAGGTTTTCGGTAACATCAGGTTCTCCTCCTAAAGCGCCTACAGCTTTTGCAGATAGACTTTCCCAAACAAGTATAATTACATTGGGTTTTTTAATGTTTAAGATAGAATCTGTATTAGCAGTTAAAAGCTGATTTCGAGTTTTATCAATAATGTGTTGAGCTGTATCTTTTTTGTAATGAGTATAAGGATTTTTTCCATTTGTTCTGTGACTTATGGTGTTTGCAAAATTCCATATAAAATTTACGGCTGCATGGTTAGCAAACATATTGGTTGAAAAATAAACATTGCTTTGATTGATAGGAATGTTTGCAAAACCACCTCGAATAGGAATAATTAATGCTCCTATGAGTAAAAGAAAAACAGGAGCCTCTAAAAAATTGCCAGTGTTTAGTTTATTAAGAACTTTATTTAAAACTTTATTGAAACAATAAGCTACTCCTAAAGAAAGTATTACCCAAATTGATATTCCTCCAACAAGTTGTATTGTTGATACTGAAGCTAACATTGCTTTTGGAGTGTTAATGTAGTTTAACAAGGTTGAATCGATTCGAACCCCCCAAGATTTGTACAAAACAATATCAATCAACATAAATAAATTGATGATGAAAATGATTGGAAAAGTGTATCCTTTAATGAGTTTATTTATGATTTTATTTGGAATCCAAATAGAAAGGAGGTTGATTAAAAATGGAATAGCAGCTATATAAGCGGCAAAAGAAAAATCTAATTGAATACCGTATAAAAACGTTTTTAATGTGGTAACAAAGTTTAACTCAGAGGTTTTATCAATATAGTAAGATAGAAATAAAAGACGAGCAAATAAAAAGTAAACTACCCACAAAAAATAATACGTTATATTAAAAAGAAATCGGCTTTTAAAATTGTTCATTACTATTTAATTAGGAGTTATTCAGTAACTTTTAATCGTGCTTGCGCAGTGATTGAAATATCAGAATAATCGTTGTTTAAGTATTTTAAATATCCAGCAATAGCTATCATTGCTGCATTATCTGTTGTATATTCAAATTTAGGGATATAGGTTGTCCAGCCCCAGTGTTTCTCAGCTAAAGCTAAGCGCTTTCTAATTTCTGAATTGGCAGAAACTCCTCCGGCAATGGCAATGTGTTTAATCTCAGTTTGTTTTACAGTGTTTTTGAGCTTATCCATTAAAATTTCAATAATGGTATATTGAATTGAAGCACAAATATCATGAAGGTTTTCTTTGATAAAATCAGGGTTTTCTTTGATGTTTTTTTGAATAAAATATAAGATTCCTGTTTTTAATCCACTAAAACTGAATTCTAAATCACCTACTTTAGGTTTGGTAAACTTAAAGGCTTTAGAGTTTCCTAATTGAGCATATTTATCAATCAAAGGCCCACCAGGATAAGGTAATCCTAATATTTTTGCCGACTTATCAAAAGCTTCACCAACGGCATCATCAATAGTTTCACCTAAAATCTCCATTTCAAAATGATTGGTGATTTTTACAATTTGTGTATGTCCGCCACTTATGGTTAAGCAAACAAAAGGGAAAGGTGGAATTTTACTGTTTTCCTCTTTAATAAAATGCGCTAAAATATGTGCTTGCATATGGTTAACATCAATCAAAGGAATATTAAGGCCCAAGGCTAAAGATTTAGCAAAAGAAGTACCAACAAGCAAAGACCCCATTAAACCTGGTCCGCGAGTAAAAGCAATTGCCTTTAAATCATGTTTAGTGATGCCAGCTTGTTCAATAGCTAGTTGTACCACAGGGACAATATTTTGTTGATGTGCTCTTGAAGCTAATTCAGGAACGACACCTCCATATTTAGCATGCACTTCTTGGTTTGCTACTACATTACTTAACACTTTTCCGTTACAAATAACCGAAGCACTTGTGTCATCACAAGAGCTTTCAATACCTAAAATATAAATGTTGTCTTTACTCAAATCATTTCGGATTTAGGTTACAAAAATATTCATATTACGTTAGATTTTCGTTAAAATCGATATTTCTTTAAAATAAGGCAGCATTTTTGCGGTTAGCTGATTACTTTTGTTTATTAGGATAAGTAAAAAAAGAGAAATCATTAAAAAAGTAGGGAAAATAATAGGTAGAATCATAAAGTACACGGTGCTTTTTTTGCTCCTGCTTTTTATTTTACTATCATTACCTTTTGTTCAAAGTCAACTAGCTAAACAAGCAACAAATTGGGTAAATAAAGAGTTTAATACCAATATCGTTGTTAAACGAATTGATTTATCTTGGTTTGGAAGTGTTCAATTAAAAGAAATTGAAATTCGAGATCATCATAAAGACACGCTTATTTTTGTTAATAATTTAAGTACTTCCTTGCTTAATGCCAAACGAGTATTAGAAAACAAAGTTGATTTAGGAGAAGCTTCTTTAAGTGGAATTCATTTTTATATGAAAACCTATAAAGGAGAAGATAATGATAACATGTCTATTTTCGTAGACAGTTTTGAAGATGGAAAACCTAGAGATAGTTTAGCGTCCTCATTTATTCTTAAAAGTGATAAAATTTCTTTGGAAGATTTGACTTTTAAATTGATGGATGAAAATAAAGATGAGTTACTGCAGTTTGCTGCTTATAAAGGAGGAGGAGGAGAGTTACAAGACTTTTCTATTGTAGGGCCTAATGTTTCAATGAAAGTAAGAAATTTATATTTTACAGAAAATAGAGGAGTAAACATATCTAACTTATCAACTGATTTTACCTATACAAGATCATTCATGGATTTTGAAAATACCGTGGTTGAAACTGATAATAAATCTAAGTTACAAGGGAATATAAAATTTACATATAATCGAAAAGATTTTGTGAATTTTAATGATAAGGTAAAATTAAAGGCAAAATTTCAAGAGAGTACAGTATCAGTTAAGGATTTAAGTAAATTTTACAATGAAATTGGAGGAAATGACCTTTTATACTTAAGTGGAAGTATTGATGGAGTTTTAAATAATTTTAGCGCCAATAATGTACGAATACATTCAAGAGGAGGTATGAGGATTATTGGAAATATGGGGTTTGTTAATGCGGTTAAAACAAGTAGGGGTTTCGTTTTTGATGCAGATTTAGATAATGTAACAGCAAACTATAGTCAATTAAAAAATGTACTGCCCAACTTGTTAGGAAAAACATTGCCTACAGAATTTCAAAGATTAGGAAATTTTACACTTAACGGATTGATAAGGGTAACTCCAGAACAAATGGATGCTACATTAACTATAGAATCAGAAGTAGGAACGACTATCTCAGATCTTCAATTAACCAATATAAACAATATTGATGAAGCTGAATATAATGGAGGAATTGAGTTTAAAGATTTTGATTTAGGGGTGTTTGCTAACGATCCTGTATTAGGGAAAATATCATTAAAAGCCGATGTTAACGGAAGTGGTTTTGATGTAGATAATGTAAATACGACCATAATAGGTAAGGTAAGTAGTTTGTATTTTAATGGTTATGAATACAAAGATTTGCAAGTAAATGGACTATTTCAAAATAAAAAGTTTGATGGATTGTTAAATGCAGAGGACGATAATTTTAAACTAAAATTTGAAGGGTTAGCAGATTTTTCTTCAGAAATTAATAAGTTCGATTTCATTGCAAATGTTGATAGAATTGACCTAAAAAAGACGAATCTTTTTACCAGAGATAGTATTTCAGAGTTAAAAGGAAATATCAATTTGAATATTTCAGGAAATACATTTGATGATATTGTTGGTAAAGCTACATTTAAAAATTTAATTTACACAAATCAAAAACAAAGTTATCCGTTTAAAAGCTTTGAAGTAAATTCTTCTGTAAAAGATAGTATAAAAACTATTGATATAAAATCGGAAGAAATAGTAAGTGGGCATATTAAAGGAAAGTTTTCTTTTGAAGAACTCGTGCCAATAGCTCAGAATGCTCTGGGTAGTGTATATACCAACTATCGCCCACATGAAATAACGCCAAATCAGTTTTTAGATTTTGATTTTACTATTTACAACCGAATAATAGAAGTGTTTCTTCCTCAAGTTTCCATAGGTAGCAATACTCGATTAAAAGGTCGTATAAATTCAGACAAGAACTCTTTGAAACTTACGTTTGAGTCTCCTGAAATAAAAGCTTATGAGAATATTATTGAAGGTGTAATTCTAAGAATGGATAACAAAAATCCATTATATAATACGCACCTAACCGCAAACAAAATAAACACAAAATATTATAATATTGAAAAGCTAAACCTGCTAAATCGTACTCAAAATGATACCTTGTTTTTTAAGTCGGTTTTTAAAGGAGGTGAAGAATACTCTGAGAGTTTTAATTTAGACTTTTTTTATACGATAAACGAAATACAGAAATCGGTAATAGGTGTTCAAAAATCAAAAGTACATTACAAAGGATTTGACTGGTTAATCAACCCAAATGAAGATAAAAACAACAAAGTAGCCTTCGATTTAAATAAAGATGATTTTACAATTAGTCCATTCATTTTTAAATCGGGAGAACAAAAAATAGGGTTTAAGGGAGTTGTTAGAGATAGCATCTACAAAGATTTACAAGCTTCTTTTGATAAAGTAAAATTAGGGAGCTTTTTACCTGTTATTGATAGTTTAAAACTCGATGGAAAATTAAATGGAACCTTAAGTTTTAAAGAAGAAAATAAAATAATAGATCCAAGAGGGAATTTATATGTGGAAGATTTTTATATAAATGATTTTTCACAAGGAAATTTAGCATTAAATGTAACAGGTGACAACTCTTATGAAAAGTACGATGTTAATCTTTCTTTAGAGAGTGAAAAAGCCAAAAATATCTCAGCAACAGGAAGAATAGACTTTTCTGAAGAAAGACCTACGGTAGATTTAGATGTGTATTTAAAAGAATACGAGATAGCAGCTTTTAGCCCATTAGGAGAAGATGTCTTGTCTAGGTTAAGAGGAAAAGTAACAGGAAACTTTACTGCAAAAGGTTATTTGAGAAATCCTGATTTTGATGGTATACTTAATTTTGAAAATGTAGGGTTGTCTTTCCCTTATCTGAATGTAGACTTTGATTTAACGGGGAATACAAGTGTTGTGTTAGATAAACAAGAGTTTATTTTTAAAGATATAATACTAGAAGATACTAAATATTTGACACAAGGAAACTTATCAGGGAGTATCGCACATCAAAACTTTAAAGATTGGTTTTTAAACTTTGATATTAATACACGTAATTTATTGGTGTTAGATACTCAAGAAACAGAAGAAGTACAGTATTACGGAACAGGCTTTTTAAATGGTGAAGCAAAGATTAGGGGACTTACCACTAATTTAGATATTGATGTCAATGGAAGAACGAATAAAGGTACTTTGTTTGTAATTCCATTGAGCGATGTTAAAACTATTGATAATTATAAGCTGATTCGTTTCAAAACAGGAAAAGAAGGAGAAGACGGTAAAGGAAAAATAATTAAAAATATTAAGGGATTAGATTTAAAACTAAATTTAACAGTTACTAAAGATGCTGTAGCACAAGTGGTGATAGATAAAGTATCTGGAAGTGAGTTAAAAGGAAGTGGAGAAGGAAACTTGTTTATTGACATTGACACACGCGGAAAGTTTAAAATGTTTGGAGATTTTACTGTAGATAATGGGTTTTATAATTTTAAATATGCAGGAATAACAAAACCATTTACAGTACAAAAAGGGGGAACCATTTCTTGGAATGGTGACCCTTACGATGCTGAGTTAGATATTACTGCGGTGTATAGAACTAAGGCTAATCCTGCGCAATTGTTAGATAATATCAATTCAAATCGTAAGATTCCAATAGATTTATATACAAAAATTACAGGAGGGTTATTTAGCTCGAAACAAGAGTTTGATATAAAAATACCAAATGCAAATTCAACGGTAAGTTCTGAGTTAGAATTTATTTTAAATGAAAATGATTTGAATACTAAAATGCAACACTTTTCATTTCTATTGGCTTTCGGAACCTTTTATAATGAAGATGCTATAGGTAATAGTGCTAGTTCAGGAATTACAGGAACTGCATCAGAAATTGCATCAGGCATTTTGACAAACATGTTAAATAGCAAAGAGAACAAGTTTCAGCTAGGTTTAGGATATACGCAAGGTGATAGAGGTAAAGTAGATAACATTAATTCTGATGATCAAGTAGATGTATCGGTGTCCACTCAATTAAGCGACCGAGTTTTGGTTAATGGAAAAGTAGGTGTGCCAGTAGGAACAAATACACAAACAAGTGTTGTAGGAGAAGTGAAAGTAGAGGTGTTATTAAATGAAGAAGGAAGTCTAAGAGGTACAGTATTTAACCGTCAAAATGAAGTTCAGTATTCTACTGAAGAAGAAGGGTATACTCAAGGAGTCGGTATTTCATATCAAGTAAACTTTAATAATCTTAAAGATTTAGGTAAAAAACTAGGATTAAACAAGAAGAGAAAGAAAAAAGAAGAAATAAAAGATAGTGTGCAACCAAAGAAAAAGAGTTTGATAAACTTTAAACCAAAAGAAAAAAATAATTAACCGTTAATGAATAGAACAAGTAAAGATTACTTTGTAATCATGTTAAAAGGAATTGCTATGGGAGCAGCAGATGTAGTTCCAGGTGTTTCAGGAGGTACCATTGCATTTATTTCAGGAATTTATGAAGAACTTTTAAGTTCTATTAGTAATATCAATATTAAGTTGCTTAAAACTTTTCGGAATGAAGGATTAAAAGCTGCATGGAAACAAGCAAATGGTAGTTTTTTAGCTTCACTTTTTGCTGGAATTTTCATTAGTATTATTTCGCTAGCTAAGTTGATTTCATGGTTGTTGGTACATCAACCTATTTTATTGTGGTCTTTTTTCTTTGGGCTAGTATTAGCAAGTGTTATTTATATAGCAAAGCAAGTTACACAATGGAATATTGTTTCGATAATTTTATTATTCCTAGGAGCTGCATTGGCATATTACATTACAATGTTAAACCCGTTGGTTTCAGAACACTCTTCATTGCCTTTTATTTTTATAGCAGGTGCAATTGCTATTTGTGCAATGATTCTTCCAGGAATTTCAGGATCTTTTGTGTTGGTTCTTTTAGGGGCGTATAAACCAATTTTAGCGGCTGTAAACAACCGTAATTTTACTATAATAACAACAGTAGGTTTAGGCGCAATTATTGGCTTATTGTCGTTTTCTAGAGTTTTAAAATATTTATTTACAAATTATAAAAACTATACTTTAGTTACTTTAACAGGATTTATTATCGGTTCGCTAAATAAGATTTGGCCATGGAAGAAGGTGCTAACATATCGAACAAACTCGCATGGTGAACAAATTCCGTTTAATGAACTGTCTATATCTCCTTTCTCTTACGAAGGAAATTCGCAAATAATGTATGCTGTAGTATTAGCTTTGGTAGGTTTTAGTTTAATATTGTTACTTGAAAAAATAGCAGTAAAAAGACAATAGAAAATAAGTAATTTAGGACTCTAATCAATTAACATGTATAAAGAGCGTACACTATCGCAAAAAATTAATCTTTTTTTAAAAGGATTAGTGATGGGAGGAGCCAATAAAATACCAGGAGTTTCAGGAGGTATGGTAGCCTTTGTGATGGGGTTTTACGAAGAGCTTATCTACACTTTTCAGAGAATAAATGTTAAAGCATTCAAGCTATTATTCAATGGTCGTTTTAAAAGTTTTTCAGATTATACCAACTTGCAATTTTTAGTGTGGGTAATGATGGGAAGCATGTTTAGCTACTTTAGTGTTTCCTTAGTTTTAGATTACTTTTTAAAGAATTATGAGCTTTATGTTTGGTCGTGGTTTTTTGGTATGATTATAGGATCTATATATTACATATCAAAAGATTTTAACGATTGGAGACCCAGAACAATTATAGGTTTGTTAGTAGGTACTTCGGTTGGAATTGCTATTAGTTTTATGACTCCTGCTACTGAAAATGATAACCTTTGGTTTGTGTTTTTATGTGGAATGATTGGAGTTTCAGGAATGACTTTGCCAGGGCTTTCAGGATCCTTTATTTTGATATTGCTAGGAAATTACGTGTTACTATTGGTAGATAGTGTCAACGTTTTAGGTAATGTGATAACCAATCTACTGTCGGGTAATTTTGAAGTGTTTAATGATGAGGTTAAGGTCAGATATTTAAAAATAATAGGTGTTTTTACCGCAGGTTCTGCATTTGGTTTGGTTTCTATTTCTCATGTACTAGGGTATGTTTTAAAAAGATGGCATCAAATTGTAACAGCAGTTATTATTGGGTTTATTACAGGGTCGTTAGGTATTGTGTGGCCATGGAAAGAGACTATTTATAAAACTCATGAAGGAATATTTTTATTAGATCAAAAAGGAAATAAAATTTTAGAAAACTACCAACGATTTATACCCGATTTTCAAAGTCAAGAAACATGGATTTCTATTGGATTTATTCTTGTAGGAATTGGGTTGATTTTAATTATTGATTTTTATGGCAGAAAAAGAAAATAAGCATTTATATGCTTTAGTAGGAAAAAATATTTCGTACTCATTTTCTCGTGGATATTTTACTGAAAAATTTAAAAAACTAGCATTAAAAAATCATGAGTATATCAATTTTGATATACAATCCATACATGAACTTCCTCAGAAAATAAAAGAGAATAAGAAGAAATTAAAAGGGATGAATGTTACCATTCCGTACAAGCTAGAGGTGTTTAATTTTTTAGATAAAATAGACAAGAAAGCATTAAAAGTTGGCGCTGTTAATACTATAAAAGTTACTAAAAAAGGAAGGTTAAAAGGATTTAATACAGATGTGTATGGTTTTAAAAAATCACTCAAGCCTTTATTGAAGACTCATCATAAAAAAGCTTTAATTTTAGGTACAGGAGGAGCCTCTAAAGCAGTAGCATTTGTGCTAGAAAATTTAGGGATTAAATACAAATTTGTTTCAAGGAACCCAGAAGGAAAAAAGCAAATTTCATACCTCGAAATCACAAAAGAAATTATCCAAAATACACATCTTATTATAAATTGTACTCCTTTAGGAACCCATCCAAATACAGAAGTTTGCCCAGATATTCCGTATAAATTTATTTCAAATCAGCATGTGTTATATGATTTAATTTATAATCCATCAGAAACCACTTTTTTAAAAAAGGGAAAAGAAAAGGGGGCGGTTACAAAAAATGGATTAGAAATGTTAGAGTTGCAAGCAGAAAAAGCATGGGAAATTTGGAATGATAACTAAAGTATAACTATAAAATAAAATTTGGTATTCTCTAAGAATCCGTATATTTATAGTCTAAATATAGGAACTTAAACATTGTAGATATGTTAGAAAATAATGAAGAAAGAGTAGAACAACCAATAATTAAAAACGAGTCAAATAATAACGAAGAAACCGAAAAAGCAATAAATGAAGTAGAGGATGAGGTCGCTAATGAAGCTGAGAAAGCTGACGAAAAGCACGAAATTCCAATGCTTGATTATCCTTCGATGGAGCTGGAGAAATTGGTCGATGAACTAAAAAAGTTATTAAAAAGCTATCCAGTACAACAATTGAAATCAAACGTTGATGCTATTAAAACAGCATTTAATTCTAAGTTCGGAAAGTTATTAGCTGATAAAAAAGAGGCATTTTTAGCAGATGGAGGAAATTCTATCGATTTTCAGTTTTCTAGCCCTCTAAAAACTGAGTATAATAAGTTACTAGGTGAGTATAAAACCAAACGTGATGCATACTATTCTCAGTTAGAAAGCCAATTAAAAGATAATTTAGAAAGAAGAAATGTTTTAATTGAAGAATTGAAAGCGTTAATAGAAAACGCTGATCCAAAAACTATGTATAACGATTTTCAAGAAATTCAAAATCGTTGGAAAACTATAGGGGCGGTTCCTAAAACAAAATACAATGATACTTGGAAAACATATCATCATCACGTTGAGCGTTTCTACGATTTACTACACTTAAACAAAGATTTTAGAGAACTAGATTTTAAACATAATTTAGAGGAAAAGCTGAAGTTAATTGAACGAGCAGAGGCGTTGAATGAAATTGAAGATGTAAATGTTGCATTTAAAGAATTGCAGGAATTACACCGCTTATGGAAAGAGGAAGTTGGACCTGTAGCAAAAGAACATCGCGAAGAAGTTTGGGGTAAATTTAGTGAGGCAACAAAGAATATACACGATAAACGTCATCAATATTTCAAAGAACTAAAGTCGAAGCATCAAGAAATGATAGATGCTAAACTGGCAGTAGCTGCTGAAATTAGAGCCTATGATACATCTAAAAATCAAACACATAATGATTGGCAAAAAAGTATTGCAGAAATAGAAAAG
The DNA here is from genome assembly GCF_004363005.1 of Tenacibaculum caenipelagi. Taxonomy (GTDB): domain Bacteria; phylum Bacteroidota; class Bacteroidia; order Flavobacteriales; family Flavobacteriaceae; genus Polaribacter; species Polaribacter caenipelagi. The sequence continues at coordinate 37,576 of NZ_SNYH01000005.1, read as the reverse complement.
TTACGTAAAAAATACTTTGATATAGGAAAATTACCTTATAGTAAAAGTGAAGCTGTTTGGCAAGAATTTAAGGCTGCTACTAAGAAGTTTAATACGGCAAAGAATGCTTTTTATAAGCAAGAGAAAAGTTCTCAGAATGAGAATTTAAAAAGAAAAATGGAATTGATAGAATTAGCAGAAAGTCTTAAAGATAGTGAAGACTGGAACGAAACTACCAATACAATGAAGCGTATACAGGCAGACTGGAAAAAAATAGGACATGTGCCTCGAAAATTTTCTGATGATATATGGAAACGTTTTAAAAATGCTTGTAATCATTATTTTGACAGATTACATGCTCAAAAGAATGAACAAAATAAAGAACAATTAGCAGTTGTTGAAGCTAAAAAAGAGTTTATAGAGGAAGTTAAATCAGCAGAGATAACAACGGAAGAAGATGTTGAAAAAACATTGGGTGAATGGAGAGACTTAGGAGCGTTACCAAGAAATGCACGTTACTTAGATGAAAAATTCAATAAAGCAATAGATGCTCATTTAGATAAATTAGATATGAGTAGAAATGATATTGAAATGATGAAGTTTAAGAGTTTGGTCGATACTTATTTGTCTCAAGAAGATTACAGAAAACTTGATAGTGAGCAATTCTTTATTCGTAAAAAAATTGACGAAACTGTTCGTGAAATGCAGCAGTTAGAGAACAATTTAAGTTTTATTTCCAATGCTACTGAAGGTAATCCTCTAGTACAAAATGTTCGTAATGGAATTCAAGAATTTAAAGATCAACTAGATCTTTGGCAAGAAAAATTAGATTATTTGAAAAGATTGAATTACTAGTAGTATTTTAATCAATAAAACAAAAAAACTCGAATCACATTGATTCGAGTTTTTTTGTTAGTCTTTTAGCCGTTGTAAATTCAATTATAGCCAAAACGATAATAATTAGAACTTCGACTAAAATATAAGTCCACCCTAAATTAGTAATTGTTTTAGAATGATAAAACGCAGCTCCAATAGATAAACAACAATATAGCAGGTTTATCAAAGCAATCCTTTTTAAGAATTGTGTTTGCTTTTTACTTCCTTTTTTAAAATAACAGTAAAAGTCATAGATTATAAAAAACACAGGTAAAAGAGCAAGTAAATAAAGAGTTGAAGGAGGAATTCCGAAAACACTCTCATATTTAACTAAAACAAGCCCTAATAAAAGGGCAGATAAAGTTGCTCCAAAACCATCTATTAAAAAGAGTTTTTTAGGGTTAAGAATAGAAAACTCTATTATTTGTTTGATCATAAAATGGTAAAGTATAACTGTTTTTTATATTGATTTTGAGTATATATAGAAGTTGTTGTCAATTTCAATAGTGTTTGCTCCGATTGGTTTCGTTTGCCAATTTTCTGTAGGAGTCAATAGTTTAGACTCGCCATTAATAGTTATTCTTAAAGGCATATTAAATCCTTTTACTACATTATTCCAACGATATTTTAAGGTGTTATTTTCAATATGATATTCAAACTCTGGAATTTTAACTGTACGTAAGTACTGATCAAAAACCTTGGTTAAATCAATTCCAGATTTTTCTATTAGATATTGTTCAATTTCTTGAGTAGTTACGGTTTTGTGATAAAAATTAGAGTTTAGTCCACGTAAAATTTGTCGCCATTTTTCATCATCATTTACCAGTTGGCGGATAGTGTGTAACATATTGGCACCTTTGTAATACATGTCTCCTGAACCTTCGTTGTTTACATCATAATGCCCAATAATAGGAGTGTCATTTTGAATAGCTCTACGGGTTCCTATAACATACTCGGCAGAGGCTTTTTTTCCGTAGTAATAATCTAAAAATAAGTTTTCTGAATAGGCAGTAAAACTTTCATGAATCCACATATCGGCAATATCTTTATCAGTAATGTTGTTGGCGAACCATTCATGACCAGATTCATGAATAATAATAAAATCGAATTTTAACCCCCAACCGGTTCCTGATAAATCTCTCCCTAAGTATCCATTTTGATATTGATTTCCGTAGGTTACAGAACTTTGATGCTCCATTCCTAAATACGGAACTTCTACTAGTTTAAATCCGTCTTTATAAAAAGGGTATTTACCAAACCAGTATTCAAAAGCCTTTATCATTTTTGGAGCATCTTTAAACTGTTCTTTGGCTTTTTTTAAATTATCACGTAAAACATAATAGTTCATGTCTAATTCACCACCTTCACCTTGGTACTTTTCAGAAAAATGAACATAGTCTCCAATATTAACATTAACTCCGTAATTATTAATTGGGTTGTCTACAAACCAATGATAGGTTGTAGTATTGTCTTTGTGTTGCTCAATATTTCGTAAACGACCATTAGATACATCCATTAAATTTTTTGGTACACGAACGCTAATAGCCATACTGTCTACTTCGTCGTACATATGATCTTTATTTGGCCACCATACACTAGCACCTAATCCTTGACAAGAAGTAGCAACAAAATGATTTCCGTTGTTGTCTTTTTTCCATGAAAAACCACCATCCCAAGGAGCTCTAATTGCTTCTTTAGGTTTTCCTTCGTAATACACATCAATAGATTGTATTTCTCCTATTTTTTGAGGTGTTTTTAGTTGAATGAAATGCGCATTCCCTTCTGAAATAACTTTTAACTCCTCGTTATTTTGAGTGGCTTTGGTAATTTTTAAAGGAGGTTGTAAATCGATTTGTAAAACTTGATGTGGTTTTAAAACCTTGTATTGTACTGTGTTTTTTCCTTTGATGAATTTTTTATCAGGATTAACAGCGATGTTAAGGTGATAGTATGTTAAATCCCACCAAGATCTTTCAGGAGTAATGGAACCACGTAAGGAATCCTGACGCGTGAATTTCTCACTTTTTGAAAATAACGCTGTTTTTTTTTGAGCTGAAATAGAAGAGCATCCAGTTGTTAAAATCATAAATGATGTAATAAAAACAGAGGCTAAAAATGTTTTTTTATGCATAGTGTTTGTTCTTGAGTGATAAAAGGCTAAGATAAGTTTTTAAAGTTTTTTTATTGGGCTAACTTTAAGATATTTGCTTAAAATTAAAGCAATGTCAAAAATAGTTTTCATCACAGGAGCTTCTTCAGGAATAGGAAAATCAATAGCTACATATTTGCATGAAAAAGGGTATACAGTGTATGGTACAAGTAGAAAACCAGATAAGATAAATGTTCCATTTAATATGGTTGCATTGGATGTTACTAATGAAGTATCGATTGAAAATGCAGTAGCAGAAGTGATAGCTAAAGAAGGAAAGATTGATGTACTGATTAACAATGCAGGGAAAGGGATAACAGGTCCCATTGAAGATACACCTACGGTTGAGATGAGAGAAAATTTCAATACTAATTTCTTTGGAGTTATTGATGTTGTTAAAGCGGTTTTGCCTTACATGAGAAAGCAACAATCAGGAACGATTATCAATACCACATCAATTGCAGGTTATATGGGGTTGCCTTTTAGAGGAATTTATTCGGCAAGTAAAGGAGCTTTAGAGTTGGTAACCGAGGCATTGAGTATGGAGGTAAAAAGTTTTGGAGTTAAAGTAGTAAATGTTGCGCCAGGTGATTTTGCTACAAATATCGCTGCGGGGAGGTATCATACGCCTGTTTTTGAAGATTCTGCATATAAAGAAAAATATGCAGAGAATTTAGCTTTGATGAATGATCATGTTAATTCTGGTGCTGACCCAATATTAATGGCGAAAGCTATTCATCATATTATTGAAAATAAAAGTCCAAAGGTTCATTATAAAGTAGGTGGTTTTATGGAAAAATTTTCAATCGTATTAAAAAGAATCTTACCAGATAAAGTTTATGAAAAACTCTTAATGAATCATTATAAATTGTAAATTCGCAGAAGATTAGTGACTGAATATATTATAGCGTAAAAAGCAGTTTTATGTTTTGTTTTACAGGAGGTTACGAGTCTTTGAATATAAGATTAGAACACAACTACATAATTTAGATACAGATGAAATTTTTTATTGACACAGCTAACTTAGACCAAATAAAAGAAGCGCAAGCTTTAGGTATTTTAGATGGAGTTACTACCAATCCTTCGTTAATGGCAAAAGAAGGAATTACTGGTGAAGAAAATATTATAAACCATTACAAAGCTATTTGCGAAATTGTTGAAGGAGATGTTTCTGCTGAAGTAATTTCTACTGATTTTGATGGAATGATAAAAGAAGGTGAGGCGTTAGCTGCATTGCATCCACAAATCGTGGTAAAATTACCTATGATTGCTGATGGTATTAAAGCGTGTAAATATTTTTCTGATAAAGGAATCAAAACTAATGTAACACTAGTGTTTTCTGCTGGTCAAGCATTATTGGCAGCGAAAGCTGGTGCAACATATGTGTCGCCATTTATTGGTCGTTTAGATGATATTTCTACAGACGGGTTAAATTTAATTTCTGAAATCCGTCAGATTTATGATAACTATTTATTTGACACGCAAATTTTAGCAGCATCTGTACGTCATACAATGCATGTTATTGATTGCGCTAAGATTGGTGCTGATGTGATGACTGGTCCATTAAGTGCTATTGAAGGATTGTTAAAGCACCCATTAACCGATATTGGTTTAGCTAAGTTTTTAGCAGATTATAAAAAAGGAAATTAACCAACTTAGTTGGTAGAAAATATAATGTCATTTCGACCGAAGGGAGAAATCTTTTTATTTATAAAGATTCTTATCCTTTTTCGAAATGGCATTTTTTAACGTTATAAAATGTTCCCAAAAAAAGAACTCGCACAATTAGTTATTTCTGCATGTCATCAATTTGATGTTGATACTGTTGTTATTTCTCCAGGATCACGAAATGCACCGCTTACAGTTGGTTTTTCAAATCATCCAGAGATTAAGGCATTAAGTGTGGTGGATGAGCGTTGTGCTGCTTTTTTTGCATTGGGAATTGCGCAGCAAACTCGAAAACCTGTAGCGATAACTTGCTCTTCAGGTTCAGCTTTGTTAAATTATTACCCTGCAATTGCTGAGGCGTATTACAGTCAAATTCCGTTAATAGTGATTTCTGCAGATAGACCCAAACATTTAATTGATATTGGTGATGGGCAAACCATTCGCCAAGAAAATGTGTTTGAAAACCATATTTTGTTTTCTGCGAATTTGATTGAAGATGAAAAGCAACTAAAAAATAACACTGATTTATTGGTTGAAGCTTTACAGACTTCACTCACAAAAAAAGGTCCAGTTCATATCAATGTTCCGTTCGAAGAACCTTTGTATGAAACAGTAGATGAATTATACCCTGTATTTGAGAACAAGGTAAAGCAATCGTTTGATAAATTAAAAGTCATTGCGAGTGAAGCGAAGCAATCTGTAGATATAGAAAAATTAGCTGCTATTTGGAATTCTTCAACTAGAAAAATGATTTTAGTGGGAAGTAGTTTCCCTGATTCTGAGCTACAAAAAGTACTATCATTATATGCTGAAGATAATTCAGTGATAATTTTAACAGAAACGACTTCAAACCTACACCATCCTAAGTTTATCAATAGTATTGATAAGGTTATTTTTCCATTATCGGTAGAACAATTTGAAGCATATAAACCAGAGGTTTTAGTAACTCTAGGTGGAATGGTAATTTCAAAAAAAATCAAACAACTTTTTCGAAAATCACCACCTAAACACCATTGGCATATAGATGAATTGAAACCAATGGATACTTACCATTGTTTATCAGAGTTTGTGCAAATTAATCCAGTAGGTTTTTTAACAACTCTGTTTGATGTAAAGAAGAGTATTCAAAGTGATTATCAGCAAAGATGGTTAGATGAAAAGGCTCGAAGAGTAGAAAAACATGATGTTTGTTTGAAAAATTGTGAGTATTCAGACTTAAAAGTATTTGAAGCAATTTTACAGAAAATCCCTAATGACTCTCAGTTGCAAATTAGCAATAGTTCTACGATTCGATATTCACAATTGTTTGATGTAAACCCAACCTTACGAGTATTTTGTAATAGAGGAACAAGTGGTATAGATGGAAGCACAAGTACAGCTATAGGTTCAGCATTTGTTGATGATAAAATTACAACATTCATCACGGGAGATTTGAGTTTTTTTTATGATAGTAATGCATTGTGGAATGCAAATGTTCCCACGAATTTTAGAATTATTGTTTTAAATAATGCAGGAGGTGGTATTTTTAGGTTTATTCCTGGTCCGTTAACAACCAATGCAACTGATTATTTTGAAACGCCACACAATTTAACAGCTGAACATTTGGCAAAAATGTATGGTTTTGAATATGTTTCGATAACTAATTTAGAAGAATTAAATATAGGGCTGAGAGGTTTTTATACAGAATCAAGTCAACCAAAAATAATGGAGATTTTTACTCCAAAAGAAATAAATGATGTAGTTTTAAAGAACTATTTTAAAAACTTATAAGATGGAATTAAAAGAAGGAGACAAGGTAGAGCTAGTTATTGGTGTTCAAACAGCATTAGGATATTCAGTTTTAATTAATGAAGAGTTTGAAGGTTTGTTGTATAACAACGAAGTTTTTAGTGATATAGAAGAAGGAACTAGAACAGTCGGTTACATTAAGAAGATTAGAGAAGATGATAAGATTGATGTGTCGTTACGCCCACAAGGATTTAAAAATGTAATTGATTTAGATGCAGATAAAATTCTACAAAAATTAGAGGAAAAAGGTTTTCTATTGTTAACAGATAAAAGCTCTCCCGAATCAATTAAATTTCACTTACAAATGAGTAAAAAAGCATTCAAGAGAGCTATTGGCAGTTTGTATAAAAATAAAAAAATAGAATTACAAGAAGATAGAATAGTGTTAAAATAACCTATTCTTTATCTTCTTCTTGTTCTTGATTTTCATTTTCGTCATTAACTTCTTTTGCAGGTTTTTCTTTCTTTACTGTAGCCATTAAATCGTTTACGCGTTTAATGTTTTCGTAAAAAGCATTGGCGTTAGGGTCTGACGGATCCATTTTTCCGTAAGCAGCTTTATAGTAAAAGTCTGCCTTTTCATAATCTTTTCCTAACTCATAATATTTTCCAATATAGAAATCCCCCATGTGTGAATCAGGGTACTTTATCATTACAAAATCTCCTAATACTCTAAGGTAGTCACCATCTTGTCTGTCAATTACAATATCTTCAATGGCAAAAATATCATCCAAACGAACATTTAAGTTTGAACCGTATAAATACTGGATATCCAAGTATTTTTTCTCTACATATTTAATAGCGTCTAACGGAGCTAAGTCTTTAACATTAGCTTCAAACTCTTCTTTCGTTATTTTTGAATATAAGGCAAACATTTGAGTAAATGCTCTTGGGATGGTCTCTCCAATCATAGATAGGTAACTAGGAGCAGTTTCAAATTCGTCAAAATTAACATGTAAGTTTTTAGCTTCGTAAGAGGTCAATAATGTTTTAATATTGCTAAAACGGTTATATTGTTCAGAGTCGATGTACTTTTTGTTGTTGCTAGTGTATATAAAATAAGTATTGTCAATAGAACCTAATCTGTTTAATGAATACGAATCTATAATAACGGGAGCAAATTGAGGAAAGTCAGGAGTAATACAAATGTAAGAGTTAAAAGCAGGTTCCTCATCTTTTAAATAATGCGTAATAAAATTAGCTCCTTTACCTTCTCCAACGATCGTCATAAAAGCAGAAGTTCTAAAATTACCTTCCATAAAAGAAACTAATTCGTGTTTTACAAAGTTGAAGAAATGTACTCCAGAAGTTGTTAGTGCATTGTTGGCAGGTATAATAGAAACATCTTTAGCATAAGTGTTTTTCATATCGATACCAACAACAATTTGTCTAGGAGCTTTATCTACATTAGCATATAGTTTTGCATTCCCTACATATAGGTCAAAAAGATACTCATCACCTAAGACAATTGCCAAAGGGTAATTGGTAGTTTCATCTATGTCATAACCTTTAGGAAGGTAGATTTTAATATTTCTACTTTCGCCTAATTCTTTAGAATTAACTTTTTGAGAAATTATTTTTTGGGAAAAAAGACTAGTACTAACTAATAAGGTAAATAATAAATATACTTGTTTCATATTAGGGGTAAATTATATCGTTCAAAGATAGAAAAGAAAAATAAAGTTATTATGTTATTTTTGTACATCTAAATAACGACAATATATTAAAATTATGATACAACCAGACTGGAAAGTTGCCAAAGAATATGAAGATATTACTTATAAAAAGTCACATAATGTTGCAAGAATAGCATTTAATAGACCTAATGTACGTAATGCGTTTCGCCCAAAAACTACCTCTGAATTGTTAGATGCATTTCAAGATGCGCATGAAGATACCAATATCGGAGTTGTATTATTGTCTGCCGAAGGACCATCAACAAAAGATGGTGTTTGGAGTTTCTGTTCTGGAGGTGACCAAAATGCACGAGGACACCAAGGGTATGTTGGAGAAGATGGATATCACCGATTAAATATTTTAGAAGTACAACGTTTAATTCGTTTTATGCCAAAAGCAGTAATCTGTGTAGTTCCAGGTTGGGCAGTAGGTGGAGGACATAGTTTACACGTAACTTGTGATTTAACGTTGGCGAGTAAAGAACATGCTATTTTTAAACAAACTGATGCAGATGTTACTTCGTTTGATGCTGGTTATGGTTCAGCGTACTTAGCAAAAATGGTAGGACAAAAGAAAGCTCGTGAAATCTTTTTCTTAGGAAGAAATTATTCGGCACAAGAAGCCTATGAAATGGGAATGGTAAATGCAGTTGTGTCTCATGACGAATTAGAGCAGACAGCTTTTGATTGGGCACAAGAAATTTTAGCAAAGTCACCAACTTCAATAAAAATGTTAAAGTTTGCAATGAACTTAACGGATGATGGAATGGTTGGTCAACAGGTGTTTGCGGGTGAAGTAACTCGTTTAGCTTATATGACCGATGAAGCAAAAGAAGGACGTGATGCGTTTTTAGAAAAACGTAAGCCTAACTTCCCAAAAACTTGGATACCTTAAAACCAGCTGTCATTTCGAACAAAAGAGAGAAATCTCTAAGTTAAACGTAAAAACAAATAAGCATTGAAAATAATTTGTATTGGGCGTAATTACGCAAAACATATAGAAGAATTAGCAAATGAAAGACCAGAGAATCCTGTAGTTTTTTTAAAACCAGATTCAGCTATTCTTCCCAAGAAAATGCCGTTTTTTATTCCAACTTTTTCAAATGATGTGCATTATGAGGTGGAAGTATTAGTGAAGATAAATAAAGTAGGGAAACACATTTCTTCAAAATTTGCACATAAGTATTATGATACTGTTGGATTAGGAATCGATTTTACAGCTCGTGATGTTCAAGCACAATGTAAAGAAAAAGGGCTGCCATGGGAAAAGGCCAAAGCCTTTGACGGTAGTGCCATTGTTGGTGAGTTTTACCCGAAAGAAGAATTTGATTTAGAAAATATTTCTTTTCAATTACAAAAGAACGATGAGGTGGTTCAAGATGGAAACACGTCTAATATGTTGTGGAAGATTGATGAGTTGGTAAGCTATGTGTCGCAGTATTTCACTTTAAAAAAAGGAGATATTATTTTTACAGGTACACCAGCAGGTGTTGGTCAAGTAGTAGAAAATGACATATTAACAGGGACTATTGAAGGAAAACAAGCTTTTGAGATAAAAGTAAAATAAAATATCCTGCTTTGGCGGGATTCTTTTTTAGAGGTAACTAAATGAATGCAGAAATTATAACGATAGGAGACGAGATTCTTATCGGACAAATAGTGGATACCAATTCACAATGGATTGGTGAAGAACTCAATAAAATTGGTGTTTCAGTTTATCAAATATCATCGATACAAGATGAAAAACAGCACATATTAAATGCGTTAAAAGAAGCAGAGGGTAGAGCAGATATCGTTATTATTACTGGGGGATTGGGGCCTACCAAAGACGATATCACTAAAAAAACGATTGCTGAATATTTTCAAGATGAAAAAGTTGTTGAATACCCAGAGGTTATTGATAATATTAAGCATTTATTTAAGAAAGTCAATCATCCGTTTAATGAAGTTCAAAAATACCAAGCACAGCTTCCTTCGAAAGCAACCTTGCTGATGAATTATTTAGGAACTGCACCCGGAATGTGGTTTTATGAAAATAATACTGTTTTTGTTTCGCTTCCAGGAGTTCCATATGAAATGAAAGGTTTGATGACACAAGAGGTGTTGCCAAGGCTCCAATCGACCTTTGAATTACCTTTCATCTTGCATAGAACTATTATGACTGTAGGTACGGGTGAAACGATTATTGCTGAAAGAATTTCCGATTGGGAAGATAGCTTACCAAGCTTTATAAGGTTAGCATATTTACCATCTTATGGAAGTGTTCGTTTGCGATTATCAGCTAAAGGAAATAATAAAGAGTTGTTGGCAAAAGAGATGGAGAAACAAGTGGCAGGGTTATATGATTTAATTCCTGAGATTATTGTTGGAGATGATGAAGAAACGTCATTAGAAAAAGAAGTTGGTAAGTTGTTAAAGCAGCAAGGAAAAACAGTTGCAACAGCTGAAAGTTTGACAGGAGGAAAAATAGCATCAACTATCGTTTCAGTACCAGGAGCGTCGGGTTATTTTATGGGTGGATTTATAACGTATACAGCTACTTTAAAGCAACAATTATTAGGCGTTCCTAAAGAAACAATTGATCAATTTACGGTAGTAAGTAAAGAAGTAGCAGAAGCAATGGCGAAAGGATGCTTAGAAAAATTACAAACTGACTATGCTATAGCAGTTACAGGAAATGCAGGACCAACTACCGATCATAACGATAAAAATGTAGGTTTGGTATATATTGCTATTGCTAGTAAAAATGGGGTGGAAGTGCAAGAGTTTAACTTTGGGCAACCTAGAGAGAAAGTTATCAATAGAACGGTAACTAAATCTTTAGAACTTTTACAATCAATCATATTAAAATAATTAGTATTTTTGCGCCCGTTACGCTTCCAAATAGGTTAGATGCTGAACCTAAGTTTTGAATGGATTAAAATAAATTGAAATTTAATCGAGATTATTTTTGTGCAATAAATTAAAATGCATAAATTTGCACCTCGTTTAGAAATAACACTAAAAACTGTCAAGAAGATGTCTAGAGTTTGTGAATTAACAGGAAAAAAAGCGATGGTAGGGAACAACGTATCTCACGCTTTAAATAGAACTAAAAGAAGATTTAACGCTAATTTAATGACTAAGCGTTTCTATATTCCAGAAGAAGATAAATGGATTACTTTAAAAGTATCTGCTTCTGCATTAAAAAATATTAATAAAAAAGGAATCTCTGCTGTTATTAAAGAAGCAAGAGAGAACGGTTTTTTAACTAAGTAATTCCTTACTAGATAAAATTTTAGAGAGATGGCAAAAAAAGGAAACAGAGTTCAAGTAATTTTAGAGTGTACTGAGCACAAAGCTTCTGGACAACCAGGAACTTCTCGTTATATTACAACTAAGAACAAAAAGAATACTCCTGACAGAATGGAATTAAAGAAATTTAATCCAATCTTAAAGAAGATGACAGTTCATAAAGAAATTAAATAATTAGCTACGGCGTAAACTTTAATTAAAATGGCAAAGAAATCAGTAGCAACTTTACAAACAGGTTCGAAAAGATTGACCAAAGCTATCAAAATGGTAAAGTCTCCAAAATCAGGAGCTTATACTTTTGTTGAAGCTATTATGGATCCAGCACAAGTAAATGACTTTTTTGCAAAAAAGTAATTCTTGTATACAGTTTAAAGAAAAGCTACTTTCATTAGAGAGTAGCTTTTTTTATGTGTTAAAAAAATGTATTTTTGAATATTACCCTTTGGGTCGGGCTTTGCGCTGTATCTTTATGAGAAGCAAATAAATTATTTGCTATAGGAACCTCTAAAAATCAAGAGGTTATTTTGGTTTTCTCGTAATGACGATTTACAAACACAAAATAGGATGCCGCTATAATTTCTAATGCAAAAATTAACAAACGTCATTGTATAATGACAATATGACCACATCGAAAGTTTGGTATAGTTTTTAACCTATATAAGCGATTATAAAATTTAACCATGAGTTTTTTTAAAAACATCTTCTCAAAAGAGAAAAAAGAAACCTTAGATAAAGGATTAGAAAAAACCAAATCAAGTTTTTTCTCTAAATTATCAAAAGCAGTTGCTGGAAAAGCAAAAGTTGATGATGATGTGTTAGATAATTTAGAAGAAGTATTAGTGTCGTCTGATGTAGGAGTAGAAACGACTCTTAAAATTATTGATAGAATCGAAGAACGTGTTTCTCGCGATAAATATTTGGGAACCGATGAGTTAAACCAAATTTTGCGTGAAGAAATAGCAGGTTTGCTGTCAGAAACGAATACAGGAGATGAAACCGATTTTACTATTCCAGTAAACAGTAAACCATATGTGTTAATGGTGGTTGGAGTGAATGGAGTTGGAAAAACAACAACGATTGGTAAGTTAGCTTCTCAGTTTAAAAAGAAAGGTTTAAAAGTGATTTTAGGAGCTGCTGATACTTTTAGAGCAGCTGCGATAGATCAGTTACAAGTTTGGGCAGATAGAACTGATGTACCAATTGTACGTCAAGAAATGGGGTCTGATCCAGCATCTGTAGCTTTTGATACCGTGCAATCAGGTGTTAATCATGGAGCCGATGTAATTATTATTGATACAGCAGGTCGTTTACATAATAAGGTAAACTTAATGAATGAGCTAACCAAGATTAAACGAGTAATGCAAAAAGTAGTGCCAGATGCACCACATGATGTGTTGTTAGTATTAGATGGTTCTACAGGACAAAATGCTTTTGAACAAGCAAAACAATTTACCAAAGCAACTGAGGTAACTTCATTAGCAGTAACTAAGTTAGATGGTACAGCCAAAGGAGGAGTTGTAATTGGTATTTCTGATCAATTTCAAATTCCTGTAAAATATATTGGAGTAGGAGAAGGTATTGATGATTTACAAGTGTTCAACAAACACGAATTTGTAGATTCGTTTTTTAAATAGTAAATGCTATTCCTGCGTAGGTAGGAATCTCAGTATAAATAAAAAACTCCCACTTAGGGAGTTTTTTATGCTTATAATTTATAGGGTTCTATAGAAGAAAAGTAAAAATTAGTTATGAGTACCTATTAATGAGATAATTCCGTCAGAAAGTGTTCCTCTCCAATTTACATAACTATGTCCACCTTTAAACTCACGATAATCTACTTTATAACCTTTTAACTCCAATATATCTCTGAATTGTCTGTTCATTCCAAGCATGGATGCACCTGCGTCATAAAGTCCAATATCCATATAAAAATTTACAGGTAATAATTTACTTTTTTTATAAGCATCTATAAGTTTCCCATTTTCTTTAGGGTATATCCAGTGATTCTCATTCTTTGTTCCTTTGATCCAATAAGAACCAGATTGAGAAAGTACATTTCCTATAGAATTGGAATGTTTTAATGCTACATAGCTAGCAGCAAAACCCCCTCTACTTGAACCTGCCAAAACAACTTTGTTTGCTTGAGGATATATATTATACTTAGAGTGAGCCCAAGGAATAAGTTCTTTTGCTATAAAATCACCAAACTTTTCATTTATTAAATCTTTGCCTCTTTTCCCCATTGACCATACTAAAACGGTAACAGTTGAAGTAATTTTATTATCTGCCATTAAGTTGTCTATTATTGTTGGAGTTGGTATTCTAGACCTTCTGTTAGGTCTTCCTCCATAAGCCTCTCCATCAAAAACAATGAGTAGATTATGAGGGGTGTTGGAGTTGTAATTAGCTGGAGTATGAACAGAAATTTTTCGCTCTTCGTTTAAAATATCACTGAATAGAGAAGTAGGAAAAAGTTTACCTTTGGCTACACCTTCTTTTTCAGAAATATAAATTTGTCTTGGAGCTTCCGGCATTTCTATAGTCCCGTCATAAGCATGTTCAACACTTCTTGATTCAATTTCATTATAAGGGCCTGCTTTATCTAAGTTAAAATAATTGAATCCATAATTAAAACGAGCGTCTTTAGGAACTCGTTGAGTAACAAAAAATAATTTAGTATTGGTTAATTTTTGAAAACGTAAACCTAAAAAATCAGGTCCGCCACTTAACATTACATATTCCGTATTTTTATGAGGAACACAGAAATAGGTGACTAACATTTCCTTGTTGTCCCCTTCAATAGGTTCAATAATATATTTTTCTGTATGATTTGAGATAAAATCATCAATAGCGTTATCATTGGTTAATGAAGATTCCCATAAGTTGTACAAGGTCTTAGTTGGAAGCTCTTTTTTAGCTATTCGTTTCATATTGTCCTTTAAGCTCAATATTTGCTGAATTTGTAAAGTATAGCTTCCCTTGGTAGAATTTTTATCTAGCGAATGAACAACTAGTTTGTACACCCCAAATTTGTTTGCTGTTAAATCGATGGGTTCTATGCCATTTTTTCCATTTGGACTATCAATCTGTTTTAAAAATACGTCGTCTGGATTATAAATATCGATAACAAGATCTATCTCTTTTTGAATTAACTCTCCAATAATGGCCATACCATTTTCTAACTTGAAAGTATAAGTATGTTTTTCTGAAGGCGAAATAATTTTATTGATTTCTTTTCCAGTAATTAAACTTTTTTCAAGTTTAGCTTGGGCATACATAGCAGTACTAGTATAAAAAAGAAATAAAAAGGATAGAGCAATTTTTAATAAAATATTCATTTTAGGTTTTAGTCTAAGTTAATACAAGTAACAAAAGTTTTAAATTTTTTATTTCTTAAACTGTTTGAATAACCTTATTGAAAGCCAATCTTGATTTAGGTTTTTTATTAGGCTGATTAAAGTCTTCGTTATCTCTATATCCAATAGCTACAGCAACAAGAGTTGCATAGTTTTCGTTATCCAAAATCTTGTCATAGTTCTTTGGTTCAATACCTTCCATTGGAGTAGCATCAATTCCCATTTCTGCACAGGCACTTAAAAAAACTCCCACTGCTAAATAAACTTGTTTGTCAAACCATGCCTTAATTTCTTCTTCAGGTTTCGGTTTTATAAATTCTTTATAATAATTAACCATTGCTTCAGGTAACTCTTCTTCAATTTGTTGTTCAAACAACTTAATGTTATCAATTCGGTTAAATACTACAATAGTATCACTCTCAATAACTTTGCTAGCATTTAACCACGATACTTCAGAAAGCTTCTTTTTAGTATTAGTATCAGAAACAAAAGTAAACTTCCAAGGTTGACTGTTTATTGATGAGGGACTTAATTGTAAAACTTGTTGTAATTCCTTAATTTTTTCAGACTCAATTTTTTTTGAAGCATTGTATTTTTTAGTCGTATAACGTTGCTGCATTAATTCTATAAAACTCATATTTTATTTTTTTAATTAAACTATAAAAATTATAGTAGCAAAAGTAATTATAGTATTTTATCTTTGCAATAACGGTCAAAAATGATAGTATAAAATATAGAAGTATAAATGTCTAAAACACTTAAGTTTAAAGGAAAAGAATTTCCTTGTTGTACTAGTTTAACGATGGGAATAATAGGAGGTAAATGGAAAACTGTAATTCTTTACCACTTAATTAAAGGAAAGCTTCGTTATGGTGAATTACGGAAAGAAATTCCAATGGTTACAGAACGAACTTTAAGTTTGCAGTTGAAAGCATTAGAAGAAGACGGAGTAATTAAAAGAAAGGTGTATACATCAAAACCACCTTTAAAAGTAGAATACTCTTTAACTGATTTAGGTCAAACTTTAATTCCAATAGTTCAGTCTATTGCAGATTGGGGTGACTTTGCCATAAAAAATCATTCTAAGCAATAGTTAAGAATTGTCAATTATTAGAATTTAGAAGCAGGAGTTCGATAAGTTTAGCTTTTATAGGAAAAACTGAACTATTACAACTAACATATGCATTTGAACAAATAAAGAAAGTAAGAAAGGCACCAGTTGATTATAACTAATAGACAATATATGAAAAACTCCCAATTTGGGAGTTTTTATTTTAATTCTCTAATTTGTATTTTCCAATATAACCAGATACATCTCCACCAAGATAAAGATATCCATTATGTTCTTCAACAGAACTTGCTTCTGATACAACTTTACCAGTAGTATCATAATAAGTTTTTAAGATTTTCCCATCATTACTCAAATGCATTATCATTCCATAAGGAGCTACTTTAGGTTGTAAAAATAGTGGGAGACCATAAACTAACTTTTTTACAAGTGGTTTAGGATGTATTTCATCCAAAGAAGAATCCCTTTTAGTTGAAAAACCAAGCCAAAAGCTACCATCAGACCTTCTAGAAACTCCATTAGGAAAACCAGGTAAGTTGTCTAAGAATACATCTGTTGTTCCTTTCTGATTTCCTTTTAACCAGTATCTTAGTATTCTATATTTCGCTAAATCTACCATTAGAACAAAGTCATCATTTTGAGAAACAGCAACACCGTTTCCGAAATAAGTACCATCTATAAGTGTTTTTACTTGTTTAGTTTTAGGGTCATAACTATAAAGGCCTCCATCGGGTTTCGATTCCATTAAAAGCTTCCAAATATGTGTTCTGCTAAAAGGTATTTTTGAAGAAGTATTGGTAAAATATATAATTCCATCCGAAGCAATGTCTACATCATTGGGGATAAGAAATTTGTTTCCATTTTCATCTTCGCTTGCTAAAGTTGTGATCTTTCCGTTTTTGTCAACACTAATTAAACCTCTTTCTAAGTCACATGCAATTAGGTTTTGATTGCTGTCAAAATGCAGTCCAGCAACCCAAGATCCCGTATTACAAAAGACAGAAACTTTTCCTGATGGGGCAATCTTTAAAATTCGACCATCTGAAAAATTTGTTTCAGAAATATGAACTCCACAATATAGATTTCCTTGATTATCTACTGCAATGTCCTCAGGACCATACCAACCGTCTAAATTGATATGTTTGGTGGAACTTAGTAGTTTATTTTCAAGGAGCACACCTTCTAATTTTGGAGGAGCTGCTGGAGACCAAGCTTCAGGGCTAATTGAACAAGATTTAAATGTAACACTAGCTATAAAAATAGCCAAGCATAAGAGAATAGCATATTTTGCTATCGATACGATTTTCATTGTATTTATTTTATAATTTATAAGGACAAAGAAAATGAGAGGAAACTATTTTTATCTTGACAAATGTTAGGAAATGACAACTTCTTTTCGAATTCTACTGAGTGATTCAGCAGCTATACCAAGAAAGCTAGCGATTTGGTATTGAGGCGCCCTCAAAACAATTTTTTTATCGTAGTTCTTTATAAAATCTAAATACTTTTTCTTGCCCGATTTTGTTTGCATAGTTAAAGCTCTTTGTTGTGCACAAAGATGATTTCTCTCTGCTAAGATTCTTCCAAACTTCTCAAAATTGGGAGATTCTTTATATAATTGGGTTAAACTTTTAAAAGATATTTTATATACAGTACTGTCTTCAATAGCTTCTAAAAATTCGTGAGAAGGGATTTGGTATATAAAACTATCAAAAACTGTTATAAACTGCTTGTCACAAGCAAAGTAGGTGGTAAACTCTTTGTCTTCAATATTTTTAAATGTTCTAAAAAAACCAGATTCTATAAAGTATAAATCCTTAGTGGTCTTTCCTTCTTCAATCACTAACGTTTTTGCTTTGTATTCTTTTCTTTCTAATTGATTGTAAAATGTTTGAAACTCATCTTCTGTGAGTCCGATTAAATCCTGTAGCAATTTTTTGAGTTCGTTCATTAGTGTTTGATAGCGATTAATTTAGTTTTTAAGTGCATATTCTCTAATAACGAAGTTATCTAAAACAGGACTAAAAATCAAGCTAGTCTTAAATGGGTAAATAAAAGAGAGTTTCTTCATAGTATATTGGAGTAGGAAAGGGTATTGATGATTTATAAGCGTTTAACTAACAAAGGTTTGTAGATTCGTTTTTTAAGTAGAAAAGGAAAACTAATAAAAAGAAAAAGCAGCTTTTTAAAGCTGCTTTTTCTTTTTATTAAATATATTCTATTCTATTCTATTTTATTGTTTTGTAAATTTATAAGTAACCTGTTTTACTCCACTAGAACAGTCATTATAAACATCTGATGAAAACTTCAAATAAAAAACACTATCGTTATTAAGGTTATAACTACTATCTTCATTAGAGGGACCAAAATAATAACTTCCATTGCATGAGCAAGCAGATTGAAGTAGAGGAACGTTTAAGGTTCCATTTTCTTGAAGGACAAAATAAAAAGTATATATAGGACTACAATTGTCAGGGAAAAATTTGGTGTCAAATTTACGCCTATTATCTTGACCACTTATACTTAAAGTTACAATTGAGCCATTAGATAATACAGGGCCATTAGAATCTATATTTGTAATTTCTTCGATTAAGTAATTACCAGTAAAAGAATCAGAAACAGTACCTGACTTAGTAATAAAACTGTGTGGTCCTGCCCATTCACTATAATTTTCGCCTCCACAGTTAGATCGAACATAAAAGTCATATTCAGTATTACTATTAAGTTCAGTGATTTTTTTATAAAGCTCTCCACTGTTTACTCTGGTACCGCTGCCAATAGAAAAGCCTCTAGGACCGTATTCTATATTGAATAATTGAGAATTATTACTATCATACCATTCGCATACAGCAGAATTAGCGGTTGTATAATATGGGTCTATTTTTAATGATGTGGGTTTGTGGCAGTTAAATTCAGGTTCTGTACCTACTGTATTATCCCCATCATTATTAGAACACGAGATTGATAAAAGAATAATAAAAACTAATAATATTTTTTTCATAGCATAATAAGTATTTGAGTTTATAATGAGTCAAATATAAAATAAAAATATATTTCGAATAACTTTTTTAGGCTGTATCTTTGCACACTGAATTTTTTACAATATGCGTACTAAAACAACAAAACAAAACAAAATCAACGTAGTTACTTTAGGTTGCTCAAAAAACGTTTACGATAGTGAAGTGTTAATGGGGCAGTTAAAAGCCAATGGTAAAGATGTGGTTCATGAAGATGAAAATGACGAAGGAAATATTGTAGTAATCAATACGTGTGGTTTTATAGGTAAAGCTAAAGAAGAAAGTGTGGAGACTATCTTGCACTACGCACAAAAGAAAGAGGAAGGTGAAGTGGATAAAGTGTTTGTTACCGGTTGTTTAAGCGAGCGCTATAAGCCAGATTTAGAAGCTGAAATTACCAATGTAGATCAGTATTTTGGTACGCACGATTTACCAAACTTGTTAAAAGTTTTGGAAGCAGATTATAAGCATGAGTTAATAGGTGAGCGTTTAACAACGACTCCAGATCATTATGCGTATTTAAAAATTGCTGAAGGTTGTGACCGTCCATGTTCGTTTTGTGCTATTCCGTTAATGCGTGGTAAACATGTTTCTACTCCAATTGAAGATTTGGTTACCGAAGCTACCAAGCTGGCAGAAAAAGGGATTAAAGAAATCATGTTAATTGCGCAAGATTTAACTTATTACGGGTTAGATATTTATAAAAAACGTGCTTTAGCAGGTTTATTAAAAGAATTGGTGAAAGTTGACGGAATTGAGTGGATTCGTTTGCACTATGCTTTCCCTACAGGTTTTCCAATGGATGTGTTGGAAGTCATGAAGAACGAACCAAAGGTTTGTAATTATTTAGACATTCCGTTACAGCACATCAATACCGAGATTTTAAAATCGATGAAGCGTGGTACGACACATGAGAAAACGACTGTGTTGATTCATAAATTCCGTGAAGCAGTGCCAAATATGGCAATTCGTACGACGTTAATTGTTGGATATCCAGGAGAAACTGAAGAGCAATTCCAAGAGTTGAAAGATTGGGTAGAGGAGATGCGTTTTGAACGTTTAGGAGCTTTTGAATACTCTCATGAAGAGAACACAGGTGCATATGTTTTAGAAGATGATGTACCTGCGGATGTAAAGTTCAGACGTGTGAATGAAATTATGGAAGTACAGTCGCAAATTTCTTGGGAATTAAATCAAGAAAAGATAGGAAAGACATTCAAATGTTTATTCGATAGAAAAGATGGTGAATATTACTACGGACGTACCGAATTTGACTCACCAGATGTAGATAATGATGTCATTGTAGATGCTCGTGAGTATTATATCAAACTAGGAGAGTTTATTGATATAGAAATTTTCGATGCTGGAGATTTTGACTTACATGGAAAGCCTGTAATAAAACAAGAAAGACCAGTTCCTTTAAATCAAAAGAGGAAGTAAATTTTAATTAGAACCTGCTTTTAAGCAGGTTTTTTTATGCACCTTTGAATGTATTTAAGAAATAATTGAAATGGATAAGTTAATTAAATTTATTAATAGATATGTAACTCTTGAAAAAGAAGATTTGGATGTTATTTTGCCTTTTTTTAAGAGAAATATATTGTTAAAAGATAAATTTATAATAAAAAAAGAACAAGTAGTAACTGATTATTATTTTATAGCTTCAGGCGGACTTATCATTTACGATATAAAAGATGAAATCCAGTTTACAAGGTATTTTGCTTTTGAAAATGAATTTATCGGAGATATATCAAAAATTAGAAATAGAGGACGCTCAGATTCTTATATTAAGGCTATTGAAGATACTGAATTGTATAGTATTTCCTATAAAGACATGGAAACTTTGTACGATCGTTTTCCTCTTTGGCAGAAGTTTGGAAGACTTATATGGGAAGACTCTTTTGCAAGTGTATTATATGGAATTCACAATTTTCAATCTTTAACAGCAAAAGAGCGCTATTTAGATCTATTAAAGCGTTCAGATTTAATATTTAGAGTTCCATTAAAAGACCTTTCTTTGTTTTTAGGGGTAACCCCGCAATCGCTTAGTAGAATAAGAAAAGAAATAAGCATAGCAAAAGAATAATTATATACTTCAAATAAAAACAACTAAACTTAATTAATTGATTTACAATTCGTTATAAAAACGATAGGTGTTAATTAACATTTGGTAATTTCATGAGACCTAAATCAAGCAATATTTGTATTGAATTTAATCAATACAAATTATGTTTAGAAAAAAAATAGCAATCATAGCAGTATTTCTTCTTGGTAAAACTTACGGACAAGTAACCGGAGATGTATTTGTTTTAAACAGAGATAGAGATCTTTTTTATGTTCACTATACGCCAGATATAAGTGACAATTCTTCATTTGACTATCAAAGGTTGAGTGGTAAACTTGGTTTTGCACCCATACTCTTTAACAAATTAGCTTTTTACAATACTATTGGAATGGATTATCATTCAATTAAACATGGTGAGAATAAACCATTATTCTTAAGAAAAAATGAAGATTATTACAATGTAAACTATAGTTTGTTGGCTAAATATAGAATTACTAGAAAATGGTCTGTAAATGCATTGATAATGCCTCACCTTATTGGAAGTTTTAATGATGACATAAAAAGTGATGACTTTAAAATAAATGGAATTTTATTTGCTGAAAAACGCTTTAATACCAAAAATAGAAATACCTATTATATTTTGAGTTTTGGGGTAGGGTATTTAACACTATCAGGAGAAACGATGATAAATCCAGTTGTTAATATTATGGGAAATATTAATAATAAGGTGTCATTTGCAGTTGGATTGCCTAGTACTTATGTGAAATATGACTTTAATAATAAACATTCGGTGAAATTAGTAGGCGATTTAAATGACTTTACGGTAAGAATGGACAAACCTATTTTACCCACCATACCAGAAGGAACCAATGTAAAAAGGTCAGTTTTTACAACTGCTTCTGTAGGCATAGAATATAATTATTGGTTAACCAAGACTATTGGGGTTATGGTAAGAGGTACGCGTTTAGTCTTTGAAAAGTACGAGTTTCAGGACTCAGAAGACGAATATTTATTTGGTTTTGATGTTCCATCGAAATCATATTTATCAGTAGGAGTAAAAATTAACCCGTTTAGATAATTAAGGCTATGAAAAGTCAATATATAGAGAGCAGTAGTTTTACCATTAAAACGTTTTTGCAAGCAACCATACCCTCATATGTTTTTCCAGCAATAATGTCATGGGGATCGGGATGGTTGATGAAAAATGAAGTATTAAAACAATCAAGTTTTATAAGTATTGCGTTGCCATCATTAATTGCAACTATAATTACCTATATGTTATTATGGCGAATGGAAACTAAGCAAAAAAAAGTAAAAAATAAATCAGTAAAAGTATGTATGATGTTGGGGGTAACATTTGGTTTGGCATTGGCAATCATATTTATTTTCAATTGGCAAAAATTCATGTTCGACATTCTTTTCTCAACTATTTTAGGTACAACAATTACAGCATGGAGGCTTCCATTAAAACAAATTGAAAAATATGAATATTAAAAAACCGACCATTGTTGTTTTTGGCTCAACAGGAACAGTTGGAACAGAAGTGTTAAGATTATTAAGTGAAAGAAATTGTTTAGTTAGAGGGGTAATAAGAACACCAGCGAGAGAAGTACCAATAAAATTAAATGGAAATAATAATAATGTTACATATGTTTCTGTAGATTTAAAATCAAAAGAACAAATTAAAAGAGCTTGTACTAAAGCAGATTTTATTTTTATGTTGACAGGAACATCACCTGTACAAACAATTTTTGAAACAAACATAATTGAAGTTGCACAAGAATTAGATATAAAAAGAATAGTAAAGCTGTCCGCTCCAGTTGTTCCTAATGATATCTATGTTGAAGTAAGTGATTGGCATAGACAAATTGAAAAAAAGTTAGCTTCAAGTGGAATTGAACATTGTTTTTTACAGCCACATTCGTTTATGCAAAATTGGGAGAGAAACACATTTACCATTAAGTATTTTGGTAAAATATATGGAGTTATGGAAAATGCAGAAAGAAATTATGTTGACTCTAGAGATGTTGCAGAGGTGGCAGTTAAATACTTATTACTTGAAAAAGATTTGAAAGGAGAATCCGTAGTTATTTCGGGTCCAGAAGCAATATCACATGAAAGTATGGCCAAGAGAATTTCACATGTAACGAACCGAAAAATTGTATACGAAAATATTACTAGGGAAGAGTTTATGAGAAAACTAACAAAGCAAGCAAAATTACCTCTTTGGTTGGCACGACACATTGTTGAGATAGATGTTTTAGCGGTAAAGAATCCTGAACCTAAAAATGATACGATTCAAAATATTTTGAATCGTAAACCTAGAATAATGGATGCTTATTTACAAGAAACTCGTTATTCTTTTATGACTATGAAATGGAATTTACCTTTTAAGAAAATGATAAGTAATAAGAAGCTTTAAAAATTGTTTTAAAAAAGATTTTTACACATCTTTACAGTCATGAAAAAAGCCTATTTTAACTGGAGTTCAGGAAAAGACTCGTCGTTAGCATTGTATAAAATATTACAACAAAAAGAGTACGATGTGCAAAAATTGATTACGAATGTAAATCAAGATTACCAACGTGTTTCAATGCATGGTTTGCATGAAGAATTGTTAGATGCACAGGCTGAAAGCATTGGTATTCCGTTAGAAAAAATATATTTTCCTGCTGAAGTTACAATGGATTTGTACAATCAAAAGATGAAAGAGAAAACTGCGGAGTTACAATCTGATGGCTTACAACATGCAGTTTTCGGAGATATTTTTTTAGAAGATTTAAGAGCTTACCGTGACTCAAAACTACAAGAGGTTGGAATTACAGGAGTATACCCACTTTGGAAACAAGATACCAAAGAATTATTGCGTGAATTTTTGTCGTTAGGCTTTAAAACGATTACCGTTTGCGTTAATGCTAAATTGTTAGGTGAAGAGTTTGTAGGGAGGGTTATTGATGAAGATTTTATAAACGAGCTTCCTGAGGATATTGATGTTTGTGGAGAGAACGGAGAATTTCATACCTTTTGTTATGACGGTCCTATCTTTAAGAAACCTGTGGAGTTTGAAATAGGAGAAAAGTTATTGAAATCGTATACATTACATAAAAACGATGATGATAACTGTTATCAAGATTCAAAGAAAACTAAGAAATCAGAAGAAACGACCACTAAAAACTACGATAGAAGTTTTTGGTACTGTGATTTACAGTTAAAAAAGTAGATTGCTTACCGTTTCTAATAATCTTTTTGCCGGGGCATTTTCTAGACAAGAGTTACATGCGTTGTACATAAATAAACAGTCGATAAAATCGGTTAGCATGTGTAGTAATAGTCCTAAACCAATAATATTATAAGGTCTTTTTAAAAAGAGTAATACAATATATAATCCTATTGCGTAGTAGGAGTGAAATAGATGAAAACCAAAACTACAACGGTTAGGATTAAATATAGGAGTTGCGAGCAGATGATCTAAATCCACTAACATAGTAGCTAGTAGCATTAGAGTAACTTTACCCCAATTTTCCCTGAAAAATAGATAGGCGATAATTATAGGAAAACCAAAATGTAAAAAGTAGTGAATAAATGTTTGCATTTAATTAAATATTAAACTACTTCCTTTTCTAAAGCTAAAAAATGTGTGATTTCTGAGCTGTTATTGTTATGTAACGGAATAATATGCAATTCACATTTATAAGTAGATTGATCTTTTCTGTAATTGATAATTACATCTTTAAAAGGTTTTCCGTTTAAAAGTTTCGTTTGAATTCTCTTTCTAGTGGTTTCTTTGGTTTCTTCGCCTTGTAAAAAACGAGGAGTTTTGTTTAAAGCATATTCTTTTTCATACCCAGTCATTTTGGTAAAACCATCACTTACCCAAATTATTTTTTTCTTTACATCAGTAAGAACTAAAGATTCGTAATAATTCTCTTTTATAACTTTGATTAGATTGTTTTTCCAGTTGAAGTTTTTAGATAAATTTTTTATGGTGTCTAAATCACTAAAAAGTTCTTTTTCAAAAAATAAGTCTTGAATTCCCCAACTTAGAAGATTCACACTTTTTTTAGAAGAGGGTTGAAGATTAGTACTGATTTCAGAATACTTTTCTTCTTCTAAATTAGATACATAAATATCTAAAGCCATCATTTTAGTTAGGTCATTTTTCATATCAACTAAATTAAAACTTTTCAAAGACTCCTAATCCAAATAAGGCAAAATCATACTTTACGGGATCTTTTTTATCAAAATCTCTTAAAATAATATCTAATTCCTGAATTGCTTTCCAGTCATTTTGTTTTCTAGAGAGGATTCCAAGTTTTCGGGCAATATTTCCTGTATGAACATCTAACGGACAATGTAAATGGGCAGGTGAATGTGTTTTCCAGATGCCTAAATCGACTCCTGTACTATTATCGCGAACCATCCAGCGTAAAAACATATTAATTCGTTTAGATGCAGAACCTTTTAAAGGATCTGAAACATGTTTTAGAGTTCTCTGTTGATGTGGGATTTCAAAAAATACTTGTTTAAAATGATGAATGGCATGTTGGTAATTATCAACATCATTTTTAGGTTTCAAAACAACTTCTAATCCATCATGATTTTGATAAATATTTTTTAAAGATTGAATAAAGAATTTAAAATCGTCAGCATTAAAAGTTCGATGAACAAATCCGTCGAAATTGGCTAAATCTTCTTCAGAATGATTGAGAACAAAATCATATGGGGAGTTCCCCATTAAATCCATCATTTTATGGGAATTATTGATGATCATTTTACGATTCCCCCAAGCGATGGTTGCTGCTAAAAAACCAGCAATTTCAATATCTTCTTTTAACGAAAATTGATGTGGAATTTGAATAGGGTCACTATCAATAAAATCAGAATTGTTGTATTGTATTACTTTTTGATCTAAAAAATCTTTGAGTTCAGTTTTGTTCATTCTATATCAAATCTCCTGCAAAACTAATTAAAACAAAAAAAGCATTGTAACAGGCATGTAATAAAATACTCCAGGTTAAACCAAAACGAACTCTTATGAAACCTAAATAGCCACCTAAAATAGTTTGAGGAGCTATTAGTATTGGTGCAAATAATAATAAATTTATAGTAAAATTATAATTAGTTAAATGAATTAGACCAAAAAGAATGGCAAATACATAAAAAGCAATTTTAAATGATTTCTTATTGTGAAATAATGTAATTGGAGCCCTAAAAAATAACTCTTCAAGTGTAGGCGCAAGAATAACAGCAAAAAATATAACACTCCACTTAGAATTTGTCTTTAGTAATTCTTCTACAGCATGATCATTCATGTCAACCCATTCAAAATGTTCAATTAATAAGAATAAAGAAGTTAATACTAATGCAGTAAGAATACTTATAATAAGCAAGTGAAAAAATTTTTGAAATCGATACGAAGTATCTTGATTAGAATCTTTTTCTAAGACTGGATTTTTTAAATAAGCAATGAGCTCGTGAAAAGTTTCTTTCATAAGTTGATTGATTTTCTAATAAGTAGATTGAAACTTTAAAGTGTTACACTATTCAACAATAATTCCGTCTTTCATCGTCAAAGTTCTGTCTGCCATTTGCGCCAATTCTTTGTTGTGTGTCACTAATACAAAGGTTTGTCCGAATTCATCACGTAATTTAAAAAATAACTCGTGCAAGTTTTTTGCAGAAGTAGAATCGAGATTTCCTGAAGGTTCGTCAGCAAAAATAACCGAAGGTTCATTAATCAAAGCTCTTGCAACGGCAACACGTTGTTGTTCTCCACCAGAAAGCTCGTTAGGTTTGTGATTTTCTCTATGTGATAAGCCTAAAAAAGCTAATAATTCTTTGGCTCTTTTTTCTGTTTCAGCTTTAGCTTTTCCCCCTATAAAAGCAGGAATACAAACATTTTCTAAAGCAGTAAATTCAGGTAATAATTGATGAAATTGAAAGATAAAACCGATGTGTTTGTTTCTGAAAGAAGAAACTTCTTTGTCTTTTAAATTTTTGATTGAAATACCATTGACAGAAAGCTCATAGTTTTGATCTTTTAAAGGTTTGTCTAAAGTTCCTAAAATTTGTAATAAGGTTGTTTTTCCTGCTCCTGATGGACCAACAATGGCAACAATTTCTCCTTTTTTAATATGAAGATTTACTCCTTTTAAAATTTCGACATCTCCGTAATGTCTATGGATATTTTTAGCTACAATCATGGTTTTATTTTCAAAGTAACGAATGTATAAAAAAGAAATCAGATAGGCTTTTAAAGTCTATCTGATTTCAAACAATAAATAAACGATCTATTAAAATATATTTTTCAGGTTGTTGTAATCGATAAAATATACTACTCGAACAGAAAAAGTATGTTGATTTTTTTCTTCAAAAAGACGATCTAAATTTTTAAAGAAACTATGTTTAGCATAGTCACCATTTCCAAAAATAGAGTTTCTATAAAAAGCAATTAATTGACTTCCAGGAGCAAATTGCCAAACATAATTTAAATCTACGTTCCAGCTATTAAAGTTTTTATCATGATTTCCTTGATAGTTATTTGCAGTTAGTTCTCCATTATCTTCATTTAAACTATAAAATTGCTCTTGATATGGAACTTTACTCCAATTATGTCTAAAAGATAATGACAAAGAAGATTTTGTACTAAAGCTATATTTTCCAGTTAGTGAATTGTTATAGGTAGTCCAATCACGTTGTCCAAATATAATATCACCTTCTAATGGAGCTAATGAAGGATCTTCATTAACATCATCTTCACTAATTTTAGTAATATATCCTTGGTCGTCATTAGTTTTTCCATATCTAAAACCGTAGATTAAAGAAAACTGATTGTTAAAACGGTATCTAGGTGACACACCAAAACCATAACTTTCTTTAGGGTTATTTTTGAAAAAGGTATAGTACCAATTATAGTCTATAGCAAATTTCTTTCTATAGTCGGTAGATCCCCAATGGTTCACATTTAATCTTTGAGGCCTTTTGAAATAGATTCCGCTAGTACTTCCTTCTCTTGGTTCGAAGAAATCTTTTCGTTGAGTACCGTAGTTCAGATTAGCACCAAAACCAAATCGTTTCTTAGTTTGAGCCCAAAAAGACAAACCTCCATTGGTATCAGTATATGTACCTGAATTGTGTAAGAAATTAACATTGTAGTATAGGTTTATACCATAGTTATTGAAAATCCCTTTAGGGTTTAACAAACGATACCCAACAAAACCATAAATTCTTTGTTGATTGTTACGAAAAAGAATTCCCATATCGTTAGGGTTAAAATCTTTGTTTTCAAAATTATATCCAATTTCTCCACGCCAATTTCCTGATTGCTTTCCTATACTGGTATCAAAAGCATATCCTGTACTAGGATGGTCTTCATCGTCAGAGATGTTACTCATTTTAAAACTACCATCTATATTGTATCTACTTTTTTTATCTTCAATATGCCATAATAATCCAGTAACATTAGCATCTCTAAATCGACCATCACGAGTTACATTGGTATTGATTAAACTTACTGATGAGTTTTGATTAAACTGTTGGTCTAACACTAGTATGTTATAGTTAGAAAATGGATTTACCGTAGTTTTATAGGTGCTAACATTGGTAATGGTATCTAGACCGTTAATGGTTTTTTCAGTTCTTTCAACGGTAGCTTCTGTTTTTTCTGTAATGGCATTAAAAAAACCAATACCTAAACCACTTTTTGTTCTTCCTGATATTTTTATAGCGTTTAGCATTTGAACTTTATCTGGAACATCTATAACTTCATCATTAACTTTTTTACCATCAACAAAATCATCATCATCTTTACGTTCATTGGCAAATTGATCGATAGGTCTAGATCCAATTCTTCTTGAATAAAATAAGCGTCCTTTACCAAACAGTTCTGTTCCTTCTGTGAAAAATTGACGTTGTTCGGTAAATTGTTGTTCAAAAGGCCCCAAGTTTAAGGTAACATCATCAAAACCTACTTGACCAAAATCTGGAATTAAGGTAGCGTCTAATGTGAAGTTTTCAGTAATTCCATATTTTACATCCATACCTACACTCCAATCAAAATCAGTTTGACCTTCTGAAGTAGTTGTAGTTGCTGAAGCATAAGGGTAAAAATTTAATCGAGTAGGAGGAGTTATATTTTTAAAATCTTCATATAAACCATCATATTGAGTCCAGTTACCTTGTTGGTTATCAATATGGTTCCATGAAAATTGGGCGTTTAGATTTTGTATTCTTCTGTGAAAGTTAATTCCCCATGACTGAACAGGAGCATTAGCAAAACGTAAAGCTCTGTAAGGTATTTTCATTTCAACAATCCAAGCATTATCAGTAAGTTTAAAATCACTTTCCCAAACAGCACTCCAGTTAAAATCTTCGTTTCCATTTGAAACTTTAGAATCTGCTTGTACCCCTGAACTAGTTACAATAAACTCAAAAGGATTTTGTCCGTCATCATTTGGGTTTATGGTTATTAAAAAGAAATCTACATTACCTATGTTATCTCTATTGGTAAATTCAGCAGGAATTTTAGTAGGATCTGGAGCATACATCAAAGCACTTACATAAATAGCATTATCGTCATAAACTAATTTAACCTCCGTTTTATGAGTACTAGGTTCTGGTTTTCCATTGTCAGGACGCATCATTACAAAATCTTTAGCAATAGGAACATTGTTCCAAGCATCATCATTTAGCTCTCCATCTATTTTAGGAGGTGAATCGACACGTATTGCTTCTAGCTTTTTTCTGTTTTGGTTAAGGGTTTGTGCAGTTGTTACTTCAGAAAAGAAGAAAATAGTAATAATTAATGCTAAAATTTTATGCATAGTTGATTGAAAAAAATTATTGGTTGCGCTAAAATATTTATGATTTGCGGTAATGAATCACAAAATCATGTTAATTACACTAAAGACATGTTAAAAAAAGTGTTGTTACACATAGAGTGTTAAAAATATGTGAAAGTGAAGTTTATGAGGAATCAGTAATAATTATAATAAATTAAAGTCCAAATTATAAGGTATTATCAATTGAATTTGTATTTTTGTTCGACTTTTAAAAATTCATATCGAATGAACTTACACGAATATCAAGGTAAAGAAATTTTAAACAGTTTTGGCGTTCGTATCCAACGCGGAATTGTAGCAAATACTCCAGAAGAAGCTGTTGAAGCAGCAAAGAAATTAACAGAAGAAACAGGAACTGGTTGGCACGTAATTAAAGCTCAAGTACACGCAGGTGGTCGTGGAAAAGGTGGAGGTGTAAAGTTAGCTAAGAACTTAGATGAGGTAAAAAGCATTGCTGATGATATTTTAGGAATGATGTTAGTTACTCCTCAAACTTCAGCTGAAGGTAAGTTAGTTAACCAAGTATTGATTGCTGAAGATGTATATTATCCAGGTGATAGTGAGCCAGATGAATTTTATATGTCAGTTTTATTAAATCGTGCTACAGGTAGAAACATGATTATGTATTCTACTGAAGGAGGTATGGATATTGAAACTGTGGCAGAAGAAACTCCACACTTAATTTTTACAGAAGAAATTAATCCAGCAACAGGATTATTACCTTTCCAAGCTCGTAAAATTGCTTTTAACTTAGGGTTAAGCGGTGCAGCTTTTAAAGAAATGGTAAAATTTGTTACTGCATTATATACAGCATATGTAAAGTCTGATTCGTCTTTATTTGAAATCAACCCAGTATTAAAAACATCTGATGATAAAATCATGGCTGTTGATGCTAAGGTTACTTTAGATGATAACGCTTTATACCGTCACAAAGATTATGCAGAAATGCGTGATTTCCGTGAGGAGAATCCTATTGAAGTTGAAGCGAATGCTGCAGGATTAAACTATGTAGATTTAGATGGTAATGTTGGATGTATGGTAAACGGAGCTGGTTTAGCAATGGGAACTATGGATTTAATTAAGCAAGCAGGTGGTGAGCCAGCTAACTTCTTAGATGTTGGTGGTACTGCTGATGCACAACGTGTTGAAACTGCTTTCGGAATCATTTTAAAAGATCCTAACGTAAAAGCTATCTTAGTAAACATTTTTGGTGGTATCGTTCGTTGTGACCGTGTGGCACAAGGTATTGTAGATGCTTACAAAAACATGGGAGACAAAATTAATGTGCCTATTATAGCTCGTTTACAAGGAACAAATGCTAAAGAAGCAAAAGAATTAATTGACAATAGCGGAATGGAAATTATCTCAGCAACTGAGTTCCAAGAAGCAGCTGATAAAGTACAAGAAGTTTTAAGCGCTTAAAACTTTTTAATTAATTCTTAGTAATATATTAAAAAACCTCACTGTTACAGTGAGGTTTTTTTTCCTTAAGAAATAGATAGTATCTTTTCACATTTTATTTCCCAGTGATAATGCTTTTTTTCTAAGTAAATAAGCATTGAAAATCCATTTAATCTTCCGTAACTCACTCCTACAATTAATAAAGCTTTATTATAATTTTTATTAAATGTTATATTAGAAAAACTTAATAGGATGTCTATGTCTTGAAAGCCTTTTCCTAACATTTTCTCATGTTTTTCATTATAATAAATTAGAGAGTCTTTTTTTGAATTGGCTATTTTGTTTATATCTAGCTCGATATTTTTTTCTAATTTTAAGAATAATCTTATTAAATCCTTATCATTTGTACATTCTTCTATTATTTTTACCTTTTCTTTTTTATATTCTTTTTCTGTAGTAAAAGTTTCTGGTAAAAATGCTATTGTCTTTTTTCTAATAAATTTATTTACTGAATGCATATAGCTTGTAAGACTATCTCTAGTGGTATATATATACTCCTTTCCGTTTGGTGGTGGTGGAAAGGTAGGAGGTAAAAGAAGAGGAGCTCTAAATTTATTCGTTAAATGACTTGTAACTTGATATATACATTCTTCTTCTATATTAATCTGTTGTTTTTCTTTACACGAAAAGAATAATATAGTTAAAAGCAGGAAAAAAACTTTTTTTGTATTAATTACATTCATTACCATTTAATTTTGTGTTATCGTTAACTGTTTTCTGCTTTTTATAATATTCAGAAGAAGTACTTTTATCCAATGTAGTCCATTTTCCATTATCATAGTAACCATCATAACCATATTTTCTTAGACCATCCCAACCGTATCCCATATAATATTCTAAAGGATATGAATCATTGTCTAGTTTTCTAATAGCTTCAGCTATTGGTTTTACATAATTGTCTGCCATATGTTGATGTTGTGCATATTCTGATTGATATTCATCACCTTTATAACGAAAATACCATTCTAATAAATTCTTTCTATTATTAGGGTCTAGTCCTTTCATGTGTTCGTCTACATATTTATAGAGTTCAGCATGTATTCCTTCATGTAAGAGAGCTGTAGCATAATTTAAAGGTTGTTCTGAAGCAGTAATTTGGATGTTTATTTTTATGTTTCCGTTGATAATATCACTTGCGTCAGTACATCCATCAATTCCTGATTTACAAACACTATTTTGATTATTTTTCTTGTATACTTAAATCAATTCAAAATATTATGAATAACTAAAAAAGTAATAGAATAAATTACTACTTTTTAAAACTTAATCAATTATAGAATCTTCCCATTTAACACAATACACATATATGCAATCATCTCGTTTTTCATAAAGAAAGATTTTTTGAAAGATTTGATTCTTTTTTTTAACTATGATTTTGTTGTCCTCTTTATTAATATTTTTTAATTGATGTGCTCTATTTAAAAAATCATTTATTTTTAGAACTTCTGGTTTTAAATTCTTCTGAACACTTATAATCTTATAACAGTCTTTATCTTTGAAGTATATAAAACTATTTTCACCTATAAAAAAAGTTACTGTCTTATTAGTTCTTGTTTTTATGTTTTTCTCTCCAAAAAAATTATATGATAAGTGAGCTTCTTGACAAAATAGAGAACTACAACTTATTATCATTATTAAAATCAATAATTTATTTCTCATTTTAATTACATGTTTTAGTTCCTGTGCTTTTATAATTTTTAACACTATTTATTATTCTATCTTTTTCAGAACTAGAAAGATTATTCCAAGCAACTGTATTTTGTAATCCTTCCCAAGCTAAATCGATATATAAAGTGTTGGAATTTTGAGAATTATCAAATTCCTTCAGCATATCTACTATAGTTTCGACATAATGAGCTGCCATTTGTTCATGTTGCCAATTTTTATGTCTTCTGTAATAATCATAAATCCCAGGAAAATCATTTATAGATACGTTATAGTTTACAGAGCGTAATTTCCTATACATTTCAGCATGTATAGTTTCATGAATCAATGTTCGTGCCAGACCCAATACTGTTCTTTGAGAAAGATTATTTCCATTTAATTTAATCTCAATTGTATATTCACTTCCATTATCTGTGATAGCATTAACATTATCAGGAAGAGAATCATCAACAGAATATTTCAAATGACTTACAGGAAACTCCCCATCAAATTTTTGTATCATACTTTTAAAGGTTGTACTCATTTTTTGGAGTTTATTTAAAATGCATTCTGCTTTAGTACTTTTAAACGTGGAATCTATAATAATTTCTTCAGGATGATTATTTAAGCTTAAATCAGGACCATGAGGGGCATCATAATGTGAGTGGTAGTTAGAAGTTGTAGTGCCGCCTCCACTAGTGTAATCATCTTCTACATATACATATTCTACAGAAGTGGATTCATATGAACTACACACATATTCATATTTTCCACCTACTAATCTATACCAATCTACATAAAAATCGGTAACAACAAGAACATATTTACCCACATAAGGTGTTTTAGCAGCATAATTACTGCTTATTTGTTTTTTATTATTTATTTCATTTACAATTTTTCCTTGCTTGTAGGCAGTTATTCTAGTTGGCTCATCTAAAAGATTATATTCTTGAAGCGTACCTGTAAAAGAGGAGGTATTTAAATAAGAAGCATTTTCAGTTTCCTTTTGTGAAGTTGAGATAAATTTTAAAATGTTAAAAGTAAAATCATTTGCAGAATTTTTAGTAGCTAGTACTTTGTAGTTATAAAATAAGTTTTGTTTTTTATCAGAAGAACTACTCTTACCTTTAAGAGATGTAGAGAATTCATAAACTATTGAGTTGTTTTTTGTATTTTCTTCGAGATAATAATCATTCCAATTTACAATTAGATTATTTTTTAAAAATGTATTATTTAGTTTTTCAAGAGAAAACTTATTTTTAAATTCAAAATTTAAGTTATTAGCTTCGGTATTATCTTGTGTACAATTCCATAATAATAAAGAAACGCCAAAAAGGAAAGTTACTATTTTTAAAAATGTATTTAATTTGTTTCTCTGTTTCATATCATGCATATTTTTAGTTAGTTAAAAAAATCTAAAAATAATTAAAATAAAAGAAAAACATAAGAGGTCTAGCCCTACTTTTGGTAAGGGCACCCCTTACTTTTGTATGTTTAAACTTACAAGTTCTCTTTCAAAACCTCTATTTCATCACGTAATTGTGCAGCTACTAAAAAGTCTAAAGCCTTAGCAGCTTCTTCCATTTACTTGCGTTTGTCTATTTCTTGTTCAGCAGCTTTTTGTGTAGCATTATCATAAAAATACGAAGTAATCGTATTTTTAGATAAAGTGTGTTACCTGTTTTTTATTACTTAACTTGTTTTATTTACTATTTCATGAGTAACTTGGTCTAATTCTTCTGTTGCTTTAAATAAATAGCTTAAACATTTATTTTTTTCTTTAGTAGACATCGATGCGTTATTTTGTATAGCATTTGAGATTCCTAGTATTGTAGCAATTGGCTTTCGTAGTTCATGAGATTGTTTCCATGCAATTTCTCGTAATCTGTTATTCTGAGATAATATTTTATTATAAGAGGGTTTTATAATCAATTGAAACTCCACAAAGATTATAATTATAGTTAAAAGAGCTAATATGATTTCTATGATAATAATATTTGAAAGTTTTTTATCTGTTATTTTTGTTAAATCATTAACAATGTTTTCCATTAAAGGTAAAAATTCATCGACATTTTTATTTATAAGTGTCAATGAAGCATCATTTAGATTTCCTTTTCTAATAATAGAATCGATGTTGTTAATTATTTTAAGTCCAGAGTTTAATTTTGAATATGTATCTTTATTAGTGATTTTGGAAATTTTCAAGTCTTCATTTCCATTCATAATAGCTAATTGGGCTGTTTTCCAGGTGTTTAAAGTTGAAGTTAACTGATCGTGATTGTCTTTTTGTAAGACAACATTTCGAAAAGAAAGTTGATCAATACGCTGGCTTAACATCCTTTGTTTTCCACCTATATCTATTAAATGAGAGTCATTTTTTTTATCAAAAAGGAAATACTGTATAATAGCTTGATTTATTAATATAGTTCCAAGCATTATTGCCATTAATGTAAAGTATCTTGTTTTGTTTTTCATAAATTTTACCAAATAAGTTTTGGCTTTTACAATATTCTTGAATCATTATGACAATACATATAAATACTTGTAATTTACAAATTTTCTTTCAAAACTTCAATTTCATCACGTAGTTGTGCAGCTACTAAAAAATCTAGTGCTTTGGCAGCTTCTTCCATTTGTTTGCGTTTGTCGCGTATGCGTTTTTCTATTTCTTGTTTTGGTAAGTATTCTAAATCCTGCTCAGCAGCTTTTTGTGTAGCATTATCGTAATGATACGAAGTAATCGCATTTTTAGATAAGGTATTGTCTATCTTTTTATTGATTTGTGTAGGTGTAATTCCGTGAGCGGTGTTGTAATTAATTTGCTTTTCACGTCTACGATTGGTTTCGTCAATGGTGAGTTGCATACTGTTGGTAATTTTGTCAGCATACATAATTGCTTTACCGTTTACATTACGTGCAGCACGACCTACAGTCTGTGTTAAAGAACGGTGAGAACGTAAAAAACCTTCTTTATCAGCATCTAAAATAGCCACTAACGATACTTCTGGAAGGTCTAAACCTTCTCTTAATAGATTTACTCCGATGAGTACATCAAACAAGCCTTTACGTAAATCCTGCATGATTTCTACACGCTCTAAGGTATCAACATCTGAGTGAATATAGCGACAACGTACTTGAATTCGAGTTAAATATTTAGCCAGTTCTTCCGCCATACGCTTGGTTAATGTAGTAACTAAGGTGCGTTCGTCTTTTTCTACGCGAATTTGAATTTCTTCAATTAAATCATCAATTTGATTCAAACTTGGTCGAACTTCGATTTCTGGATCTAACAGTCCAGTAGGTCGAATTACTTGTTCTACAAACAACCCTTCCGTTTTTTGTAATTCATAATCCGCAGGAGTTGCCGAAACATAAATCACCTGATTTTGCAAGGCTTCAAATTCTTCAAATTTTAACGGACGGTTATCCATCGCCGCAGGTAAACGGAATCCGTATTCCACCAAGTTTTCTTTTCGGCTTCTATCACCACCATACATCGCATGAACTTGAGGAACGGTTACGTGACTTTCATCAATTACCATTAAGTAATCATCAGGAAAGTAATCTAACAAGCAGAAAGGTCGTGTACCTGCTTCTCGTCCGTCTAAATAACGAGAGTAGTTCTCGATTCCTGAACAATACCCTAATTCCCGAATCATTTCTAAGTCGAACTCAGTTCGCTCTTGTAAACGTTTTGCTTCTAAATGTTTCCCAATTTCCTTGAAATAATCTACTTGTTTTACCATATCTTCTTGAATTTGATGAATGGCATTTTGTAATATATCAGGAGAGGTTACAAAAAGGTTAGCAGGGTAAATATTTAATTTTTCTAATCGCGTAATCGTTTGATTGGTTTCAATATCGAAAGTCTCAATTTCTTCGATTTCGTCTCCAAAAAAGTGGATTTTATATCCATTGTCTCCATACGATGGATAAATGGTAACTACATCACCTTTCACTTTGAAAGTTCCACTTTTTATTTCAACTTCAGTACGCGCATATAAACTGGTTACTAAGCGATGTAAAAACTTTGTACGAGAAATTTGTTGGTCAACTTCAATGGTAATCACGTTCTTTTTAAACTCAGTGGGATTACCTATACCGTATAAACATGAAACGGATGCTACGACTAACACATCCCGACGCCCTGAAAGTAGGGAAGAGGAGGTGCTAATTCGTAAGCGTTCTATTTCATCGTTGATGGATAAATCTTTTTCAATATACGTTCCTGTAACAGGAATATAAGCTTCTGGTTGATAGTAATCATAGTACGAAACGAAATATTCTACTGCATTATTTGGAAAGAACTGTTTGAACTCGGAATACAACTGAGCAGCCAAGGTTTTGTTATGAGCCAAAACAAGTGTTGGTCGTTGTACTTCGGTAATAACATTAGCTACAGAAAATGTTTTACCAGAACCCGTAACACCCAAAAGTGTTTGATACTTTTCATCGGCTAAAATTCCATTAGCTAATTGTTTGATTGCTTGCGGTTGATCGCCAGTTGGCTTAAATTCAGAATGTAATTCAAAGTTCATTCAACAAAAATACGGATAGTTTATGTGAAAAACTATCCGTATTTTTTACTGTTATTTTATGTTTTTTATTATTTCCTCAATAAAGAAAAATGTCCTGTTTTTTTACGGATTTTTCCATTGGTATCTATCAATTCAGCATTATACCAGTAATCGTTA
>NZ_SNYH01000004.1:340723-454509 GCF_004363005.1 Tenacibaculum caenipelagi | reverse complement strand
TAGTTAATAAATGCTCAAATGGTGTTCAATGTACAGAAGAAGAACACCAAGAAAACCGACGTTCGAAATTTATAATTGTTAATGATTATAAATAGTTAAAAATAAGTAATTAGTCTCCCGTAGAGTAGTTTTCTTTT
Source organism: Tenacibaculum caenipelagi (assembly GCF_004363005.1). Lineage (GTDB taxonomy): Bacteria > Bacteroidota > Bacteroidia > Flavobacteriales > Flavobacteriaceae > Polaribacter > Polaribacter caenipelagi. Next base: position 454,372 of record NZ_SNYH01000004.1, on the reverse strand, counting down.
GCCCTGATCCAATTCCGCATATTGGATTGGGGTTTTTTTTCGTTAATTCGTTACTACTTGACAAAAATATTGGTAAAATACCATTTGCCATCCGTACTTTTTTCAGCAGTAATATCAAAATGAGTATAATCTCCTTCAATATTATGCTTATGCCCGTCGCTTTTAATCCATGCGCTAACTACTGATTCAGCAGTAGAATAACCATAAGCTACATTTTCAGCTACGCTTACAGCATTTGCATTTTCAACTAAATACTCTTTACGTTGGTAAAAAAAGTCATGTGATACCTCATTCTTTTCAACCATGTAGTTCGTGTGGTTGTTCGTTTGAGATTTGATAACTTGAAGTTTACTTAGTGAAGAAAAGCCATTATTAACACGATAATCGTTAATTAGGTCTAAAATGTCTGCTTCTATTGATTTTTCACTGATTGTTGTTGATAGTTCTGGGGTGTTATCAACAATCTCAGTCTCATTAGAAGAACAAGATGTTAGTATTAGTGCAAAAAAGAGCACCAATAACTTGAGGGGGTAGTTATTCATGATCGTAGGGGTTTGGGGTTAATCAAAAAACTGGGATAAATATATGCCAAAAAACAGATATAAAGCAAGTTATATGCGAGATAAGTAGGGAAAAAGGGTGTTTTTCCTTTGGTTATATAGCTTGTTTTATAAAGTCTTCATACTCATAAAAAAACAGTTCAAATTGCGTCATTGTATCAACATAAAACTCGAAACAATCTCTCCATGTATTTTTATTATGAATACTAAATTTCTTATCAAAAGGAACATAAATTCTACGGATGATTTTACGATTTTCTAGCTCAAAATTATCATCATAAATCACTTCTGGTAAATATTCAGATTCTAGTATCTTTTTTAAAGAAATCAATTGGTCGTAAAGTAATTCATTAGCTATATCTTCTGGGTGCTCAAAGTCTAAACAAACTGAAGCTTTTTTTCTGTCAGCCTGAAATTTAAAGGCAAAACCTTTAATTTTGGTATTGTATAACAACCATTTTCTTGGAAAAGATTTTCCAAAACTTGTCCAAAATTCTTTGCGTAAACGAGCAGATTCTTCTTTACTAAACACTATCCGTGAACTTTTGCAGTTTTACCTCTTTCTCGCATCATTACAGCTTCAAAAGCTAATAAATCATTCCATTTTTTATCAACAATATCACGATCCATATATTTGCGAGCATATCCTAAAAATAAGGTATAGTGGTTTGCTTCAGAAACCATTAAGTCTAGATAAAATTTTGATAATTCTTCGTCTTCCATATTATCTGCAAAAACCTTAAAACGTTCACAACTACGCGCTTCAATTAAAGCAGCTACTAATAAACGGTGTATCAAAGCTTCGGTTCTATTACCTGTATGCGGAAAAAACTTTTGCAATTTTAAAGCGTAGTCATTTTTAGTTGCTTGTCCTAAAACCATACCACGATCTACCATTAAGTTGTGTACCATTCTAAAATGTTCCATTTCTTCAATGGCAATGTCACTCATATCTTTTACAAGTGCCGTTTCTTCAGAGTAATTAATAATAATTGAAACAGCATTAGAAGCTGCTTTTTGTTCCGCAAAAGCATGATCAGTTAATAACTGTTCCAATCCATTTTTAGCTACTTCAACCCATGAAGTTTCGGTATCAAATTGTAATCCAAGCATAATGTACTATTAAGGGTGTAAAAGTAAAAAAAATATAAGCATTAATTGTACAACAGATAATTTTAAAATAGCTAAATTTGTTTCCAAAAACTTGAAAAGGTAGGGTAAACCTTCCAAAAATTGCTTAAAAACCTCAATTTTATACAAATTCTCATTTAGTTACTACGAATTCTAAAAAGAAGATGTGTGAAAAATATTTTTAAGTAGTTTTAAATAAAATTGAGTAAAAACGAAACTTCTTAATACAATGAAAAAAAAATTGATAAAAAGAATAACTAAAGTTGTTAGTTCTTTTGCACTAATCCTTTTTGTACTCATCGCAAATTCATGTAAAAAATCAGTAGCTTCTGAGAGTAATATTACTGAGTTTAGCGAGTATATTTCTGGATTTCCAAATAAACTAATTTCAGTAACCCCTAATTTAAAGTTTGTATTAAAAAATAAGATTGAGAGCAGTTTTGATGCGAACGAAGTTGTTACTACAAAACCAAATATTGAAGGACAAGTTGTTGTAACTGGTAACGAATTGGTATTTGTACCTGCAGAAAAGCTAAAAAGTAATCAAGAGTATTTGATAACGTTGCATTTATCTAAGTTGTATGAAGATATAAACGATGAATTAAAAGACTTTACTGTTAAAGTAAAAACAAAAGAATTATTATTTAATGTATCGTTGCAATCACCAAGTGTATATACAAAAGATTTATATGCTGTTGAAGGAGAGGTGCTAGCGAGTGATGTTATTGAAACTGCTAAATTATCAGCTTTAGTAAAAGCTAACTATAATGGAAAGTCAAAGAATATTACGTTTAGTGAAGTAGGGGAGTTGAGTTCTAAAATTTATTTTAAAATTGATAGTATTCAGCGTTTTGAAGACGATAAACAATTAGCTATAACTTGGAATGGAACTCCAGTTCAATCAGAATCTAAAGGAAAAAGAGAGTTAACAATTACAGGGAAGAACAACTTTAAAGTATTAGATGTAGAAGTAGTTGATACTGACAAACAGCATATTGAAATCAGTTTTTCTGATCCAATACAGAAATCACAAAACTTAAAAGGACTTATTCAGTTTTTGAATACACAAAAGAGAGAGTTTACTTACAAAGTAAATAATAATAAAATTACGCTGTATCCAAAATCATCATATACACAAAAGGTAGATGTTGAAATATTTAAAGGTATTAAGAGTGCGGATGGATATACTCTGAAAGAAAACGTTATAAAAACCGTACACTTTGAAGACTTAAAACCTGCAGTAAGTTTTATTAAAAGCGGATCGATTTTACCAAACTCTAATAACTTAAAAATAAACTTTAACGCTGTTAATTTAAAAGCGGTAGATGCAACAGTTTATAAAATTTACAAGGATAATGTATTGCAGTTTTTACAGTATAATAGTTTAAGTAATCAAGGAAATTTACGTTATGTAGGTCGTCCAGTTGCAAAACATACTGTCAATTTAAGTAATCAAGGAGTTGATTTAAAAAAAGAAAATGTTTTTGCAATAGATTTAGCAGAAATAGTAACTGTTGAAGATGGTGCGATGTACAGAGTTGAGTTATCATTCAATAAAGATTATTCAAATTATTTGTGTGATGAAAGTGTAGCAACTAAAACTATTGTTTATGGTAAAAAGGATGTAGATACCAAGAGATTTGACAGTCCTAATTATTATGATGATTACTACGATGATTACAGTTGGAGAGATCGAGATAATCCATGTACTACATCATACTATTATAATAAAAGTATCAGTACAAATATTTTAGCAACAAACATTGGAGTTATAGTTAAAAAAGGGAACAATGATAAAATCGTAGTAGCTGTTACCGATTTGTTGACTACCAATACTATAGAAGGAGCGAAAGTAACGCTATACAACTTACAAAAGCAAGCAGTAGAGTCAACATCTACAAATAAAGAAGGAATCGCTACTTTTAATAACATTTCCAATGCATTTTTTACTGTAGTTACTAAAAACAAAAACACAACATACATCAAACTGAACGACGGAGAAGCTTTGTCGATGAGTAAGTTTGATGTTTCAGGAGTAAAACTACAAGAAGGGATTAAAGGTTATATTTATGGTGAACGTGGGGTTTGGAGACCTGGAGATCAATTATTCTTAACCTTTGTATTAAATGACAATGCAAACCCAATACCTAATGATCATCCAATTAAGTTTGAGTTAATTAATCCGCAAGGAAAAATAATCGACCAAACCATACTTCCAAAGAAATCAAACAACGTATATGGATATGCGCCTACAACAAATCCTGAAGCAATTACAGGAAATTGGAAATTACGAGTAAGTGTAGGAGGAGCAGTTTTCAATAAAACATTGAAGATTGAAACCATAAAACCAAATCGCTTAAAAATTAAATTAGCAACAAAAGAAGAATTTATCAAAGCGAATACCCCAATTACAGGAGATGTAGAGGTAAAATGGTTACACGGAGCTATTGCAAGAGGTTTAAAATTAGATATCAACGGAAAATTTTCACAAACCACTACAGAGTTTTTGAAGTTTAAGAACTATAATTTCGATGATGCAACTCGTCGATTTGGTACAGAAGAATTTAAAGTTTTAAAAGGAAGCTTAAGTAATGAAGGAACAACTAATTTTTCTGTAAAACCTAAGTTAGATAGTAAAGCTCCTGGTATGTTAAAAGCGAGTTTTATTACAAAAGTGTATGAGAATGGAGGAGATTTTAGTACCGATGTTTTTTCTAAAAAAGTATCACCATATATTTCGTATGCAGGATTGCAAGATGCTGAAGAACCACAGTCTAAAAACTACTTATTTACAGATGAAGAGTATACGTTTAATGTTGCTTCTGTAACTGAAGATGGAGAAGGACTATCGAATAATTTAGAGGTAAATGTGTATAAGTTATCATGGCGTTGGTGGTGGAGTACCTCTGATAATGGATTGTCTAGTTATGACGGAACACGTTATCACGAGCCTTATAAGAAATTACAAGTAACTACTAATGGAAATGGTAAAGGAACATTTAAATTAAAAGTTGATGAAAACGATTGGGGACGCTATTTAATTAAAGTAACAGACTTAAAAAGTAAGCACATAACTTCTAATGTGGTGTATTTTGATTGGCCTTCTTGGTATGCAAAGAAAAAAGGAAATCAAGATAAGAGCAATGCTAGTATGTTGGTATTTACTACAGATAAAGAATCATATGAAGTAAATGAAACTGCGACAGTTAAGTTTCCTTCTTCAGAAGGTGGTAAAGCATTTATTACGATTGAAAATGGAACCGAAGTATTAGACCATTTTTGGGTACCAACGCAAGCGCAACAAACATCTTTTAGATTTCCTGTAAAAGCCAGTTATACACCTAATGTATTTGTCAATATTTCATTATTACAAAAACACAGTCAAACGGTTAATGATTTACCAATTCGTATGTATGGTTCTATTCCTATGTTGGTAAATAATCCTGCAACTAAATTAGAACCTAAAATTCAGCTGGCGGATGAGTTGAGACCAGAATCTACCATAACCATTCGAGTAAAAGAAGAAAAGGGCAGACCAATGACCTATACAATTGCATTAGTTGATGAAGGGTTATTAGATTTAACTCGTTTTAAAACTCCGAATCCATGGAGTGTTTTCTATGCACGTCAGTCTTTAGGAGTAAAAACTTGGGATATTTTTGACGATGTAATTGGTGCTTATGGAGGAAAAGTAAATCAAATATTGAGTATTGGAGGAGATGAAGCAGAAGCTGGAAGTAAAAACCGAAAAGCCAACCGATTTAAACCGATGGTTACTTATTTAGGTCCTTTTGATTTAGAAAAGGGTGATATTAAGGAGCACAAGGTTAAAATACCAAAATATGTAGGATCCGTTCGTGCTATGGTAGTAGCTACTGATACTAAAAAAGATGCCTATGGTAGTGATGAGAAAACAGCTTTTGTACGTAAGCCTGTAATGATTTTAGCATCATTACCTCGTAAGATTACGCCACAGGAAACCGTTACCTTACCTGTTACTGTTTTTGCAATGAAATCAAACATCAAAAATGTAAAAGTAACAGTACAACCTAACGAAGCTTATACGATAGTAGGAGATCGCACTCAAACAGTTTCGTTTGATCAACCAGACGAGAAAATGACATATTTCACTTTAAAAGTGAATGATTTTAAAGGAATTGGTAAAGTGAAAATAGATGCAAGTTCAGGAAATGAAAAAGCATCTTACGAAGTGGAAATAGACGTGTTAAATCCAAATCCTGTTACTTCTGAAGTAAAAGATTTGGTATTAAAATCGAGTGAGCAAGGAGAAATTAATTTTACAAGTTTTGGAACCAAAGGAACCAATGCCGCTACAATAGAATTATCTACATTGCCTCCAATGAACTTTACCAAACGTTTAGGATATTTAATTCGTTATCCACACGGTTGCGTAGAGCAAACCACGTCGAGCGCTTTTCCACAATTATTTTTACCAGAACTCTTTGAGTTACCAAAAGAAAAAATAGCTTCTACCGAAAGAAATATAAAGGCTACAATTCAACGATTATCCGATTTTCAATTGTCTAATGGAGGACTTTCATATTGGCAAGGAAATAGCGCTGCAGATAGTTGGGGAACATCGTATGCAGGTCATTTTATGATAGAAGCAGAAAAGAAAGGATATGTATTACCAATTGGTTTTAAATCAAAATGGATAGGATATCAAAAGCAGCAAGCGCGTAATTGGAGAAATAGTTCAGGTTATTATAACAATTCGTTTTCACAAGCCTACCGATTATATACCTTGAGTTTGGCAAACAGTCCTGATTTAGCTTCAATGAACCGTTTGCGTGAATCAATGGGGGTTTCTGACGAAGCTAAAATGAGATTGGCGAGCGCATATGCTTTAATTGGTAAAAAAGCCATAGCACAATCCATTTTAAAAGGATTAACAGGTTACACGTATACAAAGCGATATTATTCAAATTACGGTTCTGAAACACGTAATAAGGCGATGTCTTTAGAAACATACACTTTATTAGGAGAAGAAACTAAAGCAATAAAGCTAGCCAAAGAAATTGCTGAAAATTTATCTAGTAACAATTGGATGAGTACGCAAACAACGGCGTATAGTTTATTAGCAATGAGCCAATATGCATTGAAAAATGGAGGAGTTGAAGGTATTAAAACCAGCTATATTTTCAATAAAGTTTCAGGAGAAGCAAGTACAACAAAATCGTTATTAGTAAAAGATTTAGTAGCGCTTCAACAAGAAAACTCTTTAAAGATTACCAATAAAAACAACGGAGTTTTATATGTACGTGTATTAAATAAAGGAATTTTACCTGTGGGTGAGGAAAAAGTATTCCAAAAGAATTTGGAAACCTCTATCGTATATAAGACAAAAGACGGAGCTCGTATTGAACCAGATAACTTATCGCAAGGAACTAATTTTATTGCAGAAATAATAGTTAAGAATTCTACCAATGAAACGATTGAAAATGTTGCCTTGACACAATTTATACCTTCAGGTTGGGAAATTATTAATACTCGTTTTACTGATTTTGGAAATAATACCACATCTTCAAAAGTAGACTATACCGATATACGAGATGCAAGTATCAGTAACTACTTTACCTTGAAAAAGTATGAAACTAAAACATTTAGAGTGTTGTTAAATGCATCGTATTTAGGAGAGTACTATTTACCAGGAGTACAAGTTGAAGCAATGTATGATAATGATTACATAGCCAGAACCAAAGGAGAATGGATTAAAGTGGTGAAATAGTTATTAATAATTAAAAAAGGTAAATAAAGCTTACTGATTTCAGTAAGCTTTATTTATTTCTAAAATACTTAATTTTTCCTTGTATAAGACTACCTATCTTTGCCACCTATATAAAATTCATAGATATAAAAAAGGATTATGGTAAATACAGTTAAAACACAAGAAGATATTTTAGCAAAATTAAATATTTATGAGTTAAATGAAATGCAACAAAATGCCATTTCGACTATTGATAAAACAACCAATACAATAATACTATCACCTACTGGTACAGGTAAAACATTAGGATTTTTATTGCCTACATTAAAATTAATAGACCCTGATAATAAAGAGGTTCAGGTTTTAATTTTAGTGCCATCAAGAGAATTAGCAATTCAAATAGAACAGGTGATTCGTGAAATGGGAACAGGTTTAAAAGTAAATGCTGTATACGGTGGGCGTTCAATGGCAAAAGATAAAATTGAATTAAAACATACACCAAGTGTATTAATAGGCACACCTGGTAGAATCTCTGATCATTTTGCTAACGATCGTTTTTCTAAAGAAAGTATTAAAACCTTGATTTTAGATGAGTTTGATAAATCGTTAGAAGTTGGTTTTGAGTATGAAATGCGCGGAATTATTAATCAATTACCAAGTATTAATAAACGTATCTTAACTTCAGCAACTCAAGAAGCTGAAGTTCCAGATTTTGTACGTTTAAACAATCCTACCGTATTAAACTATTTAACAGATAAAAAACCAAAGAAATTAACTTTAAAAACAGTTGTTTCGCCATCAAAAAATAAAAATCAAACCTTAGTTGAACTATTACATCACATAGGAAATCAACAAGGAATTATTTTTTGTAATTTAAAAGATAGTATTGCTAACGTAAGCGAGTTTTTAGCGAAGAACAAAATAGCACACAGTTGTTTTTCTGGTGGAATGGAGCAAAGAGATCGCGAACGTTCTTTAATAAAGTTTAGAAACGGAACAAGTCAAGTATTACTAGCTACTGATTTAGCTGCAAGAGGAATTGATATTCCAGAAATGAAATACATTATTCATTATGAATTACCACAAAGAATAGAAGAGTTTACCCATAGAAACGGACGAACAGCAAGGGTAAATTCGAAAGGAACAGCTTATGTTTTAAAGTGGCAAAAAGAAAATCTTCCAGAATTTCTTAAAAATATACCAAATACCGATATTTCTCAGAAGCAAAAATTAAAACCTGGTTATTGGGAGACGTTATTTATTTCTGGAGGAAGAAAAGACAAAATATCTAAAGGAGATATTGCAGGTTTATTCTTTAAAAAAGGAAATTTAACCAAAGAACAATTAGGAGTTATTGAGTTAAAACAGGACTGTGCTTTTATTTCGGTTCCTATTACTGAGTCAAAAAGGTTATTAGAAGATTTGAATAATACACGCTTAAAAAACAAAAAAATTCGTATTACATTAGCGTAAACTTATTTGAAAAGAGAACATTTTATTATTCAATATGATTGTTTTTTCTTGTAAACCAGTGTTATTGTTGTGTATAAGCTAGTTAATGATAGAGTTAGAATTTTAAGTGTTGTAAGAGAAAAAAAATATTATGAAAAAAGTTTCTCACCTTCACATACACAGGAAGAAATAGAATATTAAAAAGGAGGAAAAGTTGCTTCCCTAAAAAGGACTAACTTTTCGCTTATGGTTGTATGAATAATCTGACAAAAAAATATAATAGAAAATAGTATAATTAGATATTGGAAAATTAATATATTTATGATAATTAAAATATTAACCTACTTAGTTTTAATTACATTGTTTTTATCATCGTTGATGACAGTATGTATAAATATACATAGCTTTTTTAATAATAAGTCGGAAGAAGGAACAGTTTTTAAGATAGAGCAGTTTGATTATTCAGGTCATAATCAAAGCTCATCTTATACGACTTTTTATATTAAAAAAGAAAAGATAGTATTAGAGGGAGATTATGATATAGATAAAAGTTTCTTTATAGGCAAAGGAGATACAGTTGTTTATAGAAGAATAAACTTTCAAAATCAGATAAGACCATTAAAAGTAAACGGAAAAAAAGTTCAAAATTATTACGGTCCTTGGGATTATTTAAGTTTATTAATACTTATTTGTATGGTACTAATATATTTTTACTGGAATAAATTTATTAAAAAATAAAACATAGAGAAGAAGATTAAAAAAAACGTTTACTATTCATTCCTCTTCTAAAATCTCCTTAACAGCTGCCTGATATTTCTTAGGATTTGTCGCTTTTTTAATTTTTTTATAAGTTTTACGAGGATCAGAAAACGATTGAGAAAAATACTCCCAAAAGCCTAACATTTTCATTTTTATAGGTGTTGGTCCTGACAATGTAGCATCATATTGTTGATATATTTCATCATGAAACTCTCTAAATATATTCCATCTGTCTTTTGGATATTCAGTAGTGTTATCTTTAATCATTTGTGGTAAAAAAGGGTCTGCAATTAAACCACGTCCAATCATAAAATGTGTAATACTAGGAAAACGTTCTTTCATAGCTTTAAAACCTGCTACTGTAGTAATATCACCATTATAATATAATTGATGTTTGGCAATGTCTATACATTTTTGAAAAGCATCTAAATCAACACCTCCTTTGTATAATTGTTTTCCAATTCTAGCATGAATAGCCACATTTTTTAACGGGTATTTATCTAAAATAGGAAAAGTGTGCAGTATTTCTTCACTGTTTTCATAACCCATTCTCATTTTCATTGATACTAGAATGTCGGTTTCGTTATGAGCACGATGTAGTATTTCATCTATACGCGTAGGATTACAAATTAAACCAGAGCCCATACCCGATTTTGTAACCATAGGGTAGGGACACCCTAAATTCCAATTCAACTCTTTATATCCTAAACTTTGTACATATTTGGCAACAAATAAAAATTCTTCAGGATCATTGGTTATAACTTGCGGAATAACCGTTAAAGTTGTGTTATTTTCAGGGAGCAAATCACGTTCATAACTCGATTTTATTTTAAATTTCCCATTTAATCGAATGTAAGGAGCATAAAAGGTATCGATACCACCAAAATATTTTTGTTGGGCATTCCTAAAACGAAAATCGGTAAACCCTTGTAAAGGTGAAGAAAGTAAGGTAAAACTCATAGTGTAATTTGAGTTGCAAATATAACAGACTTATCGACTAAATGTTTGCTATAAACTTTATACTTTTGAGATATATAAGTTGTCTATGAAAATTGTTTTTAACTTTTTAAAACAGCATAAAATTAAAGTTATCATTATAAGTGTTTTTATGGTAGCTTATTATTTCTGTTTACCTAAAAACCTTTTCGATAATCCAACATCAACAGTCGTAACAGCAAAAAATAATGAATTGTTAGGAGCTGTTATAGCCGATGATGGTCAGTGGCGATTTCCCGAGTTAGATTCGGTTCCTAAAAAGTTTGAGTATTGTATTTTACAGTTTGAAGATGCTTACTTCTACAAACATTTCGGTTTTAACCCTATTTCTATAGGGAAAGCGATGATAGAAAATATCAAAGCTAAAAAAGTAGTACGAGGAGGAAGTACATTGACACAACAAGTAATTCGCTTGTCGAGAAAAAATAAAAAGCGCTCTTATTTTGAAAAACTACAAGAACTTATTTTAGCTACTCGATTAGAATTCAGATCTTCTAAAAAAGAAATTTTAAAATTGTACGCATCGCATGCTCCTTTTGGAGGCAATGTGGTGGGCTTAGAAATGGCTTCATGGCGTTATTTCGGATTACAACCGCATCAACTATCATGGGCAGAAAGTGCAACGTTAGCAGTACTACCGAATGCTCCTTCGTTAATTTATCCAGGTAAAAATCAACAAAGATTAAAAGACAAAAGAAATAAACTCCTTTTCAAATTAATGGAAGAAGGAATTATAGATCAAATTACCTATGAACTAGCAATAGAAGAAGAACTTCCGAAGAAACCTTATCCGTTACCAACTGTTTCTCCACATTTCGTACAGGAGGTAAACTTAAAATATAAAGGAAAGCGTATACAAAGTTCTATAGATATTCATTTACAAAAACAGGTGAATAACTTAGTAAAGCAACATTATGACCGTCAAAAACAAAATGAAGTGTATAATATGGCTGTTTTGGTGTTGGATGTTGAAACGAGAAAAGTATTAGCGTATGTAGGAAATTCTCCTACAGATAAAATGCATCAAAAAGATGTAAACAATGTTGTGGCACCAAGGAGTACAGGAAGTACCTTAAAACCATTTTTATATGCACATATGTTGCAGTCTGGAGATTTGTTACCTACGCAGTTAGTAGCAGATGTGCCTACTGAAATTGCAGGGTATTCACCTAAGAACTTTAGTTTAACTTTTGATGGTGCAGTACCAGCCAATGAAGCTTTGACCAGATCGTTAAACATCCCTTTGGTGCGATTGTTACAATCGTACGGTTTAGAGAAGTTTAGAGAAGATATAAAAGCGTACAAAATAAGTGACATTAATAAATCTGCCGATTATTACGGATTGTCGCTTATCTTAGGAGGAGCAGAAGCAAGTTTGTGGGATTTGTGTAAAACATTTGCGGGCTATGCAGGAATTGTAAATCATTATGAAGAGTTAAAACATCAATACTATCAAGATGAATTTATAGAGCCAAGTTTTGTGTTAAATGGTAAACCTGATTTTGGAGTAACTCATAAAAATTACACAACTATTAATGCGGGTTCAGCATATGTAACCTTAAATACTTTAATTGAAGTTAACAGACCTTATACAGATCAGGCTTGGAAGTATTTCGATTCTTCACAAAAAATAGCATGGAAAACAGGAACAAGTTTTGGAAATAAAGACGCTTGGGCTATTGGCACAACTCCAAAATATGTGGTAGGAGTGTGGATAGGGAATTCTGATGGAGAAGGACGTCCAGATCTTACAGGAGTAGGAAGTGCAGCTCCCTTACTATTTGATATTTTTGACGTGTTACCAAAGGCAGATTGGTTTTTAGAGCCTTTTGAAGATTTGATAGAAGTATCTGTTTGCGAGAAAAGTGGCTTTTTAGCCAAATCTATTTGTCCACCTGTAACCAAACGAGTTCAAAAAAGCGCCATGAAAGCGAGATCATGTTCGTATCATCAACAAATAATGGTTGATAGGTTTGAAAAGTATAGAGTAAACTCAAATTGTGAGTCAATTGCTAATATGACAAAGAAATCATGGTTTGTATTACCTCCTTTAATGGCACATTATTATCAGCAAAAAAATGCAGATTATAGACCATTACCTAAGTTTAGAAATGATTGTTATCGATTAGAAAATAACACAATGGATTTTGTTTTTCCAGCTAAACTTTATTCAAAACTATCATTAACTAGAGGAGAAGACAATAAAATCAATCCCATAATTTTAAAGTTAACTCATTTTAATTCAGAAGCTAAAGTGTATTGGTATTTGAATGATACGTTTATAGGTTTAACTCAACAGTATCATGAGCAAGCAATTATGCCGAAGAAAGGAGTATATGCTATTACAGCTATGGATGACTTGGGTAATGAAGTAAAGAGAATTATAGAAATAAAAAATTAAAAAAAATCTAATAAGGAGTTTAATTAAAAGCTGTATTTTTAGTTTTTTTAAAAATATACTATGTTAGAGCTAGCGGGGATAATTATACTTGGAATTTTAGCACAATGGGTAGCTTGGAGGTTTAAAATTCCAGCAATTTTACCTTTAATTTTAATAGGATTGTTAGTTGGTCCTATAGCAGCTGAGTTTTTTAGCGAAGACGGAAGCAAATGGATAGAACCTACTTGGAATGGAGAAAAAGGATTGTTTCCTGGAGAAGGTCTGTATTATTTTGTTTCATTATCTATCAGTATTATTCTGTTTGAAGGAGGATTAACTTTACGAAGAGGTGAGATTAAAAATATAGGTCCTGTTATTACCAAGTTAATTACCTTAGGAGCAACCATAACTTTTATAGGAGGCGCTATTGTAGCTCGCTATGTTTTTGGTTTAAGCTGGGAATTATCATTTTTGTTTTCAGGATTAATAATTGTAACTGGCCCAACAGTTATCACGCCTATTTTGAGAAATATTCCTCTAAAAAAAGATGTATCGGTGGTTTTAAAATGGGAAGGAATATTAATTGACCCCATAGGAGCTTTAGTGGCAGTACTTGTTTTTGAGTTTATTAGCGTGGGTGGAGGTGCTGGTTTTACACAAACAGCTTTGTTAGACTTCTTAAAAATTATTTTATTCGGTACTACTTTCGGATTCACATTTGCACATGCTTTAATTTTTATTATTAATAAAAAATGGGTGCCACATTATTTGTTAAATGTGGTTTCACTATCAACTGTTTTATTGGTATTCGTAGAGTCAGAACTATTCGCACATGAATCAGGCTTATTAGCTGTAGTAGTCATGGGAATGGTATTAGGTAATAGTAAATTAAAAAACTTAAAAGAAATTTTATATTTTAAAGAATCATTAAGTGTTCTATTAATTTCTATATTATTTATTCTATTATCAGCTAACATGGACTTTAAAGAGTTAATGCTTTTATATGATTGGAAAACACTTATCTTATTTGCGTTAGTAGTGTTTGTCATACGTCCATTGGCTGTGTTTTTAAGTACCTCTAAATCCAATTTAATGATAAATGAAAAGTTATTTATTAGTTGGGTAGGACCAAGGGGAATTGTTGCAGCAGGTATTGCTTCTTTATTCGGAAGTAAGTTATTAAAACAAGGAATTGAAGGAGCTGAATATATTACTCCGTTAGTTTTTATGATTGTGTTGGGAACCGTTTTGTTAAACGCAACTACAGCGAGGTTATTTGCTAGAATTGTAGGAGTGTTTTTAAAACGATCGAATGCAATTATGGTTGTTGGTGCATCTGATGTAGCCAGATTAATTGCTAAGTATTTAAAAGATAACAAGCGTAGGGTTGTTTTAATAGATTCTAATATAGATAATATTGAAAAAGCAAAGGAAGAAGGGTTAGAATCGTTAGAAGTGAATATTTATGATGAAGAACTTACCGACAATATAGAGTTGAATGATGTGGGGTATTTGATTGCCATGACGGGTAGTGATTCGATTAACAAATTTGTAATCTCGAATTTCTCGTCAATTTTTGGTGAGCAAGGAGCTTATCGTTTAGCGACTTCACAAGAAGTAATTACTAAAGATTATGAAGATGAAGACCATTTATTTACCATAGAAGATGATTATATTAATATAATGGAGGCGGTAAGAGAATTCCCAGAAGTTCATGAAACACCTGTAAATTCAACTCAAGAATATAAGGATAAAATAGAGAAGATACATAATGAAATTAAGTCTATCCCTATTTTAGTTAAGAATACAAATACCAATGAAATTTTATTAATTTCAGAATTTGAACACGATGTAAAGAAAATAGAAGGTTGGGTTATTGTTTATTTAGGTAAGAACCTAAACATCTAAACCAAAAGTATTTTTTAACTTTTCTATTAGTGGATTTTTTTCTTTGAGCTTGTTGTATTTTTCTAGTGGGGTATAAGCAAACTTCTTTTCTACTGTTTCATTAACAATTATGTTAATTTGAATTCCATAATTGTTTAGTTTTTCACGTAAAAACTTTAGTAATTTAGGTTTTCCTTTTTCTAATTGTGATTTCATTAAATCGTTTGGTAACGAAAATATAATGGTGAAATCTTCTTGTAATTTAGGCTCGTCAGAAGCCAAGATAGCAGCCATACTACGTTCTCCAAAGTTTTGAAGCTGAAAATAGTATTTTTTCCATGCATCTTTTAATTCATCTTTAGTAAAGGGACTTCTAGGATGATTATCATAGTTCTCTTCTTCGTCTAAAGCGACATTAAATTCTTTCTTTTGCTGAAGACTTTTTAAAGATAATGCAGAAGTACGACGCTTGATATTTTTTAATACGGGCTTTTTTGGGGCTTCAGCAACAGGCTGTTTTTCTTCTACTTTTTGAGGAGTTTTAACAGCAAGAGGTTTTACCTCAGTTTTTTTAATTGAAGGTGATAAAGAGGTGAAAAATGTAGCCGGAATTATGTAGTTGCTAGATTTTTTTTTTGCTCCATCAAAAGTGATAGAGGCAATTTGCATTAAAGTAAGTTCTACCAATAAACGTTGGTTCTTACTCCCTCGATATTTTAAGTCGCAATCGTTAGCTTTGTCTATAGCAGGCATTAAAAATTGCATGCTCGCTTTGGCGGCTTGTTCTAGATATTTCTTCTTGGTATTATCACCAACTTCTAACAAAGCTACTGTGGCAGCATCTTTAGCAACGAGTAAATCTCTAAAATGAGAAGCTAATCCAGTTATAAAATGATGTCCTTCAAATCCTTTGCTTAATACATCGTTAAAAGCCATCAAAACTTCAGGAATTTTGTTTTCTAATAACAAATCAGTCATGTTAAAATACACATCGTAGTCTAACACGTTTAAGTTTTGTGTAACTGCTTCGCGAGTTAAGTTACTTCCTGAAAAACTTACCACACGATCAAAAATTGAAAGAGCATCACGCATAGCCCCATCTGCTTTTTGAGCAATTACATGCAGAGCATCATCTTCTGCAGTGATATTTTCCTTCTCACAAATAGTTTTTAGATATTCTTTAGCATCTAAAACACCTATGCGTTTAAAATCAAATATTTGACAACGTGATAAAATCGTTGGAATAATTTTATGTTTTTCGGTAGTCGCTAAAATAAATATAGCATGTGCAGGTGGTTCTTCTAAAGTCTTTAAAAAAGCATTAAAAGCTGCTTGAGAAAGCATGTGTACCTCGTCAATAATATATACTTTGTATTTACCTGTTTGAGGTGGTATACGAACCTGATCAGTTAAGTTACGAATGTCATCAACCGAGTTGTTTGAAGCTGCATCTAACTCAAAAATATTAAAGGCAAAATCTTCATCAGCATTAGTCGCATCTTCTTGATTGATACGTTTTGCTAAAATACGAGCACATGACGTTTTACCAACGCCACGAGGACCTGTAAATAATAGGGCTTGAGCTAAATGGTTGTTTTGTATAGCATTTTCTAGCGTATTAGTAATGGCTTGTTGCCCCACTACGTCTTCAAAATTTTGAGGACGGTATTTACGTGCTGATACTATAAAATGCTCCATTAATTCGTGTTGTTTACTTGAACAAAAATAGAAAACCCAACTGCAATTCACAAACAAATTTCTTAAGGAAAAATTAAAGTTGTAAACAATTGTAAAATCTAAGCTTTTTAAACGACAAAGGGAGTATAAATAATTAATGTATGACGATATTTAAAAAAGTAACTTTGGTTGCAGTTAGTTTTGTAATTGCTAGCCTATATGGATTTAATTCAAAGGAAGAAAGTAGTAATAATTCATCAACAGATATATCTTTAAAGGAAACCAAAGTAGCTTATTTTGCTAGTGGATGTTTTTGGTGTATTGAAGGAATTTATGAGAGTATTGTAGGAGTAGAAGATGTTATATCGGGATATGCTGGTGGGCATACTAAAAATCCTACTTACGAATCAGTTGGAACTGGACGTACAGGACATGCTGAAACAATAGCGGTGTATTATAATCCCAAAAGGGTTAGTTTTCAAACACTAGTTGATGTGTTTTTCGGATCACACAATCCAACGACTAAAAATGGACAATACCCTGATTATGGTACTCAATATCGCTCCATAGCATTTTATAATACGTTACTAGAAAAGCAAATTATAGAAAACACCATAAAAAAATTAAATAAAGAAGTGTATCATGGGAAGATTGTAACGGAGGTTAAAAAAATAAAAAAGTTTTACCCTGCTGAAGAATACCATCAAAACTATGAACGTTTACATCCAGAAAATCCTTATGTTCAAAAGATATCAATTCCTAGAATTAATAGGTTTAAACATAAGTTTCCAGAATTGCTAAAAAAAGGAAAAGAGTAAACTTTATTAAATTAAAGTTTGTTTATATGAAAGGAGGCTGTCTTAAAAGCGTCATTTTGTGAAAAAATGACAAATAGGTTGAACTTTTAAGATGGCCTCCGGTTTGTTATTACAGTGTAAATTCTATACCAATAACAATATTTCTACCAGCATTCATAATATTATCACTTTTTAAGCGAGATAAATGATTGATATATTTTTTATCAAACAAATTATTGATAGCTAATGATGTAGTAAAAGTGTATTTACTAATTTGAATATCTCCACCTACACCTAAATTTACAAGGTTGTAAGCAGGTGTAGAGGTTTCAAATTCACTAACATTATCTTGTTTAAAGAAAGAATGTAAACTTACAGAAGCATATCCCTGGTGTAACCATTTATTGTTAGAAAACTCAGTTCTCAATGTGTTTTTTAAAGCATTAGCAGGAATTAAAGGTAAATAATTACCGTTACTCTGTTTTCCTATAACCGTTTCAAAACTACTTTGTAAATGCAACCAATCTAAAGGGTGAGGATGTAAATGAAATCCAAACTCTCCTCCATATAATTTAGCATCTTCCTGTAAATAGGTATATACAGGAGCTTCATCTTCAATTTCACCAGTAGGTGATAGATAGATATAATTACTTAATTTGTTATAAAATCCGTTAGCGAATAATTCAAAATGTTCTGAATTATAATCTATTGAAAGGTCAAATTGTAAATTTTTCTCATTTACAAGGTTGTTATTTCCCATTTCAAAACGATTGGTACCATGATGAACTCCGTTGGAAGTTAATTCAGCAAGGTTTGGAGCTCTAAAGCCATTAGCAATATTAACACGAGTGGTTAATATTTTAAATAGCTTTGTTTTGAAGCCAAAAGAAGCTGTAAAACTGTTAAAGGACTTATCTATAGCTTCAAAAACATGTATTTCATCTTCGTGTACTATTTCATGTCTTTCTGTAGTAATAGCTCTATTATCATAACGAATACCAGCCTGTAAAGAAGTATAATCATTCAAATCATAGTTAGCTGTAGTAAATACACCAAAATCGTTAACGGTAGCATTAGGAATTAATAACTCTTCACCAAAGTTAGTATTGGTTTGATGTAATCCTTGTGCACCCAATAATACTTCAAACTTTCCAAATTTTGGTAGATGATATTTTGTATTATAACTAAAGGTTTTTAGCTTCATATTTAAAGCAGCCTCACCTTCTTCATGCTCTTCATGTTCTTCTTCAGTTTCACCAGCTTCATGATCGTGATGTTCTTCAAATTCTTTACGGTTATTAATAGTATATCCTAAATCGATATCTAACTTTGAGTTTTTAAAGAAAACATGATTGTGCAAGCTGATGATATGGTTGTTAATATCTTGATAAGGTGTCTCAAAATGAGTTTCTTTTGTTTGTTCTCCTATTCCTTCAGTTAATCCTAATTTTGAATTGTTAAAGTTGTAACGAAGCTCAGAAGAAAAGTTTTTTTCATGAAAACCTACACCCAATTTTAAATCTTTTTCTTTAAAACGAGTATTGGTTACTCTATAACTAGGTGTTTTATAATCTGCATGTTGTGCATAGGTTCCTCTTGCCAAAAACTGCCAATTTTTTAAAGAGGATTTTAAACCTACAGAAGCATTAGTTCCCAAGGTATTGCTAAAGTAACGCTGATTAACATTAACTTTTGTAGTATTTTCTGGGGCAAATTTTTCTGGTTGAATGTATAAAACACCACCTAATGCATCCGATCCATATAAAAGAGAAGCAGGACCTTTAATAACTTCAATACCTTGAATACCGGCATCGTTAATTCCTAAACCGTGCTCTCCTCCAAATTGTTGATTCTCCAAACGGATTCCTTGGGTATATACTAAAACTCTATTTCCGCTTAAACCTCTAATAACGGGTTTACCGATAGAAGCTCCAGTAGATATTTGTGAAACTCCTGCTATATTTGTAATTCCTTCAGATAGGGTAGTAGCTCCTGTTTTTTGAATTGCCTTTGCAGATAAACGCTCTACTTTCATTACATTTTCAGACTGTAATTTATTGAAAGGAGTTGAAATGATAACTTCATCTATTTTAAAAACTGATTCTTCTAATTCTAAATTAAAAGTGATGCTATTTTGATTAAAAGTAAATCTTTTACTTACATTTTTAAAACCTAAAAAGGTAAAAGTTATAGTAACTTCTCCATTAGGAATGTTTTGCAAAGTGTAGGTTCCATCATTATTAGAAATGGTTCCTTTGTGTAATTGTTCAGAGTAAATTTCTACTCCTATAAGTGGTTGATTATTTGTGTCTGTAATTTTTCCTGACAAGCTGTTTTGTGCAGCTACAGCAGTTACTCCTAAAAATAATAGGAAATTTATGAGTTTTTTCATTAAATGAATTTTACTGTTTAACTAAATTTATTTTGTTATTCTTTTATAACAATTTTGTTATACAGTAAAAAAGGGAGGAGCTCTAGATGATTTTTTTTCAGCATATACAAATGAGATTAACTGTGGTTGAGTAGCATAATCTGATTTGTAAAAGTGTTTCGGAACTACAGAAAAGTTCTCTGCAGTTTGATAAGTAAATGTATTAAAATGATAATGAGCTAATGAACAGTCAAGGTCTTGTTCGTGAAAATGATGTTCATTAGTAGAAGAGCAAACAGTATGCTCATGATTCTCAAAAAGATGTATTGTCAAGACTACTGTAGGTAACAGTAGCATAAGTAAACTTAGTATTGCAATATGTTTTTTGAATCGAATCACTAGTAGCAAAAATATAAAAAATAAAAGACCGATAGCAATTAACTATCGGTTTTTAAATTTTATAGTCTTAATCTTTTTTTAATGTTTCTTTGAGTTACCTCGTATTTTCATGTTTAACATTTCAACTCCTAAAGAAAAAGCAATAGCAAAGTACAAATATCCTTTAGGTATAGCCCCAACTGATTGTCCAAAAACTACAGTATGTGATAAATGTGCTCCTTCAGTAATTAACATAAATCCGATTAAGATTAAAAAGGATAAAGCTAACATTTGAATTGTTGGATGCTTATTTACAAAACTACTCACCGGTGTAGCAAAAATTAACATAATTAATATCGAAACAATAACAGCAATAATCATTATAATTAATGCTCCATCTATACCATTAGTCATACCAACAGCTGTTAAAACCGAGTCAAAAGAGAAAACAATGTCAATTAATACAATTTGAGTAATTACTTTTAACAAAGTACTACTTTTTTTAGGTGTACTAGAAGAGTTTTCTTCTCCTCTTCCTTCAACTTTATGGTGAATTTCACTAGTACTTTTGTAGAGTAAGAAAATACCTCCAGCAAATAAAATTAAGCTTTGCCCCGTAAGACCAACTTTTAACCAAGATAAATCTATATGCCATAAAGGATCTTTCATCCCTATCAAATAAGAAACCCCTAATAAAAGAAGAATTCTAAAAACCATAGCTAAAAGAAGACCAATTTGTGTTGCCTTTTTTTGTTGGTTCTTTGGTAGTTTATTAGATGTAATTGAAATAAAAATAATGTTATCTATACCCAATACTACTTCTAAAAAAGTTAGGGTAAGTAATGCAATCCAAGTGTCAGCTTGTAAAAATATTTCCATAGTTATTTTACTTTATATACAGTTCCTTTTTGTTTAAAATTAGAATAGCCAATTTTTGCAGTGAAATTATAAGAGCTATCGGTTACTTTGGTGATTTGAACAAATATAGGATCCTTATCTAAATCGGTTTTTGGATTTTTCATTCGCAGTGTATATGCAAAATTATTTTTCCATTTGATATAGAGTGTATCAATGTGTTTTTCTTCTTTTTCGGTAACTAAGCTATCGGTTGAAACACTTACTTTTTTAGTATATTCTTCTATTTGTAAGCTATCTTTTCTTACAATAGTTGTTTTTCCGTAGTTATCTCCAGCAGGAATTTCAAATGTTCCATGTACGAAACGTGTAGGATCTCCTTTTTTCTCTGGAGTACATGATGTTATTATTAACATGCAAGAAAACAGAAATACTTTAAATAGGAATAAAAAGTTAGCTTTTTTCACTTTCTAGATTATTTAGTTTTTGATAAATTATTTTATAAATTTCTTCTACAGATTGATTCCCGTTAATTTCAATAGTTGTTATTCCCTGTTTTTTTATGAAATCGATAGCATGCGCTGTAAGGTTAACAAATTCATCAATTCTAGTTAAAACTGTGTTTTGATTTGTATCATCTTTTCTGTCTTCTTCAATAGCTCTTATTTTAGCTCTTTCCAACAAAACATCTTTAGGGACTTTTAAATAGATAACTAAATCTATAACATTTTTATCCTTCTCTAAAAAATTGATTAAATGTTCAGCTTGTTCAATATTTCTAGGGTAGCCATCAAAAAGAAAATTATTTTTTTCTTTTTGATTGAAATAAAAGCTTTCTACTATTTCCATAACTAGATTGTCAGGAACAAGTAAACCTTTACTACTATATTCTTCAGCTTTTAATCCAAGGTCACTCTGTTTGGCTTTTTCATTTCTTAACACATCTCCGGTAGAAAGATGTGTTAAGTTAAAATCATTTATTATTTTTTTAGATTGGGTTCCCTTACCAGCTAATGGAGGCCCAAAAATTATAATGTTCATGGATTATATACCTGTGTAATTAGATGGTGTAATTTGTTTTAATTCGTTTTTAATCGCTTCTGAAACTTCTAAAGTATCAATAAAGTTAGCGATAGAATCTTTGTTGATTTTTTCGTTTGTACGTGTTAATCCTTTTAAGGCTTCATACGGATTAGGATATGCTTCACGACGTAAAATTGTTTGAATAGCTTCAGCAACTACCGCCCAGTTATTTTCTAAATCTTCAGCAAATTTATCTTCATTTAATAACAATTTGTTCAATCCTTTTAAGGTAGAAGCAAAACCGATTAACGTGTGTCCGAAAGGAACACCAACATTACGTAATACAGTACTATCAGTTAAATCGCGTTGTAATCTTGAAACAGGTAATTTAGCCGCCAAATGCTCAAAAATAGCGTTTGCAATTCCTAAATTTCCTTCAGAGTTTTCAAAATCAATCGGATTTACTTTATGAGGCATTGCAGATGAACCAACTTCCCCTTTTTTAATCTTTTGTTTGAAATAGTCGTTAGAAACATAGGTCCAAACATCACGATCTAAATCGATTAAAATATTGTTTACACGTTTTAATCCGTCACATAAAGCTGCCATGTGGTCATAGTGCTCTATTTGTGTAGTAGGGAATGAGTGGTGCAAGCCTAAAACCTCCTCTACGAAATGAGTACCAAAGTTTTTCCAATCGATATCTGGATACGCTACTTTGTGTGCATTGTAATTACCTGTAGCACCACCAAATTTAGCTGCGTGTGGTGTATGTTGTATGTGAATAACTTGATTGTTAATACGCTCAACAAATACAAAAAACTCTTTTCCTAAACGGGTAGGAGAGGCTGGTTGCCCATGAGTTCTTGCTAACATTGGTACGTTTTCCCATTCTTCTGATAAATCAGCTAATTTACAAACTAAGGTATCTAAAGTAGGGTAGTATACTTCTTCCATAGCATCTTTAATAGATAATGGAATAGCAGTGTTGTTAATATCTTGAGACGTTAATCCGAAATGGATAAACTCCTTATATTTCTGTAAGTTTAATGCGTCAAATTTTTCTTTGATAAAGTACTCAACAGCTTTTACATCGTGATTGGTAACGCTTTCAATTTCTTTAATTTTTAAAGCATCTTCAGCAGAAAAATCCTCGTAGATTTTACGTAAATCAGCGTATAAATCTTTGTTGAAATCGGCTAACTGAGGTAGTGGAATTTCACATAAAGCGATGAAATATTCAATTTCTACTTTTACGCGATATTTAATTAAAGCTTCTTCTGAAAAATAGTTGGCTAAACTAGCAACTTTGTTACGGTATCTACCATCAATAGGAGAGATGGCGTTTAATTCTGTTAAGTTCATGTTTTGTTGTTGTGTTGAAAGGCACAAAAATAGAAAATACTTCCCTTTTTTTAGAGATAAACCTGAGGAATTTTAGTACTTAAAAAAAGGAATCTTATTTAGGGACAAAGAAGTATGCCGTAACATTAGCGACCTTCGTAGGTCTTTCCTCACAGATATGTAAACAATAAAGCGTGTAGAGAATTATGTAAACGAATTGTAGTTAGCGCTTTTGTGTAAGCGTCAGTAACGGGAAAGTGCACGAGTACTTTCCACTGACGCACCTAATTCAGACGTTATTGCGCTTTACACGTTGTTGTGCTTAGTACTTTTTCTTTTTTGAAATACTATTATTAAGATAGAACTCAATATTATTGAAATCAACCAAACCAAAATAATTGTGTTGTTATACCAAGTATTACTTGACCAAACTTTCAAAAGAAAATATAACGAGCCTATAACTAAAATAACACAAGGGACAATATAAAACAACGACATAGCTGTTCTAACATTTAGTGTTTTAGTATAGTTTTTAAAATTTTCTCTAAGTAATATAAAGTGCTTGATTTTATTTTTAGACTCAAAAAATTCTCCTGTATCGAGAGTTGCTCTTAATAATTTATGGTAAACAAGAACATCCATCATCCAAAACAGTAAAATTCCAGTTGAAATAACCAGACAAATAAGGCTAGAAGCAAAGTTTGGATTAAATGGCAGAGAGTCAAATTCTGTAGAAAAAATATAACCAATACCTGTAAAGCCAGCAAGAAACCATGTAGAAGCTAAACCTTTGAAAACATTTTGTATTTGATTGAAATGTCTTTCATAAACTCCAAGTTCCTTGTAAATTTCTATTATGATGCTATTATCTAGTTTCATTGGTTTAAAATTTCCAAGTTAAAGTACCGTCAACATCAGTTCTATAAACTTTATTAGACGAATTATCTTTATATCGTTTAAGAGCTGTAGGATGAGGGACGTTTTCATATATTCCTGATTTCGTAGAGATTATAGTGTCCTTTATGTTGGCTTTTTTAATAAATTCTAAGTCGGCTCCGTTAATACTTGCGTGATGACTTGCATGAAGTGTATCATCGCAATAATTCTTGGTATTATTCGCAATCCAATTAAGATTCTTATCTGATGCGTCTCCTGTAAAACAACATTTGTTTCCAGTACTTTTGTTTTTTACAAGAAAAACTAAACTCGCATCGTGCAACTCCCTTGTTGCTGAATTTGCAATTTCTTTATTAGGACCGAGCATCCATATTTGAAGTCCAGAGACAGTCCACCAAGGTTTGTCAAAAGAATCTTGTCTAAAAGGTTTATATACATTACTTCCTTTTTTTTCAAAGTGTGAAGCTAAATTTTGAAATTTTTGCCATTCATCATATTCGACACTATTGTCATTATACCTTCGTGAGTATGGTGAATAAATCAAATAATCAATAGAATATCCATTATCCTTTAAATACTCCATTCCATCAAAATGGTCATAATGTTGATGTGTTATAAACAAAGCCTTTATCACCTTATTTGATGGAAGATACCTTGTGTATTCATCAATTTTATAACAATCTATCATTATTGTATCATTCGTAGTGATAATCACTGTGGTATCACCACAACCTACACTTAAAAATTTCATTTCAGCCATTTATTTCGGTATTAAGCACAACTCGTTATATGTCTAACTTTAATTCTCTTATCCCAACAAAAGCATGGGATATCGTAAAGTTTAGCAATTTTTATACGCTATCAAATATGTCAAAACCAATAGGTTAACTAAAATAAAGTTATTAACGAGTTATCGTTATTTGTTAATTAATTATGCAATTCCAACAAACTTACTACAAGGGAGGTACAAATTTTTACGGAATTCCATAAACCTATTAATATTATCTTTATAACACTCTTTATTGAATGGTCTCTTTAGACAATCTTTAACGGTATACCTTTCGTTTGCTAATTTTTAGGTCTCCCTTTTTTTCTAAGGATTTTATGACCCGAATTACGGTTTCTACTCGCAAACCTAAAATGTCGGCTATTTGCTGACGTGTATAGGCTACTTTAAACGAGTACTTTCCTTCAACTTTATATACATCGTCTTTTAAATAATCAATAAATCGAAGTACTCTATGGGCGGGTTCTTGACTTGAAATTTCTGAAGCTATAATGGCTTTGTAGTACAAACGTTTGGCTAAACTTTGAGTGATTTTTAAATGAATTTCAGGATTATCTTGTAATAATTTAAACAAATCACTTTTAGCTAAAACTAGAATCGTACTATCAGAAATAGCCACCGCATTGGCAGGATAGGTAACATCAATAAACAAAGGAGGTTCTCCAAAACTTTGATTTTTATAAAATATTCCTTGAATAAACTCTCTGCCATCATCATTAAAATTATTCATTTTAACCACTCCGCTTATTATTTGGTAGTAGTAGTGCGCTGTTTGTTTTTCAGAAAAAATAAGTTGTTCTTTCTTAAACTTTTTACTAGTAGCATTGTATTTTAAAAGAAGTTCTTCAGGTATCATTATGATTTAAGTCATAAATTGCAATTGCATAAAGATATACTTTTGTGATATATTATAATAACGATTTGTAAATGGATAAAAGAGATATTGAAAATAGAGAAGATGTGTATAAATTAGTATCAACCTTTTATAATGATAAAATTAGAAAGGATGATTTTATAGGTCCTATATTTTTGAAGACTATTCCTGAAGAAACCTGGGAAAGCCATTTGCAAAAACTCACCGATTTTTGGGAAACCAACTTGTTTTTTGTGCGAAAATTTAAAGGAAACCCTATGAAAGCACATAAAGATGTAGACAAGGATTTTGAGCACTCTATTTATCAAAAGCACTTCGGTCGCTGGTTACAGCTTTGGTTTGAAACGGTAGATGAACTTTTTGATGGAACAAAAGCTCATGAAGCTAAAGAAAGGGCAAGAAATATTGCATCTATGCTCTTTTTCAAAATGTTTGAAGCAAAACCAAAAACTACTACATAAGCAGATAAAAAATCAATATAATATTTCCTAAAATATTAATAATAAATGCCCAAGCAATTGTTTTAAATGATCGTTGACTTATTGCTACGGCATTGGCTCCCATGGCTGTTACACAAGCAAAAATTAAAGCAAATAAATTTACTTTTCCATCCACAGCTAAGGCAGCTGTGATAGAAGCAATCATAGAGCCTACAGTAATTAAAATGATAGAGATACCTATACGATTTTTTTCTCCTTCGTTAATTTTTTTATTGATATAGGTAATAATTCCAAAACCAGTAGTTTTTTGATATAGTTTTTCATGGGTCATGTCTTTTGTAGCTTCCATAATATGAGTTGTTTACGTCAAATTTACAAGCTTTAAATTAAATAGCTTATGACTTAAATCATAAATGAAAAAAGAGATAGTCTTATTTTATTTAATAGATATTTTTATCTTCACGTATTATAAAATACGCCTTGTGAAGTCAACAACTATTATTTTTATTGTATTAGCCGTTTTAGTAAGTGTAGCTATTGCTTTTTTTCAATATTTCTATAAAGTAAGAAGAACTCCGAAGGTGCACATCTTGCTTTTTGTCTTAAAAGCATTGAGTTTTTTCTTGGTTGGGCTATTACTCATTAACCCGAAACTTAAAATTATAAAGACAGAAAACATAAAGCCTATTTTATCTGTTTTGGTTGATAATTCTCTTTCTACTCAGTTTTTTAAAGAAGAACAAAATGTTAGAAATGTACTATCTGAAATTCAAAAAGATATAGCTATTCAAGAAAAATTTGAGATACAGTATTTTTCCTTCGGAAAAGAAGTAGGTATTTTAGACACGTTGTCTTTTTCTGATACTCAAACTAACATTTCAAAAGCTATTGATGCCGTTAACGAGTTGAATAAAGATAAAAATTCAGCTTTAATCTTAGTTACAGATGGTAACCAAACCCAAGGGAATGATTATGAGTTTGTAGCTTCAAAAAATAAAATATTCCCAATAATTGTTGGAGACACTACACAATACCAAGACATACAAATATCACAGTTAAATGTTAATAAATACAGTTATTTACAAAACAAGTTTCCTGTAGAAGTCTTGTTGTATTATGAAGGAAAAGAAAAAGTAAGTTCTACTTTTACCATTCAACAAAACGAACGAAGAATATTTTCTAAAAAAGTTGAATTTTCATCAGAAAATCCTGTGCAGACTATTACTACTAATTTGTTGTCAACTAAAAAAGGATTACAATACTATACGACATCCATCAGTAAAATTAATAATGAAAAGAATATTAAGAATAATTACAAAAGTTTTTCTGTAGAAGTTATAGATGAGCAAACTAAAGTATTGTTGTTAAGTTCTTTTTTGCATCCAGATTTAGGAGCGCTTAAAAAAGCAATAGAAAGTAACAAGCAACGTAAAGTTGATATTGCATTTGTACACAATAAAAATATAGATCTAGAAGAATATCAATTTTATGTATTGTACCAGCCTACTAGCTATTTTAAGAAGATATTTGAAAAAATATCGTCAAATTATCTATTGATTTCTGGAACCAAAACGGATTGGAATTTTATAAATGCACAAAATATAGGAATCAACAAGAGGGCTATTAATCAAACAGAAGAATATACCGCGATTTATAACCCGAATTTTTTAACGTTTCTACAAAAAGATGTTGGTTTTAACGAACTTCCTCCATTACAAGATAAATTTGGAGAGGTTCTGTTAAATAAGGAAGCTCAGAGTTTGTTGTACCAAAAATATGCGGGGGTAGAAACAACACAACCATTACTCTCTACTTTTGAAGAAAGTGGAAAAAAACATGCAGTATTATTTGGTGAAGGAATTTGGAAATGGAGAGCGGCAAGTTACTTAAAAGAACAAAATTTTGAGAGTTTTGACACATTTATAGGGAATATAGTTCAGTATTTAGTGTCTAACAAAAAACGAAAAAGATTAGAAGTAACTTCTGAACGATTATACCCTGCAAACGCTCCGATTACTATTACGGCTTTTTATGTAGATAAAAACTATCAGTTTGATAACAGAGCGAGTTTAGAATTAGTACTAACTAACAAAGACACTAAAGAACAAAAAAGTCTTCCGTTTTCGTTAATGAACAATTCATATCAGGTATCGGTAGAAGGATTAAGCTCAGGAGAGTATTCTTACAAAGTTTCTGTGGCCAATCAAAACATACATAACTACGGGCAATTTAAAATTACTGATTATCAGATAGAGGAACAGTTTACGAACGCAAATCAAAAAAAATTACAAGCATTGGCTTTAAAAACAAGTGGTGAAGTGTTTTTTTCTAACAAGTCAAAAGAGTTATTAGATGCTTTGGTAAATGATGAATCGTATTATACAACCCAAAAATCAATTACTAAAGAGCAAAATTTAATTGATTGGAAATGGATTTTATTTTTAGTCGTTGCTTTGTTAGGTATTGAGTGGTTTATCAGAAAATATTATGGCAAAATTTAAGAAACCAATGAGCTTTAATTGGTTTTAGGAAGATTGTTGTCGAAATTTGTACAAAAAGAAGATAATATGAGATTTCATACTAGAAAATGGGTAAAACCAGAAGATTTAAACCCTAACGGAACACTTTTCGGAGGAAGATTATTACAGTGGATTGATGAAGAAGTTGCTTTGTATGCTATTATTCAGCTAGAAATTCCAAGAACGGTAACTAAATTTATGTCAGAAATAGATTTTGTGAGTTCTGCAAAACAAGGTGATATAATAGAAATTGGAATAGAAGTAGTAAAATTTGGAAAGACATCAATTTCGTTAAGTTGCGAAGTACGTAATAAGATAACAAGAAAAACTATTATAGCAATTGATAAAATTATCATGGTGAGTTTAGATGAAGAAGGAAAACCCTATGCACATGGAAAAACTAAAATAGAATATGTTAAAGACCGATTGGAGAATTAGTTTTTAACTAAAACTTTTTACATTTGCCATACTAAAGTATTAGCATTGAAAAATAGTATCATTTTTTTATTTGTACTTCTGTTGTTTACACCACAAATACAAGCACACAATGATGTGGTTGTATATGATACTATTGAAAATCATACAGATTTTGATGAGTTGCATGAAGAACTTCATCATCAAAATGATAATGATCAACAACGTAATGAAGAGCATCACCATCATTGTTCTGTTATAAGTACTTATGCGAGCTTTATACCTGAAGAATGCAATTATGATCTTTTGCTATTTGTTGAAATAAAACAAGAAATAACTTGTTACAAAACAGGATACTATAATTCTTGCTTATCGGCTATTTTTCAGCCTCCTAGAGTTTAAATTAATTATTAATAGTTCACTTTCGTGTTGATGAAAGTTTTTTGCATCTTTTTTATTAAAAAGGTGTCAATTTATACACATATAATTAATTTAAGACAAACACATGTTAAAAAATATAGTGCTAGTAGTAGCAATGATGTTATTTGCTATTCAGGCAAAAGCACAAAACTTAGTAGAATTTAAAATTCTTTCTGACGAGAAAGAACCCATAGTAGGAGCGTCAGTTTATTTAAAAAATACAACCTTAGGAACAGAAACTGACTTTAATGGATTGGCAAGAATAAATAGTGTACCTAATGGTAAACAAACTTTTGTAGTGTCTTTTATAGGTTTTGAAACCATAGAGAAAACAATTGTATTTCCAACGACAAAAAAACAGTTTACCTTAGAATTGCACGAATCAGAAGAAACTTTAGATGCTGTTGTAATTCAATCTGCTCGTAGTAAAAGAACTATAGCAGAAATACCAACAAGAATTGAGGTAATTGGAGCAGAAGAATTAGGTGAAAAAGCAGTAATGAATTCTGCTAACATAGCTATGTTACTTCGCGAAAGTACAGGAATTCAAATGCAGCAAACATCTGCTAATTCTGCTAACCAAAGTATTAGAATCCAAGGTTTAGATGGTCGATTTACTCAATTATTAAAGGATGGATTTCCATTGTTTGGTGGTTTCTCTAGTGGATTGAGTATTATGCAAATTCCCCCTTTAGATTTACAGCAAGTAGAAATAATTAAAGGAAGTTCTTCAACTTTATATGGAGGAGGTGCCATTGCAGGATTGGTAAATTTGGTAACAAAACAACCTAAGGATGAAAGAGAAGTTAGTTTAATGTTTGATCAAACATCACGAAACGGAAGTACTATCAATGCTTTTTATAGCGAACGTTATAACAAAGTAGGTGTAACATTATATGGTTCTGCTAACAGACAAGAAGCGGCAGATGTAAATAATGATCATTTTTCTGATATTCCACAAGTTAGAAGTTTTAGTATCAATCCATCATTATTTTACTATCCAAATGAAAGAGAGCAATGGCGTTTAAATTTTAATACCACACTTGAAGATCGTATAGGAGGAGATATTGATGTAATAGAAGACAATATGACTTCTGATCATAATTTTTATGAAAAGAATAAGACAGAACGTTATGCAGTGCAGTTATCATACACCAACAATATTTCGGAGGATAAAAGCTTTAATTTTAAAAATAGTGTAAGTTATTTTAAGCGTAATTTATCGTTGCCAGATTATACTTTTGATGGAAAACAATGGGCAACTTTTACTGAAGCTACTTATAATTTGTACAAGGATACCTCTGATTGGGTTTTTGGAGGAAATATCATTACTGAAAAGTTTATAGAAAACCCAGCAACGACTATTAATAGAAGCTATAACCAATTTACTTTTGGAGGTTTTGCTCAAAACAATTGGAAATTAGCGAGTAACTTAACATTAGAAAGTGGTTTACGAACTGATTATAATGATCATTACGGAACATTCCTACTACCAAGAGTTTCATTATT
This sequence comes from Tenacibaculum caenipelagi, assembly GCF_004363005.1. Lineage (GTDB taxonomy): Bacteria > Bacteroidota > Bacteroidia > Flavobacteriales > Flavobacteriaceae > Polaribacter > Polaribacter caenipelagi. The sequence continues at coordinate 423,174 of NZ_SNYH01000004.1, read as the reverse complement.
TATTAAATATAATGAAGCCGTTTCAAGTAGAATAGGAGGAGGGTTAGGATATAAAATACCTACTATTTTTACAGAAGATGCTGAATTAATTTCATATCAAAATGTACAACCGATTGATTTAAATAATTTTAAAGCTGAAACTTCTATAGGCTTTAATGCTGACGTTAATTATAAAACACGAATTTTTAACGATAATGTTTCTTTGTCGTTTAATCAGTTGATTTTTTATACACAGTTAAAAAACTCTCTGTTATTGGAAGCAAATGGAGCAAATTATGAGTTTATAAATTCTACGAATCCTTTAAATAGTTATGGAGCTGAAACAAATTTAAAGTTAAAATATAAAGATTTTATTTTGTTTACCAATTATGCCTATAACAATGTTAAAATTGAAGGAAATCAAAAAGCATTAACACCAAAGCATAGTATTGGTGGAGTGTTAATGTATGAGGTACACGATAAATGGAGAGTAGGGTATGAAGCTTATTATAAAAGTTCTCAGTTAAGAAATGACTTAACAACAACCCCAAACTTTTGGACAATGGGATTCATGGTAATGAGAACCTTTGGTAAAATAAGTATTTATACCAACTTTGAAAATTTTACTGATACCAAACAACAGAATTATCAAAGTATGATACAAGCACCACATAATAATCCATCCTTTACAGATATTTGGGCACCTACTGATGGATTTGTATTTAATGCGGGAATCTTGGTGAAATTATAGATAAAGAGGAGCTAAAAGCTCCTCTTTTTTGCATCTTTTTTATACATTTAAAGTCAACTTATAAAAAAATGGGGCATAACCATCATCATTCACATGGAAATTCAACAGAAAATATTGCAATAGCATTTTTTCTGAATCTCGCGTTTACAATTATTGAATTTATTGGAGGCTTTTACACAAATAGCTTAGCTATTATGTCTGATGCATTACACGATTTAGGAGATAGTTTAAGTTTAGGATTGTCTTGGTTTTTTCAAAAAAAATCAAACCAAAAAGCCAATAAAAAATATTCCTATGGATATAAACGTTTTTCACTTTTAGGAGCCATAATTAATTCAATAATATTAGTTGTAGGTTCAGTTTTTATAATCAAAGAAGCAATACCAAGAATCATAAATCCAGAGAATGCTGATGCAAAGGGAATGATGTGGTTAGCTATTTTAGGTATTGTGGTAAATGGAGCAGCTGTTTTGAAGCTTAAAAACGGAACTTCAATAAATGAGCGAGTTGTTTCGTTACATTTGTTAGAAGATGTTTTAGGTTGGGTAGTTGTTTTATTTGCAAGTGTAGTAATGCAATTTTGGGATGTGCCTGTATTAGACCCAATTTTATCAATAGGAATTGCAGGATTTGTTTTGTATAACGTGTACAGGAATATAAAAGAGAGTCTTCGTATTATATTACAAGGTACTCCTGTAAATATTTCAATAGATGAGCTTAAAAAAAGGCTAGTGGCTTTTGAAGAAATCGAAAATATTCATGATTGTCATTTATGGACAATGGACGGAGAATATAATGTTTTTACGGCTCATTTAATTTTAAATGAAAAGAGTTTTTCTTGGGAGGAAGCTAAGTACATTAAACAAAAAGTAAAAAAACTACTACATGACGAATTTCACTTAGAGCACATAACTCTAGAGTTAGAAATATCAGCTAACGAATGTGGATATGAAAACTGCGGTTCGTCAATTTAGTTGTACATTTGAGTATAAAAAACATAAAAAATGAATAGAAATCAAGTAGAATTAAAGTTTCCAAAGTTCGGATTATTGATTCCAGTAGCAATAGTTTTAATAATCTTTTTTGTAAAATCTACCGTAACAATTAATTCAGGAGAGGCAGGAGTATTATATAAAACTTTTGATGGAGGTGTGGTAACAGATAAACCACCATTAGGAGAAGGGTTTCATATAGTAGCTCCTTGGAATAAAGTTCATATATATGAGGTAAGACAACAAGAACTTTTTGAAAAAATGAAAGTATTATCGTCTAATGGTTTAGAAATTCAAATAGACGCATCTGCATGGTATCAACCAGTTCATAATGAATTAGGGAAGTTGCATCAAGTATTAGGAGAAAATTACTTACAACGTGTAATTCAACCAGCTATTAGATCTGCAGCTCGTAGTGTGGTAGGACGTTATACGCCAGAGCAATTATATTCGAGTAAAAGAGATGCTATTCAAGATGAAATATTCGCAGAAACAAAAAAGATTCTAGAAACGCAATACGTTCAGTTAAATGAAGTCTTAGTAAGAGATGTTACTTTACCGTCAACGATTAAAGAAGCTATTGAACGCAAATTAAAACAAGAGCAAGAATCTTTAGAATATGAGTTTAGGTTAGTAACCGCTCAAAAAGAAGCAGAAAAGCAAATAATTGAGGCTAAGGGTAAAGCTGATGCTAATAAAATTTTAAGTGCCTCTTTAACCGATAAAATCTTACAAGATAAAGGTATTGAAGCTACTAATAGATTAGCTAATTCTAACAATAGTAAAGTAGTAATTATTGGTTCAGGTAAAAGTGGAATGCCAATTATTTTAGGAAATCAATAGTAGCTAGTAGAAAAAAGCAAAAAATAAAAAAGCAACTCAATTGAGTTGCTTTTTTATTATCTGATTAATTTTTTAATCTCTTCTACGTTTTCTTCCAAATCCAGCAGCAGGTTTGCTATCTGATCTTCTTGAAGAAGTTTCGCTACTACGTTTTCTACCAAAACCTTTTTTCCCGTCAGTAGGTTGTTTATCGCTTCTACGTTTTCTATTATCATTAAAACTACCGCCATTTCTACGAGGTTTTCCGCCACCGCCACGATTAGTTTTTGTAATTTCAATATTTACTGAGCGACCATTAAAATCAGGGTCGTTAGCAGCAAAAGCATCTAAAGTTTCCTTTTCAAAAGTTTTATCAATTTCAAAGAAAGAGAAGGTATCTAAAATATCAATTGCTCCAATTTCAATTTTATCACCAATATTTTGGTCGTTAATTAATCCTATTAATTTAGCAGGATTTAAACGGTCTTTTCTTCCTAAATTGATGAAGAAGCGCGTCATATCTTCGTTAGAAGAACTCCCTCTTGAATTTTCTTTTGAAGATAAGTTATTTAAGTCAGGAGCATTTTCGTAATACGATAAGAAGGTGTTAAATTCTAACGAAACAAACTTCTGAATTAATTCTTCACGACTTAAATCTTCTAACTTTTCATAAATACCAGGTAAAAATCCTTCAATTTGCTCAGTATTAACTTCAGTATTGTGTACTTTGTCAATTAAATGAAACAATTGATTTTGACATATTTCTTTACCAGAAGGAACAGGAGTGTGAACAAATTGTTTTTTTATAATTCGTTCAATAGGACGTAATTTTCCTTGTTCTTTTTTAGTAACTAAAGCTATTGAAATTCCTTTATTACCAGCTCTACCTGTTCTACCACTACGGTGGTTATAGTTTTCTATCTGGTCAGGTAATTTATGGTTAATAACGTGAGTTAGGTTATTAACATCCAATCCACGAGCGGCAACATCAGTTGCTACTAATATTTGGATATTCTTTTTACGGAATTTTTCCATTACTGAATCACGTTGAGCTTGTGATAAATCACCATGTAAAGCATCAGCGTTATAACCATCTCTAATTAAATTGTTGGCTACTTCTTGTGTTTCTCTACGAGTTCTACAAAATACAATTCCGTAGATATCAGGATTTAAGTCAGCAACCCTTTTTAAAGCAGGGTAACGTGTTCTTTCTGTTACTAAATAATATTCATGACTTACATTATCAGAACCTTGGTTCTTTTGTCCTGAAGTAATTTCAACAGGATTTTTCATGTAATTCCTTGCAATTTCTTCTACTTCTCTAGGAAAAGTTGCAGAAAATAATAAGGTTTGTTTACTATCAGGGGTCGCTTCTAAAACTTGGTCTAATTCATCTTTAAAGCCCATGTTTAGCATTTCATCAGCTTCATCAAGGACTAACCATTGTACACTACCAAGTTTTAATGCTCTTCTTTTAATTAAGTCAACTGTTCTACCAGGTGTACCTACTACTATTTGAGCTCCTTTTTTTAACTTTCTAATTTGTTCTTCAATATTAGCTCCTCCGTATACGGTAGCAACTTTTAAGTTTGGTAAATATTTTGAAAAACCTTCAATGTTATTACCTATTTGCACAGCTAACTCACGCGTAGGTGATAAGATGATAGCTTGTGTTTGTACGCTTGTTTGATCGATAAGTTCGATGATTGGTAAACTAAAAGCTGCAGTTTTACCTGTACCTGTTTGTGCAAATGCTTTTAAATCTTCAGTAGAAGAAATGATTTGTGGAATTGCTTTTTCTTGAATTACTGTTGGCTTTTCGTACCCTAAATCGGTCAAAGCCCTATTGATAGGTTCTTGTAAACCTAAATCTAAAAATGTTGACATACTGTGTTTTTAGAGAATCCACAGATGCCCCTCCGCGAATTCTATATTATTATTATTAACCGTTATAGACGGTTTTTTTTGGACGGTGCAAAAGTACGCTAAATAAAATGAATAACAGCAGACTATTTGTTTTTTTGTAAGTTATTGATTTCCTGATTGATATTTAAAGCAGAAAGACTAGTATATCCATTTCGGATAATACCGCCTTTATCAACTAAAACCAAACGAGAAAACTTGCTAGAAGAATAATTACAAGTAGAACTTCCTTTAGGAAGAGTGTATTGGTATTTTATATCAACATTTTTTGTGTACCTCTTTGAAGAGTCACACAAGTTTACTAAGATAAAATTGACATCAGGATTGTTTTTAACTAAAAAGTTAAATCGTGAAGAAACCCAATCGTCAGAAGCATATTTGTAATTTTTGAATAAAATAACGGTGTTTTTTCCTTTAGAAATGTTTTGAACATCAACAAATTCACCATCAGAAGCTATTAAATTAAAAGAAGGAAGTTTTTCTCCAGTATTTAATAGTTTTAAATCATTAATTATACGTTGTACAGCTTTTTTTTGTTTGTTATTTGTGTTTAACTTAAAAAAAGTAAAGAAGGTTTCATCTTTCTTTTTGTGATTAGGCTCTTTGAAAAAATGACTGATAACTGCATTGTACAACATCTTATTTTTGATTTCTTCAGAAGCGATATTTTTATCAATAGAGTGAAATAAATCTACTGTAAAATTATCAGACTTATTTAGGCAGTTTTTTTGATATACGTCGTTATAAATTTTCTCAATAACAAACCTATAGTAAGCTCCAAAAAACATTAAAGAATCTTTATCTATATGAGCTTTTTTACGATAATCATAGTACGAATCAGCTAACACTTCAGGTTCGTCTTGTGTAGCATTTTTTATGGCATACTTTTCTAAGTTTGTATATAAAGGATATTGTAGTGCAATATCTAAAATAGAAAGAAATTTTTCAGATGCATCATCATTATTCTCTTTATATCTATTAAATATTTCCTTTTTGATATTTTGTAAAGAATCGATTTTATGAACAAACTTATTTTGAGGTAAGTGAAAATATTTGGCTATGTTTTTTTCATCTTGTTCATATTGTAAGAAAGATTCAATTAAAAGATTATTTCTTTCAGCATTATTACCACTAAAAACTAACGATTCATCAAAATCCCACGTATTTAATCTAATTAAAATGCTATCAGAAGGCTGTATATACACGTATTGATGTTCTGGTCCGTGTTCAAATACATACAATCCTTCTTTTAAATTATCATAGTGACCTAGAAAGGTATTGTTTTTTTCTAAAGGAATTGTGTCGTTAAAATTGTAGCTATCAGAAAGGGTAACAAAATTACATTTAGGATTGATGATTTTCCCTCCAAAATAAGTAGATTTTGGAGTATTGGACTCTTTGCATCCAATAAAAACAATCAATATGAGAGGAATAAAATACTTAACCATGCCTTTAATTATCCTAAATAACAATGTTCAAAAATAGAGAACTCTTTATTATAAGGCTGTTAATTCGTTGTTAAAAGAATTAAAAAGGCCAAATGTAAGGTGTTAAAATTTTCTTTGCAAATTCTTTTAAACCCTTTAGTTTTTATACTTTTGCACGGAATTAAAAAAAATATACATGTTATCAGTTTCTAATTTATCAGTTCAGTTTGGGAAACGTATTTTGTTTGATGAAGTAAATACCAAGTTTACACAAGGAAATTGCTACGGAATTATTGGAGCAAATGGAGCTGGGAAATCTACTTTTTTAAAGATTTTATCAGGAAAACAAGATCCAACCTCAGGAAGCGTTCACTTAGAACCAGGAAAAAGAATGTCTGTATTAACACAAGATCACTATGCTTTTGATGAGTACACAGTATTAGAGGCAGTGTTAATGGGGAACAAAGAACTGCATGAAATTAAATCAGAAATTGATGCTTTATATGCTGATTATACTGATGAAAATGCTGAGAAAATAGGGGAGTTACAGGTTCGATTTGAAGAAATGGATGGGTGGAATGCTGATGCTTCTGCTGCAAGTTTATTATCGAACTTAGGAATTAAAGAAGAAGATCATTATACATTATTAGCAGATTTAGATCCGAAGAAAAAAGTACGTGTACTGTTAGCACAAGCGTTGTTTGGTAATCCTGATGTGTTAATTATGGATGAGCCTACGAACGATTTAGACTTTGAAACTATTGCGTGGTTAGAAAACTTCTTAGCTAACTATGATAACACAGTTATCGTTGTATCTCACGACCGTCACTTTTTAGATGCTGTATGTACACATATATCTGATATTGATTTTGGAAAAATTAATCATTTCTCAGGTAATTATACATTCTGGTATGAATCATCACAATTAGCAGCCAAACAAAGAGCACAGCAGAATAAAAAGGCAGAAGATAAAAAGAAAGAATTAGAAGAGTTTATCCGTCGTTTTTCAGCGAATGTTGCCAAATCAAAACAAGCAACTTCTCGTAAGAAAATGATAGAGAAGTTAAATGTAGACGAAATTAAGCCTTCTTCTCGTCGTTATCCTGCTATTATTTTTGAAAGAGATAGAGAAGCTGGTGATCAAATTTTAAATATAGAGGGGCTATCTAAAACTGATGCAGAAGGAGAGTTATTATTCTCGAATGTAGATATAAACTTAAATAGAGGTGATAAAGTAGCTATTATTTCAAAAAATGCGAAAGCAACTACGGCTTTTTATCAGGTAATTTCTGGTAATGAGGAGGCAGATTCAGGAAAATATAGTTGGGGTGTAACAACTACGCAATCGTATTTACCTGCTGACAATTCATCGTTTTTTCAGAACGGAGAATTGAATTTGGTAGATTGGTTACGTCAATATGCTCAAACAGAAGAGGAGAGAGAAGAGGTGTTCTTAAGAGGGTTCTTAGGAAAAATGATTTTCTCAGGTGAGGAAGCATTAAAGAAAAGTAATGTGTTATCAGGAGGAGAGAAAGTACGTTGTATGTTATCTCGTATGATGATGACTAGAGCTAATATTTTAATGTTAGATGAGCCTACAAACCACTTAGACTTAGAGTCTATTCAGGCATTAAATAACTCTTTAATTAACTTTAAAGGGACAGTTTTGTTTACTACACATGACCACGAGTTTGCTCAAACTGTAGCTAACAGAATTATTGAAATTACGCCAAAAGGAGTTATTGATAAATATTCAACATTTGATGATTATTTAGATGATCCTAAAGTAAAAGAATTGAGAGAAAAGATGTATTCTTAATAGTAAATAAAAAAGGGAACCAAATTGGTTCCCTTTTTTATTTATAATAATTATTTCTTATTTCTCTACATCATCGTTAAGATCTTCAAAAAAACTAAATACGTTACCTCCGTAACGTTTTTCATAACTAAACTTAGGATGATTTGTTAAATTAGTATGTTTAGAGTGCTCTATAATTAAAACACCATCATCATTTAATAATTTGCGTTCAAATATTAAATCAGCGATTTTTAAAAACTGAGCTTCCTCAAAATCATAGGGAGGATCAGCAAAAATCACATCAGTTTTTAAAGGAGTTTTTTCTAAAAATTTATATACATCACTTTTATAACTATTAATCTCCATTCCCAAATCTTTAGCAGTTTGATTGATGAATTTAATGCAGGCAAAATGAGCATCAACAGCATAAATAGTTTCAGTACCTCTTGAGGCGAATTCGTAACTAATATTTCCCGTTCCTGAAAACAAATCTAATACCGAGATATTTTCAAAATAGTACAAGTTGTTTAAGATGTTAAATAATGACTCTTTAGCCATATCGGTTGTAGGTCGAACAGGTAAGTTTTTAGGGGCTGTAATTCTTTTACTTTTATGTTTTCCAGAAATAATTCGCATTAGGCTATAAGTATAAAGTTTGAATGATTCGAAAATTCTTCATCATCAGTAAAGAAACTATTTACAGGATTCATAAAATGAATATTTCGAACATAAGTGTAGGTTATTGAATATAAATCAGATTCTTTTTCAATATCTCCAATAAAGGTTAATTGGAAAGTATTCGGATCCATCTGCAATTGTTCCGCGGTAAAAAGAATGTAATAGATGAAATCTTCTTTTGTCGTGTAAGGAAACGAATTGTAAAAAATAAGGTTTCCTTCTTTGCAAACAACAATATCTATGTAATTAGATGATACATGTACAAAAAATTGATTTTCAGAATTTTCTTTAGAGTATATAAGTAACTTATTTATTAATACAGTTGAATGATGCTTGTATTCAAACTCTCCAAAGTTTTGAAACAAATAGTTATTAATATTTACATAGGGTATATAAACAGTGTTTGCAGCTATTATATCATGTAAATCATATGTAATAAAATCTGTTTTTAATGTTTTAACTGTATATTTTAAATAAGAAGCTAAACTATTTCTATCAAAAAGTTTATTGGGAACAAGTGTTGCCAAATTGTTTTGATGAATAGCAAAAACAGATGTAAAGTCTTGCTGTAAGTCTTTATCTGTATCAAAAACACGAATAATTTCTTCCAGTAGTAACTCAGGAGAAGCAATAGAAGAAGAAAAAGTATATTCAGTAAAAAGAATTACTTCTTTAGTTTTTGAGTTAGAGATACAAAAAGAAAATCCATCCAAACTAAATTGGATGGATAGACTTTTATGTTGCGCAATAGCGCTAGTTTTTTTACTCTTCTTTTGCAATAGCTTCACCTTTATCGTAATAAGGAGGCCAGTTACCACCTGTAGTTACTTCAGTTAACGAACCAACAGAAACAAATTCACCTTTAATTTGATCTGATTCAATTGCTTCTAATTCTGCTTTAATTAAAGAAGGATTCATTCCTTTTAAAATTGGTTTTTTAGATACTTTAGCTTCAAAAACAGGAACTTCTAAACCTGCTACTTTTTCAACTCTACCAATAGCTAATTCAAAATGTTCTTCAGTACCAGGTACGCTAAACATATCTTTATAGTTTTTTCCTTCGAAATATCTTAATACTGGTTCGTATCCAATAGTGTCAATTACTTTTTTAGAAACAGTAACAAAAATACCACCACCTTTGTCTACTTTCTCTTCAACGTTTTTAGTCTCTGTTAAAGCTAATTTTCCGTTTTCAACAAAGCTAATTAATGAGTCTTTATTACTAGTAAAGTTTCCATAAACCTCTTTATATTTTACTTCGGCATCACGAATTAATTTTAAGTTTTTAATAACTTTAGCATATCGTACTTTCTTGTCTTTATTAAAATTAATTGGCTCCATAATACCATCATAAATTTTAATTGCCAAAAAGATAGAGGCTGCTAATAGAGCTAACGAAACTAACCATCTCATTTTTAGGGGTACAAACTTAACAACAAACATTGCTAAAAGAAATGCAACTACCACAGCTGCCAAAATCATTAATAATAAATTCATTTTTTTAATTTTTAATGTATGATATTCGCAAATCTACAATTTTTTTTCAATGATGAAAATATTATTTATAAATAGATTTATCTTTGAACATTATTTAAAATATGATACAAACTGCCCCAAAATTCTATAAAGAAATACTACAAAAGTTCCCATATGCGCCTACACAAAAGCAAAGTGAGTTACTAGATATCTTAACTCATTTTATTTTTTCTGATGATAATCGTGCTCTTTTTTTGTTAAAAGGATACGCAGGAACTGGTAAAACTACCATTATAAGTACTGTGGTTCATAATTTATGGAAAATAGGACAAAAAGCAGTTTTACTGGCTCCAACAGGTCGTGCAGCTAAGGTGATTTCAGGATATTCTAACAGACAAGCGTTTACCATTCATAAAAAAATATATTTTCCCAAAAAGCAAGGCAATGGAGGGGTAAGTTTTGTAATGCAGCCTAATAAGCATACCGATACACTTTTTATTGTTGATGAAGCTTCAATGATTTCTGATGAAAAACAAAACGCGAAATTGTTTGAAAATGGTTCGTTATTGGATGATTTAATCTCTTATGTGTACTCAGGGAAAAATTGTAAAATTATATTTATAGGTGATACTGCACAGTTACCACCCGTAAAATTAACGATGAGTCCTGCTTTAGAAGCCGATAAGTTATCTTTCGAGTTTAATAAGGAAGTTACCGAAATAGAATTAGACGAAGTCGTGCGACAAGAGGAAGGTTCTGGAATTTTGGCTAATGCTACCGATTTACGTCTGTTAATTCAAAATGAGTCAACACATTTTCAGTTTGATTTAAATTATCCTGATATTATTCGTTTGCAAGATGGTTATGATATTCAAGATGCCATAACAATGGCATATGATGGAGAAATAGGAGTAGAAGATACCGCTATTATTGTACGTTCAAACAAACGAGCTAATCAATACAACCAACAGATACGAACCAAAATTCGTGGACAAGAAAATGAAATATCAACAGGAGACTATGTAATGGTTGTCAAGAACAACTATTATTGGTTAAAAGATTCTTCGTCTGCTGGTTTTATTGCAAATGGAGATATTTGTGAGGTAATGCGTATCAATGTTATTAAAGAATTATACGGATTTAAGTTTGCAGAAGTTGAAGTTCGTATGATTGATTATCCTGATATGAAACCTTTTGAAACTGTATTATTGTTAGATACACTCGCAAGTGAAAGTCCATCATTAACTTATGAAGAGTCTAATCGATTATATGAAGCTGTAAAAGAAGATTTCGCTCAGGAAAAATCAAAGTACAAGCAATTTATGGGAGTTAAGAAAAATAAGTATTTCAATGCACTACAGGTTAAGTTTTCATATGCTATGACTTGTCATAAATCTCAAGGGGGACAATGGAAAACAGTGTTTATTGAACAACCTTATTTACCAGATGGAGCTTCGGTTGAATATTTACGCTGGTTATACACTGCAGTTACTCGTGCACAAGAAAAATTGTATTTGATAGGTTTTAAAGACGAGTATTTTTTAGATTAGAAATAATAAACCAGTTTTTTTAATTACTAAACAATCTACTTTCTGTTATAGAAGTGTTAGCGTTTTGTTAATGTAGTTTATACTCTAGTTAAAAAAGTTACATTTGTGTATTACTCAAACTATTAAAAATGCACAAAAAAGTACTGTTTTATCTTTCCTTTTTATTGATTTCACTAACAATAAACGCTCAAAAGCCACAAAAATTAAACTCAAATCAGATTTATGAGAAAATACAAAAGTTAAACTTTTTAGGTTCAGCTTTGTATATAGCAGCACATCCTGATGATGAAAATACACGATTAATAGCTTATTTATCAAATCATGAAAAAGCAAGGACAGGTTATTTATCATTAACACGAGGAGACGGTGGTCAAAACTTGATAGGTCCTGAAATGCGTGAATTGTTGGGAGTTATCCGTACCCAAGAATTGTTAGCAGCGAGAGGAGTTGATGGAGGAGAGCAACGTTTTTCGAGAGCTAATGATTTTGGTTATTCTAAACATCCAGATGAAACTTTAGAAATTTGGGATAAAGATAAAGTGCTTGCTGACGTAGTTTGGGCAATTCGTACTTTTAAACCAGATGTAATTATCAATCGTTTTAACCACAGAACTCCAGGAACTACACATGGGCATCATACATCTTCAGCAATGTTAAGTGTTGAAGCTTTCGATTTAGCTGGAGATAAAACAAAATATCCAGAGCAGTTACAATATACAAGTTCATGGCAGCCTAACAGATTGTTTTTTAATACTTCGTGGTGGTTTTACGGAAGTGAAGAAAAGTTTGCAAAAGCAGATAAAAGCAAGATGTTAAACTTTGATATAGGTACTTATTATCCTTTGAAAGGATTATCTAATAATGAAGTAGCAGCTATTGCTAGTAGTCAACACTTATGTCAAGGTTTTGGAAGATTGACCTCTAGAGGAAGTCAAACTGAGTATGTTGAATTTTTGAAAGGAGAATTCCCAAAGGATAAAAAAGACATTTTTTCAGGAATCAATACCACTTGGAATAGAGTAGAAGGGGGGGGAGAGATTGGAGATATTTTATATGATGTAGAGCAAAATTTCGATTTTGTTAATCCGTCAAAACACCTTCCTGCATTACTAAATGCATACCAAAAGGTTCAAAAATTAAAAGATGAGTATTGGAAATCGATTAAGACTAAAGAATTAAAGGAGATCATTGAAGCCTGTGCAGGATTGTATTTAGAAGCTTCAGCTGTAAGCTCTAGTGCAACGCCAAACAGTACCATAAAAATCGATTTTGAAGTCTTAAATAGAAGTGAATTGCTAATGGAATTATCTTCTATAGAAATACTTCCAGAGCATAAAAAAATAGAAAAAGATATAGATTTAGCTAATAACGAAAAGAAAACGTTTAAAGAAACAATTTCTATACCTGAAATATCATTTTCATCGCCTTATTGGTTACAGAAGCCTTGGAGCATGGGGATGTATACTGTAGAGAATCAGAAATTAAGAGGAAAACCTGAAACTCCAAGACCAATTCAAGTTCAATTTAATTTGATGATTGAAAATCAATCTATTTCTTTTGTAAAACCAGTAGTTTATAGGTATTCAAAACGCGATAAAGGAGAAATCTATGAGCCTTTTGAAATATTACCAAAAGTAACCACAAAATTGAACGATAAGGTGTTGATTTTTGCTACTTCTGAACCAAGAAAAATAAGTGTAGAAGTAAGAGCTGGTGATGTTAATACAGCTGGAAAAATAAGTTTACAAGCCCCAAAGGGGTGGAAGGTGTTTCCGAAAGAAGCAGATTTTTCAATAGCACAAAAAGGGGATATTCAATTTGTAGATTTTACCGTAATTCCAACTGAAAAAGAATCAGAAGGATTACTTAAAGTAAAAGCCATAGTTGGAGGAAAAGACTATGATAAAGAATTGATAGAAATTAATTATGATCATATTCCAAAGCAATCGGTATTGTTACCTTCTCAAGCCAAAGTGGTTCGTTTAAATATAGAAAAGAACGGAAGACAAATAGGGTACATTCAAGGTTCAGGAGACGCAGTTCCGGAAAGTTTACAGCAAATTGGTTATGAAGTAACTGAATTGAATGTGAATGAAATTAATGGTAATTTAGCTCAATTTGATGCGGTAGTTGTTGGAATTCGTGCCTATAATACTAATAAAGAGTTACAGTTTAAGCAGAAGTATTTATTGGACTATGTTAAAAATGGAGGAAATTTAATAATACAATACAACACAAATAGGGGAGTAGATATACAAGCACCATATGAGTTGCAATTATCACGTGATAGAGTAACTGATGAGTATTCTGAAGTAACTATGTTAGCCAAAGATCATTCTATTTTAAATTATCCGAATAAAATTACCGAAGCTGATTTTGATGGATGGGTACAAGAACGCGGACTATATTTTCCGAACAAATGGAGTAAAGAGTACACTCCAATATTATCTATGCATGATAAAGGAGAAACAGCTAAAAAAGGAAGTTTGCTAATCGCTAAATATGGTAAAGGAAACTATATATATACAGGATTAAGCTTCTTTAGAGAACTCACAGCAGGAGTTTCTGGAGCTTATAAGTTGTTTGCTAATTTATTATCTGTAAAAGAGAATACGGTGATTAACGAAAAATAAAATTGTGTCAAACAAAAAACAAAAGAAGCTAGGTTTAAACCTAGCTTCTTTTGTTTTATACGTAAAATATTTCTAACTATTCAATTACTATTTTAACTAGTAAACCTTTATAACCAATGGCCATGAAAGTGTTTTCGTTTAGTGCCTCAACATCATTCCAAGCGGCAGTAACAAATTCATGGTTAATACGTTTCCAATGATCACCATAGTCTTTTGAAAAAGTCATAAATTCACCGTCTGCTAAATTATTTGATTTATTACGACCAACAACTATTATATTTTTCGATCTTCCGGTACCTAATGCTACAGCTGTTAAACGGTTATTGTTATTATAATCAAAAGTTTGCCAATCGTATGATGAATAAGTACCATAAATTCCACCTCGTTCATTTTCTGCATTTACAATGCCATTGCTACCAATAGCCATAACTATCCCATCTTTACAAGCAATATCTTCATAACGTATATTTTGTTTGGTTTCCATTAGCTCATATTTACTTTTGTATTGTGTTACAAGAGTTCCCTTATCATTCAAACCACCACCAATAGCCATATAACCAGTTTCTTTAATATAGTCTACACTACTAAGCATGTTATTTTCCATCATTTTTTGAAATTCATCGTTTCCTATGTATTCATTCCATAATTCTCCTTCATTCCAAGATAAGAAAATAACTCCTTTTTTGATAGCTTCTTTATATCCAACGATGTAAATTTCATCATGAATATTATATGTAAGATCTTTTAAGATAATTCCTTTTTTAGTTAAAACGGTATTGGTGTTCCAAGTTTTACCCGAATCTTTTGAAATAACAATTTCGCCACTTAAACCTAAAGCTACTATTAGATTAGGTTTTAGAACTTTAATCTTTTCTATATAGAATGAGCTATTAAATACTCGTTCCCACGTTTTTCCTCCATCTAGGGTTTTAAAAACTTCAGAAGCAGTTATACTATTGCTTATTTTTGAAGCAACAATATACCCGGTTTTTTCATTTTCGAAATCTATTGATTTTAGAGGAAACTCTGTAAAAGAATTCATTTTTGTAATTTTTACAGATTCGTTAGGAGGTGTAGTACCACCATCATCGCCTCCCGAATTTGGAGTGTCATCATTACTAGAGCAAGAAATAATAAGGACTAGGCTAAGAATAATAATAAAGATTTCTCTTAATTTCATGTTTTAAATTTTTTGTATTTGTAATTATTTTTCTGCAATCAATCTTTTAATAAAAAGTGAAGAACTTAAGAGAGAAGTTAAAAGGAAAATAAAAGGCTATTACCTACCTATTTTTAAAACTTAAAATAAGTATAGCTATTAAAAGCAAGGTTACTATTAATGGTTAAAGTAAAATAAGTTGAGGCATAGCTTTTTTACGCGAAGGTAAAGCGAAGTAAAAGAAAGAAGTGTTTTGTGTTTGTTAATAGTTTATTAATTTTTAACACTTAATTATCTATGTGTTGTTTCGAGAGAGTTTAGAATAAAATGGCTCTATTTTACTATTTAAAAAGATTGATAGAAACTGTTGCTAACTCAGAATTAGGAAACTTTTTAAAGGTGTTCTTATCAGGTAGTAAACCAACAGATTCCATAGCATTCATGTATTCATCCAGCTCAATAATGTATTGATCAGAATAACCATGCGTAGCATCATAGGCTGTAGCAGCTGTTTTTCCTATGTTTTTAGCAACTAATTCTGGTTTTGACGTATGCAATTCGATTAGTAATAAACCAAATTTACTGATATACGGTTTCCACTTGGTAAAATGTTGTTTTAAAGACTCTACTACCAAATTATTATTCAAACGTTTTCCTCTGTATGCATAAGCTCCTGTTGAGCTTGTAATAGCCAAATTATTGGTAGGAGTAGGCTCTTGCCAAATTCTGTTATGATCTAAAAAGGTGCGGACATTCAATAAATCTGAAAGATTGATTCCATATTTATCTTGCAAATCTTCTGATAATGCTTTCGGATTTCCAATATCTCCCCAAATCACTTTTGCCCAAATATCTGCTTGTACTAAGTTTTTTCGAGTAATTTTTAATGCAGCTTCGTTATAATCGACACCTATTAATAAAAGTGGATAATCTTCCAACATAGTACCTCTTTTGGTTTGGTTTTCAATCACATTAAATAAATGTTTTAAAAACGCACCGTTACCACAGCCAACATCTAAAATACCTTTAGGTTGCTCGTTGATAGGTTTGTTAAATAGGTTGATGATAATTTCATCAATCACTTTAAAATAGGTAGAATGTGCGCCGCCACTTCCCCAAACATTCATTTCCCTGTCTACATGAATCTCGTCGTTTCCAATATCGGAAGTTCTAAAAATATCAGGATTTCCGAAAACAAGTTTATCTAATTTTCTAAGAGTTGGAATGTAGGATACAGTAACTCCATAAGCACTAGCTCTACGAGCAAAAAACAAGCCTTCATCAGTAAACTCATACGAGTCGTTTGTTTTGGTAAACCATCTTAAACGAGTTAATAGGTCTAACAATCGCCCAAAGTTTTCAGCATCTTTATGAAATTCATCTGCGCTAAATTTAGTTTGCATAAAGTATTTATGAAACATACCACTCATTCCTAATAAGACCGTAGTTGGACCAACGATAATTCCTTCAATATGCGTAAGAATTTGTGTTAAAATTTCTTTTTCTTTGAAAGTTGATGGAGGCTCTATTCCGAAATTATTTGTGAAATTTTGATACAAGCTTTCCAGCTTTTCAAAAGGTTCAATTTCAAACTTTCTAACACTGTAATTTTCAGAGAACTTTAATAAAGAAAAAGCTTCTTTATAAATAGGAAAATAAGAAAATGCTATAGCAGAAGCTTCGTTGATTTTGAACTGAACAATGTTATGTGTATTGTCTACATGTTGTGTTAACCAGCCTTGAGAACATAATGTTCTTAAAGCTACGTTTAAATAACCGTCATTAGCATTAAACTCGGAAGTAATTTCATTTAAACTAGCAGATTTTTTCTTTAATAAGTAGTTAGTGATTCCTTTTTCGTGTAAGATATATGCTGTTGGACAAGTCACAATTCCGTCTAAGTGACGAAACAACCTATTTCTTAACGCAGATTTTTCTTGTTTGGTTAACATATAAGATGATTATTTGTCTTAAATATAGCTATTTAAGTTTAATTTTTTTTCATCTTATTTTAAGTTTTAAATATTATTTATAAGTGAATGTAAAAGATGTAATCCATATGGTACCTGAAGATGAGTATTTCTTCTTCTGCTCAAGGCAATTTCCTTTGCTGTCTTTAGAGATACATTCAACTTTGATTATATCTACAAGATTGTTGTCTTTATCTGTAACAACTATTTTGGTAAGTTCACTATTTGTATATTGATATTGATGTGTGTAGGAAGTGGAAAAATTATCTACTATTTTATCAATCATGTCATTTTGGGTATAATGTACAATGATTTCATTTTGTTTATACTGTTTTTGAGTATAACAGCTAATTCGTTCTCGTTGTTTTGGTTTCCAACGAGTTTTACAATAATAAGGAAGTTTGTTAGGATAAGAACGTTTTTCAAACCAAAGACGCTTTTCGGTTTTTTCTATGAGATTACCAAGACTATCAAGAGTTTTTGATGTTTTTACGCGTCCGTTTTTAGTAAATTTTAGGGTTTTGGTTTGAAGTATTTTTTTTTGATTGTTTTCAACGATATATACTTCTTCTCTTATGCTTTTAATATCATCTGAAAAACCATGTTTTTTCAGATATTGTTTAGAAACACATGATTGTAGTATGCAAAAAAATAAACAGAATAATAGTAGCTTTTCCATTTGCAATGAAATTAGGCTCTATAATATACTAAAAATTATTTAGAATCTTATCATAGACAAAACAGTAATAATCTTGATATTGAGGAAGTAAAAGGTTTTTGTAATCTTTAGTATGTAAGATAGTTTCTAAATCAAACAATTTTAATTCAGCAACTTCCTCTTCTTGAACCTTTAGTGTTTCAATTGGAACAGTTAATTCAGCAATAAATACATGATGAAACTCATTATCTATAATTCCGTTAGAGTGATTTACCATGTGTTTACGTGTACCTATTTTGTGTAGATTTTCAGTAAGTATATCAAAACCTATTTCTTCTTTTACTTCTCTAAGAGCTCCTGTTATTACATCTTCTCCAGCAGCTATATGACCAGCAACCGAAATATCCCATAAACCAGGAAACACTTTTTTAGTTAAAGCTCTTTTTTGAAGTAAGATTTGTCGATTTGAAGTGTATAACCAAACATGAACAGTAGGATGGAAGTAACCGTGTTTGTGAGCTTCAGATTTTAAACAGGTTTTCCCTGTATAGTTTCCATTCTCATCAACAATGTCTATAAGCTCATCCATATATAAATTAATTAAAAAACGTCATTACGATCAAGTTTCACTTAGCAATCTTAGCTAAAGTAAGATTACTTCACTTTGTTCGTAATGACGTTTGATTATTTATATTATTTGAAATAAGAGAAGTTTTCTCCGTCTTCAATTTTTAATAAACTTTCGTAAATCATTTTAATTACGTTTTCAACATCTTCACGATGAACCATTTCAACCGTAGTGTGCATATAACGTAAAGGCAATGAAATTAAAGCGGAAGCTACTCCGCCATTACTATAAGCAAAAGCATCGGTATCAGTTCCAGTAGCTCTAGATAATGCAGAACGTTGGAAAGGAATTTTGTTTGCTTCAGCAGTATCTATGATTAAATCGCGTAATTTTTGTTGTACTGCAGGAGCATAGGCTACTACAGGACCTTTTCCTAATTCTAAATGACCTTCTTTTTTCTTGTCGATCATAGGAGTTGTAGTGTCATGTGTTACGTCAGTAACAATAGCTACGTTAGGTTTAATGGTTTGGGTAATCATTTCCGCACCGCGTAAACCAATTTCTTCTTGAACAGAGTTTGTAATGTATAATCCGAAAGGTAATTTCTTCTTGTTTTCGTGTAGTAAACGAGCAACTTCAGCAATCATGAATCCCCCCATACGATTATCCAAAGCACGACAAACAAATTTATTTCCATTCAAAATATGGAATTCATCTGGATAAGTGATTACACAACCAACATGCACACCTAATTTTTCAACTTCTTCTTTGGTATTACAACCACAATCGATAAAGATGTTTTCAGGCTTAGGAGCCTCTTCTTTAGCTTTGTTACGTGTATGAATTGCTGGCCATCCAAAAACCCCTTTTACAATCCCATTTTTGGTATGAATGTTTACAATTTTACTAGGTGCAATTTGATGATCACTTCCTCCGTTACGAATAACATAGATTAATCCATCATCAGAAATGTAATTTACATACCAAGAGATTTCATCGGCATGTCCTTCTATAACTACTTTATATTTAGCCTCAGGGTTAATCACACCTACAGCACTTCCGTAAGTATCTGTAATGAACTCATCAACATAAGGTTTTAGGTAGTCCATCCATATTTTTTGACCTTCCCACTCATATCCAGTAGGTGCCGCATTATTCAAGTATTTTTCTAAAAAATCGATTGACTTTTTAGTTAGAATTGATTTTTTAGCCATAGTATTATATGATTAAAAGTTTTATAATTGAATTAACTCCAAAACTTTCGTTTCTCATTTAATTCTTCTTGTTCTTTAATTTGTTCTGGTGTTAATACCTTTAAAAAAGAAGGATGTTGCTCAATCGCATATTCAATTCTTTCAACAATATTTTCAATGGTTTCGTTTTCGTAATCAATCTCTAATGGTTCTTTAATTACCATAGATTGTAATACATTACGTTTTTTAATTTGTAATCCTTTTTTGTCAAAAGAACGTCTAAAACCATCAATTACTATTGGTACAACAACAGGTTTATACGTTTTAATAATATGTGCAGTACCTCTTCTAATAGGTTTAAAAGCAGTAGTTGTTCCTTGAGGAAAAGTAACCACCCAACCATCATTTAAGGCTTTACCAATGTTAGAAATGTCTGACAACTTTACTTGTCTATTCACATTTTTTCCGGCACTACGCCAAGTTCTATCAATAGATACAGAACCAGTATAGGCAAATATTTTAGGTAATAGGCCAGAACGCATAGTTTCACCAGCAGCGACATAGTACACATTTAATTTAGGATTCCAAATGTATCCTATATTATTAATGTTATCTACTCGACCTTTTAAAGCTGCATTAAAAACATGAAACATAGCAGCAACATCTGCAAAATAAGTTTGGTGATTTGAAATGAAGAGTACGTTTTGTTCGGGGAGTTGACGTATAATCTCTGAACCCTCTATTTGTAGTTCATTAAAACGGCGATATCGTCCATGTGATATAACCCCTAAAATACGGATTAACCACTTTTTAATCCATAAAATATGTCCAAACGGATTCCTTTTAAATAAAGGCATTTTATAATCAGGTTTTATTAGTGTAAATGCTAAATTACAAAAGAAAAATAGAATAGAACTATTTAAATAAATCTTTAATTTCAGAGAGCATCATTGCTGTAGCACCCCATACTATGTAATCGTTTAATTTAAAGCAAGGTACCTCAATATTCTTCATATATGAGGTTTCCATTTCTATAGAAGTTACATTTGAGTCGTCTAATAAATCAGTTAATAAAACTTCAATAATTCCAGCAACTTCATCATTTGGTGTAAAAAAGGGAGTAACTTCAGAAATACCTATAAAAGGAGCTACTAAAAAATTACTTGGGGGTATGTAGGCATCAGATGTTTGTCTTATAATCTGTATCGTTTCAGAAGGAACACCAACCTCTTCGTAGGTTTCTCGTAATGCAGTAGTTTGTAAATTATTATCTATTTTATCAAACTTACCACCAGGGAAACTAATTTGTGAGGAATGTGCTCCATTATAACTAGCTCTCTCGGTAAGTAAAAAGCGAGTTTGATTGTTGCTATCAGGATAAAACAATGCTAAAACTGCTGCTTTTTTAGGTTTTCTACTTTGTATTAATTCTTCAGAAAACCTTGTTCTTAGTTTTGGAGCAAGTTTAAATTGAGATGGTAAACCTCCTAATTGTTTTTCCTGTAATTTTTCTATTAGATTGATAAAATCAAAAAAAATCATTTGTTTTTTAGTATTTTAGAACAAACATATTAATTTACAAAACAAAATGTATATGTTTTGGCTTGAATTTTGATTTGTGAATTATGGATTAATTTAATGTAAATGAACAAAGAAAATAAGTATCAAAAATTAATATTGAGTTTGTTGTTTGATGCCATAGGATATGTATCGTACCTAATTCCGGGTATTGGAGAGCTGTCAGATATTGTATGGGCTCCCGCTTCGGCATATATAATGACTAAAATGTACAAAGGAAACAAAGGTAAAATAGCAGGGGTTATAGCTTTTATAGAAGAAGCAATGCCAGGGTTAGATGCAGTACCGACATTTACCTTAATGTGGTTATATACCTATGTGTTTTCATCATCTAAAGAAGTAAAAAAGACGATTGAAGTTTAATACTTTTCAATATATTTAAACAAAAAAGGCTACCATTTTTGGTAGCCTTTTTGTTTTTGTAGGAAAAATTATTTTTTAATAATTTTTTTAGTAAATGATTTTTGACCGTCATTTACTTCAAGAATATAAACTCCGTTATGTAGGTTTGAAATATCTACGTTATTGTGTGTAACTTTTCCGTTTAAAACTTTTTGACCAGCTAAATTTGTAATTTTAAAAGTAGCATTTCTATCATCTGCCAATTGAATTTTTATTGTTTCAGCGGTTGGGTTTGGAGAAACACTAGCATTAAATACAGGAGCTTCATTTTGTAGTTTTCCATCAATGGTAACATTATTGCTACCTAATCCTTTGGTACTAGAGCTTATGTTGACAGTGTAATCTTCAACTTCACCATAAGAGAATGTTTCACAAGCAGATGGGGCGGCGTTCCATTTCATAGAAACACGCATTCTTGTAGCACCCGCTAAAGCAGAGGTTGGTACAGAAAAACTATATGATAAATTTCCTGAACTAGAAGATGAACCACTTACAACTTCCTCGCTACTTTCGAAAGTTCCGTTTTTGTTAAAATCAATCCAAACTTTCCAGTATTCAGTATAAGAAGAACTAGAGAATCCAGCACTTACTACAATAGTATTGCTTCCGTAAGGTAAGTTTCCTGTTAAAGATGTAAAGTCTGCATATCCGCCATTTGCACCAGTAGCATTTGAAATCCCGCCAATAACAACGTTATCTATCCATTCATAATTTGCATTATTTCCTTTAGAGCTACAGTAAGAAACGGTATTTGTTAAAGTTGTTACATTTACAGTGTTGCTTGCTGAAGAAATATTATTAGCAGCATCTTTTGCTTTTATAGAAAAAGTATAGTTTGTAGCAGCTGTTAGTCCACTAACTGAATAATTTGTGGTAGTTATGGTTGCTATTTTAGAGCTTCCTTGATAAACTTCGTATCCTGTAACACCAATATTATCGGTTGAAGCAGTCCAGCTTAAATTAACAGAAGTTTGTGTAATGTTGGAAGCAGCAATATTAGTAGGCGCTGAAGGAGCAGTAGTATCAGGAGTAGAAGTTCCTCCATCAATACTGTGGTTTCCCAAGCCACTAAATGTATCTTTAGCTAATGTTTCCCATTCAGAAGTAGTATAACTGCTATTAGGAGCTGCAACTGAAGACTTTCTTTGTAAAGTTACATCTTGAGCAAACGTAGACGAGCTATTAGGGTTACCAATTAAATCAATTAATGTACTTCCTTTAAATAATCCAACTGCATCGTTTCCATTAAAAGAAAGTACCCCAGTGTCAGTTCTGTCTGCTTTGTTAAGTATTGTGCTAGAAGCACTGCTGTTAGCAATTACATATACATTACCATTAGCTAATTGGCCACTTAAAGTAAGTGTATTTGTCCATCCACCACCATTTGAAGCTTTCTTTAAAGAATAACCAGATAAGTTTACAGAAGCTCCTGTAAAATTAGCTATTTCTATTGCTTTGTTATTTGATGAACCTTCTACATATTCAGAAATTAATAAATCTGTAGCCGTTCCATTTCCACCACCAGTACTAGTTTGAGTTGTTATCGAAACGGTATTACTTGCAGTAGATTTATTACCAGCAGCATCTTTAGCTTTTATAGAAAAAGTATAGTTTGTAGCAGCTGTTAAACCTGTAACATTGTAAGAAGTACTTGTTACTGTAGCAATTTTTGTAGCACCTTTATATATATCGTAACCAGTAACACCAATATTGTCTGTTGAAGAACTCCATGTTAAATCAACAGAAGTTTGTGTAATATTTGAAGCAGCTAAGTTAGTTGGAGCAGAAGGAGCTTGGGTATCAGAACTACTACCTCCGCCAAATAAATCTTCAGCTTGTGGGCCTCCCCAAATTTGAGTAGCAAAAGCAGGATTGTCAATAAACGGGTTACGATTTCCTTGAAGGCTTTCTAAAATAGGGTTACGTTGTTTTTCAAAGTCAGATACAGGATCGTCTACGTTCCACTGAATGAACAAGGTAAGCATATTAGCATCAGACGCCATGGTAGAACCTGTACCCACACCTGTTGGTAAACATTGATTACCGTAACGTAAATACATATACATCATCATACGAGCAACATCTCCTTTCCATTCATCACCAGGATACCATCCGCCTGTTACATCGCCAGCATTTCCTGAGCCTGCAGCAAATTTTTTGCTACTTCTTTGCGAATTAAATGAGATATCAGCAGCTCTTAAATGGTGCGCGTCAGCACCAGGGCCAGAAGTTCCTAAATTCGGATTTCCTAACGATTTTGGATATACGTGTTCTCTGTTCCACTGTGTACCAGCAGTACCACCATTAGCGTTTTTGTCTCGAGTTCTATCTGTTACATAATTACCATCAGTATCACTATATCCATAAATTAGCAACACTTTTGTAGGATTGTTTGGGGCTAAATCTGTTTGCTTTAAGGCGTCCCAAATACCTGGTGTGTATGATAAGTTGGTAGTATGCGTATTGATAATTTTTGTGGCTAACTCATTTTTCAAAGCTGTGCCTGATAAATTTAAATTCACATCGTTATAATACGAAGGAATTTGTGAGAATATTGATAACGAAGTCATCAATACCAAGAAGGGTAATAATTTTTTCATGTAAATGAACTTGTGTTAAAATTTTGTTAATGCGTTACAAATCAATAAAAAAAGTAGAGAATCAATGTTATCAAAATGTTAACAATCAATTTCGTAAGAGCTATAGGAAACAAGTTGATATTTTTTCCTTTATTTTACGTAAATTTGCAGGCTAAATTTAGAGATTGATTATGAAGATATCATACAATTGGTTACGACAATTTTTACAAACAGACTGGGAAGCTGAAAAAACAGGAGAATTATTGACAGACTTAGGTCTTGAAGTAGAAGGTATAGAAACTGTTGAAAGTATTAAAGGAAGTTTAAAAGGAGTTGTTGTAGGAGAAGTAAAAACTTGTGTAAAACACCCAAATGCTGATAAGTTAAAAGTTACAACTGTTGATTTAGGAGATGGTAATCCAGTACAAATTGTTTGTGGAGCACCTAACGTAGATGCAGGACAAAAAGTACCTGTAGCAACTGTTGGTACCATGTTGTATGATGAGAAAGGTGAAGGATTTAAAATTAAAAAAGGAAAAATTAGAGGAGAAGAAAGCCATGGAATGATTTGTGCTGAAGACGAATTAGGTTTAGGTAAAGGTCATGATGGAATTATGGTGTTAGATGAAAGTTTAGCTCCTGGTACTCCTTGTTCAGAAGTTTTTAATATAGAAACTGACTACGTATTTGAAATTGGTTTAACACCAAACCGTGCCGATGCTATGAGTCATTTTGGTGTGGCTCGTGATTTACGTGCTGGTTTAATTCAACAAGGAACTAATATAGAATTGATTTCTCCATCGGTATCAAATTTTCATGTAGACGAGCGTACACATAAAATTGATATTGAAGTTGAAGATAAAGATTTAGTACCTCGTTATTGTGGTATAACTATTACTGATATTGAAGTAAAAGAATCTCCTGAATGGATTCAAAATAAATTAAAAGCGATTGGATTAACTCCTAAAAATAATATTGTAGATATTACAAACTACGTATTACATGAATTAGGACAACCATTACACGCTTTTGATGCTTCAAAAATTAGAGGAGGTAAAGTAGTAGTGAAAACCTTAGAAGAAGGAACAAAATTCACTACGTTAGATGATGTTGAAAGAGAATTATCTTCTGAAGATATCATGATTTGTGATGCTGATAACAAACCGTTATGTATTGGTGGTGTTTTTGGAGGAGCAAATTCTGGAGTTACTGAAAGCACACACACTATTTTCTTAGAAAGTGCATATTTTAATCCTGTGTCTATTCGTAAAACAGCCAAACGTCACGCGTTAAATACCGATGCATCTTTCCGTTTTGAAAGAGGAATCGACATTAATTTAACCAAATATGCTTTAAAGCGTGCAGCGTTGTTGATTGAAGAGTATGCAAATGGAAAAATGTCTTCGGATATTTTAGATTTTTATCCAGTTAGGGTTGAAGATTTTGAAGTATTCTTATCATTCGAAAATGCTTACAAATTAATTGGGCAAGAAATTCCTAAAGAAACCATTAAAAAGATTTTAGCTTCATTAGATATTAAAATTAATAGTGTTACTGAAGCTGGTTTAGGATTGGTGGTTCCATCATATCGTGTTGATGTACAACGTGAAGCAGATATTATTGAGGAGATCTTACGAGTGTACGGTTATAATAATATTGAGTTCTCTCATAAGCTAAACACTTCTATTTCTTTTGATAATGATAAAGAAGTTAAAGTTGAAAATATTGTAGCAGATCAGTTATCATCACTTGGTTTTAACGAAACAATGGCAAACTCATTAACAAAGGCAGATTATATTGACTTGTCTGAGAGTTTGAATCCAGAGTATAATGTAGAGATGTTAAATCCGCTGAGTAACGATTTAAAAGTAATGCGTCAATCATTACTATTTAGTGGGTTAGAATCTGTAGCCTATAACATCAATAGAAAACAAAACTCTTTAAAGTTTTATGAGTTTGGTAAAACATATCATAAATACGAAAATGGGTATCAAGAAGATAAACATTTAACGCTGTTTGTTACAGGAAACAGAACACCAGACAGCTGGAGAGTTGCAACTCAAGCGTCAGATTTCTTTTATTTAAAAGGAATTGTAACAACATTGTTAAGTCGTTTAGGAATTGATAACTTAAAAACTACTCCAACTAAATCAGATGTATTCTCTGAAGGAGTTACATTAAGTTTAGGTAAAATGAAGTTGGTAGAATTAGGTGTTGCAAAGAGAGCTATTTTAAAAGAATTTTCTATTAAGCAAGAAGTATTATTTGCTGACTTAAATTGGCAAAACATTTTAGATTTAGTAGGGAAGAAGAAAATTAAAGTAACTGATTTACCTAAGTTCCCAGCAGTAAAACGCGATTTAGCATTATTATTAGACAATAAAGTTGAGTTTAAAGAAGTTTACAACTTAGCATTTCAATCGGAAAGAAAACTATTGAAAGAAGTAGATTTGTTTGACGTATATGAAGGTGATAAATTACCAGAAGGAAAAAAATCGTATGCGGTGAGTTTTGTATTGCAAGATGAAAACAAAACGTTAGAAGACAAACAAATAGATAAAATAATGCAAAAATTACAGCTAACATTCGAAAAGAATTTAGAAGCTGTATTAAGATAATTCAGAAGCTCCATTTTTGGAGCTTTTTTTATATTTTTAAATAAAAAACATAAGTGTGTCACCTCAAGCGCAGTCGAGAGGTCATAATTAAAACAAACCAAAATAAACTGATGTACAAATTACTTATTCGCCCAATCTTCTTTCTTTTTGATCCAGAAAAGATTCATCACTTTACATTCTCATTGGTAAAGTTCTTGTCAAAAATACCTGGAGTGCCATCTATTTTTAGAGGAATGTATCAAGTTAATGATAAAAAACTGGAGCGTAACTTATTTGGATTGACTTTTAAAAATCCAGTAGGCTTAGCAGCAGGGTTTGATAAAAATGCGGTGTTGT
This sequence comes from Tenacibaculum caenipelagi, assembly GCF_004363005.1. Taxonomy (GTDB): domain Bacteria; phylum Bacteroidota; class Bacteroidia; order Flavobacteriales; family Flavobacteriaceae; genus Polaribacter; species Polaribacter caenipelagi. Next base: position 396,084 of record NZ_SNYH01000004.1, on the reverse strand, counting down.
ATAATGAGTTAGCAGATTTTGGTTTTGGTTTTGTTGAGATTGGCACTGTAACTCCAAAAGGACAAGTAGGAAATCCTAAAAAACGTTTATTCCGTTTAAAAGATGATAAAGGAATCATCAACCGAATGGGATTTAATAATGAAGGATTGGAAGCAGCGATTGAACAATTAAAAAAGAACAAAGGAAAAATAATTATTGGGGGAAACATTGGTAAAAATACCAATACAGCTCCTGAAAATTATACGGAAGATTATGTTACTTGTTTTAAAGGATTGCATCCGTATGTAGATTATTTTGTACTGAATGTAAGCTGTCCAAATGTATCTAGCCATGCAAAATTAGAAGACGCTGATTATTTGAAGGAATTGATTACAGAAGTTCAGAAATTAAATAATGCTGAAGCGCAGCAAAAACCTATTTTATTAAAAATAGCTCCAGATTTAAACAACCAACAATTGGATGAAATTATTGAGTTAGTTGCAGAAACCAAAATTGATGGAGTAATAGCGTCGAATACCTCAGTAAATAGAGACGGTTTAAAGGCTTCTAAGGAACGTTTGGAAGAAATAGGTAATGGAGGTTTAAGCGGACAACCTATTAAAGAGAGAAGTACGAAAGTGATTCAATATTTAGCAGACAATTCCAACAAAGCATTCCCAATTATTGGAGTAGGAGGTATCCATTCTGAAAAAGACGCTTTAGAAAAGCTAAAAGCAGGTGCAGACTTAGTGCAGGTTTATACAGGATTTATTTACGAAGGACCTAGTTTGGTAAAAAGAATCAATAAAGCTATTTTAGCTGAAAGTTAAAACTCATAAAAAACTTAAATGACAAGAATTGAGTTCATAGATTTTCTTAAGGATTTTAGAAAAGATTTGAAAGACAATAAATCTAATTGGCGAAACAAAACTTTAGAAGATTTTTTTGAAGCGATGGAATCATATACAGAAGATATTCAAGGGTTTTATGATAATATGGAAATGGATATAGATGCTGATAAACCAACTTGGGAAAATTTCAAAACCATTTTGAAAGGAGCTACGATTTATGAATAAAATGTTTAATTCAGCTATTTTTTTCACTCTATGTAATTAAATAAAAATGCTTGAAACCCTCATTTCTTTTGTATTCGCTACGACTACTTTAGCTATTTCACCTGGTCCTGATAATATTTTTGTATTAACACAAAGCATTGTTAATGGGAAAAAATACGGATTAGCTACTGTTGGCGGTTTAATGACAGGATGTATAATTCATACTACTTTGGTGGCTTTTGGTGTTTCTGAAATCATCAAACAGAATCCGAATTTGTTTTTTATTATCAAGTTATTCGGAGCAGGATATTTGTTATACTTAGCATATCAAGTATATAAAAGTGATGCTAAAATTGCTTTTTCAACCGAGAATGTTGAGCGAAAATCAACCTTACAGTTATACAAAACTGGTTTTTGGATGAATGTGTTAAATCCGAAGGTTACGATTTTCTTTTTGGCTTTTTTTCCACAGTTTTTGTTTTCTGACACCTTGTCAAATGTCATACAGTTTTATGTACTAGGAGGTTTGTTTATACTAAGTTCATTTATCATCTTTTCTTCAATCGCAATTTTAGCAGGAAAAATTTCCGATTACATCAAACAGCACAATAAAGTAGGAGTCTATTTAAAATGGGCACAGATTGTGGTTTTTGTTGGTATTGCTCTGTTGATTTTGTTATAGTCAAAAGTTTTTTTATAAAAAAGCAGAATAAATATTAGTTATTATTATTCTTATCTAGTTATTTATGATGTACCTTTAACAGAAGTCAAGTATTTACTAACGAATCACAATGAAACTATATGTAAAATATATGGTGAGTTTAAGGTGCAAACTAATGGTCAAACAAGAGTTGCAAAAGCTTGGACTACATTATACCAATATTGAACTTGGTTTGATTGAAATCCAAGAAAATCTTACTAATGAACAAAAAGAACAATTAAAATCTAACTTAGCAGCCTCAGGTTTAGAGCTATTAGACGATAAAAAAAGTATTCTGATAGATAAAATAAAAAATATCATTATTGAAATGATACACTATTCAGAAGAAGTACCTAAAGTTAATTACTCTGATTTTATTAGTGAAAAATTAGGATATGATTATACATATTTATCCAATTTGTTTTCAGAAGTAAAAGGAATTACAATTCAACACTTTATTATAAAACATAAAATAGAAAAAGCAAAAGAACTTATACTTTATAATGAGTTAAATCTTACAGAAATTTCTTACAGATTACATTACAGTAGTGTTGCTCACCTATCAAATCAGTTTAAAAAAGTTACAGGACATTCTCCTTCTTATTTTAAAAAAACAGGAGAAAAAAGAAGAAAAAACCTTGAAAACCTGTGATTTATGTAAGGTTTGGGTTTAGTTGTGTAATAGATATAGTTTTATTAATTATCATCTTTGTATGAATGCAAATAAGCATTATTTAAAATTATACAATCATGGAAATTAAGAATAAAGGAGAGCAGAATAAGTCAAATGAGTTTTTTAAATTTAGTGGAGATTGGAGTAAACAGTCTAAGGCATTAAAGGTTAAATACCCTAAATTAACGGAAGAAGATGTGAAATTTGAAACAGGAAAAGAAACAGATTTATTTAAAAGATTAGAAACTAAACTCGATAAAAATCGTAGTGAGGTTATAGGTATTTTGAGAGCTAATTATCAAGCTACTATATAAAACTAATTTTTAAAGTAAAAATTAATTACTACAAAGAACCGTTTAAAAGTTAAACGGTTCTTTGTAGTAAACCTGTAATATATGTAACTTAAAATAGGTTTTATATAACAAACTACTTATTGTTTTGTGTAACTTATGTCCTAATTTTTAATCTTTATACTGTGAAAAATAACGAATTTACAAAGCTAATAAGTTATAATATTAAAGACAAGTTACACTATGTTTCAAATACGGTAGTCATTAAACATATAGAATATGAGGAAACAAATGACATTATAGTATTGGCTTTAGATTATGGTAAAGTTTACAAACCAAAACCAACTACTTATTCAACATTTATTCAAGTTATAGAAGGAGAAGCAGAAGTATTGGTTGATAAAGTATTTACTTATTTAAAAAATGGAGACTCTATGATTATACCTGGGAATACAGTTAGTGTAATTAAAGCTCATCAAAGATTTAAAATGCTTTCTATTATTTTAAAAAAATAGTTATAAGATTTAGCATTGTTAAAAATGTTTTATAATCCTTATTTTATTATCAGCACAGTTATTTAATTTCTTCTATAAAAAAGAATAGGATGTAGATTATTCTCTATGTTTAGTACTATTTATACCAGTTCTTTTTGATTAATAACTGCTCAATATGAGCATAATGGTGGTTGCAATGCCATGCATAAATACCAATATTGTTTTTTAATTTCACTTCTTCATTTCCGTCTGGGTGAATAAAAGATTTATGTAAATCTTCTTCACTTAAGCCTTTTAATAAATAAACCCATTTAGCATGTAAAGCCTTTAGAGCATCTAAAGAAAATTGAATAGGAGCTGTTTTAGAATCGAATAACTCTGCCCAACGATCTTCAAAATACACTTTGATAACAGGCTTATCTTCAGTGAGTGTCCATTTAAAACGTATGTAAGAATTATGGTGACTATCGGCACAATGATGTATTACTTGTCTAATAGTCCAACCATTTTCTCTGTAGGGAGTATCTAGTTGTTCTTCAGATAGATCTTTAACAAGACTCTTTAATTTCTCAGGAAAATGCTCTAAGGTATCGATCCACTCTGCAAGTAATTCAGAAGATATTTCAGCAGGAATATTAGGTTTTCCTATAGGATATTTTAATTTGTTCATTATTCTTCATCTTTAGAAGTAAGTTTCTCTAAAGCACGTTTAGAACTTCTATTTTCAGGGTTTATAGCTAATGCTTTTTTATAATATTCAATAGCGTTTGCTGTGTCTTTCATTCTTGCATAAGCATCACCTGTACTATCGTAAGTATTTGAGCTATTCGGATATAATTCGATATTGATCTTAAAAACATTAATAGCATTTTTGTACTCTTTATTTCTAAGATATTGATAGCCTAATTTATTCAAGTTTCTCTCCATAATTACAGGAGTTAAACTATCTTTTTCTTTAATAGCTTTGTAACCTTCTAAAGCAGCTTCAAAATTACCTTCAGCTAAATATTCGCTAGGTAGTTTTTCGCCTTTTTTCAATTTTTCAAAAATATACTTTTCCCCTTCATGTTCACGTTTTTCAGCTAATTCTATATTGTTTTTATCTGAATTAAATATAAGTTTTTCATTTAACTCACGCACATAAAAGGTAGAATCATTAACCTTTAAAGGTTCCAAATCTTGGTCACGCCATTTTAAGAGTAGTTTATGATTATCATTAAAAGTAACTTCTATAATTTCATCAGCATTAAAGTAATAACGTCCTGTTGCTTTCTCTATAAAATCGACTGAATTTTTATTAGAAGTACAGCTGAAAATTAATACAATAAAGGAAAGAAATAAGAGTTTGGTTTTCATTTTATAGTTAGTTTTTGTTTAACAAGTTATTTATATGACGACTAACAACAAAAATAGTTACAATTTAAGTTGGTTATAGTTTTTATTGGCATAAGAATTGAACAATAGAATAGGGGTAAGTATTAAAGTAAGTTTATTTAATTGTTTACCAGTAATTAACAGGGTTTTAATAGAGGTTTTTATTTTTTAGCATAATAAATAATGCCACTATGACAGAATATATAAGATATGAGCAAATCAAAAATAATTCATTTAGACAATTTGTCGCTTCAAGACGTTTTTAATGAAGATTCAGAGTTAATTCCATTATTAACACCAGAAGACGAAGAGTTAATAAATAATGAAAGCATTCCAGAAGAGTTACCAATTCTTCCATTGCGCAATACAGTATTGTTTCCAGGTGTTGTAATTCCTATTACAGCAGGAAGAGACAAATCTATTCAGTTAATCAAAGACGCTAATAAAGGAGATAAAGTTGTTGGGGTTGTAGCACAAAAAGACACCGATGTCGAAGATCCAACTATTGATGATATTTATCAAACTGGTGTAGTAGCACAGATTTTGCGTGTACTAAAAATGCCTGATGGTAACACAACAGTGATTATTCAAGGGAAAAAGCGTTTTGAAATTGAAAAGATAATACAAGAAGAACCTTACCTAAAAGCTAAAGTTCATGAAGCTATTGACGAGCGTGATGTTGACGATCAAAAAGAATTTGATGCAATTATAGATTCAATTAAAGAGCTAGCTTTAGAGGTAATTAAGGAGAACCCAATGCTTCCTTCTGAAGCATCTTTCGCAATTAAAAATATTCAATCTAGCTCATTTTTGGTGAATTTTATTTCTTCAAATATGGAGTTGAGTGTAGCGCAAAAGCAAGTATTATTAGAAAAAGATAATTTAAAAGAGCGAGCGCTTTTAACACTAAAAAATTTAGATAAAGAACTTCAGAAGTTACAATTGCGTAATGATATTCAATCTAAAACACGATCTGATTTAGATAAACAGCAACGTGAGTATTACTTGCATCAGCAATTAAAAACAATTCAAGATGAATTAGGAGGTGTTTCTCATGAGCAAGAGCTAGATGAGATGCGAACAAAGGCTCAGTCGAAAAAATGGAGTAAAGAAGTTGGAGAAACTTTTGAAAAAGAGTTGAGTAGATTGAAGCGTATGAACCCTCAAATGGCAGAATATGGGGTGCAACGTAACTATTTAGAATTAATGTTGGAGTTACCTTGGAACGAGTATTCTAAGGATAAATTTGATTTAAAAAGAGCTCAGAAAATTTTAGATAGAGATCATTTTGGATTAGAAAAAGTAAAGGAACGTATTATTGAACACTTAGCTGTTTTAAAATTACGTGGAGATATGAAGTCACCTATTATCTGTTTATACGGACCTCCAGGTGTTGGTAAAACATCGTTGGGTAAATCGGTAGCAGAAGCATTAGGTCGTAAATATGTACGTATGTCATTAGGTGGTTTACGTGACGAAGCAGAAATACGAGGACACAGAAAGACGTATATAGGAGCAATGCCAGGGCGCTTAATTCAGAATATAAAAAAGGCGGGTACATCAAATCCAGTTTTTGTATTAGATGAAATTGATAAGTTAGGGCAAAGTCATCAAGGAGACCCTTCTTCAGCAATGTTAGAAGTACTAGATCCTGAACAAAATACACACTTTTATGATAATTATTTAGAAGTAGGTTACGATCTTTCTAAAGTGTTATTTATAGCTACAGCAAACAATATTGGTGAAATTCCATGGGCATTACGAGATCGTATGGAAATTATCAATGTAACGGGATATACTATTGAAGAAAAAGTTGAAATAGCAAAGAAGTACTTATTCCCTAAGCAGTTAAAAGAACACGGATTGTCAAAAGAACATTTAACTGTTGGTAAAAAGCAAATAGAAAGAATAGTTGAAGGATACACTCGAGAATCAGGAGTTCGTGGTTTAGAAAAACAAGTAGCGAAAGTGGTTCGTTTCGCTGCAAAGTCTATCGCGATGGAAGAGGAGTATAATGTTGTTTTGACTGATGAGGATATTGAAACTATTTTAGGTCCTGCTCGTTTAGAACGTGATAAATATGAAAATAATGATGTTGCAGGGGTAGTTACAGGTTTAGCTTGGACTAGCGTAGGGGGAGATATATTATTTATCGAATCTATTTTATCTAAAGGAAAGGGAAATCTTTCTATTACAGGTAATTTAGGTACGGTAATGAAAGAGTCTTCAACTATTGCAATAAAATATATTAAGTCGAATGCAGAAGAGTTTGGAATTAACCCTGAAGTGTTAGATAAATATGACGTACATATTCACGTTCCGGAAGGAGCTACTCCTAAAGATGGACCAAGTGCTGGTATTACAATGTTAACGTCATTAGTATCGGTATTTACACAGCGTAGAGTGAAAAATAAACTAGCAATGACTGGTGAAATTACACTACGAGGAAAAGTATTACCTGTTGGAGGGATAAAAGAAAAAATATTAGCAGCAAAACGAGCAAATATTAAAGAGATAATTCTTTGTGCCGATAATAGAAAGGATATTGAAGAAATTAAAGAAAGTTACTTAAAAGGATTGACTTTTCATTATGTAACAGACATGAGTGAGGTAATCGATATAGCACTTACCAAGCAAAAAGTTAAAAATGCTAAGAAACTAGTTTAGTTTATAAAAAAGCCACTTATTTTTTAATAAGTGGCTTTATATTTTAACAAGTTACTTCTATTATCTAGTAGCTATTTCATCACCAGGAAGAGCAAATGGTTGACACCAACATGATACCATAGGAGGTATGCCTATACACACATATCTTGTATGGTCAGGACATTGTATTAAACCTCCATTAATTTCTCTTTGTTCTGTTTTGTTTAAAACATTTCCTAAATTTGAAATTGATTTTAACATAGTTTATTGTTTTTAAATAGTTATTATTACATTTCAGCAACTTTACCTTTACAAACGCAGTAACCTAAAGAAGGATCATAAACACGTTCTTGTCCTCTAAGACATGCAGTAGGGTTTGGTCCCCAATTATCAGAATTATTACACCATTTAGGATCTCCAGGACCTCCTCCGTTAATACTTTTCTGTTCCACTTTGTTTAAAACATTTCCTAAATTTGATATTGATTTTAACATGATTCTTTGATGTTAGTTGTTAATAATTTTAGTGATCAAAGTCCTTAGGAAGTTCTTCAACATATTCTGCTTCACACCAGCATCCCAACCAGTTGCATTTTAGTACTTGACCTCTAGGACAAGTAATTTGACCTCCATTAATAGTCCTTTGTTCTGATTTATTCAAAACGTTTCCTAAGTTTGAAATTGATTTTAACATGGTTAATTAATTTTTAATTTTCCTTACTCTTTTACATGCTTTTCAGGTTCCGCATTTTTTGAATTATTCCACACAAATATTGAGCATTTGATAGCAGAAAAGAAGAAGAGGAAGTCATTATTTAAGAAAAAGGGTGGGATTATTTAAAAAAAATACCACTACAATTCAGTAGTTAACTTATTGTTTTTTAGTTTTTTACATGTTTTTAAAAGAGTTAAGGAGTATATGTGAGTAAACAAGAGTTAAAAAAGATAATTTTACCTAACTAAAAATTTAAACTTATGAAATATCTATCTATTGAGTCATTAAAGAAGTATAAATTAACCCGAGAAGAAAAATCTAAAATATTAGCAAAAGGAACAAGGTTAGATGGTGGTCCTGATACAGATGGAGAAGAAAATTGCTTACCAATAATCATAGACCCGATAACTATGTTACCTTATAAAAACCCATTATGTTTGTAGTAAACTTAGTGGGATTTTAATGAAGTTTTATAATTCCTTATTAATTTTTTCTATAAATTGATAAGGAGTTATTCCTGTATATTTCTTGAAAATGCGAGTAAAAGATTTGGCATTTTTATACCCAGCAATTTCCGCTATGGCTTGAGTTGTATATGATCTAATCTTTTTATCGTCAGTCAACAGTTTAGCAATGTAATTAATCCGTAATTCATTTGTATAGTCATTAAAACTCATTTTTTTATACTTTTTAATGACATTAGAGAGGTATGTTGTATTGGTGCCTATTTTCTTAGCAGCATTGTATAGGTTAAAATCTTCTTTTAAATAATAATGATTCTTCTCTATTTTAAATAAACCATCAATAATTTGTTGGTGTTGTTCATCATTTATTTTTAGTTTATTAGGTGTATTTAAATTGTTTTCTGAATTTGAGTGTTTTGCTAATAATTCGTTTAGTTTATTTTTTGCTTTATTCTTTTCTCTTTTATTTTTTATAATAAAAATACCTGCAATAATTAATATTAGAATTAGGATCGAAATTAAAAAACTGTATAGGTACTTCTGTTTATTCAATTTATGAATTTTCTTTTCAAAGTCAGTTTCTTTATCAATTTTATAAGCTTCTTTAAACTGTTGTCTTTCTTTAGTAGACATTTTTCTATAAGCTTTTAAAAAGCTTTTTAAAAAGTAATTTGCCGAGTCAATTATTTTCTGTTGAGAATAAATTTCCGATAAATAATTTTGAATATTGATATAATTATAATCTAGCAGGGTATCCTTTTTGAAGCTAAGGGCACGAAGAAAATGTTTTTTAGCTTTATTATAATTATTAGACATAAAATGATTATACCCCGAATTATAATTAGCCTTATAGAGGTATGATTGAGAATTTACTTTTTTAAAAAGAGCTAAACTTTTATCGAGATACATATTAGCTTCATTATATTCTTTTTTTAAGGTATAGGCTGTTCCTAAACTATAATAAACTCTGGCAGTATAATAGTTTTCATTGTTTAAGTCTTTGTTTTTTAGTAGCTTGGTGTAATGAGTTAATGCAGAGTCTATAAATTTATTATTTAAAGTGTCTTTCTTATATAAAGTCGTATAAATAGCTCCAAGGTTTAATTCTGTTTTATATTTTTGAGTGAGATATTTTTCTCCAAGAACCTCTTTTTTTTCTTCTAAAAGAGCTAATGTTTCCTTACTTTTTAAGAGAGCCTTTTCAAGCTCGTCCATATCTTGATATATTAATGCTATATTTCCTTTAATCTTAATCATTCGCTCTATATCATCAGACTGTAGTGCGTAATTTTCCGCTTTTAAGTAATAGTTTAAAGCAGGTGTAATTAAGTTTCTTCTTTTGTTTGTATTTCCTAGCAGAATATATATATCAAAAAGTATAGAATAATTTTGCTTTGTTTCAGGAATTTTAAGCAAGAAACTCTCAACAGTGTTTTTATAAAAACTAACATCAACAGGTTGTTTCTCTCTTGTTTTAAGGTACTCAATTGCAGCGTAAGCAAATGTCTTATAGGGAATGTTATCGCTTAGAGATAGTTTATCCATATAATATAAAGAACTATCTACGCCTATTTTTCTATTTAAATAAAACTTTTTTTTAAACCTTTCTAGTTCATTCTCTTCATATTTATTTTTTGTTTGAGAATGACATAAAGTGTAAGCAAAAACCATTAGAAAGATAAACGAAAATTGTTTCAACATGATTTTTTAGAGGAATTAAAAAATTAATTAGAACTGCAAAGTATAAAAAAAATATTTAGATGCTTTAATTATATACAAGATGAAGATATTATTAAAAAAGAAAATATCTTATTACATTTATTTTTTATTAAAATTTAAGATTAATGAATATTCTTAACCCCAAAATTGCTCTTATAGGATTGCTTTTAGTTATAGTTTTTAGCTGTAGTGAAAATAACAAAAATGATGATTTAGAAATTGACATATCTACAAGTACAGTTATAAATGAAATGAACTTTAATGATGGTACCGTACCTAATAACTGGAGAATAGGAGCTCAAAAAGGAGCCTCATATTCTTTTGAAGAAAGTGATATTTCAGAAGTTGGTAGTTTTACAAATTTAGCATTAAAAGTAAATTACCCTATTCCAATAGGTGAGTCTTATTTTTGGCTTAATTATACTTTACCTTCTTCACAAAATATAACTGATATAGCAATAGATTTTTGGGCAAAAATGCCTTCAGAAAGTAAGTTCGGTATGAAATTCGTGAAAGTTTTTGGTTCGAAATCTGTTGATGGAGGATATGCTAACACTACATTTGGTTTAGATTACACAGGTATTGATAACGGTGCGCTCTATTCAGTTAGTTTTGGAGATGGTACTGAAAAACAAAATGACACACAAAATATAATTCGGTTAGATGGTAAAGAGCCAAATTTAATTGGACGTTCTTTTAATACAGCATTGGTAGAAACACCTCAAAATGAATATTGGGCTTCAGATTATTGGGGTACCGATTGGCATCACTTTAAATTTCGACTGAAGTTTAATTCAGGAACGACAAAAGAAAATGAAGTAGCAGACGGAGAGTATTATATTGAAATTGATGGAAAAGTATATGTAAATGCAAAAGGGGTATTTAATAGACATTATTCTAATCTGCCTATAAAAGAAATTAGTTTTGGAGGTTGGTCACAAAAAGGTACTAATCCTTTCGAAATTTGGCTAGATAATATTAAAATAAGCACAGGAGGATTCACTGAATAATTCCTGTCTTTCAAAGTAATAAAAGCTCTTTTTTTTAATATTCTTTTTATAGTTGTAATTTTTTTGAGAAAGAATATAACTATAAAATACTTTTTACAATTAAACAGCGTTGTTGTTTTAGTTATAATTAAAAACAATATCAAACTAAACCCTTAAATTTTATGAAGAAATTCCTTTTTATAACAGCGCTTATGTTTTCTGCTGTATCGTATTCACAAATTGAATTTATTGAAACTACAAGAACAGAAATTACAGGTAAAATTGAATATGTTTATTTAGAAAAAATAGGTGATCAAGCCTATAATTTTTATTATAAAAACATAAATGACCCAATACATGAATATGTTCACTTTTCATTTAAAAACCTTGATAATGATATTGAAAAACTATATCAAATAATTGCTAAAGGATTTGAAGAAAGCCCTAGAGATCCGTTTAAAATAAAAGCAAACGGAGAAGTAGTTTGGCTTAAATACACAAAAGAAGAAGGAGTTACTTTATTACAAATTCAACAATACGTAAGTAGAGATCCAGATGTAATGACGGTTTCTAAATTACTTACATTTAATGATGTAAATAAGTTATTCAATAAATAATTACAATAAGTTAAGAAAACAAAAAAGCAGCTTTTAAGCTGCTTTTTTATATTTAAGATAAATTCTATTTAGTTTTTAGCTTTGCTTTTAAAAGCATCAAACTTATTAGTGGTTTGTTTTGGCCAACTGTTGTTAGAAGTATCAATATCTGCAGTTTCTAAATCAGGGTCAACTACAATACTCTTAATTTCTTTTGATGATGTAAATACTCTATAAACTTTGTTGTCATTTTTTTTCCATATCTGAGCAGGAAAAGTTTCACGTTTCTTTGTTCCATCAGCATAAGTAAGCTCTACAATAATAGGTAAAACCAATCCTCCTGGTTTTTCAAACTCTACTTGATACATATACTTAGGAATTTCATTCAAACTAGCTTTTTCTTCAGCTGATAATCCATTGATGTATGATTTTACATCACTATCATTAGCTTCTTCTTTATTTGTAGTTAAGTAAACTAATTTCCCTAAGCGAGCAAAATAAGCAGGGTATTGTTCTTGTAACTCCTTTGTTTTTTCATCTGGTTTGTTTGTTAAGTATAAAGGTTTTACTTCTTTAATACCTATATCATTATAATCGGTAGTATAAAACCATCCTCTCCAAAACCAATCTAAATCCATTCCAGATGCATCTTCCATAGTTCTGAAAAAATCAGCAGGGGTAGGGTGTTTAAACATCCATCTTTTAGAATAGGTTCTGAAAGCATAATCGAATAATTCAGGCCCCATAATTGTATGACGTAACATGTATAAACCAGCAGCAGGTTTTGTATAAGCATTTGGACCAAAATTGTGTACGTAATCACCTTGTGACATAATAGGACTAAGTCTATTTTGATCTAAACTCATATAACGAACGATGTCTTTTGGTAAATTACCAGTATTAAAGTTCGGATCATAATCCAATTCAGCTAAAGTTTCAACAAAAGAGTTTAAACCTTCGTCCATCCATGTCCATTGACGTTCATCAGAATTTACAATCATAGGGAAGAAGTTATGACCAACTTCATGTGTAATTACCCCAATCATTCCGTTTTTAACTCTATCAGAGTACGATCCATCAGGGTTTGGACGTCCATAATTGAAACAAATCATTGGGTACTCCATACCTTGATCTTTTGCATGTACTGAAATAGCTTTTGAATATGGATAATCAAATGTTAATTTTGAGTATTCTTCTAAGGTATTTGCTACAACTCTGGTAGAATGCTCTTCCCATAAAGGATTTCCTTCTTTCGGATATAAAGATACTGCCATAACTGTTTTACCATTAATATTCACAGCCATAGCATCCCAGATATATTTTCTTGAAGAAGCAAAAGCAAAATCACGTACTTGGTTAGCTTTAAAATGCCAAGTTTTAGTCTTAGTCGTTCCTGCTTTTTCGTTTTCTTCAGCTTCTTTTTGAGTAACAATAAAAACAGGGTTTTTGTATGATTCTCTAGCTTTTTCCCAACGGTTGCGTTGTTCTTTACTAAGTACTTGTTTTTCGTTTTGTAATTCACCTGTAGCATCTAAAATATGATCAGCAGGAACAGTAATTTTTACATCGTAGTCACCAAACTCAAGAGCCCATTCACTGCGTCCCCAAAATTGCATATTTTGCCAACCTTCTACATTGTTATATACACATAACCTTGGAAAGAATTGAGCAATTGTATAGTTTTTATTTCCATCAGGGAATAATTCAAAACCAGAACGACCACCATCTTTAACGGAGTTGTTAATCAAATAATTCCATTTAATATTGAATTTAAAAACTTCACCAGGAGCTAACGGCTTTGGTAAGTTAATTCGCATCATGGTACGGTTAATAGTATGTGATAAATCTCTACCATCAGCGTACTTTACAGATTCAATTTTAAAACCAAAATCCTTAGGTTTTCCTATATTATCTGATACAAATTTTTCAGGTGTTTGAAAACCGTTTGTGCCTTTAGACTCCGCTAAAGGAGTTTTAGAGTCAGGAGCACGCATGTTTTGATCTAATTGCAACCATAAATATTCTAAATTGTCTTTAGAATTATTGTGGTATGTAATATTTTCTTCTCCATAAATCTTATTAGTAGCCTCATCCAATTGAATGTTCATTACATAATCAACTTTTTGTTGTGTGTATGCATGACCAGGAGCTCCTGAAGCTGTACGTTGATCGTTAGGAGTAGCTAAAAAGTCTTTTAATTGACGGAATTTGTTTTGATCGATATGACCTTTTTGTGGCTCTTTTTTTGGTGCTTCTTGTGCAAATAATGATGCTGAAACAAAAAGGGCTGAAAATAATAGTGTAGAGTATTTTCTCATCTTTTGTTTGTTAATTTTGAAAAATATGCGGAAAGTTAATGAAATCTTGTTGGTAAAAAAGAGAGTGTGTTAAAAATTTAACAAACCTTTATCATTTTTTTTAGATAAGAACAAACTTTTGCGTTTATTTTTTACTGTAGCTTTGATAAGGTTTTGTTGATCAGGAAAATATTTAACTAGAATGTCGTTTTCAACTTGAATAGATGTCGGTATCGATATGTTTTCTATCTCTAAATAAAAGTAAACAATATTTCCATCGTATTCTTTACCAATGAATTTGTAATCAACATAGTCGTTGTTAACTGTTAGTTTAAAGTGTTCTTTTAAATACTTTAAAAAATAGACATTAGTATTTTTATGTTCATTCTTTGTGTCTAACTGTAAATCTATATTATAATCACTATTAAGAGCTACTTCAATATCATCCATAAATACATTCATAATTATCTGAATGCTTCGAGTATCTTCTCTATATTCAATTTCAGTTAAAGCAACATAGTATTTATGTGTTGTAAATGATAATAAAGTGAAGGTTATAAGAAAAATAATAACTTTTTTCATGAATAGAATTAGTTCAAAAACTGAGCCAATTTACTGTTTTTTTATAAGTTTAAGATAACCGTAATGTTCTTTTCTTAAGATTTTAATCACTTTTAACACTTCATTTTCTTGGTAGAGCTTTTCAATCCCTAATGGGTTACAATATTCAAGAAAACTATAGTATTTTTCTACAGGGATTTTTAACTCTACAAAAAAGAAGTCTTCTCCTAGTTCGTTTAACAATTTTGCAGGTAAATTTTCTTTAAATGCCAGTTCTTTACGAAGTTTCCATAGATTTTCTGATTCTTTAAAAGGTAAAGCATTTTTTGTGCCCATACCTTCAAAACTTGTGGTTGGGTCAACTTTAACAAGGTTTGGTTTTACATGTTTACTTATATGATCATCTGAAGTATAATTATCATAATTTACATTGGAAAAATCAGTAGCATTAGTAACTATATCTTGCATTTTATCGCGTTTTACCTTTTTTAAGTCTTTAGTAAGGTCTCCTGAAAGCTCATTATTTCGTATTGAAATTTCCTCTAATTCATAGTCTTGTCTTTCTAAGGTGGTTCTTTTTCTATAGGTGTTAAAATCTTCTTTGGTTAGTGTTTCATAAATAGTTTTATATCCAATTGATGTGAACCTGATAGAGTCGTTGGGTTTTGCAAAAATTCTATATTCTCCATCTTCATTAGAAAATGTAGCTTGATTAGTAGAAAAATTAACAATATGCACATTTTCTAACACGCCGTTTTCATCATAAACAATTCCAAATAACGTTCTTCGTTCTTCCTGAGAGAATGCGATGTGTGATAAAAAAACAAAAACAAGCAAAACTTTTTTCATGATAAAACTATTTTAGACCTTTCTTCTAAAGATACAAATATTTTAGAGAAAAGGTAGTGCTAAATAGTTGATTATTTAAGTTTTGAGTAGTTTTTAGAATTTAGCTTTTTAAACTCTTCTGATTTACTTTTTAAGAAAGAGATCATCGATACTTCGTTATTTAAAAATGAATATTGGAAATCGTTAGCTTCTTCAGAAAAATAGATAAACCTAGAAATATCTTGTTGTAAAATTCTAAGCTCATGTTTAATATATATATAATAATTGTTATGTATAAATTGTATTCTTTTCTCTTTATCTTCTATTGCTTTTAGTTTTTTTAGTTTTTTAATTCTACCAGATATCCAATTAAGTAAAGGATCTATAGGAATACCAGCAGAACTAGACATGGCGGTATGTAGTCTTCTTTCAGCAGGAGTTAAAATTCTGGAACCAGCAAATGGTAGCTTTAGTGTCTCTGCATTAATTTCTTTTTTAGATTGGATATGTTTAGTATCGGTAGATATATAACCTAAAAGATTATGTTTTTTTATTTCTACTTCATTTAACTCAATAGGAACTTTTGTAAGTTGAATTGTATTTTTATGTAATCCGAAGTGGTTGATTTTAACTGCAAACTTTTTAGTTTCATACCCAACAAATGACAGTTGTAATGTATCATTTGGTTTTGCTAAAATTCGAAATTCACCTGTATTGTTACTAAATGTTCCTTGTTTGGTATTTAAATTAATAATATGTGCGTTTGATACAGCACCCACTTCATCATATATTGAGGCATAAAAAAAAGATCTATGCTCTTGAGATACAGTGTTTAGGGAGAAAACTAAACAGACAGAAAGTATCAATAGCTTTTTCATTCTTTTTCTTTAATTATTTTTAGATAGTTATAACTCTCTTGCTGTAAGATATTAATTACTTTGAGAATATTTCCATTTTTATATAACTTTTCTATTTCTAAGGAATTACAATATTCTAAAAAATGAAGATACTTTTCTTTTGGTATTTTTAATTCAACAAAAAAGAAGTGTGAACCGAATTCTGAGAGTAATTTTTCAGGAAAGTTTTCTTTGAAGTTAATTTCTTTTCGTGTTCTTTTAAGCTCTTGAGAGTATTTATCCGGACCTGAGCTAACACCACCTCCAACACCAGCAAATTTAGCCGTAGGATCGGTCTCTTTTCTCATATTGGGAGCTTTGCCTCGGGCTACTATATCAATATCTGATACTACAGATTCTTTAAAGTTTATTTTAGAAAAATCTAAGGCGCTTTTAGTTTTTTCTTTTGCTATATCTTTAGGAGTTTGTTTTAAATCTGCATAAAGAGAGCCTGTTAAATTGTGTTTTTTAATTTGAACTTCATCAAGTTCAATTACCTCTTTTTTGAGTTCTATTTTATTCTCTACTATACCAAAGTGATTAATTTTAATCTTAAAATTGTTGGTTTCATAGCCTACAAAAGATAAACGTAATGTGTCGTTTGGTTTTGCCAAGATTCGAAATTCACCATTATCATTAGTAAATGTTCCTTGTTTAGTGTTAAGATTTATAACATGTACATTAGGCATCGAGCCTAATTCGTCATTTACAGTAGCGTATAAAAACTTTCGGTTTTCTTGAGCTGATATTTTTAAAGTAATTATAAAAAGTAAAGTGAAGGGTAGTTGTTTTATCATACAGTTATTTTTGAGTAAGCCTTATATGTTCATTTTCTAGTAGGTATGGAGAGTTTTTACTATTTTCAATCAATACTGAGGTGAGCTCTAAAACTTTTTCCTTTTTATATAGGTAAACAATACCTTTTGAAATGCAACTTTCTAGAAACGAATTAATATGTTCCTTTTTAATTTTTAGTTGTTGAACGAAAAAGCCATCAGTAAAATGTTTTCTGATTTTTTCAATATTTTGATCTTCAACTTTTATCTTTTTTAGTAATTTTTTTTGCTTGTTTTTTCCGTTAAGTGCATTGATAAGTCCTATAATACCTATTGCTATTCCCGATTCAATTCTTACAGTTTTTTCTTCTTTAGGTTTGCTATTAGCATAAGGAAGATTTAATGTTTTGGCGTTGACAACTGGAGCATTGTTAGGCATTATGTCTTTATCTATTTCAAAAATTCCTTTTTTTCTTTCTAAAACCACCTCATCAAGCATATGAGTTTTACTATCAACATAAATGACAATGTTTTTTGATTGAATATTCTCTTGAGCAATAGTAAACTCTTTATACTCTAGGTTTAGATGAGAAATTAAGAGAACATCATTTTTTGTAGCTAAAATTTCAAACCTCCCATTTTCATTAGATATTGTACCTACTGCTAATTTCTTATTGATAATATGTACATCTTGTGTTGGAATGCTATCTATAAAAACAGTACCGATAATAATTTTAGGAGTGTTTTGAGCAAATAGTAAACACGAGTAGAAAGTAAAAAAAGCAATTAAAAAGTTTCTCATAGCACAAATAAACCACTAAGTCGTCTTAAAAATGTTTTAACGACATGGTAAATTTTTGTTAATTTGAAATATAAAGAGTTAGTAAAAGATACTTGATGCTAATCAAGTATAAATAGATATTGAATACATGAAAAAATTAATAATAGCGAGCACCTCTACAGTACATGGAAGTGGTTATTTAGAATATATTTTACCAACCTTAACTGATTTTTTTAAGGAAGCATCAACAATTTTGTTCATCCCTTATGCGCGTGCAAGCGGAAAAACCTATGATGAATATACTGCGATAGCTCGTAATGCTTTTGCTACAATCAATAAAGAGGTAAGAGGAATTCATGAGTATGAAAATCCCAAGGAAGCTGTTTTACAAGCAGAAGCAATATTTACGGGTGGAGGAAATACGTTTGAGTTGGTAAATCAGCTGTATAAAAATGATATCATTCCAGATTTAACAAAGGCTGTAGAAAATGGAACTCCGTATTTAGGTACTAGCGCAGGTAGTAATATTTGTGGAGTAACGATGATGAATACGAACGATATGCCTATCGTGTATCCACCAAGTTTTAAAACCTTAGGATTTATTCCGTTTAATATCAATGCACATTATTTAGACCCGAATCCTGATTCAACACATATGGGAGAAACGCGTGAAACCCGTATTAAAGAATATCATATTTTTAATGAAACTTCTGTATTAGGATTACGTGAAGGGAGTTGGCTAGAAGTAAACGGAGATTCAATTGTATTGCGAGGAACTTATACAGCGCGTTTATTTCAACAAAACAAAGAAGCTGTAGAGTTAGAAAGTGATAAAGACATTCGTCAGTATTTTTAAAATCATTAACTATATAAGTCTATAATAAACTTTAAATCTTACGATTAAAGAGGTAGAGAAGTTGTGAGAGTAGGGTTACGATTTTGATTATGAGTAGTTGCATGATTTAGCACTTAATCTTGAAAGTAGGCTATTAATAGATTATAGATGTTGTTAGCCTCTGTTTTTTATTGTTAGCTGTATTTTTTAAATTTCTGATGGACTTTTTCCAAATTCAGTTTTGAAACGTCGGGAAAAGTGGGAAAGATTTACAAAACCAACATCAAAGAAGATTTCAGAGGTTTTTTTATTTTTTTTAGTAATTAAATAATGAGCTAAATCCAGTCGTTTTTTTATAAGCCATTTATTAGGAGTTTCGTTAAAAATTGCTTGAAAATCACGCTTAAACGTTGAAAGGCTACGTCCGGTTAATTTCGCAAATTGCTTCAATGGGATGTTATGCATATAGTTTTTGTTCATATAGGCTTGTAGGTCCAACTTAAATTTGTCCTGAAAGTTGAACAATATATTTTGCATTCTATCATCTCTCAATAAAAGTTCTATAAGTTCTAAAGTTTTTAACTCGGATAATTTATGGGTCAATGCTTGTGGATTTTCAAAATAAGGTATCATTGAGTTAAAATAGCTTTTTAAATAGATATCGTGAGCGAAGATGAAATTTGGTTTTTCAATATATATTCCTTTGGGTGACAGGTAGTTTTCTTTAGAATATTGAAATAGAATGTTTTTAGGAAGAATTACACTTATACTCAAAAATGGTTTGTTTCCTTTGGATAGTTTTTGTATTTTGACTAGTTGATTTTTTGAGATGAATCCGATTTCTCCTTTATTATATTCGGTGATTTCATCGCCATCGTTTATAATTAATGTACCTTCCAACACAAACGACACAGTATGATCTTCTACAAATGGTTGGAAGTCTTTTTTTTCTTGTTCAATACAGGAAAGTAAAATGTTATTTCTTATTCTGTCTTTGTCTTGTTGCATATTATTGATACTGAAGCAAAAAATGATTGATTTGTTCATAGTAAATATTGGCTCTTTCTTTGGAGAAATAATCAATAATTATAAATGTTAAACCAAACAGTGCGATAGCGATTGCTGATGCATGTAAATACATATTCTTTGTAAATGCAAGAAATATAAAAGTAAGAAAAAAGCAAACAACACTTATTCCTAAAGAAAGAGGATATAAGTATTGAAAATCTTCAACTCTTTGTTTTTCAGATTTGGCGAACTGTTCATTATCATTCATAAAGTTTTGTTCAACTGTCTCCATTTTCCTTTGGTTTGACATGAGCATTAAACTACCAATGAGGGAAATAATAAGTCCTGCAACTAGTAGGGGAATTAATAAAGCTTTTGCATAAGGCGTATTACCAAAGTAACGAAATAAAAATGCTATAATTACGATGGCAATACCAAAAGCAAGTATAAATTTAGCCTCAAAAATTTCACCTTCGTACCAATTTAAAGTTTGTTTGATCATTTTTTATGAGATTAAAGTCCACACTAAAATTCCGGATTTGTTCTAGTTTTAAATGTACAGATTATTTTGCGTTGTATCCGCCGTCAATATTTAAAATAGTTCCTGTCATAAATGGACATTCGTCTGATGCCAAAAAAAAGATTCCGTTAGCAATGTCTTCTACAGTTCCAGGACGTTTCATGGGATGTATATTACCTAACCCTTCTTTTGTTAATTGACCTGATGCAATTACGTCATTTAAAATATCTGTCAAAATAGCTCCGGGTGCCACAGCGTTAATGCGGATTCCTGATGTAGCGTATTCTACTGCTGCTCCTTTGGTCATTCCTACCACAGCGTGTTTGGTTGCACCATATTCGCCAGCATATTCAACACCGTTGAGTCCTGCAATTGAAGCCAAGTTAACTATATTTCCTTTTTTTTCTTGTTTTAGCATTTGCAGAATTCCATAACGCATACCATAATATAAGCCCATTACGTTTGTTTCTACCATATTACGCATATTGTTTTTGGATGTTTGCGCAAAAATTTTAGGTTCGCCTGCAATCGCTGAATTATTAACTAAGACATCAACAGAACCATATTTTTCAACCGTGTCAGAAATCAGTTTTTCAACTTGTTCTTCCTTAGTTACATCTACATTGTAAACAGTAGCCTCATAGCCAGCTTGTTTAAATTCATCTAAGAATTTTTTTGCCTTTTCATTACTTCTTGAAGTGGTTACAATATTGTATCCATTTTCTGCAAATTTTAAAGCAGTTGCTTTACCAATTCCTGCTGTACCACCTGTAATTATTACTGTCTTGCTCATTTTTTTATGTTTTTAGTGTAATAAGTGATTAAAATACAAAGGTATGCAAGGTTTATTCTATTTACATTTCTCTAAAGTTCAGATGTTTTTCTTGTAAAGCTCAGGGTGCATTTCAAGATTACCAATAACTTGTTTATGAAACTTTCTTAGCGATGATTGTCACATCAGGGTCATAAATTGTAAGACTTTTAACCAAATCATCCTGAATATCAAAGGTTATAATTACAGAAGGAGCTCCATTATAAATAAATTTATTTTCCTCTATTTTATATAACGCTCCTCCAAATCCGCCAATTGGACCTAGAGAAAGCAATTTTCTCATATTCACATTAATAGTGAAACCTTCTTTTTCTCCATTTCCATACTTGTAATCACCAAGATATTTTTCTTGTTCTTCTTTAGTTACATCTATATATTTTTCACCGCTTGCGTTCCCTAAAGCAGTTAAATAGTCAATAGTTCTTTCCAAGTTTTCAATCTCGGTTTCGGTCATTTTATCTTTCATTCTCCTTCCTGCGTACGCATGATCCAATAGACTAATTCCATGTGGCCCGGTAACTTTTTGTATCCCATTTGATGCTTCTATAATAGACTTAACGACTTGAAAATGTCCTAACATAGCAAAAGTGAAAATTGTTGGTCTAGCTCCCTTACTCATAAGATATAAAGCTATATCTCTTCGTCCTACATGTGATGCAGCGCCAATAGCTGATTCAAAATCACCAAATCGCCATTCCCAAACAGACCTTGAAAGCTCAGGCCGTTTATCTACCAGTTCTTTCACACGGTCTAAATCGAAATGAGATTTACCTACAACATCTTCTATGACTTCAGGTGAAATATTAGGGAAATGTTTAGGTACAATATCGTTTTTTGTCAGTTTCAAAATTCTATTTGTACTTTGATTTGCAAAAGACATATTAGGAATAACTAAACCTAATGCTGCCAACGAACCAATCTTTAATGAAGTTCTTCTATCAATGTTAGTGTTTTTTTTCATCAGATTTTGGTTTATATGTTATAATGGTCTTGTATATGAAAAGTAGCGGATTTTAAGCACAAACTTTTCAGTTAAACACTGACCTTAAATTTATGTAATTCATTTCGATTTAGCACTTAAACCGCTATTTTTATATACGTTGTTACCCACTGGCTTTATTCCGTTCAGCTTGGTTTTCAGCGTTGGCTGGTGCGAATTGCAAATGTGTATGGCTTTTAGCGTTGGCTTTTTAACAACAGCTTTTATTTTCTTGAATTGGTGGACAAGCAACTGTTCCGTATGAGCAATAAACACAGCAATCTCCTTCTTTTGGTTTCAAAACCGTTTTACAATTCTCGCATTCGTAGAAAAATTGACAAGCGTTTGTTGGCATATCTTCTACTTTTTTATATCCGCAATTAGGACAAGTGATTTCTGATTTTAATTGGACTTCCATTAGTTTTCTTTTTTATCGGTTACTTTATAACCTGTTGAGTTAATTGCATTCTCGATTTCTGTTTCGTTGGTTTTGGTTTTGTCAAATTCAACGATTGCATTTCCATTTTCGTAAGACGCCTTTGAGTTTACAATTCCGTTGAGCTTATTTACTTCGTGATTTACGTGTTCTTCGCAACTCGCACAAGTCATTCCGCTTATTTTAAATTCAGTCGTTTTAATGTCTGATTTGTCAACTACGATTATTTGTTTGTTTGTATTTGGATAAAAAACTCCTGAATAGTATGGAAAAGCCAACATTACAACTGCAAATACAGTGACTATTCCTAAAAACTTTTTTGTTTGAATAAATTTTGGTTTTTCGTCCGTCTCACATTCGCAGTCAATTTCTTTTTGAGGTTTTAGTTTTTGATACCAAGCTAAACCAAGAACTAAAATTGTCAGTCCGATTAAATAAGGTCTAAAAGGTTCAATCCAAGAAAATGTAGAAGCAATTCCGCTTGTTCCTGCGATTAGAGCCAAAACTGGTGTAATACAACATAAGGAAGCTGTAATTGCAGTTAACAAACCTGCACCAATTAATTTATTTTCACTTTTCATATCGTTTCTAAAATTTTGTTTTTATCAAGTATCTCAAAAAACGGATTTAGTAATTTTTCGTATTCAGCCGTAAGTGAGTAAAAAATCGTTTGAGCATCTCTTTCTGTTTCTAATAGATTTCGGTCTTTCATTTTCCTTAAATGTTGAGAAATAGCTGGAACGTTCATTCCGAGAATGTCGCTCAAATCACAAACACAAAGTCTTTTTTCCTCAAATAGTAAGTAAAGTATTTTCAGTCGAACGCTATTTCCGACTAATGAAAGTCCATTTGCCAAATAGTCGAACGATTCGTTTAATTCCGAAACTATGTCTTTGCAACGGTTTATTTGTTCAATATCCGCTTGTTGTCTTATGCAAGAATTATTTTCCATAAAACAAATTTACGTTTATTTCTTATTTAAGCAAATACTTAAATACATAGTTGTCGAGCGTTGGGAAAATTTTAGCTCTTTTGGTTTTTATAGCGTTGGATTTGCGTGTCGGAAAAAACCGAAAGTGCTAAAATGTGCGGCTGGTTTTCAGCTTGTGGGTAACGGTTTTGTGTATGGTTTCGTTGCGTGAAAATCCACGAGGATTTTCCGATTAAGAAACCAAGATAGTACATTTGCGAGGAAATTCCGATTAGGAATTTCAGAAGCAATGAACTATACACGTTGTTGTGCAACGTATTTATTTTTCTTCAGTTATTCTTATTATTTTTTCGTCTTTAAATTCAAATGAATATTGTCTATAAATTAATGTCATATTATCTTTTTTATTCAAATCCGGGAAGTATTTTACACCGATTGTTATGCTTGATGGTAAATTGATAGTCCAAGATGACCTTATTTTAAATTCTAAATTGCACAAGTCTTCATTTTCAGATTTGATATATTTTTTAAATTCTTCAATCCCATTAAATTCACATTCAGTTTTCCTTTTAATATTTTTTTCAAAAACAACATTTTTATCAAGGTCTTTTAAAATTCCTTCCAAATCTTTTTTGTTGCAGGAATTTATAAAGTTTCGGACTGTTTTTCGTGGGATTCTTTCTCGTTTTCTTTTCGCTTTCTTTTTCTCTTTTAAATATTCTTGAAAGTCATTATCTACTATACTCTCCATTTTTGAAACCCCAAAATGGAACGCTTCAATTGGTGTTTTGTAAAGTTTATCTTTTAAAACTTCACTATCCTCAACTTGGTTTTTAAATTCGTTAAGAAGTAAAAAGCCTTTTTCTCCAGAACCTTTATTAATTCCGTTAACAATATTCACGTAATAATCTTGTTCCTTATCTTCGAATAATACCGTTACTCTCGGATTGAATTTTTGTAACTTGTCTTTTGATTTCTTTATCAGATATTTGGTCTCGTTTGTTGGATTTTCTACCCAACCATAAGAACCAAATTCAGATTGATTTCGTGAAATCTGCAATCTTATTTCTTTTCGACCTTTTTCAATGTTTTTGGTAAATTCATATTCAGGAAAGCAATTAAGTATTTTGGAATCTAATTCCCATTCCTCGTAGTCACTTGTAAAATTAATAGCGAAGTCTTTTTCGTATTCACAAATATAAATTGGAAACTGGATTTTACTTTCAATAATACAATTCTTAATCAGTTCCGCATCTGATTTTCTGTTTATTAAAATCGAAATTTGTGTTTCTATCATTGAATTATTCTCGGTCAGTCATATGTTGTACAACGGCTCTGTATATGAAAAGTAGCGGATTTTACACGCTAATTTTTCAGTTTTACAATGACCTTTAATTTATTCATTTTCTTTTGATTAAGCGATTAAACCGCTATTTTTTATATACGTTGTTGTACACAGTACTTTTTACTCGTTCACTATTACTTTTAAATCTATATTCCCGACTTCTTTAAGGTAGTTTTCAGTTACTCCGAGTAACGTCATAATGTTTTCCGATACATTCTGTTTGGATAAACTTGGTTGAACGATAAAAACCTCAAAGTTCATTGGTTTTTTATTTTTGGCAATAGTCAATAGTCTTTCCAAATCCTCCGTAGTTCCTTTTTCAATTCTACTTCTTTCGTTTCCTGTTCTGACTTTGGTTTTTCTTTTTAGTAAATGTTCAAAAAACTCTGTTCCTTTTTTATGTTTCCAATGAATGGATTTTTGTGCTTGACCACAAACTTCATAAAAGTTATCTATCCTTGTGTTTACGTTACCGTCTTTTGCAAATTTTAGATGATAGAACTGAATATCAATTCTTTTATCAAATTCTTTGATAGCTATTACATCTGCAATTTCTCCTGAATAGTCATCATCATAAACTATGTCATAGTCTTCTGCAATAAGCTTTTGAATTGTAACATATTGTATTGAATCTGTTCGTAAAGGAACTACTCCTTGTGCTTCTTTACTTAAATCAACATTAGACCAATCCCAAGCAATTAGGTTCTCTGTTGGGTATGGTAAAATTATTTGTTTTAATTCGACATATTCATTGCCTTCTAATCTTGAACCATCGGCAAACCAAACTATTGGAGGATAAGCGTTTAAATACTCGGTTAGGTCTAACTTTTTAGTACCAATTATTATTTCTCCATTATTGACAGAGGTTTTTACAATTCTAAAATTTGCTACTTGATTTTCTCCAATTGTTTCTTCAAATAGCTCTTTTTTAAATTTAATAGAATTTGTTGGTGTATTAATTTCAAAGGTTATTTCTCCATTTGCATTTGCGTTCAGTAGTTCAATTGAACAATATGTTAAACTGAATTCTTGGTTTTCGATAACAAAGGAAACTCTTGATTCAGAGTTGTCGTAAAAATTGTCATCCCAATCAATATGAGTTGGGTAAATTTTTGGGATCTCACTTACAATTTGAGGAATCAAAGTTTCTTTTAAAACTTGGTTTGGGTCAATTGTTTCATCGATTAGTTTTTGACCAAGTTTATTACACCATTTAATGAAACCTCTTAAATCATTTCTTAAATAACTCCAAATGCGACCTTTGTACGAACAGCCCAAAGTTATTTTATCTCCTTCATCGTAACCTGAACCAAAAACGAACGCTTTTTGTCCTCTTTGTTGTTCTGCGATTGACAAAGCTTCTTCTATATCTGTTCCAACTCTCATTGTAAATCGAATTTTTCTATTTAAAAATTCCTTTAACCCAACGTTTTGAAGTGAAACCCTCTTTATATCATAAAAACTTTTGAATACATTTAATTGATTAATCATTATGGCTTTATCATACAAAACCGCATTAGCTAAATCTTTATATAGACTTGATTTATCTGAACTGTGAATAAATAAAAGATTACTATCTGTATCATAGTAGAGAACTGTTAATTGCCAATTTAAACCAAAAACTTCTTTATAGTTTACCCATTCAACCTCGCTTTTTCCTGCGGTAATCAAGACCAATGTTTTAGCGGATTCATTGTAGTCGGAAAACTTATATTCCAAATCATCATATCCTTTGATTCCTTTTTTAAATTTCTTTAGATTATAGGTTTCATCGACATTAATATTTGGGTCATCTTTATCAAAGTTGTTTTTATAAACTACTGTGCTTAATGCAAACCGTATATTTTGAAACGGGATTTTTGAACTTTCTAAATACTGGAAGCCATCTATGAATTCATTAAAATCTATTTGTTCTTCAATTTCATCAGAGCTCAATGTTGATAATAGCGAATTCCAGTCTGAATCTTGTGCATAAAGTTCACTTAACTCATTCTCAACGTTTGAATCCGCTAAATTGGCAATAAAAGTGGCGTTGCCCAGTTCGTCATCGTGAGATGTTCTTGTAAATCTACCAGCAAATTGAAGTGTGATTGGTAAACTCTTTCTAATATCGTGAAATGCTGCTATTTTGAGTTGCGGTAAATCAAAACCTTCTCCTAACATATCTACTGCAACAATAATTTTATGTTCGCAATTGACAATAGACTCTAAAATTTCTTTTTTGTTCGCAATTGACGAATGAACCATAACAGGGTTTAAATCCTCAAACTCTTCATAAATTTCAAATATTTCTTTTGCTCTGCTTTTGTTTTCGCACCGAGCCATTAAAATATGATTGTAACCTGAAGCAATATCTTCTCTTAATTTCTCAACCGCTTTATCTGCGATTATTTTATCTCCTTTTTTAAAGTCATATTCTCTGATTGGAAGAAAATTAATTGGTTTGAAATATCCTTGTTCTTGAGCTTTTTTGAGAGAAAAGTTAAATATTATTTTACCGTCAACTCTTTTTCTATCGTTTCGGAATGGTGTCGCTGTAAATTGTAAAATTTTAGATTCATTGAAAAAAAGTCTTACTCTATTCCAAGAACGAGCTTCGGAATGGTGTGCTTCATCTATAAATAAATGAGAAAAATTTTCTGATAGTAATGAAAGTAGTTCATTTGAGTTTTTTGAGAGAATACTCATTGTAGTAACAACAACGTTACATTCGTTAATAAACTCCAATAGTTCTTCTGATTCTGTAAAATTTTGCTGTAAAATTCCAACTCTTGGATTTAGGGCTTTTTCATTTACAATTCCAAATTTTTTAAGTAATCCTAAAGTATAAAATTTGTTGAAAATTTGAGTTCTTAATGCATCAGAAGGAACTGTTATAATTATCTTTTCGCATCTATTGGCTATCAGAGTGGTAAGCATAGTTTCAGTTTTACCTGTTCCTGTTGGCATAACAACTGTACCTATTTCATCTGAAATTTTTAAGTGACTTAAAATTGAATATAAGGCTGCAATTTGTGGTTCTCTCAAACCGTTTATTCCTTCTTGTAAGTCTTCTTCAACAAAAGAAAAATTTCCTTTCCAAGATTCAATTATTTCATCAGTAGTAAATTCTTTGATTTTAGGATGTTTAATCCATTTTTTGAATTTTATCTCATTGTTTTCTAATCTTTCTTCGGTTGCCTTTTTATTAGTTAGTAGAACGTAATCAAAACCGTCAGGCATTGTGTCTGGATTGTTACACAAACAATATTGAATTCCACTATTTTCAATTAGAGTATAGCTTCTATGAGAAGAAACAAAGTTGTATTCCAATTTTGAACTTGGTTCTAATAGTTGTTTGGAAATATTTTTTGTCCCAACTTTCTGCCAATATATTTTCTTTAATTCGGGAAGTTTAATGTTTATCATAAAGTTGGTTCAGTATTGTGTACAACTTGTTTATATAAGCACTTTTTGTTCTTTTATACAACCAAATAGGGAGGTATAAACGTACCTTTTTAAATTTTTATTAGCAAGATATAAAAGAAAATCTGTAATTCAAGAAGGTTTTAATATTATCCATAAAAAAAGACTGCTTTTAAGCAGTCTTTTTATTATATGTGAGTTGTTATACTAAGCTTTTTCTTGTCTTCGTTCACAAGCTAAAAGGGTGTTTTTTAGCAGCATTGCAATGGTCATTGGTCCCACACCTCCAGGAACAGGAGTAATGTGCGATGCTTTTTCTGCCACTTCATTAAAAGCGACATCACCTACTAGTCTAAAACCTTGCTTTTTTGAAGGATCAGCCACACGAGTAATTCCAACATCAATAATTACGACATCTTCTTTTACCATGTCCCCTTTTAAAAACTCAGGAATACCAATAGCAGCTACAATAATATCGGCTCTTTTGGTAATTTCTTTTAAGTTTTTAGTTCTACTATGTGTTAAGGTAACGGTAGCGTTTCCTACTTTCCTTTTTTGAGATAATAAAATACTCATCGGGCTTCCTACAATATGGCTACGACCAATTACAACGACATCTTTACCAGAAGTTTCAATATTATAACGATCTAATAATTCTAAAATACCAAAAGGAGTAGCCGAGATAAACGTAGGTAGGTTTAATGTCATTTTACCAACGTTCATTGGGTGAAAACCATCTACATCTTTATCTGGGTTTACAGCCATTAAAACCTTTTGTTCATTAATATGATCGGGTAGTGGTAGTTGCACGATAAACCCGTCAATGTCATTATCGATATTTAAAATAGCAATTTCGTTTAATAATTCTTCTTCAGTAGTTTCTTTAGGAAGGCGAACTAAAGTAGATTCAAATCCAACGCGTTCGCAAGCTTTAACTTTAGCGTTAACGTAGGTTAAACTTGCTCCGTCATTACCAACAATAACGGCAGCTAAATGCGGTACCTTTTTATCATTCGCTTTTAATGCTGCTACTTCTAAAGCTATTTCTTCTTTAATGTCTGCTGATGTTTTTTTACCGTCTAGTAAAATCATTTTAAGTGTGTTGTTGTGTGTTATTTAGTGTGTTGTTGTGTATTTAAAAAGAAAAAAGAGAAGCCGACAAAGCTTCTCTCTTTTTAATATTATCTCATGCCTTTCATCATTTGCATCATTTTTCTTCCGCCACCACCTTGCATCATCTTCATCATTTTGCTCATTTGGTCGAATTGCTTCATTAGCTGGTTTACTTCTTGTACCGAAGTACCAGAACCTTTTGCAATTCTTTTTTTACGACTCGCATTAATTATAGTAGGCGTGCTTCTTTCATCTGGTGTCATAGAGTGTATAATAGCCTCAATTCCTTTAAAGGCATCGTCATCAATATCGACATCTTTTAAAGCTTTTCCGGCTCCAGGAATCATTCCTACTAAATCTTTCATGCTACCCATCTTTTTGATTTGTTGAATCTGACTTAAGAAGTCATCAAAACCAAATTGATTTTTAGCAATTTTCTTTTGTAATTTTCTAGCTTCTTCTTCATCGTATTGTTCTTGGGCACGCTCTACTAACGAAACAACGTCTCCCATTCCTAAAATACGATCAGCCATACGACTAGGGTGGAATACATCAATAGCATCCATTTTTTCACCCGTACCGATAAATTTAATAGGTTTATCTACTACCGATTTAATCGATAAAGCAGCTCCACCACGAGTATCACCATCTAACTTGGTTAATACAACTCCGTCAAAATTCAGTACATCGTTAAAGGCTTTAGCTGTGTTTACTGCATCCTGCCCTGTCATAGAGTCAACTACAAACAATGTTTCTTGTGGGCTTACAGCTTTGTGGATGTTAGAAATCTCTGTCATCATTTCTTCATCAACAGCTAAACGACCAGCGGTATCGATAATTACCACATTCTTACCGTTTGCTTTTGCATGTTTAATAGCATTTTGAGAAATTTCAACAGGATTTTGATTTCCTTCTTCTGCATATACTTCTACACCAATTTGTTCTCCAACTACACGTAGCTGATTAATTGCTGCAGGACGATATACATCACATCCAACTAATAAAACCTGTTTTGATTTTTTAGTTTTAAGGTAGTTAGCCAATTTACCAGAGAAGGTTGTTTTACCCGAACCTTGTAAACCAGACATTAAAATAACGGTAGGAGAACCTCCTAAGTTAATACCTACTGTATCACCACCCATTAACTCGGTTAACTCGTCTTTAACAAGTTTTACCATTAATTGACCAGGATTTAACGTAGTTAATACGTCTTGTCCTAAGGCTTTCTTT
This sequence comes from Tenacibaculum caenipelagi, assembly GCF_004363005.1. Classification (GTDB taxonomy): domain Bacteria; phylum Bacteroidota; class Bacteroidia; order Flavobacteriales; family Flavobacteriaceae; genus Polaribacter; species Polaribacter caenipelagi. The sequence goes on along the minus strand of NZ_SNYH01000004.1, from coordinate 365,618 downwards.
TGTACAGTTTTGGTAAACTCTTTCGCAATTTTAAAGTTAACATCGGCATCTAACAAAGCTCTACGAACTTCTTTTAAAGTCTCCGCAACGTTAACTTCGGTAATTTTTCCGTGTCCTTTCAGCGTATGTAACGCTTTATCTAACTTTTCGCTTAAATTATTAAACATGTATCGGCTTCATTTTTTAGAGGCACAAATTTAGCTATTAGTTGTTAGTTTTTAGCAATTAGTTGGTAGATTTTTTTGATAAAAGCATACAAATTATTATCAATTGTGGTAATAATCGTGCCATTAGCAAGAAAAATCAGAAAAGAGGTATTATAAATCTTCTGTAAAATGTTTACGACTTTTGTGTTCGTTAAACTTTTCTGTATTGTAATTTTTTGATGCATTTTTAGGGATAGATAAAGACTCCCAGTTTTCATTTTGCATCATTTTACCTAAAAAAACTAATTGTCCTATGTGATAGGAGTAATGACATAACTGTCTGTTAATAGCTTCAATAACTGTATGCCCTTGATTTCTGATGTACACAATTTTTTCTAAATCTTCTTCAGTTAACGGATTAATTGCTGCAAATAAACAATCCCATCCTTGTTCCCAATAGGTAATTACTTCTTCTTTGGTTTTAAATGAATTGACAAATTCTCCATCGCGATTACGCCATGATTTTTCTCCATCTTCAGTTAAAAAATTTGTCCATCGAGAAAACATATTTCCAGCAATGTGTTTTGCTATGATAGCTATAGAGTTACTTTCTTCATTAGCTTGCCAAAAAAATTGCTCTTCACTAATTTGAGCAAAAGTTTTGTCTCCTAAAGATTTATAATATTCAAATTGTCTTTGTATACTAGAGAGGTATGAGGTATTCATAGAAATTGATTTTTAAAAACTTCTAATCTACAAAATTTCTATCTAATTATTTTTTAGGAATAAACTCTAAAGCAACTCCATTAACGCAATGACGTTTACCTGTAGTTTCTTTTGGTCCATCATCAAAAACATGTCCTAAATGGCCTCCACAAGTTTTACATCTTAACTCGGTACGTGCATATCCTAATTTGTAATCGACACCAAACTCTATGTTTTCTTTGATAGCACTATCAAAAGAAGGCCAACCGCAACCAGAATCGAATTTACTATCAGATTTGTATAAAGGTGTTTTACAAGCAGCGCATATATAAACACCTTCTTTATAATTTTTGTTTAAAGGACTTGAATTAGGGCGCTCAGTACCAGCTTTTCTTAATACGTAGTATTGTTCAGGGGTTAACAATTGTTTCCATTCACTATTAGTTTTATTTACTGTATTGTTTTTCTGATTTTGTGCATTTCCAGAAAAATTGAATAGAAAGGTTAGAAAGAAGAAGAAAATTATTTTTTTCATGATTGTTGTGTAATAAAATCGACAATTCTGGAAGCTACTTTTGAATTGCGAAGAATTTTAGTGTGTCCAAGTCCTTCAGTAATTAAAAGCTTTCCGTTTTGTAGGTTTTGACGAATTTTTATTGCGCAACTTACAGAGACATCTCCGTCAGTTGTATCATGAACAACCAATGTAGGAATTGTAATCTTCTTGGCAACATTGCTTGATGAATGTATATCAATGTCTCTTTGCCATTTTTTATCAAACAAGCGTTTCATTTTTTTTGCAATGATAGGCTTTACTTTTAGGTTTTTAGTAAAATTTAAAATGACGTCGGAAATTTTATCTGCCGATCCAACACTAACAAATTTGTTTATTGAAAAACCTTCTGAAATAGCATTAAATAAACACATTGCCCCAAAAGAATGCCCAATGGCAGCATCAAAAGGACCGAATTGTTTATTAATTTCAGAGATAGCTTCCAAAAATTCAGGCATTTCAGTGGTTTTTCCTGTAGAGTTTCCATGAGATGGTCCGTCAAAAGAAATAACCATATACCCCTTTTCAAGCAATTTGTCAGCAATCATATAAAGCTGTGTACTTCTACCTGCCCAACCATGAACAAATAAAACTTTTTTAGTAGAATATCCATAAGAAAGCATTTGAATATCTTTATTAATTGATGGCACATTTATTGTTTTCTTTTGAGCACTCTCTAACATTACTTTTTCTCTTTTAGGTATAGGAAAACTTACAGGAGTTGTAAATAATTTAGCTGCGAACTTAGCCGTTAAATGAGTAGAGAAATTTTGTAACGTCTTTGAAAAAAGAATGATAGGAAGAGGAATGTTTAGACTAGGAGGAAAGATGTTTGAACTTTTAAGATTCATTTATTTAGTTTTTTTATGATAAATATAGAATTTGTAATTTTAAACACATAATTTTACGAACAACTTTGTGACAATCACCTGCAAGATTGTGTCAAAAATTAATATAATCAGAAAACGTAAAACATTTAAAAATGAAAAAAATTATAGCTTTAGCGTGTGTAGCCGTTTTTTTAGTGCAATGTAGCACGGTGCCTATTACAGGAAGAAAAAGATTAAACTTTGTAAGCGATGCTGAAATATTACCAGCGAGTTTTGCTCAATATCAAGGTTTTTTAAAAGAAAATAAAGTATCTACAGACGTAGCAAAAACAAACCAAATAAGAAGAGTAGGGAAAAACATTTCATCAGCAGTGGATCGTTTTATGCGCGCTAATGGAATGAAAGCTGAGGCAGATTCTTACAGATGGGAATTTAATTTGATTGAAGATAAAACAGTAAACGCTTGGTGTTTACCAGGAGGGAAGGTAGTTTTTTATACAGGAATTTTACCAATTTGTGCAAATGAAGATGGTATAGCGGCTGTTATGGGGCACGAGGTAGCGCATGCTTTTGCTAAACACGGACAGGAGCGTATGTCTACAGGGCAATTACAACAATTAGGAGGAGTTGCTTTAGCTTTAGGTACTCAAAATAGCGAAAATGCTAAAATATGGAATATGGCATATGGATTAGGAACACAAGTCGGTGTAATGTTACCGTTTAGTAGACAACATGAAACTGAAGCTGATAAATTAGGATTAGTTTTTATGATTATGGCAGGATATAGAGGTGAGGAAGCAGCTGAAGTATGGGTAAGAATGAGCCAACGCTCAGGAGGTGGTGCTCCACCAGAGTTTATGAGTACACACCCATCAAACGAAACACGTATTCAAACCTTAAAGGCTTATTTACCAGAGGCGAAGCGTTTAGCAGCAAAATACAACGTGCCTGTTAGTAAATAAAGCTCATTAAATTATAGTATATTGCAAACCGTTCAATCATTTTTGAACGGTTTTTTTTATTATAATTTTTATGTACAAAATAGGAGATAAGAAGTTAATTAACGGTTGGGCATTTTACGATTGGGCAAATTCTGTGTATTCATTAGTAATAAGTACAGCTGTTTTTCCATTATATTATAGTGCAATAACAAAAGGTAAAACAGTTCATTTTTTAGGAATGGATTGGGATCATCCTGATAGTTTATATAGCTATGCCTTATCTTTTTCGTTTTTAGTAGTTGCTTTTATATCACCTATTTTATCTGGTATTGCAGATTACACAGGAAGTAAGAAAAAATTTATGAAATTTTTCTGTTCACTTGGGGCAATATCAGTAATGAGTTTATTCTTTTTTGATGGAATTGATACCGTATGGATTGGTATTTGGTTTACTATTTTAGCAAGTATAGGTTTTTGGGCTAGTTTGGTGTTTTATAATGCTTATTTACCAGAGGTTGCCCATCCGGAACAACAAGATAGAGCTAGTGCAAAAGGGTTTGTATACGGTTATATAGGTTCTGTTATATTATTAGTGATCAATTTAGCAATGATTATGTTTCCTGAAGCTATAGGTATTACTTCAGGTATGGCCTCTAGAATTTCTTTTGTGATGGTAGGTTTATGGTGGTTAGGTTTTGCTCAGATAACTTTTAAACGTTTACCAGGTAACGTTTATAATAAAAAACCTGAGAAAGATTATATATGGAAGGGGTATAAAGAATTACAAATTGTAATAAAAGAGGTGATGAACTATCCAACCTTAAAACGATTTTTAATTTCATTTTTCTTATTAAGCATTAGTGTACAAACTATTATTTTAATGGCTGCTATCTTTGGCTCTTCTGAGTTAGGGTTGTCGTCTACCAGTTTGATAATTACTATTTTATTAGTACAAATTGTAGCCATTTTAGGAGCTATATTATTCTCTAGGTTATCAGAAAAATGGGGAAATATAACTGCATTAAAAGTAACTATTGTAGTATGGATGCTAGTGTGTTTTTGTGCTTTTTTATTAGATAAATCTCAAGAGTATGTAGCTGTTTATTTTTATGGTTTAGGAGGTTTATTAGGATTAGTTCAAGGAGCTATTCAAACCTTAACACGTTCTACCTATTCTAAATTATTACCTGAAACTGAAGATCACGCAACGTATTTTAGTTTTTATGATGTAACAGAAAAAATAGCTATCGTATTAGGAACAGCTGTATATGGTGCCTTAAATGCAATTACAGGGTCAATGCAATGGAGTGTTTTGTGTTTAGCGATTTTCTTCTTAGCATCATTTATTATTCTTAGCACACTTAAGAAAACAAAATACGTAGTATAACTAAAAAGGAGCAGGAGCTGTAAAACTTACTTGTTTTTTTGTTGTTGGATGTACAAATGTAATTTTTTCAGCATGTAAGTACAACCTGTCTGCTTTCTTTCCGTATAAATCATCACCAACAATAGAGGTGTTTAAACCTAAATGATGAGCCGCATGTACACGTAATTGATGTGTACGCCCAGTAATAGGGTAAAAATATACTTTGGTTTTATTTTCTATAACTTCAATGGTTTCCCATTTAGTGAGTGCTTTTTTTCCATGAGTATAACAAACAAGTTGTTTAGGGCGATCTTCTAAGTCTACTCTAAGAGGAAGGTTTATTTGACCATTATCATCTGTTAAAATACCATCTAATAAGGCTACGTAACGTTTTTGTATGGTTTTTTCTATAAACTGAGATTGTATAGCTTTATAAGTTTCTTCGTTTTTGGCAATTAATAGAATTCCTGACGTAGACATGTCTAGGCGATGTATCACTAATGGTCCTGTAGCATTAGGATATAATTTTTGAATTCGACTGTATACCGAATCTTTAATTTCTTTTCCTTCAACAGATAATAAGTCATGTGGTTTATTAATTACTAATATATCAGCGTCTTCGTAGAGGAAAGTGATTTCTTTTTCACTTGTTAATTGAGTTTCTAATGGATTATCATCAACAGACAATCCTTGTAACATGTGTGTTAAAATGGGTTTACATTTTCCTGTGCATGCAGGATAAAAATTTTGATGCTTTCTAATAGAAGTTTGCAATGGTTTCCCCCACCAGAATTCAGCCATACAAATAGGATGCAATTGATGTTTAAAAGCGTATTGTAATAATTTTGGAGCACAGCAATCGCCTGCACCAGCTGGAATATTTTGACCAGAATCATTGAAAATGGCTAATAAGTTTTGAACTTTTCCTTTAGAATTTAAAAAAGCGTAATGTTTAAAAATCTCTTGCTGTGCCCAAGCTGAAAGTTCTTTACGCTGCTTTTTTAGTTTTTTTAGTTCTTGCTGAAAGGTGTCAAAAGCTTTTTTTAATGGAGCTATTTTATCATTCAAATATACCTCATACTCACGTAGATAAAACTCTTCATTAATGTTTAGCTGATTGTTTTGCAGCCCTAATTGTTTTCTTAATTTTCTACGTTGTTTTATTTTGGTTTGTTCTTCAGTAAGTTGGTTGGAATGTAGTCTCTGTGTTTTCTGATATGCTTTTTTAGCTTTTCCAAATTCCGCAGCATTTTCAATAAAGGTTATTTTTGAATTTAACTGGTTGAGTCGTTCTTCTGTTGTAAGGTAGAATTCATTTTTATCTAAAACATCAAAAACAGGCGGAACAAAATGTTTGTGTTGAGTACTTTCGGCTAATTTTCCAGAAAAGGCAGCTAAATAGCCTAAATCACCATTTACATTTTGAACAACTAAAACGCCAAACATTTTACCCAAAGCATCTTTGTTGTTAGAATTATCAATACCAAAGTCATGAGAAAAATCAGTTTGATATATTAAATACTCTTGTAACTCTTTTGACGCAATTTCTGCCAAAAGGTGAGGAGTATAGTTGTACGGATAGGTAAACTTTGTAGGAAAAGGAATGGAAGTTACATCCGAAGAAAAAGAAATAATTTTAGTCATAGCTATGACACCAAAAGTAATGAGTTAAAGACGTACAAATGTAAAAAGAAAAAAGTGTTGCTCTCACAACACTTTTAATGATTAGTTTCTATAAATTTTATCGTATAAATCTTTATACATTTCTTTAATAATATTTCGTTTCATCTTCATAGTAGGAGTAAGTTGCCCTCCATCAATGGACCATTCTTCAGGTGTTAATTCGAATTTCTTTATCGTTTCCCATTTTCCAAATTTAGAATTGGCTGTATCAACTTCTTCTTGAATACGTTCAACTATCTTAGGGTTACTAATTAAATCAATATTATCTCCAACAGTAATGTTATGCCTTTGTGCCCATTCACGAACAAACTCAAAGTTTGGCTGAATAAATGCAGCAGGCATTTTCTCACCTTCACCAATTACCATTACTTGTTCAATAAAACGAGACTGTTTTAGTTCTCCTTCTAATAATGGCGGGATTACGTATTTTCCACCAGAAGTTTTGAACATTTCTTTAGTACGACCTGTGATTTTTAAGAAGCCATCTTCACAGATTTCTCCTTTATCTCCAGTATGAAAATAGCCATCTTTAAGAGCTTCAGCAGTTTTCTCTGGATCTTTATAGTATCCTTGCATCACATTTGGTCCTTTAACCAAAATTTCTCCAGTATCAGCAATTTTTACTTCAACTCCATCAATCATTTTACCTACGGTACCTAATTTAAATCCACCATTACGCATATCATTTACAGCAATAACAGGTGAAGTTTCAGTAAGACCATAACCTTCCATTACAGGCATACCAGCAGCGGTAAAAACTCTAGTTAAGCGAGGTTGCAGAGCTGCAGAACCAGAAACCATTATTTTTAATTCTCCTCCTAAGGCAGCTTGCCATTTAGAGAATATTAACTTACGAGCGATGCTTAATTTCTTTTCGTACCACCATCCATTAGCTCCGTATGGTTCATACTGTAACCCTAATTCGATAGCCCAAAAGAATAATTTCTTTTTAATACCAGTTAATTCTGCTCCTTTAGCATATATTTTATCGTAAATTTTTTCATAAAGCCTAGGAACAGCAGTCATTACATTAGGCTTTATTTCTTGTGCATTTTCACTTAATTTATCAATAGCCTCAGCAAAATAGATAGAAATACCACAATATTGATATAAGTATAAAATCATACGCTCAAAAATGTGGCATACAGGTAAAAAGCTTAACGCTCTTCCTTGTCCGTATTCTAGAGGTACTCTTTTTTCACTACTCAACACATTTGACACTACATTTTTATGACTTAACATAACACCTTTTGGGCGTCCTGTAGTACCAGAGGTATAAATTAAAGTAGCTAAACTATCGGTAGTAACCGCATTTTTACGTTCTTCAACTTCACTTTGGTTAGCCTCATCTTTTCCTAATTCTAAAACTTCTTTCCAGCTTTTTTCTCCTGCTATATCATCAAAAGTAAAAACTCCTTTAAGTTTTGTGTTTCCTTTTATCTGGTTTAGTTTTTCTATAATAGCTTCATCAGAAACAAAACAATAGGTAGCTTCTGAGTGATTTAAAATATATTCATAATCCTCTTTAGAAATAGTAGGGTAAATAGGTACATTTTGGGCACCAGTTTGTAGGATTCCTATATCACAAACATTCCATTCTGTACGGTTATTTGTTGAAATTACCGCAATTTTATCATTTGCTTGAACACCTAATCGTAATAAACCTCTACTTATAGTATTGGCTTGATTGATGTATTCTTTTGATGAAATAGATTGCCATTTACCATTATATTTTGTAATAAAAGCTTTATCTAAGTTGTATTTTTCTTGTTGATAATAAGGAAAGTCAAAAAGACGAGTAATTTCAATCGACATATGTTCAATTTTTGGGCTCTGCAAAGTATAAAAAATACCCTGATTACACAAGTTATACTTTACTTGTTGATTTATTGAGGATTATATATTTTTTTACGTAAATCATTATATTTTTCTAAGATAATTTTTCGTCTCATTTTCAATGTGGGAGTTAAATGACCTGAATCTATGGTCCATTCATCAGGAGTTATTTCGAAACGTTTTATTTGTTCCCATTTTCCAAATTTTTGGTTGTAATATTCTATTTCTTTTTGAATTCGTTTGATGAGTTTTTCATCAGTAGTAACATCTGTAATTATATGTTGGTGTCGTTTGGCCCATTCTTTTACAAAGTCAAAAGCAACTTGTATAAAAGCTGCAGGCATTTTTTCTCCTTCACCAATCACCATTACTTGTTCTATAAAACGTGATTTTTTTAATTCGCCTTCTAAAATAGCAGGAGCGATGTATTTACCTCCAGAGGTTTTAAAAATTTCCTTTTTTCTATCAGTAATTTTTAAAAAACCTTCTTCATCTAATTCACCGATGTCTCCAGTGTGAAAAAAATCATTCACAATTACTTCTTTAGTCTTTTCAGGAGCTTTATAATATCCTAACATGACATTAGGACCTTTCACTAAAATTTCTCCGTCTTCAGCTATTTTTACGGTTGCCTTTTCAATGACTTTTCCTACCGTTCCAATTTTAAAACCATTATTTCTTATATCGTTTACTGAAATGGCTGGAGAAGTTTCGGTAAGTCCGTAACCTTCAAATACTGGAATTCCTGCCGCAGTGAATACTCTTATCAATCTAGCTTGTGTTGGGGCGCTACCTGCTAGCATAAACTCTAATTGTCCACCTAAGGCTTCTTTCCATTTAGAAAAAATAAGTTTACGAGCTATAGAAAGTTGAAATTCATACCACCAACCGTTTGCTTTATAGGGTTGGTATTGTTCACCTAATTGTAATGCCCAGTAAAAGAGTCGTTTTTTTATACCTTTTAAATTACTTCCTTTATCTACGATTTTATCAAAAACCTTTTCGAGTAATCGAGGAACAACTGCCATAAAATGAGGCTGAATTTCGCGTAAATTTTCTCCGACTTTATCAATACTTTCAGCAAAATGAATTTCAAAGCCCATGTATTGGCTATAATAGGATGCAGCACGTTCAAAAATGTGACATATAGGAAGGTAGCTTATTACTTTTTTTTGGTTGTCTTGTAAATTAACTCTTTTTCCTACGGCAAACACATTACTAACGATGTTATGGTGTGATAACATAACTCCTTTTGGTACTCCTGTTGTACCTGAAGTGTAAATAATTGTAGCTAGGTCTGATGGTTTTATAATTTCTTTTAAGCTATCTACTTTAGGTTGAAGTGTTTCATCTTTACCAAGATTTAGAAAGGAACTCCAACTGTAATCTGTTTCTAATTCTTCAAAAGTAAACACTTTTTTAAGCTGTGTTTGTCCTTGAATTTTGATTACTTTTTGATATAGTTCATCATCAGAAACAAAACAATAAACACTATCAGAATGATTTAAGATATAAGAGCAGTCTTTTTCAGAAAAAGTAGGGTATAAAGGAACATTTACAGCACCAATTTGCATTACACCAATATCTAACAAATGCCATTTTGGTTGATTTACAGAAGTAATTACTGCAATTTTATCTCCAGGTTTAACTCCAAGGTTTAGTAATGCCTTACTTATGGTGTTAGCGTCTTCAATATATTTTTGTGTAGAAATACTTTTCCATTCGTTATTCTCTTTAGAAACCAAGCAATTTTGTTGTGGATAGTTTTCTAGTTGATAGTAGGGAAAATCAAAAAGACGTGTAACTGTTGAAGATATATGCATGCAAATGGTTTTGTTGATGCATAAATCTAAGAAAATAAATGAGATGAAAGAAAAATAAAATGTTGAAAGCTATTATAGATTGACACTGATTTGAAACATTATTAGATGGAGATATTAAAGAAGTAGGGATTAATGAACCTATTAAAATAGGAATCTTTACAACCCATGCTTCACTAGTAAAATATTATTTTATGACTCTAAACAATTGACTAAAGAACTTACCGAAGTTCGATGTATAGTAAATGAAAAACCTAATTATATTGCTATAGATCCTTACAGAACTAGAAATGATGAAAATTTAGTAGATAATGTGGTAGAGTTTTAATTTTAGTTAAAGTATTTATAAAAAAACTCAAATGTTAATTATACGGCAATCATATTTTTACATTTGAGTTTAAACTTTTACCAAATGACTAAACATATTACGCTATTACTCACTTTATTTTGTACCCTTTATTCATTTTCTCAAACACAAGAAGACAAAGTTTCCATAGGAACTAATTATACTATTAAATCAACTATTTTAAATCAGGATAGAGAGGTTCAGGTTTATTTACCCGATAGTTATACTACTTCAAAAGAAGAATATCCTGTTTTGTATATTTTAGACGGTCAGTGGTTTTTTACCAATGGTGTTGCTATTCAAAAATCACTGAGAGTACCTAAAGCGATTCCAGAAATGATTGTTGTAGGAATAAGAAATGAAAATCCTTTGAGAAGAACTCTTTTTAATGGAGAAAAGAAAAAATTCACCTCTTTTTTAAAAGATGAAGTAATAAAATTTATAGATTCTAACTTTAGAACTACAAATGAGCGAATTATCTACGGTTGGGAGGCTGCATCATATTATGTAAGCGAACTCATTTTAGAAGAAAACGATTTATTTCAAGGAGCAATTATAACAGATGGAGGTTATGCTTCTGAAAAACTTGTTAAAAATTTTAAATCAAATAAGGATGTGTATTTATATTTAACAAACTCAAAAAAGGATATATACAATCTTGAATCTACAGAAGAGTTTAATAGGATATTAAAAAAATACAATCCTGAAAATTTACTTTGGAAATATGAGTTATTTAATGATGAGGTACATGAAACATTGCCACATTTAGCCATGTATAAAGGCATTATGTATTATTATCATAACTATAACTCGTTGGTGTTTGAAAGTATTGAAGCCTATGAAAGAGCAGGAGGAATTCCTTATCTAGAATCTTATTTTAAAGACAGAGCTAGACGTTTTGGAGGAATTGAAGAAATAGACAGTAAAACAAAATATGCATTGATATGGTTGGCGTGGAAACATGATAATTTTAAATATTTTAGTTTTTTTATGGAGAAGTTTGAAGATATTTTTGAAATAGATATATATAAAAAAGCACACTGGCAAAACAGGTTAGGGCAGTTTTATTTAAAACATAAAGATTACAAAAACGCTATTAAATTTTTTGAAAGAGGCATAAAAGATTATCCAAATTCTAAATTTGATAAGATGATGAAAGAAGGTTTACATGAAGCAAAGAGTAAATTGTAAGTGATTCATATAGAAATTTAAAATGCCTCATATTTGAGGCATTTTTTTGTTTTAAGCATTTAAAAAATCTTTTAACTCTTGATACGAGCTAATTTGTATAGCTTCTTTTTGTTTGTCTATTACAGATGCTATTTGCGAAGGGATTTCAACAGTTACATTTAAAACCTCTTCAACAACATCTAAAAATTTTACTGGATGTGCAGTTTCTAAGAAAATTCCAAACTCGTTTTGTAATCCGTACTTTTTCATGCCTAAATATCCAACTGCTCCATGCGGATCAGCAATATAATTAGAGTTCTCATAGATGTTTTTCATAGCGTCACGAGTTTCATCATCAGAAAAAGAAAAAGAAGAAAATGCAGCTTTTAAAAGCACTAAATCGTTATTGAATAATTCTTGAATTCTGATAAAGTTACTCGGGTTTCCAACATCCATCGCATTTGATATGGTTGCTTTAGATGGTTTAGGGTGGTATTCACCACTTGCTAAATAATTAGGAACAGTATCATTTACATTGGTCGAAGCTACAAAATGTTTGATAGGCAAACCTAGTTTTTGCGCCATAATTCCCGCGCAAATATTTCCAAAATTTCCACTAGGTACTGAAAAAACTACTTCTTCATGTTGTTTATAAACTTGTTTATAGGCAAAGAAAAAGTAAAACATTTGTGGTAACCAACGAGCAATATTTATGGAATTAGCTGAGGTTAAGGTACGATTGATATCTGCATCTAAAAAAGCAGTTTTTACCATGTCTTGGCAATCATCAAAAACACCGTCGACTTCTAAAGCAGTAATATTTTGTCCTAAGGTTGTTAATTGCTTTTCTTGAATATCGCTTACTTTTCCGCTAGGGTAGAGAATGACCACATCTACACCTTTCACTCCTAAAAAACCATTAGCAACAGCACCACCAGTATCACCAGAAGTAGCAACCAATACAGTAACTTGTTGGTCTTTATCACGATTAAAGTATCCCAAGCATCGAGCCATAAAACGAGCACCAACATCTTTAAAAGCCATGGTTGGTCCGTGAAATAATTCTAGCGTACCGATATTTTCTTCAATAGATACCACAGGAAACTCAAAATTGATGGTTTCTTTAATGATTTTTTGTAAAACGTCTTTCGGAATTTCATCAGCCACAAATTGCTTAATGGCTTCGTAAGCAATTTCTTCATTAGAATATTCACCAATATTATCAATAAATTCTTTTGATAGTGGCGTAACGTTTTCAGGAAAATACAATCCTCTATCTGGAGCTAATCCGTTTACTACAGCTTCTTCAAAGCTAACGTTTGGTGATCTATGATTGAGACTATAATAGTTCATAATTTCGTGTTTGTTTTTTTTCACTTCGACTACGCTCAGCGAACATTTAATATTAGTTAGTGTCTAAAATTTTAATTCCTTCTGTATTGATTTTAGAAAGAATCATATTAAAATCAATTTGTTTGTCTTGGTAAGTGTTTTGTATGGTTTTATAAACGCTTTCTGCGGTTTCATCTCCCTTACATAAGGTGAAAATAGTTGGACCCGAACCTGAGATTCCTGCTCCTAAAGCTCCTGCTTTAATTGCTTGTTGCTTCACTTCATCAAAATGAGGAATCAGGTGTTTACGAGCAGGTTCAACAATGATATCGGTTAATGAATCTGCGATTAATTGATAATCATTGGAGTGTAATCCACTAATTAAACCACCAACATTAGCCCATTGTGTAACCGCATCTTTTAAAGTAATTTCTTTTGGCAATACCGCTCTGGCATCTTTGGTTTTCACTTCAACTTGAGGGTGGATAGCCACCACTCTTAAATCAGCAGGTACAGGAATTTTTACAATACTTAAAGGTTCATAACTGCGCACCAACGTAAAACCACCATAAATAGCCGCAGAAACATTATCAGCTATTGGAGTTCCGCAAGTGGCTTCTTCTCCTAACATCGCAAATTGAGTTAATTCAAGAGGGGTGAAGCTATTTCCCAATAACTGATTTACACCAAACGCAGCTCCTGCAGCACTGGCAGCACTACTTCCTAAACCACTTCCCGGAGTATATCCTTTATGAATAGTGATATCAATTCCAAAATCAGCTGGATGTTTTTCTAACATAGCTAGCGCAACCACTCCCGCAGCATTTACTTTTGCATCTAAAGGTAAATCAGCCCCTGTGATTTGGGTAATTTTGATTCCTTTTGTAGCTGTTTTGGTAAAAGTCATGGTATCACCAACAGTTTCGAGTGCTAAACCTAAAGCATCAAATCCGCAGGAAACATTAGCAACAGTTGCAGGTGAAAATATTTTTAAATAGTTCATTTTTTTGCGATTAAAAACAAGTCGGTATCACCACCTTCTTGATATAGTTTGGTGTAATTTTCTAAAATTTTAAATCCTTGTGCTTCTAAAGCTTCAATCAAATATTTTGGTTCATGATAATGGATAAACATCGAGTTTTTTCCATCCGAACTAGCAGTGATACGAGAGTCTTTTTCGTAATCCCCAACCATAGTACTGATGTATAATAATCCGTTTGGATGTAACATCGTAGCAACATCCTTTATAAGTTTTAGAGCATCCTCTTTGGTAAGATACGGAAAACAAAATCCGAAGATAATAATATCAAAACCTTGTTGTAAACTAATAATCTCTCTACAATCTAGCACTTTAAAAGAAGCTTTCGGATTGTGCTGTTTAGCCAAAGCCACCATATTTTCAGCAGCATCCACTCCTAAAAAAGTAAGTGCAGGATTGTGCTGTAAAAGATACTTAGTAATCTTACCAAAACCACAAGCTACGTCTAAGACTCTTTTGTGAGTCGGTTTCATATGCTTTAAAAGAAGGTCATAACTATGATTGTACACGGTATCATTGGCAAATTTATCTTGATACGCCTGTGCTACATTGTTATAGACTTGTATGATATTTTGATAACGCTTTTCCATATACTATTGATTTCCAATTCGTATCACATCTGCAAAAATTCCTGAAGCAGTTACTTCAGCACCCGCACCAGCTCCTTTTATTTGTAGTGGATTTACAGGGTATCTATCTGTAAAAAACAATACGATGTTGTCGCTACCTTCTAAATTATAAAAAGGATGATCAAACGGAATGTGTTGTAAACCTACACTTGCTTTTCCATCATTGAATTCAGCGACATATTTTAAACGACAATTTTTGTCGGCAGCTTCTTTATATACTTGTTGAAATTGTGCCTCAAATTCAGTTAAAGAAGCATAAAAATCATCATTGTTGGCAGTTTCTAAACTTTTTTTAGGTAAAAATGCATTGTTTTCAATATCAGAAAGTTCCAAATCATAACCGCTTTCACGTGCAAGAATTAATATTTTTCTGGCTACATCCACACCACTCAAATCAATTTTAGGATCTGGTTCAGTATATCCTTGTTCTTGTGCTTGTTGTACCACATCGTGAAATGAAGTATTCTCATTAAAATTATTGAACACAAAGTTTAGAGAACCTGATAACACGGCTTGTATTTTATGTACTCGATCACCAGAAGCAATTAAGTTTTTAAGCGTATCAATAATAGGCAAACCAGCACCCACATTGGTTTCAAACAAAAATGGCACACTATACTTTCGTGAAATGTGCTTTAACTTTTTATAATTGTCTAGTTCAGAAGCACAGGCTATTTTATTACAAGTAACTACTCCAATATTATTGGCTAAATAGTGTTCGTATACCTCAGAAACTTTTTGATTAGCCGTATTGTCAATAAAAACCGAATTACGAAGGTTCAACGCTTTTGTTCTTTCAAAAAAGCGCTCTAAAGTACTTGCTTCTCCGTTTTGTAATTGTTCTTTCCACGATTTTAAGCTGATACCACCTTCATCAAAAACCATTTGTTTAGAATTGGAAATCCCTACAACACGTACATTCAGTTTCAACTGTTCTTTTAAGTATTTTTTCTGCTGATGGATTTGTGCTAAAAAGCGTTCACCGACATTTCCTACACCCGTAACAAACAAGTTTAATTGTTTTACTTTTTCCTCAAAAAACTGCTCGTGTAGGGTGTTTAATGCTTTTTTGGCATCTGAACTGTTAATAACAGCAGAAATGTTTTTTTCTGAAGCACCTTGAGCAATGGCACGAATATTCACGTTGTTTTTGCCTAAAGAACTGAACATTTGCCCGCTTAAGCCTTGGTGATTTCTCATTTTATCACCTACCAAAGCGATAATTGCTAAGCCTTGTTCTACAATAATCGGATCTATTTTATGACGTTCTATTTCAAAAGCAAAGGCTTCGTTAATTTTTAAGGCTGCTTTTTCAGCATCTTCATCATAAATACCCACACAAATAGAGTGTTCTGAAGAAGCTTGCGTAATTAATACCACATTGATGTTGTGTGTCGATAAAGTTTCGAACAAACGTTTAGAAATGCCAGAAACGCCTACCATGCCACTTCCTTCTAACGTTAATAGCGTAATATTTTCGATATGAGAAATTCCTTTTACAGGTTTTCCATTTTCGGTAATTTTTGAAATGAGTGTTCCTACATTTTCAGGTTCAAAGGTATTTTTTATTCGAATAGGAATTTCTTTTTCCAACACCGGTTGAATAGTAGGAGGGTAGATAACCTTTGCCCCAAAATGTGATAATTCCATGGCTTCTTGATACGAAATATGTGGAATAGGGAATGCCTGCTTTACCATATGCGGGTTCGCAGTGTACATACCACTAACATCTGTCCATATTTGTAATTCATCAGCATTGATAGCAGCGGCATATATAGCCGCAGAATAATCGGAACCTCCACGTCCTAAAGTAGTTGATTTTCCTTCTTTTGTTTTAGCTATAAAACCAGGTAACAAAGTTACTCGGTGTTTGTTATTGGCAAAATACTCCTTACAATTGGTGTTGGTTAGTTGAAAATCAACTTGTGCTTTATCAAAAGCGTTGGAAGTGATGATTAACTCTCTACTGTCTTTATATACCACATCTAGTTGCTTACTAGCTATGCTTGCAATGATGTATGAAGATAACAATTCACCAAAACCACTAATCGTAGCTAGCGTTTTGGGAGTAATTTCGTTTAGTAACAAACAACCTTCTAACAAGGTTTTTAATTGCTTAAAAAGGGATGCTATATAGGTTTTAACTTCTTCTTGCTGATTTTCAGGAATTAATTTTTCAATTACTTCAAAATGCAATTGCTCAACTTCTTGGTAGTTTTCAAGGTAATTAGCATCGTTTTGAGCAGCTTGTTCTGCCGATGCGATGAGTTTATTCGTTGTTTTTCCAAAAGCAGAAACCACCACAATAAGTGGACTGTTTACAGACGCATTGGCAATGATTTGTACTACTTTTTCTATGTTTTGAGGGTTGGCTACTGAAGAACCACCAAATTTTAAAACGTTCATTTTAAAAAGGATAATAAATTAAAAATAAGATTTTTTAAGCTATTTATCTGTTTTCAAGTCTTTTGAAAAAATAAATATATACGGAGATGATATGTATAGAAAATAACCCCTAAAGGGTTGTAGTAGTAATTGTAGTTGTAGTGCCAACAAAAGAAGCCGTAATACTTACAGCTAGAATAGAGATAATATGGCTTTTGTTGTTAAACATTGAGTCAAATGTATAAATTATGTTCTAAAAAACAAGAAAAGTTGTTCTTTTTTTGCGAAAACCTTTTTTGATAGTTTCTAAAATACAACTATATTGCTAAAAAATGAGAAGAATAAAATTGCTAAGAGTTTCTACAAATCTTTCCAAAAAGGAGTATACTGGTAAGTTTATTCTGTATGTAAACAAGTTGTAAATAATACCAATAAATGAATATTAAAGAAATAATTAAAATAAGTCTAACTAAAAGTTTGTTCTTTGTTTTGCTAACCACATTCATAACTAAGATTTTTTATCTGATATTTAATGTAGAGAAACAGGAAGACACAATAATAATTGATGCTATATTTAATAAAACATATTATATAATAATATTCGGGTTATTTTTGCTTTTAGCCTATAAAGATTACGAAAAAAACAAGAACACTTCTTTCTATGATTTTTTGATTGTAACCTTGTTTTATGTTTTAATGTCCTACATTTTCAGTTGGGTAATTGACTTTTCTTTTTATCATATTCATGAATTTGTAAATAACCCACAAAAGGAAAATAAAACTGGACTTTTGATTTTAACTGATTTTAGTCCCTATCACTTGAATAATTTTGATTTAGTACAGTATTTTATTAGCACACCTTATATTTCGATTATAGAATTCTTAAAAAGCGGCAATTTCTCATGGCTCCTAAATATTTTTTCTCCTCCTAGCTTTTTAATTGCTATCGTTATAATTTATTTCAAAAGTTTATACCTTCTTTTTGAAAAAGAAAATAGAATTAAGTCTTACGCTTTGATTCCAATTTTAAATAATATAACATTGTTAAGAATAACGAATAAGCCTATTTGGTGGATTGTACCTCTATTTATACCTTTTATTCGATTTTTTCCTAAATTTTTCATTAATCAAGTTCTCGCAAAAAAGTATAAAAAGAATAGCCCATTTGCCTTAGGAATGACTTTTCTTCCTTGGTTTTTTTATGGTAAAATAGTGTTAGGAAAAACTGATTAGAAAGTACTATTTACAACAATGCATAACCGAAATTACTAACGCCTATGCTAAACCGAAAAACAAAGTATATTTAAATCTATAACTGACGGTTATAAGAACCGTTAGTGGCCATTTTAACAAAATCAACGGATGAATACAGAAATAATCGAAAAAGCTAATTATTGGATTAATAGCAAACGAGAATTTGAAAAAGAAATGATTGTTTTAGAAGAAGGAATGGAAGAACACAAATATTGCTATTCTTTATTTTGGTGTATTAAATCTGAATTAGATTTAAGTTGGAGTGAAAGAACATCTTGGTATGGAATTGGTCGAATTTTGATTAGTAAAGATGGAAACATGGCAGAATTTGAAGGTTCAGCACCAACAGTAGATTGGATTCATCATTTTGAGAATAAATTACAAAGTCTTGAAAATTATTGGAATTTAGAAATTTCCTACTCAAAGGTTAATATTTCGAAACTAAAATCTATACTTAACCATTCTACACCTGAATTACTAAAAATGGTAAATAATGATGGAAAAATAATATTGTCTGAATTTAAAGCTTGGAACGACAATTATACTGAATTAGAGGAGATTGCTGAAGATTTGAAAGATATTGGAATTCATTGTAAATTAGAAGTAAAAACAAGAAAAAAAGCTGCCAGCAATGTATAACCACAATTACAGCGGATTCGACAGCGTGTGAATCTAACTCGGGATTGCTAAGGTTAGTTCTCAAACAAAAACAATAAAAGAAAGAATGTATGGTACCTTTAATGTTTGGAATTATAGCTCTAATATGGGCTGGAATTAATCTAAGAAAGTTCCTTTTATTTACTAATGGAATAAAAACAAAAGGAATAGTAATAAAAGCAATTTCTAAAGAACAGAGAGTAGGAAAGGGAAGAGAAATGATAGCAGAAATTACCTATAAATACATAATTGAAGGTCAGGAGTATGAGAATATAGAAATTAGTAATGAGAGCAGGCATACTTTTAAAACTCATACAATGGAAGGAGAACCTATATCATTAATGGTCTGGAGAAATAAACATGAAAAATCAACTTGTTTATCTGTAAAAAATTATAAAACAGCTTTAATTGCTTTTGTCCTAATGGGAATCATTTCGATATTGATAGGAATAGCTATATTTAAATAAATTACTATTGTATTGGTAACACTAGTTCTTTAACCTAAAAACTAGTAGTCTAAATTTGTAACTGTTTGTTATAATAGACCGTTGTGTGAATTTTAAAATCTAAAACATTGAAAATAAAGCAGAAAATAATTAGACTTTCGGATATTGATTCTTCTGATAATTTACAGATTCAAATTTGTAATAAGTTAAAATTAAAAGGTTGGCAATTTGACAAGCTAACAATTGAAGAAAAGATTTTAAAATGGACAAATCGGAATAAAGATAAAGTATTAATCATTGAGATATATCTAATCCCGATTTTAAAAAAGATCAAAGAAAGTCAATCAAGGAACATTTTGACTTCTAGAGCAAGTATTCCAGAAGGCTATGAAATGGGTAACCAACTCAATAGGTGGGTTCATAATGACCCAATAATTAGAACTCAAAAGCAAGTAGTTGAAAACGAAAAAAAGATTAAAATTAAATCTGAAAAGGAATATAGGAAAATTGAAAATATTTTAGATTCCATAAATAAAAAATGTCAGATTGAAGTAATAAAAAAAATGACTATCAACAATGTATAACAGCAATTACGGCGGATTCGACTGTATCTGAACACACTTGGAATTGCTAACGTCGGTTTCAAACCAAAAACAATAACTTTAAACCTGTAATTGAATGAATATTTCGAAATCATATTTAACAATACTTACTAATTTTATATTAGCGGTACTTGGTTCGTTTCTTGCATTTCAAACTGATATCCTCTTGTTTGTTCCGATGATTTTCGCTATTGGAATTCCAATAATTAATTTAGAAAAACCGATTGAACAAAAAATAGGTAAGACTTTAATAATTATTTTATTATCAACCTTAATCTTTTTTTTGTCAATAATTCTAGTAATTAGTTTTGAGTCAGATAAGTATATGTATCCGAGTTTGATTTATGGTTTAGCTGGAATTATGATTATCGGAATTAATGGCTTATTAGTCAAATCCATAAACCTTAATCTGAAAACTATTCTTTTGACTTTTTTATTGTCGAGTATTTCTTTCCCAATTTGGATATTAGGGATTGAGAATATTTCTTTTGTTAACCTGAAAAATATTCCATTCATTAGAGAATTTGGAGTAATGATTTTATGGATGACATTAACAACGATTGGAGTTGTTTGCGGAATAAAAAAACCAGTTGGCAAAAATGTATAACCGCAATTACGGTGGACTTGACTACGTCCAAATCTACTAGGAATTGCTAACGCCAGTGCTAAAACTAAAAGCAAACCGATAACTGACGGTTATACGAGACCGTTGTAAAACATTTACGAAATTTGAGTATGGAAGAAAAAACAACAAGAGGTTACAAAATTATAGAACCAGCAATTTATGAGGAATTGAATTGGAATATGGATTCTATTGTTTCGTGTCTTGAGATTATCCGAACGAAATTACCTGAATTGTTTACGGAATTTCCAAAAAGTATAAAATATGAAATCATACCTTTAGGAAACCCATTTGGAGAACCATATCCTGTAATCGGACTTTACTCGGACAATCTTGAAGATTTAAAGAAAATACCTGATTTTTTAGATCTTGACGAAGAAGTTGAAATCTGGCTGAACAAAATCGGAATTGAAACTATTAGAAAGGAATCTGAAAAAATAAAAGTTATGAGTTGGGAAACGCTGAAAAACATTAACACTTATTAAATTAAAAACATATGAACCTAAAAATTTTCATTGTTGTATTGCTGTTTTTTTTAAACTTAAAATCTCATTCACAAATTAATGAGACAAATAACATTGTGGGGAAAACTTTCTTGATTCAATCGAAAATACTCAATGATGAAAGAGAAGTTCAAGTTTTTTTGCCCGATAGTTATACCGAATCTAAGAAAGAGTATCCTGTCCTATACATTTTAGATGGGCAACGGTATTTTCTACATGGTGTTAGTCTCCATAAATCGTTTGTTGAATTTCGTCAGACTCCCGAGTTTATTATTGTTGGCATTTCTAAAAAGCAATCGGACAGAAATAGAAACTTTAGTTCCAATTCGAAAAAATATTTAGATTTCATTGAAAAAGAGGCCATAGGTTTTATTGAGCAAAGATTTCGTACGTCCAAAGAACGATTATTATTTGGATGGGCATATGGAGGAGGATTTGTCATTCAAGCTATGACTACTAATCCTGACCTATTTAAAGGTTACATTGCTGCAAGTCCATTTCCTTTGGATGAAAAAATAAACAAAGTAGATAGCCTATCCTCAAAAACTCCGAACTTTTACAAATTTTTATATTTTACCTCTGGCTCCAATGAAGGAGTAGTGAAGGATGGAACTGATAAATTGAATAAACTTCTGCTAAATAAAGCTCCGAAAACAATGAACTGGACTTTTAGAGAAATAGAAGGAGAAGAGCATAGGTCAACACCCTTTACAACACTTTATCACGGATTGAAGAAGTATTATCATTTTTATCCTGAACTACAATTTAGTAATCTTGAAGAATTCAACAAAGCTGGTGGTTTGGATTATGTGTATGACTATTATAAACAAAGAGCACAACAATTTGGATTTCCCCGTGAATTAACCAAATGGACAATGTTTACGCTAGTAAGGAATGCTATGCGAGCAAACGATTATAATCAGTTTGATACTTTTATGAATGAATTTGAAAAAACTAATTTTTTTGGTGAGCTAAGAATAAATAGAGCTTGCTCAATTGCTGAATTCTATCTAGAAAATAATCAATACGATAAAGCAATAAACCTTTTTACATTTTTATCAGAGAAACATCCAAATGCTGAAAGACCTTTAAAAGGGCTAGGAGATACTTATAAAGAAATGAGTGATGAAAATAAAGCTTCTTTATTCTATAAGAAAGTAAAAGAGTTATCTGATAAAAACTCCAACTAATAATTAACAAGTGCTGAACCATGCAACTACTCATAACCGAGACCGTTGACAGTAATGCAAAAAACAACACACCATAAACAAAAATGAATGAACTAAAAATATATTTGGAAACATTAGCCCCTTTTACAAAAAGAGAAATAGAAGTTTTCATTTCATTTTTTTCTGAAATTCAACTCAAAAAGAAGGATTATTTCGCCAAAGAAGGAGAATTTTCATCAAAATTAGCTTTTATTTCAAACGGAGTAATGCGCGCATTTTTTCGCAATAAATCGGGACACGAATACAATAAAACGTTCTTTACATCTTCAAATTTTGTAGCAGCGTATTCATCAATAACAACAAAGCAGAAAAATTTAATTAATATTCAATGCTTAACAGACTGTACACTATTCGTTGCTGATTTTAGACAACTTACTTCACTTTATAAAAATTATCCGAAATTTGAAAGCCTTGCTCGAATTATGGCAGAATACAAGTTTGCAATAAAAGAAAAAAGAGAAATTGAACTTGTAACGCTTGAAGCAACAGAACGCTACTCAATCTTCAAAAAAGAACACCCAGGTTTAGAAAACCTAATTAACCAATACCATATCGCTTCGTATTTAGGTATTACACCAACCCAATTAAGTCGTATTAGAGCCAAAAAGTAAAATCTTTACATATGTAAATGATTTCACTCTTTATTCTCGTGAATTTTGCTTTTAAATATCACGAGTATGAAACTATTAAATAACAAAATTCTTATTACAGATGCTACTTCTGGAATTGGTAGAGAATTGGCAGAGAGATTTTGCCAATTGGACAATCAAATAATAGCTGTAGGCAGAAATGAGATTAGATTAGAAGAACTTGTAAAATTAGACAAGCGTATTACCTCATTTAAATGCGATATTTCTTCACAATCAGAATTAGACCGACTTGTAGGTTTAACCATTGTTCCTAAAGCCAAATTAGCTGTCTATTGCGGAACAAAAGCAGCAATTCACATTTTCTCAAAATCATTACGATACCAATTAGATAAAATAAAAGTATTTGAAATAATACCAACTTTAGTAGCTATTGAAATGACGAAAGGAAAAGGCAAAGGAAAAATTTCACCTCAAAGATTGGTAGATGAGTTTATAAAAGCCTATAAAAATAATAGATATGAAGTAAATATTCATAAAGTAAAACTATTGAGAATCATAAACAGAATTAGTCCAAAAATAGCCTACAGAATAATGAAAGGCGTAACAGTTTAAAACATCACAAAATGAAAATTAGAAATTTAATAATAATATTAGTGCTTTTAACCAAAACGGTTTCTGCACAAAACAACAAAATACTATTCGTAATGAGTGCAGCAAATACGTTGCAATTAAATAAAGGAGAGAAACTTCGACAAACTGGTGTGTTTTTGAATGAATTTTATCTCGCATATAAATCGGTAACTGAAGCAGGATATACAGTAGATTTTGCAACACCAAATGGAATTGTATCAACAATAGATAAAGAAAGCATAAACGACAAGTATTGGAAAAACAACTTGAAAGTAAAAAATGAGGCTTTAATATTTACTAAAACAGATAGTCTATTTAATAGTCCAATAACACTTGAAAAAGCTATTGAAAAAAAATCTGATTATATAGGTTTGATAATTCCAGGTGGACAAGGCTTAATGATAGATTTGAAAGAAGACATTAATATCCCTATTCTATTAAAGTACTTTGCGAAGGAAAATAAACCAACAGGACTTATTTGTCACGCACCCAGTCTCATATTAACAATACCAAAAGATGAAAATCCATATATTGGTTTTAAAGTTAATTCAGTTTCGCCTTTTGAGGAGTTTGTAATTGAGCGTTTTATTATGAAAGGGAAACCCAAGAACAGAAAAATAGCCAAAAGATTAAGAAAATTAGGATTAAAATATAGAAGGAAACTGCCAAAGGCAAACTATGCTGTAAAAGACAGGAATTTAGTAACCAGTCAAAACCCGTTTTCAGGAACAGCTTTTAACAAACTTTATTTAGAAGCATTAACCGAATATTTGAAAGAGAATAAAAATATGAATTAGTACTCGAATAGAATTTGAAACGGAATAAAAGCAATAGAAAATACTACTGGCAACAATGTATAAAATAACAGCGACTTTGGTGCTTAATCGAAGTCGTTTTTTATATATAAAGTTAGTCTAAAACTGCATGGCTTGTGTATAAAATTCGCTACTATTCTTATACTAACTGTTAACTATAATTAAAAAAAAGTACTTTGAAAAAAGCACAAAAAACAAATATCTGGAAATTACTTTTTATTTTCACTCCTGTCATATTATTTGGAAACATTACAGAAATCTTAAAAGATAAAAATATAGCTTTCACCTTTGGTTTGACAATTATTGGCGTTGCATTAGGTTTTTTAGTTTATTATGTTGCATTAAGTTTTTTAGTTTATTTCTTAACAAAGAAAAAATCTTTGACTATTAAAATTATCTCTTTAAGTATTTTAATAATAATTCCTTTAAGATTATTATTTTTAATGTGGAAAATGAATTAGAAAAAGAATGGTTAAAGCAGACTATAAATACAATCGAATTTTTGTTACCAACTGAATTAAAATTAATCCATTCTGATATTCCAAAAAATCTTAAAGAATACTACAATAAACTTGAAATATATAATAACAGGAAAATGAACAAATCAATAATTCTTTATGACACAGAACTTAAAAATGAAAACATTGACTCATTAAAATCAACCATGTCCACATCGGGTAGAATGGAACTGATTTTGCCAAACACAAAAATAACCTATACAGTGGATGAGTTTGTGAACTTACATGCCGAATGGTTTAAAGACAGT
>NZ_SNYH01000004.1:0-340625 GCF_004363005.1 Tenacibaculum caenipelagi | reverse complement strand
CACATCGGGTAGAATGGAACTGATTTTGCCAAACACAAAAATAACCTATACAGTGGATGAGTTTGTGAACTTACATGCCGAATGGTTTAAAGACAGTACATGTACAATGAAAACTAAAATACTGAATATTGAACCTGGAAAATACATTGGAACAGCAACAACTGAGGCTATATATCGTGAACCTAATAGAAACGGAAAACCTTACTTAAATCATATGATTGTTAGTTATGTTTTAGAAAAAGGTAGTGATAACATATGGTATGTTATAAAAGACCATGCAAGTTCTTTAAAAAAATCAACCAATTAAAAGCATATAACGAAGTGTATAATTAATAAGATTGAATTTTCGCTGAGGAAATTCAATCTTGTTAATTATCTTTCCGCTACAATGGAAAATGACTAGCGTCTTTTCCTGCAAAAAAAAATACACACAAACACGTTGTGTGTCATTAAAACCAAACAAATTTTAAAATGAATTTAAGAGAAAAAAATACAGCACTAATTTTGGTTGATGTTCAAAAAGCGTTTTTAGACGAAAATTATTGGGGAGGAAATAGAAATAATAAAAATGCTGAAATCACTTGCGGTAAAATATTGAATAAATGGAGGGAATTAAACTTGCCAATTTTTCATATTAGACATAGTTCTACAAACCCAAAATCTAAACTTAATGAACAAAATCCAGGATTTGAGTTTAATGAAAATGTTTTGCCTAAAGAAAACGAGCCAATAATAACGAAAAATGTAAATAGTGCTTTTATCGGAACTAATTTAAAGGAACAGTTAGACCGATTGGGAATTACATCTATAGTAATAGTTGGAATTACCACAAATCATTGTGTGTCGACAACAACTCGAATGGCGGGGAATTATGGTTACGAAACGTATTTAATTTCTGATGCAACGGCAGCTTTTGACCGAATTGGAATCAATGGAGAGAAATATGATTCTGAAATAATACACCTAACAACACTCGCTAATTTGAATGAAGAATTTGCAACTGTTTGGAATTTCGAAAAATTGATGAGTGAAATATAAATGACGCCACACAACTACACATAGCCGAGATCATTGGCAAATAGTAGAGAAAACCTTGGAACTTAAATGAAAAACTTTCCAAAAATAGAAACTGAACGATTATTCTTAACAGAATTAAAAGCAAAAGATATTTCAGATATCGTAAAATACGCATCGAATAAAAATATATCTGATTTTACTCAAAACATACCTTTCCCATACTCTGAAAAGGACGCCATTTTTTGGATTAATATGGCGAATCAAGGTTTTGAAAATGGAAACCAATATACTTTTGCAATAAGACTAAAAGAGAAAGATAATTTTATTGGCGGAATAGGAATAAAAATTGAGAGAAAAAATAACAGAGCAGAAATCGGATATTGGATTGCAGAACCTTTTTCTGGAAATGGATATGCGACCGAGGCAACAAAAGCTATCCTAAAATTCGGATTTGATAATCTGAATTTGAACAAGTTTACTTCTTCTCATTTGGCAAATAATCCTGCATCTGGACAAGTTTTAAAAAACAGCGGAATGAAAAAAGAAGGCGAATTAAAAGAACATATATTTAAGAATTCGAAATATATTGATTTGATTTTGTTTGGACTAACTAAAAAACAGAACGTAAAATAACGTTTGTCAACAATGTATAAAAATAATTGCTACTTTTAGCTTAATCAAAGTTAGTTGCCATTTTACTACCTTCTGATTTTCCTTCTGAAAATCCTCGCACATAAAACCGCAACTATTCTTATATAAACCATTGGCTATAATTCAACCTTAATCATGAAAACAAACAATTTAATTATCATAATATTTATTTCATTATCAATATTATTTTCTTGTAATAATAGTTCTGACAATCAATTTGACTCTAAAAAAAACGAAAAACAAATAAAAAAAACATTAGAGACGTTATTAATGTCTATTGAAAATAAAAACATTGACTCATTAAAATCGACCATGTCTACATCGGGTAGAATGGAACTGATTTTGCCAAACACAAAAATAACCTATACAGTGGATGAGTTTGTGAACTTACATGCCGAATGGTTTAAAGACAGTACATGGACAATGAAAACTAAAATACTGAATATTGAACCTGGAAAATACATTGGAACAGCAACAACGGAGGCTATATATCGTGAACCTAATAGAAACGGAAAACCTTACTTAAATCATATGATTGTTAGTTATGTTTTAGAAAAAGGTAGTGATAACATGTGGTATGTTATAAAAGACCATGCAAGTTCTTTAAAAAAATCAACCAATTAAAAGACTATTGCTAACAATGTATAAGTAATAGCGGTTTGAGTGATCAAACGAAAGGTTTGTGAGTAGAAAGCCGCTACTACTCATAGCCGAGACTGTTAACTACAATATTAAACTGAAAAGAATTATGATAGTTCGAGTTTTTAAAGCAATTATATTCTCTGACAAACAAGATGAATTTAAATCTTTCTTTACAAAAATTGCTCTCCCTTTAATTAAAAAGCAAGAAGGTGTTATTGATACTGTCATTGGACTTCCTATTGATAATTCTTCTCAGGAATTTATGATGATATCATATTGGAGAGATATTGAATCTCTAAAAAAGTTTGCTGGTGTTGATTGGAGAAATGCTGTAATTGATGACCGTGAAAAACATTTAATAAAAAGTGTAACAATAGACCACTTTATGAAATTTGAATGATATAAAGTACTGTAGTCAACGATGTATAAAAAAAATGCTACTTTTAGTTTAACCAAAGTTAGTTGCCATTTTGCTACCTTCCGATTTTCCTTCGGAAAATCCTCGCCTACAAAACCACAATTTTCAATATACTAAAACGTTAGCGATTATTGTAACAAAGCAACCAACTTAAAATACTAAAAGAGAGCTTATGAACAATAAAATCGGAATAATTTTTATAAATGGGGCAGGGCTTAATAGTTCAATATGGAATGAATTACAACAGAGAATTGATAATCCAGTTTTAAGCATTGATTTCCCAAATAGAAAATCAAATGGCAAACAGAATTTAAAACTGACTTTTGATGATTATATAAATAAGACAACAACGGAAATAAGAAATTGGGGAAATGATAATTTTATTATTGTTGCTCATTCTATTGGGGCTTGTATTGGATTAAAAGTTGCTGAAAAATTCAAAAATGAATTAAAAGGATTTGTCGCTATTGGTTCAGTTGTGCCAAAAAGCGGACAGTCATTTGTTTCTTCATTACCGTTTCCTCAAAAGTTCTTATTACCAATTTTGCTATCGTTATTTGGGACAACACCACCTAAAAAAACAATAGAAGCAGAACTCTGTAATGATTTGACACCAGAAATGACTTCAAAAATTGTAGACGAATTTACACCAGAAGCAAAAGCACTTTACACAACAAAAAATTCGTTTGAATTGCCCGATACAAAACGTTTATATATTAAATTGACAAATGATAAATCAATGCCTACTGATTTGCAAGACAAAATGGCAAAAAATTTAAATGCATCAAGAATAGAAACTATAAATAGTGGACATTTACCAATGATAAGCAGCGTAAAAGAATTGGAAACAATCATATCAGATTTTTTAAGCGAGATTGAAAAAACATCCGCACAAAAAATACTTTTGTAAAACATAGCAAGTTTCGGATTTTATTAAAGCAAAACCATTCGGACATTTGTTGTATAAGATTCAGGAAAAATGGAAACACAAAACCAAATCAATTACAATCGAATTGCAGAAGCGATTGAATACATAAAAACAAATTTCAAATCGCAGCCCAATTTAGACGAAGTTGCGGAAAAAGTTCATGTTAGTCCAGCTCACTTTCAACGAATGTTTACAGATTGGGCAGGAATAAGTCCGAAAAAATTCTTGCAATTTATCAGCGTAGAACACGCCAAAAAAATTCTGAAAGAAAAACAGGCAACATTGTTCGATACTGCTTTTGAAATGGGACTTTCGAGCACCAGTAGATTACACGATTTGTTTATAAGCATTGAAGGAATGACACCTGCCGAATACAAAAAAGGTGGAAAAAATCTGCAAATCAACTACAGTTTTGCCGAAAGTCCATTTGGAAGTTTAATTGTCGCTTCTACATCCAAAGGCATTTGCTATATGGCTTTTGAAGACAATGAAGAAATTGCTTTACAAAACCTGCAAGCCAAATTTCCCAATGCCACTTTTCAAAGAAAATTAGACTTGATGCAACAAAATGCGTTGTTTATTTTTCAAAATGATTGGAGCAAACTCAATGAAATCAAGCTGCATCTAAAAGGAACCGATTTTCAATTGAAAGTTTGGGAAAGTCTGCTCAAAATACCCATGGGAAGCTTATCAACCTATGGAGGTTTAGCCGAAAAAATAGGCAAACCAAACGCTTCTAGAGCTGTTGGAACTGCCATAGGAAGTAACCCTGTAGCTTATCTGATACCTTGTCACAGAGTTATCCAATCTACAGGAAACTTTGGAGGTTATATGTGGGGAAATACTCGAAAAACAGCCATTATTGGTTGGGAAGCTGCCAAAAATAAATAATTTTTGAATACCGCAAGTTTCGGATTTTTTCAAGCGAGTACAAAACGAATCTTTGTAACTCAATAATCTAAATTCTTATTCATGAAAACATTCATTTTAATTCATGGTTCTTGGCATAGTGCTTGGAACTGGCATAAAGTGGTGCCAATATTAGAAAATCAAGGTCAT
This sequence comes from Tenacibaculum caenipelagi, assembly GCF_004363005.1. GTDB lineage: Bacteria > Bacteroidota > Bacteroidia > Flavobacteriales > Flavobacteriaceae > Polaribacter > Polaribacter caenipelagi. Next base: position 335,910 of record NZ_SNYH01000004.1, on the reverse strand, counting down.
AAAGTTTATGCCATTGATTTGTCTGGAATGGGGCGTGACAAAACCCCCATTAAAAATGTTACCCTAAAATCTACTGTAGAAGAACTTTGCAAGCTTATTGACAGTATTGAGGAAAAAGTAATTTTGGTGGGGCATAGTAAAAACGGGATTATGATTTCGCAAGTTGCCGAATACCGTCCTGAAAGAATTGAGAAATTAATCTATCTGGCTGCTTACTTGATTCCTAATGGTAAAACGCAAGCAGATTATTCTTCCCAAGATGTAAACGGAGTGCTTAAGCCTTATGTAACAAGATATCCAGAGACCAACTCACATACCTTACAACCCGAAATTTATAAAGAAGGTTTGTACCATGATTGCGATGATGATATTTATCAAATGGCAAGAATGATATTGAGCCACGAAAGTGCGGAGACAGGAAAGACATCTTTAGAGTTAACGGAAGAAAACTATGGAAGTGTGCCAAGATTTTATATAGAGTGTACAGAAGATAAGGCAGTAACACCCTTTATACAGCAAAAAATGTATGAGGAGACTCCTTGTGAAAAAGTATATAAAATGAAGACAAGCCATTCACCATTTTTTAGCAAACCCAAAGAGTTGTGCGATATTTTTTTAGAAATAGCCCATAATTAACAATGAAAGCCATAATTGATAACATAAACAAAGCTGATTGGCATTTAGTAACAGAAGAAATGCACCAAAACGGTTACGCAATTGTTCCAAAACTGCTTTCCGACGAACAGTGCGAGGTACTGAAAGCCAATTACGACAACTCAAATTTTTATTGCTTTTAGAAGATGGAAGTCTGTTAGTAATGAAAGATACAACACAAACATATTGGTTACACAGACTTCCACCTACTAAAAAAGTGATGACACCAAGAGTAAACTTGACATTTAGAACAATTGAAGAGTAAAACACTGTAGTTAAAAAGCAATAATTTAACTGGTGGTTGATGATTGCAAGAAATACTTAGACGGTAAAATTGATACCTAACTATCTATCACAAGAGGTAAACTCTTGTCTTTACACCATTCCATCAAGCCTCCATCATAAACCGCAACGTTTTGATGACCTAACATATGAAGTATAAAGGCATCACTTGAGGCTGCTATTCCGCCACCACAATACGTTATAACACGTTTCTTGTTTAGCATAGGCTCAAATAGTTTTTGTAACTCTTCCTTTGGTCGATATCGCTTGGTGGTCCTGTCTAGAATTTCCCATGCAGTCACATTCATTGCTCCTGGTATATGTCCTCTTCGTCCATATTCATTACGTTCACCGCGGTGTTGTCTACGACCTAAGGCACTCACAATACAGATGTCATTTTGCTCAATAGCATTTAAAACTTCATTTTTATCGACTATCAATTCCGGTCTAAAGCTAGGGACAAATTCAGCTCTGGGATAGTTCTTTATTTCTTTGGATATCGGTCTACTTTCCAAAGTCCATGCAGACCAACCACCATTAAGGATAGAGGCATTATCAAATCCAAAAGTTCTTAACATCCACCAGAGTCGTGCTGCCCACATATTTTCTCGTTCATCGTAAATAACAACCCGAACTCCCTCATCAATTCCAAGTTTAGACATGCATTCAGCAAAATGCGCTGCTGTTGGTAAGGTAAAAGTACGTTTAGGTGAATTGGGATTGGAAATTTTTAATAAATCTGCAAATACAGCCCCAGGAATATGTCTCTTTTTAAAATTACGTTTACCACTTAGTATACGAGGAAAGGGCCAAAGCTTTACCTGAACAGTTGCATTAACAATTCGTAAGTTATCATCTCCTAGATGTTTCTCAAGCCATTCTGTTTCAATAAGTGGGCTTACCATTGGTAATTTTTTACTGATTAAAATTACGATTTATACTTTAAAAAGTCAACTAGAACTGAGTAGATTTGGTTAATAAAATTTACAAAGAAGTAATCGAAAAACAGTAATTTTAAACCCTAAACAGATGGTCGTACGAGACCGTTAACAATAATTCAACTGACAAAATGAAAATTTGTATTGCGCAAACCAATCCAGTTAGAGGAGATATTCAAAAAAATATAGATAATCATAAAAGATTGATTGAACTTTCTATTAAAAATGAGGCGGATCTTATCATTTTTCCAGAACTTTCTTTGACAGGGTATGAACCAGAACTGACAGAATCATTAGCATTTACAAAGGACGATGAAAGATTAGGTGAATTTCAAGAAATTAGCAATACAAATCAAATAGTAATAGGAGTAGGAGTTCCTACTAAAAATAAAATAGGGGTTTGTATAAGTATGGTTATTTTTCAACCTCATAAACCAAGAGAAATTTATTCAAAAGAACATTTACATCCTGGTGAAGAAAAGTATTTCGTTTCTGGAGAAAATCTTCCTCCAATAAAATTAAAAGACCATACAATAGGATTTGCAATCTGTTACGAGACATCTATTTCAGAGCATTCTGAAAAAGCATTTAAAAATGGTTCGAATGTTTATATAGCGAGTGTTCTTAACTCAATCAATGGAGTTGATAAGGATATTGATCGGATTTCTAGTATTGCTAAAAAGTATAAAATGATTTCCTTGATGGCTAATTTTGTTGGGAAATCAGGAGGTTATGATTGTGCTGGTAAAAGTTCGATTTGGAATGAAGAAGGAGAACTCATAGAACAATTAGATGAAGTAAATGAAGGTATTGCAATAGTAGATATTGAAACATTAGAAACAATAAAAATTCAAATTGAGAAAATTAAAATTACTGTTAATGAAGCATAACTTCAATTATAACAGTTTCAAATACCTTTGTTGTACTTGGACTTATAGTCAATAGGAGACATTCCTGTAACACGATTGAAAACTTCACGGAATGCTTTAGTGTCGTTGTAGCCAACCTCGTACATGACTTCATTGACAGATTTCCGAGAATTTTCAAATGATTTTTTGGCAACTTCTATTTTTACTCTTTGTACATAGTCAAGTGGTGTTAATCCTGTGGCTTTGATAAATCTTCTATCAAAATTCCTTCTACTAACACCAAATTCTTCTGACATTTTTTTGATGGAAATTTTGTCCTGATAATTTTCTTCCATAAAAGTTTGAGCATTTAAAATAACATCATCGTTATGCTTTTTATGTCCGTTAAAAATGGAAAATTCGGCTTGTAAATTTCTGTCTAGGTCTATCTGAAAATATTTTGCACAATGAATGGCGGTCTCTCGGTCATAAAACTTTTCTACCAAATACATTAATAAGTGTAGAAAAGAATAAGCACCACCATTGGTATAAATTCCATTTTCGTCCGTAATAAGTTTATCAGTTTGAAGGTTTATATCAGGAAATAAGTTTCTAAATTCATCAGCCATTGCCCAATGGGTAGAGCAAGTTTTCCCCGAAAGTAATCCTGTAGAAGCCAACATAAATCCACCCACACACATACTTGCGATTTCTGCACCTTGTTTGTATTGTTTTTCAATCCAATCAATCAACAATTTATTATTCTTTGTAGCGGTTTCGTAGCTACGAACTAATGAAGCAGGAACAATTATAAGATTGGTTTCTGTTATTTCTTTTATCGTAGCATTTTGTTTTATAGAAAGAAAACCATCTTGTAAAATTTTGCCTTCCGTAGCACCTACCAAAGAGATTTTAAAAAGTGGATTTTTGCTTTTCTTTTCAAAAAAATTATTGGCTTCAGTAAAAACCTGAAAACTACCAATAATACATGCTATTGTACTCATCGTAGTTTGCTCATAAGGAACTAAAATACTCAAATGCTTCATAGTATTGTTTTTGACAAAGTTATATATAACTATTGTCTAAATCAACCCTTTAAAATGTCTAAATAACACGTTATTAAAGTATAATTCGGTAATTATCTTTACATTCAATAAAATAATAATTAAATTGTAAATAAAAATGGAAAATAATAATTACACCACAACCATTACTGTTAGCAAAGGAGCTACAACAGCATTTAGTGCCATAAAAAATTTCAGAGCTTGGTGGTCTGAAGAAATAGAAGGAAATACAGATCAACTAGGAGAAACTTTTTTTTATCATTACAAAAATATACACTTATGCAAACTAAAGTTGATTGAAACTGTTCCCAATAAAAAGTTAGTATATCTGGTGATTGATAATGAATTTAATTTTGTAAAGGACAAAACAGAATGGGTAAATACCAAACTGGTTTTTGATATTTCAGAAGAAAACGGGCAAACAAAAGTGACCTTTATTCATGACGGTTTAACTCCAGAAGGTGAATGTTATGAAGTGTGTAACGATGCCTGGACAGGCTATATACAAGGTAGTCTGAAAAAATTAATAGAAACGGGTGTTGGAAAACCAAATGGGAAAGAAGGTGGTTTAAATGCAGAATTAGTTGAAAAATGGGGACTTCCAGACAAATAGTAACTCACTTAAAATAATAGTTCTTTTGATTTTTCATCAGTAATGGTTAAAGATAAGTGTGATGCGAATAACTCTTCCTTCAAAGAATAACCTAAATAGCTGTAATGCATAGCTCAATTGGTTAATTATATGAATTATCCTTACATTTATACTATAACGATTTCTACTCCTAAGAATACCAATTTTTCTCTGTAAAGAAATCATTGAAACGATAGTAGTAATCATAAAAAGGTATAGCAATGAATCACTTAAGCAAAACAATTGAACAACATTATCTTAAAGAAGATTTATATGAAGATATTGTTCAACGTCTATCAGAAATGGGAAAAGATCTTAAAAATATTGCACGAGAAGATATAGCTGGAGTTGATGAGTTTCACGTGCGTGGTGCTGCCGTTTCAAAAGAGCTGGCAGAATCTATAGATCTCAATAATAAATCAGTTTTAGATGTTGGATGTGGGTTAGGAGGTCCTTGCCGAATGTTAGCAGAAACATACAATTGTACTACTTCGGGTATAGATCTTAGTAACGAATACATTAGAACTGCTAAAAAACTATCTCAGCTTGTAAAACTAGAAGCTAAAACAAGTTTTGTTCAAGGAGACGCAACAGCACTTCCGTTCGAAGATGAATCATTTGACGTGGTTTGGACACAGCATGTTCAAATGAATGTACCTGACAAACAAAAATTTTACTCGGAAATATATCGCGTATTGAAGCCTAGTGGTTTTTTTCTATACTATGATATTCTAAAAAATAACGATGAAATTGTTAAATATCCAATGCCATGGGCAACTTCCGAAGATCATAGCTTCTTATTCAAAAGCAGCGAAATGAATAATATATTAACAGGCTTAGGTTTTACAAAAGTATCTTCTAAAGATCAAACGCAAGCGGGAATAGAATTTTTCGGAGGGATGCTTGCCAAAATAAAAGAATTTGGTCCACCAAAAATTGGACTTAATGTTCTCATGGGTGAAACCACCAAACCGAAGTTATTGAATTTATTAGAGCATTTTAAAAATGGTTCTTTGATTTTGGAAAGTGGTGTTTATAAGAAATAACTTTTAAAGACTACAATTTATCTAACTCACTTAAAATAAGATTACACCCTTTTTCTATTTCTTCATCAGAAATGGTTAGAGGAGGGGTAATACGAATCGCTCTTCCTTCAAAAAGCAACCAAAATAAAATCAATCCTTTGTCTAAACAGTTTAAAATTACTTGTGAGGCTGCTTCCGGTGTATCAACCAATAAGGCTAGCATTAATCCTTTTCCTCTAATTTCTTTAACAGCAGGGTGGTTTTTAAAGATATCACGAATAATTTTTTCTTTTCGTAAACTTTCTTCCATCAAGTTAGAAGAAGTGATTTCCTGTACAGTTGCTAATCCAGCACTTGCAATTACAGGATGTCCTCCAAAAGTAGTAATATGCCCTAATTTAGGATGTTCTTTTAAACAGTTCATTACTTCAAAAGAGGCTATAAAAGCTCCAATTGGCATTCCACCACCTAAACCTTTACCTGTGATGATAATATCGGGGGTAACGTTGTAATTTTCGAAACCCCAAAATTTTCCTGTACGTCCTGTTCCTGATTGGATTTCATCCAAAATTAATAAGGCACCTACTTCTTCACATCGTTGTTTTACCTTTGTCAAGTAGTTGTTTTGAGGTTCGATAAAACCAGCACCACCTTGAATAGTTTCTAAGATAACTCCAGCTGTTTTAGAAGTTATTTTTTCTAAATGGTGTTCGTTGTTATATTCGATAAACTTACTTCCTGGAATTAACGGACGAAATGCACGGTTTTGTTGTTCTGCGCCACAAACACTCATAGCCCCTTGCGTATTTCCGTGATATGCATTTTTAGCGGCAATAATTTCACTTCTACCAGTAAAACGCTTGGCTAATTTTAAAGCTCCTTCAGTAGCTTCGGTACCAGAGTTAACTAGATAAACAGATGAAAGGTTAGGAGGTAAGGTAGCTGCTAAAGCTTTACACAATTCTAATTGTGGTTTTTGTATAAACTCACCATACACCATTACATGTGTATATTGATCAAGTTGATTTTTTATAGCTTCGTTTACTTTAGGATGATTATGCCCTAAACTATTCGCAGAAACTCCTGCCACGAAGTCTAACATGGCTTTCCCTTTGTTATCGTAGATATAACTTCCTTTAGCATGTGATATTTCAATAGCTAAAGGATGTGGTGTGGTTTGCCCTTGATATTTTAAAAAATCGTCTTTCACAGGAATTATTTTAATCTTTTAGGATTTAATTCTTCTAATTTTTTCTTCTTCTTAGTTTCGTTAATGAAGTTTTCCTTTGCTTCTTTAACAACATCGAGCTCCTTTTTTTCTTTTGAAGGAGGCGCAACTATTGTGTCTTTTACAAAAATATCTTCAACCGTTTTAGGTTGCTCATTTCCTCTCCATAAAAAGCCTTTGAACTTTTTCTCTTCTGAAGGAAATTTAGATGGAGGGTAGGTTGTGCCTTCTGATTTTTTAAAGTATTTAGTTTGTGCTATTTCTCCATTTTCTAAAATAAACTCAATATCACTTGCAATTTCTTTGGTAATGGTTTCAAGTTTATGAGTTTTATCATTATTGTTATAATATAATGATTCAGCATTTCCTTTTACCAACATGGTATGTAACTCACCTTTTTCGAATTTCCCAAAAATATCTCTACCTTTAATTTGGTTGTAATTATCTCGATGTATTGAATCTTGTTGAATCATAAAAGCGTTTTTTAGCACTTTTAATGAATCTAATTTATTTGTTTCTTTATCAGTAAGTAACTGAATACTATCTCCTGTAATTTGACTGTTTTTAGACCATAAAATAGGTCTGTTAAACATTCTTGTTAAGCCTGTTTCTTGACTTGTGTGAATTGAATCACATTTTCCTTGCAAATCAGATTTGAAGATTTTTACATTATTGAAAATACGAGCAATACGTTTTTCTGGTTTACCAGTAAGTAAAATTTTATCACCAGCAACATACATTGAGTCTTTTTCAAGAACTGAAATTGCTACCGCTCTATCGATAATGAACAAAGAATCTTTATGTTCATATAGTTCCGCATAGTTTCCCTTTGCGACCATATTTTGTACAGTATCTACCACTTTTATGTTGTTGGTAGCAGAAGCAAATCCTTTTCGTTTATCGTAGTACAAACTGTCTGCAGAAACTGTACGTTCTTTTAAAAAGAGTTTCGCGTTTTTAACAAAGTAAGAAATGTCAGTATTGGTATCATAAAACCCTTTTTCAGAATATACTTTGGTGCTATCTTTTAAGTTGGTAATGGTACTTGGGCCGTATAAATAAGCTACACTAGAGTTAGTGTAATAATCAAGGTGGTCAGATTCAAGTTTATTATCTGGGTTAACAACAGTAACTTTTGATTTTGCAGTAAACTTTTTGTCTTTTAAAAAGTATGTTCCTTTTATACTTGAAAGCGTGTTTTTTTTGTCGCGAATAGTTCCACCGTTAGGGTAATATAAAATTTGATTAATTCTATCGAAATGGAGCGTATCTGTTTTTAGCGTCATTTCTTTGTCGTTAATCTCAACATTTCCCCACGATTTCGCTTTTTTAGTATTTCCATCGTAAGTAGCAAAATCGCTGTATTGAATAATCGTATCTCCTTGTTCAATGACAACTTCACCAATCGCTTTAAACAAGTTTTTATCTTTATAAAGTAAGGCTCTCTGACAATCTAACGTAGCACCTTCGTGCGACATTTTTACTTTCCCAATCAATAAGGTCGCTCCCGGATATTTACTCTCGTCAGCTGTACTTAATTCGGTAGATAGAATTTTGATTTTTTTTGTTTGAGAAAAACTTACAATAGAGAATAATAAAAAAGGTAACAGAAATATTTTTTTCAAAATAATACGATTTAATGCACAAAAATAATGAAAAGAATATGCCAAAAATCTTAATAAAGAAATAAAATTATCAAGATAAATAAGAAGCTGTCATTTTGTAAATGGTTAATTTTGTAACAAATTTAAAAATATAAAGATATGAGCGCTCATTTTGATTTATCAAAAGAAGAGATGAAGTCTTACGGATATAAAATAGTTGATATAATTGCTGAACACTGGGATACTTTAGAACAAAAAAAGCCTGTAGCTAGTGCTTCTAGAAAAGAAATGGATAGCATTTTCTTACAAGAAGCTCCTGCGAAAGGGATGCCAGCAGAAAAAGTATTAGATTTTGTGATGGACAATGTAATACCCAATAGTACAGTTATTTCACATCCAAAAGCCTATTCATTTGTTCCTGGTCCTAGTAATTTTATTAGCACCATGGCAGATAGCTTAGCTACTGGATTCAATATTTTTTCTGGTGGATGGATGGTTTCTCCCGCTGCTGCAGAGTTAGAAATTGTGACGATGAACTGGTTGCTGAAAATGTATAATTTTCCTGTAGAAAGAGGAGGAGGAATTTTTACAAGTGGTGGTTCTATGGCAAACTTAACAGCATTGGTAACAGCTAGACGTTTAAAGTGTGGAGATGATTTTTCTAAAGCTATCATTTATTTGTCAGACCAAGCACATTCCTCTAATATTAAGGCTATTCGAGTTTTAGGGTTTAAAAAGGAGCAAATTAGAATTTTACCTACAGATATCGAATTTAGAATAAGCATTAACAAACTAAAAAATGCCATTGCAAAAGACCGATTAGAAGGTTTGCAGCCATTTTGTTATATAGCATCAGCAGGTACAACTAATACGGGTACTGTAGATCCTTTAGATGAAATAGCAGACATTTGTGAAGAGGAAAATTTATGGTTTCATATTGATGGAGCTTATGGTGGAGCTGCCATTTTATCAGAAAAAGGAGCTAAAGCTTTACGAGGTATAGAACGAGCAGATTCGTTAACAGTAGATCCACACAAATGGTTTTATCAACCTTATGAAATTGGATGCTTATTAGTGAAGGATGCTTCTTGGTTGAGCGAAACATTTAGTGAAAAACCAGAATATTTACGTGATATTGAAGGTAATGAATCAGAAATTAATTTTTATGATTATGGTATTCAATTAACAAGACGTTTTAGAGCGTTGAAGTTTTATATGTCTATCAAGACCTATGGTTTAGATGCCTTCAAAGAGGCTGTTAGTTATAATATTCAATTAGCTGATGACGTTGAAAAAATGTTGCGTAAAAGTAGGAATTGGGAAATAATTTCACCAGCTACTTTGGCAGTTATCAATTTTAGATACAATCCTATAGGCTTAAACCTTGAAGAAAAAGAAATTGATAAATTAAATCAGGAAATTTCTCAAAAAATAATGGATTCAAGAGAAGCTTTCTTAGTTACTACTATACTAAATAAACAAGTGGTACTGAGAATGTGTTTGATAAATCCGAAAACGACTATGGAAGATGTTAAACAAACACTGGATTTGTGTAATAAATTTGGTGAGGAAATTTTAAAGAGTAAAGAAAAAGGAGCTTAAAGCTCCTTTTTTTTGCTTTTATGATAAAAGTCATATTTCTGGCTCTATTCTTATGGTAATTTTGTTTGTATAAGAGATAAAATAGTCTTTTATGGATTAATATTAACAACTACATCAATAGAGACAACATGAAACACTTGAAAACAACCGCAATTATTCTAGCAGCAATGTTTGCAATAACAAGTTGTAAGAATGAAAAACCAGCCAATATTGCTATGAAAAGCGCTTCAGATATAGCAATTAAAGGAACTATGGAAGCCGAATTAACTGCCCCACCCAATGTTCCAGCACCGGTGGGTAATAGAGCAGCAAAAAAGCTATTAGTTAATATGGAGATTCTTGAAAAAGAAGGTACAATGACTGATGGGGTAAAATATGTTTACTGGACATTTGGAGGGTCTGTTCCGGGAAGCTTTATAAGAACAAGAGTAGGAGATGAAGTAGAATTTACCTTATCAAATCATCCAGATAATAGATTACCACATAATATCGATTTACACGCAGTAACAGGTCCAGGAGGAGGAGCAACTTCTTCATTTGTAGCTCCAGGTCATAAAAAGACATTCTCTTTTAAAACTTTAAATCCTGGATTATATGTATACCACTGTGCTACTGCTCCTGTAGGAATGCATATAGCTAATGGTATGTACGGATTAATCTTAGTTGAACCAGAAGGAGGGTTACCTAAGGTAGATAAAGAATACTACATTATGCAGGGTGATTTTTATACCAAAGGAGAAAATGGTGAACCAGGATTACAAGCTTTTGATATGAAAAAAGCTGTAGATGAAGATGCTGATTATGTAGTGTTTAATGGTAAAGTAGGAGCTTTAACAGGTGACAATGCAATAACAGCAAATGTAGGAGAAACTGTACGTTTATTTGTTGGTAATGGTGGTCCTAACTTAACCTCTTCTTTCCACGTAATCGGTGAAATTTTCGACAATGTTCATGTAGAAGGAGGAGAAACTATAAACAAGCATGTACAAACAACATCTATACCAGCAGGGGGTGCAGCAATAGTTGATTTTAAAGTAGATGTTCCGGGTACATTTATTTTAGTAGATCACGCCATATTTAGAGCATTTAACAAAGGGGCATTAGGAATGCTAAAAGTAAAAGGAGAAGAAAGTAAAAGAATATATTCAGGAGTTAAACAAGAAGGTATTTACAACCCTGAAGGAGGTACTATACAATCAATGCCGAATAGAGAAGAGGAGAAGGTCGTAGCAAAAAATGAAAAATCGTTAGCACAAAAAATAGCTGATGGTAAGCAAATATATACGAAAACATGTTTTGCTTGTCACCAAGCAAATGGAGAAGGAATTCCAAATGCTTTTCCTCCTTTAGCTAAATCAGATTATTTAAATGCAGATGTTAAAAGAGCTATTGATATTGTATTGCATGGAAAAACAGGAGAGATTTCTGTAAATGGTCAGAAATACAATAGTGTAATGACCAAACAAGCATTAAGTGATGAAGAAGTAGCAGATGTACTTACTTATGTATATAATTCTTGGGGTAATAACAAAACTAATGTCGGTGTAAATACAGTGACAGAGGTAAAAAGTGCTCACTAAAAATAAAAAAGTAACATAACAAAAATAAAGATGAAAACCATTTTAAGATTGACAATTTGTATTCTTTTTTTAGGCATTTCCAATATGAATTGTCAATCTATAATGGTTCCCATAAAAGGAGGTAGTTATATTCCTTTGTATGGAAGAGATTCAGTAAGAATAACAATTCAAGATTTTTTCATGGATGTATATCCAGTAACGAATGAAGAGTTTTTAGAGTTTGTAAAAGAAAACCCTAAATGGAGAAAATCTAAAGTAATAAGGCTCTTTGCAGATAAAAGCTATCTTTTAAGCTGGAAAAGTGATACTATTATAGGAGATAAACAAAAATTAAAATCTCCGGTAACTAATATCTCTTGGTTTGCAGCCAAATGTTATTGTGAAGAACAAGGAAAAAGATTAGCAACAGTTGACGAATGGGAGTATGTAGCTATGGCTAATCAAAAAATACCAGATGCTAGGACTTTAAAAACGTATAATGAATATATCTTAGGTTGGTATGAAAAACCTAGAACTTTTGATAATGTAGTAGGCTCAACATTTAAAAATTATTGGGGAGTATATGATATGCATGGATTGGTTTGGGAGTGGACTTCTGATTTTAATTCGGTATTGGTATCAGGGGAGTCTCGAAAAGATGTTGATAATGATAGTAATTTATTTTGTGGTAGTGCAGCAGTAGGTGCTACAGATTTAATGAATTATGCTGCGTTTATGCGTTATGCAACTAGAGGTAGTTTGAAAGCGAAATTCACCATGAGAAACTTAGGTTTTAGATGTGTAAAGGATAAAAATATAGAACAATGAGAATAATCAAATATATCACGATAATTCTTTTTTCAATAGTACTATTTAGTTCTTGTAAAAAAGAAAAAAACGACACAAGCTCAAATATAGTTTATGAATGTCCTATGCTTTGTGAAGGAGATAAAACCTATACAGAAGAAGGAAGTTGTCCTGTTTGTAAAATGGATTTAAAACCTCAATCTCAAGAAATTTCTAAAGTTTTAGAAACAGACATTTCTGAAAGTTCTATATTTAATTTGACATCGGAATGGAAAACAGAAGAGAATAAGCATATCTATTTAAAAGATTTAAAAGGAAAAACTTTGGTAATGGTGATGATATACACCACTTGTAAAGCAGCTTGTCCTAGATTGGTTGCTGACATGCGTAATATTGAAGCTAAAGTACCAGAGAAATATAATGATGACTTACAATATGTTTTAATTAGTATTGATCCTAAAAATGATACTCCGAAAAAGCTTAAAGAGTTTGCTAAAGAAAATTACATGGATGATGAACATTGGACTTTTTTACAAGGAACTGAAGAGTCAGTGCGAGAGTTTGCTAATGTATTAGCGGTAAAGTATAAACAAATATCACCTTTAGATTTTTCGCACTCAAACATTATAAGTGTATTTAATTCAGAAGGGGAGTTGGTACATCAACAAGAAGGTTTAGGAGTAGATAATAAAGAAACCGTTGCAAGTATTTTGGAGACAGTAAAAAATTAGCGGCCATATGTTTCCTATTAAAAACGTCTTTCAGTAGTTACTAAAAGACGTTTTTTTTATGAGTTATTTTTTTCAAATTGTGCTTGTATAAACTCTTTTGATTTTCCTTTAGCTATAGAAGCTGTTTGCCATTTATCATTTAAAATCATTTTACCTACGTAAGCTATTTGACCAATATGATAAGGAAAATGGGCTATTTGTCTCGTAATACTTTCAATTAACTTAACTTGTTTATTTCTTATAAGAATAGGTTGTTTGAAGTTTTCTTCATTTAATGAATCTAAAGCAGAAAAAAGACAGTTCCAACCTTTTTCCCATTGAGTGATCAATTCTTTTTTAGTTAAATCTTGTGGCTCAAATTCAGTATCTCTATCTCTCCAATCCTTTTCTCCATCTGAAGTAAAAAAATCTGTCCATCGAGATAGCATGTTTTCTGACATGTGTATAATGATTGAAGCAATACTGTTACTTTCTTCATTATATTTCCAGTGCAAATCTTTTTCATCAAGTTGAGCAATCGTTTTATCAGCAACTTCTTTGTACGATTTAAACTGTGTTGTGATATTGTCTAAATATTCTTGTATCATCATAAAAAAAGGAGCTCTATAGAACTCCTTTTGAATTTATCTGTTAATTGTTTGTTTTCTATCAGGTCCTACTGAAACAATCTTTACAGGTACACCTGTTTCCTTTTCGATAAACGCGATGTAATCTAATAAGTTTTGAGGTAATTGATCTGCAGAAGACATTTTTGTTAAATCATCCTTCCAACCTTTAAACTCAGTATAGTTTACAGTTACATTTTCAGGTTCAATGTTATATGGGAAGTGAGAAATTTCTTCTCCTTTATAATTGTATGAAGTACACACTTTTAATGTATCGAAACCTGATAAAACATCACCTTTCATCATCATTAACTGAGTAACACCGTTTACATCAACAGCATACTTTAAAGCAACTAAATCTAACCATCCACAACGACGAGGACGTCCTGTAGTAGCTCCAAATTCATGACCAACTTTAGCCATAGTAGCTCCATCTTCGTCAAATAATTCTGTTGGGAAAGGTCCAGAACCCACACGAGTAGTATAGGCTTTAAAAATACCGAAAACTTCACCAATTCTGTTAGGAGCTACTCCTAAACCAGTACAAGCACCGGCAGCAGTAGTGTTAGATGAAGTTACAAATGGATACGTTCCAAAATCGATATCTAATAACGATCCTTGAGCTCCTTCAGCTAAAATAGTTTTCCCTTTTTTAATAGCCTTGTTTAAAAACTCTTCTGAATCGATAAATTGTAATGTTTTTAATTTATCAATACCTCTAGAAAATTCAGCTTCTAATTCGTCTAAATCATAATCGATTTGAACATCAAAGTAAGCTAGCATACTTAAATGTTTTTCAGTTAAAGCTCTATATTTTTCTTTCCAGTTGTCTAATTCTAAATCTCCAACACGCATTCCATTTCTACCTGTCTTGTCCATATATGTTGGTCCAATTCCTTTTAAAGTAGAACCGATTTTTGCCTTTCCTTTTGAAGTTTCAGAAGCTGCGTCTAATAATCGGTGTGTTGGTAATATTAAGTGTGCTTTACGAGAAATTAATAATTTAGAAGTATAATCGATATTGTGAGCATCTAAATTTTCTAACTCTTTTTTAAAGATAACAGGATCGATAACTACTCCGTTACCTACTACATTTAAAGCTGTTTTATGAAAAATTCCTGAAGGAATTGTGTGTAATACATGCTTGTTTCCATCAAATATTAAGGTATGGCCTGCATTAGGACCTCCTTGAAAACGAGCAATGATATCGTAGTTTTTTGTTAGAACGTCTACAATTTTACCTTTTCCTTCGTCTCCCCATTGTAAACCAAGTAATAAATCTACTGCCATTTAGTGTGTTGTTAAGTGTGTGTTTTATTTGTTGTTTCTTTTTGTTCCGTAGAAATAAAGTGAGTGATTGTGAATATCAATATCAAAAACGTCTTCAATTGTTTTTTTGATAATTTGAATTCTTGGATCGCAAAATTCTTTAACCTCACCAGTATCTGTAAGAATTACATGATCGTGATTTTTATCAAAGTAGCTTTTTTCATACCGAGCCATAGATTGTCCATCAAATTGATGTTTACGAACCAACCCGCAATCTAATAACAAATCCATCGTATTATACAGCGTTGCTCTACTTACACGATAGTTTTTATTTTTCATTTTAATGTACAACGATTCGATGTCAAAATGCTCATCAGCGTCGTAAATTTCTTGTAAAATAGCATACCGTTCAGGTGTTTTACGATGCTTATTCTCTTCTAAAAAAGAAGTGAATACTTTTTTTACAATTTCTTGATTTTCGGCTGAATTACTCATGTACTTTTAAATTTTACTCACTAGTGAGATTTATAATATTCAGATACTTGTATCAGTTAAAATATATTTTTATTCAAAACTTTTTGAGTATACTCTGAGAGATTTTGAATAAAGGGCAAATTTACGTTTATTTCTTGATAAAAAAACAAGGAAAATAAAATGATATTTACAAAGTATTAACACGTTCAACTTTTTGAACACCCTCTACTTGTTTCATGCTATTAATTAGTTTGTTAAGTTGGTTTTTGTTTTTGACACTCAATGAGAGTTTTCCATCAAAAACCCCATCATCTCCAGAGATGTTAATACTGTGGATAAACACGTCCATACTGTTAGATATAATACGGGTAATGTTGTTTACAATTCCTTTATTATCTAATCCAGATAGGTGTAATATAGCCATAAATTCTTGTTTTGTAGAATCAATCCATTTAGCTGGCATTATTCTATAGGCATAATTTGATTGTAATGAAATTGCATTCGGACAATCATTTTTATGCACTTTAATTCCTTCATTAATAGTTACAAAGCCAAAAACTTTGTCTCCAGGAATAGGTGAACAACATTTTGCCAAAGTATAATCTAAGGTTTGCTCTTCTTTTCCAAAAACTAAGGCATCATACTTATTCGTAACTTCTTCTTTTTCTAATATTTCTTTAGAAGGAGAGCGACGGAATGTACTTTTGATAAAGCCCATAAAACTATTGCTTCTTTGAGCAACAAACTCTTTAAGCTGGGTGTTATCTATAGCTCCATTACCAATTCTAAAGAATAAATCAAAGCTAGTTTTTAACCCAAAATAGCTAGCTAATTCGTGAATTACTTTTTCACTAAAGTTAATCTTTAAATGACGTAATTTTCGCTGTAAAATAGCTTTTCCTTCTTCTGCTATTTTCTTTTCTTCTGCCTTTAAGGCCGATTTAATTTTAGCACGAGCTCTAGCCGTAATAACAAAGTCTAACCAACGTACATTAGGCTTATTATTCGTAGCCGTAAGTACTTCTACCTGATCTCCACTTTTTAATTCATAGCTTAAAGGAACTAATTTTCCGTTCACTTTTGCACCACGACATTTTAATCCAACATCAGTGTGTACTGAGAAAGCAAAATCTAAAGCAGAGGCTCCTTTAGGTAATGATTTTAAATCTCCTTTTGGAGTGAATACGTAAATTTCTTTAGCATAAAGATTTAACTTAAAATCTTCAACAAAATCTACAGCATCTAAACTTTGGTTTTCTAAACTCTCTTTTAAGCGATTTAACCAGCCTTCTAAACCATTTTCTTTAACACTACCTTGTTTGTATTTAAAATGAGCAGCATATCCTTTTTCTGCAATTTCATCCATTCTATTTGAACGAATTTGTACTTCTACCCATTTTGCTTGCGGACCAATCACTGTAATATGCAATGCTTCATACCCTGTTGATTTCGGTTGGGAAATCCAATCGCGTAATCGAGCAGGATTAGGTTTAAAAAAGTCAGTAACTATAGAGTAAATTTTCCAAGCATCAAATTTTTCATCTACAGAGGTTGGTTCATAAATAATTCTAATGGCAAACTTATCATACACTTCATCAAAAGTTACGTTTTGTTTACGCATTTTTCTACGGATAGAAAAAATAGATTTGAAGCGTCCTTTTATCTCATATTTAATACCTTCATTGTTTAAGGCTTCTTTTAAAATTCCAGTAAAGCTATCTATATATTTCTGTTGATCTTCTTTACTTTCTTTAATCTTAGTTAAAATATCTTGATATACATCTGGTTCAGTGTATTTTAATCCTAAATCTTCAAGCTCAGTTTTAATGTTGTATAATCCTAGTCGATGAGCAAGCGGAGCATAAATATATAAGGTTTCAGACGCTATTTTTACCTGTTTATGAGGGGGCATCGAATCCATGGTTTGCATGTTATGCAACCTATCAGCAATTTTGATAAGTATTACTCGCACATCATCATGCAGCGTGAGTAACATCTTTCTGAAATTCTCTGCTTGTATAGAATAGTCTTGTTCTTGCTTTAAATTTGATATTTTGGTAAGTCCGCTTACAATACGAGCAATGTTTTCTCCAAACAAACGCTCCATATCATCAATAGTGTAATGAGTATCTTCTACAACATCATGAAGCAGGGCAGCAGCAATAGAAGTTGCACCTAAACCTATTTCATCTGCAACTATTTTAGCTACAGCAATAGGATGGAAGATATAAGGTTCTCCTGTTTTTCTACGTTGTTTAGAGTGTGCTTCTACAGAAATATCAAAAGCCTTACGAATCAGCTTTTTATCATCTTCAGATAATGTTTGATACGTTCCTTTTAATAAATTTTTATATCTGCTGGCTATTTCTTTATTCTCTTCTTCTATCGTTGCATTATAACTCATACATTAAAATTCTTTTACTTTTTAGGTGTAAAATAAAAGTAGTACAAAGAATTATATTGAGCAAGTTTTAAGGGGATTTGTTTAAAAGAATTCAAAACGAAAAAAAAGACAAGAAATACAAAATATATTAGGGTTTTTCCTGTGAGATTATATTGATATAACGTATAACTTTGTGATATAATTCAGAGGAACTTACTCAAAAAAGAAAAGTCCCCCTGAGATATCATTTTAATATGATATTCGAACCTCCGGCTTTTTATTAACGAGTCGGAGGTTTTTTGTTTTTAGGTATTATTTTTCTGTTTTTCTTCCCATTTTTTACGTAAATCTTCAGACAGTATTCCACTACCATCATGTTTCCAACCAGGTGGTTTAAAAAAATATAGAAATCTTTTATTTAAAGATGTATTACTTGTAAAAACATCTTTAAACATGTTGTACCATTCTATAAAGGCTACCTTAATAGGGTTATAGGTGTTAATGTTAGTCACCAATCCATATATAGGTTTTTCAACTTCGGGTTCAAAAGTACCAAAAAGCTTGTCCCATATTATAAATATCCCTGCATGATTTCTATCTAAATACTGAGGATTTGTGGCATGATGAACTCTATGGTGACTAGGGGTGTTAAAAATAGCCTCAAACCATTTTGGTAGTTTGTTTATTAGTTCTGTATGAATCCAATACTGGTATAGTAAACTAATACTCATTTGAGTTAATATCATTAATGGATGAAAACCAATAATAACTAAAGGAGCCCAAAATATAAATGTATAAAAACTTCCTGACCAAGTTTGTCGTAGAGCTGTACTCAAATTATATTTTGTTGAAGAATGATGTACAACATGACTCGCCCAAAACAATCTGCTTTCATGTGCTATCCTATGGTTCCAATAATACACAAAATCTTCTGCAAACAATAATAAAACCCAAGCCCACCACGTAAAAGGTATTGTAAATAAACGATACTTATAAAGGAATAAGAATATTCCAAAAGTTAATCCTTTGGTGAATAAACCAATAAAAACGTTTCCTAATCCCATAGTTATAGAGGTAGCGGCATCTTTAAACTCATATTTCTCTAGTTTAACTCTAACTGTAAGTATAACTTCAATAATAACAGTTATTATAAAGAAAGGAATAGCATAGTGAATTAAATTAGGAATTTCAGGAATTTGCATAAAAGAGGGTGTTTAGTTACAAACTTACACAAAATCATTAAATTATTTAAAGAGAAGAGTTTGTTTATGGAGTAAAAAGCAGTATATTTGCAGGCTTAAAATAAATTTTAAATAATTTAATTATGAATCATTACGAAACTGTTTTCATTTTGAATCCCGTTTTATCTGAAACTCAGATAAAGGAAACAGTAAAGAAGTTTGAGGACTATTTACTTTCTAAAGGTGCAGAAATGATTTCTAAAGAAGATTGGGGCTTAAAAAAGTTAGCTTATCCAATCGAGAAGAAAAAAAGTGGATTTTACCACTTATTTGAGTACAAAGTAGCAGGTGATGCAATTGCTCCGTTTGAATTAGAGTTTAGACGTGACGATAGTGTTATGCGTTATTTAACTGTAAAGTTAGATAAGCATGCTGCAGCTTGGGCTGAAAAAAGAAGAGAACGTGTTAAATCTGCAAAAAAGTAAGAAATGGCGTCAATAGATCAACAAGCAAAAGGAAATAAGCAAGGAGAAGTACGTTACTTAACTCCGCTTGATATCGAAACTAAGAAAGAAGCTAAATACTGTCGTTTCAAGAAAAACGGTATTAAGTACATCGATTACAAAGATGCAGACTTCTTAATGTATTTAGTAAACGAGCAAGGTAAAATTTTACCAAGACGTTTAACAGGAACATCATTAAAATATCAACGTAAAGTGGCTCAAGCTATTAAAAGAGCTCGTCACTTAGCTTTAATGCCATACGTTGGTGATATGTTAAAATAATAAAGAAGTAGAAATATGGAATTGATATTAAAACAAGACGTAGAAAACTTAGGTTTTAAAGACGATATCGTAACTGTTAAGAATGGTTATGGACGTAATTACCTAATACCTCAAGGATATGCAATTTTAGCTACTTCTTCAGCTAGAAAAGTATTAGCAGAAAACTTAAAGCAACGTGCTTATAAAGAAGCTAAATTAATAGATGATGCTAACAAGTTAGCAGAAACTATTAAAGGATATGAAATCAAAATAGCTTCTAAAGTAGGTTCAGGAGATAAATTATTTGGTTCAGTAAACAACATTGATGTTGCTGCAGCTTTAGCTAAAGCTGGTACTGAAATTGATAAGAAATTTATCAAAGTTACTGGAGGTAACGTAAAAAGATTAGGAAAATACAACGCTGCTGTACGTTTACACAGAACTGTTGTAGCTGACATCGTATTTGAAGTAGTTGCTGAATAGTAACTTTATTGTTAAATACATGTTAATAAAGTATAAATCCGCTCAGTCGAGCGGATTTTTTTATTTCTTAAATTTGAAATATAACATAAACAAAATCAAGACTATTATGAAAAAATTATTAGTGTTATCTTTTGTTTTTTTGAGTTTATCCATCTTTTCCCAGGTAACTACATCAAAAATAAAAGGAACTGTAACAGACAGTCAGGGAGAACCATTATTTGGAGCTAACATTGTGGTTTTACACGAACCTACAGGTACTGTCTCTGGAGCTGTAGCTCAAGATAATGGTAAATACACCATTCCTAATTTAAGAGTAGGAGGCCCTTACAAAGTAACATTTAGCTTCGTGGGTTTTGAATCACAAGAAGTAACTAATGTATATTTAACTTTAGGTAAGACTACCAATATAGATGGTAAATTAGCTGAGGATGGAGAACAATTAGAAGAAGTAGTGATTTCTGCATCAAAAAGCAAAGTTTTTAATAATGATAGAACTGGTGCTCAAACAAGTGTAAGTGCTATTCAATTAAAAACGTTACCAACAATTTCTCGTTCGGCTGCTGATTTTACTCGTTTAGAGCCTACAGCAAGCGGTAATTCTTTTGGTGGAAGAAATGATCAGTTTAATAATTTCTCTTTAGATGGATCTATTTTTAACAATCCTTTCGGATTAGATTCTCCAACACCTGGAGGACAAACAGGTTCGCAACCAATATCGTTAGATGCTATTGAGCAAATATCGGTTTCTACAGCGCCTTATGATGTAACTCTATCAGGTTTTACAGGAGCCTCTGTAGATGCTGTAACTAAAAGTGGTACTAATGAATTTACTGGTACTGTTTATGGTTTCTTTAGAAATCAAGATATGACAGGAGGGAAAATAAAAGGTCAGAAAGTAGTAAAACCTAAATTAAATCAAAGTCAATATGGTGTTAGTTTAGGAGGTCCTATTGTAAAAGATAAACTATTCTTTTTTGCTAATTTCGAAAAAGATGACAGAGAAGATTTAGGTACAGCTGGTTGGGTACCTAATACAGGTAGTGGAGCGATTAATGAATCGAGAGTTTTAGAATCTGATATGATAGCTGTTAGAGATGCATTAGCAGCTTTAGGATATGATACTGGAGCGTATGAAGGGTTCACTTACGGATCAGAATCTACCAAAGGAATATTTAAAATAGATTGGAATATTAATGATAAAAACAGGTTAGCCTTAATTTATAACTTCTTAAGAGCTTCAAAAGAAACACCTGCACATCCTACAGCTTTAGGAACCAGAGGACCTAATTTTTCTACGTTACAATTTGAAAATTCAGGGTATGAAATTAATAATAATTTAAATTCATTTCAATTAGAATTAAACTCAAATTTATCAGAAACAACAACAAATAAATTACAAATAGGATACACACATTTTGATGATTTTAGAAATCCATTATCGGCACCTGCTCCTGTAATTTCAATTCAAGATGGTAATGGTAGTAATTATATTATAGCTGGTCATGAACCATTTTCTATTCATAATACATTAGACCAAAGAGTTTTTCAGTTAACTAATAACATGAATTTCTTTAAAGGAGATCATACTTATACTGTTGGATTTTCATTCGAAAAGTTTGAATTTAAGAATTCATTTAATCTAGTAAACTATGAATCATTTAATTTTGGTATTTTCCCTTACTATGGATTGTTTAGCCCATATCCTGATGTAGCCACATTTTTATCAAATGCACAATCAGGAGGAGTTGTAGAACAATACTTAGCTGCTACTCAAAATGCTTACGATTCATTCAATGCTAATGGAGCAGGTA
The DNA here is from genome assembly GCF_004363005.1 of Tenacibaculum caenipelagi. Taxonomy (GTDB): domain Bacteria; phylum Bacteroidota; class Bacteroidia; order Flavobacteriales; family Flavobacteriaceae; genus Polaribacter; species Polaribacter caenipelagi. The sequence goes on along the minus strand of NZ_SNYH01000004.1, from coordinate 313,967 downwards.
ATGATGGAGGATGGAAATTATCTGAATTAAATGTAGGACAATTAGCATTTTATGTTCAAGATGAATGGGAGATAAATGACGATTTTAAATTAACCTATGGAATCCGTTTTGATAAACCATTGTACTTTGATACGTCTAGTTTAATTCAAAAGTATATTGATACTGATAATGGAGCAACAAGAGATAATTCAGTATTGTATTATAACCCTAATACTGGTAAAGAACAACAATTACTTTCAACCAAAATGCCTACAAATCAATGGTTAATTTCTCCAAGAGTAGGTTTTAACTGGGATGTAAAAGGAGATAACACCATACAACTTCGTGGAGGTTCTGGTGTATTTACAGGACGTTTACCTTTTGTATGGATTGGAAACCAAGTAAGTGGAGCTGATGATGGCTTTTTCCAGTTAGTTGATCCAGACTTTAAATTTCCACAAGTATGGAGAACTAATTTAGGATTGGACTATAAGTTTGAAAATGGAATTATAGCGACAACAGATATTGCTTATACAAAAGATATCAATGGAGCACATGTTCAAAATTGGGGACTGAGAGAACCAAGTACTACTTTAAATACTACATTTGATAATAGAGAAATTTATGATGCTGCTGATAAAGGAAACAATGCCTATGTGTTTACAAACTCAGATAAAGGTCGTGTTTGGAATGCTTCATTAAAGCTTCAAAAAACTTTTGATAATGGATTATATGCAAGTGTTGCCTACAATTACTTAAATGCTAAAGATGTTAACTCTATAGAGGCAGAAATTACTGGTGATGCTTTTGCTTTTAATCCTGTAGTTGGAAATGCTAACAATGATGTTTTATCATATTCTAAATATGGTGATACTCATAGAATTATTGGTGTAGCGTCAAAGAAATTTACTTATGGAGGAGATAAGTTTGCTACAACTATTTCTACATTTTTTGAATATGCTCAAGGTGGACGCTTTAACTATACCTATGGAGGTGATATAAATAATGATGGATCAGCTGTAAATGATTTATTATACGTTCCAACTAGTTCAGAAGTAAATCAAATGCAATTTAGTGATCCTAGCCAAGCAGCCGCTTTTGAAAGCTATATTCAACAAGATGATTATTTAAGAGGAAGAAGAGGACAATATGTTGAGCGATACGGAGCTATAGCGCCATGGAGAGGTAAATGGGATTTAAAAATATTACAAGATTTTAATTTTAACGTCTCTGATGAAAAACAAAATACAATACAATTAAGTCTTGATATTTTAAATGTAGGTAACTTAATCAATTCTGATTGGGGAGTAGTTCAACAACCTAACAACTTACAACCTCTAGGAGTTAGTTTAGATGGAACTAATACACCTACATATTCGTTTACGCCAAATTCAACTAAAACATTTGGTTACGACTCTAGTTTAAACTCTCGTTGGCAAATGCAATTAGGATTACGATATATATTTTAATAGTTAACCACAAATTTTTATAAAAGGCAGCTTATTTAAGTTGCCTTTTCTATTTTATAAAAAACTGTTTATAAGAAAGGGGGGTTTTCCTGTTCTATTTTTGAAATAAATAAAGGATATTTGTAACGTAAATAAAGATAGGGGACTTTATTACAACGTTTTAAAATATAGTCTTTGAGGGGTTGATTATATTTTAAAGGAACTCTGACCTTACTTGGTCAGAGTTTTTATATGGAATTAAATCGCTATATTTTCTTGATTTTTAAGGATGTCTTCTATCGTTTCTCTTTTACGTATCAAGTAATCTTTTCCTTTATATATCATAACTTCAGCTGGTTTATACCTTGAATTATAATTTGAAGCCATTGAAAAACAATAAGCACCTGCATTATAAAAGCATAATATATCTTCTTCAGAAATTTCATTAATTCTTCTGTTAGAACCAAACGTATCTGTTTCACAAATATATCCAACTACACTATAAAAACGTTTTCTTCCTTTTGGGTTAGATAAATTTTCGATATGATGATACGAATTGTAAAACATTGGACGAATAAGATGATTCAAACCGCTATCTATCCCAGCAAAAACGGTTGAAGTAGTTTGTTTAATAACATTAACCTTGGCTAAAAAATATCCAGCTTCACTTACTAAAAACTTACCAGGTTCAAACATTAAGGTAACATCTTTTCCGTAGTTTTTGCAGAACTCATTGAATCTTACAGATAATTTTTCTCCTAATTCATTTATATCAGTAGAAATATCATCTTTTTTATAAGGAACTTTAAATCCGCTACCAAAATCTATAAAATCAATATCTTCGAACTGTCTTGCAACATCAAATAAAATTTCTGAGGCCCTTAAAAAAGTGTCAATATCTAAAATATCAGACCCAGTATGCATATGTATACCATTTATATGCATTCCTGTGTTTTCAACAACTCTTTTTATATGTGGTACTTGATGGATAGAAATTCCAAATTTAGAATCGATATGTCCTACTGAAATTTTGCTATTCCCACCAGCCATCACATGAGGATTGATACGAATACATACAGGTATTTTAGGATGCTTTTGTCCAAATAATTCTAATATAGATAAATTATCAATATTAATTTGCACTCCCAATTTAGCAACATCTTCTATTTCTTGTAAAGACACACCATTAGGAGTGTAGATTATTTCTTGAGGGTCAAATCCCGCTAATAGTCCAAGTTTGACTTCTTGAATAGACACAGTATCTAAACCGCTATTAAGCTTATTAAATACTTTTAAAATATTAATATTAGACAATGCTTTAACAGCATAGTTAATTTTAACATTTTTTACTTTAGAAAATGCTGATGTAATTTTTTTGTACTGTGAAATAATTTTTTCTGTATCATAAACATACAAAGGAGACTGATACTCATCAGCCAGCTTTAAAAGGTTTAGCCTATTCATTTACTTAAATATTTGACGGCAAAATTAGATAGGGTAGTAGATAAAAAAAATAAAATAGAAGAAATTTACAAATTTTTATTTTTTGTAAAATTAGGATTAATATTGAGCTAAAACAGGGGTTTTCCTATGATAAAAAGCTTTAAAAATGGTCATATTTGCGACGAAATAAAGTTAAGGGGATTTATTTCAATAATTATGATATTCTCTTTGAGGGGTAAGATAATATCATAGAAAAAAAAACTCTAGCGAAAGCTAGAGTTTTGATCTTGTAAAAAGTTTATAATTTTAATTGAATTTTACAGCTACCTTTTGAGCAATGCCAACAATTACTTCACTAGCTTTCATAATACTTTCTGCAGGAACATACTCGTAACGTCCATGAAAATTATGTCCACCAGCAAAAATGTTAGGACATGGTAGTCCTTTGTATGATAATTGAGAACCATCTGTACCACCTCGAATAGGTTTAATTAAAGGGGTAATACCCATGTCTTTCATTACTTCTTCGGCAATATCAACAATATGCATTACTGGAGTTACTTTTTCCTTCATATTAAAGTACTGGTCTTTTATATCAACAGAAACTAACTTTTGCCCATTTTTAGCATTTAAAACCTCTGCTAAATCTAGCATTGCTTTTTTACGATTATTAAATTGATCCATGTCATGATCTCTAATAATATAGTGCAATGTTGTTTTTTCTACTTCACCTTCCATATGATGTAAGTGGAAGAAACCTTCATAGCCCGTTGTTTTTTCAGGAACTTCATCTTCTGGTAATGCATTAATGTATTCACTGGCAATTAACATAGAGTTAATCATTTTTCCTTTAGCATATCCTGGGTGTACAATTTTACCATTGACGGTAACTTTTGCTCCTGCTGCATTGAAGTTTTCGTATTCTAGCTCACCAATTTGGCTTCCATCCATAGTATATGCCCATTCTGCTCCAAACTTTTCAACATCAAACATATGAGCACCTTTTCCTACTTCTTCGTCAGGTGTAAAACAAATACGTATTTTTCCGTGTTTAATTTCAGGGTGCTGAATTAAATATTCCATTGCAGAAACAATTTCTGTTACTCCAGCTTTATCATCTGCACCTAATAAAGTAGTACCATCAGTAGTAATAATGGTTTGTCCTTTATATTGTAATAAATCTTCAAAATAATCAGGAGATAAAACGATGTTTTCTTCTTTGTTTAATAAAATGTCTTTACCATCGTAATTTTCATGAACCTGAGGTTTAACATTTGCACCTGTAAAATCAGGACTTGTATCAATATGAGCAACAAAACCAATAGTTGGTACTTCGTAATCTAAATTACTAGGTAAGGTTGCCATTAAATAGCAGTTTTCATCTAATTCAACATCTTCCATTCCTATTTCTTTCAATTCATTCTCAAGAACTTTAGCCAAGTCCCATTGTTTTTCTGTACTAGGAAAAGCAGAATTGTTAGGATCACTTTCAGTATCAATAGTTACATACTTAATAAATCGGTCGATTATATGTTGTTTGTTCATCGTAGTATTTTTAAAGCCTCAAAAATAGCCATTTCAATTGTATTTTATCAATTGGAAGACGATGAAATTTTTAAGAGCTTTTCTTCTTAAAATAAGCTATCAATAAATCGACAACATAACTATAAGATTGAATTCCGTTAGATTGATTATTAGCCTTTAAATACGAATTATATCCTTTTTTTAAATAGGGCTCAATTGGGTTTTTAAATTGTTTCCAATGTAGGTAACTAGCTTTATAATCCTTGTAAATTCCTTTATGCACAGTTTTTTTTAGTTGTTTTCCAAGTTCTTTATCTCTTTTATAAACTTGACCTATACAGTAATTATATGCCATTCGGTATCCAGAATACTTAAAATACAAATCATCATTGGCTATAGAGGCCAAAAAACCAACAAAATTAGCATCATTTTCAGCTGCCCAACCTATTTGATGTGCCATTTCATGGCATGTGGTTGAAGGAAAACTTGTTTTAGGAATCCTACTATTTACTTGAGCTTCTCCTGTTATAGGATTAAGATAACCAGATGTTCCATTATAAGATTGAAATAAACTAACCAATGAACTTTTAATAGAGGTTGTTTGATAATTTAACTGAGGATAAATTTCTGATAACTTTTTAAATCCATTAGGGGCAAGTTTATATATTTCTTTTTGTGAGTAGGGAATAACTATTTGTACTGAATCATTTTTTGTAATTTCTAGATGAATATTATTTAATTCATTAATAATTAGTTTCGTAGTAGAAACCAATTCTTCTGTTGTGTATGTTGCTTGCTCAAGTTCTAGATTTTTAGCTAAAGGTTCTCTAAAATAATTCAATCCCCAAAAAGCATAAAAACAAAAATAAATAATTGACAAAATTGCCATAAATTTTACTAACTTAGGAAGGAAGTTTTTAAATCTGCTTTTCGTTAATTGAAGTAAAGATTTCATAAATATAAATAGAAAAAAGAAACCTAATGAATCCCCAAAAGAGAAAGGAATCCATCCTAAAACAAATCGAAAAAATCTTGATATATATAAATAAATACCATTACTATAATAGTGCTCAATCCATTGCGGATTTTGACCTAATAATTTTACTAAAATGACCTGAAAAGGTAACATTAAAGCAATGAATAAATATTTTTTTTGATGCTGCATGCCTTCAAAAATAAGAAAGTTATAACGTTATCAACAAGTTAAGAACAACTTTGTTTACAAAATTTGTGCATAAAGAAATTTGAGGTGATCCGCTATAAATATCATCTTAAAAAATTACATTTGCGATTATGGAAAGAACTCAGCCTCTCAAAGGAACAAAAATAGATAAAGCTAGAATTATTAGCTTAGAAAAAGGAAAATTGCCGCCGCAGGCTTTAGAGTTAGAAGAAGCTGTTTTAGGTGCCATGATGATTGATAAGAAGGGGATTGACGAGGTAATAGATATTTTGCACCCAGAAGCTTTTTATGATAAGAGGCATCAAGAAATTTACGATGCAATTTATATGCTTTTTCAAAATTCTGAGCCAATTGATTTATTATCTGTTTCTAATCAATTAAAAAAGAATGGAAAATTAGATATAGCTGGTGGAGATTTTTATTTAATAGGTTTAACCCAAAAAGTAGCCTCTTCTGCCCATATTGAATTTCATTCTAGAATTATATTAGAAAAATTCATTCAACGTAAGTTAATTACAATTTCCTCTGAAATTATCGAAAATGCCTATGATGAAACTGTAGATGTTTTTGATTTGTTAGATGACGCTGAAGGAAAATTATTTGAAGTTACTCAAGGTAACCTAAAGAAAGGAGCAGAAAGAGCAGATTCACTTGTTCAACAATCGATTAATAAAATCCAAGAAATTTCTACAAAGGAAGGAATGAGTGGTTTAGCAACTGGGTTTACAAAACTAGATGCTTTAACTTCAGGATGGCAACCTTCCGATTTAATTATCATTGCAGCGCGTCCTGGTATGGGTAAAACTGCCTTCGTAATATCGATGGCAAAAAACATGGCAATCGATTTTAATCATGCTGTAGCTGTATTTTCATTAGAGATGTCATCTGTACAGTTAATAACCCGTATGATTTCTTCTGAGACAGGATTGACATCAGAAAAACTTCGTAAAGGAAACTTAGAGCCTCACGAATGGGAACAATTAAATGTAAAAGTTAAAAAACTTTCAGATGCTCCTATTTTTATTGATGATACACCTGCCTTATCTATTTTCGATTTACGTGCAAAAGCACGTCGTTTGGTATCACAGCATGGAGTAAAAATATTAATTATTGACTATTTACAGTTAATGACAGCTGGAGGAGCAGGAGGTAACCGTGAACAAGAAATTTCTACTATTTCACGTAACTTAAAAGCTCTAGGTAAAGAATTAAATATTCCTGTAATAGCTTTATCACAATTGTCACGTTCGGTAGAGACTCGTGGAGGAAGTAAACGTCCGCTATTATCTGACCTTCGTGAATCTGGAGCGATTGAGCAAGATGCAGATATTGTATCTTTTATATTTAGACCAGAGTATTACGGTATGACAGAATGGGATGATGATGATCATTCACCATGTGAAGGACAGGGAGAGTTTATTGTTGCAAAACACCGTAATGGTGGATTAGACAATATTCGTTTGAAGTTTACAGGACACTTAGCAAAGTTCTCAGATTTAGAAGAAGGTTTTAGCAGTGAATTCCAATCAAGTATGAATTCAGGATTTAACGATGAAGTATCATCTAGTAATTTTGCTTCACCAGAAGATGCTTTTGGTCCAAGTGATGATGATGTTCCGTTTTAATCTTTAAATAAAACTTAAAATATGATAGAATACACAATTGCTAACTAGTAATTGTGTATTTTAGTTTTTAAAATGAAGCAATTTCTATACATATTAACATTTTTCTTGTTTTCAAACTCACTTTGGGCATCCTTTATTTATGTACCGATGAGCCACGATAATCAAAAAAACCATTTAAAAGCTTATGGTATTATATACTATGCTTTACAAAATGGATTAAAAGCCAAATGGTTATTAAATTATGATGGAGGAGCTTTTTTAATAGAAAATAATGAGATGGTAGAAAAAGAATGTAAAATTCGTGGAGTATCCTATCAAATCATTTCTGATGCAAGATCACAATTAATTTTAGAAGAAATCTCTTCACCTTCTAAAAATCAGGAAGCTGTTACCTTAGAGAAAGCACCGAAAATAGCAGTATATTCTCCTAAAGACAAAATGCCTTGGGATGATGCTGTGACCATGGTGTTAACCTATGCTGAAATACCATTTGATGTGGTGTATGATAAAGAGGTCTTAAATGAGAAGTTACTTTTATATGAATGGTTACACTTACACCATGAGGATTTCACAGGACAATACGGACGCTTTTATGGTGCTTTTAGAACAGCACCTTGGTATATTCAACAAAAGAAAGATGCTGAGGCATTAGCCGCTAAATTAGGATACAGCAAGGTTTCAGAAGAAAAAGGAGATGTCGCTAAAAAAATTCGAGATTATGTGATAGGTGGTGGATTTATGTTTGCTATGTGCTCTGCAACTGATAGTTTTGATATTGCTTTAGCTGCTGATGGAGTAGATATTTGTGAAGGTATGTTTGATGGTGATGCTTCTGAACCCAATTATCAGTCTAAGATAAATTTTAATAAAACCTTTGCTTTTAAGAATTTTGAATTGATTCGAAATCCAACGACTTATGAGTTTTCTACGATAGATATGACCCGTAAAAGAAGAATAAAAAAAGAGGTCGATTATTTTACATTAAAAGAATTTTCCGCAAAATGGGATCAAGTACCAACTATGTTAACTCAAAACCATACAATGCTAGTTAAAGGTTTTATGGGACAAACTACTTCATTTGATTCAAATACGATAAAATCTACGATTGTAATCCTAGGAGAAAACAAAACAAATAAAGAAGCTCGATACATTCATGGAACCAAAGGAAAAGGAATGTTTACTTTTTATGGAGGTCATGATCCTGAAGACTATCAGCATAGAGTAGGGGATCCTAAAACTGAATTAGATTTACATCCAACCTCACCAGGATACCGTTTGATTTTAAACAATGTATTATTTCCTGCAGCAAAAAAGAAAAAGCAAAAAACTTAATTTAAAATACGTAAAACACTATATTTTAATACTTTATGTTTCTTTTTTGTTAACTTTTATACCTTAGTAGTCATCCTTAATATATTAATAATCTACGTTTAAGGTTTTTATAAAGATACAAGCCTGTTATTTATATAACTTAGTGAAAGTAAAACTAAAATTTATTTTATAATATATTGATTGTTTTATGATTAGCGCGCAATTTCATATTTCATTCTTTAATTTAATAGCTTGATCACCTGTTGAATAATTTTAGTTTTTAGGCGTATACCGAAAAGCCTAAATAGAGTAGGTAAAACTAAACTTAAAACTAAATCATTATGGCAACAAATATAGCAAAGCCATCAAACGGTAGACTAACTAAAAAGGCTGGAGAAGCAAATATGGTATCTCCAACTAATGGGATGTACAACACACTTTGTCAATCATTAAATTTAAGTAATAAAAGTTTTCAAATGATACAAGGTGTATTACCTGTACAAAGTTCAGCTCCAGAGTTATATAACTATTTTGATGGTGTTCCCCCAAAATCAGTAGGCGTATTATATGAAGGAAACCCTTTGAATACCTTAAGTGGTAATTACGCTACCATGCTAAGTAAAACAGAAGATACTAATACCTTCTTGTATAAAATAGCCATGAGTAATTATACAAATTCAAACAATTGGATTGGAGGTAACATGGGAACCAACCCTGTTTATACCCCTAGTTTTAAAGAGTTAGAACAATTGGTAGAAAAAGGTTCTACAGCGACAATATCTTTTGATTCAGCGACATCAAATGATAATATAGAGAATTCTTGGGCACAAAGTAATGGTTCTTCAGGAGTAGGTTTCTGGGGAAAAAAAGAAAATAGTGTTTCAAAATCGTTAAACGAAATAGCTTCAGCAAGCAGAATTACGGTAGATATGCATTTTAATAAATATGCTTTTATACCTGTTAGAGCTGGAGGATGGTTTTTCTCAGGATATTTTACAGACATGTACCAAAACCCAGATCAATTTCAATCAGATGAAGATTGGGATAAATTATTTGGGCCATCTGGGTCTTTACAAAGAGTAGCGAATCAAGTTTTACTTGTGTCTGGTTATACAATTACTGTAAGATCATGGGCAACTTATAGTCAATCTGACTTTGAAGAAATTCAAAAAAGTACAGAAACTAATGTATGGCCATTCTATACATCTGGATCTTCATCAAAGGCTACTTCTAGCTATAGATTTAATGATGATAAATCAATTTCTGTAATAATTACATCTGCCCCAGGAAACTTACAAATTTTTGGTATGGGAGTAATTCCTACAGATAGAGCAGTAACAGGAGGTAGTGACAATCATGTTTTAAAAGCACCTTCAAGATTAATTTAATCTTATTGGTATTAGAGCACATGGACTACATGTGCTCTATTTAACCTTTCTGTATTAATAATTAACTTAAATTCATATGTAATGAAGTCCCCCGAGAGTTATGATTATTTAGTGTTAAATGGGTTAGCAAAATTATTTAATGCATTGTTAGATAATTTTACTTTTTATGCAACCTTACCCAATTTACCCAATAGCGAAACTGATTTTGCAAAACTTCTTGATACTATTCCTACAGGTAGTGAATTTTTTGATAGTACTATACCGTTAAATTATTTTAGTGAGGTTTATGGATTAATTCTAGAAGCGCAGAAAGAAAAGCCTTTGTCTATAGAAATAGGATTGAATAATTATAAAAATGCGACGAATTGGATAATTCCGTATTCCATACCCAAATATACTCCTGAGCTTACAACAGTTATAGAAGCGGTAGAAAACTCGCAAAAATCAAAATTAATAGTTGAATCGGATAATCAACCCATAAGTATTCCCGTTTATCCTCAATTTCCACAATTAGTAGTAAATAATTCTTTAGAGAATTTTAATAGACAAGTAATAGATGCTGTTATTACAACAACGATAGCTTTTAGTCAATCTACGAGTCAAAGAATATCTTTTGGTAATTGGTTTTCATCAACTGCTTTCCTGTATGCATATCAAACTCCAGAAAATTGGGATAATTCAATTATATCTTGGGATGACGTATTTAATACTAACACAGGAATTTTAAAATATATCAACTCGTATATAACAGTAGTTTCTGATATGATTATAGAAATACATATTTCTGGACATTATAACGAAGACATTATTACAATGTTAAAATCAATACCAAATCAGGTGATTTTTCCTTTTTATCAAAAAATTAACGCCTCTAGTATCAATTATATCTTGGAAAAAGATCAAAGTATTACCATACAATTAGTAGTACCCAAAAATCAGAATTATGTTTTTGGAATGCAATATCAAGAAGTAAAAAATTTACTTACGTAAATATTATAGTATTTAAGAACCTTTTTAATCAGTTTCAACTTTATCTAATTCTTTAATGAAATAAGAAGGCTTTATACCTGTAAACTTATAAAAAGCTTTAGAAAATGATTCCGAATTTTTAAAACCTACTTCATTTGCAAGTGCTTTAATAGTATATTTTCTCCATAGAGTATCATTTTTAAGTTTCTCTACAGTATATTCAATTCTAAGTTGATTGATATAGTTAGAAAAAGAATTCTTTTTATATTGATTGATTACTTTTGATAAGTAGCTAGTATTAGTTTCTAGTCTATCTGCTAATAGTTGTAAATTGATTTTTGAGTTTAAAAAATCTGTATTTTTCTCAAAAGCTTCAAGACCTCTCATAATTATGTCAACAGTTTTATCAGAAAGCTCATGTTTATTGGTAGTTTGTATTATAGTTTGTGTTTCTCTTTCTACTGTAGGCTCTTTTTGGTTTACTAAGGATAAAAATCGTTTCTTAAAAGTTCTTTTTCTTTTGATTTGATTCCCAATTAAAGCTAATGATAATACTAATAAAGAAATATAAATAATTCTATTCCTCCTAGATTTCAGAACTTCTGTCTCAAGTTTTTTAATAATTTTTTTCTTTTCTGATAGTAAGTTAGGTATATCGTATTTTTCTGAGAGTGTTTTACTTATTTTACTTTTTTCTTTTAGTTTAAATTCTTTTACTTCTAATAGTTTATTTAAGTATAATAATTGTTTTTTTAGATTATTACTCTTTTTGTTGAGTTTATATAAATGACTGTACGTTTTTTCCAGCATAGGCGCATGAAACTTTCTCAAACTATATAAGGAATCCGCTTTTAAGTGAAATTTTAACGATTCTTGTGGGGAGTTGATTGAATCATATAAAATAGCTACTTTAATATAAATACCAATTAATATTTTATAATTTTCGTCATTTATAATTGTTGGTATGCTTTTTTTATATGATTTAATTGATTCTTCATAATTTTTTCTTTTAGCTTCAAGTCTCCCTAACATATATAATGAGTATCCAAGACTTAAGCTATCTTTAATTTCTTTATATAATTCTATCCCTTCATTAATATAAAAATAAGCTGAGTCATCTTTATTAAGCTTATTATATACAGAAGCAATATTTAAAGGGAGTGTTGAAAATCTACCGTGTTTTAATTTAAAATACTTTTTTTGTTTTGCAAAAAAATAAGCCTTCTTGTAGTGAGTTAAGGCTTTTTCGAGTTCACCTATAGAACTTTCAATTAGTGCTAATTGAATAAGTAATAGATGTTTTAGACTGTCATTTTTTATTAAAGTTTGTTTACCTTGTGTTATCTCTTTTAAAGCTTTGCTGTTTTCTCCTTTATGAATATAAAAAGTAGACTTCTTATAATGTAATATGGAGGGATAATTTTTAGTAGGGTAGTTTTTTGTAAGATTTATCAGTGAATCACAAAAGTTTAGATAAATCGCTTCATTATTTAAAATATCCGCCAAGTAATATTTTCCTGTCAACATTCGTAAAGTGTCTTTTTCTTTAATAGCTTTTTTAAATACAGCTTTTGCATATATCACAGCCTTTAAACTATCTGGTTTATTTACGTAAAATAAATCTGTAAGCTCTTGAAAACTTTTATGTGTTAAAGAATCTGTTTCGGTAATGTTTTGGCTCGTTATTTTTAGATTTATTCCTAAAATAACCAATAAAAAAAGTATTCTTTTTATAAAAAAGGGCATAGTCAATTTAATTAAAGAGACAAAAATATCAAAATTTAAGCACTACATAAGTTTTTTTATTTCCTTGAAATTAAATGTTTTAAAGTTTTGTTATACCCTCTTTTTATAAAAACCGACTACAATTGTTTGTCTGTAAAGTAAAGATATTAGTTCTTTGAACCACGTAAATAAAAGGGTTCAGAAACTATTTATTAAGACGGGGAAATTCAACGAAAAAGAAAACTTAACTTATAATGAACCCTTTTTCTTTTTTAAGTAAAAAGTAATTGCTCATTTTTTCATAATCAATTACATTTGTGGGCATAAAACAAAATAATAATGCCAACAACACAACAATTACAAGAGTTTACACAACAAGTTCGTAGAGATATCGTTCGCATGGTACATGCTGTAAATTCAGGACACCCTGGAGGGTCTTTAGGATGTGCTGAATTCTTTACATGTTTGTATCAAGAAATAATGGACTATTCTACTGAATTTACCATGAATGGTAAAAATGAAGACTTATTTTTCTTATCAAACGGACATATTTCACCAGTATATTATAGTGTATTAGCACACAGCGGATTTTTTCCTGTAGCTGAGTTGGCAACTTTTAGAAAGTTAGATTCTCGTTTACAAGGTCACCCAACTACACATGAGCATTTACCAGGTATACGTATTGCTTCAGGATCACTAGGTCAGGGTATGAGTGTTGCTATTGGAGCCGCTCAAGCAAAAAAGTTAGAAGGTGATGACAAAATTGTATATTCATTACATGGAGATGGAGAGTTACAAGAAGGTCAAATTTGGGAAGCTGCGATGTATGCTGCTGGAAAAAAAGTTGATAATTTAATTTCTACAGTAGATTTAAACGAAAAGCAAATTGACGGTGCTACAGATGAAGTATTACCAATGGGAAGCTTAAAAGCTAAATTTGAAGCTTTTGGTTGGGATGTAGTAGAGATTAAAGAAGGAAATAATATAGAAGCTATTTTAAACGGGATGGCTGATGCAAAATCTCGTACAGGAAAAGGAAAGCCTGTTTGTGTATTATTACATACTGAGATGGGTAATGGAGTAGATTACATGATGCATACACATGCGTGGCATGGTAAAGCACCTAACGATGAACAGTTAGAAGTAGCTTTAGCTCAAAACCCTGAAACATTAGGAGACTATTAATTTTATTCTCAATAAATATAATCCCGCTACTAAGCGGGATTTTTTTATGTTTTTATTCACAAAAAAACGTAAGTAATATCTTAAATTTACGTCAGTAACTATAGTAAAATAATTAAACAGTAAATATGAGAATAGGAATTGTATGTTATCCAACCTTTGGTGGAAGTGGAGTTGTAGCAACTGAATTAGGAATGGCGCTTGCTGATAAAGGCCATGAAGTACATTTTATAACTTACAATCAACCTGTTCGATTAGATTTTTTCTCTCATAGATTACATTTTCACGAAGTTGTTTTAGAAGAGTATCCATTATTTCAATACCAACCCTACGAATTAGCGTTATCAAGTAAAATGGTGGAAGTAGTAGAAAAATATGAGCTTGAAGTATTACATGTTCATTATGCTATTCCGCACGCATATGCCGCTTATATGGCAAAAAAAATGTTGGAGGATAAAGATATCAATATAAAAGTAGTTACGACATTACATGGTACTGATATTACTTTAGTAGGAAGTCATCCAACTTATAAAACTGCAGTAGAATTCAGTATTAATAAATCAGATGAAGTTACGGCAGTTTCGAATAGCCTAAAAAAAGATACACTTCGCTTATTTAATATTGAAAAAGACATAAAAGTAGTCTATAATTTTATTGATGGTAAAAAATATGATAAAGCTTCTCAAGCAGAATGCAAACGTATAGCCTTAGCACAACCTTACGAACGAATTTTAACGCATATCAGTAATTTTCGTCCTGTAAAACGTACCGATGATGTTATTAAAATTTTCAATGAAGTTCAAAAAGAAATACCTTCAAAATTATTAATGGTTGGTGATGGACCTGAGCGTTTGAAAGCTGAAATTTTAGTAAAAGAACTACAAATAGAAGACAAAGTACTATTTATGGGGAATAGTACAGAAGTAGCCAAAATTTTATGCTACACCGACGTATTTATACTGCCTTCTGAAACAGAAAGCTTCGGGTTAGCTGCTTTGGAGGCTATGGCAGCAAGCACCCCTGTCATTTCTACAAATACTGGAGGATTACCAGAAGTGAATATACAAGGAGTTACAGGCTTTTTAAGTGAATTAGGTGATGTTAAAGATATGGCAAACAACGCCATCAGTATCTTAAAAGACGACGCTATTTTGAATCAGTTTAAAGAAAATGCAAAAGAGCACATCAAATCATTCTCTTTAGAAAACATTTTACCTGTATATGAAGAGATTTATAAAAGCTGCTATGTAAAGGCTATTTAAGAGTTATAAAAAGCTATACTTTCTTGAATTAGATCCTCAGAAGCTTTGCAATTAATTTTAAAATCTTCGTAGTCATTTAGAAGTACAAAATTAATTTCACCATTAATATTCTTTTTATCATGTTTCATTAACGCTATAATAGGTTGAATATCGTCTTCATTTATAGCTACTTTACCGTAAATGTTAATGATTGCTTCTTTTATTTCTAGCACTTTTTTCTTCGGAAAATCTAGAATTTTAGAAGATAAATAGGCCTCACATACCATCCCAATAGCAATAGCTTCTCCATGAGTTATGGCTTCTTTTTCAGGACTTTCTAAAAAGTATGATTCTACACCGTGCCCAATGGTATGTCCCCAATTTAACACCTTTCTAACACCTTGTTCTTTAGGATCTTCTAGAACAACTTCATTCTTTATTTCAATTGAACGATGAATTAAATCAACAATATTTACTTGATCGTTACCTCTAATTTCATTAAAAAGTTCAATATCATGTGTCATTCCATATTTAATAATTTCTGCAGTACCTGAGCGAATTTCACGAGTAGAAACTGTATGCAAATATTCGGCATCAATAATTATCATTTCTGGATTTGCAAACACACCTATTTGGTTTTTCAGCACACCTAAATCAACACCAGTCTTTCCTCCAACAGAAGCGTCAACCATACTTAATAAAGTCGTTGGGATGTTTACAAAATCAATTCCACGTTTAAAAGTAGATGCCACAAAACCACCTAAATCAGTAATTACACCGCCTCCTAAAGTAATCAGTAAACTTTTTCTATCAGCACCTAATTCTGTCATCACATTCCAAACTCCCATACAAGTTTCAATATTCTTATGAATCTCTCCAGCTTCAATTTGAATCACTTCGATAGGTTTGTCTGTAGCAAATAATTGCATAAATCGAGGATAACAGTGTTCTAACGTATTATCATCAACCAAAACGAAGATAGAAGAATAGTTATTTTTAGAAACTAAAGAAGCTAATTCATGATAAGCTTTTTCATCAAAATGAATAGAATATGTTGTTGCGTTAATTGTAGTCATTGTAAACAAAAATATAAGGCGAAATTAAATAGAAAAAATTAAAATATCTCACTCTACTCATTTATATTTGTCTCTAAAATAAGATATAAATATAACCTCGATAATGAGACTTTTTGACAACACCGAAACTGCTTTTAAATTAAAATCTGATTCAGAGCTAGAACGTGCCTATTTTTTATTTAAAATGATTCAAAGCCAACCAATGGTTCGTATTGGTACGGCGGTAACTAACTTTGCTTTAAAAGCTCATTTACCAGTTGAAGGTTTAATTCGTTCAACAGTTTTTGATCATTTTTGTGGTGGAGTTACTGAAGATGATTGTTTACCTAACATCGAAAAGATGTATGAAAAAGGGAAGGTTCACAGTATTTTAGATTATTCAGTTGAAGGAAAAGAAGATGAAGCTCAGTTTGATGATGCCTTAAAGATGACTTTAAAAACCATTGATTTTGCTGAAGAAAAAGCGGCTATACCTTATGCTGTTTTTAAACCTACTGGTTTTGGACGTTTTGCTTTATATCAAAAACTAACTGAAGGTGAAGAATTAACCTCGGAAGAAAAAGTAGAATGGAATAGAGTAGTAAAACGTTTTCATACGGTATGTAAAGCTGCTGCTGCTAAAGATGTTCCTTTATTAATTGATGCAGAGGAAAGTTGGATGCAAGATGCTGCTGACGATTTAATTGAAGAATTGATGGAAATCTATAACAAAGAAAAAGCCATCGTTTTTAATACTTTACAAATGTACCGTCACGATCGTATGGATTACTTGAGAGACTTACACCAAAGAGCTCACCAAAAAGGGTATCATATCGGGATGAAAGTAGTTCGTGGTGCATACATGGAGAAAGAGCGTGAGAGAGCTAATGAGAAAGGATATGAGTCTCCAATTTGTGTTGATAAACAAGCTACAGATGATAATTATAATGAAGCTGTTCGTTATATGATGGAGCATAAAAACATGGCTATTTTTGCTGGAACTCATAACGAAGAAAGTTCATATCTATTAATGGATTTAGCTAAAGAGCACAATATTGCAGTAGATGACAAACGTATGTGGTTTGGACAATTATACGGTATGAGTGATCATATCAGCTTTAACTTAGCTAAAGAAGGATATAATGTTGCAAAATACGTTCCTTTCGGACCTGTACGTGATGTTATGCCATACTTAATCCGTAGAGCAGAAGAAAATACTTCTGTAGCAGGACAAACCTCTAGAGAATTAAATTTATTAAAAACTGAAAAAGCTCGTCGTAAGCTGTAATGAATACGGTTGACGAAATAAAAGAAGCTATTCAAAAAAATAAAAAAAGATTAGCCAAAGAACTCAAAGAAAGCAAGGAGTTGGTTTTTCTTTTAAGAAAATCACTTACTACATCATTAACAGATGAAGAAAAGGCAAAAGTAAAGGAACAGATGCTCGATATTTGTAAAGCAATACCTGCTTTTACAGTATTTATGTTACCTGGAGGAGCTTTACTTTTGCCTTTACTCATAAAGTTGATTCCAGATATTTTACCTAGTGCTTTCAAAGCAGATGATGAAGAATTAGACGATTCAGAAGCAAAATAATTCTTTGCTAAATATCAATTACTTACGTTTTTTCTCTCTAAATAAAATCATATTTTAGAAATTCATAAAACAGCTAAGGCTGTTCTAAGACAAGGAAAAGTGTGAATGTGGAGCATAAAAAAGAGAGCTTATTGTACTTTAAATTCATTAAAAGTAATTCATAATTAAAAATTCGTAATTCATAAATAATAAAACACTACTTTTGCAGCTTCAAAATAAGCAAGAATGCAATCAATAAGAAACATTGCTATTATAGCACACGTTGACCACGGAAAGACTACCTTGGTTGATAAAATCATAGATCAAGCTAAAATTTTAGATGAGCGTAAAGAACGTACTGATTTATTATTAGATAACAATGATTTAGAGCGTGAAAGAGGAATTACCATTCTTTCTAAAAACGTATCGGTAAATTACAAGGGTGTAAAAATCAATGTAATCGATACTCCTGGTCACGCCGATTTTGGTGGAGAAGTAGAGCGTGTATTAAAAATGGCAGACGGTGTTTTATTATTGGTTGATGCTTTTGAAGGACCAATGCCACAAACACGTTTCGTATTAGGAAAGGCAATCGAATTAGGCTTAACACCTATCGTAGTTGTAAATAAGGTTGATAAAGAAAACTGTACTCCTGATTTAGTACACGAAAAAGTATTCGATTTAATGTTTGCTTTAGAAGCTACTGAAGAGCAGTTAGATTTTACAACTATTTACGGTTCTGCTAAAAATGGATGGATGAGTACTGACTGGCAAGATCCGAAAGAAGATATTTTAGATTTATTAGATGCTGTAATCGAAACAATTCCTGAGGCACCATACCGTGAAGGATCACCTCAAATGCAAATTACCTCATTAGATTATTCTTCATTTAAAGGAAGAATTGCTATTGGTCGTGTATATCGTGGAGATTTAGAAAAGAACAAAGACTATATGCTTTGTAAAGCAGATGGAACTACTCAAAAAGTACGTATTAAAGAATTACACGTTTTTGAAGGAATGGGTAAAGCTGAAACGGATAAAGTACGTAGTGGTGATATTTGTGCGGTTACTGGATTAGAAGATTTTGAAATTGGTGATACCATTGCCGATTTAGAGAACCCAGAAGCGTTACCAAGAATTGAGGTAGATCAACCTACAATGAGTATGTTATTTACTATTAACAATTCTCCATTCTTTGGTAAAGAGGGTAAGTATGTAACTTCTCGTCACTTGCGTGATCGTTTATTTAAAGAGATGGAGAAAAACTTAGCGTTACGTGTTGATGAAACTGATACTGAAGATAAATTCAACGTTTTTGGACGTGGAGTATTACACTTATCAGTTTTAATTGAAACAATGCGTCGTGAAGGTTATGAATTACAAGTTGGTCGCCCGCAAGTAATTTTAAAAGAAATTGACGGAGTTAAGTGTGAACCATACGAAACATTATCTATTGATGTTCCTGAAGATGTAGCTTCAAAAGCTATTAACTTAGTTTCTTTAAGAAAAGGAGACTTATTAGTAATGGAGCCTAAAGGTGACTTACAACACTTAGAATTTACAATTCCATCTAGAGGATTAATTGGTTTACGTAATAAAATATTAACAGCTACAGCTGGTCAAGCAATTATTAACCACAGATTTAGCGAATATGGTCCATATAAAGGAGAATTTGCTGAAGAGTTAAAAGGAGCTATTGTTTCTTCTGAAACAGGAAAAGCTACTGCTTATGCTATTGACCGTTTACAAGATAGAGGACGTTTCTTTATCGATCCGAACCAAGAGATTTACAAAGGACAGGTTGTTGGTGAAAACGCAAAAGCTGATGATATGGCTGTAAACTTAATTAAAGGAAAGAAGTTAACTAACGTACGTTCTTCAGGTAATGATGATAGTGTTAAAATTGCTCCAAAAATTGATTTTTCTTTAGAAGAGTGTATGGAGTATATCAGAGCTGATGAGTATTTAGAAGTAACTCCTGAAAGCTTACGTATGCGTAAAATAGATTTCAGATAGAATTTTAAGAATATATATTAAAAACTACCCATATGGGTAGTTTTTTGTTTTTTTACAAAAAAAGTTTGCATAATTAAAAATAAATAACCAATCTTTGTAACAACAAAACAAAAGACATGAGTTTTATTCAATTACATCATCATCATTTTCATACTTGCACTCAGGCGAGCTGAAAATGTATTGAATAAAATCAAGATATTTTTTAAACCCGTTTGAGTAAATCAAACGGGTTTTTTTATTTCCTAAGGCGCCAGGAATTATCTTCTCGAAAAACGATTTACTCAAACCCATTCAAAAAACAACATGAGTAAATTAAAAATAGCCATACAAAAATCAGGAAGACTTAATCAAGATTCCTTACAGATATTAAAAGACTGTGGTATTTCTATCGATAATGGAAAAGACCAACTAAAGGCCTCGGCAAGTAATTTTCCTTTGGAAATCTTTTATTTAAGAAACGGAGATATTCCGCAATACCTAAAAGACGGAGTTGTAGATGCTGCCATCATTGGTGAGAATTTATTAATAGAAAAAGGAAATGAAATCAAGTTTATAGAAAAACTAGGTTTTTCAAAATGTAAAGTTTCTTTAGCCATCCCTAAAGGAGAAAATTATAACGGAATTAGTTATTTCCAAAACAAAAGAATAGCTACTTCTTATCCGAATACCGTTCAAAACTTTCTTACCAAGAACAATATTCAAGCACAACTACATATCATTAACGGTTCTGTTGAAATAGCACCAAATATTGGACTAGCAGATGGGATTTGTGATATTGTTTCAAGTGGTTCAACACTTTTCAAAAACAACTTAAAAGAAGTGGAAATTTTATTGGCATCAGAAGCAGTATTGGCAGTTTCTCCTGAAATTGAATATAAACAACAAGAAATTTTAGACAAGTTACAATTCAGAATTCAATCTGTTTTAAAAGGAAGACAGTCAAGATATGTGTTGTTAAATGCTCCGAATGAAAAATTGGAAAAAATCATCAATATTTTACCTGGAATGCGTAGTCCGACTGTATTACCCTTAGCTCAAAAAGGTTGGAGCTCGGTACACTCTGTATTGAATAAAAATGAGTTTTGGGAAATCATAGATGAGTTAAAAAATAATGGAGCAGAAGGTATTTTGGTATGTCCTATAGAAAAAATGGTTGTTTAATCGCAGGGTGATAGCCAAGGATTTAATCCCCGTACCTGAGTAGAGAACAGTCAAGGCATGACAGTTAAAAACAATAAAAATAAACAGATGAAAATTATAAATAATCCAGCAAAGCAAACTTGGAGTTCATTGTGTAAAAGAGCAGTAATTAATGAAAACAGCTTACAAGAAACCGTACGAACTATCTTGAACGATGTAAAACTTAATAAAGACAAGGCATTAACAAAATATGCCCAGTTATTAGACAATGTTTCTTTAAACTCTTTTAAAGTTACAGAAGAAGAAATAGCAGAAGCTAAAAAATTGGTTTCAGAAGAGTTACAACAAGCTATTCAATTAGCCAAAAGTAACATTGAAACATTTCACAATTCACAAAAAGAAGCTCCTAAAAAAATAACAACAACAAGAGGTGTTACTTGTTGGAGAAAAAATGTAGCCATAGAAAAGGTTGGTTTATATATTCCAGGAGGTTCAGCACCTTTGTTTTCAACTATTTTAATGTTAGGGGTTCCCGCAAAAATAGCTGGATGTAAAGAGATTATTTTATGTACGCCACCTAACAAAGAAGGAGCTATTAATCCTGCTATTTTATACACCGCTTCTTTAGTAGGAATAACTCAAATTTTTAAAGCTGGAGGAGCTCAGGCAATAGGTGCCATGGCATACGGAACAGAAACAATTCCGAATGTATATAAAATTTTGGGTCCAGGGAATCAGTTTGTTACCAAAGCAAAAGAATTAATACAACAACAAGGTGTAGCTATCGACATGCCTGCAGGTCCTAGTGAAGTATTGGTTATTGCTGATGAAACATCAAATCCAGTCTTTGTTGCTGCCGATTTATTATCACAAGCAGAACACGGAGCCGACAGTCAAGCAATATTAGTTACGACTTCTGATAAAGTTGCTCAAAATGTAGCAGCAGAAGTCAACAAACAATTAGAAGAATTACCAAGAAGAGAATTGGCTAAAAAAGCTATAAAAAACAGTTTCACAGTTGTTTTAAATTCTTCTGAAAAATGTATTCAATTTAGCAATGAATATGCTCCTGAACACTTAATTATAGCATCCGAAAAAGCATCCGAATATGTTGGAGGAATAATAAATGCAGGCTCAGTGTTTTTAGGTAATTATAGTTGTGAAAGTGCAGGTGATTATGCCAGTGGAACGAATCACACGTTACCTACCAACGGTTATGCGAAAAACTACAGTGGAGTTTCATTAGACAGTTTTGTAAAGAAAATCACTTTTCAAGAAGTAACTAAAGAAGGAATTACTGCCATAGGTAAATCTATTGAGATAATGGCAGAGGCAGAAGGCTTACAAGCGCACAAAAATGCAATTACAGTAAGATTAAAAGAGTTAAATAACTAAGAGTCATTTCGAACGAATGTGAGAAATCTTAATTAAGAAAACCTCAAAATAATTAACGATGAATGAATTCAATTTAAACAAGATTATACGTCCTAATATTCAGAAACTAAAGGCTTATTCTTCTGCTAGGGATGAATTTAAAGGAGAGGCAGAAGTGTATTTGGATGCAAACGAAAATCCATATGGGACTTTAAATCGTTATCCAGATCCACAGCAAATAAAGATTAAAGAGCTATTATCAGAAATTAAGAGTGTTGATAAAAATCAGATTTTTATAGGAAACGGAAGTGATGAAATCATCGATTTAGCATTTCGTATTTTTTGTGAGCCAGGAAAAGATAAAGCGTTAACTTTTATTCCTTCATATGGAATGTATAGTGTTTCTGCGGCTATTAACGATGTATCGTTAATAGAATTACCTTTAACTGAAGACTTTCAGATTGATATAAATAGTCTAGAAACGTATTTAGGTGATGAAAACTTAAAGTTAATCTTCATTTGTTCACCTAACAATCCAACAGGTAACTGTTTTGAAGATAAAGTTATACAGTACATTCTTAGGAAATTTAAAGGAATTGTAATTATTGATGAAGCCTATATTGATTTCAGTACGAAGGAATCTTATATATCACTACTAAGCAATTATCCAAACCTAATCATCAGTCAAACCTTTAGTAAAGCTTGGGGTTTAGCAGGAGTTAGAGTAGGAGTAGCCTATGCAGATTCAAAAATCATAGAAGTATATAATAAAGTAAAACCTCCCTATAATATCAGCACTTTAAATCAAGAAGTAATACTTAATAAACTAAATAATTTGGCTCAGTTTGAAATAGAAAAGAACATCATTATAGATCAAAAGGAGAAACTGGAGAAACAATTACAAGAAATTGAACTCGTGAAAAAAATATACCCATCTGAAGCAAACTTTCTTTTGATTGAAGTGTCAAATGCTAATGAAGTATATAACCAACTTGTAAATCAGAAGATTATCACAAGAAATAGAAGTAACTTAGTAAACAACTGTTTACGAATTACTATAGGTAGTGAAATAGAGAATAAAAGGTTGTTAAGAGCTTTACAATTTATAGATGTTGCTTCGAGCAATGTTGAGAGCTCTTTTTAAAATTAAAAAAAATGAAAAAAGTATTATTTATAGATAGAGATGGAACCCTAATCAAAGAGCCTACAGATGAGCAAGTAGATTCTTTTGAAAAATTAGAGTTTTATCCAAAAGTTTTTCAAGGTTTAGGAAAAATAGCAAAAGAACTAGATTTTGAACTGGTTTTAGTAACCAATCAAGATGGACTGGGAACGGAAGTGTATCCAGAAAATATCTTTTGGCCAGTACACAATTTTGTCATGAAGACATTTAAAGATGAGGGAATTGCATTTGCTGAAGAAATTATTGATAGAACTTTTGCTAAAGACAATCAACCTACCAGAAAGCCCAATACAGGATTGTTAACCAACTATTTTTCTGACGAATATGATTTACAAAATTCCTTTGTAATTGGAGATCGATTAACCGATGTTGAATTGGCAAAAAATCTAGGAAGTAAAGCTATTTACATTAACGACGAAACTTATTTAGGTTCTGATGAAATTACAGTAAAAAGAGCAGAATTAGAGGAATATATCGCCTTAGAAAGTAATGATTGGAATGTTATTTATGAGTTTTTAAAATTAGAAGAACGTTCAGTAACTATTGAACGTAACACGAATGAAACTCAAATTAAAATCGATTTAAATTTAGACGGAACAGGAAAAAGTACGATTGACACAGGTATTGCCTTTTTCGATCATATGTTAGATCAAATTGCACGCCATGGTCAAATGGATGTAGACATTAAGGTAAGTGGAGATTTAGAAGTAGATGAACACCACACCATTGAAGATACAGCCATTGCTTTAGGAGAAGTTTTTAACAAAGCTCTTGGTAATAAATTAGGAATAGAGCGTTACGGATTTTGTTTACCTATGGATGATTGCTTAGCACAAGTAGCTATTGATTTTGGAGGAAGAAACTGGTTAGTTTGGGAGGCCGATTTTAAAAGAGAAATGATAGGAAAAATGCCAACAGAAATGTTTTTTCATTTTTTTAAATCATTCACCGATGGGGCTAAGTGTAATTTAAATATCAAAGCAGAAGGAACAAACGAACACCACAAAATAGAAGCCATTTTTAAAGCTTTTGCTAAAGCCATAAAAGTAGCGGTAAAAAGAGATGTTGACAAGATGATTTTACCATCAACAAAAGGAGTTTTATAACAATGAACAATAATCAATTATCGGTAAACAATGGTTAAAGAGAATAACAGGTAACTGATAATTTAAATGATAATTGAAAAACATGATAGCTATTATAAAATACAATGCAGGAAATATCCGATCGGTACAAAATGCAGTAAATCGTTTAGGGTATGAAAGTATTATTACTGATAATCCAAATGAAATTAAGGCAGCTAGCAAAGTAATATTTCCTGGAGTAGGAGAAGCTAGTTCTGCTATGGAATATTTAAAAGAGCGAAAATTAGACGAACTAATTGTTTCTTTAAAACAACCTGTTTTAGGAATTTGTTTGGGCTTACAATTGATGTGTAGATCCTCTGAAGAGGGGAATACTGTCTGTTTAGAGATTTTTGATACACAGACAAAGCAATTTCCTCCAAAGGACAAAGTACCTCACATTGGGTGGAATAATTTTTCAGAACTTAAATCTTCAGAAATATTAAAAAACATAAAACTAGAAGATGATGTGTATTATGTTCATGGTTATTATGCAGAACCATATGATAATACTTTGGCTATTTGCAACTATATCGTTCCTTTTAGTTCAATTATACAGAAAGATAATTTTTACGCTATGCAATTTCACCCAGAGAAATCAGCAGATGTAGGAGAACAATTATTGAAAAACTTCTTGGAGCTATAGTAAATAAAAGATTGAAAAAATGAGAATTATACCAGCAATAGATATTATAGAAGGAAAGTGTGTTCGGTTGACCAAAGGCGACTATGCAACACAAAAAATATACAATGAAAACCCTTTAGAAGTGGCGAAAGAATTTGAGGCAAACGGAATACAATACTTGCATTTAGTCGATTTAGATGGAGCAAAATCCAATCGTATTATAAATCATAAAGTATTAGAACAAATAGCAACTAAAACCAATCTAAAAATCGATTTTGGAGGTGGTTTAAAATCAAAAGATGATGCACGCATTGCATTTGAAAGTGGAGCTAATCAAATAACAGGAGGAAGTATCGCAGTTAAAAATCCTGAGGTTTTTATGGAGTGGATCACTCAATATGGACGTAATAAAATTATCCTTGGTGCCGATTGTAAAGATAGAAAGATAGCTACTCATGGTTGGTTAGAGACTACAGAACTCAATGTTGTAGATTTTATCAAACAATACGAGTTAAAATCGGTAACAAACTGTATATGTACTGACGTAGACAAAGATGGGATGTTGCAAGGAGCTTCTGTAGATTTATACTTAGACATTTTAAGTAAAACAGCTATCAACTTAATTGCAAGTGGAGGTGTTTCTAATATCAATGATTTGTTTCGGTTAAAAGAAATAGGCTGCGAAGGTACCATTGTAGGCAAAGCTATCTACGAAGGGAATATCAGTTTAAAAGAATTACAACAATTTGTAAGCTAATAAGTTCAAAGACATGTTAAAAAAGAGAATTATACCTTGTTTAGATATTAAAAATGGGAGAACTGTAAAAGGGGTTAACTTTGTAGATATAAAAGATGCTGGAGATCCTGTTGAGCTAGCCAAACAGTATGTAAAAGAAGGAGCTGACGAATTGGTATTTTTAGACATTACTGCTACCTTAGAAAATAGAAAAACATTCGTAACACTGGTAGAAAAAATAGCCAAAGAAATCAATATTCCATTTACAGTTGGTGGAGGCATTAGTACTGTTGAAGATGCAGTAGCACTTATACAAGCTGGTGCAGACAAGATAAGCATCAATTCTTCCGCAGTAAAAAATCCACAGTTAATCACTGATTTAAAAAATCGATTCGGAAGTCAATTTGTTGTAGTTGCCATTGATACTAAAAATGTAAACGGAGAATGGAAAGTGTTTACAAAAGGAGGAACTTTTGAAACCACACTTGAAACTGTGAATTGGGCTAAAGAAGTTGAAAAATTAGGTGCTGGTGAAATTCTATTAACTTCTATGAATAGTGACGGAACAAAAAACGGATTTGATATTGAAGTAACTAAAGCAGTGAGTTCATCTGTAAATATTCCTGTAATTGCTTCTGGTGGTGCTGGAAAAGTAGAGCACTTCACAGAAGTGTTTACCAAAACCCAAGCCAGTGCAGGATTAGCTGCTAGTATTTTTCACTTTGGTGAAATCCCCATACCTACACTAAAAAACAAATTAAAAACTCAAAACATACCTATACGATGAACATAGATTTTACAAAAGGAAACGGACTAGTTCCAGTCGTAATTCAAAATAATATTACTTTACAAGTGTTGATGTTAGGTTATATGAATGAAGAAGCATTAGCTAAAACACAAAAAGAAGGTAAGGTTACGTTCTTCAGTAGAACTAAAAATAGGTTATGGACAAAAGGAGAAGAGTCAGGGAATTTTTTATGGGTAAATGACATTCAAATAGATTGTGATAACGATACGTTATTGATTAAGGCAACTCCTGAGGGGCCAACCTGTCATAAAGGAACAACTTCTTGTTTTGCCGAAGAAACTTCTAAAGGTTTTTTATATGAATTAGAAAGCATTATTTCTGATAGAATAGATAATGATGTTGAAACTTCTTACACTAATAAGCTTTTTAAAAGAGGTATTAATAAAGTAGCACAAAAAGTAGGAGAGGAGGCTGTAGAAGTAGTTATTGAAGCGAAAGACAATAATGACGAGTTATTTAAAAACGAAGCAGCCGATTTACTATATCACTATTTAATTTTACTAAAAGCCAAAGGTTTTGCCTTAGTAGATATAGAAAGTGTGTTGAAAGGACGTAGTTAAAAATAAGTGTCTAATTATAACATAGATATAGCTGTTTTTATTTTGTACGTTTTCTGAAGAGCTAAATATGTCATTTTCTTCTATCTACAAACCAGGCATTCCGATACAATTCGAGTTAGTTAATTATTTTTTTATGATGTTTTTGGTGTTGAAGTTTTAAAATAATTCGGTAAAATATGTTGAAGATACGTTTATATCATTATATTTAAGTTGTTAAAAATTACTTAGTTATGAAAATCCAGCAAATTTCCTTAGCAGAGAATAACTGGAAAGAAATGCTTTCTATAATAAATATAGATGTAGATATTTTCCTTCTTTTTGTTTCTCCTCAATACCATAACAAAAAAGAAGTAGTAAACTTTCTAAATAAGAACTACCCTAAAGCAGGTATAATGGGGTGCTCTACTGCTGGAGAAATATCAGATATTACAGTAAAAGATAGCACTATATCAATTACAGCAATTCAATTAGAAAAAATAACCTACAAAAAGGAGTTTGTCAAAATTAAAGCTATGGAAGACAGTTATAAAGCAGGTCAAAAACTGGCTGATAAGCTTTATAGTAAGGATTTAAAACATGTCTTTATTTTGAGCGATGGTTTAAATGTCAACGGAGCAGATCTGGTTTCGGGTTTAAAATTGAAATTGCCAAATATAAGTATTACTGGAGGCTTGGCTGCAGATGGAGCAGAATTTACAAAAACGTTTGTGATTAATGATGATAAGATCGTAGACAAGACCATTGTGGCTATAGGGTTTTATGGAGAAGGTTTAAAAATTGGTTTCAGTTCTAAAGGTGGTTGGGATAGCTTTGGTTTAGAAAGACAGGTCACAAAATCTTCTAAAAATCAACTTTTTGAATTAGATGGCTTACCAGCTTTAAAGCTGTATAAATCCTTCTTGGGAGATCAAGCAGATAACTTACCAAGCTCGGGGTTATTGTTTCCTTTGAGTATGAGAATAAATGAGAATTCAGAACCCATAGTAAGAACAATTTTAGCTGTAGATGAAGAAACACAAAGTTTAACCTTTGCGGGTAATATTCCTGAAGGAGTTTATGTTCGTTTGATGAAAGCCAATGTAGATCGATTAATTGACGGAGCTGGAGATTCAGCAAAATTAGCCAATAAAGAATTTAAAAATAGTTCAGAATTAGCAATACTAATAAGTTGTGTTGGTAGAAGGTTAGTATTAAAGCAATTAGTTGAAGAGGAAGTAGAAGTAGTACGTGACGTTTTAGGAGAAAAACCTTGTGTAACAGGTTTTTATTCATATGGCGAAATAGCTCCATTTGGAGAGTTCTCTCCTTGTGAGCTTCATAATCAAACCATGACAATAACAACGCTTTCAGAATGGTAAAAAATGAGTATCATAGGTTATTAAACAGACAGCTAAAAAAAGCTGGACTGGATTTTTTAGAAAATCCAAGGTTTTTTGAGTTTATAAATATGGTTAATGATGCTTATAAAAGCTTTGATAAAGATATAAAGCATATTGAGAACATTCTTGAACAAAACTCAAAGGAACTGTTTGCTGCAAACAAGAAATTAACCCTTGAAAGAGACCATACCAAAACCCAATTAGAAAATATAGTAGATAATGTTTCAGGTGTTATTTTTAAAACTGATTTAAAAGGTAACTTTACATTCTTAAATAGTGCTTGGGTAGAGTATTCAGGAATATCAATAGAAGAATCTATTGGAAAAAATTTTAAAGAGTTTCTTAAAAGAGATGGTATTGAAGGAAAGAGAATAATTAACAACATGTTCTCTTTAAAGAAAAAGCATATAAAATTAATTTTTAAGCATGAAAAAGATGGCGGATTGATGTGGTTTGAATTGAAATCCAAACTAATTGTCAATAGAGAAGGAGAGCCATCAGGTTTTATAGGAACCATAACCGATATAACTAATTTAAAAGTAACCGAAATTGAACTACAAAAAGCAAGTAAGTCAAAAGATGAATTTTTATCAACAATGTCCCATGAAATAAGAACGCCTTTAAATGCAGTTACTGGTTTAACAAATATCTTATTGATGGAAGATCATTTGCCAGAACAGATAGAAAACCTCAAAGCATTAAAGTATTCAGGAGAACATTTGTTAGGATTGATTAATGATTTATTGGATTTTGATAAAATAAAATCTGGAAAAGTAAAAATTATAGAGGACGATTTTAGTCTAAATTATTTTTTAGAAAAC
Source organism: Tenacibaculum caenipelagi (assembly GCF_004363005.1). GTDB lineage: Bacteria > Bacteroidota > Bacteroidia > Flavobacteriales > Flavobacteriaceae > Polaribacter > Polaribacter caenipelagi. Next base: position 284,553 of record NZ_SNYH01000004.1, on the reverse strand, counting down.
ATTAAAACCCATTTTACTTTAAGATCTGAAGAGAAGGGGTTGGTGTTTAAATTAATTCAAAAAAACGATATCCCAAATAATATTATTGGAGACAAACTAAAGTTGACACAAATAATAAAGAATTTATTAAGTAATTCGTTGAAGTTTACAGAAACAGGAAGTATAACCTTAAGTGTTAAAAATTTAGGGATAAAGAAAAATAAAGTTAAACTTAAATTTAAAGTAATAGATACAGGTATTGGTATATCTAAAAAAGAGCAAGAATCAATTTTTGAAAGTTTTATACAAGCTAATTCTAAAACATCTGTAAAATACGGTGGTACTGGTCTAGGATTATCTATTAGCAAAAAATTACTGAATTTGCAGGGAAGCGATTTAAAAGTTAAAAGTCAACTAAAAAAAGGATCTACTTTTTCATTTGTTATAGAATATAAAATTAGCAATAGGCTTAATGTTTTTGAACCAGAAATGATTAAAATGCAACCAGACTATGAACCTATAACTATCAATGTATTGGTTGCAGAAGACAATAAATTAAATACGCTTATTTTAAAGCGATTCTTTTTAAAATGGAATGTGAAATATAAAATTGCTGAAAGCGGAAAAGAGGTATTAGCTATTTATAAAGATTTTGATTTTGACCTAATTTTAATGGATTTGCAGATGCCAGAACTTAACGGGTATGAAACAACTAAAATTATTAGAGCCTTACCTAATAAGCAGAAAGCGAATATTCCAATTATAGCACTTACAGCATTTGCGCAAACTGATATAAAAAGGAAAACAAAGCTCCATAAAATGAATGGTTTTATGAGTAAACCTTTTAACCCAGAAAAATTATATCTCTTATTGAAATCTTATAGTAGAGAATATTGTAAAAAATAAAATTGGTCTGTTGTAAGTAATGCTTATTCAGCTTCCTATATTTAAATCTATAATTAGATGTTTTTTTGTTAAAATATGCAATAAGTAATTAGTTATTTAAACACTGTAATAACTGGAGAATGGTCTGATGGAAATTCATTTTGAGTATTTGTTCCTGTCATGTCTACTGATGAACTTATAATTTCAATATTAGGAGTAGAAAATATCCAATCTACCGAAATTTCTCCTTGAGATGGTTTTGTAATTGTTGGGTTTATTTCTCTCCAAGTATCAATTATATTTACTGGATTTATATAAGTATCAAGATCAATAGTAAGACTTTCTTTCCCTAGTATAAATTGAATAAACTCAGTATCCAGTCCTGAATTAAAATCACCTGTGATTATAGCTTTGTAATCACCTCCAAATTGAGCTTTATGTTCAACCATTAGATTTACTAAATCAATTAAATGCTGTTTTCTTAGCTCTAAATCTGAATTGCACAGATGATTGTTATAGATGTAATATTCTTCATTATTGTCTTTCCTTTTCAACAACGTCCAATTTATAAAGCGTCTTGGACCACAAGTTTCAGTTTCAAAATATCCAAAATTTGTAACATTGAATAATCGATTGTTGTATATAATATTGTGAGTGTTAATATTCACGTTTGAAGGAAACGTTTCTATAATAGAATAGCTCGATCCTAAGAAAGATAAAAACTCAGATTTAATAGAACCACTCAATTCTTGTACTCCTAAAATATCTGGGGCATTCTTCTTTATTAACGATATAATTGAATCTTTATAGGTAGAAAATGTACCTCCAGAAATATTATAGGACATTACTTTAAATTCAGTTTCCTCAATTTCATTTTCAATATCTGATTCCGAAGAATTATTAACAGAACAAGAAATGATGATAAAAAAGAATAAAAAGGAAAATTTCTTTATTAAGCCTAATACAGATTGAAATTTCATATACATAAATTGATTAGTCATTAAAAGGATTTGCATACTTTTCATCTGTAATAAACTCATAATCGGTTAAAGTTTTAAGAAAAGCAACTAATGCATCTTTTTCTATTTGCGATAAATTTAAATGAATAGGATTTCCATTTGCGTCTACTAAAGCAGGAGCTGATAATTGTGGGTGACCTAATACACCAGTACTGTAATGCTCAACTACATCTTCAAGAGTTGCTAATCTTCCATCGTGCATATAAGGAGCAGTTAATTCTATATTACGAAGAGAAGGAGCTTTAAATGCACCTGTAGCATTAATAGCGCCAGTAGCACCACCAATTCCTGTATCGGCTACATTACCATCTGGATCTATTCCATTATTTCTTGGAGAGGCAACCATAGTAAATATTGCTAAATTTTGAAGATTTGAAGTAGGGTTTACTGGAATTGCTCCATTATTCATATGACAAATGGCACAGTTACCTCCTGGTTCAGCTCTAAAAGAACCATTGAAAATAGATTTTCCAAGATTTTCTTGAGCAGTGAAATTAGGGAAATTATCAAATAAGTTACCTGTTTGAGCTAATCCCTCGTCATATTTCGTTTGGTAAGAAACCATAGACCTTACAAACTGTGCAAGTGCCTTAGAAATTTTATCTGAAGTAATTTCAGAAGAACCAAAAGCTTCAGTAAATAGAGCTGGATAATATTCTAAAGCAGATAATTTAACTATCAAATCATCTAAATTCATTCCCATTTCTATTTCGTCTTGAATAGGCATCAATACTTGTTCTTCCAATGTTGCTGCTCTATGATCCCAAAAAAACTTTCCATTTTCTCCAAAACGAGCATTCGCTAATCCCATAGAGTTTCGTCCTGTTAAACCTCCATCAAAACCAACACTAAGTTTTCTGTCATCAGAAAAACCTTTATTTTGGATATGACACGAAGCGCATGAAACTGTGTTGTTTGCAGACATATTTTTATCATAAAATAAAACTCTTCCCAATGTAGCTCCAGCATCAGTAGTAGGGTTGTTAGTTGGTGTATTATCTAATACATCCATAACGAAACTATTAAAAGAATTAGGAAAATTTGGATTGGAATAATTGAAAGGAACTTTTGGTAAGTTTAAAACTGAACTTTGACCTACAGGAGTATATTCAGCTTCTTCCTTTGAACACGAAAAAAAACAGGTAATTAAAAATAAACACAAAAAAGCACTTGATTTCATATATGAGGATCTTAAAATAGTTATAGCTTTAAGACTTCACTCATGGAAAAAAGTTTAATTTTTAAAAAAATCAGCTAATTAAAATGGTTTAATTAGCTGATTATCAAAAGTGATAAGTTTTTATTTTTATCTTATGATTCCAATAAAAAACTTAATTGTTCGCTTGTTTTAGTTGGAACAAATTCTATCAACTCATAATCTGCTAGATTATTTATTTTAAAAGGATCTTTTTCAATAATTCCTTCTAACTCAGGTTTGCTGTTAACATTAGATAGAATTACTCCTCCAGTTCTCGGTACTTTACGTCCTGAAGCTACAAAATGACCTAGCTCATATTGTTCATTTAAAAACTCAATATGCTCGTTTAAATAATTATCTACTTTTTCTAGTTGAACTTTATATGTTAGATTAATAATAAACATTCTGATTCTATTTTTTTAAATTATTTTTCAATTCCATGTGTAGTATTGGGTAAGGTTTACCAGATGCATCTAATTCTGAACGACTTATTGTTTCGAACCCATAATACTGGTAAAATCCTACTGCTTGCTCATTCTGTTCATTCACATCAACTTTGGTAGCACTTAAGTTTTCCGTAGAATAATCTAATAAGGTTTTTCCTATTTTTTTACCTCGGTATTTTGGATGAATAAATAGCATTTCTATGTTTTGATTAGCTACTCCAAGAAATCCGATAATGTTTTTATTACTATTCCTAACACATTTCAAATCAACAGCATCTAAATAATGATTTAAAATTAGCGGTTTAAAGTATTCTATATCTTCTTCTTTTAAAAAGTGATGTGTTGCCCTAACAGAAGCTTCCCAAATATCTACTACTTCTTTGTATTCTGTTTTATCGATTTTATCTACTTCGTATATCAATTCTTTATTTTTTTAATATTATCTATTCCCTTTAGTTTACATAAACATTAGGATTAAACTTTTCCATATAAACTTCTGGGTTAGGGAGCTTGTTGAATCCGTACTTTTCATAAAGCCATTCAGCAGTGTCTGTTAATAGAATCCATCGTCTTAAGCCTTGTAATTCTTCATGCCCTGTAATTACTTCCATTAACCACTTACTTAATCCAAAACCTCTATATTCATTTTGAATAAAAACATCACCCAAATAAGCAATGGTTGAAAAATCGGATATAACTCTTGCAAATCCTATTTGCTTACCTTCTGTATAAATTCCAAAATTTAACGAGTTATCTATTGACTTTTTTACCCTTTCTAATGGTATTCCATCACTCCAGCCTGATTCATTTGTTAAAAAATCATGAATCATAGAAATGTCTAATTTATTCTTATCAGTTGAAATAAGAAATTCATTTTTATTTTCTTCAAAAATTTTCATGTGATATTCTAGTAAGTTATTATTTATTTCTAATTGGATGGTCAGGGTTTAACTCCAATAAATCCCACAAATTTCCATATAAATCTTTAAACACAGCAACTGTTCCATAATCTGCATTTTTAGGTTCTCTAACAAATTCGACTCCTTTAGAGATCATTTCATTATAATCTCGCCAAAAATCATCAGTATTTAAAAATAGAAAGACTCTTCCACCAGTTTGATTTCCTATAAATTTTTCTTGCTCTGATTTTGAAGCTTTAGCCAACAAAATTGTTGTTCCGGTAGAGTTGGGTGGAGCTATAACAACCCATCTTTTGTTTTGTTCTGGTTGATAGGTGTCTTCTATCAGATTAAAATTTAATTTTTCGGTATAAAATTCAATGGCCTCATCATAATCTTTTACAACTAAGGCAATATGAACTATAGATTGTTTCATGTTAACAATATTAACTCTTTATTTGATTCAAATGATGTTCCATATGATCGACATAATCGTTCATTAAAAACCTTAAGTCGGAGAAATTTTCTTTTTCTAATTTTATTTTAAAAGCTAACGTTTCTTCGGTCTGCTGCTTTATTACATAAAGAATTCGATTATTAATCGACTTCCAAAACTCTAGAATTTCTTTAGTTTCGGAATTTTGATAATCATTTGCCTTAACCAATTCATCTTGATTGTATTTTCTTATTCTGTATGGCTTATTTTGAAACTGAATTTCTGTAAATCTTTGAAGGTTATTAATCCCTGAATCTATTAAATGTCCTAAAATTTCTTTTTTAGACCACTTTTTAGGGTTGGATTTGTGAGTCAATTCAGCTTCTGAAAATGTAGAAATATACTCAGTTCCAAATTTTAGCAATTGATTTAGTTTATTTATGGTTTCTTTCATTTTTCGAATTTTTGATTAGTTTTTATATTTTATAAGAGTTTCCTAAAATGTTATTAATTATAAATGTACAAACCGAATTGACAATCAAATTAGGATATCAATTCGGTTTATATTGGTAATAAATTTTTATAGAACTTTTACTTAGTTCAAATTTATAAATTCTTTCTGTTTTTCCACTGATACTTTTCTTTATTAGCGTTGTTCCATTGTTCTACTTTTTGAAGCATAGAGTTAATTACATTTTTATTTAACCATTTTCCATCGACGAAAATTCCCGAAACTGAACGCGTGTTTCCAATTTTTTCTAAAGGATTTTTATCTAATAAAATTAAATCAGCAAACTTTCCAACTTCTACAGTTCCAATTTTATCACCTATCTCTAACCATTCAGCAGGTAATCTAGTTGCAGAAGTTAAGGCCTCTTCAGGTGTTAAGCCTGCTTCTACTAATAGTTCTAATTCATCATGAAGAGAAAATCCCCAAACAATTCCAGAAATACCAGCATCTGTTCCTGCAAGCATTGGCACACCTTCTTCTTTAAAAGCTTTAACAATCTGTTTATGAAAATCTTTTTGTTTATCATAAAATTCAATTAATTTGGGAGAAGCTCCATAAAAACGATTCGAGTTTAACCACTTACTCTGCATCAATGGATGTACATACTTTAAACTTTGTAGGTTTTGAATACTTTCTGATGATTTAGCTTGTTTTGAAATCCAGACCATGTTGGATAAATTCGGAATTAACCAAGTGTTATTTTCTTTAGCTAAGCGAGCAAATTCTTGGGCTTTTTCATAACTGAAATCATTAGTCTGTTTCGATAATTCTTCGGCATGCGCTATTAGTCCGAAATGTGGCACAAATAAATTTTCAGCAGGTTTCCCATCAAAAGCTGTAGGAATGTGTCCAACAACTTTCATATTTTGTTTCTCAGCTTCATCAATAACAGCTTTAAAAGTTTCTTCGTTTAGCCAAGTATAAACCTTTATAAACCTATAACCTAAACCTTTAGCGTTTCTAACCGATTGTCGTCCTTCTATAGGAGTCGTAGCTTTTATTTCATTGCCCTCACCATCAATTACAGCAGCAATTGCCATACGAGGACCAATAACGCTTTTATCCATTATTTTATCTCTTTGTGAAAAGTGCCCAAGTCTTCCACTTAACTCAAATACAGTAGTCACTCCATTGGCTATGTATGGAGTCATTAAATTCTGAGTGTTAAAATTTACTGTTGAACCTCTAGTTGCATGTCCTTGAGAAAAGCTACCATTGCTTAGCGTATGTACATGCATATCAATTAGTCCAGGAATAAGCCACTTATCTTTTCCATCTATAATTGTTGCCTCAGGAGGAATAGAATCATTTATAGACTCTATTTTGTTATTGTGAATTAGCACTGTAGCATTTCCAATTACATTATTATCTTCTGTCATTGGTATTACATTGACGTTTTTTATAACGTAGGTATTGCTTTCTTTTTCATTTTTAGTTTTATTACTTTTTGTACAGTTAAATAAGAAAAAAGATACTGCTAACAATAATAGTAAATTACTAATTTTTAGATATTTCATGCAGTTTAGTTTTCTTGTAGACGTTTTAGTATAAAAAATGTTACAGATGATAAGAAATGAGGGAAATATTAATAATCGATTGCCTATTTTTGTATTATGAAAGAAGCCTTGCATCAACTGTTTACTGAGTTTCAAAATAGCATACAAAAAAATGATTTTGTAAAATTAACTTTAAGTAAGCCCATTCGTAAAAGTGATGATTTGTCGAATGTATACGTTCGTCAAATAACATTAAAAGGAGACGTGTGTTTTCAATTTTTATATCGATATAAAACAAATGACCAGACAAAAAACTATTCATTTGAAGAAAGTATTGAAGAACTAACTCATCTACTTTCAGAAAAATTTAGGGCTGCAATATTGTTTACGTTAGAAAACGATTTGTTGGTTTTTATTTCTAAAAAGAAAAAAGTAAGTTATAAAACTACACAACCTAGTTTTAAAAATAAATTACCAGAAACCCACGATAAGCCTAAAGAAAAAAGAGCCGAAAACAGCGAATACTTATATCATTTAGGAGTAACAGATAAAGAAGGAAAGGTAATTCCTAAAATGGCAGATAAATACCGTCAAATTAACAAGTATTTAGAAATTATTGAAGCCCAAATACAATCGGTTAAATTGCCTAATCATATCAATATTGTAGATATGGGGTCAGGAAAAGGATATTTAACTTTTGCCTTGTACGATTATTTAGTAAATCAAAAAGGATATACTGCTAGTGTGACAGGTATTGAGTTACGAGAAAACTTAGTGAATTATTGTAATGATATTGCAAAAAAATGTGATTTTAAAGGTTTATTGTTTGTAGCACAACCCATTCAGGAATATGACAATGATAAAATTGATATTTTAATTGCTTTGCACGCGTGTGACACTGCTACAGATGATGCTATATACAAAGGATTGGTTTCTAAAGCAGAATTGATTATCTGTGCTCCGTGTTGTCATAAACAAATTCGTCAGCAAGTAAAAGGAAAAGAACAGGAGAGTCCCTTATTAAAATATGGAATTTTTAAAGAGCGTCAGTTTGAAATGGTAACTGATACCATTCGTGCTTTAATTCTTGAAAAACACCAATACAACACCAAAGTATTTGAATTCATTAGCAATGAACATACACGTAAAAATGTAATGCTAATTGGTGCAAAATCTTCTAAAAAAGTAGACTCAGAACGTATTGAGACTAAAATTTCAGAATTAAAAGATACTTATCAAATAGACCAACATTATTTAGAAAGCCTACTATAATATTTTGCAATGAGTACATCTGTTAGTAATGTATTTAAAGATCTTCTGTTAGAAGATGAAGAATTAAAAGTGGTTGAGAATATTTTTTCGGAAGTAACTTATAAAAAAGGGGATACTATATTGCATACTAACGAAAAAGTATATTATCAATACTATGTAGTAAAAGGTTGCTTACGAACGTTCTTTATGGATGCTAAAGGAAAAGAGCATACCATACAGTTTGCAATTCACGATTGGTGGATTAGTGATTATATAGGTTATTTTTCTGAATCTGAATCTGTACTAACCATTGAATGCATTACAGATGCTATTGTGCTAAAAGTAGCTAAAAATGATTTGGATAACATCTATGAAAAAGTACCTAAAATAGAGCATTTTTTTAGAAAAAAGTTAGAACGTTCAACTGTCCGATTTCAAAAAAGGATTTTAAATAACTTAGTATTGTCTGCTAAAGAGAGGTATCATCTATTTTTGCAAACTTATCCAAACATAGAGCAGCAAATTAAAAATTATCATTTAGCATCTTACTTAGGAATAACAACAGAAAGTTTAAGCAGAATACGAAAAGAAACCTTATAAAGTTCTTTATTACCATACATCAATTTTTTTGCAATTTTCATACACTAATTTTGAAGTAACTTAAAAAACAGAAATAATATGAAAAAAGTAATATTTGTACTTACTAGTCATGAAGAACTAGGAGATACAGGAGAAAAAACAGGATTTTGGATAGAAGAATTTGCAGCACCTTATTATTTTTTAAAAGATAAAGGAGTGGAAGTTGTTTTAGCATCGCCAAAAGGAGGACAGCCACCAATTGACCCAAAAAGTAACGAACCAGATTTTCAAACACCAGCGACACTTCGTTTTAATGAAGATAAAGAACTTCAAACCATCTTAGCAAACACTACAAAGCTAAGCGATGTTAAAGAAGCTGATTATGATGCTATTTTTTATCCTGGTGGACATGGACCTTTATGGGATTTAGCTGAAAATAAAGATTCTATAGCTTTAATTGAGTCTTTTTACTCTAATAATAAACCAGTAGGAGCTGTATGTCATGCACCGATAGTACTAAAAGATGCTAAATTAAAAGGAGAATCTTTAGTTAAAGGTAAAAAAGTAACTGGTTTTTCTAATACAGAAGAAGATGCAGTACAATTAACTTCAATTGTGCCATTTTTAGTGGAAGATGAGCTGAAAAATAAGGGAGGAATTTATAGCAAAGCAGAAGATTGGCAAGAATATGTGATTGAAGATGGTAATTTAATTACAGGACAAAATCCAGCATCATCAGAATTAGTAGCAGAAAAATTATTAGCAAAATTATAATTGCCTAATAATAAATTTAAAAAATCGTTTAATAATATTATTAAACGATTTTTTTGTTTTTTTCAAGAACATGCAAAAGGTTTTATTGTATTTTTAGCTCATTAGAACACGATGAAATGAAAGAATCAAAACCGCTCATTATAACTGCTTTTATTGCAATCTATATTATTTGGGGATCAACTTATTTGTTAAATAAAATTGTTGTTACAGAGGTTTCACCATTATTGTTAGCTGCTATCCGTTTTTCAATATCAGGAGCATTAATTATACTAATTGCAAAGTTTTTAAAAGTTCCCATTAAAATAACTAAAAAACAATTATTAAATTCTGCTATTGCGGGATTTCTGTTTTTGGTATATGGTAATGGAATGTTCGTTTGGGCATTGAAATATGTTGATAGTGGTTTTGGTGCTTTATTAGCCGCGACACAGCCTTTATTTGTATTATTACTCTTACGGTTGATTGATGGAAAAAAAATGCAAAAGAAATCAATTGTTGGGGTTGTTTTAGGAGTTATAGGAATGTATTTATTGGTAAGTCAAAATGAGATTACTACTTCAAAAGATATGCTCATAGGTATTTTTATGATTTTTTCATGTATTTTAAGTTGGAGTTATGGTAGTGTATTTGTAGCAAAAGCTAAACTTCCTAAAAACTTTTTTGTAAGTACAGGATATCAAATGCTTATTGCAGGGAGTTTTCTTTTTGCTGGTTCGTTTTTATTAAATGAAACATGGTCTTCTCCTATAAACTGGTCACTGAAAGCTCAAGGTTCGATGGTTTTATTAATTGCCTTTGGAAGTATTGTAGCTTTTACTGCTTTTAATTATTTATTGAAAGTGGTATCTGCCGAAAAAGTATCTACATCAGCCTATGTTAATCCTGTTGTAGCATTATTTTTAGGATGGTATTTTTTAGATGAAACCTTAACAGCTCAATCTATTGTTGCTTCTATAGTTTTGCTATCTGGAGTATATTTTATTACTTCAAGAAAAAGAGTCTCAAAATTAAAGGTTACCACCAAACCACAAAAAATTTAAGTAATTCACCGTTAGGCTTTTTGAGCCAGCATAGCGGTGCATTTTCTTCATCTAAAAATTGCTGAAGCTTGTTTTGAAATGCATTAAAGTTTAACCAATCAACTTTAGGGTATGGGGTTACCAACCAGTTATGTTTATTAGGAATATAGAATTTACAATCTGAAAATCGCGATAACTCTTTCGAGTAGATATAAAAACCATAAATACACTCGTTATTTACTAAAGGAAACTCTTTATTTATATCTTGTAGAGGAACAAACAATTGAGCTTTAAAATATACTTTTTGGACTATTTCAGAAACATCTAACCCTAATTGGTCTAAATGCTTTTTGCATTGACTAGAGTAGAGTAGTGGTAATTGTTTTTCTTGTAATTTGTTTAATTTTTGAATAAAAGAATCTCGTCGATTAGGTCCTATCCAATGATCTATTTCCGAATTTCCTACTGAAGCATCGTACAAATAAAATTTATAAATAATTTCTAGGTGAATAAGATGTGTGTTTTGTTTTAATATACAATCTAACTCTCCCAATGTGAGTTTTTCTTGTTGAATTTGAATATTTTCAGCAAGAATAGTTATGTCATTATCGTGCTGTAATTCAAAAGAAACAAATCTTTCTACCAATTTACCCAAACGTAATTTTTGCGTGATATCTTCATTAAAAGAACTTATAAGTGTAGGTGAAATGGCAAATTGTTCTAAATTAAAAACACCTTTTCCATACCATAGAAAAGGTGTTTGTGAAAATCCTTCGTATTGTAATTGTAAGTCTTTTTGTTTGTGGTACATAAAAGAGTTACTCTTTAATTCCTAGTTTATCTAACACTAATTGAGTAATATCAAAGCGCTCATCAATATATCCAAATTCGTTTCCTGTAGTGGTTAAAATTTGAGTATATCCATTAGCTTTTGCAACTTCAGCAATCACTTCGCTTAATTTTTTATATAATGGGCGCATATTTTGCTCTTTTTGTAATTGCATCATAGCTGTTCCATTTTGACGAAACTTTCCCATTTCTTGTTCAAGTGTTCTTAATTCTTGAATTCGAGCTTTTTTGTCATCATCCGTCATTAACTTTTCTTCAGCTTTAAAAGAATTCACTTTTTCTTTATACTCTGTAGCTTTTACTTGAAAACTTGAATCTAATTGTTTCCCATAGTTTTCTACTCTTTGTAAAACTCCCTTCATTTGTGGCATTTTACCAATAATCAATTCGCTATTTACAGTACCAACTTTAGTTTGCGCACTGGTAAATCCGATAAAAAATAAAGCTAGTATAAAAGTGATTTTTAGTTTCATATATTTCTGTTTTTTGACAAATATAAAAAAGTGGTTCATGTACAAACCTTAAAATTCGTTAAAGTTTATTTTCAATAGTTGTAATGATGTTTTTTACATCTTCTTGAAAATCAAACCAAATGATTTCTGAATCTTTACGAAACCAAGTACCTTGTCGTTTGGCAAACCTTCTAGAATTCTTTTTAATTTCTTCTATGGCAAATTCTTTAGTAAAACTTCTATCAAAATATTCAAACAATTCTCTATAGCCTACCGTTTGTAATGCATTTAACTCTTTATACTGATGTAATTGTTGAGCTTCTTCAATTAAACCGTTTTCAATCATAATATCAACACGACGATTGATACGATCGTACATAATTTCTCTATCTGCTTTTAATCCTATTTTTATAGACTGAAAATTACGTGGCATTTTTGGCTTGTTTTTAAAAGAGGCATACGTTTTTCCTGTTCCAATACAAATTTCCAACGCACGAATTAGTCGATGTGGATTGTCAATAGCAATGGTATTGTAGGTTTCTTCATCTAATTCTTTTAATTGTTGTTGAAGATGTTCTATACCTTTATTTTCAAGTTCTGAGGTTAAATCAATTCTTATCTGTGAATCTACATCAGGAAAATCATCCAACCCTTTTAATACGGCATCTACGTACAATCCACTACCCCCAACCATAATTTGAATGGGATTTTTAGTAAATAATTCCTCTAATTTTGCCAAAGCGTCTTTTTCAAACTGACCAACAGAATAATCCTCAAAAATGCTACGATTTTGAATAAAATGATGTGGTGCAGCAGCCAATTCATTAGTATCAGGAACAGCCGTTCCTATAGCCATTTCTTTATAGAATTGACGAGAATCACATGAAATGATATCACAGTTAAAATGTTGGGCTAGTTTAATGCTTAACGCCGTTTTTCCAATAGCTGTAGCTCCAACAATAGTAATTAACGTATTTTCTTGTGACATTTAATTAAGTTTTGTGCCGCAATGATAGCAAAATTCTGCGTCATCTTTATGCCCTTCGTATGAACAATTAGGACAAGATTGTGTATTGAGATCTACTTTTTTTCTTGTCATTTCTGAACTTACTATCCCTGTCGGAATAGCAATAATGGCATAACCAATAATTACCGTAATACTTGCTATAAATTGCCCTAAAGGCGTTTGAGGAGCAATATCACCATATCCAACAGTAGTAAGAGTTACAATAGACCAATAAATACTTCTAGGAATACTGGTAAAACCATTTTCTGCACCTTCAATAAAATACATTACAGAACCTAAAATGATACAAATAATCAATACAAAATAAAGAAATACTCCAATTTTAGCTCTGCTTGCTTTTAATGCTTTTATCAACTGATTTGACTCTCCAATATATCTTGAAACTTTAAGAATTCTAAATATTCTAAGCAAGCGCAGAGCTCTCAAGGCAATAAGACTACTATGTGCCCCTACAAAAAAGAAGGTTAAATACATAGGAATTGTCGATAGAAAATCGATAATACCGTAAAAGCTAAAAATGTATTTCGTAGGCTTACTAATTGAAATAATTCTGAGTATATATTCTATTGAAAAAAGTATCGTAATTACCCATTCCGACACATATATAAACATATGATATTTTGTGTCAAAACTTTCAACACTTTCAAGCATTACTAATACTATACTTGCTAAAATTGCAAATAATAATATGATGTCAAATAATTTGCCAGCCGACGTATCTGCTTCGTAAATTACTTCATGCAGTTTATCTTTCCAATTTTGTGATTTTGTACCCAAAAGAATGAGTTTATAGGTGATTTAAACAATATTACAAATTATTTTCAACTTGTAATCGTACAATTTTAGAGACTTTATTTCTAATCAAGTAGTTTTTAATAATAGTTTTTGCCAATTCTTTGTTTTCTACAGAAGTTAACATCGATTTTAAAATTGATATTTGATTTTCTTGAAAAGCTAAGTTTGTATATGTATAGCCAACAACTTCATTATTTTCAATTAAAATAACGGCATTTTCATCTGGAGTACGGCCTTTATCTACAATAACCATATGGCCATGATTAAAGTCTTTATCAGTAATCTTTCTTTTTCGAATGATATTGAACTTTGGCTTAACTCTATCCAGTTCTAAATGGTACTTTAACCTTGTGAAAAGTACATTCCCCGTTTCTTCATAGGTTACTTTTGTTACCCTTTTTATTATTTTTAAAGCTTTGCGGGTTTCCTTTAAGAATAACTTGGTTACTTCTTGTTTTATATTCTTTCCTCTATCAATATAAATAATGTTTCCTTCATTATTATGTATATAATAAATACCTTGATTTTCAGGAAGACTATCTAATATTCTTTGAATTCGGTGCTTTTCTTGACGGTTATCAAAATATTTTATTGATTGTTGAATAATGTTCTTCTCAACATCTTTCTCCAATAACAGCTTAAATAATTGAATAGTGGCCAATGCATCTCCTGTAGCTCTATGGCGATCAGACATTGGAATACCTAAAAATCTACATAACTTTCCTAAACTGTGGGAAGGAGCCTCAGGAATTAGCTTTTTACTCAAGGCAACAGTACAAAGTGTATTGCGCTTATATTTATAGCCTAGTCTATCAAATTCTGTACGTAAAATGCGATAATCAAAACTAGCATTGTGTGCAATGATAAAGCAGCCTTCGGTAATTTCAATTATTCTTTTGGCTATCTCGTAAAATTTAGGAGCATTACGAAGCATTTTATTGTTAATTCCTGTTAGTTTGACAACAAATTCTTGAATTTCTCTTTCAGGATTTACTAAACTAATAAACTGATCTACGACTCGATGTCCATCAAATTTATAAATTGCAATCTCAGTAATTCCTTCCTCGTTATATTTTCCTCCTGTAGTTTCTATGTCTAAAATAGCGTACAAATCTCTTTCCTTTTTTAGCTGATATATGTAAATCTAAGCAATATAATTTCTAACTCCAAAAATTGAGCTCCCTATTCGTACCATGGTACTCCCTTTTTTAATGGCTAATTTATAATCACCACTCATTCCCATTGAAAGTATTTGTAAAGCTGGATAATTCTCTTGCTTTTTATTAAAAAAACTAGCTAAGGATGAAAATTCCTCTTGTAATTGTTCTTCGTTATCGGTAAATGTTGCCATTCCCATTAACCCAACAATTTTGATGTTTTTTAATTCTTTTAATTCATTTGAAGCTAAAATTTCTTCTATTTCAACAAAAGTCAATCCAAATTTGGTGTCTTCTTTGGCAATATGAGCTTGCAATAAACAATTGATAACTCTATCATGTTTTTTTGCTTGTTTATTTATCTCCTCCAAGGTTTTAAAACTATCTACACCGTGAATTAAATCAACAAAATGCGCCATGTACTTTACTTTATTACGTTGTAAGTGCCCTATCATGTGCCATTGAATGTCTTTAGGCAATACATCGTATTTAGCAACCATTTCTTGAATCTTATTTTCACCGAATATTCGTTGGCCAGCATCGTAAGCCTCTTGTATATCTGCAATAGGTTTAGTTTTAGAAACCGCTACTAAGGTTACATTATCAGGTAAACTAGATTTAACTTTTTGAATATTCTCTTTAATTCCTATCATCATAATAACTGTCTGTGCAAATTTTCCACATTAAAATTCATAAATGGTCAAAGCACTACGCAATTTAGGCTCTATATATGTAGTCTTTGGAGGCATCATTAGGCCAGCGTCAACAATTGTTTTTAATTCTGAAATATTAGTAGGTAACATTCCAAAAGACACTTTAAATTCTCCGCTGTCAACTTTTGTTTTTAGTTCTAATCCGTCTGATTTGTTTTGAGAATACACAATTTTAGAAGCATTTCTTATGTCATCTATTCCTAAAATAGGTTGCAATACTGTTGTGTATAAAATGTAAGCATCTAATTCACTTAAACAATCTGTAAAATTGTAAATTGATTTACGTAAGTACAAAGCATAAAACTCCCCATTTAAATACATACTAAAATGGTGTTTTTCTTTAGGTTTATACAATTCTTGTCCGCGGTTTTCAATTCTGAAATGTGCATCCAATTCTATCAAAAGCTCTTCTGGGGTTAAACCATTTAAATCTCTAATAAATCGATTGAACTCATATATTTTTAATTGACTTTCAGATAACAAATAACTCATAAAAAAGTTATAATCTTCTGTACCTGTATGGGTTGGGTTATTTTTAGCTAAGTTTTGAGCTAATAAACAAGAAGATGTTGATCGGTGATGACCATCTGCTATATACAAAGTGTTTACCTGTTCAAAAGCATTAGAAATTATTTCAATGTCATTATTATCGCTAACGACCCATAAAAAGTGTAAATCTTTATCTGAAGTAGAAAACTCGTATTCTGCTCGTTGGTTCTGATATTTTTTTATGATAGAATTTATCACTTCATTATCAGGATAGGTGAGAAGTACTGGTTCTGCATTAAAACCTGTATTCTTTAAGTAGTTTTCAAACAATAACTCGCGTTCTCTTAAAGTATCTTCATGTTTTTTTATCACATTATTATGATAATCTTCAACCGAAGTTGCTGCAATAATTCCACAAAAGTTATCTGTAGGAGTTCTTTTTTGATATATATAGTATGCAGGAGCTTTGTCTTGTTTAAAAACTTCGTTCTCTTTAAATTCTAAGTAACGATTGTGTACCAATTTAAAGCGTTGCTCCCCCGTTACATCTTGCTTGTGATATTTATATCCCGGATTAATAACGTGTAAAAATGTGTACGGATTAAAATCAAGTTTAGCCCCAATTTCCGCAGGAGTATAAATCTCATACGATTTAGAGGAAACTAACGCAACTTTATCTCGTGTAGCTCTTACAGCTTTAAATGGTTTTACAATTGCCATGAATTATTCGCTTAGCAGTTTTATAATTTTATTAGCTAACTCAATTCCAATTCTTTCTTGTGCTTCGATGGTAGATGCTCCTATATGAGGTGTCATTGAAATTTCAGGATTCATCAACAATTGAATTTCTGGAGTTGGTTGACTTTCATAAACATCTAATCCTGCATATTTTACCTTACCACTTTCAATAGCATTAACCAAATCTACTTCATTTAAAACGCCTCCACGAGAAGTATTAATAATACCTACACCATCTTTCATTTTCTTAAATTGTGCTGCTTCTAAAACATACTCTCCTTGGGCTGGTAAATGCAACGTAATAAAATCTGACTTTGATAGGACATCATTTAATGGCTGCGTTTGTATAGAAAAATTAACCGATTGCCCATCGAAAAAAGGAATTGTTATTATAGCATTCTCTACTTCTGTATCCATCGCTATTATTTTCATACCCAATCCTAAAGCCATTTTTGCAACTTCTTGCCCAATATGTCCAAAACCAATAATACCTAAGGTTTTACCTCGTAACTCAACTCCTTGAGAATATTGCTTTTTTAAGGCATTAAAATGCAAATCACCTTCTAACGGCATCTCTCGGTTTGATTGATGTAAAAAACGTACCATTCCTAATAAGTGCGCGAACACAAGTTCTGCTACAGAAGGGGCTGACGCTTCTTGCGTGTTAATTACATGTACTCCATTTTCCGTAGCATAATCAACATCTATATTATCCATACCAACACCTGCACGAGCAATTAATTTAATACTCGGGCAAGCTTCAATCAATTCTTGACGTACTTGAGTAGCGCTTCTTACAATAATAGCGTCAATATTATGTTCATTTATATAGTTTTCAAGCTGCTCTTGTGCAACTTTAGTATTTATCACTTCAAATCCTGCTTTATCTAAAGCTTCTATCCCGCTAACGGAAATTCCATCGTTTACTAATATTTTCATTTCTATCTTAATAGTATGTCATTGAGAAGAATGAAATGACTTGGCAATCTTTTGATTAATAAGATTCCTTCATTTCTTTCGGAATGACGTTGTATCTAACTTATTCTTTCTAATTCTTGCATCACATCTACCAAGGCTTGAACACTATACAACGGTAATGCGTTATACATGCTTGCACGGTAGCCACCTACACTTCTATGACCATGCAATCCGTTAATATTGGCTTCTTGCCACATACTATCAAACTTAGTTTGCAGGTTATCATCTACTAAGGCAAATGTCGCATTCATATGGCTGCGATCTTCTATGGAAGCCACACCTTTAAATAAAGGATTTCTATCTATCTCATTATATAGTAAAGCTGATTTCTTCTCGTTTACTTTCTCGATAAATTCGATTCCTCCTAAATCTTTTAACCATTCTAAAGTCAGCATAGAAGTATATACTGGAAATACAGGAGGTGTATTAAACATGCTGTCTTTATCAATAAACACTTGATAATTTAACATCGAAGGTATTTGACGTTCTACTTTACCTAAAATTTCTTCTTTCACCACAACTAAAGTTGTACCTGCTGGTCCCATATTTTTTTGAGCACCCGCGTAAATCAAATCAAATTTTGAAAAATCTAATTGACGAGAAAAAATATCTGAACTCATATCACATATCATCGGAACTGAAGTTTCAGGAAAACTTTTCATTTGTGTTCCATAGATTGTGTTATTACTTGTACAATGAAAATAATCTACATCGGTCGGAATTTGATATCCTTTCGGAATGTAGTTGAAGTTTTTATCTTTTGAAGAAGCAACTTCTACTAATTCACCAAATAGTTTAGCTTCTTTAATCGCATTACTACTCCAAGTTCCGGTATTTAAATATGCTGCTTTTTTATTCAATAAATTGTAGGCAACCATTAAAAATTGCATACTTGCACCTCCTTGTAAAAATAATGCTTTGTAACCTTTGTTTTCTAATCCTAGTAATTCTAAAGCTAAACTTCTCGCTTTCTCTATTACATCTACAAAAGGCTGACTTCTATGTGATATTTCAATTAAAGATAGGTTATCATTATTAAAATTAACAACTGCTTCAGACGCTTTTTGAAGCACTTCTTCAGGTAAAATACAAGGACCTGCACTAAAGTTATGTTTTTTCATCTATTAGTTGTGTTTGGTTACACAAAGGTGCAAATTTATATAGAGACTCTGTTTTAAATTTTTGATAAAAATTCTAGCGTATTTACCCCATCTGCGTAGTCCCATAGTTTCGGTTGTTGTGTTTGTCCGAACTCAATTTCATTTTCGATAAAATTGTCTGCTACCACACACTGAATTTTATTCCTATCTTCCCAAAGTTTAATTTTTAAATCATCAGTATTATCATAATACTCATAAAAAACTGAAGCGATAGGAGAGGCATAGCTCTCATCTTCTTTAATCATCAAAAACCCATTCTCTAAAATATCAAACTCACTCATTAAATATACCGCTTTGTTGTAATCGTAATTATTAGCGTATTTAACATTGTTGATAATTTCATGACGTTGATACATTCCATTAAAAAAAGCATCAAAATTGTAGTTTTTAGGAATGAATAATTTTGATACCGAACGACAACCTAACCCGAAATAACGAAAAACATCTTCGCTTAAATTTTGTAATTGTTCTTCTGATTCATTTCCTGTCAAAACAGCTACAGAATTTCTATTTTTTCTGATGATGCTTGGTTTGTCTTTAAAATAGTATTCAAAATAACGCGCTGTATTGTTACTTCCAGTAGCTATCACCGCATCAAAACCAGCAAGTTTTTCTTCTGTAAATGTGATTTTTCCTTTCAATTCAGGTTCAACATACTCCAAATACTTTGCTAAAAAAGGTAATAAATGCTTGTCATTAGACGATTGTTTAACTAAAACAGAATGTCCAGAGATTAATACCGATAAAAAATCGTGAAACCCTACCAAAGGAATATTCCCTGCCATAATAACAGCAACTAATTTAGTTTCATTTTCTCCCAAGTTTTCTTTAGAAGTCCACTGAGTTAAATTATCTGACGTAAGTGCTTTTGCCCAACTTTCTATTGAAAACAGTAGGTTTTCTCTTGTAAACCAAGAATTATTTTCTTCAGCTATTTTAAGCTGATGCTTAAAACCATCAAAAAATAACTCATTGTGTTCTAGATGCTCTTTTCTCTCGATTTTTTCTTGAGAAAACTGGCTTAAAAATTCTCCTAGTTTATGAAAAGCGTTAATTCTACTTTTTATACTATCCATTTATTTGGTTCTAAATTAAATTGGAACTATTTTTGCGTGTGCAAAGTTACAAAACTGAAAGAGATTAATTATGGCAATTATAATAACTGATGAATGTATAAATTGTGGGGCTTGTGAACCTGAATGCCCAAACACAGCTATTTATGAAGGAGCTGATGATTGGAAGTATTCTGATGGTACTGATTTAACAGGAAATATCGTTTTACCAAACGGTAAATCTGCCAATGCTGATGAAGATCAAGAGCCTATTTCTGATGAAATTTATTACATCGTTGCTGACAAGTGTACTGAATGTAAAGGTTTTCATGAAGAGCCACAATGTGCGGCAGTTTGTCCTGTAGATTGTTGTGTTCCTGATGAAGATAATGTAGAAACAGAAGAGGAGTTATTGGCAAAACAACGTTTTATGCATAACGAATAATCTAAGAGATTAGACTTTTAGAATTAAGATAAAAACAAAAATCCCGAGAATATTCTCGGGATTTTTTTATACAATCTCTTTTTTAAAGTTTAAAACCTAATCTAGTAAAGAAGTAAGCACCGTCAGATCCCATTTGTACAGAATCTGCCAATCCTCCTTGATCTGTCCACCCATCAAATTGTGGAGTAGGATACACGTTAAAAATGTTGTTCCCCCCAATAGTAAAGGTAATTTTATCTGTAAAAGCATAGCTTAAACTTAAATCGGCGGTAATTTTACTTTCATAAGTATCTGTTGCCACAGCGTATAAAGCATCTGCTTCTGCCTGAGTTGTTGCTGGTGTGTCTACCCATTGAAAATCTTGTAATTGTACTTCACTAAATTTTGTTAGGTTTAAAGATACATCAAACTTTTTGTAACCATACCCTAAGTTTAATCCAAATTTATGATCTGGTGCTGCTGCTTTTAAATAAGCTTCTGAAAACGGACTAAAGAACGTAAATCTGTTTAAACTTCCATTCTTTATATCTTCTATTTTAGTATCATTAAAATTACCTACTAACCCTACATCAATTCTATGGTCTTCAAACGATTTTTTATAATTTAAAACAATATCTAAACCTTGAGTTTTGGTATCAACACCGTTGGCAAAAAACTGCGCAGCATCAACTCCTAAATTCAATCCTGAAGCATCAAAATTATCAGTTAAAATGATACGATCGTCAACTGTAATAGAATAGGCATCTATTGTAGCTGTAAATCCACCTATTTTGTACGTAAATCCTAAACTAGCATTGAAAGCTGTTTCTTCTTTTAATTGCTCTATTCCAAAAGCTCTAGTTACTGTACTATTATTGGCCGATAACAATGAAGGAAGTGATTCTCCGTTAACAATGTTGGTAAATTTTAAATTGTAGTATAATTGAGCTAAAGAAGGAGCCCTAAAGCCTGAAGAAACTGAACCTCTTAAGGTTAAATTGTCATTCGCTTTAAATCTTGATGCTAACTTAAAGTTAAATGTGCTACCAAAATCACTATAATCTTCGAAACGAACCGCTGCTCCTACTAAAAACTTCTCTGTAAAGTTAAATTCAGAATCAAAATAGATACCAACATTACTTCTTGATCGATCTACTTCATTATCTGGACCATACCCAGGGAATCCTTGAGAACCTCCTGGTAACTCATCCCCATTACTATCTACAGCTACTGGTTGAACCGCTGGATTTGTCATTAAAACTCCATTGTCATCATATAACCCATATGAAGCTTCTTCACCGGCAAAAATGATAAAGTTTTCTGTTCTATATTCTAACCCAAAAGCTAAATTAACACCACTCATCAAGTCTTCTAGATATTTAGTAAAATCTAATCCTGTAGTGTTTTGTGATAAACTATGCCCTCCTGCATTAAAGTCAGTAGGTGAAGCATCTTTTAATGATGCATTGTTAGAGTCTTTTATAAAATAATGAAACTTATTTTCTCCGTAGGTATTGTTAAAATCAACTTCCCAACCATTTCCTAATTTATGTTTAATTCCAGTAGAAACTGAAATATCTGTAATATTTGAAGTAATTCTTGGTGTGAATCCATTAGGATGTATACTAGGAACACTACGATTATCTCCATTTGCATAACTATCTCTTGAGAAAGCATAAGCATCGGTATCTCTATAATTTCTTCCTCCAAAAGCATATACTTCTGTATTGTCATTGATAGGCAAACTTGCATTTACCATAAAATTGAATCCGTCGATACCTGCACTACCATATCCCTTACGCCAAGAAAAACCTGGTCTTAATGTTCTTTCTTTTGACAATAATTCGGTGGTAAAATTAACAAAACCTCCTTTATCATTCAATTTTGCACCATAGTTCAAGTCTAACTTAAAAGTTCCACCGTCAAAGCTCTTGTCTTCACCATCCAATCTGTTTTTTCCTTCAACATTGTATAATGTTTCTCCAGTAGCTTCAGCCCATCCACTTCCTATAGCTGTACTGTAAGCACCATATCCTAAACTTCCAGAAACACCGTCAGTATCGTCTTTTAAAACAATATTGATAACTCCAGCAATAGCATCAGAACCATACTGTGCAGAAGCCCCATCTCTTAAAACTTCTATTCTTTTGATAGCAGCTGTTGGAATCGCATTTAAATCCGTTCCCGAATTACCACGTCCACGTGTTCCGAAAATATTGACCAATGACGATTGATGACGTCTTTTTCCGTTAATAAGCACTAAGGTTTGATCTGGACCTAAACCTCTTAATGAAGCAGGTACTATATGGTCAGCACCATCAGAACCTGATTGTTTTGTAGCATTAAATGAAGGAGCAGCATATTGTAAAATATCATTTACTTCTACTTTCCCATTTTTAGTTGCTAAATCTCCTACATCAATTACATCAACTGGTACAGGCGTATCTATCGCCGTTCTTCTTGCATTTCTAGACCCAACAATAACAACTTCCTCCAATTCTAATCCTTCTTTTAAAACAATATTGAAATTAGTTTTTCCATCAATTGAAATTTCCTGTGTTTCAAAGCCTGAAAAACTAATAATTAATGTTCCATTTGGATTAACACTCAACGAAAATTCACCATTAAAATCGGTAGAAGTTCCATTTGTTGTTCCTTTTTCTATAATATTAGCTCCTGGTAAAGGCTCATTATTTATGTCTTTTACTGTTCCTTTAATTTGTGTTTGCGCATTTATTACTTGGATTCCTAGTAATAAAATACAAATGATAAAGAGTTTCTGTTTCGTCATGAGAAAAGCTTTTTTTAGTTAATACTCTCTAAATGTAATGAAAAACACCAATTAACTTAAATAAATGTTAATTTTTTTAGGTTATCATAAAAAATATCTTAATTCACGAATTTTAAATAAATAGCATTTTTAGAAAGCAAAGCACTATATTTGCACTCGCAAAATTTCAATAAAAACATAGAATGAAAGCTGGAATTGTAGGATTACCTAATGTAGGAAAATCAACTTTATTTAACTGTTTATCAAACGCAAAAGCACAAAGTGCAAATTTTCCGTTTTGTACAATAGAGCCAAATTTAGGTGTAGTTAATGTACCTGATACCCGTTTAGAAAAATTAGAAGAATTAGTAAACCCAGAAAGGGTATTACCTGCAACTGTAGAAATTGTAGATATCGCTGGATTGGTAAAAGGAGCTAGTAAGGGAGAAGGTTTAGGTAACCAGTTCTTAGCTAATATTCGTGAAACTGATGCTATTTTACACGTATTACGTTGCTTTGATAATGACAATATTGTACATGTTGATGGTTCAGTTGATCCTATTCGTGATAAAGAAACTATTGACATTGAACTTCAGTTAAAAGATTTAGAAACAGTTCAAAAACGTTTAGAACGTGTAAAAAGAACTGCTAAAACTGGTAATAAAGAAGCGCAAGTAGAATTAGAAATTTTATTAAAAGTTGAAACTACTTTATTAGAAGGTAAATCGGTACGTTCTATTGAATTTACTGAAAAGGAAGAAGAGTTTGTAAAACCTTTGCAGTTTATCACAGCAAAACCTGTTTTATATGTATGTAATGTTGATGAAAACTCAGCAGTTTCAGGAAATGCTTATGTTGATAAAGTTAAAGAAGCTGTGTCACATGAAAATGCTGAAGTTATTGTGTTAGCTGTAGGTACAGAAGCTGATATTACTGAATTAGAAGACTATGAAGAGCGTCAAATGTTTTTAGCCGATATAGGCTTAGAAGAAGCAGGGGTATCTCGTTTGGTTCGTTCGGCTTATAAATTATTGAATTTACAAACCTATTTTACTGCCGGAGTTAAAGAGGTTAGGGCTTGGACTATTCCTGTAGGGGCTACAGCTCCTCAAGCAGCTGGAGTTATTCATACTGACTTTGAAAAAGGATTTATCCGTGCAGAGACTATTGGTTATGAAGATTATGTAACCTATGGTAGCGAAGCGAAAGTAAAAGAAGCTGGTAAAATGAGAGTAGAAGGAAAGGAGTACATTGTTAAAGATGGTGACATTATGCACTTTAGATTTAACGTGTAAATTTTTCTAAACATAAAATACAAACTCCGCTATTGTCTAGTGGAGTTTTTTTGTACCTTAGAATTTCAAATTCGCTAAAAATGCAAATAGAAAAACAAACATTTCAATTTTTAAAAGATTTAAAAGAGAATAACAATCGTGATTGGTTTACCGAGTATAAAAAAGATTTTACCAAAGCACAAAATAATGTGAAAAATGTGTACAAAACCATTCAAGAAAATCTTAATAAACATGATGAAATAGACAAGCATAAATTATTCAGAATTTATAGAGATGTTCGTTTTTCAAAAGATAAAACACCTTATAAAACACATTTTGGTGGTTCTTTTCACAGGAAAAAACCCGAATTAAGAGGAGGTTATTATTTACACATTTCACCTGGAGATAGCTTTTTAGCTGGTGGTTTTTGGGAACCTAACAAAGAAGATTTACTACGCATTCGTAAAGAATTTGAAATGGATGCTTCAGAAATTAGAGAAATTTTACAAGAAAAAAACTACGTAAAATATTTTGGAGGTAAACTTGAAGGAGATGAACTAAAAACAGCACCAAAAGGATTTGATAAAGAGCACCCAGATATTGACTTAATCCGTAAAAAAGGATATATAGCCATTCAAAGATTTTCAGACAAAGAGGTCTTAGCTCCTGATTTTTTAACAAAAGTAGATGATGCCTTTAAAGCGCTTCGTCCTTTTTTTGATTATATGAGCGATGTTTTAACCACCAATTTAAATGGAGAAAGTCTCTTAAATTAGATTATACTTTACTTCTCTTTTTAAATAAACATAAGTAACTATTGTTGATAAAACATCTGCAATTGGAAAAGACATCCACACACCATTTACTCCATAAAACTTTGGCAATACATACACCAAAGGAATTAAAAAAATTCCTTGTTTTAATAGGGTTAATAGTAATGCTGGTAAAGCTTTTCCCGCTGCTTGAAAATATGCTGAACCTATTAATTGAGTTGTAATCACGGGGGTTGCTAAAAAAGCAATAATCAAAGCATTTGGAGTGAGATTTAACAACTCTTTATCTTCTGTAAAAACATGAACTAATTCGTTAGGGAACAGCATTATTACTATAAAAATAAGAGTAGCTATTGCAGTACCAAATAAAATAGAAGTTTTAATAGTTTCTTTAACTCTTTGAGCATCATTAGCACCATAGTTGTATCCTGCAATAGGTAAAAAACCTTGAGTTACTCCTAGAACAGGAAACAGAGCAAACATCATTACTCTATTAATAATTCCATAAATAGCGATAGATATTTCTCCACCATATTTAAAAAGAGTATAATTTAAAATAATTACCAAAACACTTATGGTTCCCTGTCGTACAATAGTAACCCCTCCTAAAGATATAATCTCCTTTAAGATTGAATAATTAAACTTAAAATATTTAGGAATAATTTTTAGTTCCGTATTTTTTGAAAGGAAAAACCATAAAATAAATAATCCACTAACTGCATACGAAATAGAGGTTGCTAATCCAGCTCCAAACATTCCTAAATTCATGAATTTTATAAAAACAACATCCAAAAGAATATTAGCTATAGCAGGTAATATCATGGTGAGCATTGCATAGTTCGGCTTACCAACAGCTCTAATAACAGGGTTACCCATCATGGCAAAGGCTAAAAAAGGAACTCCCCAAACAATCACATGAAAATATTCAGTTGCTGGAATAATAATATCTCCATTTGCCCCAAAAAGTTGTAGAATAGGCTGACAAAAGAAAGTGCCTAATAGCACAAATAAAATTGACAATCCAATAGTGATGGAAATCTGGTTTCCAAAAACTTCAAAAGCTTTATCTTCTTTTTGAGCTCCTAAAGCTCTTGAAATGATAGAACTTCCTCCAATTCCAACTCCCATTCCTATAGATGAAATCAAAAAAGCAATAGGCAATACAACTGTAATTGCTGCAATAGCTAATACACCTATCCATCTACCTACAAAAATGGTATCAACTATCATATTAATTGACATTACTAAAATACCTATAGAAGCAGGAATGGCTTGCTTTAAAAGAAGTTGACTAATACTTTTAGTGCCTAAGTCGTTAGCGATTCTATTCATGCTGACTAAATTAATACGAATTATCTATCAAAATTAAAAACTAGGTTAGATTTAAGTAATAATTAACATCAATCCTGTAAGTTTGTTAAATGAATTTATTTGAACAAAAACATATTGTAACTTCAGACGAAATAGACGAATATAACCACGTAAATAATGTAGTTTACGTACAATGGATGCAAAATATCTCTGATGCTCATTGGAAAGAGCTATCAAAAAATGTAACAAATCTCGATTATGTCTGGTTTGTTATTCGTCATGAAGTTGATTATAAAAATCAAGCTGTCTTAGGTGACGAAGTAACTCTTAAAACCTGGGTTGGTAAAACTGAAGGGATAAAATCTGTACGTCACTTCGAGATGTATAGAGGCGATACTCTTTTAGTTAAATCTCAAACTACCTTTTGTTTATTAGACGCCACTACCAAAAAACCTAGAAGAATTACGAAAGAAGTAACAAACTTACTATTACCGTAAAAAGAAACAATATCTTTGCACTTATAAAATTATAGAATGACAACATTTACCGCATTAGGAGTACAAAAAGAATATGTTAAAGGATTGAAAGAGTTAGGAATAACAACTCCTACTGAAGTACAAAAAGAAACTATACCTTATTTGTTAGAAAACAATTCAGACTTTATTGGATTAGCACAAACAGGTACAGGTAAAACAGCAGCATACGGTTTACCTATTTTACATAAAATAGACACCTCTAAAGACCATATTCAAACATTGATTTTATCACCTACAAGAGAATTGGCGCAACAAATTAAAAAACAGCTATTTAAGTTTACAAAATATACAGATAATAAAATTTTTATTGAAGCTGTTTACGGAGGAGAAAAAATTGAGCGCCAAATGAACAACCTTAAAAGAACTACTCATATAGTTGTTGCAACTCCCGGACGCTTAATCGATTTGATTGAAAGAGGAGAGGTAGATTTAAAAAACATTAAAACCTTAGTACTTGATGAAGCTGACGAAATGCTAAGTATGGGATTTAAACTTGAATTGAATCGTATTTTAAAATATACTTCTGGAACTCGTAAAACTTGGTTGTTTTCTGCTACTATGCCTGATGAGATTAGAAGTATCATTAAAAAATACATGAGTGCTTCAGCAAAACAAGTAGAAGTGAATAAAAACTCATTGGTGAATGCCAATATTACACATCAATTTGCGCAAACTACCATTCAAGAAAAGACTAGTTTAATTGTTTCGTTTTTAGAAAAAAGACACACAGAAAGAGGTATTATCTTTTCAAGAACCAAGGCTGGAGCTCAAAAACTAACCAAAGAATTAAAAGAGGAAGGATTTTCTGTTGAAGCTTTAGAAGGCGATATGCAACAGAAGGAACGTGATAAAGTGATGCGTGCTTTTAAAAATGAAAGTCTTCAAGTATTGGTTTCTACAGATGTAGCCGCTAGAGGAATTGACGTTCAAAATTTAGGTTTTGTAATTCATCATCAATTGCCAGAAAAGTTAGAATATTATACACATAGAAGCGGTAGAACAGCCAGAGCTGGTAAAAGAGGAGTATCTTTAGCATTAATTCTTCAAAATGAGAGAAATCGTGTTACAGAAATAGAAAAAGAATTACAAATACAGTTTTCAGAAATATCAATATAAATGAGTGTAATTTATGCCATAGATATCGCAGGAACGTTTGCTTTTGCTATTAGTGGAGCACTTGTAGCAATTAGAAAGAAGTTCGATGTTTTTGGAGTACTTATTATTGCATTTGTTACTGCTGTTGGAGGTGGTATGACACGAGATGTTCTCATTAATGCACATCCTATAAATTGGATTGGTGATATTAATTATATCTGGACCATACTTACCGCTGTTGTGGTTACTTTTTTATTCAGAAGTAAAATAGCTCCTTTAAGAAAAACCATGTTTTTATTTGATACTATTGGTATTAGTGTATTTACCTTATTAGGAGTTCAAAAAGGGCTGAGTTTTGATTTACATCCGTTTGTTGCACTAGTTATGGGTATGTCTTCTGCTGTAATGGGAGGAGTTATCAGAGATGTGTTGACCAATGAAATTCCGTTAATTTTTCATAGAGAAATTTATGCTTCTGCTTGTTTAGCAGGTGGAATCATGTACCTCATTTTAACCCCACTACACATGAATGAAGATATACAGTTTATAATTTCTGCAAGTATTATTGTTATTATAAGAACTATTGCTGTACAATATAAATTAGAACTCCCAAGAATTAAAAAGGATGTCTTTGGTAAATAATTTACACAATGAATAAATTAGTATTTTCTAACTTAAATGAGTTAACAGAACTTGAAGGGAAACAGTTACTTGTAGGGGAGTGGTATACTGTAACACAGCAGATGATTAACGATTTTGCTAATGCAACTCACGACAAGCAATGGATTCATGTTGACGAAGAAAAAGCTAAGAAATATTCGCCAACAAAAACAACAATAGCACATGGTTTTATGTCTGTTTCTATGCTTTCTGAGTTAATTTCAAACTTATTTGAAGTTAAAAGTGTAAAAATGGCTTTGAATTATGGATTGAATAAAGTTCGTTTCCCTAATTCAGTTCCTGTAAACAGTAAATTACGTTTACTAAGTTCTATCAAACAAATAGAAGAATTTCAAAATGGTAAGAAACTAACTTTTGACTGTGTAATTGAAATAAAAGGGCAAGAAAAGCCAGCATGTGTTGCTGAGTTTATTTTTGTATTATTTGAATAAAAAAATGCTGCTTAGACAAAAGCAGCATATATATTGTATTTTTGAATCTCTTCAAAATTACGACAACCAACCTTTCTCTGTAGATCTTTTCGAATACAACAATAAGAAAGCGCCGATGATTATTACCATAATTGGCATTATCATTCCTCCAGGCCCATATACTTCAGTAACTCTACTCATAAATAAATTATAGGACATTTGAACAATAATTGCTATTAAAGAAATAAGAAAAGCTGTTTTTGCTACTTTTTTTCTCATTAATAAAAATACACTTCCAAGTAAACCACCAAAAACAGCAATTGCAAATGCTGCAGTAACCCAGGATGGGATATTTTCATATAATGCCCTTTCAGCCTCTGGTAGTGCTGCTTTTATTTCTTCGGTCATATAGGCTTGACCTAAGTACGACATTACACCTAAACCGTTCCATAGTAAAGCTGCAATACCTATAATCCAAAAAAGCGTTGTAGGTTTGTTTGAGTTTGTCATAAAAAATAATTTTTAGTTAGTTATAGTTAAATGTACTTATAAATAACACAAAAAGCAAAACAAACTGTAAATCAATACTTAACAAGAATTCTTTATTTACCCTCTCTTAAAATAATGTTAAAGCTAATTAGCTAGCGTAACGATTTAAAAAAATCATCGTCATATATATAATTACTTAACAAGTAATGTTTAGGTGATTAGTTAGTTTTTAATAGTTGATTGAAAAGGAAGGCTCGAGATATTATCCCGAGCCTTCTTTATTTACTTATATTTTGTAAAAGCTTATTTTCTTTCTAAAAGTGCCATATAAAATCCATCATAGCCTGATTTATGAGACAATACTTTTTCGTCTTTTACAAAAGAAAAATCTTTTCCTGCATCTGAAGCTAAAAAGAACTCAACTTGTTGTTGATTTTCAGAAGGTAATACAGAACAAGTTGCATATACCATTTTTCCTCCTGGTTTTACCATTTTAGAATATTGTTGTAATACTTCTTGCTGTGTTCCTCTAATTTTATCTAAAAATTCAGGTTGTAACTTCCATTTGCTATCAGGGTTTCTACGAATAACTCCTAAACCAGAGCATGGGGCATCAATTAAAACTCTATCAGCTTTTCCTTGTAACTTCTTTATTACTTTGGTAGAATCGATAACACGAGTATCAATATTATGTGCTCCATTTCTTCGAGCTCTAACTTTTAACTTTTTCAATTTACTTTCGTAAATATCCATCGCTATAATTTGCCCTTTATTTTTCATTAACGAAGCTAAGTGAAGTGTTTTACCTCCAGCACCAGCGCAGGTATCTATCACTTTCATTCCTGGTTCTACATCTAAATAAGCCGCTACCAACTGTGATGAAGCGTCTTGTACTTCAAAAAAACCTTTCTTAAATGCTTCCGTTTTAAATACGTTTGCTCTTTCTACCAATTTTAAAGCATCGTCATACCCTCTGATAAATTCAGTATCAATTCCTTCTGAAGCTAACATTTTTTGAAGCTTCTCTTTGGTTATATTTAAGGTGTTTGTTCGTAAAATAACCTCTGCTTGTTTATTTAATGCAGCTATTTCTTTGGTCCAAACTTCCTCTCCTAATTCTTGAACTCCTACTTCATCTATCCAATCAGGAATAGACTCTCTAAACTTTCTAATTTTTAATAATTCATCAAATTTCCCTTTAATTCTTCGAGTAGGTGTAGGCTCTATCTGATTCCAGTCTGGTAATTGAATTCCTTTCAATACACACCAAACGGCAAACATTCTCCATAAATCAGGACGAGAATAAGGCACTTTAACATTCGCTATTTCTGCATACAAACGTTTCCAGCGAACAATATCATAAATAGTTTCGGCAACAAACTTTCTATCACGTGCTCCCCAACGTTTATCTCTTTTTAATGCTTGTTCAACCGCTTTATCTGCATACACCTCTTCATTAAAAATATCGCGTAAGCTATCAATAACCGCGTATACTAAATTTCTATGTAATCTCATTTGATGAATTTAAGAGTGCAAAGATAGTTGATTTTAATGGCTTTTTGTATTTTCGTTAAAAGTAAAAAGAGTTGATAAAAGTTACATATGAAATTGTTTAAAATTATTCTATTTGTCTTTTTAGGAACTGCTATACAACATGTTTATGGACAAGAAGTTTATATTGAACCTTTAAGAGAATTTGAATTTACAACAAATCAAAAAGTCTATTTATTTGGTAACGATGTGAAATTAAGAAAAGAACCAAATACTGGTTCAGAAGTAATCTCTTTATTAAAAATAGCTTCAGAAGTAACAATTGTAGAGAAATCTACTGAAAAACAATTGTATAACGGTTTTTCACATCATTGGTATAAAGTAAAACATAAAGACAAAGAAGGATTTGTATTAGGAGGTTTATTGGCTCTAGATTCAAAAAAAATAGATGACTCTGTATACCTAGTTACTCTAAGAAAAGAGAAAAATGACACAAAGGTATTGGTAAGAGTTGTTAATGGAAATGATGAGTATATAGAAAATAGTTCAATACTAAAAAGCACGACATTTTCTATAAAAGTTTATGATAATAAAGGAATAAGCTCTATAAAAAACATGATTTATATAGATTATTTAGCCGAAGCTTGTGGAGTTGAAGGAGGTGGTTGTTATCTGTTTAACAATGGAAAGTCTTTAGTTAAATCAATTGAGCTGTCTAGTATATCAGAAGCAGGTTTATTTTGGTTTAAAGAAGATGTTGTTTTTCCTACTGACCTGGGAGGACAAAAAGGGAAAATAATTTTAAAAAGAGAAGGAGGACAAATAATAGATGAAGAAAGTAATCATACAAAAGTAACTCTAGAAACAAAAGAATTTAGTTGGGAAGGAACACAGTTAATCTTTAATGTTAAATAATCCCTATTACTACAGATTTTCATGAATTTAAACCATCCTGTAACATATATCAAAGGTGTTAGCGTAGCAAGAGCCGAATTGTTATATAGCGAGCTAGGTATTAAAACTTGCGGAGATTTGTTGCACCTATTTCCGTTTCGATATATTGATAAAACACAGTTTTATACCATCAATCAATTACAGCAAAATTCTGCTGAAGTTCAAATTGTAGGAAAAATTACAGACGTAAAAACTGTAAAACAAAAAAGAGGGAGTAGGTTAGTTGCTACTTTTTCTGATAATGCAGGATCTATGGAGTTGGTGTGGTTTAAAGGTGTAAAATGGATAAAAGACAGCTTAAAGGTAAACCTGCCGTATGTAATTTATGGAAAGTTAAATTGGTATAACGGAACTCCTAACATGCCACATCCAGAAATGGAAACGGTAAAAGAATACAAAAGCAAACTACAAATGGCTATGCAACCTGTATATCCATCAACCGAAAAGCTGAGTACAAAAGGAGTAAGTAATAAGGTTATGCGTGGCATGATTCAGAATTTGTTTCAGCAAGCGTATGGTAGTATTGAAGAAACTTTTCCACAGTATTTTATTAAAGAGCATCTATTCTTAAGTAAAAAAGAGTCGCTTTTAAATATTCACTTTCCAAAAAATCAAGAATTATTAGCCAAAGCACAATACCGATTGAAATTTGAAGAGTTGTTTTTTATTCAAATACAATTGTTACAAAAAAAACTCATTCGAAAATCAAAGCTAAAAGGGTTTGTTTTTGAGCACGTAGGAGAAGAGTTCACCAATTTTTACAACAATCATTTACCTTTTAACTTAACTGGAGCTCAAAAGAGAGTGTTAAAAGAGATTCGTAAAGATGTAGGCTCCGGAGCTCATATGAATCGCTTACTACAAGGAGATGTAGGTTCTGGTAAAACAATTGTGGCTTTATTAACAATGTTGTTAGCGATAGATAATGGTCACCAAGCTACTATTATGGCTCCGACCGAAATTTTAGCTATACAACACTACAACGGAATTGTTGACTTATTAAAAAACACTGATATTCAAGTAGAATTGCTTACAGGCTCAACCAAAACAAAAAAGCGTAGAGAAATTCATGAAAGATTGGAAGATGGTTCTTTACATATTTTGATTGGCACCCATGCTATTTTAGAAGATAAAGTACAGTTTAAAAATCTTGGTATTGCTATTATCGATGAGCAACACCGTTTTGGTGTTGCACAGCGAAGAAAATTATGGGAAAAGAGCCCTTCTGACGGAAGAGCTATTCCTCCTCATATTTTAGTGATGACAGCAACTCCAATTCCCAGAACTTTAGCCATGTCTGTATATGGTGATTTGGATATTTCAGTTATAGATGAATTGCCTCCTGGACGTAAAGAAATTAAAACTGTACATCGTTACGATAGCAATCGTTTAGGTGTTTTCAAATTTTTAAAAGATGAAATAGCCAAAGGTCGACAAGCTTATGTTGTATATCCATTAATTCAAGAGTCAGAAGCAATGGACTATAAAGATTTAATGGATGGTTATGAAAGTATTTCTCGAGAGTTTCCTTCTCCAAAATATCAAATAAGTATTGTTCACGGTCAAATGAAGCCTGCTGATAAAGATTATGAAATGGAACGCTTTGCAAAAGGTGATACTCAAATTATGGTAGCAACCACTGTTATCGAAGTAGGGGTAAACGTACCTAATGCTTCTGTAATGGTTATTGAAAGTGCTGAACGTTTTGGTTTGAGTCAATTACATCAATTACGAGGTAGAGTAGGTCGAGGTACAGAACAAAGCTATTGTATTTTACTATCGAGTTATAAACTATCTTCTGACGGAAAAACTCGTTTACAGACCATGGTAGAAACTACAGATGGATTCAAAATTGCAGAAGTAGATTTAAAACTCCGTGGTCCTGGAAATATTATGGGAACACAACAAAGCGGTGTTTTAAATCTTAAAATAGCTGATGTTGTAAAAGATAGCCCAATACTACATAAAGCTCGTCAGGTAGCTATAAACTTATTACAAGAAGACCCTAACTTATCAAAACCTGAAAATGCTAGTTTACTTAATGTGTATGAAAAACTTTGTAAAACGAGTGGTATATGGAGTAATATTAGCTAAACTATAACAATAACGGTTAAAAAAATAGTATAAAACCAACACTGTGAACTTTTATTTAAAGGTAAAAAACAGCCTTGTTGTACCAGTTTAACAATGGGAATTATAGGAGGGAAGTATACACTCATAAACCTCCTTTAAAGGTAGAATATAAATTAACGGAACTAGGTGAAACTCTAATTCCGTTAATCTAGTCTATTGCCAATTGGAGGGATTATGCCGTTAAAAATTATGCTAAGTCTTAATCGTTTTATTTAACACTTAAAAAAGAAAAACGGTACGAAAGACCTAAATTAAGGTAGGTACTACTTAAATTACCTCCTCTTGCTTTTACATATCCTAAACCGCCTCTTATATGCAGTTTATCAGTAATCTTATGATTTATACCCATACTTGGTTTAACTATTAAACCTTGACCTGTACTAATACCACCGCCTCCTGCAGCACCTCCTAATACTTGAGCAAAAACAGAAGTTGTATTACCAAAAAATTCATTGGTTTGTACTCCCAAACCTACAATTCCTTCAGCATAAGCACCAGCATCACCAAAATTAGCAAAAGAGGTTTGTCCTGCTGCATACAAGTACTTGTTTAAAAAGAAATTTAACTGTAGTGATATTTGGTGCATATTTTGATTAAATCCACCATCTCTTGCGGCATCTAAATATAAGTCTTGCTTAATAATTGCTTCGAATCCTTTGAACTTCCCTTTTGAAAACTCTTGTTTATCAGATAAAATACCATCTCTATCGACATAATACTTCAATCCTAGTCCAAAAGTAGATGATGTGAAATGTGAATCTGGACTCATCATAAATCCTTTGTTAATAGAAACATATACATTATCAAATAATTTTTGTTCTAAAGATATATCGGGATAAATTAAAAAACCTCCTTTAGTATCTACGCCACCACCACCGCCGGCACCTACACCAAATTTAGCAAGGATGTTTGTACGGTTTTTATTCATTGATAAATGATAACCACCTCCTAAGAAAACATCCATATAACCTGCTTTAATACCGTGATAAGCACCATCTGCTCTTACAAAAAAGAAAATATCATCTGTTATATATGAATTTAATTCAAATCCAGCCAAACGTATTGTATTCCCTTCATAAGAACCTTTAGTTACATGGGCATTATTTAAGTGCATTAGTAACGAAATTCTATTACTTAAGGCATTCCATGATGTAGTTTTTAAATCTTCAACTGAAAATGAGTTTTCTCTTTCTTTAAAACTAGCTGCTTCAAATGATAACGGAATCTGTACTGCCACATTAAATTGGTTACTTTTAATTTCACCTCCGTCAAAGAAATCGACATAACTATATCCTGCAGTAGCTGAGAAGTACTTGAAATCATAACCTAAATTAAGGTGAGGCAAGATAAAAGCTCCCCCGCCATCTTTTGCACTTTTTCCTCCACCTCCTCCGAAGTGAAATCCAGCATCAATAAAAAGTTTATTAGTAATTTTTTGTTGTATGCCTGCATTTACTCCCAGCGTAAAAAAACCTCCCCGAATACCTCCAACTGCACCGTACAAGCCAATTCCTGCATAACTCCAATCGTTCAATTTTAAATTGTAGTGGAGACCCGTATAATCCATATTCTGTTCTCCTTCAGGCATTTTTATAGATAAAAAGTCTATCTGCCCAAATCCTATTTGTGTTTTTCTTTCAGGAATTGCACTCGTTTGTGCATAAAAAAAATGAACACTCATTAGTAAACATACTATGAGTGCTCGTTTGTAAATAATGTTTTGCATTAAAGAATATTAATTGAGTATTTTCTGACGTTCTCCATCTATATAAGAAGCTACAAAAGCATCACTAAATCCGATTTTTACTAATTCACCTTTTAATTTTCTAGCTTCCTCTAAAGTAGTAAACAACCCTAATGAGTATTTAAAATAACCATTATCAACTGTAACTGTTGATGGAATTACTGCTGAAGATAATAATGGGTATTGCTTTTCTGAAAGCACACCTATTTGTACCGAATAAATTGTTTTTCCACTCGTGCTTTTTGCCACATCATCAGCTGTAGTTTCAACATCAATATCAGAGGAACTATCATCTGTGGAGTTATTTCTAGTAGCTCTTGCTTGAGCTCTGTTAATACTGTCTAGTACTCTAGAGGCTTCGTCTTTTTTTATTTGCTCTATATTTATGTTGTTTAATGCGTCGGCACCACCATTTTCATAAAAATAATATGTAGCACCTAGCGCAAGACCTAATAAAAGACCTAATAAAATTGGTAAGTTTTTTGAACTTCTTTTTAAAGAGCTTAATTCTTCTTGAACAGTATTCAGTTCATTTTCAGCTTCTTCTCTTTTTAGTTTTGCATTGTCTAAGTCTTCTTGCATTAACTTAAACTTATCTTCTTCTATAAAAGGCATAATTATATAATGATTAGTTTGCCACTAAAATACGAATCTTTTTTAATTAGCAATAAATCTAGCCGATTTACAAAAAAAACAAAGAAATTCTACCAAAAATATATTAACCTCAATTATAGGTTTAGATATTGAGGATTTGAATAAATAGTCATTTTTTGATTTCTTGTAAACCCTATAAGACATATTCCAAACTCTTTAGCAAAATCAACCGCTAAAGAAGAACATGCTGAAACAGCAATAATAATAGGTATTTTAGCAAAAAATGCCTTAGAAACAATTTCGTAAGACACTCTACCACTTACTATCATATAAGTACCATGTTTTAAAACTTCTTTAGCTATTAAATCTCCCACACACTTATCTACCGCATTATGTCTACCAATATCTTCTTTTATGGTTAGTAATTCTTGGTTAGAGTTAAAAATAGCACACGCATGACTTCCTCCTGTTACCTTGAATGTTTTTTGTAAATTATTCATTTTCAACAACATGTTATATACAGATTCAACAGATTGATTAAGTAAAGGTTTAAGTGGTTTTCCTTCAACCTTTAAATCATTTAACTCTTTTTTTCCACAAATTCCACAAGAAGAAACAGATAAAAGTGTACGTTTATTCATATAACCTTTACCTAATTTACCATAAGGAATATTTACATTTATTACAGTTGAATAATCTTTTTCTTCTTTTGTTACAGTTATCTTTAAGTCATTCTTTCGCTTACAAATATCTTCAGCATACAATAACCCCCTTACAAGCTCTTCATCATTTCCAGGCGTACGCATCACAACTGTATACGATTCTTTGTTTATGTTTATTTGTAAAGGTGCTTCTACAACAAGTGTATCATCAACTTTTTCTAAAGAATTTTCTGATAATTTTAAAGACTGGTAAATATGTGTTTGCTTCATAGTGTAAGCAAATTTAACTAAAAGTATAAAAGTAAAGCAAAAAGAAAAGCCCTGATTTAAAACTATTTAAAACTCAAGGCTTTTCGATATGTTTCATTACCCCTAAACAATAAAACATACCTTCCTAGGGACTTTTCCCTTCTCATTAATAAAACGATTATTTTTTTATTATCGTATATATAAAATTAATTGTTTTTTACACAATTAACAACAATTAACTCATTATTCATATTAGTAGTAAAAAAGAGATAAGTATCACCACCATCTTTAACTTTGGTCTCCTTTCTTATTTGTGCTACTGTTTTAGGAAAATTACGAGTTGTTATATTAGCTTTTGTTGCTTTAATATATTTTTTAAAAGTCTTTTTGTTATAATGAAATACCTCTTTTATTTTAAAGATTCTCCCGGGAAAATTTTCAATTAAAATCTCTGAAGTATACAAATGAGAGTGTTGATGTAATTTTGCAACTTTTTGTTGATTTGCTACCTCACTAAATCCACCTGATTTTAATATAGCTGCATTGGGTTCATAAATATAATTCTGAGGTAACGAATACTTAAATACAGAATCCCCATCTAGTAAAAAACAAAATTCTTGATTACTGTATTTCAATATGTTAATTGTTTTTATTTCAACTTTTCCTTTATGTTTATTTTTTAATAAAAAAAGTAATTCTTTAACTTCATTTTTAACTGCAATTACATGAATTTCTTTTACAAAACTTAACTCATTTATAGCTGCAGTAATATCTAAAATTGGAGAGTTTTTTATTAAGATAGTATCTGTTTTTGTAAACAAAAAATCTAAATTATCTGGAACATTTGGCAAACAATCACTCAATAAAAATACTTTACCTTTTACATCGTTTCTTCGAGAAGGATCAACATAAATACAATCAAATTTTGTTGTAGTCTTTTTTAAGTATTCTAATCCATCTTCAGCTATTGTTTCAATATTATCAATTCCTAACTGTCTATAATTATATGAAACAATTTCTGATAGTTCCTCATTAATTTCACAATGTGTAACCCTGTTAAAATGTTTAGAAAAAGCATAGCAATCAACACCAAACCCTCCAGTTATATCAATAATTAAATTCCCTTCTATTAATGTCGATTTATAATCGGCAGTAATTTCTGAAGAGGTTTGCTCAATACTGAGTTTCGGAGGATAATAGATGTTTTCTGCTTGAAACCATGTAGGTAATTTTTTCTCTGATTTACTTTTCGCTATAATTTGATTAGCTAATTCTTGAACAGAAACCTCGTCAAAAGGACTCCCTTTAAAAATTAACTGTTCAACATTAACTTTCAAATGGTTTTCAATATAATTCTGAACCTCAGGATGTAGTATAGCTTTATTCACAAAAAAGGGTTGTTTTTCCTGACAATAATACTGATATTTTAACAGTTATTACTGTTCACAATCATAGATTTTTACTAGGTTTGTTATCTTTTTTAATCAATTTAAAGTTAACAAATAATTTATTTATGAGAAAAAGTATTTTAACGCTTGCTATGATTTTAGCAGCAATGAGCGTAAGTGCTCAATTTTATGTGTCTGCTAGTGGAGGATATTCAATATCTAGCGCAGGTGTAAGATTTGGAACAGAAACAACTGCTACTAAAGTAAAAAACACCTATGGAAGCTACGGTGAGGGTATGCACACTCAATTAAGAAGTGGTTATTTTTTTAATGACACTTTTGGTGTTGAAGTAGGTTTAGGCTATTTAAATGGAGCTGACCAAACTTCTTTACTAGTTGATTTACCTGCTCAAGCACAATATATTAATATTGAAGCTAGAGGAAAAGCTTATGGAGCTTCTGCTTCTTTAGTGTATAAATTTACCAATAACATCTACGGACGTTTCGGGGCCTTAATTAAAGTTGGAGGAAAAACTGAGTCAGATGGAAAAATAAACATTGCATTATCTCAAACTGAAATGTTAAATGTTGATTACACTCAAGACTATAAAGGGAGACTTCCTTTAGGTTTTATTGGAGCAGTAGGGTACAAATATGACTTAAGCGACAAAGTATCTCTTTTTGCTGAATTAGAGTATATGGGAGTTAGTGTTACTAGAGATTCTTCAGAAATTACTGAATTTTCAGCAAACGTAAATGGTCAAGCTAGATCTATTGATGATGTAAGAGCTATTTTTGCTTCTCATCCAAGCTATTCTAATTTAGCAGCTGTATTTAACAAAAACATTGAATATGTTGATGAATTACCTTTAGGTGCAAACCCAGCAGGTGATAAGCAATTATCTCAAAAAGTTCCTTATTCTTCTTTTGGAATTAATATTGGAGCCACATTCTATTTTGGAAAGTAATTTTTCTATACTATAAAAAACAAGAAGAGCAGTTACTATACTGCTCTTTTTTTTACACTTCACTATATTTTCCTAAACTACTTTTTCTTTCTGATTAATTAGCTGCTTAATTCCATCTGCAAGCTCATTAGCCGCTTCAGGATAATTTCTAAACCATAACTCTGGTTCAATCAGTTCTAATTCAGCGATAGCTAACTTATTATTATTGTCAGTAAAAACATCAACTCTCGCATAAATTGGCATTTCTATACAAGCCTTTACAGCATTCTCTGCAAATTCTATTTCTTGTTCAGTAGGGGTATAGTCATAAACCGCTCCTCCAAAATCATCTTGTACTCTAAAATCACCTTTTTTAGCTATTTTTAAGACCGCATGGGTAAATTTCCCATTCATAACCATCAATGAAATTTCTCCTTTATCAACAATATTGTATTGAAAAGGCTGTAATATCATCGCTTCTTGGGCTATTAACTCAGAAAAAACACCTTCATACATTTCAGAATTTTCTAAATCAACTTTATAAGTGTGTCTTGCTGCACCCGAAATACATGGTTTTAAAACAAACTCTTTTAAACCGTATTTAATAGAAAGCTCTTTTAAAGTTGATTGCGTTCCTTTTTCGATAAAATAAGACTCACAAATATGAACTCCATTCTGCTGTAAATCTTGTAAATAATGCTTGTCGATATTCCATCGAATAATGTTTTCTGAATTCAATAAAATTGTTTGCTTGCTTACTTTATTCAACCATTCAGAAAATTCATCAAAACGATCAAAATAATCCCAAGTAGTTCTAAACAAAGCAAACTTAGTTGTGTTCCAATCAAAATCAGCATCATCCCAAGACAACCTTAATACAGTTAATCCTTGTTTCTCTAACGCCACTTTTACATGGTTATCCTCATCTAAAATATTTTGGACATAGTTACTAACCTCTTTAGGTTTTATATATCTTTTATCTGTAAGAATTACAACGTCATATTTTTTCATGTGTTTATTGTTATTGATTTTTTAATGACACATACAACCTTTTATTCATATTTGCAGTGTACTGTTAATTTCACTTTTACAAAATACTTATTTATGCATATTGTAATACTCAATTACATGGTTTGGCACTTGAATATCTTTGTTTAATTTTTCATCTGAAATAGGAGAGAGTGCTACTTGTTTTAAAGGTACCAATCCTGCCCAAACAGGCAAACTTTCATCTTCAGGTTCATCATTTACACCAACATCTCTAATTTTAGCAGATGCTGTTTTAATTGTCATCTCAACAACTAAAGTTCTATCTAGTTCATGCTGATGCATTGGACGTATTTCATTCCATCTTCCTGGAATCATATGATCCATAAAACATTCTAAGGCTTCTTCTTTTTCTTTATCATTTTCAAGTACTTTAACAGTACCGAACAATGTTGCAGAACGATAATTAACTGAATGATGCAACCCTGAACGCGCCAACACCAATGCATCTAAAAGCATTACTGTCATACTCATTTCTCCTGCTTCTAAAAGTGACAACAACATTCTATTAGCTTGCGAGCTGTGTAAATATATTTTATCATCTTTTCTTCCGTAAGCCATTGGTAAAGAAATTGCATTTCCTTTATAAACATAACTTACAAAACCTATAAAACCTGAATCTAAAATAGCGTTGATTTGAGCTACATCGTAATTAGCTCGATTTTGCCCTCTTTTAACTCTATTCAGCTTTGACTTTGAATACTCTTGCATTATTTGAACTATTTTTTGTTTTTAATTCTTTGGAAAAAACAATATTCTCATATCCTTTTCCATTTACTAAAAAATTATAGCTTCCTATTCTTTGAAACTTTTGTTTTTGGTAAAACTGAATAGCTTTATCATTTTTTATATAGGTAGTTAACCAAAGCTCATCAAAATTTTGCTGTGTAGCCTTTTGAATACAAGCATCAAGTAATTTACTTCCTATTTGCCTCCCAATAAACTCATTAAGTATGTATATCCTTTCTAATCTACATACATTTTTAGCAGCTACACAATCAATTGTAGCATGCAAAACAAGTTTTGCATAGCCTACAGGAAAGCTATCTGCATACATGATAAAGTATATATTATTTTTATCTAATAAATTTTCTTTAGTCTTTTGTATTGAAAAGGCCTCATCATTATATTTTACTAAGTCTGAAAAATTATCAATGAAATGACCATGAGACTCAGAATATGTTACTCTACCTAACAAGGCTATGATTTCAATATCTTTTCCTGATGCTGTTCTAATTTCAATCATCTTATCGCTTTTCCGGAACTATACTTTTATACTTATCAGAATTCAACCTAGCTTTTTCTATATTTTTCTTATCAAATACTCTTTTGGTTGATGCTGGGTATTTTTCAATAAACTTTTGAGGTCTAATAGGCCTAGAAACAAAATTTCCCGAACACGTTGGGCACACATTTTCAAAAATTTCTAAAGCGCATTCTTTGCAATAAGTGCACTCAAAACTGCAAATCATAGCCTCAGTAGAAGTATTAGGTAAATCTTTACCACAATGTTCACAATTAGGCCTAACCTCTAACATTTATACGTAATAGTTTTTTGATTTAATATATTGAGCTAAATCTTTTTCAGTTCCCACTTCACTATTCTCTAAATGCTCAGTTATTCTTTCTATCTCTTTTTCTGTTCTATTTTGACTCAATTTTTGTTGCCCTTGTAATTCAGTTACTTCAAGTTCAAAAGCAACGATTCCTCTTAGCATTCCATTTTTATAGCCCTCTGGCAAACCACTCCATTGCTTTTGATAATCTTTTTCATAGAAGTTTATCATTTCTTCAATAGCGCTTAGTTTTTTCTCATTGTCATGAATAACTTTAGCTTCTCCGTATGCATGCACGGAAATGTAATCCCAAGTAGGTACATTTTTATTTTTTTCATAGTGAACAGGAGAAATGTAGGCGTGTGGTTCTGTAAAAATAACTAAAGAAGTATTATTCTCTATAAACTTAACTTGTTCATTCGCGACACCAAAATGACCAGACAATACCAATTTACCTGAATCTTCTTTCACAACAAATGGTAGTTGAGTTGCAATAGGAACACTCCCTTTATTTGTGATGATTGTTGCAAAACTATACTTTTTCATAAAAGCAATTTTCTCCTTATCATCCTCGAATTTAAATATAGAAGGTATATGCATCCTTATTATTTTTTATATCAAAAACAATTATAAATAACGCTCTTTAACTATATCAATGTGCCAAATATCATGTCCCAACACAATAAATGCTGCAGCTCTTGCCGACATTGCTCCACCGTTTGAATTACCTATAAACAGCAAATCTTCATCTGATAAACTTTGCAATAAGCTGATTGAGTTACTTCTATTTATTTCAAATTCACTGACTAGTTGATCTAACGATTTATAATCTGCTCTTGAAGGGGTAATGTATGTATCTTGATTAAACCCCGAAAGAGGAGTAGCATCTTTACGAGCAATTCTAAAGCATCTATACATAAAAACACGCTCTGTATCTATCAAATGCTGAAAAACCTCTTTAATACTCCATTTTTCTGGCAGGTATCGATATGTTAATTTTTCTTCTGGAATAGAAGTGAAAAAATCAATTACATCTTTTTTACCTTTTTCGTAACCTTTAATTAGCGAAAGAGTATCGGGTAATTTATTCAAATATCCGCTATAGTATTCATTAAATTCAACTTGTTTTAAATCTTGTTTTATCATTTTTCGTATAGTTTTATTACTCAAAAATAGTACATTTATGGACTATAATAATCGTCCAGAATTAAAATAATAAATAGTCCAGATGTTTCCTTACAAAACAACCTTAAAGATTGATAAGAACTCAAAAGAACCTATATACCTGCAACTTGCAAATCAATTTATAATATTGATGAGTGAAGGAAAACTAACCCCTGGAACTAAATTAACAAGTTCAAGAGCACTGGCCGATTTACTTAAAATTCATCGAAAAACGGTTGTAGCCTGTTACGAAGAATTACTGTTACAAGGCTGGGTAGAAAGTATTCCTAAAAAAGGCACTTTCGTAAATACGAACCTACCTATAATTCAGCAATTAGATTTTACTTCGAAAATTAACAATACTCTAAAACAAAAAGCAGGTTTTATATTTTATAAAAATGACCGCTTTCCTATAAAGGATACAAATAGAAAGGAAGGGGTTATTTACCTTAACGACGGAACATCTGATACTAGACTTACACCAACAAATGAAATTGCAAGAATCTACCGAAGAATTGCTTCAAAGAAAACAATCTACAAATACTTAGATTATACTTCTACTTATGGAAATACACAACTAAGAGAAACTCTAGCTGAATACTTAAATACTTCAAGAGGTTTAAAAATTACAAAAGAAAATATTCTAATTACTCGAGGAAGTCAAATGGGTATGTGGCTATCTTCTCAACTACTTATACAACCCGACGATATTATTGTGGTAGGAGAAACTAATTACTCATCTGCTGATATTACTTTTATACATCAAAATGCGCAGATTAAAAGAATTACTGTTGATAACAATGGTTTAGTTGTTAACGAAATTGAAGAATTATGTAAAAAGCAACGTATAAAAGCTGTTTATACAACCTCACATCATCATCATCCTTCAACGGTAACGCTATCAGCAGAGAGAAGAATTCATTTATTAAATCTTGCGCAAAAATATAATTTTGCAATTATTGAAGACGATTATGATTATGACTTTAACTACAATCACGCTCCAATATTACCTTTAGCAAGTCATGATTCTAATGGGAATGTGATTTATATTGGCTCTATCTGTAAAACAGTAGCTCCTGTTTTTAGAATTGGATATTTGATTGCTACTGAAGATTTTGTTACGGA
This sequence comes from Tenacibaculum caenipelagi, assembly GCF_004363005.1. Taxonomy (GTDB): domain Bacteria; phylum Bacteroidota; class Bacteroidia; order Flavobacteriales; family Flavobacteriaceae; genus Polaribacter; species Polaribacter caenipelagi. The sequence goes on along the minus strand of NZ_SNYH01000004.1, from coordinate 239,834 downwards.
AGCTTCCAAGTTAAGAGGTTTTGTTGATAGGCAAGGAGATGCTTTATTAGAACTAACATTTTCTGAGTTTATTAAATCTGGAGATTTGGATAGACATATTCGTAAAATTATAAAAGTATACCAACAGCGTCGTGATTTGTTTTGTAAATTATTAAATGAAGAATTAAAAGATTATTTTGAGTTTGAAATTCCTAAAGGAGGGATGGCAGTATGGTTACAATTAAACAAAAAGTACTCTTGGAAAGATGTTACTATCGAAGCTAAAAAACACCTGTTAGAAATAGGGGATTGGAAGCGTTACGATTTGGCAAACTTAAATCATAATGCTATACGAGTAGGTTTTGCTAGTTATAATGAAACAGAAATTATCGCTTTGATACAAAAATTAAAAACCACATTAAACACCATTAAAAAAGCCCATGATTAAACAATCATGGGCTTTTCTAACCTTAAGAAGATTAAAGACTATTCTTGATCTTGATTATTTTTTGAGTTGCCAAACTTCATTTTTTTAAAGTTTACCAAATCAAAAACACTATCAAATTTAGGTTCAAAAAAGAAATCATAAATAGCCATTTTTAAATCTTGTTCATTAGAACTATCAGCTATTTGTTCATCATCAATAACAGATTCATTTGCTAGAACTTTAAGTTTATATTCATCTTGAAAACTTTCTAACAATTGTAGAACCTCATTATCGATTCCAATTTCTTTTAAATTTAAAGCCTTATAATACTTCATTCAGTTCTTTTTTATACTTATTTAGCATAGTTCTAGTAAGTGCTAAATTTGCCCTGTTAGAATCTACCGCTAAGTAAATAAAATACTCACCACTTGGAGACATATCAATAACATGAATATGATTGTCAAGTTTAAAATGAATATCACTAATATTTTCATCTAAGCCTAAAACTTCTATTGCCTTACGTTTAGCATTTATAATTTCTACATTATAAGCACTTGCCAAAGCAGGGTCGAAGGTGGTATCTACAGAGTCTGAAGCTAAAGATTCTCCTGAAGCAATTTCTGCTACACTAATTGCAATGTACCCTGGTACATTTTCTTTTACATTTTTAATTAGAGAGGTTAGGATTTTTTCCATAAGATTTAAGTGTTAGTGGTTAATAATTAAGTTAAGTTTTAATAGTATTAGTTTGCTTTTTCACCATAAGGTTTATAAGCCCAATATTAGTTTCTTTATCTGTTACAAAACACAACAGAAATTCATTATACTTAAAAAACAATAGGGTTTCGTTTTTTGCTTTTAATTTAACCTCATTAAGCTCAGTTTGAAAAAATAGATTAAGAAAATTACTCCCTACATTAAACACCACTGCACCAAATGCAGCAATTTTATCTTTAATTTCAGACAACTCACTTTCTTCTGGGCAAAAAAAGTCAATCACCTTTCCTTTATTATCGATAAGATAGATAGCTTTTGTTTTAGTTTCTTCTAGTAATTTTTTTAATTCCACTTTTCAAGTTCTTTCTGCTAATATAACTTTTTAAGTTTTGAAAAAAAAATATTTCTTCCATATAAACACCTTAAGAACTTTAAATTTAATGTTAAAAAATTACTAACTAAACTAAAAATTAACTATATAATTAAAATATAAAAAATAATGTTTCACACTATTCAAAACTCTAAATTACTTAACTAAAACAAGCTTTAATCATTCTATCATTCCCGAATAAATCTTTCCGGAGTTCAATTTTTGTAAAACCTTTACCTTTTAACATTTCAACAGTTTCCTTACCTAAATATTGATTGATTTCAAAAAAGAGCACTCCGTTTTTAGTTAACTGTTTTTTAGCTAAATCTGCTATTTTTTTATAAAAAAGTAACGGATTATTATCTTCAACAAACAACGCTAAATGCGGCTCATTTTTTAAAACATTATTTTTAATCTCTACTTTTTCTAATTCACGTACATAAGGAGGGTTAGAAACGATAACATCGAACTGTTCAGACAAGTTTTCTGTTTGTAAAATATCTAGATGAATAAAAGAGACTTCTACATTGTTTAACACAGCGTTTTGTTTGGCCACTCTTAGTGCTTCTTCTGAGACATCTATAGCACTAACGTTAGCGCTCGGTAAGTATTTTTTTAAACTAATAGGGATGCAACCTGTACCAGTTCCTATATCTAAAATAGATAACAGTTTCTTTCTATCAATAACTTCAATCTCTTTAATAATCCATTCAACCAATTCTTCTGTTTCTGGTCTTGGTATCAATGTATTTGAATTTACATAAAAGGGAAGTCCGTAGAATTCTGTTTTTCCAAGTATATACTGAATAGGCTCCTCTTTTTGTAACCTAACCAAAACTTCATCTAATAATTTAATTTTATCTGAAGGAATTTCAAAAGTTGGTTGTAAAACCAAGTCTATTCTCTGTAAGCTCAAATACTCTTCAATTACTAAAAAGAAAAAAGTATCTATTTCTGTTTGAGGATATGTATTTTCTAATTGTTTAGTAAAATACACCCTATATTGTTTTAACTGCATCTGTCTCTATACTTTTTCTTTGAATTTATAAATCTTTAATCATCCACACATTACATGAATAATGCCCTGTGTTTCCTATTGGCTTATCTAGATTTACAAATCCATTTTTCTTGTATAATGCTCTTGCAGCTTCCATATAAGGCATTGTTTCTAAATAGCATTGTTCAAAGCCTTGTTCTTTTGCTTTAGTTAAACAAAAATTAATTAACTTACCTCCCAAACCTTTTCCTCTAGCAATGGGTAAAAAGTACATTTTTTGTAATTCACATACATTCCCTTCAAAATTATCTAAGGCAGAAAAACCAGCTCCTCCAACTATTGTACCTTTATGTTCAACAACAAAATACCCCGCTTTTTCTTTTTGATAGGTTTCATACATCTCATCTGTAGCTTTATCCTCATAAGCAGTCCCTACTTTTGGCACTCCAAATTCGATTAACACATTACGAATAACTTTGGCTATCTCTGCATTATCTTGTGGTTGAATTTCTCTAATAATAAAATCTGTTGGTATCATAGGAATATAGTACTTTTGCTAAAGCAAATTACCTAAAAAAACGAGAGTTTTCATGAAGAAAATAATTTATTTTTTATCTTTTTTAATATTCATCTTTAGTTGTTCTGTAAAACAAAAACCAATCTTCTTAAAAGTTGACGATATAAAGCTTTTATCAGCCACTACCGATACTATTAGAGTGGGGGCAAATGCCTACTTTAAAAACCCTAATGATATTGGTGGTAAAATTGCGACTGACGAAATTAAAGTTTTGGTAAATCAAGTACAAGTAGCTCAGGTATCTTCTGAAGAGTTTAAAGTTCCTGCTCGTAAAGAATTTTCTATTCCTTTAAAAGTAGTTATCCCAGCTAAAAGAGTTTTTGAAAATAATAAAAACGGTGTTTTAGGCGGACTTCTTTCCTCACTCTTAAACCAGAGTTTAAAAGTCCATTTTAAAGGTGATATAAGATATAAAGTTTTGGGGTTCTCACATATCTATCCGATTGATCAAGTTGAAGATGTAAAAATAAAATTCTAACAATTTGAATCACGAAAAGTACATACAACGTTGCATACAACTGGCTAAAAACGGAATTGGGACAACACGTCCTAATCCATCAGTAGGCGCAGTAATTGTGTATAATAACAAAATTATTGGAGAAGGATTTACCTCTCCTTATGGCGGCCCTCATGCTGAAGTAAATGCTATCAATTCAGTTAAAAGTCAAGAATTATTAAAAGAAGCTACTATTTATGTAACTCTAGAACCTTGTTCTCACCACGGAAAAACACCTCCTTGTGCTGATTTAATTATTGAAAAAGGAATTCCGAATGTAGTAATTGGCTCTATAGACACTAATAATTTGGTAGCTGGCAAAGGTATTGAACGTCTTAAAAAGGCTGGTATAAATGTAGTTGTAGGTATTTATGATGAAGCTTGCAAAGAACATCATAAACGCTTTTTTACTGTTCAAAACAAAAAACGCCCGTATATAATTTTAAAGTGGGCAGAAACCAAAGATAGATTTATAGCTCCTTTGACCAAAGATGAACAAAAACCTGTGTGGATTTCTAATACTTATTCTCAGCAGTTAGTTCATAAATGGCGAAGTGAAGAGCATGCTATTTTAGTAGGAACCAATACTGTGATTGCTGACAATCCTTCATTAACGGTTCGTAGTTGGTCAGGGAATCATCCTATCAGAATTGTTATAGATAAAGATTTAAAAATCCCTCCAACAGCAACTGTTCTAGACGGAAAAGTTAAAACAATAGTTCTTTTTGAAACAAAAGAGAAAAGAGAAAAGAGAGGAGAAATTGTAGATGTCATTCCGAACGATAGTGAGAAATCTCATGGACTCATTTACGAACAAATCGATTTTTCTTCCCGAGTAGCGGAACAAATCTGCAAAGTTTTACACAAACACCATATTCAATCAGTAATTATTGAAGGAGGCGCACAAACCTTGCTAACATTTATTAATGCAAGTTTATGGGACGAAGCCAGAGTGTTTATTGGTGATGTAAATTTTGGAGCAGGAGTGAAGCGCCCTAGTTTTAATGCTAAGCTTTTTTCCGAAGAAAAAATAAATAACGATATTTTAAGAATATATAGAAATGATTAAAAACATCATTTTTGATTTTGGTGATGTATTCATCAATTTAGATAAAGAAGCAACGTACAAAGAACTTGCAAAACTTGGAGTTACTGAAATTAGCGAAGAGATGATGCATCAATATTTTCAGTATGAAATGGGATTAATCTCTACCAATGAATTTATAGAGTTCTTTTTCAATAAGTTTAAAATACCCAAAGAAGATTTAGTTTTTGCTTGGAACGCAATTTTGTTAGATTTTCCAAAACATCGTTTTGATTTCTTAAAAGAATTAGCAAAAAGCAATCAATACCGATTGTTTTTATTAAGTAATACTAACGATTTACATATTTCATGGATTCAAAACGACTGGGGAATGGAGTTGTATAGTGAATTTAAAAATTGCTTCGAGCAATTTTATTTATCACATGAAATTAATTTTAGAAAACCAAACACAGATATCTTTGAGTTTGTGTTAAGCGAAAACAATCTACAAGCTTCTGAAACTTATTTTATTGATGATACCAGAGAAAATACTAATGCTGCACAACAATTGGGCATACAGGTATGGAATAATTGTCCACAAACTGAAGATATAGTTGATTTACTAAAACGAAAAGAGTTTGCAAAATGATATACTTAGCATTAAGCGTTTTAATATCTAGTTTACTTTTTGTTGTTTTTAAATTATTTGATGTTTTTAAAATCAATACGATACATGCAATTGTTATCAACTACGCTATTGCATTATCTTTGGGTCTCCTAAATTCTGAAGCAACAATTACAGTACCAGACATTCCACAACAATCGTGGTTTTTTGGAGCTATTTGTTTAGGCTTTTTATTTATTACCGTATTTAATGTTATGGGAATTACCGCTCAAAAAAATGGTTTATCTGTTGCCTCTGTAGCAGGAAAAATGTCTGTAGTAATCCCTGTTGTAGTAGGAATGTTCTTATACAATGAAAGCATTGGATTCGTGAAGGTTATCGGAATTATACTCGCTTTAATTGCCGTGTATTTATCCTCTGCAAAAAGCGATACTTCTCCTGTGAAATTTAAGAATTTACTATTTCCTTTATTACTTTTTTTAGGTTCAGGAAGTATTGATACACTTTTAAAATATGTAGAAACAAACTATGTTGCTGCAGAAGCTGTTCCGTTTTTCCTCGCCACTATTTTTGGATGCGCTTTTATCTTCGGAAGTTTTTTTGTAATTATTCAACTTTTAGATAAAAAATTTAAGTTTCACTGGATGAGTATTATCGGTGGAATAGCCTTAGGAATTCCGAATTATTACTCAATGGAATTCTTATTAAAAGCATTACAAACTGAAGGCTTAGAGAGTTCTTCTGTCTTTACTATAAATAATGTTTCTGTAGTAATTTTAACGACCGTTTTTGCCCTTTTATTTTTCAAAGAAAAACTCATCAAAAAAAACTGGATTGGTATTGGACTCGCTATAATTAGTATTTTATTAGTAGTTTCGGCGTGATGAATGAGATGAAAGACACTTACAAAACAATTATAAAACCTTCAGGAGAAACCCTTTTTAAAGATCGAAACAGTAAATTTTTCGGTTATGCTTTTCCTGTGTTTTCTGAAGATGATATTAAAGAACGACTAGAAGAACTCCGTAAACTACACCACACTGCACGTCATCATTGTTACGCGTGGCAGTTAGGAACCGAAAAGATTCGTTTTCGTGCCAATGATGATGGAGAACCTAGTAATTCAGCAGGACAACCAATTTACGGACAAATACAAGCTTTTGACGTAACCAATATTTTAATTGTATCAGTACGTTATTTTGGAGGCACCAAATTAGGAGTAGGAGGGTTGATTAATGCTTATAGATCTTCTGCACAACTTGCTTTAGAAGCTTCTGAGATTATAGAGAAAACTATAGATATACATTATCAGTTAAAGTTTGGCTACGATATGATGAATAAAGTTCAGCGTATTATAAAAGAACGAAGCTTAGATATTATCAATCAAAAATTAGAATTAGACTGCGAATACACTATTTCTGTTCGTAAAAAAGAAGCTGAGAGTATTTTTGAAATTTTTGATAATTTGTTTAAGGTGGAGATTAAGGAAATAGAATAAGTATGTTTAAGTAACTCTATTTGCTTGCATAAAATTTTCAACACCCTAAATGTGGCTTTATTTAAAGAAAACACCATAAACATTAACGATTTTTGAAAGATGATTAAAATCATTTTTAATTGATTTATGGTATTAATAAAAATAGAGGATTTTTTATTAATATTGCCTCCTAAAATTTTAAAAATATGAAAAAGACAATTTTATTCTTCCTACTTTTTATTTGTTACAATGTATTCTCTCAAGAAACATATTTTATAGACAATGATGGGATTAAAACCATTATGTATAAAAACACTACTAATAAAACTAATATAGAAGGGGATTATGGTTATGGAGGATATTATTTACATTACCACAATAAAGAAGGTAAGTTAAAAAAGATTGCTCAATCGAGATTAAAAGAGTTGGTAGATGGAGAAAAAAAATATATTAATATGAAAATAGGTTCTATGTTTGGGTTCCGTAGATTACATGAAGTAATTATACAAAATGACAAGTACCTTTTAACACAATATTTTGAGGCAGGTTTTCATTATGCTTATGTTAAAGATAAAACAACAGGTAAGTTTGTCGAAAAGAAGATAAAAATCTCTTGGAATCATAAAAGAGATCAGAAAAAATTTAAAAAATTTATTTTACCTTATTTTAAAGAATGTTTTGTTTTCGTAAGACTTGTCAATGAAAACACAAAAAAACATTATAGATATACAACAGATCATGGAGACTTTAATAGAATGTTTAGAGGTATCTCTAACATGAGTTGTTTATAATTTATGACATAATTTTACTCTTTTTGTAACACTTATCAAGTTAACCACTAACTAAAACCTGCATAACCCTCTAAAAACCAAAACATTTTAGGTTACTTCAAGAATTATTCGTAAATTTGCACGCCTTTTTACGAGTACAGATTTAAAAAAGGTTAAAAATTATATTTATTAAGTTTAATTTCTCTTGGCGTTAGTATCGTTAAAAATCTGGTTAACAAAAAGATACAAAACTTATTTCAGACATGTCTGAAGAAACAAAAAACACAGCAGAAGCTGTAAATCCAGCAGAATTTTTAGCAACCTTTAACTGGCATAAATACGAAGAAGGTATTGATGAAGTTGATGAGTCTAAATTAAAAGAATTTGAAACTGCCTTAGAAGGTACTGTAGGGTTCGTAAACGAGCGCGATGTTATCGAAGGTGAAGTAGTACGTATTACTGATCGTGATGCTATTATCGACATCAACTCTAAGTCAGAGGGTGTAATTTCGTTAAACGAATTCCGTTACAACCCAAATTTAGCTGTTGGAGACAAAGTAGAAGTATTAGTTGACAAAAGAGAAGATTCATCTGGTCAATTAGTATTATCTCACAAAAAAGCACGTGTAATCAAAGCTTGGGATCGTGTTAACAACGCACACGAAACTGGTGAAATCGTTAACGGTTTTGTTAAGTGTAGAACTCGTGGAGGTATGATCGTTGACGTATTTGGTATTGAAGCATTCTTACCAGGTTCTCAAATCGATGTGAAGCCTATCCGTGACTACGATCAATATGTAGAAAAAACTATGGAATTCAAAGTTGTGAAAATCAACCACGAATTTAAGAACGTAGTAGTATCTCATAAAGCGTTAATCGAAGCTGATTTAGAAGATCAAAAACGTGAAATTATCGGTCAATTAGAAAAAGGACAAGTATTAGAAGGAGTTGTTAAAAACGTAACTTCTTATGGTGTATTTGTTGACTTAGGAGGTGTTGACGGATTAATTCACATTACTGATTTATCTTGGTCTCGTATTAACCACCCGAACGAAGTTGTTGAATTAGATCAAAAATTAAACGTTGTAATCTTAGACTTTGATGATAACAAGTCAAGAATTCAATTAGGTTTAAAACAATTATCTGCTCACCCATGGGAAGCTTTAGATGCTAACTTAAAAGTTGGTGATAAAGTAAAAGGTAAAGTAGTTGTTTTAGCTGATTATGGTGCATTTGTAGAGGTTGAAGAAGGAGTAGAAGGATTAATTCACGTATCTGAAATGTCTTGGTCAACTCACTTACGTTCTGCACAAGATTTCGTAAAAGTTGGTGACGAAGTAGAAGCTCAAATCTTAACATTAGATCGCGAAGAGCGTAAAATGTCTTTAGGTATGAAGCAATTACACCCAGATCCATGGACAGACATTACTTCTAAATACCCTGTAGGTTCTACTCACACTGGTACTGTACGTAACTACACTAACTTTGGTGTATTCGTAGAGTTAGAAGAAGGTATCGACGGATTAGTATATATCTCTGATTTATCTTGGACTAAGAAAATTAAGCATCCATCAGATTTCGTAACTGTAGGTGATCAATTAGAAGTACAAGTATTAGAGTTAGACGTAGAAAACCGTAAGTTAAACTTAGGTCACAAGCAAACTCAAGATAACCCTTGGGATGCTCACGAAGCTACGTATGCTATCGGATCTATCCACGAAGGTACTATTAAAGAGAAAAATGATAAAGGTGCAACTGTAGTATTTGCTGATGGTGTTGAAGCTTTCGCTCCAACTCGTTTCTTAGAAAAAGAAGACGGAGGTAAATTAACTAAAGGTGACGAGGCTAAGTTCCAAGTAACTGAGTTTAGTAAAGAGTACCGTAGAATTGTTGCTTCTCACACATCTATCTTTAGAGAAGAAGAGCAAAAGAACATTAAAGCAGCTGCTGCTAAAGCTCAAGAAGTAGAAAAAACTACTTTAGGAGATATCGGTGGATTAGCTGAATTAAAGAAGAAAATGGAAGGAAAATAATCCTAACAACTTCTTAAAAATTAAAAACCGTTAAGCTGTAAAGTTTAACGGTTTTTTTTATGAATTAAAAACATAATAATCAACTAGTAAAACACAGAGGTTATGTATAAAATGAATTAGCATAGGTAACCATAAAGAATCATATTTAAACCTTAAATAGCCTAAAAACAAACCAAAAGGAAAAATCCAAATTAAGGATATAAATGAAAAATGCACCAGAGCAAACAACAAAGAAGTTGCTATTATTGTTGATTTAACCGATGTTACTTCGGTTAATAAATTAAATAAAAAACCTCTAAAAGCAAGTTCTTCAAATATCGGTGGAAGTATCGCTATAAATATTAAAGCCCATAAAAATGGGTAATCTAAATATAAATAACTTTCATAGGAATTTAAAGAAACATCATTAATAAAACTATTAACAAACTCAACTCCATAATAAACTAAAAAAGAATTGACTATAGTTACTAAAATATACAGAGATAAAAGGCCCTTATTAATTTTAGGAAATTTATATAACTGTAACATCTCCTTTCTCCTTACTAAAGAAAAACCAATAACTAAAGAGATAAATAAACTCTCTACTAGAATTTCAACCCAAATATTTTCTTTATAACCATCATAAATAAAAAAAGATAGCCCTATAAATACAATTATAGATACATAAAAAGCTATAATAAAATCTATTACATTACTTTTCTTTTCTAATAATTGATTTCCACAAGTAGAACAAAAATTTACATTAGTTTCATATCTTTTTTTACAGTTTCCACATTGATTCATTCTACAAGTTAGGGTTTACAGTTTTAACCTTTTGTAAATCAAAAGCTGAATATAATCCTTTACCTATGTATGAAATGATAAGAAATTTCCAAAGTATTCCCTTAACTATCGATGTAGGGTCAATAATAGCTGAAATTATTATTAGTGTTAGGTACAATAATAGTCCTGATAATAAAGCAATGAAAGGTTTTTTTTCAGACCAAAAGGCTAAGGCTAAATAAATTAAAGCAACAAAAAAATTCACTCCTAAATCAAGAATACTTTTTGTAGAATAATAATAAATAAAACCATATACAATCATAATTCCACATAGAACAAATAAGGTATTCCTAGCAGACTTAATTTTTTCACCTGCATCAATATTCTTGCTTTTTTCCATTGCTCTTTTTGCAAAAAACTGAGCTCTCTCTTTGTCTGTCCCATTTTCTGGATGTCCACAATTTGAACAAAAAACAACTTCTTTTTCAATTTGCTCTTTACAAAAAGAGCAATTCATAACATCTTTTTCAATTTTATTTTCCATAATACATTTTTATATAACGCTGCAAATATATCTTTTTGAAATTAATATTTTGAAGGTATTTAAAAGTTCGTAGTAACCAAGTGAATCATAAATTTTATATTTGCTGTCTAATAAAAAAGAACATGACACTTATTAAATCTATATCAGGTATTAGAGGTACCATAGGCGGAAATACAGGTGATAATTTGACTCCTATAGATGCTGTAAAATTCGCAGCAGCTTACGGAACTTTTATTAAAAATAAAAACTCCGAAAAAGAAAAAATAAACATCGTTATTGGTAGAGATGCCCGTATTTCGGGGAAAATGATAAGTAACTTAGTGGCTAATACTTTAGTCGGATTAGGAATTAATGTGATTGACTTAGGTTTATCTACAACACCTACTGTTGAAGTAGCTGTTCCTTTAGAAAAAGCTGATGGAGGTATTATCTTAACTGCTTCTCACAATCCTAAACAATGGAATGCTTTAAAATTATTAAATGAAAAAGGAGAGTTTTTAAACGGCGAAGACGGGGCAGAAATATTAAAAATTGCAGAAAATGATGCGACTATTGAGTTTGCTGAAGTTGACGATTTAGGCTTATATAGAAAAAAGAAAAACTACATAAAAAAGCACATCAAAGAAGTTTTAAACCTTGATTTAGTTGATAAAAAAGCCATTAAAAAAGCGAAATTTAAAGTAGTGGTAGATGGTGTAAATTCAACTGGAGGAATTGCTATTCCTGCTTTATTAAAAGAGCTAGGGGTAAAATGTATAGAGTTGTATTGTGAACCTAACGGACACTTTCCTCACAATCCAGAGCCTTTAAAAGAGCATTTGACTGATATTTCTGAATTAGTAGTAAAGAAAAAAGCTGATTTAGGTATAGTGGTAGATCCAGATGTAGATCGTTTAGCATTGATCTCTGAAGATGGCTCTATGTTTGGTGAAGAATACACATTGGTTGCTTGTGCCGATTATGTATTAGGGCAATTAGGAGGAGGAAACACCGTTTCTAATTTATCGTCTTCAAGAGCCTTACGAGATATTACCGAAAAACATGGCGGAACCTATACGGCAAGTGCAGTAGGAGAAGTGAACGTTGTTCAAATGATGAAAGATACCAATACGGTAATTGGAGGAGAAGGAAATGGAGGAATCATTTATCCAGAATCTCATTACGGACGTGATTCGTTAGTAGGTGTAGCTTTATTTTTATCACACTTAGCACACAAAAAAATGTCGTGTAAAGAATTAAGAGACTCATATCCAAGTTATTTTATGAGCAAAAATAAAATCCAGTTGACACCACAAATAGATGTCGATAAGATTTTAGAAACCATGGCTAATAACTACAAAAATGAAGATGTAAATACGATTGATGGTGTGAAAATAGATTTTGCAGAAGAATGGGTACACTTACGCAAATCGAATACAGAACCAATTATTAGAATTTATACAGAAAGTACAAGCCAAGAAAACGCAGATACTTTAGCAGAAAGATTTATCACTGAAATAGAACAAATAATACAATAACCTCTTGAAATTAAAAATCGTAAGTTTATTGATGCTAATAGCTTCAGCATCAATTGTAGCACAGGATAAAAACGAAGAAATCGTTCAAAAGAAAAAAGTAACCAATAAAGGAAAATTCTTTGTAGTTTGGGGATGGAACTGGGCTAGTTACACTGACTCAGACATTCACTTTAAAGGAGAAAATTACGATTTCACTTTATACAATGTAAAAGCTCAAGATAGACAAACAAAATTCTCTTTTAACGATTACTTTAATCCAAGTAGAGTTACCATACCTCAAAACAACTATAGAATAGGATATTTCTTTAAAGAAAATTATACAGTTTCTATTGGTGTAGATCATATGAAATATGTAATGATTGCTGATCAAGATGTAAAGATTGATGGATATATAAGTACAGGAAGTACTTATGATGGTAATTATAACAATGAAACAATCAATTTAGCGGCTGATTTCTTACGTTTTGAGCATACGGATGGTTTAAACTACGTAAATGTAGAAGTAAAACGTTTTGACGATGTAAGTCACTGGTTTGGGTTAAATTTAGAAAACTTACAAATCAACTTAACCGAAGGTCTTGGTCTTGGTGTTTTATATCCTAGAACAAATACTACTTTATTAGGTATGGAAAGACATGATGAGTTTCATTTATCAGGTTACGGAACCTCAATAGCTGCAGGTGTAAACATCGCTTTTTTAAAGCATTTTTATGTTCAAGCAGATTTAAAAGGAGGCTACATATATATGTCTGATATAAAAACAACATACAACCCAGCTGATAAGGCTTCTCAAAGTTTTTACTTCTTAGAAAACACTATTTTATTAGGAGGTAAATTCAGGTTGTAATACACAAATGTTATAAATACGTTAATATTGTAATTATTTTGGGTTACTTAATGGTATACTGCTAATTTTAGCACCACAAACAACTACTTAAACTATGGAATTAGAACAGTATTTTGAAAAATTTAGAAAAAATATTGTAGGTATAAACCAAACTTTCCAAACACCCTACGGTGAAAAGAAAATGATATATACCGATTGGACTGCTAGTGGAAGATTATATCGCCCAATAGAAGAACAGCTTTTAAATAAGTTTGGTCCTTTTGTTGCCAATACACATACTGAAACTTCTACTTCAGGAGCTGCCATGACTTTAGCTTATCATGAAGCTCGTAACATTATCAAACGCCACGTAAATGCATCGGCAGATGATGTGTTAATTACTGAAGGTTCTGGTATGACAGGAGTTGTTAACAAATTTCAACGTATTTTAGGCTTAAAAGTTTCAGAAAACTTAAAAGAGAATACACAAGTTCCTGATGAAAAACGACCTATTGTGTTCGTTAGCCATATGGAACACCATTCTAACCAAACATCATGGATAGAAACCATAGCTGATGTTGTAGTTGTACCATGTAACGATGAAGGTTTAGTATGTTTAGATAAGTTTGAAGAAACTATCAAACAGTATTTGGATAGACCTATTAAAATTGCTTCAATTGTAGCCGGATCTAATGTAACGGGTATAAAAACCGACTATCACAAAGTAGCTTCATTAATTCACAAATATGGTGGGTTGTGTTTTGTAGATTTTGCTTGTTCTGCTCCGTATGTTGATATCGACATGCATCCTGAAAATGAAGATGAATATTTAGATGCTATTTTCTTTTCTCCTCATAAATTTTTAGGAGGACCAGGAAGTTCAGGAGTATTAATTTTTAATAAGAAGTTATACAAAAACATGGTTCCTGACAACCCAGGAGGAGGGACTGTAAGTTATACCAATCCTTGGGGACAACACGATTATTTTGATGATGTAGAAACCCGTGAAGATGGAGGTACACCTGCTTTTTTACAAACTATAAAAATAGCTTTGTGCATTCAGGTAAAAGACCAAATGGGCACTGATAAAATAAAGGAACGTGAAGATGAGATAAATCCTGTTATTTTTAATTGTTTAGAAAGTTTAGAAGGGGTACAAATCTTGGCTCCAAATCATAAAGATCGTTTGAGTATTTTTTCTTTTTACTTTGAAAAATACCATTTCAATTTAGTTGTAAAATTATTAAACGATCGTTTTGGTATTCAAACCAGAGGCGGTTGTTCTTGTGCAGGAACTTACGGACACTTCTTATTAAATGTAGATCAAACCAGATCAAACGAAATAAAAGGACAGATTTTAGAAGGTTGTAATACCGAAAAACCAGGTTGGGTACGTTTGTCTGTACATCCAACAATTACTAATGAAGAAGTAGAATTCATTTGCGATTCGTTAAGAACATTAGCCGATAATATTGAAGAATGGGCAAAAGACTATCAATACGACATGGCTAAAAACGATTATGTTCACAAAACGGTAGAACCTATTGAAAAACAACTCGTAGCTGATTGGTTTTTATTATAATATGAAACACATAAGCACTTCCTTTTTAGAGGATAACTATACAAAATTTAAAGAAAACTCTATATCTGGTAGGTGGATAACCTTAGCAGATATAGAGCCTTTGTATATGAAATTGAAAGAATCTGGACTTCAAACAACAGTAATTGGAGAATCAGAAGAGGGGAGAGCTATTTATCAGTTAAAACTAGGTAAGGGCCCAAAAAAAGTCCTTATTTGGAGTCAAATGCATGGAAATGAGAGTACAGGAACCAAAGCTGTCTTTGATTTTTTAAATTTTGTACAACACTTTCCTAATCACGAGATTACTCGAACAATTTTAGATAATTGTACCATTACAATTATTCCTATGTTAAATCCTGATGGAGCACAAGCATATACTCGAGTAAATGCTAATGATGTAGACTTAAATAGAGATGCCGTAGCAAAAGAAGCGAAAGAAAGTAAACTATTACGTAAGGTTTTAGATGAATTTAATCCAGTATTTTGTTTCAATTTACATGATCAAAGAACCATTTTTGGAGTAAATGGCACAACCAATCCTGCAACAATATCTTTTTTAGCACCTTCGGAAGAAGAAACTCGAAAAATTACAGAAGGAAGAAAAGAAACCATGAATGTAATCATTTCTATGAATGAATTACTGCAAAAAATGATACCTAACCAAGTAGGTCGTTATACAGACGAATTTTATCCTACTGCTACAGGAGATAATTTTCAAAAACTAGGGCATAATACCATTTTAATTGAAGCGGGTCATTTTGCCGATGATTACGACAGAGAAGTAGTAAGAAAATATAATTTTTACGCGTTATTACAGGGAATACACCATATTTCTATCAACGAAAATTTTAAAAATTATCAAGAATATTTCTCTATTCCTAACAATATCAAGAACTTCTACGATGTGATTTATCGTTCAAAAAATAATCAAAAAGATGTCGCTTTTCAGTATGCAGAAAGTGTAGAAAATGGTAAATTTGCACTGGTTTTAAACAAAGAAAAGGAAGGGGATCTATCTTTATTTTTAGCTCATAAAGAATTCATAAAAAACAGTTAAAAATTCTTTTTTCCTTAAATAAAACTTATTTTTTTTAGAAAAAAACTATATTTTAGCAATATTACTTGAAGAAAACAAAAATAATGAAGAAGTTCATACTCGATGAAATTGATCATCAAATTTTAGACATTTTAATAGAGAATGCTCGTACACCTTTTACAGACATTGCAAAAAAATTATTAGTGTCTGCAGGTACTATTCATGTACGTGTAAAAAAGATGGAAGACGAAGGAATTATTCAGGGGTCTACTTTAACCTTGAACTATGAAAAAATGGGGTATTCGTTTATCGCTCATGTAGGAGTTTTTTTAGAAAAAACATCAATGACTCAACATGTTTTAGATAACTTAAGATTAATCCCTAATGTAACTGTAGCTTATGTTACTGCAGGAAAATATAACATCTTCTGTAAGCTAAGAGCTCGCAATACTAATGATGCTAAAAATATCATTTATAAAATAGATGATATTCATGGAGTAAACAGAACAGAAACTATGATTGCTCTTGAAGAAAGTATCAATGATAAAAAACGCTTAATGCATGCTATATTTAAAGATATTTAATCTTAATCATAGCATATAAAATTAAAAGGGTTACAAAATTTGTAACCCTTTTTTATTGCTTATTAATTAACTTAACTTTTATTTTTCGTTTTAGTTATTGATTTTTATAGTTTTTCAAATTCTTCTTCTGAAATTTCTCCAGAATTAATTTTTCTCAACTCTTCCATTTTTGATAAGATAAAGTTATGTAAATCTTCATCAATATCAGCTGGCTTTTCTAAGTGTTGGCGCAAAGCTCCAGGCAATACATAATTATCATAATAGTAAAAGAAATTGTAATCAAAACTACTTACACTCAAATTATAATCTCCTAATAAATACCCTAAACGGAAAGCAGAACGACGTTGAGCAGGAGTACCGTGGTGTCCTGAACTAGTTGTGTTATAGTCTCCGATTGAAGCTGCAAAATTATAAGCTGCTGAAGCTTGAGTCCAAGTAGCATTATAACCATTAGGTTTTTTAATGTAGTATCCTGCAAAACCATCTGCCTCTAATTCAGTAGCTCTTGCTGTACTTTCTCTTCTTGTAGGTAAATTGTTTTGATACTGTAATTGGTGACCAACTTCGTGGGCTTGTACCATGGCACAAGAAATTCTACCTCCTTGGCTTAGAGCCATGTTGTATAATTCTTCTCCATAAATAATGTATCCACTACCATAAGAAATGGCATTGGCAGTACCAGAACCTTTTGCAAAATATAATGGAATAGTACTGATGTTAAAAACGTCAGCTATTTTTACATTCTGGTTTTTAATAAAATTAGTTTCCGATTGATTTACAATCGTAGAACTAATGTAAGCATTTGATCCCCAGTAACTATCAATATAGCTACATGTTTCATGAGAATGGGATGCAAATAATTTAGCATTTGCGTCGTCAATAGTATTGGTTTCGTTGTCACTACAGCTAACCATTAACATTGATGCCGTAATTGCTAAGATGAAGGGTTTTAAATTTTTCATTTTCTTAAATTAAATTATAATGAAAAGTTAATTAATTAAGCAATCCATTAACAAATCGTTAAAAAAACGAAAATATTTTGCGATGTTTAAATATTAACAGTTTTTACTTACTTGTTAATATTCTGTAAATAGAGTAGAAGTACAGAGTGTTAACTAATTAATCTCTTATAAACTCCAATTAAATTCATTAAAAATAATTTTCCAATCGTCAGGAAAATCAGCAATAATCTCTGTTTTTTCATTTGAATACGGATGTACAAACTCCAAAGAATACGCATGCAAAAAAAGATTTTCACAGTTAAAATTTTCAATAAACATCGTATTGTGATTTTTATCTCCATACTTTGGATCACCAATTAATGGGTGACTTATTTTATTCATATGAATACGCAACTGATGCAATCTTCCTGTTTTTGGCTGCAGTTTTACCAAACTATACCTAGAAGTATCATATGGTTTTACCGGAATATCAACTATAACTGTTTTTATCGTACACAAATGTGTTTCTGCATCTTTATATACATTAGCATCTCTTCCTTTTACTGGAGAATCGATAACCTTGGTTTCTGGAGCATGCCCTCTAACAATACCATAATACGTTTTTTGTATTTGATTGTTTGTAAACAATTCTTGAAACTTTGCTACAAAACCGCTTTCTTTTGCTAGTAATATAATTCCAGATGTTTTTCTATCAAGACGATGTATGGGATACATTTTTTGATTAAACTGTCGTTGTAATATTTGTAATAACGAATCTTCTTCGACTACATTTCTAGAATGATGTGCGTGGTGTACTACTATGTTATTCGGTTTTGATACACAAAGAATAAAATCATCTTCATAAAGAATATCTACACTCATTACTTTAATTATTTACTGGTTTTAATTTTGTAAAATTTAACAATATCAACGATAAGACTCCACAAACAAAGAAGCCCATAAAAAGTGGGAGGGTGGTGGTTACCACATATTTACCTATAAAAGTTGCGATAGGTACTGCCATAATAGTAGACACAAATCCGTTAATCGCTGCTCCAATTCCTGCAATATGTCCTACTGGCTGCATTGCCAAAGCACGAAGATTTCCAAATAAAAAACCAAGAGCAAAAAACTGTAAAGCAAAAAATACCAATAATATTTCTACACTCGGGTTAGCTTGCTGATAAAAGAAGGCGATATATGCTATAGGAACAACAGTAAAAATGATTAAGAAAAATGACACGAGTCTATGCATACCAAATCTCATTACAAATGATCCGTTTAAAAAAGTAGCGAATCCTACCGAAATAGCCAAACCTGCAAAAATGTAAGGAAACTCATCTACCAATAAATATTGTTCTTGAAAAATTTGCTGAGAAGCACTTAAGTACACCATAAATGAACCAGTAATAAATCCTGAAATCAGAGTAAAAACTATGGCTTGCTTAAATTTTATAAACTCTTTTAATCCGTCAGTAAATAAATGAAAAGAAAAAGTAACCTTATTGACTTCTTTAAGTGTTTCTGGTTGACGTTTCCACAGCCAAATCATTACTATTACTCCATAAATCAATTGGCTATAAAATACAGATTTCCAACCATAAGTGTCTAACATGAGTTTTCCTAAAGCTGGTGCTACCACAGGAACAAGAATAAAAATTACTACAATAAACGACATAATTTTAGCCATATAATTACCACTAAAACTATCTCTTACCATAGCAATGCTTATGGTTCGAGGAGCAGAAAGACCAACTCCTTGTAAAACTCTTCCTAAAACCATCATTTCTATGCTTGAAGCACTTACACATATAAAACTAGCAATTACAAAGAGTATGAAACCTCCATAAATTACGGGTTTGCGTCCTAAACTATCAGAAATAGGCCCAGAAATTAACTGTCCAAATCCCAATCCTAAAAAAATCATAGTAATCAATAGTTGATTATTGCTAGACTCTTTTTGAATATTAACACTAATTCCTATTTGTTCTAATGCGGGTAATAATGCATCTATAGATAAAGCTACTAATGACATTAATGAAGCCATTAAAGCTATAAATTCTAATTTCGACTGATCATTTTTTTGCATTAGGCAAAAGTACTGCCTTTATTTTGTTTGAAGTCTGTATTATCAATAAAAAAAGGCTATTATAAATAGCCTTTTTAAACAAACAATATCATGAATGTATAATGAAAATGACGCTGCTTAGAATAAAGTTATTACGTGAAAATTATAAAAAGTGAAGGGGTCTATTCCTAACAGCGTCTTATAGCTTAATATCATCTTACTATACTTAAACAGGAATCTTTGAATTTACCCTACCTTTTTTGTTAAAAAAATTATAATTTAATTTTTTCTAGTAAGATTAATAAGTCTTTTATCTCTTCATTATTCTGTGCTATTAGCTTCTTTCCTTTGAATTTTAAGACTGTATTGGGTATATCTCTTGTTAATTTTTCTTTAGCAGAAAAATCTATTTTTTCTAACCTTTGTTTTATGTCTTTAATTTCTTCTGTTGTTATTTTAGACTCATGTTTTCCTAATAAAGTCACATTTTTAAATCCTTCGTATAAAACTTTACCATCTTCAAAAAGATACATGTCAAAAACAGGGCATTTTCCTAAACACTGGGTTTTACCAAAATACAAAAGAGCATCTTCTTTAATGTTTTTTGAACTTGAGCAACTGGTTAATGCTATTGCTATTAATACTAATACTATGTGTTTCATAATTTATTTAAAAAAAAACGGCACTCTTAGAAGTTTTATAACTGAATATCTAAGAGTGCCAGATTATTAAACTAATGTCTTCTGCATTTAGTTTTGTGCGGATTACCAAAAGTGTTTGCTTGTTTCCACATTCCTGGTTGTGGTAATTCAAACGCTAGCGCATTTCCTTTTCCTCTAAGTGCTAAATTCTTTCTAATATGATCTCTAAAAGCAACCAATTCGCTTCTGTTATACATTAACAGTATTTTTTTCTCTGCAATTGTTTTTCCTTCTGGTTTGTCTTTTTGAGTAGTGAAAGTGGCAAATACTTCAGCAATATCTTCACCCGGATTGGTTGATGCATATTGAGTTACATATCTTTCTTTATACTTCTCATAAAATTGTGCTTGTGCTGCTTCATCTTTTTTAGCATCTTGATACTCGCTCCAAATGTCATTCCAATATTTAGCATGTAATTCGTTTATATATGAGTTTTCTAAAGCACATCCTTCACCAGGGAAGTAGTTTTTACAATTCTCTTGAGTTACAGCTGCATCTAATTGAGTGTTATCTAAGGTTAGTACATGCCCAAATTCGTGAATTATTGTGTAGGCCAATTCACCTCCTGCATTAAAACCACCTTCGTAAGCATAATTGATAGCAATTCCCATTTGCCAAACAGATAAGTCTTTTTTAATTTCAATAACAAAACCAGCACTTCCTGTAACTTCTCCGTTGTAAATTAAAAATTCTCCCATTTTTTTTCTTTGATCGGCAGGAACAATTTTCTTAACCAACTCCCAGATCTCTTTATGCTTAGCTACATCTTTTTGATACTCTAAATCTTTATCTTTTACCTTGTAATCTTGTACTTTAGAGATGTCGTCTCCATTTACTTTGTATAAAGTAATTTCACCCTCGCTACCTTCAACTTGACCATTAGTTGAATCTGTATCACCATCTGACCCTGAGGTATCGGTAGAATCGGTAGGAGGTACTATTTTATCATCGTTACTACACGATACGTTTACCGCGAAAATTGATAAGCAAACAAAAAGAAAGATGAATATTCTTTTAATATTTTTCATAATGTTTAAATTTTTAATAATTGTTTAATCTTTGTTCCGCGGATATATTAGTTAAACAGAAATATTAAAAATTACCCTACCACAATAATTTGCTCTCTAAACAAAAAACAGGGCAGTTTATCTGGCTAAAAGCAACAGTAATAAGGAAATAGAAGGAATTAAATTTTATTTATTTTTTTAGAGTTCGAAACACACTATTTAACATAATATTAATTATAGTACATTTTGTATCGTAATTTCTGTATAGCCGTTTTTCAGGCTATTTACACATAATATCAGATATAACGTCTTTAGAGTTATATCGACAGATATTGTGTGTAAAGAAATTGTGACTTATGAATTTCTTAATTTTTTAAAATATTTAGTACTTGGTTCATTAAAATTTCAAATACGCGATTCTCACGGATTACAATTTTAGATTTATAAGGAAAAATATTTACTCACGAGTTAATTTAAAATTTTATGTTCGTGAATGTATTTACACATTTGTAGCTATAATCACGTTACTTAAAAGTAAATGCCTTTAGTATCAATAATTCACCTTTATATGAATGCTTTGTATTTCTTTTTTTCACAACAATATTATTTTAAAATATAAGGAAAAATATTTACTCACGAGTTAATTTAAAATTTTATGTTCGTGAATGTATTTACACATTTGTAGCTATAATCACGTTACTTAAAAGTAAATGCCTTTAGTATCAATAATTCACCTTTATGTGAATGCTTTGTATTTCTTATTTTCACAACAATATTATTTTAAAATATTATGTAAAATAGAAATTAAATCCGTGGATCTTTTTAAGGTCTCATTTAACGGTTCGTTATGCTATTATTTTAGGAAACATTGCAACTAACCAGATTACTAAAAAAACTTCTTAAACTTCTAGAAATACTAAGAAAAACTTTAACTACCCTCTAAAATATGCTCGCTCCACTCGCCTATTGTTTTAACCAAAGTTTTATGAGGTTAATTCGGTAGCCATCTTTCTAAATCAATAAGCTCATCTTCATCATCATATATAAATGCAACACTATATTTAGCTCGAGTAATAGCTACATATAACGAACTTTTAGCTTTCTCCGTTTTGTCTTTATCAAATACATTATAATTTCCCAATAAAAATTTCTTTTGTTTATCTGTAGGTA
Organism: Tenacibaculum caenipelagi; assembly: GCF_004363005.1. GTDB lineage: Bacteria > Bacteroidota > Bacteroidia > Flavobacteriales > Flavobacteriaceae > Polaribacter > Polaribacter caenipelagi. The sequence goes on along the minus strand of NZ_SNYH01000004.1, from coordinate 217,604 downwards.
TAATTAAAACTCTTTCAAAGCCTAATCCTTTTGATGCTCCAAAATTTACATTAGAATTTCCCTTGCATAATTCTTTTTGAGTACTCTTTGATACTCTTAAAATCACAGGTTTATATAATTCTAAATAATTTTTGACATGCTCTTGTTTTATAGCAAAAACTCCCAAATGCTTTAAATATTCATTTGGTATATCTGTATTCATCGATTCAGTTTTCTTATAAATTCCTTCAGCTGAGTGTACCTTATCTGCAAAATCACAAATAGATTGTACACATCTCCAACTAATATTTAAATTTTCTATACTAAAGCCAAGGTTCTTGAACTTATTTAATTTTTCAATATTAGTTTTTGGTTGTTTTGTTCCTATATTAGTAGTATATATAGTTTGCCTAAAATCACCTACGCATGTAATTGATAATGTTTCCAACTTACTCAATTTTTCAATTAGGTCAAAATCCCAACCTACTAAATCTTGTACTTCATCTATCAATATTGAATCATAAATCTGCTCTAAACGAGCTATTGGTTTTCCTTTGGATTCTTTATTAATTCTTGAAGCAAGCTTTGAAATATATGTGGTGTGTACTCTGTCTTTATTCTTAGTTAAATAATGAAGTTCATTATACATTTTACCTACTTTTTCTCCACGTCCTGAAATCATTCTTCCGTTTCTCATGTGAGGGTCTGATGGATTAAAGAAAACACCTAAAATTCGGTTTTCAAAAATGCAATTTTGATATGGCCTTATTAAATCTTCTAAAAGAAATGAAAACCAGCCTTTTATGTAGATATTAGATGGCAAATATTTTTTCTCTATACAAATTTTATCTAGTATTTCTTTCTGGTTATTCTCTGTATAAGTTAGAATTAAAATTTTGCTGCTTGAGTCTTTAACAAGGTCTAAAGCATCTTTAACTATCATTTGAGATTTACCAGCTCCAGCACTTGCGAGAACTAATTTATTACTCATATTGAACGGCCTTAGTTAAATAATCTGGAAACTTTATTTCTTCATTGTTATCGAATATCCTTATTGCTGAATCAACTTTCTTTTTACCACTATCTTCTCCATCGTACCATTGAGTGAAAAACTCCTTTTTTTTATCCAATCCATTAATTTTATTGTATTTATTATAAGTTTGGGTGGATAGCATTACTTTTGCGAGCTTATCTAAATTTGTTTCTGAATCTGAATTTGAATTGATAATAGCAGGTTCTAACGAATTTGAATCATTGGATTTGTCAGAGTAGTATGTTATGAAATCGCAATCTTTATAATTTAGAGACCAATCATGAATATTTTTTTTATAGTTTCCATCATTATCTTTTACTACCCTTATTTTATGTTTTAATGGCTTGACTACATTTAAATAGCTTTTAAAACCAATACCACGAACGACTATAATATCTATACCATTTTCTTCTGGTAAACATCCATGTTTCTTTAAATATATTTTTTTTAGTATTAACTCATCAGAAGGACCTTCAACTAAAATAGGATGCTCCGCTAGTATAACTCTTAAAGTATCATAACCTGGAAATCTTTTAAGAGTTTTAATAGTTTCTTTATCTATATTTCCTAAACGGGAATACTCACTTGACAAAAGACATAACTTATTAATACTTAACTTGTTTAACACATAAGAACTATGAGTTGTTAAGAACAATTGCTTATCATTATTTTTCTTTTCAATATAACTAATTAACTTAACTAAATTTATATGTGAAAGATGATTTTCAGGTTCTTCCAACATTATTATATCAACATCATCTGCTTTATTTTGTAAAGCTAATTTTATCTGAATTTGGTTCTGTTCACCTTTACCAATTTGATTAAATGAAACATCGTCGACTGTTAACTCTAAATTACTTTCCCAACTCGATTTTCCGCCAATATCAGTAGTAATTTTTAAATTCTTACTTGTAATATCATTTTCTACATCTAATCCTTTATTAATCTCTATAACTTTCTCTTCGTTATCAAATCGAGATTTTAATTGCCTAAAATTTAAATTTAAAATAGATCTTTCTGGCTTTTCCAAAGTAGCATTTATAATGCTATTAATATATTTCGAGCGTCCATAAGTTGGATGCAATCTTGAAGGATCAACGAATAAACAATTAACTTTTTTATTATGAAAAGTTAATCTATTCCATGCAAAACTATACCATTCAGTTTTATAGAATTCAATAGGTAATGTTTTGACATCATCAGGCTTTTTAATAAACGAAGAATAAGAGTCTGTTAAATCATCATCAAAGAAAATTCTTATAAAGATTCCTTCAGTATCATCTTTGTCATCATTATTAGTCCCTTTTAGGTTTGCATCTCCTTCTAAATATGCCTCTATTTTAATTTCAGGTAAAGAATTTTGGGATTTATCTCCATCTAAATATTTTTTAATACACTTTTCATTAAACAAATCTGTCGTCAGTTCAGAATTCAAAGGCTTTCCTCTATAAGTAAAGTTGAGACATATTTCAATTGCTTCAAGTAATGAACTCTTACCGCATTCATTGTCTCCTACAATTATGTTTACATCGTCGTTGAATTCAAACTCCTTGCTTTCATGCATTTTGAAGTTTTTGAGTTTGATTTTTTTTAATTTCATTTCAATTATTGGTATAAGATTATTTACATTCCTGAGCTAAATTCAGAAACTTTAATTATTTTTTATTACTATAATTAATAAAAGGGAGAGTTTAAATATACCAAAAAACGACAAGTATTTAACTACGGTTTTCCGTAGTTTTCAATAAGTTATGTATACCAAAATAAATTAGACTATATTCGAAATTTAAGAAGTTAAAAAACATATGCTATTTTTTTATTATTTAATTTTCATATTCTTTTTTACTGTAATATTAAGACCACTTTCAACTTTAATACATGAATTAGGTCATGGCATACCAGCACTTCTATTTACTGACAAGAAAGTAACCTTATATCTAGGTTCTTATGGCGATCCAAAAGAAAGTTTTAAAGTTACTATTGGTAGGATAGAACTATTCTTTAATAAAAAAACTTTTGATTGGAAAATTGGACTTTGCGTGTTAGAGCAGGAAATACTTTCAATAAATAAACAAATATTTATTGTTTTAATGGGACCATTAGCTTCTTTATCATTATCATTAATTTTAACCTACTTAGTTTTTTTTAGTAATATAAATGATAATGCTAAAATTATTTTATTCTTTTTTAATGTCTCGACTTATTATGATTTTTTTTTAAACATTATACCAAATAGTAAGCCTATTGAGCTTCATAACGGGACTAGTGTTTATAATGATGGTAAGCAAATCCTTGAGTTAATACAATTTAAAAACCTACCAGAAGAATATAATATTGGAAGTAAACATTACAATAATAAAGAATATGATTTAGCCGTGTTGTTTTTTGAAAAAGTGCTTGATAAAGGTTATAAAAAGGAGGTTATCTATCAAATATTAATTAGTGCTTATTTACAAATTGAAGATTATGATAATGCATCAAGAGTAGATGACCTATACAGTAGTAAGTTTAAAAAGACATATAACTCAATTGATTATATAAATTCAGGACTAATAAAATCTTTTTCTGGTAATTATGATGAAGCAATAAATGATTATAATAAAGCTATTGAAATTGAACCTAATAATAGTAATGCTTTAAATAATCGAGGTTACACTTTTAATCTAATGGAAGATTATGAAAATGCAATAAAAGACTTCGAGAAAGCTATCTCTTTAGAAGAAAATTTTGCTTACGCATTAAACAATAGAGGGTACGCAAAAATTAAACTAGGTTTAAAAGAAGATGGTCTTGCTGATTTAGAAAAATCAATGACTCTTGATGGTATGAACTCTTATTGTTATTTGAATTTAGGGGTTTATCATTATGATAATAAGGAATATCTGAAAGCTTTGAAAAATTTTAATAAAGCCAAAGAACTAAATGATAAAACTTACCAACTTGATTATTATTTAAAAAAAGTAAAACAAAAATTAGGTTTATAGCTAATTAACCCATTCCATACATTATGCTTCCCTCCTACGTCCTAGCATAAAAAATATTCGTTAGCTTTCATAAAATAACCTTTAATTTTACTATAAACTGACGATTTTTACACACGTTCACTTCCCTCTCATTGTCGTTTACTTATTATTTGCTATTTAAACAAATAGGAATTCGTTAATCTCGATACTCTCGATTTCGTGCAAAGAGTGTTATTTTAAAACAAAAAAAACCTTCTTAAAGAAGGTTTTTACTCTCTGTTCATGTGTATTAGTTGTCCCCCGACTTTTAATTACACATGAAAAAAATCATTCGCAAAACTAAAAATTAATCCTATTAATAAAAATCAAGCAAATGATTACCCTAGACTATTAGTTTTCAGTATCTATACAAACATAGTATTTTTAATAAACTGATAAACAACTACTTATTTTTTTTTACTAACCTATTAATAACATGTTATCAACATCTTATTAACATAAATACTAACATAACTTCATAATATCCAAATAGATATAAAAATTTAAAAATATTTATTACAAAATAAAAAGCATCCTAAATGGATACTTTTTATTTATATCTAACATAATACATTCAACTTATTTCATGGGTTTAAGATTCTCAATAACTTGTGCACTAACCCAAAATATATCTACATTTTCGTAGTCTTTTGAGCCCATATTTCTATTAAAAAAAAGATATTTACCATCTGGCGTTACACAAGCGAGAGCTTCCCAAGCGTCTGTATTAATCTTATCCCCCATATTAATAGGTTCACCCCATGAATCGTCTTGTTGTTTAAAACATATATAGATATCAGAATCGCCATATCCATCTTCTCTTTTTCCATCAAATATAAGATACGACTCATCTGGTGCGATAAAGGGATGAAAGCTTTTTCCGCTATTAATTTTACTGTTAAGTAGTTTTGGTTCTTCATATTTCCCATCCATAAATCGTGAATATCGAATATCACCTGTGAAATCTGATTTGAACTCATCAAAAAAATAAGTGCCTTTAGTCGAAGCCGTAAGACGCATAATTGGCAAGTCTTTAAAAGGAAGATTTAGAGTTTTCACCTCTGACCATTTACCATCTGTAGTGCGTTCCTTATAACGTTTACTCAAATGCATCGTTTTACCATCGGGAGAAATAAAAGGAGTACCAACCCTAGGCGATATAACGGAATCTTTCCATTGATTATTTTCGTATTGAATCACAACAAATTCTTGCTGTACCCCCTTCTCTCCTTCTCTAATAAAATAGAATTCTTTTAGGTCTGGTGTAAAGACACCACTAACTTCCCATCCGTTTGTCGTAACAATACCAGGAGCGAAAGGTTCAGGTGTTAAACCAGGTGGTTTTTGACCTAGATAAGGGCTTTCTACAGTTGGTGGATTGCTATCTTTTGAAGCTTGTTTTTTAACATTGCAAGCATTAAAAAATGATATTAATGTTAATGCCATAATAAAATATAATTTGTTCATTATGTAAGTTTTGGTTGTTATTAATTAGAACTAATACTTAGTTATTAAGTATATTTTCTTCCATAAGTTCTTTTTTTAGTTGAACAAAATCTACCCAATAGGTATCTGTCAGCCAATAAGTGCTTCCATCTTCTCTCGTTCTTATAACTCCCCTAGAAAAAAACAAATATTTTCCATCAGGAGAAACAGTTGCACCTGTTTCACTCTTCTCTGTATTTATCTTTGAACCTAAACTATAAGACTTTGTCCAACTACCATTTATGTTGAAACTAATATATAAATCACCATTTTCATATTTAGATGTTCTTTCAGCATCATAGATAATATAACTTTCGTCTGGAGCTATGTAAGGATGAGCTATCCATTTACCTGGAGCATTTATTTTGTTACTCATTTTTTTTAATTTTGAATACTCACCTCCCTGATTCACTGAGTAATAAATTCCCTCATCCTCTAGTTTTTCTTCTTTCTCTTTAGAATTAAAATATAAATTACCTTGTTCTGTGGAATTTACACACATAATCCATTCGTTTTCAAAGAGTTTTTCTGATAAAAGAACAGGGTCTTCCCATCCACTTTTACCTTTTTTAATATACCATTGATGTAGCCCTGATGATTTTACTGAGTCGTTAAGCGGTCTCGTACTTCCAAAATAAAGTCGATCTCCATTCGGACTAAATCGAGGATGCAGGTCTAAATACTTCTTGTTAGTAGAAAAAAATGCCTGTTTGGGTGTTGACCATTTACCTTTGATTAATTTCATTGTATAAATATTGTGGCTTTCCTCTCGTTCTCTACGTTGGAAGAACAACTCGTTCATTTCCTTATTAAAAGTAATTGAACCTTCAATAAGGCTGTCAATTGAAATAATTCCAGGCGCAAAAATTTCTGGAACTAAGCCTGGTGGCTTTTGACCAAGATATTGTCTTTCGATAGTTTGAGGTTTTAAAGTTATATCATTTTTTTCTTGAGCAAAACCAATGTTTAACGATATAACCCCTGTTAATATTAATAGTTGCTTCATTTTCATGTTTTCTCCTTTTGTTTTATTCACTTTTTAGTAATTCCTTAAGCTTATGCCTCGCACGGTTATTAAGAGGATTTAATTCAAGTGATTTAGTGTAATTTAAAATTGCAAGATCATTTGCCCCTACTTTCATACAGGCTTCTGCATAGCTGTCATATACTTTGAAACTATCTGGATAGAGCATCATATTCACTTTGAAAGCATTTTGTGATAATGCCATTCTATCCTCGTGGAAAAAACGATAACCAAGCTCATTTAAGTAATCCTCAGTAACTGTAGGATGGGTAGGATTTTGTTCCAATAAAACTTTATAGGCATTAAGAGTTTCTTCAAAATCTCCTTCAAGAAGAAACTCCACTGGTCTTTTATTATAATTATTGCGCTTAACCAGTGATGCAGCAATGGTTCCATTATTTCTATCCAAATAAAGTAAATTGACCGTTTCATTTTCAGAATCTGGTTTAAATTGTATCAATCGACTAGCATTTCTTCTCACAAAAATGCTGTCTGATACTTTGATTAGTTCTTCCGCTTTTTCGTCAAGTATATTTTTGGCAAACAATTGATTATCCTTTTGAAACACTTCTACAATCACATCATCACCTTCATACCTACCTTTGATTTCGTCAACTAGAGATTGTTCTATTTCCACTTTTTTATGTACCGGCACATAATTATCCCACTCATAAGCCTGGGCAACAGCACGTATTACTTCTGCATTAAAAGCTGGAAAAGTAGAATTAGTTAGTACAACAACACCATAATCTTTGTCTCTATGAGCCATTATTTCAGCATAAACCCCCCTATTCCATCCCCAATGTCTTAAATAAAGATCATCTTTCTTGTTAAGTTGTTGAATTCCCAACCCATATTGAAACCATGTCCCATAACTACTTTTTCCATATGGAGTGACCATTAATTCCGTCATATTTTTTGATAATCCTCTGCTACGATTACCTTTTAGGGTCTGCTGTATGTGGATTATAAATTTCGCAATGTCTTCTGCAGTTGTCCATAATCCGTTTGAAGCCATTCCTGGGTAATGATACCTTTTACCTTTTACCATAGATCCATCAGCCAAATAACCTGTTGCTGCCAATGTTAACTGCTTTGTGGTAAGCGATTGATTAAACGTACTATTGTTCATTTCTAAAGGTTGCAACACTAAATCATTCATGATTTCTGGGAATGTTTTACCTTCAATATCTATCATCATTTGTTGAATAATCTCATAGCCAGCAGCTGAAACATAAATACTTTCATCAGGTTCTTTATTTGCGAAGACTGGGTCGTTTGCAGCTGGAGGAGTTCCATTTAGTATCTCTATAAGTGTTGGTATAGCTGAGTCTGTGCTATATCCAGGAATTCCGTGGAGGTTTATACCAGCAGAATGATTTAACAAATTTCGTATGGTGGCTTTCTTTTCTTTGGTAAATTCATTGTCTGGTAATTTCCATGATTTCAAATAACTATTAATATTTTCATCCAAGCTTACTTTATGTTGTTCTACAAGCTTTAATGCTCCATATGAAGTTACCGGCATGCTAATTAATGCTGCTTGGAAAAGTGTTTGCTCTGTTACAGGAGTGTTACTTTCTTTATCAGTTACACCATAGCCTTTTGTCCACACTATTTTACCATTATGTATTACTGCTATACTTGCACCCGGAATTCCATAGTGTTTCATACGTTCTTCTATAGACCATGTTGAATCTCCTTCTATGTATACCGGAGTTGTAAGACCATTTTCCACCTTTTTTGTCAAGTCAATTGTAGTTTCAGTAGTTGATTTTCCTTTACATGATTGAAAAAGAATGATGATTAAAAGAATTGAGAAAATATTTTTCATTAGTTATACTTTTTTTAGCTGTTGAGCATATTTAGTTTTAAAAAAAAATTAGGTTAAATGTAAATGTTGGGTGTATACGTTATTCGTTAAGTATATTTAGCTTCAAATATTTTTTATAACTATCAAAATGGCTTTGTTTCTTACAAAGAATACTTTTTTATCTCACTTATGATATCTAAATTATATGAACTGCTCTATAGTTTAATAAACAGCTCTAAGAAGACATGTTATAATGATTATCTTGCGTCTGTAATTCAATATAAATGAACTTAAGACCTTGGTATAATTTACTTTTAATATGCTTATTGTTTTTAGCGAGCTCTTGCGCTCAAAAGCCTGTTTTCAAAAAACATAAAACAGTATTTAAAGTAGGAGATCAACAAGAGTGGGCTACAAAAAATTGGAATGATCAGGATTGGAAGACACGAAAACCTTTTATGGAAGATGGTCAGATTTTCTGGTTTAGAACTCCGATAGCTATTTTAAAGACTCCTGAATCATTGCATCCTTATGGTATTCAATTGCATGTCTATGGAGAATACGAAGTTTTTTGGGATGGAGTTTTGATCGGTAAAAATGGGAATCCGGGACAAGAAGTAATTTTGGGACCCGAAGGGAGTTTGTGGACTACTCATAGCATTCCGACGCATCTGACGCAACAGGGAGAACACTTGTTAGCTATTCGTGCAAGCCTTCTTTATTTTGGAGATCACGCAGGTATATGGGATATGGATATTGATTATTATGATGACCTTTTAACTGACCGACTTATTGAAACTTCTTACATGCACATTTTTGCAGGAGCATTTCTTATTGCATCGATATATTTTCTATTTCTATTTTTAGGTCATAAAAAGGAGTATGCAACACTAATATTTAGTATCAGTTGTTTTTTGTTTTTTGGTTTAATATTAGCAGAGTTTATGAAAACCTATGTGCCTATCCATTACAGTATGCATGTTACGCGATTACGGGTTATAAGCTTTCTTATGCTTAGTATTTCTTTTTTAATTCCGTTCTATTTTTCTATGCAGTTTCCATTCCCAAAACGAAAACTATTGCTGATTATTTATAGTGCTATTTTATTATTTTTTTTCCTATCGAGATATGTCTACGAATTAACGGCTAATAATATGGTTTTTAGTATGTGGGTGTTTTCATTTGGGATAGTGACGTTTGGAGTTTATAAAAAGATGAAAGGTGCGCATCTGGTAATGTTAACCTTTCTTTTATCATTGCCCATAGCCTTTCTCGCTCCTTTTAACAAAAGTCTTTTTGCAGGTTTCAGTCTTATCCTTCTTGGAATGTTTTATTTACTTTCTCTCAGAATCAAAGAACAACGATTGGCTTATGAGAATTCTCTCGTGCAATCTACTCGTTTACGCTTGGAATTGCTCAAAAAGAACATTCAACCTCATTTCCTCATGAATACGCTAACCTCATTGATAGATTGGGTAGAAGAAGCACCTGATAAAGGTGTTTTGTTCATAGAAGCATTAGCTAAAGAATTTGATCTTTTTAATCAGATAGAAAATAAAACATTAATACCTATTACCCAAGAGATTGCACTTTGCCGTTCGCATCTTAAAATTATGGAATATCGGAAAGAGATTGACTATGCTTGGGAAGAAGAAGGTATCGATGTTGAGCAAAAAATACCGCCTGGGATTCTTCATACGCTATTGGAAAATGGAATTACGCACAGCTTACCTCTAGAAGATAACAGTATTCAATTTAAACTCATTTTTGAATCGAATAAAGATTATAAATGTTATACATTTTTAACCTTTGCTGCTCCTGTGAGACAAAAAGCGAATACTAAAAATGAAGGTACTGGGATAAAGTATATCAAAGCTCGACTTACAGAGAGTTATCAAGAGCAATGGGAATTTACTTCAGAACCCGTAAATCATGGTTGGAAAAACACTATAAAAATATACTCTTAAGAAAAATGAACATTTTAATTGTTGAAGATGAATCAAGAATTGCCAAAAGAATCGAACGAATGACTCGTGATATTTTGGGCGATACCTTACAATCGTTAAAGTATGCGAATACACTTCATGAAGCATTACAGTTCATTGAAAATAATTCGTTGGATCTTGTCCTTCTGGATTTAAACCTTAACGGTGACAGTGGTTTTGACCTGCTTACTACGGTAGTTTCAGAATCTTTTCATACAATTATTATTTCTGCCTATAAAGATCAGGCAATTACTGCTTTTGAATATGGGGTTTTAGATTTTGTTCCTAAACCCTTTAATAGAGATCGGTTAGAGCAAGCTTTAAATCGGGTTAATACAAAAGAAAAAGTAGCTACAAATGCAATTAAATTTTTAGCTGTAAAAAAACGACACAAAATGCAGCTTATACCTACTGAAGATGTGCTTTATGTTAAAGGAGCTGGTGTTTATACAGAACTCTTTCTTGCAGGTGGGAAAAAAGAATTGCATGATAAGTCACTCGAAAAACTAGAACAGCTGTTATCACCTTCTTTTGAACGCATTCATAAATCATACTTGATAAAAGTATCTGAGATGAAAGAAATTATTGTTGAATCTGGAAGCAAATATATGGCCGAATTGAAAAATGGGACTCGTATTCCTATCGGGAGAACTAAATACAAAGACATAAAAGCGAAGTGGTTTTAAACACTTTGCTAATCTGGAAGAAGTCAATATATTAAACCTTTCTTCCACATACATATTGTGTTTCCCTTATCTCCTACCCATAAGTCATCGTATAAAAGTCCTATTAAGTTTCTCATATATAAATTTACTTGATGTTATTTTTTAAATAAGTTTAACAATATAGATTTGTCACATTAATGAGACACACATATCTTTGTCACATAATTGAGACATTATGAATGATACTAAAACTAAAATTATAGCTGCAGCAATTAAAGCATTTAGTAAAGATCCAAACGCTTCAATGGAAGAAATTGCTGAATCTATCAACTTAAGTAGAAGAACTCTTCATCGATATTTTAGTAGTAAATCTGAACTTATTGCAGAAATAATTGATTATGCAAGTGGTCTTTGTTTACAAAAAACTGAAGAATCCATACAATCTTCTCCTGACCCAAGGACTCAACTTTATACAATGTTTTTGTGTGATATTAAAAGTGGTTATCAATTTCGCTTTTTATATAATTTCCGAGAGAACTATAAAGGAATGGAAGATGAATCTTCTGAATTTAAAAAAATGATGCAAATTTTTAGAGACTTATTAAAAACTCTAAATGACAATGGCTTATTTAACCCTCAACTTACAATTAATTGGATAGAAAACCTTTATTTTTCTACAATTAATACTGCTATAAATCTTATTAATGAAAATGATTCAAACATAAAAGATGTTACTGAAATGGCTTGGATATCTTATTTCAATGCTATTACAAATCACTCTGAAAATAAGTGAGATATAGAAAAATTTTCAATCAAAGAATATTAATATCTATTAGATTCTTAATACCTAGAAGATAGATTTTCACGAATAATTTACAGTTTAAAAAATAAAAAATATGGAATACGATGTTATAATAATTGGAGGGGGACCTGCAGGAATGAGTGCAGCCTTAGTATTAGGTAGAAGTAGAATAAAAACATTGGTGCTTAATACCGAAAAACCTAGAAACGGTGTAACGACTCATTCTCACGGATTTTTAACTCAGGATGGAAAACATCCTGCTGAAATATTAGAAGTAGCCAAACAACAATTGAGAAAATATATAGCCGTAAATTATAAAAAAGAAAAGGCAATAAATGTTGTAAAGAATAAAAGCAATAACTTTTCTGTTGAAACTGAACACAACATGTATTCTGCTAAACGAGTTATCATCGCAACAGGACATAAAGACAACATTGCTGAGATTGGTATTGAGGGCTTAACAGACGTTTATGGTAAATCTGTTTATCCATGTCCTTTTTGTGATGGCTTTGAAATGGCCGACAAAAAGTTGGCTGTAATTGGCGATGCTGTTATGGCTCCAATGTTTTCAAAAACTATCTCGCATTGGTCAAAGCATGTTACTGTCTTTACAAATGGCGAAAAAGTAACGGATAAAGACTTAATAAATGATCTTAACAACAATGGAATACTCCTAGTTGAAAAGAAAATTAAAAAACTTATTTCAACGAAAGGTCAGCTTACAGGTATTGAACTTATTGATGGTACTATAATTGAAAGCGAAGGTGGTTTTTTACCTGATACCAAATCTATTGAAAGTACCGATTTCGCTAAAAAAATGAAAATTCCAACTGAAAATGGTCATTTTGGAATGGAACTTTATAAAGTGGATGATAACAAAGAAACCGAAGTTAAAGGGGTTTATATTATTGGTGATGCAAGAACAGGATGGAGTGGTGTCGCTTCTTCTGTTGCTGAAGGTAGTGAAGTTGGAGCTGCTATTACGCATCAGATAATAAATGAAAAATGGAAATAATGATTGACTCACTAACAAATTTCAACTTCGATACACAACGTTTAACCATCTCTAAATTTTCTAACCCAAAAAATGATTTAGAAAAAGACTTTTTTATAAACGTGACTAAAATATTAACCCCTAATGTTACAAAGTCACTACCCAAAGGATGGCAAAATATTAATACATTATCAACTGCTAAAAAATGGGTTAAAGAAAGAAATAAAGAAAGTGTTTTTTTAATTGTTAAGACAAAAGACACTTCTGAAATGATTGGGTTTATATTTCTCTTTCCAATCTATTTAGAAAATAATTTAATCGATATAAGATTTGGCTACTTGCTATCGGAATCCTTTTGGAAAAAAGGTTTAGGTACTGAATTAATAAAGGGTTTGGTGTATAAATGCCAAAATTCGGGTAATATTAAATCAATATCAGGCGGCATAGAAAGAGATAATATTGGGTCTATAAGAGTTATGCAGAAATGTGGATTTCAACCATTAAACACTTATGAAAAAGACAATACTGTTTTTTTTTATCAATACTCATTCGATTGCAAACCAACAAAATAATAAATCTCCACATTCTTTATACAATAGAATATTATCCTTTTAGCTCGAAATTCTAATGTCTAGTACTTTATAAAATTTATAATAAGAAACACACAACAACAGCAAACAATGTTTGCTGTTGTTGTATCTAAAGAAATATCTTAAAAAGGAGTTATTTCAGTATAAACACATCTATTATTAATACATTCAACAGTAAAATTACCCCAAGTTGGCAATTGACATGGCTCAGGTTTAGATGGATCGCAATCATACTGAAGACCTCCATTAATGTTTTTTTGCTCTGATTTATTTAAAATCGAACCCAAATTTAAAATGCTTTTTATCATGATATAAAATTTATGTTTTTTCAAATTTAAACCACTAAAACCTAGAAGAATCCCTAAAAATCATAAAAAAAGTAAGGGTAAACCGTAAAAAATTAGACTCGTGTAAACTTTAACAAAAGCTATCAAATAAGCATTGATTTAGTGTTTTTCACAAACTAATCACTTACTTATCAATAATATAAAAAACTAATACTATTAAAAATACTCTTCTGTTCTCTTAAAATTTTGTAAATTTATAAAGAGCATTTCATTGTATTTATTAAGTAAGTACAATTCACGATACTAAAAGTAGAAGCCTGTTCCTCTTGGTTTTACAAACTTTTTATTTAAGTATGCAACAGTATTCACTACACTCAAGAGTCATGAATAAATTTACAATCCTTTTCGGTATTTTAATCATATTTTTACTTGCCGGAATCCGTATAATTTTTGAATATAAAAGAGCAATTAAATTCAGATTTGGAAAATACATTAAAATCTTAAATCCTGGATTTAGATGGATTATTCCATTTATTGAAACCATACAAATTGTTGATGTTCGGGTGATTACTTTTAATATAGATTCTCAGGAAGTGATGACTGAAGATAATGTGCCTTGTAGTATTGATGGGGTTGTTTTCTTTAAAATTTATGACCCTGAACGTGCCGTTTTAGAGGTAGAAGAATACAAGTTTGCAATTACACAATTAGCACAGGCAGCACTTAGGGATGTTTGCGGTAAAGTTGAATTAGATACCATACTCTCTAAACGAGAAGAAATGGGAAAAAACATCAAGGAAATTGTAGAGTTGGAAACTAAAGAATGGGGAATTGAAATAAATGATGTTAAAATAAAAGACATTCAATTACCTGAAAATATGCGTCGTATGATGGCAAATCAGGCAGAAGCAGAACGTTCTAGAAGAGCCCGCATTATTCTTGCTTTGGCCGAAGAACAGGCAGCTGCAAAACTTTTGGAGGCTGGTAAACTTATAGATCAATCACCCTCGGCTATTAAACTACGTTTGTACCAAACACTATCAAATATAGCAGCAGAGAAAAACTCAACAATCCTATTCCCTTTTCCTGAAGAAATGTTACCGAATCAGGAAGAAAAATCTTAAAAGATATAGTCATTCCTACAAATTAGAAAAGTGTAATAGCACACCACTATGCTTTAAGTGAGGTTTTATGAAGATACAATAGCGTCTACCTCTATTTCTATTAACCAATCTGGATTTATAAAACGAGATACCTGCATAATGGTATCAACAGGTTTAATAGTTTTAAAATAAGATGCTTTTACTTCGGCTGCACTTTTCCAATCATCGATATTCGTTAACAATAATCGAGTTCTAACCACATCCTCTAAACTTGAACCAGCTTTTTCTAACGCCTTTTTAATAATTTCTAAGCATTGTTGGGTTTGTAATGAAATATCTCCAACTCCTACTGTGTTTCCGTTTTCATCTATAGGAGCTGTTCCTCCAATTGTTATATAAGGTCCTACACGTACAGCGCGACTAAAACCGATAATGTCTTCATATGGGCTTCCGCTTGATATTAACTTTCTTTTCATCATAATTTTTTATTGAATAATACTAATCGTTTTTTATTCTATACAATTGCTCATTTGCTTTCTTGAAAATATTACGTATAACTTCTCCATTTGAAGGCTCTTCTTTAAGTGTTTCTGGATCCCACTGACTGCGCTCAGTAGCAAAGAAATCTCCACCATAAATATGAAGTCCACCTGTAAATCTTTGCAACGGATTTGTTACTGAATGAATTGCATTTGTAGCTAGCGTAGCTACATCACCTGCAAATAAACATCTTACATCATCAGCCTCTAACTTATTCTCACTTCGCTTCCAAATTATATTGTCTTCTCTTCCTGTATAAATACCTATGTTTGCCCACATAAGATGATTATGTGGCATAAGGTTCATTTGAGGTGTCCATGATGCAGCGAAAATAGTTAGTTCTTTAGATCGAAGAAATACTTTTAACCCAGCTTCAGTTGGAGCTCCTATCGCTTTTAACATTGCTGACGGATTTGACACGCCTCTTGCCAATACCTCTTTAACTGCTTCTTGAGGATTAGATTCTTTGTTTGCCGCAATACAATCTTCAATAAACTTTTGCATATCTACTAACTCTCTTTCTGTTATGGGAATAATCTGCTCTCCATGATCTAATGCCTCTACCGAAACTTCGGTCATAGCCGAAGACATAAAGGAAGGAAGCGTAACAAATGTTAACCCCAATCCTAAAGTTTTAACCATACCTCTTCTTGATAGTTCAGCATCATTTTGTTTTGGTTTGCTATGTGTTTTCATTTTTAGATTTTTGATATTCATTATAAAAACGCTCATTAAAAGAACAAGCTTTTAACGAAGCTTCAATTTCATCAAGATGTTTAATTATTGAGAGGTCTTCTTTAAGCATTTTATAAATAGCATTTTCACAACTGTCCCATATTTGTTTTAATTCAGGAAATAGATCAAGAGATTTTTGAGTTAACTTTATGTTTTGTTTTCTTTTATCAATAGTGTCTTTCTCAGAAACGATATAACCTTTGCTTGTCATCTTTTTAAGCATAACCACCATTGATGGATGTGTATAACCTAGCTGTTGAGCAATTTCTGCCATGGTAAGCATGCCCTCCTCTTTTAATAATTTAAATACTAAATGCCAACTCGGTTCAATATCTATATCTATTTGTTTAAAAAATTTTCTCGTATCATGTGTCATTCTATCACTAATACGTTTAAGTCTATTATCTAACGCTTTATATCCAAGCTCTTTAATAAAATCTCTTTCCATTTTTTACAATTAGTATTGTAAAGATACTAAAAAATAGTTAGTTAACTACATAGTTGTTTAATTATTAAAATGCGGTATTTCACAAACTTAACTGTTCTCGGTAATTTTAGTTTTACTCAGTACTGTTCATCAAATAAAAATGTTCCATTAAAATTGTAAAACATTAATGGAACATTCTTGAGAAAAACATTTGCTACCTATTCGTTTAATTCTGTGACCTTCTTTGAAAACCAATGGTAGTTTTTTACTGTAAACTTATTTGCTAATTCTATAGCTTTTTTCAAATATCGTTTTGCCATATTGGTATCATTACTTTTTTGGTATGCTTCAGCTAAAATCAAATGCAAACTTGCAGAATTAGGGTAGTATTCAATTGCTTGTGTTAATAAGGTACTCGCTGTTTTAAGGTTTTCAGAACTACCCCAACGCAGTAAAGCACGTGTTTGACTTTCTATTTTAGATTCTGGAGGAAATATATCAAAACCGTAATGTGCAGAAAGACGGTCGAAGTGTTTTTTGATATCTATGGGAGTATTACCTCTATCTACATGGTAAATATTCTGTCTGTTCCATATGTCTTCTGAATATATATGCTTAAAAGCATTTTTTATTCCTTTAACAGCCATTTCATAATGTCCGTCACCTTCTATAATATCAAACTTAAAGCGAATATTTTCATTCTTCGCTGCTGTTAGTTGCGCCTCATACTCCGAAAATTGCGTTCCCCATTTCTGATTGAAATCAACATCTTTACTTCCCATTCCTAAATAAACTGTAGCTTTAGGGTGCGATTTATCTTTCATCGCCTCCATCAGCTTTTCTCCTTTCGATTGGCTTTTGCTATAATTAAAATATAAATCAGCTGCTAAAAATATATACGAATCGAAAATATTAGGTTGATTATAAAAAGCTTCATGTAAAGGACCGTTTGATGGTGATAAGCCTATAATAGTTTTGTGATTTGCTACTCGGTAATTCATTTTTACATAAGGTATCACAACATGTTGTAAAAAATGAAGATAATCAGATGCTTTGTTTTCATAAAACCCGCTACCTCTATTGGCTCCTGAAGTCATTTGAAAGCGATTGTTTAAATTCCCATTATTGGTAAGTCCCACAATAATACTCTTGGGCATAAAATCTGTTTCCGCTAATAGGTTGTTAATTGAACGTGTTAATTCAAACATTGCTACATGATCAGCATCCATCACAAAAATTACTGGGTAATTCTGTATTTCTTGATCGTAATTTTCAGGTAGAGAAATCAAAAGTTCTCTCTCCTCTCCTAGCCGTTTGCTATATAATTTTACCTTACTAGCAAGTATTATTGAGTTGTTATTCTCAACATGTGGTTTTTGGATTGTTAATCGTTCTTTTTGCTGTGCGTTGCTACAAGAAAAGCAGCACAATACAATTACTAATACTAGCGATTTAATAAAGTTCATGATATTATTTTCGTTTGAATTATATCACGAATTAAGCCTCAAAACAGCTTGTTTTGTAAGGAAATAGAAGAACTAAAGCTATTAGTCGCTATATAACCTTAACTCATCGGTGTTTTTATTTATATACCGTTTACAGCTATTTATATACTGGTATTACTTGTTTAGAGATTAACTACTACTTGTAAATTTTAATTTCCTATTTTTAAAACCTATGAAACTATATAAAATCTATACTCAAAGCAGAATACTGCAACATTTCACCTTCTGGATAGCATTATTCGCTATTTATATTCTTTCTTATAGTGGCAACAGCGAGTACTTTATATACTATGCTAAAAATAATGGGCTCAAATTCCCTTTTTATATAGCAGCTGCCTATACGCTTAACTATTGGCAAGTTCCTCGGTTTTTAAGTACAAAAAAATACGCTTTGTTTATCTTAACGTTTGTACTTACTTCCTTTACACTTGTATTTTTATTCAAATTAATTTTGAATATTCTACATGGGTATGAAATGCATGTTTTCAACTTATTAAGCTATCTCTCTAAAACCTTAATGTTTTATACCCCTGCCCTATTAATTTACGGATATCAAACACATCAAAAACAGCAACAAGAAAAAGATCGCTTGTTGTTATTACGCCAAGAGAAATTAGACACCGAATTAAAATATTTAAAAGCGCAATTAAATCCACATTTCTTATTTAATACGCTTAATAATCTTTACTCATTTGTTATTACTAATTCACCCAAAGCTGGTGATATGATTTTACAACTATCTGAAATTTTAGATTACGTACTCTATAAAAGTCAGGCTAGTTTTATTGATATCAATGAAGAGATAAAATGTATTGAAAACTATATTAGCCTTGAAAAAATACGCTATGGAGAGCGTCTACACGTTGAATTACACAAACCCGAAGCTATTGTTAATAAGCAAATAGCTCCTTTGTTACTACTTTCTATTATTGAAAATGCTTTTAAACATGGAGCCAGTGGTAATTTAACCAATCCAACAATTAAAATAGCGATACATACCGATCAAGACGCTATTTATTTTGATGTTTGGAACACTAAAAACAACGATTTACAAGGAACGATAAATGATTCTTATAAAGAAGGAATTGGATTGAGCAATATTAAACGACAACTCAACTTGTTATACCCAAATAAGCACACATTAACAATTGAAGATACCACTAACGATTTCAACCTAAAACTTCAACTAAAAACAATATAACTATGGCTATAAGATGTTTATTAATAGATGACGAACCACCAGCAATTGAGTTATTAAAAAAGCACATTAGTATGCTACCTGACGTTGAAATTGTAGGGACTTGTTATAGTGCTATAGAAGCCTCTAGCATACTAGCAAATCAAAAAGTTGATTTGATCTTTTTAGACATTCAAATGCCAGTTCTTACAGGTTTAGAATTTTTAAAAACAAAAAAAGAGCTCCCAAAAGTTATCCTTACCACGGCATATAGAGAATATGCGGTAGAAAGCTATGAGTATGATGTGGTTGATTATCTCTTAAAGCCTATATCTTTTACTCGCTTTTTTAAAGCGATTGAAAAGTATTATCAAAAATCAGATAGTATAGCTCATATGCCTCTCTCTATTAAGCACAACAACACAGCGTATATACATGTAAACATTAATAAAAAAATACATAAAGTGTTGTTAGCTGATATTCTTTATATTGAAAGCTTAAAAGACTATGTTAAAATTCATACCCAAGAAAAAACACTGGTTGTAAAATCAAATATTGGGAGTATTGAACAGCAACTACCAACTTCACAGTTTATTAGGATACACAGGTCTTATATTGTAGCGATTGATAAAATAACCGCCTATACCAACCTTGATATTGAAATTGGCGCTATTGAAATTCCTATTGGGCAAACCTATAAGGAGAAAGTGAAGATGTTGTATTAAAGACCACTTCTTTTACCAAATAAAGGTTTACAGCTATCCCAATAAGCTTGCTCAATTGATTCAAAAACCATTTTATTTTCTGAAGATACTTTAATGATAATTATCTCTAAGTCTATTTGTTTTGGAAACCAGTGAATTAAATGTAGAGAATAGGTTTGTTTACTAGATGATAACCCTAAATGTTGTTTGATTCTATTTTTTAACTTTTTAGACGTCCCTACGTAAAGATATTTTGAATTATGATGCTTATTATACTTTGAAAGATTAAATGTTATTCCTTTTCTTTTGGGAGTATTTTTTGAACTAAAATCTTCAAACGCTTTTTTTATTTTATCAGATGTATCTTCAGTAGCTAAATACCTGATAAGATATACATAACGGTCTTTATCATAATTGAAATTA
The DNA here is from genome assembly GCF_004363005.1 of Tenacibaculum caenipelagi. GTDB lineage: Bacteria > Bacteroidota > Bacteroidia > Flavobacteriales > Flavobacteriaceae > Polaribacter > Polaribacter caenipelagi. Next base: position 197,331 of record NZ_SNYH01000004.1, on the reverse strand, counting down.
GTTAGCAGTTGTGATTTAGCTGTGTCTTTAAACAACTCATTACTTTTAATAACATGTTTACCTTTCTCTTGTAATGCACAAGTTTTTAATTCACTTAAAACCTTTTCAAGTTTAGAAACTGCTATTTGGACAATTTTTTTTTTATTAATAATCATATAGTATTTAAGTCGTTTAAGTAATACTTATATATCAACTAAAGTTTTAAGATGCCATCATAATTATTCACTAAATGCATGTTTTTCAATTTGATAATTTTCATATAAGAGGAAATTTGCATAAGGTTTTATTAGATTAGATATAAAATCTTCCATTTCAATTTGACTTAACTTCTTATCTTCTCTTTGCATTTTTTGCATTATACTAAATAAAAATAATGAATGTAAGTATATAGATAAAAAGTATTTATCTTTTATAAATTTTAATTCTTTTTCAGATTTGATACTATTCTTCGAAATAAAATTTAATAACACATAAGAATCCATATTTATTATTATTCCTTCAACAATCATCTCGTTATTTTCCTCACCTCGGATCACTTTAACAATATCATATCCATTCCAATTAAGATCTTCATGAGACCAAGCCAAACAACTCTCATCTATTGGATCCTTATAAGCTTTTTTTGGTGTTGGAAGATTTGGAAAAGTTTCTGTTGGTGTTTTTTCTTTTGTCTTTGGTTTACTAATTTTTTCATCAACTTTAACATTAAAAACACATTGAAAATCTCTTCCTGGAGCACTTAATTTTGCTTTTATTTCTACTTCATCTCCTACTTGAGCTTGTTCATTTGGTTTTATTAATAACTTGATTGTTCCATCAGTAGGTCCTTCTTTGTTTACCGTTAAAATATCCGTAACATCATTTGGGAAAAGATTTAATACTGGATTTACTGGTTTATCTGTTTTCTTTCTCTTTTGTAAAACTTGAATTTCGAAATGCCCTTTCTCTACAGGTCTAAATAAATAATCATCTTGTACATCAGTTTCAATAGTAATTCTACCATTAGAATTTAGAGGTATTGTTTTATATACTTTTCCGTTCTTTTGTTCTTTCAAATTAAGATTGAAAATAGAAGGAAACCTATTAAGTTTCTTTTGTGCAACCTTTTTAGACCTATGATTACCATTAGTTTTTTTACCATTCAACTTTAAAAAATCTAAAGACCCGTTTCTTTTTAATAAATTAACAACATCCTTATCAACAGGTAAATTAGATAAAAAATTTTCTAATAAATCTTTATCTGTTTTACTTTCTCTTAAAAGAGAATCTTTTCTATCATTATTTATTCTTTTTAATTCTGTACTAGATCTCAATAGGGACACAATCTCATTTTTTAATAATTCTGTTTTAAGCCCTTCTCGTAGATGTGTTCTGTTGGACATAAAAAGATCTTGTCTAACTTCAGTTGGAATATTAGTACAATCAACATGAATTAAAGTATGCTTTTTAATTAATTGAAACCCTAAATCTTGTGATATAAATGACTGACCATAAAAACCATGAACTTGACCATTTTGTGTATAAACAATAGATTTATTTTTTATAAATTCTCTGTGATCAACATTAGAGGTGAAAATTATTACATCTATTGGAATAATAAAATCACCTAGATTTGATTTCAAATCAAACCGAATATTCCTTTCAACATTATCTTTTGCATTATTGATTATTCTAGTCCTATTTCCAACAACCACTTTATTTACACCTTTCCTTTTATAATGCTCTCTTTTTTCATATACTGCAATAGGTATAGGTAGATGATACAAATACTGATTTAAATCTCGGTATAAATCTGTAGATATATCACCTCTAGACCCTGTAGGAAGCTGATAAGAATATAACTTGACTATAGATCCATATTCAAAATTTCTATTTAATAAACCTAAATCTATAGTTTCAATTTCAAATGAAGCTATCTTATTGTCTGGGCAAAAATATTCATACCAAGTTGTAGTTACGTTATTATCATTGTCAAATGAATCTAAGGGATGTCTCCTAACAATAGTAAAACCGAATTCAGGATTTTTATTTCCATTAATAACCTTATTTCTTTTAGAGGCTATTAATTGATATTTTTTTTCTCCACAAAAAACTACTGCTCCAGTAGACCCCATATTATACTTACCCTGTACAAAATGAATGTTCGCTTTATTTCCTTTGTGTAACGAAAGAAAAGTATTATGAAACTCACTGGGTATCTGACCTTCTCCTGAATCATAAATAGTAATACAAGGCTGTCTTTTACCTCCTGTTGCAATTATTTGAATATTTTCAGCTAATTCTCTTCTTTTAATATTTCCTAATTCACTAATCTCCCCATTTGGTACACCATAAAACTTTTCTACAGCCTCATTCATAGTTTTAGGAGCATCTTTAGATTTAGGATCTATTTTTAAACTTCTACACTCTTTAATTAAAGTTGCATCTATAGAATTAGTAATTTTTTCGACTAAAGCTGGAATAGCATTATTTTGCTGAGCTTCAAAAGTTCCAAAATTTCCTTCAATTCCCCCATAAGGTCTCCAATTTTTTCTATCCTTAAAAATTGGTTCACTTTCAATAATTTTAGCCAGCTCTTCTTCAGAATTAGCATTGTAGATCTTCCAAAATAGATTTTCCATATTATTACCTTTTCTTTTTCTAATACTCTTTAGAAATTATTACTCCTTAATTCAAAGAGGAAAGTTTAAATATAATAAAAATCACCAAGTGTTACATTACGGATACCCGTAGTTTTCAGTGAATTATGTGTGTTTTTTGCTACTAACCAACTTTATCTCATAAAAAATGTTCCATTAAAATTGTAAAACATTAATGGAACATGTTTAAAAAATAGCCAGCTAATACTATTGTTCTTCTGCTATCAATTCTTTTTTCATTAAAACGATTTCTTTGCTGTTTACTGTTTCAAATAAATCATAAAGAAGGTATTGCAACGAACTAGGAGTTACTTCTTTTAAATAGTGTAATAAATCCTTCGTTGTAGCATATTTGTTTGTAGTTGCTTTTATTTTTCCATTGTAGGTATTCCAATCTTCAATAAATCGTTGTAACGCCAAATTCACCTTATCCTCTCCTATTTTATCTTGTAATATGTACATTGCCAAAGCACCTTTGTTGTAATAAACATAGTCTTGATTTCCTACCAATGCTAAAGAAGGTTCTTGGATTTTAGTTTTCTTTCGTTCTCTATTATAGGTTTCTTCTTGATATGTTAAAAACTGTGTTACTTTTTCCTTCGGATAATTGTTTTTTAACACGATTAAGGCTCCGTATTGTGCTAAGGTTTCTAAAATCATGTGTTTTCCTTGCACATTAGCAGCTTCTACCTGCATTCCCCACCATTGGTGCGCCACTTCATGTGCCGTTACATAAAATACCATATCTACATCTTTCTCGTCATCAATATCCAACACAAAACCAATTGCTTCAGAAAACGGAATCGTACCCGGAAAAGACTGCGCAAACTCTGCATACCTAGGAAATTCCATAATACGTAGTTGTTTATACTGATATGGACTGAAATGAGTACTAAAATAATCGAGCGATTTTTTCATAGAAAGCATCATTCTATCTAGATTGTAATTGTGTTTTTTATGGTAATAAATTTCTAAATCTACCGCATTGTCTTTATACAGCCATTTATCTTTTACAGTAGTATATTTAGCGGAAACAACGCTATAAAAATTAATCATCGGCTGGTTCATTTTATAATGAAAATAGTTGCGTTCTCCTTCTTTCCACTGCTTGATTAAATTTCCAGGAACCACCGCTGTTTGATCTGAAGCTGTCCCGATAATCATTTCGAAGTATATTCCGTCAGAATCACTTCCTGAACGTGCATTTACAAGTTCATGAGTATCTTCCCTCCTAACCTTATTCAATCTTGGTTTTAGCTGAAATTTAGCTCGTTCGTCTGTATCTCGAAGCTCATACTTTCTATTGTAACCTATTGTAGGAAATTCCTCATTGTTAAAAAACGTTCCATTGTTCACGATATGAGTTTTCATGCTTTCATCGGTAAATCCTTTTGGGTTATAGGTTTGTTTGAAACTCATCTTTATAGAATCGTTAGGTTGTAATCCCTCTGATAAGGTGTAAACAGTATATTCAAATGGATTGTACGGAGTACTTTTTGTCGTAGCACCATCAAAGGTTACAGAGTCTAACTGTACATGTGATGCTATTAATTTTTGAATATGAATTTCATTGATAGGCTTATCAAACGTATTTTTCAGCATATAATAACCTTCAACACTGTAAGTTCTTGTTTTAGGGTACAGTTCTACTTTTAAGTTTACTGCTGTAATTTTTGGTTGCGGAAGGTATTCGAAAGGTTTTAAGGTTTTTTCGTAGTTAACTCTAAAAGCTGTTTGTTCAGAATTGGTCCAATAATCGTTAAGAACATTGGTATTGTAAAAAATATAACTTCCTATACCTATGAAAAGCATTCCTGCAACAATTAAATACTGTTTCAAAGGCTTTGTTATACGGTATTTTAAAGCTTTAAAGCGTGTTATAAGACGAGCTTCTGTTCCTCTTGTTATTAATAATGCACTAATGATTAACAATATGATACCAAATACCAACCAGTAGGCTTTAATCCACAAATAAGGTTGTAAAAAATGACCATAACCATTCATTTCTGAATACGTACCTAGAGTCTTACCCCCAAACTTGTATAAACTGTGTTGAAATCCTAGGTGTTCTGAAGCAATATTCGCGATAAAAAATAGTAGGACTAAAAAGATACCCACAAATTTATGATTACTAATTGCTTGGAAGAAAAAGGCTACAAAGGTGTATAGTATTAAGAAAGGTAGAATTTCTACAAAGAATCCGTAAAAATAAATAGCTAATTCAAATTGATAGTATTCATTAGCCACCTGAAACAAGATTCCTGTAGCAATCAAACTCAACATCAATACCATATAAATAACAATAAGAGCAATAAATTTACTGGTAAAAGCAACCACATCTGAAATCGAGGTAGCATCGTATATCAAATTCAGTTTAACAGTGCGTTCTTTCCAGATAAGTTCTCCCGAGTAAAATATCAGAATGATGATAAAAAAATACATCGACATTTCTTGTAGTTCTTCTACTATAAAATAGGTTGCAGGATAACTATCTACATCGTAAACAGTTCCTAAATTCACAGAATTAATTAAAATGATGATGATTCCACAAATCACAATTGCCCAAAATGATGTTTCTTTCAATAATGATTTTACATAAAATTGAGAAAGCTTTAGCAACTGTAAACACTGAGATTTAAAACTATGATTGATGTTTGTATTAGGAATTGAGTAGTTTGTTTTTGCAGAGCTTTTTGACTTTTTCTCTAACTCTACTCTTTTTCGTTTTGGCATTTTAGTTAATAAGCTAAACGAAAATTTACGATAACCAATAAATAAGGCAACTACTCCTAACAAACTCCAAAACAATTTATTGTACAACACCACCCCACTAAATGATATTTCAAAAACATTGCGTTCTACGGCCGATAAATCTTTAGCTACTTGTGTTAAAGTAGTTAACGAAAAAGGATCTAAAATAGCTTGTAAAAATTCATTTGTTACCGCTTTAGTTAGTAAGAAGACAACAAATAAAATGATTCCTTGTGTGTAAACAACTAACAATTTTCTACTCAACATTCCAGATACAAAAAATAGGCTAGCTCCAAAAAACAGTATGGGAAAGACTATAATTGTAAACGATCGTATATAGGTAACTGCATTAAAGGGTAACATGTCTTTATGCCAAGGCATATGTTCACCTACCATCATACCAAATAAAACTCCACTAAAAATGATAAACAATACAGTAAAGGAACCTAAAAATCGTCCTAATAAATAATCTCTTTTTTTAATGGGATTTGTAAACAGCAAAGCTTCTATATTATACTGATAATCGCGAAGTACAGGAACTCCCATAATCATAGATGCCATAATCATAAAAATCCCTGTAATTGCTCCCATGGTTTTAGCAATGATTAATGGACTATTTTTCTTCATCAATCCAATTTCTACTCCTTGAAAAACAAAATCGACACCAACGATTGAAAACAAAAAGAGAAATACAAAAAACACATACGTTTCTGGGCGTTTAGCTCTATATTTTAGTTCAAATTTGAATATTTCGTACCACATAATTTTACCTGTATTAATAGTTATTAATTTGTGAGAAATACACATCTTCTAATCCGGCAGACATTGGTGTGAATCCATTCTTTGGGTCGGATTCACTTACAATATTTATGATAGGTTTTCCTAGGAATAACTTTTCATTAATAACCCTATACTCTTGTTTATACTGCTGTAATTCTTGCTTTTTAATTGTTTTTTGGTATACTTTTCCTTCTAAGTTTTCTATTAGTTTTAAAGGACTTCCTTTTAATACCACTTGTCCTTGATTGATGATGGCCATATTGGTACACAATTCTTTAACATCCTCTACAATATGTGTTGATAAAATGACAATCGTATTTTCACCAACTTCACTTAACAAGTTGTAAAACCTATTACGTTCAGCAGGATCTAATCCCGCAGTAGGCTCATCAACTATAAGTAATTTAGGGCTATTAAGTAGCGCCTGTGCAATACCAAAACGTTGCTTCATTCCTCCCGAATAACCATCTAAATTTCGTTTTCTTGCCTCATATAAGTTTGTTTTGTTTAATAATGCTTTTACCAGTTCATCTCGCTCCTTTTTATTGGTTATTCCTTTTAATACTGCCAAATGATTTAATAACGCTTCAGCAGATACTTTTGGATATACACCAAACTGTTGTGGTAAATAACCTAGTACTCTTCTCACTGCATTCTTATTGTTTGTAACATTTAGATCATCAAGTAATACAGATCCTTCATCAGCATCTTGTAAAGTGGCAATCGTTCGCATTAACGTTGATTTTCCTGCTCCATTAGGACCTAGTAAACCAAACATTCCTTTAGGAATTTCTAACGATACATTTTGTAGTGCTTTTACACCATTTGCATAGGTTTTACTTAAATTTTTAATGGTTAAACTGTTCATTTTTTAATTGTTTAATTGATATTGAACAAACCTAGCCTTACCCTTTCTACTATTAAAAGTTATGTGATGAACCTACAGTGCTATGTGATACAAATGGTACTGTAGGCTATAAAAGTATTTTATCACAGTTAACCACATTTTTATCCACACAAAAGAGATGTTTGTCAACTAATTTGTGAGGCGTATTTTATTTGACTAATATTGACTTATGAATTTTAGAATTACGGATAGAAAGAAGGCTATTATAAAGCGTGTTTATAGAATATCTCTTGTCTTAATAGGTGTTATCATTGTTGTTTTTAATGACACTTTTGGTAAGCTAGAAGGCTTTGTAGAATTTATAACGCTCTATTTTTTAGTGTTATTCTTTACTTTCTTTTATTGGTTGTTTAAACAAATAAAATCGATTATTCGTTTAAAAAATGAAAAAACGAAAACTGAGTTGATGCATCTAAAAAGTCAGGTCAATCCTCATTTTTTTTTTAATACACTTAACAACCTTTATGGTCTGGTAGGTAAAGATGCTAAAAAAGCCCAAGAGCTTATTTTAAAGCTTTCCGATATGATGCGTTATAGTGTTTATGATGGTGAAAAAGACACGGTTTTACTTTCTGAAGAAGTAACCTATCTACAAAATTATATCGAACTTCATAAAATGCGTTATCATAAAACTATTGATATACAATTCAATATTGATATAACAGATAACGATTATAAAGTAATGCCCTTGCTTTTTATTATTCTTTTAGAAAATGCTTTTAAGCATGGAGTAGAAAACTTGAGAAAGAACGCTTATGTGCATTTAAATTTAACAGCTCATCAAAATGCGATAAATTTTGAAATTGAGAATAATTTTGACGTGACTGAAGAAAGTCAAGAAGAAGGCATCGGTTTGCAAAACTTAAAGCGAAGATTAGAGTTAGTGTACCCTAAAAATCATACATTAACGACTTCTAAAACTGATGATATTTATTTAGCTAAACTAAATATTACAAACCTATGATTAAGTACATTATTGTAGACGATGAGCATATTGCCCACGATATTATTAAAGGCTATTGCGATTTATTACCTACTATGGAATTTAAAAAGCATTGTTATGATGCTATTGAAGCTTTAGAGTATTTAAACAAACATCAAGTAGATTTAATTTTCCTTGACCTAAATATGCCTAAACTAAAAGGTTTTGAGTTTTTAAAAACATTAACTTCTCCTCCTAAGGTAATAGTTACTACAGCCTACAAGGAATTTGCCCTTGAAGGTTACGAGCTTAATATAGTTGATTATCTACTTAAACCCTTTGGTTTTGAACGTTTTTTAAAAGCTGTAAATAAAGTAATTGGTACTCCACAAAATACTCAAATACAAAACGTCCAAAAAAATAATACTGAAACCCCCAGTAGTATTTTTCTTCGTAGCAATAAAAAGTATATTCAAGTTACACTTAATACCATTCAATATATAGAAGCTGCCGGAAACTACACAAAAATAGTTACCACTAATAATACGGTTACTATAAGAGAAAAGATATCCGATGTATTACAATCTCTACCAGAAAGTGATTTTTTACAAGTACATAAATCATTTGCTGTAACCAAAAGGTATATTAATAGTATAGAAGGTAATAGAATTTTGATAGGAGATCATGTTATTCCTATTGGAAAAATGTACAAAATGAATATCGATAAACTGTTGAGTTAAATTTCATCCCTTTTCACCTACCTTATACTCTAGCTCTTCGTTTATTACAAGACAGATAAGTATCATAATCGCTTAACAAAATTTTAACGACTATAAAAATAGTTTTGTTACTATAACTATAGTTGTAGTAATACAAATAATACTATATTTGCTACATGAACGAACTAACAAAAGCTGAAGAACAAATAATGCAATATATATGGAAGCTAGACAAAGCTTTCTTAAAAGATATTGTAGAGCAATTTCCTGAACCTAAACCAGCCTATACAACCATATCTACAGTGGTACGTGTTTTGGTAAAAAAAGGTTTTCTCAATTTCGAAACCTTTGGTAAAGTACGACAGTACTCACCTACCATTACTAAAGAGCAGTATTTTAAAAAGCATTTTAAAAATGTGATTGGTAGTTTTTTTAGTGGCTCTAAAAGCAAATTTGCCATGTTCTTTACAGAAAACGAAGATTTTAATCTTACTGAGTTAGAGGAAATAAAAAATCTTATTGAAAATAAAATAGAAACCTTAAAAGAAAAGAATGACTAGTTTTTTTATCTATTTAGTTCAAAGTAGCCTTGTGTTTTCTTGTTTATACGTACTCTATATTATAGTTAGTAGTAAAGTTACTTTTCATCAAATCAACCGATTCTCATTGCTTTTAATGCCTGTTGTTGCTTTGTTAGCTCCGCTATCATACTTACTAACGTTGAAAGCTCCCTCAACAATAATACAAATTCCTCAATTCAATGAATTTATAGCAAATAGCGAGACTGTCTTGGTAGATACTATTGAAGAAACAAGTACAAAAGCCTATAATTTTAAAACTATCCTTTTCGGTTTATACATCTTAGTTAGCTCGTTGGTATTCTTACGCATGCTACATTCAATTTGGTTACTTTTTCAATTAAAACAGCAATCAAAAGTTACACATAACGGTAATGTTCAATTAATACACACCAATCATACCAATACTTTTTCATTCTTTAATTGGATATTCATTTCTAAGCATATAAATCCTTCAGAAAATATATTAATAGTTGAACACGAAAAAGCACATGTAGTATTAAAACACTCTATAGATGTGCTACTTGCTGAAATCTATATTGTATTCTTTTGGTTCAATCCGCTAGTGTATAGGTATCGTAAATCGTTAAAAGCTGTACACGAATATCAAGCAGATAGTTGGGTATTAAATGGAGCTACCAAAACATCTAACTACTTAGCGGTTCTTTTACAAAACATTGAAAAAGAAACAGCAACTTCAAATAGCTTATACAGTTATTTTAATCAATCAGTAATCAAAAAGCGAATAGATATGATCACAAGGAAGCCTACGGCTAAGGTGTACAAACTCACCTACTCAGTATTCATTATGGGTGCTGCAAGTCTTTGTTTGGCATTTACGAAGCCAAACACAACTGAAAAACTCTTACCTAGTACAACTCCACAATTAGCTAAGGAGTTTGTCCTTGATCCTCCCACTCTTTTTCCTGTGCAAGGGAAAAGTAAAAAAGACATCAGTAGTACCTATGGAAAGAGAAGAAATCCATTAAAAAATGGAAAAAAAATGATGCATAATGGCATTGACATTAAAGCGCCTATAGGAACACCTGTTGTTGCTACTGCGGATGGAGTTATTGCCAAAGCTGCTGACCAAGACAAATGGGGGAACTTAATTGTAATTGAACATAGCGATGGGTACCAAACATGGTATGCACACCTACAAAAATTCAACGTTACCAAAAATCAATCTGTCAAAAAGGGAGATATTATTGGATATGTTGGTAATACAGGTGCATCTTTAGGCGCACACTTACATTATGAAGTACATTATAAAGAAGCACAAGTAAACCCTATAAACTTCATCAAAGAATAATCTACAAACTCTTTTTATTAAAGCAATTCTCCCATTGATTTTATGGGAGTTTTTTTTAGCTACATTTTTAAAATAATTACAATACAATGATTAAAAACATATTACGAATTAAGTTAGTAAGTATACTGCTAGCTATTTTTCTCCAGAATTCATTATACGCACAGTCTATCTGTTTTACTTTTGATGATGGTACTTTGGGTGACAGACCTGGCTATTCTTTTGAAAAATGGAATGCCATGTTGTTAAATAAATTAAAAGATAACAATGTAAAAACTACTTTGTTTGTTACTGGAAAAGGTAAAGACAGTGAACGAGGAAAACATTTATTAGAGTCTTGGAATAATGACGGACATAGTATTGCCAATCACACCTATACACATCCAAATTATAATAGTCCTAAAGTAACTTTTGAACAATTTAAAAATGAATTACTAAAAAATGATAGCCTTATTAAACAGTATTCTAATTATCAAAAATACTTTCGATTTCCATATCTTAAGGAAGGCAATACAAAAGAAAAAATTAAAGCTTTTCGTAATTTCTTAAAAGAACAAAACTATAAAAACGGATACGTTACTATTGATGCTTCTGATTGGTATATTGACAGTCGTTTAATCAAAAAGCTACGTACTGATCCTACTTTCGACCTCAACAAGTATAAAGAATATTACCTTGAACACCTTTGGAATTGTGCTCAATTTTATGAAAAATTAGCTTTTGAACTTACAGGAAGACATATTAAACATAACCTGTTATTGCATCATAATTTTGCTGCTGCCTTATTTATGGATGATCTAATTCAGCTATTTAAAAAGAAAGGTTGGAAGGTTATTTCAACACAAGAAGCCTATACAGATCCTATCTATAATGAATCTCCAAATAATGCTGGAGAGAGTTTAATATACGCGTTGGCTAAAGATTCTAAAAACTACAAAGGTAAATTACGCTATCCTGCTGAAGATAGTAGATATGAAAAGAAGAAAATGGATGAACTAGGATTGTAATAAAAATAACTCTTAAATAAAAAAAGCTGCTTAAACATTAAATCGTTTAAGCAGCTTTATAAAAGGAAAACTTTATAGTATCACTTTTTTAAAGCAAATTATATTTTAGCAAATATAATTCATAGTAGAAGGTTGATAACAACATACTTTTACTCCATTTTGGTAGATATAAGAACCATCTCCTCCACATTGAGTTGGTTTTACTCCACCTTTAACGTTTTTTAAAGTTGTTTTTGTTAATTCTTGAACTCCTTCTACTTTTAAAATTGCTTTTTTCATCGTAAAACTTTTTTTTGGGGTTAATAATAAAAATCTTTTTTTATCAGGCTCTAAAGTACCCCTATAAAAAAAAAACAACCTCTAAAAAGCCTTACTTTTAGTACGGTAAAACCTTATTTTTTACTATTATTTTTCTAACTCTTCCATTAATTCTTCTAACTTTCGTTCTGGCATTAACCACATCAAAGCTACAGCTATATAACATGCAATTGAAATCCAAGTATTTACAAAAGAAATTGGTACCGCTAAAAGATATATTATCATGGATATATAATCTTTAGTTCCCTTTCTACACAATTTTGATAAAGGGTAATTGTCATCATGATACTTAATTAAAACTCGTTCTAGTATAAAATAAGCTATGCCACTCATAAGCAAAACAAATCCGTAAGTAGCTACTGGTAAAGCCTCATTATAATGACCATGTTCACCAATCCAACTTGTGGTGAAAGGAATTAATGACAACCAAAACAATAAATGCAAATTAGCCCATAGTATACTTCCATTTACCTTTTTTGTAACTTGCAATAAATGATGATGATTGTTCCAATAGATACCTAAGTATATAAAACTTAATAGATAACTAATAAATACAGGAGCTACCGATAGCAATCCTTTAAATGTTGTGTCTTCTGGTGCTTTCATCTCTAACACCATAATAGTAATTACAATGGCTAAAACACCATCACTAAATGCTTCTAATCTACCAGTTTTCATATAATTTAACTTTATGTTATTAATACATATTTATCCCCCAAAACGCTTTGGTTCTGGTAAGGGAATCTTAACTGTTTCATTAGGTACTGATGGAAACTTGTCTTTTTCCCAATTTTCTTTTGCTTGTTCTATTAGTTTTTTATCAGAGGCTACAAAATTCCATTCGATAAAACGTTCTTCAGAAAAAGGTTCTCCTCCAAAAATATAGATAGTCGAATTTTCAGAAATAGTAAAAGCGCATAAAGTACTATCCTTAGCTACTAATAGCTGTTTCGCTTCATAAGTATGTCCATCACTAGTAATGCTTCCTTCTAAAATATATAAAGCACTCTCCCCAAATAAATGCTCCCCTATAGATACTGTTTTCTCTTCATCTGATTTTATTTCTATAAAATACAATGGACTATAGACAGGAATAGGCGACTGTTTTCCAAAAGCTTTTCCTGCTATGAGTTTAAAATGTATTCCTTCATATTCCCAACTAGGAAGTTCTGAAGCCGAAGCATGTGCAAAAGATGGTTCACATTGCTCCTCTTCTATAGGTAAAGCTACCCATATTTGTAATCCATGAAGCTTTTTAGTTGAATTCCTTAAATGTTCAGGGGTTCTTTCTGTATGTACTACTCCCTTTCCCGCTGTCATCCAATTAACTGCTCCTGGAGTAATTTCTATTTCAGTGCCTAAACTATCACGATGCAAAATAGCTCCTTCAAACAAAAAAGTTAGGGTCGATATTCCTATATGAGGATGCATAGCAATGTCTAAATTCTCTTTATTATTCATACTCACGGGTCCCATATGATCGATAAAAATAAACGGCCCTACCATTCGTTTTTGTCTAAATGGCAATAGACGTCCCACAATAAAATTACCAATATTAGCAGCTCGTTCTTCTATAATTAACTTTGTATTTGACATGCTATAATTTTCTTTTTTAATTCTAATTAATCTTTGCTCATGTAATTTACGAAACATTTTGTTTATACATTCTTTAGAATTTGTGTTTGTCTTTATTTTGAATTCTTTTATATTTTAAGTATATTTAACTAAATATCAACACACTAACACCATGGACAGAAAGACCTTTATTCAAAAATCTATAGCAGGAATGCTAATAGCATTACCGGCTTATATGCTTGTAGGGTGCTCCTCTGGTTCAGATAATGATCCAAGCCCAAATCCGAACCCAGATCCAGATCCAACTCCATCTGGTAACTGTATAGATAATGGAACCAATAGTACCATTAGCGCTAATCATGGACATACTTTAACAGTTTCTAAAGAAGATGTTCAAGCAGGAGCACAAAAATCGTACTCGATTCAAGGGAGTTCCTCTCACAACCATACTGTAACTTTAACAGCCGCTAACTTTTCTTCTTTACAAAGTAATAATTCTATTACCGTTGGATCTACTAACGATGACGGACATACACATTCAGTTACAGTATCTTGTGCTTAAATAACATTAACAAAAACAGCTTTTTAAAAAAAGCTGTTTTTGCTTTTACTAATTATACTTAACTTATGAATAGAAAAACATTTATTCAAAAAATATTAGCTACAATACTAATAACATTACCTGCTTATATATTTGTTAGGTGCTCATCAGATACTGGTAATGAGTCAAGCCAAAATCCAATTCCAATTCCTACTGGTAATTGTTTAAATAATGGTACCAATAACTCTATTGATCGTAATCATGGACATTCCTTAAATGTCTCTAAAGAAGATATACAAGCAGGAATAGATAAAGCCTATTCAATACAAGGTAGTGCCAATCATAATCATATAATAACAGTAACTACTGCAAACTTTTCATCTTTACGAAATAACAACTCTATTAATGTTACCTCAACCTCTGGTGGTGGACATACTCATACAGTTACAGTATCTTGTGCTTAAGTAATAAATGATATTAAATATAAAAAGTAGCTAGTAGGTTAGCTGCTTTTTGGTTTTATTAATCTTCTAAATACCCAAATTTTCCTGTATTAAAGTCTTGAAATGCTTTAACCAACTCCTCTTGAGTATTCATTACAAAAGGTCCATAAGCTGCAATAGGTTCATTTAACGGTTCTCCACTTAATACCAATACAATTGTATCTTCTAAAGCTTCTATTGTAAATGTATCTCCATCATTTGCAAACAGTATAAAGTGATCTTGTAAAACATCCGTCACTTCATTTACCCTTACACTACCTTCAACAGGTAAAATTGAAGTAGTATAATGAGCAGGAAATGTCAATTGTGTTTTCGCTTCTTTTTTCAACCTTACATTAAACATATTTACTGGTGAAAATGTTGATGCTGGTCCTTTATTACCTTCATATTCTCCTGCAATTACCTCTATTTCCCCTATATTTTCAGGTAATTGTACTTTAGCCATTTCAGCGTTTGCTATTGCTTGATATTTTGGCGGACTCATTTTATCTTTTGCAGGAAGGTTTACCCATAGTTGTACCATTTGAAACTCTCCTCCTGTTTTACTCCACTCAGTTTCATGAAACTCTTTATGTAAAACTCCTGAAGCTGCTGTCATCCATTGTACATCTCCTTCTCCAATAATTCCTCCACCTCCTGCGCTATCTCCATGCTCAACACGTCCTTTATAGGCAATCGTTACGGTTTCAAATCCTCTATGAGGGTGAACTCCCACTCCTTTTGGTTTATCTGTTGGAGGGAAATTATATTTCGAATTATAATCTAACATGATAAATGGATCCATACGTTGCATCGTTGAGGTTCCGGGAATAAAATTATGTACTCTAAATCCATCTCCTACAAAATGTGGAGTTCCTGGTTTTACTACTTTTTCTATACTTCTTGTTTTCATTTTAAAATCCTTTCTTTTAATTAATTTAAACTACAGGACAACTTCATTTCAAATGAGTTATCCAAATAATTACGTTTCATTTCTGGTTTGTTTTTAGACCAATATCCTTGTTTTACACTTTTAGAAAGTGCTGCTTCATCTTTGTATTCTACAATAATCGCTTCTGGGAATAATACCGTAATAATTTTTTGCAGTTTGTTTTTATCTATCTCTTTAGTATCTTTTGAAATAGCTAAAACCTTATATGTTTGTTGGTATAATTTTTCAATGGCTGTTTCGACATTACTAACAGTTGAAACTTGCCAATTCAAAATTTTAGGCATTGTTGTATTTTTTGTTACAACTAATGTTTTTAAATGTCTCATAATAAATCCTTTTTTATTTACTGTAAAATTACGGCAACAAAAAAAGGTATACATTGACCTATGGTAAGAAGTATTATTTGTGTGGTTTGAAGTTTTCTTCAGCTAAAGCTTTACGAACACGACTGAGACTTTCTGGTGTAATACCTAAATACGAAGCAATCATCCATTGTGGAACTCGTAACATAATATCTGGATACATGCTTACAAAATTTAAATAGCGATTTTTGGCTGATGCTCCTAATAATTGACTAATACGTTTGTATAAATGACGAATATGATTTTGTAATAGATGTTCATTTTGCTTTCTAAAACTTGAATTGACTTTTGAAACTTGGTCTATAAAATGCTCGTCTAACATTACAACTAACGTATCTTCTACGGCATCAATATAGTAAGTAGAAGGTGCTTGAAAATACACGCTCCCTCTATCACTCACAATCCAACCTTCGGTAGCAAATTGTAAAATATTCTCTTTCCCTTCTTCATTTAAAGCATACATACGGAGCAAGCCTTGTTCTACAAAAAAGAAATGAGAACAAATATCTCCTTGTTTTAATAAAAATTCGCTTTTTGAGAGTTTTTTTGTTTGTATAAAAGACTGTATCTGAAAAAAATCTTCTTCAAATAACCCTCCCTTTTCAATAAGAAACTTTTTAAAATTATGTAATTCCATAGCTAGTTTTAAGAAGTAGTAAAATATAGTATTCTATACATTTCCACAACTTTATTGAATATGTTTATTTTTCTGTACTAGCGATTACTCTACCTCTATAACTTATAGAACGCTTTTGAGTACTGTTTACATAAATAGTACTAGATAAGCTAGGATATACTCGAACTACAACATTGTAATTTTCAGTCGTTGTATTTTTATCTTTTATTTTAAAATTGATTTTGTAACTGTTCTCTTTATCCTCAGATATTACTAAATCTTTAGGAACTCCTTCAAATTCAATTCCACTATCTCTTCCTCCATAAGAACCACCTGCTTGTCGTTCACCAAAATAAGGCAAATACGCCGCAACAGTATCCCCTTTCATTCTAAAAAAATTGCTATTTCCTATCAAACTTATATTCCCAGCATTACTACCTGTTGGTAACATTCCTGCATTGGCTATTTGTGTCATTGCATAGGTTACTTGAGGTTCAGCCCACTCTGACTCTATTTCAAAAGTTTTACTTTGAATAAGAGTTTTTAAATTATCTATCTCTGCTTGAGTGGTATTTTTTGAAGAAGCACAACTAAACAGAATAAAAACCATACAAATCAATATACTATACTTTCTCATATCTCCTTGTTTTAAACCTTCTACAAGATACTCAAATCTTATGAAATTTTCAAAAAAACAAGGCTCTTTAACGTTTATTTCACTCGTTATCTGGTACTGAGAATAATTCTGGTTTTGCCCCTTTAATACCTCTGTAAAAATCGTAAATATGGTTCATATCCGTATTCATATCATCTGTGAGATAATATGGTGGAGCTACTTTAATCTGTTTGTTTTCAAAATCGAAAGCGAACATTACAATCGGTACCTTAGCTCCTTTTGCTATATAGTAAAAACCCGTTTTCCATTCTGTTATTTTCGCTCGAGTTCCTTCAGGAGATAACGCCAAACGAAATTCGTCATGCTGATTAAACAAATTCACTATCGCATCTACCTTATTAGTGCTCTTACTTCTATCTACAGGAGAACCTCCTAGCGCTCTAAAAATAAATCCGAATGGCGGTTTAAATAACGAAGCCTTTCCTATAAAATTGACTTTAACACCGTATGTGTTTCTTGCTAAAATAGCGATGGGAAAATCTTTCCAACTTGTATGCGGTGCTCCAATAACCACATACTTTTTTAAATCTCTTGGAAAATCGCCCACCAGCTTCCAGCCTAAAACTTTGTGAAATATAAATTTAGATATCATTTCGATAGTTATAAAAGTCAATGATACGGTTTTCCTTATAAAAATCAAATAATTTTAACCTATCTTGTCCTATATTTGTTCATCCTATAAACTTATAAACATCCTAATGAATACCACTCTTTTAATTATTTTAATTGCTATTAGTACCCTAGCTATTGGATTTATTATCGGAAACTTATTTTCTAAATTAAAGTTTAAGCAGCAAACAACTGATTTAGAAAAAGAAATTGCTACACTACAAAATCATCAAGCGAATTTAGAATTCCAAAAAAAGGAAGTACAAGAACGTTTTACTGAAAAATCTAAGGAAACAGAAGAAATTCGTCGTGAAAAAGAATTTTCGGCTATTGAATTAGCTAGAAAAAATGAAGAGTTGAAAAATCTACAGCTAAAATTGAATGAAAACAAAGAGGAAGTAGAAAAGCTACAGGATAAGTTCACTAAAGAGTTTGAGAATTTAGCCAATAAAATTTTAGACGAAAAATCGAATAAGTTTACAGAACAAAATAAAAAGAATATTAAGGATATTTTAAATCCACTTCAAGAAAAAATACAAACCTTCGAAAAGAAAGTTGAAGACTCTCAAAAAGAGAGTATTTCGATGCATTCTGCTTTAAAAGAACAATTATTAGGATTAAAAGAATTAAATGCTCAAATGAGTAAAGAAACCATTAACCTTACCAAAGCTTTGAAAGGAGACAGCAAAACCCAAGGAAATTGGGGAGAATTGGTTTTAGAACGCGTTTTAGAAAAATCTGGTTTAGAAAAAGACCGTGAGTATTTTGTGCAACAGTCTTTTACTAATGAAGAAGGTAAACGTATTATGCCCGATGTAGTGATTCATTTACCAGACAACAAAAAAATGATTGTCGATTCTAAAGTATCTCTAACCGCTTATGAGCAATTTATAAACACTGAGGATGATATAGAAAAAGAACGTTTTTTAAAGGAGCATGTAAATTCATTAAAACGTCACGTAGAGCAGCTTTCTGAAAAGAAATATGAAGATATTTACAAAATAGAATCTCCTGATTTTGTGTTACTTTTTGTGCCAATTGAACCTGCTTTTGCGGTAGCTTTAAACGAAGACAATACGTTGTATAATAAAGCTTTTGAAAAAAATATTGTAATTGTTACTCCAACCACGCTATTGGCTACGTTACGTACCATTGACACTATGTGGAATAACGAAAAACAACAACGTAATGCTTTAGAAATTGCACGTCAAGCAGGTGCTTTATATGATAAATTTCAAGGCTTATTAACCGACTTAGTGAATATTGGTAAGAAAATAGATGGTACTAAAGCCGATTATGCAGCTGCTATGAATAAACTAGTAGAAGGTAGAGGAAACTTAATTACAAGTGTAGAAAAACTTAAGAAAATGGGAGCAAAAGCTAAAAAAGCACTTCCTGAAAAAATTCTTGAACGAGCTCAAGACAATGACGAATAACAAAAAAGGCGTTCTAAATAATTTAGAACGCCTTTTTTTATACTTATCAAAAGGTTCTACCTTCTTCTTACATTACAAATAAACGTCTGTCATGCATTAAATCGTACACCTTCTCTCCTATTGCTACTAATACATCATCATTATCGGCATTCATTAACGCTTCATCAATTAAGTCAACGATTACTTCCATATCAGCTTCTTTTAAACCACGAGTAGTAACAGCAGCAGTACCTAAACGAATTCCTGAAGTTACAAATGGTGATTCAGTATCAAACGGAACCATGTTTTTGTTTACAGTAATTTCAGCTTTTCCTAACGCTTCTTCAGCAGCTTTTCCTGTAATATTTTTGTTACGTAAATCAATTAACATACAATGGTTATCTGTACCTCCAGAAATAATTTCATATCCTTTAGCTACAAATGCTTTCGCCATTGCTTGTGCATTTTCTTTTACTTGAATTTGATATTCTAAGAACTCATCTGTCAATGCCTCACCAAAAGCAATTGCTTTAGCAGCAATAACATGTTCTAATGGTCCCCCTTGATTTCCTGGGAAAACCGCAGAATTAATCAACGTTGACATTTTCTTTAATTTTCCTGATTTTAATTTTAACCCGAAAGGATTTTCAAAATCTTTTCCAATCATAATCATACCACCACGAGGTCCACGTAAGGTTTTATGAGTTGTTGTAGTAACAATATGACAGTGTGGTAACGGATCTGATAAAATCCCTTTTGCTATTAATCCTGCTGGATGTGAAATATCTGCCATTAAAATAGCACCTACACTATCAGCAATCTCTCTGAACTTTTTAAAATCAATATCACGAGAATACGCAGAGGCTCCTGCAATAATTAATTTAGGTTTATGTTCGTTAGCTTGTTGCTCTAAATGTTTATAATCAATATATCCTGTTTCTTTATCTACACCATAAAATACTGGATTGTATAACTTACCAGAAAAGTTTACTGGTGATCCATGTGTTAAGTGTCCTCCGTGAGATAAATCAAATCCTAAAATAGTATCTCCTGGTTGTAAACATGCAGCAAAAACAGCAGTATTCGCTTGACTTCCAGAATGTGGTTGTACGTTTACATACTCTGCTCCGAAAAGCTCTTTTGCTCTATCAATTGCTATTTGCTCTACGATATCTACTACTTCACATCCACCGTAATAACGTTTCCCTGGATATCCTTCAGCATATTTATTAGTTAAAACCGATCCTTGAGCTTCCATTACTTGGTCGCTTACAAAATTTTCAGAAGCAATCAACTCTAATCCGTGTAGCTGACGCTCTTTTTCTTCTTGAATTAAATCAAATATTTGATGATCTTTTTGCATGTTGTGTGTTGTTACATAAAGTGGTCAAAAGTACTAATTTTATTCTTCAATTTTTACGGATTTTATAAGAAGTATTTACAAAAACACTTTCGCATTTTTTTTACTCATCTTTTTGGGGTAAATTGAAAAAAATATGTAGGTTTGATGAAAATATAACAAAACGATAAATGGAAATAACTGCTAATAATCCGAATAGAAAATCTTGGTTATCTGTTGCAGAAAACTCAGATTTTCCTATTCAAAATATACCTTTTGGGGTTTTTCTTACAAAAGATGATATAATAACCATTGGTACAAGGATTGGTGATTACGCTATCGATTTAGGTGCTTTACATCAATTAGGATACTTTAAAGGTATTCCTTTAACAGATGATATTTTTCTGCAAGATACTTTAAATGATTTTATTGCCGATGGACGTAAAACATGGCGTTTAGTTCGCAATAGAATTGCTGATATCTTTGATGCTGAAAATACCGATTTACGTGACAATGCTGAACATAAAGACAAAATAATCTTTAGAATGGATGAAGTTGAAATGCAACTTCCTGTATCTGTTGGTGATTATACCGATTTTTATGCAAGTAAAGAACATGCTACTAATGTAGGTAGCTTGTTTAGAGATCCTGAAAATGCCTTATTCCCTAACTGGTTACAAATTCCTATTGGTTATCATGGTAGAAGTTCTTCTATAGTTCCATCTGGTACACCAATCCGTCGTCCTATTGGACAACAAAGACCAAATGAAGGAGAAACAACCCCTAATTTTGGTCCTTCAAAATTATTAGATTTTGAATTAGAAATGGCTTTTATAACTACTGTAGCTAATGATTTAGGAGATAGAATTCCTATTGATGAAGCTGAAGATTATATCTTTGGATTAGTGTTGTTTAATGACTGGTCTGCTCGTGATATTCAAGCTTGGGAATATGTGCCTTTAGGCCCTTTCTTAGGTAAGAACTTTGCATCTACTATTTCTCCTTGGATTGTAACCTTAGATGCTTTAGAGCCTTTTAGAGTAGACAACCCTAAACAAGTATATGAGCCTTTACCGTATTTACGCAAAGAGGGAAAAGATAGTTACGATATTAACTTACAAATGGCTATTCAACCAGAAGGTAAAGAAGAAACTGTAGTTTGTAATTCTAACTTTAAATATATGTACTGGACTATGGTACAACAATTAACACATCATACTGTTAATGGATGTCCTGTAAATGCTGGTGATATGATGGGTAGTGGTACTATTTCTGGTCCTACAAAAGATAGTTTTGGTTCTATGTTAGAATTAACTTGGAGAGGTCAGAATCCTATAAAGATGAACGATGGTAGTGAACGTAAATTTATTAATGACAATGACACCGTAATTATGCGTGGTTATTGCAAGAATGATAACGTTCGTATTGGTTTTGGTGAATGTTCTGGTAAAGTTTTACCTGCAAAAGAATAAATCTAGCAAAATAGTATATACTAAAAATCCAGTTCTTTCGAACTGGATTTTTTTGTCATTATTTATTTTACTCTTCTTCTGGTGGTGGATGTCCATGAATTTGTTCATACACTTCATCAAAATTACTACGTAAATATGTATTTAATTTTTTACGGTAGTCATCTTGTAACCAATCAATAAAATTATGGGTACTTTTAGAGATACATTTAGAATATCTATAAATTCTATCATCAATATCTCCTCCTAACATTTTTGCCAAAATTAATGCATCAAAAACATCTTCACTGTTTTCTACGCACATTTTAGCATGATGCTCGATTGATTTTTCTAATACTCGTTTTGAAGATTCTCCTCCTTGTATAGTATCTCTATAAACTTTTTTAACATCAAAATATAAGTCTTCTGAATTCGCGAATTCAGCTTTTACATCTGCCGGTAATTCATATCTGAACTCACTTTCAATCTCTTCATCAGACAATAAATTATCTAAATAGAAATTAGGAGCTCTAAACATCTTTTGCCAATCTAAATCGGCTCCCCAAGGTCCAAAACGATGAAAGTTATTTCCTAAATCAATTACATTAAATTCTGATTTTCCTGGAAAAATACGAGAACCACGACCAATCATCTGATAATACAGAGTTAACGATTTTGTAGCTCTATTTAAAATGATTGATTGTACTGATGGCTCATCAAACCCAGTTGTCAAAATACTAACTGAAGTAATAATCGCATTTGGAGTTTTATGAAACCACTTTAAGATTAAATCGCGTTCTTTTTTTGTATTTGTATTATCTAAATGAGCAATAGGGTACCCTGCTCTTTTAAAAGTATCAAACACATGTAATGATGTGTTAATACCATTATTAAAAATCAAGGTTTTAGTTCCTTTGGCTCTTTCTTCATAAGCTTGTAACAGCTTAGAAAGCATATCAGTATTGGTATATAAATCTTCAGATGATTTTACGGTATAATCTCCGTTTGCACCTACTTCTAACGAAGTTAATCCTACATTATAAGAGTATATGCTTGCCTTAGCCAAGTATTCATTTTCTATTAAAGAACCAATACTTTCACCAACAATTAGCTCATCATAATTGTCTTTCATTGGAAGCTTTATATTCGAACTTAAAGGTGTAGCAGTTACTCCTAGTAAGAATGATTTTTCAAAAAACTTAAATAATTTAGTAAATGAATTGTAATGTGCCTCATCAATAATTACCAAACCTACATCAGAAATATCTAACATATCGTCGTTTAAACGATTATTCAATGTTTCTACCATCGCGACAAAGCAATCATATCTATCTTGATCATCTAAACTCGCTTTACTATCAATAATTTTATTTTCAACACCAAATTCACTAAGCATTCTTGCTGTTTGCTTACATAATTCAATTCGATGTGTCATTATCAATACTTTCTTTTGATGATGTTTTAAGTATTGACGGGTTATTTCAGAGAAAATAACCGTTTTACCACCTCCTGTTGGAAGTTGGTATAATAAGTGATAGTTTTCTGGAGCATCTTCAAAACTTTTAAAAATTTTGTGCAATGCTTCTTTTTGATAATCGTATAAATTTTTTCCTTTCTTGGGTTGTGAAGTTGCTGTTTCGTTACTCAAATCTCTATAATTTTGAAATATGCAAAAATACGAGGTATTTAAGGAAATCCCACTAAAATTGGGAGTTTTTTTAGATTTTTTTCAAATCTACTTGACCTATATCATAATGAGAAGCATGAGTTACCACCTTTCCTTTTTCAATTACCAATAACTGAGGAGATTGATGTATTACATGAAATGAATGAGCTATTTCATTCGATATTTCTCTATAACTAAGCAAGTCTAAGTAATACATTTTAAAACTTTTCAACTCTTCATCAAAGCTATTTTCAAAACGTTTTATTACCATGCTGCTAATACCACATCTGGTAGAATGTTTAAAGATTACTATAGGTTCATTTTCTGACTGAATTTTAATTTCTCCTAATTGTTTTATATCCGTTAATGGAATCCAATTTATAAAAGATTCCTTCTTTGAAGTATTACTCTTCATAGAGTTAAAAAAACTATTCAACATTCCTATATATTTATTAATTTAATATCGGTTATATTATAAACAAGTTAAAGCAGTCAA
Source organism: Tenacibaculum caenipelagi (assembly GCF_004363005.1). GTDB lineage: Bacteria > Bacteroidota > Bacteroidia > Flavobacteriales > Flavobacteriaceae > Polaribacter > Polaribacter caenipelagi. The sequence goes on along the minus strand of NZ_SNYH01000004.1, from coordinate 173,224 downwards.
AAAGTCAGCAATCACCTGTGTTTTAAAGACAAAATGGCGTTTTTAAATAAAAAAATAAAGATGGTATTGATTTTGACTTTCTCTGATAAAAAATAAACGATATGAATTTTAACAATTATACAATAAAATCCCAAGAAACCATACAACAGGCGCAACAATTAGCGCAAAGTTATGGTAACAACTTAATAGAAAACGAGCACATTTTTAAAGCACTACTTTTAGTTGACGAAAATGTATTACCATTTATATTAAAAAAACTTAACATAAATATTGATGTTATACAGCAAGTTTTAGACAAACAAATAGAAAGTTTCTCTAAGGTTACCGGTGCTGAATTAATGCTCTCTCGTGAAGCTAATAAAGCACTCAACGAAGCGGCTATCATCGCAAAAAAAATGAACGATGAATATGTTTCTATTGAACACTTAATCTTAGGTATTTTTAAGTCAAAAAGTCAAATAGCACAAGTTTTAAAAGACCAAGGTGTTACAGAAAAAAGCTTAACAGCAGCAATTGAAGAATTACGTAAAGGGAATCGTGTTACTTCTCAAAGTGCCGAGGAAACTTACAATTCTTTAAATAAATATGCTAAAAATTTAAATCAATTAGCGCAGGACGGAAAATTAGACCCTGTTATTGGACGTGATGAAGAAATTAGACGCTTGTTACAAATCTTATCTCGTAGAACAAAAAACAACCCTATTCTTGTAGGAGAGCCTGGTACTGGTAAAACCGCTATTGCAGAAGGGCTAGCACACCGTATTATTCGTGGTGATGTTCCTGAAAACCTAAAGGATAAACAAATTTTTTCTTTAGACATGGGAGCTTTAATTGCTGGAGCTAAATATAAAGGTGAATTTGAAGAACGCTTAAAATCAGTAGTAAAAGAAGTAACTAAATCGGAAGGAGATATTGTATTATTTATTGATGAAATCCACACTTTAGTAGGTGCTGGGGGGGGGCAAGGCGCTATGGATGCGGCCAATATTTTAAAACCTGCTTTAGCTCGTGGCGAATTAAGAGCAATTGGAGCAACTACGCTAGATGAATACCAAAAGTACTTTGAAAAAGACAAAGCTTTAGAGCGTCGTTTTCAAAAAGTGATGGTAGACGAACCTGATACTGAAAGCGCTATTTCAATTTTACGTGGTATTAAAGACAAATACGAAGCACACCACAAAGTTCGTGTTAAAGATGAAGCTATTATTGGTGCTGTAGAATTATCACAACGTTATATTACCAATCGTTTTTTACCTGATAAAGCTATCGATTTAATGGATGAAGCTGCCTCTAAATTACGTATGGAAATCAATTCGAAACCTGAAGAATTAGATGTACTGGATCGTAAGATTATGCAATTAGAAATTGAGATTGAAGCAATTAAACGTGAAAATGACGAAACTAAGTTAAAATCTTTAAATGCTGATTTAGCAAATCTAAAAGAAGAGCGTAATGAAATTAATGCGAAATGGCAATCGGAAAAAAGTATTGTAGATACTATTCAAAGTTTAAAAATAGATATTGAAAACTACAAACTAGAAGCCGAGAAAGCCGAACGTAATGGTGATTATGGTAAGGTTGCTGAGTTACGTTATGGTAAAATTAAAGATGCTCAAGAAGAACTTGATAAACAACAGGAAGTTTTAGCAAATCAGCAAGAAAACTCTCTAATTAAAGAAGAGGTTACCTATGATGACATTGCTGAAGTAGTAGCAAAATGGACAGGGATTCCTGTAACTAAAATGCTACAATCTGAACGTGAAAAATTACTAAAATTAGAAGATGAGCTACACAGACGTGTGGTAGGTCAAGAAGAAGCTATCGAAGCAGTTTCTGATGCAGTACGTCGTTCAAGATCTGGATTACAAAATCCAAATAAACCTATAGGCTCATTCTTATTCTTAGGTACTACTGGAGTTGGTAAAACAGAGTTAGCCAAGGCATTAGCTGAATATTTATTCGATGATGAAAATGCAATGACTCGTATTGATATGAGTGAATACCAAGAGCGTCATTCGGTAAGTAGATTAGTAGGAGCACCTCCAGGATATGTAGGATATGATGAAGGAGGACAATTAACAGAAGCGGTTCGTAGAAAACCTTATTCTGTTGTATTATTAGATGAAATTGAAAAAGCACATCCTGATACTTTTAACATTCTACTACAAGTATTAGATGAAGGTAGACTAACTGATAATAAAGGTCGTGTTGCTGATTTTAAAAACACTATCATTATCATGACCTCTAACATGGGAGGTCATATTATTCAAGAGAAATTTGATAATATGAAAAGCAACATCCATACAACTATGGAATTAGCCAAAACAGAGGTTTTAGGATTATTAAAACAATCTGTAAGACCTGAGTTTTTAAACAGAATTGACGATATTATTATGTTTACTCCGCTATCAGAAGAAAACATTAAAGAGATTGTAAAACTACAATTGAATAGCGTTAAAAAGATGATTGCAAAACAAAACATAACTTTTGATGCTACCAATGAAGCCATTGCTTATTTAGCTATTAAAGGATATCAACCTGAATTTGGTGCACGTCCTGTAAAACGTGTTATTCAAAAAGAAGTTTTAAATCAACTATCTAAAGAAATTTTATCCGGAAAAGTAACTACCGATAGTATTATATTATTAGACGCATTTGATGATGAATTAGTCTTTAGAAATCAAACCGACTTAATTAAAAACTAACATAAACCACTGTAAACCAGGTAAAAAGTGACATTTTTTCATTTCCTACAATGAAAAAATGTCGCTTTTTTAAATTGGTATTTTTTTTGAACTATAACATTAAAATTAATGTTTAACCAAAAAAAGTAAAGTTATGTTATTAAAGAGAACAGATTTCCCAGCATTTCCTAATGTTTTTAATGAATTTTTAAGAGATTGGTCGGCTACTAACTTCTCTGACACCAACACCACATTACCTGCTGTAAACATTAAAGAAACTGAAAATGAGTTTATGGTGAATGTTGCAGCACCTGGAATGAGTAAAGAAGATTTTAAGATTCATCTTGAAAACGACATTCTAACAATTTCATCAGAGAAAAAAGAAAGTCAAGAGAACCATAATGACAATTATACACGAAAAGAGTATAGCTACATGTCATTTAAAAGAAGTTTTACACTACCAAAAGGTATTGTAGATAGTGAAAAAATAAAGGCAGCTTATGAAAATGGCGAATTAAAAATTACGATTCCTAAGTTAGAAGAAGCAAAACCAAAGCCTGCAAAACTAATTAAGGTTGAGTAGATTTCATTTTTAGGCACGTTTTTATCGTATGAAAATTAAACACAGAAAGAGCCGCAAATTGCGGCTCTTAAAATATTTTCTCTTGAGTGTAATTAAAATCTTATCCCTACCCCAAAACCTATCAATAAAGGATTAATATCTACTTCAGCAGGAACAGTTGCAATACCTGCATCAACAGTTACATCTGTACTTAGTCCTACATATTTTGCATCTACATTCAAAAACCAGGTATCATCTAAATCATAGTCAAAACCTAACTGAAGAGCGTATCCAAACCCATTTTTATAATCGACATCTACAACTGCTCCTGGATCTGCATTGTAAAAGATAGTATAGTTTACCCCCGCTCCCACATAAGGTTTAAAATCGTTTACATTAAAATGATATTGTAAGGTTAAAGTTGGAGGTAATAACCAAACATCTCCTAAATCTACATTGCCTAAAGCTGTGTTTATGACCTTAACATCGTGATTAGTTGTTCCTAAAATTAATTCTGCAGCTATGTTTTCGGTAAAATAATACGTAAAATCAAGTTCAGGAATGAAATTTTCACCTATTTCAACATTTCCCCCAATGGTTCCTATTGTTGCAGATTCATTTGGTAAAACACTCACCCATCTAAAGCGAGTTTGCCATTTTTTAAAGTCTTCTACTTTGTTGGTTTCCTGAGCATTTACATTGCTAAAAAATAACATTCCTAATACAATACTTAATATAATTTTCTTCATAATTATAAATTTTAATTTTGAACAAAACTACCTTCCTTCACCTCCTAAAAATATGACTTAAATCATAGCTTAATAATTTTATTTAACAACTTAAAATTATAGTTATATTTGTGTTCCATTTATGCAAAAAAACATCAACATACAGAATAAAAAAGCTCGTTTTGAATACGAGATACTTGATAAGTACACAGCAGGAATTCAACTTACTGGTACTGAAATAAAATCAATACGTCAAAGTAAAGCTCGAATTACAGAAAGCTTTTGTGAGTTTAACGATAAAGGAGAACTCTTTGTCGTAAATATGTATATTGAAGAATATGCCTTCGGACATCATTATAATCACAAACCGAAAAGTGAGCGTCGTTTACTACTCAATAAAAAAGAATTAAGAAAACTTGAAAAAGAAGTAGAATCAAAAGGGAATACTATAGTACCCTTACGCTTGTTCATAAATGAAAATGGTTGGGCTAAGTTAGAAATTGCTCTTGCAAAAGGAAAGAAAACTCATGACAAAAGACAAACTATTAAAGAGCGTGACAGTAAACGTGATTTAGCCCGCATAAAAAAGGCTTTTAATTAATGAATAATACTTTTTTTAGCATTATTCAATGGAAGAAAATCGTATATTTTATTCTCATTTTATTTTTATTTAAGTTTTGCTTTTTATGTGGTTACAGTTTTAAAACCACACTTTCATTTTTCGATTTAGGGCTTCTTTCTATTTCTAGCGCATTATTATTAGCCTCAGGATATTTAATCAGTTTTTTTTATAGAAACCAACAAAAGAAAAGCAAAATATCAATACCTTTAGAAAAAGTAAAAATAAACTCTTCTTATTTATTAATTCTGGGAGTTTCTGTTGGTTTTATCCTATCTTTTAAAATTCATAAACCCTGGTATGGATTAATTTTCATTCTTTGTCCAATAGCTGTAATACTGTACTCAAAAAACAACCCTATCAAAAACTTTTTTAGCGGTATTATTACTTCCTTTCTTAAACCTTTTGCTGTATTATCATTATGGTGGTTTGATTTTCCCACAAACTTATCCCCTAGTCAATGGAATTTGTTTTTTAAACTACAAATGGTAACGATGCTCTATGTTTTAATATCGTTTTTAGGTAATATTTCAAGAGAAATTATTGTTGATATAATTAATACTAATGAGGATAACATACACAATCAAAAGACGCTTCCTATTTTATTAGGTAGAAAAAGAGCCAAAAACATTGCTTTGGCATTATCTATTATCACTTGGGTTTTAATTTTTTCTATTGCTATTACTTTTATTAAAAATAGGTTTATTTTTAGTACTATAATCCTTTTAGGCAATATACCTCAGTTATACTATATTTACCTTTTAATAAATGCCTCAGATATTAAAAATTATAAGTTTTTATACACCGTAAATCAATTTATATTTTTACTTGCTTTAGCAAGTATTCCTGTGGTTGGCTATTACTTTAAACATGTTATCGAATAAACTCTCAAAATACACAATCATACTTGCTTCAAACTCTCCACGAAGACAAGAATTAATAAAAAGTTTAGACATCCCTTTTACTGTGAAAATAAAAGAAGTAAAAGAAGTGTACCCTAAAGAATTAAAACAGGCTGAAATAACAGATTATCTTTCTACTTTAAAAGCTTCTCCTTTCAAATCTGAACTACAAGAAAATGATCTTTTAATAACTTCCGATACTATTGTTTGGTCAAACAATAAAGCCTTAGGCAAACCTAAAAACTATGAAGAGGCATTCAATATGATTAAAGAATTGTCTAACGCAACACACAAAGTAATTACCTCTATATGCATCACTAATAAATCCTTTCAACATGTCTTTAACGACACAACAACTGTTACTTTTAGAGAACTACTTGATGAAGAGATAAATTACTATATAACTAACTACAAACCTTTTGATAAAGCAGGAGCATATGGAATTCAAGAATGGATTGGTAAAATAGGGATTACAAAAATAGAAGGAAGTTATTTTAATGTTATGGGATTTCCTGTTCATAAACTTTATAAAGAATTATCAAAATTATAAGGTTACCTTTTTATAAAAGATTATTTTTGACACGTATTTATACAACACAAACTGATGAAAAAATATACTTATACTGAAAAAAAAGATACCCGATCTGGGTTTGGTGATGGTTTAACCGAATTAGGAAAAACAAATCCTGATGTGGTGGCTTTATGTGCAGATTTAACAGGCTCTTTAAAAATGAATGAGTTTGCCAAAAACCATCCTGAACGTTTCTTTCAAGTTGGGATTGCTGAAGCGAATATGATGGGAATTGCTGCTGGATTAACAATAGGAGGTAAAATTCCTTTTACTGGTACATTTGCTAACTTTTCTACAGGTCGTGTGTACGACCAAATTCGTCAATCAATCGCGTATTCTGATAAAAATGTAAAAATTTGTGCTTCTCACGCAGGATTAACTTTAGGTGAAGATGGAGCAACGCATCAAATTTTAGAAGATATAGGGCTAATGAAAATGCTACCAGGTATGACAGTAATTAATACTTGTGATTATAGCCAAACCAAAGCAGCTACCTTAGCAATTGCTGAGCATGAAGGACCTGTATACTTACGTTTTGGTAGACCTAGCGTTCCTGTTTTTATGACAGACCAACCTTTTGAAATTGGAAAAGCTATTCAACTAACCGAAGGTACTGATGTTACTATTGTAGCAACGGGTCATTTAGTTTGGGAAGCTTTACAAGCCGCAGAGCAACTAGAAGAAAAAGGTATTTCTGCTGAAGTAATAAATATACACACTATTAAACCTTTAGATGAAGAAGCTATTTTAACATCTGTTGCTAAAACAGGTTGTATAGTTACTGCCGAAGAACACAACAAATATGGAGGTTTAGGAGAAAGCGTAGCTCGTTGTTTAGCTACAAACAACCCTACTCCACAAGAGTTTGTTGCTGTAAACGATAGCTTTGGTGAATCTGCAACTCCTGCTGAGTTAATGAAGAAATACGGATTAAATGACGAAGCTATAGTTAAAGCTGTAGAGAAAGTTATTTCTAGAAAATAAACTCAATATTGTTAACAATAAATACATCACTTTTAAGGTTTAAGGTGATGTATTTTTTTATACAAGTAAATTTTAACCCCAATTATTAATAAATAAATTTAAAACAAATGAAAAAAGTAGTTTTAATGATTTTCCTTTTCATAGGAGGAGCTCAATTTGCACAAAGTCAAATCCAAGGAGGTATCAAAGCTGGTATCAACTACAACTCAGATTCTTTTTCTGATGTAAAAAATGATGCTTTAAGTGGAGCTAAGAGTAAAACAGGGTTTCATGCTGGTGCTTGGTTACGTATAAACTTACCTGTTACAGATCTATACTTAAGACCTGAATTGGTATATACTCAATTAAGTAATGAAGTTACCTATGAACCAACAGGATTTCAAGCACAAGCGACCACTTATAAATTTCAAAAAATAGATATTCCTGTTTTAGTAGGAATGAAATTCTTAAAAATAGCACATGCTTTTGCTGGACCTTCTTTTCAATATATTCTAGATTCTGATTTCGATATTGACGAACTAAAACAAGTTGATTCTGATGGATTCTCTGTTGGCTTACAATTAGGTGCTGGTGTTGAATTAGGTAAATTAGGATTTGATGTTCGTTGGGAAAGAGCTTTATCTGATACCGAAGCAAATTTTGTAGACAACAACGCTAGTCAAAACGTAAATTTTGATACTCGTGTAAATCAAATTATTTTAGGACTTTCGTACAGATTCTAAAAATTATTTAAATAAAAAAAAACCGAAGTTTTCACTTCGGTTTTTTTTTATTATTAATATTTAATTCTAATATCTCTATTTAAATAATCAGGTATCGTTGGATTATTTGGATCATTAAAATCATTTGCAGGATTTCCATCTCCATTTTTATCTTCATTCTTAGTTAAAACACCATCACCATCATCATCTGTATCTGCATAATTTGGGATAAAATCTTCATCTGTATCATCATTCCTAGGATCTCCATCTCCATCTGTATCTTCATAAATAGAAGGCACTCCATCTTGGTCATCATCAGTATTTTGTACTAAATCCCATAATTCTATATAAAAAAGTAAATTTTCATTTGGCTTAATAGCTCCATCTCTACTTCCACTATTTCTATAACCTAAACCTGAAGGAATAAATAAAATTCCTTTTCCTCCATTTTCATAGTTAATAGGTCCATTATCAGTAACATTATCTCCTCCTTTAAAATGGATAAAAGCATGAGTCCAACCTCTAACAACCTGATTTAAAGAAAACCAAGTAGTACCTTTATCAAAATCAGAAGTTAAACTATCTTTTCTTTTAATTCTTTGCCCTTTGTATTTAGCATAAACAGAATCCATTACAGTAGGAAAACCTTTATCTACACTTGGGCTTCCTACTCTGTTGACATAATAATATAGTTTATAATTAATATCACTTTCGACAACTTCTTTAGTAATCAACTTATTATCATCAAATAAAGATGTTTGCCCATTATCTATAACTTTAACAGAATCCAACTCTGCATTGTAATAGTTATTCTTTAAAAAGGCCACTAAAGAATCATTATCAATTACAGCCTGAGCCTCATGGTCAAAATTATCAACTGCAGAGTTACTATCACTTCCACAAGAATACAAAAGAGTACCAAGGATAGCGGTATAAAATAGATGTTTAAATTTTATCATTTAATTTTGGAATTTTAACGCGCAATTTACCATTTTTATACCTTTGTAAAAAACGAAACAATAAAAATTAACTTTTTATATGAGAATTGACAAATATTTGTGGTGTATTCGCTTATTTAAAACCAGAAGTATTGCCACAGATGCTTGCAAAAAGGGGCATGTAAAGATAGATGGAACTAACCTCAAACCTTCAAAGGAAGTTTTTGGAAATGAAGAAATTATCATCCGTAAAAACCAAATCAATTATAAAATAAAGGTTCTAGACCTCCCTTCTAACCGTGTGAGTGCTAAACTAGTCGATTTATACAGGAAAGATTTAACTCCAAAAGAGGAATTTGAAAAAACAGAGTTATTAAAATATTCAAAAGATTACTACCGTAAAAAAGGAACTGGGCGACCTACCAAAAAAGATCGACGTGATATTGACGATTATTATGATGACTCTAACAAAAATGATGTTAATTTGTAATTCCTTTATTAAAACTGAAAGAAAAAATGACCAATACTAATAACGTTATCTTAAACAACACACAAGTAGAACAAAAAATCCGCCGAATAGCTTTCCAAATCTACGAGAGTAATAATGATGAAAAAGAAATTATTATTGCAGGTATTGCTGATAACGGTTATTTTCTTGCCGAAAAAATTTCTGCTACTTTAAATAAAATTTCTCCTTTAAAAGTAACGCTTTGTAAAGTTTCTATTGATAAAAAGAATCCCATTAGTCCTATTACTACTTCTATTAGCAACAATGAATATCAAAACAAGGCGCTGGTATTAGTTGACGATGTTTTAAATTCAGGAACTACGTTAATATATGGTGTAAAACATTTCTTAGAAGTTCCTTTAAAACGATTCAAAACAGCGGTACTAGTTAATAGAAATCACAAAAAATACCCTGTTAAAGCAGATTTTAAAGGCATTTCTTTATCTACTTCTATTAAAGAACACGTTGTAGTTGAATTTAAAAGCGATGAAACTATAGCATATTTAAGCTAATAATTCTTGTAACGCTACGGTAGTTTCTTCAACACTTTTATTGTCTACGGTTAGTGTATAGGTAGCTTGGTTATAGTAATAACTTCGTTCAAATAAATGTTTGGCAATAAACTCAGCTAACTCATCTTTACCTAAGCCTGCTATAAGTGGTCGCTGCCCTTTTTCATTTTTTAATCTTTCTAGTACAGTATTAATAGATGTTTTTAAGTACACAGACTTCACATTTGTAAAACTTTGTAACACATTCATATTTCCTGCATAACAAGGTGTACCACCTCCTAAAGACAAAACAAAGTCTCCTTCTTTATTAAGAAGTTCTTTTAAGTATACATGTTCTTGCTTTCGAAAATAAATCTCTCCTTTTTCACTAAACACTTCTGACACTGACATATTCTCTTTTTCTTCAATATAAGCATCTAAATCAATGAACAAAATTTGCATTTTTTCTGCTAAAAATCGTCCAATAGTAGATTTTCCACTGGCCATGTACCCTAGTAATACAATTTTCATAAACTAATAATTAAGCAGTTACAAATATGAGTAAAAAATATTATAAAAAAGCTTTTTAGATTTAAAGAACAGTTGTATATTTGCAACCGCTTTCACAAAGAAGCAATGACCGGGTAGCTCAGTTGGTAGAGCATCTCCCTTTTAAGGAGAGGGTCCTGGGTTCGAGCCCCAGCCCGGTCACAAAAAGTTAAGCATTTGCTTAACTTTTTTAGTTTACGCACGTATGGCGGAATTGGTAGACGCGCAGGCTTGAGGGGCTTGTTTCCAACGGAAGTGCAGGTTCGACTCCTGTTACGTGCACATAATAAAAAGCACAATACATTTTTGTATTGTGCTTTTCTATTTCTATAAAACTCAGATAATATCAATTTCATAAAAAAACAAGGAAGCTTAAGAAGCCTCCTTGCATTAATCTTGTACTGAATTATTTAGTTTATAATGTATGTGTTATAATCTAAATAACAAGTATCTCCTTGAACTATGGTTCTTACACCATTCCATGTTTGATTATGAAAACCATCTCCTACTGTATAATTATCTACATACGGATTATGCTTTGTATAATCTTCCCATTTTTTTGAACTAAGATTATATTCATACTCATTATAAGCCTTTACTCCATCTCTATAAACATAACACCCAGAGTCACACTCTCCTACTACAGAAACTATTCTAAAGCGTTCACCTGCTTTTGCCTTTACCATAAAGTCAATTACTTCTCCATCGGCTACGCTTCTTTTTTGGCTAAACTTATAATAATCTAAACCTACATGCTCTTCAATTCCGAACCCCCAATAAATTTTCTTTCCTGCTAAATACCAAGATCCTAATTCTTGATCATACTTTTCTACATAAAATCTACCAAAAAGCTCAGCTCCACTAGTTCCATGATCGCTTCCATATAGCGCAACATCTGTTGGGTCTACTCTTATTTTATCATAATACACTAAATCACATTCTCTGATAACGTACTCTAGATTTGAACTTACTTTAAAAGGTCTGTTATCATAGGTGTAATTTACTTTATAAGAAATTGGATATCCTGGATTATCAACTGATACCTCCGCTCCTTCTTTCAAAAAGTCAACAACCCTATCTAAATTATTAGCCATGGCAGCTAAAGATGATGCAATACCTGAAGTAGCATTTCCTCCTAATTGTTTTACTTTAACAGTTGACTCACTGAAAATTGATTTATATCGTGCTTTTAATTCTGCATTTACTTGTGTTCCTACTGTTTTATAAGCAAAATTCAATGCTGCTTCAACTTCTTTAGCACTGCTACTTGATTCATAAATTAACGTATACAGCTTTCCATAAGTTACTGATTCTATATACGAAGACGGATTTTGTTGATCTTCACTTACCTCTAAATAATCAGTAACATAAGGTTTTAATCTATCTGGAGAAACATTATCATTAAACCATCCATTTTTACCTATAATTCCTTCTTTAGGAGATACTGAAGCTGTAAAAAAGCGTTGTTTCAAAGTAACTGCATACCTAGTTTTTTGAGAAGAAAAATCTACCCCAAAACTACCAGACACATTTACACTAGGTCCAGAATATCCTGCATTTAAAGAAAGTTGAAACTGTTTTTCATCATGAATTCTTTGAATACTAATATCAAAACTAGCAGGAAAATTAGCCTCACTTTTATAATATGCATTTAAAATAGCGTTTAAATTGTCTTGAACTTTTCCTGGTGTTGGAGCTTCAATAGTTCTTGAAGTAGAAGCAGATGTTCCTGATAACACATTAACTCTTACCTCTACAGGATTCCTGTCTTCTCCATAAATAGGTATAGACACCGGAGCTCCATCTTGTATAGATCTTGCAGCTACCAAGTTACCAGGCCATAACAAAGAACTATTGGCGTCTAGAATAAAAAAATCTGAATCTGTTTGAGTAAATGATATTTCTTTATCAACACAATTCTCTTCCATAGCTACTCCTTTAGCATTAGAAGACATATTATCATGTAGTTCACTAATATTTAAATTATGCATACCATCAGGTGCATCTGGTGTTATAAATTGAGCTATTTGTTCTGTGCTAGAATTTATTTCGGAATTATTTAATAAATCGTCTTTTTGACATGAAATAATTGAAAAAAGGGTTAATCCAAGTATTTTTAGATTTTTCATTTATTTGTTTTTTAATTTAACATTGCTTTAATTAAGACCTCGAGGAGTAATTAAACATCTTTAAATACGTTTTCCCTACTTTTTTATTTACTTTTTTAACTATCTATATTTTTTGTATTATTTTTTTTGTGTTTTCATTAAAAAAACATAGTTTTTTTTAAGAAAAATAATTTCACAAAATATTAACGAGTCCAAAGCCTATTATTCTTATTTTCGCCCTATGCAGAAACAATTATTATTCCTAGCAGCAATAGTATTTAGTATATCTATTCAAGCGCAAGACAAACTAAAAGGGCAAATAATAGACTCAGAGTCTAAAAAACCTTTAAGTGCAGCTCATTTATTAAATCTAAATAGTGTTGTTGGTACAATTACTAACGAAGATGGTTTATTTAATTTGATAGCTAAAACAAATGACACTGTTTTAGTTTCTTATTTAGGATATGCTTCCATAAAATTAAAAGTTACCAACGACCTTTTAAAAGGGAATGAAGTTGTAATCTCTTTAGAAGAAAAACCTGAAGAAGTAAAAGAAATTGTTATTAAATCTACAAAATTAATTGGCGTATTAGAAGTGGATGTAAAACAAGTTCCTAAAGATCGTTTCACAAGAATACATATTAACGGTTTACCACAAACTTACGAAGTTGGAAGACCTCAAAAAATTTCCTCTCCTATTGCTAAGTTGTTAAACCCTGTAGATATGGTCTATAACCTTTTTGGCAGTAAACCTAAGCAACTTAAAAAACTAAAGAAGCTTAAAAAGGAAGATGATTTACGTAAAATGTTAGCAGGTAAGTTTGATCGTGAGGTAATGATGGAATACTTAGAAATGGACAGAGCTGAACTAAATAAGCTACTTTCTGATTGTAATTATTCTGAATACTTTATAAAAAAAGCAAGTGATTTACAGATAATTGAAGCAGTGCTAAACTGTTACGAAAACTACAAAGCTGTAAAAAAGGGGAAAATAGAACGCAATCGAACACCTGAAAGAAATTAGTTAAAAGCAGCAAAATTTTGCTGCTTTTTTTACACCTCTAATTCATTCAAAAGAATTAAATTTACACCTTTCAAAAACACACACAAACACAACTAATAATGATTCATTTCTTTGGAAACGTAAACAGCAAGGTTTTTGCTGTTCAAACAACAGAAGAATTAACATCTGAAACAATTTCGAAATTAACTTGGTTATTTGGCAACCAACCGAAAATAAATGCGGTGTCTCTTGACGCCTTTTTTGTTGGGCCTAGAGCAGCAATGATTACTCCATGGAGTACCAATGCTGTTGAAATAACACAAAACATGGGAATTTCTGGAATTATCCGAATAGAAGAGTTTGAAGCAGTAGCTGATGATTTTTCTGATGTTGATCCGATGATTTCTCAAAAATTTAATGGTTTACATCAAAACACGTTTACCATTGATATTCAACCAGAACCAATTTTAGAAATTGATGATATTGCCGCTTATAATGAGCAAGAAGGTTTGGCTTTAAATGATGAAGAAATTGCTTATTTAGAAGAAGTTGCTACTAAAATTGGGAGAAAACTAACAGATTCTGAAGTATTTGGATTCTCTCAAGTAAATTCAGAACACTGTCGTCATAAAATTTTTAACGGAACTTTTGTTATTGATGGTGAAGAAATGCCTACTTCTTTATTCAAATTAATTAAAGAAACATCTAAACAAAATCCTAACGATATTGTTTCTGCCTATAAAGACAACGTAGCTTTTATTAAGGGACCAACGGTAGAACAGTTTGCTCCGAAAAGTGCTGACAAACCAGATTTTTACGAAACGAAAGAATTTGAATCAGTTATTTCTTTAAAAGCTGAAACACATAACTTCCCTACTACTGTTGAACCGTTTAACGGTGCTGCTACAGGGTCAGGTGGTGAAATTCGTGATAGATTAGCTGGAGGAAAAGGATCGTTACCTTTAGCAGGTACTGCTGTTTACATGACTTCTTATTCTCGTTTAGAAGAGAACCGTCCTTGGGAAAAAGGAATGGATGAGCGTAAGTGGTTATACCAAACTCCAATGGACATCTTAATCAAAGCTTCAAACGGTGCTTCTGATTTTGGTAATAAATTCGGACAGCCATTAATTTGTGGTTCAGTATTAACTTTTGAACATGAAGAAGATGCTCGCAAACTTGGTTTCGATAAAGTTATTATGCAAGCAGGTGGTATTGGATACGGTAAAAAAGAACAAGCTTTAAAAGATACTCCACAAGAAGGAGATAAAATAGTAATCTTAGGTGGTGAAAACTACCGTATTGGTATGGGAGGAGCTGCCGTTTCTTCTGCTGATACAGGAGAATTTTCTTCAGGAATTGAATTAAACGCAATTCAGCGTTCAAACCCTGAAATGCAAAAACGTGCTGCAAATGCGGTTCGTGGTATGGTAGAAAGTGATGAGAACTTTATTGTTTCTATTCACGATCACGGAGCTGGTGGACACCTAAACTGTTTATCAGAATTAGTGGAAGATACTGGTGGAAAAATCGATTTAGATAAATTACCTGTAGGCGACCCTACTCTATCTGATAAAGAGATTATTGGAAATGAGTCGCAAGAGCGTATGGGGTTAGTGATTGCTGAAAAACATATTGATACTCTTAATAAGATTGCTGAACGTGAGCGTTCACCAATGTATACTGTTGGTGAGGTTACTGGTGACCACCGTTTTACTTTTGAATCTAAAACCAATGGTAACAAGCCAATGGATTTAGCTTTAGAAGATATGTTTGGAAGTTCTCCAAAAACGATTATGACTGATAAAGCAGTAAATCGTAATTATGCTAATGTTGAGTATTCTAAAGAAAACTTTACTCAATATTTAGAGCAAGTTTTACAATTAGAAGCTGTTGCCTGTAAAGATTGGTTGACTAATAAGGTTGACCGTTGTGTTGGTGGAAAAGTAGCAAAACAACAATGTGTTGGTTCATTACAAATTCCATTGAATAATGTCGGTGTAATGGCATTAGATTATAAAGGTAAAGAAGGAATTGCTACTACAATTGGACACTCTCCTATTTCTGGATTGATTGATCCTGAAGCTGGAAGTAAAAACTCAATCGCTGAAGCTTTAACGAATATAGTATGGGCTCCTTTAAAAGAAGGTTTACAATCGGTTTCATTATCAGCAAACTGGATGTGGCCTTGTAAAAATGAAGGTGAAGATGCTCGTTTATACAAAGCAGTAAAAGCTATTTCTGATTTTTCTATTGATTTAGGAATTAACGTTCCAACAGGAAAAGATTCTTTATCAATGAAACAGAAATATCCGAATGAAGAAGTAATTTCCCCTGGAACGGTAGTTATTTCTGCTGCTGCTAACTGTAATGATATTACTAAAGTAGTAGAACCTGTTTTACAACCAAACAAAGGAAACATTTATTATATCAACTTATCACAAGATGATTTTAAATTAGGAGGAAGTTCGTTTGCACAGATAGTAAACAAATTAGGTAACTCTGCTCCTACTATTACTAATAATGAGTTCTTTAAATCGGCATTTAATGTTTTACAAAATTTAATTAAGGAAGGAAAAATCGTTGCTGGTCACGATGTTGCATCTGGAGGATTGATTACTACCCTATTAGAATTGTGCTTTGCGGATGTAAATGTAGGTGCCAATTTAGATTTATCTGCTTTAAATGAAGCTGATAGTATTAAATTGTTATTTGCTGAAAACTCAGGAATTGTTTTCCAAGCAGCTGATACTTCTGTAGAACAAACTTTAGCTGATAATAATATTGAATTCTTTAAAATTGGTTCGGTAACTGAGTCTGATCGATTAAATATTAAGAATGGATCTGATATTTTTGCTTTATCAATTGCTGAATTAAGAGATACTTGGTATAAAACTTCATATTTATTAGATCAAAAGCAAACGGCTAATGGTTTAGCTAAAGATCGTTTTGATAATTATAAAAACCAACCATTAAAATATACATTCCCAACTCATTTCACAGGAAAACTTGCAGATACTTTTGGTACTGTAACTAACAGACCAAAAGCTGCTATCATTCGCGAAAAGGGTTCAAACTCAGAACGTGAAATGGCAAATGCTATGTATTTAGCTGGTTTTGATGTGAAGGATGTTCATATGACAGATTTAATTTCTGGTCGTGAAACTTTAGAAGATATTCAATTTATTGGAGCTGTTGGAGGTTTTTCTAATTCAGATGTTTTAGGTTCAGCAAAAGGATGGGCCGGAGCATTTTTATATAATGAAAAAGCTAACACTGCTTTGAAAAACTTCTTCAAAAGAGAAGATACGCTTTCTGTTGGTATTTGTAACGGATGTCAGTTGTTTATGGAATTGGAATTAATCAATCCAGAGCATAACGAACATGGTAAGATGCTTCACAATGAGTCTAAAAAACATGAGAGTTCGTTTACATCTGTAAAAGTTCAAGAAAATAATTCAGTAATGTTATCTAGTTTAGCAGGAACTGAATTAGGAGTTTGGATTTCACATGGAGAAGGAAAATTCAATTTACCAGAAACTGAAGACAATTATAACATTGTTGCTAAGTATGGATATGAAGGATACCCTAACAATCCAAATGGTTCTGATTATAATACTGCAATGATGTGTGATAAAACTGGTCGTCATTTAGTAACAATGCCACATATTGAACGTTCTACTTTCCAATGGAACTGGGCTTATTATCCACAAGACAGAAAAGATGAAGTTTCACCATGGTTAGAAGCTTTTGTTAATGCAAGAAAATGGATAGAGAATAAAAAATAAGTAGAATACTACATTCTCAACTATAAAAAAGCACTCTGTAAACAGGGTGCTTTCTTTTTTTTACAAAAGTAAACTTAAAATTCTATATTTTACACTTGTTAACAATGAATTATCAGTTACAATTGTAATAAACTCCTAGAATTAGAACTATTTCAAGAGTACTTATCTTAATATAACCCAAATCATCGTTTTATAACTATTAGAGTTTATAAGCCGATAAAGTTTAAAGTAATTATATAAACTTCATGGTTTTTACATGCTGATTATCAAAAAATAAAGCTAAATCTAAAAAGAAACTAATCATTCTAGATAAATCTAGCATTATTTGGTTATCTAGGTCCTTAGAACCAGTAATTAATAGGTTTAAAAAGTATTTTAACTATTACTTTGGCAGCTTATTTACATTAGTAAACAGAAGCAGGGCGAATATTTACAATTTACACTTGTGATTACTCTTTTTTACCGATTTAATAGTTTTTCTTTATCAAAACATTATAACTCTTTGTTTTTTAGTTGTTTACATGTATTTATTTGAAGTGTTTTATGGATTGGTTTATGGTTTATATGAAAAAAAATCATTTTTTTCTTGTTTACAATTATAAAACAGCATATATTTACAACTGTAAACAACCCCTAGTGTTTACAGAAGTAAACAAATGATAGAAAGACTAAAACAGATATTAGATTATTACAATTTATCGGCGTCGAATTTTGCAGATAAAATTGATGTACCAAGATCTAGCATTTCTCACCTATTATCAGGAAGAAATAAACCGAGCTTAGATTTTATTATAAAAGTTGAAACGGCTTTTGATGAAGTTGACTTGAATTGGTTAGTATATGGTAAAGGTAGTTTTCCTCCAAATACAAAAAGTCAAGAGAAAGAGATAAATATAGAGAAAAATGAGGCTCCTTCTCTGTTTACTGAAAATCCTGTATTTGACCAAGAACCCGAAAAAAAATCAAATACGCAATTCTCAGAGAGTCATTCAAAACAGAAAGAATCTGTCGCTTTTAGAGAAATAAAAAATATTTTGGTTCTATATGACGATGGTACCTTTGAAGATTATAAAAAAAAATAATGATATAAAGATTCCCCCAAACCCGAGAAATCAAAACCCCTTTATATTTGATTTCGACCATTAGAAATCTCCCCCGAATTATAGATTTCTAAAAATTTCCCCTACGTGTTACCAAGTCCCCTTAAAAACTTGGTTACCAAATTGACCCCTCAAATAAAAAAGTCCTGTATCAATTAAATACAGGACTTTTGGCTTTTATTAAAAATAAATATTTTCTAGGTTAACATTCCTCCGTCAACAGATAATGTTTGTCCAGTAATATAAGAACTCATATCAGATGCTAAGAATACACAAGCATTTGCAATATCTTGAGGAGTACCACCTCTTTTTAAAGGAATTTCGTTTCTCCAACCTTCAACAACTTTTTCATCTAGTTTTGCAGTCATTTCAGTTTCAATAAAACCAGGAGCAACAACATTACTACGAATGTTACGAGATCCTAACTCTAAAGCTACAGATTTTGAGAATCCTAAAATCCCTGCTTTTGAAGCTGCATAATTTGCTTGACCCGCATTTCCTTTTAACCCAACAACTGAACTCATGTTGATAATTGAACCTGCGCGTTGTTTCATCATCGGGCGAATTACTGCTTTTGTTAAATTGAAAACAGATTTTAAATTTACTTCAATTACTTTATCAAAATCATCTTCAGAAATACGCATTAACAAATTGTCTTTTGTAATACCTGCGTTGTTTACTAATACATCAATAGTTCCGAATTCTTCTAAAACATTTTTAGCTAACTCTTGTGCAGCATCAAACTCAGCTGCATTTGATTGGTATCCTTTTGCTTTTACTCCTAATGCTTTTAACTCATTTTCTAAAGCTGTTGCTGCTTCAACAGAAGAGCTATAAGTAAATGCAACGTTACATCCTTGATTTGCAAACTCTAAGGCAATTCCTCTACCAATTCCTCTGGTAGCACCTGTAACAATTGCAGTTTTATTTTCTAAAAGTTTCATTTATTAGTTGTTTTATCAGGTCAAATATATAAATAAAATCCTGCTAAAAAATAATCTTTAACAGGATTTTATATCGATTAAACTTTAATTCTTTTTATGATTTGATTTTCTTCTCATTAACGTAATTAAATAAATAGTCTACATCTAACTCTTTTATTTTTCCTAGTTTTTGTAATGATTTTACATTCAAATCTTTTTTATTTCCAATAACCATAACATTATATGATTCTCCTTTTACATTTTTATCAAAAAATGCTTTCAAATCTTCTATGGTCATATCTTTAATGGTATTGTACATTTCCTCTCTATTATCATTATCAATACCTAGTTTTTTTAACCTTTCATACGACCAAAAGATATTAGACTTTGTAATTCTTTGAGCGGCTATTTTCTTTAAGGTAGCTTCTTTAGCTGCATTAAATTGTTCTTCAGCCTCTGGCATATTATTCATTAAATCCATCATAGCATCAACAGCTTGCTCTAACTTATTTGCCTGAGTACCAATATAAGCCATTACATAATTAGGGTCATCTTTTTCTTTTGCATTGCTATAAGCTGCGAAAGCTGAATAAGCTAACGATTTAGATTCACGAATTTCTTGAAAAACTATTGATGATAATCCACTACCAAAATATGTATTAAATAATGTTGAAGCTGCTAAATTTTCTGGTTTAAAAGGCTCTCCTTTTGCTAAAAATAACATTTCAGTTTGCACCATATCATAATCAGTATAAAAAACATTTCCACCAGTATTAGTTTCTACATACTCTTTTGCTTCTGGATAGTCTTTTAATTCTCCATAAATTTTATGATGACTGTTTAGTGCTGTAACCGCTTCTTCCACATCTTTACCATAATAGAAAATGCGTTGCTTATAATTTTTCATTTCTTTAATGATATTTATAAGCTCTTCTGGATTGATTGCTTTTAACTCGTCAACCTGCATAATATCTCTTAAGCGAGAATTTTCTCCATACTTTCCAAAACTATATAATCCATTCCAAAGAATATTTCCTTTTTGAGTTTTTCCATCCTGACGACCTTTGTAAATTTTTTCAACATACTTGTCATATGCTTCTTGGTCAGCTTTTGCATTATCCCATAAATGTTCTAACAATTCTAATCCTTTAGGTAAATTCTCTTTTAAACCTCGTAAACCTACATAAGTTTTATCATCTTGAGCACTTACATAGTAGTCTACACCTAACTTGTAAAACTCTTTTTTGATTTCTTCGGCAGAATATTTATCAGTTCCTATATATTCTAAATAACCAGCAGCAAGACTTAACTTTTTGTCGTTGTCTTTCCCCATGTCAAAAATGATATTCAAATCAAATAAATCATTATTCTCATTTAAAACATAAGAAACTGTAATATTATTAGCCGTTTTAGTTTCTTTTATAGCAGTTTTATAATCAATAAATTTTGGTTGTAAAGGTGCTGACTTTACCTCATTAAAAGCTTTTACATATTCTGAGCTGTTGCCTCTATTTAAATTTACAGGAGTTATCCCTGGATTTTGGACTTTTACTATATTTTTATCTTCACCTTTTCGTTTGTAAACAACAACATAATTATTTTGATAAAACTTATTCGCAAAATCAACTAACTCTTGTTTAGATATTTTCTTCAAATCATCTAAAAACTTCACCTTATCTTCCCAATTTTCATGGTGGATAAATGCATTAAAATATGCACTAGCTAAAGCTGTATTATTCTCGTACTGACGTGTTTGGCTTAATTTTAAATCATTAACAACTGCTTCTATCATCCATTCATCAAACTCTCCTTTCTTTAATTTTTCTACTTGTTCTAACAACAAATCTTTAACTTCATCTAAAGTTTGACCTGATTTTGGTCTCCCTGTAAAGGTATGATACCCATAATCATTATTAAAAGTAGGATAACAACTAGCTCTTTGTACTGCTTGCTTTTGATTTAAATTTAAGTCTATTAAACCTGCATTACCATTAGCCATAATCATATCACAAAGTGTTACAAATTTTTCTTCTTCAGTGTTAACACCTTGAGATCTATATGCTATGGAAATCGATTCAGAAGTTGGTCCAAAAACCTCTTTAACAACTGGTTCTGTAATTGGTTCTTCTTTTGGCAATGTTGGGTGAACTAATTCTTTCTTTTCAAACTTTCCAAAAGTTTCATTAACTTTTTTAATTGTCGCATCAAAATCTAAATCTCCTACTAATACTATCGCCATATTATTTGGCACATAGTATTTATCAAAATAGTTGTGTATATCCACCATCGAAGGATTCTTTAGGTGTTTAGCAGTACCAATCGTAGTTTGTTGACCGTAAGGATGTTTTGGAAATAAGCCATCTAACGATGCAAAGTAAGTTTTCCAACCATCATTATCTTGCCCTCTATTAAACTCTTCAAAAACAGCTTCTAATTCTGTATGAAATAAACGTAATACTAACGTGCTAAAACGTTCATTCTCTAAATCTAACCACTTATTCAATTCATTTGCTGGTATTTTATTATGATACACCGTTTCTTCAAATGAAGTATGAGCATTAGTTCTTTCTGCTCCTAAAGAAGCAGTCATTTTATCATACTCATTTGCTACAGAATAGTTAGAAGCTTCTAAAGATACTTTGTCTACTTCTTTATAGATTGCTAACTTCTTATCTGGATCTTCCTCTGCTCTATGTTGTTCGTATAAATCGGAAATTTTAGTTAAGTATTCTTTCTCTTTCTCCCAATCTAAAGTTCCAATTTTATGGGTTCCTTTAAACACCATATGCTCTAAATAATGAGCTAAACCTGTAGATTCTTTAGGATCGTAATTTGAACCTGCTCTAACAGCTATGTACGTTTGAATTTTAGGCTCATCCGTATTTTTACTTAAATACACTTTAAGCCCATTTTCTAATGTGTATAAACGTAAACCTGTTGGGTCATTTGTTACGGTTTCATAACTGAAACCATTCACATCTTTGTGTTGTTCTGTCTTTACTTCTTTTTCTGAAATTGTTGTTTGCTTACAACTTATACTAGTTATAAACAACACGCTAATACATAGCAATTTAATCGTTTTCATTAATAATTTTTTGATTAAAATAAAAACCGTTGAATTTGAAAATTCAGCGGTTTTTTAAATAATATTTTTTTATAAAACTATGCTAAATACATAATTGGTAATTAACGAATAGTAGTTTTTAATTAATAATTCCTCCATGTCCTTTACAAGGGTTAGCGACTACATCTCCATCTTCAATATTTCTAATGGATCCAGTCATACCATCAGCGCATTGATAATAATATGTTCCTTTTCCATTTAATGATTTTAATTCTTTTTTTGATAATTCTTTTCCTAAATTTTTAACTTTACTTAATTTCATTTATTCAATTTTTAAATTAATATTAGTAACAATACTATTAAAAAAAATCATTAGTTCAAAATGAACTAATGATTTTTAACATTTTTTCTAAAAAGAAGAAAATTAAGCTAAAACCTTAGCTACCATTTCTCCAATTTTAGCAGGAGACTCAACAACGTGTACTCCATTTTCTGCTAAAATTTTCATTTTTGCTTGTGCTGTATCATCAGCACCACCAACGATAGCACCTGCATGTCCCATTGTTCTACCAGCTGGAGCAGTCTGACCTGCAATAAAACCAACAACTGGTTTCCTATTTCCATCAGCTTTAATCCAACGAGCAGCTTCAGCTTCTAAATTCCCTCCAATTTCACCAATCATAACGATCGCTTCAGTTTCATCATCATTCATTAATAACTCTACTGCTTCTTTAGTAGTAGTTCCAATAATTGGATCTCCTCCAATACCAATAGCTGTAGTAATTCCGAATCCTTGTTTTACAACTTGATCTGCAGCTTCATACGTTAAAGTTCCAGATTTAGAAACAATACCTACTTTACCTTTCTTGAAAATAAATCCTGGCATAATACCAACTTTAGCTTCTTCAGGAGTAATTACACCTGGACAGTTAGGTCCAACTAAAGTACAATCTAATTGATCAATATAAGCTTTAACTTTTACCATATCAGCAGTAGGAATTCCTTCAGTAATACAAATGATTACTTTGATTCCTGCTTCTGCAGCTTCCATTATAGCATCAGCAGCAAATGCTGGTGGTACAAAAATAATAGAAGTGTCAGCTCCAGCTTTTTCAACGGCATCAGCTACTGTATTGAATACTGGCTTTCCTAAGTGCTCTTGACCTCCTTTACCTGGAGTTACTCCTCCAACAACATTGGTACCGTAGTCAATCATTTGACCAGCATGGAAAGTTCCTTCACTTCCTGTAAAACCTTGAACTATAATTTTTGAATCTTTATTTACTAAAACACTCATTGGTTTGCTTTTTATTTATTTTTTAAGACAGACAAAAATAATCTTTTAATTGAGTTTTCACAATTTATTTAAGGTTACTTTTTGTCTTGATTTGTTACATTTTTTAAATAGATAACTTCTCTTAGTGTTTGACGGTATTCTCGTTGTGGAGTTCCATAATATATACCTTTTTTAAGAGATTTAGACACTCCAGTTTGAGCCATTAAAACCGTTCCTTTTTCAATAGTTAATCCGCTGGTAATACCTACTTGCCCCCAAATTGTCACTTCATCTTCTATCACTGTACAACCTGCAATACCAGTTTGGGCTGCTATTAAACATTTTTTACCAATAACCGTATCGTGACCTATATGAACTTGATTATCAATTTTTGTTCCTTCTCCAATTAATGTATCTCCTGTAACACCTCTATCAATAGTACAAGAAGCTCCTAAATCTACATTATCTTCAAGTACTACTCTACCTCCAGAAATTAGTTTATCAAAACCTTCTGGTCTGTTTTTATAATAGAAAGCATCTGCTCCTAAAACTGTATTGGCGTGGATTGTTACATTATCTCCAAGTACACAGTTATTATTGATTGATACATTCGCATGAATTAAACAATTCTTACCTATTACTACATTTTCTCCTATAAATACATTAGGCTGTACTATGGTTCCTTCTCCAATAATAGCAGAATCTGCTATACTGCTTTTGGAAGCTATAAATGGATTAAAATATTTAGTTATCTTATTAAAATCTCTAAATGGATCATCTGAAATTAATAAAGATTTCCCTTTTGGGCATTCTACTTTTTTATTTATTAAAATCGTAGTTGCTGCAGAGTTTAATGCTTTATTATAATATTTAGGATGATCTACAAAAACAATATCTCCTTCTTCTACCACATGAATTTCATTAATTCCTGTGATAGGGAAATCGTTAGCTCCAACAAATTCTACTTCTAATAAAGCTGCAATTTGCTCTAATGTTTGAGGTTGTTTGAATTTCATCTTTAAAAAGAAATTCCCGCTAAAGCGGGAATATTAAATTTATTCTTTGATACGCTCTGTATATGCGCTTTTTTCTGTATCTATCTTTATCTTATCTCCTTCATTAATAAATAAAGGTACATTAATTCTTGCTCCTGTTTCTACAGTGGCTGGTTTAGTAGCATTTGTAGCTGTATTACCTTTAACTCCTGGCTCAGTATGAGTTACTTCTAAAATAACATGTGATGGCATCTCTACAGATAATGGCATATTATCTTCAGTATTAATTAAAACAGTTACAACTTCTCCTTCTTTCATTAAATCTGGAGCGTCCAATACTGATTTTTGAAGTGTAATTTGATTATAATCTTCAGTATTCATAAAGTGATACACATCTCCTTCTGGATATAAATATTGAAATTTATGTGTTTCAACACGAACGTCTTCTATTTTATGTCCTGCAGAAAACGTATTATCTAAAATTTTTCCTGTGGTAACACTTTTTAATTTTGTACGCACAAAAGCTGGACCTTTACCAGGTTTTACATGTAAAAACTCAATAACTTTATAGATATCGTGATTAAATTTTATACACAATCCTTTTTTAATATCTGATGTTGTTGCCATTTATTTGATCTTTATATATTGCGCTATTTTAGCCAGTGCAATTTTAATAATTAATTTGATTTAAAATATCCTTTCATTATTCCGCGATGTGAATCTTTGATAAACTGGATAATCTCATCACGCTCTGATGTTGCTTCCATCTCAGCCTCAATAATGTCTATCGCTTGAGAATTGTTATAATTTTTTTGGAATAAAATTCGATATATATCTTGAACTTCTCTAATCTTTTCAGTAGTAAAACCTCTTCTTCTTAATCCAACCGAATTAATTCCTACGTATGATAATGGTTCTCTTGCAGCCTTTACAAATGGAGGCACGTCTTTACGAACCAATGATCCACCTGTAACAAAAGCATGATTTCCTACAGAAGCAAATTGATGCACCGCTACCATACCTGCTAATACCACATTATCTCCAATTGTAACATGCCCTGCTAAAGTTGAATTATTTGAAAAAATACAATTATCTCCCACTTTACAATCATGTGCAATATGACAATACGCCATAATTAAACAATTATCGCCAATAACTGTCTTCATTCTATCTGAAGTACCTCTGTTAATAGTAACACATTCTCTTATCGTAACATTGTCTCCTATTTCTACTATAGTATCTTCATCATTGAATTTTAAATCTTGAGGAATAGCAGAGATTACAGCTCCTGGAAAAATTCTACAATTTTTACCGATGCGCGCACCTTCCATTATAGTTACATTAGAACCAATCCATGTTCCTGAGCCAATTTCTACATTTGCATGAATAGTTGTAAAAGGCTCAATAACTACATTTCTAGCTATTTTTGCTTGAGGGTGTACGTACGCAAGTGGTTGATTCATATTATTTTACTTTTGAAATTTGTGCCATTAATTCAGCTTCACATACCAATTTTCCATTTGCGTATGCGTAAGCTTGCATATGAGCAATACCTCTTCTTATAGGGGTAATTAGTTCACTTTTAAATATTAATGTGTCTCCAGGTAATACTTTTTGTTTGAATTTAACATTGTCCATTTTCATGAAATATGTTAAATAATTTTCTGGATCTGGAACTGTATTTAACACTAAAACTCCTCCACATTGTGCCATTGCTTCTACTTGAAGAACTCCTGGCATTACAGGTGCTCCAGGAAAATGTCCTACAAAGAAATTTTCATTCATAGTAACATTTTTCATTCCAACCACGTGCTTATCAGATAACTCAATAATTCTATCAATCAATAAAAAAGGAGGTCTGTGAGGTAAAATATCCATTATTTTATGGATATCCATTAATGGTGGTTTATTTAAATCATAAGAAGGAATATTATTTCGTTTTTCCTTTTTAATGATTTTAGACAACTTCTTTGCAAATGTTGTATTTACTAAATGTCCTGGTTTATTTGCTATTACCTTACCTCTGATACGGGTACCTATCAGTGCTAAATCACCTACAACATCTAACAATTTATGACGTGCAGCTTCGTTAGCCCAATGTAATGTTAAGTTATCTAAAACTCCGTTTGGTTTTACGGTAATATTATCTTTATTAAAGGCTTCTTTAAGTTTTTCCATTGTATTGTCTGATAACTCTTTATCAACATAAACAATAGCATTGTTTAAATCACCTCCTTTAATCAAATCATTTTCAAGCAGCATTTCAATTTCATGTAAAAAACTAAATGTTCTTGCTGCTGATATTTCTTCTTTGAAATCTGAAATTGTATTTAATGTTGCATTTTGAGTTCCAAGAATTTTAGTTCCAAAGTCTACCATAGTGGTAATTTGGTACTCATCAGATGGCATTATAATAATCTCACTACCTGTTACTTCATCTTTATATGAAATTACTTCTTTAATAACATACTCTTCTACTTCAGCTTCTTGTTCTACTATACCTGCTTTTTCTAAAGCTTCTACAAAAAACTTAGATGAACCATCCATAATTGGCGGCTCAGAAGCATTAATTTCAATAAGTAAATTATCAATATCTAAACCTACAGCAGCTGCTAATACATGTTCTGAAGTTTGTATTTGAACTCCATTTTTTTCAAGGTTTGTTCCTCTTTGTGTATTTGTTACATACTCAGCTTTTGCTTCTATTACTGGTTCACCTTCTAAATCAACGCGTTTAAAAGCAAATCCGTGGTTTTCTGGTGCTGGTTTAAAAACCATTGTAACTTCATTACCAGTATGTAATCCTACACCTGATAACGTAACTTCGTTCTTTATTGTTTTTTGTTTCTTACTCATCATTTATTTTTTGAGCATTCAACTCTTTTTCTATTTTATGTATTGTAGATGCTAACTTTGGTAAGTTTTTAAAAAGCACATATGATTTACTGTAATCTGAATAACCAAATGCAGGAGAGCCTTGCACTACTTCATTGTCTTTTAAGCTTTTTCCTATTCCTGACTGGGCTTGTATTTTCACATTATCTCCTATAGTTATATGACCAACAATTCCTACTTGTCCACCAATCATACAGTTTTCTCCTATTTTAGTTGACCCTGCAATTCCTGTTTGAGAAGCGATTACCGTATTTTTTCCTATTTCAACATTATGAGCTATTTGTATTTGGTTATCTAACTTTACTCCTTTACGAATAATAGTTGAACCTAAAGTTGCTCTATCGATAGTTGAATTAGAACCAACATCAACATTATCTTCTATTATAACATTTCCTATTTGTGGTATTGCTTTGTATTCTCCATTTTCATCTGGGGCAAAACCAAAACCATCGGCACCGATTACTGTTCCTGAATGAATTTTACAATTCTTACCTATAACTGTTTCTGAATATAATTTTACACCAGAAAAAACAACGGTATTATCACCAATAGTAACATTGTCTCCTATGTAAGTATTAGGATATATTTTCACATTATTTCCTAATACTACATTTTCTCCTATATAAGCATAAGCTCCTATATATTCATTATCACCTATAGTAACAGAATCAGCAATAAAATGAGGATTTTCTCTTCCTACTTTATTATTTTTAACTTCATTGTAAAACTCTAATAATTTCGAAAATGATTTATATGCATTTTCTACCTTTATTAAAGTTGTCGCAATTTCCTTTTCAGGAACAAAGCTCTTATTAACAATAGTTACCGAAGCCTCTGTTGTATATATAAAGGAGTTATATTTAGGGTTTGACAAAAAGGTTAAAGAACCTGTTGTGCCTTCTTCTATCTTAGAAAGTTTAGATACTTCAGCATTTGGATCTCCTACAATCTCTCCTTCTAAAATATCGGCTATTTGTTTTGCTGTAAATTTCATTAAGTGCAAAAGTAATTATTTTTGTTTAATTACCTCTTGTTATAGTCTGTTTTCAAAAATAAACTACATTATTTTTTTAGGATAACACAAAAAATATTTCACTACTGGTTTTGTTAAAGCTTTAAGGTTTAGTTGATCTGACGCTTTAGCTATATCTTTTAATTTGCCTTTTTTAGAATATATTTTTATAGGCTTATTCGTGTTATATGCTTGATGTTCTATCTTATCGGAAAAAACAAAGTACTCCGCTTCTTTTTCGTCAATATTTAGTAAACTCTGAAGCTTCATGCATTTTTTACCGATATACTTATTGGTAAACGGTTCTTCTTGAATCTCCACTTTTAAAAGATTTCTATCAATAATCATTCTCGCTAATGTAGAAAGTACTAAATCTTCATGATTTTTCCACTCTTTAATCGCAGAAAGAATATCATAATCATCTAACTCAGAAAATATTTGTAGCGTTTTTTTAGAAAAATTCTCTTTTGTAATTGGAGTATATAAAAAATATTTTAGCGATGTACTTGCTGGCAATTCAACATTTTTCATGGCCAACTCTTTAGCTCTTTTTAATATATTTACTAAAACATTTTCTGCAACTAACCCTGTTTTATGTAAATACACCTGCCAATACATTAAACGGCGTGCTATAATAAATTTTTCTACCGAGTAAATTCCTTTTTGTTCAATAACTAACTCTTCATTTACAACATTCATCATTGCAATTAAACGATCTGAAGAAATATTCCCTTCTGCTACACCTGTAAAAAAACTATCCCTTTTTAAGTAGTCTAAACGATCTATATCTAATTGGCTTGATATTAATTGATATAAAAACGCTCTATCATATTTACCTTCAAAAATTTGAATAGCTAAGGTTAACTTTCCATCAAACTCTTCATTCAAAGCTTTCATAAACTTTAGCGAAATTTCTTCGTGTGTAATACCATTTACAATACTATGCTCTAATGCATGCGAAAAAGCCCCATGTCCTATATCGTGTAATAAAATTGCAATATATAAAGCATTTGCTTCATCATCTGAAATTTCAACATTTTTCATTCTTAAAACACGTACAGCTTTTTGCATTAAATGCATACAACCAATTGCATGGTGAAAACGTGTGTGATTGGCACCAGGATATACTAAATTTGATAGCCCCATTTGTGTCACTCTACGTAATCTTTGAAAGTACGGATGCTCTATAATATCAAAAATTAATGAGTTAGGAATAGAGATAAATCCATAAATAGGATCGTTAATAATCTTCAATTTGTTTGTTTTTGGCATCTGTAAACTGTATAAATCCTTGAATTTTAAGCAAAAAAATCATAATTTATCTACAAAACCAAATTAACAAGAGTTTAATTAACGTATTTTTAGCTTTTATAAACACAACAAAACTATTTTTAGCCGTTATTTAAGTAGAAAATTAGATAAAAATTATGATGAGAAACATACACATTTTGTGGGTTGATGATGAAATAGATTTACTAAAACCTCATATTATATTTTTAGAAAAGAAAAACTACCAGGTAACAACGTGTACCAATGGTACTGATGCTATAGATTTAGTTGAAAACAACAATTTTGATATTGTTTTTTTAGATGAGAATATGCCTGGTATTTCAGGGTTAGAAACTTTGTCTGCCATAAAACAAAAAAACGCAAACCTTCCTGTAGTAATGATTACTAAAAGCGAAGAAGAATATATTATGGAAGAGGCCATTGGCTCTAAAATTGCAGACTACCTAATTAAACCAGTAAACCCTAATCAGATATTATTAAGTTTAAAAAAGAATTTAGACCATTCTCGTTTAGTTTCAGAAAAAACTACTTCAAATTACCAACAAGAGTTTCGAAAAATTTCTATGGACTTAGCTATGGTAAATTCTTATGAAGAATGGATTGATTTATATAAAAAATTAGTTCATTGGGAGCTTGAGTTAGAAGACATTAATGATGCCGGAATGCTAGAAATTTTAGAGTCTCAAAAATCTGAAGCAAACTCTCAGTTTTTCAAATTCGTAAAGAAAAAATATCAAAATTGGTTAACAGGTGACGATAAACCAACTTTCTCTCATACGCTATTTAAAGATTACATAGTTCCTAA
The DNA here is from genome assembly GCF_004363005.1 of Tenacibaculum caenipelagi. Lineage (GTDB taxonomy): Bacteria > Bacteroidota > Bacteroidia > Flavobacteriales > Flavobacteriaceae > Polaribacter > Polaribacter caenipelagi. Next base: position 142,728 of record NZ_SNYH01000004.1, on the reverse strand, counting down.
CCTTTCAAAAGAGCAAGGAGTTCTATGGGTTGTAATTGATAATCTTCGTTATGATCAATATCGAGTTTTAGAGCCTTTTATTAATAATTATTATAAGAAAGAAGAAGAGCATTCATATTACAGTATTTTACCTACCGCTACCCAATATGCACGAAATGCCATATTTTCTGGATTAATGCCCTCTGAAATGGAAAAAAGACATCCAGATTACTGGAAAAATGATACAGAAGAAGGTGGGAAAAACTTATTTGAAGCTGAGTTTTTGGAAAGTCAAATTAAACGTTTAGGACTAAACATCAAGCATGAATATTACAAAATAGTTTCATTAAAAAGTGGAAAAGATTTAGCTGATAATTACAACGGAACAAAACAAAATGATCTGACTGCTGTAGTTTACAATTTTGTAGATATGCTTTCACATGCCAAAACCGAAATGGAAGTTATTAAAGAATTAGCTGGTGACGACAAAGCATACCGTTCATTAACCGTAAGCTGGTTTAAAAACTCTCCTTTGTATGAAATCATTCAAAAAGCACAAAAATTGGGTCAAAAGTTAATTATTACCACCGATCATGGTACAATAAACTGTAAACACCCAACTAAAGTAATTGGTGATAAAAATATCAGTTCAAATCTTCGTTACAAGACAGGTAGAAGTTTAAGTTATGAAGATAAAGATGTATATGCTGTTAAAAATCCAAAAGAAATATTTTTACCTTCAGTAGCTATTAATAGCCCTTTTATCTTCACAAAAGAAGATTTATTTTTTGCATATCCTAACAATTATAATCACTTTGTAAAATACTATAAAAACACCTATCAACATGGCGGAATCTCTTTGGAAGAAATGATTATTCCTTGTGCTGTTTATTCTCCTAAGTAAGCGAAAAGTAAATTTTATTAACAGGCATTTCTTCATTATTTTTGCTACTTATGAACAAAAACTATTCACTTAACGAATTAACCGCAATAGCAAAAGAAATTATTGCTACTGCTCCTCATAAAATATTACTTTTTTATGGAGAAATGGGAGTTGGTAAAACTACCTTAATAAAAGAAATATGTAAAGTTTTAGGGGTTGAAGATATTGCCAGCTCTCCTACTTTTTCTTTAGTTAATGAGTACAAAACCAATAAAAACGAAACAGTTTACCATTTTGATTTTTATCGTATAAATAATGAAGAGGAAGCCTACGATATGGGTATTGAAGATTATTTACACAATAATAATTGGTGTTTAGTAGAATGGCCTGAAAATGTTAAAAATTTATTACCTTTAGATACTGTCGCTATATCAATTAGCTTACTAGAAAATGGTCTACGAAACATTCAATTAAAAACAAACTAACTAAATGGGTTCTATCTCACCTTTTACCAAAGAGCAGTTAATGCCACAAACCGAAATGCTTGAAATTAAAAAGCAAAAAGGCGAACTTTTTATAGGGTTACCAAAAGAAACTCACTTTGAAGAAAAGCGTATTAGTTTAACCCCTGATGCCGTTGCTGCTTTAGTTGCGCATGGACATAGAGTGGTTATTGAAACTGGTGCAGGTGATGGCGCTAATTATAGTGACAAAGAATATTCTGATGCTGGAGCAAAAGTATCGTACGATGTAAAAGAAGCTTTTGCTTGTAATATTGTATTAAAAGTCGAACCTCCTTCATTGGATGAAATTCAAATGCTAAACCCTCAAACAGTTTTAATTTCTGCTTTACAACTAAAAGCACAAAATAAAAAGTATTTTGAAGCTTTAGCTAAAAGACGAATTACTGCGATTGCTTTTGATTATATTAAGGATGAACATGGTGTATACCCTATTGTAAAATCATTAAGTGAAATTGCTGGAATTGCTTCTATGCATATTGCTGCAGAACTTATGACGGCTTCTTATGGAGGTAATGGTTTGTTATTAGGCAACATTGGTGGAGTACCTCCTAGTGATGTTGTTATTTTAGGTGCCGGTACAGTTGGCGAATTTGCAGCTAGATCTGCAATTGGATTAGGAGCTAGAGTGAAAGTTTTTGACAACTCAATTACAAAACTAAGAAAACTTCAAAACTGTATATCTTCTCCTATATATACATCAACAATTCAACCTAAAACTTTATTAAAAGCTTTAATGCGTTGTGATGTTGCTATTGGAGCCATAAGAGGTAAAGATCGTTCACCTATAATTGTTACCGAAGAAATGATAGAACAAATGAAAGATGGTGCCGTTATAGTTGATGTAAGTATAGATAGAGGTGGTTGTTTTGAAACTTCAAAAATCACCACTCATAGTAAACCTACTTTTACTAACCACGGAATTATTCATTATTGTGTACCTAATATTCCTTCAAGGTATTCACGAACAGCATCGGTATCAATTAGCAATATATTTACTCCTTATTTATTAGAGATAGCTGAAGAAGGCGGTTTTGAAAATGCTGCTCGCTTTGACAAAAGTTTGCGTAACGGAATGTATTTTTATCATGGAATTTTAACCAACAAAACGGTAGCTGACTGGTTTGACCTTCCTTACAGAGATATTAATTTATTAATTTTATAAGTATCATTTTCTTACTTTTGCTCCTCAATTATAAATTATGCAGTGGTTAAAACGTTTTGGGTATTACTTAGTTGGTTTAGCTTTAGGATCTATTGTTGTACTTTTCATTTGGAAAGGTAAAGATGTTTCTTTTGATTATGGTATGGATGCTCGTACCTTAAAAACTATTAGAATTAAAAAACGTTTGTTTTCTGACGAAGCACAACAAATATTAATAAATTCTAAAATTGACACTAGTACAATCTCTTCAATATTAACTCATGGTGATGTGAATTTTGGAAAGAGTAAACCACGTGTAAAACCTTGTGCAGAATATTTTATTACCGGGAAAGATAGCTTAAAACATATAAGTTTATATGTTATACGATGTGATTCTACTACTACCATTGATAAAATTACAATAGATAACTAGCATTTTTTGTATTTGTCGTACACCATATACTAGTGACCCCTATTTTACATCTTATTCTAATGTAATTCCAATAAAAACAGAACGCAAGAGTTAAACCTCTTGCGTCCATATTTTTATCGTTTTTATATTCAGGCTTTTGAATTTATTATGTTTCGTCTAATGAAATCATCCAACTTACACCATACCTATCTTTTAACATTCCAAACTTACCTCCCCAGAAAACTTTTTCAAAAGGCATCATAACTGAGGCTCCATCTGAAAGTCCATTAAAAATTGCTACTGCTTGCTCTTCATCATCTGCACTTATACTAACTGCAAAATTGTTCCCGGAATTAAAAGTTTCTTTTTCATTAAAAAAATCCGATGCTTGAATTGTAATATCCCCAGCTACTAATGTAGAATGCATCGTTAAATCTAGTGCTTCTTTTGGTAAATTTTTACACAATTCCTCTGGTGCTTCTCTAAACGGCAATAACATAGTAATTTCACCTCCTAATACATCTGCATAAAAAGTCATAGCTTCTTTACAGTTTCCATTAAAATGCAAATACGTACTTGCTTGCATATTGTTTGTTTTTAGTTGGCAATTTCACTTGTGAATTTTATACGCATTAAACGCAACTCTTCATCGTCATAATCTCCATCAAACTCATCTAAAGCATCTTGAATTTTATCGGTTTCAGCCTCCATAAAATACTCATGAATCTCTTCTTGCTGATCTTCATCTAACAAATCATCAACTGCATAATCAATATTTAATTTTGTTCCAGAAAATACAATTGCCTCCATTTCCTTAATTAATTCAGGCATCTCTAAACCTTTAGATCTGGCTATATCTTCTAATGGTAATTTTCTATCTGTATTTTGGATGATGTATAACTTTAATCCAGAGTTAACCCCTGTGCTTTTAACAATTAAGTCATCAGGACGCATTACATCATTTTCCTCTACATACTTGGCTATTAATGCTACAAAATCTTTACCATATTTTTTTGCTTTACCTTCACCAACACCGTGAACTTTTGCTAATTCATCTAAAGTAATTGGATATTTAAGGGCCATATCATCCAATGAAGGATCTTGAAAAACAGCAAAAGGAGGTACTCCTAAACGTTTTCCTACTGTTTTACGAAGATCTTTTAACATCGTAACTAGCTTATCATCTACACCTCCACCAGCAGATTTTTCATTTGTGATAATCGTACCGTCATCTGAAGTTTCATACACATGATTTTCTGTCATCATAAAAGAAGTTGGATTTTTCAGAAACTCCTCTCCTTCTGGTGTTATTTTTAAAACGCCATATTGTTCTATCTCTTTTTTTATTAAATCTACAACTAACACTTGACGAATTAAAGCCATCCAATAATGGTTGTCTTTAGCTTTCCCTATACCAAAATAAGGTTGTTCATTCGTTTTATGAGAATTTAACAAAGCATTTTCTTTACCTATAATAGTATTCACTATTTCTTTAGGCTTATACATCTCATTAGTATCTTTTATAACTGATAATAATGTTACAACTTCATCCTTAGCTTCATGTTTTTTCTTTGGATTACGCATATTGTCATCCATATCAGCACCTTCTCCATTCACTTCATCAAATTCTTCTCCAAAGTAATGCAACAAATATTTACGCCTATTCATTGACGTTTCGGCGTACCCAACAACTTCTTGTAATAGTGCATGCCCTACTTCTTGCTCAGCAACAGGCTTATTAGCCATAAATTTTTCGAGCTTTTCAATATCTTTATATGAGTAGAATGTTAAACAATAACCTTCTCCTCCATCTCGCCCAGCTCTTCCTGTTTCTTGGTAATAGCTTTCTAAACTTTTAGGTATATCATGGTGAATTACGTAGCGTACATCTGGTTTATCAATTCCCATTCCGAAGGCAATAGTTGCTACAACTACGTCACAATCTTCCATCAAAAACATATCTTGATGTTTTACCCTAGTTTTAGCATCTAACCCTGCGTGATACGGAACAGCATTAATACCATTTACTTGTAAAACTTGTGCAATTTCTTCTACCTTTTTTCGGCTCAAGCAATAGATAATTCCAGATTTCCCTATTCGTTGCTTTATAAATCGAATGATATCTTTCTCTACGTCTTTTGTTTTAGGGCGTACTTCATAAAATAAGTTCGCTCTATTAAAGGATGCTTTAAACACATTAGCATCTGTCATACCAAGAGTCTTCAAGATATCTTCTTGAACCTTTTCTGTTGCAGTGGCAGTTAAACCAATAATAGGCACATTATCTATTTGCTTAATAATGTTACGCAAATTTCTGTATTCAGGCCTAAAATCATGCCCCCATTCAGAAATACAGTGCGCTTCATCAATCGCTACAAATGATATTTTTTGCTTTCGTAAAAAGTCAACATACTCTTCTTTAATCAGAGATTCTGGTGCAACATATAGTAGCTTAGTAATTCCTTCCTCTATATCCGATTTTACTTGCGTAACTTCCGATTTATTCAACGAAGAATTTAATACATGAGCTATTCCATGCTGTTCAGAAATCCCTCTAATGGCGTCAACTTGATTTTTCATCAAGGCAATTAAAGGCGATACTACAATTGCTGTTCCCTCTTTCATTAAGGCCGGTAACTGATAACAAAGTGATTTCCCACCTCCAGTTGGCATAATTACAAATGTATTCTTATTCTCTAATACACTGTTAACTACGTCCTCTTGCAATCCTTTGAATTGATTAAATCCAAAGATTTTTTTTAATGATCCATATAAATCCGTCTGCTCTTTATTCATCTTCTAATATCAAAAATTAAAAATGCTAGCTAATTTACAAAAATTCCGAACATTTGAAAGCAGAAACTTTCTTTTTATTAAAAAAGAATTTCTTCTTAAATATTCCTATTTTTACACTTTAAAATTTACTTAAAAACTTTTTTAACTTGAAAGACGCAAACGCTATTCTCTCAACCGCAAAAGAAACTATACTTTTAGAAAGTAATGCTATTGCTAATTTAGCAAATTTATTAGATAGTTCATTTACTAAGGCTGTTAATTTTATTTATAATTCTAAAGGACGAGTTATAGTAACTGGTATTGGTAAAAGTGCAAATATTGCTACTAAAATGGTAGCTACATTTAATTCGACAGGAACCCCTGCAGTTTTCATGCATGCAGCAGATGCCATTCATGGTGATTTAGGAAATGTACAAGATGATGATGTTGTTATTTGTATTTCAAAAAGTGGAAATACTCCTGAAATTAAAGTTTTAGTACCTTTAATTAAGAATTCAAAAAACAAAATTATTGCTATTACAGGAAACCCTGATTCTTTTTTAGGAAAAAATGCTGACTTTTTACTGAACTCATATGTTGAAAAAGAGGCTTGCCCTAACAATTTAGCTCCTACAACTAGCACAACCGCACAATTAGTATTAGGTGATGCTTTAGCTGTTTGTTTATTAGACCTTAGAGAATTTAGCAGTAGTGATTTTGCTAAATATCATCCTGGAGGAGCTTTAGGAAAACGTTTGTATTTGCGTGTCTCTGACCTAACCCAAAACAACGAACTACCAAAAGTAAAGAGTACTGATAAGGTGACCAAAGTGATTGTTGAAATTTCTGAAAAACGTTTAGGTGTCACAGCTGTTGTAGATAACAATGATAAAATAACAGGAATTATTACTGATGGTGATATTCGTAGAATGTTAAGTAAAACTACGAAAATTGACGAACTTAGAGCTGCTGATATTATGAGTACTACACCAAAAACAATTGATGTAGATGCAATGGCTGTAGAAGCTTTAGAGACTATGGAGAATAACAATATCACACAAATTTTAGTTACCGATGTAGACAATAACTATGTAGGTGTGGTTCATTTACACGATTTAATAAAAGAAGGAATTTTCTAAGATGGCAGAGAAAGAAATGTCTTTTTTAGACCATCTTGAAGAATTGAGATGGCATTTAGTAAGAAGTTTTGCTGCAATTTTTATTGTAGCAATTGTTATTTTTGCTAACATTAACTTTGTTTTTAACGAGATTTTATTAGCGCATTTAAAGCCTGATTTTGCCACCTATAAATTCTTTTGTAAAACCTTTTCTGCAATTGGAATAGATAGTAATTTTTGTAATATTACTTTTAAGCAAACACTACAAGCTTTAAATCCTACACAGCAGTTAATGACAGGAATTTGGTCTTCTTTAATCTTAGGTTTTGTAGTTGCCTTTCCTTATATTTTATGGGAGTTTTGGCGTTTTATAGCTCCTGGTCTTCACGAAAGTGAAAAAAGAAACTCTAAAGGATTTATTTTTACCTCTTCTTTCTTATTCTTTTTAGGAATCTTATTTAGTTATTATGTTATTTTACCTATGTCTGTATATTTCTTTTATAATTTTGAAATCTCAGATGCTATTGAAAATAATTTTAAACTAGAAGCATATATTAGTCTTATAACAAATACTTTACTTGGAGTAGCTATATTTTTTGAGCTTCCTGTAGTAATTTATTTCCTTTCTAAAATAGGATTGATTTCTCCTGAATTTTTAAGAAAATACCGTAAACATGCACTAGTTTTAGTATTAGTTTTATCAGCAATTATTACACCTCCAGATGTGGCCAGCCAAGTTATTGTCTCGGTACCCATCATGATTTTATATGAAATGAGTATTTATGTCTCAAAGTTCGTAATTAAAAAACAACAAAAAAATGTCACAAAAAGTCCAAGAGTTTAATGAGTATCGTGCTAAAATGAACGAGAAAATTTTAGCAGCAGACAACAAGGTTATAAAACGTATTTTTAATTTAGATACTAATGCCTACGCAGAAGGGCATTTACCAGTAAAAACAAAAGAGCTATTAGGGTTAGTTGCTTCAGCTGTATTACGTTGTGATGATTGTATCGCATATCATTTGGAAACTGCCTATAAAAACGGGGTTACCAAAGAAGAAATGATGGAAACGATGAGTATTGCTACATTAGTTGGCGGTACCATAGTTATTCCTCATTTACGAAGAGCAGTAGAATTTTGGGAAGCTCTAGAAGAAAATAGTTAACAAATTATTAAACCGTTAGCTTACAGTTTTGTACTATTTTAGCGGCATCAGTTAGTAAAACATACATGAAATTAAGAGCAGATAACATACAAAAAATTTACGGTAGTAGAAAAGTTGTAAAAGGTATTTCATTAGAAGTAGAACAAGGTGAAATTATCGGATTATTGGGTCCTAACGGAGCTGGTAAAACAACTTCATTTTACATGATAGTAGGGATGATTAAACCAAATGATGGGCATATTTTTTTAGATGATGAAGAAATCACTACCGATGCAATGTACAAACGTGCTCAGAAAGGAATTGGTTATTTAGCACAAGAAGCTTCAGTTTTCAGGAAATTATCGGTTGAAGATAATATCATGTCGGTTTTAGAATTTACAGATAGAACCAAAACTGAAAGAAAACAACGTTTAGAAGAACTTATTGATGAATTTAGCCTAGGACACGTTCGTAAAAACCGTGGTGATTTATTATCAGGTGGTGAACGTCGTAGAACTGAAATAGCTCGTTGTTTAGCTTCTGATCCTAAGTTTATTTTATTAGATGAGCCTTTTGCTGGGGTAGATCCTATTGCTGTTGAGGACATTCAAGGAATCGTTGCCCAATTGAAAAATAAGAACATCGGAATTTTAATTACTGATCACGATGTGCAAGCTACATTAGCTATTACTGACAGAACCTATTTAATGTATAACGGTAGCATTTTAAAAGAAGGAACTCCTGAAGAATTAGCCGAAGATGAAACTGTACGTCGTGTGTACCTCGGTAAAGATTTTGAGCTAAAAAAGAAAAAATTCAATTAGAATAATCTTTCGAATAACATCATAAAAAAACACGCTAATTAGCGTGTTTTTTATTTTTATCCTTAAAAATAAATATTATAATTTCTTTTCTAATTACGATGAAACTCTTTTATCTGAATTATTTACTATAGATAGCACCACATATGAAAGAATAATTAGAGGTATAGCTACTATTTTCAATGTCACTAATAATACTACAGACAATGCTAAAAACACATATTTAATGACATTATCTTTAAAAGAGAAATTTTTAAATTTCAATGAAAACAAAGGAATTTCGGCATTCATCAAATAAGTAAATAGTACTGTAATTATAATCAAAAAGTACGGGTTTAAAATCAAACCTACTAGAAACGAATCCTTTGCATATTCTACAATTAAAGGCAATGAAATCACAAACAAACTCATTGCTGGGGTTGGCACCCCAATAAAACTTTCAGATTGACGTTCATCAATATTAAACTTTGCTAAACGATATCCTGCTCCTAAAGTTAATATTAATCCAATATAAGGTAGGTTACTCCCTGTAGCTCCATACATATCTATTCCAAAATAACCTACTGCATCAACATTTAAAGCGTTTATTAAAAGCTGCATCATTACAATTCCAGGTACTACTCCACTTGTCACCATGTCTGCTAAACTATCCAGTTGCTTTCCTAATTCGCCTTGTACATGTAACATTCTAGCTGCAAAACCGTCAAAAAAATCAAAAACAATTCCAGTCATCACCAAAATTGCCGTGGCAAAAAAATCTCCTTTAATCGCAAAAATAGTAGCAATTGTACCACACAATAAGTTTCCTAAGGTTAATAAATTTGGAATATATTTTTTGACATTCATAGTACTCATAATTTACAGCTAAAATAAGAAATCATTTGATGAGTTTTACATTTTCGCTATTTTTTGTCATATTTGTTTAAAATGCTATAACGAAATATTATGCCTATTATTTCAGATATATTTTCACCGATTTTCCCTTTTAAAAATGCACATTTCAGCACGGTATATCGCCCTTTATTCATGAAAGACACGATTAATTACCTACGAAAAAGAATTACTACATGGGATGCTGATTTTATCGATTTAGATTTTTCTATCATTGGTTCGGAAACTTTAGTACTATTAATTCATGGGCTGGAAGGAAGTTCACAATCAAATTACATGATCACCACCTCTAATTATCTTAATGAAATTGGTTTGGATACTGTTTGTATGAATTTAAGAGGTTGTAGCGAAGAAGATAATTTACTTTTAGAAACTTATCATAGTGGAAAAACTGATGATGTTCATTTTATTATTCAACACCTGCAAAAAAATTATCAATATGATAATATTGTTATTGTTGGTTTTAGTTTAGGAGGTAACTTAACATTAAAATACTTAGGCGAGTTTAATAACATTCCATCTATCGTAAAAGGGGGAATCGCTGTTTCTGTTCCTATTGACTTAACATCTTCTCAAGCAGAGTTAAACAAACTAAAAAACAAGATTTATATGAATGAGTTTTTACGTACCATGAAGTTAAAACTCTTACAAAAAGCTGAAAAGTTCCCAGAATTTAAACTCGATAAAGAATTATTATTTAAGGCTAGTAAATTTCGACACCTAGAAAAACAATATACAGTTCCTGTTTTTGGCTTTAAAAGTTCTGAAGATTATTGGGAAAAAGCAAGTGCTAAACCTTTCATTCCTGAAATAAAAGTACCGACACTACTTATAAATGCATTAGATGACACTTTTTTATCAGAGGAATGTTATCCTTTCAAAGAAGCAAAGGAAGTTAAAAACTTTCATCTATTAACCCCTAATTATGGTGGTCATGTTGGTTTTTTGACTTCATTTTCTAACGATGATAATAAATGGTTAGAACAACGTATTTCAAAATTTATTCAAGAAACTATTGGAATAAAGACTTAAACAATAACCTCAAAAATACATAGTTATATTAATCGGATTTATGATATTTGTAAATACCTATATCAATCTTGTTAGATTTATACGATGATTAAAAAATACGCTTTATTTTTCCTTTGTTTATTGAATATCTATGTTAGTTTTTCTCAAAAGACCAATACACTGGGTTTATCTAAATTTTCTCAAATTAGTATTATAACTTCAGGGCCAGGGGAAGCGTTGTACGAAAAATTTGGGCATACCGCCATTAGAGTAAAAGACCCTGTTTTACAACTAGATTTAATATATAATTACGGTATTTTCGATTTTGACGATCCTAATTTTTATTTAAACTTCACCAAAGGGTTTATGAAATATAAATTGGCTCGTTATCCTTTTTATTTATCCTTAAAGAGCTCACAAGAGGATGAACGTTGGGTTAAAGAACAAATCTTAAATTTAACGCAACAACAAAAAAATGAGTTTTTTCAATTTTTAGAAACAAATGCTGAACCAGAAAACGCAAGCTATTTTTATGATCCTTTTTTTGACAATTGTGCTACCAGACCTCGTGACATTGTTCAAAAAGTGGCAGGTGATAATTTAATATTTAAAGATGATTTTGTTTCTGAAAGTTTATCGTTAAGACAATTAATGAATAAAGAAATTAATCCAAATACTTGGGGGAGTTTAGGTATAAATATTGCTTTAGGAAGTAGGTTAGATAAAACCGCTACTCCTATAGAATATTTATACTTACCTGATTATGTTTTTGAAGCCTGTAAAGCTTCAAAAATTATTAAAGATGGAAAAGAAGAAAACCTAGTACAAAAAACAAATGTATTGTTAGATTTTGAAGAAAAACAATCTAAAAGCGATGCTTTTAGTCCTTTTCTTGCTATTTTATTATCCTCATTATTAGGGTTATGTATAACTTACAAAGACATAAAAAACTCCAAAAGAACCATATGGTTGGATTTCTCTCTACTTTTTATAACAGGAACATTAGGGTTGTTAATTGTTTTTTTATGGTTCTTTACCAACCACTCAACCGCACCTAATAATTTTAATTTTTTATGGGCTTTCGCTCCAAATATACTTGTAGCTTTCTTCTTATTGAAAAAAAATCCGCCAAAGTGGATTCATTTTTACATCAAAATTTTATTAGTTTTTTTAGCTCTGACTCCAATAGTATGGCTTACCAAAATACAACTATACACCTATCCTATGATTCCTTTATTTGCACTATTAGGAATGCGTTATTGGTATTTACAAAAAACTTTGAAGTGCTAATTCATAGCCTTGTAGCCCAAATCCAAAAAGAACTCCTTTAGCATTAGGTGCTATATAACTCACATGACGAAATTCTTCTCGAGCATGTATATTTGAAATATGCACTTCTACTACTGGTGTTTCAATAGCTTTAACTGCATCACCAATTCCTACAGAGGTATGCGTATAAGCAGCAGCATTTAATATAACACCATCATAATCAAAACCCACTTCATGTAATTTATTAATCAACTCTCCTTCAACATTAGATTGATAATACTCTAATTCAATATTAGAATGTTTACTTTTTAACTCTTTAAAAAAATCTTCAAAAGAGTTTGATCCGTAAATAGTTGGTTCACGCTTTCCTAATAAATTTAAATTAGGTCCGTTGATTATGATTATTTTTTTCATTTGGTATGTTTCTACAAGGTAAAAATAGTTTTTTTTAAATTTTCTTGTATAAAAAAAGGAAGCAAAATTGCTTCCTTTTAAAGTTTATTTTTTGAGTGCTTCTTAGAAGTGTAATGCAAAACCAATGTTTAATTGGAACACATTATTATCTTCAGCATCTCCAATACCATAATTATATCTTAAACCTGGCTCTACACTTACATTATCTCCTAAGAAGATAGCATAACCTCCTTGAATACCTAACCACATTGGCGAAGCCCCAGTAACGCTATATCCAGATAAATCAGCTTGTACAGGAATCATACTATTGATATAATACTTAGCTCCAACCTTATAAGAAAAGGCTTCACTATTATCATTATAACCTAAACCTGCTTTAATAGCCAAATCATCAGCAATAAAATAACCTCCTTCTGCACCAACACCCCAAGAAGTATTTCCATCACTAGAAGCTAAATAAAATCCTGTGTTAGCTATATGACCTGCACCAAAACCTGTATTAGTTTCAATTAACCACTTTCCTTTTTCTGTTTGTCCGTTAGCTTCTTGTGCATTAGCTGTAAAACCTGTAGCAACCATAGCAATTACTAATAATAATTTTTTCATAATTTTTAATTTTATAATTTTATTTTTGAGCGGCGAAAATAATTCTATTTTTTTATTTTTTAATTATTTTTTTTCCAAAAAAACACGCCTTTTTTATAATGAACTGGAAACAAGCTACATCAGATTATGTTAATTTTTTAAAAATTGAAAGAGGTCTTTCTAAGAACTCAATAGATAGCTATCAAAGGGATGTAAAAAAACTAGCTTTGTTTCTTGAAAATTTAGATGCCATTCCTTCTCCGATATACATAACTCAAGAAAACGTTCAACAATTTATTTACGAAACCAGTAAAAAAATCAATGCCCGTAGTCAAGCTCGATTAATTTCTGGACTTCGTAGTTTTTTTGATTTTTTAGTTTTTGAAGATTATAGGAAAGATAATCCTACCGATTTAATTGAAAGCCCTAACATTACTCGAAAACTTCCAGATACATTAGAAAAGGAAGAAATTGATGATTTAATTGCTGCTATCGACTTAAGTCATCCACAAGGAGAGCGCAATAAAACTATTATTGAGACCATATATAGTTGTGGACTTCGTGTAAGCGAACTCATTAATTTACAACTATCAGATTTATTTTTTGATGAAGGTTATATTCGTATTCTAGGAAAAGGTGATAAATACCGATTTGTTCCAATACATATTACAACTATACAAAGATTAAACTTCTATATTGATGAGATTAGATCTGAAATTACTCCAAAAAAAGAAGACGAAGATATTGTTTTTTTAAACAGAAGAGGAAAGCGACTCACACGTCAAATGATTTTTATTATTCTAAAAGAATTAGCTTTAAAAATTAACCTTAAAAAAAGTATCGGTCCACATACGCTTAGACATTCCTTTGCTACATACTTGCTAAAACATGGTGCTGATTTACGTGTTATTCAACAATTATTAGGGCACGAAAGTATTACTACGACTGAAATTTATGTGCATTTAGATAACAGCTATCTTAAAAAAGTTATTGAATTACATCACCCTAGAAGTAATTTTAATTTAAAAGAGGAAGAAGAATAAACGAAACTATTGGGTACAAAAAAAGGCAAGCTACCTACATCACACCGCTACGACCTAATACCCTTGCTGCGTTCCCGCCCTGGGGGATTCAAAGGGAGCTGGTTGTGTAGGACTTGCCGATGCAAATTTACAATCATTTTTTGATAAAAAACAACATTTTTTCTATAAAAAAACTGTAACATTTCTAAGTTTTTGAATACTAATAGTTTGTTACTTATATTTTTTACTTTCTAACTGTATTAAATAAACGTAATATTAAAAAGAATATATTTGTATCACTAACTAAATTCATACAATGGAAAATCAAGTAAACAGTAAAAACATTATTTTAAATTACGGGTTAATTTATGGAGGGGCTATAGTTTTAACTAACCTTATAATTTACGCTTTAGGAATGACTTTCGATACTGTAGGTGGAATAATTAACATGGTTGTATTAGCTGTATGTATTATTGCCTTCCCAATTTTAGCTATTAAAAAATTTAAAAAGAATAATAATTCTTTTTTAACTTGGGGAGAAGCTTTAAAAATAGGTATTGGTGTCATTACTGTTGGCGCTTTAATAAGTATTGTCTACAGTCATATTTTTACTGGTCTTATTGAACCAGATTTCTATAACCAATTAAATGAACTCCAAACTCAAAAGTTATTAGATGCTGGCTTAACAGACGAACAAACTGATAATCAACTAGCTATGCAATCTAAATTTCAAGGAACTCTTATTGGAGATGCTTTAGGTTTTTTATTTTACATTTTTCTAGGATTTGTAGTCTCAGCTATAACTGGTGCTATTATGAAAAAAACAGAAGAAAACCAATATTAAAAACCATTTAAAAAAATAAAAAGTTTCAAGGAAACTTAATACTTTGTAACTTTACCTTTTTTAATATTGAAAATATTATCATGGATATATCGGTAGTAATACCACTTCTTAACGAAGAAGAATCTTTACATGAATTACACGATTGGATTGCAAAAGTTATGCAATCCAATCGGTTTTTATATGAACTTATTTTTATAGATGATGGTAGTACAGACACTTCCTGGAGTGTTATTGAAGAATTATCGGTAAAAAATAAATCTGTTAAAGGACTTCGCTTTCAAAAAAATTATGGAAAATCTCAAGCTTTAGATGCTGGCTTTGGCTTAGCTCAAGGACGTGTGGTAATTACCATGGATGCTGACTTACAAGATAGTCCTGATGAAATTCCTGAACTATATCGTTTAATCACTGAAGATAATTTCGATTTAATTTCTGGATGGAAGAGAAAACGCTACGACAATGTCGTTACTAAAAATATTCCATCTAAACTGTTCAATTGGGCAGCTCGAAAAACATCGGGATTAAAATTACACGACTTTAATTGCGGTTTAAAAGCCTACAAAAATGAAGTTGTTAAAGCAGTTAGAGTCAGTGGAGAAATGCATCGATATATTCCTGTATTAGCTAAAAATGAAGGGTTCAATCGTATTGATGAAAAAATAGTACAACACCAAGCTCGTAAATATGGAATTACCAAGTTTGGTATGGATCGTTTTATTAATGGTTTTCTTGATTTAATTACTATTTCCTTTCTTTCAAAATTCGGAAAACGTCCCATGCACTTTTTTGGCCTATGGGGGACTTTAATGTTTATTTTTGGTTTTTTATCTGCCTTCTACATTGGAGTTATGAAAATATACCATCTTTCAGCAGGTGTTAAAACAATATTAGTTACTAGTAACCCTTGGTTTTATATAGCTCTAACCTCTATGATTTTAGGTACTTTATTATTTTTAGCTGGCTTCTTAGGTGAACTGGTTATTAAGAGCAATCCACAACAGAAACATTACAAAATAAGAGAACAATTGAATTTTTAAACCCGTACTTTTGTACGTTTTTTAATTTGATACATGAAAGAGATTTTAAACAACGCTAAACAGTGGCTTTCTGACACCTTTGATTCTGAAACACAACAAGAAATTCAGCAATTAATCAATACCAATGCTGAAGATTTAGCTGACCGATTTTATAAAAATTTAGAATTCGGAACAGGTGGAATGCGTGGTATTGTAGGTGCAGGCACCAATCGAATCAATAAATACACTTTAGGTAAAGCTACTCAAGGATTGAGTAATTATTTACACAAAACATATCCAACTAAAGAATTAAAAGTTGCTATCGGTTACGATTGTCGTCACGATAGTGAATGGTTAGCTAAAGTGGTTTCTAATGTACTATCCGCAAATAACATTCAAGTCTTTTTATTTGAAGATATGCGTCCGACTCCAGAATTGTCTTTTGCAGTAAATCATTTAGGGTGTGACGCAGGAATTGTGTTAACAGCTTCACATAACCCACCAGAATATAACGGATATAAAGTGTATTGGAATGATGGTGGGCAAATTGTACCTCCACAAGACACTGAAATTATCAACGAAGTAAACTCGTTAGCTTTTTCTGAAATCAATTTCAATGCAAATGAAGAATTGATAACTTCTATCGGAAACGAAATTGATGAAGCTTTTTGGAAAGCTTCTTTAGCTAACGGAACTTTTGATATAAAAGGACGTGAAGATTTAAAAATTGTATTTACTTCGTTACATGGAACATCTATCAAGTTAATTCCTGAAGTTTTAAAACGTGCAGGATATACACAGGTTCATATTGTTGAAGAACAAGCTACACCTGATGGTGATTTTCCTACTGTTGAATCTCCAAACCCTGAAGAACCAGCAGCTCTTAAAATGGCAGTTGATTTAGCTAATAAAATTGATGCTGATATTGTATTAGGAACAGACCCTGATTCGGATAGAATTGGAATAGCTGTTAGAGATTTAGATGAAAACATGACCTTGTTAAACGGAAATCAAACTATGAGCATGATGACCGATTTTTTAATCAACGATTGGAAAAAACAAGGAAAATTAAACGGAAAACAATTTGTAGGATCCACGATAGTTTCTACCAATTTAGTCAATGAAATTTCAGATTCTTATGGGGTTGAAACCAAAGTTGGTTTAACAGGTTTCAAATGGATAGCAAAAATGATTAAAGACCACCCAGAACTTGATTTTATTGGTGGTGGTGAAGAAAGTTTTGGTTATATGGTAGGTGATTTTGTGCGTGATAAAGATGCGGTTACCTCTGCCCTACTTGCTTGTGAAATTGCAGCTGATGCAAAAGCCAATAATAGTTCTTTCTATGAAGAATTATTGAACTTATACACACGTCATCATTTATACAAAGAACACCTCATTTCTTTAGTAAAAAAAGGAATGGACGGTGCGCTACAAATCAAACAAATGATGGTTGAGTTACGTAACACCCCATTAACTGAAATAGATGGTGCCAAAGTTGAATACCTATACGATTATCAATCTTCAATAAGAAAAAATTTACTAACTGGTGAAGAGACTACCCTTGATATCCCTAAATCAAACGTATTAATTTACCAAACTGAAGATGGAACTAAAATTGCTGCTCGACCAAGCGGTACTGAACCAAAAATTAAATTTTACTTTAGTGTTAAGAGTAAATTAAATGATATATCAAATGCTAAAGAAGTAGAAAAAGAGCTTGACACTAAAATTCAACGTATTATTAAAGAATTAAACCTATAATGGACTATTTTAAAAAGATTATTAGATATGCTATTCCGTACAAAAAATATGGATTTTTAAACATACTTTTTAATATCTTATATGCCTTTTTTTCTACACTTTCTTTTTTGGTATTAATGCCAATGCTAGAAGTTATATTTAAACCAACAGCTCCTAAAGTAACAACCGAGCCTACATTTAAAGGAATTGCTGATACTATAAATTATTTTAAAGAGTTTATTTCATACCATATTACAAATATAGCTGGAGATGATAAATCAAAAGCCTTAATGGTAGTTGTTGGCTTAGTCATTGTAACTTTCTTCTTTAAAAATATCTTTAATTACTTAGCCATGTACTTTATTACTTTTTTAAGAAATGGTGTTTTAAAAGATATTCGAAACGATTTATACAAAAAAACTATAGAGTTACCTATCTCTTATTTTTCTGAAAAGAGGAAAGGAGATACTATGGCACGTATTGGTACTGATGTATTGGAGATTCAGCATTCTTTTTTATCAATATTACTCATGATTGTTAGAGAACCTTTAACGATTATATTTACCATAGTTGCTATGGTTTTAATTAGCGTTAAACTAACCATCTTTGTTTTTATTTTTATTCCTATATCTGGTTATGTAATCTCTTTAATAGGTAAAAGTTTAAAAAGAAAATCTGATAGTGTTCAAAAAGAACAAGGGTATTTTTTATCATTGCTAGAAGAGACCTTGGGAGGTTTAAAAGTTATTAAAGGTTTTACTGCTGAAAAAGAATTTCAAAAAAAGTTTGAAGCTTCAACTAGTCGTTTTTATCATTTTTCAAACACTTTGGTTAATCGTACCAATCTCTCAAGCCCCGCCAGCGAATTTTTAGGTATTGGAGTAATTGCTGTATTACTTTGGTATGGAGGTAGGTTGGTTTTAATAGATGGCTCTCTAAACGGTGAAGATTTTATCGCTTATATGGGATTAGCTTATAATATTTTAACTCCAGCAAAAGCTATTTCAAAAGCTAGTTACAGTGTTAAAAAAGGAAATGCTGCTGCTGAACGTGTTTTAGAAATTTTAGAAACTGAAAACCCTTTAAAAGATGCTCCGAATGCTATTGATAAAAAGACTTTTGATACTGAAATAGCAATAGAAAATGTATCTTTTAAATACGAAGATAATTATGTTTTAAAAGATTTTTCTTTAACTATTCCTAAAGGAAAAATGGTTGCTTTGGTTGGACAATCTGGAAGTGGAAAATCTACTATCGCTAATTTATTAACTCGCTTTTACGATGTTAATAAAGGGGCTATCAAAATAGATGGAACAGATATAACAAACATTAAAAAACATTCACTACGTCAACTAGAAGGCTTAGTTACTCAAGATTCTATTTTATTTAACGACACTATAAAAAACAATATCACTTTAGGTATTGAAGGTAAGAGTGATGAAGAAATTATTGAAGCTGCTAAAATTGCCAACGCACACGAGTTTATAAAAGATCTACCTAATGGTTATGACACCAATATTGGTGATAGCGGAAATAAACTTTCAGGTGGGCAAAAACAACGTTTGAGTATTGCCCGTGCAGTACTTAAAAACCCTCCAATAATGATTTTAGACGAAGCAACTTCCGCTTTAGATACAGAGTCTGAAAAGTTAGTACAAGATGCATTGGAAAAAATGATGCAGAATAGAACCTCTGTAGTTATTGCGCACCGTTTATCTACTATTCAAAAAGCGGATATGATTGTTGTTATGCAAAAAGGAAAAATTGTTGAGCAAGGAACTCATGAAGAACTCATATCTAAAAGTGGAACTTATAAAAAGCTTGTAGAAATGCAATCTTTAGGATAATAAATAAAAAAGAGAAGCTAATGCTTCTCTTTTTTATTTATTTATTATCTTTCTTTATTATTGATTCAATTTTAATCCTAATTGTGCTCCCTTTTCTAACATAAACTGATACGAAGCATCGTGCTCATTTGGAATTTTACCATCTAAGATAGCTTCTTTTATTGCTTCTTTTATCTGACCAATTTCTCTACAAGGTTGTAAGTTGAAAGTTTTCATGATTTCTTCTCCAGTGATTGGAGGTTGGAAATTACGAACTCTATCGCGCTCTTCTACCTCTTTAATTTTTTCACGAACAATTTCAAAATTTTTATGATAACGCTTAAATTTCTTCGGATTTTTAGTCGTAATATCTGCTTCACACAAAGTCATCAATGACTCTACATCATCACCTGCATCAAAAATTAATCGACGAACAGCAGAATCAGTTACTTCACTTGCTAAAACTATCGGACGAGAGCTTAACATCACCATTTTTTGAACAAATTTCATCTTATTATTCAATGGCATTTTTAAGCGTTTAAACAATTTATGCACCATTTTTGAACCTACAAATTCGTGAGAATGAAAAGTCCAACCTATTTTTTTGTGATAACGTTTGGTTGGTGCCTTACCTATATCGTGCAACAATGCTGACCAACGAAGCCAGACATCTTCAGTATTTTTAGCTATGTTATCAACTACTTCTAAAGTATGATAAAAATTATCTTTATGTTTTTGTCCTTCTACCTCTTCTACCCCTTTTAAAGCAATTAACTCTGGTAAAATTCTCTCTAATAACCCGGTTTTTTCTAATAACAAGAAACCTAGAGAAGGTACTGGAGATTCTAAAATTTTATTCAGCTCAACTACAATACGCTCGCGAGTAATAATATCTATTCTAGAAGCATTTTTTGTAATTGCGTTTAGTGAGTGTTCTTCTATTTTGAAATTTAATTGAGTAGCAAATCGAATAGCACGCATCATACGTAACGGATCGTCAGAATAAGTAATATCTGGATCTAACGGAGTTCTAATAATTTTTGCTTCTAAATCTGCAATTCCCCCAAAAGGATCAAGTAACAATCCAAAATCATCTTTATTTAAACTCAATGCTAGTGCATTAATCGTAAAATCTCTTCGGTTTTGGTCATCTTGTAAAGTTCCTTCTGAAACTTCAGGGTTTCTACTATCTTCAGAATACGACTCTTTACGCGCCCCAACAAACTCTATTTCTACGTCCTGAAAACGTAACATTGCTGTTCCGTATGTCTTAAACACCTGAACTTTAGGTTTATTAGGTAGTAATCCTGCTACCTTTTGAGCTAACTCTATACCGCTACCTACTGCCACTACATCAACGTCTTTGGCTGTTCCTCGTTCTAAAATAAAATCACGTACAAACCCGCCAATTACATAGCTTTCTAGTTGTAATTCGTTAGCTGCTTGGGATATATATTGAAATATTTCTGCGGAAATTGCTTCCTTAAAATATTGTTCTTGCATACAATTATTCTCTAATCACAATAACATCATCACCTTCAATTTTTAAAATGGTTGAAGACTTTTCTGCTACTTTTTCTTGGTGCAAATTTACCACATAATCTACATTCTTTAAAATTGCTTCACTAATTTCTGAAAATGATTTTGGTGTGGGATCTCCACTTACATTTGCCGAAGTAGAAATAATAGGTTTTCCAAATTCTTTAATTAACTGAATACAAAACTCATCCTTTGGAATACGAATAGCAATCGTATTATCAGACGCAATTGTATTGGCTGCCAATCCTTTTGGGTTATTATAAATAATAGTTGTAGGTTTTTCTGCTTTTTTTAGAATCTCTAAAGCTTTTTTAGGAATATTTTCAACATGGTTTTGCAACATCTCAATAGAATCAACCAGAATAATTAGACTCTTCGATTCTTCCCTATTTTTTAATTGGTAAATTTTCTTAACAGCACTTTCATTAGTTGCATCACAACCTAGTCCCCAAACTGTATCAGTTGGATAAAGAATCGTTTTATTTGCCTTTAAGTTATTTATTATATCGTCTAATATATTCATAACGTATACCTTTCTTCTAACCAATTAAGCACATAATTTAGTTTGTCTTTAGGGCATTGATCTAAACTCTGCATATTTAAAAACAACTTATCTTTTCGTTTAGTTAACGTATTCAATTTATATTTTAACCAAACAAAAGATTTTTTATAGTTTTGAAAATACACTAGTTGATAATCATTTTTTAAAACCGCTGTTTTGTTTTTAATTTCAATATGATTTGCCAATCCTTGTGGTGTATATTGTTCTGAATCTCTGAATTTATGTTTTATATTGAGTCTTTCAATCTCTTTATTTTCTTTAAAAAAGTTTCTGAATGTAGAAACTCTCAAAGGGTAAGGTGTATGATGAAACTTGTAATATTTTTTAAAACCGACCAACTTAGCACTCATTTCTTGTGCTTTTTTATGTCCTGCTCGTTTCTTTTTCTTTTCTGAATTGAATAAACGTTTGTAGAAAATGTTTTCATTGAATTTTAACCATTTTCCTCTAACTACTGGTTTACCATCAATAAAAAAATCTGAAACTTTTACTTCCTTCAATAAAAACATATCATCATTAAAATAGATAAAATGTTCTGATAAATTTGGAATGTCGTAGAGTTTTGTTTCTATAGGTCGACAATTAAAAACTGGTAAAAACTCAATATCTTCTTTAAAAATCTGCTGGTGATCAACCACAAAAACATTGGTATATTCTCCTTCTCGTTTATTTTTAAGAAACTTCGGCGTTTGATTATCCGTTACGATAAAAATATTTCTAATGAATGGTGCAAACTTTATAATTGAATTAACTGTGAATTTAATCTCTTCTACTTGGTCAAATCTGGTTCTAAAATTTTTGTTACTAACTACCTCTTTATTTTCTAAATAAGGTAACATTTTTTGTTGATGAAGCTCATCTTTACCATCAACCCAAGTAATTACTGCATCTATTTGCATATTCCTTTTCAAATAAGTTAACTCTACTCTATTTCTGTAATGACTTTTCTCCCTTTTAAGTCAGGTAATTTAATCATATCACCTATCTTTTTATTGTATTCTTCAGGATAAAAATCTTTTCTTCCATCAGAAGGATAAAAAGTCATCTCTCCGAAAATAATTTTATTTTTTACAGAATAAAAATCCACTCGGACAAAAGGAAAACCAACCGATAGCTTTTCAGAAAGTTCTATCATTTTTTCTAATGTTGCTGGCTTGTGGATTTCTTCGTTAATAGATTTTTCTAAAGAAACATACCTAAAAGGCAATTGTTTAAAATCAAAATCGTAAAAGGCTCTTTTGTGATTGTCTGCCCTGTCTAGATGAACTTCAAGAAAAGTTGTTTTACCATTAAAACAATAAAATTTATAATCTGTTAAAGAATCTCTTTCTTCATCTTTAAGGTATTTTTCCGCAATCAACCTAGGTTTCACATCTTTATAGGCCCATTCTTGTCCTGTTCTATAATACTGATTTGCGGTTTGCCACTTCTTTACTTTCTTTTTTACCTTGTTTAAATTTAACTTGCTTTTATCCGTACAAATAAGATTATAACTACTTGCATGTACTGCTTTTAAGACAAATTTCTCAGGCAACTCCTCAAAATTTATTTCAGAAAACGAATCGTAAACACCATATAGTTCATTCAAGTATTCCTCTCCTATTTTCTCTGAAACGTATTCTCTAACGGCATATTTATCAACCAAAATATTCAATATTTTTGGTTGATAAAATGCTTTTAACCACTGAATTTTTTCATTAAACTCTTGCGGATTTTTCAAATTCAATTTTTTCCCTGTATAGTATTCGTACAAAAAGGGTAAAAACGTTTTTTGAGGCAAAAAAGTAAGCTTTCTTAAAAAGCGTAGCACTGATTTATTCATTTATATTTTATTAAACCGCTACATCATACTCTCTTAGAGCATCATTTAACGAAGTCTTCTTGTTAGTACTTTCCTTACGTTTTCCTATAATCAAAGCACAAGGTACTTGATATTCTCCTGCTGCAAACTTTTTAGTATAACTTCCTGGAATTACCACAGAACGTGCAGGAACAACTCCTTTCATTTCAACTGGTTCATCACCTGTAACATCAATAATTTTAGTACTCATCGTTAATACCACATTCGCTCCTAAAACAGCTTCCTTCTCTACTCTAACTCCTTCAACAACAATACAACGAGATCCTATAAAAGCACCATCTTCAATAATTACGGGTGCTGCTTGTAAAGGTTCTAACACTCCACCGATTCCTACTCCTCCTGATAAGTGAACATTTTTACCTATCTGTGCACAAGAACCTACTGTTGCCCAAGTATCAACCATGGTTCCTTCATCAACATAAGCTCCAATATTTACATAACTTGGCATTAAAATAGTTCCTGCTGAAATATAAGCTCCGTGACGTGCTACTGCATTAGGCACCACACGAATTCCTTTCGCTTCATAACCTCTTTTTAATGGAATTTTATCGTGATATTCAAAAATACCAGCCTCTAAAGTTTCCATTTTTTGAATTGGAAAATACAACACTACTGCTTTCTTCACCCATTCATTTACCTGCCATCCATTGTCAGTTGGCTCAGCAACACGTAAATCTCCAGCATCTAATAAATCCACTACTTTTCTAATAGCGTCTATAGTAGTTCCTTCCTTTAACAAATCGCGGTTATCCCACGCTTTTTCTATAATTGATTGTAATTCTGTCATCTTAAATTTAAATTTTCAGCAAAAATAAAACTGCTTTCAAAATATACTGCGAAGATACATTTTTTAAACAGATATTTCTTCCTTGTTTAATTTAGCTACCTTTGTAAAAAACTTTTTAATGGGGCGAATACTAGCCATAGATTTTGGAAAAAAAAGAACGGGAATTGCTGTTACTGATGAGCTTCAAATCATAGCATCAGGATTAACTACAGTAAACACTTCTGAATTGTTAGCATTTTTAAAAGACTATACCCAAAAAGAAAATGTAGAGCTCTTTTTAGTTGGTAAGCCTAAGCAAATGGACAATTCTGATAGTGAAAGTGAAGTTCTTATTCTTCCTTTTCTAGAAAAACTTGAAAAAGCAATCCCTTCTATTCCTATCAAACGGGTTGATGAGCGTTTTACTTCAAAAATGGCTTTTCAAACAATGATTGATAGCGGTTTAAAGAAAAAACAACGACAAAATAAAGCTTTAGTAGACGAAATTAGCGCTACAATTATCTTACAATCGTATTTGTACAACAAATAAATTTTCTAACACAGAGCTTTCTTTGTATTTTTGCACTCTTAAAAATTAAAAGTAGATGATTTTACCCATTGTTGCATACGGAGATCCCGTGTTACGTAAAGTAGGAAAAGAAATCGATAAAGACTATCCGCAGTTAGAAAAACTAATTGCCGATATGAGAGAAACCATGTACAATGCAAATGGTCTTGGTTTAGCGGCTCCACAAATAGGAAAGGATATTCGTTTATTTATAATCGATGCTTCTCCTTTTGCTGAAGATGAAGATTTAAGTGAAGAAGAGAAAAATTACTTTAAGGACTTTAATCGTGTATTCATCAATGCAAAAATCATTAAAGAAGAAGGTGATGAATGGGCTTTTAACGAGGGATGTTTAAGTATTCCTACCATTAATGAAGATGTGTTTCGTCAAGAAACCGTTACTATTGAATATCAAGATGAAAATTTTGAAAAACACACAGAAACCTTAAGCGGATTACCTGCACGTGTTTTTCAACATGAATACGATCATATTGAGGGTATTTTGTTTACCGACAAACTTTCTTCTTTAAAGAAAAGATTAATTAAAAAGAAATTAGAGAACATTTCGAAAGGAAAAGTAAATGCGGGGTATCGTATGCGTTTTCCAAATGCTAAGAAATAATAATACACACACTAAAACAGTAAGACATGGAATTTAACAAAATTATAGCTGTTACTGGTAAACCAGGTTTATATGAAATTTTATCACAAACCAAAACAGGCGTTATCGTAAAATCGGTTGTTGATGGTAAACGCTTTCCTATCACAGCTACTCACAATGTAAGTTTATTAGAAAACATTGCTATTTATACATATGATGAAGAAGTATCTTTAGCGCGTGTATTTAAAAACATTTCTGATAAAGAAGATGGTAAAGAAGCAATCTCTCACAAAGAAAGTGCTGCTAAATTAACGGAGTATTTTGAAGAGGTTTTACCAGATTTTGATCAAGAACGCGTATATGCTTCTAACATTAAAAAAGTAATTCAGTGGTACAACACGTTAGCAAAAGCTAACTTTGATTTTAGTACCTTAGTTGAAGCTGAAGAAACAACTGCAGAAGAAGCCTAAATCGTGAATACTCGTAAGCAACAGTTAGCCGCCTTTAATCGTTTGTTAGACATTATGGATGACCTTCGTGAGAAGTGTCCGTGGGATAAAAAACAAACCCTACAAAGTTTGCGTCATTTAACTATTGAAGAAACTTACGAATTAGCAGATGCTATTTTAGACAACGATTTAGACGAAATAAAAAAAGAACTAGGCGATGTGCTTTTGCACATCGTCTTTTATGCTAAAATAGGTAGCGAAAAACAGGCTTTTGATATTGCAGACGTTGCCAATTCAATTTCTGACAAATTAATTGACCGTCATCCACATATTTATGGTGACGTAGTTGTTGAAAATGAAGAAGAAGTAAAACAAAACTGGGAAAAACTAAAACTAAAAGAAGGAAAAAAGTCGGTTTTAGAAGGGGTTCCTAAAAGTTTACCTGCGGTAGTAAAAGCAAGCCGCATTCAAGATAAAGTTGCTGGCGTTGGTTTTGATTGGGAAGAGCCACATCAAGTGTGGGAAAAGGTTCAAGAAGAGCTTTCTGAATTGAACGACGAAATCAAAAACAACAATCAAGAGAAAATAGAAAAAGAATTTGGAGACGTTTTGTTCTCCATGATTAACTACGCTCGTTTTATTGGAGTGAATCCTGAAAATGCACTGGAAAAAACCAACAAAAAATTCATCAATCGCTTTCAATACTTAGAAGAAGCGGCTAAAAAAGAAGGGAAACAACTTTCTGATATGACCCTCGCTGAAATGGATGTACATTGGGAAAATTCTAAGGAATTCTTCAAATAATCTAATCTATACGTCATTCCGACCGAAGGGAGGAATCTCTCCCTATGAAGTTACGGATACCTTTTAAAGTCAAAAACAATCAATTATAAGATTTCTCAGTCGTACCTCCTTCGAAATGACAACTAGCAACCGTCATTGCGGACAATAGTGAAGCAATCTTTGTGTCGACTATGAGATAGCCACGTTGTTACCACTCCTCGCTATAACGTTCCTCGTCATTCCGACCAAAAGGAGGAATCTATCTCAATGAAGTCACAGATACCTTTTAGAGTTACAAATACTCCTTTATAAGATTTAACTCTGCTGAATCCTGAGTTTTCTCACACTTCGCTATCGCTTGGTTCGAAATGACAACTTGTAACCGTCATTCCGAATGAAATGAGGAATCTCATTCTTTTGAGTACCTCACTCCCTACTAAAAGATTACTTCGTCATTTCATTCCTTGTAATGACAAATCACAATCGTCATTGCGAACACAGTGAAGCAATCTTTATGTCGACTTTGAGATAGCCACGTCGTTATCACTCCTCGCTATGACGTTTACTTATATTTCCTTATTTTTACTGTTATGAACATCATTATCATCACCGGAGGCAGTAAAGGAATTGGTAGAGCCTTAGCCGAAAAATATGCACAAGAAAACTACAAAGTATACTCGTTATCGAGAAGTATTGCTGATTTGCAAAATGTTACACAGGTACCTGTTGATTTATCAGACACCAAAGTAACGCACAATACGTTTAAAATGCTGCTAGATGAAATTAAAGAACTGGACGTTACCTCTATTACTTTAGTGAATAACGCGGGACGCTTAGGCGTTATTGCTAACCTAGAAAATATTCCTTCGGAAGATATTGCCAAGAGTATTCATTTAAACACCACTACTCCGCTGATTTTGTCGAGTTTGTTTATCAAAGCCACACAGCACCTAAACTGTAAAAAGCAAATCATTAGTATTTCTTCTGGAGCTGCGGTAAAACCGTATGAAGGCTGGAGTATTTACTGTACGTCTAAAGCTGCGATTGATATGATGACCAAAACCATTGCTGCGGAACAAAACGAGCTTAAAAATGGCGTAAAATGCAATGCTATTTACCCTGGTGTGGTAGATACCAATATGCAAACTGATATTAGAAGTACCGATGAAAAAGATTTTAAAAACGTACAACGTTTTATCGATTTAAAAGAAAACGACCAGTTGTACACTCCTGAATATGTTGCTGAAACCATTTTTACCATAGACATCCAAAACAAACTTAAAAATGGGGATATTGTGGATATTCGGAATTTTTGAAAATAATTTGATTATAAATTACTTTCTAGTAACTTGTCTGTTATTGAATATAAACCATTAAAATGGATTCATTTTTTCTTAAACGAGTCAACACCAATATAAACCGAAATTGAGTTGTACAAACTGTATACATTTGAAAATACGAAAATAGAACCTTTTCAAAACTTAACTGAAGAGGCTTTTGAACACTTAAAATCAGATTGCGAAATAATAAAAAATGCACATAAGCAACTTATTATTTTCAAACATCTTCAATTAAACGGAATTGATTACTCTGATTTTATGAATAAACTATCAAATATTCCCGTAAATGGAATTGATATTATAAAATTGACAAACTCTGATTTGCTACTCAATGCGAATAAAATAGTTTTGAATTTACTGTCTTCTTTTACTTCTTTTCTGGATAATGGGAAATACTTTTTGTCTAAAAAATATGGTAGAAATTCAAATGAATATACAAACCTCAATCTTCTCATAAAAAAACATACAGAAGAAAATTTCCCATTTAGATTCTTAAAAAAATTTAGGAACTATATTGTTCATTTAGGGTTTCCCCTTCAAGGATTATCTTTTGAAGCAGAAAAAAATATAAAAAATCCTGAAAAAATGACTGGAAAAATCATCTTATCAGTAAATCTAGAAACACTTCAAAAAGAAAAAAGACTATTTGATGAAGTTCACCTAGATTTAATGAAATTGGAAGATGATATAGATTTGAGACCTTTAATTGCCAGTTTATCATTATCAATTCTTGATATTCAACGTTATATTTATAATCTTCAAAAAGAGGAAATTGAAAATGCTATAGAAAACATAGAAATGTTTATTGGGAATAAGAAAAAAAACACAAATCTTATAAAAGTTTGTTGGAATATTGATAGTGATGAAGAATCTTTAGGATTTAACACTTATGATATTCCTTTCGATATGATTTCAGATTTTAAGGTTTATAAAAAAGGAGGATTATAAAATACTGGTTCCAACACCGTGTATAATTAATTACTTTCGCTAGTACATTGGAAATTCCTTCTGAATTTTCTCTAACTCGTATTTGTTTACTTAAATAGATGTTAAGCCACTCAAGGTATCATAAACAATACCCATTAGCAAAACTCTCTAATACGCATCCACATCCACAATAAAACGGATGGGTCTAAAATCTTTAACCACTTCAAAAGTATTTTTAATTTTTTGTAGCTGCTCTTTGGTTTTTCCCAACGATTGTTTTGGCGGAATTTTAATCACTAAATTCTTAATATACTGGTTTCGAATACGAGAAACCGCAGGTGCTGTAGGTCCTAATACATTTTCATGAAACACATTCTGTAAAGCTTTGGCTAACCAATTGATACCGTTATCTACACGCGTGTAATCTCTATGTTTTAGCGTAATTTTTATCAAACGATAGTATGGCGGGTAATGAAACTGCCAACGATCTTGTAACTGTTCTTTATACATTTCTGTATAATTGTTAGTAGATACCTGCTGCAAAATCTGATGATACGGATTGTAGGTTTGTATCGCTACATTTCCTTGTTTTTTGGTACGTCCTGCCCTACCCGATACTTGTACCATCAACTGAAAAGCACGCTCATGCGCTCTAAAATCAGGAAAGTTTAGCATAGAATCTGCATTTAAGATTCCTACCAACGATACATTTTCAAAATCCAATCCTTTAGAAAGCATTTGCGTTCCTACCAAAATATCAATTTCTTGCGCTTCAAAAGCCCCAATAATCTTTTGATACCCATATTTACCGCGCGTGGTATCCAAGTCCATTCGTCCAATAGTATGATTTGGAAATAGCTCTTTTAACTCGAGTTCTATTTGCTCCGTTCCAAAACCTTTGGTGTCTAACGTAGCACTTCCACAAGCGCCACAACTATTCGGCATTGCACGTTGGTAATGGCAATAATGACATTTTAACTCCTTACGGAATTTATGATAAGTCAAACTCACATCACAATTCGGACACTGAGGAGAAACTCCACAAGTAGTACACTCTACCACAGGCGAAAATCCACGTCGGTTTTGAAATAAAATAACCTGTTCTTTTTCCTCCAACGCTTCGGTAATCATTTTTAGTAAACGATCCGAAAAATGACCATTCATTTCCTTTTTTCGATGCTTTTCTTTAATGTCTATCAGCTCGATTTTAGGCAACTGAATGTTTCCGAAACGACGCGTTAATTCTATAAATCCGTATTTGTTTTGCTCAGCATTAAAATAACTCTCTATTGATGGTGTTGCAGAACCTAACAATACTTTTGCTTGGTGTAAATGACCTAATACTACCGAAGCATCACGCGCATTGTAACGTGGTGACGGTTCAAATTGTTTGTAAGACGTTTCGTGCTCTTCATCAACTACAATCAACCCTAAGTTTGAAAATGGTAAAAACAACGAAGAACGCGCTCCTAAAATAATTTGCGCCTTCGGTTTATTTTCCAATATATTATTCCACACTTCTACCCGTTCGTTCATGGAATATTTAGAGTGAAATACCGAGATAAAATTTCCAAAATAGTTTTGTAAACGGGTAATAATTTGCGTGGTCAAAGCTATTTCGGGCAATAAAAACAACACTTGCTTTCCTTCAGCAATCACTTCTTTTATCAATTTTACATAAATCTCCGTTTTACCAGATCCTGTAACTCCGTGTAACAAACTTACATTTTGAGTTTCAAAAGAAGTTTTTATTTGCGTAAACGCTTCCTGTTGAAATTCATTAAGCTCTTTAATCTGATTCGTTTCTCCTTGGTAATTGATTCGATCGGTTTGAATATGATAAAATTCAAAAATATCTTTCTCTACCAAGGCTTTTAAAACTGCAGAAGAAGCTCCCGATTGTTCTTCTAAATCTTTTGCTTTTATCGGCTTTTTAGCCGCTGCTAATTGAAAATATGTCAATACAGCTTCTCGTTGCTTTTTAGCTCTTGAAAGTTCCTCTAAAAGTGTTTGTAAGCCTTCATTTGAGGCATAGTTGTTGTGCAAACGCACATATTTTACCAACTTAGGTTTATACGTTTCGTAAATTTCTTCTTTAATATATACCGCACTCTTCTCTATTAAGCCATTAATGGTTGGTAACACTGTTTTTTTACCTAAAATATCCGAAACCTGGTGAATGGTTAATTGCGAATGATGCTGTAGGGCTTCAAAAATTAAAAACTCATCATCGGTTAAAATAGTTTCTTCAGTAAATTCCTCATTTTTATAAATAATAGTTTCACTTTCTAACAAAAATGCTGAAGGTAAGGCTGCTCTATACACATCACCCAACGAACACATATAGTAGCTCGAAAGCCATTGCCAATGCTGTAACTGACGTTCATTTACAATCGGACGTTCATCTAATATTTGATGAATGTCTTTGGCTTCGTATACTTCGGGTGCAGTTTGGTGAATATTGAACACCAAGGCAGTATAAATCTTGCTTTTTCCGAAAGAAACAGCCACACGCATTCCTTTTTTTAAAAAAGAAGCTTCTGCTTCAGTTACCGAATAGGTAAATGTTTTCTGTAATGGAATTGGTAATATAACGTCAATAAAATGTGGCATTATTCTTCTATTTCTAGGGCTGTTGGTAAAAGTGATTTAGGATATTCAATATTACCTTTTCATCTAAAATCAAAACTACACAAAAATGAGTACATTATAAACACCAAAACTTATGTATTTATGGCTTCGTTAGAATGGAAAAATAAGGATTGTTTCTAAGGTAATAAATTATCAAATACTTATCATTTCTAAGTACAACTTTTCTACTTTGGCTCTTGCCCAAGGTGTTGTTCTTAAAAACTTTAAACTCGATTTATAGGTTGGATTCTTTTTAAATGCATTTATATTCAACATTTCTCCCATTTCTTCCCAACCATACTCTAAGTATAATTCTTCTAAAATTGTGGCTAGTTTTATTCCGTGAAGCGGATTGTTTGGTTGTTCTTGACTCATGCTACAAAGGTAAATATTCTATTGTAGTAATTCGTCTAACAAAATTCTAATTTTATCACTATTCCAATCGGCTGGTCCTTTTTTATCTACAACAATAGTTCCGTTTTTATCAATTATAAACGTTGCGGGAATTGAATTGCTTACTAACTGATCTGGAACTTTTGATAAAATGTTATAGGTTGGTAAATCGTAGCCTTTGTTTTTATAAAAAGCATCAATTGTTATCCAATCTTCATTACTAACAAATATAAATTCAACCTTGCCTTTGTAATCGTCATATAGTTTTTGAATACTTGGCATTTCTGCAATACAAGGCGGACACCAAGTTGCCCAAAAATTTACAAAAACTACTTTATCCTTTGTTTCATTAAAATCTATATTGGTCGTATTTAACCCTTTTAAATTCCAGTTATGGTCTACTAGCTCTTCTCTTTGTTCTTCTGTAATAGTTGAAGGTGAAAACGAAACCAATCTAATAAAATAGACTTTTGTTGGCGGATATAATAACAAGCCAATAATAATGACAAATACAATATTTGAAATTGTTTTACTGTTGAATTTCATGTAGTTTCTTTTAAATTAAACGATGCTATTTGTCGTTTTGAATATTATTGTATTACAAATTGTAAGTGTTTTCTCTATCAATCTAATTCAGGCAATACAAACTCGTCTAAAACACTTTTTTTAGCCATCATTTTCTCAATATTTTCAACGGTTCTTGGAGCTTCAGCTGATAAGTTTACAGGTTTGTTTTTTGTAATTAAAATATCGTCTTCTATTCTAACTGCAATTCCCCACCATTTTTTGTCACAAGGGCTTCCTTCAGGAATATAAATTCCCGGTTCTACCGTAATAACCATATTCTCTTTAAAAACACCGTATGTTCCGGGGTCATGAACATCTAACCCAATATGATGAGAAGTACCATGAGGAAAGTACATGTGTTTTTCTTCTAATGATTTAATTATTCCTAGATCTAATAAGCCTTTATTTATAATCTCTTTAGAAACTACATTGGGTTTCCAAAAAGGATTTCCTTCTCTACATGCGGCTATTCCTGCATCTTGAGCTTTTAATACCAATTCGTAAATAGCCTTTTGTTCAGGTGAAAACTTTCCGTTAGCAGGAATGGTACGAGTCACATCTGCTGTGTAGCCTCTATATTCTGCTCCTAAATCCATTAAAACCAAATCCTTTCCTACTTTAGTTTTATTATTTTCAATATAATGTAAAACACATCCATTATTTCCTGCACCAACTATAGATGGGTATCCTTCATACTCAGCACCATATTTTTTGTAGACAAATTCATGAATTCCCTGAATTTCAGTCTCCGACATCTCAGGTTTCATAGCTTTCATTACTTCTATTTGCCCTATTGCAGATATCCGAACAGCCTTAGTTAATAATTTTAACTCTTCTATAGTTTTTACTTCTCGCATTTCGGCAAGTGCCGTTTGTAAAAACTTAAAATCTATGTTCGTTTCTCTTTTATTAAGATCTAATTTAATTTTTTGTTTTAGCTCTTTTCTCAACCCATCATTATCTGCTGAGATATATGCTTTAATAAACGTATCTTCTTTATATTCTGGATATATTTCTAAGCTTTGTGATAAGTTCTTTGCTACTTCTCCTAATTTCGCATCAGGTAAATTTGCTATAGCTTTATGAATATATTGAATGTTAGGATTCTTAATTTTCATATCATGATATCCAGACTGATCTTTAAACGCTGTTACTAAATCGTAAATTTCTCCATTATCTCTCAAAGAGTTACTGTAATCATCACTAAATTTTAATATGTGAACATTATCAAAACTTTTAAAATTAATAGCATCCGTAGCAAATTCTTCTGATGTTTTTGCCATCGCAAATCCTAACTCTCTTTTCACTCCTTCAACCCCTAAACGCTTCCCGTTCCACATTTCAAACATTGAATCTCTTTTAGGTACATATATTATTTCATTGTAACTATTTCCTTCAGCATCTTTTTGATTATCAGAAAATATAATCAATACTG
This sequence comes from Tenacibaculum caenipelagi, assembly GCF_004363005.1. Lineage (GTDB taxonomy): Bacteria > Bacteroidota > Bacteroidia > Flavobacteriales > Flavobacteriaceae > Polaribacter > Polaribacter caenipelagi. The sequence continues at coordinate 108,887 of NZ_SNYH01000004.1, read as the reverse complement.
CATTAGGCTCTCTAAATCCCGTTAAATAATAAAAATTAGGGTCTTGATGATACACATAATCTACATCATTTGCTCTATTTCTTATTGGGTTTGCGAAAATAACTGCCATAGAGTTTTTAGGCATTTTTAATCGTAAAATTGCTCTTCGCTCTTTATGAAAATCGGCTGATAAATAATCTGTAGGAGTTTGTGCTAATACAATAACCCACATATTTAGTAAGAAACAAGCAAATAGTATTTTTTTTAACATAGTAATAAAATTTGTTACTCTCAAATTTAGTATTCTATCGTAGAATAAAGAAAATATTAACAAACATTTAGGTAATATTGTCTTATAATATTACACAGATTCGCCCATATTGTTTGCTAATTTTTCAATACTTTAGCATCACTTTTTTAAAACAAACAATACACAATAATGAAAAATACAGCTTTATCACATGTACATGAGGCTTTAGGAGCAAAGATGGTTCCTTTTGCTGGTTACAATATGCCTGTACAATACGAAGGAGTAACTGCTGAACACGAAACCGTTAGAAAAGGAGTCGGTGTTTTTGATGTTAGCCATATGGGAGAGTTCTTTTTAAAAGGAGAGAATGCATTAGCTTTAATTCAAAAAGTTTCTTCTAATGATGCTTCTAAATTAACTCCGGGTAAAGCACAATATAGCTGCATGCCAAATAATGATGGCGGAATTGTAGATGATTTAATTATTTACATGATTGCAGAAAATGAATATATGTTAGTAGTGAATGCTTCTAATATTGAAAAAGATTGGAACTGGATTTCTAAACACAACGATTTAAAAGTTGAAATGGAAAACCGTTCTGAAGAATGGTCGTTGTTAGCTATTCAAGGTCCAAAAGCTGCAGAAGCTATGCAATCGTTAACATCGGTAGATTTATCGACTATTAAATTTTACACTTTTGAAATTACTGACTTTGCTGGAATACCAAATGTAGTAGTTTCAGCAACTGGATACACAGGTTCTGGTGGATTTGAAGTATATGTAAAAAATGAAGATGTTGAACAACTTTGGAATAAGGTTTTTGAAGCTGGTAAAGATTGGGGAATTAAACCTATCGGATTAGCAGCTCGCGACACCTTACGTTTAGAGATGGGGTATTGTTTATATGGTAACGATATTGACGACACTACCTCTCCTTTAGAAGCTGGTTTAGGCTGGATTACTAAGTTTACGAAAGACTTTGTAAATGCTGAAGAGCTAAAAGCTCAAAAAGAAGCAGGTGTTTCTCGTAAGTTAGTTGCTTTTGAATTGACAGAACGTGGTATTCCTCGTCATGATTATGAAATTGTTGATGCTGAAGGAAACAACATTGGTCGTGTTACTTCAGGAACTATGAGTCCTTCTCTAGGAAAAGGAATTGGATTAGGATACGTTACTATTGAAAACTCTAAAATTGATAGTGATATTTTTATCCAGATTCGTAAGAAACAAATTCCTGCAAAAGTGGTTAAATTACCTTTTTACAAAGGATAAAATAAAGAAACATAGTACCATAAAAAAAAGCAGCCTTTTAAAGCTGCTTTTTATTTCCCCTTAAAATAATTTAATTTTTTCTATAAAATTAAATTAAATACTCAGCTTCTCTTCTGAGTATTTCAAATATCTATTATAAAAATGCTTTTAAATATTTGACTTCCTTAAACGACACATTTTTGGTATAAGTGTTTAATTTAGAGTCTTAAATGAAAAAAGCAGCTCAAAAAGAGCTGCTTTTATTACTAATCGTATTTAACGATTAATCATTCCCCTTCTTTTCATCGTCTTTAGATACTTTATTCCATATTTTTATATCATCATCTGCAGAGACTCCTTCTAAAATTTCAACATTTACTCCATCAGATATACCTAATTTGACATCTCTTTTTTCAAATTTTTGATCACCAACTTTCACCTCTACATAAGGTTCTTCTGTCTTTCTATCAAATTGTAATAAAGCTTCCTTAATTGATAGCACACTATCTTTTTTGGCTAAAACAATTTCTGCATTAGCACTATAACCAGCTCTAATAAAATATTGTTCATCTAAACTAACATCAGCTTTTATCTTAAATTGAACAGCCCCTCCGTCATTGGTTCCTTTAGGCGCTATAAAATTTAAAACTGCTGGAAACTTTTTATCTTCAATAGCACCTAAAGCTACTTCAATATTTGTTCCTTTTATTAATTTTCCTACTTCTGATTCATCTACTTGTCCCTCAAAAATCATTTTAGTCATGTCTGCAATCGTTGCAATTGTTGTTCCTGCATTAAAATTATTAGACTGAATAACTTGATATCCTTTTTTTACTGGGATTTCTACTACCATTCCTGAAGTAGTTGCTCTAATATTCGTATTGGCTCCTGAAGACCCAGCTGACCCTTTCTTGATAATTTGGTAATCATTTTGAGCGTTTCTTAAGTCTATCTTAGCCTGATTATATGATAACTCTGAAGCTTCAAATTCTTTACTTGAGATTACTCCTTTATCAAACAAGCTCTTATTTCTATCATATTGAGTTTTTGCATTGCTCAATTGAATTTGTATAGAATTAATTCTTCCTTTTGCACTTTGTAATGATTGCTCGTTAGGAACAACTCTAACTGTAGCTAATAAATCACCTGCTTTAACTATAGTTCCTTCTTCAACTACAATTTCATCTATAATTCCTGCTATTTGTGGTTTAATTTCAACTTCTTCTAAAGGAATCACTTTTCCTGTTGCTACACTCTTTTTTACAATATTAGCCTTGAAAGGTTTTTCTGTTTCATATTCAATTGGAGATGCGCTGTTTTTCTTTCCAAACCATATTAACACTGCAATTAATGCTAACGCTATTCCTCCGAAAATGATAATTCTTTTCATTTGTATCTATTTATTTTTTTGTTAATTGATTTTTTTATTCTTCTCTTAATGCTTCTATTGGTTGAATTATTGTTGCCATGTAAGCTGGTATAAAACCTATTAAAGTTCCTAATACTATTAAAACAGTATATGCTATCAATACTATTGGAATATCTACTGTTGGATTCGTTAATAAATCAGCTGCATCTATTGCCATTAATATCAAACCTCCTGCTATGATTCCTAAAGATCCTGCCAATAATGTTAGAAAAACAGATTCTAAAATAATTTGCTGTCTTATTTTTCTTGGCGTTGCTCCTAAAGCTCTTCGTATACCAATTTCTTTAGTTCGCTCTTTTACTGTGATTAATAAAATATTTCCAATAGCAAAAACTCCCGCTATTAAAGTTGCTATCCCTACGAACCACGTTAAAAATTGCATTCCGGTTAGAAATCCTGTTACTTTAGCTATTTCTTTTCCTAAATTAAACCCTCTAAAGGCTCTATTATCATCAGGATGAATTTTATGTAAGCTACTTAACAACACTTTTACATCAGATTCTACTTGTTCTATATCATATTCAGGTTTTCCTGTAATAACCATCCACCTAAATTTATCTCCTTGATTATACACTAATTTAAAAGTGCTAAAAGGAATGTGTATATTGTTTGTTCCTTCAAATCTACTTGGCTTATATACACCAATTACCATATAACCAATATTGTTTATTTTGACATATGAACCTAGTGCTTCTTCATTTTTATCAAACAACTGCTTGTACACTTCTGTACTGATTACACAAACTTTTTTATTTTCATTTATGTCTTGTTGGTTTATAAATCTTCCTGCTGTTAACTTTTTCTTCTGTACTTTATCCAATAAAGGATAATCTCCAAAAACTGTTAGGTTTGCTGTTTTTAAACCATATACGACTTGACTTCCTGTTACATTTCTTGGTACTACAAATTCTACCCCTTCTACTTCACTTCTAATTTTTTCTACATCCCTTGTAGTTAAATCTATTTGTCTGCCTTCTTGAAAGCCTTTAAAAGGTTTAGAAGTTTTACTACCAGACATAAAAACACTATTAGTAGCAAAATCACCAAACATGCTATTAAACCCGTTTTCAATTCCTTTTGCAGCTCCTAAAAGCCCTACTAACAATAATATTCCCCAAAACGCTCCAAAAATAGTTATTACTGTTCTTGTTTTATTTTTACGAATACTACCGTAAATCTCTTGCCAAGTATCTGAATCAAATAAAAACTTCATAATTAATCTGCTCTTAGTGCTACAATTGGTTTAATTTGTGCTGCTCTTTTTGCTGGTAAATATCCAGCAATCATTCCTGCTAAGATTAAAGTTATCGTAGCTCCTACCACTACTGGAGTAGATACTCCTGGGTTAAGAATAAAATACTTTTCTAAGCTAGGTCCTGTTACTTCTAATATTCCAACACCTAAAATCAACCCAAAATAACCTGATATTGCAGTGATTAAAATAGCTTCTAACATGATCATAGATACTATAGCTCCAGGAGTTGCGCCAATTGCTTTTCGTATTCCTAGTTCTTTAGTTCTCTCCTTAACAATATACACCATAATATTACTTATCCCTACCACTCCTGCTATTAAGGTTCCAAAGCCTATAATTAAAATTAATATACTTAACCCTACCATCATTCCAGTTACTTCTTTGTTTTCAGAAGCGTAGTTATGTACTCGTATTCCTCTTTGATCATTAGGATCTATTTCATGTTTTTTCTTTAACTCTCTATGCATTTGACTACTAAACGCAATAGCTTCATCAATACTTAACTCTGGATTGTATGTCATTCCAAATTCATCCACATGATCATTATTCCCATAAATTTGTTGCATTGTAGAAAAAGGAGTATAAATAAAGCGTTCATCACCGTCTCCTCCTGGATCAGAAAAAACTCCAATAACCTTATACATGATACCTCCAATATTCAATTGCTTTCCATATGCACTAATTTGACCGAATAAATCTTTTTCAACCATTCTTCCAATCACAACAACTTTGGATTTTTCTTTTATATCTCTAATATTTAAAAATCGTCCTTCTGTAACTTCTGCAGATTCAAGTATATCATATTTAGGGTATACTCCCCTTAAAGTATAATTATCTTCTTCAGTCTTATATACCACTTTTACACTTCTTTGCAATCGTGGACTAATCATTTGAATTTTATCAGAATATTTTTCTTTTAAAAAATTAAAATCATCATTTGTAAATTGAATTCTTCTTCCTATTTGATGCCCTTTGTATGCCTTGGTTGTACTATTTGGCCATATATATATTGAGTTAATTGCATCTTTAGCAAACTCATTTTTAAATGTATTTTGAAGTCCATTACCGATACCAAACAGTAATGTAAATAGCAAAATCGCAAAAGCTACCGTAAACCCCGATAAAATCGAACGCAGTTTGTTTTTACTAATACTTTGAAATATTTCCCTCCAGCGGTCTAAATCAAACATAATTAAATTGCTTTAGCTGTTTTCGTTTCGACTTGTGTTAACTCATCGCTGATAATAACTCCATCTTTTAAACGCACAACTCTATTTGTTTGTGCAGCTACTTCTTCTTCGTGTGTTATTACAAAAACAGTCATTCCTTCATCATTAATTTCTTTTAGTAAGTCCATTACCGAATCTGTTGTAGTAGAATCTAACGCCCCTGTTGGCTCATCTGCTAATACCACTTTTGGTTTCGTTACCAATGCTCTCGCTATTGCTACACGTTGTTTTTGACCTCCAGAAAGTTCATTAGGTAAATGGTTTGCCCATTCTTTTAAACCTACTTTATCAAGATATTCTAAAGCTATTTCTAATCGTTCTTTTCTAGCAACTCCTTTATAATACAATGGTAATGCAACATTTTCTAAAGCTGTTTTATAAGAGATTAGGTTAAATGACTGAAAAACAAACCCTAAAAATTTGTTACGAAGTACAGCCGCTTTTTTTTCATTTAAGTTTTCAATTAACTGCCCATTTAAATAGTATTTCCCTTCATCATGAGTATCTAACAAACCTACAATGTTTAATAAGGTAGATTTTCCAGAACCTGAAGATCCCATTATGGATACAAATTCACCTTCTTTTATATGTAAGTTTAACCCTTTTAAAACATGAAGTGAGTCTTTTCCTATTGGATAAGATTTATGAAGATTTTCTATTCGAATCATAATGCTAGTTAATTTTTAGATAAAAATAAATACTGATATTTCTAATTGTTACTAAATTATTGTTAAATCATTATTTACTTTCTTACAAGACGCTTAATTTTGGTTAATGTTACAATTTAATCTTTTATTTTTTATAAAACACTACAAATGAACAAACTACCCAGAGATAAAAAAATTATTTTGTTTGATGGTATCTGCAATTTTTGTAATGATAGTGTGCTAAAAATTATACGATATGACACGAAAAATCAGTTTGTATTTACTTCTCTTCAATCTGACATAGGAAAAGAAATTACTCAATATTTGGGTATAGATACTTCAAAAGTAGATTCTATCATTTTATACGAACCCAATGTCTCGTACGATATCAAGTCGTCTGCAGCCTTAAAAATTATGAATGCTTTGGGCGGTGTCTGGAAATTAACTCAGTTTTTTTGGTTATTTCCTGAGGGTTTGAGGAATATAATGTATGATTTTATTGCTAAAAACCGGTACAAATGGTTTGGTAAAAAAGAAGAATGTATGATTCCTTCAAAAGATATTAGAGATAAATTTATATAAAAAAATCCTCCTTAAATTAAGGAGGATCTTGCATTTAATATATAAACGAATTAAAACTGAATTCTTAACCCTAATTTATAGTTTCTTCCTCGAGCTGTATAACCGCTAACATCTTGGAAGTTTTCATTCAATAAGTTAGTTACATTTCCAAATAAAGTCACTTTATCTTTTAAAATTTTGTGATTCACAAATAAATCAACTACATCATAAGAACTCAATACATCTCCAAAAGTTTCTCTTTCACTTGTGTATCTATAAGTAGCTCCTACAAAAGTTTTAGGGCTGATATTATAATTTGCTCTGGCTCCAAACTTATGCTTAGGTAAATTTATTAAACTTGTTCCTCCTTCAATGTTAACATAGGTATAGTCACCCGATAAAGTTAAGTCCTTTATTGGTTTATAAGATAAGATTGCTTCAACTCCCTTTAAATTATAAGTTCCATCATTATTTAAATATTTTCCACCACTCCATACTACTTTATCAGTCTCTTCTCTGTAGAAATAGGTTGCATTTACCATTAAATTATCTAAAATATCAAATTCAAAACCTCCTTCAACAGTAAAATCTTTTTCTGGGTTTAACTCATCTACACTATCATCTTTATTAAAAATCTCTGATAATGTCGGAGTAATAAAAGCTGTACTATATGATGCGAATATTTTTAAGTTTCTTTGCTCAGATACCTCAAAATTAAATGAAGGGTTCACATTATAAACAAAGTTATTACCATATTCATTATGCATATTCATACGAACACCCGCATTTACATTCAATCCAAAATCAGTATTATAGTTTGCTGATAAATAAGGGTCGTAATAGTGTTGTTTTGCTGTTCCTTCTTCTATATTTCCATAAGCAGTATCTTGAAACATATCTTGGTATTGACCAGCAACCCCTAGTACAAATGAAAGTTCTTCTAAAACTTTATAGTTGTTAAATACATCAAAACCGTAAACTTCTCCTTTAAAGATGCTGTTGCTTGATGATGTAGAGTTTCTATCTATTTTTGTATAAAAACCTCTTGCTTTTAACTCTCCTTTAGAATAGTTAAAATCTGTACTAAAAACAGCCCTTTTTTGTTCTGTTTCAGCAAAATAATCAGCATCTCCTGCTGGATAACTAGAATCAAACTCGTTATAGAATTTATTAAAGCTTCCTTCAAGCCCAATTCTTACTCTACTATCAACCTTGTATCCAATTTTTAACAATGCATTTTGTCTATAAAACTTGTCTTCTTTATTTGGGTTGTTTTCATCTGCATTTTCAATAGAAGATAATCCTGATGAATTATTAGAGTTTACTCCTAATAAATAATCTACTTTATCAATTGTTCCGTTAAAATTAAAATTAGCTTCAAGTTCATCTGCAGCAAACTTATTATGTTCTGCTGATCTATTACTACCAACCGATGTCGTAAAAGTACCTCCAAATTCTTTCTTTGACGATTTCTTCATGATAATATTGATAACACCTGTAGCTGCTCCAGAACCGTATAATACTGATGAAGCTCCTTTTAAAACCTCAATCGATTCAACTTGATTTAAATCTAATTGTCTTAAATCAAAATCTCCTGCAATTGATGAAGGGTCATTGATGTTCACTCCGTCTATCAACACAGCAACATGCTTGTTTCTTCCCCCTCTAATGTATACTCCTAAATTTTGACCTCTGTTACTTTGAGCTCCATTAATTTCAATACCAGGAATTTCATTTAAAACTTCAACTAAAGTTTTCCCTACTCTTTCTTCTAGTTGCTTTGAAGTTATTTTATAAACTATTTTCCCTACATTTTTTTTATTGGTCTTCGTTTTTGTAGCAGTTACTACAACTTCGTCCAACTCTTCCGTTTTTTCTTGCTCTTGAGCAAAAGTTTTTGTGCTCGCAAATAATAGCGCGACCGCACCAACAATTAGTAATTGTTTGTTCATTTTTAATGATTTAATTTTTACAATTAATCAGGCTAAATTTTTTGTACGAAAAAAGTTTTAAGTACATAAACTTTTGTCCCGAAAGTTTTACTCTTATTGTGATGTTGGCAGGTCTCCTGACTTATTTATCGTTGTAAAACCTTCCCATTCTTTGTTTGAACAGTGGTATAAAGTAATTTACAACAACCTTTTGTTAAGGTACTGAACTTCGTTCAGCATAAACTTACAGTTGCGGGAACAGTTTTGGATTTGCACCAAATTCCCTTTTAATTTCTTGTAGTAGAATACTACTAGAAAACCAAAATCGGCGCAAATGTAGTTTAAAAATTGTTATTAGAAAATAGTTTTGTATTCTTGCTGATAAAATTAACAACTATGTATACTTCTCTATTTAGGGTGCTTTCACTTTTTCTTATCTTTTTAACAGTAACATCTTGTAAGACAGAAACAAAAGAGAGTCCTAAAAAAAGTCAAATCCATTCGAGTACAATTGAATATGCTACTGGGTTTGATTTAATTCAAAAAGAAAACAACACACAAATTATTGTTAAAACACCTTATCCAAACTCTAAAGAAACTTTTACATATACTTTAGGTTCTGGTGCGAATGACATTAAAACTCCTATAGAGAAAATTGTAGTAACATCAACAACTCATATTCCAGTACTTGAGCTATTAGGGAAAGAAAAAACATTGGTTGGATTTCCTCATACCAGTTATGTTTCTTCTGAAAAAACTCGTGCTTTGATTGATAGCGGATTGGTAAAAGAACTCGGAAAAGAACAATCGTTAAACACCGAAGTTTTACTGGACTTAAACCCTGACGTAGTTATTGGGTTTTCTATGGGAAAAACAAACAAAACTCTTACAACTGTAGAACAAGCAGGAATTCCTGTAATTATAAATGGTGATTGGTTAGAAGAAACTCCTTTAGGTAGAGCTGAATGGGTCAAATTATTTGGAGCCCTTTATCATGAAAACCAAAAGGCTGACAGTCTTTTTAAGGTTATTAAAAACAACTATTTAGAAGCTGTTAAAATAGCTCAAGAAGCAACAACCAAACCTACCATTCTTTCTGGTGCAATTATGAGTAAAGATGTCTGGAATTTACCAGCAGGCGAAAGCTTTGTTGCTCAATATTTAAAAGATGCTAACCTAGACTATTTATGGAAAGATTCTAAAGGAAAAGGAAGTTTATCATTAAGCTTTGAAAGTATTTTAGATACCGGAAAAAACGCCGATTTTTGGATTGCTCCTGGCCATTTTACTTCTAAAGAACAACTACTAGAAAGCAACCCGCATTACGCAGAGTTTACTGCTTTTAAAAATGATAAAATATACTCTCCTGCCATAAAGAAAGGGAAAACTGGAGGTACTTTGTATTATGAATTAGCTCCTACCCGACCAGATTTAGTATTAAAAGATATTATTAAAATAACCCACCCAGAGTTATTACCTAATTACGAATTGACGTTTTTTGAAAAGTTAGAATAAACTTTTTTGAGGACTTAATCTTCCAATCACTAGTTTCACTATCGATGAATATATATCATTAAAACAACAAATACATTAATTATTGAGTGTAATTTCACAAAAAATAAAATTATGAATAAAATCCTTATCCTTTTTTTAATATTTACAATTTACTCTTCTGCTCAAAACAAAAATGAATTATATATATTTGAGAAAGAAAGTACATTCGGAGCTGTAAATAATCAGTTCAAAGTAGTTATAAAACCAATCTTTCAAAAATTAAAAATTCATGAAGAACATCCATATTTAATTTCTAAACTTAAGGGTAAATATGGAATTTTAGATATTAATGGAAACGAAATCTTAAGCAATAATTATGAATACCTAGAATTTTCTTCTGTAGCAACTTTATTCAAATTTAAAGAGAATAATAAATTTGGACTAATCGATTTAAAAGGACAAAAAATAATTAATCCTAAATATAACGAAATAATAGTAACACATAAAGGAAAAATATTAATCATCCAAAAAAATGGAAATTATGGAATGATATCATCAAAAGGCGACAAAATAACTGATTTTAAATACAAATCAATAATAAACTATTTTAACTCCGATTTATTTGCTTTCAAAAATTCCGATAATAAATATGGGTATTTAGATAAAAAAGGAAAAGAGGTAATTAAAGCTAATTTTGATTTTGCTAATCAATTTATTAATGATTTTGCTGTAATAATAAAAGATAGAAAAAAAGGAATTATAAATAAAAAAGGAGAAATTATAATTGACCCCATTTATAATGACATACATTTATATAGTCCATTTACATTTACTGATGTTACAGAATCAAGTTTTACCTTTTTAGATTCAGAAGAAAGTTTTTTTTACACTGAAAAAGATGGTAAATATGGATTATTGGATAATCAATTAAAAACGATATTGCAACCAACTTATGATAAAATTGGTGCATTTACAGAAGGAGTAGCTTTAGTATCCAACAATAATAAATATGGGTTTATAGATAAAAAAGGAAAAATTGTAATTCCTATTATTTATGATAAAGCTAGTTACTTTTCTGAAGGTTTAGCTCCTGTTAATAAAGATAGAAAATGGGGCTTTATTAATAAAAATAATGAAACTATTATTGATTTTAAGTTTTCTGGGCATGTAAATCCTTTTTATGAAGGTTTAGCAAGGTACTGTGAATATTGCCAAAAGTGCTATTCTGACCAATATTACAGTGTCAAGAACTGTGGTTTTATAAATAAAAAAGGAGAAATTATTATCAAACCAATTTATAAATCTGCTAAGAACTTTAAAAACGGTATATCAATTGTTGATAATTCTAAAAATTTACTTCTGATTAATAAAAAGAATAAAAGTTTTAATTTAAAAGAGAATGATACAGGCTTAAGCGAAATCGAAGAATATTAATTATACTCAAAAACGTTAACGAAAATTATCTCACTATCGTTCTAAAAGTTAAGTTCACCCGTGGTCGGTGAACTTTTTTTGTGGGTGGTAACCGGTGTAGCCAATGGGTTTGGGTTTCGTCTTTCATTACCAATAACGAACCGTGTTGTAGTACTAATGAAACAACTTCTTTGGTTTGTTTATGTTTAAATCCGAATTTACGTTCTGCTCCTAAAGTTAACGAAGCAATGGCTCCGTTCTTTTTTAGGTCTTTTTCTCCATCGCTATGCCACGCCATTCCTTCAGAACCATCATGGTATAAGTTCAATAAGCAAGAGTTATACGTTTCGTTGGTTTCCTTTTCTACTAATTCTTTTAAAGCTAACAATTCTTTGGTAAACGGTAAGGCTGTTTTCGTAATGTTGGAATAGGAATATTCAAATGGTTGGTCGGCATACCAAGCTACTTTTCGTTTGGTTACCATCCGTTTTCCAAAAATGATAGCTTCATCATTACGCCACTCTATAGAATTTAATAAAGCTTCATAATAAGCGTCCGCTTCCTTCTGAGAAAGAACAATTCCGTAGTAGTTTACGGTTCCATCTTTCGGAAGTAAATTTTTAGGAGTTTCATCAAATTGTGAGAATAAATCCATCATTATATAACTAAAAAATCTCCTGCTTTTAACAGGAGATTTTGATCTAATATGAACTACATTATTATATTAATACTGTTGCTCTGTACCACCACCACAATTACCAAAAAAATCTCCATGAGCTAAATGCGCTTCTACAGCATTTTTACTAATAGTAATTGAATGAACATTACTTGGATTTCCTGGAGGTACGTGACAAATAGTAACCTTTGGTTCTTTACCCTTTGAATCTTTACCTTTTGAAATAGGTTGATTTGTTAACAAAGGAGCTAAAATAAAACTTAAGCTAAAAATTAATGTTTTGATTTCCGTCATATTAATGAAATTTTGGGGGTTAATCGCCCAAATATACAAAAAGTAACTAATTTCTAAACTTATTTTTAGTAATAATATGTTTAAGCTTTTGCTTTAAATCGGTACCTGTATCGTATACCATTTGTTCGCTAGAAGGAAAGCCTATTAATCGTTCGTTCAATAAACCTAAAAGTGAATTATCTAATGCTCTTTTGTCTCCATCATAATCGGCATATACATGTTCAAAAACAAACTCACTTTCAATTGGAAACTTTTGTAATAGTTGTTTGGTTCTATTATCAATATATTTTACAACTCCAGTAACTCGACTACTTTTAAATTGTGTGAACTGATAAAATTTACAACGTATTGTCCTATACTTGTCTACTTTTATCTTGTTTCCTAAACTATCTTTTACATAGTTTCCATTATCATCTAACAAATATTTGAATCCGTCTTTTATTCTCTTCTCTTTAATAATTTCTTTTTCGCGAACTTGTTCTGGAGAAACTTCAATTTCTCTAAAATCTAATTCCAAATCAAAATCATAACGAATATTTCTATCTTTTTTTGAGTGATACACGGTCCATAAATCGTTCAATCCATAGGTATCAATTGCTAATAAATCTCTTTCTAATCTTCTCGGAATTATTTGATTTGTTCTATTTCTTACCGATAAATGCACAAAGTCTGTTCCTCTTGCATGGGCTTCATCTAACAACTCTCTTGTGTCTTTATAATTAGGACTGATATTATCTAAGTGTCTTAACTCATCAAAAGCTCTTCTGTAATTAATTTTATCTCGGTCACCGTCGTTTAGTAAAGCAACTCCATTTTCGTACAAATAATTCGCATAATTTTCTTTTGCTTCAATGATGTTGTTCTCATAATTTACCAATTTAAATTTAGCTTCTCTTCCTGAAGAGAAAATTCGCAATGGTAATAAAGGTTTTATTCTTTCTTGTCTGTTGTGTAATTGTCGATACAGATTGTATACAGCTTCAAAATTTGCTGGATTTTGCTCTTTTTCTAAAAATGATATTCGTGCTAAGTCTCTATCAGTCGCTTTTGCAAAAGCTTCTTGAAGCATAATCACATAAGGCTGATTCTTCTCCTTTGCTTTGTTTTTTGCTAAGTTTTCTATAGATAGTGAGATCGCCTTTTCATAATTTCCAGAATTAATCGCTTTCTCTGTAGTTTTTACACTACTACAAGAAGCTAAAACTAGTATTGAAAAGATAAGTAGTAAAGTAGTTTTTCTCATAAAGTTTAAGTTTCGCAAGAAAATTCAATTATTGTGCCAAAACTAAGTATTCTTTTTAACTTAAACTTTATGATTTTATACTATTTATTCAAGCAATTTTGCCATAGCTATTTGTATAGCCTTTAAATTGTTTTCTTTATTTGAGGGGTTACTTGTTTTTTGCATTTGAACCATTTGACGTAATAGGTTTATCCCTACCTTATCAAAATTATATTGTTTGTACTGAATTCCTTTAGCAACAATATCATCTGATAAGTTTTTAATTGCTTCTGTATTGTTACTTTTTCCTATTTTATCAAAGGCTTCTTTATATAAAGACTGAATTTTCTTATTCGGACTTAAAAACATTCCTGCCATTACATTGCTCGCTATAAAACTTAACTCTTCGTCGTCATTTTCTTCTAAATAGATACGAGTTAGTGGTGTCGCGACAATCTTTTTCACTTCTAATGGTAATGTTTTCGATTTTTGAATAGCTAACTGTTTATCGATATAATACATTCCTACCAACGATTTTCCTAAAACCGAATACGACTTACTTTCTAATCCTTTTTCAAAAACTGGTTTTAAAGCTGGATCTGTCAACTTTCCTAAAGTCTCAATAGCTGCTGCTTGCACTAATGTTTTTGAATCATTGTTAGCTATTCGCATAATTTTATCAATCACACTCTTTTTAGAATATTTATTGATGAGATTAATATTTTCTAAAGCCAATATTCTGATTTTGTAAAAATCATCATCCATAGCATCTGCAACGGCATTAAAAGCATTTTTATCATCTTGATGTTTTGCTATTTCTAATAATGCTTCTCTCTTGTGTACATAGTTCTCTGCATATTTCAATTGATGAATATAATCACTCAATACTTTATTCTCAGTTATGTCACATAATAAAACACCATCAGCATTTACTTGAATTAAATCTGGTTGTTTGGTAAAAGGAAAAGTAAATGACGCATCTCTACCTTCTACAAATACTGTATGACGTGTACGTTTGCTTCCTTCAAAAACATCAATCGCAAAAGGGAATTTAAATTCATTGATTTGAGATTGGATAATATTAACAGTTACCGTTTTTCTTAACTTATTATAATCATAAGAAATTGATAACTTCGGATGTCCATTATTAAAATACCATTGATTAAAAAACCAGTTTAAATCTTTACCGCTCACTTTTTCAAAAGCCAAACGTAATTGATGTGCCTCTCCTGTTCCGTATTTATTATCGGTTAAATACGTGTTTAATCCAGCATAAAAAGCTTCATCTCCTAAATAGTTACGAAGCATGTGTAAAATAGCTCCTCCTTTATTATAACTCACCGCATCGAACATATCTTCTTTATCGTTATAATAAAAACGAACTAAGTGTTTGTCATAATTTTGCCCTTGCTTATACCCTTCAACATCTTCAAACATGTGTGCATCTGCCTCATCTTTTCCATATTTATGTTCTAACCATAAATACTCACTATAATTCGCAAAACTTTCATTTACGGTTAAGTTACTCCAACTCTCAGCAGTTACTAAATCGCCAAACCAATGGTGAAAAGCCTCATGTGCAATGGTATTTTCTTGTACATTTTCATCAATTAACTGCCCAGGTGTTTGATAAGCTCTTTCTCCATGAATTACCGCTGTGGTATTTTCCATAGCGCCACTTACATAATCACGCCCAACAATTTGTGCATACTTATTCCAAGGATACTCTATTCCTGTAATTTTAGAAAAGAAAGCCAACATTTCAGGCGTATTTCCAAAAATGTCTTTTGCATATGGAGCATATTCTTTCTCTACATAATAATCCACAGGAATATTATTATACTTGTCTTTAATAATTTCATACTCTCCTACTCCCATAAAAAACAAATACGGAGCATGCTTTTGAGTAAAGTTCCAATAGTCGGTACGTGTTCCGTCTGTATTAATTGTTTGCTTTTCTAATTTTCCGTTAGAAAGTGTAACATACTTTTGCGGAACGGTTATATAAATTTCTTGTGATGTTTTTTGGTTAGGTGCATCTATCGTTGGGAACCAACAACTACTTGCTTCGGTTTCTCCTTGTGTCCAAACTTGAATTGGTTTATTCTTATCAAGTCCTGTTGGATTGATAAAATACAATCCTTTTGCGGAAGTAATCGCTGCACTTCCTTTTTGTTTTACCTTCTCAGGACGTGCAGTATATTTTATATATAAAGTAAACTCTTCGTTTCGTTTATATTTACGAGGTAAATCGATAATTAACTCGTACTCATCATAATTATAATCCAACGGTTGATTGTTCATTGTTACTTTGTGAATTACCATTGCTTTGGCATCTAAAGTAACTTTATCCGTTTCGTAAAAATGAGGTTTTAGTGTTACCCACTCTTCTCCATTCAACTCTTTTTCTTGAAAGTTAAAACCTACTTTTAATTTGGTATGAATTAAATTATGGATTTTATCTTTTTCAGCTCTGTAAACTTTATCAGATTGCGAGAATAGTGTTAATGTAAAAAATGTAACGACTACAACAAAGAGTTTTTGAAACTTCATATTTTTTTGTTTAAAGCTCAAAAATAGGAAATTCTGTTGGGAGGCTTGTTAATGAGCCGTTAAAAAGAAAAAAGCCATCAAAAATGATGGCTTTTCTATATTTTTAATAAAAACTAGCTTATTCGGTTACTTCTGACGAACGATGCTTTTCATCAAAAATCATTTTGAATTGCTTTAAATCTAAATTATCAGCATTCATCTTAGCTTTTTGCATCATTTCTAAAATCTTACCTGGATTCATATTTTCTCCTAAAACACGCGCAACTCCCACTCCCATTTCTTTACCATAACCAAAAGCGACAATTTCATCAATAGCATCAGCTTCTCCTGAATAATAGATAGCTGCATGCGCTCCATCTTTCTTAAATTTCATCAACTCTTTATAGTTTGATTTTTTAAAGATTGATTTTAACTTTTCTTTTTCAGCTTCATAACTAGCTTCGTCTAAGTTCTTATATGGAACCCCTGTTATATTTATCTTTTTAATACTCTCGTATGCTTTTTTATCTTCTTCTGATGCTTTCTCCATACTTAATTGTAATACACTAGCAGGAACATCAAAAGTGATAAAGCCTTCTTTATCTTGGCTTTCTACCAAATAACTTTGCAATGATTCTGTTTTACATGAAACAGTTACAAAAGCTACAAGTAGTAATGAATATATAAGTAATTTTTTCATTGTGATTAGTTTTAATTAAAAGCAGAGTTAAAATTAACCCTGCTTTATAAATTTATTTGGTTTTCTTTCCGTCTTTAGAAAAAGTTTCTGCTAATTTTGACATTTTATTAATGTCAATATTCCCTGTTAAAGAAACAATTACAGATTCTGGTGTTCCATTTTTAGAGTCTTTGTCCTTTACAAACATCAACACTTCGCTTACAAAATCCTTATTTTTAGTAGACTTTATATAAATTTTCACACGAGAATCTTTGTCTTTTACTCGCATTAACTCTATCAAGTTGCTTTTACTTACAGCTGACTTTACCATTCCTTCCATTTGAGCAGCCACAGCTGCATTTTCTGTAGAGAATACTTTTAGTTCTTTTAAGTCTTGGATCATTTTAAAAACTTCCATCGCTTCATTATCTTCAGATTCTACTTTGAACTTTGATAAAATTTCAAAAGCATCTTTGTTTACAACAACTGATGAAACTTCATCAAGGTCTTCTAATTTATCAAAAATCGATTGTCCGAAACTTAAATTAGATGCAAATATAAATGCGAATAATACTATTAATTTTTTCATGATTTTCTTGGTTTATAAGTACTTGGTTTTACTTTCTTAATTAATTTACTGTGTTTATAACTTTATTTACTGTTTCTTCATAAGTTTCTAAGTGTTCAATAGCATCACTCCCTTTTTTTAGGTTGTTTGAAACTGCATATAATGCATCGTTTCCTTTGTTTAGATTGACTGAAACTAGTTGCAACGCTTCTTTAATTTGCGCAAACTGTTTACGTTGTTGATACTTTTTGTACTCTTCATTACCCATGAATACACTAAATAGTAAGACTACTGACGCTGCTACCGATAACCATTTCCAGTTCTTCTTAGTTCTCTCAGGTTTTAACTGAATGGTTTTGGTAAAGGTTTCGTCTTTACTTTGTTTAAAATAACCAAACATCATACTATACTCTTGCAAATGCGGTGCCACATCGTTTGATGTAAAATACTCTTGTAGTACTTGCTCCTCTTGCAAAGTTGTTTCTGCGTCTAGGTATTTATCTAATAATTTTTCTATGTTAGCTAACTCCATAATTATGTTTTTTTATGAGTTCTTCTCTTATTGTTTTTCTTGCTCTTGATAACGCTACTCTAACAGCGGTAGGCTTCATGTCTACCATTTTACATATTTCATCAAAATCATATTGCTCTATATCTCGTAGCTGAATGATTATTTTTTGCTGTTCTGGTAATTTTTCAATAAGCTGATGTACTTGGTTTACACTGTCGTTATGTTCTACTTTCTTTTCTAGCGACGTATCTTTTTCTTTATAATTGCTATGAACCAATGTTAAATTACTTGCCTGCTTCGATTTTAATCGGTCATAACAATAATTTTTGGTCATGGTCATCGCAAATGCCTCTACATTCTTATAGTTAGACAGTTTTTCTCGATTTCTCCACAATTTAAAATACAGTTCTTGCGTAGCGTCTTCAGCTTCTTCTGTAGAAACCAACAATCTTTTCGCTAAACGAAAGACTTTGTCTTTAAATGGTAATACAACTTTTAAAAAGTCTGATTGGTTCATTGTTTGGTTGATTAATTCTGTAAACTCTTTTAGATTAATCCTTCTTATCTATCAGGTTTACATATCTACGACGATACAGTTTCAAGTTTGTTACACCAATAATAAAAAAAATAATATTATTGATTAAATTGCGTTGGTATTACAGTTAACACATTCCTTATGAAATTATTAAAGTTATCCCTTATCGCCTTATTTTCAATACTAATTATTTCTTGTAGTGAAAAAGACAATGCTCCTAAAAATATTGAAGTTCAAAACTTTGTTTGGAAAGGACTCAATGCATACTACTTATGGCAAGATTTAGTGCCTGATTTGGCTGATAGTCGTTTTAGTAATGATAATGAAGTGTATAGTTATTTATCAGGATATGATAATCCAGCAAATCTCTTTTACAATTTATTATACATGCCTAACGAATATCCAAAAGATCCTGATAGAACTTATTCTTGGATTGTAGATGATTACATTGCCCTTGAGCAGGCTTTTGCTGGAATACGATTAACTAGTGGTATGAAATTAGAAGGTGCTGATTACGCAAACGGATCAGGAGGTTATTATGTATACGTGTATGATGTTGTTAATGGCTCTGATGCCAATACACAAGGAGTTACTCGTGGTATGATTATCACAGAAGTTAACGGTACAACGTTAACCAGAGCGAATGTAAACGATTTATTTGCTAATAATACGCTTACTATTCATTTGGCTGATTATAATGGAGGGAACCCTGTTAGCAATGGAACAACTATTACTGTAACCAAATCACAAGTAACTGAAAACCCTGTTAAAGTAAGTAATGTAATTACAGATGGTAGTCATACCATTGGGTATTTACTATACAATCAGTTCTCTAGTGATTTTGATGGAGATCTAAACGCAGAGTTTGCAAATTTTAAAACTGCTGGAATTACCGATTTAATTATAGATTTACGTTACAATGGTGGTGGTTCTGTACAAACGGCTGCTTATTTAGGTAGTATGATTACTGGGCAGTATACAGGTGAATTGTTTGCCAAACAAATATGGAACCACAAAGTGATGGAGGTAACAAACCCTGATTTACTTATTAATAACTTTACTGATCAAATTTTAAATAAAAACTCACAAGGCAATGTCGTTTTAAACGAAGTTATTAATAGTTTAAACCTTAATACTGTGTATTTCATTGTTTCTGACGGAACAGCATCTGCATCTGAATTAGTTATCAATGCATTAAAAGCTTATATTGATGTAAAGCTAGTAGGAATTCAAACTTATGGCAAACATGTTGGATCTATCACATTGTACGATTCAGATGATTATACTCGAAATGGTTCAAATTTAAAAAGCCATACTTGGGCAATGCAACCGATTGTTTTAGAAATTCAAAATAAAAATGGGGAAAATGCTCCAGAAGGATTCATTCCTGAAGTAATTATGGAGGAAGATCCTGGTAACTTAGGTATTTTAGGAGATCCTACAGAGCCTTTATTAGAAAGAACTATTCAATATATTACAACAGGAGCTAAAGGAATTCCTACAATGAAAAAAGGAATTCAATTTTCTCCGTCATGGAATTCAGATATGATGCGCCCTGATTATAACAATATGTATGTGGAATTGAAATAGAAGTCAAAACTATATAAAATAAAATCCAGCTTATTTAGCTGGATTTTTTTATACCTCTTTTTCAAAAAAGCTTTATTTAAAAACAACAATTATGAAAACCAAAAAGCTAATAAACATATAACTAAACAAGTAATTATATGGACTTCCTTCTGAAATAATTTCTTTTAATGTTTTATGTTTAGAAAGAAAAATCCACCTAATAAAAGCACCAGGAATCTCCATCAAAATCTCTCTAAAAAACTGTAAAACTATTTCAAGCATTATATAATTGTATTTTATAACAAACTCATTTGTTGATTATTTTCTTCATTAGGAATTTTCAGATTAATTCCTAGTTCTTTGTTTAGCTTTTTTATAAAATACTCAGCTAATAATGGCGACTCTACCTCTAAGTTTTGATGGATAAAAAAGTTAATATTCTGTAATCCTAAATCATTCCACTCTTTTAATCGGACTATCCAATCATCTAAACGCGTATAATCTGTCGGGTGATTTGCTCCTACATAACGTACAAAAGCCTCATTATTGGTCAGTCTCATATGCACCATATCTCTCCTCCCAGCTGTATCAACCAATACATTCGCGATATTATTTTCTTCTAATAGCTGTGTAAACTCATCAAAAACAACTGTATCTTGAAACCAATCAGGATGACGAACCTCTATAGCTAATGGAATTCCTTTTGGCCAACTTACAGCAAAGTTTTGTAGTCTATCAAAGTTTTTAGGTCCAAAATTAGAATGCATTTGTAAAAAAATAGTTCCTAATTTTTCTTCTAAATTCGATGCGTTATCTAAATAGATATTCACTGCATCTTGAACACCTTCCAAACGCTTCCAGTGACTTATCTCCTGCCCTAGCTTCGGGAAAAATTTAAATCCTTTAGGAGTTTTTGCCTTCCATTTCGCAAACTGTTCCGCTGGAAATTGACGGTAAAAAGTAGCGTTTAATTCGATAGAATTAAATTGTTTCGAATAGTACTCTAATTCATCTTTAGTACCTCGTGGGTAAAATCCTTTTAAATCTGCTTTGTTCCATTTTGCACACCCTACAAAAACATTTGGTTTTTCACTTTTTTCAAAAGAACTTAATACCTCTATTGTTTTAGGATGTATTTTTGGTAATGTAAAATCTATTAATTCAGGATGTTCAACCTTTCCGAACTTCATACTTAATTATTTTCTATTCCTTCTTCTATTTCCTGATTATCTATCATTTCTGGTCTAAACTCAGTCATTCTATCATCATGGAGCTTTTTAGCGTAATTATAGCCCGACTTCCACCATTTTTTCATCTTTTCTTTTTCAAAAACTAACGAATTGGTAGTTAATATGGTTGGTGTATAATATAAATTCAATTTCACATCATTCTGTTTTGCAGAGAGCTTTCCTATAGTGATGTTATGACGTTCTACATTTTCAAGCATAAAATCAAAAGTATCCATCATTAATGAAAATGGGTTTTTTGCCGGCAATCGATTCATTTGAGTTACTTCTGTCGCTAATATAATTGCATCAACCTCTGTGGCTCCTCTAAGAATTGCTTCACGAATAGGCACTAAACTTCCAAAGCCACCATCTGCGTACTGACAATAATCTTTTTCTAACAAACTCATAAAAGGCACATAATTACAAGAACCCCAAATCCAGTCACAAAAATCTTCATATTCACATTCCAATATCGATTTATACTCTATTTGATTGGCTGTTAAATTAGAAACCGTAACAACTACTTCTTTATTTATTTTTCTAATTTCATCATACATTTCTTGGGTAATACTCCTAGTTATGAGCTTACGTAAGTTTTTACTCTCTCCAAAAGTTTTACGTCCATTCAAAAAATTCCAAAATGTATTTCGGTGGCGTATAGAAACTACTTTTTCTCCATGTACCGATTTTACTCTAAATGGGCTGTTACTAAAAATAGCTTTTTGATCAACTGATGTATACAACTCTTTTAATTCATCAATCATTCCTAATGCTAAATGCGAAACCATTAAGCTACCTGTTGAAGTCCCTAAAAACATATCATATTCTTTCTCTTTATACTTCATTAAATACTCGGCAACTCCTCCTGCAAATGATCCTTTACTTCCTCCTCCAGAAATTACTAGGGCTTTTTTCATAGATTTATGTTTGATTTGTCTATTTTTAGTTCTGTAAAAATATCAAAAAAATAAAACCGACATACTTAAAGTAATCTTTCTATTGAATCTTCTATGATTATTTTAAATATCAAGGCTATACACAGCAACTAAAACTACCAAAACAAACACATGAAACGATTATCTGTCCTTTTTTTTATCTCTATTATTATCATCTCTTGTAAAACAGAAAAAAAACACACGCCTAGAACTATTAACGCTGTTAATATTACTGAATTCAAAAGAGATAGTACTAGTATTAGAGCCATACTTGCCATTAGTAGCAATAAACTAATATATGCTGGTTCTAAAGGAGATATTACTACTACTGAGGATAGTGGTAAAACTTGGAAAACACAACAATTACGTTACAATGACTCTATCATTCCACACTTTAGGAGTATTGCTAAAAACGATGAACACATTTTTGTTTTATCAGTAGCTAACCCCGCACTTTTATACAAAGGGACTCAAAATGAATATCAACTAGTTTATACTGAAGAACATGAAAAAGTATTTTACGACTGTATGAAATTTTTTCCTGATGGAAAACATGGGATAGCCGTTGGAGACCCTACAGAAGATTGTCCGTCAGTTATTCTTACTTCTAATGGAGGAAATACTTGGAAAAAACTTCCTTGTTCACAATTACCCATTTTTGAAGAGGGTGAAGCTTTTTTTGCTGCTAGCAATACTAACATTGCCATTGTAAATAATACAGTTTGGATAGGTTCTGGAGGAACAAAAGCTAGAATTTTAAAATCTACCGATTTTGGAAATACTTGGGAGATTTTCGACACACCAATCGTTCAAGGAGATGGTCCTCAAGGAATTTATTCCATCGATTTTTATGATGAAAATCACGGAATTGCTATCGGTGGTAACTACTCTAAACCAGAAGACAACTCTGCTAATAAAGCAATTACCACGGATGGCGGACAAACATGGGAACTTGTTGCTAATAATGAAAATCCTAATTATAAAAGTTGTGTACAATACATTCCTAATACTGACGGGAAAGAGGTAATTGCTGTAGGTAAAACAGGTGTTTCTTTTTCAAATGATGGAGGTTATACTTGGAAAGAAGTTAGCAAGGATAGTTACTATGCTATTCAGTTTGTTGATAATAATATTGCTTGGTTATCGGGTCCAGAAAAAATTGGAAAGTTAATTCTTAATTAATTCTTAATCTTTTGTTAAAAGAACTAGCTTTCAGATACAACTGTATATTTTTATCAACTAATCAACTCAATTTTCAATGAAACAAATTTTAATATTACTCTTATCTTTGAGTATAAGTAGTTCTTTTGCACAAGAGTACTTTCCTACCAACACAGGAGTAAAATCATCAAAAAATAAAGTGTATGCATTTACCAATGCTACCATTTATGTAACCCCTAAACAAGTAGTAAAAAAAGGAACTTTGTTAATCAAAGACGGAAAAGTAGTTGCTGTGGGTAAATCAGTTTCTATTCCTAAAGAAGCACAAATCATCAATCTTGATGGTAAATCTATTTACCCTTCTTTTGTAGATGCCTATTCAACCTTTGGTATTGAGAAACCTAAAAAAGAAAACAGTCCTGGACAAAAACCTCAATACGATGCAAGTAGAAAAGGGTATTATTGGAACGATCATATTCGCCCTGATGTAGACGCTTTTTCAGAATTTAAGTTCGATACAAAAAAAGCAAAAGAATTGTTAGCTTCAGGCTTCGGTGTTGTAAATACCCATTTAGAAGATGGAATTATGCAAGGAAACGGAATTTTAGTTACTCTAAACCCTAATAGTTCTGATGCATACCGAATTCTAGCTAAAAAATCAGGAAACTACTTATCGTTTTCAAAAAGTGTAAAATCACGTCAAAGCTACCCTACTTCACGTATGGGTACTATGGCTCTCTTACGTCAAACTTATTTAGATGCCGATTGGTATGCCAACGGAAATGTAAAAAATACTGATTTAGCTCTGGAAGCGCTGAATAGTAATAAAAACTTATCTCAAATATTTAATGCTGGTAATTATTTAGACGACTTGCGTGCTGATAAAATTGGAGATGAGTTTGGTATTCAGTATACTATTGTAGGTGGAGGTAATGAATATGAAAGAGTGAATGATATTAAGGCTACTAACGCTACGTATATTCTTCCTGTTAATTTTAAAAAGGCTTACGATGTATCGAATCCGTTTTTGGCTAATAAAATTTCATTGAGTGACATGCGTGCTTGGAATCAAGAACCTTCTAACCCCGCTATTTTAGCTAAAAACAAGATTCCTTTTTCGTTAACCACTTATAAATTAAAAAATGTAAAAGACTTTACAACGAATCTTCAAAAAGCAATCATCTACGGATTGGATAAAACTACCGCTTTAGAGGCATTGACTTCTGTACCCGCGAGTATTTTAAAGAATGACAAAATTGGAAATTTAAAAACGGGTAGCTACGCGAATTTTTTAATTACCTCTGGTGATATTTTTGACGAAAAAACAACTTTATATGAAAACTGGGTACAGGGTGATAAAAACACCATTAACTCAATGAATATCAAAGATATTACAGGTAATTACACCTTTAATATTAATGGTTTAACCTATACGATGGCAATTACTGGTGAAGGTGCTAAACAAACTGCAGAAATAAAAAAAGGAGAAGAAAAAATCAAATCAAAATTTTCTTTTGCTGATAATTGGGTTAATATCACTTTAAAAGATGGTGATAATTTCATTCGCTTGACTGGTCAATTAAACAACAAACAGCTTATAGGTACTGTAATTGACAATAATGGAAATGAAAGTCAATGGACAGCTACCTACACATCTAAAATTGAGGATAAAAAGAAAGACAAGAAAAAAGAAAATAAAGCTCCAGAAGTTGTCGCTGTTTCCTTCCCAAATGTTGGGTATGGTAATGCTACAAAACCTCAAAAAGAAATCATTTTAATTAAAAATGCTACTGTTTGGACTTCAGAAAACAATGAAGTATTAAACAATACCGATATATTGATTAAAGATGGAAAAATTGCACAAATTGGCACAAACTTATCTAGTAGAGGAGCAAAAATTATTGACGGAACTGAAAAATATGTAACCGCTGGTATTATTGATGAACACTCACATATTGCTACTTCTGCTGTTAATGAATCAGGTCATAACTCTTCCGCTGAAGTAACTATTGAAGATGTCGTAAATCCCGATGATATTAATATTTACAGAAATATTGCAGGAGGTGTTACCTCTATTCAAATCTTACACGGATCAGCTAATCCTATTGGAGGACGTTCGGCAATCATCAAATTAAAATGGGGTGAAAATACTGATGGGATGTTATACAACAATTCACCTAAGTTTATCAAGTTTGCCTTGGGTGAAAATGTAAAACAATCTAACTGGGGCGATTTAAATACGGTTCGTTTTCCTCAAACACGTATGGGAGTTGAACAAGTGTATATCGATTACTTCCAAAGAGCTAAAGAATATGACGCTCAAAAGAAAAGCGGACAACCATATCGTAAAGATATTGAATTAGAAACCTTAGCTGAAATCATCAATAAAGAACGTTTTATTTCGTGTCACTCATACGTGCAATCAGAAATTAATATGTTGATGAAAGTGGCAGAACAATTCAACTTTAACATCAACACGTTTACCCACATTTTAGAAGGATATAAAGTAGCTGATAAAATGAAAAAACACGGAGTTGGTGGTTCTACTTTCTCTGATTGGTGGGCTTATAAATATGAGGTTAACGACGCTATTCCATACAATGCAGCGATTATGCACAATCAAGGAGTAACCGTTGCTATCAATTCTGATGATGCTGAAATGTCTCGTAGATTAAATCAAGAAGCCGCTAAATTGATAAAATATGGTGGATTAAGCGAGCAAGAAGCATGGGCTACCGTAACTATTAATCCTGCGAAATTATTACACTTAAACGATCGTACAGGAAGTATTAAAGTAGGTAAAGATGCTGATGTTGTAGTTTGGAGCGGAAATCCACTTTCAGTATATTCTAAAGCAGAAAAAACAATTATTGACGGAGCTATTTATTTTGATATTGAAAAAGACTTAGAAAAGCGTAAAGCTATTAAAGCAGAACGTGCTAAGTTAATTAACATGATGCTACAAGAGAAGATTAAAGGAGGTAAAACACAAGCTCCTAAAAAGAAAACTCAGAAATTATTTCACTGTGATACAGAATAATCCTCACATAGGAATTTAGTAAGATTAACTACTGTTTGTTTTAACAAACTACAAGTATAAACTAATAGTAACAAAAATTTAAAACGTGAAAATTAAACATATATATAACATATTATGCTTCTTATTTATAGGAAACATAATAGCGCAACAAACACCAGCACCCAAGCAAACTGAAGCTTACAGTATTGAAGGTGCTACAGCACATTTAGGAAACGGAGAAGTAATTGAAAACTCCTTAATCATGTTTTCTGACGGTAAAATTAAGTTCGTAGGAAGTGCTAACATGAGAATTGCCCGTATGGGAACTGTTATTAATGCCAAAGGAAAACACGTATACCCAGGATTCATTGCAGCAAACACCTCTTTAGGTTTAGCTGAAATTGATGCTGTTCGTGCAACGAGAGACTTTGATGAAGTAGGTTCTATGCTACCACATATTCGTAGTATTATTGCCTATAATGCAGAAAGTAAAGTAGTAGAAACCATGCGTCCTAATGGAGTATTGATGGCACAAATTGCTCCACGTGGTGGTGTTATTTCAGGAACCTCTTCAGTGGTACAATTAGATGCTTGGAACTGGGAAGATGCTGCTATTAAAACTGATGATGGTATTCACATGAACTGGCCTCAAGTTTTTTCAAGAGGTCGTTGGTGGATGGGTGAAGATCCAGGATTAAAGCCTAACAAAAACTATCAAAAAAGCATTGATAAGCTTAAAGAATTTTTTGCCAACGCAAAAAGCTACTTAGCAGGTAACAAAACACCTAAAAACTTACCATACGAAGCTTTACAAGGCGTTTTAAACGGTTCGCAAAGAATGTTTGTACACGTATCAGGAGAAAAAGGAATTACTGATGCTGTAAATATTTGTAAAGAGTTAGGGGTTAAAAATATCGTTATTGTTCGTGGACAAGAGGCTGAAAAAGTTGCTGACTTATTAAAAGCGAACAATGTACCTGTTATTTTAGAACGTGCACACCGTTTACCTAATGGTGAAGATGCTGATTATGACAGACCATTTAGAGCGGCTAAGATATTAACCGATGCAGGTATTTTAGTAGGTTTAGGTATGGAAGGAGATATGGAACGTATGAGTACACGTAACTTACCTTTTTATGCAGGAACTTATGCTGCTTACGGATTGGGTAAAGAAAAAGCCTTACAATTAATTACCCAAAACAATGCTAAAATTTTAGGCGTTAATGACAAAATAGGAACCCTTGAAGTTGGTAAAGATGCTACCCTATTCATTTCTGAAGGTGATGCTTTAGATATGCGTACTAATATTTTAACAGCTGCTTTTATTCAAGGAAGAAAAATTAGCTTAGAATCACATCAAACAAAATTATGGAAACGTTATTCAGATAAATATAAAAATCAATAGAATGTTATTCTAAACAAAGAGATATCCACATCATTATCACTCCTCACTATGACAACTATTTTTACCCTCATTCCGAGGAAGTATGACGAAGGAATCTCCATAACGATTCATCTAGTCATTTCGAGCTATAGCGAGAAATCTCATTCAGGTTTCTTCTCCTATTGCACTTATGTTAGAAGTAACAACCATTTTTTCTCAAAAAGCTCGGGCAACCGAGCTTTTTTATCGCAGAGCGATAGCCAAAGATTTAATTTACTGACACTTGTTTTTAAATCATTTCTTTTCTATACCTCATAAGTTCCTCTCTAGGTAATTGATTAAGTCTATATTCGTACTTTTGCAGGGATGAAACACATTAGCAGTACACAAAACGCCTATATAAAAGAGCTTTTAAAGCTTCAAGAAAAATCACGCGAACGTAAGAAAAAAGGCCTTTTTTTAGTTGAAGGACAACGCGAAATCTCTCTGGTACTTAAAGGTGGCTATGAAATTGATACCGTATTATTTGTAACTGAATTATCTTTTGAGGAAAACTTAGAAGAAATAAAAAGTCAAACTGCTAACTGTATAGAAATAACAAAAGAGGTATATCAAAAACTAGCCTATCGTGATACTACCGAGGGTATTATTGCTGTAGTGAAAGCTAAAAACTTTGATTTAGACGCTATTGAATTCAACACCACTACTCCACTCGTATTGGTTATGGAAAGTATTGAAAAACCAGGAAACATTGGTGCTATGTTACGTACTGCCGATGCTGCTAAGGTAGATGCTGTTTTTATTGCCAACCCTAAAACGGATTTATTCAACCCTAATATCATACGTTCTAGTGTGGGTTGTGTATTTACCAATCAGATAGCTACAGGCACTTCTGAAGACATTATAGCGTACTTACAGGAGCATAACATTAATATTTACAGTGCTACCCTACAAAACTCAAACGAATACCATAAAAACGACTATACGAAAGCCACTGCTTTGGTAGTCGGTACCGAAGCTACAGGATTAACACAAATTTGGAGAGACCAAGCTACTCAGAATATCAACATCCCAATGCAAGGAGAAATAGATTCTATGAATGTATCGGTTGCCGCAGCCATCTTAACTTTTGAGGCGAAACGTCAACGTAATTTTGTACAGTAAACTTACTTATCAATATTGAAAAACATCTTTTTAACCGTACATTTTTGTACGATTTTTTATTTTGTTTTATCTTGGCTAACGCTTAACAAAAAAGAATAAAAATTGCTATAGAATTCCTTTTTTTCCAAAATAAGTAAGCTTAGCAATAAAATAAAAGAACAGTAAAGTACTCTTATAACTCCTTTTTGGTTGTATAACGATGTATTTTACATCTATATAAACAAGTTGTGCAACATAACGCAACAGTACATTAAAAATAAATGAAAGGGAAAATATTAAGTTTATTAATAATTATATCACTTGTATCATGCAATAAATATTCTCGTGAAAAATATCCTCAATTTGCTACTAAAACTGAAAGTTATAAATATGTAAACAGTTGTTATTCTGTCGAGTTTGATAACTTAAATAAAATTCCAATTGATATACAGAATCAATTTACCTCTTATCTAAAAAATAGATTAGGAATAAACAACTTTCAAAAACTGGAATTTAAGTTTGGCTATGCTCTTTCAGACAAACCAATTGAAATAGAAAGAACAAAAAGTGAGAGTGAAATTTTAGCAATTTTGGGGCAAAACAAAGAAAAATCAGATTGCGACTCAATTATTAATTTTCCTGTTTACTCAATCATTTATGAATTAAAATTACCAGAAATAGGAATTGACAAAGTCGGAATAAATTTAATGCTCGATACAAATGGAAAACCAATTAAGGATGTTGATTTTCCAAAAGCTGAATTTGCAGACAAATTGATACCAATAGATTCTGTTCACTCAGAATTAATTCGTCGAAAGATCCCATATAAAAAACTGAATATTGATTTGTGGTTTGATAAAAGAATTGAATCGTTTGTTTGGTCAACGAGTACATTAATTCGGGAAGGAAGTATATTTGGACCGAGTTGCTTTCCAGAAGTAAAATATCATTTTAAAATAAATGCAAATAATGGAGAAATTACGGAGTTTAACAATGTACAAACAAGTGATTATTTTTTCGGATCTGACAATCACTATGTAGAATAAAAATACGTTGCACAACAAGGTGTATAATTAATTGCGGCTGAATTTCCTCAGCGGAAATTCAATCTTATTAATTATCTTTCCGCTAAAACGGAAAACGACTCGCGTCTTTTCCCGCAAAAAATCATACACAAATACGTTAGGCACAAGCTGAACACAACTTTATGAATATAAAAAAATTAAAGATTTACACTTTACTAATTCACTGTTTTATAGTTATTGGAGCTGGACACGGAATTGGAATTATGGGAATCTTTGATGTTATCGGAATTATTCAAATTCCTGAAATGCTGAAAAACGGAATTGAATTTGATTTTAATGGCGGATTTGAAGATAGATTATCTTTGGTGATAATATCTTCAATTTTAGGTAAACTCATTTTAATAATAAGCTTGTTTCTCAAAAATACTCGGACAAAAAATCTAACTGGATTATTTGGACTAATACTTTTATGGATTTCAGTTTACTTATTATCTTCTGGAAATTGGAATTATGACTCTCTTTACGAAATTGCATTTTGGACAAGTACACCGTTTCTGATTTCATCAATGTTTTTGATTTTTTATATAATAAAGAATATATCCCAAAATAAAATGAACATTAAACTGACTGACTGAAAAAATGAGGAACCGAAAAAAGCCAGCTTGTAACACCGGCTATAGTTCATTACTTCTGACTTTCCTTTCGGAAAGTCCTCGCACACAAAAACGTTATATGCAATTAGACTAAATGGAAAATAACAAACTAGAAATATTATTTAAACTATTATGGGTTGGATTAACTTTGTTCACAATCTATATTTTTAGTTGGTTGTCTTTTATTTATTTGACTTTCGGAAATTTTGAAACCAATCAATACAATTCTTGGAATTTACTTATACCAAATATTTTGACAATTGGGCTGCTTATATTCTACGCAAAAGAAATATTAATTGGATATAAACCAACATCAACAGCTCGGAATCTGAAATCATTACTAATATTCTCAACTCTCATAATAATTCTGACTATAATTCAAATCCCACAATTTAAATTATTATTTGATTCTCCTAAATCAAAGTCTTGGCAAATAATTTTATCTCTCATTATAATTTTAACCTGTTACGTTGGAATTATAACAAATAGAATACTGAGAATTAAAGAATTGAAAAACAACAGTTAAAAAACAACTATATATAACAAGGTATACACAATTGCTGAGGGGTTCATAACTTATCTTTCAATATTAAAAAACATCATTTTAACCGTACATTTTTGTGCGGTTTTTTATTTTGTTTTATCTTGGCTAACGTTTAATAAAGAGAATAAAAATTGCTAAAAAACTTCCTTTTTTATTTCCTAAACAAGAAAGCTTAGCAACATAAATAAAAGAACAATAATACACTTATGCCTCCCTTTTTTGACTGTATAAGTGTAGTAAAAATGTTATATAAATAAGTTAGATTTAATAAAAATGATGAAAATTAAATTAGTATCACTATTATTATTAGTGAGTTTTTCAAATGTTATAATAGGACAAAACAACGACTTAGATAATTTTAAGAAGTTTCTTCCATATATTATTAAAGGTTTACAACAACCTAAGCCTGAAAAACAATTAGATGAGAATACTTCTGGGGTCTTTCAAAAACCTTGGGAAGTTAAAAAATTACAAGATTCAGAAATACAAGACATTGTAAAAAAAATAATTGATAATAAAAGGTTCAAAGTAAAAAAAGATTACACTGGTGAATGGAAATTAGATTTTTTCTCGAAGCTTAAAAATTTTGAATCTATCAAAGAAATATACAAAAGCAATGGGGCTTTATCCAATACGTTTGTACAAGTATCAGAAATTAAAATCCTTGATGAAGCAAATAATTCAGCTTATTTCATCAATAAAAATAAAAGTATTAAAAATAATGAATCAAAAAAATTAGAGTTTAATAGTGGGCAAATACATACAACTTTTCCAATTATAAAAGAATACTCCAACTTAAATGGAGGTATTAAAATTACACTTAAAGAATATTCAAAGATTAACTATAAAGCTTTTCAAAAAAATGATACAGATATTGAATTTAATTTAGGAGATATTAAAAATATAAAGCTTCTAAGAATAGACAAAAATAAAGCGTATTTTATACTTCCAAAAATAGTAGATAATATTGAAATAACTTCTACAAACGTTAAAAATGAAACGCATTCAAGTCAATCTAAATCAAAAATTCCAAAAAAAGTTTATGATTTTGCAACAAAAGATAATTTAACAGATGAATCTATAAATTCATTCATAAAAAACTTATCTAAACAGGACGTTTATGAAAATTATCAAATATTGATTTATGAAACTAATGGCATTATTGATAGCTTGTATATTTATTTAAAATCTAATCCAATCGATTTAGCTTCTAAAACAATCGAAATAAAGCTATAGCTAAAAATGGCTATAAGTAATTGCTTTTTCTCGCCTACTTCTGAAAATCCTCGCGGATTTTCAGTTTGATGTATACTTGCAAAGTTAAGTGCTAATCCACGCAACTACTCAAAGCCTAAACCGTTGTAAATAATAATGCAAACCAAATATTTATTAAGTAAATAAAAAATTAAAAAGTGATTTTTTAAAAAAAATCTATAATTCTAAAGCTGACCATAATATTGAGTTTGACTTTATTAATTTCTTCTTTATTTTATCCAGCATTTTACATTGTAGGAGACAACCCAAATTCTTGGTCTGAAAGTTGGCTTTTATTTTTTTTTGGTTGGACTTTTCCTTTGGGAGGTGCTTTTTTACCTTTCTTAATTTGGTGTGCAAATCCTATTTACATCTTTTCTATAATACTAACTTTAAAGGGAAAAATCAAAGGATTATATTTTAGTTTAACTGCAAGTATTCTAGGAATATCATTTTCTTTAATGGAAACAGTAATGACAAGTGAATCTGGGGGTACTTCCCGAATAAAATCCCTTGAATTAGGTTATAAGTTGTGGGTTTCAAGTCTAATTGTACTAACTATTGGAATAGGAATCAATGAATTAATTTTGAAAAGAAAATAACTTAGGTACTAAAAAATTGAAAACAACTATAAAAATTCTACTTTTCATCTTAATTTTCTCATCTTGTAAAAAAAATGTGAGAAAAATTAATCATGTAGAATTTTATTACCCAAATAAAGAAGAGTTTATTGAAAAAGACAAATACAAACTCGTAGATATAAAAACATTTGAAAATTATAATGCTTTAATAGATAGCGTTGAAAATTTGAAATACAGTTCCAAACAAACATTTCTAAAGCTTGAAGATGAAAAAGCAACCTATAATATTCTAGCTTCAACATTTTTTGGTCAAGACTACCCTCCTATTATCAAATTTAAAAACATTTTGAGCATAAGTTCAGATAGCATCCTAAAAAACTCTAAATATCCCATAGATAGTTTAAAAATTGTACTTAAAAGAGATTTGGAAAATTTTGGCAGGAATGATAGTCTTTCTGACTCACCTAAAAAATTAATTGTTTCTATCACAACTGATCTTCATAATTTGGAAAATTTAATTATTAAAATATGCTCTACTTTTAATGAAATTAAGACTACATCAACGGACTCCCTACAATTAAATTTACAATTGAATAAAAGATTGGAAATAGTACCTCCACCTCCAAAAACTCTAAAATAAAAATGTTTTACAACAATGTATAAATGCAATTACTGTGGGTTCAAGACTTACCTATCATACCTAAAACATTTCTTTTAAACTGTACATTTTTTGTGTGGTTTTTTATTTTGTTTTATCTTAGCTAGCATTGAATAAGAAAAATAAAATTGCTAAAAAACTTCCGCTTATTACCATTAATACTCTGAATAAAAGTAGTTTTAGTTTTTTTATAATGAGTTGTAGAATATTTCCAAAAGCCGAAAAAATTGAGTGGATATAAGAAAAAGCATACTAAATAGACTTAAATTAGCATATGCGCCTTTAACGGGTTACGAATTTGCTATTGTCAAAAATGACCCTTTGATAGAATCGGCAATGGAAAAAGCAAGTTTATATGTAATCGGACAAAGACCAATTATAACGTTTGAAAATGTTGTTCCTGACTCTTTTAATTATGCTTTACACTTTGAGATTCATCAAAAAGGAAATCCTAATATTCTAAAAGGAAAATTACCCTTAATACAAGAATGTGTAGATAGTAAACCAGAAGACACAATAGCCCTTGCTTTTAATTTTTTAGACAGACAAAACATTCAAGAACAGTTTCCTCTTGGAAATTTACACGGATTCTCTTTAGCTAAACAATTACCAGAATGCAGAGAATTTTTGCTTTGGTTTTCACCTGAAAAACTATTACAAAATTGGTGGAAAAAACAAATCGACTGTGAAATAGAAGGAGATTATAAATCTTTTCTAAATTACAATGTACACTATGTAGGAAAAGCGACTAAACAAAGTATTCTAAAAAGGTTAACAGGTCATAATACATTTCAAGATATACTTTCTATCGAAAACCCTATCACGTACAAAGATTTACCTGCTCACGAAATAGTTTTGTTATGTTATGAATTTCAAGACAATCTTGAATTTAGAGCATTTGGATATGATACTGACGTTAAAGAAATGACTGCAACACTAATGGGAGAAAACTTTCCAAAACAAGAAACGATTTTTCTTGATGCGGAAAAAGCGTTAATCAAAGCTATGGAACCGAATTATAATACGGAACTCTTTAAAAGCTACCCAAAAAGTAAAGATGGATTATTTAAAGACAACTACAATTATATTTCCTATTCATTTGCAGACCCAATAACCTTAAAATATTCTCAAGGGGAAATAATGGGCTCTTTAAATTATTTAGGTGGTGATAAAATAATAATTAAGGACAATAAAGAATGTTCACTGATTAAAGAACAATAAAAATGTTTTACAACAATGGCTATAATTAATTGCTTGTTCTCGCCTACTTCTGAAAATTCTCTCGGGTTTTCAGTTTGGTGTGTACTTGCAAAGTTAATCGCTAAACCACGCAACTACTCATAGTCGAGATCGTTGTGGCACATTAAAAAAAACACCGAAACATAGAAGATTAAGATGAAACAGAATAAATACGATGACAACGACTTTTTTGAAAGTTATGGAAAAATGCCACGTTCAATAGACGGTTTAAATTCGGCAGGAGAATGGTATGTTTTAAGAAAAATGTTACCTGATTTTAAAGGAAAAAATGTTCTTGACCTTGGTTGCGGATATGGTTGGCATTGTATTTATGCCAAACAGCAAGGAGCAGAAAATGTAATTGGAATTGACTTATCAAAAAAAATGATTGATAAAGCAAAAGAAAATTCCAAAGACTTGGCAATTGACTACAAGCAAATGGCAATCGAGGATATTGACTTTGATACTGAACAATTTGATGTGGTTATTAGCTCGCTTGCTTTCCATTACCTAAAAGACCTGAAAACTGTTTTTGGGAAAATTAACCGAACCTTAAAAAAAGGAGGAAGTTTTGTATTCTCAATGGAACATCCTGTTTTTACATCAAGAGCCGAACAAGATTGGTTTACAGACGAAAACGAGAATCGCCTACATTGGCCAATTGATAATTATCAAGACGAGAGTAAAAGAAAAGCCCAATTTCTTGGACACGAAGTAACTAAATATCATCGGACTTTGGAAACTATAATAAATACAGTTATTCAATCAAATTTTGATATTCAAGAAATATCCGAACCAAAACCATCGGAGGAAATTTTAAAAAAATATCCAGAAATGAAAGACGAAATGAGGAGACCAATATTTATTATAATTTCAGCAATAAAGAAATAATAAGCGAAAAAAAACGTGCCGAAATACGCCACAGCTCATATACAAACACGTTAGCAACAAGCTGAATCAAGACAATGGAAGTAATCGGAATTCAAGCATCACCTAAAAGAATTGAATTGGTAGAATTCATTCATTCGCTATTTCCTTCTAAAAATTTGATTAATTGGAAAGGAAATTTCGAAAAGACCTACATCTTTAATGGATTTGAAAATATAGAAAATGACAATTTAAACTCTGACTTTTCTTGTTTCGCACTTCAGATAGAGCCAAATGAAAGCGAATTTCCAACAAAAATAACATTATTGAGAACGGATGAAAAAAATTCTGAAGAACGCGAATTGTTTTTAGCTTTAAAGTTGTCTGAAAAATTTAATTGTAGAACTATAATAAATGGACCTGAAAAACTTGCTGACCATCCTTACTTGAGTTTAATAATTGAAAATGGAAAAATATTCAAGGCTGATGACAGCAGAACAATTTGGGGAGATGGAAATGGAACAGAAGTAAAAATTATTAAAGAAATAAAAATAGAACGACCTGACTTTGATTCGAATGGAGAATTAAAAAAGCCAATTACTAACAATGTATAGCCGTAATTACAGCAGACTCGACTACGTCCGAATCCATCGGAATTGCTAACGACAATGCTTAACCGAAAAACAAAGTAAAGTAAACCAAACCGATAACTGACAGTTATACGAGACCATTGTATATAATTACAAAAAAACATATGCCATCCCATCACTTTTAACTAAAATTGCAATGCAAAAAAGTGTTGATACCAGCAATAGATAAGGTTGGGCTTTACTTTAACTTCTGAATTAACAGAGGTAATCGCTAAAAAGAATCATGTTGCTAAAAAATGTTCTTTTAGGTGTTCGTTCCTAACAATGTCATCTAGGTAGACATTAGCTACATACTTACTAAGATATTAGTATCTAATAAATACGTATCCTTAAGGTAAATAGTTTAAAATGCAATTAATTTATATCACCCACAATTATTTCTAATAGACTCTTTTTTTGGAATACCTCAATTTTAACAGTATTTTCTACATTTAACGTATCCAAATAATCTGAAGGAGTTTTAATAATTATATTTTTTTTGTTTGAGGAAATATATAAGTCATTTATTCTAAGTGGTTTTGAATTTCCTATAAGGATATATTCAATTTCTTCAATATCAATATCGTTATTTAGAGTTTTACTAAAGACTAAAGAGCCTGACTCAACATGAGCATTAGTACTAAAATTATATTGAAAATGAATTAATCTGATACTTGAAATAATTACTATAGCTACAATTATAGTCATAATTAAAATACCCCAACGTAAAATCCAACTAGGAATTGATTCTAAAACAGCTGCTGTTTCAGGGGCTTTATTTTTTGTCAAATTATTATACTCCAAGTTCTAACTGATTTTTTATTAAATTGTAATATCTCTCTCTATTTACAACTAGTTCTTCATGGGTACCTACTTCGCTTATTTGTCCATTATTCATAACAATTATTTGATCTGCATTTTTTACAGTACTTAACCTATGTGCCACTATAACAACTGTTTTCCCTTTATAAACTTTTTCTAAATTATTAATAATTACTTTTTCATTTTCTGCATCCAGAGAGTTTGTAGCCTCATCAAAAAATAAGTAATCAGGATTCTTATATACTGCTCTTGCAATCAATAACCTTTGTTTCTGTCCTTGACTTAACCCTATTCCATATTGACCTATTTTTGTCCCATATTTTAACGGTAATTGCTCTATAAAATCATGTATGTTTGCTATTTTGCAAGCTTCAATAAGTTTTTTATGATCGATGGATTGATCGTTTACTTCATTTAAGGCTATATTATTTGCAATACTATCCGAAAAGATAAAACTATCCTGAAGTACTGCTCCGCACTTATTTCTCCAATGGCTACTATTAATACTTCCTAAATTCGTATTATTAACAAAAATTTCACCATAAGTTGGGTCATAAAATTTTAACAATAGCTTTAGTAAAGTAGTTTTCCCACTACCACTAACCCCTACAATAGCTGTAATTTTCTCTTTAGGAATTACTAAACTTACATTATTTATAACTGACTCTTTAATTCTTCCAGAATAAGAAAATTTTAATTTGTCTATTTTAATATCTTGTACTCCGGGTCTTTCAAAAGTATTCTCAAAAACTTGTTTTTCATCTTCTTTTTCATGAATTTCTATAAGTCTATCAATACTTAACTTAGCTAATTGACCTTGAAGAATAAAATTAATCAACTGACTTATGGGAGCATTCATTTGACCAATAATAAAAAGGATCGCCATCATAGACCCTAAAGTTAACTCCCCTTTAATAGTTAAATATGCTGAAAAAAAAGTGACTAAGATAATCTGGAGGTAGCTAAAAAAACGTTGCCCTCCTTCTTGAACTTGTTTTAATTTTAACTTTTTTAGAGATACATCAAATCTATTTAACTGTATTCTTTCCCATTCCCATCTTTTTTTATCTTCTATATTGTTTAGCTTTATATCCTGAATTCCAGTAATAAGTTCAAATACCTTATTTTGATCTTCAGAATTTAATGAAAAACTTTTTTGATCTAATATCCTTACTTTTTTTAGAAAATAAAATATCCAACTTAATTCTATTATGATTCCAACTAAGAAAATCATAAATATTATTTTACTAAAAACAAATAATACAGCACTAAAAACTGCTAAACTAAAAAATGAAAA
Source organism: Tenacibaculum caenipelagi (assembly GCF_004363005.1). GTDB lineage: Bacteria > Bacteroidota > Bacteroidia > Flavobacteriales > Flavobacteriaceae > Polaribacter > Polaribacter caenipelagi. Next base: position 70,422 of record NZ_SNYH01000004.1, on the reverse strand, counting down.
TACACTCTTTAATAATGAAGTAGATATAAATCGCTCTACTCTTTCATGATCTCTAATTCTTTGATTTAAATCTCCAGTTATTTTATATGTAAAAAAACTAATAGGCAACTTCATTATTTTTACAAAAAAATCCGATATAATGAAGATGTTAATCCTACTACTAACGTGTATTAATATATGAGCTCTTAAAAACTCAATTCCAACATTTAATACAAACAAAAGAATCTGGAATCCTAAAACAAATATTAAAAAACTTACATTATTATTTTTTATTCCAAAATCAATGATAGATTTTGTTATAAAAGGAAAAGCAAACTGTAATAGACTTCCTAGAAAAAAACCTAATAATAATTGTCCAACATGATATTTATAGAATAAAAAATATTTCTTTAAAAAATGAAAAGCATTAAATCTTTTTTCTGAAACTTGTTTAGTTTTGGTTTCCTTAAAAAAATCCTCGTTAGGCTCTAATAAAAGAGCTATTCCTTTTTTCTTATCTTCTACATTTTTGTCAGATAACCAACCTCTTAAAAACTCTGTCTTGGTGTATTTAGTTTTTCCAAAAGAAGGGTCAGCTACATACACATATTTTTTAGTGATTTTATATACAACTATATAATGATTCTGATTCCAATGCGCTACAAAAGGTAAAGGAGCTTTATTTTCAATTGATTCAAAGTCTGTTCTTATTATTAAAGGTTTGTAATTAAGCTTAGATGCTAAATCACTTAAAACATTTATAGACATTCCATTGTAAGAAAGGCTTTCCTTATCTAAGTCATTAAAACTCAGCTCTTTTTCATAGTGTTTACTTATTATTCTTAGGCAGGTAGGCCCACAATCTCTACTTGATATTTGATGAAAAAAAGGAAACTTATTTACAAACATTAATTATTTTTCTAATTATATGAATTTATTTTTAATTAAAGTTAATTCTCTAAAAGTCAATGAATTAATAATATCCTCGTATGGATTAATATCTAATTTTTTAAATCCATTTTCTATAAAAACAAGCCTATCTTCAGCATATTTCTTACTAAGATTTATTGGTTTTGTCTTCCAAAAATTATACAACCCATACCAAACATATATGGCTTGAACTAAATTTCTTATTGTTAATAAATTATTAGTCCATGGAGAATAAATTTTTCTCCCAAATGCTTTAGATACTTTTCTGCTAGGTTGCCATTCATTAAATATATCTATAATTGTTAATGTACCATGAATAGCCTCATGCACCATCGCATCAGCTATCACCTCATCTTCAACTGTATGTGCATTTGTTATTATTACCCTATTAATATGTCTTGAATCTGTACCAGAAGTGAATAGTTTTTCATTACGAGTTTTTTTCAACATCAATACGTTTGTATACGTATAAATAAAGTTTTTAAAACATTCATCTAGCTTATCAAAAACCCTATTCATTTTATCTGCTACGAGATCAGCTTCTTCAAAAGAATACAATATAGGTTCTAAACCTTCTGAACTGTAATGATCCTTATCTTTAGAGTTTATTAAGTTAAAATGACTAAAGAAATCTTGTGGTATTGCCGTATTTGATAAAGTAGGGTGCTCAAAAGTAGAGAAGCTTCCCGTATCACTATCATACGAAATCATAAAGGAACCGTCGGCCGACCAAAGACTTTCTCCAAATTTTTCAACATCAAATGCTCCTGTCTTTTTTGCACTCTCCGCTTCAATTAGTCTTAATAAGAAATAATTTATATTAATATTGGATAAAGTTTCATCAGACACAAATAACATACTCAAAACTTCTGGTGCCTTTATTAAACTTTTTTGCTCTAGATTTGACAAATTATTAAAATATCTCTTTACATCTGGATATCTATCTATTAATTTTATAAATTCGACCTCTACCAATTTATAAAAATTATTTTTTATTAAACCATTAAGCTCCTGAGCTTCATCTGTATAAAACATTAGAGCTTTTTCAGCCAATCTTATATCAATATTTTGTTCTTTTAATAACATAATTATTCTATTTTATTATACTCTAGTTCTTTTATCCCTGATTCTTTAACAAGACTTTCAGGTAGTTTAGATATTATTTTATTTTGAATATGTATAATCAATTTGTATAAATTAGCACAATACACACTAGGGTTATCAAATTTATTTTCACTAGAGAATCGATGCGGTAAATTACCTCCTCCACAAATATCTTTTACTACACAATCTTGACATTTTTTAGATAGTATCTTATGACTCAAATGATATGACCTTGCTAAAGGTGTATTCAAAGCTTCGTCAAAAGATGTATTTTTCACATTTGCGTCTCCCTTAGTAAAGCCGTCACCACATATTTTTAAAACATCTAAAGATTCAATATCTCCATTAGTTTCAATTACTAATGCATCAGTAGTTCTAGTACCAAACTCATCTGCTGCTACCTCAACACCTAGAACCAAGTAAATAAGACTTCTAAACATTCCTATATCTAGACGATTACTATTATCTTCAAACCACATGTCAAATAGACTAATAAGCCAATCTGCATATATAGTTTCACTGTAATCTAAGCCTAAACCTTCTGGTGGGTTATCATAATTCCCATCAGGTAAAAGAAAGTTCATCCATGTAACGTCTAACTCCTTTAAAAAGTCATACATCTCTTCAGGAGGAATTTCTACATTTACTACAGATAAAATTCCAAGTGGAATTCCTCCATAATTTTTAACTACATTAATTCCCTTTATTATGTTGTCAAATGAACCTTTATTAGAATGATCTATCCTATTTATATCATTATAAGCTTTTGGTCCATCAATACTAATACCTATCCTTATTCTTAATTTATTAAACAATTCACACCATTCTTCACTTAATAGCACTCCATTTGTTTGAATAGTGAATCTTGCTTCTGTGTCTATATCTCTGAAATTAACACCTACTTTTTCAACAAAGTATTCAAAAAACTCTTTTCCTGCCAGCAAAGGTTCTCCACCATGAAAGATAAAAGTAAACGCTTTACTTTTATGCAATACACAATGCTCTTTGGCTTTATTAATAAAAGCATCAATAATTTCTGTTGACATTTTTTTAGGTTGTAACAGGTAAGATTTATCTCCTTTGTTATATACATAACAATAGGTGCAATTCAAATTACATCTACTAGCTATTTTTAAAATAGCATACCTACATTTTAAAGTTGCTTCTATTAATTCCATGTTTTCCTGTTTAATTATATTGGGGCGATTTAAACCACCCCAATATTTTTTTAGATAAATCTTATTTAGTAAGTATTACAGGCTCAAGTTCAGCTGAACTTCTTGACCATGATGATCTAGACCATGCTGTATCATCTGTTTGACCTGCTCCTACTACGTCTAAAGCATCTACTAATTTTTCATTTTCGAATGAAGTCATTGATTTTGCTAATGCTTCGCGATCTTTTTGTGAAAATTTGATTTTCATAATTTTAAATTGTTTTGTTAATTAATTTTCCCCTAGTTAGTTTTACATCATAATAGGCTATTTGGATATCATTTATCGATAAATAAATTTTTATAATCTTTTTTTCTCTTCAGATTTACGTTCTTTCTTTGCTTTCTTTTTATTCTTAGAGTTTCCAAACCTGTAAGACAAAGAAAATCTTACATATTGATTTTCTGGATTTTCTCTAAAAATGTGGTTTTGCATAGCATATTTAGATTCTAAAGTGTACTTATTTGTATCAAAAACATCAACTATATACATTGACAAAGTTGCTTTATTTTTAAAAAGCTTTTTCTTCACTCCTATTGACACTTCTCCCATCTCTTTAATATCAAATCCTCCTTGAACTTTTGGTGAAAAATATCTAGCTGTAAGTTCAAGTGATAAATTATGTTCTCTAGAAACCTGAAACTCATTCCATAAATAAGGGTCTATATTAAACCTCTGATTCCTTATTAATTGACTACCATCTATATCTATAAACTCATAAATTTCATTATATAAATTCATATCGAAATACACACCCCAAAAACTAAACACATTAAATGAAGTAGAGAACACTAGTCCTAAAGCTACATTACTATTTAAATTCACTGCTTTGTATTTAAAAACACGTGTTTCATTATCTTGAATAGATAATTGAGTGAAAGGATTTTTTGTATAACTAAAATAACCTGTTAAGAAATATTTATTCTTTAAGCTATAAGTTATATCTATATTATCAGAAAAAGATGGTTGTAAAAAAGGACTTCCTTCTATAGAACTGTAAGGGCTAGTAAAAAACTGAAAAGGATTTAATAATTTAAACTTTGGTCTTTTAATCCTTCTACTATAAGATATTCCTAACGAATTTTTATTTTTTAGTTTATATTGAAAAAATGCAGAAGGAAATAACTCAAAATAATTATTATTTGTAATCTGATTTAATGTTACAGAATTACCTTTTGTTTTAGTATACTCCCCTCTTAAACCTACTTTAACAGAAAAACGATCAAAATCTTTATCATAAGACAAATAAGCAGCATAAGTATTCTCATCATATATAAACTGGTTACTTCTAGTACTATCGAATACTAAATTACCTTGAGCATCTCTATTAAAATAAATTAAATTATTATCTGTTTTTATCGAATTAAACTTAAAACCAGTTTCTAAATTAGAAGTAGAATCAATAGGCTCTATATAATCTAACTTTGACGTATATATATCAATATTTTGCTCGTTATCAGAAATGAAATATTCATTTCTATCAAAGCTATTATCTGGTTTATAAAAATCTGTATTAACTCCTTGTTCTCCTTTTGTTTCATAATCTATATAATCGAAATTAAAAGCTAATGAACGTCCTTTCCTTTTAAACTTTTGATTAAAGTTTACGTTATAAGAAATGTTTTCGGTATCACTATCTGAGTTATTATTATTAATAAAAAAAGACTCTAAATCTTTCTGATCATCAAAAACATCTGTTCTTGTTTTATTAATTGTTTCTCTACGAGGAACAAGATTACCATCTATTTTAATTCCCAATACACTTTTTTCAGATAACTGATAATCTAATAATGTTCTAAAGTTATGAGTGGTATATTCTGTATTTCTATCAGAGTTCTCTTTCCAAAAAGAAGTCGTATTAGTTGTTGAATTTAAAAAATTAATATCACTATTTTCTTTCACATTACTTTTCCCTTTTCCTAAACTGTAATTTGCAGAAATATTGACTTTATTATTCCTATAAACAATATTTGCTCCATTGCTTAATTTTGGGAATATTCCTTGTGTATATCTTGAAAAAACTTCTCCGTTGTACCCTGCCGTTTTTTTCCTTTTTAAAGAAATATTTATTATAGCATTTCCTTCAGCATCATATTTAGCAGGTGGATTTGTAATAACTTCTATTAAATTAATCTCACTAGCAGACATCCCTTCCAACATATTTTTCAGTTCATCTAATGAAAGTTGTACTGGACGCTCATCAATCATTACTAAAACACCAGATTTACCAAAAACCTGCAAAGCCCCTAATGACGAGGCTATTACTCCTGGCGTTTTATTCAACACCTCCCAGGCATTTCCTTCTGAAAGAATTGTATTATTTACATTAAATTCTATCCTATCTATTTTTCTTTTAATTACAGGTTTCTTAGCTGTTACAACAACTTCATCCAAGTTATCCTTACTCTCTTCAAGAATTATAACACCAAAATCATAACCATTATCTATTGAAATTTCTTTTAACCAATCTTTATATCCTAAAAAACTAATTGATAATTTATAACCTCCTCCTTTTACCGATAAACTAAATCTTCCACTTTCATTAGTAATTGTTCCTTTAACAATTTCATTTTTTTGATTAGTTAAGACAACATTAGCAAATTCTATTGCGACATTTGAAGAATTTCTTACAACACCTTTTAACTCTATTGTAGTATTTGAAGAATTCCTTGCAACGCCTTTTAACTCTATTGTAGCATTTGAAGAATTCCTTTCAACATCTTTTAACTCTATTTGTGAATAGGAGGAATAAGAAAAAAGTAAAAGAACAAGAATAGTTCTTGATAGGTTCATATAGTTTTAATTTTCGAATCGTAAATCTATTTTCTTATGGTTATACTTCTACTACACAAAAGTGTAGTTTTTGCTAAAAACTGTTTCTTCAAGAAGTTCTTGGTTAGACACCAAATGTTTATTCTCTTCATAAAACCCTATAAGACCTGTATAAGAAAAGCTTACAGGAACAGTTTCAGAACCCAAGTAATTAATTGACTTACCCACTACTTTAGCTTTTATCCCTAATAAAGACATAACTCTTAATAATTTACTATCACATTCTGCAAAAGCAATATTTTCAATATGACTGCATACAGGAGAAATCGCACAAACCATTAATTTTTTAAACAGATTGACATCTTTTATTCCTTTTTTAATAGCAAACCTACCAATATGCCAGATATCATTAAAAGACTTATCCTCAATAGTTAGTAACGGATTTATTCCAAACAAACTTTGTATTGGTAGTTTGTTTATATAGTTCCATCTTAAAACCCTAATAGCCCCAGTAATTTTTCCTAAATCATCTCTACTAACAAATATTTTGGAATTTTGTATATATTCAATTTCTTCCTCATAGACAGATAAAATATCTTTTTTTAAGCTTTCAAAATCATCTTTTTTTGTGTGATGATTAAAATTTTCTTCAACTATAAACTTTGATAAATTATATACTTCGTTTGTAGTCAATCTTTCTAAATAATTTTTTATAAGTATCATAGTATAATATTTTGATCTCAAAACTATCTAGTTAGCACTTTCAAAGCACTACACTAATTAGTAGAATATTTATGCTCTGTTAATTAAAAAAAGGAGAAGAAAAATTGTTTTGTATGTATTTTTTCACTTCTTTTGGGCATAAGTCCCTTCGAAACTATGAGTAATATTCATGATTTTTTTACATCACGAAATACCGTGACCAACGTATCTGAAAACGAACGTAAGCAAACAGCTAATTATTTAGAAACAATTAAAGCCTTCGCTAGAACTACCTACAAAAGTATTTATGTGATAGACTATCAAAAAAAAGGATTTGAATATGTTTCTGAAAACCCTCTTTTCCTCTGTGGGCACACTGCTGAAGAAGTAAAAGAAATGGGATATCTTTTCTACTTTAACTATGTTATTCCTGAAGATGTAGAATTATTACTTAAAATAAATACAATTGGGTTTGATTTTTATAAAGAAATACCACTAGAAGAAAGGATATATCACTCCATTTCTTATGATTTTCATTTAAAAAATCAAGAAGGTAAAGCGTTATTAATTAATCAGAAACTAACTCCTATTTTTTTAACTGATGAAGGAAAAATATGGAAAGCTATTTGTATTATTTCTCTTTCTAATGAACAAAATTCTGGAAACATTAGGATATACAAAAAAGGAGAAAATAAAATTTTCAAATATGATTTAAAAGGCAATTTTTGGAAAACAGAAGAGAAAATTCAGCTCTCTAACAGAGAAAAGGAAATTTTAAGACTTTCTGTGAGAGGATATACTATTAACGAAATGGCTAAACCCATGTATGTATCTCCAGATACAGTTAAATTTCATAGAAGAAAATTATTTGAAAAATTGGGAGTTACCAATATCTCAGAAGCCATTGTATATGCTACCAACAATAAATTAATCTAATCGGTATTAATAGAGGAAAAATAAAATTCTGGAAATCTTTTATACTCTTTACCTGTTGCAATTTTAAAAAGAAGATGTGTACACATACTAGCAACCATCCAAGAGCCAATAGCTAATTGTGGAGGAGATATTTTCTCTTTTTCATTTAAGTATTCATGTAACACTTCATCTATCCACAACTGTGGTACTCCCCAAAACTTCATGTAGCTAGAAATGTATTCAACTACTCGAAGTTCATTAATTTGCTGTCCGTTTTTTGCAATAGCTTTTAACGATAGCCCCTTAGGAGATATTACAGTTACTAAACCTCCCCAACCTAAATTATATGGGTGTAATACAGGTATATTATTTTGTTGGCAAATCTCATCAAAAATCAATGGAACATCAGAGGTAAAATCTAATGCATTAATAGCTACCTTATGATTAAGAATGTATTCTTCTATGTTTTCTATAGTTAAAAAACTATTATATACATTAATTTTAGCTTCTTTATTTATAGATAATAATCTTTTTTTAATTGCTTCAACCTTACCTATATTAATATCATCTTCTATGTAATTTTGTCTATTCAAATTTGTTTTCTCAACATAATCACCATCTATAATAGTTATATTTTCAAAGCCAAAACGCAAAGCACATTCTGCAATAACACTACCAATTCCAGAGCCACCTAATAAAACAGGGTAATTTTTAATAAATTCTTGTTCTTCTGGTTTTACATATATTCTATTTCTACTGTATCTTGTATCCATTGTAGTAATAATTTATAACAAAATTAATAAGCATCCCATTATTAAACTTTACACAAAAAGGTAGTTCTATATTTTTCCAAAAAAACTATTCAATAATTTAATGCAATAGATCTAGAATTATAGCTATTTAAAATGAGTAGTAAAAAAAATTAAACCACTAAAATATATAAATTAACATAATAAAAACAATTAAAGATATATCAAATTATAAGGATCGTAACACAACCTCTAATTTATTAGTTTTAAAGTGTTAAAAGTATTAAAGCAAATACAAAAATTAGAAAGCAAAAAAAATATACCATTGAAAATTTAGAGTTACTAGATATTAAATGTATTCCTTCGTATTCGAACTTTATTTATTTTTCTCTTTCAAATTATAAAAAAGATTTCTTCAAACAATTAGAGATAAACAACATTGTTGGAACTAAGATTTATGAAGAAGATGGAAAATGGTCTAGAATTACAATTGGAACTATGCAAGAAATGGAGAAGTTTATTAATGCTTTAAAGTAAAATAACTATTAACAACAATGTATAACCACAATTATCGTGGATTCTAAACGTACCTATTAAACCTGAAAAACAATATTTTAACCGTACATTTTTGTGCGGTTTTTTATTTTGTTTTATCTTGGCTACCATTGAATAAGAAGAATAAAATTGCTAAAAACTTCTGCTCATCCTAACAAAAAAGAAGTATAATGGTAAGTTTATTCTGTATGTAAACTAGTTCTATGCAATGTAAAATACCGAAATACAATGAAAAAATATTTAGGAATACTTCTTCTGACTTTCTTTATAATTTCCTGTAAAGGACAATCCAGTTCTAAAATTGAAAGAAAAATTGGTGGACCTTGTCAAGACTGTGAAGCCTTATTGGATTATAAGGCGCTTAATATAACACCAAAATCAACTGATACTCTTCCTGGTTTCAATGAGAACAATCCAAAAATTAAAATAACAGGAACAGTATTTCAAAAAGATGGGAAAACACCCGCTGAAAACATCATACTATACATATATCAAACAGACAGAAATGGAATTTATCAACCAAGTGAAAAACCTATAAGTTGGGAAAAAACTCACGGACAATATCGTGGGTGGTTAAAAACAAGTAACGATGGAAAATTCACTTTTTATACTTTCAAACCTGCGCCTTATCCTAAGATGCAAGAACCTGAACATATTCACATTTATGTAAAAGAACCTAATGCAACACCTTATTACATTGATAGTTATTTTTTTGAAAGTGACCCACTTCTTACAGAAGACAAAAAGCAGTCTCAAAAAAAACGAGGAGGTTCTGGAATTATAAAACTCAAAATGAAAGGTGGAATTTGGACAGCTCACAGAGATTTAATTTTAGGATTGAATATTCCAGAATATGAATAAAAACTGTGCACAACAATGACTATAAATAATTGTTTCTACTCTCCTACTTCTGAAAATCCGTGAGGGTTTTCAGTTTGGTGTGTACTTGCATAGTTAACCGCTAAACTACACAACTACTCATAGCCGAAACCGTTGACTGTCATTGCAACTAACAATTATGCGAAAAACAAAAAACAGATTTAGATAAGTATGAATACAAAATTTGAAGCAGGAATTAACATTGCGATAAAAATTCCTAAAAGTAAATATGATAAAACCGTTGCTTTTTACAGAGACATTCTGAAGTTGGAAGTCGAAGAAAAGCCCATTGACAATCCTACCGTTTCAAAAACACACGAAGTGAAATTCGGAAACAATATAATATGGCTAGACTGTGTGGATAACTATACACATTCAGAAACTTGGTTACAACTTACGGTTCCAGACGTAGAAGTAGCAACAAACTATCTGGAATCAAACGGTGTAGAAACTTGTGATGAACTTGAAGAGCTTCCTGAAAATATGCATTGGATTCAGGATCCGGCAGGAACAGTATTTAACCTGCAAAAAAGAGAAACCAATTAACTTGAACAATAAAACAAACCGTCAACAATATGTATGGCTTATGACGAATTAAGTACTAAAATCAAGAGTTTCGGCTCTTAGTAAAGTTCGTCTAGGAAGGAAAGTGAAGTGTTTCAAAAACCACCACAAGCCATATGTAAAACCATTGTGCATAATGCAAAAAAACACAGTGAATGAACTGAAAACCATAAGAAAATATTACAGGCCGATTCAACCAACAGTTGCGGCTAATGATAACGAAATAAGCTATCAAGAAATTCAACCAAATAAAAAAATTGAAAACTATGTTTATTGCTTTTGGCAACTTAAAACACAGACACCCTTAAACAAAGACTACAATTATCGAGTTGTTTCTGACGGTTGCATTGACATATTTTTTAACCATAAACAACCAGCTGCAAACTTTGTAATGGGATTTTGCCGAAAGTATGTTCAATTCCCTATTGGAAAAGAATTTGATTATATCGGCATTCGTTTTTTACCTTCTGCTTTTCCACTCTTGTTCAATGTCAATGCCAAAACTTTAAGCAATCAATCTCAAGAACTGAATAAAATTTTACCCAATTTTTCTGAGTGGATTAATTCAGAAATAAAACCTTCAGATTCATTTAAAACAATTACAAAAATCCTGAATCAAAAAATAATCGAATTTTCAAAAAATCAAGACATTCATTACGACTACCGCTTTTTAAATTCCTTAAACCTGATTTTTCAAAAAAACGGATATTTAGATACTGAAAAAGACCTTAATACAGGGTTAAGTCCAAGACAACTTCGTCGAATTTTTAATTTCTATATTGGTACAACAGCAAAATCGTTTAGTAATGTTGTACGCTTTCAGCATATTTTAAATGCAAATCCTTCAATACAAAGTCTGAAAGAAAACAAACTGTACTTTGATGTTGGATTTTTCGACCAAGCTCATTTCATTAAAAACTTCAAAACGTTTTACGAAGTAACTCCTTCGGAAGCCTTCCGTTAAGTTTGTCCGATTTTTACAATGTTACGGTTTCTCTTCGTCCTAAATTTACAGCTATAAAAACATTGATAATGAAAAAATTATTACTAATCACATTTCTTTTAACAGTAAGTTGGACGAATGCACAAACAACAAGCAAAATGAAACTTAACGCAGGAATAATTACCGAAGAACTACAGGAAACCAAGAAATTTTACACAGAAGTTCTGAACTTTGGAGTAAGCTTTGAAAACGAATTTTATTTATTGCTTCACACACCAAATCAATCTGCTGAAATTAGCTTTTTACAGCCGAACCACCCAAGCCAAAAGCCTGTTTTTCAATCGGCATTTAATGGAAAAGGAGTTTATTTAACGATTGAAGTTGAGAACGTAGATGAAGTATACAAACAACTAAAAGACAAAGGGGTTCAGATAGAAATTGAAATCCGAGACGAACCTTGGGGAGACCGACATTTTGCAATCAAAGACCCAAACGGAATTGGAATTGATATTGTTACTTACACCAAACCCGAAGAATAAAACACCATGCACAACAATATACAACCACATAAACTTACTTATCAAAGCTGAAAAACACTATTTTAACCGTACATTTTGTACGGTTTTTTATTTTGTCTATATTAGGCATTCTTGAATAAGAAGAAATAAAATTGCTACCATTTCCTTTTTTTATTCCCCTAACAGGGAAGATAGCAACAAGAATAAAAGAACAGTAAAGTAATCTTATACGCCCAAATTAGTCGTATAAGAGCACTAAAAGTATTTATATAAACAAGTTGTAAGCCATTAGAAAATCGAAACAAATATGAGACTAAACAATTTCATCGCAAGTGAAAGCAAACAAATAAGAGAATCCTTCATTGGAGAAGATTCCAACTTACCAGCTTTAACAGAATTATCCAAGACTGATTCTAACCCTAAAAAAGTTAATTCGATATTGATTACTCATATACTTCACACTGCCGTTGAATATGTGAGAACTCTAAATAACATCTACCCCGTAAAAGGAATCGTTGCAGTTCCTTATTCAGCAGATTTAAATGCTGTCGAACAGTTAAAAAAAGAAGGGTTCAACATAATTGTACCTGATTCTGTATCTGATACATTTACGAAATCTGAAGAAATGGCACTAGATTATTTAAATAACAACAAAGAGCCATTGGTAATTCAGGAAGTAGGAGGGTATTTAGCAAAATCAACCAATAAACTTTCGGAGTTTGAACAATTTATTGGGATTGTTGAAGACACTAATAATGGACACTGGAGATATGAGCAAACCGCACCTCATAACTGTCCAATTCTTTCTATGGCTCAAAGCCCCTTAAAGTTTGTTGAAGACACAATCATTGGAGATGCAATAATATACAGCGTAGAAAGGGTTATTAGGGAAGATTATTCAGCAATACTTCAAGGAATGAGAGCTGGCGTCATTGGATTTGGGAAAATTGGACGTTCTAGTGCTGTTGCTCTTAAAGGGCGAGAGTCCGTTGTTTCAATATATGATATAAACCCTTCAAAAAACATGAGTGCTAAAGTGGAAGGATTTTACCCATTTCCTTTAAATCAATTACTCACACAATCTGACTTAATTGTTGGCTGTACAGGTCAAACATCTATCCGATTAGTAGATATGCCTTACATAAAGGAAGGAGCAATTCTAGCAAGCGGTAGCTCAAAAAATATAGAATTTGATTTAGATGGGTTTGCTACAAAATGTAGAGTTGAGAAAATTAATGAGGTAATTACTAGATATACTCGAAATGCTGATAACAAATCATTCTACATACTTAACAATGGGACTCCTATTAATTTTAGAGATAAGAGCATTTTGGGGACAATTCTCGATATGATTTATTGTGAGCTCTTTGTTTGCCTAAGAGAAGTTGTAAATGGAAAAGTTAAAAAAGGTCTGCATAAGTCAGAAGAGTATATTCAAAATGAAGTGTCAAAAGCATGGCTAAGAGCCCACTCACCTACATTTTCTGATGCACCTGAAGATAAAGTTTGGGATTATCCAGAAAGTTTAAAACTTGGATTACCAAAATAACAATTGCTATGAATTCTAATTAATAACTCCAAAATAAATAAAAATGAATGACGAAAATTTAAACCACGAAGAGCATTTTGAATCAATGTATCCTGATGATATTGCTGATTTACTTGTCCCAGAAATTAAAGAGTTTCACGCTTTTGTAAAGGAAAACGAGAATGTAATTAGTCTATGTTCTTCTCCAATTAAGTTACTTGGAGATATCAACTATCCTTATACTTGTTACAGAGTAAGCGGACAGTCAAACGCCTGTAAGCTCACTTCACCAAGTGATTTACCTTCTGAAATCAAAGGGATTTATAAAGTTGATTATGGATTAACCAATGTATATGCAGAAGAAAGCACTTTGTTGAAAGGAGTTCAGGCATGTGTTTATTCTCATTTTGGGAAAAGTGGAACCGTAACAGTTTCTGGAATGAGTTCTATGCGATTTAATAGAACCAGACCCTCCACACCAACTAGCCAACATAACAAAGGACGAGCATTTGATGTCAAATTACAAGGAAGGATGATGTCAAATGGAAGCAACTATGACCAAATGGCTTGCGCTTATCTGTGTCTATATTGTGTTGAATCTGGTGCGACAAAAGTATTTTTCAGCGACCAAGCGGTAGTTGATGCTGTTAATAAAGCCACTGGAAAGAATGTTTGCCGTCAAATTTCTGGTCACAAAAATCATATTCATATGGACTGTAGATAAAAACGGCTTACAACAATGTGTATAAAAAATAGGCGATTCAATAGTAAAATCAAGGAGTTTAGATTATTACAGCCTACATCTAATCATTGAAAATGAAGTGCTACGAAATCGCCTACTTTTCATACACCAAACGTTGTGAGCAATACGGTACGATATACAAACAAACACCAATTTTCAATAACAAACTATGGGAAAAGAAGAAAATAAGAAAGAAATTAATTGGTTCGTCCGAATCGCTTTAATCCTTTTAGCTGGACTAATATTTACAATGGTAATTTTTAAGTTCTTCTATAATGAACCCATTTCAGACATTTCTGCTGGACTGATTATTCTAATCGCCTTTCTGCTGATTTTAGCTCTTTCAGAATCTTTTGACAATTTTTCAATTGGAAAAGTAATCTCACTATCCCGTGAAATAAAAAAGAAAGAAGAAAAAATAACAAAGGTCGAAACCGAAAAAAAAGAGCTTCTAAACCAACTAATAAGTCTAACTAATAATGTAAGTCAAAGACAAAGTAACACTAATATTTACGGTCTTCCTTCTGATTTTTCAAAGCATTTTGGTGTCCACAAAGCAAGTGAAGAAGAAAAAGAAGAAAATGAAAAAGAAATCGATGAAATTCAGACCAATGTTACTGCACGAAAAAGACTTGATTACAGAAAAATTGAAGAATATGCTTTAGATAGGTATGTTGAGGAAAATGATGTTGACATTTCAAAAATGTTTAAAGAAGTTAAACTAAAAGAGTTTGACGGAATTGACCCAATTAGTGATTCTAGTCCAATTTATGATGGTTATATAAAAGAAGTTGATAAAGAAATATTCTTGGAAATTAGACCTGGTAACTTTATTTCACCAATGTTTACGGATAGACTTTATAAAATGTTAAGTAAAATTCATCATTATCGTCAATTAAGGAAAACAAATGCAATTCTGATTTTAGTTATTGTAGAAATTCCAAACGAGCAGAATGAAAGGCATATTAGATATTTAAATAGAATTTGGGAAGATTTCTCACCTGCTTTGAACACAGGTTTATTGAAAATTAAAAGAATGAAGATAGACGAAAAACAGGCTGATAAATTCTATATATAAGATAAAAGTACTGCTCACAACACAGTGTATAATTAATGGCTAGTTCTCGCTTACTTACGAAAATCCTCTCGGATTTTCTATTAGGTTTGTATTTGCTAAATTAGGTACTTAAACACGCCACTAATCATACACAAGACCGTTACCAATAATACGAACAAATGACAAAACAAATTTTTACAATTATAATTCTATTGACATTTTTCAATAGTAAAGCCCAAAATCTATTCTCTGAACAATTTGATGATTGCCATCAAGCAAGATTTAGTTTTTGTCTTGATTGTGGAGAGACTAAAGCCCAATCTGAATCAGATATAAATGAATACTTTAAAAAACATCTGACCGATTTTTCTCCAAAATTAAGAGGGAAAGTTTTTGTACAAGTCATAGTTGACTCGATAGGAAATCAATGTGTAAAGAGCCTTCAGTCAAAAACTAACAAAAGCATAAAAAAACTTGAACTAAAAGACAAGATTAATTCAATGTCCAATTGGAAACCTGCTATATGTAAAGGAAAAGAAAGAAGTGCAACAGTGGTTTTGGAGTTCTTATTTAATAATGGACAGGTAGAGACAAAATACAAACGATTTGACACAAAAAATCAGTCAAATATGAAATCTGTCGGACCAGTTGAGATTGATAGAAAAAGAAAATATAAAAATAAGCTTGACTCTAATTCATTTGAAGTATTTACAACTCAAAATTCTATTGTCCCTTGGGATATGTCAAGAGCAATTATAAGTGAGCAAAATGGTGTTATATGGTACGGAACAGATAATGGAATTGTAAAAGTAGAAAATGGAAATATGACTTTGTTCGGTTCAAAAAACACACCAATCAAAGCAACGCCATACAACAAGAATAAATTGCAATCCATTATGCATTCTGCAATTGACAGTGAAGGAAACAAATGGTTTGTTGGAGGAAAATCAGCTTATAAATATAATGATGAAAATTGGCAAGTTTTTGATACTATAAACTCACCTTTACGTTGGACAACTAAAATTTATGCTGACAAAATTGGTAATGTTTGGTTTCCTTCTTCAAAAGGGTTGATAAAATATGATGGAAAAAATTGGTCTGTTATGGACACTACTAATTCGAAACTTCCTTCAAATCGAGTTATGGGAGTTTTTCTTGATAGCAAAAGTCGCTTATGGATAGGAACGAATAAAGGAAATATCAGAATTGATGGTGAAAAAGTAATTGAATTTAAAGATGGTTCACCATTATCTACTTCAACTTTAACCAAAGGTTTTGAAGATTCAACTGGAACAATTTGGTTCTCTTTGTACGAGAAATTTCCTCAAACCAAAGGTTTTGCCAAATTTAAAACAGATGGAACTTGGGAAATAATAAACACAGATAATTCGGACATGCCACGAAATGACGTATTGGACTTTGCCATAGATGAAAAAAATAATAGAATTTGGTTAAGCCTAAATCGAGTCGGAATTTCAATGTTTGATGGAGAGAATTGGCAAACCTTCACACCTGAAAATTCTAAAGTGCCAAGTACTTATGTTCAACGAATGACTTTAGATAATAAAGGTAATTTATGGTGTGCGACTTTCGCTGGACTATTAAAAATAAAAATAGAATAAAATAAAGTACTACTGATAACAATGGCTGTAAGTAATTGCTTGTTCTCGCCTACTTCTGAAAATCCTCGCGGATTTTCTACTCAATTTATACTTACTAAATTTGTTACTTAACCACACAACTACTAATAAAAAACTAGAACTAAAAACAGAAATATGATACCAATAAATGATTTATTACTATTTGGATTAGCGGCATTGATAATGGTAATTTCTCCTGGTCCGAATATGATTTATTTAATCTCAAGGTCTTTGTCACAAGGAAAAAAAGCTGGAATCATCTCTCTTTTTGGTGTAATGTGCGGATTTTTATTCCATATATTGATGGTGTCTTTTGGACTTACTGCAATATTTTTTGCCATCCCTTATGCCTTTGTCGTGGTTAAATTTCTTGGAGTAGGCTACTTATTATACTTAGCCTATAACACTATAAAATACAAAAACAAAATATTTGACGCTGACCAAAACCTGAAATCGGACAAACCTCTTAAACTCTTTAATATTGGACTTCTGACAAATATCCTAAATCCCAAAATGGCAGTATTTTATCTATCATTTTTTCCTCAATTTATAAAACCTGAATATGGTTCTATCTTAGGTCAAAGTTTTCAACTCGGAATTATACAAATAATAATAAGTTTTTCAGTTAATTTTCTAATTGTTATATCAGCTGCTAAAATGGCTAGTTGGTTCTCGAAAAAGCCAATTTGGTTAAGAATACAGAAGTGGTTTATGACTTCTGTATTGACTGGACTCGCTATGAAAATGGCATTGGCAAAAGCGAAATAAAAACCATATACAAACCATTAGTAAAATGTCAAGTGAAAAAATAATTTCTGAAATTAAACAAATCTCCTCTTCCGAAACTTTACAGATTCGACACAAAGTTATGTGGCCAAATAAGCCGATAGAATATGTTAAATTACCAAATGATGAAAATGCGAGACATTTTGGTTTATTTATAAATGGAGAACTGACATCTATAATTTCCTTATTTGCTGAGAATAATGTGGTACAATTCAGAAAATTTGCAACGTTAATTGAATATCAAGGATTAGGATACGGAACAATTCTATTAAAAAGTATAATCGATTTATTAGAGAAAAAAGGAATTAAAAAATTATGGTGTAATGCTCGAGTAGAAAAATCAAAATTCTATGAGAAATTCAACTTAAAACCTACAGATAAAAAATTTGAGAAAGATGGAATTGATTATGTCATTATGGAAAAAACCTTTGCTAACAATGGCTAAAAAAAATGCTGCATTTAATGATTAGAGAAATCTGAAAAACATATAAATGAAATAAAATGTATCACCCGAGACTATATGGAGAATTTTACGACATGGGCTTAAAGTATGGTAAACTACTGTATGAAAAAGCAAATTTCGTCATTCCGACAATCAGCAAACAAAAAATGAATTTTGGACTTGAATCCTATCAAGACTTAAAATTATTTTTCCCTGAAGTTATTGAAGAGATTGAAGGTTTTGCAAAAGGAATTAATGACAAACCTGAAAAGTTAGGTGCATTTTTATTGAGCCTTGGTGTTTTCAATCCGACTGGACAATGTAGTGTGTTTGCTTTCAAAAACAGCAATGACACGATAATCGGGCGGAATTATGATATGCTTTTCAATTTTAAAAAATTTACGGAAAGTAGTCTGATAGCGCCAAAAAACAAATACTCGTACATCAGCCAATCAGACGTTTTTATAGGTCGCTCAGACGGAATTAACGAAAAAGGATTATCTGTTGCAATGTCATTCGTTAATGGAACTGAAATCCAAACGGGTATTAGCTTCCATTTTATTGTAAGGAAAATTTTAGAAGATTGTAAAAACACAAAACAAGCGATAGAATTAATTGAAAAAGCCAAAGTTTCAACTGCGAACAATTTTTTGATTGCAGACAAAAATGGAGAAATCGTAGTTGTGGAATCAGCACCACAAAAAAGCAACGTAAGACGACCTAAGAAAAATGAACAATTCATTTACATAACAAACGAATTTAAATCAGAAGAAATGCAACCGTACGACCGTGGTGGAGTCGAATGGAGTAAAAGTGCAGAAAGATATAACGGACTGAAAAACAATTTAAAATCCGTTAAGCAAATGGATTTAGAAAAAGCCAAAGAGATTCTTTCTGACAAGTGCGTGTGTTTGAATTTAAAGAAAGAAAAATTTGGTACAATTTGGTCAGTAGTTGCAAATTTGAACGATTTGAAGATTGAACGAGCAGAAACTAAACCGACAGTAAGGAATTATAAACCAGAAACAAGACTTGATTGGTGGATGAAAAAAAGTGCTCCATAATATGGTGCACAAGCTAAAAAAATTGAGCATGAAACAAAACATCACACTTCTCATTTTAATATTTATTATTTCAAGTTGTTCTGCACAAGAGAACTTTAAAAAATATTACCAACAGGTAAACAATATATAATCGTAATTACAACGAATTAGACTACACCTGAATCCATTCATTAATTACTTAGTTTAGTTTTTTTAAATTAAAAACGTAAATTTAAAACCGCAACTAATAATTACACAAGACGTTAGCAACCAAAATAGCTATAATGGAAAAATCAGAAATCAAAAAAAATCCAGGATTTTTAGAATACGTTTTAAGCCTTAATGGCGATATTGAACTCAACGAGGCTTTTGAACTAAGTTTAGCGAAAATTAATGAATTGGATATTGCTAAATTAAAGAGAATTGGTTTAAAAACATATGAAAAAGATAAATGGTCTATTCATAAAATACTACAGCATTTGATAGATTGGGAAAGGATTTGGTGCTATCGTTCTATACTTTTTGCTCGTAATGAAGGACATATTCCTGAAGCACTCGATCAGGAAATAATGGGTAAAAACTCAAATGCAGATGAATTGACAATTGAACAATTGATAAATGAACTTCGAATTGTACGTCAATCAACCATTATGATGTTTAAGTCTTTTAATCGAAATATTCTCGAAACAAATTGTGTCTTTTTTGAATACGAAATGCCTCTATACACAATTGGTCTGACAATAACGGCACATCAAATTCATCATTTCAACATTATAAAAGAAAGATATTTTCCGCTAGATAAATAAAGAATTAACAAATCAATTAATCTTATTGCTAACAATGACTGTAAATATTTGCTTGTTCTCGCCTACTTCTTAAAATTCTTGCGGATTCTCATGTAACGAAACCATAGCCAAAACCTTTGCCGTTTTACTTAATATTGAAATATGAAATACTTAAGAATAATAATCATACTATCTATAATCACTAGTTGTTCAAAAAAAATAGAGAGAAAACAAATTCAGCGACTAGATGGCTCATCAATAACAAGAGTTAAATTAGACTCTAGTTTTAAAACCCTTGTTGATATAGCAAATGTTACAGGGTTAACAGTTACCATTTTTAACCAAGATACTGTTACTTATCAAAAAGCATTTGGCTACTCAAACCTTACTGAAAAAGACAGCTTAAGTATTCACCATGTGTTTTATGGAGCTTCATTAAGTAAAGCTGTTTTTGGTTATTTAGTGACACAACTGGCTAATGAGGGAATTATTGATTTAGATAGGCCACTGCAAGAATATTTTGACGTTCCTATTCCTGAATTGCAACTTGAAAAAGAATGGAGAGGTTTTAAAAATCTTGCTAACGATGAACGGTATAAGAAAATAACTGCACGAATGTGTTTATCACATACTACAGGTTTTCCTAATTGGAGATGGTTAAGTAGAACTGGAAAGTTTACTCCAGAAGGAGATATCTTATTTTTCTTTGATCCCGGAACTGAATACGGCTATTCTGGAGAAGGAATGATGTTATTACAATATGCTATAGAGAATATGACAGGAAAAGGATTGGAACAGTTGGCTAAAGAACATGTTTTTAATCCTTTAAAAATGGGTATGACCAGCTATTTATGGCAAAAACGCTTTGAAAACAACTATTGCAATGGGCATACAAAAAAACAAAATGTAATTGATATAGATAAGGCAGATGAAACAACAGCTGCAGGCTCTATGTCTACAACACCCGTAGATTACTCGAAATTCTTAGCCAAAATACTTGATTTATACGCTAACAATTCTTCTGTTACCCAATTGATGTTTTCACCCAATATTCGGATTAATTCAAAAAAGCAATTCGGACCACTTTCATTAGAAAAAACAAACGAAAATGATAGTATCGATTTGAATTATGGTTTGGGATGGGGTATTTTAACATCACCATATGGTCACGGATATTTTAAAGAAGGACACGGAGAAGGTTTTCAACACTATTCAATTCTTTTTCCAGAAAAACATATTGGAATTCTCATAATGTCGAATAGCGATAATGCAGAAAGTATTTTTAAAGAAGTTCTTAAAATAGGAATCGGAGATATTTACACGCCTTGGTACTGGGAAGACTACATTCCTTATGATAATATAAAATAAAAAATATGCTTGGACTAAGAACAACAATTTATAAAGTTGGAAATATTGAAAAAGCTACGGAATGGTACTCAAAAGCCTTTGGTACAAAACCGTACTTTCAAGAACCCTATTATGTTGGGTTCGACATTGGAGGCTATGAATTAGGTCTTCAACCAGAAGATAACCCGACAACCGATAAGATTGAAAGTGTTATTTCTTATTGGGGAGTGGATAAAATTCAAGAAACGTACGACCGATTGGTTAAAATGGGGGCAACCGAAAACGAAAAACCTTATAATGTTGGAGGAGAATTAATGACCGCAACCGTTAAAGATCCTTTTGGAAATATAATCGGACTGATTTATAATCCGTATTTTAAATTAAAGGAATAAAAAATGGTTTGTGAAAGGAAAAAGCACATTCTAAACAAAAGTACTTGCAAAGTCAAGTGCGCCCCTACTCAACCATTCTCATAGCCGAGATTGTTGACAAAAAACTACTTAAAATAAATAGTTGAAATGAAAGAATTTAAAGCTAAAATTGAAATTATAGGAATTAACCCTTTCGTTTTTGTCCCAGATTACATTTTGAATTATATTTTTGAAAAGGCTGGAAAAGATAAAGGAAAGATTCCTATTCGTATCAAAGTTGAAGGAAACGAATTTGAGCAAACTCTGATAAAATACAGTGGTCATTGGCGACTTTATTTAAACACTCCAATGAGGAAATCTGCAAAAAAAGAAGTTGGAGAAATAGTAAGAATTGAAATCGAATTTGACCCGAACGAAAGAAAAATACCCTTTCATCCAAAATTTAGAAAGGCGTTGAACGAAAATGAAAAAGCAAGAAAGATATTCGATCATTTAACTCCTTCTCTACAAAAAGAAATATTGAGGTATTTATCATTTCTGAAAACAGAAAAAAGTATTGATAGAAATGTAGAACGAGCTATCGAATTTCTGCTGGGAAATACCAGATTTATTGGGCGAGACAAACCGTAAATAACTAAAAAACAAAAAAAATGGCACTAACAAAATTAGCAACAAACTATACTGATTATAATTTTTGGAACACTCAAAAATTCACCAAATGGCTTTCAACAAAACCGGATGAGATTCTTACTAAAGAAGTTCCTTCAAGTTTTTCGACCATTCTCAAAACCATTAAACATATTTCAGATACTGAAGAGTATTGGTATTCCATTCTAGCAGAAGAACCTAAAACAAATAATGAACAGAAAGTTGAGGATTTAAGTACAGAACAAATAATGGACGGATGGCTGAAAAGTTCTCAACGTTTATCTGAATTAATCCATTCCTTTTCAGAAAAAGACCTTATGAAGTTGGTTAAAATCGAAAGCCCTTGGTTTCAATGTGAACTTCCGAAATATGAATATTTGATGCAAGTAATTAATCACGGTACTTATCATAGAGGGCAAATAGTAACTATTGGCAGAAATGTTGGAATTACCGATGCTACCAATACAGATTATAATTTTTATAATGTAGTTAAACAATCAGAACAAAAGGAATAAGAGCAGTTACCTATCTCGTTGGTTATGTCTCTAAAATTGACTAAAAAACTTAATTAAAAATTGGAAATCAAATCACACAACTAATTTTCTGAAATAAAAATATGCAGTAATACTGTATAAAATTAATTGCTAAATTAGGGGTAATCTATAAAATTAAACCATGTACGAAAAAAGAACAGAAACTCCTATTAACAAAAAAAGATTCTATATCAGGCTATTAAAACACTTTTGGGGGATCTTACTGCTGATTCTCTTTTCACTTTTAATTGGAATTTTAGGATTTACGACTTTTGAAAACTTAACGTTAAGCGAATCTTTTTTACATTCATCTATCATGTTATCAGGCTTAGGACTTATTGAAAAGCCAAGTTCTCAAAACGGACATATTTTTGCAGGTATCTATGGGCTTTATGCTGGATTGGTATTTATAGCTTCTTTGGGAATATTAATGAGTCCTATCATTCACCGAATTATACATAAGTTTCATTGGGATGAAAATAAATAAGGTGTTTGTCGTTAGTACTCACTCTTTTGATCACTGTATTTTGTGTGATTTTTTATTTATATTAGAGACTTAAATAAAAGAATAAAATTGCTAAAAACTTCTGCTTATACCGCCATAAAAGGAATATAACAGGAAGTTTATTCTGTATATAAACAAGTTGGCATTAATATAAAAAACAACCGAACTAATAAAGAAATATGATTCAATCACCAAGAGGAATGACAATAATGGAGGCATATGAATTACATCGTAAAAATATGCTTTTGGTTAACAGACGATATCAACGAAAATTAGTTTGGACAATAAATGAAAAACAAAAATTAATAGATTCTATACTTTCAAAGTATCCTGTTCCTCTAATTTTGTTAGCTTCTGTAGAAGATGGAAAATTTGAAATAATTGATGGAATGCAAAGGCTAAATGCTTTCTTTGGGTTTATAGAGAATCAATTTCCAATTATTCGAGAAGGAAAAGAAATTTTCTTTAATGTAAAGGACTATACATTTGCTCAATCACAAGCTGACAAAGGAGTTTTTAAAAGTAAAACAGGAGTAGATTTCATAACGCAAGACGAAGTATCTTCTTTTATATCTTATCCTTTTCCTGCTACTATTTTCAAATCGAATAGTTATGATGATATTAATGAAACCTTTCGAAGAATTAATGCAAGTGGACGACACTTATCACCTCAAGAAGTTAGACAAGCAGGAAATACCTCTAAATTTTCGTCAATTATTAGAACATTAGCTTCTGAAATACGAGGAGATGCTTCCAAAGATGTCTTATTGTTAGCAGAAATGCCAGAAATTAGTATTGATTCTAAACAATCTTCATTTGGTTATGGTATTTCAGCAGAAAACACTTTTTGGTGTAAACACGGAGTTTTACGAGTTTCTGACCTTCGAGAAAGTGAAGACGAGCAATTCATTGCTGATATTGTATTATCCATATTGCTAGGGAGTCCATTTCCTGCGAATAAAAAAGAATTTGACAATTATTATGGAATTGGAGAAAAAGATAAATCAAGCGAAATAGAACTAAAATTAAACGCTATTGGATTTGATAACATCAGTCAGGATATTAAAATAGTTATATCTGAGTTATTCAACTTTGCCGACCATCAAATTGAAGGAGCACGACTTAAAAACATTTTAAACCCTTCAGCTGGAGGAAATCCAGTAAAAGAGGCTTTTTATACTTTATTTATGGCATTTTATGATTTAATGATAAATCAAAATATGCATCCTTTTGATTATAAAAACATTAAAAAAGCAATAGATAATTTACATAAAAAACTTCCAAAAGGAAAAGGAAATTATACCACTAGCGCTGGCAGATTAGAAAATATTAAAATATGTAAAGCTCTAATTATTGACTATTTTAAAAAATCAAAATTAACCTTTAGAAGTGCATCTACTTATACAATTGACTTTCAAGTATATTTAATGCGTTCAAAAGTAGAAAGTGCTGTCTATGATTTCAAACAAGGTCTATACTCTCTTAATCCAAAAGAACGCAAATTTGAGGAAAAGGTTTTTGAAAATAAGATTCTAAAAAACATTGCTGCTTTAGCGAATCTTGGCAAAGAAAAAACAGGATATTTATTTCTTGGTGTTACAGATGAAGAATCTGACACTCTTCAAGTGGAGAAATTAGATTTACTAAAAAATGTTCCTAGATACAATGGATTTGGAATTGTTGGACTAGAAAGAGAAGCAATACTTAAAGGAGTTAGTTTAGATGACTATATCAGTTTCATAACAAAGAAAATTTCAGATAGTTCACTACCAAGTGATTTGCGAACTAAAATTTCTAAATCAATTACACCGATTACTTATCACGGAATGACTATTTTAATGATAGAAGTTCAATGTGGAGTTGAACCAATTTACTTTAATGATAAAATGTATCAAAGAGATGGAGCAAATTGTGTAGAAGTGAAAGGAGCCAAACAAGGAGAAATATTTAAACTTTTTAATTAAAATACTAATGCCAACACCGTGTATAATTAATGGCTTGGTTATCGCCTACTTACGAAAATCCTCGCGGATTTTCTATTCAGTTTTTATTTGCTAAATTAGGTGCTTAAACACGCCACTAATCATACACAAAACCGTTATCTGTAATAAAAAAACAGCTCGATCATATGAATAGGATTTTACTGCTAATAATTACTTTGCCAGGCTTATATTTTTTTCCTCATAAATCGGTTGGGCAATCTTCCAAAATTGAGCAACTAATTCAAGAGTTATATGAATCAAATGACTTCAATGGAAATATTTTGGTTGCACACAAAGGGGAGGTAATTATTAACAAATCCTTTGGCTTTTTTGACTTTGAAGCAAATCAAAAGTTAAAACCTGATCACAGCTTTTACTTAGCTTCAATTTCCAAACAATTTACTGCATTACTCATTATGCAGTTGGTTGAAGAAGGAAAAGTGAATCTAAACGCTTCCATACTTAACTATTTACCTAATTATGACAAGGGGATTGGTAAGACAATTACCATTCACCATTTACTTTCCCATTCTTCAGGATTACAAGAATTCTATGAAGACAATGAATTTATAAATGGTCCCGGATTCATAGATTCAGTTTCAAAAACCGAAATGTTTGAAAGATGTCAAAAACCAATACTTTTTGAAGCAGGGACTAGTGATAATTATTCCGACACCAACTACTATTTACTTTCATTGGTAATCGAAAAGCTAAGGGGTAAGCCATATAATGAGGTTCTTGTCGAGAAAATTTTTAAACCTTTGAAAATGAACCATTCGGGATATTTCGGAGCCGAAAAAAATCCTATAGCAAAATTATATACCAGAACCAACGGTGAATTAAAACCTGCTCCATCTTTTAATCGAGCAATTGGTAAAGGAGCAACGGGCTGTTATTCAAGTACGAAGGATTTGTATAAGTGGTATCAGTCTCTAATTACTAATCAGCTTTTATCTGAAGAATATAGAAATAAGCTTTGGGAGTTACACACAAAATCTGCTCAAAGTGAATATTTTGGATATGGCTGGCGGACACATACAAATGGTTCGAAAGATAAGTCCGATTGGTATAGCGAAAAAGGAGGCGGACCATCATTTGGTGTATATAACGTAATTGCCAAAGACTATACTAACACTAGTTTTATTGCAATATTGACAAATACGGATAGAACAAATCAATCGAATTATGATACTATAGAACAAGTTTTAAAATTATTAGATAAAGAAAAAACAGATAACAAACACTAAAATGAATATGTGAACTGAGCTATTTGAAGGGAAGTTGCAAACACGAAATTCGACTGTTCCTGGCCACAGGGGCGCATACTCATTTTAGTTGGGCGTTAGGTACAACTATGAAAAAACATCGAGAACATCCATTGACTTCTTCGGAATTACAAAAAGAATTTACAAAAATGAAAAACACTAAAGAAAATTTAAATGACTTTGTAATTCCCAACGACCGTTTTTATACTGACTCAATCGGAGCGAATGAAATGATTGTTTCTCAAAATAATTCAACTAAAGTAGACTCACCGAATTTTGACAGTGTTGAAACGCATTTTAGAAATATCGAGCAAACTTTAATAGACAAAATTTTAGAATTTAAGGACGACTTAATTGTTGGCTGTGTTGCTTGGTTAACATCTTATCGAATTTTAAACGCTTTAGCAAAATGCAAAAATGTTCAAATTGTAGTTCAAAAAGAGGATTTTTTAAGACCAGACATGAATTACAAAAATAAAAGTGATTCGAAATCGACTTTACAACAAAAATATAATCAAGTAAATTGTGATATGGAGAGATTTATGTTTAAGTCACCAATGGGAGATTTAAGTGTTTGTGCTGACCCAACTGTGGACGGAATTAGATGTGTCGGAAATCATAATTCAGAGAAAAAACCAGCATTCCCGAGAATGCATAACAAATTTTTGGTTTTCTGCCGAGTAAAAGAAAGTGAAAAGGTGGAAAATTTCAGCTACAAAGCTGTTTCCGCTTGGACTGGTTCTTTTAATCTAACCCAAAATGCGACTTATTCAATTGAAAATGCGATTTCATTGAACGACAACAGCGGAAAAAATGAAATTATTAATGGCTATTTAAAAGAGCATCATCAAATTTTTTGTATTTCAGAAAAACTGAACTGGGAAAAGGACTGGATTGAACCTGAATTTAGAATTGGAACATAAATAGCAATGCCTAACAATGTATAACCGCAATTACGGCGGATTCTAGTACACCCAAACTTACTCAGAATTACTAGCTTCAATACCTTATTTAAAAATCATATGAAACTATTTAACTTTATTATTTATTACTGTATAGCAACCTGTATTATTACACTATTAAGCACATTTATTAGTAATGACTATAATTATATAAGCATTGGTTTAAGTCTATTTGGTATTGCAGTTTCGATTATATCTAAATACACTAAAGAAAATTTAATCTTATTAGTACTAATTTGGTATTTATCTGCTACTCTTATCAATGAAGCTGTTAACTTTAATTTACTAACATTTTACTCATCAAGTATCAGTATTTCATTTGGTAAAATGGTTTTAAGTTTTAATCTATTCTATTTAGTACCTTTCATTCTAATACTCATACACTACAACCAACTTTCTTTATTAAACAAAAAGTTAAAAGGAACTGTACATACTGAATCCAGTCAAATACCTTTTGGAATAGCAATTGAATTTGAATTAAATGATTTCAAGGATAAAAAATTAAAAGGTATTACTGATATGAAGATAGAAGGAGAAATTTTTGACAAGATTTCTTTTGAAAAGATACAAGACACTAATAAATCCCTAGCTGTAATTGAAATTTCAAATGAGCGCAAAAAATTAGGTGCGACCATAAAACTGAATTAGCTTTAACTATTTTTCTCAATAGAAAATTAGTTATTTAGATACAGAGATTCCCGCCTAAGCGGGAATCTTTATATTATAATAAGTAAAGACAATCTATTGAAACAAATCTGAAGATAGATAGCAATAGTTATCACATTGTACAATATAACCATCATACATTTTTTGTACGGCTTTATTATTTTGTTTTATATTCGTCGACACTTAAAAAAATAAAATGAAAATATTATTTACTATACTATTAATAACTATCTTTTCAAATTTGTCATATGGACAGAGTAATAAAGACATTATTATTGGCAAAAGATTTGCAATCAAATCTGAAATACTTAATTCAGATAGAGAAATTTCAATATATCTCCCTAATTCATATAACAACAATGATTATGTAAACTATCCTGTGCTTTACATCCTTGACGGTAGGAAATTTTTTCACCCTTTCACCGGAGCTGTATCCCAAATGAGTAGCGATGCTAGTCCACAAATTCCTGAGATGATAGTAGTAGGTATTACTAGTTTAGATAGAGTAAAAGATTCATCCCCTACAAAGTCCATGATAGGTTACTCTGGAAAAGAAGAAAAAGGACTAGAGGTAAGCGGTGGTGCAAACGATTTTATAAAATTTATCGAGAAAGAGCTTATACCATATATTGATAGTACCTACAGAACAAATAATTATCGAATTTTTTCGGGATATTCATTTACTGGGTTACCTATACTGCACGCTTTATTTACTAAACCTGAATTATTTAATTCATATTTGGTAATTGATTTTAGCGCCTGGTGGGATAATGAAGTTAGTCTTAAGAATCTTGAGAAATTCTTCAAAGAATATAATGGAACCTATAAAGATGTATATATAGCTACCGTAGATAGAGTAGAGAACACTGTTTACCCTGAAAAGGCTAATCTGACTTGGAGATTTATTCAAAAATTCGAGCAATTACATCCATATAACATAGGTCTAGGATATAAAAAATATGGTTATAAAGAAGAAAACCACCATACCATGCCTTTGGTTTCATTTATGGATGGTATGAAATACTTGTTTAGAGGACATATGATTAACTATGATGAAATGTATACCAACCCTACATTGATTAAAAAAAGGTTTGACAAATTATCAGATAGACTTGGGTATAAAGTTTTCTTACGGGAAGAATTAGTCAATTACTATGGCTATCAATTTTTATACACTCTCAAGGATTTAGGCAAAGCTTTTTTCTATTTTAAATATAACACAGAAAATTATCCTTCATCAAGTAATGCTTGGGATAGCTTGGCGGAGTTTTACATGTTAAAAGGAGATAAAGAGAAAGCTATTGAATATTATGAAAAAGCATTAGAGTTGAATACGAAAAACACTGGCATAAAAAAACGATTGGAGGAACTTAAAAATTAAATACGTGTGCTAACAACGTGTATAACTTATGGCATGGAAAGTGGTAAATTTAAGTTTTGAACTTTTAAATAAATTTGGTGCAAGCCTACAAGAAATAGCTTTGAAAACAGCTACAAATCATACACGAAAAACGTTACCAAACAAATTAAAAAATAAAAACCATTTGCTCCTATTCCCGCATAAGCGGGAATTTCTATATTATAAAATAAGTAAAGACAATCTATTGGAATAAATCCGAAGATAAATAACGATCTCCCTTGTCGCAAATAACTGCTACAATTACCCCTTTATCAATCGTTTGAGCTATTTCTAAGGCTGCATGTACCGCTCCTCCACTACTCATTCCAGCAAAAACACCTTCTTCTTGTGCTAGCCTTCTCGTCATGTTTTTAGCATCGTTTTCATCTAATTCAATCACCTGATCTACCTTACTTTTGTTAAAGAATTTTGGCTGGTAAGCTGGTGTCCACTTACGAATTCCTGGGATTTTAGCTCCGTCTTTAGGTTGTGCCCCAATAATTTGTACCTCAGGATTTTGTTCTTTTAAATAGGTAGAAACTCCCATAATGGTTCCTGTAGTTCCCATCGCAGATACAAAGTGTGTTACTTCCCCTTCGGTATCGTTCCAAATTTCTGGACCTGTGGTTTTATAATGTGCTTTCCAGTTATCGGAATTTTCAAACTGGTTGAGCATAAAATAGCCTTTTTTATAACGCAACTCTAGTGCAACGTCTCTAGAACCTTCAATTCCTTTTTCTGCATCCGTTAAAATAACCTCAGCTCCATAAGCACGCATGGTTTTTACACGTTCTTCGGTAGAATTTTCTGGCATTATCAATACCATGTTTACGCCTAATATTTTTGCCATGAGTGCTAAAGCGATTCCTGTATTTCCACTCGTTGCTTCTACTAAATAATCTCCAGGGCGGATATTTTTTCTCTTGATAGCTTCCGCAATCATATTATACGCTGCTCTATCTTTTACACTTCCTCCAGGATTATTTCCTTCTAATTTTAGCAATAGCTTCACTCCTTCTTTTTGAAGGATGTTAGAAACTTCAATTAATGGCGTATTTCCTATACTATCTATGATCGTTTTAGTTTTCATGGTTGATTTGGTACCTACATCATTTAACATAGGATTTTCTTGTGGTTATTTTATTTTCTGACTCATAGGTTACAATAGATCCTTCGGGTACAGAAGTAATTACGCAAACATTGGCGCCAATAATACTATCGCTACCTATTACTACATCTCCTCCTAAGATAGTTGCATTGGCATAAATGGTTACATTACTTTCAATCGTTGGATGCCTTTTTGTGGATGCCAATTCTTTTTTTACTTGAATTCCTCCTAAAGTGACTCCTTGATATATTTTTACATTTTCTTTAATAATCGTGGTTTCTCCAATGACAATTCCCGTAGCATGGTCTATAAAAAATGAATCTCCAATGGTTGCTCCAGGATGTATGTCTGTTCCTGTGAGTCCATGAGCATATTCGCTCATCATTCTTGGTAAAATCGGAATTTCCATTTTGTACAATTCATGACTCAATCGATATACGGCAATGGCATGAAACCCCGGATAAGCTAAATACACTTCTCCTAAGCTTTTACAGGCTGGATCAGTCTTTTCAAATGCTTTGGCATCTAAATCTAACTTTTCTCGTATTTTACAAAATGTTTGTTGGTATGCTGCCCATACTTCCGAAGCATTTTCGATAGCTAATCCTTTTAAAATCTTTACGAACTTTTCTTTTAAATGATTTGCTTTTTCTTGGCATGCATCATTAAACAACGCATAAAACAATTGTTTGGTAAAAACTTCTACATCATCTTTTAATGATAAATCGTATTGTTTGAATCGCATTTACTCTTTTTTACTAAAATAACTAATTTTCAGGTGCTAACTCTACTTCTAGTCCTTCTAATTCAGAAGTTATGTGAATTTGGCACCCTAACCGACTATTCTCTTCTACATGAAAAGCTTCTGCTAGCATTGCATCTTCATCCTCGTTCATCTCTGGCAATTCATGATTTGATTTTACATAACATTGGCAAGAAGCACACATTGCCATTCCTCCACAGATTCCAATAGTTCCTTCAGAAGCGAGTTCGTAAGAACGAACCACCTCCATTAAATTCATTGCCATATCTGTCGGAGCAACTACCTCATGCATTACACCATCGCGGTCTGTTATTTTTATCGTGATATCTTGACTATCCATTTTTAACAATTTCTTACAGGAATCAGTAGTTAGGAGTTGGCATAAAGGTTTATTGATGAAGAGGGTAATTACTTGAAACAAATAATTACAACAAACCTTTATGCCAACTCCTAACTACTTTCATCCTAATCCCAAATTATTGAATTGCTTTTACTACCGCTTTGGGTGCTTCTTTTCTTGTTCCATCGAAACCGTCTACACCGCCAACAGTGGTATATTTCATTACATATTTTTTATCTGGATGAATACGTTTGTAAGCACTCTGACACATTAACGTTGCTTCGTGGAATCCACATAAAATTAGTTTTAGCTTTCCTGGATAGGTATTCACATCACCAATCGCATAAATACCTTCTACATTCGTTTGGTAGTCTAAAGCATTGTTTACTTTAATAGCATTTTTCTCAATTTCTAATCCCCAATTGGCAATCGGCCCTAATTTTGGTGCCAATCCGAATAGTGGAATAAAATGATCTGTATCTATGATGAATGGTTCTTTACCTGTTTCTTCTACTACTACCCCAGTTACGTGCTCTTTTCCTAACACTGCTTTTACCTCAGCAGGTGTTATCAAATTGATCTTTCCTAAATTCTTTAACTCTTGAACTTTTTCTACAGAATCTAATGCTCCTCTAAATTCATTTCTTCGGTGAATTAACGTCACTGACTTAGCTATGTCTGTTAAGAAAATAGACCAATCTAAAGCAGAATCTCCACCTCCAGCAATTACCACATCTTTATCACGATACAATTCTGGTTCTTTAATCATATACTCCACTCCCTTATCTTCAAAATCGATAATATTTGGAATAATAGGTTTACGAGGTTCAAAACTTCCTAAACCACCTGCAATGGCTACCACAGGTGCTTGATGTTTGGTTCCTTTATTAGTAGTTACGATAAACGTTCCGTCATCTTGTTTTTCGATAGTATCTGCTCTTTCTCCTAAGGTAAAACCTGGTTCAAATTGTTTGATTTGTTCCATCAGGTTCTTAGTTAAATCTCCTGCTAAAATCTCTGGATAAGCTGGAATATCATAAATAGGTTTCTTCGGATAAATTTCTGAACACTGCCCACCTGGTTGTGGTAAGGCATCAATTAAATGACAACGTAGTTTTAATAATCCTGCTTCAAAAACTGTAAATAGTCCTGTTGGACCCGCTCCAATAATTAATATATCTGTTTGTATCATGTTCTCTTTTTTTGTCACTTCGACTACGCTCAGTGCCCTCTTTCTATTTTATAAATTTATAAATTGCTTTATTTTAGCCTATCTTGAGCCTTTCGACTTCGCTCAAGATAAACTTAGGCGAAAGATTACTTTACTAAACTCTCTGTTAGCTTATTTAATGTTTCTACTTTTTGTTCAAAGTTTCCTTTGATGGTTTTTCTGTAACTATTTAAATTTTGTACTAATTGATTGATGTCTTCTGGAATTACTTCCTCAAAAAACTGACGCAATCTCTTAGCGGTTGTTGGTGATTTTCCATTGGTTGAAATAGCCATTTTTACATTTCCTTTGGTGACAATTCCGCCCATATAAAAATCACAATACGGTGGATTATCAGCTACATTCACCAAGGTATTTTGGCTTCTACAATCTTTATATACCTGCATATTTACCTCCGGAACATCTGTTGTTGCAATCACCAAATGTTTTTCCTTCAAATACGTTTCATTATAGCTATCTATTACCATATTCACTTTACCTTTTTGAGCAATGGCAACAGTTTCATCTCTAAAAAAAGGAGCTACCATGGTTACCTTAGCATCGGGACTCGATTTTAATAAAAATCGTAGTTTTTCTTCAGCTACAAACCCTCCTCCTACAATTAGCACTTCCAATTCTTTAGTCTTTAAAAAAATTGGATATAAATTATTTCTTTCTTCCATTATACCACCTCTTTTAAAGCTACTTCTTGTTGCACTTGTAGTAATTGTTGTCTGTGATTTACCACATCTCCTAACAGAATAATCGCAGGATTACTCAAGTTATTTTTAGCGACTACTTCTTCTATAGTATCTACAGTACCAATTCCTATTTTTTCTTCAGGAGTCGTTCCGTTTTGAATAATTGCTACTGGTAATTCGTTCTTCCCTTCTGCCTTAAAAAGCTGAATGATTTCTGAAAGCTTACCCATTCCCATTAAAATAACAACCGTTGCACTCGATTTTGCTGCTAAAGCAACATCGTTTGATAATTGGTGCTGTTTTGTGGTTCCTGTAATGACCCAAAAGCTTTCTGAACTTCCTCTTTTTGTCAACGGAATGTTCTGATAAGCCGGTACCGCTAACGATGAAGAAATTCCTGGAACTACAGCAACCTCTAATCCGTATTTGGCAGCATATTCCATTTCTTCTGCCCCTCTACCAAAAATGAAAGGGTCACCGCCTTTTAAACGCACTACATGTCCGTGAGAAAATCCTCTCGTAACAATCAACTCATTGATTTGTTCTTGTTGATAGCGATAGCATCCTCTACGTTTTCCTACAAAAATTAATTCTGCATTCGGGTTTACATACCCTAACAGTTCGTTATTCACCAATGCATCGTACAATACTACATCTGCTTGTTCTAATGCTTTGATGGCTTTTAAGGTGATTAAATCAGCGTCTCCTGGTCCTGCACCTACTACGGTTAATTTCGGTTGATTTTTCATTGGACTCTCCTTTTTAACTTTCTACGGCTACTTTTCGGTAAGCATCAATTGTTTTATAAAATGCTATTGCTTCCTCTAAATACTTTTTTGCAAAAGCTTCCGTAGGTTCATTCTTATTAATCTGATAAATCAATTCTTTAAATGAACTTGATAATTCTATTTTATTTGTTACTACGAAGGTTTCATCAAAATTGGTGATGATTCCTGCTTGTGTATTGGTTTTTGCTCCTTCTGCTGTTAACAAGGCTTTAGCAGTGTTTACCATAGCTGCATAAGCGTGGTAAATACTATCTGACCATTG
The DNA here is from genome assembly GCF_004363005.1 of Tenacibaculum caenipelagi. Lineage (GTDB taxonomy): Bacteria > Bacteroidota > Bacteroidia > Flavobacteriales > Flavobacteriaceae > Polaribacter > Polaribacter caenipelagi. The sequence continues at coordinate 35,724 of NZ_SNYH01000004.1, read as the reverse complement.
TTGATTATTCAAGGCCTGTGAAGCATTTTCTAGCTTTTCTTCACTTTCAAACAGTAAGGTTGCTACTAAGTCTATCACCACTCCTGCACATTCTCCTACTCCTATGGCTTTTACATAGTTTTTATCGTGTCCCCAATCAATAAAATCATCTTCTGTTAAATTGGTAGTGTCTGATAATTCTTTTAACAGCTCATAGAAATATGTTTTTCCTTGTCTATCATAATAGCTTAAGAAATCTTCGTTTGCTTGTTTATGAGTTTCAAAATCGTTTAGTAAAACTCTCAAGGACTCTGGCCCTCTTTTACTTGGGATCTTTACCAATTTATCAGCAAAACGACCATTTCCGCCACCTAAAACTCCTCCTCCAATCAACACTTGTAAAGCTGGAGCCAATAGATTCCCTACTTTTATTGACATTCCTTGAAAACCAATATGTGCCATATTGTGTTGTCCACAAGCATTCATACATCCACTAATTTTAATGGTGATGTCTTTGTTATTTACATACTGCGGATATTCAGCTTTTAACACACGCTCTAACTCTGCTGCAATTCCTGTACTACTAGCAATACCTAAGTTACATGTATCTGTTCCAGGACATGCAGTGATATCATTCAAACTATTATATCCTGCATCTGCAAAACCTAACTTTTGTAATTCTGTATAGAAAAATGGTAAAAATTCTTCTCTTACATGACGAATCAAGATATTTTGACGTAGTGTAAAACGTAACTCATTCGCTCCATATTTCTTGATTAAATCTGCTAATAAACGTGCTTTATCAGTATAAAAATCTCCTAAATGTACTTTGATACCTATCGCGTATAATCCATCTTGCTTTTGCTGAATTACATTAGTTTCTTTCCAATTTTGATATGCCTCTTCATCTTCTATCACTACTAAAGGAACCTCATTGGTTTCAAAAACAATATCTTGCTCAAAATCGGCAGTATTAATTGGATAGGTTTTATAGGCCAATGCATTTCTTTCTGCGGCTACCAATTCTAAAAAGGTATTTACTCCTAAATCTTTTACCAAGAATTTTAAACGAGCTTTGGCTCTTTTTACACGCTCTCCGTAACGATCAAATACACGTAACACACCTTCAATAGTAGGAATTAGTAATTCTGCTTCTAAAAACTCATAAATTACATCGGCATGACGCGGTTGTGAACCCAATCCTCCAGCTAACAACACTTTAAAACCTTTTACCTCCTTACCATCTACAGTTTTCGTTTTAGCAATGAATCCTAAATCGTGAATAAAACTCAACGCAGTATCTTCTTCTGAAGCCGAAAAAGACATTTTAAACTTTCTTCCCATTTCTTGACAGATTGGATTACGCAAGAAAAACTGAAAAGTGGCGTGTGCATACGGTGTTACATCAAACGGTTCTTTCAGATCGATTCCTGCAGTTTCAGAAGCCGTTACATTACGTACGGCATTACCACATGCTTCACGCAACGTAATATCGTCTTTCTCTAACTGTGCCCATAACTCAGGGGTTCTGTCTAAACTTACATGGTGAATTTGAATATCTTGACGTGTGGTAATATGCAAACGCCCTCTTGAATATTCATCAGAAACATCGGCTATTCTGTGTAATTGTTCACTCGTAACTTTACCATAGGGTAACTTAATACGAATCATTTGTACTCCAAATTGGCGTTGACCGTAAATTCCCCTTGCTAAACGTAAGCTTCTAAAACGTTCTTCATCTATTTTTCCTTCGTTAAACAAACGTATCTTACGCTCTAACTCTAGGATATCCTTTTCTACAACAGGATTTTCTATTTCTGATCTAAAACTTTGCATGTGGTTTTTTAATAATTGTTTGCTTATAAAAGCGTTGTTATTCGTTATGTAAGAACTTTTGCTTTGCTAACAATTGTTCTTCGGTTTCTACATGTGCATCATCTGGCACGCAACAATCTACCGGACATACTGCCGCACATTGGGGTTCTTCATGAAACCCTTTACACTCGGTACATTTATCAGGTACTATAAAATAATACTCATCTGATACTGGTGCATTCTCTTCATCTGCATTTACAGAAGTTCCATCCAATAAGGTTACATTTCCTTGTAATGAAGTTCCTTCGCTATATTTCCAGTCACTTGCTCCTTCGTAAATGGCTGTGTTTGGGCATTCTGGTTCGCATGCTCCACAGTTGATACACTCATCTGTAATGATTATTGCCATAACTTTTAAATTTTATTACTTGATAAAACCAACTCCTGACGTATTGTTCGTTTTGGGGTTGATAATGATAAATGCTCCGTTTGCCTTATTTTCTTCATACGAATCAACAAACAAAGGCTTGCTTACTTTTAAACTGACTTCACCAATTTCATTTAATGATAATTTAGTTGGAGCTTCTTCTACTCCAGAAAAATCGGTACGAACGATTGTTTTTAACTCTGTTATCTTCGCTTGTACATCATTTACTCCATGTTTGATATAATATTTTTCTGAAGCTTGCAGTGGAGTTTTATCCATCCAACAAATCGTAGCCTCTAATTGCTTTACGACAGATGGTTCTTCTCCTTCTTTTACCAACATATCTCCTCTGCTCACATTTACATCATCTTCTAAAGTGATGCTTATTGAGCTACCTCGTTTAGCTCTTGCATATTCTTTATCAAAAAACTGAATGCTTTTTATCGTAGATTTTGTTGCTGATGGTAATACAGTTACAGCATCACCAACTGCTAAATCTCCTCCGTATAATTTCCCTGCATATCCTCTAAAATCATGATACTCGTCTGTTTTAGGTCGAATAACTGTTTGCACAGGAAAACGTACTTTTGATACTTCTTGAATATCTTCAGTCTCCAAGTTTTCAAGATGATTTAATAAGGTATCTCCTTTATACCAAGGTGTATTTTCTGAAGGTGTCACTACATTATCTCCTTTCAATGCTGAAAGTGGTATAAACGTGATGTTTTGATTTTTATAGGCACTTTTTTGTGATAAATACTCTATTTCACCTTTAATCTGGTTAAATTTTTCTTCTGAAAAATCTACCAAATCCATTTTATTCACTGCCACCACTACATCTTTCACTCTCAACAAATTATTGATAAAGAAATGGCGATAGGTTTGTTCTACTACACCGTTTCTTGCATCTACCAATATGATAGAAGCTTGCGAGTTAGATGCTCCTGTAACCATATTTCTGGTATACTCTATATGACCAGGAGTATCGGCTATGATAAAACTCGTTTTTGGAGTCGAAAAATAAATATGAGCTACATCAATGGTTATTCCTTGTTCTCGTTCAGCTACCAAACCATCTGTCGCCAAAGAAAAATCTAAGTAATCAAATCCACGTTGTTTACTTTTTTCTTCTATAGCTTTTAGTTTATCTTGAGTTAATGACTTTGTATCGTATAAAATGCGTCCTATTAGTGTACTCTTTCCATCATCTACACTTCCTGCTGTTGCTATTTTTACTACGTTCATATTTTATGCTTTTTTTAAGGCTTATTGTTTGTAGCCTTTTTAAAAATATCCTTGTTGTTTGCGTTTTTCCATCGCTGCTTCAGATCGTTTGTCATCAATCCTAGCTCCTCTTTCTGATATGGTAGACTCTCTAATTTCATCTACTACGGTATCAATATCTATGGCATCAGATAATACTGCAGCTGTACAACTCATATCGCCTACTGTTCTGAATCTCACCATACGTTCTCGTACTTCTTCTTCATCTTCTCTATACACTACTTCGTCATTTGCAGACCAAATGAGTCCGTCTCTAACAAAAGTGGCTCTTTTATGTGCGAAATAAATAGATGGAATTTCAATTTGCTCTTGTTGTATATACGACCAAACATCTAATTCTGTCCAGTTAGAAATTGGAAAAACACGTACATTTTGACCTAAATCTATTCTTCCGTTCAACATGTCAAATAATTCTGGGCGTTGGTTTTTTTCATCCCATTGACCGAAATCATCTCGTACTGAAAAAATACGTTCTTTGGCTCTCGCCTTTTCTTCATCTCTACGCGCTCCACCGATACATGCATCGAAACCAAATTCTTCAATGGCATCTAATAACGTTTCGGTTTGTAACATGTTTCGGCTCGCGTACTTTCCTGTTTCTTCTTTTACTTTACCAGCATCAATGTTATCTTGTACTTGACGAACAATTAAATCAACTCCTAATTCTTCTACTAAGCGATCTCTGAATTCAATAGTTTCAGGAAAATTATGCCCAGTATCAATATGCAATAATGGAAATGGAATTTTAGCTGGATAAAAAGCTTTTTGAGCTAGTCGCACCAGTGTAATACTGTCTTTTCCCCCAGAAAACAATAGCACTGGTTTTTCAAATTGTGCGACTACTTCTCTTAATATATATATGGCTTCACTTTCTAAAGCTCCTACTTGTATAACTTCTGTATTCATAATCATGTTCTTTAAATATGTAAACCACATTCTCTGTTATTTTCTACCTTAGTAGGATCAAAGTATTTAAACTCGTTTGGTAATTGATGTTCTTGTAAATAGGCATCTAGCTCTTCGTCTGACCAATGGTAAAACGGACTTACTTTTAACACACCATCTTTACTTTTTGAAACGATATCAATACTATCTCTAAAAGCAGTTTGTCCTTTTCTTAAGTTTGTAAACCAAACACCTGGCTCATGCTCTCTCATTGCTCTTTTAAAAGGCTCCAATTTTACCTGTTCAGTGAACTCAGCATGTTTAGGATCATCTATTGTTGGTAACCCTAAAGTGATGTTTCTATGTGCTACTGTTTGTTTAGGCACATATAGTTGAATATTTAAACCTAATTTATCGATTAACTCTTCTGCATGTTTATAGGTTTGTGGTGTATTATAACCAGTATCACACCAAATAACTTCTATATTCTTTTTAACTGACGATACAGCGTGTAAAATGGCTCCTTCATAAGGTCGAAAATTTGTGGTTACAACCGCCTTATTAGCTTGTAACAATGCCCAAACAATAATCTCTTTAGGAGATTTATTTTTTAACTCTGCGTTTATCGATTCTAAATTCATAATTTCTATACTCATTTTTTGCCCCATTTTATACTGTTCCAAACTCTCTCATGAAAAAAATACAGTAGCATTTTAGTAATCAACTCTATAGCTCCTATTGAAAAAGCTGTTTTTATTTGACCTGTGACTATCCATGAAATTAATATAGTGTCTATGGTTCCAACTACTCTCCAACTTATTGATTTTACTACGCTTCTTACTGGTTTTTCAGATAGTTTATCGTCTCTATAATTCGTTTTATTTTCTACTATTTGTTCTGCAATCATTTTAAAATACCTTTACCCTATCGGAATACTAGGTTTTAAGTCGACAAATATACATATGCATTTTAATTCTCCAAGGAGAAATCAAAAAAATATTTGAATTTTACAATTTGTTAATACTACACTAAATCTGCAAGTGTATTGTTACGAAGTACTTGTAGCGTATTATCTCTTACTTGAATCATTAGTTTGTGTACTGAACAGGCATCCTCATCTGGACAGTCATCACATTTCTCATAATAATTCAAACTAACACATGGTACCATTGCTATGGGGCCTTCTAGTGTTCTAATAACATCAGTCATTTTAATTTCGTGAGAGGGTTTTAGCAAATAATAGCCACCACCTTTACCTTTTTTAGCTCCTAAAATTCCTGATTTGCGTAAGGTAAGTAATATACTTTCTAAAAATTTATGTGAAATATTTTCACTTTCAGATATAGTGGCTATTTGTACCATGGTACCCTTTTCTTGCCTAGCAATAAAAGTAAGTGCCTTAATTCCGTATTTTGTTTTCTTAGAAAGCATATTACAAATATATGCTTTACTTCCTAATTATTTAATGCTTGATTTAAATCGTTAATTACATCTTCTACATTTTCTAACCCTACCGAACATCGTACCAAGCCATCTGTAATTCCTACTTCTAATCGATCTTCTTCACTTAGTTTACTGTGAGTTGTAGATGCTGGATGTGTTACAATTGTTCGTGTGTCTCCTAAATTTGCTGATAATGAGCACATTTTTATATTGTTCAAAAATTTACGACCAGATTCGATACCTCCTTTTACTTCAAAAGCGACAATGTTTCCACCTAATCGCATTTGTTTTTTCGCAATCTCATACTGTGGATGCGATGTTAAAAAAGGATATTTTACCAAATTCACTTTTGGATGTTCTTCTAAAAACTGCGCTACTTTCAACGCATTTTCACAATGCTTTTCTACTCGTATGGACAAGGTTTCTAAACTCTTAGACAACACCCAAGCATTGAATGGTGACATTGATGGACCTGTATTTCTTGAAAACAGATAAATTTCTCTTATCAGCTCTTCTTTTCCCACTGTAACACCTCCTAAAACACGACCTTGACCATCTATTAACTTTGTTGCTGAGTGAATTACCAAATCTGCTCCAAATTTAATTGGATTCTGTAAATAAGGTGTTGCAAAGCAATTATCTATCACCAATAGTAAATTGTGCTTCTTTGCAATGTTTCCTAACAACTCTAAATCTAAAATATCAACTGCTGGATTGGTTGGAGTTTCTGCATACAATATTTTTGTATTCGGCTGAATCAAGCTTTCAATCCTATCTACTTCATTAATTTTAAAGTAACTCGTTTCTATATTCCATTTAGGTAAATACTTTGTAAATAAGGTATGGGTTGATCCAAAAACAGAACGACACGACACTATATGATCTCCCGCATTTAACAAAGCTCCAAAAGTTGAAAACACTGCTGCCATACCTGTTGCAAAAGCATACCCTGCTTCTGCTCCTTCCATTGTTACTATTTTATTGATAAATTCTGTGGTATTCGGGTTTGAGAATCTACTGTATAAATTCTTCTCCTTTTCTTCTGCAAAAGATGCTCGCATATCTTCAGCATCATCAAACACAAAACTTGATGTTAAGTACAATGGTGTTGAATGTTCTGAAAATTGTGAACGTTCTGTTTGCGTTCGTATGGCTTGTGTTTCAAAGTATTGACTCATGTTATTTTTTTAGATGTTAGACCGTTTCGTTATTAAGCTATTCTTGTTTCCCCTATCCCTTTAGTTATTATTCTTTGCTAATCGTAAAATATCTCCAAATACACCTCTTGCAGTAACTTTTGATCCTGCTCCTGCTCCTTGAATAACTATAGGTTGTTCTCCGTAAGATTCTGTATAAATTTCAAAAATGGCATCTGAACCTTTTAAACTTCCTAAGGGTGAATTCTCTGGTACAGATACTAATTTTACATCCAATTCTCCTTTCGACTGCTGTAAATCACCATGCAAATCACCAATGTATCGTAATACATGATTTTCTTCTTGTGATTCTTTTTGTTGTTGAAACGTAGCATTTAGTTTTTCTAAGTTTGATAGAAACTCTTCTGAAGATATTTCTCTAAACTCCTCTGGAATCAAGTTTTCTATCTGAATATCTTCAAATTCATTTTCTAAATCCAACTCACGAGCTAAAATCAATAGTTTTCTGGCAACATCATTTCCACATAAATCTTCACGAGGATCTGGTTCTGTAAACCCTTTATCAATTGCTTCTTGCAACACCAATGAAAACGGTACATCTTCCGCAGAAAACTTATTAAACAAATAGCTTAATGACCCTGAGAATACCCCTCTGATTCTTGTAATATTCTCTCCTGAATCGTGTAATAATTTAATAGTATCTATCAATGGTAAACCTGCTCCTACATTAGTTTCGTACAAATAACTCTTCTTATTTTTATCTAAGGTTGTGCGCAGTTTTTTATAAAAATCATACGAAACTGTATTGGCTATTTTGTTAGAAGAAACTAAATCGAAACCAGCATCGACTAACGGAATGTAATTCTCTATAAAATCTAAGCTAGCTGTATTGTCTACTGCGATTAAATTCTCTAAGTGATGTTCTTTCGCATAGTTGATTACACTGTTAACTATATCCTGATTTTCTTCATTTTTCTCTAGCTCCTTCGACCAGTCAGTATCGACTCCATTTTTAGTTAAGAGTACTTTTTTAGAGTTAGCGATGGCAAAAATATTCAGTTGAATTTTTCGCCTTTCTAAAATCGATTTTGAATTCTCTAAAATTTGCTCTATCAAGGTTCCTCCCACTAAACCTTTACCAAAAACAGCGATGTTAATCTTTTTAGCGACTCCAAATACTTGACCATGAATCACATTCAACGCCTTGTGTAATTGCTCTTTCTTCACTACCAAGCTTACATTTTTACCTGTAATCGTATTGTTAAACAATAATGGAACTATTTGGTTCTTAATTAAAGCGTTGTATGGGTGGTGAAACTCACTTAAGTCTTGACCTATAATTGAAATTACCGATACTTCTTCTTGAATCGAAATCTGATTGACATCTTTCGTTTGCATATCATTTTCAAACTCTTGTTCTAAGGCTTTTACAGCTGCTGCAGCATTCGATTTATCAACCACCAAACCAATACCTCTTTCTGAAGAGCCTTGTGAAATGATACTTACACTAATTCCGTGATTGCTCAATGCTTTAAAAATACGCGCATCTACTCCTACTTTACCTAACAAACCTCTTCCTTCAAAATTGATTAAAGCAACCTTGTCTAAAACCGATAAGGATTTGATTCCTTTTAAGGTTGATTTTGCAGTAATTAACGTACCATTGTCATTAGGATTGAAAGTATTTAAAATTCGAAGATTAATGTTCTTCTCTAACAACGGAATAATTGTTTTAGCATGTAAAATGTTCGCTCCGAAATTTGCCAATTCATTCGCTTCAGAAAATGATAGTTCTTCTATCTTTTTAGCATCAGCAACCAAATCAGGATTGGCAGTGAAGATTCCATCTACATGTGTGTAGTTTTGCAACTCCTCAGCATCTAAATAGTTCGCTAACAACGATGCTGTGTAATTACTTCCGTTTCTACCCAGAGTAGTGGTTTCGTTTTTTAAATTCGATGCTATAAACCCAGCTACCACATTCACTGTTGTTTCGTTATACTGTTTAAAATGGTTCAACACATTTTCTTTAGATACCTCAACTATCGATTGTCCTTTTCCTACTGTTTCATCTGTTTTTAACAACGCTCTTGAATCCGTTGCAAGGGCATCGATTCCTTTTTGTTGTAATAAATCGGTTACCGTTTTTATAGACAATAACTCTCCCTGTGCTAGTACTTCATCCTTTATCTTTTGACTATAATCTCCTAACAAACTCACCCCTTCAAACAACTTTTCTAAGCGATTAAATTCTGTAGAAAAATCTACCAACGGAGTTAATTTAGTTTGCTCATATCGAAACGCTTCTAATTGTTCTTTAAAAGCTTCATTTTTAGCGGCTCTTTCTAAGAGTTCTTCTAATTCATCTGTGGCATTTCCTCTTGCAGATACTACCACTGCTATTTTTTCTCCTTCATTAATTTTCTGTTCTATGATAGATACTACATTTTGTATCCCTTCATTCGACAAAGATTTTCCGCCAAACTTTAAAATTTTCATTCTTTTATTTGTTGTTTTTTGATTGAATATCGGTTCAATAATTTTTTCTAATTGCTTGTATTCTATTAAGAAAGCATCATGCCCATAATCTGAATTAATTTCATTATAGGTTACATTCGCATGAGCAGATGCCAGTTGTTTGTGTGTTTCTCTGTTTTCTTCCGCAGTAAAAAACAAATCTGAATCTACGCCAACAATATGGATATCTGCTTCGATTGTTTCCAATACATCCAGTCCTTCTCTTCCTTTTGTTACATCGATGGTTTTTAATAATTGATTCATCAATTTGTAAGAAGCTAATTGATAGCGTTCTTGTAACTTTTTTCCATGATGTAACAACCAACTTTCTACATTGAAAAGCGTGGATTCTTCATTTTTTGAACGCTGAAAACGTTTTTTAAACGACTCTGGTGTTCTGTAACACAACATTGCATGCATGCGTGCATCGTGTACAGGATTGCTAGAATTGATTAAAAATTGCTCTTGTATTTGACAATTCGCTATTAACCAATCGGTCGATTTCCAATCGGTTGCTACAGGAATTAAATGCTCGGTAATTTTCGGATTCAACACAGCCATTTCCCATGCGATCCCTCCCCCTAAAGAACCTCCTATCAAAGCAAATAACTTGTCTATTTGCAACTGCTTTAATCCTTGCAAAAAGATGTTGGCAACATCGCGTGCTTCAAAACTTTTATAATCATCAATTAAAAAATCGTCATACCCATTTCCTGGTATGTTAAAGCACAAAATGGTATATTCTTTAGTGTCTATAACCTTGTTATCTCCTATTAAATCTTGCCACCAACCATTAGTTCCCGCAACATTGCTGTTTCCTGTTAGTGCATGGTTAATAAGTACCACAGGAGCGGTACCCAATGTTTTTCCGAAAACTTGGTAACTCAACGGAATTGTATCGAATTGCGTACCGCTTATTGTGGTATAACTAAGAATATGTATATGCTGTAAATTACTTTTCATTACCGATATTGTTTTATTGTTCTAAAGCAAATTCAGAACTAGTAACTAGCTTTATTATGCCAATACTTCTTTAGAAATTTTAGCAAATGCTTCTTGTAAATCGGTTTTTAAATCTTCAATATTTTCCAAACCAACTGATAAACGAATTAAGTCTTTCGTTACCCCCGTACTTTCTTGCGCTTCATCACTCAATTGTTGGTGTGTAGTACTCGCTGGATGAATAATTAAAGATTTGGTATCTCCTATGTTGGCTAATAATGAAAAGAGTTTGGTGTTATCTGCAATGGTTTTAGCAGCTTCATAACCTCCTTTTACACCAAAGGTTACTAATCCGCTTTGACCTTTTGGCAAGTATTTATCAGCTAAAGCTTTGTATGTATTTCCTTCTAAACCTGGATAGTTTACCCAAGCAACTTCATCTTGTTCTTGCAACCACTTTGCTAGTTTCAATGCGTTTTCACTATGCTTTTGAATTCGTACTTCTAAGGTTTCTAATCCTTGAATAATGTTGAATGCGTTTGTCGGACTTAACGCACCTCCAAAGTCTCGCAATCCTTCTAAAATCAGTTTAAACGTGTACGATGCTGCTCCTAAAGTTTCGTGATAGACCAATCCATGATATCCTGCTGAAGGCTCTGTAAACTCAGGAAACTTCCCATTTGCCCAGTTAAAGGTTCCTGCATCAATAATTGCTCCTCCTAATGAATTTCCTTGTCCGCCAATGTACTTTGTTAACGAGTGAATTACAATATTGGCTCCATGTTCAATCGGGTTTAATAATGCTGGTGTAGCCACTGTATTATCTACAATAAAAGGCACTTCTGCTTTTTTAGCATGTGCAGATATCGCTTTTAAATCCAATACATCTAACTTCGGATTTCCTAAAGATTCCACAAAAAAAACTCTGGTATTCTCTTGTACCGCTGCTGAAAAATTATCAGGATTGGAAGCATCTACAAACGTAGTCGTAATTCCTAATCTTGGTAAAGTAACGTTTAACAAATTGTAGGTTCCTCCGTACAAACTACTCGAAGCTACGATATGATCTCCTGTTTTTAACAAGGTTAATAGTCCAGTCGAAATAGCTGCTGTACCAGAAGCAAACACTACGGCACCAATACCTCCCTCTAAAGCAGCTAAGCGATCTTGCAAAATTTGATTGGTGGGATTATTTAATCGGGTGTAAATAAATCCGAGTTCTTTTAACGAAAATAAATTTGCTGCATGTTCTGCATCGTTAAAAACATACGACGTAGTTTGATAAATTGGAACTGCTCTTGTTCCACTTGTTTGTGTTACATCGTGACCTGCGTGCAACGCATTCGTTGCGAATTTTTGTGTACTCATTTTTCTTGTTTTTGAGTTAATAAAAAATTAAAACAAAAGCCAAAACACATCTATTTTTAGATGTTGCTCACTAGAAAAATGTTATTAAGAAATTACAAGAAGTCTCAGTAGTTTTTATTGAAACTTCTTCTGGGTTATCTATCCACGAGTTTTTCGCTCTGGTAGAATTTAGCACCTTCTTTGTTTGCACAAAGGGTTGCTAAGGCTTCATAGGGTCTAATCCCTCCACCTTTCTTGATAACATCGTCAATAAGTGTTTGAACTTTTACGAGCACAAATATTCAATTATAAAAATGGAATATCCAAATTTTTTTACATTTTTTATTACAACAAATGTTTAAACAGACCTACAATCAAAAATGTAAATCCCTAAAAACCAAATAAATAAACCTATTTACTTAGTCTATTCATTTATGTATTGTTTTCATCTAAGAACTACATGATAACATAGAGCAACCAACCTTATTTCGTGCCCATTCAGGTCGTTTTGCAAACCATTTTTCATATTTAGGTTGCTCATCATATGGCTTTTTTAATAGCTCATATAACTCATTTAAGAGTGTATAATTTCCTTTATCGGCATCATCAATTACCAATTGAGCCATGTAATTTCGAAGTACATATTTCGGATTTACAGCATTCATTTTTGCCTTTTTTTCTTTATCAGATGTAGTTTCATTTTGCAATCTTTCCAAGTAATTTTGACACCATTTTTCCCAAGCTAATTTTATTTCATCAACAAATTCAGAAGGAGTATAAAATGCCTTTTCTATTTTTTTGATAGCCTCTTGAACAGTATCTTTTTTTGAAACATTTGCCAACAATCGGAAAAAAATAGTCATATCTGTTTCTGTTTTTTGAAGTACTTCTTCAAGGTCAGAAACCAATTTATCATCTGTTTCTTTTGAAGAAAAAAGTCCTAATTTTTCTCGCATCATTTGTATGTAAACCTCAGGAAACTTTTCTTGATAATATTCCAAAATAGCTTCTAATGGCTCCGCTTCTTCTATTAAAGGATATAAAGCATTAGCTAACTGATATAAATTCCACAACACAATCTCAGGCTGAGCACCATATCGATAACGTTTATGAGTATTATCAGTTGTGTTAGGCGTCCACCCATCGTCATAACCCTCTAACCATCCGTAAGGTCCATAATCAATTGTAAGACCTAGAATAGACATATTATCTGTATTCATTACCCCATGTACAAACCCAACACGTTGCCAATGAATTACCATTTCTAAACTACGGTCTGCAACTTCCTTAAAAAAGGAAACATAAGTTTCTTTTGAAGGGTTACCTAAATTAGAAAAATGATGCTTAATAGTATAATCTACCAGTGTTTTCAATGTTTTAACGTCTCCTCTAGCTGCTAAAATCTGATAGTTTCCAAAGCGTAAAAATGACTCGGCCGTTCTACATACAATAGCCCCTTTTTCATACGCAGCATTTCCGTCATACATCACGTCTCTTAGCACTTGATCTCCTGACAATGCCAGCGACAAAGCTCTTGTAGTAGGCACACCCAAATGGTACATCGCCTCGCTACACAAATATTCACGAATAGAAGAACGCAATACTGCTAATCCGTCTGCTGTACGTGAATATGGAGTTTCTCCAGCTCCTTTCAATTGTAAAGCCCAGTTTTTATTATTGTAAACTATTTCAAACAAATTAATCGCTCTACCATCTCCTAATTGACCTGCCCAATGCCCAAATTGGTGCCCACCATAACACATCGCATACGGATACGTATTAGGATACACCTCGTTTCCTGTAAAAACATTTTTAAATGCTTCTGAAGCTATTTCTTCAGCTGAAAATCCTAACTCCTTAGCCATTTCATCTGAAACATGTAACATCTTTGGATTGGATGTCTTCTTAGGTGTTACAAATGAAAAACAAGCTTCCGTTACCTGTCTTCGGGTGTTCTCTTGAATTGAATCCGCAGGTAATTCTTTATTAAAAGTATCTTTTATTATTAGGTTTAACACGTTTTGTTTTAATTTACAGGTTTTAATTTGTTTGCATATAGCTTTTTCAATTTTGCTAATTTGGGCGAAATTACCGCTGCACAATACATTTGCTCCTTGTTATTTTCATAGTAGTTTTGATGATAGTCTTCTGCCGAATGAAATGTTGTTGCAGGACTCACTTCGGTGACAATAGTATTATCATAGTAAGGCTTTAGCTCTTCAATTATTTTCTCTGCTATTGCTCGTTGCTCATCTGAATGATAAAAAATAACCGAACGGTATTGTGTACCTACATCAGCTCCTTGCCTGTTTAGTGTTGTAGGGTCATGGCTTGTCATAAAGATCACCAATAACTCTTCAAAACTTATAATTTCTGGGTTATAGGTTGCTTGTATTACTTCTGCATGTCCTGTTAATCCTGAACATACTTCTCTATAGGTTGGTTTACCAGGAACGGTTCCTCCCATATATCCTGATATTACTTTTTCTACTCCTTCTATTTGATTAAAGACTGCTTCAACACACCAAAAACAACCACCTCCAACAGTTAATACTTCTTTATTATTCTTTGCCATTTATTTCACACATTCTATTCAGTATCTAAAACCATAGATGCTGAGTTAATACAATAACGTAATCCGCTAGGCTCTGGTCCATCAGGAAACACATGTCCTAAATGTGCATCACATGCATTACACATTACTTCTACTCGTACCATTCCAAAAGTAGTGTCTTTTTCATACTTAATAGCATTTTCTTTAATTGGCTGTGTAAAACTTGGCCAACCTGTACCTGAGCTAAATTTTATAGAGGAATCAAACAATGGAGTACCACAACACACACATTTATATTTACCTGCATCATAAACACTACACAATTCTCCAGAATTAGGACGTTCTGTTCCTTTTTGTCTTGTAATTTTAAACTGTTCAGGAGTTAAAACCGCTTTCCACTCTTCAGTTTTTTTTTCTACTCTTTTATCAGGAATTGGATTACCATTTACCGCAAAATAGATAACATCTTTCCAAGTCAATATTTTATCATTCATTTTTGTGTTCTTTTAGTTTCATTAGTAGCTATTTACTTGCATTACTTACAAAAAAGATATTTTTATCCTTTTTCTTAAAAGGATGATTTTTATCATATTTTATAGAGTAAAAAACCTTGTAATTTGTGTAAAAATACGAAATACAAAATTTTATGAAAACATATAAAATAACTACAGCATTACTTCTTTTTGCAATTACAACAACATTTGCTCAGTTTAAAATTGATGCTGAGATACGCCCTCGTGCTGAGTATAGACACGGATTTAAAACCTTATTCCCTGATAACACAAACCCAGCAATGTTTGTTTCGCAAAGAACTCGACTAAACACAAGTTACAACATTGAAAAACTAAACTTTTATGTTAGTTTTCAAGATGTAAGGGTTTGGGGAGATGTTCCGCAGCTTAATAATACCGACAACAGTGGTTTAAGTGTTCACCAAGCATGGGGAGAAATATTTTTAGATTCTAATTTCTCAGTAAAACTAGGACGTCAAGAGGTTATTTACGATGATAGTAGAATTTTTGGTAATGTAGGTTGGGTACAACAAGCTCGTAGCCACGATATGGCTATGCTTAAATATCAAAAAAATGATTTTAAGTTTGATATTGGTTTAGCTTTTAATCAATCAGCTGAAAATTTAACAGGTACAAATTTAACAACTCCTAATACCTATAAGGCGATGCAATATGCATGGTTGCATAAAGATTGGAATGATTTTTCTGGAAGTTTCTTATTCTTAAATAACGGAATGCAAACTCCTATTGGTCTTAAATACAGTCAAACTATTGGTACACATTTAAAAGCTAAAAAAGATAATTTAAATGTTGCTGCTAACTTGTACTATCAATTCGGGAATGATGCATTAAATAGAGATTTAAACGCTTACTTACTTGGTATTGAAGCCAATTATAAGGTATCTAAAACTACCAAAGTTGGTTTAGGAGCAGAATTACAAAGCGGTAATGACTACAATACTTCTGCTGACGAAAACAAAGCCTTTTCTCCTTTTTATGGAACCAATCACAAGTTCAACGGGTTTATGGATTACTTCTATGTAGGAAACCATATGAATAGCGTTGGTTTATTAGATATTTATGCGAAAGCAAACTTCTCTTTAAACTCAAAATCAAATATAACAGCATTTGTACATAATTTTTCTGCAGCTTCAGATATTAACACGACAGTATCAAAACAATTAGGTACAGAAGTAGATTTAGTATATGCATATAAATTTACCAAAGAAATAGGCTTTAAAGCTGGATACTCTCAAATGTTTGCTTCTGAAGGAATGGAAGTTTTAAAAGGAAATGCTGATGATAATACTAACAATTGGGGATGGGTTATGGTAACTATAAATCCTACTCTATTCTCATCAAAAAATTAAATACCATGATAATTTCAAAAGACAAAACTGTAGCTGAATATGTAACTGAAAATATTAAAACAGCTCATATTTTTAAAAAATACGGAATCGATTTTTGTTGTGGAGGTGGAATAACTGTTGAAAAAGCTTGCAAGAAAAACAAAGTAAATCAAGCTGATTTAGAAAAAGAACTTGCTGATGTTGATGCAATCAAAGATGTGATTGAAGATTATGATAAATGGGAGTTAGACTTTTTAATTATTTATATTGAAAATGTACATCACATGTATATTAGAGAGAGTTTGCCTATTATTTCACAATATGCCAATAAAGTGGCAAAAGTACACGGACATCATTATTCTGAAGTTATTGAAATTAATCAATTATTTCATGAAGTAGCAAATGAGTTACTATCTCATATGCAGAAAGAAGAACAAGTATTATTTCCTTTTATAAAACAATTAGTACAAGCTAAAAAAGAGGGCATAAAAAATATAACTCCTCCATTTGGCACTGTAAATAATCCTATTAGAATGATGGAATATGAACATGAAAATGCTGGTAATATCTTTAAACAAATTGCTAAACTAAGTAACAATTATACTCCACCTGAAGGAGCTTGTAATACATTTAAAGCATTGTATGCTAAGTTAGATGAATTCGAACAAGACTTACATACACATATACACCTTGAAAATAATATATTACACCCTAAAGCAATTTTACTTGAAAAGGAGATTTTATAGTTGATTAATAGGCAATCTGTAATCAGATTGCCTATTAATTTCGTTTTGTATTAATACATTTAAAAACTTTTTTGAGATGTATTGTATACATTATCAATATTAAAATATCCCCCTTTATTTTCTTTTCGCTTTACTGATTGATTAATAATTAAATGTGCCACATTTACCATATTTCGTAGTTCGCAAAGGCTTACACTTATTTTGGATGTTTTGTACAATTCTTCGACCTCTTGATATATATTATCGAGCTTTATTTTAGCTTTTTGCAACCTACTATTGCTACGAACAATTCCTACATAATTTCTCATAAGTGCTTGTAATTCTTTTAAGTTATGCTGAATTAAAACATGTTCATCAGGTATAGTTGTGCCTTTATCATTCCATTCTGGAATTACTATTTGATAGTGTTTTGTATAATTGCTTGCTAAATATTTAAAAATGTTGTGTGAATACACCAATGCTTCTAAAAGAGAATTAGAAGCCAATCTATTAGCTCCATGCAGTCCAGTTCTTGAACACTCACCACATGAAAATAAATTGTTTACACTTGTTCTTCCGTAGGTATCAACCACAATTCCTCCACATAAATAATGCGATGCTGGAACCACTGGAATCCAATGTTTACTGATATCAATATGCAAGTCTTTACATTTTTGATAAATATTAGGGAAATGCTTTGTAAACTCTAAAACATTTAGGTGAGTACAATCTAAAAACACATGTGTATCTCCGTGTTTTTTAAGCTCATTGTCAATACTTTGTGATACAATATCTCGAGATGCAAGCTCCGCTCTCACATCATAATCGGGCATAAACCTATGTCCTTGTTTATTTCGTAAATAAGCACCAAAACCTCTAACTGCTTCAGAAATTAAAAATAAAGCCCCTCCTTCTGCCATGTATAATGCAGTTGGATGAAATTGTACAAACTCCATATCTTTTACAAGCGCCTTGGCTCTGTATGCCATAGCAATACCATCTCCTGTAGCAATTACAGGATTCGTAGTATGTCCGTAAACACTTCCTATACCTCCTGAAGCTAATAAAGTATTTGTTGCTTGTATGGCTTTAATTGTATTATCTTTTTCATTTAATAGATACGCTCCGTAACAAGTTAATTCTTTCTCTTTAACTTCTTTTATATGGTGTTGTGTGATTAAATCTATAACAAAATGATGCGTTAGTACTGTTATATTTTTTAATTGTTGTATGCACCTGAGTAAGGTTTGTTCTATCTCATACCCTGTAATGTCTTTATGGTGTACAACTCTGTATTCTGAATGTCCTCCTTCTTTACCTAAATCATAATTTCCATTAGAGTTTGTATCAAAGTTGGCTCCCCAATTCACCAATTCTTGTAATCGTTTAGGACCTTCTTTTACCACCATTTCTACAACAGCTCTATCACAGAGTCCGTCCCCCGCAATTAACGTATCTTGAATATGTTTTTGAAAAGAATCTTCTTTTTTATCAATCACTACAGCAACACCACCTTGCGCATATTTGGTATTCGATTCATCTTTATCTCCTTTGGTTACTATAATTACTTTTCTATCAGGAAAACGCTCGGCTATTTTAATTGCAAAAGTTAAGCCTGCAACTCCTGAGCCTATAACTAAATAATCGGTTGTCAACATTTTTTAAGACAATTCAAGCATTCGTTCAATAGGAATTAAGGCTCTTTTACGAATGTCTTCTGAAACTTCAATATGCGGAGTTTCATTCAACAAACAATCATACAGTTTTTGTATGGTGTTTACCTTCATATAAGCACATTCACTACAAGCACATGTATTATCTTCTTTAGCAGGAGCTGGAACCAATTCGGTATTTGGAACTTCTTGCTGCATTTTATGTAAAATTCCTGCTTCGGTCGCTACGATAAATTTTTCATTTGCATGTTCTTTAACATAATTAATCATTCCTGCTGTAGAACCAATGTAAGTTGCTGTTTTTAAAATATGTTCTTCTGATTCTGGATGCGCTATAATTTTATAATCAGGATATTTTTTATGTAGCTGAATTAATTTTTCTATCGAAAAAGCTTCGTGTACCACACAACTTCCATCCCAAAGTAACATTTCTCTTCCCGTTTTTTGCATGATATACTTACCAAGATTTCTATCTGGAGCAAAAATAATTGGGGTTTCTTCTGGTATAGATTCTACTATTTTTAAAGCATTTGATGAGGTACAAACTACATCGGTTAAAGCTTTTACCTCCGCACTACAATTCACATAAGTTATAACTGTATGATCTGGGTGTGCTTTTATAAACTTTTCAAATGCTTCTGGTGGACAAGATTCTGCCAAGGAACAACCTGCGTTTAAATCAGGTAATAATACTTTTTTAGTAGGATTTAATATTTTAGCTGTTTCAGCCATAAAGTGAACTCCTGCAAAAACAATAATGTCTGCATCAGTTTCTGCAGCTTTTTGCGATAACCCTAAACTATCTCCAACATAATCTGCTATTTCTTGTATCGCTGGCTCTTGATAATAATGAGCTAGTATGATAGCATTTTTCTCTTTCTTTAATCTCTGTATTTCTTCTATAATGTCCATCAGTGTTTGTTTTAAGCAAACACAAAAATAATATTGACCTAGCAAGAAAAACATGATAATAATCATCTTTATGACTATACAAAAAAGCCTTCTTGATTGACAAGAAGGCTTTTAAAAGAAATGAAACTATATAGTTTCTACAACCAACCTAAACTAATGAAATCTTTTATATGCTTCTTTTTCTAATTCTTCTCTAAAATTAGGATGTGCTATCGATATTAAAGCTTTTGCTCGTTGCTTTAAACTCTTACCAAATAAGTTCACTACTCCATATTCAGTGGCTACATAATGTACATGAGCTCTAGTAGTCGTTACTCCAGCCCCTTGTTTTAAAAAAGGTGTGATCTTAGAAATTCCTTTTGTAGTAAGTGATGGCATTGCAATAATCGCTTTTCCTTCTTTTGAGAGCGATGCTCCTCTGATAAAATCCATTTGACCTCCTACCCCAGAATATTGATACTGCCCTATAGTATCTGCACAAACTTGTCCTGTAATGTCTATTTCAATAGCACTATTAATAGCAGTAACTTTAGGATTTAATTTTATAAGAGATGTATCATTTGTATATCCAGCTTCTTTAAAGTGTACTAACGGATTATCATCAATAAAATCATACAATTTTTTAGAACCAACAGCAAAACAGGTAACTATCTTTCCTGTCTTGATTTCTTTTTCTTCTCCAGTAATAATGCCTTGTTCAACTAACGGAAGAATTCCATCAGAAAACATTTCTGTATGAATTCCCAAACGTTTATGATTGGTTAAATTATGTAAGACCGCATTAGGTATATTGCCTATTCCCATTTGTAAAGTTGCTCCGTCATCAATTAACTCAGCAACATGTTTTCCTATTTTGATTTCAATTTCAGAAGGAGTTTCTGAAATAGATTCATGTATAGGCGTATTAACTTCAACCGCATAATCTATGCGACTCATATGTATAATACCATCTCCATGTGTTCTTGGTACATTAGGGTTTACTAAAGCAATTACTTTCTTAGCTGTTAAAATAGCTGGAAGCGTAATATCTACTGAAGTTCCTAATGAACAATAACCGTGTTTATCAGGAGGAGAAACCTGAATAAAAGCTACATCTAACGGATAAATATTTCTTCTAAACAACCAATGAATTTCACTTAAAAAGATAGGTACATAATCACCATTATTAGTGTTTACCCCTTTTCTAACATTATCGCCCACAAAGCAGCTTACCAATTTAAAAGATTTACTATAAGGTTCTTCTAAATACTTAGCTTTACCATGGGTATGAATTTGTATGATTTCTACATTTGATAATTCTTGATAACGATCACACAAACTATCTATCAATAAATTAGGAGTCATTGCTGCTCCTTGAAAAAAGATTTTATTATTTGATTGTACAGAAGCTACCGCTTCTTCAGCTGTAACAATACTCATTTTTTTTGCCATGAATTCTCTCTTTTAAAACACAAAGGTCTTCAGAAAATCAAGCTTAATGAATGACAAAAGTCATGTAACAATATTTATTTTTGCCTGTAAAGAATATAGCTTTTCTTTTAATCATATGTTATAAAACCGCTTGTTTTTCTTCATCTTTAATCATTACTCGGTTTTGATATATGTTCTTTATAAACACAAAAAATAAAGGGGTAATAATTCGTAAAATAGATATTACCAATAGTAAACCAAACGAAAAAAAAGCAATGTATACATAAAATAGTGATTCTTGCATTTCAGAAAATAGCACATTCTTAGTAAAATACATCCAATGGCTTTTCTTTATTCCTGCCATGAGTAGTACTACCCAAAATAGTAACAGAGAAACATTATATAACGTAACGTATTGTTTTATCTTTTTAAATGTAAAATCAGGCTTTAGTTTAGACGCTATAAAAAATAAAGAAGCAAAAAGAATTGATGTATTGATACCAATTGTTGTCCCCATAGAATGTGCTACAGTAATATGTGTTCCGTGAGTAAAAAAGTTAATCGCAGGAATTGAAAACACCAATGCTAAAATGAGGTTTAAAAACACCCAGAGATCAGCTACAACTAAAAATTTATATGCTATAGGATATTCCTCTTGTTTTTGTATTGATAAAGATTGTTTCCAACTATAAATAATATGAGCTAATATAATCCATTCGGTCATTGAAATACCATAAGCAACATATCTTATCCAAGGTTGCATTGGTATAATATATGTGTGATGTGCCCAACCAAACATTAAATTAGTTAACCCTAAAAAATAAAAGAAAAATGCTTTTTTTCCTCTAGCTAACTTTTCATCTCCTTTAATTTTACACATGATGTAAATAGATATTCCGTACACCAACATATTCCAAGAACCTACAAACGATCCGTATGATTTCCATTGCACCGCTATGTCTTTAACAAAATGTTCTTTAAATGATGGAATTAACCAAAAATGTGCTTCACATAAGTGATAAACCATAAATACAATTCCTGTTCCCCACATCCAATAATATACAGGCCAGTTCTTGACACTTTTTCTTAGTGTTTTAAAATAATTGAGTCCAAATAAAATCCACCCTAACAATACAGGAATTGTTAAAATAGGTGAAAAAGACAAATACTCTCTTCCTTCAGTATATCCCAACATGAAAGAAAAGTAAATAGTTACCCCGGTAGCTAAAAACAGTAACAAGTGAGCTTTTGGGAGTTTAAAAGAAAACAGAGATAACTTTTCTTCTTTAACCATATAAAAATAGATGCTTCCTGTGGCGGCAAGTATTATCCAAGAAATTACTGTTGTAACATGAAATGGTCGCATTTTACTAAATGGTATGACCGATTTTATAAATGTTGGAAAAATGTATTGCAATGAAGCCAAAAGCCCAAACAATATACCTAGGGCTAATGTAACTAAAGCAAAAACTAAAAAAGTTAAAGCGGTTTTATTTTTCATCTTTATATTTTAATTCTACCCATCCATTTGGTTTAATTATCGCTTCGTAATTTGGGTAATATCCTGTGCTATCTATTGTTTTTAAGTAAGCTACAATTGCTTCCTTATCTTCTTCTGTAAAAGAAAATTTTGGCATAGATTGAATACCACTATTCAACATAGCTTTTATATAATTTGAATCTTTTGTCGAATAAATGTTAGTCAAATCGGGACCTAAGTACCCCCCTAAACCATAAACTTGATGACAAGACCAGCAGTTATTATCTTGCCATATTTTTTGTCCCTTTATAGCTTTTTTAGACAACTTTACTGGTGTTTCCTTTTCTTTAGATGTGTAGATTAAAAAATTATAAAAACAAAAAAATGTTATCAAAACTCCAATAACCGCAATGTTTTTTCTAATATTCATAGGCTATAGCATACTTATAACTAATACTGTAAAAATGAATAAAAAGCTAAGTATTAATATTTTCCAAAAGGCATGAGCTTTTTTTAATTCCATAAACTGAAATGCTACGCCTCCAAACTTTAATACTGCTAGTGCCAAAATAATATGTACTGTATACATACTCTGCATCCCCAGAAAAAAAAGAGCAGACATTATTGTAAGTACGAATAATATTACACCGGTAACAATTGTAGATACATTCATATTAAAAAATTAAATAAATGACAGGAAAAAGTAATAACCAAATGAGATCGCACATATGCCAAAAAGCAGCACTTGCCTCAACATCTTCAATTTTCGTAGTGTCTCTTTCTTTTTTAACTCCGAAATAAACAGTTGCTATAATAACCAGCCCCACAATTACATGAATTACATGAAACAATGTTAGCATCCAATAAAAACTAAAAAACGTATTGTAACCTATCGTTAAGCCAGCTTCTAACTTATCATTATACTCTATACTTTTTAATACTAAAAACAGGATACCAAATAGAATAGTAAGCAGTAAGTATTTTTTTACTTTTTTAGTATTGTTACCTTCTTTAAACTCATTAAGTGTTGCAGCCATAAAAAAGCCGCTGGTTAGTAATAAAATGGTATTAATCAGCCCATAAGTAGGGTTTAACAACAATCTAGAATTATGAAACACTTCGGGTTCTTCCAAACTATAATAAACCATAGCTAAAAGAGCTAGACCAAAGGTTATGAGTTCTAGGTAAATAATAATCCACATAAGAATACCCCCAGGTGGATAGTAAATATTTTTATAATTAATAACTGCTTTCATTATACTGTTTTAGTTCTAATAAAAAGAGAGTTTTTATTGATGTTTTATTTTATCATAAAGCTTTACTAAAGATTGTAATAAAGCTGTTGGTGATGTTAAAATTTGATAATGATTTTGCCCAAACATTTGTGGTAAATAATATTTGGCTTCAGCTTCAATAGCCAAGGCATATGAATTTATTTGGCGTTCATTTAACTCTCGTAATGCCTGTTTAATATCATTAATTCCATACCGCCCTTCATAACGATCATAATCATTGGGCTTTCCATCTGAAATTAATATTATCCACTTATTTTTAGTTTGTCTCTTATCTAGTAAAGCTCCAGAATGTCTTAATGCTGGACCAATTCGTGTGTAACCACTGGGCTCTATAGAGCCTATTCTATTTTTAGCTACATCCCAATTATCATCAAAATCTTTCATAGTTATATAGCTAGTATGATTTCTAGTTTTTGAATGAAATGAATTAATTGAAAAATCAATGTCAAACTCATTTAAAATCTCACCAAATAGAATTGAAACTTGTTTTTCTACATCTATGACTCTATTTCCTGCTGCATATCCATCGCTAGACAAACTACTATCTAACAACAATAAAATAGAAAGATCCTTTTCTTTTTTTCTTTTTGATACATATACTTTTTCTGACGGGGTAATTTTTGAATGTACATCAACAAATAAGTCAGTAATAGCATCTAAGTCAAACTCCTCTCCTTGAATTTGTCTACGCTGTTGCTGATATCTATTATTTACTGTTGTAAGCATTTTTCTTAATCCAAGTAATGTAGATTTATTTTTAGTAATTGCTTTTTTGTAGTAAGCAGCATCATTTTTCAAAATGGATTTTGGATATACTTTACAAAAATTTTCTTTGTATTTATTCTTAGCATAATCCCATTCGTCATAAGTTATAAAATAACCTTCTCCGTCAGTTACTGCACTTTCTGCAATAGTTGTATTTTCTACAAAGTCTGCTTGATATACCGAATGTGCTGTATCATCAACACGAACAGTATACTTCATATTTAAATCTTCTAAAGCATTAGCATGATCATCTAATTCATCATCTCCATCCATATCTCTAAAATTTCCTCCAAATTCATCGGCTGTTTCCACTTTTTCAAATTGATGTTGTAAAACAGCATCTTCTAATTGTTTTTCATCTACTTGAACAGATATGATTTCTTCTACTGCATTAGCTTGTATTATTGTTTTAGGTTGTTCTTTGTTTGCTTCTTTTACTTTTTCTGAAAAGTTTTTTAACGTATCTGTTGAAGTTTCCTCTGGTGAATTTAGCATCCATTTTCCATATATAAAGGTATAATCAGGTTCCTTAGCTTTACTATTATCTGTGTAATGCGTAATAAATTTATGATAGTATGTTTCAGTAATAGGAAATTCTTTAAATAACTGATGTAAAACTTTTGATGATGTTTCTCTAGCTTTTGCTTGAGATTCTTTTAGAGAAGTATCTTCAACATTTTCCCAGTTTAAACCTAAACTCTTTTGAGTGGCTAAGTATAAAATTCGAAAAACATAAAAAGAATTATTTTCTTCAATGGTTGAAAACTCTGCATATTTTGAGGGTAAAAAAAAGTTGTTGTTTTTATATCCTCCTTCTCTCTCAGCTTCATAAACTTCAATTGGCTTACCTGTTATAGCTCTAGCAAAAATGGTTAAACGTGGTTTTATCTCATTTAACTTTGCCACATGAGTTAAACTTGCTTCTTTTTTCTTACTACGACGTTTAAAATAGTGTGCTAGCTTGGTAAAAATATATTCATCTGGTTCAAATTCGAACATAGCTTTCGTTTTCTATAATCAGTTTTTGTTATCCTATAACTTATAAACTGCTTATGGTTATTATATCATTAAATCACATAAATCTTTCAATGCTTTTATTACTTCCAAATCATCGGTCAATGGCTCTACAACAGCCACATGAACAGCTAATCTTTTTGGCAAACCAGATTCTATCAATTTTGCAGCATCAACTAATAACCTTGTAGATACTGTTTCAGTTAATCCTAATTCTGTTAAATTCCTTATTTTATTAGCTATATTGACTAACTTTTTTGCGTCTGATTCTTTAATTGAAGTTTCATTTACCAAAATCTCTGTTTCAATTTTTGCCTCAGGATAATCAAAAGAAACCGCAACAAAACGTTGTCTTGTAGAAGGCTTCAACTCTTTAAAACCTCTTTGGTAACCTGGATTAAATGAAGCTACTAACATGAAATCTTTATGTGCTCTAATTGTTTTTCCAAGCTTATCAATAAACAACTCTCTTCTGTGATCGGTAAGTGAATGTATTGCTACTATAACATCAGGACGAGCTTCTGCTATTTCATCTAAATATAAAATTGCACCATTTTTAACAGCTATTGTTAACGGTCCGTCAATCCATGTAGTTTCAGCACCTTTAATTATGTAACGACCTATCAAATCAGTAGATGAAGTTTCTTCATGACAACTTACCGTAATCAATTCTTTTCCTAGTTCATGTGCTATATATTCTATAAATCTAGATTTCCCTGTTCCAGTAGGACCTTTTAACAAAAATGGAAGTTTTTGTTTATACGAATGAGTAAAAACCTCTACTTCTTTTGCTATAGGTTTGTAATACGGAACTTCTTCTATTTTATTTTTATTTGGTGAAAAAACTACTTCTTTCATTATATACTTTTTAAATTTATTTAGGTTAAAATCTCCACTATTTTTAGGTTGACAGTTTGTTTTCATTTTTAAAAAAAGAGAAAAAAGGGAAAGAAGAATATAAACCCCCAACCTTCAAATAGCTTCACTGATTTAGAATTTAGTAAGTTTTTAAATACATTTTTTCTATAATCATTTGTTATTACTCAAAGTGTTTTGTTAAACTTTTAACAATGTCTACAAACTCTACACTTATTTATTTTTGTTTAGTCATATAACACTCATAATAACAATATAAATTAGCTTAATTCTAAAGCTTCTTCAGTAGGTTTACCATGCTTATAAAAATCGATGATATATAAAATTATTCCTGAAGTAAATAATGATGCACATAAGATTAATACTACAAAGTGAATACTTATTTCATTTTGCACCTTCATAAATTCCATACCAAATTTTCTTTCTAAATATACTTGTGCTACACCTGCTACCCCAAAAGCAACTGTCATACCTATCATTCCTATGTTCGAAAGCCAAAATGCCATTCGTCCTCTTGTAGATTCATAAAGTTTTCTCCCTGTCATGTTAGGTAAAGAATAACTAATAATAGCCAGTACAATCATGCCATATGCTCCCCAAAAGGCTAAATGTCCGTGCATTGCTGTAACTAAAGTACCATGGGTATAAAGATTGGTTTGTGGTAATGTATGGGCAAAACCTAATAACCCTGCTCCTATAAATGATACTATTGCTGCTCCTAGAGTCCAATATAATGCTAGTTTGTTTGGATGCTTCTTCTCTCCTTTTCGATACATATTAACTGCGAATAAAGCCATAGCTAAGAAAGCTAAAGGTTCTAAAGCTGAGAAAACACCTCCTACTACTAACCATATTTTATTTACACCTATATAATAATAGTGATGTCCAGTTCCTAAAACTCCAGAAAGAAAAGTTAGTCCTACAATTACATATAACCATTTTTCAATAACTTCTCTATCAACTCCTGTTAGCTTAATTAATAGGAATGATAAAATACCACCCATAATTAATTCCCAAACACCTTCAACCCATAAGTGAACTACCCACCAACGGAAAAAAGAATCTGTTACTTGGCTATCAAATGGTAACATCCCAGGCAAATACAATAATGCCGCAAAAAGAAGTCCCATTGATAATACTAAAGCCGTAGTTGTTTTTCGTTTTCCTTTAAAAAGTGTTAATAATATCAGCCCTAAAAACAACAACACATTAATTACTACTAAGAAATCTAAAGGTCTAGGAATTTCTAAAAACTTACGTCCTTCCCAGTAGTTAAAATGATATCCTACTATAGCTGTTACTCCTACTAACGCTAGAGAAATAAGTTGTACATAAGCTAGTTTAACACTAACTAATTCTCGTTGTGCTTCCTCAGGAATAATATAATACGCTGCTCCCATAAATCCAGAGAGCAACCAAAC
The DNA here is from genome assembly GCF_004363005.1 of Tenacibaculum caenipelagi. Taxonomy (GTDB): domain Bacteria; phylum Bacteroidota; class Bacteroidia; order Flavobacteriales; family Flavobacteriaceae; genus Polaribacter; species Polaribacter caenipelagi. Next base: position 7,942 of record NZ_SNYH01000004.1, on the reverse strand, counting down.
AACTAATAAATTAGTATGCACAGCTCTGGCTGTATTAAAAGGTATAAAGTCGTGTAAATTATCTAATCCAACTCGTGCGAATCCCATAATAAATCCATACACTAATTGTAATACTAATAAGAGCATTGATAAAGCAAAAAACCAATACGCTACTTTTTGTGATTTATATTTCATAATACTCTAAATTTTATTCGTTGTTCTTTTTTGATAAAGGAGATATTTTTCTATCTACCCCTACTATTTCTCCAAATCCGTTTAAATCGATATTTCCAATCCATTTAAAAAAAGCTACTACATCTTCAGCTTCTTGTTCACTCATCTCATATGCAACCATTTTTCTTCCGTTTGGTTGCCATGGCGCTGGTGACATTAAAATACTTTTAATTACTTCCTCTCCTTCTCCACCGTACTTACTATTTAAACGATCAACAACTTTTGTTAATTCAGGAGCGTAATAACCTCCTTCTCCTAAAATTGTATGACATCCCATACAATTGTTAGACTCCCAGATTTCTTTCCCTCTAATTGCAGATTCTGTTAATTCATTATAGTTTGTTTGATCATTACTCTTCGAAAAAGAATAAACCGTTAAACCAATAAATATCAAGAATGTAACTAAAGTTCCTCCGAGAAAAAATGTTTTAGCTTGCTTTTTTGACAACATATTTAAATGATTTTAAAGTAAAAGACTTTTTTGTCCTTTATTTAGCAAAAATATGGTCAAAGGCAAAAAAGGAATATGATAAATGTCATTTTTTGTTATTTAATAACAAGTATTTTTAACGAGAATCAAACTACCACTTTTAAATCATCATGATTAGTAAATAAGGCAATAGTATGACTCAATTACTAGGTCTTTATATTTAAGTAGAGTCAATAAATCAGTATAAATTTTCACCTTATCTTCTATTAAATCTATAAATAGTACATTCAATATCACCTTATTTAAATTGAAAATAAATTACTGGATATTTCATAATTAACAAACAGCCAAAATTTCTTTAAAAACCTGATTAACAACACCAAATAATTACATTTTCAAAAACATGACTCTTTAAAAAACCATGAGTTATGATAAATATCATGTTTCTTATATTGATATATTTATTAATTTGTTAAAGATTAAATACCACTATTTTATGCCTATAAAAAGTTATTTAGCCCATCCGCATGATGGCAAAAAAGAAGAGCTTATCCAAGCACTTTCTAACCTTAATCATTGTGATGTTATCCCTGCAGAAAACAAAGATGTTTTAGTACTTATTACAGAAACAGAAACTAAGGCAGAAGAAGATATTTTAAAACAGAAACTAGAAACCATAAGTAGCTTAAAACTATTGGCTATGGTTTCAGGATTTAATACACCTAAAAAGAATTAGCCCATGTACACTTCAACAACAAACAGAAGAAGTTTTATAAAAAAGATGGCAGTATTATCTGCTATGACTGCTGCCGCTACCATGTTTCCTGGAATTATGTTTGCTGGAGAACAAGAAAAAAACTTACCTAAAGGAGGAAATTTAGACTGGAAAAAAGCTCCCTGTAGATTTTGTGGTGTAGGATGCGGAGTTTTAGTTGGGATTGAAAACGGAAAAGCTGTCGCTGTAAAAGGAGACCCAAAATCGCCAGTTAACAAAGGACTATGCTGTGTTAAAGGATATCATTCAGTAATGGCAATGTACGGTAAAGACCGTTTAACAAAACCTCTAGTTAAAAAGAATGGTAAATATGTAGAAACCTCAATGAAAGAAGCTTTAGATTTAATTGCTTCTAAAATGAAAGAAACCATTAAAGATCATGGTAAAGATTCAGTATCTATTTATGGTTCTGGTCAGTGGACCATCCCCGACGGGTATGTAGCTTCTAAACTTTTTAAAGGCTGTATTGGTACTAATAATGTTGAAGCCAATGCTCGTCTGTGTATGGCTAGTGCTGTAACAGGTTTTTTAACTTCTTTTGGAATTGACGAGCCAATGGGGTGCTATGAAGATATCGATCATGCTGATGTGTTTGTCTTATGGGGAAACAATATGGCTGAGATGCACCCTGTACTATTTTCTAGATTGTTAGATCAACGCCTAAAAAGAGGTGTGAAAATTATTGATTTTGCCACTCGTACTACTCGTACTAGTATGGCTGCAGATAAATCTATTTTATTTTTACCTCAAACCGATTTAGCAGTTGCCAACGCAATATGTTATGAAATTATAAAAAATGGTTGGGTTAACAAATCCTTTGTTGAAAAACACTGTAATTTCAATAAAGGACTAACTAACATGGGGTATGGTCTAGAAGATAAATACAAGTTTAAAGACAAACCTGAAAAAATTAGTTTTCAAGACTATAAAAAATTCTTAGAGGATTACACACCAGAAAAAGTTGAAAAAATATCAGGAGTTTCTGCTAAAGATATAAAATACATGGCAGCCTATTATGGTGACCCTAATAAAAAAGTAATGTCACTTTGGTGTATGGGACCTAACCAACATAGTAGAGGTACATGGATGAATAACTTAATATATAATATTCATTTACTAACGGGAAAAATATCTACTCCTGGTAACAGTCCTTTCTCATTAACAGGACAACCTTCTGCTTGTGGAACTGTGAGAGAAGTAGGAACCTTAACTCACAAATTACCTCATGGAGTAGTAATGAATAAAGAACACCGTGAATTTGCTGCAAAAATTTGGGATGTGCCTGTTGAAAATATAGATCCTAAACCTACGTATCATACAGTTGAAATGTTTAGAGCTTTAGATAGAGGAGATATTCGTTTTATGTGGATTCAAGTTACTAACCCAATGGTAACCATGCCTAAATTAAAACGTTACAGAGACGCTGCAAAAAAAGAAGGTCGTTTTATTGTAGTTTCTGATGTTTACCCTACTCCTACTACTGATATAGCTGATGTCATTTTACCTTCTGCTATGTGGATTGAACGAGAAGGAATGTATGGTAACTCAGAGCGTAGAACACAATACTTCGAACAGATGATACAACCACCAGGTGAAGCGATGAGTGATACTTGGCAATTGATTGAAGTAGCAAAACGTTTAGGCTATGAAAAGCAATTCTACTATAATGAAGATACTCATATTGAAGAAATTTATACAGAATATCGTAAACATCACGATAACAAAAAGCACAATATGGCTCCTCTAGAAGTACTTAAAGAAAATCCGGGAATGCAATGGCCGTACGTAGAAGGAAAACCAACACAATGGCGTTTCAACTCTAAATATGACCCTGCTTGTTCTAACGGAGAAGATTTTCATTTCTATGGTAAAAAAGATGGAAAAGCAATTATTTGGCAACGACCATATGAACCAGCTGCTGAAGAACCTGATGCTGAATACCCATATTGGTTAAATACAGGTCGTGTAGTAGAGCACTGGCATACTGGTTCTATGACAAGACGTATCCCTGTATTGCATAAAGCCATGCCTCATTCTTATGTAGAGCTAAACCCAGAAGATGCAAAACGAATGCAGATAAAAAATGGAGATAAAGTAAAACTTACAACACGTAGGGGTGAAATAATATTACCTGCATCTGTAAATCAAAGAGGAGTTCCTGCACCAATGCAAGTATTTGTTCCATTCTTTGATGAAAACATGCTAATTAATGATATTACGTTAGATTCATTTTGTCCTATTTCTAAAGAGCCTGACTATAAAAAATGTGCCGTTAAGGTAGAAAAAGCATAAATTATGAGGAAACGTTTAGGTATCATATCATTATTCATAATCTTATGTATTGCATTTATTGCTATTTGGAATTATAGTTATTATCAAGGACAAGAGGAAGCGTATATTCCTATTGAAAATAATCGTCCTATACCTATAATCCCATCTGAAACTGGAGTTTTTCAACGCTCAGAATTCGCCTTAGATTATGCTAACATGCCCGTTGATGAAAACCATCAACGAAGTATGAAAACTTATTACGATAATAGAGCTTTTCATGGAGCTCCTCCTAGTATTCCTCATGAAGTTACTAGCGAGCGTAGTATGGGGGAAAACACTTGTTTAAAGTGCCATGAAAATGGTGGCTATGTAGATAAATTTGAAGCTTATGCTCCGGTAACACCGCATCCAGAAATGGTGAACTGCCGTCAATGTCACGTGCCTCAAAAAACACAATCACTTTTTAAAGGAACTAACTTTAAAAAAGGCACCATTCCAGCAGTAGGAATCAATAATGCTTTGGCTGGAAGCCCTCCTGTAATCCCACATCAATTACAATTACGAGAAAATTGTTTGGCTTGTCATGCAGGTCCAAGTGCTCCAAAAGAAATTAGAGTTACACACCCTGAGAGAATTAATTGTAGACAATGTCATGTACCCAATAATAAAGTAACTGAAGACATTGGTAATTTTATCAGAAAAATTGAAAACTAAATGAGAAACCATAAATATATAAAGTTCGTCTTTTGTACTATTTTGTTTGTTATAATATCAGTTTCTTGTAAACATAAAGAAGATGAATACCATAGTATTACAGATAAAATAGAAGCAGAAAGTATAAATTATAAAGGAACTTCTATTTCTTCAGAAAAGTACCTAGAAGGAATGAAAATGATGGAGGTTACAGAAAATGAAATCACATTTTTAATTCCTACTAGAAAAGATAAAATCAAATCATACAAATGTACAGAGTGCCACACACAACCTTTAGTTAAAATGCAAGCTAAAGATATAAAAAAAGCACATTGGAACATTAAATTAAACCATGCAACATTAAATACCATGAACTGTATTACCTGTCATAATGATGCTAACATGGATGATTTAAAAAGTATTACTGGGCATTCTATTGATCTTAATAAGAGCTATAAATTATGTAGTCAATGTCATCAAAAACAGTATAAAGATTGGACAGGTGGAGCTCATGGAAAACGAATTGAAAGTTGGGCTACACCAAGAGCATCTATGACTTGTGTAAATTGTCATAATCCACATTCACCTAGTTTTAGCCCAAAATGGCCAGCAAGATTCAATACTCAAAAAGTTAAAGAACGTAAATAAATTTAGGTATGAGCAATAACAATAAAAAATGGTTTACTCTAAACCTAAATAGTAAACATAAGCAGCAAGATAGTTCTTGTGGTTGTGGTAAAACATCAGAAGGATGCAGTTCACACACTAAAAAAGAAGAATTAAGTAATGAAGAATTCTTTGAAGCGGCTATTAATGCCTCTATCGGAGATGAAAGACACAAAGACGGTTTCGATCAAGTTTTCGATGTAAAAATGGATCGTAGATCTGCTTTTAAAAAACTAACTGCAAGTCTATTAATTGGTGCTGGTGCTGTATCATCATGTACAAGTGTAGTTTCTAGTGATGAATCTAAAGAAAAAGCTCAAATAGATTGGGAAGAACAGTTTAAAGGAAACTATAAACTAATGACAGATGAAGAAAAAGAAGCCACTGTAAACAGATTAGTTCGTTCCTATCAATTAAGAACAGGAAAAACGATTAATATGTCTTCTAAAAATGCTGAAGAAGATGTACTTTTTGGTTATGCCTTTAACATTTCAAAATGTCAAGGATATATGGATTGTGTGAGTGCTTGTGTTAAAGAAAATAATCAAGACAGAAATTCACAAATGCAATACATCCGTATTCATGAAATGAAAGACGGAAAAGGATTTAACTTCAACGAAGCAGATGACAATTACTACCATGAAGTTCCTGCTGAAGGGCATTTCTATATGGGGACACAGTGTTTTCATTGTGATAATCCACCCTGTGTAGAAGTATGTCCTGTACAAGCTACTTGGAGAGAAAAAGACGGATTGGTTGTGGTTGATTACGACTGGTGTGTAGGTTGTCGTTATTGTATGGCTGCCTGCCCTTATGATGGGCGTAGATTTAATTGGAGTAAGCCTGAAGTTCCTGAAGAAGAAATTAATAAAAATCAACATTATTTAGGAAATCGATTACGAAAAAAGGGAGTTATGGAAAAGTGTACTTTCTGTGTACAACGCTCCAGAGCTGGTAAAAACCCAGCGTGTGTTGAAGCTTGTCCTACAGGAGCTAGAATTTTTGGTAATCTTTTAGATCCTAATAGTACAATTAGATGGGTTTTAGAAAACAAGAAGGTGTTCAGGTTAAAAGAAGATTTAGGTACAGAACCAAAGTTCTGGTACTTTATGGATTAAAATATATACAATGAGAAGACTTAAAGTTTTTACAAGTTTAGTCAGAGATAGTTTAGATATTATCACTAAAGGTTCTAAAAAGTACCATTTATGGATGGGCTTTTTAACCCTAATAATATTAATAGGAATGTATTGTTATTCCATTCAATTAGAACATGGTTTAAGTGTTACAGGAATGACAGATAGAGTAAGCTGGGGTTTGTATATTTCAAACTTTACATTCTTAGTTGGTGTTGCAGCTGCAGCCGTTATGCTAGTGATGCCTACTTATGTCTTAAAAGATATTGATTTTAAGCAAGCTGTTTTAATTGGTGAAGGTTTAGCAGTTGCTGCACTTATTATGTGTTTAGCTTTTGTTATTGCCGATATGGGTGGACCTTCGGTATTATGGCATATGATACCTGGTTTTGGGGTATTTAACTTTCCTAATTCAATGCTTACTTGGGATGTAATAGTATTAAACGGGTACTTATTTTTAAATATTACAATTCCATTTTATATTTTATTTAGACATTATCAAGGAAAAGAAGCAAAAGCTAGTGTTTATGTACCTGGTGCCTTATTATCAGTTTTTTGGGCTGTTGGAATTCATTTAGTAACCGCTTTTTTATACCAAGGATTACAAGCGCGCCCTTTTTGGAATAATGCTCTTTTAGGTCCTAGATTTTTAGCTTCTGCTTTTGCAGCAGGTCCTGCCTTAATTATTTTAGTTCTTGCTATTATTAGAACCTTTACCGAATTTAAAATAGAAGATAAAACAATTAAGAAAATAGCCTTAGTAGTTACTGTAGCTGCTCAAATTAATATAATTATGTTGGTATCTGAGCTATTTAAAGAATTTTATGCTCCGACGCATCATAGTGAAAGTGCTTATTATCTATTCTTTGGTTTAGATGGAAAAACAGCCTTATTACCTTGGATATGGACAGCCATTACTTTAAATGTTATAGCTACAGTTATTTTAACTTTTCATAAGCTTCGTAACAACTTAAAAATTTTATACTTCGCTTGTTTTATACTCTTTATTGCAATATGGATTGAAAAAGGTTTCGGCTTAATTGTTCCTGGATTTATTCCTGGTCCTTATGGTAAAATTGCAGAATATACACCAACAGCTATAGAAATAGGTGTTACATTAGGTATTTGGGCTTTAGGAGCTCTTATATTTACAGTACTTGCTAAAACCGCTATTGGTATAGAAACAGGAAAATTAAAGTATAAAAAATAAAATTATTCTTACTAAGTCAAAAAAGGGTAGCAAATTTATGCTACCCTTTTTTTCTATGATATCTAACCTATTCATATAGTCTTTATTCAATTTCGACTCTATATACTCTAACTTTTCATCTATATATGCTAGCTGTAATATATCCTCTACCAAATAACCCTCATTATAAACCTCTAGTTCATACTCCAATTCTTTAATGATAACTTATATGGAGTTTGTATTATAAGGTAGTAAAAGCTTGTTGACTTGTATAATTACTAACTAGATTCCTTAGAAATTTATCTTGTGGTTCTACTACGCGATCCTACTATAAAGATTCAAGTAGTGATTTCTCTTCAATAACAAAAAAAGCTTCCTTAAAATAGAAGCAAAAAAGTTATAAAAATAACGGGTAAAGGATAAAAAGCTACGACATCCAGTCATAGCAAAAGGAGTTTTCGAAAAATAAGAACAAAAAAAAACCTCAATCTAATAAAAGATTGAGGTTTAAAAGAAAGGCAACGACCTACTCTCCCACCAGTGGCAGTACCATCGGCGCTAATGGGCTT
>NZ_SNYH01000003.1:264286-459598 GCF_004363005.1 Tenacibaculum caenipelagi | reverse complement strand
ATCGTAATTTCTATTTTATTACTATCAGGATTATCTTGGTCATCCACAGATTTGATATTGACAATTAATGCATGATTGGATTCTTTGACAAAAAACGTATTATACCCGATGCAAGGAGTATTTATATTAGGGTATTTTCTGTAAGCTTCAACTTTATATTCACCAGCTGTATTTGCATCATAAGTAGCAGATGTTTCGCCAGAAATTAGAACACCATTTAAGTACCATTTATAACTATCTGTAGTATTTCCTGTATCGGCATTTAAAGCTACTGTATGTGGTTGTGGGCTTAATCTTGGATTGTCTACACACAATATGATATTATCGAGACTTCCTTGTGGAACAGGGATTTTTTCTACAAAAATCTTAAAATTACCAATAGCTTCACAAGACGTTGCTCCTTTATTTGAAATTCTTACATAGACATCAGAATTATTGGTAAATAAATCATCTTCATACGGAGGTAGAATTTGATTTACTTGTAAAGAAGCATCCTCAGCGGTTCTATAATATTGAAAATCATGAGTGTTTTCAGATAAAGCTCCAGATGAATTATTAATTATTTGTTGAGTTTTGAAAGAGAAATCAAAAAAACTATTACCAGATCCAACACTAAATTTTGCATCAGGGTTTGCAACATTTTGATCTAATTCGCAGATATGTTCATCAGTGTAGGAAGTTAACCCTGTTGGGTTTACTTGTAAGTCGATAATTTCAGTTTGATAACAATGAGTAGTATTGTTAGTTACTTTAACTATTAATGAATGGTTGGTCGCTACTGAATTTGTATAATTGGTTTTGCTTAGTGGTGAGGTGAAATTAATATCTGAAGTTTCAAAAAAGTCTATAGAAACATCTGTAGGGTTACTAATTAACGAACTCTCAAGTTGTTCAAGATTGAATGTTGTGTATCCATCGAAAGGAAGGGAGTCAAAATCACATTGAATATATGGAGGGATTTTATTGATTGTTGGCTTAGGAACAAAGGTAATTTGTACCTTTCCTACATACGTTTTTTTACAATATGAGGTTGATTCTATTTTGATTTCATATAAACCACTTCCAAAATTTGTATTATCAACGGTTAATACTCTTGTATTAGCGATTTCTGTTCCATCTTTATACCATGTATAGGTGTCGCTAGGGTTGTTTTTTTCTGGTTGAATTTCATAAGTTTCTCCTATACAGAACACCTGATTACTATTGTTTAAAACTTCACTGGTAGCAAGGTTAATTAATTTAACAGGCGCAAAAAATGATTGAATGAAAGGAGGTAAACCTTGTGAAGACCTTGCTCCTCCTAAGTTAAGAGCATTAGGAGTATATTGGATGTTTGCAGCATTTTCTTCAGGATTTTCTATAGCTCCTAAATAAGTTTTATCAGGAATTGAAGTATATATTTTTCCGTCTGAAGCTAACTGTAAAGCTCCTCTATACCCAGACCCACTCCAAATTTGATTTTTGGTTTGTGTTATGTTAGGATCTAATAAATCGAATTGAAGAATGTTAAAAGTAAGTGGAAGTTTAAATGTTGATACATATAATTTTGAAGATTGTTGAGAAAATTCAACACCATAAGGAACTCCATCAGATGAAGGATTAGTTAGAATAGTTCCAGACGAAGTAATTCTTCCTGTTGTATTGTCAAAGTCATATAAAATTAAACGACCATTACCTAAAGTTCTACCAGCTGTAAAATCAGCTAAAGCTACCTTTGTACCATCAGGAGATACTTTTAAATAGCCTCTTTTATCAAAAAGAGTATATGACGATGATGAGATAACAGGGGTGGTATAATCTACTCCATTTTTATCAATTTTATAGGCATAAAAAGTATTTTCTACAATAGACAAAACCCAAATTTCTGTACAGTCTTTCCCTTGAACTGCAGTAACTTTTTCAGACCATTCAAAACTTCTTCTCTTAGCAAGATCAACAGGGCCAGAAATTATTTCACCTCCATTTCCTTTAGAAATATCAATGGTATAAAAATTAAAACCAGGATTTTCTGGATATACATCACCTACATAATCAGTTCCAACTGTAAAAATATAGTAGATATTTTTATCTTCAGGATTTGGGACTATTAATCCTGATTGTGTACTAGATGGATTTCCTTGTAAATCGTTTGCAATTCTTCCATCAGAATACCTCATTAATTCATGATTTTTTGTCCAAACTTTAATTCCGTCAGAATAAAACAAAAGGTTTCCATTTTCATCAGAAATGGTAGAACAACCTTCATCGGTATTTAATTTGCTATCAGTTAATGCAGTAGGAGCAGAGGTGTTAAAATCTATTCCAGCATTTCTTCCAAAATACCAAACATTAGCCTCTTTTTGGCTATAAAGAGAAATAGAAATTGCAATAAAAAGGACAAATAGTAGTTGTTTTTTCATCTAAATAACATTTGCTGTGTAAATAAAACAACTAAAGTAGGTAAAACCCCCTATAAATCTCGTTTTTTTAACAAAGCATATGATGAATAAATAAAAATGGCTGTCCAAATTAATACAATTGCAATATCGAATAGACTAACAGAGTAATCTTTAACAAAATTTTCTCCTATTTGATTGGCAACTGATTTAACAGCTCCTAGTCTGGTAAAAGGCTCTTTAATTAAGTTAGCCATAGACTCTAATGGAAAAAACTGCATAATAGAATTTACGGCTTCATCAACTCCGGTTTTTACATTTCTAAATGTCCAATATAAATACCCTTTAAGTAAACTCTCGACAATTAACCACACTATCATGGCAGCTACAGCAAAAGCTGAGCGTTTGATAAGAATACCTAGAAATAATCCAAAAGAAAAGAACCCTAAAAGTTTTATAAAGAAAGCAAAAAGGTAATCTAAATCTGAAAGTATGATAGAAATTTCATTAAAGTCAGAATAAATAGCGCCGAGAATTAAAGAAACCATAAAAACAAAAACTGTAGAAATAAGTGCAAATGCTATAACCGTATAAAACTTAGATAGAACAAATTCTTTTTTACTTAACCCGTCAATTAAATTTTGTTTTAAAGTTTTGTAACTATACTCGTTTGCCATCATTGAAACAATAACTAATAACAAGAAGAATTTAAAAATGGCAGCAATATAAGTATTGAAATGCCAGATATAAGGGAAGTTAAAAATACCTTGTTCTGCAAGGTGAAATTTTATGGGGCCAATATCAAACTTAATAGCAGCTATTAACGCAATTGATGTTAATAAAGCAAAGTAGATAATAGAAAGAACTTTACTTGCTCTGTTGTATTTTAATTTATGTAACTCTATATTTAAAAGTCGTAGCATGGTAGTTGTATTATTTGTTGTTGGTAAGGTCTAAAAATTGTTGTTCTAAGCTAGGTTTACGTTTTACTAAATGTGAGAGTGAAACTCCATTGTCAAATAAAAACTTATTAATTTCAGAAGCAGATAATTCAGAGGCAAGGTTTGCAATTAAAACACCATTTTCGTTATTAATAGTACCTATTGAAGAGTGGTTTTCTAAAAGCTTTATGAGTTTATTTTGGTTATCAGCTTGCAATTCAAAGAAACCGTTTGAAGCAGTCATTTCGTCAACTCTACCACTGTATAATTTTATACCATTTCTAATTACCACAACATGTGAACATACCTTTTCTACTTCATCAAGTAGGTGAGAGGCTAATAAAATAGTAGTTCCGTTTTTAGCTATATCTTTAATAATTTGACGAATTTCATGAATTCCTTGTGGGTCTAATCCATTCGTAGGTTCGTCTAAAATTAAAATTTCTGGATCGTTTAATAGTGCGGAAGCAATAGCTAAACGTTGCTTCATCCCTAAAGAATAGGTTCTAAACTTACTATTTCTACGATCGTAAAGATTTACAGTTTTTAGTTTTTCTTCTATTTTATCGTATGAAACACCTTTTATCTTACAAATAAGTTGTAGGTTTTGTACAGCGCTCATATATGGATAAAAATTAGGGCGTTCAATAATGGCTCCCACTTTTTTCAAAGCTTCATGAGTAGATAACCTACCATTAAACCAGCTAAAATTACCAGAGGTTTTGTTTACTACGTTTAAGATAATACCAAGTGTGGTAGATTTTCCACTCCCGTTAGGTCCTAAAATCCCATAAACATTTCCTTTTTGAATATCAAAAGATAGATTGTTTACAGCATGAACTTTTCCGTATTTTTTATCGAGGTTTTGTATAGATAAAATTGTTTCCAAGCTTTCGTTTTTTGTTGATTATATGTATTTGACGATTGATTCAAAGTATTGTTACAATGTATAAAAAAGAAAAGACTTCCTAAATTTAGGAAGTCTTTAATATTCTTAAAAAAATGTAAGCTTAATTATTTGTGATCAATTAATCTAAATCCTTCACCATGTATATTCAATATCTCTACATTTTCATCACTTTTTAAGTATTTACGAAGTTTAGCGATATAAACATCCATACTACGAGAGGTAAAGTAATTGTCGTCTCTCCATATTTTTGTTAAAGCTAATTCACGAGGCATTAAGTCATTTTTATGAATAGCTAACATTCGTAATAACTTACTTTCTTTAGGTGATAATTTTTGAGTTTCACCACCTTTGTATGATAAGTGACGTAGTTTTGAGTTAAAGTCAAATCCCCCGATTTTGAATTCAAACTCATCACTATCATTAGTTTTTTCAGTTTCTTTGCGCTGTAAGATGGCTTTGATTTTGTGTAACAAAACTTCAGAATCGAAAGGTTTGTTTAAATAGTCATCAGCGCCAACCTGATATCCTTTTAAAACATCTTCTTTTAAGGTTTTAGCGGTTAAGAAAATAATTGGAATCTCTTTATTGGTTGATCGAATGTCTTCAGCCAATGAAAAACCATCTTTACGAGGCATCATAACATCTAAAATACACAAGTCATACTCTGCATTTTTAAACATGATTAAACCGTCTATTCCATCTTTAGCGTGTGTAACGTTATAATCGTTAAGTGCTAAATAATCTTTAAGAACTGTTCCAAAATTTGGATCATCTTCTACTAATAATATTTTTTTACTCCCCATCCCTTATATTTTTATATTAATGGTAATTTAACTGTAAATATGCTTCCTTTGCCTTTTTCACTCTCAACATAAATGGTACCTTGGTGGCTATCTATTATTTCTTTTACATAGGCTAAGCCTAATCCATGACCTTTTACATTGTGTATGTTTCCTTTGTGTTCTCTATAAAATTTATCAAACACATATTTTTGAGCGTTTCTACTCATTCCTATACCTTCATCTTTTATTTTAAAAATGAAGTATTTATTCGTGCTTTCAGTAAACACATCAATTTTTGGTGTATTCTCTGAATATTTTAATGCGTTTTCTAACATGTTGACAACAACATTAGTTAGGTGAAACTGATTTCCTAGAACTTCAGTTGAAATAGCTTGAAAATGTGTTGTAACACTTCCTTTTCTATCATCAATCAATAGTTGAATGTGCTCAATAGCTTCTTCAATAATATCATGCATATCGACAGCATCTTTACTAATTTCAATCTGATTTTTTTCTAATCTTGAAATTCGTAATACATTTTCTACTTGACCATGCATGCGTTTATTTTCATCGCGAATCATTTGCACATAACGTTTTACTTTTTCTTCATCTGATATGATTTTTGGGTTTTTAATAGCATCTAAAGCTAGGTTAATAGTAGCAATAGGTGTTTTAAACTCGTGTGTCATATTGTTAATGAAATCTGTTTTTATCTCAGATATCTTTTTCTGACGAATCAACTGATATAAAGATGTAGAAAATGCAGCAATAATAATTCCTATAAAGAATAAGGAAAGAATCAGTATTTTCATCATTCCCGATAACAAGTTTTTTCGCTCGTTAGGAAACTTTACATACAGTTTATATTTACTATTACCATCTTCATCTTCAAGTAAAGGATAGTTAATGTCTTCTGGTTGTATGTTAAAGTACCCTGATTTTAACTGTGTTGCTAATCCATCTTCGTAAACAACATACTTAAAGTCTTGAGTAATATTCATTTTACTAAACTCTTCCCTAAGTGTATTGTTCAATTCTTTATTGCTTATACGCTGGTTTATTGGGATAAAAATACTCTTACTTTGACGAAAGGCATGTTGTAATGCCTCATTATTCCAACTAGGGTAGGTTTTAAAAAGAGAATAACGATTTTCATTTAAATATGCTTTAAAATCTTTGTTTTCAGATTTTATAATTTGTGAAAAGTATATGTCTTCTTTACCTGAATATCGTTTTATGACAATAGAATCATTATCGACAAAGTCACCAGGAATTTTTATACTCTCCTCTAAAATGGTATTACCAAAGGTGAATTTTTTTTTACTAACGGTATCAACTTGTTGAAAAAGAAACGTTGTTATTTCAGCATCGGTTCTTAATTGGTTGTTTTCAAAGAACTCCTTGTAATTTTGCGCAAACTCTTGGTATTCTCTATCTTTAATACTTTCAGAAGTACGAGCTAACGCAATAGTTACATTATTTTTAAATTGTTGTTGTTTATTTTTGATAGCGTCTTTTATCCAATACACTTGAACAGAAATAATTCCGATTAAAGAAATACTCATTAAAACAACAATGAGAATAAAGATTTTCTTACCCATTAACCAAAAATAAATTAATAAAATTTAGGGGTGCAATGTTTTAACTTAGATTAACAAAGTTACTGTAAAATTAAGATAATTTTAACAAACTCAGTTGATAAAGTGTAAATTAGAAGATATTTTTTGTTAAATAATTGTGGATTTTTAACACTTGTTGCTTTGAATTGTTAAGAGTAACATTATCAATTAGATAATGAGATTGCAATGTTTTTTTTGTTACGTTCCATTGGTTTTTTATCCTATTTTTTACGTCTTCAATGGTAACATTATCTCTTTTTACAACACGGTTGATTCTTACATCTTCTGGTGCAGTAACGGTAATGATTTTATCGCAAAAAGAATCACTCCCATTTTCAAAAAGAATTGCATTTTCATACAAAATATATGTTTTATCAGCATTTTTTTTTATAAAACGTTGAAAATGCTCATTAACAATAGGATGTACAATAGAGTTAAGAGTGGCTAACTTTTCTTTGTTTTTAAATACTATGGAAGCCAAGTAAGCCCTGTTTAATTCATTATTTACATAAGTTTGTTCGCCAAATTCTGAAATTAACTGAGTTTTAATCCTCTTTGAGGTAGACATTAATCTTTTTGCTTCATCATCAGCAATGTATATTGCAATATTTTCAAATTCTGAAAACATTTTAACTATGGTAGATTTTCCGCTACCTATACCGCCTGTTAAGCCTACTATCATATTACTCGTAAGTTAAAAAATCAATTTTATCAGGAACTATTCTTATTAATGTAACTAAATCTGGAACACTTTTTAGTTTAGGGGTGAGGTAGTTGATTCCATTATCTTTAGATTGTGTATAATCGCACTCTACCTTAAATAGATCAGGGGTTATATCATTGAAGTTTTTTAGCCCTACTTTATATATTATTTTTACTTTTTTCGGAAAAATATTAATACCCTTCGGAGCATTTTTTACCACCACAGGAACTTCTATCTCACCTTCTGTAAACTTATCAACAGATATTTGAATATTTACAGATTTATGGTTTGCTTTAAGTTGCACATCTTCAGGGAAAATAATCGGAGTAGTAACATTTTTATTTTCAGAAAGGTTTTCTAGAACAACTTTTTCTAAGTTTAACGAATGCAGGTTGTTTAGGTAGGTTTCGTCTCCAGAAACAATTATGCTATCTGGGGTAATTGTGATAGGTTTTGAAAAATCGTATCCCAATTGAAATGTAACGTTTAAGTCGGCTTTTAATGATATTTTTTTAGAACTCAATACGCCTATTTTTAAAGGGATACTGTCCTGCTTTATTTCTAATAATTGAATTCCAGATTTAAGTTGATTTTGTATTTTAGGAAGCAAATTTTTAGATAGAAAAAAATACTCATTACCTTTTTTCTTAGTAGCCTCGTTTAAGTTTAGTTGAATTGGTTTGTGGGTTAAGCCTGATGCAAATAAATTATATCCACTACTTTTTAGTATAAGTGTTATTTTTTTTACTGGTGTACTGATTAGTGTTTTTTGTAGAGAAAGTTTTGTGTATTCAATATCATATTCAACCTCTGCATTGTATTCTTTTGATAAGTTAATGAGCAACCAAAAAAATATTGAGGTAGTTAAAAAACCAAAGAAGGTTTTAGGTATGTTAAACTTTTTTTTCAAACATTAAGATATTGCTGCAATCTACATAAAAAACAAAAAAAGTGAGCCTATAAGCTCACTTTTTTATAAAAAGGTATTCTGTTAGTTTTTACTATCAGTATTGTATTTTTTACTTAGTTCCATAGAAATGGCAGAGCGTTCAAATTTAATTTTACCAGCTCCTGTTTCAATAGTAACGGTATTATCGGTGTCGTTAATTTCAATTATTTTTCCGTGAATACCACTAGTTGTTACTATTTTTGCTCCTTTCTTGATTTCAGTTTGAAATTGTTTTTCCTTTTTTTGACGTCTCATTTGTGGACGAATAATTAAAAAGTAAAAAACAGCAATCATTGCTACAAAAGGAAGCATATTCATTAAGCTTTGCTGTGTGCTAGCTTGTAAAAAAATGGTTATAAACATTATACAGTTTTCTTTTTAGGGGTTACCATTCCGTGAATTTTAATAACTTCTCTACCTTTTTCAGTGTTGGTAGTTAAGGTTATCGATTTTGATTGTTTATTAGGTTTTCCGTTAGTGTTAAATTTAACCTTAATTTCACCAGTTTTACCAGGAGCGATAGGTTCTTTTGGCCAATCAGGGATAGTACATCCACAGCTAGCTTGTGCGTGAGTAATAACTAAGTCTGCTTTACCTGTATTGGTTACTACGAAGGTAGTTTCAACAATGTCTCCTTCGTTAACAGTACCAAAATCGTAATCTTCTTTGTCAAAAGAAATAGTAGGAGCACCTAAATTAATAGTGTTATCCCTTTTTTCTGCATTTTCAACATTTTCTTTTTTTACTTTTGATGAAGCATTTCCTTGTCCGCAAGAAACTAATAATCCAGTCGAAACAACTAATGCTATTGCTACTGCTAATTTTTTCATTGTAAATATTTTTAATTTGTTGTAAAAGTACTAATTTATTACAATAAACCCCTGCCAATTTTAACCATCTTATCTTCAGCTAAATAATCTTTGGCAAGTTTGTCTAAAACACCATTAACAAAATAACCGCTTTTGTTAGTAGAGTAATCTTTAGCTAATTCTATATATTCGTTAATGGTAACTCTGCTTGGAATAGAAGGGAAGTGTAAGAATTCTGTTATCGCCATTTTAATGATAATCATATCAATGTCAGCAATTCTATCTGTTTCCCAGTTAGGTGTTTTTTCTTTGATGTCTTCTTCATATTTATGTTGATGTAGCATTGTTTTATTGAATAAATTTGATACAAATGCTTTGTCTTCGTCATCTTTATAAAGACTACCTAAAATAAAAGGATTGCTTGCTTTTTGTTTATTTAACGACTTTAGTATCCAAGTATTCACAAAAGGCATATCATCTACCCATGAAATCATTTTGTCTTCAAAATAATCAGCTAATTTTTCATTAGGAGCTACTATTTCTCTAAAAAAATCAATTACAAAAGCTCTGTCTACATTAAAAGAGTCTTCAACAGTATCCATGTACTTTTCATAGATAGTACTTTTTTGTAATTCCTCTAACAAAATCTTTACATATTCATCGTCAAGATCCCAATAATTAAGCTTATTAAGCTCAACATAGCCTTCTAAACTTACACTTTCATTCAGTAAGTTTATGAGTTTGTTATCAATAAATTTTGTGTTAGGGTTTAATTCTTCTTTAGTAGCAAGAATTTTCTTTTTAGAAAGCTCTATTCTTTTACGAGCTAATTTTTGTACTTCAACTAGTAATTGAAGATTTAAAACGTACAAGTCGTACATTTTTTGAATGCTGTGTTTCAAGAATTTTTCTTCTTTAACTAAATCATCATTGTGCGATTGTTGCATAGCATAAATCGACTGCATCACTTTAACTCGAATATGTCTTCTATTAATCATTTTAAAGAACTTTAAAAAAAAGAGCGTAAGAAACTATTTCTAACGCTCTGCAAAAGTAAAACTTTTTTGTTTTTTATCTAGCTATTTTGCTCTTTTTTACGAGCATCAATTCTTGCTTGTGCGATATTAAAAGCAGCTTGATGTGTAGTGATATTCTCTTTTTCAGATAAATTGAAAATTTCTAATGTAGTATTATAGATGTTTTCAGTTCTCTTTAAGCTTTCAGCTTTGTCGTAACCTTCAACTTCTGCATATACATTAATAATACCACCAGCGTTGATTAAGAAATCAGGAGCATATGCAATTCCTTTTTCTTTTAACATCATACCGTGTCTTAATTCGTCAGCTAATTGGTTATTTGCAGCACCAGCAATTACTTTCGCTTTTAGCTGTGCGATACTTTCATCATTAATCGTAGCACCTAAAGCACAAGGCGCATAAATATCAAGATCTAATCCGTAAATATCGTTTCCTAATACTACGTTTGCACCGTATTTTTTGCTCAATTCTTCAAGACGAGCTTCATTAATATCGTTTAAGATAACCTGAGCACCTTCATCTGTAATGTGCTTAACTAAAGTTTCTCCAACATGTCCTACACCTTGTACTAAAACTTTTTTACCGTCTAAATTATCAGTTCCAAATTTATATTTAGCTGCGGCTTTCATTCCCATGTATACTCCGTAAGCAGTTACAGGAGAAGGGTTTCCAGATCCACCAATAGCTTCAGAAACACCTGTTACGTGTGGAGTCACCTCACGAATAACATCCATATCACGAGTTTCCATCCCAACATCTTCAGCAGTAATATACTTTCCGCTTAAAGAATTAACAAACTCACCAAACTTACGCATTAATGCGTCATTTTTTTGAGTCTTAGCATCACCAATAATAACTGCTTTACCACCACCAAGGTTTAAACCAGTAATAGCAGACTTATAAGTCATACCACGAGACAAACGTAACACATCGTTTAAAGCTTCCCATTCACTTTTATATTGCCACATTCTTGTACCTCCTAAAGCAGGCCCTAAAGTTGTGTTATGGATACCGATAATTGCTTTTAAACCTGTATCTTCGTCGTTGCAAAAAACAATTTGCTCGTGATTGTCAAAAGATAACTGACCAAACACTGGGTCGTTCTTAAGATCTTTAGTATCAATGATTTCTGATGTCATTTGTTTAAGTTTTTTAATCTGAGATAATTTAAGCAATCTCAAAAATTTGAGCACAAAAGTAAGAAATCGTTAAAACATAAGCAAAAAAAGAGAGCTTAATTATGGTATCTTTAACAGGGGCTCTTTTTAAAGTTTAATTTTTATAAAAAGATAAGGTTGAAAGCATTACAATATTTAAATAAGTACTTTATTAAGTATAAATGGAGATTGTTATTAGGGGTTTTTATTACAGTATTAGCCAAAATATTCACATTAAAAATTCCAGATTTTGTAGGAGATTCGTTGAACGTAGTAGAAGATTATCAATTAGGTAAGATAACTGAATTAGAAGAAGTGAAAAGTATTCTTCTAAAAAATATCTTATTAATAATAGCGGTAACATTAATAGGAGGTTTTTTTACTTTTTTAATGCGTCAAACAATTATTGTGATGTCTCGATTAATAGAGTTTGATTTAAAAAATGAAATTTATCAGCAGTATCAACGATTATCGCTTAACTTTTATAAACAGAATAGAACAGGTGATTTAATGAATCGTATTAGCGAAGATGTTTCAAAGGTGCGTATGTATGTTGGACCATCTATTATGTATTCATTAAATATGTTAGTGTCATTTGTGATTGGTTTTACTCAGATGTATGCAATTTCTCCAAAGCTAACTTTGTATACCATGATACCATTTCCTGTTTTGTCAGTATCAGTTTTTATTTTAAGTAAGCAAATTAATAAGCGAAGTACTGTTGTGCAGCAATACTTATCAAAGCTAACTACATTTAATCAAGAGTTTTTCTCAGGAATCAATGTCGTAAAGTCGTATGCAATTGAGGAAGTAGTAATCAAAAATTTTGATGATTTAGCTGATGCCAGTAAAGAAAAGAATATTAATTTGTATAAAGTGCAAGCCTTATTTTTTCCTCTAATGATTTTATTAATTGGAATTAGTAATGTTATCGTTTTATATGTAGGAGGAAGATTGTACATTGATGGAGAAATTCAAGTAGGAGCTATTGGAGCATTTGTTATGTACGTAAATATTTTAACATGGCCAGTAGCGGTGGTAGGTTGGGTGACATCGATGGTGCAACAAGCAGAGGCTTCTCAAGAAAGAATTAATGAATTTTTACAGCAAGTTCCAGAAATAAAAAACACAAATGAAGGAATAACAGAAATTGAAGGTGAAATTGAGTTTAAGCATGTTTCATTAACTTATGAAGACACTAATATTACAGCATTAAAAGATGTTAGTTTTAAAGTTGATAAAGGTGAAACCTTAGCAGTTTTAGGAAAAACAGGAAGTGGGAAATCATCCATTATTAATTTGATATCACGTTTATACGATACAACTGAAGGAGCAGTTTTTGTAGATGGGAAAAACATTAAGGATTGTAATCTTTATGATATAAGAAATCAAATAGGATTTGTACCACAAGAACCATTTTTGTTTTCAGATTCTATTGAAAATAATATAAAATTTGGAAAAGAAGATGCTACTAAAGAAGAAATTATAGAAGCGGCAAAAAACGCAGTGATTCACGATAATATTATTGATTTTAAAGAAGGATATAATACTATTTTGGGAGAAAGAGGAGTAACGCTTTCTGGAGGACAAAAGCAACGAACATCAATAGCTAGAGCGATTATTAAAGATCCTAAGATTTTAATTTTTGATGATTGCCTATCAGCAGTTGATACCGAAACCGAAGAGCGAATTTTGTCAAATTTAGAGCGAGTTTCAAGTGATAAAACCACTTTAATTATAAGTCATAGAGTTTCATCGGCAAAAAATGCGGATAAAATTATTGTATTGGATGAAGGAAAAATAATTCAGCAAGGGGTTCATAATCAATTGGTAAAAGAAGAAGGGTATTACAAAGAGCTATATGAACAACAACTTTTGGAAAAAGAAATATAGCGTTTCGTATTGCCAAGTCAAATATTTTGTTAGATTTGTTGAAAAATTTTAAGTAAACAACTATTATTTAAGCAAAAGAATTATGAGCGAGAGAGTAGAACAAGAGGAAATTTTTTCACAAGTTTTAAGAGCAGGAAGAAGAACGTATTTTTTCGACGTTAGATCTACAAAGGCAGATGATTATTATTTAACAGTAACAGAAAGTAAGAAGTTCACTCACGATGATGGATCTTTTCATTATCAAAAACATAAAATTTACTTATACAAAGAAGACTTTACCGATTTTAAAGAAATGTTGAATAAAGCAACAGACTTTATTGTAAACGAAAAAGGTTCTGAAGTAATTAGTGAACGTCACCAAAAAGACTATAAGAAAGAAGAAGAAGGTATTGCTACTGAAGCTAACTCTACAGAAAGTTTTACAGACGTTTCTTTTGATGATATATAAACAGAAAAAAACTGTTTAGTAATAATATAACCCTAACGCAATTTTTTGTGCTTAGAGTTTATAGAATTCTAAAAAAATCAATTCAAATTCAATTTACACACGAAAACCGCCATTGCTATAAAGCAATTGGTGGTTTTTATTTTAATATTTTATAACTAGGTACAATTATGTAGGTACTACAACACCTTTTTCATAGTAATTGTTTTTGCAGTGGTTTCTTCCCATTCTTTTGTAGGGTCACTGTCTTTTGTAATACCACCTCCAACATAAATAGATATAGTATTGTTTTCAACTTCCATACAGCGCAAGTTTACAAAAAGTTCAGAGCTTATAGTTTTATTTGTGTTTAAGTTTAACTCACCTAAAAAGCCAGTATAAAAGTTTCTGCTATAATTTTCATTATTTGTAATAAACTGTTTGCTAGCCATCAAAGGTAACCCACAAACTGCGGGAGTAGGGTGTAGAGTATTTATTAATGTAGAACAATCGGTAGTCAAATTACCATGAATAACAGTTCTTATATGTAATAAATTACCAGCCTTAATGGTTTCTGTTTCAGAAGTAGTTATTTCTGAACAAATTTCAGATAATCTATCAATAATATAATCAGTAACAAACTGTTGTTCTTCTATTTCTTTAGGTTGCCAGATAACATTAGTAGTTCCGTTATAAATTTGTGTCCCTGCCAATGACATTGTAGTAAATTGATTGTTTTGAATGCTGACTAGAATTTCAGGAGTAGCCCCCAACCATAAACCTACTTTTGGATGATACCATACATATACAAAAGCAGTAGGGTAGTTGTATAACAATTTCTGAAAAGTTTGAATAAGGTTAAAATTAGATACTTCAACTTTTTCTTTTCTAGAGAGTACTACTTTTTTAAATAACTTATTTTTAATGGCTTTAACTCCTTTTTTAACTAATTGAATATGATTTTCTTCGGAAGAAGAATCAGCAGTGTAAGTTGCATCATCAATAAAATTGTTATTGAGAGTTATCTCCTCTTGGTAAAAGTCAGATTGCTCTTCAGGAATTATAATAGCCTTTTCACTACTATCAAAAGGAGCAAAAATGAACCCGCTCTCGCTGTAATTTATTGAGGTAATTAAATTATTGTTTTTTTGGAACCTACCCTTTAGTACAGAAGTATTGGGTTTTCTATAGGCAACAAAAGGCAATTGTTTTTGTAAGGTTTCTTCTATTTTTAAAAAAATATTCAATCTAATTGATGTATTAAAAGTTGTTTAATGTCGTCAAATTTACTCCAAATAAATCCATGGCCAGCATCAGGAATACTAATCAATTCAAACTGATTTTTTGGGAATTGATCTTCTAAAAATGTAGAATTTTCAAAAGGAACAATCCGATCGCTAGTTCCGTGAATACTTACTATTTGATTTGGGGAGTTTTTCCAGTTATTTTCAAACAACTGTAGGTCTTGTTTATGAGATAGTTTTTCTTTGCTAGCTTCTTGCCAAACAGAAGGTACTAACCATCGTGTTAACTCCCATTTATATAAATTTAAAGCCCAAGGCATAGGTTCTATTTCACTATACACCGCAGGTGCTAGTAAAATTATTTTACGAACTTTTTGTTGTATAGCAAGTGTAATTGGTCCTCCGTAAGAATAACCTACTAAAATTGTTTTGTTTGGAGTTAGCTTTTGTAAAATACTTTGTAACATATCTCGTTCAAAAGCAATACTTTCTTGTACAGAATTTTTGTCTTGATAATTATAACCGATTCTATCGTAAGAAATCATGTTAGCTTTACTAAGCAGTAAGCTGTCTTTCATATATTTTGAAAAATCTGTAGAAGAACCAATAGTTCCGTGAACAAAAACTATGGTTGGTAAGGTTGTGTCCTTTTTAATAGTAAGTTTTCGATATTCGAATCCTCTAAAATTTTCATAGGTTATAACTAGGGTAATAGAGCTATTTTCAAACTTTTTAAGAATTTCTTTATCAGATTTTGGAGCGGTAAAGTTCGAAAATAAGTAATATAAAACAAGGAGTATTATGAAAAGAAATATTCCTGTAATTTTTAAGATTTTTTTTAGCAATTTCATCCTACTGTTTGTCTAAAACAATATTGGTGATCTTACAAAGAGAAATCAAATTATTGTCTTCGTCTACAATTCTAACTTCCCATAAATGTGTTGTTTTTCCTTTATGAATCGCCTTAGCAGTAGCAAAAACTACTCCTTCTTTTTTACTTTTTACATGATTAATGCTAAGTTCAATTCCCTTTACAATTTTATTTGAATCCTTTAAAAAAAAAGCAGAAGCACAACTTCCAACAGACTCTGCTAAAGCAGCAGTAGCACCTCCATGTAGCAATCCGTAAGGTTGATGTACTTTTGGAGTTACTGGCATTTTTGCAGTAATAAAATCATCCCCTAAATCGACAAACTCAATTTGTAAAGTTTCCATTAAGGTGTTTTTATTGTAATTATTAAGGATTGTAAGAGATTCTTGCTTATTCATTTTACTAAAAATTATCATCCAAAAATACGTATTTTTGTAATGATTAAAAATGACAGAATGTATAAAGTACGTGTAATTTTAGATGCGAAAGAAGACATTATAAGAACCTTATTGGTAAATGAAACAACTTCATTAGAGAAACTACATTTAGATATCGCAAAATCGTTTGGTTTTAACGGACAAGAAATGGCTTCTTTTTATCGTACAGATGAAGAATGGAACCAAGGAGAAGAAATTCCTCTTTTTAATATGTCTGAAGCAGGTGAGGGAATTTCAATGGCTACTTGTATATTGAATGAAACGTTACCTAATCAACATGACAAGTTGATTTACGTATATGATTTCTTACAAATGTGGACGTTTTATGTGGAGGTAATTGAACAATCAAATGAAGTGATTACTGAAACAAAAATAATATTATCTGTTGGAGAGATTCCAGAAGAAGCACCCGAAAAAGAATTTAAAGCAGATGATTTTTCGACTGACTTAGATGACGAATTTGACGATGAATTTAATGATTTTGAAAGTTTAGACGATTTTGATTTTGACAATTACTAAACTATGGCACAATTTATAAAACTGTATGATGACAATCCGAATCCTAAAGAGATTCAGAAAATTGTAAAGGTATTACAAAATGGAGGATTGGTGATTTATCCAACCGATACTGTGTATGGATTAGGTTGTGATTTTACCAACAATAAAGCCTTAGATAAAGTTGCAAGAATAAAAGGAGTTAAGCCTGAAAAAGCTAATTTTTCATTTGTGTGTAACGATTTAAGTCATTTGTCTGATTATGTCAAGCAAATTGATACCTCTACCTATAAAATTTTAAAAAGAGCATTACCTGGTCCATATACATTTGTGTTACCAGGAAGTAATTCATTGCCTAGAGCATTTAAAAAGCGTAAAACAGTAGGGATTCGTGTGCCTGATAACAATATTGCTAGAGCGATAGTTAAGGCATTAGGAAATCCGATTATATCAACATCAATCCATGATGAAGATGAAGTGTTAGAATATACTACTGACCCTGAACTGATTTTTGAAAAATGGCAAAACATAGTAGATGTGGTGGTTGATGGAGGTTATGGAGATAATCAGGCATCTACTGTAATTGATTTAACTACTGATGAACCTGAGATTATCCGTGAAGGAAAAGGAAGCTTAGATATTTTGTAATAGAATGCTTAGTCGAAATCTTAAAAAATCACTTTCTAATTAAAAACACAATTCCTATCTTAGTACAGAATAGAAAAAGGATATATGTTTTTACTGGATAGATTCCCCAACGACAGCGGACCAATATATCAAGAAACCATCGCAGGCAGATTGCCTGTTGAGCCTTTCAATACTTTCAGCAACTTAATTTTTATTGTACTACTGATTTACTTCGGAAGAAGAATCTATCAAAACCCTAAGCAACACCCATTTTTTCTGTTTGCCATTCCCGTAATATTTATTAGCTGGATAGGAGGTACCATGTTTCACGGTACAAGAAGTCATGAGTTTTGGTTGTTGTTAGATTGGATTCCTATTATGATTGTATGCTTGGGAGCCATTATTTATTTCATAAGAAAAATTAAAAAGAAATGGTGGCAACGAATAGGGATTTTGTTGGGAATGTTGATAGTATCTATTTTACCAAGATTTTTACCCATACCTATAGGGTATAGAACATCGTTTGGTTATGCAGTAACAGCTTTAGCAGTGGTAACCCCTTTGGTATGGTATGCTTACAAGACACACTGGAGAAATGTAAAATACATAGCATACGGAGGAGCAGTTTTTGGAATAGCTTTATTATTTAGAACTCTAGATAAAAAAGTAGAGTTATTACCTATGGGTACACATTGGTTATGGCATACTTTTGGCGGAATAGCAGTCTTCTTTTTACTCTACTATATCTATAAAGATGAGCAAGAATTAACGTAATTCGGTAAACTTTTTTCTTCCTTTAGCATAATACTGCCAAACTACAGATTTATGCTCGTAGTAATTTGATTTTTTTGGAGATCCTTTTCTCTTTTTTATGAACTTAGAAAGGTGTGCATAAAAACTAAAATGAGCTTTTAAAATAGCAAACAAGTGGTTGGGTTTCCCTTCTAGTAAAAATTTAACGCTAGCCAATCCGTCT
Organism: Tenacibaculum caenipelagi; assembly: GCF_004363005.1. Taxonomy (GTDB): domain Bacteria; phylum Bacteroidota; class Bacteroidia; order Flavobacteriales; family Flavobacteriaceae; genus Polaribacter; species Polaribacter caenipelagi. Next base: position 441,349 of record NZ_SNYH01000003.1, on the reverse strand, counting down.
AAGATTAAACGAGAAAAAATAATTGGAAACAATTTAGCAGAAGGTAAGTTTTTAACTAAGTTGAGTAAACTATTCCTAAAATTTAAAAATGTTTTTTTAGGATTCAAAGTATCTAGTGTTGCTCCACCTACATGATACACGGTTGAAGCCCCAACGTACTTTATAATATGTCCACCGTTTTTAGCACGCCAGCATAAATCAATCTCTTCCTGATGAGCAAAAAAGTCTTCGTCAAAACCGTTGAGTTGAAGAAAAACTTCAGAACGAATAAAAAAACAAGCACCTGATGCCCAAAAAATTTCAGTTGTATCGTTAAACTGTCCGTTATCGGTTTCCAAATCGTTAAAAAGTCGACCTCGACAATAGGGATATCCAAAAGCATCAATAAAACCACCACCAGCACCTGCATATTCAAATTTAGTTTTGTTTTTAAAGTCTAAAATTTTTGGCTGAATAATAGCAGTATGTGCTTCTTTTTCAAAAATAGATAGAATAGGTGTTAGCCAGTTTTTGGTAACTTCAATATCAGAATTTACTAAACAATATACATCAGCATCAATATGTTGTAAAGCGTCGTTATATCCTTTAGCATATCCACCGTTTTGGGTGTTTTGTACAATTTTAACAGAAGGAAAATGTTGCTTAACGAATTCAATTGAATCGTCGGATGAAGCATTATCAGCAACATAAACTTCAGCTTCGTGGGAACTAAAATTCACCACTGAAGGTAAAAACTGCTCAAGCAATTTTTTTCCGTTCCAGTTTAATATGATAATAGCGGTTTTCAAGACGGCAAATTTACATTTTATAAATGAATTTGTGTTAAAAAAGCGGTAATCATTCTGTGTTCCGTCATTTCGAACGGATGAGAGAAACCGTAAGGTTCAGCGAAGCTAAATCTCATTCAAAGGAGTAACTCTTATGTTTAAGATTTCTCAGTCGTAGCCTCCTTCGAAATGATAATTGTGCTTCGCTATGACGTTTCAGTTTTGTCATTCCGACCGTATGGGAGGAATCTCACGAGGTGATTAATTCTTAGTTAGATTCTACATGGGCATATGTTACATTCTCTAAACTGAAGTTAAAAGGCTCAGGACCTTCACCAGTCATAACAATATCGGCACTATTAATACCAAACAAGTTAATTTCGGTGTTAATTTCCGAAATGATAGCAGAGTTCATAAGCTCTCCTTCTTCAATTTGTGAAACGACTCCAATATAAATATTTGGAGTAAACTTAAAAACAGCTTTTTGAGCTGGAGCAATTCCCCTTTTAGTAGCTAATAATTTACCATCTCTATAACAGTAGGCATCAATAGCACCACTAATCAAGTTGTTTCTTACTTCTACTTCGTCTGGATTTATTGCTGAAGTTGAAGATTTTCGTAAAATATTTCCAGAAATATCATTGGTCATTTCAAAAGTATCTCCATGGTTAGAAGTTAATGTAGGGGTGTGGTTTCCGTAGGAATCACTAGCAGCAACTTGAAAGTTGGTAGAGTAATGGATAGGGTGACTTTCCTTATGACTTGGGTTTTTAATTACCTTCCATGCAGTATGACGTTCATTAAAATTGCTTGCAACGTTCTTTTGGAAAATCACAACGCTACTATTATTAGCATCATTAGATCTGTTTATAAAGTTTAGTTTAATAGTATTGCTCATAAAATTAATTTTTAAAGTTTGGTATGAAGTTGTTTTGTTATGTGAATTTAAGAAATAGAGTGTAAAAAAGATAAACGAATGTTATAAGCGCATAATTTTTTGTGTTGAAATATGTGTTGGGTGTCATTAAAGAAGTTACCGTTATTGAGAAAGACAAAGGAGAAGAAATTATAATTTCGAACGAATAAGAGAAACTGTAAGGTTCAGCGAAGCTAAATCTCATTCAACTAAGAAACTACTATGTTTAAGATTTCTCCTCCTACCTCCTTCGAAATGACATTATAGTAATCGTCATTGCTAGCCTTTCATCTGTCGCTCAAGACAGGCTAAAGTGAAGCAATCTGTTAATTGAAAAAGAGATAGCAACGTCGTTATCACTCCTCGTTATGATGTCTTATTTTTGTCATTTCGAAGGAGGTAGGAGGAGAAATCTCATGAGGTGAGCCTTTTACTCTTCAATAAACAACTTTTCCCAAGTATTTTTCCATCCTTTGTTTGTAACTCTGGTACGATACGTTGTCAAATCAAAATTAGGAGTGGGCTTCACTACAAGGTTAAATAAATCATTTAAACCATATGGAGCAATAATCTTAATCTGATTATCTGAGCTTAATTGAACAGCAATAGCTGTCGCTGTTTCAGGCCAATAAGAAATAGCTTCACAACAATTTTTATATGGCAGGTGACCATTTCTTATACTCATCCTTACTTGGTTTTTTACAGACCAATTTACAGAGGGAATCATAGCGCTTAGTTTTTCTTCAAGTAGTAAGTCACTTTCTCTAGAAGCGTTGTTTTCGTCAAAATAAATTACATCAATGTCGTTTAACGAAGTCCTTGTTCTATTGTGTTTATAATCCCAAATTTTATTTCTAACAAAACCAGCTCCAATCCAACAATCAGGTAAGCTTAAACTTTTAACGGCCTCTAAAATGGATAACATCCATGCATCTTTTTCTATGATAGTTACAAATTCAGTTGTTAAGTCGTTATTCATAAGTGTTTAGTTGTACTCAGGGATGTCTCTTAAAAACACATAAGTTTCATTCTCTTTATCTAACACACAAAAAAAGTGTTGTAATCCGTTGGTGACAATTAGGTAGTTGGCATCTAGCTTTAAATTATAACGCGCAATTTGATCAAAAGTATCTTGTGTTATTTTAATATGTGGAGCCTTACATTCTACAATAATATTCGGGTGTCCATTCGAAGAAAAAACGACAATATCAGTACGTTTTTTTAAGTTGTTAATAACTAGTTGTTTTTCAATTGCTATTAAAGAAACAGGATAGTTTTTTTCTTGAATTAATAACTGAACAAAATGCTGGCGCACCCATTCCTCTGGAGTTAAGACCACATATTTTTTTCTCAAATTATCAAAAATAAGCGTCTTATTTTCGTTACTTTTGAGCTTGAATGTATAGCTAGGAAGATTGAGCTTTTGCATATGTCAAAAGTAAGAAATTTATAAGTTATTCCGAACGTCGAAGAGGGAGAAACCGTCATTGCGAGTGATAGCGAAGCAATCTGTATATTGAGAGTGAGATTACTTCAGTCGCACCTACTTCGTAATGAAGAGTTTCGTCATTGCGAGTGATAGTGAAACAATCTTTTTCTAGAAGGAGAGATAGCCACGTCGTTTTTACTCTTCGTTATGACGTTCCAGTTTTGTCATTCTGACCAGAGGGAGGATTCTCATGAGGAGAGCGATTCTTATTGTTGAAATTTCTCAGTCGTAAGCTCTTTCGAAATGACATTAGTTATAACATTTTAAATAACAACACCAAAAGAAGGCAGAAGAAAGACTTATGAACGAAATTAAATCTATCATATCCGATATTAAAGGAGGGAACATCAAACCCATTTATTTTTTAATGGGGGAAGAACCGTATTACATCGATAAAATTTCTGATTATATTGAAGATAATGTGCTCGATGAATCTGAAAAAGGATTCAATCAAGTAGTGATGTACGGTCGTGATGTGTCGATAGAGGAAATTGTATCATCGGCAAAGCGATTTCCTATGATGGCTGAAAAGCAAGTAATCATAGTTAAAGAAGCACAAGATTTAAGTCGTTCAATTGAAAAGATAGAAGCGTACGCTGAAAATCCGCAACCTAGCACGGTATTAGTATTCAACTACAAGTACAAAAAACTCGATAAACGTAAAAAAGCATATAAAGCTATTGCCAAGAGCGGACTTATTTATGAGAGTAAAAAGTTGTATGATAATCAGGTAGCTGATTGGATTCGTCAAGTGTTGGGTGGGAAAAAGTTTAATATAGAACCCAAAGCAGCACAAATGTTGGTGGAGTTTTTAGGTACCGACCTTAGTAAAATTAGCAATGAGTTAGACAAATTAACTTCGGTGTTACCTGCCGAAACGATTATTACCGATAAACATATTGAAGAAAATATTGGTATTTCAAAAGACTTTAACAATTTTGAGCTACGTAAAGCAGTGGGACAGCGTGATGTGGTAAAAGCGAATAGGATTATCAATTATTTTGCACAAAACCCAAAGAACAATCCATTGGTAATGACAATTTCTTTGCTGAACAGTTTTTTTACACAGCTGTTAATGTATCACGGACTGAAAGATAAATCGAAAGCTTCTGTAGCTAAAAATTTAGGGGTGAACCCTTATTTTGTTGATGATTATGTTAATGCTGCTCGTAATTATCCAATGCGTAAAGTATCGCAAATTATAGCTTTATTACGCGAAGCCGATGTAAAGAGTAAAGGAGTAGGAGCTAACCAAACTCAAGCAGACATCTTAAAAGAATTACTTTTTAAGATTTTACATTAATTAAATAGTTTAAGAATAATAACAAAAAAGGAGGTTTTTAAACCTCCTTTTAATTATATACTTTTTACAAAATCTAGAAAAACTTTTTTATGAAGTTCCAAATCCATATCAGGAGATAGTGCTACACGGGCAATATAATCTTTATCACCTTCTTTGGTAGTTCCTTGCGTTGAGGTAGCTGGGATTGTCCAGTAACATCCTTTTAGCTGTCCGTAACTTACACAATACTTACTTTCATCAGGAATTTCAGTAATCATTAAATTGATAAGCTTCAAGTTTAAGGCTCTTTTATAGGCTTCTTTTTCCTCAGCTGTATTTCCCTTGGTAGGAAGGTCTAATGAAAAGACTGATGGCGTAAATCTTTGTGAAGCTAGTTCTTCTGACACAAAATTAATTTTTGCTTCTGGTAAAACCTCATGGATAAAGTTTACAAACTCACGAGTATTCTTGTAAGCATCGCTAATTCGTTGCGTCATCGAAGGCATTTGTGTCGCTAATATTTCATATTGAAGCGGAGTCGCTTCATTATCACAAATGTGTAAGTGCTTTTCGATTTTATCGATTAAAACATTTGTTGTTTTGTTTCCAATACAATAACCCGCAGTACATTTACCTCCACTTGGGAATTTAGATCCGCTGGCAAAAGAAATAGTTCTAACGCTAGCTAACATATCCGTATCACCTAAAAAGTGTACGTTTGGACAGAAAGTTTGATCTAAAATAAAAACAGGATCTACCGCTATTTTACCAGTTGGAGTAGTACGTTTTTTACTTAAAACATCTCTTAAATCGGTAAGGTTTGGTACTTCAACCCTTGGGTTGGTAGGAATTTCAGCAATGATATAAGGAACCGCATCTTGTTCAGCAATATTGGTTAAGACCGTATCAATGTTTTCTACCATATTGTTGTCTCCGTCAACAGCAAAATCAACCACTTCTACATTATCTAAACAAGCTGCTACACGTCTTGCTTGATCATTAGTACCACCGTAACAGTTTGGTGGAACTACAATTTTAATTGATTTTCCTTGGTGATTTTCAAGCGCATAATCGATCAATCCCATTAAAATAGCATACTGAATTGAAAGTCCACTTGATGCTACCAAAGCTTTTGTGCTGGTATTGGTAATTTGATTGATTAATTTTTCAACTTTAGCTTTGTTTTGTACTACATCAGTCACAGTAGTGTCAGCAGATTCACCCACAAGCTTTTTTAAAGCTACCAAGGTGTTGGCAGGAGTCATGGCAATGGTTTCTCTTCTTCTTACATGTTGAATTTCTGAAATGTAAGCATCATTTTGTTCACCATTTACGAATACAATACTTCCTAATTCAGGGCGTGTATTAATGATAAAATCAATAGTTGAGTTGCTATTGAAAAGACAAATATCTTTTTGCTCAGAAATGAATACGGTACTACCGTCAAATTCTGTAATATTCTCAATACTATTAATTTTTTGTAACTCAAATTGATACCCGTATACATTTTTAATTACTTCTGCATCAAAAGAGCTTGGTAATTCATTAGTGTATACTATTCGTGTGTTTTTGTTAGCAAACAAATTTGCTCTTAACACTGCTAATACAGGAACGGTTTGCGACGAAAAGCTAATTATATTTTCTGCTTTTGTGTTATGTAATTTGGCTATCGTCCATTCTAATACAGATGATAAAGGGTGTCCTAAACGAATATAATCGTATGCAGTAGGTAATTCCTTCAATGCAGTAGCAGTTGCATTGTTGTTTTTATATAAATCTTCAAATTGCTCTAAAAACTGAGTTTTAGCTAGCTCTTCTACATAAATATCCAGTCGGTGTGTGGTTAGATTTAGCCAATCTACTGGCATATTTTCTAACACATTTTTTATATAAGTACGTGTAGTATTGTCTTGCATTATAGGCGTCTTTTAATAAGACTGCAAGATACGTTAATTAGATTTTTTTAGAAAGTTAGGAGAGGAGAGTTTTGTTTCGTTATTGATATCAACTATATATAGTTAGAGGATGAAAGTTTTAGTCGCAGGCTTTGTACTGAACTAAGTAACCCTTTTGTCAAAGGGTCTATTTTTTTGGGGTGTAGAGTCGCGCATTATATATAATAATTACTACAAATTAGTCTTTGAAAAAACTCTGTCATTTGCTTCTTTTAAATAAGATAAATCAAATTTTGTAAAATTATAATCGTCAAGATGCATAGAAAAATGAAATTTCTTAGTTTCTTCCGTGGCATTATCTTCTTTTACTTTTCTCAAAATAGTTTCCAATGTTACACTAGAATTGTCTTTTAAGACTTGAATTAGCTTATCCCAAGTGTAAATATCCATTACAAATAAATTTGAATAAGGAATAATTAAATATTCATTGTTTTTCCAAACTTTATGAGTTTCTTCCTCCAAAAATTGATTCCAAATATCTTCAGAGGTTCCTAAAAATAATTTTTTATATGTAATTATAATGCCAAAATATTCAGTTTGTGATTTTAAATTATGGGCAACATTAACCATTTGTTTTACATAGGCTTTAACCAAATTTTTTCTAAATTCATTTCCAAGAATTTTATCGGTAGGATTAGCACCCACATAGGGTTTTGATTCTATTGCTTTGACTTCCACAAAAACTTTGTCTGAAATAATAAAATCTACTAAGTTTTCTTTTAATCCAATTAATTTCTTCAATTGATTTTCAGTTGTATAATTCTGGTTTGATTCATTAAGTCCCAATTGGACATATTTTTCTAAACGCAACCCAAGTTCAGTAGTGAAGTTTTCATCTTTTTGTTTTAAGTACTCATAAAGAAAATAATTAAAGTTATGATGAAGTATATCTTTATGAGGAATTAATAGTTTATTCTTGTGCAAGAAATATGGTTTTCTGGTAAATAAAGAGGGTTCAAAAGTTTGAAGGTTATAGTTTCTTAAAACTCTATTGTCTTCATTCAATACTTCATTAATATTATCTTTAGATACAGTTAGCAAATCTAAATACGATTTTACTTCTTCTTGCGAATAGATTGTAATTAAGAGAGTCTTAATGTCATTATTTATATATCCATAATAAGGTATTTTCGTTAATTCCTCATTATGAGAATAAAGCTAAATTATACATGAAATATTTAAAAATGTAGATACAGAAAGGTTTGTTAAGTTTTTAAAAGACTCTTTGATGGAGTACCTTGATTTTAAATCATTGAATAAAATTAATTGTCTTGCAAAATTATCCCACCATGTAAATTCTTGATATAAGAATTGTTGATGGGCCAGTATCGTAAAAGTTTTTGTATAACTCTGTCCTTTTTTAATACGAAAGGTATTATGAGACATTTCTAATTCATCTATTTTTTTTAAGAGTCTTAAAATATCAGTTCTATTAGCTTTTTTAGCTTTGAGTTTCTTATCTGAAAATTCTAAATTCCACTTCAATAAAATCAAAGGATGCCAAAATCTATGTTTTTTTTCACCTTTTTCAAATTCTTTTAGGATTATTAAAAGCTCATTTGTTACTGAGTCAAGAGTGAGATTTCTTAATTTGTTTCTTATTGGTTTAAAATCCATAGGTTATTTTTTCAGCTTTTGACTAAATGATTTAGATATCCGTCATTTTAGTAAACTGATATAGCTTAGTAGCGAATATAGCTATTTTAAACTTTAGAAATCAAACCAAAAATTAAGTAGTCTCCTCCGTATCTAGTTTATCTATTTCATAACTGATGTATTCCTTATACAGTTTCGCGATAGACTTGGTTTCTCCAAGTATGGTAAGTACATCATCTGTTACTAAAACTGTTGAACCGTTGGGTGTAAACGTTTTGTCATTTCTTTCAACCAAAGCACTAAAACTTTTTTTAGTAAAAACTTACGCAACCTTAGTCCCATTTTTAACCGCACGTTCAGCTGTTAAAAGTGTCACTTCTTTATCATCACCTAAACCACCCAAAACCAAACATTCACTCATCATATTCGCAATTTGTTTTTTAGGAAAGTTTACCACAGCAACGACTTGTTTTCCTATCAAGTCTTCAGGTTGGTATAGCTTGGTAATTTGTGCAGAGGTTTTTTTAATTCCGTAGTCACCAAAATCTACCTGCATTTTATAGGCAGGATTTTTTACTTCTTTAAATAGCTCAGCAGAAATAATAGTACCTATACGCATCTCTACTTTTGTAAAATCACTCCAAGTTAAACTGTTATTATTTTCCATAGTTTTTATCTAATAATCGCTTTGCAGCCGTAAACGGTGTGGTTTTTCCGCTTTCTAGTTTGGCAACTTCTTGCTGCAATAATTCTTTAATTTTTGGGTTGTTGTAAAAATTACTTTTTAGTTGCTGATTAATGGTTTCTAACAACCAATAGTTATTCTGTTCGTTTCTTTTTTGTTGAAAATATCCAGAGTTTTTTGCCAACGTAATGTATTCATCAATCATAGTATAAATAGCGTCAATTCCTTGATGTTGAAGCGCACTTGCTAACAAAACTTTGGGTTGCCACCCACTATCTTTAGGTGGATATAAATGTAAGGCTCTGTTAAACTCAACTTTTGCAATCTTCGCATTTTTTTCGTTACCGCTGTCTGCTTTGTTAATCACAATGGCATCTGCCATTTCAATAATTCCACGTTTAATTCCTTGCAATTCATCACCAGCACCTGCCAACTTCAGTAATAAAAAGAAATCGGTCATGGAGTGTACCGCAGTTTCTGATTGACCAACTCCTACAGTTTCAATAATAATGGTATCAAAACCTGCTGCTTCACACAAAATAATACTTTCTCGTGTTTTTTGGGCAACACCACCTAGTGAAGTACCCGAAGGAGAGGGACGGATAAATGCGTTTTCATCAGTAACCAATTCTTCCATACGGGTTTTATCTCCTAAAATACTTCCTTTGTGTACCGAGCTACTTGGGTCTACTGCTAATACCGCGACTTTTTTACCCAGCGAAGTTAAATGTTTTCCGAAAGACTCAATAAATGTACTTTTTCCTACTCCAGGAACTCCCGTAATTCCGATTCGTACCGATTTGTTAGCATGTGGTAAGCAGGCTTCTAAAATTTCATTCGCCTGTTCTTGGTGTTTCGGGTTGGTGCTTTCTACCAAGGTAATCGCTCTACTTAAAAAAGGAATGTTTCCTGCTAATATTTGGGTTACAAATTCTTCGGTAGAGGTATTTTTTCTTCTGCTACGTTTTATTTTTTCTGCGGATGATTTACTAGTAGTTTCAGGTTGTGAAACCCCATCTTTTTCAGAGAGTGCAGATTTGTTTTTGTCGGTCATTGTATAGCTAAAACAGAATAATAATGTAAATTTAGAAATAAAAATGCAGGAAAATGCAACGGAGCAGAAAAAGACTCGTCTTTAAGGTAAGAAATCAATAATGAAGTCAACCAAACAGATACATCAACCGGTTATAGATGCCTGTAGAAATAATGATGCAAAAGCACAAATGCAATTGTATGATTTGTATTGTGATGCGATGTTTACAGTAGCATTGCGGTATGTGAAAGATTCATTTACTGCGGAAGATGTAGTACAAGAAGCATTTATAAAAGCGTTTAAAAATATTGATTCGTACAAAGAAGAAGTAACGTTTGGTGCTTGGTTGAAAAGGATTGTTATCAATCAGAGTATTGATTATTTAAAGAAGAGGAAGCTAGAATTGATTTCTTTAAATGAAGAAACAACCACATTGGTAGATGATGATCATGATAATTGGAATGTAGCGTCGACCATATCGTATCAAGATATAGTAAACTGCATTCAGCAATTAAAAGAAAAGTACAGAATAGTGTTGACACTGTTCTTATTAGAAGGATATGACCATGGAGAAATTTCACAAATATTAGGGATTTCTGAAGTGAGTTCGAGAACACATTTATTACGAGGAAAAAAACAAGTACAAGAGCAATTAAAAGCAGTACATCATGTCTAAAGATATTAGAGAAATACTAAAAAATGAGGTTGAAAACACAGAAAAATTATCAACCAATCACAGACAGCGTTTTCAACAAAAGTTGCTAGATGAATTGCATACAACACCACGAACAAAAAAATCATATCAGTGGTTATATATAGCGGCGTCTGTAGTGTTGTTGGTGAGTTTGGGAATTCAGTTTTATCCAACGAATACTGTAGATCCAATAATAAATGAGGTTCCAAAAGAAATTCGAAACCAAATTAGTTTAGGTACCATTTCACCCGAGTTAAAAACGGTTGAAGATTATTATGTAAATACCATTAATTACGAGTTAAGTCAACTTGAATTAACAAGTGAAAACAAAGAACTTTTTGACGGTTATTTGACCAAAATAGGTGAACTAACCAAAGAATATAAATCGTTAACCCAAGAGCTCAATACAAAAGGAGTTAACGACGATACTATCAATGCATTGATTGGAAACCTGCAACTGCGTTTACAGCTGTTAAAACGTATGCAAAAACAATTACAAGAATTTAAAAATCCAACTCAAAATGACATTCAAACAATTTAAAATCAGTGTTTTTTTACTGTTAGTAACTGGCGTTGTATCTGCTCAGAAATACAACAAAAAGTTTAGTGAAAATTTTAAAACCAATAAAGACGTAGTAGTAAGCATTAACGCATCTAATGCAGAGATCGATGTAACTACTTGGAACAAGAACGAAGTCTCAGTAGAGGCAGTTGTTGAAGTGGAAGGGCTTGATAAAAAAGAAGCTCAAAAGTATTTAGATAACTGGAAATTTGAAGCTTTAGGTAACAAAAGTAAAGTGCAAATCAACGCAAATAGAAATAGTTTCCGTTCATTAGGAAATGATAATATTGTGTTCTTTAATTCATCAGATAATAACTTTCCAAGAGCATTTCAATTTGATAGTGACGATGAGGTAATTGTAGTTCCAGAGGTAAGAATTCCTGAAATGCCAGAGATGCCAGAAATTCCTGAGATTGAAATCCCAGAAATTAATTTTGAAGAAATTGTTACAGGCTTAGAAGACATCGAATTTGACTTTGATAAGTATGCAAAAGACGGTGATAATTATTTCTTTAGGTGGAAAGATGGTGTAAATGATATTACCATAAAATCAAAGAAAGAATGGGAAGAATTCAAGAAAACAGATAAATATAAAGAGTTTAAAAAACATCAAGAAGAAAGAAAAAAAGAGATTAAAGAAGAACTAAAAAAGATTAAGGTAGAAAGAATTAATCAAGAAGAACTTAGAAGAGAAGTGGCGAAAGCGAGAGCTGAGGTTCGAAAAATTAATAGAGAAGAGATACGAAAAGAGCTAGCGAAAGCAAGAGAAGAAATGCACAAGGCAAGAGAAGAGATGCATAAAGCAAGAAGAAAAATGAATAAAAATCGTGTTAGCTACTCTTTTTCATCTGATAGTAACAATTTTATGGTAAACGGTAAAAAAGTAAAAGTTACCAAGAAAATTATTGTAAAAGTACCAAAATCAGCAACGTTTGATTTAAATACCCGTCACAGTAAAGTAACCTTGCCAAAAACCAAAGCTTCAGGAAAAGTTAGTTACGGTACCTTTAAAGCTGATGCGCTTGATGGTGGAAAATTGAATATTTCATATTCACCTGTAAACATAAATTCATTAAACGCGTGTACGTTGTTCTTAAATAATGTAACCGATGCTCAGTTAGCATCGGTTACCAATACCAAGTTAAATTTTAACTCGTCAGGAGTGGTACTAAGTAATGTATATAATGATGTAGAAGTGAATAATGAGTTCGGAAACTTAACAATTACAAAAGTGCATTCTAATCATAATAATTTAAAAGTTTTTTTAAACTATTCAGAAGCTGGTGTAAACTTGGTAGGAGCCAACAAGGTGTTTACTATAGAAAGTGATAGAATTAAGAAGTTAAAAGACGGAAGCGTAGAATACAACGGAGATTTTACCCTTATTTCAAAAGACAAAAAAATAGAAATAGACGGTAAATACAGTCAATTAAAATTGAAAAATAAATAAAGAAACAGAAATAAAACTACTTTTTATTTTTATAAAATTGCTAACAAATTCCATTTCTGTATTCTTTTTAAAGTGCCTATCTTAGCGTTCGTTAATAGTCACTTTTACTATGGAATTATACAAAGAAAATCAACTTAAAATATACAACTCTTTAACCAAATCAAAAGAGCTTTTTAAACCCGTAATTGAAGGACGTGTAGGAATGTACGTATGTGGTCCTACGGTATATAGCAATGCCCATTTAGGAAACGTACGAACTTTTATGTTTTTTGATGTGGTATATCGTTATTTATTACACTTAGGGTACAAAGTGCGTTATGTGCGTAATATTACCGATGCTGGTCATTTAGAAAATGATGCAGATGAAGGAGAAGATAGAATTGCTAAAAAAGCACGCTTAGAAGAGATTGAACCAATGGAAGTGGTTCAACGTTACACAGTAGATTTTCACAACGTATTAAACAATTACAACTTTTTACCGCCAAGTATAGAACCTACTGCGACAGGACACATCGTAGAGCAGATTGAAATGATTAAAGAAATCATGGATAAAGGATTTGCGTATGAAGTAAACGGTTCGGTATATTTTGATGTATTAAAATATAACGAAACAGGAAACTATGGAGTTCTTTCGGGTAGAAAGTTTGAAGATGCTATTCATAACACCAGAGCCTTAGACGGGCAGTCAGATAAAAGAAATCCACAAGATTTTGCACTTTGGAAAAAAGCCGATGAACGTCATATCATGCGTTGGCCTTCGCCTTGGAGTGATGGTTTTCCTGGTTGGCACTTAGAGTGTTCGGTAATGAGTACCAAATACTTAGGTGAGCAGTTCGATATTCACGGAGGAGGAATGGATTTAAAATTTCCACATCATGAGTGTGAAATTGCACAGTCGCAAACTTGTAGTGGTGTAAAACCAGTAAATTACTGGATGCATACCAATATGTTGTTGTTGAACAGTCAAAAAATGGCAAAATCAACAGGGAACTTTATTTTACCAAACGAAATTTTAACAGGAGAAAATGACATTTTAGGAAAAGCGTTTTCAGCTAGTGTGGTTCGTTTTTTCAATATGCAAGCCAACTACCGTAGTATCTTAGATTTTTCTGGAGAAGCTTTAGAAGCAGCTGAAAGAGGACATGCGAAGTTAATGGAAGCTGTAACTTTCTTAGATAAAATTGAAGCAGGTGCTACTTCTACATTTGATGTTCAAAAGTGGAAGCAAGATTGCTACGATGCCATGAATGACGACTTTAATACGCCAATTTTAATATCACATTTATTTGAAGGGGTAAAAGTCATCAATCAGATAAAAGAAGAGAAAGCAAGTTTGTCTTCTGAAGATTTAGCAGTGTTTAAAAACACCGTTAACGCATTTGTTTTTGATGTTTTAGGTTTGATGAATGAAACTTCAGAAGGGAACAATTCTGAAAAACTAAGTGGTGTGGTAGAAATGTTAATCACGATGCGTAAAGAAGCTCGCGAAAATAAAGACTGGGCGTTGTCTGATGAAATTCGCGATAAGTTATTAGCTTTAGGAATTCAATTAAAAGACGGTAGAGAAGGAACAACGTTTACAGTTAATTAATTGAAAAAAATCCTAACATATCCATTTATATTGTTGGTTCGGTTTTATCAAACTGCAATTTCACCGTTTACACCCGCTACGTGTAGGTATTCACCTACCTGTTCAAGCTACACCATAGAAGCATTACAAAAACACGGATTGTTTTATGGTGGTTGGTTGGCATTGAAAAGAATTTTTAGTTGTCATCCGTGGGGCGGAAGTGGTTATGATCCTGTTCCTGAGAAAAAAGAAAAAAAATAATCGTTATTACGAGGTGTTTATGACGAAGTAATCTCTTTTTTAAGATTGCTTCATTACATTCGCAATGACAATGTTAAAACTAAATAAGAATAGATGAATTTTTTATCCATAGTGTGGGATTGGAACCCAGAAATAATAAATATTGGAGGTTTTGGTATTCGTTGGTACAGCTTAATGTTTGTGGCAGCATTTGTATTAGGACTTCGATTAATGAAAAAGATTTACATTAACGATAACATTCCAGTTGAAAAACTAGATCCGTTATTTATGTACGTATTCGTTTCTATGTTGGTAGGAATGCGTTTAGGAGATGTGTTCTTTTACAGTTGGGACTATTACCAAAACCACTTACTAGAAATTATACTACCGTTTAAAAAGCACGAAGGTTCTTCTGCTTTATTCGGATTGTTAGATGGATGGAAATTCACAGGATTTACAGGGTTTGCAAGTCACGGAGCGGCAATTGCAATTCCACTTGTTATGTATTTCTATGCTAAGAAACACTTACACAAACCTTGGTTGTTTATTTTAGATAGATTAGGAATAATGGTAGCCTTAGCTGGATTTTTTATCCGTTTCGGGAACTTTTTCAATTCTGAAATTTATGGAAAACCAACAGGAAGCAGTTTTGGAGTTATTTTTAAAAGAGCAGGAGAGACGGTGCCACGTCACCCAACCCAATTATACGAAGCATTTAGCTATTTAGCATTGTTTGTAGCTTTGTGGTATTTCTATTGGAAAACCGATAAAAAGAATCAAACAGGATTTTTGTTTGGGTTATTCATGGTAGTGTTGTGGTCGTTACGTTTTGTAATAGAATTTTTAAAAGAAGCACAAGTTGACGGACGAGAAGATTGGGTATTCAATTCTCTAAATACTGGTCAGGTATTGAGTATTCCGTTAGTATTAATCGGTTTCTGGTTAATGTTTAGGAAAACAAAATAAACTTGAGGTAATAGTATAAAAAAGTCGTCTAAAATTACTTTTTAGACGACTTTTTTATTACTGGTTAATCATCACAGTTTGCAATACCTAAATTTATAACTTACTTTTTGTTTTTTCAATTTTTACTTTTGTCTTATCTATTTTATTTAGCCATCTTTCTTCAGCATTAGGCGATAATTTTCCCTTTCTTTTTAGTTTTCTATATTTTTTTTCAGTTTTTCTTAGTTTGTCAGTTAACTTATCTAATTTCTTTTTTGCTTTTTCGGCTTTTTGTATCTTTTTTTCTGCTCTTTTTCTCGCTTTTTGGCGTTTCTTCTCTGCCTTTTTTCTAGCTCTTTCGGTCTCTTTTTTTGCTTTTTCTTTTAATTCCTTTTGTTCAGAAATTAAAGTAGCTTGTTTTAAAATAGTTGTTTTTTCTTCATCTTTTAAAATGTTTGTTACTTCCTCTCCATCTAGATAGATTTTTTCCTTTTTAACTTTGTAGGTTTTTCCTTCTTTTTTTACTTCTTGAGCATTTACTGTAAATCCACAAAGGATTATTAATAATACAATAATACGTTTCATACTTTATTTTTATAATTATTTATAATTTTAAAAAGCCGTTCATTTAATTTTACCATAAATAATTGCAGGTAGGCTCTTACTATATATAACACATAAATGGTATAAAAAGTCACATAATTATCATAGTTTTAACATTTAAAAGTCGTATAAAAATATGAAACGTGTGTTTAGTTTTTACTTTTATGAACTATATAGGTTTGTAAGAAATATTGTTCAGACTATCCCATTGCTGCTCGGTTGTAAAATTATAACTACCGTATGTTTTTTCATGTAAATAGTGTTGACTTGTTTTTGGGGTTTGAACAAGAAGCCGCCAAAACAATTAATAAGGCAAGACTTAAAAATGTTTGAATCTTATTTTTCAGTTGCCGCATTGCTTTCACCCTTTTTTAGTTGATTAAAGGATAATCCGTTAGGAAACATGAATGTTAAAAACAATAAAAAACTCCAAGTGAAATCTTGGAGTTTTTTATTGTTCTATAGTAGAAATTCTTACTCTTTAGAAAACTTTTCAGATAACAAATCCCATAGTTGAGAGTACCCATTGTCATAGCCCAGAGCCCAAATACCGACACCGCCTATTTTATTGCTTTTTATCCAGTCGTATTTCATTGAAAGAGATTGTACATCTTCAAAAAACAACTGTCTATACTCATCGTTGTGGTCTTTAATAACCATATAGCTTGAAGCGCTTTTAGAATCAAATTTGATGGGAATTTGTAAGGAATCAATGTAAATGTCTCGTATAGTATTGTAACGAGGATGCGATTTGAATTTGGTTACTTTAGCACCCATTTCAGAATTTTTTGTATACCATTCTGCTCCGTAATAAGGAAGTCCCGCAATTAGTTTATTCAGTGGTACCCCTTTATTTTTGTAATAATTGACAGAAGTTTCTAAACCATTTCCGAATGTTTTGCTGTATTTAAAAGGTGTTACCGGTCCTGTAGTTTTGCTAAAACTACCGTAGTAATCGTACCCCATTAGGGTATAAAAATCGATATACGGATTGATAGCTTGTATATCAAAAACATCGTTCCAATCAATAGCATACAAACATATAGAAACCATATAGTTTGGATTCTTTTCTTTTAGTTTTTTAGAAACCTGAATGATAAATTGCGTAAAGCGATTTCTGTCTTCTTTGGCAACTCCTTCAAAATCAATATTAATGCCATTTGCATTTTTTAACGCAAGTAATTCGGCTACCTTATCTATCAATGTTGTTTGAGCTTTTGAGTTTTTTAAGAACACAGCATTGTTTTCAACTCCAAAGTTAGAAACGGTAAGAAACACTTTACAACCATTCACTTTGGCACTATCAATTAACGGAGTAGTTTTCCATTGGTGAATGCTTTTGTAGTTGCCCGTTTCGGGTTCAACGGTGTATGAAAAGTACGAAATTCCCCAAAGCAGAGAAAAGTTGTAACTCTTATAAGAAGAACCGTTGGAATATACATGCCATCCAAATGTGCGATAATCAGGGTGTACTTTTCCTTTTTTATGAACTATGGGTTTGTAAGAAATGTTGTTCAGACTATCCCATTGCTGTTCGGTTGTAAAATTATAACGGCCGTATGTTTTTTCATGTAAATAGTGTTGACTTATAAACTGATTACTGCTAGCACTACCTATAGAGTCTTTAAGTTCAACAGATTTTATATCGTTGCTAGCTTGTGTTGCCTTGTTTTTAGGGTTTGAACATGAAGCCACCAAAACAGTTAATAAGGCAAGACTTAAGAATGTTTGAATCTTATTTTTCAGTTGTCGCATTGCTTTCACTCTTTTTTAGTTGATTAAAGGATAATCCGTTAGGAAACATCAATGTTAATAACACAAAAATTAATAAAAAACTAAACTCTACACCATTTCTCCCGCCACCTACTACATACCAGCCTTCTTTAAAATGAACCATGGCGATTCCTGCGATAAGTACAAATATGGTAACAGCACTTGCCCATTTAACATACTTATTGAAAAGCAAACAAAAAGCAGCAACCAGATGCGATAGTTTAATAGACCAGGCGATAAAAACACCAAAAGGCGCAAACCCCATTGGGTTTAAGTACAAATTACCAAAATCGTTGATTCCGTTGTCAAACATTCCGGGAATGCTGTGAGTTAGTAAAATAATGGCAGCTGCCAAACGAAGTAAAAAAGAAGGGTGTGTCATTTTGTATTGTTGTTTAGTTGATGATTTTTAAAGTTGATAAATTATGTCAATATTTTAAAGAATTACTGTTTAAGATTTTACATTAAAGGTTTATATAGCTTATGCATTGCTAGTAAACGTATTTATTTCCATTTAGTTCTTAATTCAGTACCAATAGGATACTTTTTATGGTCAAAATCAGGTAGACGATATACACCAAAACTACGATTTGTTAAAACAGAATCGATTTCTAAAAAAATCATATCATCTTTTGTAGTCATTGATAGACGGTTGTTCATTTTGTCATTCTTTCCTTTATCTAATTCTATTTCCCACCAATAATTTTCGTTATCGTACGGGTCGGTTATTTTTTTAAAACTTTTTATTTTGGCTGAAATAGGTTGTGTTAAAAAAAACTCTTGCCACTTTTCAGGAATTTGTTTTAAATTAAATTCTGATTTTATTGAATCTTTACTTTTCTTGGATAGATACATTCCGTTTGTACTAGGTTCTAGACCTACATTTAAATGATTAGCGAATCTAATGTAATCGTTTTCCTTTTCAAGACTCCAGCCATAATCATAAAAACTAGAAAGAAGGTATTTATTATTTTCCCAAGTAACAATTTGAAATTCAGTTTTAATTTTAAGTGAATCAACTCCATAATTAATATTAGTCGTTTTTGGTTTTGATTTCCTGTCAAAAGGATATTCGATTGGATATTCGGTAAGTTCTATTGTTTTAGGACTCAATTTTAAGTTTATATTATCCATTTTATAAGTTCCGAATACTTTTTCTCTTTCTCCACCACCAGTACAACCAAACACATAATTTTCGTTTATAAACCTCCCATCACTTAACAGATCAAGCCTTGAACCATTATTAAATCCATCGTAAGAATATCTAATAGTGTCAATATTCTGTGCTAAATTATTGTTATCATTCAATTTTGTTTTATTATTCGAACAACTAAATATTAAAAACAATAATAGAATATTAATGTGTTTCAAAGTCTTTATCAAAATATCAGTTAATTTTTATGTAAGAAGATTAATTATGTGTTTAAACTTTTAATTTTATCAGGTATTACAGATAGTTTATTATTCTTTCCCAAATACTCTTTTTTACTTTTTTCTTTGGCTTAAGTTCTCTTATAATGTTGTCAAGTTTGGGATCAATCCATCTTTTAAAATTATTATATTTAGGAATTACTTCTGAATTTGATGCTAATTCATCTTCCCATACCTGCCCCTTTGCTTTTCCTTTAATTATTAATACATATCCATTGCCACAACCAGTTCCAGCAAGACTGATACACCCATTAGTTAGTTCGTCATAATCAAATTCATTAGTTGAGTCTTTTGTTCTTTCAACAACGGGAAACTCTATATAAGGATTATGACTTTCATCATCAAGGTCAGCAAAATAATTTGTAAAGTTTGTCTCGTCAAAAATTACCTCATTATGTTCATTGTCCTTAATTCCATTTGCAACATTAGTTACAAAATCTTTGAAATCTTCAGGTAGTTTTAATTGATATTTTTTTTCAAAAATAAGAATATCATCTAAAGATGCCTTTTCGGAAAAAACATACTTATTTTGAATATCTAATTCTTTTATTAATTCAACTTTTTCTTTAAATGTTCCAAGCATAAATTATTTGTAATGTGATTATGTATAATTTCGTTGCGTGTTTAAGCACTAAAGTTAGCAAATAAATAGCAGATAGAAAGTTTGCGAGGGCTTTCGTAAGTAGGCGATAACAAGCAATTACTTATAGCCATTGTTAGCGGTAGTTATTTTCTCATAATTTGATGTGTAAGCATTGGAAAATAATTTGCTCTCATTTCACTTGAACATTGTATTAGTGAATATCTTGCGATATTTGAATCAAACGACTCAATATTAGATAAAACATCCAAATCTTTCTTCAAGTGAGAAGTGAAAGCTAAAACAAAAGAGATTTTTTTATCAAATAAATCTTTAAATTCGTCTAACGATAATCCATCAACGCTTCTCTTTTTCTTTTTTAGCTTTTTATAAATCTTTTCCAGTATTAATTTGTCATCTGTACCTAATGTTTTTATTAATCTTCTTGCCGAGATAATTACTTGATTTGTCAATTCTCTCATTTCAGATTTGAAACCATATTTGACGTGGATTAAATATAAATTTCTATTGTCATAATGTAGTATATCACAGAGTTCTAATCCGTCTTCTATTATAGTATCTATAACAATATAATTCGGGATTTTGTCATAAAGCAAATTATAGTGTTTTTCTTTTTTGATTAATTGTTTATCCCAAGGTAGATTTACAATTTTTGGTGGTGCAGAATATGTCTTTAAAACGTGCTTTGTGTTATTTTTTAAATCCTCAACAAATGAATCTCGCAAATGATACCATTTAGTGTCTACTAAGAAAACTGGTTTGCCATCAATCGGAAACTCTGTAGAAATATGAAATAAAAAGCTTGAAGCAACGGTTTTTTTATTGTTTTGATGGCAAGTAACTCTAACGCCTTGTATAAAAACCATAAATTTAAACCTATCATTTACACCATATAATTCTACAGCACGATTTAGAACCGCATCATAAATTTCATTTCTATCTGATACTATTTTAAAAATTTTATAGCCTCCATTTTCTGTCTTCGCTTTTAGCTTATAGATATCAGCTTCATAGAATTTTTCTATATTATTTGGGTTGCAAAAATCGTGTTCGAATGTTGTACCTGAATTTTGATTTCTTTTTCCCAAATTCTCCGTGTCGTTGAAAATTCGCGTGATCAATTCTGGGTGTAATCTATTTGCTTTAAATGTTTCATCAGTAATTTCTTCGTAAGAACTTAGGTAGTCCGATGGTACTAACTCCATTATATATCCAAGTTCAATTATAATCTTATGCAGAGTCTTAAAATCAATCGTCTTTTTAATTTGAAAAGCTCTACCTACAAAAAATTGAATTCTATCTGTTTTTTTACTTTTAAGAAATTTGAAATATAAATCTGTTGTTTCTTGACTTAATCTCAAATGTATTTCTTTTGGTACCTTACCAAATTTTATGAAATCAATAATTCGATAGTTATTCCTGAATTGTTCACTTAGTCCAGCTCTTGTCCCTGTAATTCCTCTCGATTTGATAGATGCAAGTTCATCCTTTTCTGGTTGCATAATTCGAGCATAAGTTGAGAGACCAAATGATTGGTCTATAAACGGAAGGATTATTTGATAAGCATTACCGCCAATTACACAAAAAATGTGATGTTCAGTTTCTACGAAAAGTATTAGAGAAAGTTTTTGCTGGATAAAGTCTTCTCCTTGTGTAAGACTTTTAGGCAAGAATTCCTCCCAATCAGAGACAATATCTTTCGAATTGTAAAGGTATAGGAAATAAGTAAATTCTCCTTTTGTAGTTCTTTTAAGGTTTTTAGATTTAAAATTTTGAGCAATTCCCAGTTTTTTGAATGATGTATTGATAATTTTTTGAATAATCTTTTCCGTGTCGACAATTCCTTTTATCAACCTTTTATTCTTATCAATCAAATATATTTTTGGGTTTTTTGTCAAATGCGTTTTGTTTGTTTTAATTGCCGCTAACTTGTTTATACTTTTACGAACTTAACAATAATAATTTAATTTTCTTATGGAATCCCATAAGCTTAATTATTTAGGTAATAAAAGTAGTTTTAGCTATCATAAAAGCTTGTATGGGTCGTTGATATCACGGCGTGCTCTGAAGACACTACGGCATGGGTCGCTAATACTACGGCAATAGATAAATTAATAACACACGTAAAAAAGTTGACAGCGGTGCTAGCCGTAGCCTCAAATCTCAACAGATTTTATAAAAGCTCTCGGTGTAAACATTAAAAAAGCTCAAGAAAAAACTATCAACCAATACTTAAAAGTAGAATTTTGTTAGTTGTAGTATGAGTAAGCAGCTGTAAACAGTATTGGTTTTTACCTTTAAAGATCACTAGAAAGCGTCATCCCAATTGAAAAGAGGGGTCTCATTAAAGTGAATAACATCTATTGTTGAGATTTCTCATCACTCATACTTAATGCTATCGACATGACACCCCATTGATTTTAGTTAATTTATAAAACTCAGGTTATACCAAAATTTTATCAAAGGTATACACCATTTTTGCTAATTTCGCCGCTTAAAATTATTTGTATGATTACGGTAGATCAATTAACGGTTGAGTTTAGTGGTAACACCTTGTTTAGCGACGTTTCGTTTGTAATAAACGAAAACGATAAAATTGCCTTAATGGGTAAAAATGGCGCAGGAAAATCCACCATGATGAAAATTATTGCAGGAGTTTCCAAAGCTACGAAAGGAGGCGTTCGTAGTCCGAAAGATACCGTAATTGCCTATTTACCGCAGCATTTGTTAATGGAAGACGATTGTACGGTAAAAGAAGAGGCTTCTAAAGCATTTGAATCGGTTTTTGCTATGAAAGCAGAAATGGAAGACCTCAACAAACAATTAGAAACTCGTACCGATTACGAATCGGATGATTATATGAAAATCATCGAACGTGTATCGGATTTAGGCGAAAAATACTACGCATTAGAAGAGGTAAATTACGAAGCAGAAGTAGAAAAGGCTTTAAAAGGATTAGGATTTAAGCAAGAAGATTTTGAAAGAGCAACCTCAGAGTTTAGTGGTGGTTGGCGCATGCGTATTGAGTTGGCAAAAATCTTACTGCAAAAACCCGATTTAATTTTGTTAGATGAGCCTACCAACCACGTAGATATCGAATCGGTAATTTGGTTGGAAAATTTCTTATTAAACAAAGCCAAAGCGGTAGTGGTAATTTCGCACGACAAAGCGTTTATTGATAATATTACCAACCGAACCATTGAGGTAACGATGGGAACCATTCACGATTACAAAGCGAACTATTCGCACTATTTAGAATTGCGTAAAGAGCGTCGTGCACATCAGTTAAAAGCCTACCAAGAACAACAAAAGTTCATTGCTGATACTAAAGCATTTATAGAGCGTTTTAAAGGAACCTACTCGAAAACGAATCAAGTAGCTTCGCGTGAGCGTATGTTAGAAAAATTGGTTCCTGTAGAGATTGATGAGGTAGATACTTCGGCATTAAAACTGCGTTTTCCGCCTTCACCACGTTCAGGGGATTATCCTGTGAAAGTGGAAGGATTGACCAAAAAATATGATGACTTAACTGTGTTTAAAGACGCGAGTTTTTCGATAGCTCGTGGAGAAAAAGTATCGTTTGTAGGAAGAAACGGAGAAGGAAAATCAACCATGATTAAAGCAATTATGGGAGAAATAGATTTTGAAGGAGCATGTGGTTTAGGGCACAATGCTAAAGTGGGCTACTTTGCTCAAAATCAGGCTTCGTTATTAGATCCTGAATTGACAATTTTCCAAACGGTAGATGAGGTTGCTGAAGGAGACATCCGAACGCAAATCAAAAATATATTAGGACGTTTTATGTTCTCGGGCGATGATTTAGAAAAGAAAGTAAAAGTACTTTCTGGAGGAGAGAAAACCCGTTTAGCAATGGTAAAACTCTTGTTAGAACCGGTAAACGTATTGATA
Source organism: Tenacibaculum caenipelagi (assembly GCF_004363005.1). GTDB lineage: Bacteria > Bacteroidota > Bacteroidia > Flavobacteriales > Flavobacteriaceae > Polaribacter > Polaribacter caenipelagi. Next base: position 417,848 of record NZ_SNYH01000003.1, on the reverse strand, counting down.
TTAGATGAGCCTACGAACCACTTAGATTTAAAATCAAAAGAGGTAATTAAAGAAGCCTTATTACACTTCGACGGAACGTTGATTTTAGTATCCCATGACCGTGATTTCTTACAAGGCTTATCTCAAAAAGTATTTGAATTTAAAGACCAACGTGTCATAGAACACTTTGAAACCATTGATGCGTTCTTAGAGCGTAACAACATTAAAGCGTTAAAAGAGATTGATTTATAATAAACGTCATTTTTTATGTCATTTCGAGCGATAGCGAGAAATCTCATGAAACTAACAGCTCCTAAGGTTAAGATTTCTCCCTTTGGTCGAAATGACACTTCAGTTGTCGTCATTGCGAACGCAGTGAAGCAATCTGTTAGTCGAGAAAAAGATAGCCACGTCGTTATCACTCCTCGCTATGACGTTTATTAGGTGTCATTCCGACGATAGGAGGAATCTCATGAGGTTAGTAACTCTTATCCTTGAGATTTAGCTTCGCTGAACCTTACGGTTTCTCTTTCCGTTACACTTCAGTTCGAAATGACACACTAAATAATTATTTTATCATAGGTTGATAAGCCTCACGATTTTCATAAATGACCCAAAGGTTGATAGCAAATAATGCTAAAGCTATAGGAAGTCCTGAAGGAGCTTGAAGAATGTGTGTAAGCATAATTCCAATCATTACAGGAAAAATAACTACAGCACCTAAAGCTCTTGTTTTAGGAATAATGAATAAGAGACCTCCCAAAATTTCTGCAAATCCTACTAAGGGCATTAACCAGCCTATTTCCATCATTGCGGTCATAGCACTCATCATCTTTTCAGGAAGATTTTCAGGCATGGGCATGTAGTTTAAAAACTTGTTAAGTCCAGAGTTGATAAACATTAATCCGAATAGTAGGCTTAGTACGAATAAAATTTTTTGTTTCATAGTTAGTTGGTTTTTAGGGGTTAGTTAATTGTTTTTAAGTATTTTTTTCTGTCTCTTTCAAATATATAAAAAAATAAAAGAGATATAACACGCAGAATATGAGTCATTAAATTTTATTGTCATTGCGAACACAGTGAAGCAATCTGTTAGTCGAGAAAAAGATAGTCACGTCGTTATCACTCCTCGCTATGACGTTTATTAGGTGTCATTCCGACGATAGGAGAAACCGTAAGGTTCAGCGAAGCTAAATCTCACGAGGTGTAACTCCTGTTATTGAGATCTCTCACACTCCGCGTTGCTTCAGTTCGAGATGACAATATGGTTTCGTCATTGCGAATGCAGTGAAGCAATCTGTTAGTCGAAAAAAAGATAGCCGCGTCGCTTTTACTCCTCGCTATGACGTTCATTAGGTGTTAGGAGAAACCGTAAGGTTCAGCGAAGCTAAATCTCATGAAGGGAGTGTCCTCTTTTCTGAAGATTTTTCAGTCGTACCTCCCTCGAAATGACGAGTAGAGGAGAAGGTTTAGTTCACTCCGCAACATTTCTTATACTTTGAACCACTATCACAAGGACAAGGATCGTTTCTGGAAATGTCAAGACGTTTTAAGTGTAAGTTCATGTCATCCATATCTTGCTTAAAGATTTGCTCTAATAAATGATAGAGTTCTGGGTGTTTTTTTGCTAATAGTTTAGGGCGTTCAAAAAAATATTCGCTGGCAACCGAGAAGAATTCTGCTTTATTGGTTCCTCCATAAGGGTTGATGTCAGACGTATTGTTGTAGATTTCTTCAATTTTTTTATTGACTAATTCTATCCACGGAATACTGTATTGTTTTTCTAGTAAAACCTGTGGTACTCCATCAATAGAACCATCCAATTTATCAATTAAATGCACAAATTCATGGATGGCAGTATTCTTTTTATCTGTTTCGTTGGTAAAGCCTAAATGTAATGCCGGTTTTGATAAAATCATTTTACCTTCCAAATATCCGTTACCTACCATTCCTAATATTCTTCTATTATTATCTCCTTCTGTTTCAAAATGTTTGTTAAACATGTCAGGATATAATATAATTTTCTTGATATTAGGGTAGCGCCATTCAGGAAAATTAAAAATAGGAGTTACAGCACTTGAGGCGATTAATAGTTTATCAGTAATGGTAACCGTAACGTCGACTCCTATAACCTCATGATTTAATATAAACTCAAATACTTTGAATTCGAAGAGTTTTTTTTCATCAGAATTTAATGCGTTGTAAAAAGCTACATTTTTAGTTAGAATAATTCTCCATTTGTTTGGGAATGGAGTAGTAGGTTGTTTCCAATTTGAGGTTGAGGTATTTTTATTGAATATATAAAAAACACCTACGAGTATAATTACAGAAAGATATATCATTAAAAATTGAGGTTACTGCTACATAGAAATTTGTTTCCAAATATATAAAATTAAGGTAGAGTAATTCCTCTTATTGAGATCTCTCACACTCCGCGTTGCTTCAGTTCGAGAAGACGGGATGTTTCGTTATTGCGAACGCAGTGAAACAATTTGTTAGTCGAGCAAAAGATAGCCGTGTCGTTATCACTTCTCGCTATGACGATTAGTAAGTGTCATTCCGACGATAGGAGGAACCGTAAGGTTCAGTGAAGCTAAATCTCATGAAGTGAAGTAACTCTTATTATTGAAATCTCTCACACTCCGCGTTGCTTCAGTTCGAAATGACGATTAATTTATTGTCATTGCGAACGCAGTGAAGCAATCTGTTAGTCGAGCAAAAGATAGCCGCGTCGTTATCACTCCTCGCTATGACGATTAATAAGTGTCATTCCGAAGATAGGAGAAACCGTGAGGTTCAGAGAAGCTAAATCTTATTCAAGAGAATAATTTCTAAATGTTGGTTTTTTTTATTTTTAATCATTAAGCTATTTTGTTGTTAATTGTTTAATTTACAGGATGTGTTTTGTTGTAAAAATTAAAATTTATATTATTTGTTTGAATTATTTGTAATTGAAGTTTGGAATGTATACATTGGCGATGAGATTTATGTAGTATAACTTAAATCTAATTATCACAAAGTAGTAACCTATAATTCCCCAATAATATGACTACAAACACAGGTTTTATAACCGTAGCAAAAGAACAAATTAAGTTCTTAAAATTTCCAAAAGAAGAGGTGTTAAATAAAAAGAAAGCAGTGGTAAATCGTTTTTTAGATTTACAGCGAGCTCTGTCTTTAGGAAATCTAGAAAGAGAAAAGGTAAAAATATTTTTTATGGATGTGGATGGTTTAAAGAAAGTAGAAACCACTGTTTGGGGTATTACTGATAAATCAGTAATACTAAAAGAATCTACTATCATTCCGCTTGAAAGAATCGTAAGAGTAGCATAAAAAAAGCCCTCGAAATTTCGAGGGCTTTTTTTTATTTATAATTAAGCTTCCGCTTCCATATAATCTTCAATAGGATTACAAGAACAAATTAAGTTACGGTCACCAAAAGCATCGTCTACACGACGTACAGAAGGCCAAAACTTATTGTCTGCAATATACTCTAATGGAAATGCTGCTTGTTTACGAGAATATGGTAAGTTCCATTCATCAGCAGTTAACATTTCTTGTGTATGAGGTGCATTTTTAAGCGGGTTGTTAGGGTTTTCCTTACTCGCTTCAGCAATCTCTTTTCTAATAGAGATTAATGCATCACAAAAACGATCTAATTCTGTTACGCTTTCAGATTCTGTTGGCTCCACCATAATCGTTCCAGCTACAGGGAATGATACAGTAGGCGCGTGGAATCCGTAGTCCATTAATCGTTTTGCGATATCAGTAACCTCAATTCCATTTTGTTTAAACTCACGACAGTCTAAAATCATTTCGTGAGCAGCACGGTTCATTTCACCAGTATATAAAGTGCTGTAATGACCACTTAAACGCTCTTTAATATAGTTGGCGTTTAAAATAGCATTCTTGGTAGAATTTGTCAATCCGTCAGCACCTAACATAGTAATGTATCCGTAAGAAATTAAACATACCAATGCAGAACCCCAAGGAGCTGCTGAAATAGCAGTGATGGCATTATCACCACCTGTAGCTACTACTGGATTGGTTGGTAAAAACGGTACTAATTGTGGTGCCACACAAATTGGTCCTACACCTGGTCCACCACCACCGTGAGGAATCGCAAATGTTTTGTGTAAGTTCAAGTGACAAACATCAGCACCAATGGTAGCAGGATTGGTTAATCCTACCTGTGCGTTCATGTTTGCACCATCCATATATACTTGTCCACCGTTATCGTGGATAATTTGTGTAACTTCTTTAATTGCTTTTTCGTATACTCCGTGAGTAGACGGGTAGGTTACCATTAAAGCAGCTAAATTATCTTTATGTTTTTTAGCTTTAGCACGTAAATCTTCTACGTCGATGTTTCCTTTTTCATCAGTTTTGGTAACTACTACCTTCATACCTGCCATTACAGCCGATGCAGGGTTGGTTCCGTGAGCTGATGCAGGAATTAAACAGATATTTCTGTTTGTATCTCCGTTTGCTTCATGATAAGCTCTAATTACCATTAAACCAGCAAACTCCCCTTGTGCACCTGAGTTAGGTTGTAAAGAAGTACCTGCAAAACCAGTAACTACGTTTAATTGGTTTTCAAGGTTTTTTAACATGATTAGGTATCCTTCTGCTTGATTTAAAGGAGCAAATGGGTGGATATTACCCCATTGTGGATTACTCAATGGTAACATTTCAGAAGCAGCGTTTAGTTTCATGGTACATGACCCTAAAGAAATCATCGAGTGATTTAACGCTAAATCTTTACGTTCTAATTTTTTGATATAACGCATCATTTCAGTTTCTGATTGATACGTGTTGAATACTTCGTTATCTAAGAAAGAAGTTGCTCTTTTTACCCCAGCAGGAATTACATCCGTTGTAGTAAATTCAGTAACCGTAATATCTGTGATATTGAAAGCTTGTTCGAAACAATCAACAATAGCATTGATTTCTTTTAAACCAACTGTTTCGTTTACAGAGATTGAAATGTGGTTTTCATCAATATAGTTAAAGTTGATTCCGTTCGCTTCAGCTACTGAACGTAATTTATTAGCTTCAACTTCAACTAAAATAGTATCGAAATAAGACGTGTTCTTTTGTTTGAAACCTAAATCGGTTAAAGCTTTCGCTAAGGTTGTAGTACTTGTGTGAACGCGGTCAGCAATATATTGTAATCCATCTTTTCCGTGATACACTGCATACATACCCGCCATAACTGCTAATAATACTTGTGCAGTACAAATGTTAGAAGTTGCTTTTTCACGTTTAATATGTTGCTCACGTGTTTGTAATGCCATACGTAATGCACGACCACCGTCAACATCTTTCGTAACTCCAATAATACGTCCTGGCATACTACGTTTGTATGCTTCTTTCGTAGCAAAGAACCCTGCATGAGGACCTCCATATCCTAACGGAATTCCGAAACGTTGAGTAGTACCAACAACTACATCTGCACCAAATTTAGCTGGAGCCTTTAATTTTACTAAAGATAAAATATCAGCAGCAACAGCTACCTTGATGTTTTTTGCGTTACAGTTTGCTACAAATTCAGTATAGTCATAAACTTGTCCGTGTTTACCTGGGTATTGAACGACAGCTCCGAAGAATTCTTCTGAGAAATCAAACTTTTGGTGATTACCAACTACTAATTCAATTCCGATAGGAATGGCACGTGTTTGTAATACTGATAAAGTTTGTGGCAAAATTTCTTCTGAAACAAAGAATTTGTTTGCGTTGGCTTTCTTTTGTGCTCTTTCACGAACATCAAATAATAAAGCCATGGCTTCGGCAGCAGCGGTACCTTCATCTAATAACGAAGCATTTGCTAACTCCATTCCTGTTAAATCACAAATCATTGTTTGGTAATTTAACAAGGCTTCTAAACGACCTTGTGCTATTTCAGCTTGATAAGGTGTATAGGCAGTATACCATCCTGGGTTTTCTAAAATATTACGTTGAATTACACTAGGTATAATTGCTTCGTGATATCCTAAACCGATATAACTTTTAAAAACTTTGTTTTTAGCACCTAACTCGTTGATGCGAGTTAAGTATTCATATTCACTCATTGCAGGAGCTAAATCTAACTCTTTTTGTAAGCGAATATCGTCAGGGATAGTCTCATAAATCAATTGGTCTAAACTCTCTACACCAATCGTTTTAAGCATTTGGTCTTGGTCTTTAACACGAGGACCTATATGTCTTAATTGAAATGAATTTGTGTTCATTATTGTGTTGTTGTTTTAAGTGGCTCAAAAATAGTGAAATTGCCTGACTTGATACTACATATTTTTTTGTTAAAAAGTGATATTTTATTAACCAAACAGTAGGGTTATAAACATAAAAGCTATTTTTGTTAGATGAAGTTTCTTAAAACAGCACTCGATTTTTATATAAATTCTAGTATTCATGTTGCTTTAGCGGTGTATGCATTGGTGCGAATTACAGAATTATATTTTGAACTTTCGTACAATGAACCGTTGGGTTTATTTGTTTTTTTTGCAACAATTACGGGGTATAATTTTGTAAAATATGCTGGAGTAGCAAAATTACATCATCGTAGTTTAACAACACACTTAAAGATAATCCAGATTTTTTCTTTGATCTGCTTTTTGTTGATGTGTTATTTTGCATGGTTACTTCCCTTAAAAACTTTGCTGTTTTTTGTGCCTTTTGGGTTGTTAACTTTTTTATATGCAGTTCCTTTTCTAAGTGGATTTCAAAAAAACTTGAGAAGTATTGGGTATTTAAAAATAATAGTAGTAGCTATTGTTTGGGCAGGCACCACGGTATTGTTACCAGTATACGCTAATGATACTTTTTTTACAGCAGAAGTATACTTGTCTGTTATGCAACGTTTTTTATTAATCATAATATTGTTGTTGCCTTTTGATATTCGCGATGTACAGTACGATGCCATTTCTTTACAAACCATACCTAAAAAGATAGGTGTAGAAAACACAAAAAAATTTGGGTATGTTTTATTGCTTTTATGTTTGGTTTTAGAATTTATGATTAGCCCTAATACTCAGTTTAGATCAGTGTTTTTAGGACTGTTTTTTTTAATACTCTTTTTGTTAATGAGAGCAGAAACGAATCAATCTAAATATTATAGTTCTTTTTGGGTAGAAGCGGTTCCTGTTTTATGGTTATTTTTGTTGTTTTTACTTTAAAAATGAAATTCTTTAGTGCTGAATGTTACTAAAGTGTAATTGAGGTAGTATTAAAAATCATATCCTTTTAAAAATTGAAAGTTAACTAGTTTGATATGTGTGTTTTTATGAAAACCTTTGTACATTCGTTGGCTTAACAACACAACAACAAAAACACAATAAAAAGTAACATGAATTTAGTAAAACGAAATTTCGTTTTCGATTTCGATAGCACGTTAACTCGTGTAGAGGCATTAGATGTTTTGGCAGAAATCACGCTAGCTGAAAATCCGAAAAAAAAGGAGATTGTTCAAAAGATAATCCATATTACCAATCAAGGAATTGATGGTGATATTTCTTTTACTGAATCCTTAGAAAAACGCATTCAGTTATTAAAAGCAAAAGAATCGGATTTACCTTTATTAATAGAAGAATTAAAACAAAAAGTATCTCCATCAATAGAGAGAAACAAAGAGTTTTTTGAAAAATTCTCTGATGATATTTATGTGATTTCCGCAGGATTTAAAGAATTTATAGATCCGATAGTAGCTGCATATAATATTCCCTCGGAAAGAGTATTTGCAAATACATTTGAGGTTGACGAAGCTGGAATTATTGTAGGATTTGACACTAAAAACCCATTATCTAAACATAATGGTAAAATAGATTGTTTAAAATCCTTAAATTTAGATGGTGAAGTACAGGTGATTGGAGATGGCTATAGTGATGCAGTAACCAAAGAAGCTGGTGTGGCAGATAAGTTTTTTGCCTATACAGAAAATGTATTGCGAGATAAAACAATAGCCAATGCCGACCATATTACACCAAATTTAGATGAATTTTTATACGTTAACAAATTGCCTAGAAACTTATCATACCCAAAGAATAGAATTAAAATTCTACTGTTAGAAAATGTACATCCTGATGCTTTTACAAAGTTAACGAGTGATGGGTTTTCTGTAGAAACTGTTTCAAGAAGTTTGTCGGAAGATGAATTGATAGAGAAACTAAAAGATGTTCATGTGTTAGGAATCCGTTCTAAAACACAAGTAACTCGTAAAGTGATTGAAGCTGCTGAAAAACTAATGGTGGTTTCTGCTTTTTGCATTGGAACCAAGCAAATCGATTTAGAGGCATGTAAAGAAAACGGAGTGGTAGTTTTCAATGCACCCTACAGTAATACACGTTCTGTAGTTGAATTAGCGATTGGAGAAATTATTATGTTAATGCGTAGTGTATTTCAAAGAAGTACAGAAATTCACAACGGTCAATGGAATAAAACAGCAGAGGGATCTAGAGAAGTTCGTGGTAAAAAGTTAGGGATTGTAGGGTACGGAAATATTGGAAAGCAATTATCGGTGTTAGCTGAAGCGCTTGGAATGGATGTGTACTATTACGATGTAGAAGACAAATTAGCTTTAGGAAATGCTACCAGAATGAACACCTTAAAAGAGCTGTTAAATGTTTCTGATGTAGTTACGTTGCATGTAGACGATAATTCCGCCAACAAAAATTTTATAGGTAGAGAAGAAATAGCTGAAATGAAAGATGGAGTTCATTTTGTGAATCTATCACGTGGATTTGTAGTGGATATTGAAGCTCTAGTAGAAGGATTAAAGTCTGGTAAAATTGCAGGAGCTGCTGTAGATGTATATCCTGAAGAACCAAGAAAAAATGGGGAGTTTTATACCGAGTTAAAAGGATTAGATAATGTAATTTTAACTCCGCATGTAGGAGGTAGTACAGAAGAAGCTCAAAAGGATATTGCTGATTTTGTTCCGAACAAAATTATGGCGTATATCAATTCAGGAAATACAGTAGATGCGGTTAATTTCCCAAATATTCGTTTACCTAAGCATAAAAATGCACACCGTTTTTTACATATTCATAAAAACGTACCTGGAGTAATGGCGAAGATCAATAAAGTGTTAGCGAAATACGAGTTGAACATTACAGGACAATACCTGTCTACAGATGAAAAGGTAGGATACGTAATTACCGATGTAGATAAAGAGTATAACCAAGAAGTAATTGCAAAACTGAAAAAAGTAGATGGTACTATTAAATTTAGAGTACTGTATTAATAAGGTTTTGATTTTATTAAGAAATAAACGAGGTCCACAGATAATTTGTAGACCTCGTTTTATTTTTAGAGGTAAGTTTTATAAATTGAATGCTGTTATAGTGTTCGTTTTTAGGGTAGAAAAGTAAATCCACGCTATAAAAAAGAGTTGTAATGGAACTCTAAACCATAAATATGAAAGTCCTTTTCCGTCATAAGTACCTGTTTGGTAATTCAAGTTTTCTAAACTAGATTTTATGTTTGCAGGAAGCATCAATAGTAAGAAAAAGATAAGAATCCAAGCTGTTGTTCTTTTGTAAGTTGGTAATAGTAAACCTATGGCTAATATAATTTCTAAAACTCCAGTAACTAATACTAGAGTTGGTTTTAAAGGAATAAAATTCGGTATCATTTTACTCATGCCTTCAGTAAACAAAAAGTGTCCTAAAGCGGTAAATAATAGCATTGCACACATGGCTATTCTAGCAGAAAGCAGGTAATTGATGTTTTTTGAAATAAGTTTTTGCGCTCCTATAGAAATTATAAAAGTTAAGAGTAAAATAAATAATGGTTTCATTGACTAAAAAGTTTTATTCAAAATTGAAGAAACTTTTAGATAGAACCAATGAACTTGGGTTAATAAATTCGTTTCCTAATTCTACTCAGTGCTTGTGGAGTTACTCCGATATAAGATGCTATATATTTTAAAGGGATATGTTGAATTAACTCAGGTCTTTCATGAAAGAGGTTGAGATACCTTTCTTCTGGTGTATTGTTTAATAAGGATAGCTCTCGCTTTGATTTTAGTAAAAATAAATTCTCTGCATTTTTCCTTCCAATTTCATGACCAATAGTGGTGTTTCGGTAGATGTCTTCTAAATCATTAAAAGATAGTCTCCATAAAACCGTAGGGGTTAACGTTTCGATACTGTATTCGGAAGGAGTTTGTGTTAAAAAAGAATCATAAGCACTGATAAAACTATTTTTAAAAACAAATCCAAAAGTTACATCGTTTTCAATTTTAGGAATAAATAATCTTAAAATTCCTGTTTCAACAAAAGAAAGATAGTTTTCTGTTGTTCCTTTGGTTAATATGATTTCTCTCTTTTGAAGTGTTACTTTTTCGAGCTTAGAACAAAAATAATTTGAGTCCTTTTCAGAGATGTCAGCAAAAGATTGCAAAAGTGTTTTTATTTGTTCCATATTTTATAAACTATCAAAGTCACTTAAATTTTGTTCTATAGTATTGGCACCTTTTTGTAAGATCTGAATGTAACTAGATACATTTTCCATTTTAAATCTACTAGAAGGTCCAGAAGCGCTAATGCCAGCAATCACTTTCCCTTTTTTATTATAAATAGGAATGGCAATACAAACTAAACCCAATTCTGATTCCTCAATATCTAACGCAAATTGTTGCTGTTGAATTTGTAATAATTCCTTTTTGAATTTTGAAGTTGAAGTGATAGTGTTTCTGGTAAACGATTCTAAAGAAATCGAGTTGAAAAAAGTTTTTTGAGTTTCTATCGAAGAAAAAGCTAAGAGTAATTTTCCAATGGCGCTTCCGTTAACAGGTGCGTAAGAACCAATAGAGGTACTTATTTTAAGCCCTTGTAAACTATCAGCTTTATTAATATGAAATGCTTGCTGTTCTTTTAAAATACCCAACAAAACAGTCTCTTGAATTTCTAAGGCTACCTTTTGTATTGGTTCATTGGTTAAATCTCTTAGTGATTTATATATAGAAACACGATTGCCTAATTCAAACAGCTTGCTTCCTAGTTGATATTTTTCGTTGTCGTTTTGTTGCACAGCATTTAATGAAACTAAAGTGCTTAGTAATCTATATACGGTGCTTTTGTTGTAGCCAGTTTTAGTAGCTAATTCTCTAACGCCCCATTCTTTTTTATCATTGGTGAAAGCATCTAAAACAGCAAACGCTTTGATGATAGATTGGTTTAAATTTTTAGAATCTGTATTCATTTTCTCAAAAAATTATTGACTAATATAATAAAAATATGTAAATTTATAAAACACCGTTTTATTATGTGAAACACTTTAGGTTTTATTTTGAGGTAAAAATGAAGTATCTTTAGTGTTTTAGAAATGGTTTTTAGAAATATAATAAGTATGTATAAACCAACACTCGATTACGCACAACAACTAGATAAAGAAGATAACTTAGCGCATTTAAGAGCGCAGTTTCATATTCCAAAAGATGCAAAAGGAAATGACTGGTTGTATTTTACAGGAAATTCTCTTGGATTACAACCTAAACAAACGCAACAATACATTCAACAAGAATTAGACGATTGGGCGAAATATGGAGTAGAAGGGCATTTTGAAGCTCGAAACCCATGGATGCCATATCACGAATTTTTAACAAATTCGATGGCGAATATAGTAGGAGCAAAACCACTAGAAGTTGTGGTGATGAATACCTTAACAACCAACTTACATTTGTTAATGGTGTCGTTTTATCAACCGACTAAAACAAAGTATAAAATTGTTATAGAAAGCGATGCTTTTCCTTCGGATAGATACGCGGTACAATCGCAATTAAAATTCCATGGGTTTGATACAGAAGAAGGATTGATAGAATGGAAACCTCGTGAAGGAGAAGAATTATTACGTATTGAAGATCTTGAGAAAATAGTAGATGAGCAAGGTGATGAAATTGCTTTGTTATTGATAGGAGGTGTGAATTATTATACAGGACAGTATTTAGATATCAAACGTATCGCAGAAATAGGACATGCTAAAAATTGTATGGTAGGTGTTGATTTAGCTCACGGAGCAGGAAATATTTCACCTGAATTACATGATAGTGGAGTAGATTTTGCAGCTTGGTGTACTTATAAATATTTGAATTCGGGTCCAGGAAGTTTAGCAGGGTTGTTTGTACATGAAAAGCATGCACATAATAAAGAGTTACCTCGTTTTGCAGGTTGGTGGAACCATAATAAAGAAACTCGTTTCAATATGCGTCAACCGTTTGATGTGATGCAGGGAGCAGAAGGTTGGCAGTTATCAAATCCGCCAATTTTATCGATGGCAGCAATTAGAGCTTCGTTAGATATGTTTGAAGAAGTAGGAATGGAAGCGTTAAGAGCCAAATCGGAAAAATTAACGGGCTATTTTGAATATTTAATCAATCAGATTGATACGGATAGAATTAAAATAATTACGCCATCGAATCCAAAAGAAAGAGGGTGTCAATTATCTATTCAAGTAAAGAATGCAGATAAAAGTTTACACAAAAAACTAACCGAAAATAATATTATAACCGACTGGAGAGAGCCTGATGTAATCCGTTGCGCACCAGTGCCAATGTATAATAGTTTTGAAGATGTATACAGGATGGTTGAAATTTTAAAAACATTGTTATAAAACAAATGAGCAAACAAGAAAACATAGTAATTATAGGTGCTGGTTTATGCGGAAGTTTATTAGCACTTCGTTTAGCACAAAGAGGCTATAAGGTAGCAATGTATGAAAGTCGTCCAGATTTACGAGTTATCGATATTTCAGCAGGACGTTCTATCAACTTAGCATTATCTGATCGTGGTTTTAAAGCTTTACGTTTATGTGGTGTGGAAGAAAAAGCACGTGAAATTTGTATTCCAATGTACGGGCGTTTAATGCACGATAGAGAAGGGAATACGTTTGCATCGAACTATTCAGGTAGAGAAGGAGAGTATATCAATTCAATTTCTCGTGGTGATTTAAATGGAATTTTACTAACCGAAGCAGAGAAACACGAAAATGTAACCATACATTTTAATACCGAATGTACTTCGGTAGATATTGAAAATACGGTAGCATATTTTAAGAATTTTAATACCAAGGAAGAGTTTTCAGTAGATGGAGATGTGATTTTTGGAACCGATGGTGCTGGATCTGCATTGAGAAAGAGTTACTATTTAGAAAGAAAATTCTTGTTTAGCTATTCACAGAATTTCTTAACGCACGGATATAAAGAATTAGAAATTCCTGCAGACAAGTTAGGAAACCATCAAATAAGTAAAGATCATTTGCATATTTGGCCTCGTGGAGAGTACATGTTAATCGCGTTACCGAATTTAGATGGAAGTTTTACGGTAACCTTGTTTTTAAGTTACGACGAAGGAGAATACAATTTCAATAATTTAAATTCCGAAGAAAAGATAACCGAGTTTTTTGAAAAAGAATTTTCAGATGCGTTGGCTTTAATACCAAGCATAAAAGACGAATTTTTAAACAACCCAACAGGGGCTTTAGGAACGGTAAAGTGTTCACCTTGGCATTATCAAAACAAGACCTTGTTAATGGGAGATGCAGCACACGCGATTGTTCCTTTTTATGGACAAGGAATGAATGCATCGTTTGAAGATGTAACTGTATTTGATACGATTTTAGATACACACGAAGGAGATTGGCAAGCGACTTTTAAAGCGTATGAAAAAGCACGTAAAGAAGATACCGATGCGATTGCTGATTTAGCTATTGACAATTTTTATGAAATGCGAGATCATGTAGCGAATCCATTATTTAAGCAAAAAAGAAAGTTAGAAATGGATTTAGAAAAAACATTCCCAACAGAATATTTTTCAAAATACTCAATGGTAACCTTTAATGAAGAAATTCCGTATGCAGAAGCGATGAAAAAAGGACGTGCGCAAGATAAAGCCTTGTTAAATATGGTAGCTCATCACGATTTAGATACCATCACTGATTTGAATGAGGTATTAAAAAAGGTGCAAGAAGAAACTAATGAGATTTTAGAAGAAGATAAAATAGCAGGACTGTAATAAAAAAACTAAAATGAGCATTGATTGGAATATTGAGATAGGAAGTATATTGTCTGCATCGATTATAGCAATAGGATGGGTTGTAGCTTATAGACTTAATTCTAAAAAAGATTTTAAAAATAAGAAAAGAGGGATTAGGTTAGAGTATTTAATTAAAGCTTATAGGGTAATAGCTTTTTCATCTAATAGAGAAACAGATACTAAAGAGAGAAAAGAGTTTGAAGAAGCGATTGAGTTAATACAGTTTTTAGGAACTCCAGAACAGATTCTCTTTTTGGAAGAAGGTATTAAAACAAGAAATTTTTCACCGTTATTGGAGGAGTTAAGAAGAGATTTAAGAAAGGAACTTGAATTGGTTCCAATACATAAGAGAATTAACCACTTTAGATTTAGTGATAAGTAAAATGAATAGATATATAATATTACTAAGAGGAATCAATGTTTCGGGAAAAAACAAGCTTCCGATGGCTGAATTACGAGAAATATTGAATGAATTAGGGTTTCAAAATGTACAAACCTACATTCAAAGTGGTAATATTATTTTAGATTCTGAAGAAAGAAAAGAGATAGTTTGTCAGAAAATTAAAGAAGCGATTGCTGCTAAATTTGGATATGATGTGCCTGTGTTGGCTAGAACTCCAAAGGAATGGAAAAGTACATTAGATAGTTATCCTTTTTCACAAGAAAATGAAAAAATAGTAGCTTTTACTTTTTTAGATAGAGTAACTCAAGAATCAGTTATTGAAGTTAAAGGAATTAACGAAGACAAATATAAAATAGTTGATGATGTGGTGTGTTTGTATTGTCCGTCAGGTTTTGGAAAAACTAAATTGACAAACAGTGTAATCGAAAAGAAGTTGAAAGTAGTAGCAACTACACGCAATTTAAAAACAACGATAAAACTATTAGAATTAGCCAGTTCGTAAATGTCATTTCGACCAAAGGGAGAAATCTCATGAAAAATGCGTTTGGAATCAAAAAATATAAAACATGGATAGTAAAGTAATCAAAGGAAAGGCAATACCAAGAGGGAAATTTCCACATGTAAAACAAGTAGGAGATTTTATTTATGTATCAGGAACAAGTTCTCGAAGACCTGATAATTCTTTTGAAGGAGTTGAGGTAGATGAATTCGGAACGACCAACTTAGATATTAAAAAACAAACACGAGCGGTAATAGAAAACATTCGAGATATCTTACAAGAAGTTGGGGCTGATTTATCTGATATTGTAGATGTAACTTCATTCTTAGTAAATATGAATGATTTTGGAGGCTATAATGAAGTATATGCTGAATACTTTGACTATAACGGACCAACGAGAACAACCGTAGCCGTACATCAATTACCACACCCTCATTTATTGATTGAAATTAAAGTGGTGGCGTATAAGCCAAAAGCAAAAAGCTAAAAGCCTTATGCAGAACATTAAAAACTACATAAACGGAGAATTCGTTAATCCAATTAAGGGAGGGTTTATAGATAACTACAATCCTTCTATTGGAGAAGTATACGGTCAAATACCTAACTCTACTACTGAAGATGTAGAAAAAGCATATCAAAGTGCTAAATCTGCTTTTAAGCAGTGGTCGAATACTACCTTAAACGAACGTAGAGATATTCTTTCTAAAATAGCACAGTTAATTCAACAGAGATTACCAGAATTGGCAAAAGCTGAAGCTAAAGATAATGGAAAACCATTAAGTTTGGCTACAGCGATAGATATTCCGAGAGCCTCATCAAATTTTCAATATTTTGCAGATGCGATTACACAATTTTCATCCGAAGCGCATGAAAGTGTTGGCTTAGGAGCTATGAATTTTACGTTACGTCAACCGATTGGAGTAGTGGGATGTATTTCTCCGTGGAATTTACCACTTTATTTATTCACGTGGAAGATTGCTCCAGCAATAGCTGCAGGAAATTGTGTCGTAGCAAAACCAAGTGAAGTAACGCCCATGACAGCCTATTTATTAGGTGAAATTTGTAATGAAGCAGGTTTACCTAAAGGGGTGTTGAACATAGTTCATGGATTAGGAACTACCACAGGACAAGCTATTATAGAACATCCAGATATTAAAGCGATTTCATTTACAGGAGGAACTGCTACAGGAGCACACATAGCTAGTACAGCAGCACCTATGTTTAAGAAGTTATCGTTGGAGTTAGGAGGTAAAAATCCAAACATCATTTTCGCGGATTGCGATTATGAAAATATGTTGGCAACAACAGTTCGTTCTTCATTTGCTAATCAAGGTCAGATTTGTTTGTGCGGAAGTAGAATTTTTGTAGAAGAAAGTATCTATGAGCAATTCAAAAAAGATTTTGTTCAGAAAGTATCAGAACTAAAAATAGGAAATCCTTTTGATGAAGATACAAATATTGGAGCCTTGGTATCGAAACCACATTTAGAAAAGGTAAAATCATATATAGATATTGCAGAACAAGAAGGAGGTAAGATTTTATATGGAGGAAATACGGTTACGGTAGAAGGTAGTGAGAATGGATATTATTTAGAGCCTACTATTATAGAGGTTTCTAGTAATCAATGTAGATTAAATCAAGAAGAAATTTTTGGACCAGTAGTAACCTTAATGTCTTTTAAAACGGAAGAAGAGGCTTTACAATTAGCTAATGATGTGGTATATGGATTATCATCAACATTATGGACTAACAATTTGACGAGAACCATGCGTATGTCTAAAGAATTACATACAGGAATTGTTTGGGTAAATACTTGGTTGTTGCGTGATTTGAGAACTCCTTTTGGAGGTCAAAAAGCGAGTGGAGTAGGACGTGAAGGTGGTTTTGAAGCTTTACGCTTTTTTACAGAACCCAAAAATGTATGTATAAAATATGAATAAGGAAATAAAGGAAAAAATAATTGCTGTTTGTGAAGAGAAAATTGCTAAAAAAGGAGAAAACGTAGGGCTTTCGTTTTATGCATTTTTCAAAAATAAAAATGACAATCCGAAAGTACTGATGGAAGTGGCTACTTGGTGGATTCAGACACACCAATTAGATCATTTTGAGAAAGCGGTTAAGATTAAACAAATGATTCAGAATAACGAATAAAATGAATTTAGATATACAACATAAAAACGCCTTGGTATGTGGTAGTACACAAGGAATAGGAAAAGCAGCAGCAATACAATTAGCTCAAGAAGGAGTAAATGTAACTTTAGTAGCTCGTAGCGAAGATAAATTAAAAGCGGTATTAGCTGAGTTACCAAATGACAATCAAAATCACAGTTATTTAGTTGCTGATTTTACAAATCCAACAGATTTAAAAGAGAAGTTAGAGGCAACAAATTTACAGTTTCATATTTTGGTAAATAATACAGGAGGGCCAGCAGGAGGGCCAGTATTCAACGCTAAATTAGAAGAGTTTGAACGTGCTTTTACGATGCATTTAAAATGTAATCATGTGTTAGTACAAGCTGTAGTACCGTTTATGAAAGAAGAAAATTATGGTAGAATTATTAATGTAATTTCTACTTCTGTAAAACAGCCGTTGGATGGTTTAGGAGTTTCGAATACGATTCGTGGAGCAGTTGCTAATTGGAGTAAAACATTAGCGAATGAATTAGGTCAATTCGGAATCACGGTAAATAACGTATTACCTGGGGCAACTGCTACAGAACGTTTGACAGAAATCATCAATAATAAAGCAGCAAAAACAGGTAAAACAGTTGAGGAAGTTGCCGAAATGATGAAAAATGCATCGCCTGCAAAACGTTTTGCTAAACCTGAAGAAGTAGCTAATGCTATTGTGTTTTTAGCAAGCGAAAGAGCAAGCTTTATCAATGGAATTAATGTTCCTGTAGATGGAGGAAGAACAAAAAGTTTGTAAGCATATAGAATCAATACAAATTTAAGTAACTTTATAAAGTTTCCGTCATTATGAGGAAGTATGACGAAATAATCTCAAGAATAAAATAACGGATTGCTACAGCAAATTGAAATTTGTTTCGCAATGACAAAATCTAAATAAAATGAGCAAGTTAGTACAACCTTTGAATTTCAAAAAGTGGATTGATGAAAATCGTCATTTATTAAAACCACCAGTAGGAAATAAACAAGTTTGGGATAATGGTGAATATATCGTAATGGTTGTTGGAGGACCTAACAACCGTAAGGATTACCATTACAACGAAACACCTGAGTTTTTCTATCAATTAGAAGGAGATATGGTGCTGAAAATTATTGATGATAAAGGTGAAATGATAGATGTTGAAATTAATGAAGGAGATATTTATTTGTTGCCAGGAAAGGTACCACATTCACCACAACGTAAAGTGAATACGGTAGGTTTGGTTATAGAATATCCACGTGATGAAGGAATGATGGATGCTTTAGAATGGTATTGCGAAAATTGCGGACATCAATTATACCGAGAAGAATTTGCTTTAGATAATATTGAAACTGATATGCCAATAATATTTGATAAGTATTATTCTGATAAAGAGAAATGTACTTGTGATAAATGTGGTACAGTAATGGAGGCTCCTAATAAGATAAAGTAATTTATTGTTTCTGAGAAGGTCGGAATTTAATCAAAATATAATCGTCATTACGAGGAAGAATGACGAAGTAATTTCAAACTAAAAAAACTGATTGCCACGGCTAAAGCCTCGCAATGACAATAAAAATGGAAAAACGTAAACTAAGAATAAACGGACATTCACACTTATTACCATATCCAGAACAGATTCCACAGTTTATGAAAGACAAAGGAATCTTTTGGGTGGATAAGGATAGAAAATTTATGCTTCAAAAAGATTGGAGTCGACCAGTAACTGATTCTAGTTTTTTCTTGGATGAAAAGCTAGAATGGATGGAGCATTTTAAAATTGACCATGCGGTTGTATTGAACTTATCTCAATTATATGGAAATGGTTTGCGCTTAGAAGAGATGAAACAAGCTTTACGCTTTCAGAATGATTTTAATGCGCGTGTACAGCATGATAATCCGGGTAAATTTACTTGTGGATTTGTGGTGCACCCAGGATTTGTTCGTGGTGCCTTATGGGAAATAGAACGTTGTGTTGAGGTATTGGGAATGCGTTTGTTGTGCTTACCAACGCACTATATGGATACCATTGGTACTTGGCGTTGTATTTTTGATGAAGAGAACGAGCCTATTTTTGAATTAGCTGATAAATACAACTTAGCGGTTGAAATTCATCCGTATGATGGAGAGAAATTTATCAAACTACAAAATACAAGTTGGCGCTTCCACTTAATTTGGATGTTGGCGCAATGTGCAGATGCATATCACTTCTTAACTTTAAACGGATATTATGAAAAGTATCCTAATATGCGCGTGTGTTTTGCTCATGGAGGTCAGTTAGCACAAATGAATTTAGGACGTCGTATACAAGGATTTGACGGAAGACCTGATTTGTTCGAAGGAAAACAACATCCTCGTAAGGCTGTAGGGCATAAAAATATTTTCTTTGATACACTGGTTCATGATACAGGTTCTTTAGGCTTATTGATCAAAAATCAAGGATCAAAGCAGGTGTTAATAGGATTAGATGACCCTTATCCGTTAGGAGAAATGGAAAGTGAAATTCAGTCATCATATCCAGGAAAAATTTTAGATTTAGCGATTGACAGAAATATTATTACAGAAACAGAACGTGATGAGATGTGGGAGGATAATGTATTGCAATGGTTGTTTGGTGATGACGAGAAAGCTAAAAAAGAGTTAGTTTCTAAAATTCTAAAATAGAAGAAGCAGACATAAAAAAACCGAAGTATTTACTTCGGTTTTTTGTTTTATAAACTGTTTAAGTTACCAAGTAGTTTAATTAATTTGCTTTTTGTTTTAGCATATTCATATTGGTTTTTAATTTCTTTTAACTTACTTTCAATTAGCTTTACTTCTCTATAATTGACTAAGAATATAGAACTTTCACCTAAAGAGAATTTGCGTTCTTCACTTTTTACAAGAGTTGTATAATCATTTACAAGTTTTTTTAAAATATCATTTTGTTTCTGATAAGATTCAATTTCTTGTTCGGTGGCTGTTACCTTGTTTTGTAAAGAAACTTTGGTTGAAGCAATTTCAAAATTGATATTTTGAAGTTTAACTTTAGCGAGTTTTAAATCACCTCTGGATTTTCTTAAAAATAAAGGAATACTAACCTGTAGTGAGTTTTTATAATTGGCTACATCAAAAGCATCTAAATTACTTACTTTAGAACTTAAAAAGTTATATTGAAAGTTTACTTTAGGTAGTAAATTGTTTATCATTAACTGCTTATTAATATTGAGGTTCTTTTTCTTTAGTTCTAATAGCTTTAATTTAGGATGATTGTCAAAATTATCAGAAAATAACACACTTACAGAAGTGTTTAAAATTGTATCGATATTAGAAATAGTATTGGTGTCCGGAATCATATTTTCTTTTAATTCCATAGGAATGTTGTTACCAATCCATAAAAAATTAGCTAACTCAAATTTTGACTTGATATATTTAATTTTCGATTTTTCTAAATCTAGTTGTCTGTTTTTAAAATTAATATTAGCTTCTAAGGTGTCTATAGCAGGTTTGTCACCAGCTTTAAAGCTTTTAATTACATTTTGTAATCTAGTGTTTGCATTGGTATAATAGTCTTTATATATATCATAACTTTGATAGTACTGTAGCCAATTTAAATAGGCAGAAATAGCTTCAAACAAAATATCATTCACCAATAATTGTTGTTCGAGTTTACCTTGTTTTGCATATAATTTTGCTTGTTTTAAGGTAGCCATTCTTTTAT
Source organism: Tenacibaculum caenipelagi (assembly GCF_004363005.1). Classification (GTDB taxonomy): domain Bacteria; phylum Bacteroidota; class Bacteroidia; order Flavobacteriales; family Flavobacteriaceae; genus Polaribacter; species Polaribacter caenipelagi. The sequence continues at coordinate 397,091 of NZ_SNYH01000003.1, read as the reverse complement.
TGATGAATAGGTTTTGAGCTAAAGAAACAGTAACTCCAACACTATATAAACCATCTTCAGGGGTTTTAAATTCAGGGTTTAAATATTGACCAGAATTATTTTCATAACTACCTTTCAATTCCACTCCGTACCATGTTGGGATTTTAAAAGTGGAATTCAGTTTTTTGTAGTACTCAGTATCTTTAAACTCTTTTCTGCTATAATCCACCTCTATTTTTGGGTCAAAAGCCCCTCTAGCTTTTAATAATTTAGCTTCGTTAGTGCTAGTAATAAGTTCAGCTTGTTTTATTATTGGATGGTATTTTTTTACATATCCTAAATATTCTTCTAAACTCAGCTGAGTTGCTAGTTCGTTTTGAGAAAAGGAAGCAAAGCTCAGAAATAAAAAAATGATATATAGTTTTTTCATTATTTATCTTCCTTTGATTTATAGTTGTCGTTTTTGTTTTTTGGTTGGTAAAAGTTAGGAGGGAAGCTGTTGAGTTGTCTCCACAATTCATACCATATAGGCACATTTTCTAACATGGCAATAGTTTTAGCTCCTGATCCAACCCTAATAGCTTTGGGCCAAGGTTCGTCATTGCTATCAGGAACAATTAATACACGGTATTTACCATTACTGCTGATGAAGTTTTCTATAGCTACAATTTTAGCTCCATAGGTTCCGTACGATACATTAGGCCAACCACTGAATACCATAGCAGGCCAGCCATCGAATTGAACACGAACACTTTCACCAGTGTGTATTAATGGTAAATCGATAGGTTGTATATACATTTCAACAGCTAAATCATAATTAGCGGGCATAATATTAACAAGTTGTTCACCTTCTTTAAAGGTTTCACCAATTCCTGATTTTATCGTTTTATTGATATACCCATCTTGTGGAGCCGTTATATATAATAAAGAGCTACGTTTGTTATAATTAGCTAAACTGGTTTCTAATTTAGATACTTGTACATCTGTATCATAAGCATCAGATTGAGCTGTGTATAAACTACTTTCTGCTTTTGAAAGTTTATCAATATAAGAAGCTTGGATGCTGCTAATACTCAATTGAGCATTGATAAGGTCATTTTTAGAACTTAAAAATTTGTTTTCTTGAGAGACTAATTTTGCTGTTAGTTCTTGAAGTTTGGCTCTTTTTTCTTCCACATCTTTTACAGCTTTCAAGCCTTCTTTTTGAAGTGTAAGTGTTCTGTTTAATTGTGTTTGAGCTATGTTTTGTTTAATTTCGGCTGCTTTTAAATCAATGCTATCACTTTTAACTTTTAAATGAGCTTGTTTCAACTTATTTTTAGCTTGTTGTAGCTTTAGAATACGTTCGTTTTGAATAGCAGCTATTTGCTTTTGTAAAGCACTTATTTTGTTTGTGTAGGCTTTTGCAGATAGATTTTTTGAGTTTAACTGTTTGTCGGTTCTTTCAGCTAATTTAGTGTCAAAATAGTCACTCTTTATTTCAGAAATTCTTAAAATAGTGTCTCCTTTTTTTACCAAATCTCCCTCTTGTACAAACCATTCTTCAATACGTCCAGGAATTTGAGATTGGAGTGTTTGTGGACGTTGATTTGGTTTTAAAGTGGTAACTTTTCCGTTACTGGATACGTTTTGAGTCCAAGGCAGAAATAATATAATCAGTAGTAATAGTGAAAAGAAAAGCAGGAACTTTTTAAATCGTTTGTGGTATTCTTTTGTGAAAATTTCTTTTCCAGACTTAAGCTTAGTTAAGTCTACTTGATTGGAAATTTTATTCTTAGATATGTTTAACATGGATGCCTATGATTTAAAGTTAGTGATACTACCTTTTTGAAGAGTAATTTGTTTATTACATTTTTCTTTCCAATTTTCATTTTTACTAATGATAATTAAGCTCCATGGCTGAGAAGGGTTTGTAATAAAATTAATGATTTTATTTGCCTCATCTTTTTCAAATTGATCTAGTGGGTCTTCTAAAATTAATAGTTTAGGCTTTTTTATAATAGCTCTTGCTAGTATAAGTTTTTTAGCAACTGTGTAACCTATAAGCTTCCCTTCTGGTTTTAAATCGGTATTTAATCCCTTAGACTGTTGTTTTAAGAATTCGGTTAATCCAACTATTTTAAATGTTTCATAAATTTTATCATCACTAATTGAGGCGTCTCCGAAAGTTATATTTTCTCTTATGGTTCCTTCAAAAGGAGTTTCTCCGTTTAATGATAATCCTAAATTTGCTCTGTAATTGTTAATAAGAAGGCTTTTTAATGATAAATCATTTACAAAAATGTGTCCTGAGGTAGGTTCTATTAAACCAGATATAAGTTTTATAAGACTCGATTTTCCTGAATTACTACTTCCTTGAATTAGAATTCTATCACTAGGTTTGATATCAAAAGAAATATTTTTCAGTATAGGTTTGTCCTCGGTTTTTATATTGTATGAAACATCTTGTACTTCAATAGTAAATGGTCTGTCGTTATTAATATTTGTGCCTTGTTGTGATTCAATGGGTTTGTCTACAACCTGACCTAGTTTTTCAATGGAAGTAAGGACATCATAAAAAGATTCCAATCCTAAAATTAATTTTTCAACAGAGGTGATTATTAATAAAATGATAATTTCAGCAGCTACAAATTGACCTATATTCATTTGTTGGGTTAGTACTAAAAAGCCACCCATAAATAAAAGTCCAGCAGTAACAATTACTTTAAAACTAATCATTTGGATGTATTGTATCACTAAAACTTTAAAATGACTTTCTCTTGATTTTAAATAATCATTAACCAATATATCACTCTTTTGAAGAGCTAAGTTAGTTTTACCAGATAGTTTAAAGCTAATGATTGTTCGAGCGATTTCTTGTAGCCAGTGAGCAACTTTGTATTTGTTTTTTGATTCATTTAAACTTGTTTCCAAACCACTTTTTGCGGTGTATTTGAATACCACGAATATTAATGTAAGTACCAATAAGCCAAATATTATAAAAAAGGGATGGTAAAATGATAGTAGAAGTAGTGCAAAAATAATTTGTATAAGAGCTGATGGAACATCAATCAAAATCTTAGAAAATCCTTTTTGAATAGTTAAAGTGTCAAAAAACCTATTGGCTAATTCTGGTGGATAGTAGTTTCTTAATCCACTCATCTTAAGTTTTGGGAATCGATAACTTAACTCTATTGACGCTCTTGTGAAAATTCTTTGTTGAATCGTTTCTATAATCCTAAATTGCATTAGTTTCAAAATGCCGCTAAAAGCTACACCACCTGTAACAAGTATTATAAGAACAATCCATGATGCAGAAATTTGAGCTGCTTGTAACAGATTTATAATTGCTTGAATTCCCAAAGGAAGCGATAGAGCTACAATACCTTCAAAAATGGCATAATAGGCTATTTGCAATGTGTCTTTTTTCTCAAGGTTTACTAAGCCTAAAAAACGCTGCCAAGGGGTTAGTTGATTATTTTCTTTCATCAGAGAGTGTTTTTAAGGTTAAGTTAATAAAAAAAGATGTTGGTGATGTTTTATCATTGCAATTAGTTAATGACTTAAAGTGTTGTTTAAGAAATTGTTGATGCAAAGCACCGTCAATTATTGTACTTGCTAATGTTAGAGGGTGTTTGTAAGAATTGTTATACAATGATATTATTTCAGCAAAACGTTTTATCACCTCTTTATATAGCTTAAAGACACCTTCTTTATTTTCGATATCTACTTCTTTTGTTAAGTAAGATTTGGAGTTTTCGTTAATGATAATTGAGTTTAATAAAACTTCATTAACATGAGAAAAATTACTGTCTTGTTTAGTGGTTTTAGTAACTACTTCAATGGCTTTTAGTAATTTTTCTTTAGGGTTTTGAATACTGTATGTTTCAAGAACCAATTGGTATTGAATCCAACCCCAATACCATGAAGTTAAATATATCAGTAGTTTATGCTTGCTTTCAAAATAGCGATATACAGAACTTTCATTTGATCCAATTAGCTTACCTAGCTTTTTAAAGTTAAAGTTCTCAAAACCAATATCCTCAATTAATATAATGCTATGTTCTATGATTCTTTTTCCTAAATCAGAAGTCTGAGGGTCTTTAATGTAAGTTCCTGATGGGATTTCTATTTTCAAATTTGATAGTAAATTTTTCATAAATAAAAATTAATATCGCAAATTTAATAGCTTTACTATTGAAATTGAAAATATTTATGTTAATTACATCTTAATGTTTTTATGTTAGGAATTATGAATTTAAGAATGGAAAGAGAAGAGAAGAAGAAAGCTTGATTAATACACTATGCCTGTAAAAGTTCAAGTTAATTGGAATAAAAAAATCCGAAGCATATACTTCGGATTTTTTTATTAATATTTAGTTCTCTACTTACTTAAAAATAGAAGAGATAGTTAAGGCTACTTCGTCCCATGTTTTAGAAACACCATCAGCACCTTTATGTAAATCTTTACAAGCTGTATTTAATGAATCTAAAGCATTTTGAGCTTGCCAATCTGAAATTTTCATGGTAGCGTTTAAGTTAAATTCTTTTCCATTTAAGGTATACTTAAAAGGAAGTTTTTTAGTAACACTATTCATTGTTAAGTCTGCATAACCGATAGAGTCATTTTCTAACACTAACTTACCAGAAAGTAACTCCGTTTTATCCATAATTCCGAAGAAAAACTTCTTAATTTTAAAATCTCGACTAGTATCTGAGGTAAAAATGCTACTAACTGGGATAGAAAATTCAGCATTATTAATTGCTTCTTTAGCAGTATTACCTTCACCACCAGCAGTAATATTTACTTTTTGAAATTGCCCTTTAACAGGTATTTTCTCTGTAGTTTTATAGGCTACCCAGTTTATAGAGTTGTTAGCATCTTGTAAAACAAATGCAGCTTGTTTTTCTGTTTTAATTTCTTCTTTTGTAGTTTCTGTTTCTTTTTTAGCTTCTGATTTACAAGAAATCATTTGAGAAATTGTAAAGCAGATAATTAATGAATAAACGATTTTTTTCATGAGGTTTATTTTATGATTGAATTTACTAATTTAATATATTCTTTTTTAGCTTCCTTTTCGCTCATACCTCTTAACTGCATCCAGGCGTTAAATTTAAAAGCATTTCGTAAGTCACTATTGTCGTTAAATGTAAATCTGTCACCTTTTACAGCCTGTTTATAGTAAGCATATAGTCTAAGCATAATGTCTGGAGGAAGTTTTTCCTCTAGTTCAGATGCTTTTATATAAGCTTCTTTAAATCTTAAATCTAAATCATCTTCCATGGGGTAGGATAGTTAAATGTGCAGATAGTTTACATTATATAATGTACATACAAATATACGAAGGGAGCAAGGAAAAACAAGCTGTCTAACCTGTCTAATAATCCTCCATGACCTGGCATAATTGTACCACTGTCTTTTATATTGGCTTGTCTTTTAAATTTAGACTCAACTAAGTCACCCAAAGACCCAAACACAGCTACAATAATTGAAATAACTACCCAATTAAGCGTAGAAAAAATTCCTGAGTACTGACCAATTATAAATCCAGCAACAATTGAAAATAGTAAGCCACCAATAAAACCTTCAATTGTTTTTTTAGGCGATACCTTTTCAAATAACTTTCTTTTTCCGAAGTTTTTCCCTACTAAAAAAGCGAAGCTATCGTTTGTCCAAATAATAAGAATGATATAAATAATAATATTTGGATTATAGATGCTATTAATAAAAGGAAGATTCATTAGAAAGTAAAAAGGCAAGATTAAATAGATAGCTTGTAAAAATACCTTTTGCCCAAAAGAATCCATCTTAATTGGTTTAGAGCTTATTAATAAATATAAAAGGATAAGTAATCCAGTTAAAGTAGCTCCAAATAGAATATTGCTATAATTAAAAGTTATGTTTTGTACAGAGATATAGGTGCTGTAAGCTAAAAGTATATAAGGGATAAGACTTTTGAGTTTTAAAAGTTTAGAAAACTCCCAAATACAAACTGTAGCAAATGCAGCTAGTAAGCCTATATACGTTTCTGCAGAAAAAAGAATAGCAGAAATAAATAGTACAGCATAAACAAGGGCAGAAAGAGTTCTTGTTAAAAGATTAGACATATTTTAAAGGTCTTCAAAGAGCAGCAAATATAAATCTTTTGTGTTATTGTTCCCATAACTTAAAAAATTATCATCATCAACCTCAAATTTATAATTCTTTATAGAACTTATGTTGGTTGGAATGTTGCCACTAAAATGTGTTTTTATACCTGTTAATCCTTCTCCTGTATTTTTCACTAATTGACTAGTAGTAGCATATACAATAAAATGTTTAGAGTATGAAGCTAATTTATAACTGCTTAGTTGGTTAGAAGAGAATAGTATTTCTCCTTTATCAGCAATAAGATGCTCACAAGAAGTAAAAAAAGGTATTGATTCAGAGGAATGTTTTTGTACCGCTACATCAATTTTTTCAGTAATTTTTAATAAATCAAAATCTGTACAAGTAATTTTATTCCAGTTGTTTTCTTGTAAAATGTGTTTTAAATTATTCGTAACTTCATTAATAGAAGTGCAATATAAAAATTTACCACCTCTATTAATAAAGTTATGAACAAAGGAATCATCTAAAGATAAATGAACTATTTGTTCATTTATTTCCTTTTCTTTAGATGATTCTTGGTATGTTTTAAATAATTTTTTGAAAAAATTCATTCAAATATAAAACTATTCTTCTGTTGTAATTTTAGATTCTTCTTTATTGTCAAAAGGTCTATCACCAAAAATTTTGACTAAATCGTCTTTAAAGATAACTTCTTTTTCAAGTAATAACTCAGCTAGTTCAGTTAACTTATCTCTGTTTTGATCCAGTATATCAATAGCTCTTTTGTATTGGTTTTCTATGATTTCAGAAATTTCTTCATCAATTTTTTGAGCCGTAGCATCACTATAAGGCTTAACAAAAGCATCATTTCCTGACGAGTCGTAATAAGTAATATTACCAACTTTATCATTTAATCCATAAACAGTAACCATCGCGCGAGCTTGTTTGGTAACTTTCTCTAAATCACTTAACGCTCCAGTAGATATTTTATTGAAAATTAATTTTTCAGCTGCTCTACCACCCATAGTAGCACACATTTCATCTAGCATTTGCTCTGTTTGAACAATTTTTCTTTCTTCTGGAAGATACCATGCAGCTCCAAGTGATTGCCCACGAGGTACAATTGTAACTTTTACTAGAGGAGCAGCATGTTCAAGCATCCAGCTTACTGTTGCATGACCAGCTTCATGAAACGCAATTACTTTCTTTTCTTTTGGAGTAATTACTTTATTTTTCTTTTCTAAACCACCAACAATTCTATCAACAGCATCTAAGAAATCTTGATGTTCGATAGCATTTTTGCCTTTTCTAGCTGCAATTAAAGCAGCTTCGTTACAAAGATTAGCAATATCAGCACCAGAAAAGCCAGGGGTTTGTTGAGCTAAGAATTCTAAATTAACATTTTCTGCTAATTTTAAAGGTTTAATATGTACATTGAAGATTTCTCTACGTTCGTGTAAATCTGGTAAATCAACATAAATTTGACGATCAAAACGACCAGCACGCATTAAAGCTTTATCTAGTACATCTGCACGGTTTGTTGCTGCCAATACAATAACATTAGTATCAGTACCAAAACCATCCATTTCTGTTAACAATTGGTTTAAGGTATTTTCACGCTCATCGTTTCCACCAGTCATACTATTTTTACCTCTGGCACGTCCTATGGCATCAATTTCATCAATAAAAATGATTGAAGGAGATTTTTGTTGCGCTTGTTTGAATAGATCACGTACACGTGAGGCACCAACACCTACAAACATTTCAACAAAATCAGAACCTGATAAAGAAAAGAAAGGCACACCAGCTTCACCTGCTACAGCTTTCGCTAATAAGGTTTTACCAGTACCTGGAGGTCCTACTAATAAAGCTCCTTTAGGAATTTTACCACCTAATTTAGTGTATTTTTCAGGGCTTTTTAAGAAGTCAACAATTTCTTGTACTTCTTCTTTGGCACCTTCTAAACCAGCTACATTTTTAAAAGTAGTTTTTACTTTGGTGTTTTCATCAAAAAGTTTTGCTTTTGACTTACCGATGTTGAAAATTTGTCCACCAGCACCGCCACCACCAGCAGCTCCTGACATTCTTCTCATAAAGAAAAGCCAAATAGCAATAAGTAAAATAAAAGGAAGAAAGCTGATGATGGTATCCATCATACTAGTTCTTTCAATATTTACTTTGTCAAAATCAAGATTTTTCTCTTCTTTTTCTTTGTTGATTTCATTTTCGAAATTTTGCAAATCTCCAAAGTTGTATGTGTATAATGGAGTACCACTTCGGTAAAAAGGAGAATCAGCTAATTTTTTATGTTCTTCTTTTTTTTCTGCTTCGGGCTTTAAATAAATTTGAGCAACATTATTATTCTCTACAACAATTTTTTCAATATCGTTAGCTTGAAGAATTTTTGTAAACTCATTTTTAGAAATATTACGAGATCCTAAGTTACTAGAATTAAAGAAACTCAACCCTAATAATATTACTAAGATAGGTATGTATAACCAAAATGAATTGAAGGTAAATTTTGGCGTGTTTTTTTTATTATCACTCATAAAAAGTTGTCTAAATAGTTAGCAATTAAGCTGGATTAATTTCGGTGATTTTAGCATCACCCCAAAGGCTTTCTATATCGTAAAATTCACGTACTTGTTTTTGAAAGATATGAACTACCACATTTACATAGTCCATAAGAACCCATTCAGAATTGCCTTGTCCTTCTATATGCCAAGGTTTGTCTTTAAGTTCTTTACTTACTACTTTTTGTACGGAACCAGAAATGGCGTTGACTTGTGTGTTTGAATTACCCGAACAAACTACAAAATAATCACAAACAGTATTTTCTATTTCTCTTAAATCTAGTAGTTGGATGTCCTCACCTTTTACATCATCAATCCCTTTAATAATCACAGCTATTAGATCGTCTGTGTTTGTTTGTTTTATTGTCATTAAAAAAAATTAAGTTTTAGCAAAGTTATTATTTTTTTGCGAGTAATTTATGTAATATTGATACTTGTTTTACTCACAAAATCTGTATGAAAATAATCAAACTTAATGCCATTGACTCTACTAATACCTTTTTAAAGAATATGGTGTCAAAAATGTCAATTGATGATTTTACAGTAGTAGTTGCTAAAACTCAAACAAAGGGTAGAGGGCAAATGAATTCTGAATGGGTTGTAGAGGAGGGTAAAAACTTGACTTTTAGCGTGTATTCTAGCTTTTCAAAGCTACAGATAGTTAATCATAAGTACCTGAACTTTTGTGTTTCCCTTAGTGTTTATGAAGCGTTAAAAGACCTAAAACTACCTGATTTAAAAGTAAAATGGCCTAACGACATTCTGTCAGGAAATAAAAAGCTAGCAGGAATTTTAATAGAAAATTCATTAAGAGGGAGTAATATAAGCTCTTCTGTAATAGGAGTTGGGGTGAATGTGAATCAAGATTCGTTTTCAAAAAAATTAGCCAATGCTTCTTCAATAAAAATGATTTTAGAAAGGGAGATTGATTTAGATATTTTACTAGAGGCTATTCTTTCTAAGTTGAGAGAAAAGTTTGAGCTTTTGAATAAAAAAGAATTTCAATTTTTAGAAGAAGCATATTTAGATGTGTTGTATAAAAAAAATGTTCCGATGATGTTTAAAGACAATCAGAACATTTTGTTTATGGGTAAAATTGTTGGAGTTTCAAGGAACGGAAATCTCCAAATTGAGTTAGAAAACGAAACAATTCAAGAGTTTGGTTTGAAAGAGGTTTCGTTTGCCAGTTTATAATTTTGCTAAATTCTCAGTTAAAGTGCTAATAAACTTTGTTAAAGGAGCTTTTACCATCATTGCCATCATTGCATTAAACTCACCATTAAACTTCAACGTTACATTACTTTCGTTTTCTGATATTTCGTTAATATCAGCAGCTAAAGTAAAAGGTAATTTACTGCTGGCAGCACCTAAAGTTACATTAGAATATTCTGTTTTTTCTTTCATAACCAATCTAATTTCTGGCATTCCTTTCAATCCAAAAATAAAACTATCACCATCAACTTCAAATTTTTGAGTGTTTTCTGGCATTAATTGTTCAAAGTTTTCAAGTTTGGTTAAAAAATTGAATAAATCTTCAGACGATTTTTTTACAGTTACTGTATTTCCTTCTATATTCATTGTATTGTGCTGTTATTTTTCGTTTTGTTTCCACTTGCTAGGTTCAACTCTCCAGTCTTCTAAAGTAAGAAGTTCTTCGCTAGTAATATATTTACTATCCAAAGCCTGTTCTAGTAAGTATTCATAATTACTTAAAGTAGTAAGCTCTACGTTATCGTTTTTAAAATTATCAGTAGCAATTTCAAATCCGTAAGAAAAAATAGCAATCATACCTTTTACATTAGCATGTGCTTCTTTTAAAGCTTTAACAGCATTTAAACTACTTTTTCCTGTGCTAATCAAATCTTCAATGACAACTACATTTTGTCCACTTTCAAGATGCCCTTCAATTTGATTTTGTCTCCCATGTTTTTTAGGTTCAGGTCTTACATAAACAAAAGGGACTCCTAGCTCTTGGGCAACTAATATCCCAATAGCTATAGCGCCAGTTGCTACCCCAGCAATGACATCAGGTTTACCATGTTTTTCCTCAACTAATTTAGCAATTTCCTCTTTTAAAAAATTTCTAACAGTTGGGTACGATAATGTAATTCTGTTATCACAATAAATAGGTGATTTCCACCCAGAAGCCCAAGTAAAAGGAGTTTGTGGGTTTAGCTTTATAGCTTTAATTTGCAAAAGAAGCTCGGCAGTTTTTTTTGCTGTATCTTTGTTAAAATCCATAGCACAAATGTATAAAGTTTTTGTCAATGATAAACCAATAATTTTTACAACTTCATTTAAAAATGAAGATAATTACCCTGTTTATATTTACAAAAATGAAAGTATAGAAGAACTTATTTATAAGTTAAAAATAGGGGAATTAAATGGGCTGTATTTGTTTTCTAACAATTTAGCTGAAACTTGGAAGGCTTTCAAAATAAAATTTAAAGTAATTGTTGCAGGAGGAGGATTGGTTTTGAACAATCAGAAAGATGTTTTGTTCATTTATAGAGGTAATAAATGGGACTTGCCAAAAGGACGTATTGAAGGAGGAGAAGAAATTGAAGAAACTGCTATTAGAGAGGTAGAAGAAGAATGTGGTATTGAAAACCTTACCATTGAAAGGAAGCTTTTGGTTACGTACCATTTATTCGCACTGCAAAATGAATATCGCTTAAAAGAAACACATTGGTACCTTATGCATTCTAATTATGAAGGTGTTTTAACTCCGCAATTAGAAGAAGGAATTACAGAGGTAGCGTTTAAAAATAGCGAAGGGGTTAAGAAATCACTTGAAAACACCTACGAAAATATTCAACTTGTCTACGATTCATATATAAACGGAATAGATTAATGACACTATGTCATAAAAAACTATCGATATCTTTTCTTTTTCTGCCAAAATAATAGCTGAAGTTTATTGGCATACACTTTGACTATTTACTACTCGTAAAATTGAATTAAAAACTTTAAAAGATAAATAAAGATTATGAGTAAAATTATAGGTATAGATTTAGGTACTACGAACTCATGTGTGTCTGTAATGGAAGGAAATGAGCCAGTAGTAATTCCAAATGCTGAAGGAAAAAGAACAACACCTTCTATTGTAGCATTTGTTGAAGGTGGTGAGCGTAAGGTAGGTGATCCTGCTAAACGTCAAGCAGTAACAAACCCAACAAAAACAGTTTATTCTATTAAGCGTTTTATGGGAAATAAGTATTCTGAATCTCAAAAAGAAGCAGATAGAGTTCCTTATAAGGTAGTGAAAGGAGACAACGATACACCAAGAGTAAAGATTGATGATCGTATGTACACGCCTCAAGAAATTTCTGCAATGATATTACAGAAAATGAAAAAAACTGCTGAGGATTATTTAGGTCAAGGAGTTTCAGAAGCGGTAATTACAGTACCAGCATATTTTAACGATGCACAACGTCAAGCTACTAAAGAAGCTGGTGAAATTGCAGGGTTAAAAGTTCGTCGTATTATTAACGAACCTACTGCTGCTGCATTAGCTTACGGATTAGATAAAGCGAATGATGATAAGAAAATTGTAGTATTCGACTTTGGTGGTGGTACACACGATGTTTCTATCTTAGAATTAGGAGACGGAGTATTTGAAGTATTAGCTACTGATGGAGATACTCACTTAGGGGGTGATGATGTAGATGAAAAGATCATCAACTGGTTAGCAGAAGAGTTTAATGCTGAAGAAAGTATGGATTTACGTAAAGATCCTATGGCATTACAACGTTTAAAAGAAGCTGCAGAAAAGGCGAAGATTGAATTATCAAGTACAACTTCTACAGAAATTAACTTACCATATATCACAGCTACAGCTAGTGGACCAAAACACTTGGTAAGAACTTTAAGTAGAGCTAAGTTTGAGCAATTAATCGACGATTTAGTAAAAAGAACTATCGAGCCTTGTCAAACAGCATTAAAAAATGCAGATTTATCAACTTCTGATATTGATGAGATCATCTTAGTAGGAGGTTCAACTCGTATCCCTGCTATTCAAGAAGCAGTAGAGAAGTTCTTTGGTAAAGCGCCAAGTAAAGGAGTAAACCCAGATGAAGTTGTATCGTTAGGAGCAGCAATTCAAGGAGGAGTGTTAACAGGTGATGTAAAAGATGTATTATTATTAGATGTAACACCGTTATCATTAGGAATTGAAACTATGGGTAATGTATTTACAAAGTTAATCGATGCAAATACAACCATTCCAACTAAAAAGTCGCAAGTATTCTCTACAGCAGTAGATAATCAACCATCGGTAGATATTCACGTATTACAAGGTGAAAGAGCGATGGCAGCAGATAACAAAACAATTGGTCGTTTCCAATTAACAGATATTCCACCAGCACCAAGAGGAATTCCTCAAATTGAAGTAACATTTGATATAGATGCAAACGGAATTATCAACGTATCTGCAGCAGATAAAGCGACAGGAAAAATTCAAAACATCCGTATTGAAGCTTCTTCTGGATTAACAGATGAAGAAATCGAAAAGATGAAAGCTGATGCTGAAGCAAATGCTGAAGCAGACAAGCAAGCAAAAGAAACTGCAGACAAAATTAACGGAGCAGATTCTATGATTTTCCAAACTGAAAAGCAATTAAAAGAGTTTGGTGATAAATTATCAGCAGATAAAAAAGAACCAATCGAGGCTGCTTTAGAAGAGTTAAAGAAAGCACACGAATCTAAAGATATTGCTGCTATTGATGCTGCAATGGAAAAGATTAATGAAGCTTGGAAAGTTGCTTCAGAAGAAATGTATAAAGCACAACAAGATGCACAAGCTAACGGAGCAGGTGCGCAAGGAAATGCAGATGCAGGTTCTTCAACTGAAGGAGATAACGTAGAAGACGTAGACTTCGAAGAAGTAAAGTAATTTTGAATTTATTTCAGAATCCAAAATAAAACGAAAAGCCATTGAATACGTTCAGTGGCTTTTTTACTTTTCCAATATGAAATTTTACCAAAAAGAAATTCAATTACCTGCGTTTAATAGAGGGTATCATTTAATTACCGATATCTTGTTAGAAGCTTTTCCGGAGTTTACTACAATCAAAATAGGGCAGCTACAGGTGTTTATAAAACATACTTCTGCTAGTTTGACAATTAATGAGAATGCAGACCCAACTGTGCGAATGGATTTCGAGTCACACATTAACAAAATGATTCCTGAAAACATGCCGTATTATAAGCACGATTATGAAGGTACCGATGATATGCCAGCACATCTTAAAAGTTCTATGTTAGGATGTCAGGTGCAAATTCCAATTACCAAAGGGAAGCTTAATTTAGGAACTTGGCAAGGAGTATACTTAGGAGAGCACAGAAATTATGGAGGAAGAAGAAAAGTAGTACTAACAGCCTTTGGAAATTAAATGACATATCATAAATTCAATTTTTACAGAAGCACGTATTGTGAATTTGAAATGCAAAACCTCAATTTTTTTGAAGAGATGAAAGCGCATTTTCAAAGTAAATCAGGAAGCTACTATTATTATACTGAAAATGGTGTTTTTCGTTATTCGAATCACTGGGGAAGAGTCGCTAATTGCCGTTGGAAAATTCAAGGGATAGACCAATATAAGAATCAGAACTATTATGTAGGATATGCAAATTGGTCAGACTTTTATCCGTTAAATAGTACTGATAAGGTGTTTTATTTAGAAGCTGACTATGCAGAGCATAAGGTGAGTATTAAAAGAATTCAACACAATTCTGAAGAAGCTCATTTTTTAATGACCTCAGAACTTGCACATCAACGTTTAAAACAAATTCAATCGTTATTTAAAGAGTACAAATGGGCTCGTTATTTTGATGAAGATATTGAAGTGTTAAGAAAGCTATTAGTTGATCAATTAATACATACAAATAAAAGCTTACAACAAATAAAATTAGAATTATAACTCTCTATAATCTCTATTAACGCCAATACTAAAGCCAAATCGAATTTCATTTTCACTACCTAATCTGTGAATAGCGACTTTGCCTAATGGGATTTTACCGAATTCAGTATTGGTGATTTCATCGTCGTTTAAAAAAAGTTTTCCTTTAAACTGTTGTTTAGTATTGTACTCGCTTTTATCTTTTTTGTTTTGATAAATGTTGATAGATAAAATATTATCATTATCCGTACACCCACAAAAAATACCATATTGATCCCAAATAATGTAGTTGTTGCTTTTTTTAAGTTCTCTGCTAGGGCTACCTAAAATTTGAGTTAAGGCATCATAGCTAGTTGGAAATGTAAGAGGTTTGTCATCTATGTGAATAATATCTGTATCACACTTAATCACTAAATCTTTTACTTTCTTTTTTTTAAAAAAACTCAACATATTTTTCTCGGTTTGGTTTGTAGAATTTAACGTAAAACTAGAAAATAAATTTTAAGAAACTCCCTTCACTTTTAATTAAATTTGCTAATTGGATATAAAACCCTAATACATAATGAACATACCTCAAACGAGTTTTCCTAGAGTTGTAATTATAGGAGGAGGATTCGCAGGATTAGCAGCTGCAAGAGCATTAGAAAATCAAGAATTACAGGTTGTTTTAATAGATAAACATAATTACCATACTTTTCAACCCTTATTATATCAAGTGGCAACTGGAGGTTTAGAACCCGATAGTATTGCATTTCCTTTACGAAAGAGATTTAATGATATTGAAAATTTTTATTTCAGATTGGCAAAAGTTACCAATATTAATGCGGAAAGGAATATCGTAGAGACAACCATTGGAAATTTAGAATATGATGAGTTAATTATTGCTACGGGATCTACCACGAATTTTTTTGGAAATACAAATATTCAAAAGTATGCTATGGAAATGAAATCGGTTCCACAAGCATTGAATATTCGTAGTTTGGTGTTAGAAAACTTTGAAGATGCACTGTTGGTAACCGATTTAGAAGAGCGTTTAGCATTGATGAATTTTGTTATTGTAGGAGGTGGGCCAACTGGAGTAGAATTGGCAGGAGCATTGGCAGAAATGAAAAAAGCAATACTTCCTAAAGATTATCCGGATTTAGATATCCGACAAATGAAAATTAACTTGATTCAAAGTTCAGGAGAACTACTAAAAGGGATGAGCGAGGCTTCTTCAAGAAAGTCAGAAGAGTTTTTAAGAAAATTAGGAGTCGATATATGGAAGGACTTACGTGTAGTAGATTATGATGGAGAAACTGTTAGAACAGATGGGGAAGACCATTTTAAAGCGCAAACTGTTATTTGGGCAGCAGGTGTAAAAGGAGATGCTGTTAAAGGTTTAAACCAAGGATGTGTGATAGAAAGAGCTAATCGATTTAAAGTAGATGAGTATAACAAAGTAGTTGGCTACGATAACATATATGCCATAGGCGATGTAGCATGTATGCAAACCAAAGATTATGAAAGAGGACATCCTATGATGGCGCAGCCAGCCATTCAACAAGGTCGATTGTTAGGAAAAAACATTCTAGCAAAGCTGAAGGGTAAAAAACTAAAACCTTTTAAGTATAAAGACAAAGGAGCAATGGCAACTATAGGAAGAAACAAAGCCGTGGTAGATTTGCCTAAGTGGAAATTTCAAGGAGTATTTGCTTGGTTTGTGTGGATGTTTGTGCATTTATTTTCATTAATAGGCTTTAGAAATAAAGTAATTGTATTTATGAATTGGGTATATAATTACATTCGTTTTGATAGAGAAACAAGATTGATTATTCGTCCTTATAAAAAGAAAAATAAATACAGTTTTAAAGAACAAGAAAATGGTAATTACTAAAAATATTAAGTGCCCAAGTTGCGGGGTTTTTAATACGAATAGAGATTATTGCAAAGACTGTGATACACTCATTTCTTTTGAAAAGAAACAAGAGCAAAAAGTAGTAGCTTACAAAGAAGAAGAACTCAAAAAAGTAAAATATGATATTGAGAATCCTAATTTAGCAGAACGATTAAAAAAGCATCCAGTTTGGCTGTTTCGAATTGTAGGTTGGGTTTTGTATTCTGCATATTTATTAATAAGTGCTATAGGAGCTTTAATAGCTTGGTTTGTAGCGATGGTTGCTGCGGGTTAGAATTGTATGCATAAAAGAGTACTTCCATATTATTTTGTATTTTCATTAGCTACAGGTAGCCTTATTTATCTTGCACAAAAATTAGCGATTAAACTTCCAGTAATTGTGAATAACTATGTGAATGATTTTTTAATCATCCCCATAGTATTAATAGTCAGTTTGTATGTTTTACGATGGAGTAGAAATGATGCTAATTACCAAATTTCTATTGGAGCAATTCTTTATTTATGCTGTTTTTATGCAATTATTTTTGAATATGTTCTGCCTAAATTTCATCCAAGATACACCGCTGATATCATAGATGTCGTATTGTATTTTATGGGAGGAATATTTTTTTATTACCTTCAAAAAAACAGCTTATGAAACAAAGATTACTTATTTTATCTGATTTATGGGGAAAGGAGAATGCAGATTGGGTTTCGACCTATGTTGAAAATTTATCGGAGGATTTTGAAGTAGTATTTTACAGTAGTTGTGAATTGGCTGGCATTCCAGATTTTGATATAACAGAACATGAGAGACACCGTTTATTTATAGAAAGTGGAGTAGAGGAAGCTGTTGAAAATTTATTGAGTTTAGAAAAAGAAGAAGTGGTAATTTTGGCATTTAGCATAGGAGGTACTATTGGTTGGAAAGCTAGTTTAGCAGGTTTAAAGATTGCAAGTTTTTATGCGGTTTCAGCAACAAGACTACGTTACGAAAAAGAAAAACCGCTAAACAAAGTAACGCTATATTATGGAGAAGGGGATGCTTACAAACCTGATGTTAGTTGGTTTGAGAAAATGAAAGTTGACTATCATATAATTCCAAAAGGGACCCACGAACTATATAGAGATAAGGAGTTTGCTAAAAAGCTATGTTTAGAAATAAAAAGTAAAAGATGAAGTCTTCAACAAAAATACCCTCAACGATTGTAACTAGAATAAGTAAAGCGATTTCTTTTATTGAAGAAAATTTAAATACCAAACTTGTTTTAGAAGAAATAGCAAAAGAAGCTTATTTTTCCCCGTTCCACTTTCACAGACTTTTTAAAGCAGTAACTAAAGAAACGGTAAATGATTTTATCACAAGAAAAAGAGTAGAAAAAGCGGCTTCGTTTCTGTTACATCAACAGGAAAAAACAATTACAGAAGTAGCAGAAATAGTTGGGTTTACCAGTTTGTCATCATTTTCAAGAGCTTTTAAAAAGTTTTACGGATTGAGTCCTGTTGAGTTTAAAAAAGAGAGTCCTAATAAATTTAGCAAGATTTGTAAAGAGGAAAGCAAGAACGGTCAAGTTGAAATTCGATTTGAAGAATACATTTGTAACATACAAAATGCTTTAAATTGGATTAAAATGAATGCTAAAACAGAAGTTAAAATGGTTCCTGAAATGAACCTAGCATACATAAGCCATCAAGGAAAAATGGACTTAATAGGAGATGCATATACTAGATTAATGCGTTGGGCAACTCCTAAAGGATTGATGAATCAACCAGACTTAAAAATGATTACGATTTATCATGACAGCCCTAAAATTACAGACCCAGATTATATACGTATGAGTGCTTGTATGACGTTGAATGGTGAAGTAGCTACAGACGGGGAGGTGAATACAAAAGTTTTACCAACGACAAAATGTATTGTTTCTAGGTTTGAAATTGGTTTTGACGAGTTTCAACAAGCTTGGGAAACCAGTTTTGTGTGGATGAGTGAACACGGTTATCAAAAAGCAGCGATAGATCCGTTTGAAATATATCATAACAATCCGCAAGAACATCCAGAAGGAAAATGTATTGTAGATATTTGTATTCCTCTGGAGTAAAAAAGGTTAACAGGGTTAAAGGTGTCTCTTTGGTAATTTCGAGTGAATTCGGACGTAGTTAAATTTATTGTAATTAAGGTTATGTGTTGTTGTTGGTAGTTTTTATTTTTTCGATCAATATTAATTCAAAAAGTTTATTGATAAAGATATACCATTTATCTATATATTTTTTTAGTTCTTCTCTCCCAAGACTTTCAATTTGTTTTTCTCTATGACTAAATACAGGGGCGAATTTCGAATTGTCTAATTGTAAAAAGCTTAATGTCAAATTTTCATAATGCGTTATTGTATCTCGAGGTTTAATAGCATTGGATATCCATTCGCTATAATTTTTAAATATCAATTCCATTATTTTATCAGAGTCTTTTAATCTAACTACTTCTGCCATCATTGATCTGGGCTTTCCATTGTCATTAATCCTTC
Source organism: Tenacibaculum caenipelagi (assembly GCF_004363005.1). Classification (GTDB taxonomy): domain Bacteria; phylum Bacteroidota; class Bacteroidia; order Flavobacteriales; family Flavobacteriaceae; genus Polaribacter; species Polaribacter caenipelagi. The sequence continues at coordinate 378,171 of NZ_SNYH01000003.1, read as the reverse complement.
CAAAAGTATTGTGAGGTGTAATTCCTTTATAGAATTTTGACATGAAAAATACAATTCTATCCAAAGACATTTTGATTGAGTAAAGTACTGCATTGAATTCTAAATGAAGTTTTATAGCTAATAAATTCATATCATTCTCATCGATAACTCCTTTACTAAAAGTATTTGGTAAGTCTATTTTAAAATATTCTTCTGTTGCTTTATCAAATCGATTTAAATGATAGGTTGGGGCAAGATATGAAGTTCTGAAATCAAACAATTTATGATTTATAGAGGTCAGGTTTTTTTCATACTCTAATTCTTTAAACTCTTTCAAAATTCTTGTGAAAGTGTTTGATATTTTCTCTAAATCATATTCAGTTTTACTCATTTTTTCCATAAAAAATCCAAAAAGAATAATTGATATTTAATTCTTTTCTTTTTAATTATTAAAATTATAAAAAGTTCTATTGAAGCTATTTTTGTCCAAAATAATGTAATGTGACTAAACCCATGAGTCGAATTAGATAATAATTCAATGAAATAAAGAGCTATAGTCACTAAACAAAACTTTGATAATAATGTTCTTGTTACAAGTAGACTTTTGTATTTTAAATAATAGAATACTAAAGTGGTTAATTTTATTACAAATATTAAAAAGATAGAAGTATATGGACCTATATAGCTTCCTCGAATTGAAAAAGTTGATAGCCCAATTATAACCCAAGAAGAGTAATATACCAATTCAGGTTTTAAATGGTTTGAATGATTTTTTTCAAAAAGGTCAAATATTAAAAGTATAAGAATTAAACAACTAGAAAGTTCCCCATAGTATTCTATAATTTTTAATTGTGTAATTAAAATTATAGCTAGGGTTATGATTACTCGAAATAATGTTTTCTTTTTGATTAATTTATCCATAACAATTTAATTCTTTCAAATATAAAAAATCCCGAGTTCGCTAACTCGGGATTTTTATATTATTTTTATTTATAAACTACGTTTACGTGTTGTTTTAACCTATCCGAACACTAGTCATTGTTAAAGACCCGCCTACCTCTTGGTCATTGAATAAAGAAACTTCATCAGTGTCATCTTTTAATGCTAAAGAATAGAGCAAAGGGAGGTAATGTTCTGCTGTTGGAATTGCTAAGTCAAAAGCTTTTCCGTGTTTTCTAAAGTCAATTAACGATTGATGATCATTTTTTAAAATCCAATCCTTCATTTTTTGATTGGCTTCTATAGCCCAATCAAAACCAAAATTCGTATGGATTTTACTAAAAGAAATTTCTCTTAGATTATGAACCATATTCCCGCTACCTATAATTAGAACCCCTTTGTGTCTTAGTGTAGTTAACTGCTTTGCTAGTGCATAATGTTCGGCAGGTGTTCTATTATAATCTAAACTTAATTGAATAACTGGCACATCAGCTTCAGGAAAAAGATGTTTAACAACAGTCCATGAACCATGATCAAGCCCCCATTTATAATCAAGATGAACTGATTCAGCAGGTTCAATAATTTTTGTTATTTGTTCTGCAAGTTGAGGGTGACCAGGAGCAGGATATTGCACTTCAAAAAGTGCTTTAGGAAATCCACCAAAATCATGAATAGTTCTTGGTTGCTCCATTGCAGTAACAAATGTTCCTTTGGTTTCCCAATGAGCAGAAACGACTATAATTGCATTGGGTTTTTCTAAACTTCTTCGTTGTTTTTTAAAACCTTGAACAAATTCATTATCCTCAATTCCATTCATAGGAGAACCATGTCCTAGAAATAAAACAGGCATTTTTTCTGTATTATTGAAGTGACTGTGTTAATTGTTCTAATTTTGAAAATGATGATATCATAGGTATTGATAATGTGCTTATCCCAGCAAGCTTTATGAAATCTTTACGATTCATTTTAGTTAAATACGTTACTCAAATATTCTTTTATAGTTGTAGGTTTTCTATTGAGTAAGGTTTCTAAACTATTGTCAGATAATTCTAATTCTCCTTTGACTTGAGCTAAAGAGAAGGCGGTTAACAATTCAATGTATTCTTCAGGAACTCCATATTGTTTTAATGTTTCTTGATAATCCTCTGCTTTAGGTGATTGATAAATAATTTCTTTTTCTGATATTTTTGTCAATATTTCTGCCACATCTTTATAGCTAAAAGCCTCTGGATTTGTTAGCGAATATATTTTATTATTATGACCTTCTGAAACTAAAATATGTGCTGTAACTTCAGCCAATTCATCTCTTAAAACTGAATTAGATTTTCCTTCTTTAGCGGGTAAAGATATAACACCAGTATCTAAAACATTTTCTCCTATAAACATTGGAATATTTTCGAAATAGGAAGCATTTTGAAGTGTGGTGTAATTCAGGCTGCTTTCTTTTAGCCATTTTTCGGTTTTCGCATGTGAGTCTTGTAAAAATCCTATTGCAGAATCTTCTACACTTGTATTTCTGATAAAAGAAGTATAAACCACATGATTGATATTAGCCTCTATAGCTGCTTTTATAACCTTTTTGTGTTGGTTTTCTCTTGCTTTAATATCGTTTCCTGAGACGAATAGTAATTTGTCTATTCCTTGAAATGCTTTGACTAAAGAGTTGTAATCAGAATAATCTCCAATTCTTAGTTCAATACCCTTGCTTTTTAAGTCTGAAGCTTTTTCTTTATTTCTTACCAATGCAGCAATGTTTGAAGCAGGTATTCCTTTATTTAATAATGCATGAATGGTACTATTGCCATATCCTCCTGTGGCTCCTGTTATTAAAATCATATTTGATATATTTAAATTGTTTACACAAAATTAGTATATTTGGTATCTAAAGTATAGTTAAGTACTAAAAAATACTAGTATACAAAAGTATAGTAATATAGATTTTATGAAATTTGAATTGATTCAAACCTACCCAGAGGTAAAGAAGTGTCCTACAAGTTATGTCTTAGCTATTAATGATACATTAAATGTATTGAGCGGTAAATGGAAAATGCCCATAATTGCAGCTTTGTTGTATGGTAATAAACGATTTAAGGACATTCAGCAAAGTATTGATAAGATTACTCCAAGAATGTTATCTAAGGAATTAAAAGATTTGGAGGTGAATAGTGTTGTAAAAAGAAAAGTTTATGATAGTCAACCAGTTTTAATAGAATATGAACTTACTGAATCTGGTAGAAAAATAATACAGGTCTTAGATTCTATGGTTGCATGGGGACTTGCTCATAGAGAGTCAGTTCTAGAAAATAATGCATAAACTCTTTTGGAGTGTTTAGATAATGGTCTATGTACATCAAAAAATTACTAATACTCTCTTTTTTGTTAGGGTAAGTAGGGGGGAGCCAAATATAAAAAATAAAATAGAGAGTAGAAGAAGTTTAATATAGCATACAAAAGTCCCGAGTTAGTTAACTCGGGATTTTTAGTTTTATATTGTTTTTGGATTAGTAGTTTACGTAATCAACAATTTCTAATCCATAACCAATCATACCTACACGTTTGGTTTGCTTGGTGTTAGAAACTAAGCGTAGTTTATGAATGTGTAAATCGTGTAAAATTTGGGCACCAATACCAAAATCTTTATTGTCCATTACCACATTCGGAGCTTTCATTTCTCCTTTAGCTTGGTTTTCTTTTAAAATACGAAGTCTATTCAATAAGTTTAAAGCTTGCATTTGCTGATTAATGAATAGGATAGCACCTCTACCTTCATCATTAATCACTTTAAACATTTGATCTAACTTTTTATCAGCATTGTTGGTAAGAGTTCCTAAAATATCATTGTTTACCAAAGTAGAGTTTACACGAGTTAAGATAGGTTCGTTTTTGCTCCACGTACCTTTGGTTAAAGCAATGTGAATTTGATTGTTAGTAGTTTGTTGGTAAGCACGTAAACGGAAATCACCAAAGCGTGTTTGAACGTTAAAGTCTTCTTTCTTTTCAATTAAAGAATCGTGCTCCATACGGTAAGCTACTAAATCTTCAATAGAAACAATCTTTAAATCGAACTTTTGAGCAACTTCAATAAGCTGGGGTAAACGAGCCATGGTGCCATCTTCATTCATTATCTCAACGATAACTCCTGCTGGTTGTAATCCTGCTAAACGAGCAAAATCGATAGCAGCTTCAGTATGCCCTGTTCTTCTTAAAACACCACCATTTTTTGCTTTTAAAGGAAAGATATGTCCTGGTCTAGCTAAATCAAAAGGTTTGGTGTCTGGGTTTATTAAAGCTTGAATGGTTTTAGCTCTATCCAATGCTGAAATACCAGTGGTTACTCCATTTCCTCGTAAGTCAACCGATACAGTAAAAGCTGTTTCCATAGGATCGGTATTGTTACTTACCATCATTCCTAATTCTAGTTCTTTACAGCGAGTTTCGGTAAGAGGAGTACAAATTAGTCCTCTACCGTGTGTAGCCATAAAGTTGATCATTTCTGGAGTGATTTTTTCCGCAGCTGCAACAAAATCTCCTTCGTTTTCACGATCTTCATCATCAACGACAATAATAACTTTACCGTTTTTGATGTCTTCTATAGCTTCTTCAATTGTATTTAAATGAATGTTTGTTGGTGTTTGTGTTGTCATTATTCTGTTGTTTTCTCTTTCTTAGAGAATAAATTTTTTATAGAGTTTTTTATCGGGGCTAAAAAACTATTAATATCAAAAAGTCCTTTATCCTTAGCTGCTCTTACGGTTAAAGTTATAGCCAAAGGTAACATTAAAAACACACTTAACCAAGATCCTGTAATGGCAGTTAGTGAGCTTTCTTCAGCTAAATTCCTTCCAAATGTATTGGAAAAAAAGTATAAAACATAAATAGCAATCGCTAAAATCATAGGTAAACCCATACCTCCTTTTCTAATGATAGACCCTAAAGGAGCTCCGATAAAGAAAAGCAACAAACAAGAGAGCGAAAAGGCTACTCTATTGTAAAATTCAATATCGTATAGGTTTAAATATTTTCGTTTATTCTTTAAGGTTTCTTTGTTAGAATTATTGTTATTAATAGTGCGTTCTAATTTAGAAGTTGCAGTTAATATAATGTTCTGCTTTTCTCTTAAATCAAAGTTATCTAAAATGTTTAAAGAAAGTTCATTGTTAACCAATGAATCTGGATACTGATATAGATCTTCGATATCAATACTTAAAAATAAGTTTTTAGCTCTACTAGCTATGAAATCGTCATAGCTTTGCTTCATTGTTGGCAAGGTATCTTTTAACTGTGCCAAGCTTAACATGTTGAAGTTTTTAGTGTACTTCAAGTCATCAATGTTATCATCGCTAAAAGAAGAAATGTCAATACTGATAGTATATTCGTCAAAATCAGCATACGATGCAGGCATTTTTTCTCGTTCTTTAAGTGAAGCACCATTTTTTAAATGATGTTCAAAATAATGTCCATCTTTTAAAACCAAGGTCATGTATCTACTTCCTTCTTCTGAAAGAATTTCACCTCTTTTGGCAGTAATAATTTTATTATTCCCTTTTTTTGAAGATAAATCATAAATCATAACCTCTTTTAAAAGGTTATCGTCTTCACCATATTTTTCTTTAAATTTTATTTGAAAATTAGGGATTTCAGTATTAAAACCACCAGCAACTAAAGCTATGGCAGGTTGTTTCTTTTTTATGTTTACCTTCATATTTAGCTGCTTTAGCATGGCGTAAGGATATACATAGTTTAGAAACAAAAAGTTAATACCACTCAAAAATATGGCTAAAAAAACTATTGGACGCACCATTCGTTGTAGGGAAACACCCGCAGATTTTGCGGCAGCAAATTCATAGTTTTCAGATAAACTCCCAAGAGTCATGATTGAAGATAGTAAAACACCAATAGGTAGCGCTTGTGGAGCTACAATTAGAGTGGTATACCAAAGAAATTTTAAAATAATTCCTACACTAATTCCTTTACCTGCAAAATTATCAAAAGCTAACCACAAGGCTTGCATTACCAACACAAATAAAATGATAAAGAAGGTTGCTAGAAAAGGAATTAAAAAGCTTTTTAATATATATCTGTCTAATGTTTTCACAGAAGCAAAGGTAGTAGGTTAGTAGCATATAAACACAAAAGTTTTGTTAAGGATTTTATACAAATCGATAACAAAACTTTTGCGTAATTTTTTAGTCGATATAGTAACCTAGTTTTGTGTACTTAGTTCTATCGAATGAGAATGATTTTTCTGAAATAGGTTGATTGCTTTTAAATTTAGTGATGGTAAACGTAGTTTCAGCACCATTTGAGCCTATTTGTGTAAGCTTATAAATGTGTTTTGTTTTGGCATCAATACCTAATTGTACTTTAACAATATCAGAATTACTATCTATAGGAGTTAAGTTTATATATTGTACTTTACGACCGTTACTGTTCTTTAAAGCTCCCATAGTAAAAGTATATCCTTCTTTGTAAAAAGTTAATAATTTCGAAGGGTAGATAAATCCATCTTCTTCATCTATATTACCATTCGTGATGCTTACTTCCTTTTCATCTTTATTAATAACGACTAATTTTTTACCATCGAAAATAAAAGTGTTTCCTAAATAATCAAGGTTGTATTTTTCACCAGATAAAGTTATTTCACCTCTAATAGGAGGATCGTTAGTAATACCAGCTGCTTTATTTACTAATGAAGAGTTAAAACCAATTACCATATTTTTATAAGCGCCCATTTTAGTTGATACTTCGTCAAGCAATTTTTTTGCTTCTGAAGAATTTGATTGTCCCATAGCGCTAATGCTAATACATAATCCAATAAATAATAATCCTATTTTTTTCATCGTCTTTCTTATTTCCACTTTCGGAATAGTTTATAATTATTAATTCTGTTCACTTTCTAATAATTGCTCTAACGCAATTAAATCGGTTACCAAAACTTGTCTCGCTTTACTACCTTCAAAAGGCCCAACAATACCAGCAGCTTCTAATTGATCTATTAACCTACCAGCTCGATTGTACCCTAATTTTAATTTACGTTGCAATAACGATGCCGAACCTTGTTGTGCAGTAACAATAATTTCGGCTGCTTCTTTAAACAGTTTATCTCTGTCTGAAATATCAATATCAAGATTTGTGCCACCTTCTTCGCCAACATACTCTGGTAGTAAATAAGCTTCAGGATAGGCACGCTGTGACCCAATAAAATCAGTAATTTTTTCTACTTCAGGGGTGTCTACAAAAGCACATTGAATACGTGTAATATCATTTCCAGCTGAATATAATAAATCTCCACGTCCAATTAATTGATCGGCTCCTGGTGCATCTAAAATCGTTCTAGAGTCAATTTTAGATGTTACTCTAAAAGCAATTCTAGAGGGGAAATTCGCTTTAATAATACCCGTAATTACGTTTACTGACGGACGTTGCGTCGCCACAATTAAGTGAATACCAATCGCACGTGCTAATTGTGCTAAACGAGCGATAGGAGTTTCTACTTCTTTACCAGCAGTCATAATTAAATCGGCAAATTCATCAATAACCAATACGATGTATGGTAAAAAGCGGTGTCCGTTTTCAGGATTTAATTTACGGGCCTTGAATTTTGCATTGTATTCTTTAATGTTACGAACCATTGCTTCTTTCAATAAGTCGTAACGATTATCCATTTCAATACATAACGAATTTAAAGTGTTTACAACCTTTGTGGTATCGGTAATAATAGCTTCAGATTCATCAGGAAGCTTTGCTAAATAATGACGCTCTATTTTGTTGAATAATGTTAATTCTACTTTTTTAGGGTCGACTAATACAAACTTTACTTCCGCAGGATGTTTTTTATATAAAAGTGATGTTAAAATAGCATTCAATCCAACCGATTTACCTTGACCAGTAGCTCCAGCCATTAGTAAGTGAGGCATTTTCGCTAAATCTATTACAAAAGTTTCGTTAGAAATCGTTTTTCCCAAAGCAATAGGAAGTTGCATAGGGGATTCTTGAAACTTCTTTGAAGCAATTACCGAATGCATAGAAACGATAGTGGCCTTTTTGTTAGGAACTTCAATACCAATAGTTCCTTTTCCTGGAATTGGAGCAATGATACGAATACCTAATGCTGAAAGAGATAGAGCGATATCATCTTCTAAATTTTTAATTTTTGAAATACGAACACCAGCTTCAGGTACAATTTCATATAAGGTAATAGTTGGACCAACTGTTGCTTTAATTTGTGCAATACCAATTTTGTAGTTTTTTAAAGTTTCTACAATTTGATTTTTATTGGCTTCTAATTCGGTCGGATCAACAGATATACTTTCGTTGTATTCTTTAAGTAAGTTAAAGGTTGGGAATTTAAAGTTACCTAACTCTAAAGTTGGGTCAAACTCACCAAAATCTTTTATTAATTGGTCAGATAAGTTTTCAGAAACACTTTTCTCTTCGGCTATTTTTTCAATAGCAACTTCTACTTCGTTTTTTGTTTGATCTGAAACTTTAAGAACAGGTTCATTAATTTGGTGAACATCTAGAGAAATTTCGTCATTATCTTTTTTCTCAGGAGTATTGTTGACCCCAGAATAGTTAGAAATTGTAGGTTGTAAATTTTCTACAGATAATTCAAAATCTGATTTGTCAGTTTTTAATTCCTGAGCTTGAGGAGTATCTTCTATAATTGTTGTGTCATCTCGGTTTGTATCAGCATGATTATTAAGAGTAGTCTTAGTATTGTTTTTTTCTTTATGAACTTTTACCTTTTCACTAATAGCTTCAGGAGTAATACTGAAGCGAATAATTAGATAAGCGATAAAGAAAAATATTAACAAGATTGCCAAACCAGTTTTTCCTAAAAAAGTTTGTAAGTATTCATTCAATTCAAATCCAACAATACCAGATAAAAGCGCATTCTTTTTTTCAACATAACCAAGAGAAGTAGCCAGCCAAAGCGTAATTAAAATAGCCCAGTTCCATGAAGTAACTATACGTTTTAAGTTGGTTTGTAATAAAATGCGAGCGCCAGTTAAAAATAAGGTTACAGGAATAATAAAAGCACCCAATCCAAAACCTCTATACACGAAGAAGTGGCTTAATTTAGCTCCTATTTTCCCTAATAAATTTTTAGTAGGAATTGTTTTATCTGTAAATTGTGATAAAGTACTTTGATCTTCTTGCCATGAAAAGAAAAAAGAAATAAAAGCAACAGTTAAAAATATAGAAAACAACAACAAAAAAAAACCTAAAACAGTTTGATTTTGTCTGTTAGAAAAAAAGGAAGAAATCCTTTTGAAAATAGATTTTTTAGGTTGTTTCTTTTGTACAGTTGTCTTTTTTTTTGCCATGTATTTTTATTAGAAATAAATTGAACGCTACAATATAGCTATTATTTTAGGAAGGTAAATTATGCCCGCAATAATTAATGATATTAGGGCTGCAAATGCAGGAGCACCCGCAGCAATATCTTTAATAAAACCTATTTTTTTATGATAATCAGGATGTATAAAATCAGCTATTTTTTCAATAGCCGTATTTAAAGCTTCTGCTACTAAAACAATACCAATAGCTAAAGTCTGAATCATCCATTCTGTTGCAGAGATCTTAAAATAAAATCCGAAGATAGTAGCAACTATAGCAAATGTAAGTTGCGCTTTTATGCTATCTTCTGTGGTAATTAATAACCACATTCCTTTTACAGCAAACTTTATACTACGTAAACGACCTCTTAAATAGCCATCGTTAGGATTCTTCATAAATGTTTACAATGCTTTTAAAGCGGCTTCGTAGTTAGGTTCGTTTACAGTTTCACTTACTTGTTCGGTATAGGTTACAATACCTTTTTCATCAATAATAACAATAGAACGAGAGTGTAAACCTGCTAAAGGCCCTGTAACAATTTCTAAACCATAGTCTTTACCAAATCGACCAGCGGCAAAATCAGACAGCATAACTACATTTTCAATACCTTCAGCGCCACAAAAACGACCTTGAGCAAAAGGTAAGTCTCTGGAAATACATAAAACTTTAGTGTTTTCTAAGTTAGCAGCCTTTTTATTAAATTCTCTAACAGATGTAGCACAAGTACCTGTGTCGACACTTGGGAAAATATTTAAAATTAATTTAGAACCGCTAAAGTCGCCTAAATTTTTAACAGATAAATCAGTTGCAACTAACGAAAAATCAATTGCTTTAGTTCCAGTTTTAGGTAAATTACCTATTGTTTCTATTGTGTTACCTTTTAGAGTTATTGAAGCCATTTTATATACGTTTTAATAAAAATCAAAGGTAGTTAAATTAATTAAAAAATGAAGGAGATAAACGTAGCACACCTTTAAAAAAGTTATCTTCGCGGTCTGAAAAAAAAGGTAAAAATTGAATTTACAGCAATATACTTCGGAGTTTAGATATAACTTAAAACTTGCTGCACCAGTAATGTTGGGAATGCTGGGACATACTTTTGTAAGTTTTATTGACAATATTATGGTTGGACAACTTGGAACAGCAGAACTAGCAGCCGTTTCATTAGGGAATAGTTTTATGTTTATAGCTATGTCGTTAGGAATTGGGTTTTCTACAGCAATTACTCCTTTAATAGCCGAGGCAGATTCTTCAAATAATTTTGAACAAGCAAAATCTACTTTTAAACATGGACTTTTCTTGTGTACAATGATGGGGATTATACTGTTTTTACTAGTGTTTTTTTCAAAACCTTTAATGTATTTAATGAAACAACCAGTTGAAGTGGTTGAGTTGGCAATTCCTTATTTAGATTTGGTTGCTTTTTCATTAATTCCTATGATAGTTTTTCAAGGATTTAAACAGTTTAGTGATGGGATGTCAATGACACGCTATCCTATGTATGCGACCTTAATAGCCAATGTGCTAAATGTTTTGTTGAATTACTTGTTAATTTATGGAAAGTTTGGTTTTCCTAAGTTAGGAATAGTTGGAGCAGCCTATGGTACACTATTGGCAAGATTTGTAATGGTGCTATATTTATGGTGGTTATTGAGTAAAAAAGAACGTTCAAAACGTTTGGTAACCAATATTAAATTTTTTGTTTTAGATACTTTAATGCTTCGAAAAATTATCGATTTAGGTACTCCTAGTGCGATGCAAATGTTTTTTGAAGTAGGTATTTTTACAGCGGCAATTTGGTTAAGCGGATTGCTAGGTAAAAATCCACAAGCGGCAAATCAAATTGCCCTAAACTTATCTTCTATGACTTTTATGGTAGCTACTGGGTTAAGTGTAGCGTCTATGATTAGAGTAGGAAATCAAAAAGGATTGGAAAATTATAAAGAATTACGAAGAATAGCTTTTTCTATATTTTTCTTAGGAACCATACTGGCAGTTATATTTGCAACTATCTTTTTTGTGTTTCACAAATCATTACCAAATTTATATGTTGATTTAAGCGATGCTAAAAATTATACTGATAATATGGAGGTGATGAAAATTGCAGCCAATTTATTAATTGCTGCAGCAATTTTTCAGATTAGCGATAGTATACAAGTGGTAATGTTAGGTGCTTTACGCGGGTTACAAGATGTAAAAATACCTACATTAATTACTTTTATATCGTATTGGGTTGTTGGGTTTCCTATTAGTTTTTTCTTAGGAACAAAAGAAACATATAGCAGCTTTGGAATTTGGTTAGGGCTCTTAGCAGGACTAACTACAGCTTCAATTTTACTTTTTATACGATTTAATAAATTAACTTTACAATTGATTAAAACAAAACATAATGAACTTACCTAAATTTTTATTAGCAGATAATAGTAATCACCCAGAAGATATTTTTGTATTGCATACTGAGTACCCACGTTTTTTAATCAATTTAAAGGATGATGAAATTGAATGGTTTGAAGATTTATCTGATGAAAATGAGCAAGATTTAGCGAATGAAATGGAAGGGCTAATAGAAGCAGCAGGATTGTTTTATGATGCTGAAATGGAGGGACTAGAATAGAGGTAGCTACTTTTGTTTAGTTCTTCTACTTAAAAATGCTGACTCTATTTTAAGTAGAAGAACTAAATATTTACTATTTAACTTCGATTAAACAACTAGGGTTGTGAAATACCTTAAAATTCACAGAATTTGCTATAAAACAAAGTCCATTAGCTTTTTTATGTAATTCATTAGCTTTTTCTATCATTGAGTTTTCTGAAACTATAACAATAGGATTTAAGCTTACCTCTGAGAAATACCCACTACCATTTGGTTTAGTACTCATAATCCCTGTAGTATTATCTATATATTTAGTTACAATTATATTCGATTCAGAGCACAAATGCAAATACCAAAGCATATGGCAAGAAGATAATGAAGCAAGTAAAAGTTCTTCAGGGTTGTATTTAGTTTTATCACCAAGAAAGGCTGGGTCAGAAGAACATAAAATGGTTGGCTTATTATTAATAGATATCTTATGACTCCTTTCATATTCTTTGTAATTTGAAGTACCTTTTCCTTTGTTTCCTGTCCATTCTATAGTTGCGGAATAGTTGTGTTGTTTTTTCATATTACATAATCATCACTGTTCCACCATTTTTTCACCCATTTATCGGATACTTTTTTTGCTTTTTCGTAATTGTCTACGATGATAATTAATTGATTAGCATGGTCGCTATACTGTGTAAGGATATTAACATCAGCTTCAGCTAATTCTTTGCAGAACAAACCTAATTGACCAGGTACATCTTGTCGAAGTTTTTGAATAATTACATCACTTATTTTGGTAACTTTTATTCCAACTTTTTCTAGTTCTATTTTAGCTTTGTTAGCCTCTTCAACCAAAAAATGGGCTATAGAGAAATTTCCATTTTCAAAAACGCCACCACCTTCTAAACTAATTTTGTGTTTGCCTAGTATTTCTCCCATAAGAGCTAATTGACCTGGCTTGTTATCAAGTAAAATTTCTATGTCTTGCATTGTTGTAACTTTTAATTTTCAACAAAGAAAAATGAATAATTATTCAAACAATTCATTTAAAAATGAACAATAGATGATTAATAAAACTTTATTAATAAACTGTATCATTCATTACTTTATTTCTGTAGAATTATTATTTCATTGTAATTCTTGTTGAAGTTTATAAAAAAAATGTAATTTTACATAAGTCTATTGTTTTGATAAACAAATCGTTATATTTAAGACAGTAAATTAAATAGATGCGCTTACGAGTTTCGTCTCGATAGAATCCCCAATACTTATTAAATGAGAAAAATGATTTTTCAGTGTTTTCAAGAATAAACCTTGAAATCATCTGATACCTTTTCTGAAAATTGTATTAATCTAAATAATTAACCAAATGAAATCTAACTATTTATTATTACTAGTATTTGTCTTTTCCTTGTTTGCTTGTAAAACTGAGGTAAAAAAAGAAATAGAACCTTCTAAAGAGTCAGTGGCAGTAGTTGCAGAGAAAACACTCTATGAAAAACTTGGAGGTGCAGAGGGAATATCATCAATAGTAGATGATATTATTGAAGTACATTTAAAAAATGACAATATCAAACAGTTTTTTGTACCATTAACAAAAGATCCAGAGTATTTAAAACAATTCAAACAACATGTGAAAGATTTTTTTGGTTCAGGAACTGGTGGTCCAGAAGAATATAAAGGAAGAGATATACCTTCAGCTCATCAGGGCTTAAATATATCAGAAGCCGAATTTTTACATGCGATAGATGATATATTATTAGTTTTGGACTCACATAAGATTGATAGAAATTCCAGAAATGAAGTATTAGCTGTGTTATTTTCCTTGAAATGGGATGTGATTAAAAAATAAAAGACCTGATTTAATTGAGTAATATCTGCTCAAAAAATGGGCAGATTTTTACAATATTATTGTTTTAGGATTTTAGAAATTGATTGAGAGATAATAATATGTAATTAAGGCTTATAGTTAGTTTCGAGCTTTTTAGTTATAAATTAAACATATCTCTCATCTTTCCTACTTTAAAACCTTTTTCAATCACTAACAGGCTTTCTTCACTATTGGAGTTTAGCAATGGGTTTGTATGGTTAAAATGAATAAAAACAATTTTATTCTTTTCTTTTTCACTCAAATCTTTAAACTTTTTAAAACTTTCAATAACGAAAGGGTGAGGAATTTCACTGATATCTCGATTATTGATTTCCTTTCCGCTATAAAAAGCCGCATCTAAAAAGGCATAATCTACCTTTTCTATTTCTGAAATAATATCTTTATCCCACTTTTCCCATTTATCGATATCTGGAATAAACAACGCACTTTTATTTGGCCCTTTAATTCTATACCCTACAGTTTCAGAATATTCATCTCTATGCGGAACTAAAATAGGTGTTACTTCAACAGATTCTGATAAGCTAATTGGTTTTTCACTTTCCATTTCATGAAGTATTATATTTTTTCTTTCTACAAGTTGATTCCATGGTCCATTTTCGGTAAGAAACTTTTTCATTCTAGGCATGACATAAACAGGTGTATTTTTTGCGTTCATAGCTTCCTTTCCTAAATACATTAAACCTGTATAATGCCCTATGTGTGCATGTGTTAAAAAGATACCGTCTGCTAACTCATTATCACTTTCTGTTTCATATTTGGTAAGTATTTTCATTTGTGTTCCAATATTAGGAGTAGCTTCAAACATATAGGTTTTTTGATTTTCTGAATCAATTAAACCTAATGATATAACCTGTCGGTCATTATTAGAGGTTTCAAATAGACCATCACAGCATGTTTTTTTACAACCAATTTGTGGAGAACCTGCATCTTGAACAGTACCAAGAATTACAAGAGAAATGTTACTAAGACTTTGTTTAGATTCTGTTGTTTCTGAAGGTTTTTTATTAGAACAAGAAAGAAAAAAAAGAGTTAAAAAAAGGACGTAGTATTTATGCATTGTATAAGTTTAAATGAATACTAATGTATTTTAAGTATTAGCGTAATGGTAAGTTTTAAAAGTACAAATTTTTAGATAAGAATAATGTGAGTTGCTCTGAAAATAGCTTTGTAGATAGTTTAATATCTCTAAATGTGGTATAACTAACAAATTTATTTTAAGTTAAGTGAGTTGTTATTAATAAACTCTAAAAATTGGGGTTTATACTGTTCTGAAACCGTAATACGTTGCTTATTAATAATTATTTGACTACGTTCTATTACATTAATACTATTTAAAGCTACTATAAATGATCTATGTACACGCATAAATTGCGATTTGGGTAACTCTTGCTCCAAAGACTTTAAGTTCATTAAGGTTAGGATAGGAGTGTTGTTGTTTTTTAACCAAATTTTAATGTAATCTTTTAATCCTTCAAAATACAATACATCAGATAGTTTAATACGAAGCTGTTTGTATTCAGACTTTACAAATAAAAATTCTTTTTTAGAAGAAGTCAAATCAGGAGTAGTTTGTTGTCCTTTTACGAGTTCAAACCATTGATATGCTTTATTGGCTGCAGTTAAAAACTCGGTATAGTCAAAAGGTTTTAGTAAGTAATCCAAGGCTTCTACCTTAAAACCTTCAAGAGCATATTCATTAAAAGCTGTGGTAAAAATAACTCTGGTGTTTTTAGGTAGCATTTTAGAAAATTCTACACCTGTTAAGTCTGGCATTTGTATGTCTAGAAACAATAAATCTACAGGGGTGTTTTTAATAAAACTCATAGCTTCTAAGGCGTTACTACATTTAGTTTTAAGCTCTAAGAAAGGTGTTTTTTCTATATAACTTTCTACTAAGTTTAGCGCCATAGGTTCGTCATCAACAGCAATACAAGAAATTTTTAAGGTACTCATAAAGAATTAAGTAGTTTCTATCTTTAAAAATACAGAAAAACGATTGTTTTTAAGTATTGTTTCAAAAGTATATTGGTTTGGATATAATAACTGTAAACGCTTTTCTAAATTTTGTAAGCCAATACCTGAACCGCTTTTATCGTTCATTTTTTTAGGGAAATTATCATTCTCTATTTTAAAAATAACTGTTTTGGCATCCAGACTCATTTTCATAGTAATCTCACTTTTTTTGTTAGCAGAGACTCCATGTTTAAAAGCATTTTCAATTAAAGAAATAAAAAGTAGCGGAGCTATTTTAATGTTGGTTTTCTCAGAAGGAAAATAATAGTTTATAGTAATATTATCAGATACTCTCAGTTTCATTAATTCAATATATTTCTCTAGAAAATCTATTTCTTTAGAGAGTTCAACTAACTCTACATTAGTTTCATACAGCATATAACGCATTAACTTACCTAAACTATGAATAGAGGTCTTTGCTTGATTAGGTAAAACATCTACCAATGCATAAATATTATTTAAAGAGTTAAAAAAGAAGTGCGGTTGTAATTGATAATGTAAATGCTGTAATTCTGATTGTAACTTAAAATTAGCAGCTTCTTTACGTTCAGCTTCTGCTTTTACCCAACGCTTGGTTGTTTTAATAGCGATAGAAAATAGTAGTGGAGCTAAATAAGATAGCATTTGAGCATAAATAATCATTTTTAGAGGTGGAGCCTTACCATTGTTATCTGTAGGTTTTTTAATAAGATTTAAAAAAAAGTAACTTTCTATTTGCTCTTTTAAAGCAATAAAAGTAGCAATCATTAAAGTGTTTATAAGTACAAATAATAAGGTGTTTTTTTGAAATAAAAATCGATCAATTAAAAAGAAATAATTAATATAAAAGATAATAGCATAGAATAGCATCGGGACCCAAAAATGGGCTATTATTCTATTAATATTTTGTTCTTGACCATAAGACAAAATATATGGCATACTTATTAATACAAGCCAAATAAGTACATGTGCAAAAAGTGTTATCTTATTATTTTTATTCATACTTGTTATTCGTAACGTAAAGCAGTTATAGGATTTAAAGCAGAAGCTTTTCTAGCAGGATACCATCCAAAGAAAATACCTGTAATGGCACATACCGCAAATGATATAACAATAGAGTATAAAGCAACATCTGTAGGCCAATTTAAGAATTTTTCAATAAAAAGGGTGACGCTTAAACCCAAGATTACACCAAGTAATCCACCGGTAACACTAATTAAAATAGCTTCAATTAGAAATTGCATTAAAATATCAGAACCTTTTCCTCCAATTGCCATACGTAAACCTATTTCTTTGGTACGTTCTTTTACTGAAACATACATAATGTTCATAATACCAATACCCCCAATTAATAAAGAAATTCCTGCAATTGCAACCAATAAAACAGTTAGCATCTCACTAGTAGAGCTAAAAGTAGAAATAAGTTCTTCCATAGATCTGACATTAAAATCATCATCTTCATTATCTGAAAGCTTGTGTTGAGATCTTAAAATTTCAGTAACTTGAGTTACAGCATTAGGAGCTTGCTCTTCACTAACTGCAGAAGCTACAATTTGGTTTATATGATTTATAGCCAAAATACGCTTTTGCACTGTTGTATAAGGGGCAATTACCACATCATCTTGATCTTGACCAAAAGTGTTTTCTCCTTTTTTTTCTAGGATACCTATTATTTTAAAAGGAATATTATTGAATCGAATAGTCTTTCCTACAGGCTCTTCACCTTCAGCAAATATATTATCTACAACTGTTTGCCCTAATAAAGCTACTTTAGCAGCTGATTTTACTTCAGCTTCGGTAAACATACTACCACTTTGTAAGCCTACAAGCTTTATATATAAGTATTCAGGGTTTACTCCGTAAATTGAAGAAGGCCAGTTGTTCGAGCCATTGATTACTTGTCCGCCACCATTTACCATTGGAGTAGAGTAGGTTAATAAATTAGCTTGTTCCTTTATGGTTTTGTAATCATTTAGTGTCAGGGTTTCCATAGCACTGGCATCTTGTATTACTCCTCCACGCATATCGGCTCCAGGACTAATAGTAATCATATTAGACCCCATACTAGAAATGGTAGAGCGTATACTTTTTTTAGAACCCTCTCCAATAGCTAACATTGCAATTACAGAAGCAACTCCTATAATAATACCCAGCATAGTGAGTAAGGTTCTCATTTTATTTAAGATAATGGCTTTGTAAGCTATTTTAAGTAAGTTTAAAATTCTCATGACAAATTATTTTCTATAGGTAATGCGGCTAAATGTTCTGTAGCTGACTGTATATTATGATTTTTATAATCTTGTATTATTTCTCCATCTTTTAATATAATAGTTCTGTTGCTAAAAGTGGCGATATCAGGTTCATGAGTTACAAAGGCTATCGTAATTCCTTGTTGATTTAACTCTTGAAATAAAGCCATGATTTCGTAAGATGTTTTGGTATCCAAATTACCTGTGGCCTCATCAGCAAGAATGATTACTGGGTTGTTAACTAATGATCTTGCAATAGCTACCCGTTGTTGTTGTCCTCCTGAAAGTTGTGCAGGGGTATGGTATAATCGTTCTCCTAAACCAACCATTTTTAAAGCTTTAATAGCGCGCTTTTTTCGTTCTTCAGTAGTGACTTTGCTGTTGTATAGTAAAGGGAGCTCTACATTTTCTATAGCTGTAGTTCTTGCTAGTAAGTTATATGATTGAAAAATAAACCCTATTTTTTCATTTCGCACAGTGGCTAATTCATTTTTGCTTAAATCTTTAATATTAACACCATCAATTTCGTATGTACCAGAGGTTGGCTGATCTAAACAACCTAAAATGTTTAACATAGTACTTTTCCCAGAACCACTAGAGCCCATAATAGTTACAAATTCACCTTTTGTAATGCTATAAGAAATACCTTTAAGTGCATGGACTGTTTCTGAACCCATAGTGAACTTACGCTTTAGGTCTTGTATTTTAATAATTTCTTTAGTCATGATTACTTTCCTTTTTTGTTAGCACCTGGAGGTTTTGGCATAAAAGGGCTTTCGTTTGCATCTTGTGTCTGAGATAAAGGAGCCGCTGTTTTAAGGCTATATACTAGCTTTTCTCCTTCAGTAATACCACTTAAAATTTGGACGTTAACACCATCACTAGCACCAAGAGTAACTGGTTTTGAAGTAATTGATTCATCGTTATTTAAAACCCAAAGTACAGTTGTTTCTTTTGTATCTTTCTTTGGCGAAGTATTATTTATTTTGGGAGTAAGCTTCTTTTGAGTAAAGTATTGAGACATTACATCAGCATCTGGTTTAAAGTTTACCGCTTTAGCTTGAATTGTTAATACATTTTTTAATTCTAAAGTGTAAATTGAAATAGTTGCTGTTAACCCTGGTTTTAGTTTTAAATCTGGATTATGAGCTTTTATAACTACTGTGTAAGTTACTACATTAGAGGTGGTTGTAGGGTTTAAACGTACTTGTGTAACTTCTCCTTCAAAGGTTTCGCCTAAATAAGCATCAACAGTAAAGGTTACTCGTTGTCCTTCTTCTACGTTTCCTATATCAGCTTCATCAACATCGGCTTCCACTTGCATTTCTTTTAAATCTTGTGCTATGGTGAATAAGGTAGGGGTACTGTAACTTGCTGCAACGGTTTGACCCTCATCTATATTTTTAGACAAAACGACTCCATTAATAGGTGAATAGATATTGGCATATTCTAAATTTGTTTTCGCTGTTTTAAGCTCAGATAAGCGTTGTACTACAGTATTTTTTGCTGTTTGAAAATTATAGAGAGCATCGTCATAATCAGATTTACTTATAACTTTATTGTCATACAAGTTTTTCTGCCTATTATATATTGTTTCGGTATAATTATGTTGGTTTAAAGCATTGCTATAACTAGCTTGAGCTTGTGTTAATGCAGCTTTAAGATTGGTTTTGTCTAATTCGGCAATGAGTTGTCCTTCTTTTACAACATCATTGTAGTCTACATAAATTTTTTTAACAACACCAGATACTTGTGTACCAACTTCTACTTGAGTGATGGGTTCAACAGTTCCTGTAGCCGTAACTAAGGTGCTAACATCGTCTTTTTTAGCTAAAACGGTTTTAGCTTCAATAGATACGGGGGCTTCTAGAGGGGATAGATTATAAAATGCTAATATGGCAATGACTAGGCTAATGCCAATGATGGTAATATTTTTTTTAGTTTTCATTCTATATTTTTTAAAGTGTTATACGGTTTCCTTGATAGAATTTTAATAATTGTTGGTACAAAATGTTTAGATATTTAGCTTGTAAATAGTTTTGTTGAGAATTAGTATAGGTGTTTTGGCTAATTACTAAGTCAGCAGTACTTAAATTACCTAATTCATATTTCTTTTTAGCCAACTTATATGATTGTTCGGCTGCTTTCATCGAAGTTTTAGCAGCTACAAGTTGCTCTTGAGTAGCGATGGCATTTTGATATGCTGTAGCTACTTTTTTATAAATTTCTTTTTGAGTGTTTGTTTTGCTTATTTCAGCTTTTTCTATATTAATAGTGGCTTTTTGAACGGCTGCCTTTGTTTGATTTCTATTGAAGATAGGAATTGAAAGAGAGAGTCCAATTTTTTGATTAAAATTAAAATCAAGTTGATTGGAAAAAGTCATTGTTTCATTAACACTTGTATAACCTGTGCCTAAGCTACTTGTAAGTGATAAAGTTGGTAAATATCCTCCTTTGGCAATATCCATTCCTTTTTTACTAGCTTCAATTTCTAAATTACTCGCATTAATTTCTGGTAAAACATTTAAAGCCTTTTTGTAAATAGCTATTTCGTTTAAAGCCATTAGAGGAAAATCTGTATTATTATCTAAATTTTTAATTTCAATATTGTGGGTTGGATCTAATTCTAACAACTGTTTTAAACTAATTAGATATTGTTGATATGTGTTTTTGGCGTTAATAAGGATGTATTTATTTGTTGCTGCTTGACTTTGCGCTTCGGTATAATCGCTTAAAGTAATCGTACCAGCATCTAATCTTGCTTTAGCTTGTTCAACTTCTTTTTCAGTTGATTGTAAGTTGTTTTCGGCAATGATAATTCCTTCTTTAGCGTGAAGAATTTGTAAATAGTTTTCTAAAACACTTAAGGTGATATTGTTTTTAACTTCTTTTTCAATAAAAATGCTTTGTTTTAAAAGGAGTTCGTTCTGGATAATTTGGTTATTGATTTGATTTCCTTGAAACAAAATTATAGAACTATTCAGCCCAATATTAGTGCTATATATTTGGTCAGAAACAAAATTACTCGTGATGGGATCTATAGAGTTTCCGTTTGAAAAAGAAGTTGAACCAGAAGCGGTTAAATTAGGAAGTCTAGATGATTTTGCAGCTTTATAATCTGTTTCTGTAATACTTTTATTTAGAGTAGCTTCCTTTATAGTAATATTATTTTCTATAGCGTGAGCAATACATTTTTCAAGCGACCATACTTTTAATGGTATAGAATCTTTTACCTGTGAAAAACTAACCTGTAAATAAAAGAAGGTTGCTATGATAAGACATAATTTCATTGTTAGCGTATTTTAATTTACGCTTCAAAAGTGAAGTATATTGGTGTCTTAATAAATTGTAATAGATGTTTACAGTTATTGACTATACAGAAAGGCTAATTTTATCGATGAAATATTAAGTTAAAAAGGGAACATGTTTTAATACCTGAAAAGACATTGTTAGAAGAGTTTTTAGGAGAACAAAAATTGATTTGTTCTTGAGTATAAAAAGTAGCGGATTTTGAGAGCCATTTTTTCTATTTTTGATATTGTAGTAAGTAGAATTTTTAAGTTATATTGTGTTTATTTTGAACTAATAGGAGTACATATTTCAATAAGAATACCACTGTTATCTCTTAGGTAACCTACTTTTTGTCCCCAAGGTTTTTCTGTCAAAGGTTCAAATTCAGTCGCTCCCATTTCAATCGCTTTTTTAAAGTCCGTTTCAATATTTTCCGTAACAAATGCCATTTCTATACCGAATGGCTTTTCAGTTTTTTTGGTTTTGATAAATCCGTTTTTAAAATTTGAATTGCCCAATTCAATTGAAGCAAAGGCGATAGTTGTTTCTCCTGAAATCAATTCTCCGTAATCATTTTCTGGGGTTAAGAATTTTTGTTGAAATCCAAAAGCTTTTTGGTAAAATTCAATAGTTTCTTTTACGTTTTCAACATAAATTATAGTGTATCCATATTTCATTTGTATTTTCGTTTTTGAGACTTATAGTCTTGTTAAGGCTAGTACACATCTTTTTATTTAGTTTATGTGTATTTATTTTAGCTGTTGTTAGTGTGTTGGTTTTATTTTCTCCTTATTATAATCAAATTTAATTCTTTTCTTAAAATAGAAAGGTAATTGTATTCTTTATTCTAGAAAAAAGAAGAGGGTAATTAGTCTAATATATTTTGAGTTAATTATCTAATGGTTTTTCAAAAATCCATAGTATAAAAGTATCAGGTTAATTAATCCGTTTTTTTCATTAGTAGATAGCGATTTTGTATAAATTAATATATAATTTCTATAGGGGAAGATACAATTTTTAATACAATAGCGATTTAAGTTAGTACTTAAATCGCTATTGTATTTATATCTTGTTAGCTTTACGCTTAAATATTCATAGAGAACCTTTCTTTTGTTTTTGAAACCCCACCAATCTTTTGGTAAAACCGAATTGCTTTTTTGTTAAAGTAAGGTGTTTGCCATTGAATAATAGTACAACTCTCAGTTTTTGTATATTCTTTAATTTTTTCAATTAGGGCTGTTCCTAACCCTTCTCCGCGGGTTTTTTCTGTAAGGAACAAACAATCGAGGTAAATATAAAAATCTGCATTCCAAGTCGAAAACTGCTTCATGTAGGTTGCATACCCAACAATTGTATTTTCACTTACTACCACTAAACATTTTAAGCTTGGAAATTTTCCAAAAATTGACTTCATTAGTAATTTTTCTTTGTCTTTTTTTTCAAATTCAGCGTGTTCAAATTCAGCATGTTGCTCACATAAATCAATAATTTGTGGTAAGTCGGTAGTTTTGGCGAATCGTATAATCATTATATACTATTTTAACAAGCACATTCAAACATTGAACCTTTGTTTGGGTGTGATCCTTCAGTTGCGTAACCATCAAATTTCCACCATTCGATTCCGCCCATTAATTCTTTAACTTTAAACCCTAATTTAGCCATTTTTAAAGCACCTTTTGTAGACGCATTACAACCAATTCCGTCACAATAGCAAACATAGGTTTTAGATTTGTCTAAATGTTTTGTTGTTTCTTCAGTAATTTCTTTATGAGGAAGATTAATTGCCGTTGGAATATGCTCTTTATTATATCCAAAAGCTTGTCTTGCATCTACCGCTATGTATTCTGTGTCATTCTCAAAAGCATGATATAAATCTGAGGGATCCATTTCGAAAGCGAGTTTGTTTTCGTAAAATTCAATTTGTTTTTGCATAATTAATAGATTTTAATTTTAGCCAAAATTAGCCGGCCAAGAACCGGTTTTTTGAATATTGAAATTGAGTGTTTTAAAATTGAAGCTGAAATTTTTTCAAACTGAACATAGGCAACAAATTGTTATTTTTGTAAGCTATGGAAATCAAATACTTTAGACTTATAAAAACAATTGAAGAAGAGGGCAGTATTGCCAATTCTGCCAATAAATTGTTTTTAACACAATCAGCATTGAGTCATCAATTAAGAGAATTAGAAGAACGTTTAGGGTTTAAAGTATTTTATAGAAAGCGAAATAAATGGCAATTAACAGAAGAAGGCACCGAACTGTATAAATTAGGTAATTCTATTTTAGAAAGCATTGAAAAAGGCTTCCAAAATATAGAACAGTTACGAACAGGTTCTGTTGGTACTATCAAAGTTAGTACAGAATGTTATAGTTTTTATCATGGCCTTTCCTCATTTATTCAAAAAATGGGACTTTTATATCCAGAAATAAATGTTGATTTGGTTTTAGAAGCTACTCATCAACCTATTTCAAAAATTTTATCGAATGAGATTGATATTGCCATTGTTACTCAAAAACCTTTAAATGAGATCTTGTCAAACGTAGAAATTTTTGAAGATGAGGTTTTTGCAATTGTTCATAAAGAAAATCCTTTGAGTAAGAAAGAATTTTTAGATACTAATGATTTTTCAGAAACACATTTAATAATTCATTCTTTCCCTTTAGAAACGGTCTCAGTTTATGATTTGTTTTTAAAACCAAATAAAATAACCCCGTTAAAAATTTCTGCTATTCCTTTAACGGAAGTTGCTTTGGAGATGGTTGATGCTAATATGGGAATTATGTGTATGCCTCAATGGGCATTAAAATCTTTTAAGTTATCTGATAATTTGGAGTTTAAGCGAATTGGAAGAGATGGATTAAAAAGAAAACATTATTTGGTTTTTCGAAAAACGGATAAGGATAAAAATTATATCAATGATTTTATTTCCAACTTTGAAGAAGCTTTTTCAAAGTAATGACTTATTTTTCTTACAGCTAAACAATTATGTATAATCGTTAGTTATCAGTTTAAATATATTTTAGTTTTTGGTTACAATTCTCCCACAAATAATTTTATAGCCGTTTATTTTATAAATCAAGTCTCGTTTTTCTAATTCAAATCCAGTTCGTACTACACCATTAACACCTTTATTAGAAATTGCAACTGTATAAAAAAGGTATGAGTTTTTTGGGGGAATGATTGTTGTTAATTCGGATGGTTTATTTATGTTTTCGTTTAAAACTGAATTTATATCCAAACCATAATTGAACAAGACATCTTTTTCAATCGCCATTTTTTCCTTTGGTAAAAACAAATTGAATATTGTATTAAGAGAAGAGGGAATTGTGAATGAATCATGTGGGAAATGTATTTCTAATTTTAAATTAGAAGCTGTTTCATTACTGATACGAGTCCAAAATATTACATATACATATTCTTTTTCACTATAAGGATCTGTATATTTTTGTCCTCCTTTTGGATAACTATTTTGTATTCTTATGCCATTATTTAAGGAGTCATTGTATTTAAAATCAGTATGAAACTTTTGCCCCATTACTGCAAGAGAAAATAATAATGTAAAAGAAATTAAAGGTTTCATTAGTGAATCTTTTTAGAGGTTTTAACATAATGGTTATAAGGTAAACTAACTATCATTTTTGATTTAGAACCAGTTTTAGCAATTCCGAATGGATTTGGACGTAGTCGAATCCGCCATAACTGTGGTTATATATTGTTAGGGTACGCATTACTTATAGCCTTTATTTTTCGTTTTTTTTTATTGCCTTTTTTAATGTTGCAGTTAGTTTTGATGGACTTACTTTAGTTAGCTTTAAGGATTCACAACCGTTAAAAGTTGTGAACTGTCTTAGTGATTTCATAAGAGGCTCCAACCATAACTCTAAATCGATGTTTTGATTTTCGATGTGTAAGTGTATAATTTCAAGTAATTTTTCCTTTCGGTGCGCTTTGCAGTCCACTCTACCTATAAATATATCGCCAAATAAGATAGGTAAACAAAAATAACCGTATTGCCTTTTCTCTTTGGGTATATAACATTCAATGCGATAATCAAAATCAAAAAATTGTTTAAGTCGGTCGCGGTGAATAATCGAGTTGTCAAACGGTGATAAAAGTCTAATGCTTAAATCATCTTTTTTGACTTTCTTTTCCATTAAATTACTTTGAATAAAAACAGAGGGAAGGCCATCGATGTCGATTTTTAGTATTGAACCTTCTTCGAGCATTGAATTTAAAACTTCGTTTACGTTTTTTCTTATTGAATTTCCTGTCTTAAGATGTGTGATTTGTTTTACTGTTGTAAATCCATAAGCTCTTAAATAAGTAGTTACTAAATATTTGGCAAACTCAAGGTTGTTTGGAATAGTAGTGTCAATATTTTCGGGTAAAACCTTTTCAGTAATATTATATGTTTTTTGCATTCCATTGCGTTCAGAAATCATTAAATCTCCTTGTAAAAAGAGTCGTTCCAATGCAATTTTCGTAGGCTTCCAATTCCACCAACTTCCTGGTTTTTTAGTTTCGTTCTCAAAGTCTCTTGCTTTTTTCGGTCCTTCTGCACGAATTGTGTCCATTACATATTGCATTACTTTTGGGTCAGCATTGTAATAGTGCGATTTGTTGTGTTTGACTTCTAACATCTGTGGTAACACAAAACGAAAATCTTTCATTGGAAGGTATGAAGCAGCGTGAAACCAATATTCAAATATTGTACGTTCTTTTACCAATTCATTTAAATATTTCGTTTTATAATCAGGGATTCTTGTCCAAAGAGTGTGATGATGCGCACGTTCAACAATTGATAATGTGTCTATCTGTAAATATCCTAGATGTTCCAAGGCTTTTAGTACCGCTTTTTTCCCTTTTCCGAATGGCGATGCTTGTAACAGCCCTTGGCTTTGTAATGTTATTTTTTGTAACTGTCCTATTGTCAATTCTATTGGTCTTTGCACTATTCGGAAATTGAAATATAGGTTTCTACTTCAGCATTATTTTCTTCATAATACTTTTTCCCGTGAACAGTTACATCAGCACGGTAAGCCCTTTTTAGTTGTGTGTTTTGCCATATTTCAGTCCAAGTTTTTAGTATCGCTTCTGGCATTTTTCCTTTCGAAATGTATTTTTCATTTTTACCAACTGAAATTTTTCGTCCAACAAAACCGTCAGGAATGCTGTTCAATGTAGTTACTGGAAAGCCAATTATTAAAGTATATTTTCCTGTATAATCACTTTCATAGTCTGTATATACAGCGTAGATTTCATCACTTTCTTTATTTGGTATTTTGTCAGCTATATTTTCTCCCCAAAACTTGCCCCACAGAGTTTCAATATTTGTCATGGATTCGTTTGTCGTTTCAGTTGAAATGCCTATAATTTTAAAATTGTCCATATTTTTTCATTTGTTTTTTTATGCAGAATGTTGGTTCAAGCTGAGGCACAGACTCTAGCAATTTATTATAACGTTGTTGTGTGTGGTTTTTATTTTTTTGGTAAATATAATTTCATTTTTCCAATTTTTAACTCGTCTAAATGTCCCATCTTACTCTCATCTTTAGTTATTAAATGCATATGTAAAAATGAGTCGTGGTGTGTAAAAACACCTTTATGTTCTGTTGAGAAAAATCCAATTATTTTGGATTCTTTATTTTCAATATCGTAGTTTGTTTGTCCTTGATGAGCTTCATCAGGTGAAGATACTTTCGTTCCTTCGGGCAAGTTCTGAATATGAATAATGGCATTTGAAACTTGTCCGATTAGTTTGAAGACAAAAGGTCTTTTAAAATCAGTTGTTTTCTCATTAATAAATTTTTCCAATTCATGAATTGTCTTGACGTTTGAAGGCAATTCAATTTCATTCCATTCCGTTACGTTTCCGTAAACAAAGAATGGTGCTGAAGTTTTAAATGTTTTTTTAACGTTCATTGTCGTGTCAGAAGTCACTTTTGACACATAGCTTTTTCCATTGTTAATGAGCAATTCACCTGTTAAATAACTCACAGGACCTAGTCCATAAAGTCCATTTTTATCCGAAATTGTGTCAAGGTTAATGGCGGCATCTAACTCTCCTTTCCTCATTACGTTTTTCATAGCACCGACAATTTTAATGTCAGGATAGGTTTCTGTTTTATTCGTGTTCTTTTCTTTCAGAGTCGAATTGCAACTAATCAGTCCAAGTGACAGGAGTCCGAATACAAATGGTTTAATGTTCATTTTTAATATTCTCGTTTTTACAAATTACCGCCAACGGTCTAGTATAACTGGCAGTTACAGGTTAAATTAGTAATTATTTTTGGTTTAGCAGTAGACTTAACAATTCCAGATAATTCGGATGTAGTTGACCCCACTTTAATTGCGGTTATACATTGTTACAGGGTGTTTTTATTTGTCAAGTTTGTAAATAAATTCTTCAATTTCTGTTTGTCGTGCATTGGCAAAGCCTTTATCTGAACCGATTTTAATGAAACCACATTTTTCCAAAACTTTCTGTGAGCCAAAATTATCAAAGGCAACACGCCCAAAGATAGGTCTGTTGGTTTCAATTGTAAGAAATTTTTTTAGTGCTTTTGTAGCAATGCCTTGTCCCCAAAATTTTCTATCAATCCAATAAGTAATTTCGTTATCACCTTCCATAACAAACTTAGCAATACTCCCTACAATCGTATTATAAAGAATGATGGTTTGGTTGTTTACCGTTGGATTACCCAATAGCTTTGTATGTTTGTTAATATATGCAGCTTTATCTGTTGGGTCTTGAGGCATAAATGCAGCCAAATATCCACCTTCTTTGTCAAGCTGAAATTGAAACAAGCTATCTAGGTCTGAAATTTTTGTAGGTCTGAGTTGTATGTGAAGTTTATTGTTTGCCATATCTGGATTCATTGTTCATTCGAGTTAGTCTTAATTGCTCTATAATAGTTTGGTATGAGTGTAGTAGTGATTTTAATAAGTATAATTTTCAGCAGGAAGATATTAATTTTAAGAGAAAAATAGTTCAAATTTGCTCTTAAACTGTTATTGTTTTTATACAATGTTGGTAGGAATATTATTTTTCAAAGATAATATTCCTAAAGTTTTGTCCTGATAGTTTAAATCCTTTGACTAGCTTATTTGGATCATAGATAAAATCTAACTTCCCAATTTTTGATGAAAAAAAACTTTTCAAGGTAAGAGGATTCAAAGTTATATTCTCTCCAAAGGTACGCTTTAAAGTAAGTTTATTGTCCTTAACAGTTAATTCATAAACTATTCTGTGTTCTTTATTCTTGTAGATTCCTGTAAAATTATTTAAGTATATCTTATCCATATTAGGTTGTTCTATACTTGTTCTAAAACACTCATAAGTAAAATCAGCAATACAAAAATCAAACTTATTGTCATAGAAAATAAATTTTGAATGATTGATATATGGGAATTCAAAAGAACTTCCATTCATGTAAGGTAGTGGGTTTAAGTTTTTTGTTCCAAATTCTTGAAAATATAAGGTGTCATTTTTTGCAACAATATTGAAGTAAACTCCGGGTTGAAGTTCATAAGTTCCCACATATTTCTTCAACTGTTTATTGTGAAGTTTTAATTTTGTTAGAGTTTTTGTTTTTATATAATCACTCAAAAGAATGTCTATTGTTTCATATACTACATCAAGAGCCGAAAAGTCATTTGTATTTGCTAATACTATTATAGATAACTTATGTTTGGGTATATGTAATATATAAGAACGGTATCCAACATCACCTCCACCATGAAACACAATTTCAAGCCCTTTATAAGTTCCAAATTGTAATCCAAGACCATAATTTATTTTTTTACCTGAACTTAAATAGGTTGGTTGCTCCATTTTATTATAGAATTCTCTGCTACCTATTATTGGGGCTTGATAATTTTTTGCCCATAAGCACAAATCATTAATTGTAGTATTAATTCCTGATGAACCAATAGCTGAAAGTTTTAAAAGATAATTTTCATATTTGTTATTTGTTAAACGATATGAGTAAGCTTTGTTTTTAACTACTGTATTTTTATCATCAACCGCTTCAGAATGGTACATGCCAAGAGGTAAAAATATCCTTTCTTTCAATTGTTCTTTAAACGGTTTTTTACCCACACGTTCTATAATTTCGGCTAGCAGTGCATAACCTGTATTATTATACTCGTATTTATCTCCTACATTAAAATTTGTATGTTTAATCTTCAGTAGCATTTGTATAATCTGTTGATGAGACATTATTTTTCGCCCTTTCAAACTGGCTAATTCATGTAAATTAGGCAATCCATGTGTATGATTTGTTAAATTTTTTATACTAATATTATTATCTAAATGTTTAAATTCTGGTAAATAGGTTTTAATATCATCCTCAAAAGAAAGTTTGCCTTCTTGCTCTAAAAGAAGTGCTAAATATGTGGTGAACTGTTTAGACACTGAAGCAATGTGAAATGCTGTAGAGTCAGTTATTGGAATACCATATTCTATATTAGCTAAACCTTTGGTGTTTTTGTAAATAATTTCTCCATTTTTAATTATAGCAAAAGCTGCTCCTGTTTTGTTATTTTGATAAAAAGAGTTAAATAAAGAATCAACCGTAGTATAAGACTGATCTTCTATTGTATTAGTTTGAGCAAAACTAATTTGAGATAGGCCAATTAGAATTAGCAACGAGAAAATGATGAAAACTTTATGATTCATTTTAATATGTTTTTGTTCTAGACAAAAGTGAAATATCTTGCTTAATAAAGAGTACGGGTATAGGAAATCGGACTATTTTATATCAAAAAAAGGGTTCGATTTAAAGTCGGACACTTATTTTTCTATGATTTCCTATATGCAGTTGGGGTTTGGGAAGTTTGCTTTTTAAACGCAGTGTAAAAAGATGATTTTGAATTAAAACCTACCTTATATAATATTTCTAGAACGGTTAAATCGGGGTTTTCCTTCAATAGCACTTTGGCATCGTTTATTCGAAATTCGTTGATATAATCAAAAAAGTGTTTCCCTATTTGTTGGTTGATAAGTTGGGAAAGTTGTTTTTCGGAAAGGTTGATAAGCAATGCTAACTTTTGTAGGTTAAGTTCAGAGTCTAAGTATGGTTTTTGATAAACCATATAACTTGAAAGTTGCTTTAAGGTTTGTTCGACTTCAATATCTATTTTTTTTATGGCTTTAAGAGGAGTTAAATTTTTGTCAATACCTAAAAATAAATTGGGACTATACAATGCTTTTAAAACAAACCAACAAATAACAAATAAAGCAAAAAAACTTATTAATAAGTTCAAGCTATTTAGTAAAATGTTATTTTTTCCATATGAAATAAAATTCCTAAATAACACAAAACTACTTCCAATTAAAAATAAAACAGTGATTTGGAATAGCCATTTATAGATACTATAATGATTGGCTGAATAATTTTCTTGGTATAACTTTTTGAAATGATTTAAAGTAATTAATACGGCAATTATATAACAGTAATACTGTAGTTTAGTAATTATTTGATAAAATAAATAGCTTTTGTCAGAAATAGAAGTAGCTATAAATAGTATAAATATGATTAAAAATAGAAGTAGATGTAGTAAATGTTTTGTTTCTAGTTTAAAATTAAAATAACAGACAGATTGTACATACAAATAGTACAACGGCATTTGAAGTAAAACCGAAGCTATTTTTAAACTATTTAAAGTTGTGTTTTGAATCGACAAAAACATTCCTAAAAAGTCAAAAGCAGTGACTAAAAGAAAGGCTGCAAATAAAGAGTTTGATAGTTTTTTTGTTGAAGTTACAGTAATCAGGAAGATTGACATTAATATCATTAAAAAAACGATGATTTTTCCAATGTCATTGATAAGTTCAGTAATGTCCAAGTTAGATTAGCATTTTATAGGTGTCTGTTATTGTTGCCAAACGGTCTTGTATAACCGACCGTTGCGGCTAATTTAGCAATTCTGAGTGAATTAGACTAGGTTTGATCTACTCGGAATTGTGGTTATATATTGTTGTGTAGCGTTTTTAGCGTTAGTTTAAATTCACACGCGATTATTTCAATCACATCGTCATAAGTGTGAAAAATAAAATGCTCGTGAGAATCTTTTACTTTAATATCTCCGTCGTATAAGTTTTTGAATTCAGAAATTCTTTCAGAGTCAATTACCTTTTCAAAACTTGAAATATAATTTTTGTCATTATAAAAGTCAACTTCAGTCATCTTAAATTCAAGAATTCCTTTAAAACTTATTTCATATGGAATGTATTTATCCTTTTCGTTGTTGACATTTTCACATAAAGAACCATTAAATTCTCCAATCAGTTTGACAGAATGGGTTTCGTCAAATTCAATTTTGTCTAAAAAGATTGCATCTCTTCCGTAAATAAGTCCTAATTCCTCAATTATTATCGGCTCGTTCATATTTGGTCAAATGGTACACGGTTTGTGTATGAAACGTAGCGTGTAAAAAGACGCTAATTTTTCGGATTAACACAGAGCCGAATTTTTATATTTTATTTTTAACTTTTCTATTTAAAAGCCAAATCTAAAAATTTGGCGGACTTTGCAAATAAGTACGAACTTTTCAGTTTAGCACTTATTAGCTATGTTTTATACACTGTGTTAACAGTTGTTATTTTTTATTCGGATTTTTTAAATCTCTATCTGTTTCTCGGAAAAAGCTAATGAAATCAATCGTGTTATTCATTTTCTTCTTAACGCTTTCGGGCATATTTGTCAATTCAGTTTTAGATGCGTATGTGAATAATCCTTTTATACTTTGTGCTGTATTCCTAAAAGAAACATCATTATGGTCTCCTTTTATTGGTCTAAATACGTGTTCATAATTTTCTCCATTTTTGTAGGGTACTTTATACATACAAATTTTTTGGTCATATATTAAATCATTAATTAGACTGTCACTTACTTTTTCAATTGCTAATTCGTCAAGTATGCAACCAGCATATTCAATATTGTCAGATTTTATATAAGCATCTACAAGTCCTTTGCCAATCAAAGAATAATTATAAAAATCTATTCCATTGTCATTTTTTATAGTACTTGGATTAAAATCAATTTCTCCATAAGTTAAGCAACCACGTAAAGGAAAAGTAGCTTGTAAACTCCTCCAATAAAATGAGTAACATACTTCTACTAATTCTTTAAAATCTTCTTCACTATCAGTATTAGTCCAGAAAATAATGCTGTCAGAAACGTGTAAACAATTTACCTTTTGATTTTTTAAATCAGGGACAATCATTCCAGAATTTATTTTAATATACTTTTCTCCACTTATGGCTGTTTGCGAGTCTCTTAATAAGTGATTAAAAAGACGTTTAGCTTCGGTTAAATCATTATTATATATGAATTCTTTAAATCCAAGAACGTCAAAAAAGGCAATAAATGTTTTCATTCTATATTGTTTTTTCTAATAACTGCTAACGTTTACGTATATGAAAAGTTGCGGTTTTTTGTTCGAGGATTTTCCGAAGGAAAATCAGAAGCTAGCAAAAAAGCAACTAACTTTGGTTTAGCTAAAACTAGCAATTTTTTATATACGGTGTTGCCATTAGTTTTTATTCCATTAATTTTTTGATGTAAGAACTCAATAGTTGAATGACCTTATTTCGTTCTTCAAAAATCCCTTTCAAATTAGATATAGTAGATTTTCTGTATTCATCTAATAGATTTACAATATCATCGTTATAATTAGGATTAGATTCTTTACTTAGGTCAAGAGAAATTAAATTGTCATTAGCTTGTTCGAATTGATGCTGATATTTTAATGTCCTTGTTGTAAGTTCTCTTCTTTGTTTATAAAATTCCCGTTCGTCAATAAATAATTCAATTTCCCCTTCTTTAAGATTATAAGAGTGTTTTGCCTCATACATCCTTTCTATATTCTTTTTATTTTCTTCCTTGAAATTTCCAAATCCTTTAAGATTTGCACTAGTTATTGTTCTTTCCCAATTATTATATGACGCAAAATAATCGATTATATATTGTCTTTTTAAAGAAGAGTAGTCAATTATATTATTTGTTAGAATATTACTTTACTTTCAACCCCTTGAACAAGAGATGTGATTTCCTCAATATCCTCTTTTGTTGCTTGATTTTTTCCTTTTTCATCTGCGTAGCTTGGTAAGAATTTCTTGAAGATTAAATAGAGAACAAAAAAGATGGCTAATGCTGATAAATTAATAAGAAGTTCTTTCAAAACGTAATTTTTTAAATTAATGGCAACTTGTTATAAAAGAACTAAAAGTACTGTTATCCGGGTTTTTAAAGGTGATAAGCGGAGTTTTTAGCAATTTTATTCTTCTTGTTTTGTTATGCAATATAGCTGTATTGCTCGAAGACTCAAAAAAAATAAAAAGTTACTTGACTGTTTTTTAAAATGGCTATTATTTTTTCTTAGCTCGTTCGACCAATTCTAATTGTTCAATTTTAGCTTCTGTAGTAAATAAACCGTAATTGATAAATGCTTTTTTCTTTTCTACTTTATCAATAGTTCCTACGGCATTTCCATCTGCTAAGCGAACACGATCTCCTACTTTAAAGACATAAGCTGCCTTTTCTTTGGCAATTTTTTCGGCCTCTTTTTTCTTTTCTTCACGTACTTTCACTACTTTTTGTAGCACTTCTTTTTCTACTTTTTGAATAGCTTCTTGTTGTTTTTGAGTTTCAACTTTTTCTTGCTGTTTTTCTACTTTGGTTTTCTTTTTAGGCGGATTCTTTTTTAAATGTTTTGTTTTTTCGGCAGTCACCCATTTAAAAAAGTTGGTTGACAATTCTTTCTTATTATTGGTTTGAAAATATTTATTCAGCAACTCATTTATCTTTCTACCTAAAGAAAGCATGCGCTGGTTGTTATCATACAGTTCTTGAAAACCTTCTAGTTTTTCACGTATTCTCAATTCTTTTTCTTGCAGATTTTCAATATGCTCTTGTCCTTTCGATTTTTGCTTATCTAAACTTTCAGAGGTTTTTTGTAAGCGGTTTCTTTCTTTTTGTAGTTTAGAAATCGTTTTATCTAATCGAATTTTTTCAGTTTCAACACGTTTTTTTGCTCGATTAATTAAGCTGTACGGAATTCCATTTTTTTGTGCTACTTCAAAGGTAAAAGAACTTCCTGCTTGTCCGATATATAGTTTATACAAGGGTTCTAAAGAACGCTCATCAAACTGCATGTTGGCATTGGTAACATTGTCTAATTCATCAGCTAGTACTTTTAAGTTCGCATAATGCGTGGTAATGATTCCAAAAGCTTTTTTCTCATAAAACTCTTCTAAGAAAATTTCAGCTAAAGCACCTCCTAATTCTGGATCAGAACCTGTACCAAACTCATCAATTAAAAACAGGGTATTGTCGTCACATTTTTTCAAAAAATAACGCATGTTTTTCAATCGGTAGCTATAGGTACTTAATTGATTTTCGATAGATTGATTATCTCCAATATCGGTTAAAATCGTATTGAAAAGTGTTGTTTCACTACGCTCATGAACAGGAATTAACAATCCACTTTGTAGCATAAGTTGTAATAAGCCAATAGTTTTTAGAGTGATGCTTTTTCCTCCGGCATTGGGTCCTGAAATTACAATGATTTGTTGTTGTTCATTTAGTTGAAGCGTTTGTGGTATCGTTTCAATATTCTTGGCCTTGTTTTTTTGCCATAAAATAGGATGGAAAGCATCTTTTAAAAAGATCTTTTTTTCTTTGGTAATTTTAGGGAGCAATCCGTTAATGCTTTTTGCATACTTAGCTTTGGCACCCACCACATCTAAATGTGTTAAAAATGTAACATACTCGGTTAAAAGTGGAGTATAAGGGCGTATTTCAGTAGCTAAAGCTCTTAATATACGTACCACTTCTTGTTTTTCTTCATACAGCAGGTTTTGTAACTCTCTACTATAAGCTAACGTAGCTTGCGGAGCGATATATACAATATTTCCTGATTTTGATGATCCTAATAAACTCCCTTTAACTTTGCGACGGTGCATTGCCAAAACAGCTAATACGCGTTGATTATCGATAACTGTTTCTTTAATGTCATCTAAATATCCGCTAGCAATATTTTTACTCAAAGCACGAGAAAAACTTTCAGAAATTTTACCTCTAACAGCTCCGATATCCTTTCGTATTTGTTTTAAAGTAGGAGAGGCGTTATCGGCAACTTCTCCATAAGGAGTGATAATTTTTTTAATGTTATCTACAATAACAGTAGTGAATTCCACCTCTTCACTAAGTGTGTATAGGGTAGAATAATAGGTTTCAAATTTTTTTAGAAACTTTTTTTGCTCATTTACAGTTTCTGAAACCGATGAAACTTTTAAAAATCCATCAGTTTCTAAAAAGCTATTTTCAATAGCGAGTCTTTTAATTTCTTCAGAAATATCTTCAAAATAATGATTCGGAATTCTGTTTTCGTTTTCAAAAGAGGCTAGATACTCGTTAACCATATTCAACTCAAAAAATAATTTTTTCTTGTTTGAAATAGGGTGAATTTGTAGGGTTTTCTCTTTTCCTAAATTAGAGATACAGTGTGTAGCAACTTGTTCTAAAACCGTTGTAAACTCTAAATCTTGAAGCGTTTTTTCTGTAATGTTTTTAGTCAAAATAGTATATTTGAAACCACGACAAAAATAACAAACAATGCAAGTAAAAATTAATGATAGCTGGAAAAATATTTTACAATCAGAATTTGAGAAACCATATTTTGAAAATCTTACCAGCTTTGTTAAAAATGAATATACTAAATATACTTGTTATCCTAAAGAGATAGAAATTTTTGCTGCGTTTGATTTTTGTGCTTTAGATGACTTAAAAGTGGTGATTTTAGGACAAGACCCTTATCATGGAGTAGGGCAGGCAAACGGATTGTGTTTTTCGGTATATGATGGCATTACACATCCGCCATCGCTAATCAATATTTTTAAGGAAATAGAAAAAGATGTAAATATTCCGTACCCCAAAAGTGGTGATTTGTCACGTTGGGCAAAACAAGGAGTGTTACTGTTAAATGCTACCTTAACGGTTAGAGCCGGAGAAGCTGGAAGTCATCAAAAACAAGGATGGGAGCAATTTACCGATGCTGTGATTCAAAAAATATCTGAAGAAAAAAAAGACGTGGTGTTTTTACTTTGGGGTGGTTTTGCTAAGAAAAAAGTAAAACTTATAGATAAAAAGAAGCATCATATTTTAACTTCAGGACATCCATCACCGTTAAGTGCCAACCGTGGTTATTGGTTTGAGAACAAACATTTTTCTAAAACCAACGATT
Organism: Tenacibaculum caenipelagi; assembly: GCF_004363005.1. GTDB lineage: Bacteria > Bacteroidota > Bacteroidia > Flavobacteriales > Flavobacteriaceae > Polaribacter > Polaribacter caenipelagi. Next base: position 341,653 of record NZ_SNYH01000003.1, on the reverse strand, counting down.
TTTTGCAAAGTATATGTTCAGCAACTATTCAATGGTAATTTCAGGAAGAACCGTTTTGTTGTAGTATGGTAAAATAATTGCATCTAACATATCTTCGGTAACATCAGGATAGTGAACTTCAACTATTTTGTTAGAGTGTATCCATTTTTCAATTTTAGGAAGCTGTTTTTTGCTTAATTTTTTTACAACAGGAACTCCCATTTCTTTTAATGTAATAGCATTGCATTGTTGTTCGTATTGATTTCTCATAGGGATAACTAATAGCTTTTTACGTAGGTATAAAGCCTCTGTAGGTGTTGCGAAACCTGCGCCACAAATAATACCTTTAGAAGAAGCAATACTACGTATAAAAGCGTTGTCGTTAATTGGAAGGATGGTGATGTTATGAAAAAACTGATGTTCTTTACTTTTCTTAGAAAAAACCTGCCATTTTATACCTTTTATTTTTGAAAGCATTTTTATAATTTTCTCATCGCTATACGACGGTAAGTATACCGTATAATGCCCTTTATTGGTAATATTTCTGTAACGAATTTCTTTGCGAATAATAGGTAAGAAAGTAGAAGATGAGTGTGTTTTAAAATGAAATCCAAATTTGTTTTTTGCTGGAGCGTAGTATTTTATAATTAATCGTTCTAGCCTAAATTTTTTATAAGAGGAATTGTTCTCGTTTAATAAAGCATTTTGATTACTTAAAGAAATAATCGGGACATTTTTAAAAAGACACGCCCAAGCCGAAATAGGCTCAAAGTCGTTGATTACTAAATCGTAATCTTTTACGGGAAGTGTTTTAATTTCTTGATATACTTTTTTAAGGTCGAAGCTTTTTAAAGAGCTAATTAAATCGATACCTCCCTTTTTTCCAAATACAAATCCAAGTCCGTGTAATTTATACTTTATTTCAAAAGGAAGTGTTATTTCGTATTGAGATCCACTAACAAGTATGTCAACTTCACCACGTCTTTGCAAATGTGGAATAATTTCCAACGCTCTACTTGCATGCCCGTTTCCAGTTCCTTGAAAAGCGTATAGTATTTTCATCTGTTTATTTTTTAATTGTTTGTTTTCAGTTGTTTAACAATGTTGATAGGTGTTGACTATTTTTTAATTAAATGCCTATTATGGGCTTCATAACTATTGGGTTTTAATATTAAACTCTTTGAGTAATTCAGTAAAAAGTTCGCTGTTATTATGTTCAGAACTCACAAGTTCTAAATCTTTTACAGTATAATCTAAGTGGATATTTTGAGCCACTTCATCCTTTTCATATTCGTATAAAGACCACGTTTTATTTTTATATTCTAAAGCAGTTAAATTTTCAATCCAGTCGCCAGAATTTAAGTAAATTGTGCTTCCTGCATCTGTATTGATTGTTTTCATTTCTGGTTGATGAATATGACCACAAACAACATAATCGTAGCCTTCATCAATTGCAATTTCAGCAGCTGTAGTCTCGAAATTATTTATGAATTTAATAGCGCTTTTTACGCTGTTTTTAATTTTTTTAGAGAACGATAATCTGCCATACCCAAGCTTGTGACTAATCCAGTTAACAGTGGTGTTAATTAAGATTAAAAAATCATAGCCCAGACCTCCTAATTTAGCAAGCCATTTTGAATGTTGCATTGTTATATCAAAGACATCTCCATGAAAAAACCATCCTTTTTTACCGTCTATATCTAAGACTATTTTGTTTACAATTTCAAAGCTTCCTAAACGAAATCCTTTAAATCGTCTAAGCATTTCATCATGATTTCCCGTGATGTAATATACTTTGGTACCTGAGGTTATAAAATTCATCAATTGCTTGATGACCTTCATGTGAGGTTTAGGGAAATAACGCTTGTTGAATTGCCAAATATCAATAATGTCTCCGTTTAAAATTAAAATTTTTGGATTGATGGTTTTTAGGTAATTGTGGAGTTCGGTAGCTCTACAACCAAAAGTCCCTAAATGAACGTCTGATATTACTACAATGTCTAGTTTACGCCTTTTGTTTTTTTGCATTCTAAAATATTCTTCGATATTTTTCAAAGTTATTTTTTGAATGTTTTTAAAAAGTAAATTAAATATGAAGTATTGGTAATGAGTACTTTAATTTAAAGTACAGTGAAGGTTATGTAGAAGTAAATTGGTTTTAGTGTTATGTGTTAAAAAACAGTTAATTAAATTTTCTAGAAATTATACTTTAACGTATTACTAACAGAAGGATTCTTTATTTGTTTTTAAATTGAGAAGCAAAAGAGTTTAACTAAACCAAAATTAAAGATGAAATCAAACAAATTTACAGGAATTTTTGTGTGCTTTTTAATGCTGTTAAGTGTTGACATGCATGCACAATTGAACTTGCCTAGAGGAAGCCAACAGGCAACTGTTTCTCAACGTATAGGGATAACAGATATTTATATTAAGTATTCTCGCCCAAGTGTTAGAAATAGAGAAGTATGGGGAAAGTTAGTTCCGTATGGAATGAACGATTTAAGATTTGGAACAGCAAAAGAATCGCCATGGCGTGCAGGAGCCAATGAGAATACAATTGTAAAGTTTACTGATGATGTGTCTATTGAAGGAAAACCATTAAAAGCAGGTAAATATGGATTGCATATGGTTATAAGCGAGGATAATACAGCAACAATAATTTTCTCTAAAAACTACACAGCTTGGGGGAGTTTTTTTTATAATCCAAAGGAAGATGCTTTGAGGGTTAATGTAAAAGCAAAAACAATCCCTTTTGTAGAGCAGCTTACTTTTGATTTTACAAATGTTGATGCAACTTCAGCCATAGCTTCTTTAAAATGGGAAAAGAAACAGATACCTTTTAAGATCGAAGTTGATGTTACGAAGGTTGTTTTAGAAGATATCCGCAAGAAACTACAAGATCAGCCTGGGTTTAGTAGGCAAACATGGGAGCAAGCGGCTAATTTCTCTTTAAATAATGGAGGAGATTTAAACGAAGCTCTAGTTTGGATTGATAAAGCGATAGCTGGACAGTTTTTTAGTCAAAAGACATTTAATAACCTGTCTATAAAAGCACAAATATTGAACAAATTAGGAAGGGTAGAAGAGTATGGTAAATTGATGGATGAAGCAGCGTCAATGGCTAATATCAATCAACTAAATAGATTGGGGTATACCATGATAAATGCGAAGGATTATGCACGCGCAATAAAGTATTTGAAAAGAAATGTAGCTAATAATCCTACTAGTGCAAATGCATATGATAGCTTGGGAGAAGCTTATAAGGAAGCAGGGGATAAAAAGAATGCTGTAAAGGCTTTAAAGAAGTCTTTATCATTAAACCCTCCAGCTAATGTAAAAGCTAATTCAGAGAAATTGTTAAGAGAGTTAGGAGAAATGTAGTAACTATTACTCTATCAAAATAAAAAAGCTCGGGTTTACCCGAGCTTTTATATATATTTAGAATTACTTGTTGTGTAACACCCAAGTTCCTTTTTCTAATAAAGGAATGGCTTGTTTGAATTTTACTTCTTTTTCCTCACCGGTCATTACGTTTTTAATAGTAACTTTTTCGTTACGACCAATTTTTGGTTGTTCACGTACAACAGTTTCTACTATTTGTTGCTCCTGAGTTTGTTGGTTACGAGCATTACTTATAGCTTGCTGTGTTGAGTTTTGAACTTCGTCTTTACGTAAGTCTAATTGTTCACGTTTTTGTTCGCGAGCTTCTGATACTTGCGAAGCTTCCTGACTTGGTAGTTGCCCTTTGAATAAGAATGATAATACTTCTTTGTTAATCTTATCAATTGTTTCTTGGAACAATTCGAAAGCTTCAAACTTGTATACTAACAACGGGTCTTTTTGTTCATACGTAGCATTTTGAACGGTTTGTTTTAATTCATCCATTTTACGTAAGTGATCTTTCCAGTTTTCATCAATAATCGCTAAGGTAATGTTCTTTTCAAAATCGTTTATTAATGATTTACCTTCACTTTCGTAAGCTTCTTTTAAGTTGGTAACTACTTGTAAAGTTTTAGTACCATCTGTAAAAGGAACTACAATACGCTCGTAACGATCACCTTCATTTTCAAAAACATTTTTAATTACAGGAAATGCATTTTCAGCATTTCTACCAGCATCTTCTTTGTAGTGTTCTGTTACTATTTGGTATAATTTATCTGTTAATTCTTGCTCTGTTGCTTTATTGAATTCTTCTTCAGAAAAAGGAGAAGTCATTGAAGAGAAACGAATTAACTCAAACTCGAAGTTTTGGAAATCTTTAGCTTCTTTGTTTTGTCTTACAATTGAATCGCACGTGTCATAAATCATATTTGCAATATCAATTTGTAAGCGTTTTCCGTCTAAAGCATGTCGACGACGTTTGTATACAAACTCACGTTGAGCGTTCATAATATCATCGTATTCTAATAAACGTTTACGAATACCAAAGTTATTTTCTTCTACTTTCTTTTGTGCTCTTTCAATAGATTTAGAAATCATAGAATGCTGAATTACTTCACCTTCTTTTAATCCCATTCTATCCATCATTTTAGCGATTCTTTCTGAACCGAATAAACGCATTAGGTTATCATCTAAGGCTACATAGAATTGAGAAGATCCTACGTCTCCCTGACGTCCTGCACGACCACGTAACTGACGGTCTACACGACGAGAATCATGACGTTCTGTACCAATAATAGCTAAACCACCTGCAGCTTTAACTTCGTCAGATAATTTAATATCGGTACCACGACCAGCCATATTTGTCGCAATAGTAACGACTCCTGGTTTACCTGCTTCAGCAACTACATCTGCTTCTTTTTTGTGTAGTTTAGCATTTAAGATATTGTGAGGAATCTTACGCATTTGTAACATTCTTCCTAATAATTCAGAGATTTCAACCGAAGTAGTACCTACTAAAACAGGTCTTCCTTCTCCTACTAACTTCACAATATCATCAATTACTGCGTTGTATTTTTCACGAGTAGTTTTATATACTAAATCTTGCTTATCGTCTCTTTGAATTGGTTTGTTTGTTGGGATTTCAACAACATCTAATTTATAGATTTCCCAGAACTCACCTGATTCAGTAATTGCCGTACCTGTCATACCTGATAGTTTGCGGTACATTCTAAAGTAATTCTGTAAAGTAACAGTAGCAAAAGTTTGTGTTGCATCTTCAATCTTTACATTTTCTTTCGCTTCGATTGCTTGGTGTAATCCGTCAGAGTAACGACGACCGTCCATAATACGACCTGTTTGCTCATCTACAATCATTACTTTGTTATCCATAACCACATACTCCACATCTTTTTCAAAAACAGTGTATGCTTTTAAAAGTTGGTTCATGGTATGAATACGCTCACTCTTTATGCTAAACTCACGGTATAATTCTTCTTTTTGGTTAGCTTTATCTTCAGGAGTAGCATCACTCTTATCTATTTGCCCTACTTTAACACTAATGTCTGGTAATACGAAGAATGTTTCATTTTTCGTGATATCAGAAAGGTGTGCAATCCCTTTATCGGTTAAATCAATTTGATTATTTTTTTCTTCAATAGTAAACCATAATTCGGCATCAACTTCTGGCATTAACTTGTTGTTGTCTTGCATGTAGAAGTTTTCTGTCTTTTGAAGAATTTGTTTAACTCCTTCTTGAGATAGAAATTTAATTAATGCTTTATTTTTTGGTAAACCTCTATAAACTCTTAATAATAAAAATCCTCCTTCTTTAGTATCTCCTTCTTTAATTAAGCGTTTAGCTTCTGCTAAAACACCCACTAAATATTTATTTTGAAGTGAAACTAAATCGGCTACTAAAGGTTTTAATTCGTTAAATTCATGGTGATCTCCTTGCGGTACAGGACCAGAAATAATTAACGGAGTACGTGCGTCATCAATTAAAACAGAATCCACCTCATCAATAATGGCATAGTTTGGCGCACGCTGCACTAAATCTTTTTTAGAATTTGCCATGTTATCACGTAAGTAGTCAAAACCAAATTCGTTGTTGGTTCCGTAAGTGATATCGGCATTATAAGCAGCTCTACGAGCTTCAGAATTTGGTTGGTGATAATCGATACAATCGGTACTTAATCCGTGGAACTCAAAAATTGGAGCCATCCACGCACGGTCACGTTTTGCTAAGTAGTCATTTACGGTTACTACATGCACTCCATTTCCAGTCAATGCATTTAAGTATACAGGCAGGGTAGAAACCAAAGTTTTACCTTCACCTGTCATCATTTCTGCAATTTTACCTTGGTGCAATACAGATCCACCAATTAACTGTACATCGTAATGTACCATATCCCAAGTAACAGGTTTTCCTGCTGCATCCCACGAATTTGCCCAGTAAGCTTTGTCATCTTCTAAGGTAATATGTTCTCTAGTTGCCGATAATTCTCTGTCGAACGGAGTTGCTGTTACTTCTAGCTCAGTATTGTTGGTGAAACGTTTAGCAGTTTCTTTTACTACAGCAAAAGCCTCAGGCATGATGTCTAATAAAACAGCTTCAGAAGCTTCGTAAGCTTCGTCTTTTAATTGATCAATTTCAGTATAAATATCTTCTTGACGATCAATGTCTGCTATTTTTGCTTCTTCTTCAAGTTCAGCTATTTTATCAATAAAAGATTTGGTAGCATCATTAATTTTCGATTTAAATTCGATTGTTTTTGCTCGTAGCTCATCATGAGATAAATTACTTAATGAATTCTCAAAAGCTCGTACTTTTTCAACGATAGGTTGTAGAGATTTTAGGTCCTTTTGTTGTTTGTCACCAACAAATAGTTTTATAATCGAATTTAAAACGCTCATTTGTAAAATATTGTTTTATAGCTAATTAAATGTCTTTAATTGGCATGTTTTATGTTTGTTATTTGAGTGCTTAAAAGTAAGCAAAAAAAAAGCCTCTATGAAAGAGACTTTTTATGGTTGTATTTTATTAGTATTCATCTTCATTCCAAAGATAATCTTCTTCTGTAGGGTAATCTGGCCAGATTTCAATAATAGAATCGTACGCCTCACCTTCATCTTCTATATCTTGTAAGTTTTCAACCACTTCTAACGGTGCCCCAGTACGAATTGCATAATCAATTAATTCGTCTTTAGTTGCAGGCCAAGGTGCATCTGCTAAATAAGATGCTAATTCAAGTGTCCAATACATTTCTTTATCTGTTTAGTAAGATTTTCCGCAAAAATAATTTTTTTTTGTAAAAAGTCAAGTTTTTTTTAAAAAATGTGAATCAATAATTAAAGAACTTTGTTAAAGCTTTTCAGGAATCCATTTAATTTCTTCAGCCTGTAAGTCTTGGGTCAACTTTCGTGCCAACACAAAAAGGTAGTCAGAAAGTCTGTTTAAATACATTAAAACGGTATTGTGAATAGGTTCTTCTTCATTTAATGCGACAGATAAACGCTCAGCTCTACGGCATACACAGCGGGCGATATGACAAAATGACACGGTTTGATGTCCGCCGGGTAACACAAAGTGCGTCATTTGAGGTAAGCTGTTGTTCATCAGGTCAATTTCATCTTCTAAAAATTGAATGGAACTGTTGTTAATTTTAGGAATATTTAACCGTTCTTTACCACTTTTTAGGACTTCTTTTTCAGGTGGAGTAGCTAACATAGCGCCTAAAGTAAACAAGTCACTTTGAATTTTTGTCAATATTTTTTTTAATGAGCTATCTAAATTTTGATCTCTAATTAATCCGATATAAGAATTAAGCTCATCTACGGTTCCATAACTCTCAATCCGCAAGTGATATTTTGGTACTCGAGTACCTCCAAATAGTGAAGTAGTACCTTTGTCTCCTGTTTTGGTATATATTTTCATGTAGTTATTTGTTTAAGCAATTTGGCTATTTTGTGATTGTTAATTTATCTAAAATATAATCAGGGCAACGCATTGGTTTTTTAGTTCTATTGTTAATAAAAGCAAGTACAGTATTGCCTGTGCATATTAATTCGTTGTTTTGATTGTTAATCTCATAGTCAAATTCAATTTTTACTGAAGGTGACTTTTTAAGAATAGTAGTAATGGTTAGTTCATCGTCATATAAGGCTGATTTTTTAAAGTTACAAGATAAAGAAATAACAGGCAGTATGATTCCTGTTTTTTCCATATATTTGTAAGTAACGCCCATAGAACGTAGCCATTCGGTACGACCTATTTCAAAAAACTGTGCGTAGTTTCCATGGTAGACTACTCCCATTTGATCAGTTTCAGCATACCGAACTCGTATGGATGTGTGATGTTTTTGCAAGATTTTTTTAAAATTTAAGTTGCATTAACGATACGCAAAAAAAAAATAAAAGTCAATAGCAATTTGATTTTTTTATGCTAAATTTTATTCACACTTTTGTTCGCTCAGACATTAATGTTTGTGTCCCCTAAACTTGAATAGAAAAATAACAACTAAATTGTTTTTTACCGAAATATGACTAAAACAGCCGATTCAGTTTGGACGGAATGCTTGTCTTTTATCAAAGATAATATTAAACCCCAAGCGTACAAAACTTGGTTTGAGCCAATAAGACCCATTAAATTGGCAGGCGAAGCTTTGACGGTACAGGTACCTAGTAAATTTTTTTATGAGTGGTTGGAAGAGCATTATATCAAGCTATTAAGAGTTGCTTTAATGCGAGAGTTGGGGAATGATGCGAAGTTAATTTATGATGTGCGTATGGAAAATACGTACAGTAGTAACAGTCCGCAGACAGTTAAAATTCCAAGTTCTAACCGTAATCCGTTAAAACCTCAAAAAGTAACCATTCCTCTAGAGTCAAAACGAGAGTTAAAAAACCCGTTTATTATTCCAGGGTTACAGAAGGTGAAAATTGAATCGCAATTAAACCCAAATTATAATTTTGTAAACTTTGTTGAAGGTGATTCAAATAGATTAGCACGATCTGCTGGTATGGCTGTGGCTAATAAACCAGGAGGAACATCGTTTAATCCTTTGTTAATTTATGGAGGTGTAGGTTTAGGAAAAACGCATTTGGCGCATGCTATAGGAGTTGAAATTAAAGACAAATATCCTGATAAAACTGTTTTATATATTTCTTCGGAAAAATTTACACAGCAGTTTATTGATTCGGTAAAATCTAATACCAGAAATGATTTTATTCATTTTTATCAAATGATTGATGTGTTGATTATTGATGATGTGCAATTTTTATCTGGTAAAGCAGGAACACAAGATGTATTCTTTCATATATTCAACCATTTGCATCAAAACGGAAAGCAGGTTATTTTAACTTCTGATAAGGCACCTGTTGATATGCAAGATATTGAACAGCGTTTATTATCTCGTTTTAAATGGGGATTATCAGCTGAATTACAAGCTCCTGATTACGAAACAAGGATTTCTATACTACAAAACAAACTGTATAGAGATGGGGTAGAAATGCCTGAAGATATTGTAGAGTACATCGCAAAAAATATTAAGTCTAATGTTCGTGAATTAGAAGGAGTGATTATATCAATGATTGCACAAGCTTCTTTTAATAGAAAAGAGTTTACAATTGAATTAGCAAAACAAATTGTAGATAAATTTGTTAAAAATACCAAGAAAGAACTTTCGGTTGATTATATTCAAAAAGTAGTATCAAAATACTTTGATATGGATGTAGCAACCTTACAGTCAAAAACTCGTAAACGACATATTGTACAAGCGCGTCAGTTAGCAATGTATTTTGCAAAGCGGATGACAAAATCATCACTAGCAAGTATTGGTAGTCAAATAGGAAAACGAGATCATGCCACTGTGTTGCACGCATGTAAAACGGTTGATAATTTGACAGAAACTGATAAGCAGTTTAAAAAATATGTTGAAGATTTAACGAAGAAACTAACGCTTTAAACAAATAGCCTCACAACGTGAGGTTTTTTTATTTTGTATGAAAAAAATATTGATGGTATGCTTAGGTAATATTTGCCGTTCACCATTAGCTGAGGGGATTTTACAATCAAAATTATCATTAGAAAAATTTAAAATTGATTCAGCGGGTACAGCTGGTTATCATGTGGGTGAATTGCCTGATAAGCGTTCAATTGAAGTAGCAAAAAAATACGGAATTGATATTACAAATCAACGTTCAAGAAAATTTACGAAAAAAGATTTTGATGAGTTTGACATGATTTTTGCTATGGATAGAAGTAATTATGATGATATTGTGGCGATGTCTGATAATGTTACACAGCGCAAAAAAGTAAAAATGATTTTGAATGAATTGTATCCTGGTGAAGATATGGGGGTACCAGATCCGTATTATGGAGGAAATCAAGGTTTTGAAAATGTGTATCAAATGTTAGATGAAGTTTGTGAAATTATAGCTTCAAAAATTAGAAAATAATGAAAGGTAAATTATATTTAATTCCTACAACTTTAGGAGATACAGAGCCTTTAGAGGTGATGCCTTTATCAGTAAAAAAAGTAGTTGAACAACTAGATTATTTTATTGTTGAAAACGAGAAATCTGCCAGAAGATTTATTAAAAGAATCACGCCTACAAAATCGCAACCATCACTCGAGTTGATGTTGTTGGATAAATATTCAGATGATTTGGAAACAAAAAATTATTTGGATGTTTGTGAAAAAGGAAAGTCTGTTGGGTTGTTGTCTGAAGCAGGGGTTCCTGCAGTTGCAGATCCTGGAGCTAGCATAGTTAAATTAGCCCACCAAAAAGGAATTCAGGTAGTGCCTTTAGTAGGACCATCGTCTATTTTATTAGCTATTATGGCATCGGGAATGAACGGGCAAAGTTTTGCATTTAACGGATATTTACCTATTGATAGATCGGATAGAAAGAAAGCTATTAAGGAACTAGAGAAACTTTCAAAAGATAAAAATCAATCGCAAATTTTTATAGAAACTCCGTATCGAAATGAGAAAATGTTAGATGATTTACGTGCTATATTGTCTCCAGAGACTAGAGTTTGTGTTGCTTGCGATATAACATTACCAACAGAATATATTAAAACGTTAACGGTAAAAGAATGGAAAAACGCTAAGCCAGATTTGCATAAAAGACCAGCAATTTTTATCATTCATAAATAAAAAAAGCACCGAGTTATCGGTGCTTTACTTTTTTAATTGTTTCTTGTTATACGATTGGTTTCTTATTTGCTTTAATGTTTGAAACATCATAATTGGCAAATTTTTTAAGATACGATTGTATCGAAGTTCCAAAGGCATCATTAAATTTAATAGCTCCGTTTGAACGTAAAAACTTTTTTACGTTACCAGCTCCACCTAAATGAGCTGCAGCTAAAATGCCTGATTCGGTAATTTTAACTCCTCCAATAGTTTTACCAACACTTCTTTTAATATCTTTTCTTAAAATCCATTTGTTTAATTTACAATAAGCAACAAACGTGCGTTCTTGTAATTTTGGGTTTTTAAGGAAGTAATCGGTATTGTAAATTCGGAATCTTTTTAAGGTTTCTCTACCAAATTGGTATTTACCTAAATAACCAAGTTCGTTTACTACTCTGTAGTTACCTTGTGATTCTTTAAAAGCTAGCGCTTCTTTAAAACCAACAAAGTCTTTTTGCAAAAAGGGAATATTTACCTTTTCAATCTCGTGTGCTGGTACCGGTGTAGTAACAGCTTTTTCTTTTTTGTCATTTATGACGGTGAAACTAGTTAGTAATATAATCCCCCCAATGATTAATACTAAATTTCTGATAACTAATAACTTTCTGTTTAGCTAGGCAAAGATACGGTTATTTTTTATAAAACATTAAAAATCAATAAACTACAGGTGTTTACCTGTTGAAAAATTAGTGGTTTTTTGGTTTTTTTATTATTGTGTTAATAAAAAAAGTTGAATTTTATTAGCGATTATATAAAATTCAACTTCTTTTTATGAAAATAAAATTTTGTTAATTTATCTTCTTATTCCCTGCTGATGTATCCATTGTTGATACTTAGCAGCATTTCTATTGTGTTGTGCTAAAGAGTTAGCAAATTCATGAAAACCAATTTTATCTACGCTAGCACACATATAATAATAATTATGTTTTTGACGATTTAATACAGCGTCAATAGATGAAATATCTGGCATTGCAATTAAAGTAGGAGGTAACCCTGTGTTTTTATAAGTGTTATAAGGAGAATTGATTTCTAAATCTTTGTTTAGAACTCTTTTTACAACAAAATCTTGACCGTTTATTTCTCTGATAGCATATATAATTGTGGGATCAGCTTGTAAAGGCCAATTATCTTTTAATCTGTTTAGATATAGTCCGGCAACAATTGGACGCTCTACTTTTTTAGCAGTTTCTTTTTGAACGATTGAAGCCAACGTGATTACTTCTTCTTTGGTAAGATTAAGTTGTTTGGCTTTTTCTAGTCTTGAAGGAGTCCAAAAGCGATTGTATTCGCGTAACATTTTATCGCGAAACTTTTCAGCTGAAGTATTCCAGTAAAATTCATAACTATTTGGAATATACATTCCTAAAGCAGATTTTTCAGAAAAGTTATTGGTTGCTAAAAAAGAAGGTTCTTTCATCGCTTGTAAGAGAGTAATTGAATCTGCTTCAATTTGTTCAGCGATTCTTCCTGCCAATTTTTCTAAAGTGTCCTGGTTGTTAAATGATAATTTAATAGGAGTTTGATTTCCGCTTCTTAAAAGATTGATAACATCGTTCATGCTCATTCCTTCTTTTAAAGTGTATTTACCTCCTTTAGGTTGGGTAAACTTTTTCTTTTCTGCCAACCAAACAAAATTTTCAGGATGTTTAACAAATTCAGTGAGTTGTTTTTTTACATCTATAAATGTAGCATTAGAACCTATGTAAATAGCTCCGTCTTTTTGTACTGCTTTTCCAAATATTTTCTGATAGTAGTTAAACCCAATAATTCCGCCAATTAAAAAAATAGCAACTATGCTACCTAAAAGTATCTTCTTATTCATTTATTAATTGAAATAAAATTTCGTTTTTATATGTTCCGTTGTGGTATGTCCAATCTTTTTTTACACCAATTTTCATGAAATTATGTTTTTGAAAAAGGTGTATACTCTGAATGTTATCATCAGTAATATTAGCATATAGTTGATGTAACTGTAAATGAGTGAAACAAAACTTAGTTAATAATTGCAAAGCTTCAGAAGCAAAACCATTTTGTTGAAAATCAGGATGTACTAAAATTCCAATTCCAGCTCTTCTATGCTGAGGATTAAAATCAAATAAATCAATCATTCCAATAGGTTTATTGGTGGCTTTTTCTTCTATAATTAACCTTAATTGTTTAGCCTCATAAATATCTAAATGAGCATTTTCTAAATATTGTTTTAATAAATATTTAGAAAAAGGAGTCTGTGTATGACTAACTTCCCAAAAGAGTTCGTTGTTTTCAATTTGAAACAAAAACTCTAAATCTTCAGGCTCCAAAGCTCTTAAATTGATATATGTTCCTGTTAACGTATGCACTAAAAATTTATTTTTCCTTTAAATACAAATGTAGCAGGTCCTTTTAAAAAAACATTAGTGTAATTACCGTTTTGTTCTTCAAAAGAAACTTCTAGTTCTCCACCTTCTACAGGTAAATTAATTGATGTACTGTTTGCTTTTTGAGTTGCATGCATGGCAATAGCAACAGCAGTAACTCCTGTACCACAAGCTAAAGTTTCATCTTCAACACCACGTTCGTAGGTACGAACCTTAAAGGTGTTATGGTTTATTCGTTCTACAAAATTAACATTACTTCCCTCTGTACCATAAATTTCATTTCTGATTCTTCTTCCGTTAGAAAACACATCATACTCAGTAAGATTTTTAACAAGTTGTACATGATGTGGTGATCCTGTGTTGGTGAAAACGTAATTGTCAGTAATTTTTACCTCGTTAACATCAATCATTTGTAGCGATACGATGTTATTAGAAATAGAAGCATGATGAAGTCCATCAATGGCAACAAAAGTTGTATTTGTTTTGAAAAGTCCTAATTTATGAGCAAAAGCGACAATACAACGTCCACCATTACCACACATGGTACTTTCATTACCGTCAGAGTTGTAGTACACCATTTTAAAATCGGTGTTTGTGTCTTCTTCAAGTAAAATTAAACCGTCAGCACCTATACCAAAATGTCTGTCACATAATTTTGCAATTATGTCAGTATTGTTTTTTGGAAAGGTTTTTGAACGATTATCTACCATGATAAAATCGTTTCCAGTTCCTTGGTATTTGTAAAAGTCTAATTCCATAATAATGGACAAAGATACATATTTTATCAAGGAAAGAAGACTGTTAAATAGCGGTTAAAAACCGTTAAATAGAAGTTAAACACATTTGTCTGAAATGTTAAAATAGTATATTTGAAGTATAAAATTTTGTAAGCATATGAAGAAAATATTTAGAACTTTAGGGATTGCGTTTTTAGGAGGCGCAATAGCACTTGCAGGATACAAAACATTATTAGAGAGACCGCAAGTGATTGTTGAAAAAGCGGTAGAACCAACAATGCAAACCGTAAAGGCGAGTTATACGCCAACAGTTATAAATTCAACATCAACTCCAACAGATTTTACTGAAGCAGCTGATAAAACGGTACATGCAGTAGTGCATGTTAAAAATACATCTATACGAACACAACAAAATCCATTGGCAGAATTGTTTTATGGAAGTGGGAGTGGTACAAGGAAATATGAGCAAGTAGGAACAGGAAGTGGAGTTATTATCTCTCCTGATGGATATATTGTAACTAATAATCACGTAATTGAAGGTGCAAGTGATTTAGAAGTTACTCTAAACAATCAAAAAAAATTAAAAGCGACGTTAATAGGAGCTGATAAAAGCAATGATATTGCATTGTTAAAAGTAGAAGCTGATTTTGAGTTGCCAAATTTACCTTTTGGGAATTCAGATAATATTAAAGTAGGAGAGTGGGTGTTAGCAGTAGGAAATCCGTATAACTTAACATCTACAGTTACAGCGGGTATAGTAAGTGCTAAAGGACGAGACTTAGATGGTAATACTAATATTGACTCTTTTATTCAAACAGATGCTGCTGTTAACCCAGGTAATAGCGGTGGTGCTTTGGTGAATACAAGAGGAGAATTAATTGGGATTAATACAGCTATCTCATCAAGAACAGGGTCGTTTATAGGCTACTCTTTTGCGGTGCCTTCAAATATTGCTAAAAAAGTAGTAGATGACTTATTAGAGTTTGGAGCTGTTCAGGAAGCTATTTTGGGAATTGGAGTTGATAGTAGCGTAAAGG
Source organism: Tenacibaculum caenipelagi (assembly GCF_004363005.1). Lineage (GTDB taxonomy): Bacteria > Bacteroidota > Bacteroidia > Flavobacteriales > Flavobacteriaceae > Polaribacter > Polaribacter caenipelagi. The sequence goes on along the minus strand of NZ_SNYH01000003.1, from coordinate 326,462 downwards.
ATTTAGAGGGTGTTAAAATAGGTTCTATTGATGAAAATAGTGACGCTGTTAAAGCGGGCTTAAAAGAAGGAGATATCATTACTCAAGTAAATGACGTAAAAATTTCTAAGTTTTCAGATTTAAAAGGGCAGTTAACAGCAAAAAGACCTGGTGAGTATGTGAATGTTACTGTAAATAGAGATGGGGAAGATTTAGTTAAGACTGTTAAATTAAGTAAGAAAAGTACATTTACTTCTTTTTCTTTTGGGGTACAATTAAAAGATTTATCAAAAAAGGAAAGAAAGAAGTTAGGTATAACAGGTGGGGCTAAAATAGTAGCAACAAATAATGAAGGGTTTAGATATTTTAAAGTAGGACCAGGGTATATTGTATCAAAAATAAATGGAAAACCGGTAGCTAATGCTTCTGAGGCAGCTTCACTTTTTGATAGTTATAATGGTTCGCAACGAATGTATTTAGAACTAATTAGTCCAGAAGGACAAGTAGAAAAATATAAGTATTAACAAGTGTAGTAATGCAAATGTTTAAAGTCTCGTTAAAATTAATTTTAACGAGACTTTTTCTTTAATAAAACCAATATAAAATCGAGAAGAAATACCTATTTTTGCACAAATTTTTTAATTTTAGTTAACACACAACTATGTCAACAATAACAAATTACGAAAAAGAAGTAGTAAATCAAGCGCAAGTTAGAAGAGCTACTGTTGAGTTTATTAACATCGTTAACGATTTATGGTATGATAAATCTATCGAGTTAGTATTATTTAGAAACCAATTAGTAGACAAAAGAGCTAGTGAGGTTTTAAACTTAATTAACTATGCAAAAGAGTTTGTAGCAAAGCCAATTTCTATTGATGATGCTTTAGAAATTGCAAAGGCAATTCAATTAATCGATTTACCACCATCAAAATTAGATATAGGTAAATTAGCTTACGAATATCATTTACAAGATGACGCTTCTGCAGATAAAGTAGCTTTTGTAAAAGAGCAATTAAAAGATGCTACAGAGGCAGAAGATATTAAACCAAAAGATGTAGTATTATATGGTTTTGGACGTATTGGTCGTTTATTAGCTCGTGAGTTGAGTAGTAAAATGGGTAAAGGTTCTCAATTACGTTTAAGAGCTGTGGTTACTCGTGGTAATATTGACCAAACAGTATTAGAAAAAAGAGCTTCATTATTAAGCGTAGATTCTGTACACGGAGATTTCTTAGGAACTGTTCAAGTAGATGCTGATAACAATGCATTAATCATTAACGGAACTACAGTATATATGATCTCTGCTAATCAACCAGAAGATATCGATTATACTGAATACGGAATTAATGATGCATTAATTATAGATAACACTGGTGCTTTTAGAGATGAAGAAGCATTAAGTCGTCATTTAAAAGCTAAAGGAGCAAGCAAAGTATTATTAACTGCTCCAGGCGGTGGTGTACCAAACATTGTTCACGGTGTAAATCACGAAGAGAACAATCCTGATAACATTGATGTTTTCTCAGCGGCTTCTTGTACTACGAATGCTATTACACCAGTATTAAAAGTGCTAGAAGATAATTTCGGAATTAAAAAAGGACACTTAGAAACTATCCACGCATATACAAACGACCAAAACTTGGTTGATAACATGCACAAGAAATATCGTAGAGGTAGAGCAGCTGCTTTAAACATGGTAATTACTGAAACAGGAGCAGGAAAAGCAGTAGCAAAAGCGTTACCAGCATTAGCAGGTAAGTTAACATCAAGTGCTATTCGTGTACCAGTACCAAACGGATCGTTAGCAATCTTAAACTTACAATTAAACACTCCTGCTACAGTAGAGTCTGTAAATGCGATTATGAAAAAATATGCATTAGAAGGAGATTTAGTAGAGCAAATTCAGTACTCATTAAGTAATGAGTTAGTATCTTCTGATATCGTAGGAACAACAGCGCCATCTATTTTTGATAGTAAAGCTACTATCGCAGACGGAGACACTATTGTAATTTATGTATGGTATGATAATGAGTATGGATATTCTCACCAAGTAATGCGTTTAGCTAAACATATTGCTAAAGTGCGTCGTTATACTTATTATTAGGATTATATTTTTAATAAAACAAGAATAAGCCAGAGTTAATTAACTCTGGCTTTTTTATTGTGAAATCTTATATAATAACTCATAAATCTTTTCCTTAAATTAGCATCAAAATTTTACTTGATGAAGGCAGTATTTACACCAATGTTGTTTTTGTTTGCTGCAATTACAACAAACTCACAAACTAAATTACCTTACTACGAAATACCTAAAGAAGCTGAAGAGTTTACGGCTGGTTCTGTAATTAGTAGAATGATTGATGGTTTAGGGTTTCGTTATTATTGGTCCACAGAAGGGTTAACTGAAAAGGATTTGCAATATAAGCCAAGTGCAGAAGCAAAAACTGCAGAGGAAACAATAGATCATATTTTAAGTTTATCACAGGTAATTGAAAATGCTGCTTTGAAAGTTCCTTATAAAGAGCCAAAATCAGGAATGACCTTTAAGGAAAAGAGAAAAATAACTTTAGAAAACTTAAAGTTAGCTAGTGATATTTTTAGAAAAAGTGAGGATGTATCACAGCACAAAATCATTTTTGGAGAAAAAGAGCATCCGTTATGGAATGCTATTAACGGACCCATTGCAGATGCTATTTGGCATGCAGGTCAATTGGCATCTTTTAGACGTGCTTCAGGAAATCCAATCAATTCAAAAATTAATCATTTTACAAGTACCGTTAGAAAGTAGTTTAGATGACAGTTCAGGAGAAGATACAACAATTAAGAGAAGAGTTACATAAACATAATCATAGTTATTACGTGTTGGATTCACCAACCATTTCTGATTATGAGTTTGATATAAAATTAAAAGAGCTTCAGCAGTTAGAAGATGAAAATCCAGAATTTTTCGATCCAAATTCACCAACGCAACGAGTAGGAGGAGAAGTAACGAAGAATTTTGAAACTGTTACCCATAAACATAGAATGTATTCTTTGGATAATTCCTATTCAAAAGAAGATTTATTGGATTGGGAAAAACGTATCCAAAAGATTCTTGGAACAGATCAAATAGAATATACATGCGAGTTGAAATACGATGGAGCTTCTATCAATCTTACTTATGAAAAGGGGCAGTTTGTACAAGCGGTGACACGTGGAGATGGTTTTCAAGGAGATAATGTAACAACCAATATTCGTACAATAAAGTCTATCCCATTATTACCGAATAGCGACTTTGTTGCCGATTTTGAAATGCGAGGAGAAATCATTTTACCGCTTGAAGGGTTTCGTAAAATGAACGAAGAACGAATTGCTAATGATGAAGAACCGTATCGAAATCCGCGTAATACAGCTAGTGGAAGTTTAAAATTACAAGATAGCGCAGAAGTTGCAAAACGTCCGTTAGATTGTTTGTTGTATCAGTTGGTAACCAGAGAGCGTAAATATGCTTCACATTTTGAAAGTTTAGAAGCAGCTAGAAAAGTAGGATTTAAAATTCCTGATACAATTGTTTTAGCTAAGTCGATAGAAGAAGTACTAGACTTTGTAAAAAAGTGGGATGTTAAACGTCATACATTACCTTATGAAACTGATGGAGTTGTGGTAAAGGTAAATTCATTTCAACAACAAGATGAATTAGGATATACATCAAAAGCACCTCGTTGGGCAATTGCTTATAAGTTTAAGGCGGAACAGGTTTCTACAGTGTTAAATGAAATTACGTACCAAGTAGGTCGTACAGGAGCAATAACGCCAGTTGCAAATTTAGAGCCTGTGCAGTTGGCAGGAACGATTGTGAAAAGAGCATCATTACACAACGCAGATCAAATCGAAAAGTTAGATGTGCGAGTAGGAGATACCGTTTTTGTAGAAAAAGGAGGAGAAATTATTCCGAAGATTGTGGGTGTTGATTTAATAAAACGACCAGAAGATTCTGTTCCGACTCAATACGCAATCCACTGCCCTGAATGTCATACTGAATTGGTAAGAACAGAAGGAGATGCAAAACATTATTGTCCGAACGAATTTGGGTGTGCGCCACAAATTACAGGAAGAATCAAGCATTTTATTAGTAGAAAAGCCATGGATATTGATGGTTTGGGAGGAGAGACGGTTGATTTACTACGTAAAGAAGGATTGATAAAAAACTACGCGGATTTATATGACTTAACGGTAGAACAAGTTATTCCGTTAGAACGAATGGCTGAAAAATCTGCACAAAATATGATTGAAGGAATTGAAAAATCAAAAGAAATTCCGTTTGAAAAAGTGTTGTTTGCACTAGGAATCCGTTTTGTAGGTGAAACTGTAGCTAAAAAGTTAGCAAAACACTTTAAGTCGATAGATAATTTAATGAATGCTGATTTCGAAACACTAATTTCGGTTGATGAAATTGGTGATAGAATAGCACAAAGTATTATTGATTTTTCGAATGATTTAGGGAATATAGAATTAGTAAATCGATTAAAATCATACGGAGTTCAACTAGAAGTTTCTGCTGAAAGTTTAGAAGGACAGACTGATAAGTTAGCAGGGAAAGTCTTTGTAGTTTCAGGAGTTTTTCATCAAATGAGTAGAAACGAACTCAAAAAAGCGATTGAAGACAACGGAGGAAAAGTGTCGAGTTCAATTTCTAAAAAAACAACTTATATTGTTGCAGGTGATAATATGGGACCAAGTAAACTTACAAAAGCTGAAAGTTTAGGGATTCCAATTATTTCTGAACAAGATTTTATAGATATGATTTAATGTTGTAACATTAATGTGTTGAAATAGTCTAAAAAAGAAGTGAAAGAGTAAAATTAACTATTATAATGACCAAACAAACTAAAATAACCTTAGCTTCCATTGTGTTTTTATTGGTTGCTATTGCCGATGTGTATGCAGTAATTACACAAAATAAAACAATCGAAATGATCTTTAAGCCATTGCTAATGACAACGCTAGCAATAGTATATTTAGTATCGGTAAAAAGGCCTAGTTTTTGGTTGTTGTCAGCTCTGTTTTTTTCGTTCTGGGGAGATGTGTTTCTGTTAGATAAAACCAATTTCTTTGTGTTTGGTTTAGCATCCTTTTTAGTAGCTCATGTTGTCTATATTAAAATTACAACCGATTTATTGTTTAAAGATTTAACAGTTAAAATGATAACTTCAGCCATGCCTTTTGTGTTATTATTTGTGGTATTGTTAGGATTAATTTACGCTAACTTAGGTGATATGTTATTACCAGTAATTGTTTATGGTATAACTATTTCAACTTTTGGAACTGCCGCATTGTTGAACTATCGCCAACAAAAAACAACAGCAAATTCATGGTTGTTATTAGGAGCAGTGTTGTTTATAACTTCTGACAGTTTAATAGCGTTAAATAATTTTTACACACCAAAGCGATTGTTTGATATTGCTATTATAGTGTTATATATCGTTTCTCAATACTTAATTGTTAAGTCTATAATAGCTAAGGATAACTAGTTTTTATGGAAAAACCGAGGTTAACGAGGTTAACTCAAATTGTAACTTTATTACAATCAAAAAGGCTACTAACAGCTAGAGAGTTGGCAGATAAGTTTCAAGTAAGTTTACGGACAATTTATAGGGATATTAGAACACTTGAGGATTCTGGAATTCCAGTAATTACTGAAGAAGGAAAAGGGTGTTTTTTACAAGAAGGATATCAATTGCCCCCTATTATGTTTTCTGAAGAGGAAGCCAATGCGCTGATAACAGCAGAACAATTGATATTACAAAACAAGGATACTTCTTTTGTTGAAAATTATATAGCAGCGATAGTTAAAATTAAAGCAGTTTTAAGAGATTCTCAAAAAGACAAAGCTAATTTACTCTCTCAAAGAATTATTTTTAGAGCAAATATAAATAATGAACAATCGAGTAGTTACCTTATTCAAATTCAATCAGCAATTACAAACTATCATTTACTAGAATTAGATTATTTATCGCTTGAAAATAACTTTACAAAGAGAACAGTAGAGCCTTTTGCGCTATATAGTACTAATGAAAACTGGTTGTTAATAGCATACTGTCGATTAAGAAATGAATTTAGAGCCTTTAGGTTAGATTGTATACAAAGTTTAATAACCACTTATATCACTTTTAAACCTCATAATATGACCTTAGCGGAGTTTTTTGAGTCTTGTTAAAAAGATTTAAACAACCCTTGACATAAGGTTGACACTACCTGTTTTTATTATTGCATCATTAATAAAAACTTAATAAATGATAAGGCTAAACAATAGTAAAGCAGCGATGATGGAATTTACATCATTTGAAGTGAAAGAAGGTACAACCCCTAATCAATTAATTGAAGCTGTATTGAATTTTGAATCAAATTTCTTACAACAACAAAGCGGAATCATATTCCATTGTTTAGTTAGAAATATGGAAGGAAAGTTTGCTAATGTTCTTTTTGCTGAAGACAAAGAATCTTTAAAGCAACTTGAAAAATCGGCAGAGGGTAATCAATCGGTAAAACTTTTTTTTGATATGGTTGAACCCAGTAATGTACAAGTACACTACAATACAATTAATAAAGAAAATTTTGAAGTACCTGAGAGTTTTTCATGTGTAGAGTATGGTGTTTTTAAATTAAAAGAAAAAGACAGTTTAGATTCTTTGTTGTTAGTTTCACAAACGATAGAAAAGGATTATTTGCATAATTTTAAAAATACAAAAGAACATTTTATAGGAACATTACCTGATAAAGTTTACACAGAGGTTGTTCTCGGAGAAACTTTGGGGCAAACAAAACAAATTTGTACTGGATATTTAGAGAATCAGTTTTGTAAAACATTTTTAGAAATGATAGATGAATCTACAATGCAACTTGATTTTTGGTACTTAATAGCTTAATCTTAGAAAAAGAAATATTATAATGATTGCAAAACAAAGAGAACCATTTTATGTTGTCGGAATTTCAGTAAGGACTACTAATGAAGATCAAAAAGCTATGGAAGATATACCTGCTTTATGGCAGCGGTTTATGTCAGAAAATATAGCCAAACAAATTCCGAATAAATCTTCTGATGAAATTTACGCTGTTTATACAGATTATGAGTCAGACTATACTAAACCGTATACTACAATTATAGGTTGTAGAGTGGATGAAATAACTAATATTCCAGAAGGAATGATTAGCAAGAAAATTGAAGCTCCAAGCTATGAAAAACATGTAGCAAAAGGAAATTTGACTGAAGGTGTTGTGTATAACAAATGGATAGAGATATGGAATGAAGATATTAACAGAGCTTACACTTCCGATTTTGAAGTTTATGGATCGAAAGCAGCAGATCCAACAAATGCTGAAATAGAAATTTTTATAGGAGTAAATTAATAAAAGGGCGGTTTTAAACTGCCCTTTTATGTTTTAGAACTATAATTTACTTCCAATAATAGGAATATCTTTTTTATTAAAAATTAATAAAATCAGCCCAGAAACAAAAGTTATAATAGCGCTTATAAATAAGGCGCCACCGTCGTTGTTATGTTCTATACCTATAATAGTTAAATGACTCATAACTGCTCCTCCCATAAGCCCTATAGTTAAGAAAGCACCTAGCCATGTTTTATTTGGAATGAATAACAAAATAGAAGCAATAAGTTCTAAGATACCTGTCCCTAATCGCATATACGCTTCATTACTTCCTGTTATTTTAGTAAACAGATCAATACTTTCTTGTGCTCCTGTGAATTTAAAAAATAGAGTTTGAAGCATAATAATAGCTGCAATCAACTTCAATATAAAAGGTATGTATTTTTTCATGTTTAATGGAGTTTGTTGTATTAGACGAGGCAATTTTTAATGCTTACATAAACTAAAAACAATATTTTTGTAAGTATGAAAAAAATAGCACTTGCTTTATCGATTGTAGGTTTGGTAGCTTGTAAGAAACAAGCCATTTCACTTAAGTTTTTAAATGAATATATAGTTAAAGATTCATTGCAAATTGACAGTACAGTTATTGGAGGAATTTCTGGAATTGATTATTACAATAATAGTTATTATATGGTGATAGATGATGCTGCCAATCCTAGGATTTTAGTGGCAGATATAACCATTCAAAAAGATTCTATCAAGTCGATAGAATTTAATAAGTTAATACAGTTAGATACGGCTAGTCAGTTTTCTAAAAACCATGTATTAGATTTAGAGTCTATTTTTGTGGATAAAGGTTTGATTAATTTAACTAGTGAAGGATCTATTCGATATAAAAAAGACCCGAGTATTTTTCAAGTAGATTTTAATGGAGAATTCAAAAGTGAAATGACCATACCTAGTTATTTCAAAGCTACTTCGGAAGCAAAACCAAAACATAATGGTGTTTTTGAAGGGTCTTCAAAAGGTATAGACGGAAAAGGTTTTTGGGTTGCTATGGAAGCACCTTTGGAAGCAGACGGTGAAGAACCAACATTTCATGAAACACAATCTCCTATTAGGATTACTTATTTTGATAATGAGTCAAAAGAAGCAACTAAACAATTTGCTTATCAATTAGAAAAAATAGACAAACCAGCCAAAGGAAATGTAAACTTGAATGGAGTAACGGCTATTTTAGAATACGAGAAAGACCACTTTTTTGTCATTGAAAGAGCGTATCAGAGTGGTTATGGAAGTTATGGTAATGTGGTTAGGATTTTCAAAGCAACTATAGATGATACTTCAACAAATATCTTGGAGATACAATCCTTAAAAAATGAAAAATATATTTCGTTAAAGAAGGAATTGCTGTTAGATTTTAGTGCAATTCAAAGTCAATTAACAAATAAAATTATCGATAATATAGAAGCGATTACTTTAGGACCAAAGTTATCGAACGGAAACAGATCGTTAATTGTAGCTTCAGATGATAATTTTCAAGTATACGGCAAGCAATTGAATCAATTTTTATTGATTGAAATTGAAGAGAAATAAATAAATTAGCTATCCCTAATTTTCATAAATGATAAGTACATTAAAAAGTAAGTCCATTCAAAAGGAATACGATAAGCTAATAGCTAAACAAAGTGATAAAAAACATAAAACAACCAAGGTGAAAAAGGTTGCAATATTGTTAGATAATGAGGCTTTGGTAAATGTTGTATTGGCGAATTTAGCAAACAATTTTCCATTGAAAAAAGAAGAGGTAACAGTTTTAGTTTATAGAGAATATTCTAAAAAAGATGAACCATCACCACAATTTTTTACCGATAAAGATTTTGGATTTAAAGCGAGTTTAAAATCCGACAATTTGAAAAATTTCGTTAAAAATGAATACGACCTACTTATAAATTATACAAAAACATCAAATTTGCTAACGAATATGGTAACTTTGTTATCGCAAGCAGATTTCAAAGCAGGTTTTGCTGAAATTGATGATAGATTATACGATATTGTTGTATCTGATGTTAATTTTAACGAAGCGGTTTTAAATCAAGAATTAAAAAAATACCTAACGATTTTAAATAAAATATAATGCAAAAGTTTGTAGGAACAGGAGTGGCTTTAGTAACTCCTTTCAACGAAGATTTAAGTGTAGATTTCGATGCACTTAGAAAGTTAGTAAACTATAATATTGAAAACGGCACAAACTATTTAGTAATAAATGGAACTACTGGAGAAAGTGCAACGATCACCAAAGAAGAAAAGCTTGAAATAATAAAGGTGGTTGCAGAAGAGAATAAAGGGCGTTTACCTTTAGTACTTGGAGTTGGAGGAAATAATACACAAGTTGTTATTGATGAGCTTACTTCGTTAGATTTAAATGATATTGATGCAATTTTATCTGTAGCTCCATATTATAGCAAACCAACTCAAGAAGGTTTTTATCAGCATTATAAAGCAATTTCATTAGCAAGTCCAAAGCCAATTATTTTATACAATGTTCCAGGAAGAACAGCTAAGAATATGGAGCCTGCGACTACTTTACGATTAGCTAGAGATTTCGAAAATATTATTGCAGTTAAAGAAGCAGGAAATAATCAACAACAGTACTATGAGTTGTTAAAAGATAAATCAGAAGACTTTTTAGTAATTTCAGGTGATGATGATTTAGCATTAGGAGTAGTGCTAGCAGGTGGAGCAGGAGTGATTTCTGTAATAGGACAGGCATTGCCAAAAGAGTTTTCAAAAATGATTCAGTTAGGATTAGAAGGAAAAGCAAAAGAGGCTTATGATATACACTACAAGTTGATGGATGTTGTAAATTATATTTTTGAAGAAAATAATCCTGCAGGAATTAAAGCTGTATTGTTAAAGTTAGGTCTTTGTTTAGATGAGGTACGTTTGCCATTGGTAAAAGCATCAGAAGAATTACAAACCAAAATATCAGATTTTATAGATAATCTGTAATTTGTCTAAACAAAAATTAATAAGACTAAAGACTACAGTTTCGATATTGTAGTCTTTTTTTAGCATCTTTGTATAAGAATCAAATCAAAAGAAGAAAAATATGTTATCAAAAGTAATAGAACAGGCATTAAATGAGCAAATAAAAGTTGAAGCAGAGTCGTCACAAATATATTTATCGATGGCATGTTGGGCAGAAATACAAGGATTTGAAGGTGTTGCGCAGTTTATGTATGCACATTCAGATGAGGAGCGAATGCATATGTTAAAATTGGTAAAATTTGTAAATGAACGAGGAGGTCATGCACGTATTTCAGATTTATCGGCACCTCCAACAAAATTTGGTTCATTTAAAGATATGTTTCAAGCATTGTTTGATCATGAAGTGATGGTTTCTAAATCAATCAATGACTTAGTACATATTACATTACAAGAACAAGATTATGCTACCCATAACTTTTTACAATGGTATGTGTCAGAGCAGATAGAAGAAGAAGCATTAGCGCGTAATATTTTAGATAAAATCAATTTAATTGGTGACGATAAAGGAGGCTTGTATTTGTTCGATAATGATGTAAAACAAATAGTGGCACAATCAGCAACAACTCCTCAGTAATAAGATTAACAAACATTTAGGGATTCTTTGAATATTTTATAACAGAATTTATAGTTTCTTGTGGTGCTTTATTCAGAGTAAAAAAACGTTTTAATAATCCATAATTAATCACTAATTTTGCCAGATGCAAAAAATGAAAAATCTAGCGTATATTGCTGTAATGCTTTTAGTATTGTCTTCATGTGGAGAATACCAAAAAGTATTGAACAAAGGAACTGTTGAAGAACAATACAAGATGGCTGTGAAAATGTACGAAGCACAAAAGTACGGAAAAGCCTTACGTTTGTTTGAAAAGATAACTCCTTCGTATAGAGGGAAACCACAAATGGAACGTATTCAGTTTATGGTTTCACAGTCTAATTTTAATGAGAAGAATTACAGCTTAGCTGGATACTATTTTAATAGATTTGCAGGGAATTACCCGAAAAGTTCTAAAAGAGAAGAAGCCGTTTTTTTATCAGCGTTAAGTTATTACAAAGCAGCACCGAGCTTTAGTTTAGATCCAACAGATACCAATAAAGCTTTAGAAGCTTTTCAAAAGTTTATTGATAATTATCCAGATTCTGATAAGTTAGCTGAAGCTAATAAGTATCATGCAGAGTTAAGAGCAAAATTAGAAAAGAAGTCTTTTGAAATAGCAAAGACATATTATAGAACTGCAGAATATGATTCTAGAAATTACAAAGCAGCAATTGTTGCTTTTGATAATTTGTTAGAAGACTATTTAGGAACAAAGTATAAAGAAGAAGCTTTATATTATCGTTTAAAAGCAGCGCACGATTTTGCAATGAAGAGTACGCAACGAAGAAAAGCGGAAAGAATAAAGGAAGCAGTAAAAGCGTACGATAAATTGAAAAGAAATTTTCCAGAATCTAAATTCATGGAAGAATCAAATCAAATGCTAACAGCATTAAACAAGGAACAAGAGCAATTAGTTAAAAGTTAAAAAATGGATTATAAAGAAACGAAAGCGGCGTTAAGTACAATAACTTACAACAGAGAAGCTATCGAAGCTCCAACAGATAATATTTATGAAGCTATCTCAATCATAGCTAAGAGAGCTACGCAAATTAATTCTGATTTAAAAAAGGAATTAGTAGATAAGTTAGATGAGTTTGCTACTTATAATGATAGCTTAGAAGAAGTCTTTGAAAACAAAGAACAAATAGAAGTTTCTAAATTTTACGAGCGCTTACCAAAACCACATGCAATTGCAGTGGAAGAATGGTTAAACGATAAAGTATATTATAGAAATCCAGAGACAAAATAATATGTCTGTACTAAGCGGTAAAAAAGTTTTACTTGGTGTTACCGCAGGTATTGCGGCATACAAAACAGCGAACTTAGTTCGCCTATTTATAAAATCAGGCGCAGAAGTCAAGGTTATTATGACTCCTGCGTCTAAAGATTTTATAACACCTCTTACACTTTCTACACTTTCAAAAAATCCAGTTCATTCTACTTTTTATGATACCGAGGATGAAAATGAACTTTGGAACAATCATGTAGATTTAGGTTTGTGGGCAGATTTGATGATTATTGCTCCTGCTACAGCTAATACCTTGTCTAAAATGACCAAAGGTACTTGCGATAATCTATTATTGGCTACGTATTTATCAGCAAAATGTCCAGTATATTTTGCACCTGCGATGGATTTAGACATGTACCAGCATCCATCAACAAAAGCAAGTTTAGAAAGTTTACAAAGTTTTGGTAATATTTTAATACCAGCTACTTCGGGTGAATTAGCAAGTGGATTGGTTGGTGAAGGTCGTATGGCAGAACCAGAAGATATTGTTGACTTTATAGAAAAAGACATCCTATCTAAATTACCTCTTCGAGGAAAAAAAATATTGATTACTGCAGGGCCAACTTATGAAGCAATAGACCCAGTACGTTTTATCGGAAATCATTCTTCGGGTAAAATGGGATTCGAAATTGCTAAAACAGCAGCTAACTTAGGTGCTGAGGTGTTTTTAATTGCTGGTCCCTCACATCAACAAGCAAACCATTCTTTTATTCATAGAATAGATGTGAAATCAGCACAAGATATGTACGAAGCGTGTCATCAATATTATACTGATGTTGATGTAGCTGTATTATCAGCTGCGGTTGCGGATTATAGACCAAAAAATGTGGCAACCCAAAAAATAAAAAAGAAAGAAGCAGCGTTAAGTATTGAGTTAGAACCAACTAAAGATATCTTAAAATCTCTTGGAGAAATTAAGAAAAATCAGTTGTTAGTTGGATTTGCATTAGAAACGAACGATGAAATACAAAACGCAAAAAGTAAGCTTACACGCAAAAATTTAGATTTTATTGTATTAAATTCGTTACGTGATAAAGGTGCTGGTTTTGCAACCGACACTAATAAAATTACAATCATTGATGCTGATTTGAATGAGAAATCTTTCGATTTAAAGTCGAAAGCAGCAGTGTCAAAAGATATCGTTAACGAAATAATACAAAAATTAAATGCGTAAGTTTTTCTTTATAGTTTTTCTTTTTTCAGTTGTTTTATCTTCTCAATCTCAAGAGTTGAATGCTACTGTAGTTATCAATTCAGATAAAGTTCAGAGTAGTAATAAACAAGTATATCAAACCTTACAAAAAGCACTAACCGAGTTTATCAACGATAAACAATGGACAAACAGAAACTTCAAACAACAAGAACGTATTAATTGTGCTTTTAATATCATTATTGATGAGCAAAATGGGAGCAACTTTTCAGCAACGTTACAAGTACAGTCAACAAGGCCTGTGTACAATTCTACATATGCAACTCCTGTTTTAAATATTAACGACACAAATTTTAACTTTCGTTATAACGAATTTGATCCGTTAATTTACAATCCAACCACTTACGACTCTAATTTAATTTCTACGATTGCTTTTTATGTATATACTATTTTAGGGGTTGACGCAGATACCTTTGCATTAAAAGGTGGAGAAACTCATCTAAAGCAAGCTGAAAATATTATGTTATTAGCACAATCAAGTGGAGAATCTGGTTGGCAAAATCAAGTAGGAAAACAAAATCGTTTTGCTTTGATAGATAATTTATTATCATCAAAGTTTAGTACACTGCGTAGTATTTATTATAATTATCACCGCAACGGTTTTGATAAGTTTGCAGATGATAAAAGCTCAGCGAAAGAAGCTATTGAAAAAAGTGTGATTGATTTAGATAAGTTGCATAATATAACTATCGGTAATTATATGATTCGTGTTTTCTTGGATGCCAAAGGAGATGAAATCGTAAATGTTTTTTCTGATGGAATAGCTTCTAGAAATCAATCTCAAATGCTTACAGTTTTAAATAAAATTGCTCCAACTTATAAAGATAAGTGGAAGAATATTCAGTAAGATTGAATTCTAATCAATAGAATTGAAAAAGAATATATGTCCTTTATTTTAGGGTGATATAATTCAATCAAAAATCCTTACTTTTATTCCCTTTAAAGAATAAAATTTGTTAACACATTTATCCATACAAAACTACGCGCTAATCAATCAGTTATCGATTGATTTTACAAAAGGTTTATCTATCATTACTGGTGAAACAGGAGCAGGAAAGTCTATTTTATTAGGAGCTCTTGGTTTGGTAATGGGTAATCGAGCTGATTTATCCTCACTAAAAGACACCGAAAAAAAATGTGTAATTGAAGCACAATTTTCGGTTGAAGGCTATTCTTTACAAGAATTGTATGAAGAATTGGATATTGATTATGAAGTGGAGACGATTATTCGAAGAGAAATCTTGCCTTCAGGTAAATCACGTGCCTTTGTAAATGATACTCCAGTAACTTTATCAGTGCTTTCAGCTTTAAAAACAAAGTTGATAGACATTCATTCACAGCATCAAACGTTACAACTTTCTGATGTGAGTTTTCAGTTTTCTGTAATAGATGCTTTAGCGAAAAATCAAGCAAAAATAGCATCTTATAAGAGAGGGTTACGCACGTATAACAAATTACGAAAAGAGCTAAAAATTCTTCAGGAAGAAACTGAAAAATCAAAAGAGCAATACGAATATAATTTACACTTATTTAATGAGTTAGAAGAGGCTAAGTTACAAGCAGGTGAACAAGAAGTTTTAGAAGAAAAGCTAGATAAATTAAATAATATTGAAGAAATAAAATTGAATTTGTCAGAGGCATTGGGGATTTCTATAAATGAAGAAATAGGGATTCAAACCTTATTATATACCTTAGAAAACAAACTGCAAAAAATCAGTTCTTTTTCAAAACAATATGAAGAATTAGCCAACCGTATAACGAGTGTTAAAATCGAGTTAGACGATGTAGTTACTGAGTTAGAAAGTGCGAATGAAGAAGTAGAGTTCAACCCGAATGAAATAGAAGAGTTGAATGATAGACTACAATTAATATATAATCTTCAAAAGAAACATTCTGTAGCAACGATAACAGAGTTACAAGAAATCCATGAATCGTTAGCGGAAAAAGTAGCACAAGTTGAAGATGCTGGGGGATTGATAGGAAAAAAGGAAGCAGAAATTAAAGAAGTTACTCAAAAGTTAGATGAAGTAGCCAATATGATTACTACATCACGAAATAAGGTCATTCCAAAGTTGAAAAAAGAATTAGAATACCTTTTATCAGAATTAGGAATGCCAAATGCTCGTTTTGCTATCGAATTACAACCTTCCGAAGATTATTTATCTAACGGAAAAGACAATTTAGAGTTCTTGTTCTCTGCCAATAAAGGAGGGAATTTTGGTGAGTTGAAAAAGGTAGCATCAGGAGGAGAATTGTCGAGAATCATGTTGTCTATCAAAAAAATATTATCAGAAAACATACAATTGCCTACCATTATTTTTGATGAAATTGATACTGGAGTTTCAGGTGAAGTATCTAACAAAATAGCCAAAATAATGCAGGATATGGGAGCGAATATGCAGGTGATAACCATTACACATTTACCTCAAATTGCCTCAAAAGGAATACAGCATTATAAAGTGTTTAAAGGAGAAGAAGCAGGTGTGACGACTTCAAATTTAAAACTGTTATCAGAAAGTGAACGAATTAGAGAAATTGCTGAAATGTTAAGCGGCAAAGATGTTTCTGAAAGTGCGTTAACTCATGCAAAAGAATTATTAAATTAAGAGTATATTTGCTTTCAGAACAAACAACGATAGACTAAAAATATTTTAAATATGTATAATTTATTAAAAGGAAAAAAAGGAATTATTTTTGGAGCATTAGATGAAAATTCTATTGCATGGAAAGTAGCTGAGCGTGCTCACGAAGAAGGAGCTGAGTTTGTGTTAACCAACGCACCAATTGCTATGCGTATGGGAGGTATCAAAGATTTAGCAGCTAAAACTGGATCAGAAATTATTCCTGCTGACGCAACTTCTATGGACGACTTAAATAACTTAGTTGAAAAGTCTATGGAAATTTTAGGAGGTAAAATCGATTTCGTTTTACATTCAATTGGTATGTCAGTAAATGTACGTAAAGGAAAACACTATACAGATCAGAATTACGATTTTACTACAAAAGGATGGGATGTTTCTGCAGTGTCTTTTCATAAAGTAATGAACGTTTTATACAACAAACAAGCTATGAACGAGTGGGGAAGTATTGTTGCGTTAACCTACATGGCTGCACAACGTGTATTCCCAGATTATAACGATATGGCTGATAATAAAGCATATTTAGAAAGTATTGCTCGTAGTTTTGGATATTTCTTCGGGAGAGATCATAAAGTACGTGTAAATACAATTTCTCAATCACCAACTCCAACAACAGCTGGTCAAGGAGTTAAAGGTTTTGATGGATTTATTTCATATGCTGAAAAAATGTCTCCATTAGGAAATGCAACAGCATTAGAATGTGCAGATTACACGATCTCATTATTCTCTGATTTAACTAAAAAAGTAACTTTACAAAACTTATTCCACGATGGAGGTTTCTCTAATATGGGAGTAAGTGATGCAGTAATGGAAAGATTTATTGAAGAGTAAGATCTTTAATGAAATAGAATATAGATAAAATGCAAATCGTTAGATTTGCATTTTTTATTGATAGCTACAAAATGAACAATATTTTACAGATAGAAAAGGAGTTAGTACCATTAAGGCAACAGTTAAAAGAGCACGAATTATATAATTCGTTAAAGCATATTGACGATGTAAAACTATTTATGGAATCACATGTATTTGCTGTGTGGGATTTTATGTCGTTGTTAAAAGCTTTACAAAGAGAGCTTACTTGTGTAACCTTACCTTGGTTACCTGCTGTAAATACTAAAACAGCTCGTTTTATCAACGAAATTGTATTAGGCGAAGAAACAGATGTAAATGAATTAGGAGAGCCTAAAAGTCATTTTGAAATGTATATTGATGCTATGCGTCAAGCTGGAGCTAGTACTGCTCAAATTTCAAGTTTTATTTCAGATATTATTGATGGTAAACCTGTTGAGCAAGCAATAGAAGATTGTTCAAATATTGATGAAGTTAAAGACTTTGTAAACTTTTCTTTTGAGGTTATAAAAACAGGAGAACCACATATCATTGCATCAAGTTTTACCTTTGGAAGGGAAGATGTAATTCCTGATATGTTTTTAGAAATTGTAAAAAATACAGAAGAGAAAGAGGGGAGTTCGTACAGTAAACTTACCTATTATCTGAATAGACATATTGAGTTGGATGGTGATGAACACGGACCATTATCATTACAAATGATAGAAGAGTTATGTGGAGAAGATCAACAAAAATGGAATGATGTATTGTTTTATGCTAAAGAATCGTTGCAAAAAAGGATTCAACTTTGGAATGGAATCGCTAAACAGATTAATCAAGAAGTTTTAGTGTAATGAGTTTACAATTTTCAATAATAGTACCTGTTTATAATCGACCACAAGAGATTGATGAGTTATTGGAAAGCTTGACCAAGCAAGATTTTCAAGACAATTTTGAGGTATTAATTGTTGAAGATGGTTCTGAAAACTCATCTGAAGAAATTGTAAAAAAATATACATCTGAACTCAATCTAAACTACTACTATAAAGAAAATAGCGGAGCAGGAGCAAGCCGTAATTACGGAATGCAAAGAGCATTAGGGAATTATTTTATCATTTTAGATTCAGATGTTATTGTTCCGCCACAGTACCTTTCTGAAGTAAAAAAAGTACTAGAAGAAAATTATACTGATGCTTTTGGAGGTCCAGATGCTGCACATCCTAGTTTTACAGCTTTACAAAAAGCGATAAATTACTCAATGACTTCGGTACTAACAACTGGAGGAATAAGAGGTAAGAAAAAGGCCTTAGGAAAGTTCCAGCCTCGAAGTTTTAATCTAGGTTTATCAAAAATTGCTTTTGAAAAAACGAGTGGTTTCTCAAAGATGAAAGCAGGAGAAGATATCGATTTAACTTTTCGTTTATGGGAAAATGGTTTTGATACACAATTGATAGCTAAAGCTTTTGTATATCATAAGCGTAGAAGTACAATAAAACAGTTTTTTAAGCAAACTTTTGCTTTTGGTACAGCTAGACCTATTTTAAATAAAAAGTATCCTGAAACAGCAAAATTAACCTATTGGTTTCCGAGTTTATTTATTATTGGGATTGATTTTGCGATTATAGCAGCATTTTTTTGGTATTGGCAGCTCTTAGCTTTTTACGGAATTTACTTTACCTGTATTTTTTTAGATTCTCTAATTCAAAATAAAAATCTAAAAGTAGCTTTGTTGAGTGTTGTTACAACTATTACTCAGTTTTATGGTTACGGGCTTGGTTTTTTAGAATCGAGGTTTCTAAAAAAATAAAAGCTCTCAAGAAATTGGGAGCTTTTAAAATAGTTTAGATAATTTCTTTAATAGTTTCTGGCGGACGACCAATCACTGCTTTATCACCATTGATAACAATTGGACGTTCGATTAATTTCGGATTCTCAACCATAGCTTTTATAATTTCAGCATCTGATAATTCTTTTCCTTTGAAGTTGTCTTTCCAAATTTGCTCATTTTTACGAACCAATTGAATAGGAGAAATATCCAAAAGGGTAATAATTTCTTTTAATTCTTTCTCAGAAGGAATATTGTCTAAATATTTTACAACTTCAAATTCCTTTGATGAATCTTCTACGATAGCTAAACCTTGACGTGATTTAGAGCAACGTGGATTGTGGTATATTTTTATCATTTTTAAGAGTTTTGTTGTTTGTTATTAATCTTCTTTTTGTCCCATCATCATTAAATAGGCTTTTAAAAACGGATTGATATTTCCATCCATAACTGCATCTACATTCCCAGTTTCATGAGCAGTTCGGACATCTTTCACCAATTTATAAGGATGCATTACATAGTTACGAATTTGACTTCCCCATTCATTTTTCATTTTGTTCGCTTCAATTTCTTCTCGGGCTGCCAATCGTTTTTGTAATTCAATTTCATATAACTGAGATTTTAACATTTGCATTGCAGTAGCTCTGTTATCATGCTGAGAACGTGAGTTAGAGCATTGAATTTGAATTCCTGTAGGTTTGTGTACTAGTTGTACTTTCGTTTCAACTTTGTTTACATTTTGTCCTCCAGCACCACTAGAACGTGCAGTTGTGATTTCAATATCTGCAGGGTTTACTTCAATTTCGATGGAATCATCAGCTACAGGATATACATATACAGAAGCAAAAGATGTATGACGTTTAGCATTGCTATCAAAAGGAGAAATACGCACCAAACGATGCACGCCATTTTCACCTTTTAACCATCCGAAAGCATAATCACCTTCAAACTCTAAAGTAACTGTTTTTATACCAGCAACATCACCTTCTTGGTAGTTCAAGGTCTTTATTTTATAACCTTGTTTTTCTGCCCACATAGTGTACATTCGAGTTAACATTTCAGCCCAATCACAACTCTCCGTTCCACCTGCACCTGCAGTTATTTGTATAGTAGCACTTAAACTATCTCCTTCTTCAGAAAGCATATTTTTAAATTCGATATCCTCTAAAAAAGTAGCTGTTTTTTCATGTTGCTCTTCAACTTCACTATCTTCAACATCACCTTCTTTATAAAAATCGTAGAGTACAGTTAAATCATCATTCATAGCTACAACAGTGTTGTAATCGTCTACCCATTTTTTCTTAAAACGAAGTGATTTCATTACTGCTTCTGCCTCTTTTGGATTGTTCCAAAAATCAGGGTTAGCTGTCTTCTCTTCTTCATTTGAAATTTCAATTAACTTCTTGTCAATTTCTAAATATCCTTTTAACTTGCCAATTCGTTCAGCGATATTTTTAAGCTGTTCGTGTGTAATCATAGATGCAAAAATACATTTTAAAAATCGTAGTTAGAAATGGAAATAAACTTAATAAGTGATACTGTAACAAAGCCAACTCAAGGTATGTTGGAAGCAATGATGAATGCTAAAGTAGGAGATGATGTTTTTAAAGCAGATCCAACAGTTAATTTGTTACAAGAAAAAGTAGCTGATATGTTTGGGATGGAAGCTGCATTATTTTTTCCTTCGGGAACCATGGCTAATCAAACAGCTATAAAGATTCATACGCAACCAGGAGATAGAATGTTTTGCGATAAATGGGCCCATGTGTATAACTATGAAGGAGGTGGAGCTGCATTTAATGCAGGAGTAACTTCTTGTTTGATTGATGGAGATAGGGGTATGTTTACTGCAGAGCAATTAGAGAGTTTGGTAGGAGGTAGAAATGATATTCATACCCCATATAGTAGATTGGTGTGTGTTGAAAATACAACCAACAAAGGAGGTGGAGCTTGTTGGGATTTTGAAGAGTTACAGAAAATTCAAAAAGTAGCTAAAAGTAATGATTTAACTTATCACTTAGATGGAGCACGTTTATTCAACGCCTTGGTGGCTAAAAATGAAACTCCGAAGCAATACGGAGAATTGTTTGATACTATTTCGGTTTGTTTATCGAAAGGTTTAGGGGCTCCTGTAGGTTCTGTTTTGGTAGGGAGCAAAACGCATATTGAAAAAGCATTACGTGTGCGTAAGTTGTTTGGTGGAGGAATGAGACAAGCGGGTTTTTTGGCAGCAGCAGGAATTTATGCGTTAGATAATCAAGTAGAGCGTTTAGCTGAAGATCATCAAAAAGCAAAAGAAATAGGAAAGATACTAGAAAGCTGTTCGTATGTGAAAAAGGTGGAGTCTATTGAAACGAATATTGTTATTTTTTATGTAAATGATTCAATAAAGCCAGATGATTTTATGAAAAAAATGGCAGATAAAGGCGTTTTGTTGATTTCTATGGGAGAAGGAAAGATACGTATTGTAACACATTTAGATTATACCGATGAAATGCATGATAAATTATTACAAGAGTTAAAATCATTTTAAATTAAAAAAGAGAGGCTGTTTTTACAGCCTCTCTTTTTTTTAGTTTACTTCTTCTAATTTAATTAATTCTTTATAATTTTTATAAAGCTTCTTAAGCAATCTACCGTATATTATTTTATAAAATAGCCATAGAATTAAGAACATAAAGCTAAGTGTCACTGTCATGGCAATTATTAAAGATACTATTAATTGATTTTTATTAATATCAGACGATACTATTCCATGGTTGTTATAGTATTGTATAAGTCCATCTAAATCATAAAAAATAAAACACATAACAACAATGTTTGCTAACACCATATAAAAAAGGTTGAAATACACGTAGTATTTAACAGTTTTACGAGTGTCTAGAATTTTATTGATAAGTTTTTTAGTATTATCTGAGATTGAGATAGATTTATAGTTTTTGTAAAAAAGAACTAAGAATAGTGTTATTACAAAATAATGTAGATATATGCTGATTTTGACAAGAGCATTTAAATGAAGTTCTTCATATACTTGAGAATAAGAGGATCCTACAAATATGAGGTTTAAACCACCCCAAAAAATAAGTTCTAATATTCCAATAATAAAAATCCATTTTACTATTGATGATGACTTAGAATGTGCCATTTTATAAATATCAATCTTAGAAACTTTATTTGTTTCTTCAGGTTGATTCTCCCAAGCTTTTTTATATTTATCTAAATCCATTAATTTATGGGTTTAATACTTTTTTTAATTTATCCTTCGCTCTATTCATCTTCACGCGAGCATTTACTTCACTAATACCTAAAGTATTCGAAATTTCTTTGTAAGATTTGTCCTCCAAGTATAAAAATATTAGTGCTTTATCAATATCGTTCAATTGGCGTATCGCATTGTATAAAGCTTTCAACTGTAGTTCTTCTGTGTCGTCATAATCCTCTGCCTTAATTTTAAAAGAATATTCTGTGATGTCTTGTGTTTGTATCGTTCTAGTCGATTTTCTGTATAAAGAAATAGCAGTATTTAACGCTACTCGATACATCCAAGTGCTAAACTTTGCCTCACCTCTAAACTTGCTATAATTTTTCCATAGCTGTATTGTGATTTCTTGAAACAAATCATTATGTGCATCTTGATTAGTCGTGTAGATTCTACATACTTTATGCACAATGTTTTGATTGGCTTCGAAATCGTTTAAAAATTTATCTTCTAGTTCTTTTTCCACTAAGTTTAATACAGTTGATATGTTATAAGTAGCCCAAAAATACAAATTGTTACAACTCATCCTAAAAATAATACAGTTCGGTTGTTTTTTATTCTGAAGTTTAAGTGTCAGGTAGATATTTGTATCATAATTAACCATAAAAAATTATACAATGAGATTTCTAACACACATTTTAGTTATTGCAGTATTGTTTACTATTGAAATAGTATCTGCTCAAAATCAAAAAATTACAGCAACAGTTGTAAATGCAACTTCAGACAAAGGAACAGTAAAGTATGCTTTATATACCAAAGAGAACTTTAGGAAGATGCCTTTACAAGCTCAAAAATCAATTATTAAAGAAGGAAATAGTACTGTGATTTTTGAAAATGTACCTGCAGGTGAATACGCTATTATTTGTTTTCATGATGCTAATAATAATGATAAAATGGACTTTCAACCCAATGGTATGCCTATAGAAGATTATGGAGCTACCAATAACAGGTTATCACGTTTTGGTCCTCCTCAGTATGAAGAAGCAAAGTTTTTAGTTGAAGATAAAGATGTATCTTTCGAAATCAAATTTTAAAAATTAGATTAATTATACATAATTAAAGAATAATAAGAAAGATGAAAGCACCATCAAAAAAAGCATTTGAAAATTTTAAAAAAGATGTTTGGGTTTGTTTAAAACTCACCATTGTTTTCGGAATCTTTTTTACGTTATTAAATAGAGCATTTACTCTAAAAGATGCAGGATTGGTGTTTTTATTTTCTGGATTGTATTCTTTTATTTTAGGGTTAGGAAATGGACTAATAAACGATTATTTGAATACAAAATGGGATTGGGTAACTCAAACAACTCAAAGAGTTTGGTCAGGAGTTATAACAACTGTACTATATACAATAGTAGCTATTTTGTTAATTCATTATGTACAGTACTTTGTAATTTTTAATAATAATATTGAAGACTTTTTTAAGGGGCAGTTTTTATGGATGCATCTATTTATAATAATACTTTCATTAGGAATAGCTACGTTTTTTCACGCACGAGGTTTTATGGTGAATTGGAAAGCATCATTAAAACAAGAAACCACACAACATGAAATAGTAGCTAAAACAGAAACAGCAAAGTTTGAAACCTTAAAAAGTCAGATTGATCCACATTTTTTATTCAATAGTTTAAATGTATTGACTTCTTTGATAAGTGAAAATCCAAAACAAGCAGAAAGGTTTACAACCAAGCTCTCAAAAGTGTATCGCTATGTATTAGAACAACGTAATAAAGAGTTAGTGCTTATTGAAGAAGAATTGCAGTTTGCTAAAACATATATGGAATTGTTACAAATGCGTTTTGAAGAAGCGGTGACATTTACAGTGCCTGATAAAATTAGTAACCCAGAATTAAAAATTGTTCCGTTATCACTTCAATTGTTGTTAGAAAATGCAGTAAAACACAATGTGGTTTCGGTATCTAAACCTTTAAGTATTCACATTTTTGAAAAGGACGGATTTTTACAAGTCCAAAATAATATAAACCCTAAAGAAGCTATTGGTAAAAGTACCAAAGTAGGATTGAGAAATATAGTAGATCGTTATGGATTAATTACAGATGATAATGTAGAAATAACGAACAATAATAAAACATTTACAGTGAGTTTACCACTGTTAACAAAATCAAAAAACATGACAATTAATACAGATAATTTAGAAAACAGCAAGTATGTAAAAGCTGTTGAAAGAGTAGAAAAATTAAAAGAGTTTTATCAAAATTTAATAGCGTATTGTTTAGTAATACCATTTTTAATATTTATTAACTTTAAAACATATTCGAAGTTTCAATGGTTTTGGTTTCCTATGATAGGTTGGGGAATAGGGTTGCTTTTCCATTTTTTAGATGTAAGCAATTATAATTTATTCTTAGGTAAAAACTGGGAAGATCGAAAAATCAAGGAATTAATGGAAGAAGATAAAGAACTATAAATAAGATGAAAAGAGATTATATACAAGAGAGAAAATATATAAGAGCAAAAAAGAAGGTTACAGAAATAAAAAAGTTTTATATACACTTATTTGTAACAATACTTTCTTTAGTTGTAGTAACTACCATTAACATTTTATTTGTGCCTAGTTTTTATTTCTTCTGGTATGCAATAATGGGTATGTTAATAACTTTATTAATACACTGGTTTATGGTTTTTGGAGGATATAGATTAGGTTTAGGAAAAGAATGGGAAGAAAAGAAGATAAAAGAACTAATGAGAGAAGATATAAAATAGAAAATAACACAAAAGAATGGAAAGAGATTACACACAAGAGCAGAAATATATATTGGCTAAAAAAAGAGTAGAAAAGATTAAAGGATTTTATATTCACTTACTAGTTACTGTTTTTATAATACCAGTTTTAGTTTTTTTTAACTTAAAGTTTGTTCCAGAGTTTCATTGGTTCTATTTCGCAATAATAGGAATGTTGTTTGGGGTATTTTTTCATTGGCTTGGAGTTTTTGGATTTGATAAAGTGGGCCTAGGAAAAGATTGGGAAGAAAAGAAGATAAGAGAATTAATGGAAGAAAATAAAAAATAAAATACAATGGAAAGAGATTATTCACAAGAACAAAGATATTTACTAGCAAAAAAAAGAGTAGATAAGATAAAAGGTTTTTATAGGCATTTACTAATTTATGTAGCAGTTAATATATTTATCTCAATAATTGTTATTGTAGGGCTAATGAATGAAGATAAATATACATTTACACAAGCTATAAGTAATTTTGGAGTTTACGGAACTTGGCTTTTTTGGGGGATAGGAATGCTTTTTCATTGGTTAGGAGTATTTGGTGTAAAAAGTCTTTTTAGTAAAGATTGGGAAGAACGTAAGATTAAAGAATATATGGATAAATAATTGCTAAAAACTAAACTATGAATGTTATAATTATTGAAGATGAAAAGCCAGCAGCGAGAAGATTGAATAGAATGTTGGCAGAGTTGAATATTGAAGTACAAAAAATGCTGCATTCTGTAGAAGAAGCCATCAATTGGTTTCAAAACAATCAACATCCAGATTTAATTTTTTTAGATATTCAACTTTCTGATGGATTGTCATTTGAAATTTTTGAAGAAGTTAATGTAAAATCAGCGATTATTTTTACAACAGCATATGATGAATATGCGTTAAAAGCTTTTAAATTAAATTCAATAGATTATTTATTAAAACCTATTGATGAAGATGAGTTACAAGTTGCTGTTAATAAGTTTAAAGAGAATAGACCACAACAAACAGAATTAAAGGTTAATGTAGATGAAATTCGTAAACTGTTAATTAATCCGATTGATAGAAAATATAAAAAGCGATTTACGATTAAAGTTGGACAGCATTTAAAAATAATTCATGTAGATGAAATTGAGTGTTTTTACTCAGAAAATAAGGCTACTTATATACATACAAATTCTAATAGAAGTTATTTGATAGATAATTCATTAGAACATTGGCAAGAACAATTAAATCCAGAACAGTTTTTTCGTGCAAACAGAACTTTTATGGTACATATAAATGCGATAAAAGATATGGTATCCTACACAAATTCTCGATTACAATTAAAGTTGCATTCTTATGATGAAGCAGAAATAATTGTAAGTCGTGAGCGAGTAAAAGATTTTAAAAACTGGATTGACTAGCTTAAAGGTTTGTAATAAAAATGGTTTTCAAAGTTTTTAGTTACAAAATACTCTGAAGGTTTAAGATTTGTAAAACTTTGAAATTCTCGTATAAAATGACTCTGATCATAATAACCGTTATCTAAAGCAGTAGACAAATAATGCTTATTGCTTGTTAGCAATACTTGTTTTACGGTTTTTTGTAATCTGGTGATTCGTTGAAATTTTTTTGGAGAGACTCCAAATTTTTGTTTGAAAATACGTTCGAATTGACGGTAACTTAGATTACTTTGATGTGCCAATTTATGAAGAGATATTGAATTGAAGTTTTTGTATAGAGTTTTAATTACTAAATCCCAATTAACGATATCAGAAAAATGGTGTTTCTTTAATTGATTGCATAGAAAGAAATCAATTAATTTAATTTTTTCTTCTACACTAGGTAATGAAAAAAGAATATCTAAAAGCTCTTTGCCTTCATTTTGCCATATTTCTTCTACAGATAAATATTGATTAACAATTTGTGTATGTGGAATAGAAGTAAAATGTCTAAAGCCACCACTATGAAAACGTACAGAAATATAATTTACATTGTTAGCTGAATCAAAAATTAATTTTTCTCTCGGACAAATAACATGAGCAATATCTAATTTTTTGTTATCGATGGATAAAGGAGTACCAATATGAAAAAGCACTTCTAAACCAGTGCCTGGTAAAATTAAGGGTAGACTTTTGGTTTGAGAACAAACAAAATACCTATCAATATAAGGAGATAGGTATTTTGATGGTTTATAGTGTTTTACACTCATTTAGATTAATAAATGTTTATAATAGGCTCTTTGGTAATTAAAGGAGTAATATCCTTTATAAATTGATGAAAGTGTGT
The DNA here is from genome assembly GCF_004363005.1 of Tenacibaculum caenipelagi. Taxonomy (GTDB): domain Bacteria; phylum Bacteroidota; class Bacteroidia; order Flavobacteriales; family Flavobacteriaceae; genus Polaribacter; species Polaribacter caenipelagi. The sequence continues at coordinate 299,433 of NZ_SNYH01000003.1, read as the reverse complement.
AGAGTTATTATGTGCATCTACAGCTTTGCTGTCAATATACTCTTCATAAAACAAATAATTACTTTCATTAAATAGGTCTTTATGTAATCGATAGGTAATACATCCAGTTTCAGCGTTACTTGTTTTTACCATTTCTATTGCCAATTTTAAAAAATCGTTTTCTTTTCCCTGTTGAATTGCTATTTGAGCTATAATTACTTTTTGCATTGTGATGAATTAAAATTAAAACTCAAAAGTACAGTCAAAGGTTTCTTATAAATTGTAAAAAAACGACATCTTAAAATTCTAACGGGTTAAAACATCCTTAAAATTTTTAGTAGTTAAAATATTTCTAAATTCATTAATCTTAACTTTTGCATCAGGATGTATATCGTTTCCGTTTTCAGTAAACCAAGCATGAGTACTACCAAGATAGTTCATGCCTAAATATTTTGCACTTTCAATAAAAGGCATTTCAAAACCATCTCTAAGGTCATTAGCACCAGAATTACTAATCATAGCCATGTTTTTACCTCGCAACTGTCTACCTAAATCCTTTTTATAATGTAGTAAGTCTGAAAGTCTATCAAAAAATGTTTTTAGTGTAGCGCTCATACTATACCAATACACAGGAGTAGCAAATATTAGTGTATCGTATTTATGAATAATTTTTTCCATTAGTGGGATGAAATCATCGTCAGCATTGCTAAAATCATATTCAAAAAAGCCAATATTTTTTGTTTTTAAGTCAATAACATCAATAGCTTGATTGTTGTTGAGGTAGTTGATAATTTTATGCGTGTTGCCGTTGCTTTTTGAACTTGCTTGTATGATAACAGTATTTTTCATTTTCTTAAATTTAATTAGTGAGATAAAACTCTAAAAATAATTCGTACAGTTACTACGTTCTTAATTGTAAGAATTGATAATAACCAAGAAAAAATCAATGCAAAAGAGTCTATATTTTTGTACTTTTATGCTATAAAAAGAATTAATGAATATAGACAGCTATATATTTTCTGGCGAAAAAGATTTAAAAGAGTTTTCGACTAAAGAAGAGATTGATAATACTAAGAAGAAACTAAAAAAAGCGAGAAAAAGAATAAGTGAGTTACAAGATACTATGTATGCAGAAGGTAAGTATAGTGTGTTGATTTGCTTACAAGGAATGGATACGGCAGGAAAAGACAGTTTAATTCGTGAAGTATTTAAAGATGTTAATGCACGCGGGGTAGTAGTACATAGTTTTAAAGTGCCAACCGATATAGAATTAAAACACGATTTTTTATGGCGCCATTATATAGCGCTACCAGCTAAAGGGAAAATAGGAGTTTTTAATCGCACACATTATGAGAATGTGTTGGTTACAAGAGTGCATCCAGAATATGTGTTTGCCGAAAATATTCCGTCAGTAAAAAGTTTAGATGATTTGACTGATGAGTTTTACTATAGTAGAATGGAACGTATCAATCAGTTTGAAAAACATGTTTCTGATAGTGGAACTATTATTTTAAAGTTCTTTTTAAACGTTTCAAAAGAAGAGCAAAAAGATAGACTTTTACGTCGTTTAAATATACAAGAAAAGAATTGGAAATTCTCAGAAGGAGATTTAGAAGAACGTAAACTGTGGGATAATTATCAAGAATGTTATAAAGATTTATTACAAAGAACATCAACAAGTTATGCCCCATGGTATGTAATACCAGCAGATAATAAACCAAGCGCTCGTTATATTGTAGCAAAAATCTTGCAAGAAGAATTAGAAAAGTATAACTTTAAAGAGCCAACATTGCCACAAAAGGTGTTAGATAAAATAAACGAATTTAAAGAACAATTAAACAACGAATAATAAAGAAGGAGAAGATGTAATTTAAATTAAAAGCATCTTTTAGAACCTTTTGTACTGAACCCCATAATCAAGAGAATGAAATTAAATTTAACAAAACCCATAGTATTTTTTGACTTAGAAACCACAGGAATAAATATAGCAAAAGATAGAGTTGTAGAAATATCAATTTTAAAAGTATTTCCAAATGGAAATAAAGAAAGTAAAACATGGTTGGTAAATCCAGAAATAGAAATTCCTGCAGAGTCGACAGAAGTACATGGAATTACTAACGAAAAAGTAGTAAACGAGCCTACATTTAAAGAATTAGCATCACAAATAAATGAAATGATTTCTGACGCAGATTTGGCTGGATTTAATTCAAATCGATTTGATATTCCGTTATTAGCAGAAGAATTATTGCGTGCAGGTATTGATTTTGATATGAATGATCGTAAAGCGGTTGATGTACAAACTATTTTTCATAAAAAAGAACAAAGAACACTAAGCGCAGGATATCAATTTTATTGTGGAAAAGAGTTAGAAGGAGCCCATGGAGCAGAAGCAGATACCAATGCAACTTACGAAATCTTATTAGCACAGGTTGATAAGTATGATGATTTAGAAAACACAGTAGAAGCACTAAGTGAGTTTTCTACTCATGGAAAAAGGGCTGATTTTGCAGGTTTTATTTTGTTTAATGATGATGATCAGGAAATTTTTTCTTTTGGAAAATATAAAGGAAGAACAGTTGAAGAAGTACTAAAAGAAAATCCTGGCTATAATGCTTGGATTCAAAATGCAGATTTTCCATTGTACACTAAAAAAGTATTACGAGAAATTAAAGAACGCATGTCTGCACCAAAAGATACAATGACCGATGAAGAAAAGCTACAAGCTCTTCAACAAAAGTTTAATTTAAGATAATCTTTTAACATTTATTTTTAAGCATATAACTTGTTAGTTTTCTAATTTAGAGAATTTAATTGGTATATTAATAATGAATAAATATCACTAAGGAAAATGTTTACAGAATATAAAAAATTACCCATAAACTCAAGAGTATGGGTATATCAATCAGATAGAGAACTTTCACAAGAAGAAATAGAACACATTAGTGCGAAAGCATTACTTTTTATTGATAATTGGACACGTCATGGAGATGACTTAAAAGGATCGTTTACGATTAAATATAAACAGTTTTTGGTATTAGCAGTAGATGAAAACTTTAACAATGTTTCTGGTTGTTCAATAGATGCTTCAGTACGTTTTGTACAAGAGTTGGAAAAAGAACTAAAGTTAGATTTAATGGATAAAATGAATGTTTCTTTTAAAGACGGAGAAAACATCAACATAGTCAAGCTTCCAGAATTTCAAAATTTTGTTAAAGAGCAAAAAATAACTCCAGAAACTGTAGTATTCAACAATATGGTAAATACTAAAGAAGATTTTGAAACCAAATGGGAAGTGCCGGCAAAAGAAAGTTGGCATGCACGCTTTTTGGTATAACTATTGATTTTACTTCGAAAGAATACATTATTAACTTTAATTTAAGTCACGTCTGAAAGGTTAAAGGCGTAAGATATATGAAGAAAAAGGCACTTACTTTATTCGCTCTTATTTTTATACAAATACTACAAGCTCAACAAGTAGAAGTAGATCCATTACTATCGAAAGATTATACAAGGCAAAATGTTTGGGTTGATAGTATCATGAAAAATATGTCTATTGATGAAAAAATAGGGCAATTATTTATGATACAAGCTTATTCAAATAAGGATAAAACCCATGAAGATTTTATTTCTAATATGGTTACAAAATATCATGTTGGTAATATTATTTTTATGCAAGGTACTCCAGAGAAGCAAGTAAAATTAAATAATAAGTACCAAAAGTTAGCAAAAGTTCCTCTTTTAATTGGGTTCGATGGTGAATGGGGGTTAGATATGCGATTGAAAAACACGTATCGTTTTCCTTGGAATATGACTTTAGGAGCAATTCAAGATGATGAATTGTTAAAAGAAACTGGAAAAAGAATAGGAGAGCACTGTAAGCGAGTTGGTATTCATATGAATTTTGCCCCAGTAGTAGATATCAATACAAATCCGAATAATCCGATAATTGGAAACCGCTCTTTTGGTGAAAATAAAGAGAATGTAACTCATAAAGCAAAGGCCTTTATAAAGGGAATGCAAGGTGTTGGAGTTTTAGCCAACGCAAAGCATTTTCCAGGACATGGTGATACTGAAACTGATTCGCATCAAACTTTACCTACTATCAATTTTAAAGAAGAACGATTAGATTCGATAGAATTATATCCATATAAGAAGTTGTTTAATGAAGGAGTAGCAAGTGTAATGACAGCACATTTAAGTATTCCTGCTTTGGAGTCTAATCCGAAATTACCATCATCGTTATCAAAAAATGTAGTAACAAATTTACTACAACATAAGCTAGGCTTCAAAGGGTTGATAATTACAGATGGGTTAAATATGAAAGGAGCTGCGAATTATTCAACTTCAGCAGAGATTGATTTAGCTGCTATTTTAGCAGGGAATGATTTGTTGTTAATTCCTCAAGACGTTCCTGGTTCAATAACCTTGATTAAAAAAGCAATACAAGAAGGGAAACTAACAGAAGAACGTTTAAATCATTCTGTAAAAAAGATATTAAAGGCAAAATACTTAGTAGGATTAAGCAAATATCAACCTGTTGCTACCGAGCATATTTCAAAAGACTTGAATTCTCCTTATGATGAGGTTTTGTACCGAAAATTAATTAAGAATTCTATTACGGTAATAAAAAATAAAGAAGATATTTTGCCTATTAAAAATCTTCAAGATAAAAAGGTGGCTTATGTTTCTTTAGGAAATGATGATGGAACCCAGTTTTATGAAATGCTTAAAAATTATACTAAAGTTGATAGGATTTCTGAAAAACATTTAAGTGTTCTGCTACAAAAGTTACAAAAATATAATTTAGTAGTTGTTGGTTTTCACAAGTCTAATAAGAATCCATGGAAAAGCTATAAGTTTTCTAACAAAGATTTAGTTTGGTTACAAGAAATAGCTAGAACAAAGAAAGTGATTTTAGATGTTTTTACAAGTCCTTATAGTCTACTGCAAGTGCAATCATTTAATAATATAGAAGGAATTGTAGTTTCATATCAAAATAGTAGGTTATCTCAAGAGCTTTCTGCGCAGGCACTTTTTGGAGCTTTTGACTTAAAAGGGAAGCTACCTGTTTCAATTAAAGATGAGTTCAAGGTAGGGGACGGATTGAAAATACAAGGTTTAGGTGTGTTGCAATATACTATTCCGGAAGAAGCAGGAGTATCTTCAGAGAAACTATCAATAATAGATAAGCGAATAGATACTATTTTAAGTCAAAAAATGTCTCCTGGTGGGCAAATATTAGTAGCTAGAAACGGGAAAGTTATTTACAATAAAAGTTTTGGATATCATACATTATTTAAAAATAGAGCAGTTAAAAATTCAGATGTATATGACTTAGCTTCATTAACTAAAATTTTAGCATCGTTACCAATGATTATGAAGGCTGAAGAAGAAAGAAAAATCAGCTTATTTTCTAATTTAGGTGATGTGTTGCCTCAGTTTAAAGATTCTAATAAAGATACTTTATTACTAAAAGAGATATTGTCTCATTATGGACGTTTGCGTGCATGGATTCCTTTTTATTTAGATACTAAAGACGAAAAAACGGGTAAAAATTCAACAAAATACTATCGAAAAAAACGCACTCCACGATTTAGCATAAAAGTGGCTAAAAACCTGTATTTAGCAAAAGATTATAAAGACTCAATTTACAAGCATATTGTAGATTCAGAACAACGAAAAAAACCAGGGTATAAGTATAGTGATTTAGGATATTATATATTTAAAGAAATTTTAGAAAGAAAGTACAAGAGACCTTTAAATAAGTTGGTTGATGAACAATTTTATCAATCATTAGGAGCTGATAGGATGACTTATTTACCTTTAAATAAATTTGATAAAAGCGAAATAGTTCCTACAGAAAAAGATGATTATTATAGACATCAACTGGTGCATGGTTATGTACACGATATGGGAGCAGCCATGTTAGGTGGAGTAGGAGGTCATGCAGGATTATTTGCCAATGCTAATGATGTAGCAAAAGTAATGCAGATGTTTTTGCAAGATGGTTCATATGGAGGGAAAAGATATTTTGAACCCGAAACGATACATAAGTTTAACAAGCGTTATTATGAAGATAAAAAGGTTCGTAGAGGTTTAGGTTTTGATAAACCACAATTAAATCCTGATATAAAAGCAACTTGCGGATGTGTTTCTGATGAGAGTTTTGGACATAGTGGTTTTACAGGGACCTATACTTGGGCAGACCCTGCTACAGGTGTTGTTTATGTGTTTTTATCTAATAGAACATATCCTACCATGAAAAATTATGGATTGGTTAAAAGTAACATCCGTACCAAAATACAGCAAGATATTCAAGAGGCTATTTTGATGGCGGAGTAGGAGATAATTTTACATACATAAATACAAGGAGAAAGGAGCTTATAAAATAAATGAAAGCTATTTGCCAATTAAAAATTAGATAAATAGCCCAGCTTTGAATACAGTAAAAGATTGGAAATAAAAAAGCATTTATACTTAAACGAAAAGTATCAATAAATTCAAATTCATCAACTTTATTACTAATCATTTTCCAGATAGAAAAAGGCACAATACTATTTATAGCAATTAGACAAAATAAGAGAAAAGCGTAGTTTTTACTGCGCTTTTTCTTTTCAGGATAATTCTTCTTTTTAATTATTGAATTAACAGTGCTAACTTGAGTAAAATCAATTTGTGCATTGTTTAAACTAGATAAAACAGCGTCATAATTTTCATCATGTTTTATATGTACACTTAGTTTTTTTAACTGATTAGAAACTTGATCTTTGATGATTTTTGCTGATTGATTGAAGTTTTCCTTATCATAAAAATCATTGGCTAAAATAGGAGTACCAAATTGAATGGCAGATTTAGACGGGAAGTTTGAAACATTTTGATAAGTAATTCCAACAGGAACAATATGAATTTGAGTGTTAGGATAATTGTCTAACGTTTTAAATATAATTCGTGTAAACCCTTTACTTAAAGTTCTAATAGTTCTATTTTTATTATGGCTTCCTTCAGGGAAAATTAATAGTGCTTTGTTGCCTTTTAATAAAGCTTCACATTTATTAAAAATAGCCTCATTTTTATTTAACTGTTGAATTCCGTCTTTAATTCGATAAATAGGCATCATTCCCAATAAATCAAAAAAATTGGACACAAAAGGATTGTTAAAAATAGCTGCTTGTACTAAGAAACTTATTCTTCTTTTTGTATGTGTGGCTATTAATAAAGGGTCCAGCAGACCATTTGGATGATTCGCAGCAAATACAATAGCTCCGTCTTTAGGAATGTTTTTATTTCCTGTAACAGTTATCTTTTTAGAGTAAAAGAATAAACCTACTCTAACATAAAATTTAAAAAAGTAATATACTAATGTTCTCATTTGTTGTTTTTCCTTCCCCAATAGGTGGCAAGTGTCATTCCAGAAAAAATATCCCAAATACCCCAAAAAGCGGCTAATAAAGCCATTCCTCCCAAGCCATCAAAGAAACTAAAAATTAATAATAATCCTAAGCCACTATTTTGAATACCTGTCTCAAAAGTAATTGTTTTATAGTCTTTTTTATTTAGTTTAAACAATTTAGCAGTTATATAACCTATACCAAAAGCGTAAATGTTATGAAAAATAACTAAAAAGAATACATGGTGAATATGGTTGTTAAAAATATCAGCATTGTCATACAAAGCAATTACAATTAATAATAGAAAAAAGAAGATAGAAAATGGTCGTAATAGTGTATTTATTTTTTTCGCCATTTTAGGATGAAAGTAATTAACGAACATTCCTAAAACAATTGGAATTCCTAAAATGAGTAGCACCAATTTAAATAAATCGAAAGGATTTAATGATACATTTTTTAAAATCAGGTTTGTGGGTTTGTATAAACTGGCCCACAATTCTAAATTTAAGGGTGTCATTATTAAACATATAATAGTAGCACAAGCAGTTAAACTTACCGATAAGGCTGCATTACCATTAGCCATTTTACTATAAAAATTAGAAACATTCCCTCCAGGGCATGCAGCAACAAGCATCATACCCAAAGCAAAACTTGGATAAGGTTTTATTATATAAACAAGAACAAATGTTAAAAAAGGTAGTAAAATAAACTGAGATAATAAACCAACAAATAAAATTTTAGGATTGTTAATTAGTCTTTTAAAATCATCAACTTTAATATCCAAAGCTATTCCAAACATAATAATAGCTAAGGCGAGATTTAACATCCATAAGGCTTCGGTATCAAAATTTATTTTAATATCATCTATTTGTGTGTTATTAATGTTTAAAGGCATATTCTATAATGTTTGTCCCCATTTTTAAAGCCTTTTCTCTTATTTCTATTGGATCATTGTGTATTTCTGGAGCTTCCCATCCATCACTTAAATCACTTTCATAATCGTAGAAAACGATTAGTCTTCCATTGTAAAATAGCCCATAACCTTTGGGAGGCTTGCTGTCATGTTCATGAATCTTAGGAAGGCCATTAGGGAACGAAAAAGTTTGATGGTAAATAGGATGATTTTTAGGAATTTCTTGAAGCTCTAATTCAGGAAAAACTTTTTTTAACTCTCTTCGTATATATTGATCTATTCCATAGTTGTCAGATATATGTAAAAAGCCACCAGAAGTTAGATAATCTCTTAAGACTTTAATTTCATCATTAGTGAAAAAAATATTTCCATGTCCTGTAATGAAAGTAATAGGGTAGTTAAAAATAGCTTCATCATCTAATGTAACTGTTTGGATATTTTTGTCTATTTGAGTTCTTGCATTCGTGTTTGAAAACTCTATTAAATTGGGTAAAGCCGTTGGATTTGCATACCAATCTCCACCACCTTTATATTGTATAATAGCAACCTGCTGAGAATGAATATTAGAGTTGTTTAAAAAAAAAAGTAAAACTAAAATAAATCTCATTTGCTTTAAAGTTGTGTTAAGGAGGCAATATAATAAAAGGACAACAAAAACACCAACAAATAAAATTGTTGGTGTTTTCTTTTCCCCTTAAATGTAAATTGTACATTTTATTGAAATTTCTTTGTTTCAATAATTGTATAATTTATGTAGTGAATATAATGTAAGCAAAGTGATAGTTAGTCCTAAAACATCCAGTCTGGACGTTTTAGGATAAATTTTTTTATAAAAAAATAAAAAAAAGGTAATTTTTCCTTTATTAAGAGGTGTACATTTCAATAAAAAACACCAATAATAATTATTGGTGTTTTTAGCTTTATACCTTTCTCTTTTTCGTATTGAGAGTGGTTCTCAACAAATTCTTAGAAATCTTAAAATAAATAGAAAACCCCTTCAACTATTTTCAATTATATTCAATTTCTAATTTTCACAAAGTAAATATAATGTATAAAACAAAAAAAAGAGTTCGAAAACATCCAAACTGGATGTTTTCGAACTCTTTTTTTATAAAAAGCAATAAGTTTAGTTAATTGCTAGTGATAAATTTTTAAATTCAAAAGGAGTATATCCTGTATGTTTTTTAAAAACGGTGTAAAATGTTGATTTTGAGTTAAAACCAGATTCTAAACCAACAGAGGTAATTGTATAATCGGCATAATTTGAATCTAGCAATAATATTTTAGCTTGTTCGACTCTCATTTCATTTAAATAGTCTGTAAACGATTTTTTAGCTACATTATTTATAATTAACGAAAGAGTACTTGAACTCAATTCTGTATCAGAAGATAAATGTTGAAGAGTGTATTTTGTTTGTAAAAACTTTTTCTTAGTTCTAATAAAACTGTCAATTTCGGTAAATTGTTCTTTTTGTCTTTCTGTTAAATTGTCTGAAAACTGTTGTTTAGAGTTAAGTTTAATAGTATCTACGCTGAAATCACCATTTAAATCGATTAGCAATGATTTTCTAATGTTTTCTCGTTCTTTTAATACTCTAATTTGTTTTAACCCCTGATATCCTAACCAATAAATAAGTACTGTCGTATAAATTCTTAAAGGATAATAAGAAAATAGAAAACCTGTAAAATTCATGCTAACTTTAATGATTAAAGCTAAAATCCAAAGAAAATAACCGACAGAGGTTAGCTTAAAGAAAGTGTAAATCCATTTTAAATTGTCGTATGATAGTATTTTCGGAAATAGTTTTTCTTTTTTGTATAATATATAAAATGAGTATGCAAAAATGCTTAGGGAAGTGACTAAGCTAAAAATTTCTTCAAAAGAAGTATATCTTTCATATGTATAAGCAAGATTTTCATTTGAAACTGTATCACTGTAATATATAACAAAACTAATTTGACTTACTACCAATAGAAGAAATACAGGGATAATAATTTTTAGAATTTTGTATGATTTTTCAGCAAGATTTAAATAATGAATTAAGAACATATACAAGAAAGGCATTGCTAAAAAGTGCCAGGGTATTTGTATGTAATCTAAAGCAAACTTATACTGAAGTAATTCGTTTTCTAATGCCCAAGATTGTATGTTGTTTAATGAAATGGCTAAAATTAAAAGGTTTAAGTATAGCATGCTCTTTTCTCTTCCATTCTTAGAACAAAAAAGTATAACACTAAAAGCAAAGCCATGAAGAGCACTTATTAATAAAAAAAGATTAAATAGGTCAGCAGTAGTCAAAATTTATCAATTTATTTCATGATAAATATACAAAAAATGAATTACTGATGTAAGAAGTTAATACTCTGCACTACATTCAAGCCTGCTGTTTCTGTTCTTAATCTATTTAACCCTAAAGATATAGGGGTGAAATTTTTGTTTAATGATTGTTGAATTTCACTTGTCGAAAAATCACCTTCTGGTCCAATAAGAATTGTATATGAAGAGTTAGGAGTGGCTATGTTTTTTAAAAACTTTTTTTCAATATTTTCTTCGCAATGAGCAATAAAAATCTCATTTGTAAAATGTTGGGCGATAAAATCTGAAAATTTTATAGGCTCATTTAGTTTTGGAAGTGTACATTGTAAAGATTGTTTCATTGCCGACTGTACAATTCTTGATAACCGATCTATTTTAACAATTTTTCTTTCAGAATTTTCACAAATAATTGGGGTAATTTCATCAATACCAATTTCAGTTGCTTTTTCTAAAAACCATTCAAAACGATCATTGTTTTTAGTAGGAGCAATGGCTACATGCAAATAATAATTTCTTGTACGTGATTTTTCTTCGAACTTGATTATACGAGCGAGACATTTTTTGTCATTTCCAACAATAATTTCTGCAGAAAAAAGTAATCCGTTTCCATTTGTAATAAGAAGTATATCACCTTCTTTTTTACGTAATACGCGAATTATATGACGACTTTCATCTTTATCGAAAGTAATTTCCTTTGAAGTAGCTATTAAATTAGGATTGTAAAATAATTGCATTATAAATCAAGTTTATATGTTCTTCTTCGTTTATGAATTTTAGGATTAAATTCTTTCCAAATTTGATGAATTGCATGATTATCTTCTAATTCGGGGGTTCTTATACAGTTTTTAATACCTTTTGAAGAGAAAACAGGATAAAATTGATCGAAAATAACAGCAGTAACACCTTTGTTTTGGTATTCAGGATGCACACCGATTAAATAAAAAGTCACGTCTTTTGAGTTTTTTCTTGCATTTAGTAAATGAAAAATTCCCAAAGGAAAAAGCTTACCATTGGCTTTCTGTAAAGCTGATGAAAACGAAGGCATAACAATAGCAAAGGCTACAAGTTTGTCATCTTTATCTACAACAAATTTGATGTATTCAGGATTGATAAAACTTATATATTTCTTTTTAAAGTAGGCTATTTGAGCTTTAGAAATAGGGACGTAAGTTGATAGTTTTGAGTATGTTTTACTAAACAGGTCAAACATCTCATCAACATAAGGCATTATTTTATTGGTAGATGTAAAGTTTAAAGGTTTTAATTGATACCTTTTTTGAATTAAAGTACTTGCCTTTTGATATTTTTTAATATCAACATCGTTAAAAGAAAATGTACTTTCTATGTATTCTTTTTCTTTTTTAAAGCCTAATTGTTCTAAGTGTTTGGAGTAGTATGGATGGTTGTACCATGTAATCATTGTACCGATTTGGTCAAAACCATCAGTAAGAACTCCTGTTTTGTCTAAATTATTGAAACCTATTGGGCCTTCGATATATTCTAAATTGTTTTCACGCCCTATTTCAGCGACTTTATCCAACAAAACCTTAGAAACTTGGATATCATCAATCACATCAAACCAACCAAAACGCATTTTTTTGATGTTTTGTTTTTCAGTTTCATAAGTATTGATAATAGCTACAATTCTACCAACAATTTCATTGTTCTTTATAGCGATAAAGAAACGAGCTTTTGCATGCTCAAAAACAGGGTTTTTGTCCTTGTCAAAACTTTCAACTTCGTCTTTTATGATAGGAGGAACCCAGTAATTATTGTTTTTATAAAGAGAAAAAGGAAACTTAACAAATTGTTTCATTTCCTTTTTGGTGGTTATTTCTTTAATTTGAATCATATAACAAATGTAAGACTTTTTAGTTGTCCTCTTTTTCTTGTTCTTTTTGATCTTCTTTTTTAATTTCTTCTTCTAGTTTTTTAATTTCTTTTTCAAGTTTTAAGCGTTCTTTTTCTTTACGTTTAGCTTCTTCCTCTTCTGCCTTTTTAATTTCTTTTTCAAGTTTCAAACGTTCTTTTTCTTTACGTTTAGCTTCTTTTTCGGCTTTTCTTTGTGCTTTTTTGGCAGCTTTTCTTTCTTCTTTTGCGGTTTTTTTCTTCTGCTTTTTATCCTCTTTAGCTATCATATCTACCAATGACTCTTGACGCTCTCTTCTAGGTTTTTCATTTAATAAATCTTCATCAGTTTTATTTGAAATATCTAAATCAACTTTTTGTTTACGTTTTTTAGAGAATAGTTTTCCTATTTTACTAAACATACGACCAAAGAAATTTCTGTCTTCGTCATATTTAACTTGTTTTTCATTCTCTATTTTGTTTCCAAATTCATCAATTTCAACAAATTCATCTTGATGTTTGTTAATTCTATATGAAACTCCTATAGCAGAATAAAACCCAATTTCGTCTTGTTGTAAATTAGCTCTAATTGAAGCGTTGAATTGTAAGTTCTCATTAAATAAATACGCTGCTCCTGCACCTATATTAGTTTTCTTTTCATATTCTTCAAAAATACCTTGCATTTCTGCAAAACCAGACCAGTAATCATCAAAGTTATAAGTACCAGTTATAATGTAAGAAAATTGAGAAAAATCTGTACCAATATAATCGTAATGAACATTGGTAATTACATTTAACTTATCGGAAAACTCATTTTGTAATAAAAGACCTATCTTAGGACTAAAACCACCTCTTTCATGATAATCTGTTAAAAAGTTTCCAATGTTTAGACCTACTGAAACCCCAACATGCGGTATCCATCGTTTCCAATCAAAAGAATGTCTTGCTTTCCAACTTCTAATTTCTTTACTCTTATCATCATATTTAGGAGCATAAATCATATATTTTGCTCCTAGGCTAAATTGACTTAACCCTGTTTTATTATATGATGATTCAAAAATATTTTTAAATGCTATTTTATCTCTTTGTAAAGAAGTATTGAAGTTGAATTCTAGTTTTTCAGAAAAAAAACTAGTTCTAAAAAATAAATTTAAACCAAGAGCTTCAGGATTACTAAAGGTAGGGGTAGCATTCATTTTTCTATAAAAAACACTTGTTTCAAATTGATAAACACCCGAACCAACACTATAAGGGCTTTCAGAAAAACCTGGTTTATTTGAATTTATAACAGGTGTATATTGCGCGTTAGCAGTTAAAATAGAGCAAAAAACAAAAAGGATAAGAAGTTTCTTAATCATATAATAAATCCAAATTTTCAGGTTGTACAAACATACGTAAAAATACAATTACCTATATAATATAAGTTTTGTAAACTCTTAACGCTTCCTTTTGCTTCAAATTGTTATTTTTGATTGATTTTTTTATTTTAAGAAAAAGATGACATATTTAAATGAAGCTGGACCTGTGAATTTTTTAAAAACCATATTAATTATTCTTTTAGTTTATTACGCTATAAAATTTTTTGCTAAACTTTTTGGACCATACCTCATAAAGAAAGCTGTTGATAAAGTGCAAAAGAAAGCAGAACAACAGTATAGAAGCCAACAACAAGATTCAACTGTTGAAGTAGGGGAAACGGTTATTGATAAAAAACCAAATAGTGGTAAAGAAAGTAATAATTCGGTTGGCGAGTACGTTGACTATGAAGAAATAGACTAACATGAACTTAAAGAAAATTTTACCTTTTGCAATAGCAGTTGTTGTTTTTGCAATAGCTTCGGTGTTGTATTTTAATCCAGTTTTAAGCGGAAAACAAATCAAACAAAATGACATTACCCAGTTTATAGGAATGTCGAAAAATATAAAAGAATATAGAGTAGAAAAAGGAGAAGAGCCTTATTGGCTAGATAATGCTTTTAGTGGTATGCCAGCTTATCAGGTAAGTGCTTACTATCCGAATGATTTTGTACGTTATATTGATAAAGCAATCCGTTTTTTACCAAGACCAGCAGATTATCTTTTCTTATACTTCATTAGTTTTTTCTTATTACTTACAGCTTTGAAAGTTGACTGGAAGCTAGCTATTTTAGGTAGTTTGTCCTTTGGATTTTCTACCTACCTGATAATTATTTTTGGAGCAGGACACAATGCGAAAGCACATGCTATAGGCTACATGCCAATGGTGATTGCAGGAGTAATTTATATTTTTAGAAAACGATATTTACTCGGATTTATTCTAACGGCTTTGGCAATGGCTTTAGAGATTTATTCAAATCATCCGCAAATGACTTATTATTTAGGATTTTGTTTGTTGATTTTGGCAATTGTTGAAGGTGTTGAAGCTTTCAAATCGAGAACATTACCTGTGTTCCTTAAACAATCAGCTATTTTGGTCGCAGCGATGTTAATTGGTATCGGAGCTAATTCTACCAGATTGTTGGCAATGAAAGAATATGCTGATTATAGTACGAGAGGAAAATCAGAACTAACAATTAATCCTGATGGAACGCCAAAAGAAAAGTCTACTGGGTTAGATAAGGAATATATAACTGAATATAGCTATGGAATAGCCGAAACATTTAACTTGATGATTCCTCGTTTTATGGGAGGAGGAACAGTTGAAGAGTTAGGAGAAAATTCGAGTTTTTATCAAGTTTTAGAGCAAAATGCAGGGAAAAATGTAGCAAAAGAATATTCAAGTCAAACATTGACATATTGGGGTAAACAACCTATTGTGGAAGCTCCAGCTTATATAGGTGTAATTGTTTTCTTTTTATTCTTTTTAGGAATTTTCTTAGTAAGAGGACGATTAAAATACTGGTTGGTTGCAGCTACCATTTTTTCAATTGTATTAAGTTGGGGAAAGAATTTTCCTGTAATTACAAACTTTTTTATTGATTATGTTCCGTTATACAATAAGTTTAGAGCAGTTTCATCAATTCAAGTCATTGCTGAGTTGTGTGTTCCATTATTAGGTGTTTTAGCATTAAAAGAATTTTTCTCATCAGAAATCTCTTCTGAAGAAAAAGAAAATGCCGTAAAAAAAGCTTTTTATATTGTAGGAGGTATCTCGGTATTATTCATGTTGTTTGGTTCTAGTTTGTTTGCTTTTGAAGGATTGCGAGATGGACAGTATCAACAACTTCCAGAGTTAATAGATGCATTAATTGCTGATAGAAAGGCAATGTTATTTAATGATAGTTTACGTTCTCTTGTACTAGTTTTAGCAGTAGGAGGTTTGTTGTGGTTTTATTTAAAAGGAAAATTGCAGCAGATTCCTGTGTTGATAGCTTTAGGGGGATTAATTATGTTTGATTTAGTATCGATAGATACCAACTATGTTAATAAAGAAGATTTTACTTTAGCAAGGAAAGTGCAAAAACCATTTGTTGAAAGTAAAGCAGATACAGAAATCTTAAAAGATAAAAGTTATTATCGAGTAGCAAACTTTAGTGTAAGTCCCTTGCAAGATGGAAGAACTTCATATTTTCATAATTCAATTGGCGGATATCATGCAGCGAAAATGAAGCGATATCAAGAATTATTTGATTATCAAATAGCTAAAAATAATATGGAAGTGTTAAATATGTTAAACACTAAGTATTTTATAATTAGCGATGAACAAGTTCAAGAAAATCCTGAAGCTAATGGTAATGCGTGGTTTGTGAATTCTTTAAAGGAAGTAAATTCAGCAGACCAAGAGATAAAAGCTTTAGATAGTATACAAACAAAGAAAGAAGCAGTAATCAATACCAGAGAATTTCAGTTTAAAGGTTCTTATCAATTTCAAAAAGATTCAACAGCTAACATCAATTTAGTTAAAAAGAATCTTACAACACTAGTTTATGAAACAGCAACAAGAGAAAAACAGTTTGCAGTGTTTTCTGAAATATACTATAAATATGGGTGGAATGCTTATATTGATGGGAAGGCTAGCCCTTATTATAGAGTGAACTATGTGTTGAGAGGACTTGAAGTTCCAGAAGGAAAACATACAATAACTTTTAAGTTTGAACCAACTGTTATTAAAACAGGAAGTTTATTATCTGTAGTATGTTATACTTTGTTACTCATAATACCAATAGGTTGGTTTGTTTTAACAAGGAAAGTAAAAAAAGGATAGAGTTATATTAATTAATATCAAGATTTTTTAAAAAGATAGAAGGGGTTACACCAACGTGTTTTTTAAATGCTCTAGTAAAAGCAGAAGCATTGGTGTAGCCAATTTCTTCAGCTACGGCTTGTATAGAATATTTTCTAAAGTTCTTGTCTGTTTTTAACTTTTCTACTACGTAGTTAATTTTTAGTTTGGTACAATATTGTTTGAAAGATTCGCGATGATATTTGTTGAAAACAAAAGAGATATAAGTAGTGTTGGTTTCTAGTTTATTAGCAATATAGTTTATTGAAAAATCAGGTTTTAAAAAATCTAAGTTTTTCGTCACGTTTTTAAATTCGTTAAGAATTTTATTTTCTAAATCCTTGTCAATATTGTACTCTTTTTTTTCAATTTCTATAGGTTTGTTTTGGTGTATCTGAAGAAGAAGCTCTTCTTTCTTTTTTCTTTCACCTTTAAGAAGATAGAAAGTAATAATAGCAAGAGTTAATAATAATACTACAAAAGATATAATAAGCTTACGTTGTTTGTCAGATTCTCTTTTTTTTATAGTATTGTTAAGTTGTTGAGTTTTATTAAAGTTGTTGTTATAGAATAAGTTAAAAGTTTTGTCTTTGTTTTTCCTTGCTAAATTGTATTGATTTAATGTAAGTTTTGAGTATTTATAGGCACTGTCTAATTTATTTAGCTTGTTGTATTCATTAGAAAGAATATCGTATATAGTAATCAATTTACTTGGCTCAAGCTTTTTAGAATCTTTTAAAAAATGATTTGAATAGTAAATAGCAGAATCAGAATTGTTCAAATTATGAAAACAAATAGCTTTTTGAAAATATTCCGTATTAAAGTAGTTATATCCATTGCTTATATTTTTATAATTATCAATTAAATCAATAGCCTTAGAAAACTCTTTTTTAGCCATTAAAACTTCAGCTTTTTTAAAGTTATAAATGATTTCAGAATCATTATGAAGGGGGGTGAAAAGTCCGGTCGTTTTATATGCTTTATCAAAATAATAATCGGCAGAGTCTAAGTATACTTTATTAGGGGATTTATTATTTATAGAAAGATAGATGTTTCCAAGGCAGTTTAAGGTATTGGCTTGCCATTGAATGAAAAAGTCCTCTTTTTGATGATCTTTTAAAATAGGATTTTTAATTTCAGAGATAGCGTCTAACAAAATGTCTTTAGCACTCTGTTGCATATTAAGTTTATTTTTTATAATTGCTTTACTTAGAGTTATCCCCAATATATTTCTGAAATTTATTTGATCTTTAATAGGGTGATTTATAATTACATTCTCACATTTTATAAGAACAGAATATGCTTCTTCATATTTTTCTTGATTTTTTTTAATCCAGAAAAGTCTATTTAAAGCAGCTGTTTTTCTGTCTAAAAGACAGGTTAAATTTTCCTTTTCTAATATGGAATCAACCTGTTTTATTACTTGATTAGCTATTCTTTCGGATTCATCATAATTTTTTAGTTTATAAAAACCATAGGCTCTACCAGTAGAAGCTTCTAGTTTTTTACAGATGTTATTTGATTCTCCTAGTTTATTACAATAGTAGAATAAACTATCGCTATTTATATTTTTAAAATAGTTAATCCTACTTAAGTGAATAGAATCTAAGTGCTTTGTTTGGGATATAACTTTTGTAGAGCAGAATAAAAGTATTATAATTATAAATCTGGTCATTTTATATAAAATCAATCAAATAAAGAAAAAGCTTTTAATAAGGGGATATGTAAGGAATTCAAATATACATTATTTTAATCATGCTTTTTATAAAATATGGTATATAGTATTTTTTTTATAAGCTAAACAGTACTAAGTTTGAAGTAAGTAAAAAGTACTGATAATAGAAGTACGGATTGCTATGGAAAATTGAAAAATTAAAAGCGAAGGAACCATCCTTCGCTTTTGTGTTTTATAAATGTTGTAAAACGTATTTTACCTTTGTTGCTTGGAATGATAAAATAATAATACATTTGTTTTAAAATAAATTTCATGTATTCTAAACTACCAAAAAAGAGATACAAACATACACTTGAGTTTTTACAAAAACATCTTCCAGCACCTGCAACTATATTAGATTTGGGAGTTCGCAATCCTTTTTCAGAAATAATGGAAGAAAATGGATATACCGTATACAATACTGATGGAGAAGATTTAGATGTATTACCTCATATAGTAAAAGAATATAAAGTTGATGCAGTAACTGCTTTTGAAATCTTCGAACATTTACTAGCTCCATTTAATGTGCTAAGAGAGATTGAGGCCACTAAAATAATCACCACAGTTCCTCTTAAATTATGGTTTACTAATGCTTACAGAAGTAAAACAGATATGTGGGATAGGCACTATCATGAGTTTGAGGATTGGCAATACGATTGGTTATTAGAAAAATCAGGATGGAATATTGTTGATACCGAAAAATGGACAAGCCCTATTAATAAATTAGGAATTAGACCTATTTTAAGAAGATATACACCTAGGTATTATGCCGTTTTTGCAGAGAAAAAGAGTTTGAAATGAGGATAGGAATGATTTTGGATAAAACATTTCCTCCTGATCCGAGAGTACAAAATGAAGCAATAGAATTAATAAAAGCGGGTCACGAAGTTTTTTTGTTTTGTTTAACTTATTCAGATGAGCCTTCAGAAGAGCTTATAAACGAAATCAAAGTTAAAAGATATAAATCTAGTATGTTGGAATATAAACTATCTGCACTAGCTTATACAATTCCGATATACTCTCATATAATGAAGAAAAAGGTTACTCATTTTCTGAAAAAATATGGGATAGAGGCACTTCATGTACACGATATGGTTGTTGCAGAGGCAGTTTTGTTAGCAAATAAAAAAATAAAATTACCAGTCGTGTTAGATTTGCACGAAAATAGACCTCAGATAATGAAATTTTATCCTCATTTAAAAAGGTTTCCACAGAATGTGTTGATATCAACCCAACGGTGGAAACAAAAAGAAGAGGAATTTATTAGAAAAGTAAATAAATTAGTAGTTGTTACAGAAGAAGCAAAAAATGAAGTTTGTAAAAGAACATCAATAGCTCAAAAAAATGTTGTAGTTGTACCCAATACTGTCAGAAAGTCTTTTTTTACAGAATTAAATGATTTTGAAGATAAGACAGCAAAAAGCAATTTTAACTTATTGTATATAGGTGATACAGGAGAAAGAAGAGGGCTAAAAACAGCAATTAGAAGTTTGTTAATTCTAAAGAAAGAAATAAAAAATATCAAATTAGTTATTGTTGGAAGTATTAATATTGAATTGAAAAAACTTTCTGAACAATTAAATGTTGAAGAGCAAGTAAGTTTTGAAGGATGGCAAGAGGAAGCAACGTTTCCTTATTATATAAAACAAAGTGATATATGTTTGTCTCCACTGCACAGAAATTTACATCACGATACTACACATGCTAACAAATTGTTTCAATATATGAGCTTAGGTAAGCCGTTATTGGTAAGTGATGCAACAGCTCAAAAGAACTTGATAACTAAAGTAGATGCAGGTTTGGTGCATGAGGCAAAAAATGTAGAAGATTTTACAACTAAGGTAATAATGTTGTATAAGAATAAATTGTTAAGAGATAAATTTGGAGAAAATGGAAAAGAATTTGTTCGAAATGAATTTACATGGGATATAACATCTAAAGGATTGATAAACTTATACAATAACCTATAACTTGAAAGTATTAATTATTACATATTATTGGGTGCCAGCAGGTGGATCTGGAGTGCAGCGATGGTTAAAATTTGTTAAGTATTTACGAAGCTTTAATATAGAACCTGTGATTTTTACAGTTGATGAAGCAAAGTACCCAATTATAGATACTTCGTTAGAACAAGATGTGCCAGAGAGAGTTGAAGTAGTTAAAAACCCGATATGGGAACCTAATGATTTACTGTCAATATTTAAGAAAAAAGAAACTAAAATAAGTGCAGGTTTTTTAGATCCAAATCCAAGTTTTATAGGGAAAGTAATGCAGTATGTTAGAGCCAATTATTTTATTCCCGATGCTCGTAAATTCTGGATAAAACCTTCAGTAAAAAGACTCAAAAAATATTTAAAAGAAAATTCTATTGATGCAATTATAACTACAGGACCTCCTCATAGTTTACATTTAATAGGATTGCAACTAAAAAAAGAACTAGGTGTAAAATGGATTGCAGATTTTCGAGATCCTTGGACAGATATTGATTATTTTCATCAGTTACCGCTGACACAAAAAGCTAAAGCAAAGCACCATCAATTAGAGCAAGAAGTAATAAGATATGCTGATGCTACTTTAGTAGTTGGTAAAACAATGAAAAAGAACTACGAAAAATTTTCAAACAATATTCACGTTGTTACTAATGGTTTTGATTCCGAATTAAATGAGGAAAAGAGTGTGAAGCTAGATGAAAAGTTTTCAATTACCCATATTGGTTTGATGAATGCTGATAGAAATCCGAAAATACTTTGGGAAGCATTGTCAGAGCTAAGTATTGAGAATAAAGAGTTTGCTGAGGATTTAGAAATAAAACTCATAGGTAAAATAGCTGATGAAGTAGAAATATTTTTGAATAAATATGAGTTTAAAAATATAACCAAGATTGAATACGTACCACATAATGAGGTATTACAATATCAAAAAATGTCACAAGTTTTGTTGTTAGCAGTTAATAAAGTGCCAAGTGCTAAAGGAATCATAACAGGTAAAATTTTTGAATATTTACAAGCAAAACGTCCTATCTTAGCTGTAGGACCTGAAGATGGAGATTTAGCTGAAATATTGACTAAAACTAATGCAGGGACGATTGTTGATTTTGATGATAAAATGAAAATGAAACAGGTAATAATGCATTTGTATAATCAATTTAAAGATGGTGTGTTACAAGTTGCTTCCAACAATATATCGCAATATCATCGAAAGAAATTGACAGAACAATTATCTATGATACTTAAACAAGTCGTTAATTCTTGAAAAAAATAGTAACTATATTAGGAGCGCGCCCACAATTTGTAAAAGGTGCAGTGTTAAGCAGAGTAATTCAAAAGCATAATGAAATTGAAGAAATAATAGTGCATACTGGGCAACATTTTGACGCCAATATGAGTGCTGTTTTTTTTGAAGAAATGCAAATACCGAAACCCAAATATAATTTAAATATCAATGGGTTAAATCACGGAGCTATGACAGGTCAAATGCTAGAAAAAATTGAAGAAATTTTACTGGTTGAAAAGCCTGATGCTGTAGTTGTATATGGAGATACGAACTCGACATTGGCAGGAGCTTTGGCAGCACAAAAATTACAGGTAAAAGTAGTACATGTTGAAGCAGGATTGCGTTCGTTTAACATGCAAATGCCTGAAGAAGTAAATCGTATTTTAACCGACAGAATAGCAAGTTTATTAAGCTGTCCTACAGAAGTTTCTGTAAATAATTTAAAAAAAGAAGGTTTCGGTAGCTTTGATATTTTGATAGAAAAGCACGGAGATATAATGAAAGATGCTGTAGAGTTTTACAGTAAAGTTTCTGAAGAAAAATCGTCTATTATAAGTGATTTAAATTTAACGAAGAACCAATTTGTATTAGCAACTATTCATAGACAAGAGAATACAGATAGTAAGGAGAAGTTAACCAATATTTTTAAAGCATTAGAAGAGATTCATAAAATAAAACAGGTGGTTCTACCTTTACATCCAAGAACAAAAAAGATGCTAGAAAAATATCAATTGCAACCAAACATTACTTTTATAGAACCTATAGGCTATTTTTCAATGTTAGAATTGTTGAAAAATTGTTGTTTAGTAGTTACCGATAGTGGAGGACTACAAAAAGAAGCTTTCTTTAATAAAAAATTTTGTGTTATAGCTCGTGAAGAAACTGAATGGAAAGAACTAGTAGATAATGGTTATGCAAGTGTTTCAGGAACAGATACAAACAAGTTAGTATCAGACTTCAATAGATTTTCAGCAACAACAAAAAGCTTTAAAGAGGCATTGTATGGCGATAATGTAGGAGAAAAAATTTATCAATCAATAAAAAAACTAATTCAGTAATACTTTGGGAATCGTATTTAAACAATCATTCAAAAATACCCTTATAATTTATTTAGGTTTTTTAATAGGGGGGATTAATACCATAGTGTTATATACACGATTTTTAGGTGATGAGTATTATGGATTAGCAACTTATGTGTTTTCGGCGTCTAATTTGATAATGCCTATAACAGCTTTCGGAATTCACTTTACAATTATCAAGTTTTTTTCTAGTTATACTTCAAAAGTAGAGCAAGACAAATTTTTAAACTCTGTAATTTTATTACCACTTTTTATAGCCATTCCAATAGGGTATTTTTGGGACTTTTTTCATAATTGGATTATGAATTTTGTAGCAAAGAGCAACTCGAAAGAGAATTTAATTATTGAAAATTATACAATATATATATACATAATAGCGGTAGCTTGTGCTTATTTTGAAGTGTTTTATTCGTGGGCGAAAGTACAAATGCAATCAGTTTTTGGAAATGTTTTAAAAGAGCTGTATAATAGAGTTTCTGTGATGGTAATGTTACTTGCGGTGTACTTTCATTTTATTACTAAGCAAGAGTTTATCGTTTATATGTCGTTTGCTTATGTTTTGAGAACTTTATTAATGATGATATATGCTTTTCGTTTATACACTCCAAAGTTCTCATTTTCTTTACCTGATAATTTTAATGAAGTTTTACGATATACTTTCTATATTATTCTAGCAGGAAGTGCGGGAGCTATTATTTTAGATATTGATAAAGTTATGATTCCTGGTAAAGAAGGTTTTGAAACAGCAGCATATTATACGGTAGCCGTATTTATAGGATCATTTATAGAAGCACCAAGTAGGGCAATGGGGCAAATTTTGCAGCCATTAACCTCTAAAGCAATCAATGAAAATAATCCGAAAGAAACTGAAAACCTGTATAAGAAAAGTTCAATTAATTTGTTGTTGGTTGGAGGATTGTTTTTTGTATTAGTGAATTGTAATGTTGAGGAGTTATTCAGATTAATGCCTAATAAAAACTATGGAGAAGGAGGGTGGCTAGTTGTGTTGCTTATTTCTTCAGCAAAACTATTTTTAATGCTGTTAGGTAGTAATGGTGCCATCATTAATAACTCAAAATT
The DNA here is from genome assembly GCF_004363005.1 of Tenacibaculum caenipelagi. Classification (GTDB taxonomy): domain Bacteria; phylum Bacteroidota; class Bacteroidia; order Flavobacteriales; family Flavobacteriaceae; genus Polaribacter; species Polaribacter caenipelagi. The sequence continues at coordinate 275,641 of NZ_SNYH01000003.1, read as the reverse complement.
TTATCGTATAACTCTGCCTGTTGGGGTAGGTATGGCGCTATCAGTATATTTTTTAAATACCTATTTTTATAATGATTTGGGTATGGGAACTGAAGGGTTGGCATTAGCTACTTTAATAACAGTATTAGTGTTTAATGCTTTTAAACTGTGGTTTGTTAAATTAAAGTTTAGCATGACGCCATTTACCAATAAAACATTGTTAATGATCTTTATCATTTTGGTTATGTTTTTTGGTTTTTACTTTTGGAATTTTTCGGTATCTGAGTTTTACTTATTTGGATTTCCTATTCATCCAATAATTAATATTATTTTAAAGAGTATTGTTATTATAATTATTTACGGGGCGGTAGTAGTGAAATTGTCTATATCAGAACAGATAAACAACCTTATAAAAAGATATATAAAATAAAAAGACTTACACACACAAGGGGTAAGTCTTTAATTAAGGGGGACGAAACAATATAAGGGGGTTGTTTCGGCCACAAATATAAGTTTATAATTGGTTTTATTGTTACGATATGTTAAAAAAGTTTTTCATTAATTAGCTTTTTCCGAATTCTACTAAGTTGCACTGGAGAAATGTTTAAATACGAAGCTATATTTCGCTGTGTAATTAAATCATCAATATTTGGAATTCTTTTTTTTAAATCTAAATATCTTTCAGTAGCCGAAAGTGTGGATACATCTAAAATTATATTTTCAGCTTTTAAATAAGCGTTTTCTAGTGTTTTTATATAAAATAAGCTTAGTTCGTGATATTGCAAAGTAAGTTCTAAAAACTTATAAAAATCACCTTTATATCCTGTTACTTTTGTTAAAGCTTGATAATTTACTTCTGATGGCATTCTTCTCATCATAGCAGAACTAGCTCCAGTAATGTCACCAGCGGTAAAAAACGCTCGTGTAGCTTCAGTACCATTTTCATTTAATAAATAAGAGCGTATAATACCACTTTTAATAATAAAAAAATCATTAGGAAACTCACCTATTTTTGTAAGAAATTCACTTGGTTCAAGTTCAGTAAACACAACTAAGTCTTCAAAAATAGAAACAATATCACTAGATAAATTAATATACTGATGAAGAAAATTTTTAATATCATCACTCATAGTTAACAAGCTATATAAGAATATGGTAAGTTGTTAAAACGAAGTTACTAAAAATAAAAGGATAAATAATAAGAAATCAGACCCAATTTTAGGGGTGTTAGGTCTGATTTTAAGGGGAAAATGTACAATTGTATGTAGTACATTGACAAATATATATTGTTTTTATACTATAGACATTAACATATGTTAATTAATATAATTTTTTCTAATTCTACTAAGCTGAACAGGAGTAATATTTAGGTAAGAAGCGATATGGTATTGATTAATCAAATTATCAATTCCAGGAAATTTTTCTTGAAGGTTTTTATATCGCTGAGTAGCATCTAGAATTTGTAATTCTAAAATTTTAGATTCCTCCCTAATGTATATGGCTTCTAGTATTTTATAGTGAAATATAGAGATTTCATGATGCTGTAGAGATAAGTTGTAAAAGCTTTGGTAATCACATTCTAAAACCTCACAATCAGTTAAGCATTCATATATTAAAGTAGAAGGTTCATTTTTAATAAGTGCACCTAAATTACCCGATGTCATTATAGGTGTATAAATTGTTTTGGTACGTTCTTTGCCTTTTTCATCAATATTATACGCTCTAATTATACCAGATTTTAAAATGTATACATTGGTAGGGTTTTGACCTAAACTAACCAGTTCATAGTTCTTAGGAAATGTTTTTAATGTCAATAGCTCAGATATTTTCTCTAAAGAATCTTCTGATAAAGGGTAAAAGTTTAGTGAGAAATTTCTGAAAAATTCCATAAAAAAGTCTGAAAATTAAAGTGTAAAACTGGAGGGACTACCTCAAATTTACATCAATTTTTTCTAAAAAACTAATTGTATTTGGTCCTTCCATAAACAGTAAATCTAAAATAGATAAATTGGGAATAAAACCATATTTATCATCAAACATTTGAATATAAGCGTCCATTTCTATTTCTACACCTTTTTTTGCTATAGCTAAGGCTCTATAATCAGTAATGTTAGGAGTGACTTCATAACTGGTAGTCTTAGAAAAGCTTTGATCCATTTGTAAAGCATCGGTAACAAACAGATGAGTGTCAATATTCAAATCTTGTAAAAAAGTGTATTTTTTGTTAAAAATTTTTAATAAATCTTCTTCAAAAAATTCAAAAAAAGGAGAGGAGCGATAAGCAGATTGTAATGACTTATAATGCTGTTGTTGCCACGGAAAATTATTTTCAACTAAGGTGTCTTTCGTTTTCTTTCTTCCTTGTTTCGTTTTGTGTTTTACAGGAATATTTAAAGCTAATTTACCATTTGCGCCATATATATAACAGCGATTACGGTACGTTTGTTTTTGATAATTATCTTCCATTTCAAAAATAACAGCTTCGGTTTGATAAATAGCTGAATATTGCGAAATAGGAGCAAAGTACGTAGGAATAAAAAGTGACATTACGCTTTCTTCTTTTTACTTTTTCTAAAACTGGATACAATATATCCTCCAATTAATAGTAGCACTAACCATAAATAAGAAACGGGTTTACCACTTCCTCCAACGGTTGTAAACATTCTGTCCCAACGTATAGAACCAAGTTTAGCTAAAAAGTTTGGTGCATTAGCATCCCAACTTAACCAAATCATTACAGGTTTACCAACGACATGGTCAAAAGGTACATATCCCCAACTTCTAGCATCTAAAGATCGTTGACGATTATCACCCATCATCCAATAATAGTCTTGCTTAAAGGTATATGTTTTAGCTTTTTTACCATTGATATAAATATCATCTCCGAAAATGGTTAGATCATTGTTTTCATATCTTCGGATAATCTGCTCATAAAACGGAATTGTTTTAGAGTTTAATTCAACCGTAGCACCCTCTCTTGGAATGTAGATAGGACCAAAATTATCATTAGACCAAGCATATCTTGGATCATGTGGAAAAATGGTTTTATCGTAAGAACCTTTAGGAGCTAAGTGTTTTTCTATATTTTTTACAATTGGATTTTTAGCAATTAAAGCAGCCTCTTCATCAGTTAAATTCAACACATATTTATCTCCTTGCATTCCCCATTCTCTGATGTTGTATCTAGCGATGGCTCCTTGACTAAATTTTTCTCCGTTAGTGTCTACAATATGTAGCCATTGAGGTTTGGCTCTGTCTGGTAATACGGTTCTTTTTCCATTAATGAAAACATAACCTTCACGAACTTCTAAACTGTCCCCAGGAACACCTACAGCACGTTTTACATAGTTAGTACGCTTATCAATAGGTTTATAAGTGAATTTCCCAGAATTATCACCCCACATTGTAGCAAGTGAGTCTGAAGGCCAACTAAAAACAACAATATCATTACGCTTAATTTTTTGAAAACCAGGTAAACGCATGTATGGTAATGATAGTTTATTTAATAAGCCATTTTTGTTTTTATCATCAGATAAAAATGATTTTGTTCCTAAAAGAGGAACTGTATCATGAGCCATTGGCGCAGCAATAGTTGTCATTGGAACACGAGCACCGTAATGAAACTTACTCACAAATAAGTAGTCGCCAACTAACAACGTTTTTTCTAACGATGAAGTAGGAATGGTGTAAGGTTGCATAAAATAAGTGTGAACTAAGGTGGCAGCGATAATAGCAAAAGAAATAGAACTAATCCATTCACCTAGAGGAGATCTTGGTTTTAAGCTTCTGTTTTCAATATGTTTTGCATCGATAGCATAATTTATATAAAAGATGTACAACCCTAAAGTAAGAATGGCTAAAATAGTGTTTGGTCTTTTGTTAAAACCAAAACTTCTACAAGTTTCTACCCAAATTATAGGGAACATTAAAAGGTTTACTATTGGTATAAATAGTAAAATGACCCACCATTTAGGACGGTTGATAATTTGCATTAGTACTACGGCATTGTATACCGGTACTGCAGCCTCCCATGCTTTTCTACCTGCTCTAGTATATAGTTTCCAAGTACCTAAAAAATGAATAACTTGTATAAATAAGAAAAATAAAAACCATTCAGTAAATGTCATAATCTATATGTTTTGTATTCCCTTTTGGAATAAAATTCTAAATTTATTAGTGTTTCTTTGGTTTTGTTTGTTACGTAATTAACCTAAATTTAACACATCTTTCATCGTGTAAACACCCGTTTTATTTTGTAACCATTCGGCAGCAATAACAGCACCCAAAGCAAACCCTTGACGGTTATGTGCAGTATGTTTTATATCTATGGTATCTACTTCAGAAGTATAGGTTACAGTATGGGTACCTGGTACATCTGGAGTTCTAATAGCTGTTATAGGAATGTTTTCTTCAGAAGTTTTTTCGTCTAATTCCCATGCTTTTTTATTGGTATTTTCGATAATACCTTCTGCTAAAGTAATAGCCGTACCACTAGGTGCATCTAATTTTTTTGTGTGATGAATTTCTTCTATAGCAACATTGTATTGTTCTAAAGTACTCATCATTTTAGCTAGTTGTTTATTGAGCTCAAAAAAAACATTAACACCTAAGCTAAAGTTAGAACCATAAATAAAAGCACCTTTCTTTTCATTACACAAGCTAACAACATCATTGTATTGGTCTAACCAACCAGTAGTTCCTGAGACTACAGGGACATTATTATTAATACAATTACTAATATTGTTATAAGCAGAAGAAGGGACACTGAAGTCTATTGCTACATCAGCTTCTGTTATATCATACACTTCTTTCCCAGAAGCTTTTATAACAATTTCATGACCTCTTTGTAAAGCAATTTTTTCAATTTCTTTACCCATTCTACCATAACCAAGTAAGGCTATTTTCATCTTAAAAAGAATATTTTAGTGTTAGACCAACTTTTGGAGCTTCAATAAATAAAGGATCGGGAGTTATTACTGGTTTTATAGATAAACTATCATCTGTGTCAAATTGTAATAAATGTGCATTAACACTAGCTTCAACAATTTGTAAAACATATAAAAGTACACCAGTTAACAATGATAAATCTCTGTTTTTACGTAAAGTTTTCTGTGCACTTTCTAAACCCGCTGTAGAAATAAGAACAGTTCCATCCTCTCTAGTAAATTCATCTTTTAAACCTTGTGTACGAAGTTTAAAAGCTGTTCTATATCGATCGTATTGATTGCTATTGTCAAAATAAAAATAAGCACTAGCACTCATTGCTGCCCATACTATCGGAGCTTTCCAATATTTCCCATTATAAATTTGTCCGCCTCCAGGAAAAATAGCCGAATAAAAAGCTGCTTTTGAAGGTGACAAGGGATTGTATTTATCACTAGTTAACTGAAGTTGTTTTGCCCTAACGGCAATAGAATCTTTTTGAGCAAAAGTATTTTGAAACAAAAAAAGACTAAAAAAAGCGAATATGATTATACGTATCTTCAATTACTTTAGTAAGTTTTTAATACGATTAAAGTCTTCTTCAGAATGAAAAGGGATAGAAATTTTACCTTTTCCACGATTGTTCACTGTAACGTCAATTTTATGTCCAAAATAGTCGCTAATATCCTTAACACTTTCAGAAATATAATTAGGTAAAGCTTTCTTTTTGGCTGTTTTTGCAACCTTACCAGCTTTTAAGTTTTTTACAAGTTCTTCAGTTTGGCGTACTGATAGTTTATCACGAACAATTTTCTCATAAATGTTTAATTGATCAGAGTTACTATCAACATTAATCAATGCACGACCGTGCCCCATTGAAATAAAACCATCACGCATTCCTGTTTGAATAATAGGGTCTAGCTTAAGTAAACGTAAATAGTTAGTAACCGTTGAACGTTTTTTACCTACACGAGTACTTAGTTCTTCTTGAGTAAGTTGAATTTCATCAATTAAACGTTGATAAGAAAGAGCAACTTCAATAGGATCTAAGTTTTTACGTTGGATATTTTCAACCAACGCCATTTCTAACATTTCCTGATCGTTCGCTAAACGAATGTATGCAGGAACAGTTTTATTACCAATAAGTTTAGAAGCTCTAAAACGACGCTCTCCAGAAACTAATTGAAATTTGTCACTAGATAATTTACGAACGGTAATAGGTTGAATTACTCCTAATTCTTTAATAGAACTAGCCAATTCACGCAAAGCTTCTTCATCAAAATAAGTTCTAGGTTGAAATGGATTGACATCTATAGAATTAATGTCTAATTCAATAATATTTCCTACCAATTTGTCAGCATTTTTATCTGCTGCCGAATTCACTTCAGCAGTTTCTTTTAATAATGCCGATAAACCTCTACCTAAAGCTTGTTTTTTTGTTGCCTTTGCCATTTAAAGTGATTATACGTTTTTAGTTAAAATTTCGTTCGCCAAATTTAAGTAATTTACAGCACCTTTAGAGGTTGCATCGTATGAAATTATACTTTCTCCATAACTAGGTGCTTCACTTAAACGAGTATTTCGATGTACTATTGTTTCAAAAACCATAGAGCTGAAGTGTTTACGAACTTCATCAACTACTTGGTTTGATAAACGTAAACGAGAATCAAACATAGTTAATAACAGTCCTTCAATCTCTAAATTGGGATTATGAATTTTTTGTACACTTTTGATGGTGTTTAAAAGTTTTCCTAATCCTTCTAAAGCAAAATACTCACATTGAATTGGAATGACAACTGAATCGGCAGCAACAAGCGAGTTTAAGGTGATTAAACCTAAAGAAGGAGCACAGTCAATTAAAATATAGTCATATTCGTCTTTGATATCCTCTAAAGCTTTTTTAAGCATGTACTCACGCTCTTGCTTGTCAACTAATTCAATTTCTATGGCTACTAAATCAATATGAGCAGGAATTAAATCGACATTAGGAGAATCGGTTTTTAAAATTGTGTCTTTAGCTGAAATTGTATGTTCTAAAACTTGATATGTTCCAATTTCTACACTTTCAACATCTAAACCTAAACCAGAAGTAGCATTTGCTTGGGGGTCAGCATCAATTAATAATACTTTTTTCTCTAAAACACCTAAAGCGGCAGCTAAGTTTACTGATGTAGTAGTTTTACCTACTCCACCTTTTTGATTTGCAATTGCAATAATTCTACCCATTATAATTTGTATAGTTTGAAAGAGGTAAATTTACAATTATTTATGGTTTTTGAAAGTGAAAGATATTATTTAAAAATAAAAAAGCCACAAAGTTGATTCTGTGGCTTTTTGGTGTGTGTTTGAGAGATGTTTTAAAAGGAACTCAAACCTAAATTTTAATTATAAGGTTATTTTACATGTAGATGTTTAATAATGTTTACAGGCTTCCCACTGTTATTAAAACCTTGTATTTCAATAATAAAATTGCCTTTAATGTCAGAGGTAAAAAAAGAAAGCTCATTGTTTTTAGTAGAAATTCTAGGTTCCCATAAAAGTTGAGTTCTGAAATCAGGAATTCGATCATTTTTATTATCCAGCGAATATTCTTTCTGAAAATATATTTTATTAGATGAAATAGGTTGTATTGAATAGTTTACTAGATTGTTTTGATTTTTAGGGATATAGCTTTCTTTCTTAGAGTTTAATGAAATAATCCCTTCATATAGTTTTGAATTGTATTTGTACTTCTCTGTTAATAAAGAAATTGTTTGAATCTTTTTAGGATCTATATCAACTAGCTCTTGGTGGTCTGTTATTATATAGCCATCTATTATTATTAATGGCTCTATATTAGAGTTAGTAAATGTTTCACTATCTCTAATGTAAAATTTATTCTTCCCATTTTTCTTTGTAATCCAAGCATTGTTTATGATCTCTACAAAAGTTTCTTTCATAGTATTAAATCTAGTGTAATCATCTAGATTATATACGATGGTTTTATTTTTGAAAATTGAATTCTTTGTACTAAATGGTATAATAGAATCTTGTATTGTTTCATTATAAGCATTTTGAATTTGTGTGTAAATGCTTCTGTCATTTATAGTTTTTATTATTTGTTGGGTTGTTTTTGGAATGGTGAAAGTAAGGTCAGTTAAGCTTAGCTCTTTTTCTTTAGGGAAAGAGATTTTATAATCACTTGAAATATCTTCATCAATTAACTTACAGATCACTTCTTCTGAACGAAAAGGTTCGGAAATGTTAAAAAAGAAATACCCTTTACTATCTGTACTTGTAATTTTAAAGATTTTATCATTGCCAATAATTGATATACCTATTTTTATGTTTTTAATATTTTTGTTAGTAGAGGTGGGGGTTAATTTACCTATAATTAATTGACCTCTAAACTCAGGAATAAAAATTGTATTTTCTTCTTCAAAAGAAATTTCTTTTGAAAAAGTATTGAAATTTTGTGGTGTACTTTTTTTATTAAGGTATCCTTCATTTTCTTTTCTAACAGAAATAGAATAGATACCATTATCTTTGATAAGTTCTTTTAAGTTTAAAGTAACTAAATCTCGCGTATTATAAATATAGTTGTATGCAGTAATCTTTTTATTTTTAGACTCTTCGTAATTTAGAGCGATTTTTTCTTCAAAAGGATTTATAATAAGTATATCATCTTCAAAATAAGAATTGTTGTTTTTCATCCATTTTGTATAAGCAATTAATTTGTATTTACCTGATTTAATATCTGAAGAAATAAAAATGTCTCCATATCCCTCTCCTTTTTCGAGTGCAATTTTTCTTTTTATCACGGGGTTTTTATTGGTGTCTACCAATTCTAAGTAAGCTATTTTACTAAGATTGCTTGGAATGAGCGTGTTTTTGTTTAAATTATAAATTTTAAACATAAGGTTTTCTCCAGAAAGAATCAGGTTTGTATTATAGTGGACAAAAATTTGCTCTTTTGGAAGTGTTTTGGATTCTTGATATAAATCTTGAGAGATTTTTATTTGTGATGAAAGGTTAACTGTTGTACATAACAGTAAAAACAATAAATATATTTTTATTTTCATAGTAAGTAAGTTTTTTAATCTATCCAAAATGAAGGTTTTATATTGCTACCCAAAACTCTACAGTCACCACAAATTTTAGGAACTAAATAATATAGACCAGGAGCAGATTCACTAGGTTCTGGGTTTATTTTATAATAAAGATAATCACCTTTATCAATTATGTTTATTAGTGGTGAGACTAAAGGAGGAGCAAGACCAGCTGTTAATTGAGGTGCAATAAAATCGCAATCAGATATGTAATCTATACTTTCATTAGGGTACATGTCTAAGTAGTTAAAAAAAAATCTTTTTTCAGAGTATGAAGTAATTTCGAAAAAACCAAGTACTCTGTTGTCAGAAGTTTTGTTGTTAGTAATATTTCCTGGTATAAAACCTGGTTGGTTTTGAGTAAAGGCGCCTTGTGAAACAGATAGCTTTTTTAATGTCTTAAAATATCTATATGCATTTGCAGATTGGATATATTGTTTAACTAGGATACTATATCGATGAGAAATTATGAAATCATTTTTTTCTAAAAATCGAATAGTAAAGTTTACATTGTTTTTATCTAAACCAGTGGTTTCTGTTTGTATGATTGTATTAGATTTTTGTGTTTTATAACATTCTTTAGCTTGGTAGTCTTTTACTTCAAATGTTACAGAAAAAGGGAATTCTCTAGAAACAGGAACTAATTCAAATTGAGACCAATATGGGGCTACTATTTTATAGGTTTCATCATATTCATATCTGTAATATAGGCTATTAACATCTTCCGTATTGCTTATAACATTAATTTTTAATCCTTCTATATTTTCAGCAGTAATACTTTTTCCTATTGTTATATCATCAATTTCATTAATGCCCGAGATTTTTTCAGGAGTTGAACTATATTCATTTCCATCACTTGTGTTAATGTGTAAAGTATAGGTATTGTCTAATTCGGCTTTAAAAATATCATCAGACTCATAAAGACCTTCTTCGACTTCAGAAAAGGTATATGTATTTTCATTATTGTCAATAATTCTAACATTAGCATTAGACTCGTATTTAGGAACAGAATCATTTAACATAAAAGATCTTGAGAGTTTTATAGTATGCTTTTTTAATTGATCTGTTAAATTGGCTTCAACCACAAGATAATTTTCATAATTAATTTCTTTAATATCTATGGGCTCAATACAACTAAAAAAAGTTAGTAAAGCGCTTATATATATATATGTTTTTATTCTAAAACTCATTGCAATTTAAATTTAATATTACATGTTTTTTATTTTTAAAACTTTATTAAGGTGACGGTTTTTTCTTCGTTATCAACCCCTTGAAGTCCGAAGTAAAAGGTAGTAGGGGGGAATAAATATATTTTTGTTTTCATAGAGCTTTTTTAATCTATCCAAAATGATGGTTTTATATTACTTCCTAAGAGTCTACAATCACCACAAATTTTTGGAACTAAATAATATGGACCAGGCTCATATTTGGTAGGTTCCTCATTGGTTGTATAATAAAGATATTCTCCGTTATCCAAGGTAGCAATCAAAGGGGAGAAGAGCTCAGGATAACGACCGTCAACTAATATAGGAGCGATAAAGTTACAATCTGAAACATAATCTACATCTCCATCAGGATACATGTCTAAATAATTAAAAAAGAATCTTTTTTCGGAGTAAGAAGTCACTTCAAAGAAACCAAGTACTTTATCATCAGAAGTTTTGCTGTTGGTAATGTTCCCTGGTATAAAACCTGGTTGATTTTGTGTAAATGAGCCTTGAGATACAGAGAGTTTTTTTAAGGTTTTAAAGTATCTATATGCATTAGGGGCTTGTATATATTGTTTCACTAATATGCTATATCGATGTGAAATAATAAAGTCGTTTTTTTCTATAAAGCGTACAGTGAAATTTACATTATTTTTATCTAAACCAATAGTTTCAGTTTGTATTATGGTGTTAGAATTGATTGTTTTATAACATACTTTTGACTCATAATCTTTTTGTATAAACGTTACCGAAAAAGGAAACTCTCTAGAAACAGGGATTAAGTCAGCAGAAGACCAGTAAGGAGCTATGATTTTATAGGTTTCCTCGTATTCGTATCTGTAATAAATGCTATTAGGGTCTTCTGTATTACTGATAACATTAATTTTTAATCCTTCAATATTTTCTGGAGTAATATCTTTTTCTATAGAGATGTCGTTAATTTCATTAACACCATGTATTTTTTCAGGTGTTGAGCTGTATATATTGCCATCACTTGTGCTAATGTGTAAAGTATAGGAATTATTTAATTCGGCTTTAAAAATATCATCAGACTCATAAAGACCTTCTTCGACTTCAGAAAAGGTATATGTATTTTCATTATTGTCAATAATTCTAACATTAGCATTAGACTCGTATTTAGGAACAGAATCATTTAG
>NZ_SNYH01000003.1:251203-264188 GCF_004363005.1 Tenacibaculum caenipelagi | reverse complement strand
GACCTTCTTCGACTTCAGAAAAGGTATATGTATTTTCATTATTGTCAATAATTCTAACATTAGCATTAGACTCGTATTTAGGAACAGAATCATTTAGCATAAAAGATCTAGAGAGTTTTATAGTGTGTTTTTTTAATTGATCTGTTAAATTAGCTTCAACCACAAGATAATTTTCATAATTAATTTCTTTAATATCTATGGGGTCAATACAGCTAAAAAAAGTTAGTAAGGCACTTATGTATATATACGTTTTTATTCTGAAAACCATTACAATTAAAATTTAATATTATAAGTTATAGTAGGTATAGGTTTTGAAAAAATGGAGCTTTGATATGCTTGTGCTTTACCATCTTTTGTAACAAAGTAAATAGCATATGGGTTGTTTCTACCTAAAACATTATAAATTGATACATTCCAAAAACTATGAGCTAGTTTTTTTAACTTGTGGTTTCCTTCTATGTTAACCCCTATATCTAACCTGTAATAATCAGGGATTCTGTATTCATTTCGATCACTGTATAATAAATATTCATTTCCTTGATATATATATTTTCCTGTAGGATAGGTAATGGGCCTTCCTGTTTGATAAGAAAAGTTGCCAGAAAGACTAAATCTTTTTGTTAACTTATAATTTGCAATGATGCTTAAATCATGTGGCTTGTCAAAATTTGTCGGAAAAGGTTTTCCGTTATTAACAATTTCTTCTGGGTATTTACTGTCTAATCTAAGAAAAGATCTAGAATAAGTATAGCTTAACCAACCATTAAGTCTTCCAATATTTTTTTTAGCTAAGAATTCAATACCATATGATTCTCCTGGCCCCTGTAAGACTTCGGTTTCAATATACTCATTGAGTAAAAAACTTGCACCAACTTTATAATCTAAAATGTTTCTAAATTTTTTGTAATAACCTTCTATGCTTAACTCATATATATCGTCTTTTAAGTTTCTATGAAATCCTAGAGATGTTTGAATTGCTTCTTGAGGTTTTATATTAGAATCAGATAATTTCCAAGTGTCGGTAGGAGAGGCTGAAGTATTATTGGTTAATCTGTGTATAAACTGGTAACCATTACTTAAACTAGCTTTTACAGAAAAGTCATCGGTGAATGAATATCTTGAAGAAAAACGTAAACTTAAACCGTGGTAGGTTTTATATATTTCGTTGTTTTTATATTCTTTATATCCAATAACACTGGCGTCACTTAGAGGAGAGTTAGGATCATAAATTCTTTGAGATGATTTACCAAGAGCATTGAAAATAGTATATCTAGCACCAGCGTTAAAAGATAGTTTTTTACTTGGGGAAAAGTCATCGGAGATGAATATAGAAGATTCTAAAGCTTTTTCTTGTTGTACACTAAAAGGGGTAATAATAGATTTGCTTCCTTTTGGGGTAATGTCTCCAGGATTTATTTTGTATAATTTAGAATCAATTCCGTAGTTAAACAGATGTTTTTTAGAAAGTAAATATTTCATGTTTAACTTAAGGTTGTATTCATTGATTTTATATTTTAAAACAAAATCTTTATTGGTGTTTGTTTCTGAATCAATATCGAAAAAATAACTACTATTAGATAGTAATAAATTTCCAGAGGTTTTGTCATTAAATTTATGAAACCAATTCAAAGAGAGTATTTTATTGCCGTAAGTATTTGTAGTGTCAGAAGCAATACTGTATTTGTCTTGACTGTAATAACCAGAAGCAGTGATAGTATTGTTATCATTAAATTTATGAGAATATTTACCCATAATATCAAAAAATGAAGCACTACTATTTTTAAGCTTATTGTCATCTAAAGCTTTTAGTAACCAGTCAGAGTAAGTACTTCTACCTCCAAGTAATAAACCAGATTTTTCTTTAATTATAGGAAGTTCCAAGCTTATATTACTGGTAACAGGTCCAATAGATGCTTCTCCAGCAATTTTTTTTGTGTTGGCATCTTTGGTTGTAATATCGAATACAGAAGAGATTCTTCCTCCAAACTCGGCAGGAATATTTCCTTTGTATACTTTTAAATCTTTTGTGGTAAAGGGGTTTACAGCAGAAAATAAGCCTAAAAAGTGAGTAGGATTATAAAGAGTACTTTTATCTATTAAAAATAAGTTTTGATCAGATTTTCCCCCTCTCACATTAACACCGTCTGAACCTTCACCAGCATTTTTAATACCAGGTAAAGTTGTAGCTACTTTCAAAATGTCTCTTTCACCTAAAACTTGCGGAATGGTTTTAATATCTTCAGCTTTTATTTGTGTTATTCCAGTTATAGAACTTTTAATATTTTTTTTACCATTAGATTGTATGATTACTTCATTTAATTGCTCAGAGGTTTCTGTCAGGTTAAAGTTATGTGTTCCATTACCTAGAAGAATTATTCTAGTTTTATAAGTTAGGGCTCCAGGTATTATAGCGTCAATTATATTTACACCATAAGGTAGGTTTATTGAGTAGTAACCTTTTTCATTTGTGTATGTGTAAATACTTTTAGCCTTATTAATAATTAATAAATTTTCAATAGGTTTACCTGTGATGGAGCTCTTTACAAATCCTGAAAGTGTATATTTACTATGGTAAGTATTTCCTTCCTTACCAATTTTTATAGTTTTTATTTTGATAGGTTCTCTTGAAGTGAAAACAGGAGTAGAAGACGGTTTTATAACTTCTTTTTTAACTTCTATTAAACTATCTTTTTGGATAGGGGTGTTTTCTATTGAGGTATATTCAGTTAATGTATAAGTGTAATTACTGTCATGAATTTTGTTATTCTTTGTTAGAATAATTTTGTTGTTTTCAATAACATAATAATTAATGTCGCTGTTTTTAAAAATAGAGTTTAAAATTGTTTCAATTGTTGAGTTTTTAAAATCTTCTTTAATTGTTTGACTTGTATTTAACCAAGAGTCTAAATAGTAAAATTGATAGTTGGTGTCTTGTTCAATTAATAAAATAGCTTCTTTAAGGTTGGTGTTGTTGAGGTTTACTGTAATTTTTTCTTGAGCATAGCTGGTTGTTAGAAAAATGACAAAGACTAAGAATAAGAGCTTTTTCATGTTAGCGTGTTAATTTTTTTAATAAATCAATACAAAATTTATTTTTTAGTTTGGCGTTTTTGTTTTGGTTAAAGAAAGATGTAATTGTTTTTTTTTGGTTAGGAAAAGCTTCAATCCATTCGGATTTTTTATTTAAAGGTAGAAGGGCGTTTTTTTTAGATAGGAAAAAATTTTCTCTTTTTTTAAAAATGAAAAAAGTAGAGGACTTTTTGATTCTTTTGACTTTTTTTAAGTAATTCTTTTTATATAATGTAAGGTTATTAATAGTTGCTATTTTTTCATAGTAACCTTTCGCATTGTTGTGATTTAACTTTAAAAAAAATCTATCGTTTATGTTAAAAGCAGATATATGATTGTAGTCTGGTTTTATAGAAGTTTCTTGTTTCGCAGAGTTTATAATTATAATAAGATTCTCTTCGAGAATGTCATACTTGGTAAGAATGTTATGGTACCAATTGTTTTTATATAGAATTGAAGCAGAATTAAATTTATTATCAAGTAAAAAATGATGGTTGTTATCTGAAGTTCTGTATTTTTCAAAATATTTAGTACCAGAATTTATCTCTAAGTTATAAGGTTGAATGATTTTGTCAAACCAAATTAGTGATTCTTTTTCTTGCTGACTAAATATAGTATAGCATGAAAAGAAAATAGCTGCAAAGCAGCAAAGGTATTTTTTCATAGTTTCAATTTTTTTAGTAAATATTTTAGGAATATAAAATATTGATGTAAATCTAATAAATTTAATGTAAAAAAAAAACTGTAACCTTAAAAGGTTACAGTTTAGTGTTTTGTGTCAAATTTATTTTTATCCATTTAACATTACAGGCATTACTAACATAGTAACTTGTTCGCCTTCTTCTGTACCGTCAATTGGAGTTAAAATTCCAGCTCTGTTTGGTAAGCTCATTTCAATTAAAACATCATTAGAGTTTAAATTGTTTAACATTTCACTTAAAAAACGAGAGTTGAAACCTATTTGCATGTCATCACCTTGGTAATCACAGTGTAAACGCTCATCAGCTTTGTTTGAGTAGTCTAAATCTTCAGCAGAAATATTTAATTCTGTTCCTGCCATTTTTAAACGAATTTGGTGTGTTGTTTTACTAGAGAAAATAGACACACGACGTACAGAGTTTAAGAATGACGCTCTGTCAACCGTTAACTTGTTAGGGTTTTCTTTTGGGATAACAGCTTCGTAGTTAGGGTATTTACCGTCAATTAAACGACAGATTAATACCACATTGTCAAATGTAAACTTTGCATTAGTGTCATTATATTCAATAGTAACATTGTTTTCTGAGCCTCCTAAAATTCCTTTTAACAAGTTTAAAGGTTTTTTAGGCATGATAAATTCTGCCGATTTTTCAGCAGTAATATCAGTACGTGTGTATTTTACTAATTTATGAGCATCAGTAGCAACAAAAGTTAATTCTTTTGAATTGAACTGGAAAAATACACCACTCATTACAGGACGTAAATCATCGTTCCCTGCGGCAAAAATAGTTTTTGAAATAGCGGTAGCTAAGATATCTGAAGGAATTTCAGTACTGCTAGGTGAAGGTAATTCTACAGCTTTAGGAAATTCATCCCCGCTAAAATAAGCCATATCATACTTACCTTGTTCTGAAATAATCTCAATGGTACTATCACTTTCAACCTTAAAAGTAAGTGGTTGTTCAGGAAATGTTTTTAAGGTATCTAGTAACAAACGGGCGTTAATAGCAATAGCGCCAGTATCAGTGCTTTCTACTTCTATTGTCGAAGACATAGTAGTTTCAAGGTCTGATGAAGATATTTTTAATGCATTTTCAGATAGTTCAAATAAAAAGTTATCTAAAATTGGTAATGTGTTATTGCTGTTGATAACTCCTCCTAAAACTTGTAGTTGTTTTAGTAGTTGAGAACTAGATACGATAAATTTCATTTGATAATTTTTCTATTTATTAGACTTACAAATATATTTTAATTTGATGATTTTAAAAATTATTTTTTTAGAAGGTTTTTTTAGTTAGTTAAATTGATAGCTAAACTGTATAGTTCCGTAAAAATTTTCTTGAGGAACGCGGTCGTTTTTTAATTTTTTTGTATGAAAATGAACAGTATATCCTAAATTAAATCGATTGTAGGAAAAACGAATTCCAAATTCAGAAGTAAATTTGAAAGGTTTAACATCAAAAGTAACAGGGTTGTCGCTGGTTAAAAAACTACCTTCAATGGTTGCGTCATAGACAACATAATGAATCATTGGTTTAAAATATAAAAAAACTTCTGAATTATTATTGAATCGAGTGTTTTGGTTATTTAAGTTTCCGTTAAAAGCGATAGAGTTAATGATGCTTTCTAAAGGTTTAAAACCAATACGGCCATACAATCCTGTTGAAAAATCGGTATAAACGCTTCCTAATCTAATTGTATTAATCCAGTTGGTATCAAAAACATCATCTTTAGTGATTTTTTTGATATAATCAGCTTTTAAATTAAGAGCAAAAGCGTTTTTAATTTGATAATCCCAACCTGTAGCTTTTTTAAAACCGTACATTTTGTGAATAAAATCTTGAAGTTCTTCACCAAGGGCATATGAACCTATAGTCCCTATTTGAATTGAGGTTTTTAAAATGTCTTCTTTTTTGTAAAATAAATTGACGCCAAAGCTTCCGTATAAATACCCAGCAAAAGGGCGATCGTGTTCTTCTACTGTTTCTACAACAGATTTGAAAGGAGTGTACATATGATGTCCTATTTGAATTTCATAAGTTCTTTTTTCAATATTTTCAAACTGTTTTTTGCTTAGATAACGGTAAGTTAAAAAGGCTCCGTCAGTATAATAACGGTCTTGGTAAGTAGAAATATATAAATCATTATCATTTAAAAAATTAAACTCCTTAGCGTACTTTCGTTGTGAGAAAGAATGAAGTGAAAATAAGAAAAATAAAAGTATCATATTTTTTTTCATAGCTGTAAATATCGTATTATTTTAGCATTGCTTAGGGTTAATTTATCAACAATAAAAAACAAAGAACAACATTCATGAAAGATAAAGATGTCATAACGATTGAAGATTTTAAAAGTGTTTCAACCAATGAAGAGTTGTTGGCTATAATTAAACGAAAAGGAATTTCTATTGAGAAAGTTCAAGTAAAACTAGATTATGAAGAAGAACTTAGGGTATTGCAGGTTGAACTGGTAAAATTACAACAATGGATAGCTAAAAATAACAAACGAGTAGCTGTGATTTTTGAAGGTAGAGATGCAGCTGGTAAAGGAGGGAGTATTCGTAGGTTTATGGAGCATCTAAATCCGAGATCTATGCGTTTAGTAGCTTTAAATAAACCTACTGAGGTTGAAAAGGGACAGTGGTATTTTCAACGATATATTAAAGAGTTGCCTAATCCAGGTGAAATCGTGTTTTTTGATAGAAGTTGGTATAATAGGGCGGTGGTAGAGCCTGTTATGGGTTTTTGTAATGAAGAACAGTATGAAAATTTTTTAGTTCAAGTACCAGAGTTTGAGCATATGTTGTATGAAGATGGAGTTGTGGTTATTAAGTTTTGGTTGTCAATATCAAAAGAGGAACAGTTACGTCGTTTTGATGCTCGAAATGACAATCCTTTAAAACGTTGGAAGTTTAGTCCTGTAGATAAAAGAGGGCAAGAGTTATGGGATAAATACAGTTATTATAAAGAAGAGATGTTTAGTAAGACTCATACTGCTTATTGTCCATGGATTGTTGTGAAAACAAATAGTAAAAAAGAAGCAAGAGTTGAGTGTATGCGTCATGTTTTGTCACAATTTAAATATGATGGGAAAGAAGAGGCACAAACAATATTAATACCAGATCCTAATGTTGTTATGCGTTACTATAGATCAGTAAAACAATTAGATTAAAAATGGAAGAGTTGACTCAAAAAGACGTTAATAAATTAAATACCATAAGAGGGTTAAAAGCATTATTATCTAAACCTTTTAATTTAGAAAGGGCAATTCGTTATGTTGATTATGAGCGAAAGCTTAAAAAATTGCAAGTAGAGTTAATTCGTATGCAGGCTTGGGCAATCAAAGAAAATGAAAGGATTATTGTAATTTTTGAAGGAAGAGATGCTGCAGGAAAAGGAGGTGCTATTCGTAGAATTACAGAACGCATCAATCCACGTCATATGCGAATTGTAGCATTACCAAAACCAAATGAAGATCAAAAAACACAATGGTATTTTCAGCGTTATGTAGAACAGTTTCCTAAAGCAGGAGAAATTGTGTTTTTTGATCGTAGCTGGTATAATAGAGCGGTAGTTGAGCCTGTTAATGGCTTTTGTACGAAAGAAGAGTACGATATTTTTATGAATCAAGTAAATGATTTTGAACGTATGATTCTTGAGTCAGGAATTCGTTTGGTTAAAATTTATATGTCGATAACTAAAAAAGAACAAGCAAAAAGATTTAGTGATATTAAAGATAATCCATTAAAACAATGGAAAATGACGCCTGTTGATGAAAGAGCTCAAGAGCTTTGGGATGATTATACAGTGTATAAAAAAGCGATGTTTTCAAAAACGAATACCATAATTTCTCCATGGAAAGTGATTCGTGCGAACAGAAAAACTATTGCTAGAGTTAACGTGATAAACTATATACTTAAAAGTATTCCTTATGATAAAAATATTGAAGTTTAAGGTAATCTATTTTGAAGTTCTTCAAAAATAAAAAATAGTTCACCAGCAATTTGTTTGCTAGTTTTTAAGTAGGTTTCTTCAGTTAAATCAGTATTATCTGATGCTTTAGGGTCTACATAAGGTAAATGAAAACGTTCTATTGCATCAGGTATAAAAGGGCAATTTTGGTCAGCGCTATCACAAGTTGTTATAGCAATAAAAGGGAAGCTGTTTTGTGGATGGCTATATACTTTTGAAAATCCTAGAATAGACTTTTTGGTGCCTTCAAAAGAAACTAAATATCTGGGGTTTTGATGAGAAAAATCAATAACATTAAAGATGAATCCTGTTTTTTGTAAACATTTCACTGTATTTCTATGAAAAGAAGTAGCTTCAGTTCCTCCAGAATAAGTGTATATGTTTTTTAGGTTAAAATATTCAATTGCAAAAAAACTCCATACTTGTGCTAGTTGACTTCTACGTGAGTTATGAGTGCAAATAAAATTTAGATTGATTTTCTCTCTGTCAAGATATTCGTTAAAAATAGCATCAGATATTTTGAGTAACAAGTTTTTACGATCATCAGTAATAATGACTTCTTTTCTTGCTTCTTCAAAGAAAACTTTTGTATTAATATTCTTGGTGTTTATCATTTATTTGCAGTTCTTTTGCATATGAGATTATTTTGCAAAAATACGAGCTAAAATCCTTTTAGCTAATTAAAAAAAGGTTAAGGATGTGTTTAGAAATAGGTAATAAGGTAGCAGTTTTAGATGCTGATATACGAGGAGTAGTAACAAAGATTGTGGGTAATGATATTTTTGTGCTTGATAATGAAGGGATGGAATACCGTTTTTTAAAAGAAGAATTGGTTAAAATTGAAGTTGAACAAAAAGAGTTAAGTAAGTATTCTGAGATTAATAATCCAATTCTTAAAGCGAAACAAAGTGAGCAAAAGAATAAGAAAAAATCATCTTTTGTAAAAGACAGAAATGAAATTGTTATGGAGGTAGATTTGCATGCAGAAAAGTTGGTGAAATCTACAAGAGGAATGGATAATTATGATATTTTATCGCTTCAAATAGATGTGGCAAAGCATAAACTAGAATACTGTATAGCAAAAAAAATCTCAAAATTAGTATTGATTCACGGTGTAGGTGATGGAGTTTTAAAAACTGAACTACATTATTTGTTAAATAATTATCCTGTGAAATATTATGAAGCTTCCTATAAAAAATACGGACAAGGAGCTACCGAAGTGTATGTTTATCAAAATTACTAATCGTTTTTTATATCTAATATTTCAACCATCTAAAAATCTTACTTTTGTACTATGAATTCTGTTTATTTAGATAATGCGGCAACAACACCAATGTTGCCAGAAGTTATTGATGTTATACAACAATCAATGCAAACTAATTTTGGAAATCCTTCATCAATTCATCAGTATGGTAGAAAAGCCAAGGCAGCTGTAGAAACAGCTAGAAAGAATATAGCAAAACATTTTAATGTAACGGCAAGTGAAATTATTTTTACAGCTGGTGGTACAGAGGCTGATAACTTAATTTTATACAATGCTGTTTTAAATCTTGGTGTAAAAAGAATTATTACTTCACAGATTGAGCATCATGCAGTTTTAAACACGGTACAATTTTTAGAAAAAACATACGAAATACAAGTTGATTATGTTGAAGTAAATCAAAACGGGCAAGTTGATTTAAATAGTTTAGAAGCGTTGCTAGAAAAATCAGAAGAAAAAACTCTGGTAAGCTTAATGTATGTAAACAATGAAATAGGGAATTTATTACCTATTGAAAAAGTAAGTGGTTTATGTCAGCAGTATCAAGCTTACTTTCATTCAGATACGGTTCAAGCGATAGGGCACTATACTATAGATTTACAAAAGATCCCAATAGATTTTATAGTAGCAAGTGCTCATAAATTTCATGGTCCTAAAGGAGTAGGATTTGCGTATTTTAAAAAAGGGGTAGGTATTCAACCGATATTACATGGGGGAGAGCAAGAAAAAGGAGCTCGATCTAGTACAGAAAATGTACATTCAATTATTGGTATGGAAAAGGCTCTGGCGATTGCTTATGAAAATTTAGATGAAGATACTATCTATATAACAGGACTAAAAAAGTATTTTGTAGAAAAATTAAAAGAATTAATTCCTGATATTCAGTTCAATGGAGAGTCTGATGAGAAAACGAGTTATACAATCTTAAATGTGCGGTTTCCTGTAGAAAATAAAATGTTGCTTTTTAATCTAGATTTACAAGGGGTTGCTGTGTCTGGAGGTAGTGCTTGCCAGAGTGGAAGTAGTAAAGGATCTCATGTGTTAAGTACTTTTTTGAAAGGTGCAGTTGCAGAGAAAACGTCTGTAAGGTTTTCGTTTAGTAAATTAAATTCAAAAAGTGAAATTGATTTTGTATTTCAACAATTGAAAAAAGTATTAGGATTATAATGTTTGTTTTAAAGCGATTTTAAGGGGTTTTATTTTTTTTAAGTAAAGAGCTAAAAAAGCTTTAAAAGTTCTTTAAAAGCTTTTATTTTAAGAGCTTTCTATTTGCTTTATTTATAGGGTTTTCTATTTGCATATTTTTTACTTATTGTGTGACTTCAAGTGTAAAAAAAGTTTCTAACTCTTTGAGGGTAAGGATATTTGATTATCTTTGCCCACTTATTTAGTTGTCCCCCACAAAAATAAATATCATTAATCTCTTGTAGTGATATTTTGTGTGGGCTTTTTATCTCACCTAAATTTTTAAAAACATTAAGACCTAAATTTTATTTAGGCTTGAGTTCATGTGTTAAAAAATATGTATTTGTATGAAGGAAAATTACGTTTTAATTAATTCTGTAAGCACGCTTAAGAGCATAAAGTGCTTTAGAAACTTTTTAAGATTAGTTGTTTTATTGATGTTTATTGGTTATTCGACCAATAGCGTATATGGACAGGATTGTGGTTATAGTAATGGTAATCCTTCTTCAGAACCAACTGTAACACCAACAACAACTCCTCAGTTAACATCAACAAATATTGGAGTGGGTGAATATTTCTTTATGAATGTTCAAAGCGGAGGAGAGTATACTATAAGTACATGTGATGAAGCTGGATTTGACACGGTTTTATCAGTGTATAATAATACAGATACGTCATATATTATAGGAAACGATGATTTTTGCGGTTATCAATCAGAGGTAACTTTTGTGGCTGATTTTACCGGACAGGTAAAAATTTTACTTACAAGGTATACAAATGGTAATGGCAAAGGAGCATGTACTTTTAATGGAGATCAGGAAACGAAAGTTGAATACTCGGGAAGTTTATCAGACTCAGATGGAGATGGAATAGATGATAGTAGTGATGTATGTAATGGGTTTGACGATACATTAGATAATGATGGAGATTTAGTTCCAGATGGTTGTGATCTAGATGATGACAATGATGGAATACTTGATGTAAACGAATTAGGTACATGTACAACAAACAATTCAACATTAAATTGGGATAATGAATATGTTGAAGGAGGAAGTGGAGATGCTACATTAGGTGAAGATCCAGTTCAGGCTAACCCAAATTTAACTGTAAACGGTACAGTGATAAAATTACGAAGAGATGGAGGAGGGTTATCTACTCAGGAGTATAGAATTAATGACTTTAATACTACAAATTCTTCTTATACACTATATCAAAAGGCGGAAAATAATGGTGAATCTAGACATGTTTTTGAATTCAGTGAACCTGTTTATAATTTAGGATTCACAATTTATGATGTTGATGAAGGGGGAGGTAATACGACGTTTATAGACGAGATTGAATTAATACTAACCAAAGCAGATGGAACTACGCATACCTTAAGTTCATCTGAATATACATTAGACGGACAAACATTTACATCCAATACATTTAAAGGAGAAGCTTCAAGTACTGATAGAGATGTAGTAATCAATGGGGTTCAAGCCTGGATTATTAAAATGGAGTTAGTATATAGAAACTTAACAACATCACCTTCTTCGGCACAATATCAAGGTACAGGATTAAGCAATTTTACGTTTTGTAATTCACAGAGAGATACAGATTCTGATGGTACACCAGATTATTTAGATACCGATTCTGATGGAGATGGTTGTTTTGATGCTATAGAAGGAGATGAAAATGTAGAAATATCTGATTTGTCTAGTGGTTCAATAAGTGGTGGTGTCGATTCGAATGGGGTTCCAAATTTAGTGAATTCAGGAGGGACGGCAGACGGAACAAATAATACTCAAGGCCAAGGTATAGGGACTAGTGCTACTTTTAATTCCGACGCAGTACCTAGTCTAACGATAACTGATCCAGACGCAACATGTGCTTCGTTTACTGTGGATTTAACAGCAGTTTCAATTACTTCAGGAAGCACATCAGGAACATTAACATATTGGACAGACGCTAACGCAACTAATACATTGGCGAGTCCAGAAGCAGTTTCTTCAAGTGGAACATATTATATTAAATTAACATCAACAAGTGGTTGTTTTGAGATAGAGCCAGTAACGGTAACTATAAATGCATTACCAACAGCAGCTACTGTAAACTCCAATAGTCTGATATGCTCAGGAGAAGATGCTGTATTTACCATCAGTGGTGATGCAGGAAATATAGTAACCTATAGTATTAATGGTTTAAGCTCAACCACAACGATAATTGGAGCAGACGGTACTGTAGATGTAAGAGTAAGTGGTGTAACAGCAGATACAACAATTGATTTAACAAATGTAAGTGATGGTACATGTGATCGTTCATTGTCTGTAAGCGAAACAGTTATAGTCGATGATACTACAGCACCAGTAGCGGATGTAGCGACGTTATCCGATGTAACAGGGCAGTGTGAAGTAACGAGTTTAAGCGCTCCAACGGCAACAGATAACTGTTCAGGAAGTGTAACAGGAACGCACAATGCAAGCTTACCAATCACGACTCAAGGAACGACCGTAGTAACGTGGACATATGAAGATGCACAAGGAAACACGAGTACCCAAACACAGAATGTAGTAATCGATGATACTACAGCACCAGTAGCGGATGTAGCGACGTTATCCGATGTAACAGGGCAGTGTGAAGTAACGAGTTTAAGCGCTCCAACGGCAACAGATAACTGTTCAGGAAGTGTAACAGGAACGCACAATGCAAGCTTACCAATCACGACTCAAGGAACGACCGTAGTAACGTGGACATATGAAGATGCACAAGGAAACACGAGTACCCAAACACAGAATGTAGTAATCGATGATACTACAGC
>NZ_SNYH01000003.1:0-251108 GCF_004363005.1 Tenacibaculum caenipelagi | reverse complement strand
TCACGACTCAAGGAACGACCGTAGTAACGTGGACATATGAAGATGCACAAGGAAACACGAGTACCCAAACACAGAATGTAGTAATCGATGATACTAAGACTCCAGATGCAGGAAGTAACGGAACTTTAACTATTTGTAAAGGAACAACAGTAACAGAAGCAGATTTATTTGATGCCTTAGGGGGAACACCAGATACAGGCGGAAGCTGGTCACCAATTTTTGCTGGTGCAGGGACTTACACTTATACAGTATCAGCAACCTCTTCATGTTCAAATGATGCAACAGCAGAGGTACTTGTTATTGAAAATTCGTTACCAACAATTCCAGAAATTGTTGTAACACAAGAAAGTTGTACTGCAGCAGCAACTAATGAAATCAGTAATTATGATAAAGAATTGATTTATAAATCTACTCCATCAGGGTTAGTGGTGGATGAGAATGGATTGATTACTGGTGGAGCAACAGGAACTGCTTATACTATTACAGTAGTAAATGCAAGTGGTTGTGAATCAATATCGGAGAGTTTTATTTATGATGGAGATAAGGAATTACCTTCTCCAAAGGCGCCAAAAGTAGAAGTAGAAAGTCCAACTTGTTCTACTGCAGGAAGTGCGATAATTAGCAATTATGATTCGAGTTTAACTTATATTTTTAGTGATTCGACATTAAGTGTTGATGAGAATGGAGTTATAAGCGGATATATTTATGGAGTGTCTTATACGGTAAACGTTAGTAATAATAAATGTGGAAAACAAGCTTCTTCAAATTTTGAGGTGCTAGATAAATTATCAGGAAGCGAATGTATAGATACTGATAACGATGGTATTTCAGATGGAATAGATGTAGATGATGATAACGATGGTATTCCTGATATTGATGAAGGGACAAGAGACACTGATGGAGATGGAATTATTGATAGTTTGGATTTAGATAGTGATAATGATGGAATTTTAGATGTAATTGAAGGAGGTAATGGTAGTTTAGATACTAATGGAGATGGAGTTATAGATTCTAATGATTCAGGTTATACAGATGATAATGGAGACGGACAAGCAGATGCATCAGTAGATGTAAATGAAGAACCAGATACAGATGCTGACAATGTACCAGATTATAAAGACCTAGATAGTGATGATGATGGCATCAATGATGTTATTGAAGGAAATAATTCAGATACAGATGGAGATGGTCAAGTAGATAATCCTCATATTGATACAGATGGAGATGGTATTGCTGACAGTATAGATAAACTAGATGGTTTTGGAACTGCTGATAATGCCGATAATAATTCAGATGCATTAGATCCAAATAAAGGAGGAAATGGAGTAGTTGGAGATAGTGGGATGGATACAGATGGTGACGGAATAGCTGATAGTGTTGATGGATTGGATGGTTTTGGAGATGCAATAAGTGAAGATACTTGTGTTAAAGTAAATAACCTTATGAGTCCAAATGGAGACGATACGAATAGTTATTTACATATTGATTGTATAGAGAATTTCCCAAATAACACGATTGAAATTTTCAATAGATGGGGTAATACCGTATACAAAGCAAAAGGATACAATAATAGTAATATTGTATTTAGAGGATTATCTGAAGGAAGAGTTAATATAAATGTAAATGAGAAATTGCCTGTTGGTACTTACTTCTATATATTAGACCTTGGAAATGGAAGTAAAGTAAGAAAAGGTTGGCTTTATATTAACAGATAATAGAATAATTGTATTGAAATAAATTAGGTTGAAGAAAAAAATAATCAAATGAAATTATATTTAAGTTTTATCTTAATATGTGTAATAAGTATCTGTGTAATTACAGATACTTATGCACAACAAGATCCTCAATACACACAGTATATGTATAATACGATGAATGTAAACCCTGCTTATGCTGGGTCAAGAGGAAATACAGTTATTACTGCAATAGGGAGAACACAATGGGTAGGGTTTGAAGGAGCTCCTAATACACAAAATTTATCGTATGATACTCTTTTAGGATATTCAGGTTTAGGTTTAGGAGTAAATTTAATGAACGATCAAATAGGCCCTTCTAGTGAAATTTATTTAGATGCCAACGTTTCTTATAGTGTTCCAACTGGTGAAGAAGGTAACTTAGCTTTTGGATTACGTTTAGGAGGTAGGTTATTGAATATTGATTGGACAAAAGGAACCCAGAACGATCCTGGAGATTCTTCATTTACACCAATTAATAATAGATTTTTGCCTACTGTAGGAGCAGGTGTTTATTATCATCAGCCACAATGGTATATAGGATTATCTGTACCCAATATATTAAGAAAGGAACATTATGATGCAAATACTCCTGGAGAAGTTGCTATAGAAAGAATGCACTTCTTTTTAATAGCAGGTTATGTTTTTGATCTTACTGAAGATATAAAATTTAAACCAGCAGCTTTGTTAAAAGCAGTTTCTGGAGCTCCTTTGTCTCTAGATGTCTCAGCTAATTTATTATTCAATGAAAAGTTTAGAGTTGGAGCTGCTTGGAGGTGGGATGATGCTGTAAGTGCCCTTTTAGGTTTCCAAATAAGTGATTCTTTACTTATAGGATATTCTTATGATTTAACAACATCAAATTATAACGTAACCAATTCAGGTACACATGAAATTATGTTACGATATGAAATATTTAAAGACCAAGATATAAGATATAGGTCACCAAGATTCTTTTAAAAGAAAAATTACATGAGTTTTAAAAAAGTACTATTGCTATCATTATTAATGATGGTAATAACAAGTTTTGGGCAAAGCAGAAAAGTAGCAGATCGTTATTTTGAAGAATTCTCATACATACAGTCGGCAAAATTATATAAAGATTTAGTTTTAATTAAAGGAGATAGTTCTAAGCATGTATTGAGTAGACTAGCAGAATCTTATTACAACAATTCAGAGACTGAAGAAGCAGAGATTTGGTTAAAAAAGCTAATATCTAATTATAGTAATGAACTAGAAGACAAATACTTGTTTAAATATGCTCAAGTTTTAAGAAGTAATGGAAAGTATAAAAAATCAGACTCAATATTTTTTAAACTAACAGAGAACAAGAATAGTAATTTAAAAAATGAACTAAAAAAGGGAAATTATTTATTAAACAATTCTAATGGTAAAAGAATTGGTGTTAGAAATTTAGCAATTAATACGCCATATTCAGACTTTGGAGGTTTTTTACTTAATGGAAAATCATATTTTACGTCATCTGCACCAACAGGTTCAAGAAAGCAAAAGATTTACAAATGGAATAATCAACCATTTTTAAATATTTATAAGGCAGAAGAAGATATACAAACTTTAGAAGGAAGTATACAAGATACAATATTGGTATTAGTAAATAGTCAAAAGTTTGAAGAACCAATAACTTCTGAGCTTCATGAATCAACTCCAGTTTTTACAAGAGATGGGAGAACTATGTATTTTACTAGTAACAACTCTGATGTTAAAAGAGTAAGAAGAAGTAAAAGAAGAACCTCTAATCTAAAAATTTACAAAGCAAGTTTTATAAATGGTAAATGGGGAAATATAGAAGAATTGCCTTTTAATAATGATGAATATGTAACAGGACACCCTGCACTAAGTCCAGATGAGAAAACGTTGTATTTTGTGTCTAATATGCCTGGTGGTTATGGAGAGTCTGATATTTATAAAGTTGAAATTAAAGGTAAAAATGAATACGGAACTCCTATTAATTTAGGTAGTACAATTAATACTTCAGAAAAAGAAGTTTTTCCTTATGTAGGAAGTGATAATGTATTGTACTTCTCATCTAACGGACATTTAGGTTTCGGGCTTTTAGATATATTCCAATCAAAGATTGAAAAAGATGGTACTTTTTCTTCCCCAGAAAATTTAGGAAACCCTTTTAATAGTAAAAAAG
Organism: Tenacibaculum caenipelagi; assembly: GCF_004363005.1. Lineage (GTDB taxonomy): Bacteria > Bacteroidota > Bacteroidia > Flavobacteriales > Flavobacteriaceae > Polaribacter > Polaribacter caenipelagi. Next base: position 247,217 of record NZ_SNYH01000003.1, on the reverse strand, counting down.
ATGATTTCTCATTTTTTATTAGTGAAAATGGTAAAAGAGGTTTTTTCTCGTCTAATAGAGACAAAGGAAAAGGAGATGATGATATATACAGCTTTTATATTTATACCGATACATCAATCTGTACACAAATAATAACAGGAACCATTGTAAATAATAAACTTAATGTTCCTGTGGAAGGGGCTACAGTAAAATTGATAAGTAAAGAAAAAGAAGTAATAGCCAAAACTGTTTCTGATAAGCTTGGTCGTTATATTTTTAATGATGTGCCTTGTAATGAAGTGTATACAGCTATTGCTACAAAATTAGATCATAAACCAGGGAGAAATATTGTATCAACTACAGGTAAAAAAGATATTGAACTAACAACAAACTTAGAGCTAACTCCTTTAATTATAGAAAATCAGATTGTAATAAATCCAATTTATTTTGATTATGACGAATCCGTTATAAGAGAAGATGCACAATATGAGTTAGAAAATATTGTAACAGTAATGAACAATCATCCAGAATTAGTAATAAAAATTGAATCTCATACTGATAGTCGCGGACCAAAAGAATATAATAGAACATTATCAGATAAAAGAGCTAAATCTACAAGGGATTTTATTTTATCGAGAGGAATTGCAGCTAATAGAATAGAAAGTGCTATAGGTTATGGTGAAGATAAGCCTTTAAATAATTGTGTTGATGGTAAAAAGTGTTCAGAAGAAGAATATCAATTAAATCGACGTTCTTATTTTTATATAATTAAAGGCAAAGGAGAAATACAAGCGAAACAATAATAAGAAGTTAAAAAAGTCTACAGAAAACTAAAAATAAATAATTGTTTACCTTAATCAAGGTAATTATGTCTAAAGCTCCTGAAAAAAGGAGCTTTTTTATTGATTAAAGTATAATATTATGTAGAAAAATCAGTTATTAGGGTACATTAACTTATTATATCATTATTATTAATTATGAGAAAACTAATTATCCCCCTGGCGTTATTGGCTTTAACAATGACGTCTTGTGTATCTAAAAAGAAGTATGTCGAACTAGAACAGAAGTACAATGACACAAGAGGAACTTTACAAAAGACTACGTTAGAGAAAGAACAATTAGAAGCTAAATTTGCTAAAATTGAAAAAAGAGTTGACGATTATAACGAAAAGATTAATTCATTAAGTAATGTAAACGAGTCGTTACAAAAGGAAAACAATGTAAAGTTAGATATGGTTGGTAATACAGCTGTTATTTCTAACTCTATGAAAGAGAAAATGAGAGAGACACTTAAAAATGTTGATCCTGCTGAGTTAGCGAATGCGAAGACATTAAAAGATTCAATGAACATTGCAGTGTCTTATAATCTTAAGAAATCAATTAACACATCAGAATTAGAAAATGATGAAGATGTAAACATTGATATTGATCAAACTGTTGTAATGATTTCAGTTTCCGATAAAATGTTATTCAACACAGCAAGTTACAGAGTTAAGAGTAATGCTCACAAATTAATTAAAAAGTTAGCTGATGTTATCAACTCTGAACCAAGTATGGATGTAATGATTGAAGGGCATACAGATTCAAGATCATACAATTCTGGAATCTTACAAGATAACTGGGATTTGAGTGTAAAAAGAGCAACATCAATTGTTCGACTTTTAGAGAAAAAATATGGAGTTGATCCAAGTAGGTTAATTGCATCGGGTAGAGGTAGTGCAGTACCGTTAGTAGAAAACAATACAGCTTCTAATAGAGCAAAAAATAGAAGAACTAGAATTGTGATACTACCTAACCTAGATAAATTCTTCGGATTATTAGCTAAGGAAGAAAAAATAACACCATAATTTTTAAAGAATAATTAAAAACCAGCAAAATACTTGCTGGTTTTTTTATGAAATATAAAAAGTGACTGCTAGTATAATTTAGTGTCTAAATAAATATTAACCCTAATAATTAAATTATGAAAAAACTATTGATTTTAACATTTGGAATTCTTTTTATGGTGTCTTGTACAGACAAAAAAAAGAAAGAAGAAGAAAAAAAGATTGAAGCTGCCATTCAAAAAATCGATTCTATAGAAAGTGAAGTAAAGGCTGGTATAGAAAAGTTAGATGAAGTAACTAAAGAATTAGAAGAAGAGTTACAAAAAATAGATAGCATATAAACCTAAATAAAAACACATTTATTATGAAAAATATAAAATTCGTAGTGTCAATTATTATGCTTTTAGCATTTATTGGCGTACAGCAAGTTGAGGCACAAGAAAAGGGAAAAGAAAAAAGCGTAGAAGTCAAACAAAAAGATAAGACTCATAAAGTTAAAGATGATGTAGAGCAAGACGCTAAAGATAAAGGAAAGGAAAAGGCACAGGAGATGAAAGAGAAGAAGAATGAAAAAATAAAAGAAGCCAAAGATCAAAAGCGTAAGGACAAAGCTAAAGAAGAAAAAGAAAAGAAAGAATATAAAGGCAAAGGAAATGCTTATGGTCGAGATAAAAGCGGAATGAGTGGTAGAGAGTTTGGTAAAATGAGATCGAATGAAGTCCATGAAAAAATAGAAGAGCAGGAGAGAAGTATACAAGATAGCGAGGATGTTTTAAGAAGAGGAAGAGAGAAAATAGAAAAGGCTAATGAAAGGATAAAAGAAGCTAAAGAGAAAAAAGAAATTACTGACGAAGTAGCCAAAGAAAAAGAAGAAGTAATAAGAAAAACAAACGAAAGGCTTAATGAATTAGATAAGAAAATTCAAGAGCAAAAGGAGAAAGCTAGAAAAGAAAAAGAAGCTTTAAAGAAAATTTTATTTCCTGAAGAGAAATAAAAGAGCAGTTTTAGAAAGTATAATTAGAGAGGGGGGGGTTAAACTTCCTCTTTTTTATTTGTATTATATAACATAAAGAGTATAAAAAAGACTTCAAATCAAAGGATTGAAGTCTTTTTAAAACACTTTTGTTTTTATTCTTAGTGAAGCCTGAAGTTAACAGGAATATAATACTCTACGTTAGTTGTTTTTCCATTATGTTCTCCTGGAACAAAGGTAGGTAAATTAGATACCATTTTCTTTGCTTCAAGCTCTAATAATTGTCCATTCTCTGGACCTTTCATTTTTATATTGGTAACCTTACCATTTTTATCAATAATAAAACGTACCCAAACTCTACCTTCAATATTTTGAGCAGCTGCAGCAGCTGGATAGTTAAAGTTTCTTTGAATATGACTTACCATTCTTTCATTAAAACAAGTTAATTTTTGCATATCTGGAACTTTAGTACAAGTTTTAAATTGTGGAATACTATGTACTTCAGCAAACTTAACAAAATCAGTGATAACTTTTTCTTTAACAACTGGAGCCTTTCTTATAACTTTTTTAGGGCGTTTAGCAACGGTATTATTAGTAGAATTGTTTGTTTCACCAGGCGCTTTAAATGTAATAGGTACACCATACTTTACTTTAACAGCTTTTCCATTATGTTTACCAGGTATAAATTTTGGTAAGTCTTTAATAATTCTGTTAGCTTCTTTTTCTAAAGCTTCTCCACCCTTAGGACCTCGCATTAAAATGCTTTCAACATCTCCTTGCTCATTAATGGTAAATTGAACCAAAACTCTCCCTTGAACACCAGCATCTATAGCTTCTTGAGGATATCTAAAGTTTTTTATTATATGTTTTGCCATGTTACTTTCAAAACATTTAGCTTGCTTGATTAATGGAACATTATTACACTTTTCAAATAATGGAATTTCCTCTACTAAATTGAAAGGAATTTTCTCAATAGTAGCCGAATTATCTTCTAATTCAAGTTTACCAACTAATAAAGAATTTTTCTTAATATCTGCCACTTTTTGAGAAGTATCGATATTACCTCCAATAGCCGAAACAGCTTCTTTATTTTTACGAACTACACGTCTTCTTGTAGATACTTCAATTGATAATTGTTTTTTGGCACTGCCATCAACATCTTGGATTGCACACTTAGTGATACTGTTTGGATCTGCTATTGACTCGTCAGGAGTGGTACATACTTCCTGTCCTACAGCTGCTAAAGAAAGTAGCATCGCTGCAACTACTGAGGGGAAATTTTTCATCATTGTGCTCTAATTTAAGTGTTTTTATAAAGTTAACAAGCTGTTAATTACTTGCTAAGTAATGCCGTAAATATAAAAAAAATATATAGAGCAACAAATTTATTTTAAATTTCTGTTCTTTTAAAGTTTATTAATTTGAAATTTTAGAGAATTTATAAAAATAAAATTATCTTTTCGGAGCTTTAAATATGATTGGTAATGCATATTTTACATTTACTAAATTACCTTTATGAGTACCAGGTATAAATTTAGGAAGAGAAGAGATAAGTCTATGAGCTTCAGTTTCTAAAAGTCCTCCGTTTTGAGGTCCTTTTTTCTTTATATCAATTATATTTCCTTCTTTATCAATAGTGAATTGAACTAAAACTTTACCTTCTATACCTTTCTGTATTGCTTTTTTAGGATAATCAAAGTTCTTAACGATATGTTTCGTCATTTGTTGTTCAAAGCATTTCGATTGTTTAAGTATAGGAGTTTTTTTACATTCTTCAAATAAAGGAATTTGTTCTACTAAATGGAAAGGAACCTTGTTTAATGACATTAAAATATCATTTTTAACACTTAATTCTTCAACTAATTCCTTTTCATTATCTATCTGATCTATCTGATTAGATGTTGCCGAAATTGCACTAACTTTTCTAAGCTTTCTGTGTCTTTTTTTTCGTACTGAAATTTCTTTAACTTCTTCACTTTCAAGAGATTCTTTTACATCGTTAATGGAACATTTGGTGATACTAATACTGTTAATATCTTGAATGTTTTCATTAGGACTTTCACATTTTTGTTGTGAAAAAGAGATTGATATTGTAAAAAAAGCAGTAATTATGAAAATGAGAGTTCTCATGTTATTTTATTTAAAGGGATTTAGGAGGTGCGAAAATAAAAATATCTGTATTTTTTAAAATGTATCTGATATTAATTTAACGTTAAGCTTATAGGGAATGAATAAGTAACATCTACAGGTATTCCTTTTTCTTTACCAGAGCTTAAAAGAGGAAGTTTATTAATTATTCGGTGAATTTCATTTGTAATAACATCACTAGTTTTAGAACTAATTACCTGAATTTTTTTTGGTTTTCCATAGACATCAATCGTAAATTGAATTAAAATTCGACCTTGTATACCTTCTTCTGAAAACACTTCAGGATAAAAGTTTTTAGTAAAATGTTGTTGCATGTTATCCTTAAAGCACTTTTTAGCCTGTTCATTTGAAATATTTTTACAATTAGGAAATAAGGGAGCCATTTCTACAACAGAAAATAAGATCTCCTTGGTTTGAGATTTTAATATATTTTCGATAGTTAAGTTATTATCTGTAATAATAGAAAGACTAGAATTGGCACTTAGATAAGATTGGTTTTTTTGAGGTGTTTTCCTTACTTTTTTAATTCTATTTCTAGCAGTTAATGTGGTTGAAATTCTTTTTCGGGGTTGTGTTTTTTCAGCTGTTGCATCACATTTTTTTAAACTAATTACATTTAAATCTATAGTGTTTTCTTCAGGACTAGTACACACGTTTTGTCCGTAATTAATTTGAGCTAAAAAGAGAAAAAATAATAGTAAAGTTGTTTTCATTGTTATGGTTTGTTTGATACCGTAAAAATGAAATAAATGTTGTTCTTAGTAGTTAGCTTAATATCATAAGTCTGTTAAAGAATGTTGTGTCTAACGTTATGAATTTTAATTTAATATTAATTACTGTTATTGTAATAAAAAAAGGCTTTCGATTTATCGAAAGCCTTTATATAATATGTGGTAAAACTTAATTATTTTACACTCACTAATTCTACATCAAAAATTAAGGTAGCATCAGGAGGAATTACACCGCCAGCACCTCTTTCTCCGTAAGCCAAGTTAGAAGGAATCACTAAACGAGCTTTGTCTCCCACTTTCAATAATTGAATACCTTCATCCCAACCAGCAATTACTTGCCCAACACCGATAGCGAAATCGATAGGTTGCTTGCGTTTGTAAGAAGAGTCAAAAACAGTACCATCTAATAATTGACCTTTGTAGTGTACAGAAACCATTGCTCCTTTAATAGCTTGTTTTCCGTCTCCATTTTGTAAGATTTTATAACGTAATCCACTTGGAGTCTCATCGTATCCAGCAGCTACTTGATCTAATAATTCTTTTTGACGTGCTTTAGCTTCTGCTTCACGTTTTTCACGAGCTCCTTCAAAAGTTCTGAATGCTTCTACAGCATTAAAAGCTTCTGCAGCTTCACCTAAACGAATGATTTCTACATTCATTATATCGTCTTGCTCAACAGCATCAACAACATTTTGTCCTTCAACAACACTCCCAAAAACTGTATGCTTACCGTCTAACCAAGGAGTAGCAACATGTGTAATGAAAAATTGAGAACCGTTAGTTCCAGGTCCTGCATTTGCCATTGATAATTTTCCTGGAGCGTCGTGCTTTAATTCAGGGTGAATTTCATCATCAAATTTATAACCAGGATTTCCTGTTCCCGTTCCTTGAGGGCAGCCACCTTGAATCATAAAATCAGCAATTACACGGTGAAACTTTAATCCGTTATAATAAGGAGTTCCTTGTGGTTTTGCTGAGTTTTCTAAATTTCCTTCTGCCAAAGCAACAAAGTTACCTACAGTTCCAGGAGTTTTTTCATATTCTAAGTTTACTAAAATATCACCCTTTGGAGTGGTGAACTTTGCATAAATTCCGTTATCCATTTTTCTCTTATTTATATTATGTGTCATTCAGAATAAAATAAAGGAATCTTTTTATTGAGATTGCTACATCATTTCATTCTTTATAATGACAAAGTTAGTTTTTTACTAATAAAGTTGAAAGGTTAAAGCTTAAACCTATGTTAATATTGTTTGAATTGACGTTACCGAAAGGTGAATAGTATCGACCACCAGAAGCAATTACTGAAACTTGATGAGTCGCATCGTAATTTATTCCAAGAGTTGGACGAATAATAATTCCTTCATCAGTATCTACACCAGCCCCACCACCAGCACCAACCATAATTTCTATAAATCCACGCATTCTTTTGTTAAAAAAACGAGGACTGTAAACACCACCACCTACTAAGCCATGAGCATAACCACCCGAACGTCCATCATATGCAAAACCTGCTTCTCCTGCTACATATAGCCATCTGTTTAAATCGTAGTTTACTTTTAACCCGATTAATTGTAAATCAATTTTGGTTGCATCATAAACATCATCAGTTTTAGCGACATTAAAATAACTTTGATTTTGAACTTCTACTCGTAATCCTTGAGCGTAGTATGTTGTGTTTTCTTCGGAAGAAGTTCCTCCATTTAATCCGAAATATTTTAACCCAAATCCGAAAGTATAAGCTTCTAAATCACCAGCAATTGCTCGATAATAGCCACCATGACCACTAATAGCAATATTTTTAAACAGTTTTAAATCGATTCCTGCGGATGGATACATCATTAACCCACCTTCAGGAGCCACACGACCACCGGCTGCACCAACACCTAGTTTTCCAAAAATATTGATGTATTTTGATTGATATGGATGATAACCCACACCTACAAATAAATCCATAAAACCAGCACGTAATCCTTTATAAATAGCATCGGTATGTGCAAATAAGAAGGTGTTTTCGTTTAAATATTTCTGATATTCAAACCCAACAACAGATAAGGTTTCTGTTAAGTTATCACCATTATCTTTTTTTGAATTTCCGATAGGTTTAAAAAAGTCAAAACGGACTTGCTGTGCATTTTTAACTGTTGGTTTACTCCAAAAATTATCGGGAGAAAGATTGTCAGCTACAAATTTTTGATGTGCTTTATCATAATCAGTAAAACGTAAAATACTAGGAATTTCTACAAAGAAAGAAACCGAGTTACTTTTAATTCCTCCTGATAAAAAATTAATGTGACTGTATTGTATTCCGAAGGAATAATCGTTTTTCTTGTATTGTAATCCGATATTTGGGTTGATAAAACCTCCATCATTTACCAAATAACGATACCCGCCACCACCACCAAAATGAAAGTTAGCATCTAAATAGATGTTTTTATATAACTGATGATTGATTCCTAGTTCAGCTCCTAATGTAAATAAGCCTCCTTGATCTCCTGTAACAGCAAAGTGAAATCCAGCACCACCATATAGCCAACTATTGATAGGAATTTGGTAATGTAAACCCGCTAATCCCATTGTTGGTTTTATGTCTGGAAATTTATCCGTAGGCATTTCAACAGGAATAAAATTCAAGCGTACTTTATTATGTAACTCTTTTCCTTGTAAACTTGATAAATTCTCCTGACTGTAAGTTAGAGAAGAGAAAAGAAAAAAGAGAAAAGAGGCTATATAGCGTTTTTTAGAATTCACTAGTGAAATGTAATTTTACGGTAGGGTATTTACTTTGAGTCATTTGAATTGTGAACGGAGAATCGGCTAAAAATACTAAATGACCTTGTTTATCTTTCGCTAAATAACGTTGTTTTACACGCTTAAATTCTTTGAATTCTTCATTTTTAGGATCTTCAGGTTCTACCCAACAAGCTTTATGTACTTGTATGTTTTCGTAAGTACATTTTGCACCGTATTCGTGTTCTAAACGATATTGAATTACTTCGTACTGTAATGCTCCTACAGTACCAATAATTTTTCGACCGTTCATATCTAATGTGAATAATTGTGCAACTCCTTCATCCATCAATTGATCTAAACCTTTGTATAATTGTTTAGCTTTCATAGGATCAGCATTGTTCACATAACGGAAATGTTCTGGAGAAAAACTTGGAATTCCTTTAAAGTTCAATTGTTCTCCTTCAGTTAAGGTATCTCCAATTTTAAAGCTACCAGTATCATGTAATCCTACAATATCACCAGGAAAAGATTCTTCTACAATTTCTTTTTTCTCAGCAAAAAAGGCATTCGGACTCGAAAATTTTACTTTTTTTCCGTTACGAACGTGTAGATAAGGGGTATTTCTTTTAAATGTACCCGACACAATTTTAACAAAAGCTAAACGGTCACGGTGCTTCGGATCCATATTTGCGTGTATTTTAAATACAAATCCAGTTAATTTATCCTCTTTAGAATCTACCAAGCGTTCTTCTGCTTGTTTTGGTTGTGGATTTGGAGCAATATCAATAAAGCAATCTAATAATTCTTTTACTCCAAAATTGTTCAAAGCAGAACCGAAGAATACTGGTTGTAAATCTCCTTTAATATATGCTTCTTGATCAAAATCAGGATATACTTCACTCACTAATTCTAGCTCTTCACGAAGTGTGTTTGCAGCATTTTCTCCAACAATATTATCTAATTCAGGATTGTTTACATCATCAAATTCAACACCTTCAGAAATGGTTTGTTTGTTATCTCCAGAAAAGATGTTTAATTTCTTTCCCCAAATGTTATAGATTCCTTTAAAATCGTAACCCATTCCAATAGGAAAACTTAAAGGAGTAACTTTTAGTCCTAATTTTTGTTCAACTTCATCTAATAAATCAAAAGCATCTTTACCTTCACGGTCTAACTTATTAATGAACACAATCATTGGGATTTTTCGCATGCGACAAACCTCTACTAGTTTTTCGGTTTGTTCCTCGACTCCTTTTGCAACATCAATCACTACGATAACACTATCTACAGCGGTCAAGGTTCTAAAAGTATCTTCAGCAAAATCTTTGTGACCAGGGGTATCAAGAATATTGATTTTACGATCTTTATAAATGAAAGCTAATACAGAGGTAGCAACCGAGATACCACGTTGGCGTTCAATTTCCATAAAATCGGAAGTTGCCCCTTTTTTTATTTTATTGTTTTTAACAGCTCCTGCTTCTTGAATAGCTCCACCAAAAAGTAATAATTTTTCAGTTAAGGTAGTTTTACCTGCATCAGGGTGTGATATAATTCCGAATGTACGTCTCTTCTGTATTTCTTCTAAAAAACTCATCTATAAATTTTAAGGTTGCAAAGATACATTTTAAAGCGAACTGTTCAAAGGGTTTAATTGTTGGACTGATATCAATTTCGTAAGTTTGCTTTTCGTATATTTTTAAAATGAAGGAACACGTAATTTTAGTTGACGAGAAAGACAATCCGATAGGGTTGATGGAAAAAATTGAAGCACACGAAAAAGCACTATTACATAGAGCATTTTCTGTATTTGTTTTTAATGATAAAAATGAATTGATGTTACAACAACGTGCTGCTGAGAAGTACCATTCACCTTTGTTATGGACCAACACTTGTTGTTCACATCAACGAGACGGAGAATCTAATATTGAAGCAGGAAAGCGTAGATTACAAGAAGAAATGGGTTTTTCATGTGAGTTAGAAGAGGTGTTTTCTTTCATTTATAAAGCACCATTTGATAATGGTTTAACTGAACATGAGTTAGACCATGTAATGATTGGGCGATTTAACGACGAACCTAATATAAACCCAGAAGAAGTAGCATCATACAAGTGGATGCCTTTAGAGTCGGTGAAAAATGATATAGAAAATCATCCTGAAAAATACACAGCGTGGTTTAAAATTATTTTTAGAGAATCATACAAAAAAATAGCAAAGTTTATTTAATATGCCTAAAGTAACCGTACATAGAAAAGCGCATTTTAATGCAGCACATCGTTTATTTAATTCTAATTGGTCTGATGAGAAAAACTTTGAAGTTTTTGGTAAGTGTAGTAACCCAAACTACCATGGGCACAATTATGAGCTAATAGTTTCATTAACAGGAGAAGTTAATGAAGAAACAGGTTATGTATACGATTTAGGAAAGCTAAAAGATTTAATACAGTTAAAAGTAGAAAATGTTTTAGATCACAAAAACTTAAATATTGAGGTTGAAGAGTTTAAGAATTTAAACCCTACAGTAGAAAATATATCAGTAGTGATTTATAATAAGTTACGTGCGAGTATTCCTGAAAACCTAGATTTAGAAGTTACTTTATATGAAACCCCTAGAAACTACGTAACCTATAGAGGAGCTTAATTTATGATTGACCAACTACTACGATTTACCCCAATTTTAAAACAAAAAATATGGGGAGGGGAAAAACTAAACCAATTACTACATAAAAATTCCGATAATACTAATATAGGAGAAAGCTGGGAGATTTCTGATGTTGATGGTGACGAATCTATTGTTAGTAATGGAGTATTACGAGGAACAACCTTACGAAATCTTTTAAAAGAGTGTAAGCAAGATTTAGTTGGGAATTATGTATATGAAACCTTTGGAGATGAATTTCCTTTATTAATAAAGTTTATAGATGCCAAGGAGGTGTTGAGCATTCAAGTGCATCCAGATGACGATTCAGCAGAAATTCAGGAGTCTTTTGGTAAAACAGAAATGTGGTACGTCGTTCAGGCAGATAAAGACGCTAATATTATTATAGGATTTAAAAATAATTCTAATAAAAAGGAATACCTTCAACATTTAGCCGACAAAACCTTACCAGAAATTTTAAATTTTGATGAGGTAAAAAGAGGTGACGTGTATTTTGTTCCACCTGGAAGAGTGCACGCTATTGGTGCAGGTTTGTTAATTGCCGAAATTCAGCAAACTTCTGATATAACCTATCGAATTTATGATTGGGATAGAAAAGATGTTGATGGGAATTACAGAGAGTTACATACAGAAAAGGCATTGGAAGTTATCGATTTTTCTGCAAAAGACTCATATAAAACTTCATATTTAAAAGAAGAGAATATTTCAAAAGAGGTGGTTTCATGCCCGTATTTTACAACCAATATTTTTCCTGTAAGAGGAGAAGTAAAAGTCGATTTGTCTTCAAAAGAAAGTTTTGTGATTTATATGTGTGTAAAAGGTGAAGTAACTTTTACCTACAAAGACCAGCAAGAAGTTATAAAAATGGGAGAAACCATTCTAGTACCTGCCTGTATTAATGATGTAATAGTTTTATCAACAGGTTCATCTGAATTACTAGAGATATTCATAAAATAAGCTTAAGAGAGTACTCTCTTAAGCTTATAAACAAACTAAACTAACTTAAAATTGCATGATTGATTGTTGAGTCAATCATAAGAATAATTAAGAAGCTTTTTCTAAGCTGTAGCCAAATACAGCTGTACAAATAATATCTTGTTTTTTCTCTTCTTTTTTCGAAACAGTAATGTTTAAAACAACTTCTGTAGTGCTCAATTTTTTAATATTGTTTTTAATGATAAGTTTATCATTTAAATAAGCATTTTCTAGAAGATCAAATTCAATGCTTTTAAAACTTAGATCAGATGAGTTCTTATATAAGTTAAGTGAAGACTGTACGCTAGACTCAATCTTGTCGTATAAGATAGATGTCTTTAGTACCTTGTTTTTGCTAACTTGTTTTTTGCTAACAATAAATTGATTTTTTATGTTTTGTGTAGTGTTTAATGATTTCATGATAGTTACGGGTTAAGTATTAGTAATTCTGGATCTCTGTAAAATGGGTTTTGTACTGAGTACATTACAGTTGAGGCTACGTGTTTTCTAATTGAATTTCGATACTTAAAAGTGTTCATAATGATTAAAATTTAAAATATTAATAAATAAAAAAAGGTGCTTTTTGTAAAAAGCACCTTTGTAAGTTTATAGTAAAATTGATTTTATTAAAATCGATGTTTATATCTGTTGTTGTGGGTGCTTTGTGTCATATATACATACTGTTTATGCATGCCGGCTGTACACGAAATCGAATTGATCGTGTTAAAAATAAACGTATATGTGCGTAAAAGCGCCTTCATTATGTCTCAAAAGTAGTGAAACTTTTTAAAAATTGTGTAAAACATAGAATTAATTAATGTTAAAGTTTTGTCAATCCAGTGTTTGTAAACTTTTATTGTAGTTGTATAAATATGTATCTTTGATACATAGTTTTATATCGTTTATGAAGATAATAGCAATGATTCCCGCGCGTTATAGCGCGTCACGTTTTCCAGGAAAATTGATGAAAGATTTAGGTGGAAAACCAGTAATTGTAAGAACCTATGAAGCAGCATTACAAGTCGATTTGTTTGATGAAGTATATGTGGTTACCGATTCTGAGGTAATTTATAATACTATTGAAGCTGTAGAAGGTAAAGTGTTAATGAGTAAAAAAGAACACGAATGTGGCTCTGATAGAATAGCAGAAGCCGTAGAAAACCTTGATGTTGATATTGTGGTAAACGTACAGGGAGACGAACCATTTATTGATACTGTTTCCCTATCAAAACTGATTGATGTTTTTAAAGGAGATGATAAAAAGGAGATTGATTTAGCCTCTCTGAAAGTTAAAATGACAGATGAAGAAGATATTCAAAACCCAAACAATGTAAAGGTAATTACTGATACTAACGATTTTGCTATTTACTTTTCAAGAAGTGTGATTCCGTATCATAGAGATAAAGAAGTGAATGTAGATTATTACAAACACAAAGGAGTGTATGCTTTTAGAAAAAATGCATTAATCGATTTTTATCATACACCAATGACACCAATTGAAGCGGCTGAAAAAATAGAATGTATTCGCTATTTAGAGGTGGGAAAAAAAATTAAAATGATAGAAACTTCGGTAGAAAGTATTGGTATTGATACTCCTGAAGACTTAGAAAAAGCCATAAAACAATTAACAAATGAATAACATTAAAGTAATATCTTTTGATGCAGACGACACACTTTGGGTAAACGAAACTTATTTTCGTGAAGCTGAAAATGAATTTGCAAAATTGTTATCAGATTATGAAACAGAGAACAAAATCCATCAAGAGTTATTTAAAAAGGAAATAGAGAACCTTAAAATTTATGGATATGGAGTAAAGGGTTTTATGTTGTCGATGGTTGAATGTGCTTTAGAAATTTCTAACTACAAAATTGCTCCAAGAACGATGGAAGAAATTCTAGAGATAGGAAAAAATATGTTAGAAAAACCTATTGAATTATTAGATGGAGTAGAAGAGGTGTTGCAGCAGTTGCATGGAAAATATAAATTGATTGTAGCTACTAAAGGAGATCTGTTAGATCAAGAACGTAAGTTAGCAAAATCAGAGATTTTAAAGTATTTTCATCATACTGAAGTGATGAGTGAAAAGAAAAAAACAGATTATAAAAAATTAGTAAAACGCCTAGATATAAAACCGTCAGAATTTTTAATGATAGGAAATTCGTTAAAATCAGATGTGTTGCCGTTGTTAGAAATAGGAGCAACCGCTATTCATGTGCCTTTTCATACTACATGGGCGCATGAAGAGGTGAGTGATGAACAAAAATCAGATGCCTACAAAACAGTATCTAATATTACTGATATATTAAGTTTTTTATAAATGAAGTATTTAGATATTGAGAGCTGGAATAGAAAACAACTTTTTGAACATTTTAGAACTCTTGCTGACCCAACATTTGGGTTGGTAGCTAATGTAGAGGTATCAAAAACTTATCAATCAGCAAAAGAAGAAAAACATTCCTTTTTTGTTCGATATTTGCATGCTTGTATGAAAGCTATCAATGCTGTTGAGAATTTAAAATATAGATTAGAAGATAACAAGGTTGTTGTTTATGAAGTAATCAATGCTTCAGCAACTATTGCCAGACCTGATAATACTTTTGGATTTTCGTATATAGCTTATTCTGAAAGTTTTGAAGAATTCAATTTTAATTTTCTAAAGGAAAAAGAACGGATTTTAAGTTCGAATGATTTGTTTCCGCAAGTGTATTCCTTAGGATGTATACATTGTTCAGCAATTCCTTGGATTAATTTTTCAGGGCATAAAGAACCGTTTTCAGGAAATAAAAATGATAGTGTACCTCAATTATCTTTTGGTAAAATAAGCCATGAAAATAATAAAATGTTAATGCCTGTAGCAATGAATGTAAATCATGCTTTAGTTGATGGATATCATGTTGGACAGTTTTTTGAGAAATATCAACAAGAATTAGATAAAATCGATTAATTTTGCATCAAAATTTATAATTATGTCAAGCGTAAAAAATTTAAAGAAAGATATCAACTATACATTAGGAGACATTATTAGTATCTGTCAAATAGCAACAGAATTAAACCCTGAAGCTAATAAAGAAAAAGCAGGTGCTATTGTTGATGAGGTTATTGTAACTTTTGATGATTTAATAGCAAAAGTAAATGCAAAAAATGTTGAAAATAAAAAAGCTCATTTCAAGTCAGTTAGTGCTGAATTAGAGTCAAGAGCAAATGCTTTAATAGAGAAGGTAAATAGCTTATAAACAGTTTTTTAAAATCTGTTTAAAATCGAGGCTTAATAAAGTCTCGATTTTTTTTTTGATAAAATTTAACATAGAAGATGGAATAAATTTTTGTAAATTACGTTCTGTAATAATTAACAGATAACCCCAATAAAGATATGGCAAGAGCTATGTACGAGTACACTAAAACTGTACTTCAAAAAGTTAGTTTTAACGCCGATTTGTTTTGTAGAGAGCTTGAAAAAGCTTTAAGTAGGTTACTACCCTATGAAATAGACGAACTAACAATTTGGCTAAGACAATTTACAGCAAACAAACCAGATTTATATGTTTGTTTAGCATTAGTAGATAAGTAAAAAAGGAAGCGATAATCGCTTCCTTTTTTACTTATGATACTTTTTATTTCTGCCTTTGAGTTTTCCTATAAGCTTGCGGTTAAATTCGTGTTCCGCAATTTCAAGCCGTAGAATTTTTTTATAAGACAGAATCTTGGTTAGTTTAGAGTAAAAATCATCTTTTGTTTCGTATTGCTGTTTTGTAACTGACCTAATCTTGTTATAAATCTCTTTTGATTCTTTTTCTGATAAACTATCAAGGCCGCCACTGTCCATAATGTTTTTCTTTATACCATGTCGCTCTTTTTTGTGTAAACGCATCATTTTTTTATCATACACATTATATAAAGGCCAAAATTTTTCAGCTTCTTGTTCTGTTAAATTTAGCTTTTCAGTTAAAAAAGCTATTTTAAAAGCTCTAATTTTTTCAGAACCTCCTTTTCTTGTCTGTGCTTGAGCAAAAAAGGTGCTTAAGCATAAAAAGAAGGTTAAAAGTATATTTCTTTTTATTCTATTCATTTTCATTTATTAATATATTGTTATCAATTGTATATAAATAATCCTCTAAGCTTTCATCGCTTATAGTTGATAATATGTCATCTTCAAAATCAGAAGTATTCAAAGCTGTAGCTAATTCATCAACATTAGTATTTCCATAGCCATTTTCATACCAAGACTCAATATCGTTAATGGTAATGTCTTCAAAGGTTATTTTTTGAGTATTGAAGTAGTTAATTCCAATAAAAAGTAATATAGTTGCAGCAGCTGTTGCAGGAATATATTGTAATATTCTTTTACGGAATGAGATTATTTTTACTTTCTTGTTCTTTTCTAGTTCTAATTTTGAAAAAATATTCATTTCAATAGTAGAGAAATAATCATTAGGCGTAGAAAATGGTTTCTCTTTGGGTAGATTATTAATGAATAAAGAGGTAGAAATGTCTTCCTGAACTTTATCAAAATAATCTTCAGGGGTCGAAAACCCCGTTTTTTTATCCACCTTTTGGTTTAAATAATCTATAGTATGTTTTAACTTTTTATCCATTACTTTAATAAGACTTTATTTTATCTAAAAGGTTTAATTATAGTTTTTTATAAATTGTTCAATTTTTTTAGTAGCAATATGATAGGATGCTTTCAATGCTCCAACTGAGGTTCCAAGAATTTCTGAAATGGCTTCGTATTTCATTTCATCAAAATACTTCATATTAAATACTAACTGTTGCTTTTGAGGTAAAGTAGCAATGGCTTTTTGTAAAATCACTTGAATTTCATCTCCAGAAAACCATTCGTCACTATCGATGTTTGAAATTAACACCTGTTGATAATCAGAAATATCAATGTTTCTTTCTTTAGCTCTTTTATTAATGAATGTAATTGATTCATTTGTAGCTATTCTATACATCCATGAATATAGTTTACTATCTCCTTTAAAATGATCTATACTCTTAAAGATTTTTATGAAAGTATTTTGTAAAACATCATCTGCATCATCATGAGAAATCACAATTTTTCTGATATGCCAATACAATCGCTCTTTATAATGCGATACCAAATGTTTAAAAGCTACCTCTTTAGTTTGAGGTTGCTGTAATTTATCTATAAGTGTAATTTCGTCAGTCAACTAAAAAGTTATTTAGTTGTTAGACTTTAAAGATAGTAAAAGGTTTAAAAAGAGAAAAAAATATGTTATTTCAGTTTTTTTGTACAACCAAACAAACGTTTTTCTTTAATAATTTCAGAAACTCCTTTAGGAAGCATTTTTTCCCAACCTTCTTCACCGTTTTTAATCATTTTTAATACTTTTCTAGAGAAAATATGTAAAATATCATGATTAAAATCTTTAATATCGATAAGTCTACCGTTGTTTTTAAAGAACTTGTATAATTCTTTCATTCTTGGGTGTACTTTCAAGTTTTCACTAGTTATAAACTCTCCTGTTTCCTCATCTTTGTATGGATACATGTACACTTTTAAGTCTCTATAAAATAATTTACCAAAGGCTTCTAAAATACCACCACTTAAGTCACGGTAATATTTTTCGTCAAATATTTGAATAAGATTATATACTCCCATAGCCAGCCCCATTCTTTCTTTAGTAAACTCACTAAAGTATTCTACTAATTTAAAATACTCTTGGTAATTGGTAATCATTACATTTAACCCTAAAGAACATAAGAGTTCAGCTCTGTCTAAGAAATCACGTTCATTAATTTCTCCTTCAGCTCGAAGGTTGCTTAGAGTAATTTCAAAAAGAATTTTGGTCTTATCAGGATCTACTTTGTTTTCGCTAAAAAATAATTGTTTTGAACGCTCAAACATATCCATGTTTACTTTTGTTACAGGTCTGTAACTACCACGAAGCGCTAAAATATTTTTTTTGTACAGTACTTGTGCTGGTAACATATTGTTTCCATCTGGACCAAACATTACAGCATTGGTCATACCGTTTTTTACCAGTTGTAAACTCATTAAACGGTTATCAACATACATAAAACGAGGACCAGAGAAGTTAATCATATCTATCTCTAAACGATCTTTATCTATATTATCGTAAAAAGATTTAAGCAATTCTTTAGGGTTATCATTTAAATAATAAGCACCATATATCAAATTAACCCCTAAAATACCTAGAGTTTCTTGTTGTTGACGAGCATCAGTTTCTTTAAAACGAAGATGTAAAACAATTTCGTTATAATCTTCTAATGGGTCTAATTGAAAACGAATTCCAACCCAACCATGACCTTTGAACTTTTTGGTAAAGTTAATAGTGGCCACGGTATTAGCATAACTAAAAAATAATTTATCAGGATGTTTTTGACGATCTAAACGCTCTTCGATTAAGTCCATTTCATGTTTCAACATTTTCTTTAATCGAGGCTCTGTAACATAGCGATTGTCTTTCTCAATTCCATAAATGGCATCAGAAAAATCTTTGTCATATGCACTCATTGCTTTTGCAATAGTACCAGATGCTCCACCAGCTCTAAAAAAATTACGAACAGTTTCTTGTCCAGCTCCAATTTCGGCAAACGTCCCGTATATATGGGCATTTAAGTTTATTTTTAACGCTTTAGTTTTGGTTGTAGGTACTGTGTTTATTTTTTGATCTCCTTTTAACGTAATTGCCATTTTGTTATTTTTTGTTACGTAGTACAAATGTACTGAAAATAGGAGCCACCAGACAATTTTTGTTGTATTTTTGTAGTGAAAATGAAGAAAAAAAAACAATTAAAAGTAACCTTTTTAGGAACTGGAACCTCGACAGGTGTTCCAATGATTGCAAGCAAACACCCAGTAGCTTTATCTAAAAACCCCAAAGACAAACGATTACGTTCTTCCATTTTAATTTCTTGGAATGATACTAATTATGTAATTGATTGTGGTCCTGATTTTCGACAGCAAATGATGCGTGAAGAAGTAGCATCAATTAACGGAATATTATTCACACACGAACATGCCGATCATATTGCGGGTTTAGATGAAATTCGTCCGTATTGTTTTCAAATGGGATCAGTGCCAATTTATTTGACAGAAAGAGTATTGAATGTTTTAAAAAAACGGTACGATTATATTTTTGCAACAGAAAATAGATACCCAAGTGCACCCAATGTAGCACCAACAATTATTTCTCATCAAAATAATTTTGATTTAAATGGAGTAGAGGTTACACCAATTGAAGTAATGCATGGCAATTTGCCAATCTTAGGATATCGATTTAACGACATTGCTTATGTAACTGACATTAAAACCATTTCAAACGAAGAAAAAGAAAAACTGAAAAACTTAGATGTTTTAATTGTAACGGGGTTGCGAAAAGAGCCGCATAGCACACATTTCAACTTAGAAGAAGCGTTGAGTTTTATTAAAGATATTCAGCCTAAAAAAGCTTACTTAACACACATAAGCGAATTGTTAGGGTTGCATGATGAGGTGGAAAAAGAGCTGCCTAAAAATGTTTTTTTAGCTTACGACGGATTAAAAATATAGTATTAAGTTTATCAATACCATAATCAAGATTAATTACTCAAAGTAATTGATGATTTTAAAATAGCTTCTTATTTTTACCATAAATATTTATTGAATGAAGATTATTATTTCACCTGCCAAATCGTTAGACTTTGATAATAAAGCAACGACAGATGCATATACACAACCAAGATTTTTAGAACAATCAGAAAAGTTGAATAAGAAGTTAAAAACGCTTTCTAGAAAAAAAATAGGGGAGTTGATGAAGATTTCTGATGATTTAGCAAGTTTAAATTACGATAGGAATCAAGAGTGGCAACCTTCTTTTACATTAGATAACGCAAAACAAGCGGTATTTGCTTTTACAGGAGAAGTGTACAGAGGAATTGACGTAACGTCTCTTTCTGAGGATAAAATTCCTGCTTTACAAGAAAAACTGAGAATTTTATCTGGTTTATACGGGTTATTAAAACCGTTAGATTTGATTCAGCCATATCGTTTAGAAATGGGAACTAGATTAAAGGTAGGAAGAAAAGAAAATTTATATAAGTTTTGGGATACAACGTTAGCCGAGTCGTTGAATGAAGAATTAGCTGATAATGAATTGTTAATCAACTTAGCAAGTTCAGAATATTTTAAAGCGCTTCCTAAAAAAGCCTTGAAAGTACCTATGATAACTCCGGTTTTTAAAGATTTTAAAAACGGACAGTACAAAACTATTATGACTTTTGCTAAAAAGGCACGTGGATTAATGGTGCGTTATATTATTGATCATAATATTGAGACTTTAGAAGAGTTAAAAGGTTTTAATATGGAAGGTTACGGTTTTTCTGAAGAAATGTCTACTGAAACAGAGTTAGTATTTACAAGATAAATGAAGAGAAAAAAAGTTGCTGTTCTTTTTCTTATAAGTTGTTTGCTAATTATTACTTCTATTTATGTTTCTAACAAAGTAATAATTAATAATGCAGAAGGAAAGTTGTTTTATAATATAGAAAATATCCCTAAGAATAAAGTAGGATTGTTATTAGGAACAGTTAAATATCTTTCTGACGGAAGGGTAAACTTATACTATCAATTTAGGTTAGATGCAGCAGTAGAATTGTATAAAGCCAAAAGGATTGATTTTATCGTAGTAAGTGGTGACAATGGCTCAAAAGGTTATGATGAACCTACCGATTTTAAAAAAGATTTAATTACGGCTGGAGTTCCTGAAGACAAAATCTTTTTAGATTATGCTGGTTTTAGAACATTGGATTCAGTTGTAAGAGTTAAAGAAATTTTCGGACAAACTTCTGTAACCATTATTTCTCAACAATTTCATAATGAAAGAGCATTGTATTTAGCTAATCACTATTACATTAAAGCCATAGGTTTTAACGCGAAAGGAGTTTCTGGTAAAAAAGCGATAAAAGTTCAACTAAGAGAATACCTTGCGAGAGTAAAAGTATTTGTTGATATTCTCTTTAATATAAAACCTAAATTTTTAGGAAAGCCAGTCGAAATAAAATAAAAACTAACAATCAGCTAAACGTACTGTAATAGCCAAACCACCTTCAGAAGTTTCTTTATAGTTTCGGTTCATGTCTTTAGCTGTTTCCCACATGGTGTCAATTACTTTATCTAACGGAACTTTAGATTCTTTTGGATTTGTTTCTAAGGCCAATTCGGCAGCATTAATTGCTTTGATGGCACCCATGGCGTTTCGTTCAATACAAGGAATTTGTACCAAACCACCAATAGGGTCACAAGTCAATCCTAGATGATGTTCCATAGCAATTTCAGCAGCGACCAAACATTGAGAAGGAGTACCTCCTAATAATTCAGTCAATGCAGCAGCAGCCATAGCAGATGAAACCCCTATTTCTGCTTGACAACCACCCATAGCAGCAGAAATAGTGGCGTTTTTCTTGAAAATACTACCAATTTCTCCAGCAACAAGTAAGAATTTTTTTACTTCCTCAAAACCTGCTTCATGGTTTTCAATAACAAGGTAGTACATTAAAACAGCAGGAATAACTCCTGCGCTTCCATTAGTTGGAGCGGTAACTACTCTACCTAATGCAGCATTTACTTCATTTACCGATAGGGCCAAACAACTTACCCATTTTAAAATTTCTCGGAATTTAACTTCTGTACTTCTAATTGCAGTAATCCATTCTTCTTGATTGGTATATTCAGCATCTTTTATCAGTTTTGTATGTGTTTCAAAAGCACGTCGTTTTACGTTTAATCCTCCAGGTAATATACCTTGTGTATGACAGCCAATATACATGCATTCTAACATAGTGTTCCATATACGATGCAATTCTTTATCAATATCTTCAGCAGAATTGATAACTAATTCATTTTGGTATACAATATCAGAAATGTTTAATCCTTTTTTTTCACAATAAGCTTCTAGTTCTGTAGCCCTGTTTATAGGAAAAGGAAAGTTTTGTTTGTTAATTTCAATATCTTCAGCAAGATTGTCATCCTCTTGAATAATAAAACCACCACCGATAGAGTAGTAGGTTTCTGTAGAAATCTCTACACCTTGAGCATAGCCTCTAAAAGTCATTCCGTTAGCATGAAAAGGAAGAAACTCTCTGTTAAATTTTACTGAGTCTTTAAAGAATGGAATATTTTTTTCATTGTTGAAAAATAGTTGTTCTTTATTTTGAATATCACTAATAATTACGTCGATACTTTCAATAGGAACATACTCTGGGTCAGCACCACTTAATCCTAATAAAACAGCTAAATCTGTCGCATGTCCTTTTCCTGTTAAAGAAA
The DNA here is from genome assembly GCF_004363005.1 of Tenacibaculum caenipelagi. Lineage (GTDB taxonomy): Bacteria > Bacteroidota > Bacteroidia > Flavobacteriales > Flavobacteriaceae > Polaribacter > Polaribacter caenipelagi. The sequence continues at coordinate 224,904 of NZ_SNYH01000003.1, read as the reverse complement.
GAGAACCATACAGGTCAACTTTTATTTCTTCTATTAAAAGAAACTCATTGGTGTCTTTTAATTTTTGTATCCATTGTTGAGCAGCTCTCCATGGGCCTAAAGTGTGAGAACTAGAAGGTCCCACTCCAATTTTAAGCATATCAAAAACACTAATGAATTGCGACATATATATACGTTGTTTGTTGATGGCTAAAATAAAAAAATCCTGTATTCAAATGTAAATACAGGATTTAATTTTTATAAAGATATACGTTCTTACATTCCGTATACAGATTCTTTGTTAAATTTCTTAACTAACATGAAGTATACAACTGCACGGTACTTATTTCTTTCAGATTTTCCAATTCTTTCCATAACTTCTTCAATGGCTTTATCTAAAGCAGGGCTATCAGCTAATCCTAATTTTTTTATTAAAAAGTTTTTCTTTACTGTTTCTAATTCTTTAGCATCGCTGCCAGATACAGTTTCAGCATCATTTTTATAAATAGAAGGACCTAAACCTTTGGTTACAGCCGTTAATAATTCAGTATTTGAACGAATATCTCTATCGTCCATAAATTTTTTGTAAAGGGCTACTTTTTCGTCAAATTTACTCATGATATTTTGTTTGAAAATTAGATGTTAAATTCAATTGAATTTTTTAGTTCTTTCAAATATAGAAAAATTATCTATCGTTTCTTTTAAATGCTAAAAATAAATATGCTAGCATAGTTTATATTGTTAATTAAATTGTTGAAAACAATTATAGCAAAAGGTAAATAGGCACTGTTCTTGTTGTAACTTTATGTAAATTCAAATCTGTTAGCCTATGTCACTGTCAAAATTTGAATCGATGTTGAAAACCAATGAAGTATATTTTTTTGACGCCGTTGAGTTTGAAACAATCATAGAACATTATTTAAATATAGGTAAACACTCTTTAGCTAAAAAAGCTGTTCAGTTAGGTTTAGAGCAACATCCCTCATCAATTCAACTAAAATTAATGAAAGTAGAAATCTTAATTTTTGAAGATGAATTGCATGAAGCGATTAAAATGCTATCGAACATAGAAGCTGTTGAGCCTCATAACGATGAAGTGTTTATACAAAAAGCCATTATTTTATCTAAAAAGAAAAAACATACCGAAGCTATTTCAATCTTAAAAGAATCATTACAGTATATCGAAGATCCTTCTGATATATGGTCAATGATTGGAATGGAGTACTTGTATTTAGATGATTTTGAGAATGCACGATTAAACTTTGCTAAATGTATTGAGGTAGATTACGAAGATTATTCTTCTCTATACAATATTGTTTATTGCTTTGATATGGAAGAAAACCATGAAGAAGCAATTCAATTTTTAAATGCTTACTTAGATAAAAATCCATATTGCGAAGTTGCATGGCATCAGTTAGGGAAACAATATTTCGAGTTAGGAATGTTTAAAGAATCTCTTACTGCTTTTGATTATGCTGTGTTAATTGACGATAGTTTTATTGGTGGGTATTTAGAAAAGGCAAAAGTCTTAGAAGAACTAAAACGTTATGAAGAAGCTATAGAGAATTACTTAGTTACTTTAGAGTTAGACGATCCTACGGCGTATGCTTATGTGAGGATTGGAGAATGTTACGAAAAGTTAGACAATCTTCATACAGCAATTAATTTTTATAAGAAAGCAGTTCATGAAGATCCGCTTTTAGATAGAGGTTGGATTTTATTAACGAACGCCTGTTACAATCAAGAGAATTATCAAAAAGCTTTGTTTTATATTAACAAAGCAATTCAAATTGATGAAGGGAATGCATTGTATTGGAGACGCTACGGAGATATCAACTTAAAACTTAATTTTTATGAAGAGGCAGTAAGCGCTTTTTATACTTGTTTGAAATTAGGAGATAAGGAAATAGAAATCTATGTAGCATTGGCTGATATTTTATTGTTTTTAGGAGAGTTTAACGAAGCTTTAAAAATACTTATTCAAGCAAAAAAGATATACAAAGAATTTGCAGAGATTGAATATAGACTTTGCGGATTGTTTCTGATTTTAGGTAAAGAAGAATATAGCTTAACACATTTGAAAAATGCACTAGCTATTGATTTTGAATATCACACGATTATTAAAGAATTGTATCCTTCAGTATTTGAGAATAAAAGAGTACAAAATATTATTTCAAAATATAAAAAGGCAATACAGTAAGTAGAATTACTGTTGCTTTTTTATGAAATAAATTTCCAAATTCGTCTTAAAACTAAGATGCAAATAACTGTTGTAACGGTAAGTATTATTGCTAAGGTGGTTTTTCCGTAAATCCAGTTTCCTGTAGCAAATAAAAAGCTGTACACTCCAATAGTACCTGTTACAAATCCTACAATTTTAAAACCAACATTTTTAAATTTGTTCTCTCCTTCAAAAATTAGATTATTAAATTTTTCTAAAGTATTAGCATCGGTAGGTTGTGTTAAAAGAGTTACGGTAACCCATCCAATAGTAGTAACAAAAACACCTGTAATTAACTGCCAGTAACCAGCAATTTCAACAATAGGGGATTCAAGTTTACCATTAATAAAAAAGAATACAGCGATAATAAACGAAATAGCCATGGCAGCAATTTCACTATAAGGATTTATTTTACTCCAAAACCAACGTAAAATAAATAATAAACCAGTTCCTGCGCCAATTTGTAAAAGCAAATCAAAAACACCTTTAGCCGATTGCAGATAAAATGAAAATATTGCAGCAAAGAACATTAAAACTACAGTTGATATCCTACCAACAATAACCTTTTGTTTTTCAGAAGCATTTTTATTAATAAAACGACTATAAAAATCATTCACTACGTAAGAACTTCCCCAGTTTAATTGGGTAGAAATAGTACTCATAAAAGCAGCAATTAAAGAAGTCAACACAATTCCTAATAAACCAGCAGGTAAATAGGTCATCATAGCAGCATAGGCTACATCATGTCCTTGCATCTCAGTAGCTAAACTAGGAAATGTTTGATTGATACTATCTAGACTAGGAAAAATAATTAAAGAAGCTAAACCGACTACAATCCATGGCCAAGGACGTAAAGCGTAATGAGCAAAATTGAAAAATAAGGTGGCCCAAGTAGCGTTTTTTTCATCTTTAGCAGCCAGCATACGTTGAGCTATATAACCGCCTCCTCCAGGTTCAGCACCAGGGTACCAAGTGCTCCACCATTGTACAGCAAATGGGATAATAAATAGAGTGATTAAAGCTTCTTTATTAGAAAAGTCAGGAAGCATGGTTAATTTAGCACTTACATTTGGATGGCTTAATAAATTAGATAAACCATCGATTTCTGGCAAATTAACAATATAAATAGTAGCCCAAACAGAACCAATCATTGCTATTAAAAACTGAACAAAATCTGTAAGTAAAACACCTTTTAATCCTCCTAAAGAAGAGTAAATAACTACTATAATAGAGGAGTATAATAACATTTCACTTTGAGAAATTCCTAGTAAAATATTGGCAATTTTGGCTCCAGCTAAACATACACCTGCCATAGTAATTACATTAAAAATAACACCTAAATAAATAGCTCTAAAACCTCTTAAAAAACTAGCCATTTTTCCTGAATAACGCAATTCATAAAACTCTAAATCGGTTGTAATTCCCGATTTTCGCCAAAGTTTAGCATAAAAAAAGACGGTGAGCATCCCAGTAAGTAACATTGCCCACCAAACCCAGTTTCCTGACACTCCATTTTTACGAACTAATTCTGTTACTAAACCAGGTGTATCGGCAGCAAATGTTGTAGCAACCATAGAAACCCCTAATAACCACCAAGGCATGTTTCTTCCTGATAAAAAGAATTCAGCACTGTTTTTTCCTGCTGATTTTGAAGCCCAAAGACCAATAAGTAAAGAAAGAACGAAAAATCCAAAAATGATAACGTAATCAAGAGGAGTTAATAGCATAGTTTGTATAATTTATTGGCTAAAAGTAACTAAATAAAATGAAACGTTAAATTTGAATTAAATGCGAAAATGAATTTTTTGTTTTGTGCTTTAAAATGACTAAAATTGAGTAAATTTGATGTTCGTTTTATGAGAAAAATAAAAAAAATAGCTGTTATGACTTCTGGGGGTGATGCCCCAGGGATGAATGCTGCAATTAGATCGGTTGTAAGAACATGTGCTTATTATGGAATAGAGTGCATGGGAATTTATAGAGGATATCAAGGATTGATAGAAGGAGACTTAGTTCCTTTAACTGCACGAAGTGTGAATAATATCATTCAAAAAGGAGGAACAATTTTAAAATCGGCACGATCCAAAGAATTTAGAACCAAAGAAGGAAGACAAAAGGCACGTGAAAGTTTGCAAAAACACGATGTAGAGGCTTTGGTTGTAATTGGAGGAGATGGATCTTTTACGGGAGGAGTAATTTTCAATAAAGAGTATAACTACCCTGTTATAGGTATTCCAGGAACTATAGATAATGATATTTCAGGAACCAGTCATACTATAGGTTATGATACAGCATTGAATACTGCGGTTAATGCGATAGATAAAATTAGAGATACAGCTTCATCTCATAACCGTCTTTTCTTTGTAGAAGTAATGGGTAGAGATGCTGGTTTTATAGCTTTAAATGCTGGCGTTGGAGCAGGAGCGGAGGAGATTTTAATTCCAGAAGAAGATTTAGGGCTAGAAAGATTGTTAGAATCTTTAAGAAAAAGTAGAAGATCAGGGAAATCATCAAGTATAGTAGTTGTTTCCGAAGGAGATAAAACAGGAAAAAATGTATTTGAATTAGCTGATTATGTTGAAAAGAATTTACCTGAATATGAAGTAAGAGTTTCTGTGTTAGGACATATGCAGCGAGGAGGTTCACCAACCTGTTTTGATAGGGTTCTAGCTAGTAGATTAGGGGTAAGTGCCATAGAGTTACTACTTGATGGAAAAACAAACCTTATGGTTGGTTTAAAAGATAATAAAGTAATTGCAACAGATTTAGAAAAAGCTGTCAAGGGTCAACATAATATTGATACTGAATTATTAAGAGTATCAGATATAATGACGACTTAATTAGATATGAAAACAAAATTTTTAATTAAATGATAAAAATAGGAATTAACGGGTTCGGAAGAATTGGAAGATTAGCTTTCCGTTCAGCGATGAAAAGAGACAACGTTCAAGTTGTGGCCATTAACGATTTGTTAGAAGTAGATTATTTAGCCTATTTGTTAAAGTACGATTCTGTTCATGGACGTTTTGATGGAGAAGTAGAGGTGAGAAATGGGAATTTAATAGTAAATGGACAAACGATTAGAATTACAGCAGAAAGAAACCCAGAAAATTTAAAGTGGAATGAAGTTGAAGCTGAATATGTAATAGAATCTACAGGTTTTTTTACAGATAAAGATAAAGCAGCAATGCATATTACTGGAGGGGCAAAAAAAGTAATTATTTCAGCACCTTCTAAAGATGCAAATATGTATGTAATGGGAGTTAATCATAAAGATTTAACAACAGATGAAGTAATTATATCGAATGCTTCTTGTACTACAAATTGTTTAGCGCCATTAACTAAAGTAATTCACGATAATTTTGGGCTTAAGGAAGGGTTAATGACTACGGTACATGCAGCAACATCTACACAAAATGTAGTTGATGGGCCTAATAAAAAATGGCGTAGAGGTCGATCTGTATTAAATAACATAGTTCCAACATCAACTGGTGCAGCAGAGGCTGTTACTACGGTTATTCCTGAGTTAAAAGGAAAACTAACAGGTATGGCGGTAAGAGTTCCGGTAGCAGATGTTTCTTTGGTAGATTTAACATTTAGAACAGAAAAAGCTACTTCGTTAAAAGAAATTTTAAATGCTTTAAAAGAGGCTTCAGAAGGAGAGTTAAAAGGAATAATAGGGTATACTGAAGATGAGGTAGTATCACAAGATTTTGTTTCAGAAACCAGAACTTCTGTTATTGATGCAGATGCTTGTTTAGAGTTAAATGAAAACTTTTTTAAAGTAATTTCATGGTACGACAATGAGTTTGGATATGCGACTAAGATTGTAGATTTATTAGAGTATTCAGCATCTTTATAAAAGCATAAAATATTTTGTAATATTGTATTCCCGCTTTTTGGCGGGAGTACTTTTTTAAATACTACTTTATGGAAATAGCAATTATAGCACATGATGGAATGAAAGCAGAAATGGTTCAATTTTTGAACGAACACAAAGCAGTATTGCATCAAAAGCGTATAAAATTAATTTCAACTGGAACTACAGGAGAGAAAGCAGAGAAAGCAGGTTTTGAAGTAACAAAATTTTTATCAGGTCCTATTGGAGGTGATGCGCAAATTGCAGGTAGAGTAGCAGAAGGAAAATGTCAAATGGTGTTGTTTTTTAGAGATCCATTAGCAAAGCATCCACACGAACCAGATATTTCTATGTTGATGCGTTTGTGTGATGTACACGATGTGCCGTTAGCTACGAATCCTGCAACAGCAGAATTGTTAATCAAAGCGATATAAATAAAAAAGCTACTTTTAAAAGTAGCTTTTTTATTTATATTAACTATTAAGAATTAGGTTTACTTAACAGCAATCATACTTATTTCAACATTTACAAACTTGGGTAAGTTCGCAACCTCTACTGTTTCACGAGCAGGAGCTGTAGCTTCATCAAAATATTCAGCATAAACAGCATTTATTTTTGAAAAATTATGCATGTCTGAAATGAAAATAGAAGTTTTTACCACGTTTTCAAAAGTCATATCAGCAGCGGCTAACACTTCTTTCATGTTCTGCATTACTTGTTTGGTTTCCGCTTCAATAGAATCTAAAACTAATTCTCCAGTAGCTGGGTTAATAGCTATTTGCCCCGAAGTGTATAAAGTGTTTCCACTAAGTACAGCTTGGTTATATGGACCTATTGGAGCAGGAGCTTTATCTGTTGTGATTATTTTTTTCATTTTTGTTTAAGTTTTAAAGTCTAAGGTGTAATAAAACGATTTTCTTAATTCCTAAAAAAGTACTCTATCTGGTGGTTTGTTCTTATCCCATTTTAAATCGCTTAATACTGAAGATTTAACTCCGATAAAGAAGCTGTACGAAGAGTTCACTCCGAATGGAGTCCAATTAAAGTTAAATCTCCAGCTATCTAAGTCTCTTGAAAAACTTAAGCGAGTATAGGTGAAAGCGTTGTCTTTTATGTCATAACCTGATGAAAAACCAACCTTCCATTTAGGAGATAATTCAACATCACCACTAAACATCAATGTATTATTCCCTATTTGACTTGTTAAACCATTGTTGGTATAACTCATGCTATAGGCTAAGTTAAGTGTCCAAGGTATTTTTGCTTTATATAACTCAGTTTCTTTTGTTTCGTTTTTCTTGTTTTGTTTATTATTAGGAGTATTAGAAAATTCATTTGTAGCTCCTATATTTTCACCGAATACATCTGGTGTGTCTTGAGCACCATTACCATTTTTATTTTCTTTCTCTTTTTTGTTATCACTATCTTTTTCAAAATCTTTACTAGAAATAGAATAATTAGCAGTCACACCAAGATTGGTAAGTCTAAAAATATTGGAGTTAAATTCATCTATTCTTTGTCCTTTATTATTCACTTGGTAAGGGTCTAAAGTAGCATTCATGTTTAAAGCTAACTTGTCTTTAAAAAGTCTCGTTCCAGCATTTGCTCTAACAGGGCTCCAACGTAAACTATCAGCAGCAATATTATAACTAGTGCTAAAGTTTAAGTTGTTTAGAATGGTTATTTTTTTATCTTCTTCATCACTATCTGAGTCTTTTGGGGCTACTTTGGCTTCTAAAACATTGTTAACAGTGATTCCTATTGAGTTTGAAACTCCGCTTCCTGGTGTTCCATAAATTCCACCTTCAAAAGGAGAGTAGGTTAACAAGTCATTTGGGTCAGAACTTTGTTGTACTTGTAGGTTGTAATCATCAGCAAAATTAGGACGGTACCCATAAGAAATAGAAGGTCTTATAGTATGACGAATAGCTTTTAACCTACCTTTTTTAAAGTTAAAAGTTCCATAAATATTTGTAGATAATGAAACGCCAAAACTATATTCATTAAAGCGAGTAAAGCCACTAATAGTATCATTAACAACATCACCTAAATTACCATCTTTATTAGTTATTGTTGGGTCATATCGCTTGTTTATTTTATCCAAATACCAAACATCTTTGTAGTTAACACTTGGCGACAAAGTAAAATACTTAAAAGCTTTCATACTAGTATTAGTACTCAAGTTGTGTTGCACACCTTTTTTTGCTGTTTTAAACATTTCTGAAGTGAAGAACTCATCATCAGTCGTGTTGATTTGGTACTGCCCTTGCATACTATAGTTCAATCCCATTTTTTGGATAGGATTCTTTTTAACACCTTTACTTGCAAAAGGGTAAATACGATCCATATTTAACTGTAAAGACGGAAGTGTCATAGTAATTGATTCAGTATTGGTGTTTTGAGAATGCGTTGCAGTTACATTCATATTGAATGGAGTACCTACAAATTTTTTATAATATGAAATGGAAGAGCTCAGAGTATTGTTTAAAAATTGTGAGCTATTATATTCATTTAACGATTGACGATAGTATTTACTACTTCCCAAGTTAACAGAAGCTGAAAAGCGAGAGTTAGGACTCGATTTAGCATCTTGACTATGGCTCCAACGAATATTAAAATTAGTGGATTTACTATAATCACTCAAACCACGAATTCCTTGGATAATATTTTCAAAGCGAACGCTAAAGTTTCCACTAAACTTATAACGAACATAGTAGTTAGAAGCAGAGTTTAATCCCCAACTTCCATTGGTGTATAAATCACCTAAAACTGTTAAATCAAAATAATCACTTAAGGCAAAATAATAACCACCATTTTGTAGGAAAAAACCTTGGTTGTTACTTTCTCCCCATGAAGGAATAATAAAACCAGAGGTTCTTTTATCTGTTAAAGGAAAGTAAGCAAAAGGCAAGTACACAGGTGTTGGTACATCGGCTAACACTAAGTTACTTCCTCCCACAATAATTTTCTTACCAGGCACTAACTTAGCTTTGTTTGTTTGGATATAGTAATCGGGAATTTTTTTCTGAGAAGTAGTAAAACGTAATCTGCGCATATAAATGGTAGAATCGTTTACTCGTTTTGTTTTCTCTCCGTAGGTTATAATACCACTTTGAACAGTTTTTACACCATAAACTAAAGCTTTCTTTGTTTTAAAATTAAACAAAATGGAATCTTGTTCAGATTCTTGACCTCCTTGTTTAAATTCAGGTCTTTGGTGGTAGCCTGTACTATCTTTAATTCCCTTAGCATATACCATGTTATTTTTATAATCTAGAATAATAATTCCAGCTTTTAAATCAATATCGGTATAGGTTACATGAGCTTTATTATATAAGGTGATCGTTTTGTTTTTAGCATCTTGTATAGTGTAGTCTTCCGCATTATGAGTAATAATTCCGTCAATTACTTCTTTGGGTTTGATAGAATCGTTTACAATAGTATCTCTTTTTTTATCTAAAAGAGTATTGTTTTTTAACCCTATAATGGAGTCTTTTGAGCTATTAAAAATAGAGTCTTTACTAGGCTTTTGAGGGGTGATACCTGTTTTACCAAAATCTTGTGCAGAACTTAATTGATAACAAAAAAGATAGAAAGCTAAAAGTATGTAAGTTGGATTTGCTCGCAATATTATTAATACTATTTTTGTGTTATATTTAAAAACTTTGGCTTGCTATTTGAGAGCCTATATTTTAAAATCCAAAAATAGTTAAATTTTATTGATGCAATTCTTAAATTTCCGTAAATATAATATCTCAAAATTTTCTCTAATTATATTAACCTCCTGTGCTATTTTATTAGGCTGTATATCATCAGCTTTAGCGCAAAAAAAATATACTGTTGTACTAGATGCTGGTCATGGAGGAAAAGACTCTGGTAATATAGGAAATGGGTATAGAGAGAAAAATATAGCATTACGCGTAGCATTAGATGTAGGAAAAGAACTATCAACATCAAAAGATATAGAAGTAATGTATACTCGTAAAAAAGATGTTTTTGTTGAGTTGCATAACCGTGCTAAAATTGCGAATACCAAAAAAGCAGATTTATTTGTTTCTATTCACTGTGATGCTTTCACAAGACCAGATCCACATGGAGCCAGTACTTTTGTTTTAGGGTTAAGAGGAAATGATAAAAACTTTGAAATAGCCAAAAGAGAAAACTCGGTAATTTTATTAGAGGATAATTACAAACAAAACTACGATTACGACCCAAATTCTCCAGAATCATTAATTGGTTTGTCTGTTCTACAAGAGGAAAATTTAGATTATAGCTTAGCTATTGCTGGTTTAATACAGAATAACTTTGTGGCTTTAAAGAGAAATAATAGAAAGGTAAAGCAAGATAACTTTTTAGTATTGCGTGAAACGGTAATGCCAAGTGTTTTGGTCGAATTAGGTTTTTTAACGAACAAAGCAGAAGGGAAATTTTTAAACACGAGATCAGGGCAGTTAAAAATGGCTAAAGCTATAGCCAATGCGATAAAAAAATATATAACAAGTTTAAAACTAAATACTATTCAAAGTCAAGGAACAATTGTAGCTGAAAACTCGAAAGCAGCAAAGAAAACTTCTACACCAGTTGATACAAAACAAGAAATAGCGAAACAGGTTGTTAAAAAAGAGGTAGTAGAGTCAAAGCCTCAAAAAGAAGAAACTTTAAAGAAGGAGGTAGAGCCAACTCCAAAGAAAACTTCATCTGAAGTAGAGTTTAAAGTGCAAATAGCAGCTTCAAGAAAAAAACTACCTACCAATAGTTTTAAAGGATTACAAAATGTAGAGTCTTTATTTTTAGATGATTACTATAAGTATTATTATGGGAATTCTTCAAATTTTTCTGAAATTAAAAAAGTTTTAGCAACAGCAAAAAGTAAAGGGTATAAAGACGCTTGGGTGGTTGCTTTTAAAAATGGGGAAAGAATTTCAATTAAAGAAGCTTTGAAAAACCATTAATTTAGAGGTATTCTATATATATACTCGCAAAATTATTATTATTTTCGCTCGTATAAATATACTATGATGTCTAAAGAACTTAAAACAGGAATTGTTGCTGTAGTTGTTATTGCGCTATTTATTTGGGGGTATAATTTCTTAAAAGGACAAGATTTATTTAGTGCTAATCAAAGACATTTTTTTGTTGAATATGGCAATATAAATGGTCTTAATGAGGCTAGTTTAGTTACAATAAATGGTCTTAAGGTAGGAAGAGTCGATGAAATCTACTTTAATCAAGATGCTGCTAAGAAAGGAAAATTGGTAGTGAAAATTTCGTTAGAGACAGATTTTAAATTTTCTAAAAACAGTATTGCAAAGATTTATTCTGCAAGTTTAATGGGAGGCCAAAATTTAGCGATTGTACCTAAATATGATGGTGAGATAGCTAAGTCGGGTGACTATTTAAAAGGAGAAGTAGAGTCTGATATTTTTTCTTCTGTAGGTGAAAAATTAAACCCAATTCAAGCAAAACTTGAAAATGTTTTGGTTGGAGCCGATTCTTTATTAATTGGTTTGAATCAGGTTTTAGACGAAAACTCTCGTAAAAGTTTAAACAGAAGTATATTAGGGTTAGAAGGAACTATCTCAGATGTTCGTAAAACATTATCTTCGGTAAATTCTTTATTGGCTGATAATAAAACAAATTTAGATTCTACTTTACAAAATGCTAAAAATATCACAGATAACTTTTCAAAAGTGTCAGATGATTTAGCCAAAGCAAATTTAGGAGAATCAGCTAAGAAATTAGAAACTACATTAACAAACCTAAATAGTTTGTTAGCTGATATGAAATCAGGAAAAGGAACATTAGGAAAGCTAATGACAGATGAAAAAATGTATACGAACCTAACAAATGCTTCAAAAGAATTGGAAGAGTTGTTGAGAGAGTTTAAATTAAATCCTAAACGATTTGTACATTTTTCATTATTCGGTAAAAAAGCAAAAGCATATAACGAAGAAAATAACACCAAAAATGTAAGTAATAAGTAACTTATATTTATAAATCTAACAAAACTTAATAATTAAAGAACGATGGAGAAATACGTACCAAACATCTTTTTTGCACTTATTTTAATTGCAGGTATCGGGTATTTTGTAATGAATGTTCGTAAATTGATACGAAACATTAAATTAGGAAAAGATATTGATAGAAATGACAGAAAACCTGAGCGTTGGAAAAACATGGCTAAAATAGCTTTAGGACAATACAAAATGGTGCGTCGTCCAATTTCAGGAATTTTACATATTATAGTGTATGTAGGTTTCATTTTAATTAATATAGAATTATTAGAAATTGTTATTGATGGGTTGTTCGGTACACATCGTGTTTTTCAACCAATTATAGGAGATGCTTTATACGGCTTTTTAATTGGTAGTTTTGAAATATTAGCGTTTTTAGTGTTAGTAGCGGTAACTGTTTTTTGGTTCCGTAGAAACATTGAAAAGGTAAAACGTTTTTGGAACAAAGAAATGAAAGGTTGGCCAAGGAACGATGGTAACATCATTTTGTATTTTGAAATGGTATTGATGTCTTTATTTTTAGTAATGAACGCTACAGATATACATTTTCAAGAGGCAGGAGTAGGGAATGTTATTTCTCAAATTATAGCACCTTGGTTTGAAGGATTTTCTCCAGAAGCTTTACACGTAATAGAAAAAACAGCTTGGTGGCTACATATAGTAGGTATTTTAGTTTTCTTAAACTACCTATACTATTCAAAACACTTACACATTTTGTTAGCGTTTCCAAATACGTTTTTTGCAAATCTAAACCCAAAAGGGCAGTTCAATAATTTAGCAGCAGTAACCAAAGAAGTAAAAATGATGATGGATCCAGATGCTGATCCGTATGCTATGCCAGAAGAAGGAGCAGAGGAAGGAGAACCAGAGAAATTTGGAGCCTCAGATGTTACCGATTTAAACTGGGTACAATTAATGAATGCGTACACTTGTACAGAATGTGGACGTTGTACATCGGCATGTCCTGCCAACCTTACAGGAAAAGAATTGTCTCCACGTGCTATTATGATGAAAACACGTGATCGTATAGAAGAAGTAGGGAAAAATATAGATGCCAATGGAGGAGAGTTTGTAGATGATGGTAAGCAGTTATTAAATGATTACATTACTCCAGAAGAATTATGGGCATGCACAAGTTGTAACGCGTGTGTACAAGAGTGTCCTGTAAGTATTGATCCGTTATCTATTATTATGGATATGCGTCGTTATTTAGTAATGGAAGAATCTGCTGCTCCACAAGAGTTGAATATGATGATGACCAATATTGAAAACAACGGAGCACCATGGCAGTATAGTCAAATGGATAGATTAAACTGGAAAGACGAAGAATAGTTGTTAATTATTCGATTTTCAAAAATTAAAAACATAACCTCAGAAGTTAGAGGTTTTATACAAAAACAGTTCAACAATTAAACGATAAAGAATTATGAACGTACCAACAATGGCAGAAATGATGGCTCAAGGAAAACAACCAGAAGTGTTGTTTTGGGTAGGAGCTGCAGGAAGTTATGATGATAGAGCAAAAAAAATAACAAGAGCATTTGTAAAAATATTACAACAAGCTAAGGTAGATTTTGCCGTATTAGGTACTGAAGAAAGTTCAACGGGTGATGCTGCAAAACGTGCCGGAAACGAGTTTTTATTTCAGATGCAAGCAATGACTAATATAGAGGTTTTAAACGCTTACGAAGTAAAAACGATTGTTACTTGTGACCCGCACTCATTCAATACCTTAAAAAATGAATATCCTGAGTTAGGAGGGAATTATAAAGTATACCACCATACACAGTATATTAGTAAATTAATAAAAGAAGGGCGTTTAACTGTAGAAGATGAGAACTTAAAAGGTAAACGTTTAACTTATCACGATCCATGTTATTTAGGACGTGCTAATGAAGTTTATGAGAGTCCACGTGATTTAATTCGTCGTTTGGGAGTAAAAATGACAGAGATGAAGCGTCATAAATCAACAGCGTTGTGTTGTGGAGCAGGTGGAGCGCAAATGTTTAAAGAGCCAGAAAAAGGAGATAAGGATATCAATGTGTTAAGAACTGAAGATGCATTAGAAACCAACCCTCAAATTATTGCTACTGGTTGTCCGTATTGTAATACGATGATGACTGATGGTGTAAAATTCAAAGAAAAAGAAGCACAAATTGAAGTAAAAGATATTGCAGAATTAATTGCAGAAGCAAATAATTTATAATAACAAAAAGTATCAATATTGTCATTCCCGCGAAAGCGGGAATCTTATTTTTTAAGAATGATTAAAAACTACATAAAAGCAGCGCGCTTACGTACCTTACCATTGTCTGTTTCAGGTATTATTGTCGGGGCATTTTTAGGATTAAACGAGTCTTTTTTTAAGGTTTCTTCTGAACTTTTTAACACAACTATTAGTGTTGGAAAAGGTAATGTTTTAGAGTCTTCAATATTTTGGCTAGCAATCTTAACCACTATCGGTTTTCAAGTATTGTCTAATTTTGCAAATGATTATGGAGATGGAGTAAAAGGTACAGATAATCAAAGAGAAGGAGAAGCACGTATGGTAGCTTCGGGAGCTATTACCCCGATACAAATGAAAAAAGCAATGATAGTAACGGGAGCAATTACATTTATGATTGCTTTATTACTTATATATATATCTTTTGGAAAAGACAACTTTTTATATTCTGTTATTTTCTTTGGATTAGGAATAGCCTCTATTGTAGCAGCTATAAAATATACGGTAGGTAAATCAGCCTATGGTTATAGTGGATTTGGAGATGTTTTTGTTTTCTTGTTTTTTGGTTTGCTTTCAGTAGTAGGAACTTATTTTTTATATACAAAACAGTTAAATTTCGTCATTTTTTTCCCAGCAATCACAGTTGGACTGCTTAGTACAGCGGTACTAAACTTAAATAATATGCGTGATAGAGAGAATGATGCGAAGTCAGGTAAAAATACGTTGGTTGTAAAAATGGGTGCAGAATCAGCAAAATTGTACCATTATTTTTTAATTAGCGCATCTTTTGTATTTGCACTATTGTATGTAGTAATTAAATACCAATCACCAAGCCAGTTTTTATTCGTAATCGCTTATCTTCCTTTGGTAAAGCACTTACTTTTCGTATATAAAAATAAGGAAGAAGTATTGTTGGATGGAGAGTTGAAAAAAGTAGCCTTAAGCACCTTTCTTTTTTCAATTTTATTCGGATTAGGTCAAATTTTGTAACTTCCCGATAAAATTTAACACTATGAGAATTATTTCATTTTTTTTCGGGACAGTTCTATTACTAATTAGTTGTAATAACAAAGGAGAAAACACCAACTCTTATGCAAGTCTCAAAAATTCAAAAAATTTTGACGTTGTTGAAGAAGTTATAGAATCATCAGAAAATATAACAGACAACAAAGAAGTAACAATTGAAAGAAAGCTTATTAAAACAGGCGATATTTCTTTTGAAACAGATGATTTATTAGAAACAAGAAATCATATAGAGCAAGCAGTAAAGAAATATAACGGATATATTTCTGCTGATAACGAGTACAAGTCTTCCCAAAATATAACGTCTAATTTAACTGTTCGAATTCCTTCTGAAAACTTTGATCCTTTTTTAAATGAAATTTCATCAAAAGTAGAAAGATTTGATAATAAGAATATTTCTGTAAATGATGTAACAGAGCAATTTCTGGATGTACAAGCACGTTTAAAAGTAAAAAAAGAACTAGAGCAACGGTATAGTGAAATACTAAAAAAAGCAAGTTCAGTAAAAGAAATTTTAGAAGTTGAACGAGAGTTAACGAATGTAAGGTCTGAAATTGAATCTATGGAAGGACGTTTGAAGTACTTACAAAATCAAGTATCTTTTTCAACCTTAACAATTCGATTTTATAAAGAAGAAGTAAGTAAAGCTTATTCAAAAACATTTGGAAGACGTATAGCAGATGCTTTTACTAATGGAATAAATAATGTTAAATGGTTTTTTATAGGTTTGGTAAATATTTGGCCATTTATACTTTTAATAGTTTTATTAATTGTTTTCATAAGAAAACGAATTAAGCGAAAAGAATAAATACATGAAAATTACTTTTTATGGTCACGCATGTTTTGGTGTTGAAATTAGTGGAACGTACGTGTTAGTAGACCCTTTTATCTCAGAAAATCCTCAAGCATCTCACATTAATATAGATGTAATCCAAGCAGATTATATTTTACTTACGCATGCGCATCGAGATCATGTATTAGATGTGGAACGTATTGCGGAAAGAACTAATGCAACAATTATTTCAAATTACGAAATTGTATCATATTATATGACTAAAGGGTTGAAAGGGCACGCTATGAATCATGGAGGTACTTATACCAATGATACCTTTTCTGCTAAATATGTAAATGCTATTCATACCTCTTCTTTTGCAGATGGTACATACGGAGGACAACCAGGAGGATTTGTAATCAAAGCGGGTGAAAAAGCACTATATGTTTCAGGTGATACTGCAGTAACAATGGATATGCAATTAATTCCGATGACTACGAATTTAACAGCATCCATTTTTCCTTTAGGAGACAATTTTACCATGGGAGTAGATGATGCTATTATAGCTAGTGATTTAGTAATTTGCGATAAGATAATAGGCTGTCATTTCAATACATTTCCACCAATAGAAATTGATATTGAAGAAGCTAAAGAAAAATTTGCTCAAGCTAAAAAAGAACTACTAATATTAGAGATTGGGCAAACGATAACAATTTAATTTTACACCTTATAGGTTGATATAGCATGAAAACCATTAAAATAATTTTAGGAATTATAACTGCTCTAATCCTTACGTTTTTTTTAACAGGATTAGTAATACAAGAAGTAATATATACTAACGAAGTACAAATTAATAAACCTGTAAATGAGGTTTTTGCTGATTTTCAAAATGTTGAATTGATGAAGCAATGGATGCCAGAAATGAAGTCTATTGAGACACTTGAAGAGAAACCTGAAAAAGTAGGAAGTACTTATAAAGTTGTTGTTGAAAACCAAGGAAGATTAGTTACTATGACAGAAAAAGTGCTAGCATATAATCCTAATAAAAGAATTACATTTCATTTTGATGCTGAAAGTATACTAAAAACAGATGACTATGTGTTTTCTTCAGAAGGTAATAGTACCAAAATAATACAAACGACTACAAGTACTAGTGAATCGTATATAATGAGTTGTTTGTTGCCATATTTTAAAAGAAAACCAAGAAGGATAAGTCAACAATATTTAGAACAGTTTAAAAAAGCTTCTGAAGCTCATAACTAAAAAAACAAAGATTGATAAAAGCAACCTACCATAAATACTTTTTAAATTTTAAACAAGCTAGTGGTACTTCACGAGGAATTTTAAGAACTAAAGAAACATGGTTTTTAATTTTGGAAAAAGAAGGAAAACAAGGCTTTGGAGAATGTGGTTTATTCAGAGGGTTAAGTGCTGATGACAGACCGGGTTACGAAGAAAAACTTCAGTGGGTTTGTCAAAATATAACTCTTGGTTTAGAAAAACTATTGCCAGAGCTTATTGAGTTTCCATCAATTCAGTTCGGGTTAGAACAAGCCTTTTTATCATTAGAAAATGAAAATCCTTTTGAATTATTTCCTTCAGAATTTACCAAAGGAAAACAGCAAATTTCAATCAATGGATTGATTTGGATGGGAGATAAAGCCTTTATGCAACAGCAGATAAAAGATAAGCTGCAACAAGGTTTTACCACGATAAAAATGAAGATTGGGGCGATTGATTTTGATACAGAAATAGAATTATTAAAATCAATACGAAAAGAATTTTCAGCTAAAGAAATAGAGCTTCGAGTTGATGCTAACGGAGCATTTTTACCAAAGAATGCTTTAGAAAAATTACAACGATTATCTGAGTTAGACTTACATTCTATAGAGCAACCTATAAAGCAAGGACAGTGGCAAGAAATGGCAAGTTTGTGTGAAAAAACTCCATTAGCTATTGCTCTAGACGAAGAATTAATTGGCATATTCTCTTCCGAAGAAAAAGAAAAATGTATCGCTACAATTCAACCACAATACATTATTTTAAAACCAAGTTTGGTAGGAGGTTTTCAAGGAAGTAACGAATGGATTCAAATTGCGTCTAATAACCAAGCTGGAAACTGGATAACTTCAGCTTTAGAGAGTAATATTGGATTGAATGCAATTGCACAATGGACGTACACACTAAACAATCCACTACCTCAAGGGTTAGGAACGGGAAGTTTATTTACAAATAATTTTAAGAGTCCGTTAGAAGTTTCGAATGGAAGTTTAGGTTACAACAAGAATAAAACCTGGTATTTTAATATTTAACAATGAATTTTATACAACAAGCATATAAAGGGCAAAATCAGTGGTATTTATACTTGGTAGTTATTTTTATAGTTCTATTTGGATGGCAGTTTATAGGCGCGATACCGTTAGCAGTAACTGCAGTTTTGTATTCAGAAAATATGGCTGAGTTTTCAAGAGCAGCTGAGAATAGTTTTATGACTTTAGGAATTGATAAAAATTTATTTCTATTTCTGATGGTTATCATGTTTGCTTTTGGGTTGATTTCTTTATTACTTGGGGTAAAATACATACATAAGAGAGCTGTAAAAACAGTTGTAACCAGTAGAAAAAAAATAGACTGGAAACGTTTTTGGTTTGGGTTCATAGTTTGGGGATTGGTGTCTATTTCTATTGTAGCTTCTGATATTTTTTTCTCTCCAGAAAATTACACATGGAATTTTAAACCTATTCCGTTTTTTACGTTGGTAATTGTATCATTCTTGTTTTTACCTATACAAACAAGTTTTGAAGAATTATTGTTTAGAGGGTATTTTATGCAAGGCTTAGGAACTTGGTTTAAAAATAGATGGATGCCACTTATTATTACTTCCGTGGCATTTGGTTTGTTGCATGGTGCAAACCCAGAGGTAGAGAAATTAGGGTATGTTTCTATGGTTTTCTATATAGGAACAGGTTTTTTCTTTGGAATTACAACGTTAATGGATGAAGGTACTGAGTTAGTTTTAGGGTTGCATGCTATTAACAATATAGTGGCAGCTTTTTTAGTAACTACTGATTGGACTGTTTTTCAAACAGATGCTTTGTTTGTAGATACTTCAGATCCTTCTGTCGGTGTTGAGATGTTTTTACCAGTATTGGTATTATATCCGTTGATGTTGATATTGTTTTCAAGAAAATATGGGTGGAAAAACTGGAAAGAAAAGTTATTGGGGCGGATTGAAAAACCAGTAATTACTGAAGAGTAACTATAAAACATCATTTTGCTATATTGAAAAATCTCACTTTTCATAAAAATTTTCAACTAAACGGAGTTTCTTTTACTTCGGAAGAAGAACTGTTGAGTTTTTCTAAAACAACTAGTAGTTCTGTCTTTTCCTTTTTGTCAGATTGGTTTAATGCAGATGATTTTGTGGTAGTGCAAACTTCTGGTTCTACAGGAAAACCTAAACCAATTCCGCTAAAAAAAAAGCATATGGTAAATTCTGCTAAGGCAACAGGAGCTTTCTTCGATTTAAAAGAAAATACTAAAGCTTTACTTTGTTTGTCTACCGATTACATTGCAGGGAAAATGATGTTAGTCCGTGCATTAACATTGGGGTGGAGACTAGATATAGTAGAAGCTGTTTCCAATCCATTAGAAGGAACAGATAAAGAAGTCTATGATTTTTCTGCAATGGTACCTTTACAGTTGCAAAACTCGTTAGAAGATTTGCATAAGGTTAAAAAACTGATTGTTGGAGGCGGCGTAGTGTCTAACGACTTGATAGATGAAATTCAGAATTTACCTACTCAAGTTTTTGCTACCTATGGAATGACAGAAACAATTACACATATTGCTGTTAAAAAGTTGAATAATTATACGTCATTGCGAGGAGGGATGATGAAGGAATCTGTCGATAAAGAGATTACTTCACAAATGAAATTTGTTCGTAATGACGAATGTTATAAGGCATTGCCTAACATACAACTCTCTCAAGACAGTCGAAATTGTTTAGTGATTGATGCGCCAAAAGTATCAACAGAAAGAATTGTCACAAATGATGTAGTTCATTTGGTTTCTGAAACCGAATTTGAATGGTTAGGGCGTTACGATAATGTAATCAATTCAGGAGGAGTTAAATTACATCCAGAGAAAATAGAAGAAAAACTCTCTAAAATTATTACTAACCGTTTTTTTGTTATAGGTATTCCTGATAAAGGACTAGGAGAGAAGTTGGTGTTGATTGTTGAAGGTGTTACTTCGAGCGCAGTCGAGAAGTCTTTAAAAACTGAAGTGAAAAGTCTAAAAAAACTCTCTAAATACGAAATTCCAAAAGAAATTTATTTCGTGGATAAATTTATAGAAACTGAAACAAAAAAAATCCAACGTAAAAAGACGTTGGATTTAGTAGGTTTATAAGGATTTTACCTGTCAACATTTAAAAAAGCTTTAGTATTAAAAGCTTTTTTATAGTCTGATGAACTCATGCCAAATTGTTCGGCGTTGTAGTTTTCTTCTTTATCTATTTGTTATTCTTCCATTGAATGATATACGTTATTAACGTCATCGTATATTTTTGAATCCTTATATATACTGGGTTTTATTTATTGATTAATATATTATTTGTTCAATATTAGTTCAAAAATAAGTGCTTTTTTATCTAAAACTATATCCTACCATTCTTCTTTTTGTAGTTTTATTAAATTAGTTTTCAGAGAGGCATTTAATTGTTCGCATTCAGCTTTTATTTGATCTAACATAAAATCATCTCTTGTTTTAGTGTATTCATAGAACTTCAATAGTTTTTTTGGGTTTTCTGACATTTTGATAAGCCTTTTTTTTAAAGATCCTGATTCTGTTTCACTATAAGTTAAAATAGACTCTTTAAAACTTTCTAAATCTTTTGTGGAATATTTAAACAATTGTAGAGCAAACAAACCATATTCTTGCGAATCAAAAGAAAAGGAATGTATTTTTAATCTATACTTTTGATCCTTGAATTCAATGTTCATAATATAATTGATAGAACAACTTCCTTTACCTCCGATACCGTTGATTAACAACCCTTCAAACGAACCCTTTCCAATAATCTTTTCATCATTATTCAGTTTAATACCATTGTTAGTGTTTTTAAATTTTTCAACCAACCAAGTTTCTGTGTTTAACTTAATTTCCTCTTTTTTTAGGTCTATTTCATTTACAGAAGTATATATTGGTTTATAACCTATATCGTCAATTACTAATTGAGCTGAAGAAACTAGGGAAGTAAATAAAAATATAAGTTGCAGTATTTTTTTCATAGTTTGGTTAATTTGGTTTATAATATTGTAAACCTATTTAAAAAAAACTAATTTCAAAAAGGTAATCCGTAAAACATTTAAAATGTTAAAGAAATGTTAAATAAAACTCAGGGTTTTCCCTTAGTCAACTTTAGAATCATATAGGGAAAACCCTGATATAAATGTTAAAAAATCAAAATTTTAACATTTCATCACTACAAATTCAAAAAATAAATTATGTTTGTATGGTGTTTTCTTTAAATAAAAAAAAATTGTGAAAAAACTATTTAGTTTTTTTCCTTAAATATTAATTGTTAAAAACTTATCAAAACAAATGATGCAACTAACTGAATGATAGTTGATAGATGCTTATTTTTACTTGAATATTAATCTGAAAATTTAAGTAAAATGAAAAAAGTATTTTTATTAATCGCGTTATTCGGAATGGTTATGTTATCAAGTTGTACAGATAATACTGAAGAAAACTTACCAAATGAAACAGAAACACAAGAATTACAACAAGTTTTATCTTCTATCCAAACTGAAGAAATTGCTAAACTTATCGACCCTGAAAAAGAGTGCCCGCCAAACGATAGAAACTGCAATGGCGTTCCTGACGACCAAGAGTAGTGTATATTTAACCATATTATGTTTAATTGGCTGTTTAGCTCCTTTTTTGCATATATTCTACGGAATAAATGATACTGAAGGGTGGTTTGGGTACACATACATGTCTTCTTTTCTTTACGCAATTGGAAATAGAATATGTTTATTATCCGCAGGGTTGCTGTTATATTTTTCTAGCCAAAAGATAAGTAATGAATACAAAAACGTGTTTAGATTAATATCATTCATGGTATTATTCGTAGCATGTTTTTTTGTTATTCATATTTTGGTTCCCAAAAAAGAATTATGGGGCACACCTGATTTCCCTCCTTATTATTATTGGTCTAGCATGATATTTTTATCAATATTATCAGGAAGAGTTCTTATCCTTATACAGAAAGCACTATTATATTCTGAAGACAAACTTAAAACTTTAATTAAAAAATTGTTTGATTTTGTTTTAGGAGATTTAGAAGATGAGGATATGATAAAAGAGGAAAAGAAACTTATGTATAAAGAAAAATCATTAAACTTACTTAAAAACGCTTTAGACAATGAGTAATAATTACAAAGATAAGTTTAATAACTCTGATTTAATTTCTGATAGAATTAAAGATTCAAAAAGAAATCTTATTGAACAATTAGAAGAAAAAGCAGAGAAGGAAAAAGAAAAATTAACTAAAGAATTATGTTCTATGACACAAGAACAGGTCGAAGGTATGTACTTAAGACATATACCTGTTAACTATGCTCTTTCTTAATATTTAAAGCCCAAGAAGCAGCTTTACTTTCGAAGTTAGCTTTAAACAATCTGTCTTTCATAAATATATCCCAATTATCAAATACGCTTATAGCTATAGCTTCTATATTATTAGGAGCTATTTCTTTTTGATTAAAATTTGATTCTTCGCCAGTTATAAGCCATTTAACATCAATTTCAGGGAAAACACGAAGTAAACTTTGTATAAAGTCAACTTTTGGTATAGATTTCCCTAACACAACGTTTCTTGTTTGCGAGTCAGAATATCCAATCAAAATCCCTAAAGATCTGTAATTTAAGCCTTTAGAGTTCATTATTTGTTCAATCCTATTATGTATTTCCATAAAAAAGCAATTATTTTTCGTAAAAATACGAAATAAATATTGTATATACGAAATATGTATCGTATGTTTGTATCAACAACAACAACAACAACAACAACAACAACAACAACAACAACAACAACAACAACAACAAAGATATACAAAATATGGAAACAATTGTATTAGATAGTATAACATTAACAAAAAAGCAAGAGGTGTTGAATGCTTTGTTTCCAATTAAAACAGATTATCCAGAGTATGATGGAGATGTTTATTCTACAGTTGATTTCTCAATAAATTTTGAAACGCAAAACTTTTATGTAGTAATAAGTGGGGAGGTTTTAGTTGAATGGAGAGGCGGAGATTTCAAATTTGATTGTGTTTCAAGTATCAATGTTGTTATTAATTCACACAATGGAGAGGTGAGTTTAGAAGATGAGTTTATCAATCAAATAACTAACAACTTAGAATTCCAAAACCTTTAATTATGAAAATCATAGCAAACAATTTTACTGGGTATTTAACAAATGGTAACCGCTACAAAATTGTGGTAACTACAAAAAAATCTATAGTTAATAACGAGCGAAGGTTGCTAGTAGAAGTGTATGAGTCCTATAAGGATATGGGTGTATGGATGTATTCTGTTGCTAATTCTAGCACGCACTATTATAACGATACAGAAAGCTACATATCTGGGTTAAGAAGTGGCTTATCCTTAATAGAAAATCAATTAGAAATAAAATTACTAAAAGCAAATTTAACAGCAGTAGCATAATGACAGAAGGAAATAACATAGAGTATTTATTAAGACAGATTGAAGATAAATCTGACTTCATGATCAAGTTATCAGAAAAGAACGGAAGAAAAGTAAATACTATGAAAAACCATTGGTTTTCTAAAGCCAGTAATTACGGAGTGCCAGATGAAGAGCTAGGGAGTACGATTGATTTCATGCAAAAGTACATTCAGAAGCAAAACGGAGTGCCACAAGAAAATTAAAAATAAAAAAGTAGCAACCTTATTTAAAAGGAACACACACTGAGGAAGGGTTGGCTACTCCCTTCCTTCTTTAAACAAGACAATAATAAAGAACAAATTATGAATCCATTAAATGTAACAGGTAAAGCTTTTTGTGATGAGATAGGTATCTCATACAATGGACAAATAATGCAGTCTTTAAGAGAATTAAAGCTAGTTAACTTTTTTAAGGTCGGGAAGAAATATTTGTACCACTATGAGGATATTAAAATAGTTAACGAGTTACTAAGAAAAGGTGAAATATCTATAAAAACAAATAACGGGTATTACATCACTTTGAATAATGAAAGTTTGGTTAGTTGATTGCCTTCCTCTGAAAGCTTTGGGGGAATCTGTAGGAGGAAGGTATAACCAACCAATTAATAAAAGAATAACTAATCAAAATTAACTAACACATGTATTACACAAAAGAAAGAGTAGAGATTACTAAACGAATAGAAAAGGGATTAACAAAGCTTTTTATTGGTATGAGTGTAGAAGTAAGGAATGAGGCAGAAAACCATGCTAAAGATATTGGAAGCTACACCTATGAATCCTACACTGATAATGAATCAGGAAAAAGAGTTGTAATAGGCTTTGCAGTACCAAGGTAAGATAATTCGTCCTAAAACAATAACAGGAGTTTTACGGATGCTTCTTTTACAATAAATAAAACACAAATAATATTAACAGTCCGATTGTATGGGGGCGATAACTTCAAACCCTTCAACGGACATAAAACAATCGGAAATGGAAAAAAACACACAACTTAAAATTGCAAAACAACTAAATAATAGTGTTGTTTCAGTATTAGGGCAAGAAAATCTTAAAGGTTTTGAAAGAGCTTATATGATAGCTAATGCAACTGCAGAACTTAAACAATTACTTACACCTGAATACATGAAACCTATCATGCAGCTTCAAGGAAATGTACTTGGTTTCAAAACAGATAAAGACAATAATGGAGGGTACTCAGAAGCGATAGTAAAAAATTGTTTAATAGAAGCAGTTTTAATGGGTCTACAGCCTTATGGAAATCAGTTCAACATTATTGCTGGAAACACATATCCTACAAAACAAGGGTTAGGTTATTTATTATCAAACTACAAAGGGTTGTCTTATGAGATAGTCCCCTCTTTACCAAGGGTAAACAAAGAGAATACAAGTGCAGCTATTGTTATGAATGTTTTTTGGTCAATAAATAATTCTACAAAAAGAGAAAGACAAATTGAAATACCTATTAAGGTTAATAAATTCATGGGAACTGATGCTATAATTGGTAAAGCTACAAGAAAAGCAAGGGCATGGTTATATAGTACAATTACTGGATCAGAAATCTCTGATGGGGATATTCAAGATTTAGATTCTCAAACAATAGATGTAGAGGTGGTAAATGAAGAGGACAAGCGCATTTCAAGTTTCATTCAAAAAGCAGAAACAATCGAAGAACTTCAAGAAATTAAAAACTCATTAGACGAAGAGCAATTAAAGCTTTTTTCTGATGAGATAACAGAAGCTGAAAATCAAATAGTATTTAATCAAGAAACAAAAGCATAGAGTTATGAACTTCGATAATTATCTATTTAGACCGCACGCAGTAGTTAATATCATGGGGGGAGTTCCTAAACCATTAACTGCAAATCAAGAAAAGACATTAAATGAACTAAAAATTAGACACGAAGGCGATGGAAAACCTTTGACTTTAAATCAAGTTAAAACATTAGGAGGATTATTAGAAAGAAAGGATGCTAAATGCACTTTAACTGATGCAGCAAAAAAGTATTTAGAAAAATTAGTCTTTGAAGAGTTAACTAAAAGAAGTTCAAAAATTCAAGCAAAATACCTTGATAAAGGTCTTGTCCAGGAGGATAAATCAATTACAACTTATTCAAATGTTTTAGACAAACTTCTACTAAAAAACAAAGAAAGAAGAACCAATAAATATTTTTCAGGCGAATGTGATAATTCACAAGGAAAAATAAGAGACATAAAATCTTCATGGTCTTACGAGACTTTCCCATTAATGGACACTAAAATCAATAACAAAGGCTACATATGGCAATTAGATTGTTATATGGACTTATGGGATCTTAAAGAGAGTGAGCTTGTATATGTTTTAGTAGATACACCAAATAAGCTTGTTAATGATGAAATAAAGAGATTGGACTGGAAGCACAATGTTTTAGATCAAGAAGGTAATGTTAGAAACGAACAAAGTAAAGAATTGATTGTTGAAACAGTTTGTAATCACATTTTTACTTTAAAAGGATTAGAAAGTTTTTGTGAAAACAACTCATTTGTAGAATTAGAGTGGTTTGAAGGTGTTTTTATTGAAATTCCTGAAGAAATGAGAGTAAAAGTATTTCAACATAATTACTGTGAAATTAGAAATAGACAATTAAAGGAAATGATTGATTTAGCTAGAGACTACATGAATGAAGTTCTTCTTTCTATACCCGAGAATCAAAAGAAGTTAATCGAATTAAAGTCAACTAAAAGTGTCGCTTAAATAATGATAGAACCAAAACCAAAGCCCTGTAAAGGAACAGGACAAGCAAAAGGATATGGATGTGGTAAAATCACTAAGTACAGGGTTTACGGTTTAGGAAAAATGTGTTGTTATGCTAATTGGCTCTTAACATCTGAAAATGGAAAGATAAAATTAGCAAAAGCCGAACTAAAAGCAACAAAAGAAAGAAGAGAATTAGAAGCAGTAAAGGAAGAAAAAAAGCAAAGAAATGGACTTGCTTCATTGTTGAAATCGGTAAGGGATGTTTGTCATAAGTACATAAGATTAAGAGATATAGGAAAGCCATGTATAAGCTGTGGTGAACCTTATCACAAAGATCATC
Organism: Tenacibaculum caenipelagi; assembly: GCF_004363005.1. GTDB lineage: Bacteria > Bacteroidota > Bacteroidia > Flavobacteriales > Flavobacteriaceae > Polaribacter > Polaribacter caenipelagi. Next base: position 197,981 of record NZ_SNYH01000003.1, on the reverse strand, counting down.
AAGCAGGACACTTTTATAAAGCAGAATTATTCTCAAGTATAAAATTCAACGAAGATAATATTCACGGTCAATGTGTTCAATGCAACATAAGGAGAAAAGGAAACGAAAGTGAATACAGGGTACGGCTTCCTAATAGAATAGGTAAAGAACGTTTTGAAAATCTAAACGAAATAGCAGCTTTAGATAAGCAGATAAACCATAAATGGGATCGAGAAGAATTAAAAAGAATACGCAACTATTATAACCAAAAACTTAAAGAATTATGAAATTAGAATCAAAGCATATTACACCTTATTTAGAACATCAAGTAAAATGCGTTATTACTGATGAAATTACAAAAATTATTGACACTATAGATTCACTTCATGTGAATCCAGATGTTTTACTGACAACTACACAAGGGTATGATTTTTATTTAGACGCAGACTGTAATGATTGCGCTTTAGAATTAGCTTTAAGACCACTATCATACTTGAAAAAACGTTTTTTAACTGAACATGGGTGGATTGATTTGTATGAAACGTTTAATGAAAATGAGAGGTCACAAATATTAAGAAACGATTTTAATCCATTAACAATGTTATCATATACAAGTATTCAAAGAGTATTTGAGTGGCACTTCGACGTATTCGGACTAATAGAAAAAGGATTAGCGGTTGATATAAACACTTTAAATAAATAATATCATGACTTCAAAAACGGGGGGGGGTAAAAATGGAAGAATACATAGAGAAAGTAAAAGAGTTTGCTTCTTATGTAGATCAACAAGAGAAGATAGTAGGTATTTATGCTACTAATGAAGATGCTCTTATTGCAGAAAAAAGCTTTGCTCTAAAAAAGTTAAGAAACCTATACAAGTTTAAAATACAAATGGTAATAAAATAATGAAAGTACAGGGAGTTGTTATTCAGGTAAAGTATGAAAGTAAGCCGCCAAAGCAGAAAGTTAAAATTCAAGAAGGAAGCAACTCAATGTGGGTTGAGTTAAGAGGAAAACTAAAAGAGATAGGGAAGTATTTAAAGGAAGGAGACAAACTTTCTGTAGAGTTCATATCAAACGCCCAGGAAAGTAAAACAAACACTTTTAATAATCTTATAGCAAAGACTATAGAAAGAATATGAATTATCCTATAAACTTATTGAAAACAACACTTAGAGAGGCGGAGGATGCTCAATTACTATGCATAAAGAGTTACAATAAGGAGGATTATAAGAAAATTCAAAAAGAAGTTGTTACGCCATTAAAAACAACTATAAAGCTAATTGAAATGGCAGTTGAAAACAAAATTAATTACCCCGATAGAATAGAAGATTATGAATAGTTATGAATTAAGTAGGCAATGGTTTGATTTCTCATTTGAAAACCCAGAATTAATAAGACCTATTCATACTGCTATATACTTTTTCGCAATTGAGCAATGTAATAGGCTTGGATGGAAAGAAAAATTTGGTCTTCCATCACACATGGTAATGGAGGCTATTGGAGTAAAAAACTGGAAAACTTATAAAAAGGGATTGACTGATCTAGTTAATTGGGGGTTCATAGATATGATTGAAGAATCAAAAAACCAACATACTAGTAATATAGTTGCTATTGTAAATAATACCAAAGCAACAACCAAAGCACTAGACAAAGCAACATCAATCCAAAGTATAAAGCAAAGCCAAAGCACATTACAAGGCACTGTTAGTATAAATAAACCAATAAACCATATAACCAATAAACCAATAAACAAACAAACAAGTGAGATGTGTGATTTTGAAAAATTGATTTGTAATTATTTTTCACAAACTACAGAATCTCAAAAAATAAAAGTTCATGGTTTTCTAAGAAGTTTAAAAAACAAAAATGAATTTGAAAATTTTAAAAAACAAACACTTGCATACTTCGATTACAAAAAACACACAAAAGAAAAGATACATGGATGGTGGGGGTACCAATCAAGTTGGGACGAAACAGATTGGGTAGATAAAAAAATAAAACTAGAGTCAGAAACTAAACAGAGTACTGTCGAAACTTTGAACAGAGAGTCACTTATAGAAAAAATGAAGGAATATGAATAAAAAATGCATCATTCAAGAAGTGGTTGGAGTGGATAAAGAGATTGTATCGATAGATAAAAATATTTTATGGAATGAGTTTAAAAAAGCTTCCAATGAAATATTAGAGACCAAACCAGAAGATTATTGCAAAGAATCTAAATGCGCTTTTAAGATTAACGATTTCAATAGGGAAATAGTTTTTACAATACTAAGATACTTTGCTGGGGATGAAAACTTTGATAAAAATGGAATTATAAAAAACAAACCTTCATTAGTCAAGGGGTTATTTATTTCTGGTGAAATAGGAGTAGGAAAAAGTAAACTCTTTGAAATATTGTCTAAAGCAGGCAGAGAGCTGATAAAAAAACACAGATACGCTAGAATGCATTTTAGAACAGTAAGTTGTATTAGTATGGTTAGCGGGTATATGTTGTCTTCCAAGAAAGATCATCTTGATTTCAATATTAAAAGTTTTTATAAAGGAAAAATAAATTTTGATGATTTAGGTGCTGAAAAAAAGGCTTTTAACTCTTACGAGTTAATGGAGGAAGTATTATTTGAAAGACACAAAGGGAAATCTTTAACCATCATTACAACAAATTTATCGATGTCAAACATATTAGAACGATATGGTTCTAGAATAGCTGATAGGATACCTGAAATGTGCAACATATTAGTTTGGAAAGGAGAAAGCTTGAGGCACGAAAAGTAAAATCATATTATAAAAAACTATTTCAAATTATTACAAACCAATACTAGGTAATTATGATACGAATACAAACAGTAGTATTTCCAAAAAGAAAAACTAGTAGTGTTGATCAATGGATAGGCTACATAAATTCAGAACTAAAGCAATTAATAGGTTTAGAAAAACATAAAAGTTATGGCAAGAAAGAAAAAATTTGATGGAGGTAAATCTACTAAGGAATACACTCAAGCATATCTAAAAGAACAGGGAGAAAAAGCATTATTAGACGCAAGGAATCTAGAGAAAATTCAAATAAATGAAGGAAAAGTCTGGATAAAAGAAGGGAAAGCAATGGTCTTAAGAAGCATAACCAATTAAAAAACCAAGCACAACGAGTGAAAGGGCGAATATTACGTACGCCTCAGAACTCAAGAGCAATAAACGGAGTATCAGTAACTCGTTGTGTTTTTAAATAGTAGTAAAACTAATATTAACAACTTTAAATAAAATAACCATGTTAACAACAATACAAGAATTAATTCACCAAAGAACCAATGCACTTGAATATGACAATTTTGAATTATTGAATAAAAAAATAATTGGTCGAGTAGATGCAGGCGGAAAAGTAGAAATTCAATGGAAAGATAAAGAGAATACTGATACTGGATATGTATTTACTCTTCCAAATATGGATTTAGATGAAAATGATTTTTTCATTCATATACCTTATCCAGATAATTCAGGCGGTATTGGTGATGCACCAGAGGTTCATATTCATGCTCTTGAGTTAGCGTCTTTTGATTTAGTGTATGCAATTAAGTGTTCACCAAAACAGTAGTTATGGCAAACCAAAAAGAAGAAGAAATGGCTCAAAGATGGATTGATGAAATGGTTGAATTAGGGTTAACCAAATCTCAAATGGTAATAGTAATTCATAAAGCAAGAGCAAAATATTTAGAATTATTAAAGAATCAAATACAGTATATAAAACAAGCTCCCGCCGAAGCGAGAGCTAAAACAAAAGCTAGGTGAAGCACCAAAACTTTCGACGTAGGACTCCAAAGATAATACTTCACAAGCTTTTCAACCGAAAAGCGGAAGCCGAAAAGCTAATAGAGTAGGCAAATTTTTAAAATCATTTAATCATGAAAAAATCAATTTTAGAATTAGGAAAACCATTAAGTATTTCTGAACAACAACAAGTTAAAGGAGGGAGATATGAATCGGGTTCTACTGTGTGTTCAGGAGTATTTCAAGGGGTTCATTGGGCTGTCAAGTCGGATGATGGAGGGTATTATCACGAAGAGTGGAGTGGTGGTGTGTATTATAAAACATATTTAAGTGGAAATATAGAAGCTCAAAGCATGTGCTAATATCAAAACTAGAAGTTAACAAAATGCCCTTCGGGGCATTTAAAAAACTGTAGTATGAGTGATAAAGGCGAATTAAACGGAACATGCAACATGAGTAGTTGCACCACAGGAAAAAAAGCAAATTGGTACAACTACGGAAGCAGAAAACATTACTGCGAAAATTGCGCACGCAGATTAAACGCAGATGAATTTAACCAAAGGGATGCTATGCGCCTTTTCGGACATGAATTATGTAAAGAAGTAAAACAACAAGAAAGTTACCCATGTTATAACTGCCAAGGTGGTGGTTGTCCTGTTTGTTCAGGAATGGGTGTACTATACAATTAAACAGTAGTATGAATAAAGGAAATAATTGTGCTGCTTGTGGAGATAATAATAATTCTGTGTACTTGTGTTCAGAATGTATAGAATGGCTTAACAGTGAAACAAATTAACAGTAGTTAAAGATGTCACACGAAGCACAAGGAAAATCTAACGAGTGGTACACGGCAAAATTTATTTTTGATGCGCTAGATGTCAAATTTGATTTAGATGTAGCGAGTCCAGAAGATAGAAGTTTTTGTAATGTTCCTGCAACAAGATTTTTCACTAATAAAAATGATGGTTTAAATACCGGTTGGATTGGTTTTGTTTGGATGAATCCACCTTTCGGAGATAGAAAAACAAAAACAGCTTGGATAAATAAATTTATCCATCACGGAAATGGAATTGCTTTATTTCCAGATAGAACTTCTGCTTCATGGTGGCAATTAATTGCTGATAATTCAGACGCTCACTTATTCACTAAATCAAGAATAAGCTTTATCAAACCAAGTGGTGAGTTAGGGAATCAACCTGCAAATGGTACCACATTATTTGCAATAGGATCTAAAGCTATTCAAGCTTTAAAAAATGCCGAAAAGAACGGTCTCGGCAAAATGTACTGTTCATTAAAAGTGTAGTTAAATGATATATCTAAAACATATAACAAAATACGGTAAGACCTATCCAGTGATGATTGTGATAAATAGTACAAAAAAATATTTAACAAAAGAAACATTTGAAGAACTGAGAGAGAAAATTAATGAATTTAAACTGTAGCTATTGAGCTACACAAAAACGCAAACTATGGAAACATTAAACAGTTCAAAGCCTAAAGCTAGAAAAGAGCACCGATGCAATTTTTGTTGGGGTGTAATCCCAAAAGGAGAGGTTTACGAATCACAAACAAATGTGTACGAAGGAACAATTTATACTTGGAAAGCTCATACATCTTGCCAAGACATTGCTAGGGAATTAAAAATGTTTGAGGACGCAGGAAGTGAAGGTGTTTGTGATGGAATGTTTAGTGAATATATAAATGAAGAATACCATTTACTAACTGAAACAAGCAAAGATGAATCTGTCATTCTTCCTAAAACTACATTTCAAGAAAGACTTGAATATGTAAAAAAACAAAGACTAATTAAATAGTAGATAATGGAAAAAATATTATTGAATAGTAAAAGTGAATTGAGTAAAGCACTTGACTTTTTTGGGAATGAATACGAAGGTAGGATTAACAGAGTAATAAGAAGTTACCCATGTATATTAATTGGTGATTATTCTGAAGATATTGAATGCGGTGATGGATATAACTTTTCTACCGTAATACCAGATGATTTCAAACAGAAATCAGGAGAAATAACAAGAGGTTAAAAACAGTAGAAATCATGACAGTAAAAGAATTAAAAATGAAATTAGAAAGCTATCCAGAGCATATGGAAGTTTTAATTGAAGACACTGATGGAGAATTTCAATTCAAGCCATTAGAAGAAATGGAAGTTAGAAATGTGAAATTTTCTGAAGGACATGAAGGCGAACCATTCGCTTTTGAAGATTGTCTTGTGTTAGGAGAAGATAACATTTAATCTGTAGTGAAAATGAGCGGTAAAGCAATAAAAGTAATCAAGGAAATTCGTAAACGTGAAGATTTCCATCATCAAAGAGTAATTTTTTGTAGAGAACAAAATATGACTTTAGATGTGATTAAACATGAAGCAATTGAGAACGAATTAAGACGTGTGTGTTCATTGTTGCAAAATGAATTCGAAACAGGATATATTAATTAAACAGTAGAAAACGTGAAAAGAATATATAAATACAAGCTACATATAAAAGACTTTCAATTTTTAGAATTACCAAAAGGCTATGAAATTTTAAAAGTTGATAGCCAGTTTTACGAAATTTTTATTTGGGCTTTAGTTGATCCAGAAGCGAAAACTGAACAAATTGAATTAGAGGTTTTTAGCACAGGTAATCCAATTGATAATTTCAATAGGAAATATTTAGGAACTGCTTTTATAGAACAATCTGTATGGCATGTTTTTCAACGAATAAATTAACAGTAGAAATCATGACAACAGATGAGGCAAAAGCATATTTAATAGAGAATACACATTTAACTGATTCTGATTTTGAAAAAGCTTCAAAAGAAGACGTCGCTTGTGAATTAGCTAAGGAAGGAGAATGGGTACACAATTTTTATTCTCCATATCCAACCAATGAATGGGAAATGAGAACAGCAATTGAAATGGCTCAGGAACATCAATATCATAACGATCAAGATCAGATAGACTCCTATGTTGATTTTATGATGGGAACAATGAACTTTAAACAGTAGCTTTTAAAATATGGACTAGATCCAGTACAAATTATAAGCGCACAAAAAACATGAGCAGATCTGCTCGCATTTTTAAAGACATGAAAAAATTAACAGAAAAACAAATGAAGCTAAAAAAAGCTAGAGCATTTTTAAACAAGAATTTTCCTCTTGGATGGAATTTAAAATGGAAAGATGAAAATGAGGAGGTTCAGAAGTTAGCTAAGATTATAAAACTGTAGATAATGGGATTAGAAAGCATAATTGAAAAAACGACAAATCAAGCCTATAAAGAAGGACAATTAAAGTCTCTTTTGAGAATGGTTTATGAAACCGTTGATGAAAAGCATATAGCATCATCATTGAGAGAAAGGATAAAAACAGAAATACAGTAGCAATCTAGCTACGCAAAAACGCAAAAGATGAAAATACACAATCTTAAAATATTACCAATTCATTTTTATCAAGTTGAGAATGGATTTAAAAAAGTAGAGTTACGCAAAAACGATAGAGATTACAAAGATGGCGATACTTTGTGTTTAGAAGAGTGGTGTCCATATACAGAACAATACACAGGTAAAGAATGTAACGTAAAAGTTACTCACATACTACAAGGAGGTAATTATGGTCTAGAGAAAGACTATGTAGCAATGAGTATAGAAATTATAAAGTAATTGTAGCTATTGAGCTACAAAAGAAATTGCGCACAAGGTCCCTTTCGGATGGGTGGAAAGCAATATAAGTAAACATTTATCGGGAAGTTTCGCGCCAATGCTTTTTGTACCGATTTTTTTAAAACAGTAGATAAAGTGGTATTAACAAGACTAGGAAATAAACGCAAATTAGCAAAACAGCTTCATGCGAATTTTTTACCTCATAGAATGAGAATTGAGTTATTCTTTGGCGCAGGTGGTAGTTATTTTTATTTGCCTACTCCTAAGTTTTCAATACTTAATGATGCTGATTCAGACGTAACAAATTTGTACTTGGTAATGCTTGATCAAAAAGAAGAATTAAAAAAGCAATTGGAATTATTGCCAGTTTCGGAAAGTTTGATCAAGTACTACCTAAAAAATGAAGAAACAGATCCAGTTAGAAAAGCAGTTAGATTTTTATTGCTATCTAATTTTACTTACATGGGGAAAGGAGATACTATAAGACTTGGAATAGGTCATTGTAAAAGAAATTTAATTGATCGTATTGAACCAACTTTTCAAATGCTTAAAAACGCAAAAATTACAAACGTTGATTTTCGTGAGGTATTAGGAAAAATTTCATTTAATGACAAAGTAACACCTAAAAGTGATTGTTTGTGTTATCTAGATCCTGTTTACTTAGGTACAGAACATACTTACAAGGTAAATAAATGGACTGTTAATGATACTGAGGACTGTTTTAAAATAATGGATACTTCAGGTATTAATTCTGCAATGTCTGAATTTGCAACTGAACCTGTTTTAGATTTTGCTTCCGATTACAAAATGAATGTAATCTATCTCGAGGAAAGAAGAAATTTAAAAAACAGAAGACAAGAAATATTAATCACGAATTACGTAAAACCAAAAAAGGTAACGTATTCATTAAATCTGTAGGTTAAATAGCGATACCTACTAATAATGAAATCGCTAAAAACTTTAAAAACAATCAAAATGAAAAAAATTAACATTTTAACGCTAATCGTATTATCATTAACATTTACATCTTGTTATGAATTTAGCAGAGAACAACATTTGTTAGATTCTGAAAATAACGGAAAAGCAATTTTATTAGAGGCTGAATCTAGTAAAAAAGCAATGATTGAAGAAGCAAAAGCAAAAAATGAAAGCGCAACGTTAGAAGCAGAAGCTAAAGTAAAAATAGCTAAAGCAGAAGCGCAGGCAGAAATTGAGAGAGCAAAAGGTGTAGCTGAAGCAAATAGAATAATTGGAGAATCAATGAAAGGAAATAAAGAATATTTAGAGTACTTGAAAATTGATGCTATAAGAAATAGTCAGGGAGATAAGATATACGTTCCTACTGAAGCTGGTTTACCTCTTTTAGAAGCAAGGTCAAAATAATGAAAGCAACAATTTTATTATTGGTAGGTATACCAATAATAATCGCCCTATACTTTTTCGTTGGGGCGATTATTAGAGACTATTTTAAAAAACAGTAGATAATGGGATTTTTTAAAGCATTTATAAGGGTAGTAAAATCTTTAGCTGTAATAGAAGATAAATATGGGTGGACTAATCCTTTTGATTCTGTTACTATAATCAGGGAACCACTTATTGAAGCAAAAGATAAGAATGAGGTTAAAGAAATATTATTGAGTAAATATCCTCAGTTTTTCCCTAAAGATAAAGTTTATCAACGTGAAACTAAAGATGAAGCACAGTTTTTCTATGTAGTTATTTTCCCCCTTTATGAATATGAAAAAATATTAATTGAAGAAGGAGAATGGAAATGTTCACAATGCGGACAAGTACATGAGAATAAATATGTATCAAAACCAAGGATAGATGAAAGGCTTTTAGGGTCAGATGTTATGTTTTGTTCAAGTGATGACGATGTATGTTATGAAAATTTCAAAAAGGAAAAGTGGAATAACGTTGAGTTTCCAGATGATGAATACTACATAACTAAAGAAAGTCCTATTTATATCTATAAATGCACAGAGAAAGCAACAGACAAATGTTATGTAGGTAAAACAAGAAATGCACCTTTTTTTAGATGGTGGAATCACTTAACGAAAAGTTATAGTCCTTTTGGATTGTATTTAAGAGAAACAAAGTTGAGTGATTGGACTTTTGAAGTATTGGAAGAATTACCGAGTAACATAGAAGATAGTCAGGTTAATAAGGTAGAATCAGAATACATGCTAAAGTTTAATAGTATAAAGAATGGATTCAACTCAGTAATTAGCAATAAAGAAGTTTTAAATAATAACATTAATCAAATAGATATATTTGTGTTAATAGAAAACAGATAAATTCATGATAACAATCTTATTAGCTTATTTTATAGTCAAAAAAATTGACGATTTAGGAGATTACAAAACACCAAGAGGAAAATACAAAAACAGATATAGATAAATTAAAAGATTACAATATCCATGAATGAAAAAGATATAAAAAAAGCGGGTTTTGAATTTGATAAAGAGTACGAATACGATAAATGGTACACTCGTATTTATAAGAAAGGAATTATTATAGTAGAGTTTACATATTTAGAGCAAAACAATAAATTGGTTAGTTTCAATATGTATATTGACAAATCAATTCCAAAAACATTTTCTTTTAGAGAGATGATGATGCTGGATTTAATTTTAAACAAAGAGTAATTATTCTTTTCTAATTCCCCACCATTCACCATTTGAATTATAAAAATGAGCAAAATTTGGAGAAGACGGTTCGATTAGTTCTAATAAGTCACAATTAAGAAAATCAGCAGCTTTTTGAAGTTTATCTAAAGGAATCTGGTTAGTCCCTTTATTGTAGTAAGATACTTGGGTAGGAGTAACTTCTAGATATTTAGCTATCTCACCCATAGATACATTTTTTGTCTTAGCGACTTCTTTTAATCGTAGTTTCACAAAGTGAAATTAAAGTAAAACTTTTAAAAATACAAATATTTCAAAAATAAACTTTAAAAATATTTTATCAACTCAAAAATAAACTTTAAATTTGAAGGGTAATTCAAAGTAAAACTTTTAAAATGACTCAAATCAGACAAATAGAAGTAGGGGAACGTATAGAGTGTGTATATAAACACAAATCGAGTAAAAAGAAAATCACAATTGGAAATACTTATGAAGTTGTAAAAGTAAGAAAGTACACAAATGATATTATTAGTGGATATTATATTATCAATGATGATGGAAAAAGAGAGTATCATGATAAGCATACACAATCTTTTAAAAAAATCACTGATATCTATACAACTGAAGAATTAAACCTTTTGAAAAGGTTACAGAGAAATTTATTATGTGTTTTATCACTTCATTCAATAGATTTATCAGGACTAAATGAAGAAGCATTGGAAGAATTTATTCATAAAACAAGCAAGGAGTATATAAAAAAAATTAAGCTAAAAGATTATAATTAAACAAACGATTGATTTTCAATCATAATTTTACAACTATGGAATGTCCACATTGTGAACAAGAATTACATTATCATGATTATTATTATACTGGAAGACCTGAAAGTTTTTATGGTACAGCAGGAAACGGAATATATTACCCTGCAAGTAACTACAAAAAAATGGGAGATATTTACAAATGTGATAATGAAGAGTGTGAAATGTTTGATGAGTTTTTTTATACTGATGAAAGTAAAGAATTACATGAAGGTTATCCGTGTTAATGCATTAATATAAAAAAACATAACATCATCCCGATATTTAAACTAAAGAGTATTATAAAATGAAAGCATTGTCAATAAAGCAACCTTGGGCGTCATTAATAGCTAATGGAATCAAAGACATAGAGAACAGGACATGGAAAACAAGTTTCAGAGGTCGTATTTATATTCATAGCTCTTTAAAAAAAGCAGGAAACTTACCAAATATTTTAACAGAAGAGCAAGCATGGTACATCACTTCTAAAGTTAAAGAAATGCCACAAAAAGTAGATTATATGCCTTTTGGAGCAATCATTGGTGAGGTTGATATTATAGATTGTGTAATTAATCACGAATCTATTTGGGCAGAAAAAACTAATGGAGTAATTGTTGGAAATGAATTCCATACTAATAGAGACACCAAAATAATTTATAATTGGGTTCTTGCAAATCCTGTTTCATATAAGGAACCAATCCTTAATGTAAAAGGCAAGTTATCTTTATGGGATTTCCCTAAAAACAATTTTTAAAAATCATTCTTTTTTCTTCTGATATGTTCGTTTAAGATCAACCCAACACACCATAACATAAAAAACACAAATAGTAGAATTAAATCCTGTAAACTAACATTCAATTCACCCAAGGGGATTTTAACTTTTTCTGGATCTACAAATAATAGCATAAAACAAATATAAGAAATATTAAATTTGAACATGAAACAAACAATACAGAAAGTAGAAACATTGTTTAATAAACTAGAAGAATTTAAAAACAATAAAGATTTTAAGAAATACGGTTTTTCAATTGCATACAAATATAATGACTGGTTAAAACAAGTTACTGATCTAAAAGAAAAACTAGCTTCAGAAAATAAAATTAATGAGGAGCTACTTGTGTTAAAACTTCAAAACTTAGGACTGAGTTACGCAATCACAAAAGGGGCAGAAGTAGAAAGAACTAAGAAGGTTAAACAAGAATTACAAGACATAATATATAAAAAAAACAACTAAAATAATAGTTGTTTTTTTATTGTAAAGTACTATATTTGTTATAGTTATCGGCACATTCGCGGCTTAAATTAACAGCGTTTCTTCATTGGCGTATAAACGTCTATCCTCATCACAGGAGAAAATAAAAGTGAATCTTCAAAAATTTATAAAACTCAATACAAGGGTTAAAAACACGTAGTTAGATAAATCAGAGGAACTGGACAGTATTCGATGGTATTAAGTAACGTGAGGTATTTGCCAGTTTAACGCCAACAGTCGCAAGCCAAAAATCTATCCACTCTTGTAATTAAAGAGGTGTGAGTATCTAAATAAAATGACTATAGATGAACAAATAGAAGATGTTTATAAGCAAGAGTGCAATAGAGTTTCAGATAAAATAATATCAGGTTTCTACTACACTTTTTCAGAGTATAATGGAACTTCTGTTTTTGACGAAATTTAATTGTATTTACACGGTGAAGCAAGTAGATTAAGCCCCGATAAACACTAATAATTTAAAAATCATGACAAAAACAATTTTACAAATATTTGGAGTAGTGTTCTTGCTTCAAATAATTTTTGGAATAGTGATAATAGTAAGGACTATATGTTTTGGTTATTCTGACTATGGATTAATAGTATTTGTAATAAACTTTTTTGCATTTATCACATTGTCATTTTTTGCTTCCTTAATAGATAAAAAGAAAAAGAGTCATGAATAATATACCTACCGTACCTATTGAAAAAGTAAGCTTAGAAGAAAATTACTATGAAGATACAGATGGTTATGTGTATTCAGCCACTAAGCTTATAGAACACTCAAAACAATATCCAATATTTGACATGCCTTTATCTGGAATAGATCTTAGACGTAGTACTTGGGAGATAAATGATTTAGATGATTTTATTCACCACGCCAAAAGATGTACAGATACAGACTTGAAGCATCCTATTATACTAGATAGATATGGAACAATAGCTGATGGGTGCCATAGAGTTGTAAAAGCAATTGTTCTAGGTAAAAGAACAATTAAAGCGATAAGATTAGAAACCATGCCTCCTTATGATCGAATAGAAAAAAATTCTCAAAAAAATGAGTAAACTAATAGAAATAAGAGAAAATAAAGTTTTTGTAGATATAGGAGGAGAGATGAAAGAAACAAACGACTGCACCCTTATAGGGGCTACTGTTTTAAAATTAGTTAATCAAAGTAAAAGTAGCTTATTTGATAAACACAAAAGGAGCTTAGATAATTATTTAGAGAATAATAGTTTGAGAAAGACTCCTGAGAAGTATGCAATACTAGAAAAGATATGTGAGTATGAAAGACCTTTTACAAGTAAAGAGCTTCTATACAAAATGGAAAACACTTATAGAGTATCAAAAGCAACTTTATATAAAACTCTAAAGGTTTTTAAAGAGTGTAGAATAATTAAATCGGATAGTGTTATATATGTTAACAATTCGTTTAAGCAAGTAATATTCAAATTACAGAATTAAATAATAAACAAATAGGAGAATGCCGAAAATCCTTTAAAGAGTAAGCAATACATAAACACATACATATATGCCATTTATTTTAAGACGTGTCACGTCAGAAAACAGACAAAGCAATGAAATTTTAGGTGATGTTTATCATTTGGTTTATGATGATAGGAAATTGACAAAAGAAGAGGAAATTGATAAGACTTATAAAACCCCAATGAGTGAACAGTATAACCTTCTTTTAAAAGACCATCCAAAAGATAATCATAAAGACATTCATATGTTTATTATTTCTGAAAAAGAAGAGAAAGGTAAGTTTAAGCATGTAATCACGCCTATTTACTGTCCTAGTACTTACTATATAATGACAGAAAGCGGAAAGACATTTAGTACTATTAGGAGGATAGATTTTTAATTAACACAATGCCCTTCGGGGCATTTTAAAAACAATGAAAGTATGAGTAATAAAGAGGTTTATGTAGGAACATACCGTGAAAAGATATTACGTGAAGCATCAGGAAAGACAGAGGTTAATACAGTTCATAATAACAAGGAAAAGTTAGAACAAGATTTTTTGAAAGCTTGTAAAAAAGCTAGAGAATCAATAGATAAACCAAAATCCGCAATAAACAATTTGAGCCAAAATCAAAGATTAATCCAAACCAGTAAATTTCATAAATAAAGTTTAGGATGATTCAAATCAAAGAAAAATTAGAAAGAATATCTACATTAATTCAGAAACAGTTAAAAGATACAGAAAAAACATTTAAACAAGCTGAACCCTTAGCAAATGAGTTTGGATATACTTTTTGTAAAAAAACAGGAAAACTTTTAAAGCAAGAATAAATGAAGGAAAGTACTTTAGAAAAATACAAGCTAATAATTGATGAGTGGTTTGTCAATGGGTTTAACGGAACTAAAGCTTATCAAAAGTTTTATCCATCTGTAAGTGAAGAAACTGCTAAAGTTAATTTCTCTAAAATACTAACAATTACTAACGTATTGGAGTATGTTTCAGAAAGACAAAAACAAAATGAAGAAAATAGTCGATTAAAAGGAGACGACATAATCAAAGAGCTTGAAGCAATGGCAATGTTGGATGTCACAAACATTGTAACAGTTGGTTCTATTGAAATACCTTATAAAACAAAAGATGAAGAAGGGAATGATATAATTGAGACAATGACAAGAACTGGGGTTGTTATAAAAAACTTAGATGAACTAACCCCTGTACAAAGAAGGTCAATAGTATCAATAAAAGAAACTAAAAATGGTATTCACATAGAGTTTTTTAATAAAGAAAAAGCTTACGAAATGTTAGCTAAACATAAAGGTCTTTATGGAGAACACAACTATCAAAAGAATGAAAAGCTAACTAAAGAAGAAAGAAAAGCAAGAATACAAGAATTAAGAAAAAAAATACAATCTGAATAGTGGGGTTGACAGATGATGAAATATTAGAATTAGAGCAATTACTTGAAGAAGAAAAGATTGATGAGTTAAAAGATGGATTGATAGTTTTTAATGATAAAACTAGTCCTAACTACAAAATACTTCATGATTCAATTAACGGGCAGAAATGGGGTTTTGATAAAGAAGGAAAGCCCAAGCTCTTATCTGGCTATACCGGTGCTGTTTTAGAAGGTTCTTCAAGAAGTACAAAGACATGGGGTTCTATTTTCATTATAATCTACTTAGCTACAATAAAGCATGAAGAGGACGGATGTACAATAAATGTCTACCGGGAAACATACAACGAATTCAAAACAACATTATATGATGATTTCAAGAGGATTTTAAATCTTTTTGGATTAGATAATCCATTTGAAAGAGCTAAAGAAATAAGCTCATTTAAAATACTAAACACTAAAGTAAATCTATTAGGAGATGGTAAGTTTGGAGGAGGTTGTGATTATGCTTTCTTTAATGAAGTAATGTTTATTAGAGAAGAGGTGTTTAAGCAGGTTAAAATGAGATGTAGAATATTTTGGTGGATGGATTTTAACCCATGTTTTACAGACCATTGGGTTTTCAATACTGTAATTCCAAGAGAAGATGTAAACTACCTAAAAACTACTTTCAGAGAAAATAAATATATCTCACCTAATGAGTTAAATGAAATATTAGCTTATGAACCTTGGTTACCTGGCTCTTATGAGGTAACAGAAGACGATGTTTTGTATAATGGAGAATCTATTAGCGAAAAGAACCAGCCACCACCTCACCCCAAAAATGTAAAACAAGGAACAGCTAGTGTGTTTGATTGGAAAGTTTACGGTTTAGGACTAAGAGGAGCCATGAAAGGAGTTGTATTTAATCAGCTTACTTGGATTGAAGAGTTTCCTGATGTCGCTTACACTTACGCAAATGATTTCGGTTTTACGGCTGACCCTAATGCAACAGTAAGATATGCTGAAGATGAAAATAACATCTGGTTTGAGCTTTTAATATATGAATCAGTTGAAACACCTGATAGATTAGACGAAATGCTGTTGGAATGTGGTGTGGAGAAACATTTACCGTTAGCATGTGATAGCTCAGATAAATATACAGGAGAAAATAAAGGAACAGTTGAAATGGTTCAAGGACTTGTTGACTTAGGATGGGATGAAGCCTTTAAAATATCTAAAACAAAATCTATTATGTTCTGGCTTCTTTCTATGAAAAGAAAGAAAATTCATTGTGTTAAAAATAAGCTATGGAAGCATGTCAAAAAAGAAAGAGAAAACTACAAGTTCAAGGAAGTTAATGGTATTCAAATAAATCAACCAATAGATAAGTATAATCACGTTTGGGATGCTGTTAGATATGGACACATGAGTCATAATTCGGGATATGACATATTCTACTAAAACTACTAATATAAACTATTTAGTACCAATAACAGCAAGCCTTTGATTTTATATTTGTGATAACTAATCTATTAAGATGATATTAGACACTGATTCTATACATGAAATAATCAAGACGCCTAGAAACAAAAACCTTGGAGATTACAAGTCTGATTTTACAAGGTTAGATGTGTATTATAACGGTGGAGATATTACAAGTGAGATCGAGAAAATCACAAACTTTGAAAATGAAAGTCAAAAAAAGCTAAGACAAAAGATAGCGCGTTCACCAAAGGACTTCATCCATAGATTACTTAATCAATTTACTAAAGTGTTTTCAGCAAAAGGAGGAAGCAGCACTTTAGATATTGAAATTGATTCTAACAAAAAAGATTTAATAGAAATAATCTCAAAACTTCCAGAAGGAATATCACTGAACAAATGGATGCAAGACTATTGGTTTGAAGCTTATGTTACGGATCCAAATGGTTTAATCTTTATTGAAGCAGAAGAAAATGAGACTCCAGTTTCTTATCCTACATACAAATCAATAAATGTAATTCACGATTACACTGTAAAATGGGGTAAACTTGATTATTTAGTTTTAAAACACGGAAAGTTTAGTATAGGTAAAAAGCAATTAGATGTTTTTAGAGTTGTTGATGATGAAAAAGATGCTCTTTATTATTTAGAAGGAGATAATTTGAAGGAGTTTGAAAACGAAGATAATCAACATGCTTTATTCCACAACAAAGGTTTTGTTCCTGCAATTTTAGTATCAGATATAATTGATAAAAAGACAGGAGGAAGAAAGTCATTCATAAACAAAATAGAAGATTTACTTAAAGAGTATGTTAGAGAATGCTCTGTACTTTCAATATTCAAGTTTTTACACGCTTATCCTAAGTACTGGCAATATGTTAGTAAATGCACAAGATGTGAAGGGTCAGGAAAAATAAAAGATGGAGAAGGAGACCATAAAACTTGCCCATCATGTGCTGGTAAAAAGTTCAACTTAAAACTTGATGTTTCTGACGGCATAATGTTGCCACTGCCTAAGAATAAAGAAACACCTATACTGGCTCCAAATGTAGCAGGATTTGCTGCACCACCTATTGAGGCATGGGGTAAAATGGAAGAATCCTTAGATAAGTTAGAGAAAAAAATGGAATTCACCATTTTAAACACTTATTCAGAAGCAGAAAAGTCAGAGACAGCAACAGGAAGATTTATAGATACTCAGCCATTAAATACTCAGCTTCATAATTTTTCAGTAACAGAAGAAACAATTAAAGAGAGAGTTGTTGATTATATCGCTAAATGGATGTTTGGAAATGAGTATGGAAGTGTATCAATCAAAAACGGAAAAAGATTTGTTTGTGAAAATCCAGATGTTATTTGGGAGAAATACACTAAAGCTAAAGAATCTAAAGCTCCAATAACAACATTAGATTACTTGTACAAGCAATATTTGCTAAGTGAGTATCAAAACGACACTCAAATGTACGAGCAAAAACTTAAAGAATTCAAAATTGAGCCTTTAGTTCATTTTACATTACAAGAATTAGATGCTCTTACTTCAAATCAAGTAGGAGTTGATAAGATAAGTGAAAAACTGTACTTCTCTGAGTGGATTGTCACTAAAATCGATTGGACAAAAGACATTGAAGTGCTAAAAAAAGAGTTTCAAAAATTTGTAGAATCAAAACCAAAAAAAAATGAAAACAATTCAGAAGATTAAAATAACCGTTAGAAACGGAAAAGAAGAAAAAAGAGAGACAATTGGAAATCCAAGACCTGTTGTAGATAATGTTGCTGAAGAACTAATAAGTAAAGGAGAAAAAGCAACTTCAGAAGAAGAGTTAAAAAAAATCAAAGGCTTAAGAATCCTAGATATTTGGGAAGAATCTGAGAAAGAGGAAGAGTTCAATGTAGACAATGCCAATGGTGACAAACTTAAAAAGTATGCTAAAGAAAACAACATTGATCTAGGTGAAGCAACAAAAGTAGCAGACATAAGAGAAGTAGTAAAAGAATGGATTAACAATTTAACCGTAGAATAAAATAACAAGATGTTAAAAAAAGAGACAATTGAAGCATTTGCAAAATTTGCAGGTGTTCCAGCTTCGGATTTAGAAGCAAAGATTAAAAGTGAAAGAGAGGAGGATATTACCTTACAAAAAGTAAATGTTTTTTCGGATGACGAATTGAATCAAAGGATTCAAAACGAAAAAACTACTTCATACAATGAAGGTAAGACGGCAGGAGTAGAAATGGAAGTTAAAAACAAAAAGAAAGAATTAGGATATGAATTTGAAGGGAAAGATTTTGATTCATTATTTGAATTTCACTCAAACAAAGTAAAAGAGTCTTTTGATAAACCAGATAAAAAAGTAATCGAATTGACAACTGATATTGAGAAAATGAAAAAAGCTCATAAAGTAGAATTGGAAACAATTACTGGTGAAAGAGACACTTTAAAGGGAACTGTTAATTCATTGAAAACTACAAATAGTTTAATGAATATTATTCCTGCTAATACTGTTATTCCTAAAGAAGATGTAATAACATTGTTTAATTCAAAACATCAAGTTGCAGTTGAAGAAGGGAAAACTGTTGTTAAATTTAATGGTGAAACCATGAAGGATGAAAAAACAGCTTCACCACTTGAATTAAAAACTGTTTTTATGAATTGGGCAGCAGAAAACAAATATGTTTCAGGCACTCCAGGTAGAGGTGGAGGAAACGAAGGAGGTTCAGGAGGATACTCTGCTAAATCAGCTTCTAGTTTTCAAGAGCAATGGCAAAAGCAAAATCCAGAAAAGTCTTTAAACGATCCAAAATATCAAGAAGACTATGCAGCTTGGAGAAAAGAAAATAAAAACCCAGAGCAATAGAAATCAAAGGTTCAAGATTACCTTAAAATCTTAAAAAGAATTAAGCCAAGATACAGGCACAGAAGAAAGGCAAGATACCGCCATATTTATTAATTTAAACTATTAAATATAATGGCAAATTATGCAGCTTCTGTGCTTGCAGAGGCAAAATTAATCTTAGCAGAACGCTTTGCTGCACCAGAAAAAAGACTTAAATCAGCAGGCGTATTTGGAGCATTTAGAAAAAACACAAATTTATCCCTCCCGAATATTGGAGAATTAAGAACAAAAGAAGAAAGACCAGAAAAAGGGTATTTCTTTAATCGTTCTAAACGAAGCACTACTAACTCAAGAACCCATAACCATACTGGTGCTGTTGGAGATTCTAGTGAAGTAGCTTTTAATTGGCAAACCTTTACTGATAATGCTCAAACTTCATTAAAAAGAGCAGACAACAACATTTTCGAGGAAGCTCAAATTTTAGCAAATGAATTTGAGAACATGTTTAAGAACATTCATGAAGATGCTGATGCCGCTTCTCAAGCTTTTTTAGCAACAAACAAATCATTAGTCAATACTGCAACTAAAAACGGTGGTTGGAATGACACAAATAAAGTGTTTGAGATTACAGCAGCAAACAAAGACAGGTTTTTCCAATATGGTAAGTCTATGTTACGCCAGAATCACTACAAAGGAATGGCAGACGTAATTTTAGACCCTATTTTATATGCGCAAGCTGAGTACTTAGCATCACAAGGGCAATCAAACGCAACAAACTTCGGGTTTCAATTTGGTGGTTTAAACCATTTTGAAGCTGTTGATTTAGCCGATGCTAATTATGGAAATGGTATATCTTTCTTTATTCCAGAAGCAACAATCGGTGTAGTTGATTGGATTCCTAAACAGAACAGACAAGGAAAAGGAGATTATGAAAGTGCGTTAGGAGGTTACGGAAGTATTGTTGATCCATTTACAGGGCTTACTTATGCTGTTCATGCTTATGCTGATAGAGCAGATACTTCAGCTTCAGGAGGAGATACTCAAGACGTGGTAATTAACTGGGAACTTTCTGTTGATTTATCGTTCAATAAAGCAGAATTAAGTACTGCAAACGAATCTACAATTTTTGAAGTAGGACAATTATAGGATGGCGACACTTAACGACATAAAGATTCTCTTAAAAAATAGAGTAGGGTTTAGAAAGCCAATTGATGAAACATTTGAGGCAATGAATGCAGATAATACTCAAACTGAAAGTGGTTTAGTTTATCAAGATGCTCATTCCATGGTGTCAATATTATATATCAGAGATACACAACCTATTGAAGATATTGATGATACTATGTTTAATCAATACTTAACTATTTTAAGAGAATCTAATGTTTTAGAAGTGTTGAACGATGTATTTCAAGGAGAAAGTGAAATCGATGAAATAAAAATACTTGGAAATATAGCTGCTTTTGATAAAGCAATATATCTGAGAATGGTTTTGAAAGTTGGAGAAATTATCCTTTCATCTAAAAGAATTAATGAGATTTCTTACTTCACAGATAAGATGATAAGTCAATGGAGACTAGACCTCAATGGTTCAAATGATGAAGGTAGTTATAAAAACCCGAATTTCCCTTTTCATTCTGGATACACAAGCAGATACAGAAGAGAAGTTAAGTATATAAAAACATTATTTAATAATAATGAGGCAGAATCATTAGAAGCAGTAACTCTAGGATGATATACTTAAAAGATAAACCTGTAGGAATTGATTTTGAAATTCAAAAACTTCAAAAGTTCTTGAGTAATAAACTTTCAGACTGGAATATAGAGGCTTATGGAAGAGCTGAAATCGTAAATAAAGAACCGTTGATTTTTAAAAAGAATAAAGATTATAAAAATGCTTTAGGATTAAATGAAAAATTCCATGGTAGATTCTTTTTTTTAGACTCAAATCTTTCAATAGAACAATCTAAATATTTAACAACTGATTTAGATATAGTATTCATACTTAACATCAAGAAAATAAAACCTGAAATCTCTCATAGAGCAGATGAAGAGGTTAAAATGGAAATACTAAGTATTCTTAAAAAGAAGGTATACAAAAGCATAGAAATTTTAAAAGGACAAGACGTTCTGAAAGGTTTTGACACTAAACTAATAGATATGCAGCCTTACCATTTTATCAAATTTTCATTTAAGCATAAGTATAACAATAATATTACAATATTTTAAAAATTTAAAGACGTGGCAACATTAATTAAAATAAATGGAGTAACAACTTCAGCAACCAAAAACACAGGGGTTGCAAAAGAAGTTTTGGAAGGAGCAACAATTAGATATGCTCTAACAAGAGGGGGCTTTGAGATCACATTAGATGATGCAAAAAGTTTGACTAATTGGAATACAGCCAAAAAAAATAAAGATGTGGTGCCTTTTGGAAGCATTGAAGCTAATTTAGAGAATTCTAATACTGAAGCTACCTATTACGAAGGTAGAACAATTAAATTAGAAACAAAAGCAGCAAGAAAAGGAAAAAAAGCTACACATCACTTAGGTATTCACAGCCATTCTGCTTATAAATCTTACGAAGATTCTGAATACACCAGAGTATTAGAATTTACAGATGATGGTTACATCAAAGGAGTTTTAACACCAGACGGTAAATTACAAGGACAATTACTAAGCAATTATAATGTAGGTATAAGAAAAGATGCAACTTTTGAAGCTCCAGCTTCAACTGACATTGAATTCATCTATTCTAATTATCGAGATTTTGAAGAAAACGGAGTTATTCTGGAGCCTGATTTTGATTTAGAGGATTTTGAAGGTATCTACACTGTTTTACTAGAAGTTGTTGGAACACCAACTGCAACAGAGTTAGTTGTTAAAGCTACTGAAAGAAGTGCCGGTACTCCTGTAACTGGATTAGCTCAAGCAGATTTCGAATTTTTAAAAGATGATGGATCTCCTCAATCAGTTTCTGGTTTAACAGCAAATGAAAACACCTATACACTTAATGGAACTGGTTTTGTTTCAGGAACAATTGCTACGGTTGTTGTTGAAAAAACCAACATAATGTATCAGGCAGATAAAGTAACTGTTACGATTTAATATGTCAAAGTATAAAAACACAGAATTCACAGAGAGTGCTAAAAAGCACTCTTTTGATGAATTTTCAAAAGTATTTGCTAATCATTTTACAGAAGATGAAATGACAGAAGCATATAACGTAGCACAAGGAAAGGATGGCGACACTAAAAGAGCAGCTAGATCGAGTAAAAAAACTAAATCCTACAAGGATAAGTAAAATACTATTTGATTCGATAAGGTCAATAGAGAAAGATTTAATTGAAATAAATACAGAGAATCAACTTTCAGAAGGAGTTGATTCAGAAGGTAAAAGGTTATTTAACAAAAGAACTAAAAGAAGTGTTTATTCTCCTTTAACTGAAGAAATAAGTGGAGGAAGAAAAAAAGCAGGAACTCCATACACATTAGAAGATACTGGAGATTTTTATAAAGGCTTTTTTATTGAAACCAAAAAAGACAAAGCAGTTTTTAGTTCAAAAGATAGCAAAACACCTCTGTTAGTCGCTGAATACGGAGAAATATTTGGATTAACTGATAAGAATTTAGAGGCAGTAATTCAAAAAAAGTTACTGCCTTTATTACAAAAAGAAATTAGAAGAACTCTTGGTATATAGAACGCTTAAAATACCTGTTGTTGTATTTTTTGAAATACTCGAAACAAACAATTTTCAACTATTGTCTGATGAAGGCTTAAGTGAAAATGAATTGAAAGACATATGGAACCAACTATATGAAAAGTATTCAGAATTAAGTGAAGAACCAGGGAACAATCAACTAAATATCAAAAAGAAATTAGAATACTTAATTTCAAAGTATAAAGCGGTTGTTATAGCTATTGATTGTTTAAAAAGCGGTTATGATAACGATTTAGTCAGTTTCTTAAAGAGTGAAGGGTATGTTGTTTCAAAAGATAATTATGATGAAGATCTAGAAACAATTAAAGAAGAAGCAAATGACTTGCTTGTTAGAGCAAATACTTTCTCTTCTCAATTACCTAAAGAAACGAAAGAGAAATTCAATATTTATGATATTCTATCAAGCTATTCAATAATTCTAGGATATGATCTGGACCATGAATCTGTATCTGTTTTTAAATTTTTATCTCTTAAAAAGCAAGTAAAAAACAAAATCAAACTTTTAGAAAGCAACAATGGCTAAAGGAGGAACTATCACTAGGAAAGAACTCGCCAATGATGATGTAATTCGTTGGGGCGTCGATTATGCTAAAAACTTGCAAATAGCAATTGATAAAACAGAGGAGCTAAAAAAGCATGCGTTAGAGTTTAATACTCTTTCTAAAGGTTTTAAAAAAGCAGGAAACAATAAAGAGTTTATTGATTTAAAAGAAAGAGAAATTAAATTAACTAAACTAACTTCAGAAGCAGAAAAAGAACGAAATAGAGCTTTAATAGAAGCACAAAAAATTCAAACAGAAAAATTAAGGACTGAAAAACTAGCCCTAGATATAGAAAAAAAGAAACAACAGGCTCAAAAAAAGAGCACTCAATTAACTGTACAAGAAAGATATGAATTGAGTGTGTTAAATAAAAGAGCCAGAGAAGCTGCTACTCTGTCTTCTACTTTATCAACAGAGTACGAGAAACAGTCTTTAAGACTTCTACAATTAAGAAGAAGATACAAAGATGTTGCATTAACACAAGGTGAAAGTAGTAATCAAGCAAGGAGACTACAAGCAGATATACATAAGTTAGACAGTACCTTAAAACGTGTAGATGCTAATGTAGGGCAATTTCAACGAAATGTAGGTAATTATGGTAAGGCTATGGCTTCCGCAGCAAATGCTGCAAGAAGTATGGCTTCTGCTTTAGGATTTACAGGAGGTTTGTTTTTGTTTGTTCAAACAATGCGAGAAGCAAACAATATTGTTAGAAGTTTTAGTAAAACTATGAGCAATATTGCAGGTATCTACAGAACAAATAGAAAGTCTTTAGAGTCATTAGAGAATAAAATTATCTCCGTAGCTGGAGCTTCTGTAAACACTGCAACAGATGTAGCAAAACTAGCAGAATCTCTTGCTACTTTAGGGAAAACTGATAAAGAAATAGAAACTTTACTTGAGCCAGTTAATAATTTATCTATTGGTTTAAATGCTGCTTCTGATGAAGCAGGAGAGTTTTTAGTTCAAATGCTTAACACTTTTGGAGGGAGTATTAATGAAGCAGGAAAATATGCTGATATAATTGCAACAATCAGAACTTCCACATCTCTTGATTTCCAAAAAATGCGAGATTCATTCCAATACCTTGCGCCTATATCTAAAGCTTTAAATAAGGATATAGCATATACAGGTTCATTAATTGGAATTTTAGCAGATAACGGAATCAAAGCTGAACGAGCTGGTCGTTTACTTGGTACTTCTCAACAAAAACTGGCATCAAAAGGTAAGAGTTTGAATGATGCTTTAGAAGAGTTAAATAAAGCTAAAAGTAAAAATGTTGGAGAGTTAGAATTACTTAAACTAGCTTCTGAATTATTTGGAAAACAATCGGCGGCATTGGGGGTTGTCTTGTCTAACAATACAGATCTTATTGAAGAAAATGCTAATGCAATAAGAGAAAATAGTGGTGCTTTAAATGACTTAGTAAATGAACAATTACAATCCCTAGATGCTCATTTTAGAATCTTAGAAAGTAGATGGGAGGAGTATATTCTTAATACAGATAAATCAACAGGGGCTTCAAATGATTTAAAGAAAATATTAAAATTCCTGTCTGACAATTTAGAGACAGTTATAAATACTACAGTAAAAATTGTTAAGTGGTTTGTGATTTATAAAGGTGTTGTTTTAGCTACAAATTTTGCAATGGGTCTAGCAGCTAGAGCAAACACTTTGTATAGACTCACTTTAATTGCTATCAATGGAGGTATAAAAAAGGTTATTGTTTCAATGAAAGCTATGAAAGCTGCAACTGCAGCAAGTGGTGTAGGGTTGTTTTTAGTAATACTTGGTTCGGCTTATGAGATATTTCAAAGCTTTTCAGATGGAGCTAATGAAGCTGCTAAAGCACAAATGACACTAAATGAAGCAATAAAAGCAGGGTCAAACAATATAAATGAATATCTATCAGGACTTAAAAATAGTTTAAGATTAGAACTAGATGAAGTTAAAGAAAGAGAAAAAAACAATTTATCACTTGCAAAAAGCGAGAGTGAAAAAATAGCTATAAAAAAGCAGTCTCTAAATGAGCAATTGAAACTGATTAGAGATAGATCAAATTTATTTAAGAAAGAGATAGAGCAAAGAGAAAAAGATAAAAAACTAGTTCTAGAAGAAAGAAAAGATGCTTTAGGAGCTTCTTATATACAGGGTGAAATTGATGAGAGAAAAAAATACTTAGAATATCTAAAACGACAAGAAAACGAGGTAATAAGACTTTATAGAGATTCAAATAAAGAGAAAAAGGAAATTGATGAAAAAAGAAGAAAACAACTA
This sequence comes from Tenacibaculum caenipelagi, assembly GCF_004363005.1. Taxonomy (GTDB): domain Bacteria; phylum Bacteroidota; class Bacteroidia; order Flavobacteriales; family Flavobacteriaceae; genus Polaribacter; species Polaribacter caenipelagi. The sequence continues at coordinate 172,216 of NZ_SNYH01000003.1, read as the reverse complement.
GAAAAAGATGGTTTTGAGTTAGAGAGGTTTAAGCTTAAACAAAGTATTGAATTTGAGGAAGACATAATTAAAAATCAAGAAGAGTCTTTGGTAAAAAGATTACTTTCAAACAAATCATTTGTTGATAAATCCATTGAATTACTAAGACTTGAATCAAAAGAAGCTATAAAAAACGCTAAAGATAGACCTGATAAGATTAAACAGATTGAATTAAAGTTTCAATCTGATAAAGCAAAAATTGAAAAAGAAGGGCAAGAAAATGCACAAAAAATACTTGAAGATGGCTTTAACAAGAGAAAAAAAGCCATTGAAGATGATAAGAAAAACAGAGAGCAAGAACTTCAGGATAGAATAACCCAAGAACAGAACAATCTAAATATAGCTCTTCAGAGAGAAGGATTAAGTTTAAGAGAGCGTGAAAAGCTAATTAAAGAGCACGAGAAAAGAGTTTCTAAAATAAAGTTAGAAGCAGCAAAAGAAAACTTAAAAATACAAATAGCCTTTCTGGAGCAAGAATTAAAAAAGGAAGGTTATACTAAAGAGCAACGAGAGCAATTAGCAAAACTGCTTTCAGATACAAAATTAGTTTTATCTCAGACAACTACTAAAGGTATAGTTGCAGATCTTGAAGAACAAAAAGAAGCAGAGAGAAGAGTTCAAGAATTTAAAACAGAACAAATTAGAAATGCTTCAAATGTTATAGCCGAAAGTTTAAATCTTGATGCTGCTAATCTTGAAAAGTTTTTAAATGGTATAGTAGACGGTTTTGGTGAAGGTATTGAAGGAGTTTTAAATGGAATATCTTCTGCTGCGTCAATTGTTGGAGATGTAATGGGTTCAATTTACCAAGGAAATATTGACGAGATAAACAACCAAATTGAAGTTAATGATGAGTATTACAATAGACAGATTGAACTTGCAGAAGGAGATAAAGCCAAACAAGATTTATTAAGAGATGAGCAAGAAAAGAAACGAGAAGAATTAGAAAAAAAGAAACGTAAAGAACAGGAAAAACAAGCCAAATTTCAAAAAGCTGCTGCCATATTTCAAATAGGAATGAACACAGCACAAGCAATTCTTGGAATTTGGGCACAAGTACCAAAGTTTGATTTTGGAGTTTCTGCTGGTATAATGACAGCTTTAGTCGGTGCCCTAGGTTTAGCTCAGATTGCAGCAGTAGCATCAAAGCCAATACCTAAGTACGCAAAAGGTACAGAGTTTCATCCAGGAGGAAAAGCTTTAGTAGGGGAAGAAAGACCAGAGGTAATTTTTGAACCTAATAAAAATCCATACATAGCAGATAAACCGTCTGTTTTGGATTTACCTATAGGAACTAAAGTAATTCCTAGTATTGAAGAGTATAAAAGACTACAAAGAGCTTCAATATTTGCTTCTCTTGATATTGAAAATAAACAATTACAGAGCTATCAAGAAAAACAAGGAAGCTTTAATAATGCTTTAATGTCTGAATTATTAGAAGAAACTAAAAGGAATACTAAGGCTGTACAAAGAAGCAAAACAAATGTAAGTGTACAAGACAATAGTGATAAAATAGCTGATAAGATAGCGCATGCAATATTTAGTAATAATGTAACTAATTGGGATTAATAATGTCAGGAATTAACCCTACATATAGAGATAGAGTAAGATATACTTTAAGCCATAAAGAGTATGGTTCAAAAATTATTACTGAACCTGAAGGATGGGATACAAGTGATAAAGAATATTCTCGTCACAAAAAATATAAAGGTGTCATCACAAAGTTTTCAAACAATTTAAGATTTGTAGAAGATGGGGCAGATTATATAAATTACATAAGAGATACATACGATGTTAATGCTGAGATTTGGCTAAAAAGAGAAGAAAGGCATCCATACACAGATGTTTGGACATTAGATTATGATGGTGTATTAGATTTGTCTACTTGGGAAATGGAAGATTTTGCTGTTAAAGTAAAATTTAATTCTAGTGGTTTAGAAACAGAAATTAAAGCAAGAGAATCTGAAAAAGTAGAGATAGAGAGAAACACCTCTTTAGATGGTCATAACATTTCTTCATTGTCAACGCATAATATAGAATTTGAAGGGAGGAAGATATTTTTACAAACCAACTTTATAGGTGATAATTCTTCTACTGTAAAGACAGAAATACCTCACAGAAAAGGGAGCTGGGGAGAAAAAGCTGTTCCTTTTGGGATGAAATTAGTAAACAAATCTGACGAGCTGTTTCATGAACCAGTTGTTAATCAGTTTCATATTAACAATCCAGACGCGTCGTTAATATTTTATGGTCATAACGATAGGGAAAAAGAACATTTATTAAGCGCCAAAGGAAAGTTTACAGTTAAACTTGTTTCTAAAGATGAAATTAATCATAGTGCTTTTTTAAGATTAGTTCTAGTTCATTATTCAGGAGGTAGCGATTACAATATAAAAGAAACATATATTATTCATGATGACCTATACCCTACAAAATGGGGAAGTAGAACTATTAATTTTGATTTTAAACAGAATTTATATTTAGAACAAGGAGATAGCTTAGGATTGTTTTTTTGGACTGGAGCAGATAATGGAAATTGGTTTGATAGAGGGCGTCTAGACCATGTTTATGAAAATTTAGAAATTGATTTGGATATTCAAGAAAATTCTTTTTTTGAAAAAACTTCATCAAAAATTATACTTGCTCATGAGTTGGGAGAGAGACTTTTAGAAATTATTACAGGAAGAAAGGGAGTTTTTTATTCAGAATATTTAGGACGTAAAGAATTAGGGTATGAAAAAGACGGTGAAGGTTCTTTAAAGGGATATTCTTGCGGGCATTGGTTGAGAGGATTTGACAAATTACCAATAAATGACAGTAATAAGTATAAGCCTTTTACAACCTCTTTTAAAGATTTTTTAGAAGATTTAATGGCAACTGAAAATGTCGGTATGGGAATTGAGAAGATTGGGTTTAAAGAAAGAATTGTTATTAGACCAATAGAGGATTTTTATGTAGACTATGTTACCATAAAGCTACCATACCAAGTAAGTAATGTGAAAAGAAAATCAGCGAATAAACACTATTACTCAAGTGTATTAATTGGTTGTGAAAAAGGATGGGAAAACGAGGAAGCAATGGGATTAGATGAGTACAATACACAGTCTAATTTTTTCACACCTATAATAAGAGTTAAAAATGAATTCAAACAACTAACTAAATACATTTACGCTTCTTATGCAGGTGAATTTATAAGAAGAAAACCAAAATCAGACTATCCTAATTTAGACCATAGAAACGATAAAGCAATTTTTCCTTTCGCACTTAAAAGAGAGTATGGTTATTTCAGTTTAAGAAAATGGCAAGATGATTTTGATTCAGAACCAAAAGGAGTTTATAGCCCAGAAACTGCCTATAATTTAAAATACTCTCCTGTCAACTTGTTGTTAAAGCATGGACGAACAATAGCCTCTTCTTTAAAAAAACATTTGAAAGATTATTTAAGATTTGGTAGTTCTGAAGGAAATATCGGGTTAAAAACAAAGCAAAAAAATAAAAAGGAATTCTCAGAAAACGGAGATGTATTGTGTTCCGATTTAGGGGTTCCATACCATTTGCCTGAAGAGATAGAATTTGAACACGAGTTTAATTATGACATAAAGGAGCAATTAGAAGGAACAACAATAATAAACGGAAAAGAAGTGCAGAATATTTATGGAATAATTGAATTCATAAATGAAAAAGGAGAAGTTGAGAGAGGCAGATTTGAGAAATTAAAACCTAATAGTAAAGCCAAATGGACAGTTTTAAAAGCTAGTTAAATGACATATTCAGAAATTAAAATACAGTTTAATGAAGAGTTATCTCAAGGAAGTGGTATATCATTTTTATTAAAAAGTAGCTTGTATCCAAATGAACCAGGACTACTTCTATCTGAAACATGGGTACTTTTTAGAAAAGGAAAAAATGAGGTAGGAACATTAGGTAATGTTACGCCTACTATAGGAGAAAGAACAGCCATCAATTTCATTACCTCTTTTGAATTAGATTATAATGGATATTCTATATACACAATTACTAGAGTAGGCAATGAAGTCACAATAAAAGCCAACAATCCTTACTTTCAGTTTTCAGATCCTATAGCAATTAATAATGAGGCTCTTTTAAATGTTGGATTTACAATTAATAATTTTACAGGAAATATTTTTAGTATTAGTTCATTAGATTTTTTGCAAGCATCAAATCCATGTACTCATGTTAAAATTAGGATTACTACAAGTGAATTAGCAACAGAATTAATAGAGCCTGTTAAGATTGAAAACAACACACAAAACCCAATTGAATTTGAATTGTTAAAAGGGTCAGGGTTAATATGGTTGGATTTAAAGAGCTCTGACGGACAACAAATTAGAGAAAGAATATCTATACCATATCTTTTAAGTAGTGCTAACTTATCAATTCAGGTTAATAACTCCCCAAATGGTGCAACAGCAATAGCTAACTTAAAAGATTCTTACCTTTTTAATTTAGAATATTCTTTAGATAATTTAAACTGGAAAGATTCTAACACTTTTGACAGTTTACCTCCAAACACTTATACATTTTATGTTAAAGATAATTTAGGATGCACAGTTGTTAAATCATTCGTTGTAGAAGAATTCGGAGTAAGTGACCCTTATTTTCATATTTCAAAATCAAACTCTTTAAGGTTTGTTAAATCAAGTGAAGGAGGAGTAGCTTCAAACAAAAAAATAGACGAAAACAGATTATCCTTTGAGGACGACGTTAATATAGTTTATAAGGAGACACATTATTTTACAAAAGATGATATTGATACCACACAATTCAAATCTAACTATTCTAATGTGTCTGCTATTGCTGTAGACGAAGAAGGGAATGAAACGTCTTTATTAGTCAACAAAATAAGTAATAATTTAAGGTTAAAAGACAGTAGAGATGCTATAAGATATAACTATGGAAGTGGAAAAACAGGGATTTATTTCATGTCAGGTAAAAGATATGATTTTGATACTGGTTTTGATTTAGATAATGATTATAGCTTAAATGGTAAGCTACCGGAATGGGCTAAATCAGGAGAATATATTAAAATAGAATCTGCATGGTATCAAATAGAAAACATAATTCCTTCAGGAGAAAAGCAATCTGTAGTTTTAATTATTGATGTTCCTTACAACGGTTTGGAATCAATAGTAAAAGTAGGTTCAATATATAATAGAGAAAATTATGAGGTATTTGAATTTGATTTAGAAATGCTAGATTATTTGAACAAGAATTTCTTTGTTAAGATAGTAAACCTAGACGATAATTTTCCAGAATTAACTTATCGAAGTGAAGACATATCGGTAAAAGAGAATTTAAAAGACTTTTCAGAATTTATCTATAGTAACGACACTAATACTGATGTGTTTTATTCAACAGGTATTCAACATAAATTTTGGGTTAAACTAGACGATATAAGTGATAAACCAGATGGAAGTGTAAAACAACATGTAACAGACACAAGGACTATTTTAGAAAAAGGAGACGCTTTTGAAGGAAAAAAAATAAAAACACTACCTGTAACTAGGGGTATGATGATAAAAGTGTTTCTTTCATTTTTTCATAGAATATTTTATTTAGATGGCACCAAGTATGTTGTGTCTGAGGTGCCTGAAGTAGAAGGGAGACTAGGTGACACAAACTTATATGTAATAAATGCAATTTTAAGAAAAGCAAATGAAACGCATAAGTCAAAAACGTTTGACAAGAGTAAACCCGCTTCAGGAGGGTTCTTAGAGTTGCCATCATTTATAAAAGTTGATGGAGGTTATATTAAGATTTAAGACTGTCTTTTAGTTTATCGAACTGTTCTTCTGTAACATTAAGATTGTTTTGGGTGTAGGAGTTATTTATAATGGTAGGTGAATTTTTGTATGGTTTATAGGTTTCAAAATTGTGGTCTTTTGAAAATAAAACACCACCTACTAGTTTACCTATAATCCAACCACCACCTACTAAAATAACAAAAAGTGTAATAATAAAGTCCATAGAAACAAATATACACAAATACCCTTATTTAAACAATTTAGAACAATTAAAAAAGTGGTTAAAACTTATTTTTACATTATAAAGTATTGATTATGATGTTTCAAGATTGGGTTGTAAAAGAATTTTTATCAATAAATAAAAAATTATCTCAATTATCAACTGATAGTAAGTTTATAATTGAACTTGATGAAGTTAATGAATTAAGCTCAGGAGCTTTTATTGTCGTTTTTGATACTACTCAAAATAAAACTGTAAAATATCTTTTAGTAAATCAAGACTTTTCTGCATATCAAAATAAAAATGAAAAAAATGAAGCAGATGGATATGTCGGTTTAAACTCAGAGTCATTTATTAATCCAGAATATGTTAAAGGATTAAAACCATCACAACCAATTGCTCTTACTGCAAATCAACCTCACGAATATACATTACCACAAGATGCTGACTTATATGCAATAAGAATAAGTGGAGCCTCTTCTGTAAAAATAGGCACTACTTCTGGATCTGATGATTTCGGAGATATTACCACTTCAGGAGCGGTTACTTGGCAAGTTGGTTTTTTAAACGAAACTAGTCTGTTCATCGAATCAGACACAGATATAACTATAACACCAATGATATTTCAATGGTAAATAATTCATTAATCAAAATTAAATACAAATGAACACAAAACAAGTAATTAAAGAGGTGCATTCAAAAGAATCAACAGCAAATGAAACATTGTATTTCCCATTTGCAAATGGAGAAGTTACCACAGGAATTATTTTTTCAGAACCAACAGGATATGTTATTAAAACAGTTGAAAACAACAACGAAATTTCGAGTGGAAGTAATTCTAAAACTGAAAGCTTAGGTATGTTAGAAACACATTGTCTAATAGTTGAAACAACTAAGTCAGTAACTGTAGAAGTTTACACTAACAAACATTAATCATTAATCAAAAAACGAATAGTAATAATGAAAACAAGATTTATAGTAATTTTAGCAATATTGATGTTTACAATAACTTCAAATGCTCAACGAAAAGACCAAATATCTACGGGCAAGTTACAAGTTAAAAATTTACCCCTTGGAACTGAAAATGATAATTTGGTTGTTGCTGATGGTAAAGGTAACTTTAAACATATTCCACAATCACAAATTACTCCTGATTTATCAAACTATGTGACTAAATTAACTAATGTTACAACTGAGGGGCAAATCGGATTGCAGTTAATTAATTCAGCATTTTCCGCAGGTATTTATTCTCAAAATAATGCAGATGGTAATGGATTATATTCTCAAAATAGTGCTGATGGAGAAGGTGTCTACTCCGTAAATGAAGCAGGGGGAACGGGTATTTATTCTGAAAATAATAGTACTGGAAAAGGTGTTTATTCTAATAACCAATCGTCAGGCACCGGAATAGATTCAGAAAATTATGGAAATGGTATTGGATTTCGGTCTTATAATGGAAGTTCAACAAATTCAGGTATTTATTCATTTAATGCAAACTCGGGTGTTGGAATTAAAGCTATTAATCAAAGTAATGGGGATAATATAGTAGCAGACGCTACAGCTACATCCACAGGGTATAATTATGTTGGTCAAAATCAAGGAGCAAATACATTTACTGTTGATAAATTAGGAAATGTTATTGGTAATACTTTTCAAGGGGATGGAAGTCAATTAACGTTTTCGAATTTATTTGCTAATAATATTACAGCAATAACAGGTCAAATATCAGCTAAAACATTGAGGGCTGGACATTCTACTCCAGTAATTCAAATTAATGACACAGATGCTAACGGAGGTAATGTAAATATAAAGTTAGCAGACACTCCTTCTTTTTTCGATGTAGATGTAGAGTTACCTATTTTACCTGGTAGATTATTATTGGAAAATGGAGATGGAAGTCAATTGAAAAACTTACCTGCTCAAACTTTAGATAACGTAATAACTGCAGGAAACATAACAGACAAATCCTTAATTACAAGACAAGATGTTTTCGGGAATTTAGTTGGTACTTATATAGATTATACTGGTATTGCTCTAAAAACAAATAACTTTACAAATGTAAATATTTCAAGTACAGCAGTAACAGTTTTTAATCCAAGTATAGCTAACAATTATTCGTTACTAGAAAACCAAGGTTTATTGTTTTATGATAACGGTAATCAATTAACAGTTTCTAGACCTGTCTCTATAGCTGGAGGAAATAAAACACAAAGGTTTCAAGACGAAGACGGTAATATTGCGTTACTAAAAGACATAAAAGCGAAACCTACAAGCTCCTTAGATACACAGACAACAGCCAACCTGAATACAGAATTTCCATTAGCTGATAACCCTATTGGAACTATTGTAGTAAATACAAGTACTAGTATAGGAGCAACTCATCAAATGTATGTTAGAATTGGTGATTCGGATTGGTTGTTCATTAATGGTTCAAAAAATCAGTTTTAATCAAGTTAGTTATGAAATCATTAAAAGAAACATTACTAAAAAAATACGGTGTATGGGAATATGTTGTGTTTTTAGTAGGGTTGGGTATTTTGAGTAGAGTATTGTATTCTATCATTATAGCTGACTTTAAAAATATGACTATTGAAGAAATAGGAATTATTATTCTGTTTCTGTCATTAGGTATTATAGCTATTGCTGCACCATTAACCATTTTAGAGTTTGCAAGAAAAAAAGCAGGGTTGCAAACAAGAAAAGAAAAGTTAGAAAAATGACACACATCAACCCTTTAGAAATTAAAATAATCATGGCGTCAATTGCAGCAGCAATAGTGACGCCTACCGATAACATTATAAGGTTTTTAATTCCAATTGTATCAGGGATTGTGTGGGTTTTTTTACAACCTTATGTGATTAAGGTTAGAGATAAAATAAAAGAGAAAAGAAGAAGAAACATAAAGTAAGTAATGAAATTGATAGAGATTGCATTATCGCAAATAGGAATAAAAGAAATCGTTGGAAGGCAAGACAACCCTGAAGTTTTAAAATACTTTAATGAGATTGGTTACGATGGGTCTAAATTAAAAGATGAGACTGCTTGGTGTAGTGCTTTTGCAAATTGGGTATGTAAAAAGGCTGGGTTGCCATACACATGTAAATTAAATGCGCGTAGTTGGTTAAAAGTTGGTTGTAAAACTGATACACCTAGAATTGGAGATATTGTTGTGTTATGGCGGGAAAAACCTGATAGTTGGAAAGGTCATGTTGGTTTTTTTATCAGAGAAGATGTTGATTACATCTATGTATTGGGAGGTAATCAAAGTAACCAGGTTAAAATATCTGCTTATTCCAAATACAAATTACTTGAGTATAGAAGATTAGTAAAAGATTAGGTTATGTGGTTATTAAAACTTTTTACATTAAAAGACTTAAGATATGTGTTGTTAATCGCATTACTTGGTTTTGGAGCTTATCTATTTCATCAAAATAAATTGCTTAAAAAAGAAAACCAGCGCATGGTAAGCAATTATCAGACTGCTTTAAAACTTGATAGCTTAAAAGTAGCTCTTTTCAAAGTAAATAAAGAAGAGGAAATTAAAGAACTATTGAACCAAAATAAAGATCTTAATAGTTTGGTTGAAAAAGCTGAAATTAAAACCAAAAGGATTGAAGCTTTGTATTATCAACAACAAATGTATGTTGACAGTGTTACAAGTAAAATCGATGTTTCGCCAATTATAACAAGTATAAGAAACAATATTCCAGAACTTACGACATGGAAAGACTCAACCGCATGTTTAATAGTTAGTGGAAAACTTATTTATCGTAACGATAGTTTAAACGTTACCGTAGATAAAAGAGAATTCAACAATGAAACTGTATTGATTAAACATAAAGGTAGACGAAAAAAAGTAAAATGGTTATTCGGTTTGCGTTTAGGTGGAAGAGAGATAAAATTCACGCCAAAAGCTTCATGTGGTACCAGTAAAGTAACTATAATTGAAAAGGAGTAGGGGGTTGGTAAAAGTGTTTCTTAGCGTAATTGTATGCTGTTTTAATAACTACTTCTTTGTATTTATTTATGACTGATTGCAAATATTTCATTTGTTTATCAGACTTCACTTCATTTATGTATTTATTCATAAACTTGTATTATTTGAAAGTTTATGGAATCTTCTATATAGTCTTCAATGTTTTTTAATTCAATAAAAGGAGGTTTGTTGATTGTGTATTTAAAATTTTCAAATACTTTCTTGGCTTCTTGTTTGCATAGTATTTCTAATTCTGAAATATTCATAGAATAATAGATCTAAATTTTCTAGGGGTTTGTCTACAAAGGTAGATTTATCTTTAATTATATTTGCTCAAAATGGAATAATTATGGAGTCAAAATTAAAAAAAGGAGCTTTTATTGTAGATGAAGTGCTTCCTGCATTATATGTTTCTAACATGGTTCTTGTGGCTAATAAAAAAGATTTAGAAAGCAAGGAAGAAACAAAAAGTTTATCAAAAATAATAGACAACAACACAAGGGTTATAGGTCTTATAAAAAAAGAGTTTAAAGAAGAACTTGATCTAGATTTTTTAAGGAGGTTTGGGTATGAAAATGCATCTAAATAAAAAACCACTCAAGTGAGTGGTAAAATTGCTATGAAAAAGAAATAGTTAATAGACGTCTCTATTACTTAAATCAAAAGTAATCAATTTATCCGAATAATTGATTAATTGTATCTGACTCTTCTTTTTGATAAAAATCTTTGAGGTAATGTTGTGTTGTGGCTAACCTAGTATGTCCTAGCAATTTTGAAATCATTAACAAACTAACATTACTTTTTACAGCATAATCTGTAAAAGAGTGTTTACCCATGTGCATTGATACTGGCTTGTTTATTCCACATTTTTTTGCTACTATTTTTAATGATCGATTTAAATTATTGTTTTGTATGTATATCCTGTATTCTTTTTCTTCCTGATTTTTATTTTCAAAACCATATAACATAGGAAAAACAAAAAAATCATCTTTACCTATGTATTTTTCTAGAATTTCTTTTGATTTAGGATTTAAAGGAATGTTTCTTCTTGAACCAGATCTCCCCTTTACTTTGTTCATTGTATAAACAATATCATCACCTACTATATTTGACCATTGTAACAAGCATATATCAGTAAATCTCATTCCAGCTGTATAGAAGCAAAACAAAAATACATCTCGAGCTTTTATCATGCCTTTATGCCTTGGTTGTATTTCTAATTCAATAATTTTCTGTATCTCATCAAGTGAAAGTGATTGTTTTTCTACATTTTCTTTTTCTATAGTATATCCTTTTGCATTATTTTTGGAAATGATGCCAGCTTTCACAGCTAAATTACAAACAGTAATAATTGCCCTAAGATTAGAGGCGATAGTATTCTTAGCATTTCCTCTTTTTAAGAGCCAAAACTCATAATCTTTCATGAAATTGTGATCGATGTCTGAAAATGGTATATGATTTGAGAATATTTTTAGTTTATCATGATAGTGTTGCTTAGTTTTTGCACTTCTTGTTTTTCCACGCAATTTAGTTTCATCTATAACAGATTGAAAAAAATCTAAATAAGACTTAGTGTTGTATTTTTTTGTGTCTTTATATATCTGTAAAAGACGTTTAGCTGAAACTCCTTCGTTCTTATAATACAATTTTTGAACTTCTGTTTTTACTTGATTTATTTTAGCGTTGAGATCTTCTTCCAAATGATGTCTCTTAATAGATTGTTTTTTGTCATCCCATTGAGTTTTTTTTACAGAAACTTTAGTGTCAATATATTGATTATCGTTAGCTGAAGTAAAAAATCTTAACCTAATTGAGAATGTGCCGTTTTGCTTTTTATAACTGCTAATTTGAAAAGAAAAAACCATTTGTTCAATATTAGTTCAAAAATTAATAAATAATAAACAAATATAAACAATTATAAAAAATAAAAACCCTCAGTAAAACTGGGGTTTTTGCTTGTAAGTTGTATGTTTATTAGTGTTTATTCTTCCATCGAATGATACACGTTGTTTACGTCGTCATCTTCTTCAAGTCTATCTAAAAGTTTGTTTACTTCTTCTTTTTGTTCGTCAGAAAGAGCAGTAGTTGTGGTTGGAATACGTTCAAATTCTGAAGAAAGAATTTCAATATTGTTTTCTTCTAAATACTTTTGAATAGCACCAAATTGTTCAAATGGAGCATAAAGCATAATAGAACTGTCTTCTTCGTCAGCAAAAACTTCTTCAACTTCAAAGTCGATCATTTCCATTTCAAATTCTTCTAAATCCATTCCTAAAGAATCTTCCTTTACTTTAAAGTTAACTACATGGTCAAACATAAAAGCAACTGAACCAGAAGTGCCTAAGTTTCCGTTACACTTATTAAAAGCAGCACGAACATTAGCTACTGTACGGTTATTGTTGTTGGTGGCAGTTTCTACTAAAACAGCTACTCCATGAGGTGCATATCCTTCAAACAATACTTCTTTATAATTTTCGGTATTTTTATCAGATGCTTTTTTAATGGCGCGCTCAACGTTGTCTTTCGGCATGTTGGCGGCCTTCGCATTTTGAATTACAACACGTAAACGAGAGTTGGTTTCGGGGTTGGGACCACCTTCTTTAACTGCCATGACGATATCTTTACCAATACGAGTAAAGGTTTTAGCCATAGCTGACCAACGTTTCATCTTTCTTGCTTTCCTAAATTCGAATGCTCTTCCCATGTGTATTCTGTTTTTAATTTTGCATGGCAAATGTAACCAATGCTATAAAATATTGCAATTAAAAATGTTTTTTGAAAATTACATTACCTTTATGTTCATCATAAGCTTTCCATGTTCCACTCTGCTTATCATTTTTGTAATGTCCTTTAACTTTTATATTTCCGTTTTGGTAATATGATTTATAGATTCCATCTTTTAAACCATCATCTAAATCAACTTCAAGCTTTAAAGTTCCATTTTCATAATACTCTTTATAAGATTTAGCACTTAAATCTGATGGATGTATAGGAGGAAGGTTAAAAAAAGTTGATGAATTTAAAGTATTTGTAGAGTCTTTATAAGGAATTAGCTCTTGTAGTAGTTTTTCTCTTAGTTTTTGTTCTTTTTCGGTGCTTATATCAATGTTTTTAGGGTCTTCAAAAGCAAAAGAAATATTACTTTCAAATAACTCATCAGAAGCAACAAGCTGCATACCTATTTGAGAAAAACAAGCAATGTATGGTTTGTTCTTTTGAAGTTGATGTCGAGTTTTATTGTCAACTAAACTTAAAAGATCTTTGTATGAGTTAGGAGTATTTATATAAGCAAAAACACTAGATTTTTTTTCAAAAAGATCGTTAAAATCATCGAAATTTTCAGAACTTTCAAGTGTGTATCCTATTAAATGATTATTAATAATTTCTTTAATGGTATTTGGACTAGTACTAAAAACTACAAAATCATCAATTATTGTAAAGTAAGGTTTCTCCATCTTAGAGAACATATTTCCCGCTAGCATTTTAAAGAATCCTTTTAGATCAAAAAAATTGATAGGATATCCTCTATAATTGATTTGTTTATATTTCAAAGGAGTATTTTCTTTTATTTTAGAAAGAACAAATTGAAGATTTTCTTTAGCGTCTTCAATGTCATCAGCTTTAATAATGGCAGCTATATCTTTTTTGTTTTTTGAGAGTTCAGTATTAAAGTGAATTAGGGCTATTTCACTACCAATCCAACTATAAATGTGTTCAGAAATATTAATGTTTAATTTATCCTCAACCATTGCTAATTGATCAGAATATATTTTAAAATCAGCTGGATTTTCTTGTTGAAGTGTCTCTAAATTATGGTTAAAAGTTTTAAAGTCATCAAAAGTAAAACTGAGATATAAAGAAGTGTTTTTAGGAGCTATTTTGGCAACACTACGTTTACCTACACCTGATTTTTGTAACACTTTCAAGTAGGTTTGTGAATTGCTATCAACATTTGTATAACCAGTGGCTTGAACTATAACACCTTCTTTAATTGATATATCTAAACCTGTGTAAAAAAATGCTTCTTTATTTAAGAGGTCTAAATTACTAGAATTGGTAAAACAACTTAAGAAGTCTTTTAGATATTTATGTTGTAGATAAATATTAAAAAAGCCATCGGTATCTGTTTTCTTTTTAATTTCTAAAAAGTTTATATCACGTCCAATAACTGGATTTAAGTATTGGTCAATTGATTTTTCAACTAAAAGGTGAGTATATGAAGCTACAAACTGATTTTTAATAAAGGAAAGGTGTAAAGTTTCTCGCGTTTCTTTATTGTACAGTTCAATAATTTCATGTTCTTTATATACTCGTTTGGTTACTTTGTAATCATCTTCCGCTAACTTACTTATAGCTCTTTTTAAGAAAATAAGCTTGGAGAGTTTTTGTAAATCAGCTATATATAACAACCCATATCTTTTGGTACTGAATACGTGTACAGAAATAACTAGATTACGCTCCCCAATAAAGTCAATAATTTCTTTTTTTGCTTTAAAGGTTTCGTCTAAGTTATTTAGACCTTCAGATAGTTTATTGATTTGTTGATTTGTTTGAAGGTGTGTCCAGATTTCACTTGAACTTATTTCATCCCAAGTGTCAATAGGTCTTTCAGTATCAACTATAAAAACAGCATCATCAGGAACTAAGTAAATAGATTTAATATTATCATTTTCAGATAAAGTAAAAATATAAACTTGATAGATGACAAAGCCAATTATAAGGGCAATAATAGCCCAAAATACTTTTCTTTTCATGCTGTTTTTGTGCTTTAAACTTGTAAAACTCCTAAATTAAATTGCTTTTCAATAGGAGCGTGGTTTGCTGCTTCTATTCCCATAGAAATCCAAGTTCTGGTGTCTAATGGGTTAATAATAGCATCGGTCCATATTCTTGCAGCTGCATAATAAGGAGATATTTGATTGTCGTATCTCGATTTTATTTTATCGAATAACTCAGCTTCTTTTTCAGGAGTAATTTTCTCTCCTTTATTCTTTAAAGCAGCAGTTTCAATTTGCAATAATACTTTTGCTGCAGATGCACCACTCATTACTGCTAATTCTGCACTAGGCCACGCAACAATTAAACGAGGGTCATATGCTTTACCACACATCGCGTAATTTCCTGCTCCGTAAGAATTACCAATAACAACAGTGAATTTAGGAACTACAGAGTTACTCACGGCATTTACCATTTTAGCCCCGTCTTTAATTATTCCGCTGTGTTCTGATTTACTTCCTACCATAAATCCGGTAACATCTTGTAAGAAGACTAACGGGATTTTCTTTTGGTTACAGTTGGCAATGAATCGTGTAGCTTTATCAGCAGAATCATTATAAATTACTCCACCAAACTGCATTTCACTAGGTTTCGTTTTTGCTCCTTTCGATTTTACAATTTTACGTTGGTTAGCAACAATACCCACAGCCCATCCATCAATACGAGCATATCCGGTAATAATGGTTTGACCATAGCCTGCTTTGTATTCTTCAAACTCTGAATTATCAACTAAACGTTTGATAATTTCCATCATGTCATATTGCTCGTTACGAGCTTTCGGTAAAATACCGAAAATATCATCTTCATTCTCTTTTGGAGGAAATGTTTCTTTGCGGTTGAAGCCAGCTTTGTCGTAATCTCCAATTTTATCCATTAAGTTTTTAATGGTATCTAAAGCATCTTTATCATCTTTTGCTTTATAATCGGTAACTCCCGATACTTCACAATGTGTGGTTGCACCACCTAAAGTTTCATTATCAATTGTCTCTCCAATAGCAGCTTTAACTAAATAACTTCCTGCTAAGAAAATACTACCTGTTTTATCTACAATTAAAGCTTCATCACTCATAATTGGTAAGTAAGCACCACCAGCAACACAGCTTCCCATAACTGCAGCTATTTGCGTAATTCCCATACTGCTCATTACTGCATTGTTTCTGAAAATTCTTCCAAAATGTTCTTTGTCAGGGAAAATTTCATCTTGCATAGGTAAGTATACACCAGCAGAATCTACCAAATAAATAATAGGTAGTTTATTTTCAATTGCTATTTCTTGAGCTCTTAAGTTTTTTTTACCGGTGATAGGAAACCAAGCACCAGCTTTTACGGTAGCATCATTAGCAACAACAATACATTGCTTACCACTTACATATCCCATTTTAACAACAACACCTCCTGAAGGACACCCACCGTGTTCTTTGTACATATCTTCACCTGCAAAAGCAGCTATTTCAATAGACTTTGATTTTTTGTCTAGTAAGTAGTCAATACGTTCACGAGCAGTCATTTTTCCTTTTTCGTGATGTTTATCAATACGTTTTTGTCCACCTCCTAATTTTACTTTGGCTAGGCGTTGACGTAAATCTGATGCTAAAAGTTTGTTGTGGTCTTCGTTTTTATTGAAGTTAAGATCCATGGTAAGTTATTTGTTTGCGAGTGCTAAAATAAGAAAAACAGTGTATAAAACAAGGTGTTTAGGTATGTGATTGAATGATGTTTTCTACGATTTTTTCTATTTCTTTGTTTCTTGATTGTTTTATTAGAACAGAAGGTTCAGCTACACGTTCTTTACAGTTTTGTACAGCACAAGTTTCACAGGTAATACCTACTATTCTTTTAGTGAAAGTATCTTCGTTAAAAAACTCTAGTTTTCGTTTTAAGTGAGGAGAAAGCAACATACCGATACTTACACTTCGATTAATGTTTTCTTTAAAAGGATCAGCTGTAGCTGCAGATAATACTAGATATTCATTGTCTGAGTTTTCGTAAGACGATATTTGAATTCCGTAGGCAGATTTTTTTTCTTTGGAAGTTTCTAAATCTTGAATAGTTTTAATAGCAATCCACCTTCTGCAATAATGTTCGTTATTGCGATTTGCATGCGGAGATTGCTGTTGCGTTATATGTAATTCTTTTGAAAGTCTAAATAAAGGTGAGTTCTCTTTATGTGTAAAGCGCAAAAAGAACAAGTTTTTAATGTTGAAATGTCTGGGTAAAATGTTGGTTAATCGCTGATAAAAAGTTTCATCTGAACAATTGTAGCTTCTAATAATTTTATGCAGTTGTAACGGTTGCCATGTTTGTAAAGAGAATAGTTGTGTTAGTTTTTGAATTAAATCGTCTTTAGGGATAATCAATGCACCTGCAAAATAAGAGGCTATAAAATTATTCAATACCTGATCGAAGCTTTCAAATTTTATCCAAGGAAAAGTATACAGACGATTTTCAATTTCTAGGTAGTTATATGCTAGTTCTTTTGCATAAATGAATGTTTTTTGGGCTTCATTTATATCGTTATATAATAAAAGAGTCTTTGTTTTTGGAATAAAAATGTTTCTTAGTTCAGATAGCTTTTGATGTTGAGATAATTCTTCGGTATTAATAGTATAACCATATTCTTCAACCAAAATATCTTCTAAATCTTTTGAGTTAATAGGTTTGTCTAATCTTATATGATAGGCTTTAGCAAATTCGATTACTTTACTCTCTATGTCTTCAAAGTAATTATTGTGAGCTTCTTGATAAGAACGTAAGGCTGCAAGAAAAAAGCTCTCTCTTGTTAGATTGTAATTTTGAGCAATTTTAATAATAGTACTGATAAACGCATTTACTTTGGCTGGAGCATTTGCAATAATATCTATTAAATTGTTTTCTTGAATACCAAATAAGTCTAAAGGGATTTCTTTTAAAATTTTTGACTGTAAAATCTCACCTATAGGAGCTAAATTTTTATCAAGCTTTAAGGATACCAAATGGTCGTAGGGTACTTCTAGCTTCTCAGAAAGGATGACGATTTTGTCTGTTTTTGGGTATTTTTTACCCTTTTCAATTTCATTTAAATACGATTTTGATAAGCCTGTTAGTTTGGCTAATCCAAAGAGTGATAGGTTTTTATCATTTCGTATTTGTTTAAGTTTTAAACCAAAAACAAGTCTGATGTATTCTTCTTCCAAAGTGTTTTTATTAAAAGATTCGTAATTCAAAGGTATAAAAATTAGCGAATTAATAAAAATTAGTAAATTTTATATTTTTAGCGAACGTTCGCTTTTTTGTTTGAGTTCTTTTTTTTAATATTGAAATGTCAATCAATAAAAAATAAAATAGTATGAATCAAGATGTTTTAGTTAAAGAAATTCAATGTGTAGGTTTTGATGAAATCAAGTATAAAAGTGTTTTGACTGAAAAAGCAAAAACATTTTTGGTACAACTGCATAAAAAATTTAATAATCAAAGACTTCAATTATTAGAAGAAAGAGAAATAGAACAAGCTTATTTTGATGCAGGCAATCTTCCTTCTTTTCCTCGAGAAACTAGAGAAATAAGAGAAAGTGATTGGGTTTGTGCAGAATTGCCTAGTGATTTATTAGACAGAAGAGTAGAAATTACGGGACCTGTTGAACGAAAAATGGTTATCAATGCTCTAAATTCTGGAGCAAAAATGTTTATGGCCGATTTTGAAGATAGCAATGCACCTACAATTCAAAATATTTTAGATGGACAAGTAAATTTAAGAGATGCAGTTAACAAAACGATTTCATTTTATAATGCTTTAAAAGATAAAACGTATCAATTGAATGAGAACATAGCTACTTTACTAGTGCGTCCAAGAGGGCTACATCTAAATGAAAAACATTTGTTGATTGATGGCATAGAAATGTCAGGTTCTCTAGTAGATTTTGGTTTGTTCTTTTTTCATAACATAAAAGCATTATTTGAGCAGGGAAGTGCTACTTATTTTTATTTACCAAAATTAGAGCACTATAAAGAAGCTCGTTGGTGGAATGACGTCTTCGTGTTTGCACAAGATTATTTAGAGGTACCTCAAAAAACAATAAAAGCAACGGTATTAATTGAAACGATTACAGCAAGTTTTCAGTTAGACGAAATCATTTATGAATTAAGAAATCATATGGCAGGTTTAAACTGCGGACGTTGGGATTATATTTTTTCATACATTAAAAAGTTTAGAAATCACTCCAATTTTTTTGTACCAAACCGAGCACAAATAACTATGGAAACTCCATTTATGGAAGCCTATTCGTTACGTGTTATCCAAACCTGTCATAAACGTAGAGTACATGCAGTAGGGGGAATGGCTGCTCAAATCCCTGTAAAAAATGATGAAGTGGCAAATAAATTAGCTTTTGATAAGGTGAGAAAAGGAAAAGAAAGAGAAGTGTTGAATGGTCATGATGGAACTTGGGTAGCACATCCAGGATTGGTATCACTAGCGATGGAAGTGTTTGATGCACATATGAAAACATCAAATCAAATTGATAAGCTAAGAGAAGATGTAGATATAACAGAAGAAGCTTTGGTGCAACAACCACAGGGAACTATCACAGAAGAAGGGATTAGAGAAAATATCAATGTAGGGATTTTGTATATAGAATCTTGGTTGATGGGACAAGGGGCAGCTGCTTTGTATAATTTAATGGAAGATGCAGCGACTGCCGAAATTTCTAGAACACAGGTATGGCTATGGTTACAAAAAAATGAATTGTTAGAAGATGGTAGAACATTTACTAAAGGGATGTATGAGCAATTCAAAAAAGAAGAAATTCAAAAAATTAAAAACCTTTTAGGAGCAGATAGATTTGCGAACGGAAGGTTTAATAAGGCCATAGAATTATTTGACAGTTTAGTATTGTCAGAAGAATTTGAAGAATTCTTAACCTTACCGGCTTATCAATATTTTTAGAGTAAGCTATTTTTGGTATAAGTCTAGAAGATACTTATAGCGAAAAACATTTTAAATTAAAGACTAAAATCGAAATAATTAAATCTCGATTATCGAAAAAAAAAAGCCCTTAAAAATGCGGCAACATTTAAAAGGGCAAGCTATCAATATAAATTAATAACCTTATCAATTACAAAATTATGAAAAATTTAGCACACGCTAATTATAGTTCAGCTTTACAAACTGTACAAGAATTAAAGAAAAAGTTCGGAAATACTTGGAATTCGATTTCTCCAGAAAATGCTGCTAGAATGGTAGCGCAAAATCGTTTTAAAACAGGTTTAGATATCGCAAGATATACTGCGGCTATTATGCGAAAAGATATGGCTGATTATGATGAGGACTCGTCTAACTATACACAATCGTTAGGGTGTTGGCATGGGTTTGTAGCACAGCAAAAAATGATTGCTGTAAAAAAACATCACAAAACCACAAGTAAACGTTATTTATATCTTTCGGGATGGATGATTGCTGCATTGCGTTCAGAATTTGGACCGTTACCAGACCAATCAATGCATGAAAAAACAGCAGTTCCAGCTTTAATAGAAGAAATTTATGATTTTTTACGTCAAGCAGATGCAGTTGAATTGAATGATTTGTTTAGAAGGTTAGAAAAAGGAGAAGATGTACAAGATCAAATAGATAATTTTGAGACGCATATCGTACCTATCATAGCAGATATAGATGCTGGTTTCGGAAATGAAGAAGCAACATATTTATTAGCAAAAAAAATGATTCAAGCTGGTGCTTGTGCTATTCAGATAGAAAATCAAGTTTCAGATGCTAAACAGTGTGGACATCAAGACGGAAAAGTAACGGTACCACATGAGGATTTTATTGCAAAATTAAATGCCATTCGATATGCTTTTTTAGAGTTAGGTGTAGAAGATGGAGTTATTGTAGCTAGAACCGATTCGGAAGGAGCGAGTTTAACTCAAAAGTTACCTGTGAGCCAAGAACCAGGAGATTTAGCTTCTCAGTATTTAGCATTTGTTGAAGCTGAAGAAATTACTATTGACGAAGCAAGAGAAGATGACGTGTTGTTAAAACGTGATGGAAAATTAGTACGCCCTGTACGTTTGGCTAATGGACTATATAAGTTTAGAGAAGGAACAAATATTGATAGGGTAGTGCTAGATTGTATTACAAGTTTACAAAATGGGGCAGATTTATTATGGATTGAAACTCCAACACCTCATGTGAAGCAAATTGCTCATATGGTAAATAGAGTAAGAGCTGTGGTTCCTAATGCGAAGTTGGTGTACAATAACTCTCCATCGTTTAATTGGACATTGAATTTCCGTAACCAAGTATATGATGAAATGGTAATACAAGGATATGATGTTTCAATGTATGACAGAAATAATTTAATGGATGTCAAGTATGATGGTTCAGAACTTTGCCAGTTGGCAGATGAGAAAATCCGCACTTTCCAAATAGATGGAGCAAGAGAAGCAGGGATTTTCCATCATTTAATTACGTTGCCAACCTATCATACAACGGCATTACATATGAACGATTTAACCGAAGGTTATTTTGGAAAAGAAGGTATGTTAGCTTATGTAAAAGGTGTGCAAAGACAAGAAATTAGAAAAGGTGTATCGTGCGTAAAACACCAACGAATGGCTGGGTCTGATTTAGGAGACGATCACAAAACGTTTTTTGCAGGAGAAAAAGCATTAAAGGCAGGAGGAGAAAAGAATACCTCTAATCAATTTGAAGCTTCTTCAAAAAAGAATGAGATTGTGGAAGAAGTAGCTGAAGTGGTTTAATATTATTAGTTTGTAAATTTCCCGTTTATGTTTGGTTTGTTTCAATTGTTTGTTTACATAGCGGGAATTTTACTTACGAGCTTACATATTATAAATTTATAATTAGCAGTTGTAAGTTTTATTTTGAAGTTGAACTCCACTTATATAAGTAAGTGGAGTTTTTTAATAGAAATAATAAACTTCAAATACTATCTGCATTGTTTCTAATACTACTATAAAGATACAATTGACTTGTTTTTTATTACTGAAATTGGTGCGTTTATGTGTAAAAATCAGATGCTTATGGTTTTTCCTCTGAGATTAATGGATTTATTTTTCAAATTTGAGTAATCTGATAACATGGTTACATGGTTGATGATGATTGTTTTATCAGAATTTTTATTTGTACGGGTGGTATCCGAAAAACCTCCAATAAAAGAGTAGGAATTATTTAAAAACTTAACTAATTATGGAAACAACAACTATTGAAACTCATAAAGCAGTTGTTGAACAACTGAAAAGTATTTTAGATGGTAATCCAGCAATGGCAAAAAGTCTTGGAGATTCATTAAAAAAAGCGGTTGAATTATCAAAAAATGGAAGTCCTGATAAAACTATACCTCCTTTAAATAAAGATCTTTACAAAGCAATTGATAAAGAATTTAGAGGAAAAGGATGGCCAGAAACCGTAGCTGCATATTATGACTACTTAGATCTTTATGTACAAATGATTCCAAATGAAAGTAGAGATCCTGAATATCCTAATGCTTGGACAAGTGATGGAACTAAAAATGGATACAATCAAAAAGTATACGATTTACTTTGTCAATCCTATTGGTTGATAGACCAAGCAGATTCAGAAGGAAATACGATGCAGAGTTATCCTGAGTTTGCTGATTGGTTAGTGAGTTTTGCAAATGCTTGGGGAACTTTCTTAGATACGGAAGCTTCTTTAACAAAGGAAACGCTACAATCATTTAAAGATGATAAAAATGCTCAAGGTGAAAGTGTTTATAATTTTCCTTTGTATTCAAAAAATGAAAGTAGTTGGAAGACATTCAATCAATTTTTTTATAGAGAATTTAATGATGCAGATCCTAAAACGGGAATTTCTCCTTTGCGCCCTATAGCAGCTCCAGATGATAATACTATTATTGTTTCTCCTGCAGATTGTACTTTTAAAGCATATTATCCAATTGATAAAAAAGGGAATGTAGATAAGATTACATTGAAAGGAACACATACTATTGGTAGTGTAGATGAGTTGTTGGAGTACAGTAAGTATGGAGAAAGTTTTTATGGAGGTACATTTATTCATTATTTTTTAAGTCCTTTTGATTATCATCGTTTTCATACACCAGTTAGTGGAAAAATTTTAGAGATTCTTCCTGTGCAAGGAAAAGTGTATTTGAATGTTGAAACAGTATCTGGTGGACAGTTTGATGCTCCAGATGGTGGTGAAAATGGATATGAGTTTTCACAGGCCAGAGGATTAGTAATTATGGATGCGGGACCTGAAGTGGGAAAAGTCGCTATTTTACCAATAGGAATGTGTCAGGTTTCTGGCGTAGATATGTATACTGAACTACAAGGACAAACAGTAGTGAAAGGTCAAGAGTTTGGTAAATTTAGATTTGGAGGTTCAGATATTATTATGCTATTTGAAAAACCACCTCATAAATTATATATGTTCCAAAATGATCCTTCGAATGTGCCTATTCATTTTCAATACGGACAAGCTTCAGTTTATTGGAATAAATAATATATTTTAAAGAAAAGGTAGTTGTTTTTAAGAAACTACCTTTTTTTATTGTTATAATTTTAATAAGAATTAATGTATGTTTTTTATGTTGATACTTTAATATTTTTGATTGTCAATAGACTTTGTGATGGAGGTTATTACATCCCCGGTGTGTTTTGTTGATTTGGTTTCAATCAACATGATTAAACAATCTTCAGTAGCACTAACCCTGTGGTTTATACCTTTAGGAACAACAAATAAATCACCAGTATTCATTGTAAAACTAGGTTGGTTTTCAATTTCCATTAAAAGGTTTCCATCAATAATATAAAATAACTCATCTTCGTTTTCATGATTATGCCAAGGAATATCTTCTCCTTTAATCTTTGCTATTTTAACATATTGATCGTTAACCTCTGAAACTATTTTTGGAGAAAAATAATCTTTTAGCTTAAGAGATTCTTGATGTAAGTTTAATACTTGAGTATTATTCATAGTGTTATCTTATAAAGATTTTAACTCCATTTTAATATTGCATCTTTCGTATGGACAATTCTCCTCCACAGGAATTTCTATAAAACCATATTTTCGATAAATGTATATTGCGTTTTCTAGTATGGTATTAGAGTATAAAATAAGCTTATCAAAATTATTTTCTTGAGCGTAGTTAATACAATGCTGCATAAGATGTTGTCCAATTTTATGACCTCTATGATTAGGGGATACAGCCATTTTTGTCAATTCATAAGTGTTTGATTCTCCCATTGGCATTAAGGCTACAGTACCTACAATTTCATCATTTATTTTAGCAAAGAAAATACGACCTCCTTTGTTAATAATATATTTGTCAGGATTACTTAGTACTTCTTCATCATAAGGTTCAACGTAAAAAAAGGTTTGTAACCATTCAATATTTAAATCGTAAAAATGAGAAGCATACTCATTTTTATAATTAATAATTTCAACCGATTGAAGTTGTTGTGTATTCATTTTTATATGTTCTATAATTGCTGTGCTAAATGATTTCTTTTGAAACTTTTCTTCTAGAATGTTTAAGTGTTCAATTAATGAGTTTGATTTGATACAGGTGTATTCTTTAATAGTTTCTTCAATGCTATTCCAAATAGGTGTTATTTTTTGAACTAGCTTTTTTCCCTTTTCAGAGAGGTAGATAATCTTTTTACGTTTATCATCTTTATCTTCTTTTAATTCAATTAACCTTTTTTTCATCAGTTTGTTTATAGCTTGAGTAGTGGCAGGTTGTGTTGTCCTCAAACTAGCATTGATTTCGGTATTGGTAACACCATCTTTATTTTTAATTATCTTAAAAGTAGGAAATAGGTAAGGGTCAAAATCTATATCAAAGGTGTCGTATACAATTTGTGTTTCTCTCATCATATATTCACTTACTCTTTTTAATCTTGATCCTATGCCTATTTCTCCAATACCTTGTAAAGCGTCCATTATATCTTTTAAAATTAAGTATTTATATAAGTACTTATACAAATTTATAAAATAAAATAACATATCTACAAAATAATTTATATTCCATGATAATATATTCCATGGTTAATATTTGATTATTTTTTATATCTTTGTCTCAGAAATTTTAATTAAATAAATAATGAAAAGAGACAAAATTATTTTTTATGTATCTACAGGATTGTTGACTCTTATGATGTTAATGTCGGCAGGAATGTATATTTTTAATAACGAAGCGGTTTCAAGTATGTTTACTGCATTTGGGTATCCAACTTATATCATCTATCCGTATGCAATAGCCAAAATATTAGGATTGGTAGCACTTTGGTTTTTTAGAGGGAAGTTTTTAAATGAATGGGCGTATGCGGGATTCTTCTTTGCTTTTATTTTGGCATTTTTTGCTCATTTTATGATTGGTGACGGAGAACAAACTGGGGCAGTAATTGCAATGGTATTATTGATACTTTCTTATATTTATAAGAAAAAAATATAATGAGCAATAATCCATCTTCAAAAGTAGAGTTAACAAGTCGTAATTACTTAGCAGAAGCTAAAATGAGAAATCATTTTGCTGTAATTGATGAGCCCTTAGATAAAGGAGGCGATGATAATGGTCCGACACCAGTAGAATATTTATTAACAGCTATAGGTGGCTGTGTGGCTATCACCTTACGAATGTACGCAGAACGTAAGGGGTGGGATTTAGGAAAAATTACAGTAAATGTAAATCAGAAACAAGAGTTAACTCCAAATGGAATAAAAAAATCATTAATAGAAGAAATCTCTTTTGAAAAAGAAGTTACAGAAGAACAGCGAGCTAAATTGTTAGAAATAGCAGCTAAATGTCCGGTAGCTAAAATGGTGAAAGAAGCAACAGAGATTGATTCAAAAATAACATCTTAAATGAAAAAAATAATAGCCTTTGCAGGCAGTAATAGTAAAAAATCAATTAATAAAGAATTAGCAACATATACTTCAGGATTATTAAAAAATGTAGAAGTTACGATATTAGATTTAAATGATTATCCATTGCCTATTTATGGAATTGATGAGGAAATGGAAAAGGGTATTCCAGAAAATGCAAAGAAGTTTCTAAAAGAAATTCAGGAATCTGATGGTATTATTTTATCATTAGCAGAGCATAACGGAAATTTTACCGCGGCTTTTAAGAATATTGTAGATTGGATGTCGCGTATTGAACAAAAATTATGGAGTAACAAACCCATGTTATTACTTTCTGCATCTCCTGGAGGTAGAGGAGGAGCATCTTCTATGGCTATTGCAAAAAATGGTTTTCCACATATGGGAGCAAATTTGATAGCCGATTTTTCTTTACCAAAATTTTATGATAACTTTAAGGACGGAAGTATTGTAAATGAAGAACTTAAAGAAGTTCACCAAAAAGTAGTTGTAACTTTCGAAAACGCAGTATCACTATAAAATTAAAGTTATGTCAGACAGCAAAAAGATTACAAAAAAATACAGTAATGATGATATTACGGTTGTTTGGCAACCTCACAAGTGTATTCATTCAAAAAAGTGCTGGAAAGGATTGATACAAGTATTCAATCCTCAAAATAAGCCATGGATTAATATGAGTGGTGCGACTACCGAAAGAATAAAAAGACAGGTTGAAGAATGCCCTTCAGGAGCATTGTCTTATCTCTCAAAAGAAGCAGGTAATCAAGCGGCTGCACATACAGAAACAAAGGTTGAAGCTTTAGAGAATGGTCCTTTATTAATTTATGGAACCTTACACGTAACTACTTCTGACGGTAAAACTGAAAAGAAAAATAAAACGACAGCTTTTTGTAGATGTGGGGCATCACAAAACAAACCCTATTGTGATGGGGCTCATGTAAAAGTTGAATTTAAAGGGTAATTATGCAAGTAGAGCAAGAAGATAATGGTAAAAAAGGAACATTTTATGTTGAAGTTGATGGGAAAAGGGAAGCTTTAATGACTTATACTTGGGCAGGAGAAGATAAAATAATTATAGACCATACAGAAGTAGGAGATCGTTTAAGAGGTAAAAAGGTAGGATATAAATTGGTAGAAGCCTCAGTTAATTTTGCAAGAAGTAAAGGGGTAAAAATACTTCCACTATGTCCATTTGCAAAAGCGGTATTTGATAAAACTTCTAATTATAAAGATGTGTTAGCATAATATCTTGAGAAGGTATATTTCTTAGAAAGTAAGTAGGGGTTTCGTATTTTTGTAGTTAAATAGGGGAGTAAAATGAAGATAGTTTTATACGGTAAAAAAGGACATGCACATACAGTAGCATATAAAAACTTTTTAAAATCAGCTGAAGTACCTTTTGAATATAAAGATGTTTCAGTTGATGAAGAAGCAAAAGAGCATAGTAAAAAATTGTACGAGGGAGAAATAAAATATCCTACGTTGTTTATTGATGATGAAGTGTATTTAACACCAACATCAGATACATTTAATAAATTAATGCAAGATATAAAGCTAAGAGGATAATTAAGTATGGGAGATATTTCGAAAGACATTAATTCAAAATTTCCAAATAATAAAGTGAAAGCTTTTATTAATATCAAATATACTGCTAATTGGATTACAAGTAAGGAAAATGAATTTTTTAGACCTTATGGAATATCTCCACAACAGTATAATATACTTAGAATTTTAAGAGGAGCTAAAAAAGCAATTAAAGTTCAGACAATTAAAGATAGAATGGTTGAACGTGCACCTAATGCTACACGTTTAATGGATAAATTGTGTGAGAAAAAGTTAATAGAACGTATTCGATGTGAACATGATAGAAGAGTGGTTTACATTAGCATTGCTGAAGAAGGATTGATATTATTAAATGAAATTGACGATACTTTACAGTTTAAATTTATTGAAAACCTTACAGAAGAAGAGGCTATAACATTAAGTAGTTTACTAGATAAGATAAGACAATAATTTTTTTGTTTTCACACCTTTTTTATATGTGAAATAGAAGGTTTTGAGTTAAAAGTTGTATCTTTAAAAAGGAGAAAAAAAAAGAAATTATGCACATTTATGATACACTTTCAGAAGCCTTAGATGATTTAGATAAAAGAGGATATACACTAGATTTTAACTTAACAGAAAGTGTTCTAGAGTGCAGGCATACAAAAGAAACATACCCACCTGAAGTTTTTGAAGTTGTAGAGGTATACCGATTCGAAGGTATGAGTAGTGCAGGTGATAATTCAGTAGTCTATGCTATAGAAACAGCCAACGGCACCAAAGGAGTGTTGGTGGATGCTTACGGAGTTTATGCCGATTCACTCTCTCCTGAAATGGTACAAAAATTACGGTTTAAACAATAAAAATCTAATATATAAAAACTCGAAGATGTATTCTTCGAGTTTTTTATTTTCCAAAAAATTGTATCTTGCCATTTGTTATGCGTGCATAATATTTTAAAATTAAAACAATGAAGTACAAACATATTTTTGAACCTTTAGATTTAGGATTTACAACTTTAAAAAACCGAATCTTGATGGGGTCAATGCATACAGGATTAGAAGAAGAAAAAAACGGTATGGAACGTATAGCTGCATATTATGCAGAACGTGCTCGAGGTGGTGTAGGGTTAATTGTTACTGGAGGGATTTCACCTAATATTCAAGGGTGGACAGCGCCTTTTTCAGCTCGTATGAGCACAAAAAAGCATGCGCGTGAGCATAAGGTAATTACAGAAACAGTGCATAAAGAAGGAGGTAAAATATGTATGCAAATTTTACACTCAGGACGTTATGGATATCATCCATTTAATGTTGCACCTTCAAAAATTCAATCACCAATAACGCCATTCAAGCCTTTTGCGCTAAAACAATCAGGAATACGAAGAACAGTTAAAGATTTTGTAAACTGTGCTAAGTTATCACAAGAAGCAGGGTATGATGGTGTTGAAATCATGGGGTCTGAAGGATATCTAATTAACGAGTTTCTTGTTACAAGAACCAATAAAAGAACAGATAATTACGGAGGAAAATATGAAAACAGAATCCGTTTAGCTGTTGAACTTGTTCGTAAAATAAGAGAAGCTGTAGGTGAAAATTTTATCATCATTTACCGATTGTCAATGTTAGATTTGGTAGAACAGGGTAGTTCTTGGGAAGAAGTAGTACAATTAGGAAAAGAGATAGAAAAGGCAGGAGCAACAATTATCAATACAGGTATTGGTTGGCACGAAGCACGTATTCCTACCATAGCAACGTCGGTTCCTAGAGCAGCGTTTACTTGGGTAACTCAGAAAATGAAAGAAGAATTATCCATTCCCCTAATTACTTCTAACCGAATCAACATGCCTGCTACAGCTGAAAGAGTATTAGCAGAAGGACATGCAGATATGATTTCTATGGCACGTCCATTTTTAGCTGATCCAGAATGGGTAAATAAGGCTAAAGAGGAAAGAGTAGATGAAATTAATACATGTATTGCTTGTAACCAAGCTTGTTTAGATCATGCTTTTCAAAAGAAAGTAGCTAGTTGTTTGGTAAATCCAAGAGCGTGTCATGAAACGGAATTGAATTACAATCCAACTTCAACAAAGAAAAAAATAGCTGTTGTAGGAGCAGGTCCAGCAGGTTTGGCAGCTTCAACAGTGGCAGCTCAGAGAGGGCATGAAGTAACATTATTTGATGCAGATAAAGAAACAGGAGGACAGTTTAATATAGCGAAACAAATACCAGGAAAGGAAGAGTTTTATGAAACCATTCGCTATTTTAATAAACAATTAGAATTACATAAGGTAACTATAAAATTAAATACACGAGTTACAGCAGAAGATTTGACTAGAGGTAATTTTGATGAGGTTGTTTTAGCAACTGGAATTACTCCAAGGACTCCAAGAATTGACGGAATTGATCACGAAAAAGTACTTAGCTATATTGATGTGGTTAAATTGAAGAAACCTGTGGGCAAGCGTGTAGCAGTTATTGGAGCAGGAGGAATTGGTTTTGATGTATCTGAATATTTAGCCCATGAAGGAGAAAGTACTTCTCAAAATATAGATGCATGGTTAAAAGAATGGGGAATTGATAAAACGTTAAAATCTCGTGCGGGTATAGAAGGAGTTACGCCTGAGTTTGATCCATCTCCTAGAGAAATTTTTATGTTTAAACGAAGTAAAGGAAAGTTTGGAGGAAGTTTAGGAAAAACAACTGGTTGGATACATCGTGCAGTACTAAAGAAGAAAAAAGTACAATTTATAGGAGAGGTTCAATACACTAAAATAGATAATGAAGGTTTACACTATATTCAAAATGAAGAGCGAAAAGTATTGCCGGTAGATAATGTAATAATTTGTGCAGGTCAAGTTCCTTTTAAAGAATTGTTAGAACCTTTAGAAGCTAAAGGAATGAAAGTTCATGTAATAGGAGGCGCAGATGTTGCAGCAGAATTAGATGCTAAGAGAGCGATAAATCAAGGAAGCAGGTTAGCTGCTGAACTCTAGTTTTATATAAATTTAAAATCACTAAAGAAGTCTTACTTATGTGAGACTTTTTTTATGCGTAATAAGAGAGTGAATAAGTCTAAATAATTACCGATATTTGTAGCTCACATTTTTTGAAAAAAGTAAATTATGGCAATGAACAAAAACACTGTCCTAGGTTGGGCAACACTTGTAATGATTTTAATGGGAATTTTACTTATTGGATTAGCAGTTTTTAAGTATGATGAAATAGCAGGATACGGATTTGGAGCTGTTGGTTTAGGTTTTTTCGCTAATGCATGGGTGTTTAACGCCTTAAAAGGGAGAGTTTAATTAAAGAAATAACATAGAAATGAGCGACGATAAAAAAGTCATTTTTTCAATGAATAAGGTCTCTAAGACCTATCAAAGTACAGGAAAACAAGTTTTAAAGGATATTTATTTAAGTTTCTTTTACGGAGCTAAAATTGGTATCTTAGGTTTAAACGGTTCGGGTAAATCTACCTTGTTAAAGATTATTGCAGGAGTAGAAAAAAACTATCAAGGAGATGTAACGTTTTCTCCAGGATATAAGGTAGGATACTTAGAGCAAGAACCTCAATTAGATGAAGATAAAACCGTTTTAGAAATTGTTAAAGAAGGAGTAGCAGATACCGTTGCTATTTTAGATGAATACAATAAAATAAACGATATGTTTGGATTAGAAGAAGTGTATTCTGATCCAGATAAAATGGATAAGTTAATGGCGCGTCAAGCTGAATTACAAGACAAAATTGACGCTTCTAACGCTTGGGAATTAGATACCAAGTTAGAAATAGCTATGGACGCGTTACGTACACCTGAAGGAGATAAGAAAATTGGAGTATTATCTGGTGGAGAGCGTCGTCGTGTAGCATTATGCCGTTTATTATTACAAGAGCCAGAAATTTTATTATTAGATGAGCCTACCAACCACTTAGATGCAGAATCTGTACATTGGTTAGAGCATCATTTGGCGCAATATAAAGGAACGGTAATTGCGGTAACGCACGACCGTTATTTCTTAGACAACGTTGCAGGTTGGATTTTAGAATTGGATAGAGGTGAAGGTATTCCATGGAAAGGAAACTATTCTTCTTGGTTAGATCAAAAATCTCAACGTTTGGCACAAGAAAGTAAAACAGCTTCTAAACGTCAAAAGACCTTAGAACGAGAGTTAGAATGGGTTCGTCAAGGAGCTAAAGGTCGTCAAACAAAGCAAAAAGCTCGTTTGAAGAACTATGAAAAGTTAATGAGTCAAGACCAAAAACAAACGGAAGAAAAATTAGAAATTTACATTCCAAATGGTCCACGTTTAGGAACTAATGTAATAGAAGCTACAGGTGTTTCTAAAGCATACGGAGATAAATTATTATACGAAAACTTAGAGTTTAATCTTCCGCAAGCTGGAATCGTAGGAATTATTGGTCCAAACGGAGCTGGTAAAACTACTATTTTCAGAATGATTATGGGAGAAGAAACTCCTGATGCTGGAAGTTTTACAGTAGGTGAAACTGCTAAAATAGCGTATGTAGACCAATCGCATTCAAATATTGACCCTGAAAAATCAATTTGGGAAAACTTCTCTGAAGGTCAAGATTTAGTGATGATGGGAGGAAAGCAAGTAAACTCTAGAGCCTACTTAAGCCGTTTTAACTTCTCAGGAAATGAGCAAAACAAAAAAGTAGCAACGTTATCAGGTGGAGAGCGTAACCGTTTGCATTTAGCAATGACGTTAAAGGAAGAAGGAAACGTACTTTTATTAGATGAGCCAACAAACGATTTAGATGTAAATACCTTACGAGCGTTAGAAGAAGGTTTAGAAAACTTTGCAGGATGTGCTGTAGTAATTAGTCACGACCGTTGGTTCTTAGATCGTATTTGTACACACATATTAGCTTTCGAAGGAGACAGTCAGGTATACTTCTTTGAAGGTTCTTTCTCTGATTATGAAGAGAATAAAAAGAAACGTTTGGGAAGTGATTTAATGCCAAAACGTATCAAATACAAGAAATTGATTAGATAATATTCAGTTATCTTATTATAAAACAAAACTCGAAGTTAGCAGCTTCGAGTTTTTTCTTTTTCAATAACAATTATCCCCTCAATGTTAAACTGTTTAGTAGATAGTTTTTCATAGTAACGATATTATGTTAATGTTTTCTTAAAAGCAATTATTGTGCCGAAAATGTATTAAATAGTCTTTTTAGTTAGTAAAAATTTATTGAAGTGCATTTTTGATTAAGAATTTTTATTTGAGTGTATTGAGAAGAAACGCTTTTGATAGCCTTAAAAACTCAGTTTTATTATCACCATCATGGGCATAGTGCCCTGTATTAGGAACTATCCATAGCTGAGAATCATCAAGTGTTTGGTGAAGCTTTACCACAGAATCGATAGGTATTTGTTCAGCTTTATCACCTAAAATAAGTAAAGTCTTGGCTTTAATTCTTTTTAGTTCTTCATCTGTTAGTTTTATTTTATAGTTAGCTAGTTGATCTAAAATGCCTTTAATTTGTTCTTCTCCACCTGTATGATAGTCTCTAATCCACTGGAATTTTTCAATATTATCGTAGTTGAATGTGCTTAGCATAGATGGAAAGTCTTGACTATCCCAGTTTCCATTAGCTCCTATAATAACCATAGATTCTACAAGTTCAGGATTCATACTACTTAATTCAAGAAGTACATCTCCGCCAAAACTCAAACCAATTCCTTTAACTTTATCAATATTAAGATGTTTCATAAGAGTTAGCACATCTTCTGAAGCAGCTCTTACAGAAAACTGGTATTCAAACTTACTTGATTTTCCATGCCCCCTAAGATCTATTAAGTATACTTCAAAATTATCAGAGTACTCTTTTACATATTCTAACCAAGCAATTGAAGATTGTGTGTAACCATGAAGTAAGATAAGAGGCTCACCTTTACCATATACTTCGTAATAAATTTCAACTCTATTTATATTTACTCTTTCATGTTTTTTAGGGGTAATTGTATTTTTCATATTTATTTGATTCTTTACTCACCACTCTGATGAGTATTATTATAAGGAAGCGAAGATATTAGTTTTAGAATCTAAGAGTAATAAATGTTATATAAAAAATAAACCTCACCAAAAGGCGAGGTTTTTCAATCTTTATATTTTCTAAAAATCTAGTGATTCTAATTATAAGTGAATTACTTCATCATAAGCATCAGCTACAGCTTCCATAACCGCTTCACTCATGGTTGGGTGAGGGTGAATAGCTTTTAATACTTCATGACCAGTAGTTTCTAATTTACGACCTAATACAGCTTCAGCAATCATGTCGGTTACACCAGCACCAATCATGTGGCATCCTAACCATTCACCATACTTAGCATCAAAAATAACTTTTACAAATCCGTCAGGAGTACCAGCAGCTTTTGCTTTACCAGATGCAGAGAATGGGAATTTTCCAATCTTTAATTCGTAACCAGCTTCTTTAGCTTGGTCTTCTGTTAAACCAACAGAGGCAATTTCTGGAGTAGCATATGTACAACCTGGAATATTTCCATAGTCAATAGCTTCAGTATGTAAACCAGCGATTTTTTCAACACAAGTAATTCCTTCTGCTGAAGCAACGTGTGCTAATGCAGGACCAGGAGTTACATCTCCAATTGCATAGTATCCAGGAATGTTTGTTTGATACCAATCGTTTACTAAGATTTTATCTCTATCAGTAATAATTCCAACATCTTCTAAACCGATGTTTTCAATATTTGTTTTAATTCCAACTGCAGATAATACGATGTCTGCTTCTAAAATTTCTTCTCCTTTTTTAGTTTTTACGGTAGCTTTTACTCCATCACCAGAAGTATCAACAGACTCAACAGAAGAGCTTGTCATTACTTTTATTCCTGCTTTTTTGAAAGAACGCTCCATTTGTTTAGAAACATCTTTATCTTCTACAGGAACAATTGTTGGCATAAATTCAACAACGGTTACATCAGTTCCCATTGAGTTATAGAAGTGTGCAAACTCAACTCCAATAGCACCCGAACCTACAACAATCATCGATTTAGGTTGCGTTGGTAAACTCATTGCCTCACGGTAACCGATTACTTTTTTACCATCTTGAGGTAAACTAGGTAATTCACGAGAACGAGCTCCAGTAGCAATAATAATATTGTCTGCTGAATACTCAGTAACTTTACCATCTTTATCAGTAACATCTACTTTTTTTCCTGGTTTTACCTTACCAAAACCATCGATGATATCAATTTTATTTTTCTTCATTAAGAACTGAACACCTTTGCTCATTCCTTCAGCAACACCACGACTACGTTTAATCACAGCTTCGAAATCTTTATCGATAGCTTCTGCTTTTAAACCGTACTCATCAACATGTTTTAAATAATCATATACTTGCGCAGATTTTAATAATGCTTTGGTAGGAATACATCCCCAGTTTAAGCAAATTCCACCTAAGTTTTCTTTTTCAACTACCGCGGTTTTAAACCCTAATTGAGAGGCTCTAATTGCAGTTACATAACCTCCAGGACCGCTTCCGATTATTAGTACGTCGTATTTCATGTTGTTTGTTTTATTTAAGTTTTAAAGTAGTAAAGTTGTAACTGTTACTACATTTTCAAATTAACTAATTATTACATTCTCTCAGGAACTTGAATTCCTAATAAATTGAATGCTGATTTTATAGTGTCAGCTACTTTTTTAGATAACTGAACTCTAAATACTTTTTTATCTTGATTTTCTTCTCCTAAAATTGATACGTTTTGATAGAATGAGTTAAATTCTTTTACCAAATCGTACGTGTAATTGGCAATCACAGCGGGTGAATAATTACTCGCCGCTTGCTGAATTACTTCAGGATACAATTCTAATTGCTTGATTAATTCTTTCTCTTTTTCGTGTAATTCTACAGATACAGGTGTTGAATAGTCAAAATCAGCTTTACGTATGATAGACTGAATTCTTGCATAGGTATATTGAACAAACGGACCTGTATTTCCTTGGAAATCTACCGATGCTTGCGGATCAAACAAAATTCTCTTTTTAGGGTCAACCTTTAAAATAAAGTATTTTAAAGCTCCTAATCCGATGATTTTATACAACTCCTCTTTTTCTTCGGTTGAATATCCTTCTAATTTTCCTAATTCTTGTGAAATTTCACGAGCTGTATTCGTCATTTCATCCATTAAATCGTCAGCGTCAACTACCGTTCCTTCACGAGACTTCATTTTCCCAGAAGGTAAATCAACCATTCCATAACTTAAATGGAATAATTGTTTCGCCCAAGAGTACCCTAATTTTTGTAAGATTAAGAACAATACTTTAAAGTGGTAATCTTGTTCGTTACCTACGGTATATACCATTCCGTTTACATCAGGAAAATCTTTTGAACGTTGAATAGCAGTCCCAATATCTTGGGTCATATACACTGCTGTTCCGTCAGAACGTAACACTAGTTTTTCGTCTAGTCCTTCGTCAGTTAAGTCACACCAAACAGAACCATCTTCTTTTTTGAAGAAAACATCATTTTTAAGTCCTTCTTCAATAACATCTTTTCCTAATAAATAGGTGTTGCTTTCGTAGTATAATTTGTCAAAGTTAACTCCAATGTTTTCATAGGTAACGTCGAAACCTTTGTATACCCATCCATTCATCATTTCCCAAAGAGTCACAACTTCTTTATCTCCAGCTTCCCACTTACGCAACATTTCTTGTGCTTCAACAAAAAGTGGAGCTTGCTTCTTGGCGTCATCTTCAGAAACTCCTTTAGAAACTAATTCAGCTATTTCTTTTTTATACTCTTGATCGAACTTTACATAGTAATTACCAACTAGTTTATCACCTTTTAATCCTGTAGATTCAGGCGTTTCACCATTTCCAAATTTTAGCCAAGCCAACATCGACTTACAAATATGGATACCACGATCGTTGATAATTTGTGTTTTATAAACTTTATGTCCCGCAGCTTTTAAAATCTCTGCAACCGAATATCCTAATAACACATTACGAACGTGTCCTAAGTGTAGTGGTTTGTTGGTGTTTGGAGATGAATATTCTACCATACGAGCATCAGTTTCGTTTTCTTTCACGAAACCATAAGTTGCATCGGTGGCTATTTGATTAAAAAAGTTTACGTAGAAAGAATCGTTAACCACCAAGTTTAAAAAACCTTTTACAACATTGTAGCTATTAATTTCGTTGATGTTTTCAACCAGATACTTTCCTAAATCTTCACCAATTTGAACCGGATTTCCTTTTTTGTACCGTAATAAAGGAAAAACAACAACAGTAATGTCTCCTTCAAAATCTTTACGGGTTGCTTGAAATTCTACAGTTGGAATTTCTACATCATATAAGGCTAAAAATCCTTCTTTTACTTTCGCTTCAATTAACGATTGAATATTCATTGGTTCTTTTTGATTATCGGACAAAATTAGTGTTTTTAATTTTTTATTCCCACGATTTTACCTATGATTTTTTGATGTGTATCTATGATATACTTCAACACTGCTTTTGTACCTTTGCACCATGGACAAAGACCTTGAAAACTTATCGAAATTAGCGAAAGACGCTTTACAGGAAAACAAGAAGTATTTTCAAAAACTAAAAAAACGTACACCTAAACGGTTGGATTTATTAATGCAAGAACTGCATGATGAAGAATTTGAACGTACCGATTGTTTAACATGCGCTAACTGTTGTAAAACAACTTCTCCAATATTTACCGAGAAAGATATTGAGCGTATTGCAAAGCATTTAAAAATGAAAGTAGTTGATTTCACAAAACAATACTTGCAAAGAGATGAGGACAATTTCATGGTATTACAATCAGCTCCGTGTACTTTTCTAGATGAGTCTGATAATACGTGTTTTATTTATGATGTACGTCCCAAAGCTTGTTCAGAATATCCACATACAAATCGAAAGAAATTTATTCAGTTAGCTGATTTAACAATTAAGAATACTGAGGTTTGTCCAGCCACTTACAGAATAGTGGAAGAACTTAAAAAAAGGTTACCTCAATAAGAAATAACAAATCATATATTTTTTCTATTTTTAAGGGAAAAATATAACACTTTGGAAACCCTTATACATTATTTTGAAACCATACCTTCTAGTCACAGAAGTATCATTTTAGTGAGTGGAATAACCTTTTTTTGGTTACTAGAAGGAGCTGTGCCATTATTTAAATTTAACTACAATAAATGGAAACATGCTTTTCCTAATTTGTTTTTTACAGCAACTACCATTATTATCAATTTTACATTGGCTTTTCTGTTGTTAAAAACTGCCGATTGGGTACAAGTAAATAACTTTGGATTGATTAATTGGTTGCCAGAAATGCCTTTGTGGTTGTATGTTTTATTAGGAGTGATGTTTTTAGATTTTTTTGGAGCCTATTTGGCACATTTGGTAGAACATAAAGTAAAACCATTGTGGATGGTTCAC
The DNA here is from genome assembly GCF_004363005.1 of Tenacibaculum caenipelagi. Classification (GTDB taxonomy): domain Bacteria; phylum Bacteroidota; class Bacteroidia; order Flavobacteriales; family Flavobacteriaceae; genus Polaribacter; species Polaribacter caenipelagi. The sequence continues at coordinate 134,607 of NZ_SNYH01000003.1, read as the reverse complement.
TTAGTTCACCATTCAGATCATAAGGTAGATACTACTACAGCAAACAGACATCACCCTATAGAAAGTATCATTCGTTTTATATTTACATTAACAGGAGTATTTTTGGTAGGAACTCCAATAGGTATAATAATGTTGTATCAATCGATGTCATTGGTATTTACACAATTAACCCATGCCAATATAAAAATGCCTAAAAAATTAGATAAGGTATTGAGTTATGTGATTGTTTCACCAGATATGCACAAGATTCACCATCATAACTTATTGCCTTATACCGATTCTAACTACGGAAATATCTTTTCTATTTGGGATCGATTATTAGGAACCTACATGGAGTTGGATAGAGAGAAAATAGTATACGGAGTGGATACTTTTCCTGATGAGAAAAAAAATTCTAACCTGATTGAACTTTTAAAGCAACCTTTTCAGGGGTATCGGAAACCAACAAATATGAATGAGGTATAAAAATTAAGAATTAAAAAGGGATGAACTTAGGTTACGTCCCTTTTTTTGTATTAAGAAATTACTTATAAGAGGAGTTAAAAAAATATTTAAGGATAAAATTAAGTTATTGCTTTTTAGTTGTTTGCTTGTTTGGTGAGGGGTGTTTTTCCTATACAACAAATAACCATTCCCCTGAAGATTTTGCGATGTTGTTCATATACATTTGGGAGTAATAATTAACCCTAAAAAACTATAATATGAAACAACTACAAAACTTTGTATTTGTAGGAATCGCTTTTGTGATGTTATCATCCTGCCAAAAAGAAGATTCCGCAAATGAATTATTAAACAACACAAATTTAGAGGTCAAGCAAGCTCGTATGTACAATCCTCCCTGGGTGTATGTAATGGATTGGCGTTTTAGTAGAGAAACATGTGCTACAGGTCCTGGAGTATGCTTTAAAAACGATGATGGAGATATTCTTGTATATGGAAATGCAAGTTCAGGCTCATCTGAAGAAGTAAAAGAAACTTTCTCAAAACTTATGGAAGGAAATAACGATGAAGATAATGGTGTAATAGCGTTTAGAAATGAAGGCGAATCATTACGATTGGTATTTTCAAGAAGTTTAGAAGAAGAAGACTTCATTATTTCAGAAGATGTGTATCTAAGAGGTGATATAGTAAAGGAGTTAGAGAAAACTAATATTACTTTACGAGCAGGTAAATACGTTGTAGATTATTCTCGTTTTAAAAACGGAGAGGTTTTAATACCTGTAAAAAATTAAAAAACTAACTAATCAAACAAATTCTTAATAAAGATTAAGAGTTTTAAAAAATTAAGAAAAAATGAAAAAACAAAATATATTATGGATGGCTGTTATGTTTCTAACAATATTTATCAGTTGCCAAAATGAAGAAGTTGTAGAAAATGAAGCTAAAGGAAAAGAAACAGAATTAGCTAGAGAAAGTGCCGTAGTTATTAATCACACGTACGATTATTATGGAAAAGAATTTAAGGTGTCGTATGTGTATGATGAAGAAACAGGTGAAGTACTAAAAGCAGATGGAGATGTTAATATGGCACAAGAAATTTTTGGAGATGAAGAAAGAGCTCCAAAATCATTATTCCTTAACAATCCAGAAGAAGGAAGTACAGATATAAGAATAAATGTTTTTGACAATGGAGAAGACTTACAAGAGTATGCTTCAAAAGTAGCAGAAGAATTTCCAGGAGATCAAGTAGCTACAGAAGGAAAAGCATCTAAAGGATGTAGTGATTATGACATTTATGGCTCAGGTAACTTTTACTTCTATAAACACATATATTACAATACATATATGAGTGGTATGAGTAGAACAAACAGATATTATTACCGAGATTATTGGGTAGGAAGTGGCTATAACGATCAACTATCTTCTTTAATTGTAAAAAAACCATGGAATAGAAGAGCTTTGGTGTACTTATACCAACATTCTTGTTATGGAGGAAAAGTTATAGGCTTTTATCAATCAACAGGTCCTTCAGGTTTTGGAATAGCTAACCTTAAATGGTATACTATGTCAGGTTGGTGGTTCTGGAGAAAATCTTGGAACGATCAGGTTTCATCTACTAAAGGATGGGCATGGTAATAAAATAAACTATAACTATTTAGTTGCTTGTAAAATAATAAAAGAACCTCAGAAGATTTTTCTTCTGAGGTTTTATAATTGTTTTTTGGAATTAAATAAAACTCTAGTTGTAAAAAATCTAAACTTGAATTATTTGAAGTATAGGTTAAATTCCGTTCTTATATTAATGTCATTTTTATTACCAATGTCTAAAAGTTGTTTTTTTAATGATAAATAATTTTCAATTTGAATTTTCGGATTTATTGAGATTACATAACTAGATTCAGGTTTTAAAGTATTTAATTTATTGATGTCTTTTTTATTGTTAATTTTTATTAAACTAGGAGAATATTTTTTAAAGTACTCTTCTCTACTTAATGATTTTGGTATTTGTTTAGGTATTTTATAATCATAATATTTTTCAATTTGTGAATCCCAAAGTTGGAATTTGTCTAAAAAACCATTGTATAAATTTGTTTTTGGGTCGTAGCTTGTTAATAATAAAGCAGCTCTTCTATTAATACTACCTAATTCAAAATAAGAATTAATGACATCAATAGTTTCAAGATTAGAGCCTAAATAAATAACAGAAACAGGAATGTCAAAATGTATGTCAAATTGAAAACGATGTATTTCATTAAAATTAGAAGTAATTTCTTCGTTCAGCTTTAATATTGTAATTCCAGAATTATTTTTAAACAAATGAATACCTCCATCAAATCTTACTAATGAGTCAGTTGTAATCATACCCAATTTTTTTATTCCAATTAAGTCATAAGTAATTAAGTTTTCGTTATAAGAATAATCTTCCCAAAAACTATATTTATAATTATTTATAACAATTGTTGAATCATTAGAATTGAATGAAAAATTATAGTTTAAAGTGTCATTTTTTAAATAATAACTTATTCTATTTTTTGATATTTTGAATTTTCCTTTTGAAACATAGGTGTAGATGTCTTCAAGATAGACAGAATCATTTTTAAACATTATTGTAGGTAAACTTGAAAAAGAACCATCTTTATCAATGTTCATCCAAACCCCCTTAAAATTTTCAGGATTGAATTCTTTTTTACAAGAAACTGTTCCTAGCAGAATTAAAAAGTAAATTAATTTTTTCATAGCACTTTTTTAAATATCATCAAAAAGTAGACCTTTTTTCAATCAATCCTAAAATTTTCTTACCTCTCGCTTCACAACCTTTACTTTCATGTATGACTTTGGTGCTTATAATATGTTCAAGTTCAGGGAGAATCCAATCTTTTTGAAGGCCAAAAAGATATAAAGTATTCATAGTATAAGCTTTCACTGCTATTTTTTGATCAGTAATTAACCAGTCAAAACCAGTTTCAACAAGTAAATCAATATGATGCTGAGTTAAGAGTTTTTTAGTATTATTTTCTTTTTTTGAGGTGTAAGCAATAGCGATATGCTCACAAATTTTAGCACAGGGTCTAATGGCGCTATCAAAATGTACTCTAGAAATATGTTCAGTAAACATATCAAGATAAGGAAGAATATTTTCTATTCCGTTATGCGTACACATCCATTCCAATACCCAAGCAGCTTTAATTGAGAGTTTTGAATCTACATCAAAAGTAAAATCAACCAAATATTTTATCAATTCAGGTTGTGCTAATACAATATTTGAAGCATTATCTCTGTTTATCCTAGCAGGGTTATCCACATTTTCTAATACAGAAGTTAAAAATTCAATACTCATTTTGGTATGGTTTATGTAAATTTGAATGATCAAAGAAATAATAGCATGATAAATATAAAAAGGATATTTTCAACAGCACTTTTATTGTCTGTAATTTTTATAACGACAACGCAAGCACAAAAAATAAATCAGCTTGATGCTAATGGAAAAAGAGATGGAGTTTGGAAAAAATATTACGATGATAATGTTAATAAAATAAGATATTCAGGACAGTTTAAAAACGGAAAAGAAGTAGGTATTTTTAAATTTTATGAACGAAATTCTTATGGAGTACCTTCAATAACGAAAGAGTTTTCGGTACAATCAGATAGTGCTTTTGTACAATTTTATACGCCTAAAGGAAAAGTAAAAACAAAAGGTTGGACTATAGGTAAGAAAAGAGTAGGTAAATGGACTTATTACTTTACAAATGGGAAGTTGTTTTCAGAAGAAGAATATGTTGATGGAAAATTAGACGGAGTTTTAAAAAATTATTACAGAAACGGAAATTTAACTGAAGAAACAAACTATAAAGAAGGTAAGAAAAACGGATTATCTAAAATTTTTACAGAATCGGGTATCCTAATTGAAGAAGTTTACTATGTGGATGGTAAATTAGAAGGAGAAGGTAAATATTATGATTTGAAAGGGAGTTTAAAAGAAAAAGGAATGTATAAAAATGGTAAACGAGATGGTAAATGGGAGTTTTATATGGATGGAGAAATCGTTACAGGTAAGAGAAAAAGAAATGTACATTCAATTCCTAAAAATTAACCTCTTGATATAGTGAACATAAAGATAAGTTTATTATTTATTATCTTCCTTTTGCTTTCTTGTAATAAAATAGGAGAGCATAAGAACTCTATTGTTGGACTTTGGTTAGTTGAAAAAGTAAAGATTGGTAATGAAGAGATGACCCCAAATGCAAGATGGGTGAATTTTAAAAAAGATTCGACACAAACTTCAGGAAATGGTTGGTTTCAACACTCCTTTGGTGCATGGAAATTAAAAGGCAGCTTATTATCAATAGAAAACAAAAACGGAATTTCAGATACAGCAGAACCATTTAATGTTGAGTTAAAAGATGAAACAATGAAATGGAGTAGGATAGAAGACGGAGAAAATGTAGTAGTTCTTCTTAAAAGAATAAATAAAATTCCAACCTCAAAAGGGAATGAATTATTGGGATTATGGAAATTAAAATCAAATAATTTTAATGATAATGGGAATATAAATAAAGTTGATGATGAATCAACTTTATTCTTAAAGTGGGATAATACTTATGTTCAACAAAATTCATCAGAAAAAAAAGAATTTGGTATATATAAAATTCATGGACACAAACCAGAGTTACAAATGGTGAATTACGGTGAAAACCCAAAATTTAAATTTTATAATTTTTCATTAAAAGATAACATACTGACTTTGAAATTAAGAGATGGTGATGATGAACTAAGATATATTAGAGTTCATCAATTTTTACAATGACGTCATCAATTATTTCCATAATAAAAACGTTTATTATTTCGTAAATTTGCAGCTTCAAAAGTAGAAAATGAAAAGAGTAGTAGTAGGACTTTCAGGAGGTGTAGATAGTAGTGTAACAGCTTATTTACTAAAAGAACAAGGGTACGAAGTCATAGGGCTGTTTATGAAAAACTGGCACGATGATTCGGTGACTATTTCTAATGAATGTCCGTGGTTAGAAGATAGCAACGACGCAATGATTGTTGCAGAAAAATTAGGAATCCCTTTTCAAACAGTAGACTTAAGTGAACAATACAAAGAACGTATTGTTGACTATATGTTTAACGAATATGAAAAAGGACGTACTCCTAATCCAGATGTATTATGTAATCGTGAAATTAAGTTTGATGTGTTTATGGACATCGCTTTAAGTTTGGGAGCCGATTACGTGGCAACAGGTCATTATTGTAGAAAAGCAGAAGAAATTATTGATGGAAAGCCTGTATATAAATTACTAGCAGGAAAAGATACCAATAAAGATCAGTCGTATTTCTTATGTCAGTTATCACAAGAACAATTGTCAAAAGCATTGTTTCCAATTGGTGAGTTGACAAAACCTGAGGTTCGAGAAAAAGCAAAAGAAGCAGATTTAATTACAGCCGATAAAAAAGATAGTCAAGGGTTATGTTTTATCGGAAAAGTAAGGTTACCCGATTTTTTACAACAAAAACTACAACCTAAAGAGGGAGAAATTGTTCAGATTCCTACAGATTTTGAGCAATACAATCGTTCGGTTCCTAAATTTGAGAATAAAGAAGCTGAGTTAGCCTATTTTTCTACGAAGTTTTCATATAAGAAAGATGATGGAAAAGTAGTAGGTAAGCATCAAGGAGCGCATTATTTTACCAAAGGTCAGCGTAAAGGATTAGCGGTAGGAGGAACTAAAGAACCTCTATTTGTTATAGAAACGGATGTTGATACCAATGTTATTTATACAGGAGAAGGTAAAAATCATCCAGGATTGTATCGCAATATATTATTTGTGTCAAACGAAGAACTGCATTGGGTACGTGAAGATTTGGCATTACAAACAGGTGAGTCTATGGAAGTAGAAGCACGTATTCGTTACCGTCAATCTTTAGAAAAAGCAATTTTATATAAAGTGGAAAATGGCTTATATGTGGAGTTTGAAAACCCACAATCAGCTATTCAAGAAGGACAATTTGTAGCTTGGTATATAAATGAGGAGTTGTTAGGTTCGGGAGTGATTTCGTAAATAATCAACATAAAAAAATAATAAATGACCTCGATTTTTTCGAGGTTTTTTTGTGCTTACTATTTAATGATTGTACATTTACGCGATGCAAAATAAAATTACCAAACTATTTAATATACAGTATCCAATTATTCAAGGAGGAATGATTTGGGTTAGTGGCTGGAAGTTAGCTTCGGCAGTATCAAATGCAGGCGGATTAGGCTTAATAGGTTCGGGTTCTATGTACCCAGAAGTATTGCGTGAACACATTCAAAAATGTAAAAAAGCAACCGATAAGCCTTTTGGAGTCAATGTACCTATGTTGTATCCTGAGATTGAAAAAATCATGGATATCATTGTAGAAGAAGGTGTGAAGATAGTGTTCACTTCTGCAGGGAATCCAAAAACATGGACTTCTTTTTTAAAGGAAAAAGGAATTACAGTGGTGCATGTAGTAAGTTCGGTAAAATTTGCATTAAAAGCAGAAGCTGCGGGGGTAGATGCTGTTGTATGTGAAGGTTTTGAAGCAGGAGGTCATAACGGACGTGAAGAAACTACGACGTTTACGTTAATTCCTATGGTTAAAGAACAAGTGAAGATTCCTGTAATTGCAGCAGGAGGTATCGGATCGGGTAGAGGAATGCTAGCGGCGATGGTATTAGGCGCAGATGGAGTACAAATAGGAAGTCGTTTTGCAGCTACAGAAGAATCTTCAGCACATGAGAATTTTAAGAAGACGATTGTAGATGTAAAAGAGGGAGATACACATTTAACTCTAAAAGAATTAGCTCCTGTACGTTTGGTAAAAAATAAGTTTTATGAAGAAGTACAAGAGTTATATCAACAACAAGGACCAACGATAGAACAGTTAAAAGAATTGTTAGGACGTGCTCGTGCTAAACGTGGTATGTTTGAAGGGAATTTAGAGGATGGAGAGCTAGAAATAGGTCAGGTTGCAGGATTAATTCATGAAATTAAACCAGCCAAAGAAGTGTTAGAAACTATTGTTGCTGAATATCAACAAGTGAAAAAACAGCAGTTGTTTTAATCGTAGAACGATAGCCAAAACTTTAATGTAAATCGTCATTCTGAACAAGGTACGAAGAGAGATTTTATTAAGATAAGATTATAAACATGTTTTACCGTCATAACGAGGAGTGGTAACGACGTGGTTATCTTTTTAAAAGGAGTTTAATATTCTTTTTCTTGATGAAAAGAACCAAAAATCAAGACTTATAATAGAATCGTAAGAATTAATGTCATATCGAACCGAGTGAAACGGAGTGAGAGAAACCTCAAGAAAATGAGTAACTCACTTCAATGAGATTTCTCCCTTCGATCGAAATGACATACTTGTTTCTTACGTCATTACGAGGAGGTTACGACGAAGTAATCTGTTTATTTAGAACTCAAAATATAAAGATTGCCACTATGTTCGCAATGACGGATACTTAATTACTTTTCGCCTTAATAAAATCAGAAATTAAATAGCTGATATATTTTCCTACTTGTCCGTTAGCAATTTCATCTTTTACTACTGCTGGTGCGCCTTCGCAAATATGTAAATAGGCAGCATTTGATAATTTTCCAAAAGAATGGGTAAATCGACGTGCTTGTTGTGGGGTAAATCCACTTGGAGTCATGGCACTACTTGGGAAATGTTGAATACAATCCAAATCGATTTCAATTCCAAAAGCTGTATCTTGTATAAAATTTTCAGCACGTTGTAATTCTCCTTCAAAAGAAGTAGACTGATATACCTCTAATTCTTCAAAAGTATTGTATTCTAGGTTGAGGTTGTCATGAATCATCTCAAAAATATACTGAGGTGTATAATTTTCATGCAATCCAAACATAAAATACTTATTAATAAAACCTTCATGTAAAGCATATGAAAATCCATTACCGCTGTGTCGTTCTTCTAAACGACGTAAATCGGTATGCGCATCTAAATTAATTACGTTTACAGGTTTCTTTTTAGCTTGTGAAAGTCCTTTGATGTTTCCGTATGCATTGTTGTGCCCTCCACCAATAATAATTGGAGTCTTGCCACTTTCAACAATAAGTTTGATGAGATTTGAGAGTTCTTTATCTATCGATTTTACCAATAAATCACCTCTTTCTCTATCAGAAACATCAAAACTATATACATCATCTAAACAGTCTAAATAACCTAAAACTAAGATGTCATTTCCGTCAACGAATTGATTTTGTTGGGTGTTTAAAAAAGACTTTAAGGCAGGAATAAAAGCAGTGTGTGCACCACCGTTTCCTCCGTTCATACGAACGCCAATATCTTCAGGAACACCTAAAATTACAAAGGAAGCATCAGAATTTTCAAGTTCTTTTTGTAATTCTTTTTTAGGATTGATGACAGCAACGCATTCTCCTAATTTTGTTTCTCCTTCACGAGGAGTTACAAATTGCTGTATGTCTTTTTCGTTGAATATTGTTAGCATATTGTTGTATTGTCATTCCTGCGTAGGCAGGAATCTTTTGTTAGTTGTACCAGTTTTTAGCTAAATCGTCCCAATTAGGATTCTCTTTAACGACTAAGTTTATTTTCCATGCTCTTTTCCACTTTTTCATGTTTTTCTCTCTTTTTATAGCTTCCTCAATAAATTGGTGTTCTTCAAAGTAAATCAATTTATCTAGGTTATATTTTGAAGAAAAACCTTTTATAAGTTTGTTTTTATGCTCAAAGATTCTTCTTTCAAGGTTGTTAGTAACACCAATATATAAAACACCATCTTTTTTATTAGTGATGATATAAATATAATATTGATGATTAGTTTTATGCATCTTAATACCCTCTAAGAGATTCCTGCCTACGCAGGAATGACAAGCGTTTATCCTTAGTTTGGTTTATTACATTTCTTTCCCATTAATAAATACTGAATCGATTAAATTACTTCCAAAGGAATAAGGTAGGAATCCGTAAGAAGGAATTTCTTTTGTAAGAATTAAATTCGCTTTCTTCCCTTTGGTAATACTACCAACTTCATCAGATAAATTCATCGCATACGCTCCGTTAATCGTTGCTGCATTAATCGCTTCTTCTGGTGTCATTTTCATTTTAATACAAGCCGTTGCTACGACAAAATTCATATTTCCAGAAGGAGTTGATCCAGGATTGTAATCAGTAGCTAAAGCAAGAGGTAATCCAGCATTCATAATATCACGAGCAGGTGTGTACGGAATACTTAAAAAATACGAACACGAAGGTAATGCCACAGGCATGGTTTGTGTTCCTTTCAACGCTTCAATATCTTCTGTATTCATTACTTCTAAATGATCTACCGACAACGCATTGTGTTTTACACTTACCTGAACACCACCAATAGTTGTAAACTGATTTACATGTACTTTTGGAGTTAATCCGTATTGTTGCGCAGCAGTTAAAATTCTATCAGTATCTTCTACCGAGAAATACCCAGTTTCACAGAAAGCATCTACAAAATTTGCTAAATTCTCTTCAGCAACCTTAGGCAACATTTCTTCAATAATTAAATTGATGTATCCTTCTTTGTTGTTTTTATATTCTGTAGGAAAAGCGTGGGCTCCTAAAAAAGTAGCTTTGATAGGAATGTTATAGTTCTCACGTAGTTTTTTAATAACACGTAACATTTTCAATTCTGCGGCAACGGTTAAACCATAGCCAGATTTTATTTCAACTGCACCTGTACCTAAAGCAATGACTTCTTCTAATCGTTTAGCCGATTGTTGATACAACTCTTCTTCAGAGGTTTCTTGTAGTTTTTTTGCGGAGTTTAAAATACCCCCACCACGGTTGGCTATTTCTTCATAACTCAATCCGTTAATTCTATCCACAAATTCTTGTTCACGATTTCCTGCATACACAATATGCGTGTGTGAATCGCACCAAGTAGGTAAGATCATTTTACCTGTACAGTCAATTGTTTTATCGGCCGAATTTGGAGCTTTCTTCATGCTTCCATAATCAATAATAACATCATTTTCAACCAATAAAAAAGCATTTTTAATGGTAGGTAAAATGTTCATTTCAGCTCCCGATACTTTTTTAGTTGTTGTCTCTCTTACTTGAATTAATTCTTTGATGTTTATGAATAAAGTTGTCATGTTGAATGCTTAAATTTGTTAGACAAACTTACGGTAAAAACTACAATTTATGATACATTTTTTAGGAGTGATGTGCGTTTTAATACTCTTTTTTATCTCGTTAATTCACGTTTATTGGGCTTTTGGTGGAACTTTATGGGTAGATGCAGTAATACCTACTAAAACAGCAAATGAAAGAGCAATGAATCCGCCTAAACTACTAACTTTTGTAGTAGCGATGGTTATCAGCGGTTTTGCTGTTGTGTATGCAGAAAAAATACAACTATTTACGTTACGTTCAATGCCTACATGGTTACAAGACTATGGACTTTATGTTGTAGCCATTATTTTTCTCATTAGAGCTATAGGTGATTTTAGGTATGTAGGCTTTTTTAAGAAAATTAAAACAACTGATTTCGCCATAAACGATACCAAGTTTTTTTCTCCATTATGTTTGTTTTTGGGTGTGGTTGGGTTGTTGATAGAGTTTTTAAGGTGAGCTAGTTAGGTTATGGTGTTGTGCAAGAACAGTTGTACCTTGAAACCTAAAATTACAGATACAAACTTACTAAGCAATTATTTTATACATAGTTGTTTGTAGCCTTTCTTTATTTACTTTGCTTTATTCTCTCTGCCAGGTTATTTCATTATTATTGTGGAATATTGGGCATAGGATTTTAATTTCTTCGCTTTTTGAATTAATAAGTTTCCATTCAGAACTGTCAATCAAATCAAGAAATTTAATTTCCTCTTCACACATCATATTGTATTTATTCTGATCATCATTTTCTAAATAATCATTTGTCTTTATTGAGTGATTAATGAACTCAGCTAAATGGCTGTTTTCCGTTGTTTTTTCTTGGTATTTAAATTTGAATTGAATGTTTCCCGAACTTCTTATATCCCAATTTGTTTCAGTCAATGTTCCGATATTAATATCTTGCCAATATAGTTCGAGTTTTTTCATATGTATATTTTCTGTGGTTAAATGGTTTCACAACTTAACTATAACGCCTCCGTATATGAAACGTAACGTTTAAAAAAACGCTATCGTTTCGGATTAAACACGAGCCGAATTTTTAAATTTTTCGTATTATCTTTTTTTCTATAAGCCAAATTTAAAAATTTGGAGGTCTTCGCAAATAGACACAAACCTTTGGTAAAGATTTTAATAGCTATGTTTTGTATATATTGTTAGTGGCAGCTTTTATGAGATATCTTTCATCATAAAGTAATCCCTGCTAAAATTCATTTTCTTAAATATTGATTTCAACTCATTCATTATTTTTTCTTCAGATAACTTATTCATTTCACTTTCGGATGCACCTCTCTTAATCATTGAATTTTTATATGTTTTAATTAAAGACTCCTTGTTAATTGTCTTTCTTTCTAAATCCACAACTTGGTCAAAAAAGAACTCACTATAAAGCATTACTAATTTATCATCATCACTTTCAATAACAGAATTATATTTTTCCAATGATTCTTTTGTGTCGAAAGAAAAGAAGAAATGTTCATAAAATGCCACAAATCCTTTTACAAAATGTTTGTGCCAAATTTCTTTTTCAGAAGAAATTAAAACTCTAAAAGGTGCTCTTTCGTTTGGTCTGATATTTTCTACTAAAGAAGCACCATAGCAAACTGCTAAATATATAGTTAGTGAATTTTTGTAATGAACATTTATTTCACGAAAATATGGAAGTAAATATGACCAATTAATTTGCTCGCCATCCTTTAATTCAATACCACCTTCATATCCATGAATTTCAAAGTGCAATAGAAAGTATTCATTGTTTTCAGTTGCTCTTTTTACTAATTCAGTTAGTAATTCAAACAACTCAATTCGATTATTTATATCGTAAAATTCTGCATTAATTTCTGGTTCTTGAAACACTTTTTTCTTCATTACAGATGAAAATAAATCATATCCAGTATTATCATTGTCATCAAGCGATTCAATTATGATTAATCCGAAACTTGTTAAATCTTTACTATTCATTTTTTCAAATTGCCACTAACTAGTCTATATACAGAATAAAATTACTGTTATACACCCTTTACGGTAAGATAATCGGAAGTCTTAGCAATTTTTATTCTCTCAAATATAAAAAAATAAATACAAGAACTTTAAAACTTGTGAAACCGAAATATAAGTTAACACTGTAAAAACCAAAAGCTATAAAAAGAAAGATTTTATATTTTTTATAGAGTTGTACAACAGTTAGTTATGTGTAGTCCTTTTTCTTTTATGGATAGGATTTGTGTTTTTGTGATTGATTATCAGGTGTTTGTGGTGTTTTTTAAAGGTTGGGTCTATTAATTTCTCAACTTTATAATAGCAAATAATTAAATACAATATATTATGAAAAATTCTCAATTTCCCTACGGCATTAACGCTTGGATCTTTTTAAATGAAGATGAACCACCAAAGACGAACTACAATAGTCCTGATAGCTGTTTTCAATCACTTATTAAATATAAAGTATATAACAGTGTAACATCTCTTGGAATTGCTTTTTTTGAGGTAGTTCCAGCTACCAAAGGTTCTACCATTAAAATTGGTGATTCATCCCATCCGGGTGGGCTTACAAATCAAGATTATTTAAATTTTGTACTTAGAGATGCACGTCAAGTGAATCCGAATATTAAGTTTTTAGCAACCATGGTTTATTCGGGAGAAAACACGCTAGCATCAATTTTTTCACCAGGCGGAAACGAACAAGAAGAGGCTACTAATTTTGCAAATAATCTGGTTGTTTATCTAAAAGATAATGGAATGAACGGATTGGATGTCGACTGGGAAGGTAATGTGTCTACACGTATGACTCAATCTCAATTTAAAGTCTTGTTTTCTACGATTCGCTCTGTGTTTGATCAGCAGCAAGTAAAATATTACTTGTCGTTCACTCCTGCATGGCCAACGAGTTCGATTGATTATCCGACCGTGAATAGCGCATTCGATTTTGTATCACCGCAGTTTTATGATGGTACACCGTTATCTAGCTTTATAAATGCAGGAATATCACCAGAAAAAATTGGTTATGGAGCGCAATTTGAACCAGGAAACGCAGCACCTAACACTAGCGCTCAACAAGTTTGGAGCAAGGTTTCTAATGGATTTACTAGTAATGGAACCTCTTATGAATATCAAAATATTTTTATGTGGCGTTTGAATTCTGGAAACTTTCAGTTTGAGCAAGCTCAATTTATGATTCTTAATCAACTATTCAATCCATTAACAAGTAATATATTCGACGATACTTCGATAGTTGGAGCGGCGGGTAATCCAAATATAACTCAAATGACGATTCGTTCGGGCGATGTTCTTGATGCTATTCAGACCGTAAATACTGGAACAGGAGCTTATAATACGGGTACTCAAGGTAACAATAGAGGCGTGTTTACTTTGTTACAACATGGTGGAAATAGTGGAGTAGCTCAAACGATAGATATTCCTCTAAATGACCCAATCGTAGCTGTTTCTGGTTATACAGGTATGTGATATGGTTGGCAATGTGTATTACAGATAACTTTAACAGGTAAAAGCGGAGCTTCTTATGGTCCTTTCGGAACTATGAACGGTTCAATTATGCAAACACCTTTTAAACAATCTGCTGAGGCAGGACAAAGTTTAGTAGCATTTAAAGGGGCTACCGTAAGAGTTCCGTTGGCAGGTGGTAGCCATACAGAAATCATTGCTAGTTTAAATGCTGTCTTTGCGGAGCCTTTTGTAACTCAGAAATCGCAAGAAAAAACACTTTCTCTTTAAGTTTTAGAAGTATAAAAGAAAAGAGTATATAAGATACTCTTGAAATAACATAGGTTATGTGTCTTTAAAACGACACATCGCCTATGTTTTTTATTGTTGATGTAACTTTATTTTCGCTAGGGTATATGTTCGTTCAACAGAATCACCCGCTTTACTTGTAACTTGTTCAGTTTTATGTATAAACTCGTCAACTTTTAAGTTAGAAGTACTAATAAGCGCCTCCATTTCTTTTGTGCCAAAAAGCTGAAACTTATCACCTACAAAAGGTAAATTTTTCATAAACTCTTTATTGGCATAGGTTAAAATGCATATACCATTAGGTTTTAAAACTCGTTCAATTTCAGTTATCAGCTTTTGAGGATTTGACCAAAAATAAATTGTATTTACACTCATAACACGGTTAAAAGAATTGTCTTTAAACGGAATAGTTTCTCCGTCGTACAAAGAAAACTTAGCTTGTTTAGTTGTATTGTTTTTTTGAGCCTCTTCATACATTGTTTTAGAAACTTCCAATCCAAAATAATCAATATTGTTTGCTATAGTTAATAAGTGCTGTAAATGTCCACAATTACCATGACCAAGCTCTAACACCGAATTAGCGTCTTCTAACTCCAAAAAATCAATGGTACTTAAGGTCATCCCAATATTAGTCTCGTTCATGTTTTTTCCAACTTCAACGCCTAATTTACCATCAGGACAACTTAATTGGTTCTCTAACTCTTTAATTTCTTCTTGTGTTAATTGCATAGCTTTTTTAAATTGAGATTAATAGTTGTATGTTCAAAAAACGAAGTTATTGAAAATTAAACTCGAAAACAAAAGGTATAAATTTGTATCTTAGTGAAAGTTTAGATGTTGAAAATCAACTGTGTAATACGATAATGATTGAGAAGAGTTATGATTACTATAAAAAAACAAAGAAATACTAAAAGCTAAAAGTTATGATGTCTTTATGGATTATTTCATTTTTGATAATTCTTTTAGTACTCTGGTATGCAAAAAGAGATAAGTAAATAATCTACAGGACGTAAGTTACTTTCCTGTATAAAATTCAAGCATATGCATTATCATGATGGTCATTTTTGGGGCATGCACTTTGTATGGTGGGTTATTTGGATAGTTGTTGGAGTGCTTTTTTTTCTGTTTTATAGTTCATTTTTTCAAGTTACCAAAAAAGAATCTCCATTAGATATTCTTAAAAGACGATTTGCGAAAGGTGAAATAACTAAAGAAGAATATGAAGAAGCAAAAAAAGTACTCAATTCTTAATAGCACAATTAAAGTAAAGAGTAAGCTTTGTAGTTTATAACTAAAAAACAACGACCACTACCTTTATTTTAGTGGTAGTAGTGCGTTGTATATAAATTTAAAAATCTTTTTACAGATGTTTGGTTATTCAGTAGGCATATCTGAATTGAATATATCTCTATGTAATAGCCACTTACCATTTTCTTTTGTCCATAGTACAAGATATTTTCCTTCATCAACCTTTTTATCACCTGAATATAGGGTGTATGCACCTTCTTCAGTAACTAGGTTTTGGGTTCCCCAAACATCAATAGTTTTAAGGTCAAGACTAGTAAGATCTGAATTTATGAATCCATAAAATATTGATTGTATGCTTGGTCGTCCAACTATAGATGGGCTACCATTCATCATAAATTTACCTTCTTCTGAATACAAGTTGGCTAGTCCTACAGAATCTTTAGCGGCAAAAAAATCGGAATAAGCTTTGTTTGCAGCTTCTATTTCTGTTTTGGCTGTATTCAAATCAAAGACAGGTTCGTTATTTGTACTTTCTGTGTCTTTTGTTGGTTTATTATTACAGCTTGTAATAAAAAGAATAAGGAATAAAGTTAAAGTAAGTTTTGTTGAAAAGTTAGCTAGCTTTTTCATGGTAAGAAAATTAATTAATGCCTACTCTAGTTGGTTTTCGGCTTCCCCTAAATTAATTTAAGAGGTTTCAACATAACAAGGTACAAAAAATATAAACAAGGTACAATGTTTTTGTTTTGGTAATATATTGTTTATTAGTGTTTTGTTTGGTGTAATGGCTGCTTTTTAGCAACCTGTTTAAAAGCTTAAATATTTTTACTTTTCTTAATCTGAGACAATTTTTTCACCATTACATAAGACTTTTTTTTATAAAGTTACACCAAGTCCTAACTAAAATAGCATCAATCTTTCAAACCTGATATTTTAATTTTTATGCTCAATAAATAGACACTTGTAACTTTTTTGAGGTTTGTATAAAAAAAAACAATAAATTGGTAGTATCAACTTAAAAACTTTAAATAATGAAACGAACACTTAAGTCCCTCGTACTACTAATGTTTAGTATAAGTGTTTTTTACTCTTGTAAGAACAAAGAAAAATCAAATGAAGAAAAAGAAAAAACAGCTGAATATAATATCGCTGTTAGCGATACCTTATGTTCTAGTTCTTGGTTTCCGCACAGTCAAACACCACCTCCTAAAGAAGGAAAAGGAAGCCCATTTGATGCGTCGAGTACAACTAATGCTATTTTTCATCAATGGTCATGGCAAAAATTTTTATGGGTAACCAAACCTATTTCAGAAACCAAGTTACCATTGTTTTTAAGTAACAGGTCAATTCATCAGGTTACTTCAGAGATGGAGTTGGTTAAACAACAAGAAGGAGCAGCAGTAGTATTAATAGATACTGCACAGGCAGGACGTGATTCGGCGATATTAACAACAAATCCAGCGTATAACACCTCAAATACGTCTGAAACGGTGTTTTATTCGATACACACGAGTGATATTATGAAAAAAGCGGCCGATAAATTTAAAGATTCAATTTTAGCAGGAACATTAGACAAGAATAATTTATCGTCTTTCCCAGTAGGCTCGTTAGAATTAAAAGTCTCTTGGGTAGCTACAAGTGCTATAGCAAGTGATAAGGTTGCAAATTACTTTACCACTACAGCTGCTGTGAGTAGAGATGGAGAAAACTATACGAATACAGAAGTTGCTTTGTTAGGAATGCATGTTGTAGGTGTTGTTGAAAATCATCCAGAATTTATTTGGGCTACATTTGAACATGAAGATCTAGCACCGAACTACGATTGGAAAAAGAACGAAGCTTCATCTGATACGAATAAATTAGTATTTGCTGAAGGAAATACTACGGGAATTGATGGGATTGTTTGGAATACAAGTACTAACAGTGCTAAACTGCCAAATAAAGCTTTTGATTTATTTCAATACGGAGTACCTAGAGACAGTGTTGGAGGGTTTATGACTACCTGCCAGCAAGAACCACTTAATTATGATAATGTGAGAGACATTAATGCTTGTGTAAAAGAGAATTTAAAAGATGTTTTTAAACATTACTTTTATAACGGCTCTCTTTGGATTGATACAGATGGTTTAACACCAGAAGAGCAAGCAACGTTACTTGTAGATGAAGGAGGAAGTATAGATAAGGCTACTCCAGGTTCTGTGGCAAGAGGATCTTTAAATAATGCCAATGTAACTATGGAAACTTTTACCCAGACGTTTCAGAGTGATATATCAGAAATAAACGTAAACAATTTAGCCAATTGTTTTAGTTGCCACAATGCAATTAGTTATAGTGGAGATAAATCTCCTATTTATATAAGTCATATTTTCGATGCGTTTATGAATACATCTGAAGGAAGAGCGAAAAACGAAATTGAATTGCTGAAAGCAAAACAAGAAGTAGAGCAGTTTATGAAGAAAAGTTTACAATAAACATATTGTTTATTGATAAAAATAAAAAAATCCCTTATTAATTAATAAGGGATTTTTGTTTTAGTACTCTATTTTATCTTCCTTTTCAGACCATTTTTGAAAAGGTTCTAAAGCAATGTCACGTCCTATTTGCTCAAAAGGAATGCTACGTTTTTCGTATGGTAACGGAATTTCTTTGTAAATGAATTCGTCGTCAAAACCAATATTTGCCGCATCTTGTTGATTACTTCCGTAGTATACTTTGTCAGGACGAGCCCAATAAATAGCTCCTAAACACATAGGACAAGGCTCACAAGATGTATAAACCACACATCCATCTAACTGAAAAGAACCTATTTTTTTACAGGCATCTCTAATAGCAGTTACCTCGGCATGTGCAGTTGGGTCGTTGGTAGAGGTAACCTTGTTGTTACCACGTCCTATAATTTCTCCATCTTTTACAACAATACATCCAAACGGACCACCTTCGTTGTTCTGCATTCCTTTTAAAGCTGCTTTTACAGCTTCACTCATATATTCTTCGTGTGTATTCATCTTTGTATTTTTAAATAAAACGGAAAGGCAAAATTAAGCGATTTCTTTGTTTTAAAAACTGTTTTAAGGTGTTAAATATTGTTTTGTCTTCTTTTCCAAAAAGGAGCTTCTTTCCACCTTGTTTCTGACTTGTAAAAAAAGTTTTTGTGTTGTGTATAGTGATTCCAGACTTGGTTTACTTGATGATTGTATGCAGTATTAAATTGTTTCATTTTATTGGAATCTAAATCTTTGATAAAATTAAAATTACGAAGTAATTTTTTTACTTGCATAGCATTTGCCATGGCATTGAACATTCCTTGTGAGGAAAGAGGATCAAAACTAATTGCAGCATCACCTAAAGCAATCCATTGGTTACCAGCTATCTGTTCTAAACGAGTAGAATTTGCACTAACAGTACCGTGAAAGTTGATGTATGCTTTGTTGCTTTCAATTAAAGGAGATATCAGTTCATGTTGTTTGCTAAATTGTAAAAAAGAATCTAGTTGCTTAAATATATTTTTGTCTACTAAGTCAGCATCTGTTTGAAAAGCGACAATTCTTTTGTTGTTAGGTGTCACAGTACTATACCACCAACCCAATTCATCAGAAACAATGGTGCTCATAGTATTTTCTAGGGTATTAGGTAAGCTTATCCAACAAGATATAAGCTTATCATAGTGTGTACGTTTAATACCTAAGCTTTTTGCAAAATGAGACTGTTTACCAGTTGCATCAATTACAAATTTTGCCTGAATAGTATGTGTGGTTCTGTTTTTTAAATCATCGGACTTTGTAGTTACTTTCCAGTAATTATCTTCATAAGAACTACTAGAAAGTCGTGTTCCCCAAATACAGTCAACATCTCTTTCAATAGCAACTTGTCTTAGGTAAACCTCAAAGTTCTTCCTGTTCAAACTTTTAGAGAAGCCATCGGGGTTTCTCATATGATCGACAATTTGAAGTTGATTACTTCCCCAGTAGGATTGCATTCCTAAATTGTTACGATATATGGTTTGTTTTACAGTATCCGATTCATTTTCTAATAAATCTAGCTCTTTTAAAATTCGTTGTGCTGCAGGTGCTAGCGATTCTCCAATTCTATCAACAGGTTCAACTAGTTTATCTAGTAATGTAACATTATAATCTTTAACCAGAGAAATGGCGGCAATGCAACCTGCAATGCCACCACCTATAATTAGTATGTCAGTAGTACTATTATATTCTTTCAACACTCATCAGTTATTTAGGAATATATCGTGAAAAACGTGTCATTTTCTCAGGAATACCAACTTCAACTCTTTTAGGAGCTGCTTCTTGATGCGAATCAGACTGTTTCATGTGGTGTAACTTAGAAGCAATTAAATGTATGGTTTTAATAACATTTGGTGTTGCTTTAAAGTCTTTTACCAGTTCATCTTCTGTTAAGATCAATAAACTACGTCGAACATCTTCCAATACAAATTGCTCGTTTAATAAATTATCGTGTGATAGTTTATCTACGGCTGCATCTATTGTATTTTGAACACCTTTTTTTAACGTACGTTTAGCTGTTAAAACACCTTGTAAATCTTGTATAGTAGCTTTTAATAATGCTGCCTCTTGTTCTGGAGTAGGAGTAATACCTACCTGCATTTCTTCAGGGAAATTAGGGTTATGCTGAACCCCTGGACGCTTTTGAACCACGGCTAACTTGTCAAAATACTTAATCATGCTATTAATTTGATTCGTATAGGTTGGAGCTTCACCATCTAAGGGAAGATTATCTAGCCAATCAGAACGGAAATTAAAGGCTTGAATACGGGTTTCCTCTGATAAATTAGGATCCATTGTTTCTTTATAACGTTTCTCATTTAAAACGTTATTGGGTACTCTAGCAGGCCAAAATGTTGGTAAATACGGATCGTATTCACTAGTGTATCCGTCTCTACAACTAGCTGTATCTGTTTGCCAAGGTATTGCCATCCAACGAGTAATTCCCCCAGCTACTTGTCCGCCTAAAATAGGACCTTTTGCCAATGGTAATATATCGTTATTCATCATTGGACCATAATACGTGGTGTTTACAGGCGGTGTTTTAGGTGCATGTTTAACTCTAAAAGGAGCCATGTACATTCCTGATGAACGCATAGGCCACGTCATTTCACAACCAGGGTGAAAAGCATCAGCTAAACAAAACTCCATAGCAGCTTTAGTTAACATATCTGGTTGTTCTGAAACAGGAAGTTCGTCTATCGTAGGTGGTTTTGGAATGTGAGGACATCCAGTCATGTCTACATAATCAGCTTCAAAATCACCTTGTACCCATTGATCTAAAAATTCTAATTGTAAATCTGATAAGGTAGCATGTTGTCGAACAGAACCTGTAGAAGGAATACTTATAGCATCACCATACAACCAAGGCCATAGCTGAGGTGCTTCTGCTCCTGATACATCAAAACGTCGGAAGTTGTTAGAAATCGTTCTTCGCATTTCCATATAAGCAGGCGACGGATTTCCTAATCGTTTTATCCATTCGTTAGTAGTATAATTAAACTGACCTCCAAAACCAAAGGCTCCAGCAAAACCAGCATTTACCCACTGTAAATCGGTCATACGTTGAAAGATTGGTAAAATATCTTTGGTAAAAGATGGTCTGGTAGGACGCACTAACATTTTAGATTTTACAGCCACATCACGCATTAAATCCCACATAGTACGTACCGATTTTTGCATCGGTGCATAATCTGGAGGTGCACAAATAACCCAGGCTGGATCTACTTTTAATTTTGTTCCTTCGTATTCTACTTCCGCAGTAACAGGACCGTCAGAAATATCATCGTGCCAACCTTCGTTATTTGCAAAAGTAATGGCAATATCACCATTGATGTTTTCCGATTTTCCGTGTCCGCCTAACATAATCAAACGTCCCTTTTCATCGGTACGCATTTCACCTAAGTATACTTTTTTCGAAAGAAATTCTCCTTCAAAGAAAGGACCTTCGATAACATTGGTTCCAGTAACAGATTTTGCGCCACCATCAATTAATAATGAGTTACGATCTTTTACATCAATATTTCGTAGCATAGAAGGAGGCATATCTGCTGCTTCAGGAATGTCTAAGGCAATATTAAACTGATACCAAGACGATTTTTGGTTGGCTAAATGACTATGCCACGTGATTTTTGCATTTTCAGCAGTTAATTCCTTTACCGCTTTTCCAGCGGCATTAAATCCGTAAATTCTAAATTGTGCTGCTTGTCTTTTTAAGGCTCCTGTTTTATCTCGATATGCATACGGGTCGGTTTGTGGTTCAGGATTGTCAACTAATGGACCAATAAAATATTCGTATTCACTATTTCCTACACGCATGACACCAATAGGAGGGTAGATACCTGCTTTTACAATACAGTCGCTATTTTCATCAGTATTTCCTTCAAAATGAGGGTTGATTTCTTTAGGTTCTTGTAATTGCTGTCCGTTGGCTTGATGTCGTGCTTCGGCACTTGCTGCATAAACCACTTTTCTTGCTTGTGCAATAGACCCTAAAGGCTCATGTTGCGGTAGCGTTCTCCAAATATTGAAGGCTAAATTACTTCCAAACTCTGCTTGACCAATACTAGCTACATCTTGTTGAGGTAAGTGTAATTTAGCAATGCAGATATACGGACTTTCTTCCGTACTCCAAACTACTTGTGCATCATCTAACGGCATTGTGGCATCGTTGGTACGCAATTGTATTTCGAAACGGAAGGTCGCTTCTTTGGTTAACAACCGTTGTTGTAAGTCGATACCTAAGTAATTGTTGTCGTTAAAAGGAGTTCCTTTATAGGTGTCTTCAGGAACTAAACGATATTTTATAATTTGTGAATCGCCTAATTTAAAAGGAAGAATTGCCCAGTAGTTAGCACTCAGTACACTAGCTTCTTCTTTGGTCATAGCTTTTAAAATACTAGCTAATTCAGGGTGTTTTGTTATGTACGAATCGTAATCTCGATCAATAACACCAGCAGTGGTAAAGTTACACATCTGTTGTGCATCACGTGCAAAGAAACGGTCGATATTTTGAAAGATAAAATCGGCATTGGTACCGTCTCCTAATAATTTAGGACCTTCTACACCAAAGAGTTTTAAACCAACTCCTAAGGTAGAGTGTAAGTCGGGAGAAGTGGGGGTAGTATCACTTGAAAAACGAACAGCACATTCGTAAGTATCACCAGCAAAAATTCCGATTTTGAACTTTTCTTCGATGTCTTTGTTTACAACAAAACGACCGTAGGCAATACCGTGTTGTTTTCTAAATACTGCTCTTTCTGCAGGCTGTTGTCCGTTTTCAATGCGTGTTTTTTGCCCCATTTCCACAAACATTTCTTTTAAACGTTGTGTAACTTGGGTAATGTCTCCATCGCAGTTCCAGCATGATGAAGATTGATCTTGTGAGGGTTTTGTCATTGTTTGGTTAGTTAGGGTTTGACAATTTTTGTTTAAAATGTAGTTGAATTTCTTTAAAAATAAGAAATAAAAAGTAAAGTGATTTTTAAAAAATCATGAACGTTTTGTTTTTGGGTATTAGTTGTTGGTATTGGATAATGAATATTGATATTTGAGAGAGAAGTTTTTTACCGTCACTCAGAATGCTACTAAAATCAAAATATATTTTGATTGAAAGTATATTGTGAAGCAACTGAGGAGAAATCTCATTAGGGAGAGCAACTAATCTTAAACAGATTTAGCTCCGCTGAACCTTACGGTTTCTTCTTTTGATTGAAATGACGAAACCTAATGGCATTCCATCATAACAAGGAGCGATAGTGACGTGGTTGTCGCAATTATTTTTTTTCTTGATGAAAAGAAGTAAAAATCAAGTCCTAGAATAAAACCATAAGAAAGTATTATGATATTTTCGATTTATAAAAACTTACAATCGTTAGAAATAATATATGTTAACAGTGCTATACGGTTATATGGAGTAGGGGATATAATAACACATATCTTTTTGTATTGCTGTTAGTTATTCGTACCTTCAAACTTTGAAAAAGCAAAAGTAATCCTTACTACATTCCTTTTATTTTTTGATTGAATTAAGAGTGCACTACGTGTAGGTGTAACGGTGTACTATCATAAATTATATGTTGTTTAAACACAACAAAAACTAAAAAAATAAACGATTAAAAATTAAATAAATAATTATGACAAAGACAGATAGAGATAAAAAAGGAGTAATGAGTATTACTCACGAAGCAAGTTTAATAGATAAAAAAATAGGTTCATATAAAGAGCATTTTATAAATGAATATTTTGCATATACAGTGAAGCTATCTAATGGGTCAATCTGTATACCAAGAAAAATGGCCGAAGATTATGAAGTTCAAAAAGGTACTGTGACACAAGAAAGAATAAAAGAAGTCGCAGAGACTTATCAAAAAATATAACTTAATTTAAGTAAAAAATCCACAACAAAACGTTGTGGATTTTAGATATCTATAAATAAGTTTACATTATTTTAAACTTCCAGTCATATCTTCTGGTTTTACCCATTCGTCATATTGTTCAGGAGTTACATATCCTAAACGTACCGCTTCTTCTTTTAAAGTAGTTCCGTTTGCATGTGCTGTATTGGCAATTTCAGCAGCTTTGTAATATCCAATTTTAGTATTTAATGCTGTAACTAACATTAACGAGTTGTTTAATAACTCCGTAATTCGTGTTTGGTTAGGTTCAATACCTGCAGCACAATTTACATCAAACGATACACAAGCATCTCCAATTAATTCAGCCGATTGTAATACGTTAGCAGCCATCATAGGTTTGAAAACGTTTAATTCGTAGTGCCCTTGTGTACCACCTACAGTTACCGCAACATCGTTCCCCATTACTTGTGCACAAACCATAGTCATAGCTTCTGCTTGTGTAGGGTTTACTTTTCCTGGCATGATAGAAGATCCTGGTTCGTTAGCAGGAATGATGATCTCTCCAATTCCAGAACGAGGTCCTGATGCCATTAAACGAATATCGTTTGCTATTTTATTTAATGAAACAGCTAATTGTTTTAAGGCTCCGTGTGTTTCTACTAAAGCATCGTGAGCAGCTAAGGCTTCAAATTTATTTTCAGCAGTTACAAATGGTAATCCAGTAAATTCAGCAATATATTTAGCTACTAATACATCGTAACCAGCTGGTGTGTTTAGCCCTGTTCCAACCGCAGTTCCTCCTAAAGCTAATTGTGCTAAATGTGCTAAAGTGTTTTTTAAAGCTTTTAATCCGAAGTTTAATTGTGCTACATATCCAGAAAACTCTTGACCTAAGGTAAGGGGAGTAGCATCCATTAAGTGTGTACGACCAATTTTAACTACATCTTTAAAAGCTTCTGCTTTAGCTTGTAACGTGTCGCGTAATTGCTCTACACCAGGAATAGTCACTTCTACAATCTTCTTGTAAGCTGCAATATGCATTCCTGTAGGGAAGGTATCGTTAGACGATTGCGATTTGTTCACATCATCGTTTGGTTGAATAGTCTTTTCACCTTCACCAATTACATGTCCTGCAATTTCGTGAGCACGGTTAGCAATTACTTCATTAACGTTCATGTTACTTTGTGTACCAGAACCTGTTTGCCAAATTACTAAAGGAAATTGATCATCGTGTTTTCCAGCTAAAATTTCATCACATACTTGTGCGATTAAATCACGCTTTTCTTGAGCTAAAACTCCTAGTTCACAGTTGGTATAGGCAGCTGCTTTTTTTAAGTAAGCAAATCCGTGTACTACTTCTAAAGGCATAGAAGCTGCAGGACCGATTTTGAAATTGTTACGAGAACGCTCAGTTTGTGCTCCCCAATATTTATCAGCAGGCACTTCTACCTGTCCCATAGTGTCTTTCTCAATTCTATATTTTGTCATTTGAAATGATTTAAAATGCTTAAAATTAATGATGTCCAAAATTACAAATTCTAATAGTTTTTAATGATGATTTTTATTAGATTTTATTGGATGAAAAGAAAAATAGTTATAATTTTGTCGCATAACAATTATTAATAAGAAACAAATGTTAGATTTTTCAGAATTTTCAGGATTGGTATTATTCATGTTTATTTTTACAGCTGGATTTTGGCTGTTAATTTTCTTATTAACATTTGTAGTTCCTTACTGGATTGGTGGAACTATCTGGGAGAACATGAAATTAAAAAGAGAAGCTAAAAGAGCTGCTGAGGAAGGTAAGTAAGCTTTTTATACAATATATAATTAAACCACGCATGTTGCGTGGTTTTTTAGTTTAGAGTAAATTTATCTACGTCTTCCTTTTCTTAAACCATTTCGATTTTTACTAGATGATGCATTTTTTCGGAAGCCACTTTTATGCTCCTTCATAATTTGTTTGAATGCAGTTACCTGCTCCTCAGTTAAAAATTTACTAAGTTCTTTTTCTTGCCTTATGTTGATTTCTTGAAATTGAATTCTCTTTTCGTCAATAGGGATGTCTTTGTTTCTTAAGTTATTTTTTTCTTGATTGAATTTTAAGATAATCTCTTTAATAATGGCTATTTGTAGATTGTCTAGCTTAAGTTTTTCTTGCACTTTTTCTAACAGTTGATCAATTATTTTGTCGGTATTTTGTTGTTGAGTAAAAGACTTTCCAGTTAGCAAAAGGAAAAGCAAACTAGTTAAGATGAAATTTTTCATAAATGATTATTTAGTTTGCCTTATGACATTATAAAATCCAAAAGGTTTAGCTGTAATTTGATAAAATGATGTTAAAATAAAAGAAGAGGTTTTAAAACCTCCTCTTTTATAAATAAGTATATTTTGACTATGGATTGAAACCTTCACCTCCATTAAAATCACCATTTCGATCAGGACGTTCACGTTTTTTCTTTTGATTGAAACGATACGTAAAGCTCAATGTGATTTGACGCTCTCTCCATTGGAATTCTTGGTAAGAAACTACTTTAGAAGTATTAGTATAGCTTTTTCTTTTACGTTCGTTAAATAAATCGCTAACATTTAAAACTAAGGAAGCTTTGTCTTTAAACAAATCTTTACTAAAAGCTAAGTTGGTAACAAAAATACCTTCTCTGCTTCCTTGTGCATCATCTTGTGGTCCTCTGTACATAATACGTGTTTGCCAATCAATTTTTGCTGGTAAGGTAATTCTTGAATTAAAACGAGCAAACCAGCTATTACTATTCACTTCAGGTAAAAACTCGGTTTCGGTAACAATACTTCCATCATCAGGATTAGTGTATGAATAGGTATAATCGAAAGCATCTGTTTTAAACTTAAAATAATTGAAGGTTGCTGATAAGCGAGCCCATTTAGCAGGATTATAATTGGTTGTTAACTCAAATCCATAACGGCTTTCATTATTTAAGTTTAAAAACTGACGAACAAAAACATTTCCTTTTTCTCTTGTTTCAATTCTTGATACTGGTCGTATTAAATCTGTGGAATATTGGTAGTATAATGATGAGTTTAATGTTACTTTACTAATTCTAGTAGTATAACCTAAATCAAAAGAACTAGTATACGTTGGATTTAAGTCAGGATTTCCTTTAAATACATAAGTGTCAGAACTTCTTGTTTCAAAGGGGTTTAAAAACCAGTGGCGTGGTCTACGTAACCTACGGGCGTAGCCCAAAGTTAGGTTGTCTGTTTCACTAAACTCGTAGCCTAAGTTTACGGTAGGAAACCATTGAGTGTAGTTTTTATCAGAAAAAGTATTATCTGTTAATACCAAAAGGTCTACATCGGTATATTCAGCACGTAGCCCTAAAAGGTATGAAAACTTATCTATTTTGCTTCCGTATTGAGCATAGTAAGCATAAATATATTGTTTAAAATCAATAGCATTAGAAGGATCATACTCCTTAGGGTTCCCATCTGCATCTCTTACTTTGAAATCTGATGTTAAATCTTGTAAATCAGCTTTATGACCTAATTCTAACTGACTTTTTTCTCCTAAAGGAAGTACATAGTCTATTTGTAATAATCTGTTTTTAGATTTGGTTATTTGACTGTTTATTTCAGTAAGTACACCATTATTGGTAATAGTAGAGTTATCATTGTCGTCACTTTCTCCATACTGCAAATCAATGGTCAGTTTTTGTCCTTTATCATCAATGTTATTGGTATAATTGATTGAGTATTGGGTGTCTATACCATCTTCTATTTCATTTTCTACTCTGTTAACATTACGTTTAGGAGTATTATCTGGATTGAAAACATTAGTATTGTTTGTTACTATATCGTTCCCATCATTATTTCTATAGAAAAACGTACCAGTTATAGAACTTTTTTTATTTAAATAGTATTCTAACCCAATAGAACCATTAAAGTTTTTGTTTTCTCTATCATATTTTCTTTTCTCAATACTTAAACTATCAATAACTCCATCGGTTAAGTATGTAAAGTCACTGAACGCATTTCCAGGTCCTTTTCTATATGAATATCCTAAATTAGAAAAAAGGTTAATCTTTTTTGTACGATAGTTTAAATTACTACTTGCTTGGTATAAATCAGGGTTACCTACTGATAAGTTTACAGAACCATTAAATCCTCTAATTTTTCCTTTTCTAAGAATAATATTTAAGATTCCGGCAGTACCTTCTGCATCATAACGAGCAGATGGAGAGGTAATAACTTCTACTTTTTCAATTGCATCTGCAGGTAGGTTACGTAAGGCATCTGTACCACTTAACCCAACTAAAGCAGAAGGTTTTCCATCAATTAAAATACGAACATTTTCATTACCACGTAAACTTACAGCTCCTTCTGCATCAACATTAACAGATGGTACATTGTCTAAAACATCTGAGGCACTTCCTCCTTTAATAGTCATGTCTTTACCAACATTGTATATTTTTTTGTCTAATCGAATTTCTACGGTAGACTTTTCAGCAATAACTTCAACCTCTTCTAAAGTTTCTGTGTCTTCTGAAAGAAAAATAGTTCCTAAATTTTTATTTTTAGTTAAATTATAATTGCCTAAGTTTTTTGTTTTAAAGCCTATAAATTCAACTTTTATAGTGTAAGTACCTGATGAAGCATCTATAGAAAATCCACCACTAGCATCGGTTACTCCTCCAACAATTTGCTGTGTATTAGTGTTTGTTAGTACTAAAGTAGCATATTCTAAAGGTTGTTTAGAATTTGTTTCTAAAACTTTACCTGTTAATATGATTTTGGGCATTTTGTTTTTTACTGGGCGTTGCGCCATAGCAGTAAAACCTATAAGTAGAAAAAGTAGTGTTAATTTTTTCATTAATGTTGATTTATAAAAGCTTTTAGACAGCAAATTTCCTTAAAGGTTTAATGGGGTTTAGTTAAAGGAATGTTAAATAAAAAAGGGTGCTATATAGCACCCTTTTTTATTGTGTAGTTAAAAGACTTTTTAACTCAGTTATTTTTTCTTAGCACGTTGCTGTGCCGCTTGTTGTTCTTGAGCTTGTTTCATGGCAGCATCTAAACGTTCACGGAACTTACTCTTTTTAACAGGTTTCTTTTTGTTTTCTTCAATCTTAGCGTGAATCTTAGCTTCATCAATTACATAGTTTTTAATAACAAACATAATTGCAATTGTTAACAAGTTAGAAATGAAATAGTATAAACTTAATCCACTAGCGTAGTTGTTAAAGAAGAATAACATCATGATAGGAGAGAAGTATATCATCCATTTCATCATTTTACTCATGTCTGGCATCCCTTCTTGAGTAGGAGCTTGCATGTTAGCTTGTTGACTTTGATTCATTTTCATGTAGAAGAAAATAGCGATTGATGCTAAAATTGGGAATAAACTTACATGGTCTCCATAAAATGGAACTTTAAAAGGAAGTTTAAAAATAGTATCATACGATGATAAATCATTAGCCCACAAGAAACTTTTTTGACGGAAGTCTATATTCGTAGGGAAAAACTTGAATAAGGCAAAGAATACAGGCATTTGCATTAAGGCAGGAATACAACCTGACATCATACTAACTCCGGCTTTTCGTTGTACAGCCATAATTTCTTGTTGACGCTTCATCGCGTTTTCCTTACCAGGATATTTCTTGTTGATTTCTTCCATTTCTGGACGAATCACTTTCATTTTTGCACTTGATAAATACGACTTGTATAATACAGGAGACATGATTATACGTACAACAATCGTCATTAAAATGATGATTAATCCGTAGTTACCAATGAATCCTTTTAACATATTAAATACAGGGTAGAAAACGGTACGGTTTAAGAAACCGAAAATTCCCCAACCTAGATCAGCAATTTGGTCAAGACTTGTTCCTTCGTAAGACTTTAATAAATTATAATTTGTAGGTCCATAAAACCATTGCATATCATAGTTTAATTCTCCATTAGTCAAGGCTAACGGTGTTTTTAAACCAAAGGTTTTTGTATAAACACTATCCTTTTCTTCGCCTGCAAAATCAACAGATTTTAGAGTTGCATTATTAAAAGGAGTTTTAGAAGTTAATATAGATGAAAAGAAGTGTTGTTTGTATGCTACCCAATCAATATCATTAGCAACTTCATCATCATTCATCTGTAAGTAATCTACTTCATCATCTGCTTTATAGTAGTAATAAGAGTACATGTTTTCGGTTTTTAAACTTTTTTCATGTCTAAAACCTTTTAAACTCCAATCTAAATTAATTTCTTGAGAGCTATTAATAACACTACTTAATCCTTGAGAGCGAACAGTAAAACCTACGCGGTAATCACCTTCTTTCATTTCATAACGGTATTCTAAGAATTTATCTTCAGCAACCTTTAATTTCATAGAAAGTACTTGCGTATCTCCATTTTTAGTTAAAGTAGGACTAAATAGTAAATCTTTAGTGTTTAAAATTCGGTTATCAGTAGTACCAAAGTTTATATTGAATGATGCATTTTTATCTTTAACTAAGTATAAAGGCAATGAATCATATGTTTTATAATTTTTAACTAAAGCTTCAATAATTTGTCCACCTTTGTTATCAATAGTTAGCTTTACAAGATTATTTTCGATAGAAATATTTCCTTCTTTACTTGTAGATGCTCCATAAGCAAAAGCCCCAAACTTATTTTGTAAAGCGATTTGTTGTAGCGAGTCATTTATAACAGTATTCTCTGTTAATGTGTTTTGAACTTGAGCAGTAGTATCTGTTGTTTGTTCAGTTTGTGTAGTAGTTTCAGGAGTTTCTTCTGGTTTTTGAGTGTTCATCCACCAAAGCATTATTCCCCCTAATAAAAGCATTCCTATAAAGGAATTGAAATCAATTTTTTTTTGTTCCATCGATATATATTATAATGTCAACTTGTCATTAAATGTTTTTCAGATTATAGAAAAACCCGACAAATGTAGTAAAACCATACAGATTTTTATGGGTTTTACTGTGATTAATTTTGAAGCTTATAGTAGCTCAAACTGTATTCCAAATTGTAGTATAGAAGAAAAAATCCTGTAATTTTAGTTACAGGATTTTCTAATTTTATTTTTTTGATTGTTTTAAAGCTGCTTTAATAAAACTCACAAATAAAGGGTGTGGGTTTAATACTGTACTTTTATATTCTGGATGATATTGCACACCAACAAACCATGGGTGAGTAGGGATTTCAACAATCTCTACTAAACCAGTTTTAGGGTTTATACCAGCAGTTTTCATACCAGCAGCTTCTAATTGTTCTTTGTATTCGTTATTGTACTCGTATCTATGACGATGACGCTCACTAATCAATTCTTTTTTATAAGCTTCAAAAACTTTTGAATCTTGTGCTAACTGACAATCCCAAGCTCCTAAACGCATAGTACCTCCTTTATCAGTAACTCCTTTTTGTTCTTCCATTAAGTTTATTACTGGGTGAGTTACTTTAGAATTCATTTCAGTAGAGTTAGCGTCTTTTAAGTTTAGCACATTACGAGAAAACTCAATTACAGCCATTTGCATACCTAAACAAATTCCTAAAAATGGGATGTTATTTTCACGTACATATTGTACTGCGGCTATTTTTCCTTCAATTCCTCTGTCTCCAAATCCTGGTGCTACTAAAACTCCATCGACACCTTCTAGTTGTTTTATAGCATTTTCTGGAGTTAATTCTTCAGAGTGAATCCAACGAACATTTACTTTCGTTTTGTTAGCGGCACCTGCGTGAATAAAAGCTTCAGTTATAGATTTGTACGAATCATGTAATTCTACATATTTTCCTACTAAGCCAATTTCAATAGTAGAAGTAGGGTTCTTATGACGTTCTAAAAAGCGATTCCAAGCAGTTAATTTAGGCTGTTTACGAGTAGACAAACGTAACTTGTCTAAAACTACATAGTCTAATCCTTCTTTAAACATTAAATTAGGAACATCATAAATAGTTTCAGCATCTAATGACTGAATTACGTTTTGCTTCTTAACATTACAAAATAATGCTAATTTACGCTTGATATCATCAGAAATTTCATGCTCTGAACGACACACTAAAACATCAGGACTCACACCACTTTGCATTAACATTTTTACAGAGTGTTGTGTAGGTTTTGTTTTTAACTCACCTGCTGCGGCTAAATATGGCACTAATGTAAGGTGAATAACAACAGCGTTATCTTCTCCTAAATCCCATTGTAATTGACGAACAGCTTCAATATAAGGCAATGATTCAATATCACCTACTGTACCTCCAATTTCAGTAATAACGATGTCAAAATCGCCAGTATTTCCTAAAATTTGGACTCTATTTTTAATTTCATCAGTAATATGAGGAATTACCTGAACAGTTTTTCCTAAAAACTCACCTTTACGCTCTTTATTTATTACAGATTGATAAATTCTACCTGTAGTAACATTATTAGCTTGTGAAGTAGGGATGTTTAAGAAACGCTCGTAATGTCCTAAATCTAAATCGGTTTCGGCACCATCATCGGTAACATAGCATTCTCCATGTTCATATGGATTCAATGTTCCTGGATCAATATTAATATATGGGTCTAGCTTTTGAATGGTTACTGAGTATCCTCTTTCTTGTAATAATTTAGCTAAAGAAGCGGCAATAATACCTTTTCCTAGTGATGAAGTTACGCCTCCGGTTACAAAAACGTATTTTGTGTTATTCATGGTGTTGTTAGGTTTGCGCAAAAGTAAGAAGTCTGACAATTACAGCAAATAAAAAAGAGAAAAAACATACTGAAAATTTATGTATTTTTGCCAAACGACCTTTTTTTTAAAAAAAATAAAATTAGGGTTTGTCAGACTGAAAAACTGTTGTATATTTGCCCACGCTTTTAGCAGACGGAATTTCACAAAAGCAAAACATTTTTTAAAGACGATATTTAAGATATACTGTAATGAGTAAAAGAACGTACCAACCATCGAAGAGAAAAAGAAGAAACAAACACGGTTTCCGCGAAAGAATGGCTTCTGCTAATGGACGTAAAGTATTAGCTAGAAGAAGAGCAAAGGGAAGAAAGAAATTGTCTGTTTCATCTGAATCAAGACCAAAAAGATAATGATTAACTATTGTTAATATTTTAAAGGCGTTACTATTTAGTATCGCCTTTTTTTATAACTAAACAATTTTTATTTTTACATACAACACAACACGAATTAAAATGCCTAAAAGACAAGACCTTAAATCGATTTTAATTATTGGATCTGGACCAATTGTTATTGGTCAAGCATGTGAATTTGATTATTCAGGATCTCAAGCGTTAAGATCTTTGAGAGAAGACGGAATTGAAACCATCTTAATTAATTCAAACCCTGCAACAATTATGACAGACCCTTCAATGGCTGATCATGTATACTTGTTGCCTTTGAACACAAAATCAATTGTTCAAATTTTAAAAGAGCATCCACAAATTGATGCTGTTTTGCCTACTATGGGAGGGCAAACTGCATTAAACCTTTGTATAGAAGCTGATGAAAAAGGGATTTGGAAAGATTTTGGTGTAGAAATTATAGGAGTAGATATTGATGCTATTAATATTACGGAAGATAGAGATAAGTTCCGTTTATTAATGGAAAAAATAGGAGTGCCAATGGCACCTCAAGCTACAGCAACTTCGTTTTTAAAAGGTAAAGAAATAGCTCAAGAATTTGGATTTCCTTTATGTATTAGAGCTTCGTTTACCTTAGGAGGAGCAGGAGCTTCTATCGTTTATAATGAGGAGGAGTTTGAAGAATTATTATCAAGAGGGTTAGAAATTTCTCCAATCCATGAGGTAATGATCGATAAAGCAATGATGGGATGGAAAGAATATGAGTTAGAGTTATTACGTGATGATAACGATAACGTTGTAATTATCTGTTCTATTGAAAATATGGATCCAATGGGAATCCACACAGGAGATTCTATCACAGTAGCTCCAGCGATGACGCTTTCAGACAAAACGTTCCAGAAGATGCGTGACATGGCTATTAAAATGATGCGTTCTATTGGTGAATTTGCAGGAGGTTGTAACGTACAGTTTGCAGTTTCTCCAGATGAAAAAGAAGATATTATCGCTATTGAAATCAATCCGCGTGTATCTCGTTCATCGGCATTAGCATCGAAAGCAACTGGGTATCCTATTGCAAAAATTGCTGCTAAATTAGCAACAGGATACACTTTAGATGAGTTAGATAACCAAATTACCAAGTCTACTTCTGCATTATTTGAACCAACGTTAGATTATGTAATCGTAAAAATTCCTCGTTGGAATTTTGATAAGTTTGAAGGTTCTGATAGAACTTTAGGATTACAGATGAAGGCGGTTGGAGAAGTGATGGGAATTGGACGTTCGTTCCAAGAAGCTTTACATAAAGCGACACAATCGTTAGAGATTAAACGTAACGGAATTGGAGCTGACGGTAAAAGCTATAGAGACTACAATCAAATTAAAGAGAAGCTAAAGTATGCTTCTTGGGATCGTGTTTTTGCTATTTATGATGCTATTCAAATAGGAATGCCATTGAGTAAAATTCACGAAATCACTAAGATTGATATGTGGTATTTACGTCAGTATGAAGAGTTATACGAATTAGAAAAAGAAATTTCTAAATATACTATTGATACACTTGATAGAGAATTGTTATTAGAGGCTAAACAAAAAGGATATGGTGATCGTCAAATTGCACATATGCTAGGTTGTTTAGAAAGTCAAGTATATAAGAAACGTGAAGAGTTAAATATAAAACGTGTTTATAAGTTAGTAGACACATGTGCTGCTGAGTTTAAAGCGCAAACTCCTTATTATTATTCAACATTTGAGAGTGAAATAGAAACAGCTGAAGGAGAGGTTTCTGTATCAAACGAAAGTGTAGTTACAGATAAGAAGAAAGTAATCGTATTAGGGTCTGGACCTAACCGAATTGGACAAGGAATTGAGTTTGATTACTGTTGTGTTCACGGAGTATATGCAGCAAAAGAGTGTGGTTACGAAACCATTATGATTAACTGTAACCCTGAAACAGTTTCTACCGATTTTGATACAGCGGATAAGTTATACTTCGAACCAGTTTTCTGGGAACATATTTACGATATCATTAAACATGAGAAACCAGAAGGAGTTATTGTTCAGTTAGGAGGGCAAACAGCCTTAAAATTAGCAGAAAAATTAGAGCGTTATGGAATTCCTATCTTAGGAACTAGCTATAAAGCTTTAGATTTAGCTGAAGATAGAGGAAGTTTCTCAACTTTATTAAAAGAAAATAATATTCCTTATCCTGAGTTTGGTGTTGCAGAAAATGCAGATGAAGCTCTAGCTTTAGCCGATGAGTTAGATTTCCCAATCTTAGTACGTCCATCTTACGTATTAGGAGGACAAGGAATGAAGATTGTAATCAATAAAGAGGAGTTACTAGAACATGTAGTAGATTTATTACGTAAGATTCCTAATAACAAATTATTATTAGATCATTATTTAGAAGGGGCAATTGAAGCAGAGGCTGATGCTATTTGTGACGGAGAAAATGTGTATATCATAGGTATTATGGAGCATATTGAACCTTGTGGAATTCATTCTGGAGATTCAAATGCAACATTACCAGCATTTAATTTAGGAGAATTAGTACTAGAGCAAATTAGAGAATATACCAAAACTATTGCTTTAGCACTTGATACAGTTGGATTAATTAACATTCAGTTTGCTATTAAGGATGATAAAGTATTTATCATTGAAGCGAATCCACGTGCATCTCGTACCGTTCCATTTATTGCAAAAGCATATAAAGAACCTTATGTAAACTATGCGACTAAGGTGATGTTAGGAGAGAAAAAAGTAACTGATTTTGATTTTAATCCACAATTAGAAGGATTTGCAATTAAGCAGCCAGTATTCTCTTTTAATAAATTCCCAAATGTAAATAAGAAGCTAGGACCTGAAATGAAGTCAACAGGAGAAAGTATCTTATTTATTGAAAGTTTAAGAGATGATCAGTTTTATGAACTATATGCAAGACGTAAAATGTATTTGAGCAAATAAGAGCTTAATTATATATAGATAAAAAAAATCCGAAGTAATTACTTCGGATTTTTTTTATTGATTTAAGAAGTGAGCTAATTGGCTGGCGTTAATGGTATATCTTTTTCGAATAACCTGTTGTTGTTCTAATTCTTCTAACTTTTCTTTCAAAACTACAGAAGACTCAAAGTTTTCCATATACTCATTTACTTTATAAATATAGATATCAAGATTCTTTGTGCTATCCTTATTCGCAAACTCTTTAGGTAGATTAATATTTAAAGAACCTTTTTCCATTGTTTCTTCCATTTCACGTTCACCAACTGTTCTCATAGTCAACGGATCGGTAAGTTCACTATAAAAAAACAGTTTGTCCTTCTTATAAGCTACTAAGAACATATCGGTAGGAATTTGAATATCAAAAGACAAGTTTCCATCATTTTGGTGTTTTGATATTAATTGATAGTTGTCTTGGGTAAACTCAAAATTGACTGTAAAATAAAACCCTTGATTTATAGAAACATCTTCTGATTTATGACGGTAGTTTTGAGAATCTTTTGAAGTATAATTTTTACAGTTAAGAGCAGAGAATAGAAAAATTAAAGGTAGTAAAGCATAATATTTCATAATAGTGGCTTTTGTATTTTAAATATCTTTAAAATTAAGAATAACATAGCTATTAATAGCTATGTTATTCTTTTTTATGAAGTTGTGAATTAATACCATCCGTAATCATGGTACTTAAAAGCATGAATATAATCTTTATACATTCCTTTTATGTACATGTTAGAAGTACCTGACCACATATATGCAAACCAATTTGTATTATGTATAAATAAGTTATCTCTTCCCGTTTTACGATTGTCTACGATTAACTTATCTGCGCTACCCAAATTCCAACCACCAATCCAATCACTTTGGTAATTTACACTTACAGTACTACCATTGGTTATTACGCGACCTAGGTATTGTGTAGACCAGTCTTGATTATTGAAAACATATAAATCATCTTTTCCGTCACCATTTATATCGGCTACGTAAAATTTATCATGGTTATTCATATTCCAACCTGGTAAAGCATCGTCATATCTTTTTATATACTTGTATTCGTTTCCATCAGATCTAAGTAATAGTAAGTATTCTGGTCCCCAGTTTGTGCCATTAAAAATATAAACATCATCTTTTCCATCACCATTTATATCGGCAATATGATATTTATCTCCAGCTTTACTTGTCCAACCAGGTAAGCTAGCAAAATACTCTTTCGTTTTAGAAAGTGAAATACCTGAAGATTTAAACATTCTAGTAACTTTTGAATTGGTATTGAATAAGATTAGCTCTTCTTTATTGTCTCCAGTATAATCTGCTACAAAATATTTGTCCGTAGAACTCATGAAATGTCCAGGTAAATATTTGTCATATCTTTTTACATAAGAAAAATTACTACCAGTTGATTTAAACATTCCCATATACCCTTGATTCCAGTTTACAGCATTAAAAATGTAGAAATCATCTTTTCCGTCTCCATTAAAATCAGCAATAAAAAATTGATCTCCATTGCGCATTTGCCATCCGGGTAAGTTGTAGTATATCTTTTTAATACATTCAAAACCAGTAGGGGTAGATTTTAAAATTCCTAATCTAGAATATTGATTGTTAGGATAAAATACAAGTAGGTCATCATAACCATCACCTGTGAAATCTCCTACGTAGAATTTGTCTTTTGACGATACGTACCAAGTACCTCCAGGACCTTTAACTCTTTTGGTGGTAACATAGGAATTAGCAGGGCGTGTAATACCAGCTCCACTACCTGTAAAACCTTTAGGGTGTTCAGTAGGGTAAGCTGTAATATAATTACCGTAATGAAGTACCACATCGTTATAGCTGTTTCCTTGAAAATTACCTATAATTGGTTTGTTAAAGTTATAGTTACTTTTTGATTTGTTTCTTTTCCAGAATTCATTATAACTTGGCGGATTAAATAGGCTTGTATTTCCTCTCATTGTACTGTTACTAGAAGGACGGTAGATACAGCTTGTATTATAACGTCCACCTTCAAATCCATCGACATTATATTCAGTAGGAGCTCCAGTTGTAATAGTACTTTTAGCAAACTTATTCCATTTGCTAGGATTATCGTTTTTATCAACATTTACAGCAGAAGGATTGGTTCCGCTAAAACAACCAGGTTTTGAATATTCATCTGCTAATCTTCCAACTGAATGCCCTAGTTCGTGTAGTAATACATTGTTACTCATAGATTTAGTAATAGACAAAACTTTTCCGTAAGAACATCCTCCAAAACCAGGTTCATTTAAGATAACTACCACAAAATCAGCGCCTGATAAACCAACAGTACTTAACGCATTATTGATTTTGTTATCAGTATTACTAGATTTTTGCATCCAACAGCAATTCCAACATCCTGAGTACTTAAAATTTAAAGCAGTATTTTTACTACTAGCTGTATTACTACTACAGTCATCATTGCTACAAGTATACTGCGTTACACCAGATTGAGTAGAGTTTAAATTGACTCTATATATATTAAAAGCATCTTGTAGTTCAGATAGAACATTGTCTAAGTTACCATTGTCATGAGTAAACATAGCTTTAAAATAATCGGATACTAAATTGTTAAATTCACTTTGGTTAGATGAAGTAAAACCATCTCCCATAAATACAATATCAAATTTTGAAGCTGAACTTCCATTGTATAATAATGTAGTTTTAGTTTGTGAAAAAGCAGCAATAGTTATAAGGGACATTAATAAAATTAATGCTTTATTTAGATTTTTCATTTTTTTCGTTATTGGTTAGTAATTTTTTTTAGTTTAGAAAAGTCGACTCTTGAAGCCGTCTTTAAGATTTGAAAAGAAGTATTCAAATCGTTTTTTCGTAGTTGTTTTCTTTTTACTTTTTGTAAGATGTTCTCAGCTTTTGAAACATCTTTGAACTTAACTAATTTAAGATCTAATTTCTCTGAAGCTACTTTTGACTTATATTTTATTGGCATTTTTACAGAAACATAAGCTTCTTCAGCTGTAAATTCTTTATGGTCACTTTTCTTAGGGTCAAAAATTGTTCTATAACTAAGTGGGTTTTCGAAAGTTTCTGCTAACACAGCATTATCTCCTTCTAAACCAATAATAGCCCAATCACCAGATTCTTCAGTAGATAAAACATAAGCACCATCTTCTTCAGTTTTGGAAACAGGAGCTATTCCATTTTTAGTTATTTTATACGTTACGACCAGATGTTTTTTTGCAGTTTTATTTCTTTGTAGATTAAGCTCTGGTGATAAGTTGTCAACTTTTCTGATACTTCTAGCCGATGCAGCTTTAATTTTAGCAGTACTAGCCATAGCTGAAGTTCCTGCAAACCTTATGTTTTTAGGTTGAAAAGGATCTTTTACCCTTTTAATATTAATGTTTTTGAAAGTGTTTAGACTTTTAACATTGATTAATTTTGAGGTAACTCCTAATTGGGGTTTGTTTTTGTCTGCATTTTCATTTTTATCATTTGTTTGTTTTGATAACATCAATTTAGAGCTAGAAGCAGTTAAATTGATTCTGTTATTTTCTGTAGATTTCGAAATCATATTTTTCTCACCTTCTTCAGAATCTACTTTGTAGAAGTATCGAATGTTGGGAGGAATGATTTTTGAAAGGGCATCGTCAACAGGAGTATTAGATAATTGGCCTGTGACGTTAAAATTTTGATTGTCCACAACTATAAATAAAAGAAAGTTTTGTTTTGAAAGTTCTTTTATAACTAAAGAAATTGGGGTTTTGTTTAACTTTCCAGTTAAGGAATGATTATTAACATTGTATTTGATATCTACTTGTTGAGAAAACAAGTTACTACTCATAAACACGCTAATAAATAAAATAGCTAATTTTTTCATTACATTAGTTTTGGTTAATATGTTGATTTTGAATGTGTAAAATTAGCTTTAGAGAAAGGTTTTGTCAGGATGTAAAAGATCTAATTTATAGTGGGGGTTTTCCCTTTTTTTTAGCAGGAAATATATTATGGAATGTATATATGTTTTCCTTAAAAGAGCATGGTAATAATTGATATTAAAAAAGTAAGTACCAGAACATGCATAAAAAGATTATTGGTTTTATGCATGTTCTGGTAGAAAAAGAATAAGGTTTTAATTATAGGGGATAAGAGTGAAATTGGACTACTCAAAAATAGCAACAGCCCTAACAGGAGAACCTGTTCCTCCTCTTATTTTTAATGGTAGAGCAATGAATCGAAATCTTCCTTTGCCTATCAATTTATCTAAATTTATCATATTTTCATAATGAGTAAAACCCATATTACCACAAATATGATGTACTTCTTTATTTGAAATTTTAGGAATACCAGGAGACATCGTTTCTACACCAAAAGCAGCAATTTTTTGTTCACCCAACCAAGTAGCACATTCAGCAGTAATACCAGGACCTTTTCCCCAGTTTTCTGTGTTAAAGTGTTTAGTATAATGATTGGTACAAAAAAGAACAGTATCTCCTTTTTTTATACTCAATTTTTCTTTTTGTAATTGCTCTTTAACTTCTTCAGAAGTAATTAATTCTTGTAAGTTTTTATGAGAAAAATCTAAACAAATACCTTCCGTATAAAACATAGAAAGAGGCATTGTATCTATTGATTTTCCTTTGTGTTTAGCAGCCATATGGTTTAAAGCATCTACATGTGTTCCTGTATGCTCTCCCATTTCTAATTTATAAACTGCAGGTGTTTGAGTTGTTGGATTTTCTATGTCATCCCATTCTTCATGGGTGTTATGAACTGACATTTTAACTTGAGGGAGACTTTTATACACAGGCATTCCATGGAAGATTTCCTGACTTAAATCTATAATTTCTGGCATGTTTTATAATTCAATTCTTACATTATGATTTTCTAAACTTTTTAGGTAGTCTTGAGAAGTGAAGTTATCACTGTCAAATTGTTCTTGTCTATTCTTTTTCATTTCAATTCTGTGAATAGCTTCTAAAAATCGACGCATTTCATTATCATTACGAATAATTATGCCCGGTACTTTTGAGTTATTACCATTTTCGTCTTTTGCAACCATTGTAAAATAGGAAGAATTGCAATGTTTGGTGTTTCCTGTTTGAATATTTTGA
Source organism: Tenacibaculum caenipelagi (assembly GCF_004363005.1). Lineage (GTDB taxonomy): Bacteria > Bacteroidota > Bacteroidia > Flavobacteriales > Flavobacteriaceae > Polaribacter > Polaribacter caenipelagi. Next base: position 93,503 of record NZ_SNYH01000003.1, on the reverse strand, counting down.
GCTTCAACACGTATACCAACCACCATTGATGTTTTTCCTACATAATTTATTGAGGCTTTCATGGTAACCAATTCGCCTACTTCAATAGGGTTTATAAAATTAACAGTATCAACTGAAGCCGTAACACAATAGTTTGTTGAGTGTTTTGAAGCACAAGCAAAAGCAATTTGATCCATTAAGTTCAAAATGTAACCACCGTGAATTTTACCACTAAAATTAGCATGTGAAGGAAGCATTAGCTCTGAAATAGTAATGCATGTATCTTCTATATTTCTGTAATTATTATTGTTCATTATCATTAGTTATTCCTCTAAAATGAGGAGATTGTTCTTCTTGAACATCTGTTATAAAATATTTAGTATCACCTAGCCAAAAAAATGTTCCAAAGCGTTCTTTATAGGTAACTTTTACATAACGACCTTGATATTTTTGAAGTTTATCGATTACTTCTTTTTGGTTACCTTCTACAGAAAAAGCAAAAATTTGAGCACCAGAAATACCTTGGCTAATTTCTCCTTCCCAAGTTTTTACTAGTACACCTTTATAACTAATTTTTATCAATTCTCCAGAGCGAACACCTTCACTATACGGAACAAAGTAAATAAAAGCATAGTATAAGGCAGCGAGTAAAACTATACCGACTAAAATTAAAGCTAAGATTTTTTTCATAGTAAAAATTTGAAGAATGTATAATAACAAAAGTAAGCTTTATATTTTGACTTGTAAAATGAATTGAAAGTGGTAAGTTTGTGTTGCTTCAAAAAAACAATTAAAATGAATTATATTTTATTTGATGGTGATGTGCGTACTGCCTTACTACCATTTACATATACAAGACCAGTTGCTGATATAAGAGTGGGTATTTTAACCATTAGAGAAAAATGGGAAAAACATCTAGGGATAACTACTACAACTGTAACCGAAGAATATTTAGAAGAAAAATACCCAATGGTTGAAATGGAAGAAAACGTATTATTAAATGCGTCTTTTTTACCAACAAAGCCTTTGGTTGAAATGGTAAAGAACTTACAACCTAATCAAGCTATTTTTAAAGAAGAAGATGTAATTGCTTTTTATACAATTGATACTCAAGATGAAGTTGATTTCTCCTCTTATGAGCATATCGAATTTGAAGATGATATTACACAGATTAAAAATACATGGGATATTTTCTCATTAAATGATAAGGCTATTCGTGCTGATTTTGATTTAATTACAGAAGGTAGAAAATCACAACCAATTCCAGTAACTGTTAATTGTATTAATAGAGATGATATTTTTGTAGAAAAAGGAGCTAAATTAACATTTGCTACGTTAAATGCTTCTACAGGACCAATTTATATAGGTAAGCATGCTGAGATTATGGAAGGTGTTGTAGTTAGAGGGGCACTAGCAATGTGTGAACATTCAGTCTTAAAATTAGGAGCAAAAATATACGGAGCTACTACTTTAGGACCGTACTGTAAAGTAGGAGGAGAGGTTAATAATTCTGTTCTGTTTGGGTACTCTAACAAAGGTCATGATGGATTTTTAGGTAATTCGGTATTAGGAGAGTGGTGTAATATAGGAGCCGATAGTAACAATTCGAACCTTAAGAATAACTATGCTGAAGTTAGATTGTGGAACTATGAAACAGGACGTTTTGCTAAAACAGGATTACAGTTTTGTGGTTTAATGATGGGGGACCATTCTAAATGTGGCATTAATACAATGTTTAATACAGGTACAGTTGTTGGTGTTTCTGCTAATATTTTCGGTAGTGGCTTTCCAAGAAATTTTGTTCCATCATTTAGTTGGGGAGGAGCTTCAGGATTTACTGAGTATAAAACGAATAAAGTGTTTGAAGTTGCAGAAGTGGTAATGAAAAGACGAGGCATTGAGTTTAATGAAAGAGAGAAACAAATTTTAGAACACGTTTTTGAAGAAACAAAACAATATAGAAATTATTAAAACAAAAAAGCTTTACAAATTTGTAAAGCTTTTTTGTTTAAAAACTAACCCTAAAAACAATATTAGGTGTGATTCCTAAAGAATATTTATCAACTTGTTTGAGCTGGTATTCTATTTCATTGTTTAAGTTTCTTACAGGAATAGCAGTATAATATCTATTAAAAATATTTTTCTGATTATATATGTTTAAAATGGAAAACCCTAGTTTCCCTTTCCACTTTTGTGAAAAATTAAAGGAATAAGACATCGATGCATCTAAACGATGATAATTAGGTAAGCGATGAGCGTTAATATTATCTGAATCTAAATCGATATAAGGATTACCATCACTATCAGTATTAAATTCTTTTACAGCAGTATATGGGTTACCTGTTCTATAAATCCATCCTAAAGAAAACTCATAATTTTTTAATTTATAGGCTTGAGACCAAGAAAAATAATGAGTAATATCATGATTAGCAGGGAAATATATGTTTTCTAAATCTAAAAATTTGAATCTATTTTTTGTGTAAGAGTAATTAATCCAAGTTTTATAATTATTAAAATGTTTGCTAATAAGAAGATCTACTCCAAAGACTTTCCCTTTTCCATTTGAAAAATCATCTGTTTGATCATTATAGCCACTTGTAAGTGATGTCATACCACTTACCATTTTATAATAAGATTCTATATTTATAGTCCAGTTTTTTTGATTGAAAATGATTCCGTAAGAAGTTTGTAAACTTTTTTGAAGAGGAATGTTATCATTGTTTACTTGTGTCCATATTTCATTTTCTAAGTCGAAACCTAAGCTAGAAGTTTGAAATTCTATTAATTGAATTAAAGCTTGGTGTTTTTGTTCAAAAGATGCTTTGAAGTTAAAATTTTTATGAAGCTTTTTTTCAAAATACAATCGAGGTTCTAATACAAATTTGTCAATTTTAGAAAAATAGTTAAACCTTACACCCGTATTAATATTCCAATCATTATCATCATATTGATATTCGCCAAAAACAGAGTGCGTATTATTGGTTCCTGTATCTTTTTCATTAGATGAATATTTGTTTTCTCCCTCAATAGCATAGGAATAATCTAATTCATATTTTGCTTTAGTAGATGAAAAATCATATCCTAAAAATAAATCTGATTGTTTATTAAAAGAATAGTTCAGGTTATATGTAAAACCAAAATCATTTATAGCATTATCTTTAGAAGATACTAAATCGAGGTACTTATCTAAGTAGCTATAGGCTCCTTTATAGGCCAAATTATAATTAGAGTAATAACCTTTTACATTATGTGTAGTTTTTTCATTTGATATTTTTTTCCAATTAACACTAACACCAGTATTTTTTATATTTAGTTTGTCATTATAATGGTCTTCGTATTCAGGAACAACAAGATCATTATACATTTTATTACCAGTATGTAAAAAACTAAGGTGAAAAGATTCATTTTCAGAAGGTTTATAAACAAATTTTGTAGTATAGTCATAAAAGTCGAGTTGATTAACTCTATTAAATTTAATTTCTTTGTCTATAATATTATTATCTTTTTGATTACTGTCAAATGTGCTAAATACACGAGCAAATAACTTATTAAAAGTAAAAGTCTTTATTAGATCAGAAATAGATCTTCTAGCTGAGACAGAGACAGAAGTTTTATCAGAAAAAGGAATATTCAAAAAAGCATCAGCATGAGTCATGTTAAAACCAAAATTTCCTGTAATTTTTTCAGGAATGTTTTCTTTGGTTTTAATATCTATTACCCCAGAAATTCGATTTCCATATCTAGCTTCCGTACCACTTTTTGAGAGTATAATTTCTTTTGTAGTATATGGATTAAATGCAGATAACATCCCAAAAAAATGACCATAGGAATACATTTTTATTCCATCCCATAATACTAGGTTTTGATTCGGAGTACCTCCTCTTATATAAATACCAGATGCTGTTTCATTAGGACTTTGCACTCCTGGAATAATTTTTAAACTTTCTAAAACATCAGGTTCTGTAAGTCCGGGTAAAGGTCCTAATTGTTGAGGGTTGATAGATATAGAACTATTTTTCTTTTTATTAATAGCAGATGTAACATAACTTGTAACTAGAACTTCATTTAATAAGTTGTAGTCTATAGGGATATGGTTTTTGTTGATGGTAATATAATAGTAACGTTCATTAATCTGATTAAAAACTAAAGGAGTTTGACGTTCAATCTCTGTAATAAGATGAATTAGTAGGCAGTTTCTTTTTTTGAAAGAAAAAGTCTTTTTTTCAATTACCTCTGCATTAAATGAAAATTTTACACCAAAACTTGTTTCTGCTTTTTTTAATACAGTCAGTAAAGATGCATCAATAAAAGAAATGTCTACCTTTTCTTGAGAAAAAATAGACATAGCTAAGCATATAAAAAGTATACTTAATTTTATCTTCATTTACGATATGTTAATATAACAGAACTATTTTTTGCTAATTTATAAGAAATTTTCATAGGAGCAAAAACAGTTTTCAATGCTATATTAACATCTTCATGTGTAAAAGTACCTGTAAACCTTTGATTAAGGTCTATTTTCGAAGTATCGAATTTTAAGTTGAATTGGTTTTCTAATGCTTTTATAACTTGGTATAAAGGCGTATTATTAAAAGTAGTTTCTCCTAGCAACCAAGACGGGGAGCTATTAATAAAGTCCCAGTTTTCACTAACGTTGTTATAGGTTCTGTAAGCTTTTCCTTTTGTTAAAATTGTTTCATCACTGTTTTTTGATGTAGTTTTAACTTTTCCTTCAAAACAAAGTACTTCAAAGTAATTTTTTGAAGCATCAACAGTAAACTTTGTTCCTAATACGGTTACATTTCCTTCTTCTGTATTTACAGTAAAAGATTTTCCTTTTTCAACTTCAAAAAAAGCTTTACCATCTAAAGATAGATTTCTTCTCTTATTCCAATTATGCTCTTTATATTTAATAGTAGTATTGGGTGATAAGTGTACTATAGAATTATCTGGTAAGGTAATAGTAATTTGTTCTCCATAAGTTGTTGAAATAGTTGTACTGTTATTAAAATAAAAAAGGCTAATCAATAAGGCTATTGAAGCAACTGCACCATACATCCATGCAGGAATTAATTTAATAACCTTCTTATCTTGCTTCTGAGAAGACAATCTTTCTTGAATTTTATTAAAAGCTTCTTTTTGATTGTAATCGGGCACTTTTAATAATAGAGAAGCCTCATCAATTGCTTTGAATTGATGATATGCATCTGATTGTTGAAATGCTTTCAACTCTTCAGAAGATAATTCATTAGCTATCCATCTAGCTAAAAAAGTTTCATCTGTATAATCTATTTTCATTTTCTATTGTTCGTGCTATTTGTATTAAAAACAATTAAAAGGCTAATTACCCTACTACAAATACTCTTTTTTATTATATTTTACCTATTTGTTCTTTCAATGTGAGTAAAGCTTTACTCATTCTCTTCTCCACAGCTTTTACTGAAACTCCAACAATATCAGCAATTTCAGAATACTTTTTCTTATCAATTCGGCTTAATAAAAACACTTCACGTTGTTTTTCTGGTAAACTAGCAATTGCTTTTTTTAGTTTTTCATGAAATTCTTCTTCTTCTAAAATAAATTGAGGCGTTTCATTTGTTGTATTGCTTGAAACGCTCAGTTTTTGATGCTCAAGAATTACTTTTTTATGAGCAACTTCATTTAAAAAGTGATTGTTCGCTACTGTATACAAAAATGATTTTGCTTTTTCATAAATAACTTTTGCACAATTACCCCACAATTTAATATAAGCTTCCTGAACGATATCTTCAGCTTGTTGGATATCGCCACATTTATAGTATATATAATTTCTTAAAGTTTGTGAATGCTTATTGAAAATTGTTTCAAAATTTTTTTGCTCACAAACCGATTTTAAGGGTTCTTTATTCATTAGATTGTTATTCTAAGTCAGCACAAATGTATAAAAATGTAATTTGAAGATTATATTTTTGTTAATATAACTTAAAAATAGGTAATTTCTTATGTGCTGTTTCATAATAAGGAGTTTGGGTATAAACCCAATACAATTGTGCTTGTGGGCTTTTAGCAAAACTGTCCTCTGTTTTTAATTTATCTTCAAATTGTTGTTTAACTAGTGGATTCTCTTGTAAAAACTTCTCTGCAATATCTTCAAAGACATAAGAAGAATACCCCTCTTTTTGCTGTAAAACAGTATCAAAAAAGTTCCAGTTAAAAAAAGAATCTATAGCATCAGCTTCCAAAGTTTCTATAATATAGCGTATTCCTGTTTGGTTGGTAGGAATATAAATGTCTCCTTTAGAAAACTGAATTTTCTGGTTTTTAGTTTTAATAATTTCTGTGTCGAAATGTAAATAATGACCTTCATATGCCGTTTTTCGAGTTTCGAAACCATTGATGTGTTGGGTTTCAACAGTCAACATTGTATCATTATTAAAACGAGTGAATTCAATTTTATTATTTTGTAATCGTTCAATAACGCTATACCATCCTTGTTTTAGTATATAGGCTTTTGGTATGGTAATTTTTTTTGTAGGAATGTAGTTATTGTAATACGAAATATTTTTAGTGTATGGCTTCGTTTTATCATAGAACAAGCGCTTTCCGTTAGTAACTTTACTATCTATAAACGCTCCTTCATATCCTTTAAATTCGAGGGTAGAAGGACTTTTTTTATCAACTTCAAAAGCAATCGGGTATGTTTTTTTGTTAATGATTTCCTGTATTGCTTTTTTTCGCAAGTTTTTGATAGTTACAGTATTTTTTTCTGAAACATCTAATGCAGAAAACAGAAGTTCATAGGTTTGTTCTACACGTGTTTTGTAAGGTTTTAACATGTGAGTTTCAACCATAAGACCTAACGTATTGAATAGGGTAGTGTATCCTGTAGAATATCTTGGAGAATCAAAAAACTGAGACCAACCGCTTTCAGGAGTTGTTCCCCAGACATTTACATAAGGAGTTATGATGATGTCTTTTTTAGCTAGGGATTGTTCTATTTCTGGGCGCATTTTAGTTTCAATAAACTCACCTAATTTACCTCCCAATTTATTGTGTTGTGTAAAGAGGTGAGTAATTGCATACTGATAATCGGCACCGTTGCTTACATGATTATCGATAAAGACATCAGGGTTAATAAGATGAAATATTTTGGCAAAGGTTGCAGCATTTTTAGTGTCTTGTTTTATAAAATCACGATTCAAATCGTAATTACGAGCATTTCCTCTAAAACCATACTCTTTAGGTCCATTTTGATTGGCTCTAGTATGTGAGTTTCTGTTTAAAGCCCCACCAATATTGTACACAGGAATAACACAAATCAAAGAGTTTTTATACTTGTTTTTTAACGAATCGTTTTGAACAATATCTAGTAATAATAACATTGAAGCATCTATTCCGTCAGATTCTCCTGGATGAATTCCATTGTTGATTAAAACTCTATTTTTTGACGATTCATAAATTTGGTTGATTTCTGTTTTTCCATCCGCATTAAAAACAGCTAGGTGTAATGGTTTGCCAATATCAGTAGTACCAATTTCAAACAAAGAAATTTCTGAGTACTTCTTGTCCAAATTTTTATAAAAAGAAATTACCTCATTATAGGTAGGAGTCTCCGTTCCGTTTGATTTTTTAAACAGTGTAGTAAAATTTTTTGTTTCCTTTGTTGAAGTTGGCTTGCAGGCAACAGTAATTATTAGCAATAGTACAACTAGCTTTTTCAATAGAAAATTATTTAAGAATTAAATTCTAACTGCGTCAGGAACCAGACCAGTATAGTCTCCTTCATTTCGAATTACATCGCGAACAATAGAGGATGAGATATAACTTTTACCTGAAGAGGTCAGTAAGAAAACAGTTTCAATTTCTGAAAGTTTTCTATTAGTATGGGCAATAGCCTTTTCGAACTCAAAATCGGCAGGGTTTCTTAAGCCTCTTAAAATAAATTGAGCATTTTGTTCTTTGCAAAAATTTACAGTAAGTCCGCTATAGGTAAGTACTTTAATCTTTGGTTCATGTTTAAAAGTCTCTTCAATAAAACGTTTGCGTTCTTCTAAAGAAAACATATACTTTTTATCGGCATTTATACCAATAGCAATAATTAGCTCATCAAATAGTGTAACACCGCGTTCAATAATATCTAGATGTCCTAAAGTAATGGGGTCAAATGACCCAGGAAAAATAGCTCTCTTCATTATAGTTAGTTATTTAAAGCCATTTCAATAGCATTTCCAAATAGTTCGGTTAACGAAATATTTGCATGGTTGGCTTGTTGTGGTAAAATACTAGCTTCTGTTAATCCAGGAACAGTGTTCATCTCTAAGAAATGAGGTTCATCATTTACCAAGATATATTCTGAGCGAGAAAAACCACTCATATTTAAAATTTCATATACGCGTTTCGCGATGTCATTTACTTTAACTTCTTGCTCCTTAGTTAATCGAGCTGGAGTAATTTCTTGTGACTCTCCTTCGTATTTAGCTTTGTAATCAAAGAAATCGTTGTCAGAAACAATTTCAGTAATCGGTAATACTTTAGTTTCTCCTTTGTACTGAATTACTCCTACCGAAACTTCGGTTCCATCTAAAAAGCTTTCAATTAATATTTCTGAATCTTCCTCATAAGCTTTGTTAATAGCAGGAATCAACTCTTCTTGGGTGTATACTTTAGAGATTCCGAAGCTAGAACCTGCACCGTTAGGTTTTACAAAACAAGGCAAACCTACTTTTTCAATAATAGCACTGGTGCTAATTTTATCTCCTTTATTTAAGTAGACAGAAGTAGCAGCAGGAATTCCGTATTCTTTTACGACACTTAAGGTATCTCGTTTATTAAAAGTCAATGCCATTTGATAGAATGGGGCAGAGGTGTGTTTTAAACCTATAAGATCAAAATAAGCTAATATGACTCCGTTTTCACCTGGAGTACCATGTATCGCATTAAAAACAACATCAAAAGTGATTTTGGCACCTTTTATTTCTGCAGAAAAATCATGTTTGTTAATTGGGTATTCAATTTCGTCATCATCAACTAAAACCCATTTATCTTTTAAAATATGTATTTTATATGGATTGTATTTTTCCTTATTAAGATGTTTGTATACTACATTACCACTTTTTAAAGATATTCCTACTTCTGAGGAATATCCTCCCATAATAATAGCGATGTTTTTTTTCACTTTAAACGTATTTCAATTGGTATTTTATCGTTGTTTGTTTAAAATCCGACCGTCGGATTATACAAACTTACCAAAAAAACTCGTTAAAGACTTGTGGAATTTAAAATAGTAATATTTTTACTGTAAATTTGTGCCTCTTTACAAAAAATCGATATGAGTAATTTTTCAGAAAATCTTAAAGGATTATTTCAATTTATTAAAAGTAAAACATTTGTTAAAAATATAGGAATAGCAATAGTTTTATTACTAGTGTTTGTATTTACTTTGCAATGGTGGTTGGGAGTTACTACAAACCATAATCAAAAAATACAAGTACCTAATTTACACAAGATGTCTTTGGCTGAAGTAACACAAAAATTAGATGAGTTGAATTTAGATTTTGTAGTGATTGACAGTGCAAATTATAATCCAGAATATCCAAAAAAATCGATTATAGAGCAAGACCCGGAAGCAGGAGATTTTGTAAAAGAAAAGCGTAAAATATATCTTACCTTAAACCCGTCTAAGTATCGTGATGTTGTGGTGCCAGATTTAAATGGTCGTACAAGACGTCAAGCAACAACACATTTGCGTTCTATAGGTTTTAAAGTAGGGAAAAATGTTACTTGGGTTCATGATATAGGGAAAGATGTAGTTCGTGGATTAAAGCACAACGGAAAGAAAATAGAACCAGGAACAAAATTACCAAAACAAACAACCATCGACCTGATTTTAGGAGATGGAAATGGATATTAATTTTTTATTATTGATTGATGCAGGAAGATACAACTCCAGATTTTGAGAACGATGATTTATACGAACATCACCGCTTTGTAGCAACCGATGGTCAAGTACCTTTGCGCGTAGACAAGTTTTTGATGAATTTTATTGAAAACGCTACTCGTAATAAAATACAACAAGCAGCTAAAGCAGGAAATGTTTTGGTTAACGATGTAGTGGTTAAACCTAATTACAAAGTAAAACCAAAAGATGTAGTTAGAGTTGTTTTAGCGTACCCACCACACGAAAATTTATTGGTTGCTGAAGATATTCCGATTGATATTGTGTATGAAGATGACGAGGTAATTGTAGTAAACAAACCAGCAGGCATGGTGGTACATCCAGGTCATGGAAATTACTCAGGAACCTTGGTTAATGGATTAATTCACCATATTGAAAATTTACCTAAAAACTCAAATGAACGCCCTGGTTTAGTACATCGTATTGATAAAGATACCAGTGGGTTACTTGTGGTTGCAAAGACAGAGTACGCTATGGCGCATTTGTCAAAGCAGTTTTTTGATCGTACAACAGAGCGTTTATACTATGCCTTGGTTTGGGGTAATATAGAGGAAGATGAGGGTACTATTGAAGGAAATATAGGACGTAGTTTAAAAAACCGCTTACAGATGGATGTTTTTCCTGATGGAGAACATGGTAAACATGCGGTGACACATTATAAAGTGATTGAACGATTAACCTACGTAACTTTAGTGCAATGTAAGTTAGAAACTGGGAGAACACATCAAATTAGAGCCCATTTTAAACATATAGGACATACGTTATTTAATGATGAACGTTACGGAGGAAATATCATTTTAAAAGGAACTACATTTACCAAATACAAACAGTTTGTAGATAATTGTTTTAAGGTATTGCCAAGACAAGCACTACATGCAAAAACCTTAGGATTTACACACCCAACTACAGGAGAGTTTTTACAGTTTAATTCTGAAATTCCTGAAGATATTGAAGCGTGTTTAGCGAAATGGCGTACCTATTCAGAGCATTCTAAATTGGAAGAAGGGTAGAAAGGTTTCTTTATTTCTGAACTTTTATCTCTTTATCAAATAAGTTTACCCCTCCTTTTACTGCAAAGTCCAAGGTTGTTACAGGGTAAGCAATAGAAATGTTTTCTTGTTCAAAACGTTTTTTAATACGCATAATTATATCGTTCATACCTCTACAGAAATCATCATTAGATTCAAACTTTACCCAATAGCGTAATATAAAATTATAGGTAGAACCACCAATATCTGTAAAATAAAAATCGATACCTTCTTCAGGAAGGTATTCTTTTATTTTTTGTACTTCATCCAAAGCAACAGCCCTAACGTGTTCTAAATTATCACCATAAGATACCCCACTTTTTAAAATAACGCGTCGTTTACCCCAAGTAGAGTAGTTTGAAAAAGTAGCGTTGAAAATAATTTGGTTAGGAACAAAAACTTCTTGACCTGGAACAGTTTTTATTTTGGTTGTAAGCCAATTAATAGCTAATACAACACCATATTTTCCATCAATCTCAACCCAGTCTCCAACTTTGTAGGGGCGTTGCAAATCGACTAAAAGTCCTGAAAACATATTAGAAGCAATATCTTTTAAAGCAAAACCAGCGATGATTCCAATAACACCAGCTCCAGCTAATAATTTTTCAAAAGGTTTGTCTAAACCAAGTATATGAAGAGCTAATAGAATACCTGCAGCAATAAATAAAGCATAAAATAAAGAAGCTATAGTTTGCTCAATATTTAAATAGTTTTCTTTAAAAGCTTTCTTATAAAACCTGATGCATATTTTTTTAGCGGTGCTAGCGATAAAAACAAAAACAATAACAGTTAATAACGCCAGTAAAACTTTGGGAATATGTTCTAAAATATTTTGTTGAAACTCTTGCCAAACATTTCTGAAATTATCAATCATTTTTTCATAGTTTAATTATTAGCTTCATTTTTCTTGTATAACTATTCAATTAAAAAGCAGAAGAGAAGATTTCTATAGAGATACTTTAATACTTATAGATAAGACTTCTTTTAAAACAATTTTTTTTAGACATATTAGCGACTGTTAGTTTGTGTAACAGTCACTAATATAGCTTTTTATTTTAAATGTATTACTGTTTTGTTTTTACAAATGTCTCTCTGATTTGTCTATTTCTAAGTCATTAATACTAGCAAATCTTTTTTTCATTAGTCCATTTTCGTCAAACTCCCAGTTTTCATTACCATAAGCTCTAAACCATTTTCCTTCCTTTGTTCTGTACTCATATTCAAATCTAACAGCAATTCGATTTTCTCCATGTGCCCAATATTCTTTTTTAAGCTTATAATCAAGTTCGGTTTGCCATTTTTTTGAAAGAAATTGCACTATTTCTTCTCTACCATTCACAAATAAATTTCTGTTTCTCCATTCGCTATCTACAGTATATGCTAATGAAACCTTTTCAGGATCTTGAGAGTTCCAAGCATCTTCTGCTAGTTGAATTTTTTGTTTGGCAGTTTCTAAAGTGAATGGAGGTAATGGGTGTTTTTTTTCCATCTTATTTTTAAATTAAATTAGTTACAATCGTTTTTGATTTCGTTACAATCTCGTTAGATTTAAATAGTTGGCTTTCTATTATAGAACTTTCAAATAGTAAATAAATATGGGTGGCCAATAGTTCGTCATCTATCAATTCTCGAAAGAAATTTCTTAAATCGTTTTTATGCAATTGAATGATGTTTAAAATGTCCTTTTGTTCTTTTGATATTTCCGATAAGATATTCAGAAAGCTACAGCCTCTATAATTCTCTTTTTTATTCATATATATTATAAAGTCGAAAGCAAGAACTATTTTCTCTTTTGAATTCTTTGCTATTGCCGTGAATTCTGATAATTGATTGAACCAAAAAGTATGTCTATTATTTAGGTATTGAAGACATAGTTTGTCTTTTGACTCAAAATGTTGATAAAAACTGGCTTTAGCAACCTTTGCTTCTTTTATAATTTGATTAATCCCAGTACTGTTGTAGCCTTGTTGATGGAATAGGTGTGCTGTTGTTTCTAAAATTCTTTCTTTAGGTGAATTCATACGATTCTTTTTTTGACAAAAATACAAAATATAAAACAAACAGACAAGTCTGTCTGTGTATAATTTTATAATACAACTGTTATAAATAATAGACTATGAAAAGAAGTAAAACTTAAACAACCTATTTAACAAAATATGCTTTATTGAAAAATATCTAATTATTTTTCAATAAAGCATAATCTCATTCATAAGTAAATTAAGAGTAGATCTTAAGGGGGTGAAGCTTCAAAAAGCAAGTTTTTGTATTATCACAGGCTATTTAACTCCAGATTTCATTAGATTTTGTGAGAATAACAGGAGAGTTATTTGTTACTAGTATTGTTTGTTCGTGTTGAGTTATATATCCTCCTTTGTTTCCTACTAATGTCCAACCATCATTTAGTTCAACAGCCATGGTTGAATTTGTAGAGATAAAAGTTTCAATAGCCACTGTAGTATTTTTTCTAAACCTTTCTCGGTTGGTTTTTACTCTATAATTTAAAATGTTTTCAGGTTTTTCATGCAAACTTCTTCCAACTCCATGACCTGCTAAATTTTTAATTACTTTAAAGCCATACTTTCTTGCTTCGGTTTCTATTAAATACCCAATGTCAGCTATTTTAACTCCTCCTTTTATATTGCTTATAGCTTTATGTAAAATGTTTTTAGAAGCATCTACTAATGGTTGGTGATTATGAATATCTTTACCTAACACAAAAGAACTTCCATTATCTGACCAAAAGCCATTTAACTCAGCTGATACATCAATATTTATCAAATCTCCCTCTTTCAGAATTTTTTTCTTAGAAGGTATTCCGTGAGCAGCTTCTTCATTTACGCTGATACAAGTATAACCAGGAAATCCGTAAGTTATATAAGGTGCCGATTTAGCTCCGTAACTTTTTAAAATTTCTCCACCGTATTCATCTAGTTCTTTAGTTGACATTCCAACTTTAGCATATTCTCTCATTAGTTTAAGGGTTAATCCAACCACTTCACTAATTTTTTTCATCCCGATAAGTTCTGATTCTTTTGTTATAGACATATTTGACTTTTAATAGTATAAGAGTAGGTGAGTTGTAGTAATTATTTACAATTATATTTTATAATCGTAAAACTCTTTTAAGACAATATCTTTTCCTTTGGTTAAATTTTTTAATTCACTCAGAAGATAATATCTATGCATAAATCCACACAATACAACAAGTCTTTTTCCTTTGTTCTGTTCTGAAATTCGCATTATGTTCTTAGCCATTGTTTGGTTTCTTAAATCCCAAAAATCAGAAGCCAATTTAAAACCATCACGGTAACTTATTTTTTCTCCATTTGGTTTGGTATGAAAATGAGTAGCAAATTCATCTCTTACATTGGTTATTTTTTGCAACATTTTATATTGATAATATTGTCTTTCTGCACAAATACTATCTGTTTTCGGATTGTTAAAGTTTTCAGGTGATTTAGAAGCTAATACGATTAGTGGTTCTATAAGAGCGTTGTATTTATTATGAATTGTAGCTTCTGAAGGAGTTAATAAATTGGCTTTGTTTAAACTATCTAAAAGCTTTGTGGTTAAGCCATCAGTAGGGCGTGAACCAATATTTATTCTATATTCATTTCGCCCTTCAAATTCATAAGGTCTTAATTGAGTAGAAGGATATTTGTTGATGTACTTTGAAGAAGCCATCCCTTCATTTTCGGTAGGAGTTTCTACAAATCTAAAATTGGTATCGAAAGCTGCTGAATCTCTTTCATGTAAAATAAAATCGGGTTTTACATTTTCTAATATTTTAAATAGAATTTCTGAATTAAAATTAGATTCAGGCTTATGTAAAGCTCCAATAATAATTATTTCAGTAGGTTTTTCTGTTTTACAAGAAAGTATTATTGTTAATGTTAGTAGTAATAATGTAATTTTTTTCATTGTGTTTAATTGTTGTTACTGTGTTGAATATACTTTAACTTTTTAAAATGTTTTGATTTTACAATTTTGACCAATTTAAGCAAAAATGATATATCGTATTTTATTTCCATTTGGATATCAATTTATTAAGTCCTTTTTTAATTCCTGTATAAAACTCTCCTTTTCTAAATTCAGGAATCATAGTATTGTCAATTATTTTTTTACAAATTTCATCTGTTAATATTTTTTCAGTATTGTTTCCTGTTGAAATTCGGATTAGCCTTAAATTTTTACTAATAATTATTACTAACCCATTATCTTTTTTAGATTTTCCAACTCCCCAATCATTTGATAGATCAGTTGCAAAATCGTTAATGTTGTCATATGGTTCAATTGAACTTATCGTAACTATTGCAATTTCATTAGTTGTTGATTTTTCATAATCAGAAATCAATTTTTCTAGTTTTTCATTTTGTTCTTTTGTGAAAATTTGTTCGTAGTCGTTAACGTAACCAATCGGAAAAGGAAAATTTTTATTTTTAAAATTAATTATTTCTATAATTTGCTTTTTTATAGAATCATTTTGAGAAAAATTTTCAAGAGAAACTAAAAAAAGAAGTAAGAATCCTAAAATTATTTTATCTGTTTTCATAGTATGTTGTATTTTGTACAACGATCTCGTGTATGAGGGTAGGGAGTCTCTACTCAGAAACCTACTGACCTTTGTTTTATGTTAATACTTCCGTTATATAATTTAAACCGCTATTACTTATACACATTGTTGGTAGCAGTTTATTTTATCGTCTGTGTAGTATAAAAGTCATATGTAGCTTTTGCCATATCCGCTATAATTCTCTCGTTTGTTTTAAAATTTTCTTGCGAATCTGTCACAAAAACACTGATGATAAAGTGCTTCCCATCTGGCAAAAAGACAATTCCAATATTGTTTACTGCAGCGGTAATCCCAGTTTCTTTATTTGTACCAGACCAACCTGTCTTGTGAGCAACAATTGTTTCTTTAGGTAGTTGTCCTCTTATTCTGCCTTTTCCTGTTGTTGTTTCTTTATTAGTTTCCCAAAAAAAATCATAACTGCTTTTTGAAAGTAAATTATTTTTATTCTCAAAAAATAGTTTTAGTGTTTCACTTGCGGCATTCGGGGTTGTCCAATTTTGGAATATATTTTCCCACCTTGCTTGTAATCCTTCTTCATTGAAAGTAATCTGTATATCTTCTATACCACTCTTTTTTATGTATTCTTCAATCGTTTTAGGTGTGCCAATAAGTCGTATTAAAACATCACAGGCTGTGTTGTCGCTATGAGATACATTGTATTGAATTAGCCTTTCAATTGTAAAGCTACCTCCATTTGGGTTTTCATCTCTAAGGGGGCTCCAAAAGTCCTCTGGTAAGAGTTCATCTTTATCTATTTCTACTATTTGATCTAATGATAATGTCCCCTTATCAACCTCTGATAATACTGCTAATGCAATATGGAACTTAAACACACTTTGCATTGGAAATCGTTTATCTCCGTTTAGAGAAAGAGTATCTTTTCCTTTATTTCCGATTATTGAAACCCCAACTACTGCATTTTTGTCAGATACGATTTTCTCAATTTTTTTTCGTAGTAAATCAGTTTTATTGTTTGGTGTCGTGCAACTTATTAAAAGTAATAATAGTAAAGCTGTCGATTGAAATAGTCTATTCATTCTTTATTTTCTTCTAGTCTTTTTATGTTTTGTTTTCAAAAATTGTCACCAACAGATTGGTGTATGATGCATTGCCGCCTTCCAATCATTAATGTTATAAGTTTCAAATATCGTCATTTTTCGGTTTTTATTTGTCTAACCGTAGGATGGGGCGGCAATGAATTATAGACTGGGTTCTGTAGTGTTATTTCTTGAATGATTTATTTTCTATTTTTCTCTCTAATTCTACAATATTTTTGTTAATTTGATTTAAAAGTCCTTTTTCTATTTTTATAATATCATGTTTAGATAATCGGCTCAAAAGTTGAATGACATCACTAGTTTTTGTTTCCGAATCCATTTCTAACATTTTGTCGACTGTAGCCATACTAAATTCGTCGTATATCTCTTGGTATTCATAAATACTAGAAATGAGGTTGATTGTTGAGATATTGAGTTCTTGAAAAACACCGCCTATTTTAGCACTTTCATAAATTGATTTTGATAACCTAACTACTCCAACTCCTGTCCAGCTTGGTAAATTGTTATGATTAAACTTTTTATTGTTGAAATAGATAGAGTTAAAATCACTCTGTTTAAGTGACTTCCTAACACTATCAAGTTCTACACCTATTTGCTCATGATATCTAATTGCAGACCCGAGTCTCTTGACGTTAGAATCTAACTCTGAGATTATTTGAACTATTGCATTTCTCGTATTTAAGTCAGTTTTTTTTTGGTGATTTCGCTCTCCTACATAAATGCCTAAGAAAACACCAAATGCAACTATTAATAATTCAAGAATATATTTAACAATATTCTTCCTTGTTTTCTTCATTCTATCGGAAAAGTAGTTTTTCATTGCATTTAGTTTCTGTAGAGTGGTGTAGTTTCGTTTCGGTTTAATGCTAAACAACGTTTCCTATATGCTCCATTTTAATGGCGCATATGGGGTGTTGTACGAAGTTTCCTATTTTATTCGATTATATGTATATCCTGACGGATGACTTATGTTTCCCGTTCTATTTTTTCGGTCATTTTCTATTTTTCCATAATCTAAAATAATTAATTTGTTCCCTGTTGAATCAGAACGATAATGCCAAATTTTATTATCTGGGTGTATAAAGTCTGAATAACTTGGAAAATAATTCATTAATTCGCAAAAGGTAATTTTCATTCTTTTAGAAGGTTTGTTACGTCTTAATTTTCGTTTTTTCGTAAAATAAAAAATAGAATCTTTAGTTATCCGTAAAAATCTCCCTAGTTTATCGTAAAATTTTTTATCTGATTCAGTTCTCAATTTATTAAATATCTTTATTTCCCAATTTCCTTCTATATCTGTAATTAAGTTTTTCCTTAAAATAATTTTTAAAGAATCAGATAATTTTAGCGATTTTTTCCCTAATTCAGTACCAGGAAGTAAATCATATGCAAACCTATAATATGTAAAGGCACTTTTTATTTTCAAGTGAGTTAATTCTGAGCCTGCTTCGTCAAAGTATTTATTTTGTAGTTCTATTATTTTTTTATCTTGAGCATTGATTAAAATTGGATATAGTAAGATTAATAATACTAGATTTTTCATAGTTTCTCATAATTTCGTACAACGGTCTCGGCTATGAGTATTTGCGGTTAACTTTACAAGTACACACCAAACTGAAAATCCTCGCGGATTTTCAGAAGTAGGAGAGAACAAGCAATTACTAATAGTCATTGTTGTAAAACGTTTTTATTTGTTCATCTGCTTTTCGAATTCACTCAATATATAATCTGCATCATTTTCAGATAGCTCCTTAATTTCAACATTACTCTTTACTTTATTTTTCGGCATCATTGTGCTCATAAAAATAATTTTAAAAACTTCTTTTCTTTCTTCGACTTTGTCATACTGCTTTTCATTCAGAACATTCTCAAATGTTTCTTTCATTTTTATCCAAAGATTTATTTCTCTGTCAATATTTAGGTCACGTTTAAAATTTGTAATTGTTTCTTCTAAAGTTATTGGATATACTTCCTCAAAAGTCTTGTGAATCAATTTAATTTTTGTCAATTGATTTTCAGATAAATCTTCATGCTGAATCGGTCCAGGAATCAACTCATTTGGGTCAATAGTAATAATTTCACTTTCTTGTTTTTTGGTCTTATTGGTGCAAGAAGATATTAATAAAGCAATTCCGATTACAGCAATTATTGATAATGTTATTTTCATTCAGTTTTAATGTTTTACAACTAGTTTATATGCAGAATAAACTTACCATTATATTGCTTTTCTGGTAGAATAAGCGGAACGGAACCTTTAGCAATTTTATTCTTTTTATATTAAGCGCTAGCCAATATAAAACAAAATGAAAAAACGTACAAAAAGGCTTCATATAAATGTTAATAGCAGCAAGTAACTTAGTAATTTTCGGTTATCAATTTTTCCATTTTATAATCTTCTACAGAATGTCCATTAGGAAATGAATTGACAATAGATTCTACTATTTTGAACCCATTTTTTAGATAAATATCAATTGTATTTTTGTTTTTTTGATTGACAATCAATTCAATCTTATCAAACCTTTTTTTCCTAGCAAATTTATGGGCAAACTCTAAAGCTGTTTTTCCAATTTTTAATCCACGGAATGATTTTAAAATATAAAGTTTACTCAAAATCAGTTTGTTATTCAGTATTTGAATTCCCAAATACCCAACACTTTTTCCATCAAAATTTAATAGATAATACACAAAGTTTTCATTGGTAATTTGATTTTCAATAGCCTTTTCAGATTGAAATTTTGCTAAAAAATAATCAGTATGTTCACTAGGAATTATAGGGTCGTAAACTTCGTGCAAAATTTCATTTGCTAATTTTTCAATGCTTTTAAACTCAGTTCTTTTTTCAACTTTTTTAAGTTCAATCATTGTTTGTTCTTATCTTGTTTTAAAGTTATAAGACATTTTAATCAATAGGGAATATCTCAAAATCGGTATACTTTTTCCATTTATCAGTCCATTCATCAAAGAGTTCAGGATTATTAGTTTCCATAAGTTGAAAACAAATAGTATGTTCTTTATTTACCCAAGAATTTAAGTAGTAAAGCCCTTCAGGAAGCATTCTTCCTTTTTTATTCCATAATTCGTTGTTTTTCTCCATACAATTAGGTTTGAACCTTTCGATAACCATAAATTTTTTCATCAATCTTTGTTTTACGTATATGCTTTTGTTTTAATTCCTAACTCGCTAGTATTATCTGCCGATTTTATCTCTATTTACAAATAATTTGTTCAATTTTATTGTGTAAATTTTCAATATAACTCAGGCTCTAAATCTATGAAGTTTCTGTTTTACTAAAGTGCTTTAATAGTTATATTTTATAAGTCTTGTTATATATTGACGTTTTTTTGCTCGTGTTGTAACAACCATTTTTTTCGTTCAATTCCTCCTCCGTAACCTGTCATTTTTCCATCTTTTCCAATTACTCGATGACAAGGGATAATAATTGAAATTCGATTATGACCATTAGCAGATGCAACAGCTCTTACAGCTTTAGGATTATTTATTCTTTTTGCTTGTTCTTGATAAGTAGACGTTTTTCCGTACTCAATTTTTTGTAAATATTTCCAAACTAAATTTTGAAAATCAGTTCCAGGTGTTTCAAGCTTTACGCTAAAAAACTTTCTAGTTCCGTTAAAATATTCTTCGATTTCGGTTTTTGCCTGTTTTATATGCTTATTCTCTCCTGCAATGATATTAGCCTTTAAGCGTTTTTGTAAATCTTTAAATTCTGTTTCTAGCATTTTCCGATCAACAAATTCTAACAAACATATTCCGTTTTCGGTAGCGCAAATAAACATTGGACCTAAAGGTGTTGTTAGCCGACTAATTAAGATTATGTTTTCAATGTCGCTATTTTTAGGAGAATTACCTATGATTTTTTTAAAAGTATAACCAAATCCGCTTAATGATTCGTAACCTGAATCAAAGGCAGTTTGTGTTGCGTTTTTTCCATTTTTTAATTCTTGAAAAGCTACATTAATTCGATACATTCTTTGATAAGACTGAAAAGTCATTCCATAGTTTTTCTTGAACCATCTTCTTACTGCTACAGGACTTATATTTTCTTTTTGTAGTTGATAATCTGTAACTTTTACTTTTGGGTTTTCTTTTATAAGTTTGATTGCAGCTTTAATTTGTTTAGGTGCTTCATTGGCATTTTCGGTTGGTTTACAAACTTTGCAAGGTCTGTAGCCATTATCTAAAGCATCTTTAAATGTTGTAAAAAACTCAGTGTTTTCTTTTTTTGGTTTTCTTGCTCTGCAGGTAGCTATACAAAAAACAGAAGTTGTTTTTACCCCAACAAAAAAGATTCCTACAAAGTTTTGTTTTTTTTCTAACAAAGCTTGATAATAAACATCTATGGTTTTACTGTCGGTAATTCGCATTAAAAAATAGGTTTGAATGATTTTTTATTTATAATTTCTTCTGTTATATCTTTTAATTGATTGTACATCTTATCAAACAAAAAGTTACCCATGCTTATTCGCTTTACACCTAATTTGTTTAATGTATCAAAATTTGGAAGATTAGGCATGCACATTACGTTGATTGGTAGATTGGTGAAATTTACGATTTCTTTTATATCTGTTTCCTGTTCAATACAAGGTATAAAAATTCCATTAGCACCTGCGTTTTCATATAATTTAATTCGCTTTTTTGTTTCTTCAACTGAGTTTGGATGCCCTAACAAAAAGGTATCTGTTCTTACATTTAGAAAAACTTTTATGTTTTCTTTTTGAAGAATTTCAGTTATTTTGGAAATTACTTGAGAGAATTTTTCTGCATTTAGTAAGGTTCTAGCTGGCTCTACAATACTATCTTCAATATTAATTCCCACAACGCCTAAATTAGATAACTTTTTGATATGCTGTGCAATTTCTATAGGGTTGCGACTATAACCTGATTCCAAATCAACAGATAAGGGCAGCTTAGTGCTTGATTTAATTCGTTTTATAATATATTCTAATTCGGAAAATTCAATTTCTTCTCCATCTTGGTATCCAAGAAGGGTTGCAATTGCCGAACTTGAAGTTCCAATTGCTTGAAAGTTTAATGACTCTGCTGTTTTGGCACTTGGCACATCCCAAACATTAGCTATAACTAAAGGAGTGTCTTGATAGTGTAAGTTTTTAAATTCCATCTTTTAAGGTTTTAATGCAAAGTACCGATGGAAAGATTTGTTTTACAACCGAAAACTGGACGTGTATTTTTTTACTTGATGATAAGTAGTTTATAAGTGGAATTCTACAGCAATTTGAGTACTTCTTATTCAATGGTAATCAAGATAAAATAAAAACCGTACAAAAAGTGTACGGTTAAATTATAAGAAAAGGGAAAGATCAATTAATGTTAGTATAAAGCTCAACATTATAGCGCTTTTATTTCGTGGTATATTTTTCTTGTAAAAGGTGTTTTTATGTTTAAATCCTCTCCATATTTTATAATGGCTCCTGCAAATAGCTCTAGCTCATTGTTGTTCTTATTAGAATGTATGTCAAGCTGTAACGAAGTTGGTGTTTCAGGAGGAAAAGTCGCTGCTTTTTCAAAAGTATTCTGAATGATATTGTCTTCTAGTGCAATATCTTTTTGATCTGCAATACTTTTAATTTCGTCCATAATTTTTATGGCTTCTTCTTTTTGCAACTCATCAGCACAAACTCTTCCTATTGATGAATTATGCTTTGCTGTTACTAGGCCAAAACTTGCTATAAAAATAAATTTAGTCCAGATATCTGTTAAAGCATTTTCCTTAAAATCAAAATCTACTTTACTATTCTTCATTAAATCTACTATCCAATCAATTTGAGAAGTAGAGTTTTGAGGGTCTTTTGAAAAAATTAACTTTCCAGCTTTCCCTTTGTGTTCTATAATTCCTTTTTCTTTTATATGAGATGCTACATAAACACAAGAAGGTAAAATTGTGTTACTAGGAATTATTTTACGAATTCTATCATAAATATCAGCGCCATTCATCATCGGTAACAAAACAGTTGTATTCGTGATAACTTCAGATAATTGAAGACATACATTTTCTAGGTCGTATTCTTTAACACAAATAATTACTAAATCAGGATTTTTTAGCTCTTTGATATTAGAGTATACAGTGTTAGGTTTTGTTGTGTTATTTGAATGTTCGGGTGAGAGTAGGGTTAAGCCATTGGTTTTTATAGTTTCATAAGTTTTACCTCTGGCTACAAAGGAAATATCATGAAGATTATTCGTCTCGTTAAACTGACTTATTTTAAAGCCAAAATAGCCACCAACACCTCCAAGTCCTATTATTGCAATATGTTTTTTATTCATCATTTTTAATTTTTTACAAAAATGAGATAATCGGAACGAAAGGGCACTTGACAAATGACAAGAAATTACATTTTGGTAATATCTTTTCTAATTCTACTTAAAGTACTGTCGGTAATACCAAGATAAGAAGCAATAATTTTCAAAGGTACATGCTGAAAAATATGCGGTTGTTTTTTTAAAAGGTTTAAATACCTTGTTTCTGCTTTTTGACTCACGGTTTCAATTAATCGATCATTTAATTTGTAATAATTGATAACAAATAACAATCGACTGAATTCTCTAAACTCAGGAATGTTATGAAAGTTTTCCTGTACGTTCTCTAAACTTGTAGCCCAAAAAGAACAATCAGTTAGAGTTTCATAAATCTCTTTGGTAGGTTGCTTTTTAAAAAACGATAAAAAATCATTTACGAAACAAGGGGCAGCATAAATGTTTGTGGTTACTTCTTCATTATCTTCATTAATAATATATGAACGCATATAACCTTCTTCTAAAAAATATGTTTTTGTGCTGATGGTATTTTTATTGAGAAGTATGGTGTTTTTATTAAGTGTAAAATTTGAGAAAGTTTCAGTAATCTTTTCAACAGTTCCCTTTTCTATAGGAAATAAAGAATGAAAATAATTATTAAGATTTGTTTTGTTCATAAATTATTAAAGGCAATAGGTTTTTCAGAATGAGGAAAAATAATATGCTATTTATTTTTTGTTTAGTAGTTTTAAGGTGGTTCCTATTTGCCCCATATGATAGATATCGTGATGAATTAATCCGTCAACTAAGTATTTATAAGAATACCCTGAAGCGTAGTCGTTATCTTCCAAAAAATCATCTGATTTATCTTCTAATAACTTGATTAGTGCTGTTTGACTATTAAACAATTCTTCTTTTAATTTTTTCCAGCCAATTTTTTTTAGCTCATCATTAGTTCTCCAGTTTTCAGGACTATCCATGGTAACTTTAGATTTAATACCTTGAAGTTTTTTGATTCCCTCTACACGCCAAATTAAAATATGAGCAACTAATTCAGCAATGCTATGAACTTCAGGAATAGGTCTTATAAAAGCATTTGTTTCGGTTACAGTTTTAAGTTTTTTCTTGAAGTTTTCGTCAAGCCAGTTATTACCATCTAAGTTGTTTTTTAGTTGGGAAATAACATTGGTTATTAGTTTATTGTTCATTTCATTAAGAGTTTTTAAATGGTATCACTTTAAAATAAAATAACAGATGTGTATTTCTATTGTTAGAGAAATAAACGGAAATTTCAACAATTTTATTCTTTTAGCTCGAGAGTAGCTAAGATAACAAAACGTACAAAAAATATTATTTGAGTTTTAATATTCTTATAGCTCCCTGTATTACTAGGACAAAAACGATGGTTCCGATAATCAAATCAGGTTTGTTTGAGTTTAACCAATTAACCAAAAGTCCTGCAGTTATTACTCCAAAATTTATAATCACATCATTTGAAGTAAAAATCATACTGGCTTTTATATGAGCTTCATTTTGACTTTTTGACTTTTGTAAAATATAAAGACATATTCCATTTGCGATAAGTGCAAAAAGAGAAACAATAATCATTGTTGAAAAATTTGGAAGCTTTTCTGTTCCAAAAAATCGTCTTAGTACTTCTACAAACCCTATAATTGCAAGTAATATTTGAAAATACCCTGCAAGTTTAGCTATTCTTCTTTTTCTTGTGATGGTACCACCAACAGCAAAAAGACTAATGCCATAAACAAAAGAATCGGCAAGCATATCTAAACTATCAGCAACCAATCCCATTGATTTAGAAATTATTCCAGTAGTCATTTCAATGATAAAAAAAGCAAAGTTGATAGCAAGAACTATCCAAAGCAATTTCTTTTGGATGGTATTCTTGTTAAAATCGGTTTGGTTGGTTTGTTCGGTTGAGATTTTTTTACTTCCTAAATTTAATTCGAGAATTGATTTTTCAATTTGATTAATCGGTCCGTTATGAAAAATAGTCAATTTTCGGTTGGGGATATCAAAATCTAAATGAGCAATATTTGAAATTCCTTCTAATTTCATTCGGATTAAGTTTTCCTCAGAAGGGCAATCCATTTTGGTAATTTCAAATATTGTTTTGTTCATTCAGTTTCCTAGTTTACAAAAAGGGCAGTAATAGGGCTATTAACCCAATTAAAAAGTTAGATTTAGGTGTTGTGTTTCAACTATTATAACTCAAACAAACCTTTTGGTATTACATGAAACCCGGTAGATTTTACCGCGTCTTCAATTTCTTTTACCTTAACCAATTCTGTTGTTTGCACTGTTAATTCTCTGGGAAAAACTTCAGAATTAATAATAACATCTTTCACTCCATGCACAGATAAAATCCTGCTTTTTATTTTTTCTAAATCCCTGATATACTTAGCATTTGTTCCGAATACTTTCCCATGGTTTCCTGGAATCACATTTTCTGATAATAAACTCATAAGTATTGTTTTTTAATCAAGCCTAGTAAATTTACACAAACTTTTTCTTAACAAGGCAACGACTTAGGAAGATTTTCTACTTGCTATAAATGCATTAAACCACATTTTAGATTTTGATTACCTTATTCCTTTATTTTAGTCAAATTCTCTTTCAGCGATTTTCCTTTTTTGGTCAATCGGTATTCAACATGAGGTATTAGTAGATATTCTTATATAAGGTCTGGTATAAGAAGTGTAGGGCTGATGACATGCGATTTCTTTTAAATTGGTACAAGACAATATAAATACAAAAGACGTTTAGTTTTGTACCAAACGCCCTATGTTTTATATTGTTTGGGTAGCTTTTATTTATGCATCTACAAAAATTACTTGACCAGTAATAAACCCATCTACAGAACGTTCAAAAGCTTTCCCAACTAAAGTTCCAGAAACAGGTTGGAAACCAGGCATCAACTCTCCATGCGCTTCCCAAGCTTCTTCTAAAACAGTTGGGTTTACAGAGTTTATACGGATACCTCTAGGCATTTCAAAAGCGACGCATTTAACAAATGTGTCAATCGCTCCACTAGTTGTAGCATCAGCAATAGCATAGGGAAGAGGCTTAACGTTTAGAATTCCTGAAATTAGTGTGAAAGAACCATTGTCTGCGATATACTCTTGACCTATACGTACTACATTGATTTGTCCCATCATTTTACTTTGAATGGTATTCATCCATTGTTTTTCAGTCATCTCAGTAAAATTAGCATATTCACAAACACCAACAGCATTTACAACAGCATCAAAGTGACCTACATCTTTGTATAGTTTTCTTAGTGATTCTTCACTAGTAATATCAACCTGATAATCATAGTTACCAGTTGAACGTCCTGCTGTTATAACGTTGTGTTTTCCTAATCCTGTTAAAGCTGCTTTTCCCACTATTCCGTTTGCCCCAATTAAAATTATTGTTTTCATATGATATATTTTTTTAGTTAAATCATA
The DNA here is from genome assembly GCF_004363005.1 of Tenacibaculum caenipelagi. Classification (GTDB taxonomy): domain Bacteria; phylum Bacteroidota; class Bacteroidia; order Flavobacteriales; family Flavobacteriaceae; genus Polaribacter; species Polaribacter caenipelagi. The sequence goes on along the minus strand of NZ_SNYH01000003.1, from coordinate 67,190 downwards.
TGCAAATCTATTAAGAGGTTAATGTTCGTTTTTAGGACATTTGTCTAATACGTAATCTGAGGTATCAAGCAATGAACACATAAAAGTTATAAGTTCTTCGTCAGGATTTCAAATCATCCAGTTATTTTTCTATTAAGTTGTGCTATATATCCGTTAATGGTCATTTGCATTTGTAACTTTTAATTTTCTCATTTTAAACAAAAATAGATTGTAAATTAAGGTTTTAAAAGGGATGATTGTGCCTATCTATAGGTATTATACAAATGAGTTTTATTTCTTGTCTCTTATAATTGTTAGTATCCTTCTACAATTTCATCACCTCGATAGGTGTGGTTTTTATCTTTATGTAGCAATGAGTGTTTTTCATTAGTAGGACCAAAAGTAGCTACATCAGCTTCTTTCAATAGTTTTCCATAAACAAATACATGGTTTTTGTCTTTTGCATAAAAAGATGTTTCTAAAATGCTAAAGGTTTTAGGATCTGCTTTTTCTATAATATCTCCGTAATAGAAAACATGATTTTTGTCTTTAGAATATGGAAACTGAATGATTTGAAAAGACGAAACATCAACATTTTTAATTTTTACACCATCGTAAATAACATTGTTATCAAATAACAAAAACTTGTCTTCTAAAATTTTTAAATCATCAATGTTCTGGTGAGGTATAGAGATTAGTGAATCTACTAATTCACTATTTTGATACTCTTGAAAATCATAAATATTATTTTTATCTGCAATATATCTATCGTTGATTTTTTTAGTTGTAGCAGGATCTATTGTCAAGGCTGGTAGCAATTCATACGTTTTTAATGAATACACTTTGTTCTTGTCTTTAGCAAAGTTTTCATTTAAAACTTTGAAAGAGGTATAATCTGCATCTATTGGAACATAATTATAAAAAAAATGGTTATCATCTTTAGACCAATCATAATCAATTTTTTGGAATGTTTCTGGGTTGGCTTTCGCTACTTTCCACAGATGGTTTTTTTCTTGATTGGCTTTGTTAAAATCGTATGGTAAATAGTTAAAAGCTACGTATACATTATTTTTATCAAAACAGATATAATTGTCTTTGTCAACATAAAAAGTAGCGATATCTACTTCGTTGTCTATAATATGGCTTTTATAGTATACATGATTTTTATCTTTACCAAACTCTCTTCCTAAAACTTTAAAACTTTTAACATCGGCATTTAGTTTGGTGTTGCCCAATTCAAACCAATTTCCCATGGGGGAATAACAGATGTTACTTTTTGATTTTGAATAATAATAGGAATCTGAAACAGATTTATCAACTGGACCCGCAAAAGGACTACAGGCTTGGGAAATAATTGCAATAAAAAATAAGAACACTTTTGCAATTGGAGAATGTTTAGCTCGTGTAATTTTTTTAATTATAGAGTTCAAAATAAATATAATTATGATTATTGATATATAGGGGTGGTTTGTAATAAAGTTCATTAAATAGCAATTATAAGTGTTTCTAACTTAGAATTTATAATAGTTAAGGTCTCTTTAATTTTCGGTTTAGTGCTAATGTTACCAGCTGGTTTTTTATACGGATAACTGAAACAAACTTACGGTAGCATTGTGATAATGTGCCGGAAGTTTATCTGTATCTTCTAGTTTCGAAAGCCCTAAAAATTCAAATCCACATTTTTTATAATGCTTTATCAATCCTATATTTTCACCCACGGTGTCCATTCGAACATATTTTTTATTCTTTTTAGCTGCATAGTCTTTCGACCACTTTACAATTTCTTCTACTAAATTTCTCCCTCTAAAATTAGGGTTGGTCGAAATTCGGTGGATGTAAATAGCAGGGTCATCGTTTCTTTCTTGCCAAATTTCAGGGTCGCTTTCTGTGGTTGCCCAAACACAGGCAACTTCATTGTTGATGATAATTTTCCACTGTCTTTTTTCAATAACCTCCTTTTTAATAAGTTTTGAATCAAATTCAGGCCAGGGAACAACCGATTTTGTTTTCTGAAAATCAGTTGCGTTTTTGTAAAGCTCAAATATTTTATCGACGTCTTTAAGATTGCTATTTTCTATTTTCATTTTTTGCTTTTAATGTATGGTTTCTCTTTCCGTGTGTTATTTTTCCGAAATCTCTTTTAACTTATTTAGAGCTTTTGCCCAAGTTGTATTAAAATAATCGAGGTAGTCTTCAGTTACCTCGCTTTCTACTGTTACCGTTGTTATACCATTATGCTCATGAAATGAATAATTTTCCAGTAAACCTGCCCATTTCTCAACTTCAGCACCTTCGGTAATTTCATTTTCACCGTCTAAAATTCCGTAATGGCGAATGGAAACAAACTGAAATGGAATGTTGTCTACAATTTCAGAGACTAATCCACCTTTTTTACCATTTTTATCCGTTCCTACAAAATAAATTTTAGTTCCTTTTTCCCAGTTTCCTTCATAGGTTGAAGTTGGGTTAAATTCGGCTGTCCATTGCTCGTAGGTTTCTATATTGCCAATACCAAGCATCGTGTTGTACACCTTCTCAGCAGATGCGTTAATGTCTTTTTTAAACTGTAGTTTTTTCATGGTTAACGTAATTGGTTAAATATTTTTTTAGTCCTGTATACATAGGAGAATAATACATACCAACGGTTTCGTATAACTGTTAGTTATGGGATTAAAGTTAATAATTTTCTGTTTTTTATTCGGTAACTTATGGGTGAATTAATTTCAGTTCATTTTATTCAGCCTTCAATGTTAGTTTTTCTTTTTTAATACAGGACTCTCTGTGAAAGCATAAAGTTAGTCAGAAGACTAAAAATTAATATTAGAATTGTTTTTTCATAGTTGGTGCTAACAATTCTATAGCTATATGTAGTTAGGGGTTTCAAGGTACTTCAGAGTCGATTACCGTAACTGTACTTTAGTTCGTGTTATGTATAACCAATGTTGTGTCTTCGTTGATTTTTATTTAATCATTTTGTGGAATTGCTCAATTTTGTTTTGATTTCCCTGAACGTAGATAATATCACCTTGCTTTAACACTTCTTCAGGTTGAATAGAATCTAATATTTCGTCTTTTCGCTTAATGCTCAAGATGTTTATCCCATGATCTGCCCTCAGATTCAATTCGTTTAATGGTTTTCCTAAAAACACATTACTGTCAGAGTTTAGTCTTAAGCATGTTATATTGAAGTCGGTTATGTTTTTGGGTCGATAAGTTTTTGGTAGTTTAAGTTCTCCCTTAAACAGCTGATAATTGTCAGCACGTACTTTATCTACAAGTTGGTCAATATCGTCTTCAGGAACAAGGAAGTTTTGAAGCACGTGAGTGAATATTTGTACCGAAGTTTCAAATTCTTCTGGTATTACTTCGTCAGCACCTAAAGCGATAAGTTCCGAAGTCTCTTTGACATACCTTGTTCTGACCACAAGATAAAGTGATTCTGAGTGATGCCTAATATTTTTAATTATTGCTTTGGTTGCATTATTATCTGAAATGGCTATCACTGCCGCTCTGGCATCAGAAAGGTGAACAGCTTCTAGTATATGATCTTGAGTAGCATCACCAAAAATGATTGGAAGCCCCTTGGCTTTTTGCTGACGAACTGTTTCAGCATTCATTTCAATTACAATAAAAGGAATATTACTTGCTGCGGCTGCCTTCGCTAAGTTGCTACCATTTACTCCATAGCCAATAATTACAAGGTGGTTCTCCAAATTAGTATCTTCTATTTTCGATATATTTTTATCCAAGACTAAGGTAGGGGAAAACCCAATTTTTTTAGAAACTCCAATAAAATTGTTAGCTATACTTTCGGAAAAAATGATTACGAATGGTGTTAATATCATCGAAACAATTGATACAGATAAAAAATATTGATTGGTTTGGGCACTTAATAAATTGTACTCAATGCCTACCTTGGATAATATAAAAGCAAATTCTCCGACCTGAAAAAGGGAAAGACCTGTAAGTAAAACTGTTCTTGTAGGGTATTGTAGTGCAGCAATTGCAAGACATGCGATAACGGATTTAATTATAAATACTAAAAGCACAAAAAACATTATTATCGGAATATTGTCAATAAAAAAGCTTAAGTCAAGTAGCATGCCTACTGAAACGAAAAAGAAACTGGTAAATAGTTCTCGAAATGGTAAAATAATACTGGTTGCTTGATGGCTGTATTCAGATTCTGAAATGATTAAACCTGCAATGAAAGCCCCTAAAGCCAAGGATAAACCAATTTCAGAAGTAAAAAAAGCAATCGCAAAACATAGCGTAAAGGTTACTAAGAGAAATAATTCCTTACTATTGGTTTTTGCTACAGCATGCATCAATTTAGGTACGATATAACGAGCACTTATTAATGTAATCACTATCACAATAATCGATTTGATAACCAATGAAAGAATGCTCATTCCAATGTTCGTTGATTCACCTGCAATAAGCGGTGTAATAAGCATCATGGGAACAATAATAATGTCTTGAAAGATTAGGATTGCAAGCGCATTTCGACCATGCGGTGTTAAAATTTCCTTCCTGTCTTGAAGTGTTTTTAGAACAATTGCTGTACTTGACAATGAAAAAAGAAAGCCAACAAAAACAGATTCACTCCAGGAGTATCCAAGGAGATGATAGATAATCCCTGTTACAATTGCTGTTATACCAACCTGAAGAAATCCCCCAATAAAGATGGTTTTCTTTATTGAAGCCAATTGCTTTATAGATAACTCCATTCCAATTACAAATAACAGAAGGATTACTCCGATTTCAGATAAAACTTCAACTTCTTCTACAGCATTGATTAGGCTAAGTCCATAAGGACCGATTACTATTCCAGTTAGCAGAAAGCCTATAATAGAGGGAAGTTTAAGTTTTTGAAGCACAAAAACAATTATGGCTGAAAACCCGAGAAGTATAAGTATGTCTTGTAGTAATGGTATATGCATCAGTTTACTTTCTCTTTGAATCGTTTAATTTTGTTCTCTTTATATTCAATTTTATCCACAAGATTGCAATTGCTAATCCTATTAAGATTCATATTCAAGTGCCCTACAATGTTCCGGGTGTATATCCCGATGGGTATGAATTTTACACATTGTTGTGTGTTCGTTTTTATTTCAAATAAACCACCCCAAATTTTTCTTCAATTAAATCCAAGTCAATATTTCCAGATTTAACTTGTTTACTTGTTTCTGCCATAAAATCTTCAGCCCAATCTCCAGGAAAAATATAACTTATAAGTCGAACATCTGAATCTCCTATATTTTTCATAAAATGTGAAGTCCCTCTTGGGCAATGTATGGTATCTCCAGCTCCGACCTGAACTACTTTGTCACCAATTTTAGCTTCAAGTTTTCCCGTTATTATATGAAAAGTTTGGTCTTCCCATTTATGATAATGATCAGGAACAAATCCTTCTGGCTCTATTATACCATCAGAAATTATGTATTCAGAATTGGTTTCCTCTTTACTAACGACTATGCCAGTATATTCTTTGTCTGTCATCCAATATTTTTTTCCTTCTCCAAATTTCCTGACAATGGTTAGCTTTTTTGAAGATTTTATTCGCTCATTCATATTTTGAGTTTTTAATGACATACAATGTTTGTATAAGATTGCGTGGTTTAAGCACCTAATTTAGCAAATACAAACCAAATAGAAAATCCGTGAAGATTTTAAGAAGTAGGAGAGAAAAAACAATTGTTTGTTGCAAGTAGTTTTTAATTCAGTTGCTTGTTAAATATTTTCTGTTCTTTATTTATTTCAAATCCGATTTTCTCGTAAAATTTATGACTTTCCGTTCTTATCACATTGCATCTTACTCTGACTTTTCTGCAATTTTTCAAATCAGCCCATTCTATTACTTTATCCACTAATTTTTTACCGATTCCGTTTTTTCGAAAATTATCACTAACAACTAAACCTCCTATTTCTACAAAAAAATCAGATTCTACTCTCATTGAATAAAATCCGTGAATCCAACCTACTACTTTTTTATTTTGGGTTGCAACGTAAATACAATTATCTGGATGCTCTAAAATTTTTTTCAGTCGATTTTGAATTTCTGCATTTACCGCTTCATAACCCAATTGATTTGAAAGTTCGGTTATTGATTCTGAATCTTTTATTTCTGCATTTCTAATTATAATTTCCATTTCGGTTAAGAACTGGGGTTAGCAATTTCGAGTGGATTCGGGCATAGTCAAATCCGCCAGAATTGTGGTTATACATTGTTGTGAGCAGTTTTTATTTATTTCCAATAATTGATGTTTTATTTCCTTCTACTTGAATGACTTGGGTATTGCTAATGGGAATTAGTTCAATTTGATTTTTGTATTGATTAAGAATTTGCTCTACAGAGTTTTTAAAAGGTTCGTTTGTATGATGTGGTAAAGTGTAAAAGTTAACAATATTTAAAGCATTATTGTCTGTTAAGTCTTTTGCTTTTGTTTTATCATCCATTTTCTCTATGTATTTTATGTTTTTCGACATAATTATAGAACCTGCGGAAGCTCCTATGTAAACTTTCCCTTTTTCAATTTCAGAAATTATAATTTTATCAGCTCCTGATTTTTTGAGTTCTTGAAGTAAATAAAATGTGTTTCCTCCAGATACGTAGATAAAATCATTTTTTTCAATCGTTTCTTTTACTGCTTTTCGAGAAGCGGTTGAAACCTCTAGCTCTTTTACAATTAGTCCAAGTTTTTCAAATGCTTTTCTATCGTTTTCTACGTAGCCTTTATATTCTTCAGGAATGCTTGCAGTCGGAATAAAAGTAATTGTTTTATCTTTTAATTTTTCACCTAAAAAAGGTTCTAAAAATTCTGCAACATCAACAAATGAAGATGATAAAAAAAGTTTATTCATTAGTATTATTTCTTAACTTTTAGTTTTTTAATTGTCGTTTCTCAAATTACCCACAACGGTTTGGCTATGATTTCGGCGTGGAATCGTCCGCAGGACTATTCCGCAGAGAAATCAGCTTAAATATAGGTTTTACTTTCGGTTTTTGCACTGTCGCAACGCTGAATTATAGCCGGTGTTGTACAACGTACTTATTTTTCCGTATCTATTAACCAAGCGTTATAGTATTCCGTTGTTTTATTTAATTCCTGTTTTAATTTTTCTCGGTCTAAATCCAATTCGGAATATTCTGCTCGCTCATAGAGTAGGTTATAAGCCGACTGATGAAGTCCGTATTTTTTTAATTTATAAAAGTCCGATTTTGCTTTTTCCAAATTCAGATTGTCGTTGTCAAACTCAATTTTTAATAAGTCAACCAAAGTGTCATTTACAAACTGGTTTTCATAATTCAGTTGTTTTTTGTCCGATTTCATAGAGTTAAATTCTCGGATAATTTCATAAACGATTGAGTCATTTTGCTCCGCTTTTCTGCGATTCCAAAATTCAGCGTAATACTTGGTTTGGATTTTGGGTTTGTTGTAAGTCAATTGCAAACTGTCCATTAAATTCTCAAAATTCCGCTTTATGTAAATTCCTTCGATTAGGAAATGACTTTCGCTTTTTGAAATCAGATTCTCAAGTTTTCCATATCCAAACTTTTTAAATGATTCGTGAACCATTTTTAAGTTTTCGGGTTTTCTAATCCAAGAGTTTTTTGTCCAATCCGAGTTCCTTAAATCGAAAAATGAAGTTTGATTTTCTGCATAATATTCCAATTCAGATTTCTTGTCGTTTTTACAAGACAGAAATAAAAAAATAAGAAGTGAAATTGTTAGTAGTTTGTTCATTTTGGGTATGTTGTACAACGGTCTCGTATAACCGTCAATTATGGGTTTATATGTGTTAATTTTCGGTTAGGCACTGACATTAGCAATTCCGAGTGGATTCGGACGTAGTCGAATCCGCCGTAATTGCGGTTATACATTGTTACCAACGGTTATTTATTCAGTTATTATTTTTTCCTCAACCATTGTTTTTAGTTCATTTTTCAAATCCTCATAAACAATTCCAATTTTTGGATTATTTGATTGATATATTATGAAATCAGATTTTACACTACTTTTTTTGTTTTTTAGTGTTACTTCATATTTTTTGTTGTTAACCTCATATTCAAATAAATGAATATAAAACGAAGATGTATCATTAGGTTTTATTCTTTGGCTCATTTCAAGTTTTCCACGAGTAATTGTTCCGTTTGAGAGAATATCAATAATCCTCTGTTTTTTATATTCCCATTGTATTAGTGTTCCTATAAAAATTAATTGATATACAATCGCAATTCCTTTCCAAAAAAAGCCTTCTGTAATCAAAAACTTTGGTTGAGAACTAAATAAATCATAATCTACTATTAAGAAAATTATTCCAACAATTATTAGTAGGTAATTATTTCTATTCAGAATTTTTGAGATTTTGGTTTTGTCGGTTAATCGTATTTTTCCTGTTTTCAATATTTTGGTTTTAATTGTTGGTAACGTGTTTGGCTATGGTTTCGTTGCGTGAAAATCCGCTAGGATTTTCCGCCGTAAACCGAAGATAGCAAATTTGCGAGGACTTTCCGATAGGAAAGTCAGAAGCAATGAACTATAGCCGGTGTTGTGTGCAGTTTTTATTCCGTTTTTATTTGTTCCGATAAATATGAGATTTTCGGATTTTTCTTATTAACTAATATTTTTATTCTATTCTCTTTTTTTAATTCTCCTATTTTTTCCAGAATAACATCTCGGTCATATTTTTTGTTGTTAAAATTATAAGAGAATGATAAAACACTCAAACGTTCATTTTCAAAAGTTTTGGTTACAATTCCAACGAGAGTGTCAAAATCAGAATTTTCTATTATGATTGGTTTTGAATAATTAACTTCTGAAATTTCAGGTTTAGATTTAGAATATTTAATACTATAAAATTCTCCAATATTAAAAATCCGTGAACTTAAAGGTCGAATTTCATATTTTACTCCGTTTACCTCATACTCAATAAAGTTTTGTGTCGATTTATAAGTGCTGTTTCCTATAATTTTACCGAAAGTAAAGTCAGTATTTTTGTTTAATAAATTTGTTCGGTAAGTTTTGTCAAAATGTTTATAAATGAAAAATCCACAGATGAGTATTACCAAAAAGAATATTTTCAGATATGCATTTTTTTTCTGTTTTGGGGTTAAATTATCTTTCTGTATTTTCATTTCTCAAATTGCACACAACTAGTTTATATACAGAATAAAATTACCATTATACCTCTTTTTTGGTAGGATAAGCGGAATTTTTAGCAATTTTATTCTTTTTAGTTAGCGTAGCCAATATAAAACAAAATAAAAAACCGTACAAAAGTGTACGGTTGCAATATTGTGCTCTAAATATGGTAATTACTTATGCTCTATAAAAAGATTCTCCATAGGTTTTCTCACTTTGCTTGTATTTTGAGAATTATCTTGCTCTGAACGATAACCAATAGCAGCAATTACAGTGGCATTTAATCCTAATTTATCTAAGCCTAATATCTTGTTATAAGCGATCGTATTAAATCCCTCCATAGGGCAAGCATCTATTTTAAGTTCTGAGCAAGCATTTAGCAAGTTCCCAAAAGCAAGGTAAGTTTGGTTAGAAGTCCATTGGTTTTTCTCAGCCAAAGTTCTACTGTTAACATCGGCTTTAATAAAATCAGAATACCCTTTAAAATCTGAAATATTAACCTGTTCTATTTGAGATTTTAAAGAAAAATAAGCATCTATATCTTCATCGGTAACTTTTACATAGTTACAAAACACAAATACATGAGAAGCATCTGTTACTTGGCTTTGTCCGAAAGAAACAGACTTTAGTTGTTCTTTTATGGTACTGTCTTCTATAATCAAAATTTTATACAATTGAAGACCATAAGAAGAAGGTGATAACTGAATTGCTCTTTTTAAGAGTTCTATATGCTGTGCTGAAACTTTTTTAGAAGGATCAAATTTTTTAGTAGCATATCGCCACTCAAGGTTGTCTATTAAAGTCATACTAATATTGTTTATGAATACGACAAATGTAAAAGGGGAGTAGCTACAATGCCTTTACCTATGTTGATTCAGCAATTTTTTACATAAAATAGCGGCTTGAAATGGAATCCAAACCGCTATTATTTATACATGTTGCTATTTAGTATTTACGAGACTTTTTTAATTTTTTAAAATGCTTCACCATTTTTCCAAAATCTTTTTCCTTTTTCCTTTTTTCAGCTACAGTAGCCTCAAAATACTCTTTTTCTTTTTCCATTTTTAAATAGTTTTGGTAAGACAGTGCATCAATCTCTCCATTTTCAATGGCTTTAATAACCGCACAGTCAATTTCTATAGTATGCGTACAATCTTTAAACTTGCAATGTTTAGAATGTTCAAAAATTATTTCGAATGTTTTTTCTAAACCATACGATGTATCTGTTATTCCAACTTCTCTCATTCCAGGATTGTCAATTAAAATTCCACCGTTATCAAGAATTATGAGTTCGCGATGAGTGGTGGTGTGTTGGCCTTTTTTAGAAAAATGACTCACGTTTTTAGTAATCATGAATTGTTTGTTTGCCAGTGTGTTTACAAGTGTTGATTTACCAACCCCAGAGGAACCTAAAAGACAATAGGTTTTGCCTTTTAATATTACCTCTTTTAGTGTTTCATAACCTTGTTTTGAGGCATTACTGATGGCAAATATGGGTACATTGTTGATTCTTTTTTTTAGGGTAGCTATCAATTCATTTAACAGTACTTCGCTTATCAAATCAATTTTATTCAGAATAATAATTGGTTGAACGTTAGAGGTGTTACAAATTGTAAGATATCTTTCAATTCTATTAATACTGAAATCTCTATCAACTGCCTGCATAATAAAGGCGTAATCTATATTTGTCGCAATTATTTGTAAATCGCCAAATTGACCAACTGCTTTTCTTGAAATAATTGAATTTCGAGGTAGTACCTTATGGATTATTGAACTATATGAATCGTAAATTACGAGTGCAACCCAATCTCCCACAGCAGGGAAATCTTCACGAGTATTTGCAGTATATCTTAAGTTTCCTGTAATTTCTGCATCAAATTCTCCTTTTTCTGTTTTAACAACATATCGTTCCTTATGCTCCGAAATAATTCTTCCTATTTCAAAACCTTCTAAGTTATGTTCAATCTTTAGTTTATCTATGTTATCGTTATATCCGAAATCTTCTAGTTTCATATTTTAAGTATTTTAAAATATTGCAAACACTTAAATTCTTCATTAATGAAATGAATTTAAATATATAAGCGTTCACAATTAATGTGTTTATATGTAAAATGTAAATAAATAGGAATGCTCCAGATGATTGTCTGAAGTAAAAAGTGGTGATAGTCTTAAGAAAATTGACTATCTATTTTACAATATCCGAATATGATACAGATGTAATAGACATAAAATATAATTAGCGTACAAAATTACAAATTTCTCTTATAAAGTTTAAATAAAGCAAGGTGTTTTTTTATTAAGCACAACAGTTACATATAACCGTCAGCTACGGTTTTAAAGTAAATAATTTTCGGTTTAGAACTTACGTTAGCAATTCCGAGTGGATTCGGACGTAGTCGAATCCGCCGTAATTGCGGTTATATATTATTGTACAATGGCTTTTTCGTCGGTTTAATTATTCTTATTAGGTTTGGAATGATTGAAATAATTGCACTAGTTCCTAAAATCAATCCGTAATTTATTTCATTCCAATTTAATTTTCTATTTCCGTCATTACAAGCTGTGCAATCAACAATTTTTATATTTGCTTCAATAGCAGAAATTCCGATAATTAAACTCCAAAAAATCAGAAAGCTTATAATTCCGTTTTTTAATACTTGAGCGAGTTTTTGATTCAAATTTTCAAGAGTCAATATCAGAAGTCTAATTCCAAATGTCAAGAAATAAAGTTTGTTAGAGACAACTAAAAAAATATTTCCAACAAAATGAATTTTGTTAGAAGTCGACGATTTAAAAATGTCTTGAATTATTCCACGAAAAAAAGATTCAGAATAGTATGCGAACTCCAATTCCAATTATAAATGCAATAAATCCAAATATTATCTTTTTTTCAATTTCAGTGAGTTTTTTATTTAGTATGTAAAGGTTTCTACTATGTATAGTTATAGTAAGTATCACTTATCTAAATAAGTAACTACCTAGTTGGGATTTCTAAAGTAAGCGAGAACAAGTAATATTTATAGCTATTGTTGGGCATAGTTTTTATTCTTTTAATTGTATTACTATTCCATCAAATTTTGCTTCTTATGCATCAAATTTATTTTCATTTTAGAGATTATATTGCTATTATTTTTATACATTGTTGGCAACAGAGGGTTCAGTACTTGTTTCAAATTCCAATTCAGTCCAAAAGTCGCTATAAAAATTCTTTGATTCCATTAACTTTTCATGGTTTCCAAAGTCAGCTATAATCCCATTTTCCAATATATAAATATGGTCAGCAATTTTCGGTAAGGAATGTAATCTGTGAGAAATGAAAATAATAGTCAATTTAGATTTTAGTTTCCTTAATAAGTTTAAAACAAACTTTTCTGTTTTTCTATCCATTGCAGATGTAAATTCATCTAGTAGGACTAATTGAGGCTTCTTATATAAAACTCTCATTAAGGCAATGATTTGTTTTTGACCACCAGATAAATTAATACCTTCTTCTCCTAAAATTGTTGCAAAACTTTGGGGTAAGCTATTGATAAATTCAGTAAATCCATATTCCTCACAAAATTTTTGAATATTTTCATTTGTGTCTTCTTTACCTAATAATAGGTTAGATATTACATCACCGCTAAATATGGTAATTTCTTGTGGAATAACCCCTATAATATTACGCCAATCTTCTGTGTTTATTTGAGTGAGTTCATCTTGATTATTGATAATTATTGATCCGTTTTCAAATGAATAAAACTTTTGAAGTATTTGGCCTAATGTGCTTTTACCACTTCCGCTTTCACCGACAATTGCAACACATTGATTTTTATGAATGGATATATTAATATCTTTAAAAAGTTCTTTTCTACCAGCAAAACGAAACGAAAGTTTTTTGATTTCTAAAGAATTAAATTTTGATAATGCTATACTTCCTTTATTTTCTGTTTTTATTGAAGTAAATTCATGCATTCTATTAAATGCAACTTTGGCTTCATTAATTGGAATTGTAATTAGTGCTAAACTTGCAACAGAAGGCAATAGTGAGCCTGCAGTACCTAATATAGCCATTAACACCCCTAACTGCATTGTTTCATTGTATACTTGTAAGGATGTATAAATTAAAATGCCTATTAAAAATAATACATTAAAAATACCTGAGAATATTGATAAACGAACATTTATTTTACCAAGAATAAACACTTTTTCTTGAAAGTTACCATAAATTAATTGATTGATTTTTTGAAAAATAGATTGTCTATTATTATTTTTTATTGTGGCAACACCTTGAATAGAACTGATATAATTACTTTCACTATAAGCGTAACTTTGCATTACTTCCTTTTGTGCATTGATGATTCGTTTATTAAAACTAAAAATTAATAAAAAGTAAAAAGGTAAACTTAAAGAAGCAATTAAACCTATTAGCCAAGAATAATAAAATAAGAAACCTAAAGAAACAATAGTAACTAATACGTTTATTACAACGTTACCAATAATTTGACTTATAACTCTTTGAACACGTTGAGTGTCATTTAACCTAGCAACCAATTCTCCAATTTTACGCGTATCAAAAAAGGGTTTTGGCAAATTAAGTAACGAGGAATAAAAACTATCTATAATACGATTGTTAAAGTCTTTCGTTTGGTGAATAAGAAAATAATCTCTTAAAGCTGTAAGCAATATTCTAACCAATAATAAGAAAGCTAATAGAGTAATGCCTGTAATAAGTTTATTAAAATCTTTTGAAGGTAGGATATCATCTATTAGTTTTTGTGAAAATATAGCCATTGCCATACCTAAAATAGCAATACCTAAACCTAAAATGATACTAAAACCGATTAATTTAGAATCTTCTTTTACTAATTTTATAAACCATTTTTTTTTATTATTTCTTTTTGTTTTAGATTTTATAAAATTATCATTTGGACTTAATGTTAAACAGGTTTTGGATTTCCAAATTTTTTCTAATTCTTCTTTTGCTAGATAGATGATACCTTTCGATGGGTCGCCAATTATGAACTTATTGTCTTCAAACCCATAACATATTACATAGTGTTGCAAATGTTCATCAATAACAACGTGTAGTATTAATGGTTTTTTATGGTCTATGATTGCTTGTATATCTGCTTTATTCCCTTGTGCAGAAAAACCTAGTTGACTGGATGCTTGATATAGACCTAAGAGTGTTGTACCTTGTTTTGTTGTACCACTTAATTCTCTTAGTTTTTCTAAAGAATTTGAACCTTTATAATATTTAATAAGTGATAATAAACAGGTCACACCACAGTCTGACTGGTCGTGTTGTAATGTGAAAGTTTGTTTTAAATATTTTTTAGATAAATTTATTGGTTTAATCATTTTGATTTAATACTTTTAAAATTCCTTTAGCATTTAGTTGACCATTTTGTTTTTTAATCAATTCTTTATTTTTATTGTAGATTAAAATATACGGAATAGAATTAGCATTAAATTGACGAGAAAAAAGGTAATCGCTATCATATAAAAAAGTAATATTAGATTTATTATTTAAATTATATTTTTCTGAAAATTGTTTGATAACTTTTATTCTTTCTGAGGAAACAAAAATAAATTGAACATCTTTAAATTTATTTAGGTTTTGACTAATATTTTTTGCTTCGTGGTGGCAAAAATCACAATCACTATTGAAATAAATAAAAATAGTTGGTAAACTTGGTTTTATTTTTGAATTTGTAAAGGAGTTGTTATCTAAAGTTTGTAGTTTAAACTTTGGAATGGTTTGTATTTGTTTTGCTATCTCATCTTTTTCTTTTGATTTGGTGATAACACTGTAACTGAAATAGAAAAGTATGCTTACAATACCAAAAATGACAATAAAGAGTACTTTTTTCTTGTCCATAATTAACTCATATTTAAGATTAAAAACATAGTGCCAATTACCCAAATTAATAAGCCAGTACCATAACTACTTGCCACGATCAATAAACCTTTTTCGGTTGTGTCATTAATTTCTTTACCAATTAAGTAAGCCAAAATAAACCAATAAGCGACTTCAAATAAATTTAACACCTGAAAAGGATAAATGAACCAGGTTTCTAAACCACGATAGTCAACAATATTTAATGCTGACAATGGATAAAAGTTTTGTATATCTTCTAATGTATAGTCTGTTTGGAAAGTTAAAAACCAAATAGTTTTAAATATAGCTACTAATAGAAATATATATTCTCCATTAACAACAATCCTAAATAGTTTTTTGTATTTTATTTTTATGTCAAAAAAAAAGCAACCGATATCTAATATCCCAGCAATAATAATAATTTTAATTAATACTAATGTAGGTGTAATAATATAACTTAACCATTCCCATTGTCTTTGAAAATTTATAAAACCCTGTATCTGGTCATTTGTTAACTCTTCTGTAATTGAGGAAATAATTAAACTATCTAAATTAAGAATTTCTTTAAATAGGTAATTAAAAGTAATTGTAAGTAAAAGAAGAGTTACGAGTTTTAAATTATTCATAATTATATTTAAAAAACCACCAACTTAAGTTTATTTAAGTTGGTGGTTTATATTTAATGTGATTTCAGTTTATGCTGGATTAAAAGTATCCGAATCACCATACCATTTACACATTGCAGCCTCATAAACGTACAATCCACTAAGTGCCATTTGTCCTGCAGTAATTTCTTTTAATAAATATTTAGCAGCACTACAGTGTCCAGAACCACTAATTTCTTCCATTTGATTTAAGTTTAAATTTTTCATAAAAATAATTTTTAAGTTATGCCATTCAATTTTATTGTAATTATAGAAATTGTGAATGACGTTGGCCAATTTCTATATGCTTTTTAAGTTACAGTTATCAAAGAATAATATTAAATAACAAGATAATTTTATTCTTTACCTCAATCGTTTGAGTGATAAGCTTTGTTACAAGCTTGTTTATATAAGCACTTTTATTGCTCTTATATAAATAAGAATGGATATACATAGAGTAACTTTGTTATCTTTTTATTTTTGTAGCTAAGTTCCTTGTTGGAATAATCAGAAAAGGAAATGGTAGCAATTTTATTTTTCTTGTTTCTGACGCCAAATATAAAACAAAATTACTTTATATACCTAATAGTAAAGTGTTTTTTCTTTTTACTTAATTCCAAAATAAAAATTGGGTAAATAAAAAATAATACTATAACTTTGCCCCGTTCATTAACGTATTGATGTTATCAAGAAAGGTGGAGGGAATAGACCCTTTGAAACCTTAGCAACCCTTTGTGGAAACAAAGAAGGTGCTACATTCTACTGCTTTTAGCAGAGAGATAACGAAAAGAATTTTTACTTCCTCTTTTCCTGATAACATTATATAGTAAATATCAGGAATGTCAAACATTTATCAAGAAATACAAAAACGAATTCTCGTGCTCGATGGCGCTATGGGAACCATGCTTCAGGAATATAAGTTTACTGAAGAAGATTTTCGTGGAGAGCGCTTTAAAGAGTACCCAACACCGTTGCAAGGAAACAACGATTTGTTGTCCATTACACAACCCGAAGCCGTAAAAGAAGTACACAGAAAGTACTTTGCGGCAGGAGCAGACATTGTGGAAACCAACACTTTTTCAGGAACTACTATTGCCATGGCAGATTACCAAATGGAAGATTTGGTATACGAGTTAAATTACCAATCTGCCAAAATAGCCAAAGAAGTCGCTGAAGAGTTTACGGCAAAAGAACCGCACAAACCTCGTTTTGTAGCAGGTTCTATTGGACCTACAAACCGTACGGCAAGCATGTCTCCCGACGTAAACGACCCGGGGTATAGAGCGGTAACTTTTGACGAATTACGTATTGCGTATAAACAACAAGTAGAAGCCTTAATAGATGGTGGATCTGATATATTGTTAGTAGAAACTGTATTTGATACTCTAAATGCGAAAGCCGCTTTGTTTGCTATTGAAGAAGTGAAAGCAGAACGAAATATAGATATTCCTATTATGGTTTCAGGAACAATTACCGATGCTTCTGGAAGAACGTTATCAGGGCAAACAGCCGAAGCTTTTCTAATTTCAATATCACATATTCCATTACTTTCAGTAGGATTTAATTGCGCTTTAGGAGCCAATTTATTACAACCTCACTTAGAAGCCATTGCTTCTAAAACAGAGTTTGCTATTTCTGCACATCCCAATGCAGGATTGCCTAATGCCTTTGGTGAGTATGATGAAACACCAGAAGAAACCGCCAATCAGATAGAAGAATATTTGAAGAAAAATTTAATCAATATCATAGGTGGTTGTTGCGGTACCACGCCTAAACATATTAAAGCCATTGCAGAGGTAGCAGCGAAGTACAAACCACGTCACGCTGAATTTATTTCGGTATCACAAAATAGTTAGTAAATGAGTGAGGAAAGAAGATACATGAAATTATCGGGGTTAGAACCGTTAATTATTACACCCGAAAGTAATTTTATCAACGTAGGTGAGCGTACAAACGTAGCAGGATCTCGTAAGTTTCTTCGATTGATAAAAGAAGAAAAGTTTGATGAGGCCTTAGCGATAGCACGCCATCAGGTAGATGGAGGCGCACAAATCATCGATATTAACATGGATGATGGTTTGATTGAAGGAAAAGAAGCGATGGTGCGTTTTTTAAACTTAATTGCTTCCGAACCCGATATTTCTAGAGTTCCTATCATGATTGATAGTTCTAAATGGGAAATCATTGAAGCTGGATTGCAAGTAGTACAAGGAAAATCGGTTGTAAACTCTATTTCTTTAAAAGAAGGAGAAGAAAAATTTATTTGGGAAGCTACCCAGATAAAACGATACGGAGCTGCAGTAATTATCATGGCTTTTGATGAAGTAGGACAAGCAGATACTTATGAACGTAGAATCGAAATTGCAGAACGTTCCTATAAAATATTAGTGGACATCGTTCACTTTCCACCAGAAGATATCATTTTCGATTTAAACATTTTTCCTGTAGCTACGGGAATGGAAGAGCACAGAAAAAATGCGTTAGATTTTATAGAAGCTACCAGATGGGTACGCGAAAACTTACCGCATGTAAGTGTGAGTGGTGGTGTAAGTAACGTGTCGTTTTCTTTTAGAGGAAACAATGTGGTACGTGAAGCGATGCACTCGGTATTCTTATACTATGCCATCAAAGCAGGGATGAATATGGGAATAGTGAATCCGACAATGTTAGAAGTCTACGATGATATTCCGAAGGATTTATTAGAACATATTGAAGATGTTGTTTTAGATAGAAGAGACGATGCTACTGAACGCTTATTAGAGTTTGCCGAAACGGTAAAAGGAAATAAAAAAGAAAGTAACGAGCAGGTTTTAGAATGGAGAACACTTCCGTTACAAGACCGTATAACACATTCTTTAGTAAAAGGAATAGATGCTTTTATAGAAGAAGATGCTGAAGAAGCACGCTTAAGTGTTGCAAAACCGCTACATGTAATTGAAGGACATTTAATGACTGGAATGAACGTAGTAGGAGATTTGTTTGGTGAAGGAAAAATGTTTTTACCGCAAGTGGTAAAATCTGCCCGAGTAATGAAAAAAGCCGTGGCGTATTTAAATCCGTTTATTGAAGCAGAAAAAAGTGAGGAACAGAAAGCCATCGGAAAAATATTAATGGCAACCGTAAAAGGAGATGTGCATGATATTGGTAAAAATATCGTATCAGTAGTATTAGGCTGTAACAATTATGAGATTGTCGATTTAGGGGTGATGGTTCCGCCAGAAAAAATCATAGAAACCGCTAAAAAAGAGAACGTAGATGCCATCGGTTTAAGTGGACTGATAACACCTTCGTTAGATGAAATGGTGTATTTAGCCAAAGAAATGGAACGTCAAAATCTGGAGATTCCTTTATTAATAGGAGGTGCAACGACCTCTAAAGCTCACACCGCTGTAAAAATAGATACACAGTATAAAAATGCGGTGGTACATGTAAATGATGCTTCAAGAGCAGTAACCGTAGTAGGAGATTTATTGAACAAAGAAACATCTAATGAATATGTAGCTAAAATGAAGAAAGATTATGAGGAGTTTCGTGATAAGTTTTTGAAACGAGGAAAACAGAAGCACTACATTTCTATTACAGAAGCAAGAGAACGAAAGTTTATAATAGATTGGAACACCACTAATATTATTAAACCTAAAGAATTAGGAGTGCAAAAATTAGAACAGGTAAGTTTAAAAGAACTTGTGCCTTATTTTGATTGGAGTCCTTTTTTCCGTTCGTGGGATTTACATGGAAAGTTTCCAGATATTTTAGAAGATGAAGTGGTAGGTACAGAAGCAACTAACTTGTATGAAGATGCTCAAAAAATGTTGCAACTCATCATCGAAAAGCAAGCGTTAAAGCCTAAAGCAATCTTTGGGTTATTTGAAGCGAATACTATTAATAACGATGACATTTCTGTACAAAAGAAAGGAAAGGAAGTTGCTATTTTCAGAACCTTACGTCAGCAATTAAAAAAGAGAGATGGTAAACCAAGTTTTGCCCTGGCTGATTTTGTTGCTCCAAAAGAAACTGAAAAACAAGATTATATAGGAGCCTTTTGTACAGCCATTTTCGGTGCCGATGAGTTGGCATTGCAGTACAAAGGGAACCATGATGATTATAATGCAATTATGACACAAGCTATTGCCGATCGTTTTGCAGAAGCTTTTGCAGAATATCTACATCATCGAGTGAGAACTAAGCATTGGGGCTATGCTTCCGAAGAAAACTTAACCAATGATGAATTGATAAAAGAAACTTATAAAGGAATACGTCCTGCACCAGGATATCCTGCATGTCCAGATCATTTAGAGAAGGAGACAATATGGGAATTGTTACAAGTAGAGGAAAACATAGGGGTAACCTTAACAGAAAGTTTAGCGATGTGGCCAGCGGCAGCAGTTTCAGGTTATTATTTTGCCAATGAAGAAGCTAAATATTTCGGATTAGGTAAAATAACAGACGATCAGGTAAGAGATTTTGCAAAACGAAAAAACATAACATTAGAGAAAGCCAGAAAATGGTTGCATCCAAATATATCAGACAATTAATAATAATTTAAAAAACCAATAAAAAGAGCGTATTTAATTAACAATAACTTTTAAGTTATATAAGATAAAAGCTAAAAAGCCATAGTAATATTGCTGTATAAAAAATCAGGTACGATGAAACCTATATTATTTCTATAATTAGGCTACATCTGACAATTGAGAAATCATAAAAATCAACAGATGAAAAAATATCAATTAGAAATCAGGTTTGCAATTCAGTTAGCTATCATGGCAGTTTTATCATTGTTTGTAGCTTCACTTATGTAGTTAAATACGCCTTTGTAAGATAGACTTATGAAGGTAACAGAACACATACAAAATGCTAACGGAACATCGTTGTTTTCGTTTGAAATACTCCCACCTTTAAAGGGAGATACTATTGATTCAATATTTAAAAATATTGATCCGTTAATGGAGTTCAATCCTCCTTTTATAGACGTAACGTATCACCGAGAAGAGTACGTGTATAAAGAGTTAGAAAACGGGTTGTTAAAAAAGCAGGTGGTAAAAAAGCGTCCAGGTACGGTAGGTATTTGTGCGGCAATTCAAAATAAATATCAAGTAGATGCCATTCCGCATATTTTATGTGGAGGATTTACTAAAGAAGACACCGAGAACTTCTTAATTGACCTTGATTTTTTAGGTATCGATAACGTAGTTGCATTGCGTGGAGATGCGGTAAAAAGTGAAACCTATTTTAAGCCCGAAAAAGAAGGTCATGCCTATGCAAGTGAGCTAGTAACTCAAATAGAAAGTTTAAATAAGGGAAGGTATTTAGATGATGATTTGCAAAACTCCTCAAAAACTGATTTTTGCATAGGTGTTGCAGGATATCCTGAAAAACACATGGAAGCACCAAGTTTAGATTCAGATATTCACTTTTTAAAGAAAAAGATTAAAAACGGAGCTAGTTATGTAGTAACTCAAATGTTTTTTGACAATCAAAAGTATTTTGAGTTTGTAGAAAAATGCAGAGAGGCAGGAATTACAGTTCCTATTATTCCAGGATTAAAACCTATTTCAACCAAAAAACAATTGAATTTAATTCCGCACCGTTTTAAAGTAGATTTACCAGATACTTTGGTGAAAGAAGTCGTGAATTGTAAAGACAATAGTGAAGTGCGTCAAGTAGGAGTAGAATGGTGTATTGCACAAAGTAAGGAGCTACAACAAAAAGGAGTGCCTATTTTACATTACTACTCAATGGGAAGATCAACCAATATTCAACAGATTGCTGAGGCAGTTTTTTAATATAAACAGTCATTTCGAACCGAGTGAAACGAAGTGTGAGAAATCTTATGAAAATGAGTAACTTAATTTAATAAGATTCCTCCTCAGTTGCTTTGCAACATACTTTCAATCAAAATATATCTTGATTTCAGTAGCGTTCGTAATGACGTAAGTAATATAAAAGCAAAAAAAACTTGTTCACGTCATTGCGAACAGAGTGAAGCAATCTGTAAATCGACAAACAGATTACTTCGTCGTATCCTCCTCGTAATGACTTCTTGTCATTCCGAACGGTAGAGAGGAATCTCATCCAATAGAGCAAGAAATAATCTTAGAGGTTCAGCTTACATTATTACAAAGAAATAATGAATTATTACCGTTAACACTAATTAACATAACTAGTTGATACAGCAAAGTTGAAAGTAATATATTTACATGTTAAATAAAGAAAACATGGAAGAAAAATTAGCTAAAGCAATAGCGTTAAGAAGTGATAAAAAATATTCTGAATCTGAAATAATATTAAAAGAGTTAATTAAAGATTTTCCTAATGAAGCTAAGATTTACTATCATTACGCTTGGCTTTGTGATAATATGGAACGAGAAACTGAAGCTAGACCAAAATATGAAAAAGCGCTTGAATTAGGGTTGGCAGGAGAAGATTTAATTGGTTGTTATCTAGGACTTGGAAGTACCTATAGATGTATAGGAGAATATGAAAAGTCAATCGCTCTTTTAGATAGAGCGATTAAAGAATATCCATCAAATAATGAGTATAAAGTTTTTAAAGCTATGGCTTTATATAATGTGAATGAGTATAAGGAAGCAATGAATTTATTATTGAATGTTATTGCTAGTACAAGTTCAGATAAAGGAGTTCAAGAATATCAAAAAGCGATTGAGTATTATTCTGATAAATTAGATAAAACTTTTAAATAGAAATGAAATTACCATTGTATCAAATAGATGCTTTTACAGATAAAGTATTTGGAGGAAATCCAGCCTGTGTTGTACCATTGCAAGATTGGCTGCCAGATGAGGTTCTTTTAAAAATAGCTAAGGAAAATGCTGTAGCAGAAACAGCTTTTTTTGTTGATAAAGGAGAGAAAATACACTTAAGATGGTTTACTCCAGAAATTGAAATGGATTTGTGTGGACATGCAACACTTGCTACTGCTCACTGTTTGCACTCAATTTTAAATTACCCTCATAATGAAATAATATTTGAAACCTTGAGTGGTGATTTAACTATTACCATTCAAGAAGACTTTTATTCTATGGATTTACCTTCGAGAATGCCTGTCGTTTCAGAATTACCTCAAATAATTCAAAAATCTTTAAATATAGCACCTAAAGAGGTTTTAAAATCGAGAGATTATGTATTAGTCTATGATTCAGAAGAGCAAATAAAAAATGTAAAAGTAGACCGACAAATCTTTGATCAAATAAATCTTGATCCAGGTGGTGTAGTAATTACTGCTAAGGGTGATGAATGTGATTTTGTGTCAAGGTATTTTACACCACAATCCTCAATTTTAGAAGACCCTGTTACAGGATCTTCTCATTGTTCATTAGTACCTTTTTGGAGTTCAAGATTAAACAAAGAGAATTTGGATGCTATACAAGTTTCTGAAAGAGTAGGAGTGCTAAAATGCGAAAATAAAAAGGATAGGGTCATAATTAGTGGTAAAGCCAAAACATATTCAGAAGGAAACTTGTGGATAGAGTAAAATGTGTTTAAAGAATTGTCATTTCGAACCGAGTGAAACGAAGAGTGAGAAATCTTATGAAAGTAATTTATTAGTTTTAAAGAGATTTCTCCCTTCGGTCGAAATGACATGTTTATGTTCAGTCTTACTTACGTCATTGCGAGCGATAGCGAGGCAATCTTTGTGTTTTTAGTTAGGAATAAAAAGATTACTTCACTCATACTTCGTTCGCAATGACGTACCAAAGTATACCGTCATAATAAAGAGTATAATAACATGGTTATCTCATTATGACAAGTAGTAAACAAAATATTATTTTTGAGTGCTAACAAACTTCTCCTGAATAATTTGTGCAACAGGTTTGTTTTCTATTTTACTTTCAAGCCAAGAGAGAATATCCAAATACAAAAAAGCTCTTTTTTCATAAGGATGATTCTCATATACTTTTAATCGATCGTATATCTTCTTAAACTCCTTTTTTATTTGATGCGGATATACATCACCTAATGCTTTTATTGAAGAGATAAACTCTTTTTGAACTTCTTGTAGATTCTCCATTTTTAGTAAAAAACGATAAGTATCTTTAAATTGTCGTTCTAAATCGTAATCCAATCCGCATTCATAATGAGCAATTAAACACAATACTCTGGCAAAACATTGTAAGTCTTGTGCTACGTCAATATTTTTAGATTTGATGATTTTATTTAAATATAAAATACACTCTTTGTTTTTGCCCATACCAAAGTACAAACAAGCTATTTTGTAGTAAAATACAACAATATGATGCGTGTCTAAACGATCTTTGTATTCATTAATTTTATCATTAATAATGTCTACTAAATATTCACCTTCCGAAAAATTGCCTTCTAAGAAGTGTAAATGCAATTTATTGGCATAGTAGTATAAAAAGGTAAGGATTTCAGTATTGCTATTTTGAGGAATTGTTTTGTTCTTAATTTCCTCTTCGAATAAAGAAAGCTCCTCTTTAAATTTATCATAGTGTTTTATAAAAAATAAGCTTTCTAACAAATAATTTTTCCCCTTTAAGTAAAAAACGGGGTGTAAATAAATATTTTTAGGATCCCTTTTAAATAAGTCTACCCACTTGTTAGCATATTTATAGCTCTGTAAAAAATCTTGCGTTAAAAAACTGTGCCATAAATGTGCTTTGTACAACCATAACTTTTCTCTAAACCCTAAATTTTCATAGGTGTATTCAGGTAACTTAGAGTTAAAATAAGAATTTACTCGTTGTAGTTCCTCATCGTTTTTTACGTAACCATTTTTTAATAAAGTTCCATATAATTGTAGTGATAGGTTAGATAATTTACTTGCAATGACATTTTGCTGACTCAGTTCTTTTGCTTGAACAGTTAGTTCATCAGAACGTGTATCAATACTTCTAGTAATGTATTGACTTTCAATAACTTTTTCCAGTTCTACAATTTCATAGGCAATGTTTTTTTCTTCATTTTCAATAGCCATATTTTTTGCTTTGTCAAGGAGCTTTAAACTTTGTTTGTATAATCCTTTTTGATACAAAACCGTAGCAAAATCTAACTGTTCTCGTATTTGAATCCTGATATTTTTATGAGCAGGATTCATGCGAAGACTAATTAAAATTTGCTTGTATAAATGGGCCTTTAAATTTGAAAGTTGCTGTTTGCTTACCACACCACTATCAATGATAGCTTTTTCATTGTAACATTTTTGTTTTTCTAACAATTTAAAAAGCGCAAAAAATTTCGCATCTACATTGCCACCTAAACGCCCAACATATAAATTAAATTGACGTTTTTCTGATTTTGATAAGGACTTTATCAAAACAAATAATGTGTCATTTTGTTGGTTGACGAATGTAATTTGTTTACGCATAACTTTTTGTTTTTCAGTATTTTATTTTTATTTCTTGTTGTTTTGGTATCGTAACTAACCTCTTTAAAAAGAGTTCGTTAGAAAAGCCAATATATACATTTGGATTTTATTTTGATAATCATAGTCAGATTTATGCAAAGCGATAAAATTCAAATTTTTGATACTACATTAAGAGACGGAGAACAAGTCCCAGGATGTAAATTAGATACTCAACAAAAACTAATTATTGCCGAAAGGCTCGATTTTTTAGGAGTTGATGTAATT
The DNA here is from genome assembly GCF_004363005.1 of Tenacibaculum caenipelagi. Classification (GTDB taxonomy): domain Bacteria; phylum Bacteroidota; class Bacteroidia; order Flavobacteriales; family Flavobacteriaceae; genus Polaribacter; species Polaribacter caenipelagi. Next base: position 41,945 of record NZ_SNYH01000003.1, on the reverse strand, counting down.
GAAGCAGGTTTTCCTGTGTCGAGTCCAGGTGATTTTACTTCAGTACAAGAAATAGCCAAATTGGTTAAAAACGCTTCAGTTTGCGGTTTGACAAGAGCTGTAAAAAAAGATATCGAGGTAGCTGCTGAAGCCTTGAAATTAGCAAAGAAACCTAGAATCCATACAGGTATTGGTACCAGTGATTCTCATATTCAATATAAATTTAATGCTTCAAAAGACGAAGTAATTAGACGAGCAAAAGAAGCCGTTTCGTATGCCAAGAATTTTGTAGACGATGTAGAGTTTTATGCAGAAGATGCAGGTAGAACCGATAATGCTTTTTTAGCAAAAGTTTGCGAAGAGGTTATCCAATCAGGAGCAACAGTATTGAATATTCCTGATACTACAGGGTATTGCTTGCCAGAAGAGTACGGAGCAAAAATAAAGTACCTAAGAGAACACGTAAAAGGTATTGAAAATGTGATTATTTCTTGTCACTGTCATAACGATTTAGGATTGGCTACCGCTAATTCTATTGCAGGAGCCATAAATGGCGCGCGTCAAATAGAATGTACCGTTAACGGAATAGGTGAGCGTGCTGGAAACACAGCTTTAGAAGAAGTGGTCATGATTTTAAAGCAGCACCCATATTTGAACCTTCAAACGGATATTAATACCAAGTTGTTATACGATACAAGTATGATGGTTCGTGAAAAAATGGGAATGCCTGTACAACCAAATAAAGCTATTGTAGGAGCTAATGCTTTTGCACATAGTTCAGGAATTCACCAAGACGGAGTTATTAAAAACCGTGAAACTTACGAAATCATCAATCCGGCTGATGTTGGTGTTAATGAAAGTGCTATCGTGTTAACAGCGCGAAGCGGAAGAGCAGCTTTGGCGTATCGAGCAAAAAAAATTGGATATGAATTAACCAAAATTCAATTAGATACTGCCTATAAAACCTTCTTACAGTTTGCGGATAGACAAAAAGAAGTGATTGATGAAGATATTCACCAAATTATGAAACAAGTTAATAAGATATCAAAAGTAGCCATAGCCTAATGGGAAAGACATTATTTGACAAAGTATGGGATGCACACGTGGTTGACACTATTAAAGACGGCCCACAGATTCTATATATCGACAAGCATTTAATTCATGAAGTAACAAGTCCGCAGGCATTTAATGAATTGAAAGAGCGTAATATTCCAATTGCTAGACCTGATAAAACAGTAGCGACAGCCGACCACAATACGCCAACCGTAAATCAACATTTACCTATAAAAGACGAATTGTCACGAAACCAATTAGAGCAGTTGACAAAAAACTGTGAAGAAAACAATATCACCTTATACGGATTAGGACATCGTTATAACGGAATAGTACATGTAATGGCTCCAGAATTAGGAATTACACAACCAGGAATGACTATGGTTTGTGGAGATAGTCATACCTCAACACATGGAGCTTTCGGAACGATAGCTTTTGGTATTGGTACAAGTCAGGTAGCACAGGTATTTGCAAGTCAATGCTTGTTATTAGAAAAACCTAAAAGCTTACGAGTAAATGTGAACGGAAAGCTGAAGAATGGAGTATTACCAAAAGATGTAATCTTATATATTATTGCCAAATTAGGGACAAATTCAGGGACTGGATATTTCTGTGAATATGCAGGAAATGTGTTTGAAGAAATGTCTATGGAAGGTCGTATGACCGTTTGTAATATGAGTATTGAAATGGGAGCTAGAGGAGGTATGATTGCCCCAGATGAAACAACTTTTGAATACGTAAAAGGACGTGAGTTTGCTCCAAAAGGAGAAGAGCTTGAGAAGAAAGAAACCTATTGGAAAACGTTGAAAACGGATAAAAATGCAGTATTTGATAAAGAATATTCGTTTGATGCAGAAGATATTGAACCGATGGTAACTTATGGAACCAACCCAGGAATGGGGATTAAAATTTCTGAAAATATTCCCCTTTTAAATGATGCTTCCTTTGAAAAGTCATTGCAATATATGGATTTTCAAAAAGGAGCATCTTTAATAAATAAACCGATTAATTATGTTTTCATTGGTAGTTGTACAAATTCTCGAATTGAAGATTTTAGAGTCGCTGCCAATTATGTAAAAGGAAAGCAAAAAGCACCTAATGTGCATGCATGGTTAGTACCTGGGTCACAACAAGTAGCAAAACAAATTAAACAAGAAGGATTACAAACCATTTTTGAAGAAGCAGGTTTTCAATTACGTCAACCAGGATGTTCTGCTTGTTTAGCAATGAACGACGATAAAATTCCAGCAAAAGAATACTGTGTTTCTACATCCAATAGAAATTTTGAAGGGCGTCAAGGGCAAGGAGCACGTACCATTTTAGCAAGTCCGTTAGTTGCAGCAGCCACAGCTATTGAAGGGAAAATAATAGACATTACTAAACATTTAAATTAAGATGGAAAAGTTTGTAAAACTGATAGATACAGCCATACCATTACCTACAGAAAATATTGATACAGATCAAATTATACCTGCACGCTTTTTAAAATCGACAGACAAGAATGGTTTTGGTGATAATGTGTTTAGAGATTGGCGTTATAAAAAGGATGGAAGTATAAATGAAGATTTTGTATTAAACAATACGAATTATAGTGGAAGTATCTTAATCGCTGGTGATAATTTTGGTTGTGGTTCTAGTAGAGAACATGCAGCATGGGCGTTAGCAGGTTATGGTTTCAAGGTAGTTATCAGCAGTTTTTTTGCTGATATTTTTAAAGGAAACGCCTTGAATAATGGTATTTTACCAATACAAGTTCCAAAAGATTTTTTAGCACAGCTTCTTAAAAAAGTTACCGATGTACCCGATACAGCGATAATCATTGATTTAGAAAATCAAGTATTAAAAACTCCCATTGGAAATGTAGATTTTGAAATCAATTCATATAAAAAATTATGCTTGTTAAATGGTTATGACGATATTGATTTTTTAATCAGTAAACAAAATGAAATAAAAGCTTTTGAAGCAAAAATGGTATAAAAAGAAATCATATGAAGTACAATATAACCGTAATTCCAGGAGATGGAATAGGACCTGAAGTAACCGAGCAGGCAAAAAAAGTGCTAAAAGCAGTTGGTAATGTATTCGATCATACTTTTTTATTTAAAGAAACATTGATGGGAGCTTGCGCTATTGATCAAACAGGAAACCCATTACCAGAAGAAACTATTGAACTATGTAAAACTAGTGATGCTATATTATTTGGAGCTATTGGAGATCCAAAATACGATAATGATCCTACAGCAAAAGTACGTCCAGAACAAGGCTTATTGCGTTTACGAAAGGAGTTAGGCTTGTTTTGTAATGTGCGTCCAGTAAAAGCATATGATACGTTGATTCATAATTCACCTTTAAAGAAAGAAAGAATTGAAGGAACAGATATCGATATTTATAGAGAATTAACAGGCGGAATTTACTTTGGTATTAAAGAACTAAGTGATGATGGAAAACATGCTTTTGATGGTTGTTCTTATACAGTTGAAGAGATTGAACGAATGGCACATTTAGCATTTCAATCAGCACAGAAAAGACGTAAAAAACTAACTTTGGTTGATAAAGCTAACGTGTTAGAAACCTCAAGGTTGTGGCGTAAAACAGTTACGGCCATGGCAAGTGACTACCCTGATGTTGAAGTAGACTTTTTATTTGTAGACAATGCCGCAATGCAGTTAATTTTAAATCCGAAACAGTTTGATGTAATTTTAACAGAAAACCTTTTTGGAGATATTCTATCAGATGAAGCCAGTGTTATAGGTGGTTCTATTGGTTTATTAGCGTCTGCTTCTGTTGGAAAAGAAAATGCTTTGTTTGAACCTATACACGGTTCTTTTCCACAAGCAAAAGGTAAAGATATTGCGAATCCTTTAGCTTCTATTTTATCAGCTGCTATGTTATTAAAACATTTAGGTTTGTTACAAGAAGCTCAAGTAGTAGAAGCTGCAGTAGAAAAATCACTAGAATTAGGAATCACAACTCAAGATATTAATCCAGAAAACGCATTTTCAACCAGTAAAGTTGGCGATTTTATTGCAGATTACATCTATAATCAAGAAGATAGTAATATCAACTTTCAAAATGTACATATGGGTCAAAGTACCATTATTTAATCAATTAGTTATTTTTTGCAAAGAAAGGCTACTTATAAAAATAAGTAGTCTTTTTTCTTTTAAAAACCAGTCAAAATAAAACGGCTGAGTTTACTAAGTGGTTAGGAGTTTAACAAATACAATTTAGTAGTTAATAATTAAGTCTAACCCTTTTTAATCTTTTCTTTTATATTGTTTATTCTTTGTGCATAGTAATCATCAGGATTAATTTCAAATGCTTTAGCAGCAAATTTTAATGCATTAGTATAATCATTACTTTTTTCATAGAAATCAACCATAGAATTATAAGGTTTAGCATTATTAGGATAAAACTTTATAGCAAATTCAAAAAACATTTTAGCTTTTTTCAAGTTTCCCATGTCCATACTCATATGACCTAGGGCATCAAAAAGATCTTCTGGATATGGAGGGACTACATACCCAAAATAAGTTTCAAGTTTTTTTGCACGGTAATTAACAAACTTGAATAATTCTTCCTTGGAAGTATCTGGAGAGTTAAATTTGTCTGTATTTTCCATTTGATACCATTTAAAATTGAAAATCAAACCATCCATAATAGATGGAAAAGGTATAGTACCGTGTATGTCATTAGGATAGAAAATCCATTTGTACGCAAGCCCATTTTTGCTATGATCTTTTACCATATTTGAAAAAGCAATATTAGCTCTGGGAAATGATGTTGATTCAGAGGTATCTTGCATTACATTATCTATATTAATATCTGGGTTTTGTGGATGTAATTGTCCATTCAAAGACATAAATAAAGATTTACCCTTATAAGTGCTTTTAGAAAATATTTGTTGAGCATCAGATAATAATTTCTGGTTGTCCCAATCTAGACTAGGATCAATAGCAAGATAATTGGTGAAAAGATATGGAGTTTTAAGTAGTGTGTACATAACAAACAAACCTCCATAAGAATGACCAATTAATGTTCTGAATTGGGTGACTGGGTATTTACTTTCTACAAAAGGAATTAATTCACTACCTATAAATTTATTAAAATTATGAGCTTCTCCATTTTCTTCAGTAAAAGGCATACCGTATTTTTTATCAATTTTTGAAGTGGTTAAGTCTCTAGTTCTATTGTTGGCATTTGAAATACCAATTAGAATCATTTCAGGAGTAAAACCACCACTATAATACCTTTGTACATCATTAACAGTAGGAAGAAATACTTCACCATCTAAAATGTAAGCAACCGGATACTTTTTTTTAGAGTTGTAATCTCCTGGTAGTTGAACATAAAATTTTCTGTATTCTTTTAGTGTTTTCGAATAAATACTATCTATGGTACCAACTTTTTGTAAAAATTGATTGTCATTTTTGGTTTGACTCACTATAGATTGTTGGAAGAAAAAAATCAATCCAATTACAATTGAGATTTGTATCTTATTCATTAGGTATGTTGAATTTAGCTTATTTCATAAAAAAAATAAATGTAAATGGTTTTTACCAAAATAAAAAACGGTTCAAGTTAAAACTTAAACCGATTTTGGTATATGATTACGCTACATGAGTAAAAATCTTAGCTACAATTTTCCAATCATCATCTACTTTTGTTAAAGATAAGTAGTCGTAATAATTATAACCTAACATAGGTACATGTAGTTTTACCATAGCAATGTTTCCCATAATATCAATTCCTACAATTTTCATGTTAAAGATTTCTTTTAGATCATTTGGGCTTTGTCTGTTAGCAACACCTTCAATATAGGCATCAGCATTTTTAAAATAGTCCACTCCTTTAATATCTCCGTAAATAGGAGTATTGTTGTGAAAACAAGCTTGAAGTTTTTTAATATCTCCATAAAAAATACCTTCAAAGTAATTGGTAATTAAATGTTCTATTGCTGTTATGTTCTCTATATACATGATTTTCGTTTTAGATGGCATGACCAACAGTATGACCTCCAGCCACATTAATAGTTTCTCCTGTGACAAAATTTGAAAAAGCTAAATAATAAGCAGCTTCAGCAATATCATTAGTTTCTCCAATTCTGTTTAATAAGTGTAAACCAGCTAAACTATCGGCATTTTCAATACCTATTTTTCCTTGTAATGGACTTCTAATAATCCCTGGAGCTATGGTGTTAACTTTAATATTGTCTTTACCAAACTCTGCGGCTAATTGTCTAGTCAAGGTATGAATTGCACCTTTGCTCATTAAAGGAGCTGTTGCGGGAAAACCAGCAATGGCATGATCAACTAAAACAGTTCCTATGTTTATTATCGCGCCACTTTTTTGAGCTACCATGTTTGGAATAGCAGCCTGTGAAGCAAAGTAGGTTCCTTTTAAGTTTACATTCCAATACAATTCTAAATCATTTTCTTTAACCTCTAAAAAAGGCTTAGGAGAAAATATTCCAGCATTATTAATCAATACATCTATAGAGCCAAATTTTTCCAGAGCTAATGTTACCAGTTTATGACTAGTTTCTTGTTTACTAATATCTCCAATAAGATATGTTGCATTTGCAGGAGAACCTAGTTCCTGAAAAGTATTTAATAAGTTCTCTTGGTTAGAAGAATTCATAACTACGTTAGAACCTTTCTCTATAAAAAGCTTCGCAATTTCTTTACCAATTCCTGTTGATGCTCCCGTGATAATTACTGTTTTGTTTTTCATGTTTTTATTTTTTTGTTCCTGTATATTGTTTACCATTATGTCCCCAATTACCTAAAGGAATTTCTTCAATAACTATATGAGTAGTTGCAGGATTTTTTTGAAGTACATCCACTAAAAGCTGTGTAGTTCCTTCAATAAGTAGACGTTTTTGTTCTTGAGTTACCTGTTCATCAGTAACTTTAATGTTTACGTAAGGCATAATAATATGTTTTAAAATTATGCTACAAAGTTGCGACGAGGGTACAATTTTACATAGGAGCTATGTCACTTCTTTAAAGTGATGTAGGTCACACAAAGGAGATAAATAAAAGGAGAAGAATTACGAATTAAGTCTGCTGAGAGTTTCTCTAGATACTCCTAAATAGGCAGCAATCATTTTTTTAGGAACTCGTTGAAAAAGGGTAGGGTATTGATCTAATAGTTGATCATATCGCTCTTTGGCAGAATTTTGTAAAAGAGAAACAATTCTGTTTTGCAGGGCTATTCTCCCCATTTTACTCTTTTTAGCCCAAAAGCGTTCCATTTTGTGCATCTTGGCAGTTAGTTTATCACGGTTTTCGTAAGTAATGTATAGTAGCTCACAATCCTCAATACAATCAATAGCTGTTTTAGAGGGTTGTTGTTTTACAAACGATTCATAATCGGTAATCCACCAATTTTCCATTGCAAACTGTAAAATATGTTCTTTACCACTATCTTCAATAAAATAGCTCTTTACACAACCTTTAATTACCCAATATTCTTTATTTGCAATTTCGCCTTCTTGTACTAAATATTGATGTTTACGTTTTTTTATAGACTTGAAAAAGCTTAAGATATACTCAAATTCTTCATCGGTAAGAGAAATAATTTCTTCAATGTGTTGTCGTAAAGGGTGTGTCATTCTATGATAGTAGCGAAATATTATTTTGATGTAAATTTAGTCAAAAAGAAGTAGAGGAATTGTTTAGGAGTAAGATTCTATGAAACCTTACTCCCAAAAAAAAAATGAATTTAAAAACTGTTTAGTTTTTCTCGTATTTTTTCCAAGCACAAATAATGAATACTTCCTATATGCGTGTGTTTTTTTGAGGTATCGGGTGTATACGTTCCGTTATTTACTTCACCACCAATTTTTTGGTAGGCTTCTCTAAAACTCATTCCGTTTTCAACAAGCGTATTGATATTGTCTACTGTGAATAGATATTTGTATTTTTCATCCTGTAAGTCAATATCTTTTACAATAACTTGCTGAATAGCGTAATCAAAAATATCTAGCACATCTTTTAACTCTTCAAAGGCATTGATGATATTTTCTTTTAATAACTGATAATCTCTATGATATCCACTAGGTAAATTGTTAGTGATTAGCAAAGTTTCAGTATACAAAGCTTGAATTTTATTACACTTTCCCCTAATCAATTCAAACACATCAGGATTCTTTTTATGCGGCATAATGCTACTACCTGTGGTTAATTCATCAGGAAAAGAAATAAAGTCATAGTTTTGACTCATATATAGGCAGATATCCATCGCAAAACGAGCTAGTGTATTACTCACGCTACCTAACGCCATGGTAAGGGTACGCTCACTTTTTCCTCTACTCATTTGTGCAGCAACCACATTGTATTTTAAGGTTTCAAAACCTAGTTCTTTTGTGGTGAATTCTCTATTGATTGGAAAAGAACTACCATATCCTGCGGCAGAACCTAACGGATTTTGATCTACTGTTTTTAGCGCTGCATTAACCATGTGTAAATCGTCAATTAACAATTCAGCATAAGCAGAAAACCATAATCCAAACGAAGAAGGCATTGCAACTTGTAAGTGAGTATAGCCTGGTAATAGCTTGGTTTTGTATTGCTCTGCTAGCTGTAATAATGTATTAAACAGCGTTTTTGTTTTATCTGAAATCAACTGTAAGTTGTCTTTATAATACAATTGCAACGCTACTAAAACCTGATCGTTTCTTGAACGTGCTGTATGAATTTTCTTACCAACTTCACCGCACATGTTGGTCAATTCGAACTCAATTTTAGAATGCACATCTTCAAATTGAGCATCAATTATAAAGGTATCGTTTGCAACTTGTTGTTGTAGCGTAGCAATTCCAGCATTTACTTGTGCTAACTCTTCCGAAGTAATAATACCGATGGAGGCTAACATTTTAGCATGTGCTAAAGAAGCTTGTAAGTCATGCGGTGCAATGTGTAAATCTATTTCTCTATCGTTTCCAACAGTGAAATGTTCTATTTTTTTATCGATGGATAAACCTTTGTCCCAAAGTTTCATTTTTTTATGTTTTTAATATGTCATTGCGAGCCTTTCGACTGTCGCTCAAGACAGGCTAAAGCGTGGCAATCTGTTTGTTATTAGTACTTCTTTTGGAAAGATAACCACGTCGCTATCGCTCCTCGTTATGACGGTTTATTTTATGTCACCTCGAACGTATGTGAGAGGTCTTAAAGCTATTGGTAACTCATTTTGTTGAGATTCCTCCTCGTACCTCGTTCGGAATGACGGTTGTTTTAGAAAAAGATGTCTTTATCTCTTTTCTATACTCTTTATTCTTCTAGAATACTTTCTCTAATAGCTTAATATATAGTTTAATACCTTCCTCAATTTCTTGAAGATAAATAAATTCATCAGCGGTGTGTGAACGTGTGCTGTCTCCAGGGCCTAATTTTAACGATGGACAGCTCAATACTGCTTGGTCAGATAGGGTAGGAGAACCATATGTTTGTCTTCCTAAAGCCAACCCTGCTTGTACTAATGGATGTTCTTTTGGTATTGAAGATGAATTCAAATTCAAACTTCTTGGTTGTATCTTACAAGGTGCGTGTTCCTGTAAAAAGTCACTGATTTCCTGATTGGTATATTGATCGTTTACACGAACATCGACCACTAATTTTACTTCGGAAGGAACAGCATTGTGTTGTTTCCCTGCATTGATTTGTGTTACTGTGAGTTTTACGTCTCCCAAGGTTTCCGAGGTTTTTTCAAATTCAACATCTTTAAACCACTGCAATACTTCAATACTGTTATAAATAGCATTATCGTGATTCGGATGTGCCGCATGACTTGGGGTTCCTTTTACCTCAGCATCAAAAACGACCAAACCTTTTTCAGTAATAGCTAAATTCATTAAAGTAGGTTCCCCTACAATAGCTACATCAATGTTTGGTAAGTTTTTCAGTAATTCGTTTAAACCGTTAGGACCACTACTTTCTTCTTCAGCAGTTCCTGCAAAAACAAGGTTGTAAGTCAAGTTTTCTTTTTGGTAGAAATGGGTGTAGGTCGCCAATAACGAAACTAAACATCCACCAGCATCATTACTTCCTAACCCGTAGAGTTTGCCATCTTCTACAATAGCTTTAAACGGATCTTTGGTATAGCCGTTATTAGGTTTTACCGTATCGTGATGGGAGTTGAGTAATAACGTAGGTTTGTTAGCATCAAAATGTTTATTTACTGACCACACGTTGTTCTGAGTTCTAGTGTATGGAATATCAAACTCTTTAAACCAGTTTTCTAGCAATAGGGCAGTAGCATCTTCTTCCGAAGAAAAAGAAGGTGTTTCTATAAGGTTTTTTAATAGATTGATGGCCTTTATTGTAAGTTCTTGTATTGTCATAATTGTAACGAGGTATGTTTGTTTTTTGAGTTAAATAGCATAGTTGTACTACCTATATGAACTTTGTGAACGTTATTTTTTAGGGCGTGAAAGCAATTGTCTAGTTTAGGAAGCATTCCTTCAAAGATGACTCCATCAGCTTTTAATTGCGCGTAGGATTCTGAAGTGATTTGTTCGATAATAGAGTTGTCATCGGCTATATCACTTAGCACTCCTGATTTTTCAAAACAGTAATATAGTTCTGTACTAAAATGAGCAGAGAGACCTATAGCAATTTCCGAGGCTATGGTGTCTGCATTTGTGTTCAATAACTGTCCGTTAGCATCGTGCGTAATGGCACAAAATACAGGAATTACTTCGTTATTAATTAATACGGTTAGTATTTGCGGATTTACGGTAATAACATCGCCTGCAAATCCGTAATCTATAGGTTCAGCAGGACGTTTAGTTGATACAATAGTATTTCCGTCCGCTCCTGTAAAGCCTATAGCGTTGGCGTTGTGCGCTTGTAACTGCGCAACAATTTGCTTGTTGATTTTACCTGCATATACCATAGTAATCAAATCTAAAGTTTGCGTATCGGTTACACGTCTGCCATCAATCATCGTCACAGGAATATTCAACTGTTTAGCCAATTCTGAAGCTAATTTTCCACCACCATGAACTAACACTTTTGGACCTTTTAACTGAGCGAAATCAGCTAAGAAGTTGTTCAAGGCTTTTTCATCATTAATGATGTTTCCGCCTATTTTAACAATCTTTATGGTTTTCATTTTTTAAGTTTTTAGTAATCGGTATTTACAAAGAGATTGCCACGCTTCGCTCGCAATGACGTCATAACGAGGAAGTCATTGAGCAAAGTCGAAATGGACGACGTGGTTATCTTATTAAGGTTACCTTTTACCATTTTGTTAATTATCTTTTAATTAAATGTCACGTCGAGTTATTTTTCGTACTGTAAGGAAGAAAAATTGTATCGAGACGTTTTCAAGTAGCTCTCGATACATCTCCCTCTGGTCGACACTAGAACTGACAAGTCAAAATTTAAATTCAACTTAAATAATTTAAAATCTCTTTTAATACTATTTGCGTAGCAAAAGTTCTGTTATTGGCTTGTTCAATCACAAGAGAGTTCTGACCATCTAAAACCGCATCTTCTGCTACCACATTTCTTCTAATAGGTAAGCAGTGCATAAATTTAGCAGCGCCTATTTTTTCCTGAGTAATCATCCAGTTAGGATCTTCGTTCAATATTTTACCATACTCATTAAAAGAACTCCAGTTTTTAGCATAGATAAAGTCGGCATTTTCAAAAGCTTTCTCTTGATCGTATTCGATAGGAAACTCTTTTGTAATTTCAGAATCTAACTCATACCCTTCGGGATGCGTTATAACAAATTCTACCTCCATGTTGTGCATGAGGTGTACAAAAGCATTGGCAACCGAATGTGGTAATGCTTTTGGGTGTGGAGCCCAAGACAACACAACTTTAGGTTTACTAACTATTTTAGTTTCGGTGATGGTAATCGCATCTGCCAACGCTTGTAACGGGTGGTCAGTAGCGCTTTCCATATTGATAACAGGCACCGTAGCATATTTTACAAAACTGTTGAGCACAATTTCAGAGGTATCTTTTTCTTTGTCTTTCAACGTCGGAAAAGCTCTTACCGCAATGATATCAGCATACTTAGAAATTACCATGGCAGCTTCTTTAATATGCTCAGATGTATTTAAATTCATCACCGTACCGTCTTCAAACTCCATATTCCAAGCGTTGGTAATGTTTAACACACTTACTTCCATACCTAAGTTTTTAGCCGCTTTTTCGGTACTTAATCTTGTACGTAAACTAGCATTAAAGAACAGCATGACTAAGGTTTTATGTTGCCCTAAATCAGCAAACTGATAGGGGTTTTCTTTTAATTGAATTGCCTTTTGAATAGTTTCTGAAAGGTTTTCAATATCGTTTAAGCTGGTGTATTTTTTCATGACAGTTCCTTTTTTAAAGCATCAAAAAACACATCGATATGTTGCTTTTGAATGGTTAATGGTGGAAGAATTCTTAATAAGTTCGGATTCTTAGCGCTTCCTGTAAAAATGTGATGTTTAAATATTAGATTCTTTCTTAGGTCAGCAATAGGAAAGCTGAATTCTAATCCTAACATAAGACCTCTTCCTTTTACAGCTTTTAGTTGTGGAATTGAAGCTGCTTGCTCCACAAAATACTCAGCAATTTGCTGTGCGTTTCCCATCAATTGTTCTTTTTGGATGGTTTTAAGAACAGCTAAGGAAGCGGCACAAGCTAAGTGATTACCACCAAAGGTAGTTCCTAGTAAACCGTAAGAAGCCTCAATACTTGGATGAATTAAAATTCCACCCACAGGAAATCCGTTCCCCATTCCTTTTGCCATAGAAATGATATGCGGAGTAATTCCATGCTTTTGAAAAGCAAAGAAATCACCTGTTCTACCAAAACCACACTGAATTTCATCAGCAATAAGTACGATGTTATATTGTTGGCACAAGTTTTCTAAACCTTTATAAAAAGCTGTTGAAGCTTCGTCTAATCCGCCAATCCCCTGAATGGTCTCAATAATAATAGCGCAAACATCATTGTTTTGTAAAGCCTTTTTAACACCTTCCAAATCTTCAAACTCTAAAAAGATAACCTCTTGTTGTGCATTGATAGGCGCTACAATCTTAGGATTGTCTGTAGCTGCTACCGCAGCAGAAGTACGTCCGTGAAAAGAGTTTTTAAAGGCAATTACTTTTTGCTTACCAGTGTGAAAAGAGGCTAGTTTTAAAGCATTTTCATTGGCTTCAGCTCCTGAGTTACACAAGAATAACTGATAGTCTTTACAACCAGAAATGTTTTCTAGTTGGTCAGCCAATTCAACCTGTAACGGATTCTGAATCGCGTTGCTATAAAAGCCTAGTTTGCTTACTTGTTCACTAATATTTTTAACATAGGCAGGGTGTGAGTGGCCTATAGATATAACAGCGTGACCGCCATATAGATCTAAATATTCTGCGCCTTTATCGTCGTATACATATACATCGTTGGCGGTTACTGGGGTTATATCAAATAGAGGATATACATTAAATAAACTCATTAGTTTTCTTTTTTTATGGTATTAATTTTGTTAAAAGAGGCTACCATTCCTTGTATTAATGCTGCACTTAACCCTTTGTGTTCCATTTCATTCAAACCTTCAATGGTACAGCCTTTTGGAGTGGTAACTTTATCGATTTCTTCTTCAGGATGATTTCCTGTAGCTATGAGTAGGTTGGCAGCACCTTCACTAGTATGCATAGCGAGTTCTTGTGCTTCTTTTGCATCGAAACCTAACTGAATAGCGGCTTGTGTAGTTGCCCGTATTAAGCGCATCCAAAAAGCAATTCCACTAGCACATATTACGGTGGCTGCTTGCATTTGACTTTCAGGAATAATCATTGAAGTGCCTAATTGATTGAAAATAGTCGTAGCCGTTTGCAGGTGTGCTTTTCCTTGAGTATTACTACAAATACAGGTCATAGATTTACCTACAGCAATAGCCGTATTAGGCATAGCTCTCATAATAATGGCATCAGATCCAATAAGACTTTCCATTTTTTCAATAGAAAATCCAGTAATAGTGGAAATTAGTATATGATTGTCTGATAATAGGGGAGCAGTTTCTTTTAAAAGAGCTTCTAAATGTGTTGGTTGTACAGCAAAAATTAATACATCAGATGCTGTGATTGCTTCCTTGTTATTAGAACTAATGAAAACGTTGGGTACCTCTTTAAATTCATTAAGTTCTTCAATGTTTCTCTTGGTTAAGAAAAGTTGAGAAAACGAATTGTTTTGTGTCAATCCTTTAGCGATTGATTTTCCTAAGTTACCTGTTCCTATAATTGCTATTTTCATATCTTTTATTTTAAAAATAAGTTGCTTTTAGTTGTAATCCTGTGTCTTCCTGAAAACCAAACATCAGGTTCATGTTTTGAACTGCTTGTCCTGAAGCTCCTTTTAATAAATTATCTATAATGCTTGTTATTAAAAGTTTATCTCCGTGTTTATGCAAATGAATTAAACACTTATTGGTGTTTACTACCTGTTTTAAGTGTAGTTCATTATCAGCTACGTGTGTAAAAACAGCATCTTTATAGTAGTTTGAATATAGTTGTTGTGCTTCTTCTAAACTTCCTTCAAAATCTGTGTATAGCGTTGCATAAATACCTCTGGAAAAATCTCCTCTGTTAGGAAGAAACAATACCTCTGATTCAAAATTTGATTGAAGTATATGCAAGGTCTGATTGACTTCTCCTAAATGCTGATGTGTAAAAGGCTTGTAGTACGAAAAATTGTTATCTCTCCACGTAAAATGTGTGGTAGTAGATAATGAAGTTCCTGCACCAGTAGCACCAGTAACTGCATTAACATGTATATCATTCTGTAACAAATCAGCATCAGCTAAAGGTAATAGCCCTAATTGAATAGCCGTAGCAAAACAACCTGGATTGGTAATATAAGAAGCGTTTTGTATTGCTTCTTTTTGAAACTCAGGTAAACCATACACAAACTCTTTTCCTTGAAAATTACTATCTGCTTTTAGTCTGAAATCATTTCCTAAATCAATAATTTTTGTATGATTAGAAAAGGTATGTGTTTCTAAAAACTGTTTAGAATTTCCGTGCCCTAAGCATAAGAATAATACATCTACTGAAGCATTGATTTTATTGGTGAATGTTAAATCGATACTCCCCACCAAATCCTGATGGACATTCGCTATTTTATTACCGGCATTAGAAGTGCTATACACAAAATCAATAGCAGCTTTTGGGTGTTGTAATAAAAGCCTGATTAGTTCTCCTGCTGTATAACCAGCACCTCCGATGATTCCTACTTGTATCATATTGTTTGTTGTTTTAAATAGTAGAATGAGTTTTCATTCATTAGATCATCACGTCGTTATCACTCCTTATGATGACGTTTTTGTCATTGCGAGCGGAGCGTGGCAATCTGTTTATTGTTAATCACTCACTGTTTACTGTCTATTGATTAACCTGTTGATATATTTTATTCTGGTTTCCTAAGATTTTGATAAAACCTTTAGCATCTTCAGCGGTCCATCCTTTGTTTAGTTCACCGTAGCTACCAAATTTGACATTCATTAAATCATGTGGAGAATCAATTCCATCTAGTGTAAAATGATATGGCTTAAGGGTGACAAAAACACCCCCAGTAACTTTTGACTGACTACTCTCTAAAAAAGTTTCCATATCTCTCATCACAGGATCTAAATACTGACCTTCATGTAAATGCATACCATAAAAGCTAGCCAAGTATTCTTTGTGTTGCAATTGCCATTTAGTTAAGGTGTGCTTTTCTAACAAATGATGCGCTTTAATTGTGATTAACGCAGCAGCAGCTTCAAAACCAACTCTTCCTTTTATTCCAACAATAGTGTCGCCTACGTGAATATCTCTACCAATTCCGAATTTTGAAGCTAGGGCATTCAATTGCTCTATATTTTGTACAGGAGCTTTTTCATCATCATTAATGGCTACTAGTTCCCCTTTTACAAACGAAAGTTTTACTTGTTCAGGTACTGCTTTTGTTACTTGAGAAGGATAGGCGTGTTCTGGTAACGGATGTTCTGAGGTTAACGTTTCTTCACCTCCGACACTGGTTCCCCATAAACCTTTGTTTACAGAATATTTAGCTTTTTCCCATGACAAATCAATACCGTTATTTTTTAAGTACTCAATTTCTTCCTGTCTTGAAAGTTGTAAATCTCTTATAGGTGTGATGATTTCAATTTCAGGAGCAATGATTTGAAAAATCATATCAAACCTCACCTGATCGTTTCCAGCACCTGTACTACCATGAGCGATATAGTTAGCATCAATACTTTTAGCGTAGTTTACTATTTCTATGGCTTGTATAATTCTTTCAGCACTTACAGAAAGTGGATACGTGTTGTTTTTTAACACGTTACCAAAAATTAAATACTTAATTACTTTGCTGTAATAATCAGTTACCGCATTAATGTTTTTATAGGTAGCCACACCCATCGTGTAGGCATTTTCTTCAATTTTTTTAATTTCTTCGGAAGAAAATCCACCAGTATTCACGCTAACAGCATGAACTTCATATCCTTGTTTTGATAAGCTTACCGCACAGTACGAAGTATCTAATCCGCCACTATAAGCAATTACTAATTTTTTCATTTTTTGTCTTTTTTTAGGAAGATGGTTTCCTTAATTCTTTTTAGTCTTTGAAAGACTTTCTCTTTAACTTTTATGTTTTGAGTTTTTTTGTTAGGATCGTATAACATGCCAGTACATAAACACATTTTTTGTTGAGTACGTTGTAGCACATCGTAATTTTTACAGGTCTGACATCCATTCCAAAAAGACTGATCTTCTGTGAGTTCAGAAAAGGTTACAGGTTTATAGCCTAGTTCGCTATTCAGTTTCATAACCGCCAAACCAGTAGTAATACTAAATATTTTAGCATTAGGAAATTTAGCTTTAGAATGCCCAAAAACTACTTTCTTAATTTGTTTGGCTAAACCAATACCTCTATAATTTGGGTGAACAATCAACCCAGAATTGGCTACAAATTTGCCATGACTCCAGGCTTCGATATAACAAAAACCAGCAAATTGATCGCCATCTAAGGCAATAACAGCGTTACCATTTTCTAGTTTTGTAATGATGTATTCTGGTTTTCTTTTGGCAATTCCTGTGCCTCTAACCAGAGCAGCTTCGTCAATAGTTTGACAAATAATTTCGGCATACTTACTATGCGATTGATCAGCAATAACAACTCTCATTGAAATTGATTTTAGATAAACATTTTGTTAAAAATCGGTGGTTTGAAAAGAAGAACCGGACGCACCTAGGTTCCCAAAAGAAATAGCACCCTTACGGGCGACGTCGGATAAAAATAGGTCGTACAATAACTGCGTTATTGAAAACAATAACAAGAGTTAGTAACGATATAAAAATGTAGATTATAGAAATCAAAAGGATGAAAATAAAATTATACAATACTCAGTTTTGTGCAAGGAAAGACTAGCGTCGGTTGAAAGACCGCACTGATAAACTGGGTATATTGTTGTATATTTTATTCGTTTGCATAATGCTACAAATCTATAAAATAAATTTTGATAAATGCTAAATAAAAAATAAAAATTCATATAATCATAAGTAAAACAGTAGGTTAAGGGCTGTGTTTTTGAAAGAAGAAATCAAAAAATCAAAAAAATATTAGGATAACTAAAAAATAATTTCAAATATTTGTGACATCAAATGAAAAAACAAGTTTTAAATATCATTTCTATTATTATTGTCATTGTGATTATTTCACAAGGATAGGGAAGCGGTATTTAATATTTAACATATAAATTAATTAAGAAGGCTTCCTAAATTTTAGGAAGCCTTTTTTAGTTGCAAAAAACATGAATCAAATTTTTAACATCGTGGTAATTATTATTGTCATTATTAGCTCTCCACCGAGTTGATACAGATAGTTATTGCCTATAAGGAAGCCTGTATCTAACTCAAGATACAGGCTTTTTTTATACCGTGAATATCATAATGGTTTGGTTTTAAGTGTTTGGTTTTAAGGTTTTTGTGTGTTTTTAAGAGTCGGTGAAAATCATCGAAGCCTTAAAAAACAAGAAAGTAAAGTAAAAAGCGAAAAATAATTTTGAACAGTAAAAACAACTAAAAATGTACTATAACGAGGAAACAGTAATTTTTTACAACGGACAGTTTATCAAAGCGAAAGATGCTAGCGCTAATTTGTATAGCCAAAGTTTACATTACGGGAACGGAGTTTTCGAAGGTATCAGAGCTTATAATACAACGGAAGGAACTAAAGTCTTTAAGTCGTATGAGCATTACAAAAGGCTAAAGTATGGAGCAGAAGTAATGAATATTCAATTGGATTATTCAGAAGAAGAATTAACCGAAATCACTTACGAATTATTAGAGCGTAATGGTTTGAAAGATGCTTACATCCGTCCGCTAGTCACTACTGGAGCCGATATGAGTTTGTTGACTTCTAAAGAAACCAACTTAGTTATTCAATGCTGGGAATGGGGAAAATATATGGGAGATAAATTACTACGTGTAAAAACGTCTTCGTTCCAACGGCCGAATCCAAAATCATGTTTTGTAGAAGCTAAAGTAACAGGTCACTATACTAACTCAATACTATCAACTAACGAAGCAAAGAACAATGGTTGTGACGAAGCATTGTTATTAGATATGAACGGTAATGTGGCTGAATGTTCTGGGGCAAATGTTTTTATGCAGAAAGAAGGGAAGTTATACACGCCACCAAGAGGTCACATTATGGCAGGAATTACCCGTGCTACGGTTATCGATTTATGTAAAGAAGAAGGAATTTCTGTTGAAGAAAGGCATTTTACGCTAGAAGAATTAAAAAATGCAGACGCTTGCTTTTTTACAGGAACTGCAGCCGAAGTAGTTGGATTACAGTCGCTAGACGATTATCAATTTCCCCTATCATGGGAAAAATCACACGGACACAAACTAATGAAATTATACAAAGACGAAGTATTAGGCTTACGTCAAAAACGAAAAGCAAGCTAACATGGAACTAAACAAATTTAGTAAACAAGTAACGCAAGATGATACGCAACCGGCAGCACAAGCCATGTTGCATGCCATAGGGTTGTCTAAATCAGATTTAGAAAAACCGTTGGTTGGAATTGCAAGTACGGGGTACGAAGGAAATCCGTGTAACATGCACTTAAACGATTTAGCAAAATTGGTAAAAGAAGGAACTGAAAATGCAGATTTAGTAGGGTTGATATTTAATACCATAGGCGTTTCCGACGGAATTTCTATGGGAACACCAGGGATGCGTTATTCTTTACCTTCTCGTGATGTGATTGCCGACTCTATGGAAACGGTGGTACAAGCGATGTCATATGACGGTTTGGTAACCGTGGTTGGATGTGATAAAAACATGCCAGGAGCACTAATGGCGATGTTGCGTTTAAACCGTCCTTCAGTTTTAGTATACGGGGGAACTATTGCGTCTGGGTGTCATGAAGGGAAAAAGTTAGATGTGGTATCAGCTTTTGAAGCTTGGGGAGAGAAAGTTGCCGGAACGATTACAAAAAAAGAATATCAAAGTGTCATAGAAAAAGCATGTCCGGGGGCAGGAGCTTGTGGAGGAATGTACACCGCAAATACTATGGCGTCAGCAATTGAAGCTTTGGGTATGAGTTTACCTTACAATTCATCTAACCCTGCGATTAGCGATGACAAAGAGCAAGAATGTGTCAATGCAGGGGAAGCGTTACGGGTATTACTTGAAAAAGACATCAAACCATCAGACATCGTTACTAAAAAATCGTTGGAAAATGCAGTACGATTGGTAACAGTTATGGGAGGTTCTACCAATGCAGTTTTACACTTTTTAGCTATAGCAAAAGCAGCAGATGTGCAGTTTACTTTAGAAGACTTTCAACGTATTTCTGATGAAACACCATTTTTAGCCGATTTAAAACCTAGTGGAAAATACTTAATGGAAGATGTACACAAAGTAGGAGGTACACCAGCAGTTTTAAAATATTTACTAGAAAAAGGGTTGTTACATGGAGATTGTTTGACTGTAACAGGAAAAACATTGGAGGAAAATTTAGCAGCGGTTCCAAGTTTAACGGAAGGGCAGGAAGTAATTAAGCCGACAGAACAACCTATCAAAGCTACAGGACATCTACGAATGCTTTACGGAAATTTGGCAAAAGAAGGTTCTGTAGCGAAAATAACAGGAAAGGAAGGATTGTATTTTTCAGGAAAGGCAAAAGTTTTTGAAGGAGAATATGAGGCAAATGACGGGATACGAGACGGAAAAGTAGAAAAAGGGGACGTAGTGGTAATTCGCTATGAAGGTCCTAAAGGAGGTCCTGGAATGCCAGAAATGCTAAAACCAACAGCTGCTATTATGGGAGCAGGATTAGGTAAAGAGGTTGCGCTAATTACCGATGGACGCTTTTCTGGGGGAACGCACGGATTTGTAGTAGGTCACATTACACCAGAAGCCCAAGAAGGTGGTGTAATCGCTTTGGTAAAAGATGGAGATACCATAACCATTAATGCAGAAACTAATACGATTAATCTAGAAGTTTCTGAAGAAGAATTAGCCAAAAGAAAACAAGAATGGACAGCTCCACCTTTAAAAGTAAAAAGAGGAGTGCTATATAAATATGCAAAAACAGTAGCATCAGCATCTAATGGGTGTGTAACCGACGAATTTTAACACTTTTACTATGGAAACAAAAACGAAACAACAAACAGAACTAGAAAAAAAACAGAAAGTAACCATTACAGGTGCAGAAGCTGTAGTAAAATGTTTATTAGCAGAAGGAGTCGATTTATTGTATGGGTATCCAGGAGGAGCTATTATGCCTGTATATGATGAGTTGTATAAATATCAAGATAAATTGCATCATGTCTTAACACGTCACGAACAAGGAGCCACACATGCGGCACAAGGCTACGCTAGAGCTACAGGTAAAGTAGGAGTAGCGATAGCAACTTCAGGTCCAGGAGCAACCAACTTAATTACAGGGATAGCCGATGCGCAAATAGATTCTACTCCAATGGTATGCATTACAGGACAAGTAGGAGCACATTTATTAGGTTCTGATGCATTTCAAGAAACAGATATTGTGGGAATTTCAACTCCCGTAACTAAGTGGAATTATCAAATAACGAAAGCGAGTGAGATACCCGAAGTAATGGCAAAAGCATTTTATATCGCTCGTTCAGGAAGACCAGGACCTGTTTTGGTTGATATTACTAAAAATGCGCAGTTTGAAGAGTTTGATTTTGAATATAAAAAATGTACATCGGTACGAAGTTATCAACCTGTTCCGAGTATGAACATACAAAGTGTTGAAGCAGCTGTTGAACTGATTAACAATGCGGAAAGACCATTTGTAGTTTGGGGACAAGGAGTAATACTTGGAGAAGCTGAAGAAGAATTTAAAACATTTATAGAGAAAGCAGGAATTCCATCGGCAAGTACATTGTTAGGTTTATCAGCTTTACCAACTAAACACCCTCTACATGTAGGTATGGTTGGAATGCATGGAAATTATAGTCCGAATAAACTTACCAATGAATGTGATGTATTAATCGCTATCGGAATGCGTTTTGACGATCGTGTTACAGGAGATTTGAACCGTTATGCGAAACAAGCTAAAGTGGTGCATTTTGAAATAGACCCTGCGGAAGTTGACAAAAATGTAAAGACAGATGTAGCTGTTTTAGGAAATGTAAAAGAAACCTTAACGGCAGCACTATCTCTTTTAAAAGCTAATTCACACAAAGAGTGGTTACAAGAATTTAGAAATCTCGATGCAGTCGAGTTTGATAACGTGATAAAAAATGATTTGTTTCCAACCAAAGAAGGTTTAACAATGGGAGAGGTTATCAAGCAAATAAATGAAACCTCTGAAGGAAAAGCCATTGTAGTTACCGACGTGGGTCAACATCAAATGGTAGCAAGTCGTTATGCGGAATTCAACCAAACAAAAAGTAATATTACTTCTGGTGGATTAGGAACTATGGGATTTGCCTTACCTGCTGCGATTGGTGCTAAAATGGGAGCTCCAGAGCGAGAAGTAGTAGCTGTGATTGGTGACGGAGGTTACCAAATGACTATACAAGAACTAGGAACAATTTTACAAACCAAAGCAGCGGTTAAAATTGTGGTACTCAACAATGAATTTTTAGGAATGGTACGACAATGGCAGCAGTTGTTTTTTGACAAACGATATGCTTCTACAGTAATGACAAACCCTGATTTTGTAGCAATTGCTAAAGGATATCATATGGCAGCTAATAGAGTTACCAAAAGAGAAGAATTGGCAACAGCTGTTCAAGAAATGATGCAATCTAAAGAAGCCTATTTCCTAGAAGTTTGTGTAGAAAAGGAAGATAATGTATTTCCAATGATTCCAACAGGAGCATCGGTATCTGATGTTCGATTAAAATAAGAAAATATGAATACAAAAAACACCTATACAATTTCAATTTATACAGAAAATAATGTTGGATTGTTAAATAGAATATCAGCAATATTCCTACGTAGACACTTGAATATAGAGAGTGTTAACGTATCAAAATCTGAAATTAAAAGTGTGTCTAGATTTACGCTTTTAGTGAAGGTTACTGAGGAACAAGTTAAAAAAATCATTGGTCAGATTGAAAAGCAAGTAGAGGTAATCAAAGCTTTTTATCATACGGATGAAGCAACAGTTTACCAAGAGTCCTGCTTGTTTAAATTAAGTACAGACTTACTGATTCAAAATGATGAAATTCAAACCATCATCAATCAAAGTAAATCAAGGGTAATTAATATAAACAAAAACTTTTTTGTTCTTGAAAAATCTGGTACCAAAGAAGAAGTAGAAGAACTATATCACATTTTAGATAAGCATGGTATCATGCAATTTGTTCGGTCTGGTAGAATAGCTATTACGAAAGATGAAATGCCAGTATCAAAACTATTACAATTAATAAAAGCATAAACAAACAACACAAATACAATAGAAATGAAAAATTATTTCAACCAATTATCACTTAGAGAGCAATTAGAACAGTTAGGAAAATGTAGATTCATGAATGCTGAAGAATTTTCAGAAGGAACTACAGCATTAGAAGGTAAAAAAGTGGTAATTGTAGGATGTGGAGCACAAGGATTGAATCAAGGGTTAAACATGCGCGATTCAGGATTAGATATTTCATATGCATTACGAGAAGCAGCTATTAAAGAGCGACGCCAATCGTACAAAAATGCAACAGAACACGGTTTTGAAGTAGGTACCTATGAAGAATTGATTCCAACTGCTGATTTGGTTTGTAATTTAACACCCGATAAACAGCACACACAGGTAGTAAATGCAGTAATGCCATTAATGAAATCAGGAGCGACTTTATCCTATTCTCACGGATTTAATATTGTTGAAGAAGGCATGCAGGTACGTAAGGATTTAACCGTAATTATGGTAGCGCCAAAGTGCCCAGGAACAGAAGTAAGAGAAGAATACTTGAGAGGATTTGGTGTACCTACATTAATTGCGGTACATCCAGAAAACGATCCAGAGAGTAAAGGATTGGCACAAGCAAAAGCCTATGCTTATGCTACAGGAGGACATAAAGCAGGAGTGTTAGAATCATCGTTTGTTGCTGAGGTAAAATCAGACTTAATGGGAGAGCAAACCATCTTATGTGGAGTGTTACAAACGGGATCTATTTTATCATTCAATAAAATGGTTGAAGAAGGAGTAGAGCCAGCGTATGCTTCTAAATTAATTCAATATGGGTGGGAAACGATTACCGAGGCATTAAAACATGGTGGGATTACCAATATGATGGATCGTTTATCAAATCCAGCAAAGGTTAAAGCCTATCAACTTTCCGAAGAATTAAAAGAAGTGTTAGCTCCATTATTTAACAAACACATGGATGATATCATGTCAGGACATTTTTCAAAAACCATGATGGAAGACTGGGCAAACGATGATGTAAATCTATTAACATGGAGAGCGGCTACTGGAGAAACACAATTTGAGAAAACAACTGCTACTTCTGAAGAAATTTCAGAACAAGCCTATTTTGATAAAGGAACTCTATTAGTTGCTTTTGTAAAAGCTGGGGTAGAATTAGCATTTGAAACGATGGTGAAATCGGGAATTATTTCAGCATCGGCATACTATGAATCGTTACACGAATTACCATTGATCGCCAATACTGTAGCACGTAAGAAGTTGTTTGAAATGAACCGTATTATTTCTGATACTGCTGAATATGGATGTTACTTATTTGATCATGCTGCTAAACCATTATTGACTGATTTTATGAAATCGGTAAATACTGATGTTATTGGAAAAGAGTACAGTGCTACCAACGAAGTAGATAATCTTGAATTAATTAAAGTGAATAAAGCAATTCGTAATCATCCTATTGAAAAAGTAGGAGCAGAATTGCGAGAAGCAATGACGGCTATGAAGGTTATCAAAACCAATGTCAGTCAAGAAGAACCTGTTTTAGCATAATCGTATGGAAGTTCAAAAAGAAACTTATTTTCCTAAATTAACAGCAATACAACAAGCTGCCACAACTTTAAAAGAGGTTGTGGCAGTTACTCCACTGCAAGAAAACTTCAATTTATCTAGACAATTTAACGCAAACATCTTTTTAAAAAGGGAAGATTTACAGCAAGTCCGTTCGTACAAGATTAGAGGTGCTTATAATAAAATAAGCTCATTAACAGAGGAGGAATTAGTTAATGGAATTGTGTGTGCCAGTGCAGGAAATCATGCCCAAGGAGTTGCCTTAGCATGCAGAAAAAAAGAAATCTATGGAACTATTTATATGCCTGCACCAACACCAAAACAAAAGGTAGAACAAGTAAAAATGTTTGGGGGTGATTTTGTAGACATTCGATTGATAGGTGATACGTTTGATGATGCTTATAAGGCAGCAAAACTCTTATCGGATAGTTTGCAAAAAACATTTGTACATCCGTTTGATGACGAAAAAATTATTGAAGGGCAAGCTACAGTAGGCATGGAGGTTTTAGAACAAGCACAACAACCTATAGATTATGTTTTTGTACCTGTAGGTGGTGGTGGATTGGCTTCTGGTTTATCAAGTGTTTTTAAATTGTTATCTCCTAAAACAAAGATTATAGGAGTAGAGCCAGCAGGAGCACCTTCTATGAAAAAATCGTTAGAAGAAAATAAGAACGTTGTATTAGAAAACATAGATAAGTTTGTTGATGGAGCGGCAGTACAGCAAGTAGGGGAGTTGACTTACAAAATCTGTCGAGAGAATTTATCGGATATGATTACGGTTCCTGAAGGAAAAGTATGTCAAACCATTTTAGAGATGTACAATAAAGAAGCAATAGTGGTTGAACCTGCTGGAGCTTTGACTATAAGTGCTCTTGATTTTTACAAAGAAGAACTGGAAGATAAAAATGTTGTGTGCGTTATTAGCGGAAGTAATAACGATATCACTCGTACGGCCGAAATAAAAGAACGAGCATTGTTGTACAGTAAATTGAAACACTATTTTATCATTCGTTTTCCTCAGCGTGCAGGAGCTTTAAAAGAATTTGTAGCTGAGGTATTGGGAGAAAATGATGATATTACTTTTTTTGAATACTCTAAAAAAACCAATAGAGAAAATGGTCCTGCAGTTGTAGGTATAGAACTAGAGAAAAAAGAAGACTTA
Organism: Tenacibaculum caenipelagi; assembly: GCF_004363005.1. Classification (GTDB taxonomy): domain Bacteria; phylum Bacteroidota; class Bacteroidia; order Flavobacteriales; family Flavobacteriaceae; genus Polaribacter; species Polaribacter caenipelagi. Next base: position 16,288 of record NZ_SNYH01000003.1, on the reverse strand, counting down.
CAACCATTGATTCATCGAATGAAACAGCGAAACTTTTATGGTGAATACCTAAATGATAAACCTAATTTATTTGAATTCTTGGTGTAATATTAATAAGACTGTCTAGAGTGTCATTTCGACCTAAGGGAGAAATCTTTTGAATATTTGTTACTCATTTGTAAGAGGTTCCTCCTCATACTTCATTCGGGATGACATTGTTTTTGACAGTCTTATTTTTGACCAAGATATACCCAATGGTCATTTTCTTTACAAAAAACAGAGTTTTCGTGAATCACATCGATATTCCCATTTTCCATAAAAAAAGCTTTGAATTCAACAGTAGTTTCTGTTGCGTGTAGCACTTCTAGCTTTATCCAATTAACAGTTTTTGTCCAAGCTAAAATTTCTTTCTTTTCTCGCTTAGAAGGTCTGGTACTACTATGGTGACTTTTTTGTAGGTAATCAATATTTGCTAGTACAAAAGCACTGTATCTTGAACGCATTAAAGCTTCAGCTGAGGTAACTGAATGAATGTTTTGATGTGCTTTTTGACAGCAATCAGAATACTTTTTGCTAGGGTTACATGGACACTGCATAATGTTAATTGATTAATTCGGGTTGTTCTTGTATTCTAAAGCAACGTTCTTCTCCTAGAAATAAAGGGTTTCCATATTTTTCAGACCAAAATCCGTCTAAAATATTTTTGGAAAGACAAGAATATACAGCTACACCTTTGTAGATAGTGTTATCATCACCAGTGTAGTTAAAATTGATAGCTAAAATATTATTTTTAAAGAAACCAGTTCCAAATTGTTCCTGTTCGTTGTTAATTAACCATTTGGCAACTATTCTGTTGTTTTCGTCAAGAGTCAAAGAAAGTGTTCCTTTATAAGTGTTACTATTTTCGTCTTGGTTGCTACTAATAATGTTGTAGGTTCCGATTAAATCTTCTATCGTCATGAATCTTCATTAAAAATGCAAAAATAAGAATAAATTAAGTGGAGGTTATAATTAGCTTAACACGATAATATTTTGTATATTTTCAAGTGTTTTACACTAGCTATCAGTACTATGGAGTTTGTAGATTATTATAAAATTTTAGGGGTAGACAAAAAAGCTTCACAAGATGCTATAAAAAAAGCCTATCGTAAACTAGCGAGAAAGTATCACCCAGATACAAATCCGAATGATGAGGAAGCGAAAAAAAAATTTCAGCAAATAAACGAAGCGAATGAAGTATTGAGTAATCCTGAAAATCGAAAAAAATACGATGAGTACGGAGAGAACTGGCAACATGCAGAAGCGTATGAAGAAGTCAAAAAACAACGAGGGTACCAAAGTGGATTTGGTAGCGGAGGTTCTTATCAGCAATATTCTTCTTCTGGTTTTGAAGGAACTGATTTTTCTGATTTTTTTAATGCAGCTTTTGGAGGAGGAAGAACTGGTAGACGTTCAACACAATTTAGAGGACAAGATTTTAATGCCTCTTTACAATTAAACTTAAAAGATGTATATACTTCACAAAAACAAGTGCTTACTATAAACGGTAAAAAGATACGAATTACGATTCCTGCAGGAGTAGAAAATGGGCAAACCATTAAAATAAAAGGACACGGAGGTGAAGGGTTGAATGGAGGACCTAAAGGAGATTTATACATCACTTTCGAAATTATTCCTGATGCCCGCTTTAAGCGAGATGGAGCTAATTTATATACCGAACAAGCTATTGATTTATATACGGCGGTTTTAGGTGGAGAAGCTGTGATTGATACTTTTGTAGATAAGGTAAAACTTAAAGTAAAATCAGGAACTCAGAATGGAACTAAGGTTCGATTGAAAGGAAAAGGATTTCCGAAGTATAAAAAAGAAGGTCAGTTTGGTGATTTATATGTGACTTATAAAGTGAATATTCCAAAGAATCTAACAGATGAACAGCGTGATTTATTTACAAAACTTTCTAAAATGAAATAGACATGAGCGATAAAGAACTAATAAGTGTACAAAAAGTTATTGTTCATCATAATTTGGATGAACAATTTATTGAAAGTATTGAATCTTTTCAGCTTATAGAATTTGTGGTAAAAGATTCAGATAGATATGTATATATAGAACAGTTGCCTACTTTAGAAAAAATAATCAGATTGTATTATGATTTAGAAGTCAACATGCAAGGTATTGACGTAATTAATAATATGTTAGATAGAATGGATGCTATGCACAGAACCATTCAACAACTACAAAATAAATTAAAATTATACGAGTAGAAACAGCTTTTTAATTGGTTCTCTTTTTGTAAAGAACACCGTCTATTTTATCGTATGCATCCGGATTGTGTTTTTTGATTTTGATTTTAATATGTTTTGAAGCAGGCATATTACTTCCCTTTACTGTATTATGAATAGAAACTAACACATTAGTTTCAGGAAAATAAGTAACTGTGTTTTTCTCAGGAATAGGATATTCAACAATAATAAACAAAGGAGCAACACGCTCTGTGTTATTGTCATAGTTGTATAAATCTACTTTGTCACCAGCTTTAAAACCGGCTTTTTTGATATCCTTTTTATTCATAAAAATTACACGACGCTCATTATGAATACCGCGATAGCGATCGTTTAAGCCATAAATAGTAGTGTTAAATTGATCGTGTGTTCTTACAGTAGCCATTAAATACTCATCATCAGCAAGGGTATTTTGAGGCAATGATGTAATAGAAAACGGAACACGATCTCCAAATTCTTTTGTTTGAAAGTTTCCTTCACGAGCACCATTGGGTAAGTAAAATCCACCTTTTTGTTTTACACGAACATTATAGTTCTCAAAACCAGGAATACATTTTTCAATATCATCTCTTACTGCATCATAACTATCCATATAACGATCCCAATCAACTACACTTCTGTCTCCTAAAGTCGCTTTTGCCATTCGACAAACAATATGCGTTTCGTTGATAAGTTTGTCAGAAATTGGTTTTAGCATTCCTTTTGACCACTCAACAATCCCCATAGCATTTTCGGTACTCACATATTGTAATTCTCCGTTTATTATATCAGTTTCACTACGAGAAATGGTTGGTAAAATTAATGCTTCTTTACCATGAATAAGGTGAGTTCTGTTTAGTTTGGTAGAAACACAAACAGATAAATCTAATTGTCTCATTCCGTTTGCGGTATAGGTGGTGTCAGGAGTAGCTGATAAGAAATTACCACCCATACTAAAATGAACTTTAATTTTTCCTTCATTCATTGCTTTTATGGTACCTACAACATCATACCCGTTATTTCTTGGAGGATTAAATCCAAAAACCTCCTCTAATTTATCTAATTGTTCTTTTGAAGGATGATTATTGATAAGCATCGTTCTATTCCCTTGAACATTGCTATGACCGCGTACAGGACATGAACCTGCTCCAGGTTTACCAATACTTCCTTTTAGGAATAATAAATTTAAAACCTCTTTTATAATATCTACACCATTGGGTTGCTGTGTAAGTCCCATTCCCCAACAAATGATAATTCTATTTTTATAAGCTAACATTTTAGCAGCTTTACGGATATCTTCTAATGAAACACCAGAAGCTTTTGCCAGTTCATCAATATCATAGTTTTCTATTAGCTTGATTAACTCGTCATAACCTACCGTTTTATTTTTGATAAATTCTTGATCAAAAACCTTACCTGGAGCTTCTTTTTCAAAGAGTAAGAGTAACTGCTCTATTGCTTTTAATAGTGCTAAATCACCATTAATTTTTACAGGAAGGTATGAGTCGGCAAGTTGTATCCCTTTACCTAAAATACCACTTATTTTTTGAGGATCTCTAAATCCCATTAAACCAGCTTCAGGAAGAGGGTTAACGGCTATAATTTTAGCGCCGCTCTTTTTCCCTTTTTCTAGGGCACTCAACATTCTTGGCGAGTTGGTTCCAGGATTTTGTCCGATAATCATAATAATATCGGTATCATAAAAGTCATTTAAAGTCGCTGTACCTTTACCAACACCTGTTGTTGCAGCTAGTGTAAATCCTGAAGTTTCATGACACATATTTGAACAATCAGGAAAGTTGTTAGTGCCAAATTCACGAACAAAAAGTTGATAGGAGAAAGAGGCTTCATTACTTGTTCTACCCGAAGTATAAAAAGCTGCATTATCTGGAGATTCTAATTTGTTTAAGTGTTCTGCAATTTTACTAAAAGCGTTATCCCAACTAATAGGTTCGTAATGTGTACCATTTTTAGGTAAGTACATAGGTTCAGAAAGTCGACCTAAATGTCCAATTTCATAATCAGTTAATTGAGAAAGCTCATAAACAGAATTTTGTTTAAAAAAATCAGCGGTAATTCTTTTACTGGTAGCTTCTTCAGCGATAGCTTTTGCACCATTTTCACAGTATTCGGCAATAGAAGAGCGGTCATCATCAGGATCAGGCCAACCACAACTAGGACAATCAAAACCATCAAACTGATTCATTTTAAACAACGCTTTTCCACCTCTAACCAATGCCTTATCGTTGATTAAGCTTTTTATAGCATTGGTAACTCCAGGAATACCTGCAGCCCAATCTTTTGGTTTACCAGTTCTTAAACTTAATAGTTTGTAAGGAGGCTCAGCAGAAGGTTGTTTATCAGTTTGTTTTTTGGGTTTGTTGCTCATGCCTTTTATATAATCTTTTTGAGATATAAAATTAAGAAAAAAAACTAAGTGATATTATCTGGGAATTATTGTTTTTAGTGAAAGTAATTAAGGTTAAATAATTAAGATGATATTATCATAGTAAAATTTTATTAATCACAGATTGTGTTAAATTCTTGATAATCAGATTTAAAAAATATAGGGATATTTTGACCATTATGTATCTTAATGCAGAATAAGCTAGGGTTTGCATTAACAGTTAAGCGATTCAAATTTACCAATCCGCTTACATCGAGTGATGTAAGTAAGTTACTGGAACAATACAATACTTCAATATTACTGTTAGATTCCAAGTCGATATTTTTAAGCTTGTTATCAGATAAAGCTAAAACTTCTAAAGCTTTATTAGCGGTAAAATCTACTTCTAAAAGCTTATTATTTTGTGCTAAAATGGTTTTTAAGCTTATTGCTTTTTTAACATCTAAAGACATTAGGAAGTTATCTCTAACATTTAAGGTTTCTAAATTGGGATTATCAATGCTTAACGTTTCTAATGAATTATAGTATAGACTTAACCATTTTAGATTAGTAGCATTTTTTAACCCAGTAATAATACTCAATTCATTTACATCAAGGTCTAACTTGATTAATTTCGTATTGTTACTCAAATCAATATTTTTAAGGGAATTCCCAGCAAGTACCAAAGTATCTAATTGTTTATTCAACCTCAAGTCTATAGTGGTTAAATTGTTTCCTGTGGCATGTAATCTTTTTAGGTTAATAAATCCTTCAATACCTGTTAGGTCTGTAATTATATCATCATTGGATGTATTTAAATTAAGACTGGTAACTCCTAATGCGTCACTTTTTAATAGTTGTTGGTTGACAATACCATCTGAATCTATATCCAGATTGATTAGTTTGGTCTCAAATTGTGCATCGGGAATGTTTAAATAGTTTTGCTCTTCGGTATGCTCATCACTAGAACATGAAATAAAAAGGCAACATGATAGAAGAATAAAACTTAATTGTTTTAAATAACGTTTCATAGGTAAGATTTTATTTTTTTTTTCGATAACAAAACTCGGGAATAAACTGTTAAAAAAAAATTGATTTAAGTTAATTTTTTAGTCTTATTTATATAAAACAATAAAATTGTGTTTAAGAAGAAGTTTTAGATACTTTCTTAAGTAAAACCTTTTTCTTTGTTAATGCTTTTGAATGTCTAATAAGGTTATTTACTCCAATAGTAACTAAAATGGTTTTACCACATATACAACGATTTCTCAATTAATTCCCTTGAATTCTAACCCAAAGATCTTTTAGTAATTGTTTGGCTTTCTCTCTATTTCTAGGAACTTCCTCTACGGTAATAATGTTATGTTCTTTTGTTATTTTAAAACTAAAAGCAAATTGTTGAAAGTTAGGAGTTACACTTAATAAACCAAATCGTAAATCGTTTAAGTATAGTGTATTGCTTTTCTCTGAAATAGTGTACCAACCTTTAGTTATCTTAATAAGCCGTTTCACTTTATTATCATTATTATATTTTCCCAGTAAGTGATGATTTTTTGGATAAGAATAAAATTCAATCGACTTAGTATCAAAAAGAGAATAATAACCAATAAGGTAAGCATCTTCAGTTTCTACATTAGCTGACCATAAAATAGCATTGAGAGGAGTAGGTTTGGTTTCAATTTCGCTGTATACAATTCCTTGACTGTCTAGTGCTTGTTCGAATTTAGTATAGGTAATTCCTTTAATTATGATAGTCAGGAGCATATAAGAACTACTTACGATAAGTCCCAAGTTATTGTATTTTCTTCTTTTTTTAGAAGCTTTTGATTGAAACATAGCCATCAATAAAAAGGCTAAAAAAGGAAGCGTGTAAAGAGGATCAATCACAAAAATATTTTTGAAAGCCAATCGTATATCTAGAGGCCAAAAAAGTTGAGTACCCCAGGTGGTATGTGCATCTAAAATAGGATGTGTTATAAAACCCCAAAACATGAGTAATGCCCATTCTTTAGTGGAGGCATTTTTTTCATATAAGGAAATGAGCCATCCAAAAATCCATCCAAAAACAATTGCAAAAAATATAGAGTGTGTAAAACCTCTGTGTATTTCTAGAGCTGTAATAGTATCAAACAATTTTCCGATATACACATCTAAATCAGGGATAGTACCTGCAATAGCTCCATAAAGCATTGCTTTGTTACCAACTTTTTTTCCTAATACAGCCTCTCCTACAGCGGCTCCAAGAACAATTTGTGTAAGTGAATCCATACTGTAAAAATACTTATAAAAGATATTCAGATTAGTTTATTTATTTCTAATGCTTAAAGAGTTTTGATTTCTGGATGTTTGTTTGTTGATTATTAATATATTAGTACATGTTTTAATAATAAGTACTTTGGTGGTTTGGAGTTATAGAAAACCAGTATAGATTAAACAAGAGAGTCATTTATAATTTTATAAAACTCTTTAGCTGCTTTTTTTTCATAAATATCTTTAATAGATATAATCATTCCTTTTCTTACCATTTGAGGCTGAATAATAGGGACAGAAATTAAAGAGTTAAAATTCTGAACAGTAGTCTTTGCTAATACAGTAAAAAACTTACCAGTTTTAACCAAATCTAAAAGCATAGGTATATCGTTAACTTCTAGTGAAATGTTTAATTCTAGGTTTTTCTTTTTGATTATTGAATCTATATATTGTCGAGTGCTAAATCCTTTAGCAGGTAAAGCTAATGGAAACTGTACTAAATTTTCCATTTTTACTTTTTTAAGGTTGTTTAATTCTGAATCGGAAGCACCAATTAAAACCATTTCTGAGTCAAATAGGAATTGGTATTTATGATTTTTGTTGACTTCAAATTCCTGAAAAGATAAGACGAAGTCTAGCTCAAAGTTGTCAAGTTTTTCTATCAATTCTTTTGATGTACCATAAATTACATGAATTACTATTTTTGGATATAATGACAAAAATTGAGTTATCGATCCTGTTATGATATGCTTCATTCCGTAAGTAGCTCCAATTTTTAGCTCACCAGTATCTAAGTTTTTTAAGTCTTTCAATAAGTCAAATCCGTTATTAGCACTATTAACACTTTGAAGTGCGTATTCATAAAACAATTCTCCAGCTTCAGTTAGTTTTACCCTCTTCCCAATACGGTTGAATAACGGAACTCCTAGCTCAATCTCTAATTGTTTTATTTGTTGCGATAAGGTACTTTGGCTAATGTATAATTCAGCAGCAGCTGCTGTAAAGTTAAGCAGTTCCTTTGCTTTTAAAAAATATCGTAATTGTCTTAATTCCATATTAATCGGTTTTATCGATTGATGTTATCGAAAAATAGCATTTTGCAAATTTAAAAATTCTCTTCAACTTTGGTGTAGATTAATAATAAGCATTCCATATCAAATAAAAATTCTAAAACAATGGGTGATAATAAATCATTCATAAAATATAAATACACACACAATTATGCCACATTTTATTATAGACTGTTCAGAAAATATTATTTCACTCAAGTCACCAAAAGACATTATGCAAAAAGTTTATGATACAGCAGAAACTACAGAACTTTTTGATGAAGGTGATATTAAAGTAAGAATTAATCCTTATAAATATTACAATGTAGGAAACACAACAAACGATTTTATTCATGTGTTTGCTAACATGATGGAGGGTAGAAGTGTCACTCAGAAAAGCAGATTATCAAAAAAGATAGTAGCAGAGTTAAAAATGATGTTTCCCGATGTGCCTGTTATTTCAATAAATATTAGAGATTTTGAAAAAGTTACTTATTGTAATAAATCCATGATTTAAACAAATCATGAGGTTTATTTAAGAAAAAGACAGCTTTAAAGCTGTCTTTTTTTTAGTTAGACATTTTCCAATCTATTTGCGATACAGAAAATAATTTATTCAGTAAAATCAATGTCTTCAGATAATTGAGATTGAGAAAATGAGGGAGATGTTTTTTTTGTTGTTAATGGTTTAGTTTAGAGAGTGTTATGTCTTTGTAGCTTTCTCCAATTGGTATTTCTATTTTTCCGATTTCTACATCATTCTTGGTATAAGCAGTAATTTTGTCTTTATTGATAATGTATGATCTGTGAATTCTTACAAAACGTAGGTCTAACTTTTCTTCAAAAGCAGAAATACTTGATTTGGTCAAATGTTTTTCTTCTGCCAAATGAATTTTTACATAATCCTTTAAACTTTCTACATATAAAATAGTATCTAGATATACTTTTACTTGTTTTCGATCTTTTCTAATATATATATAGGTCTCTTTGTTTTTTGGTGCAGTAGCAGGAACCATACTTCCTCTTTGCAGAGCTCTAAACTTTTCCACTGCATTAAAAAAACGTTGAAAAGTAATAGGCTTTAAAATATAATCAACAGCATTTAATTCAAAACCTTCAATAGCGTAATCTCTATAAGCTGTGGTAAAAATAACTTTTGGTTTGTGTACAAGGTGTTTAAAAAAGTCGGTACCTTTTAAAACAGGCATTTCAATATCTAAAAACAACAAGTCGATGTGTTCTTCTTGCAATATTTTGCTGGCATCAATAGCGCTAGCACAAGAAGCTACAATTTCAAAATCGTCTAATTGAGACAGATGCGTTTGTATCAATCCTCTTGCTAGTTCTTCATCATCAACAATTAAACATTTGTAGGTCATTTTATAGGCAATTTTAAATCTACATTAAAACTTTGGTTTTCTTCTTTTATTTTTAAAGAATAGGTGTCTAAATACAGTAATTCTAACTGTTTTTTTACATTGTTGAGTCCGATGACTTTTTTGGAAACATTTGAGGTGTTTTTAGCAATGGAGTTTTCAATGGTAAATAATATTAAGTTTCTTTCAACAGTAATAGTAATATGAATGAATGCTCTTTTTAATTCTTGAGAAACCCCATGTTTAAAAGCATTTTCAATAAAGGTTAAGAGAATTAAAGGAGCTATTTTAGCTTCGGGTTGAATATCTTTGTTAAAACTAATTTCTACTCTATTTCCATAGCGTACTTTTTCCAACGCCAAGTAATTCTCTATTAAATCAATTTCTTTGAATAAGGGTACGTATTTATTGTTACACCCATATAACATATAATCTAACATTTCTGAAAGTTTAGCAATGACTTCAGGAGTTTCGTCTGATTTATTAATTGCCAAAGCATATAAATTGTTCAAGGTATTGAATAAAAAATGTGGATTCAATTGGTGTTTTAAAGCAGAAAGTTCTGTAGCTTTTTTCTGTTCGTTTAGCTGTAAATAGGTTTGTTTTTCTTTATAAAACTTTGCAATTACAAGTAAAGCAGTTGGAGTAAGTATAATGGTCGATTTTCCTATGAAGATGCGAAAGTCTAATATTTTTTTCCAAAAAAAACTACGAGAATCATATGGAAGTTGACTTGGTTTTGCATATTTAGGTAGATGATAATATTCGTGATATCCTACAAAAATGACAAATACGAATGCTAATAAAAGCAACAAGCTTAATACGAATGGTACATTCTTTTTAGGTGTTAGAAATCTAGGAATTAAAACATACAAACAGGTATAAGCAACAATAATCTGACAGCCAATATAAATGATATAATGACCCAATACTTCGCCATAACCACTGTAGTAGTTCATGTTTACAGTACCTACAAAATAAGTATATACGCCAAGCCAAAACAAGATGTAATTGACGATTGGATTCTTAAAAATGGCGGGTGTATTTTGTAAACTACTCATCTGCACGCTAAAATACAATATTACTAAAGATGTGTTGGAAAAGTAGCTTAAATCCTAAATATTGTCGCTAGATATTTAAAAACTATCGACAAAAACGATATCCGTTTAAAATCTATTTTATAAAGGTATAAAGAACCTCTTGGTCTACTTTTAAAAATAGGAGTATAGGCTGTTTATAGATTTGCTCGTGGAGGTGTTTAAGAGAACACTAGATTCAAATTTTTAATAATAATATATGAAGCAAATTGTACTACTTTCTGTCGTTTTATTAACGACTTTGTCATTAAAATCACAAAACAATTTAGAAAGCGGTCGTATTGTTTTTAACAATACCAAAATAGACTTAGATGGTCAACTAAATGAAGCTGTTTGGAACAATCTAATTCCCGAAAACAATTTTTTAAATTATATTCCAAATAATGGGGAAGTAGCCCCTAACCAAACAGAGGTAAAAATGTTTCATAATGGAAAGAACTTATACATCAGTGCGGTGTATAGTGATACTTCACCAAAAGTGCAAATAGGTTCTCTAAAACGAGATGATATTGGTGTTTCGGGAGCAGAAAGTGATTCGTTTGCCATTATTTTAGATCCTTATAATCAACAACAATCAGGATATTTTTTTATTGTGAATATGGGCGGAGCCTTGATAGATGCATTATTGTATAGAAATGGTGATGGATTTCGGGTGAATACGAGTTGGAATACTATTTGGAAAGCCAGAACTTCAACTCAAGGAAACCAAAAAATATACGAAGTAGAAATACCCCTAAAAACATTGGGATATAAAGCTGAAGCTTCTGAGTGGGGGGTAATGTTTCATTCCAGAAACATCAAATTAAATGAATGGACTACCAGTACACCGATAGATCGAAATTATACCCAATTCGATTTGCGTTTTACCAAAATGTTTGAGGTAGAAAACTTAAAAGAAAATAGTGTTTCTCGATTTGCGGTAACTCCGTCGATTACGATGAATTATTCGAAAGATGTTACTAATCATACCGATGATACTATGTTTAAACCGAGTGTAGATGCACAGTTTAATGTGAGTTCTTCTTTAAAATTAGATGCAACGATTAATCCTGATTTTTCACAGATTGATGTAGATCAACAGGTAACCAACTTAAGTAGATTTTCTGTATTTTTTCCTGAGCGACGTAATTTCTTTTTAGAAAACAGCGACTTGTTTACCAATTTAGGGGTAAGTAACGTAGATCCTTTTTATTCAAGAAGAATTGGAGTTAATAGCGAAATATCTTTTGGATTAAAACTCTCTGGAAATGTAGCTAAAAAAACGCGATTGGGTGTATTAAATGTGGCTACTAAGCAAGAAGGAGATATACCAGCACAGAATTATGGGGCTTTGGTGGTACAACAAAAATTATCGAAAAGTTTTACCGCAACAGGATTTTTAATTAACCGACAAGAAACTGATGGTTTATCTTTTAAAGATGATTATAATAGAATCACAGGAATTAATATGAACTATCAATCAAAAAATAATCGTTGGGCGGGAATCACAAATTTTGCAACCACTGCTACTGATGGTGTTTCTGGTGATAATAAATTTTACAATGCTGGAGTATGGTATAACAAAATCAATGTATCTGGATATGCAGGTCTTAGAAAAGTAGGAAGAAATTATATAACCGACGTAGGTTTTGTACCACGGTTGTATAATTTTGATGCAGCTACTGAAATTATGGTTCGAGAAGGATATACACAGGCTAGTGGACGCATTAGTTTAACAAAATTCTATAAAAACTCTAAATCTATTGATCATCATCGTTATTTAAATTTATCGAACAATACTTATTGGGATGAAGAAGGAAATGTTACTCAGTCTACCACTGTAATCAACAACGATTTAATCTTTAAAAATCAGTCGTTTTTATATGGTGGAGTTCGTTTTGAGCATGTGAATTTAAAATATACTTTTGACCCGTTAGGAAACGGAAACTTCATAGTAGCCGATACCTATAAATATTTTGATGCCGGAATTGGTTATGTTTCTGCCGAAAACAAAACTTTTCAATATAGTGGTAATGTTAGTTATGGAAGCTATTATAGCGGAACAAAAAAACGTATTAGTTTAAACACGCAATACCAATTGATGCCATTGGCACGTTTGCAACTGCGTTACGAACGAAATGGTATTGATTTAAACGAACTGGGAAGCGAAACCTTTCATTTAGCTCGTTTTACAGGAGAAGTATTCTTTTCGAACCGATTGAACTGGACTACTTATATTCAATACAATACTCAATTTGATAATTTTAATATAAACAGTCGTTTGCAATGGGAGTACAAACCCTTATCCTATATCTATTTAGTAATTTCCGATAATTACAACCAAAATCTTACTCGTAAAAATTGGGGTATGGCTTTTAAATTGAATTATCGTTTTGATTTTTAATTGTGTTAGTTTTTTAGAATTTGTATTATACAATAAAGTATTACTAAAGAAAAGAAAATCTATTTACTGATACAGAAAGTAATAGCCCTAGTAAAATTATCATTAAGTAATTAAGATAAAAGACAGAACAATGAAAAAAACATAGATAAAAAAGAGAAGTTAATTACAAGAAAGGGTTTAGTTAAGAAAAGACAGCTTTTATAGCTGTCTTTTTGCTTTTATATAGTTATCTTTTCTTAGGAATTAAAACTTTACTTCCCGATACAGAAGTTTCCAAAAATGTGACCTAAAATATCTTTATCTACATCATATTCACCAGTAATATTTCCTAAATGACGTAAGCACTCTCGAATATCAATGGCAAATAAATCAGAAGAAATACCTAATTCAATACCATTTTTAACAGAGTTAATACTTTCTAGGGCATGATTTAACGCTTCAAAGTGACGTGAATTTGTAACAATCGTTTCGTTATTACTTAAAGCTCCTGTGTTTACTAATGAGATAAGCTCATTTTTAAGCTCATCAACTCCAATATTTTGCTTAGCAGAAAGTAAAATTAAGTTTTCAATCTCTGATTGTAAAATAGAAGAGTCATGACAAGATAACGTATCTATTTTATTGGCTATAACCAATAAACGTTTGTTAGGAAAACGTTGTTTTATAGTTTCAATTTCTTCTAAAAATAAGTCTTTAGAATGTACATACTTGTTAGAATCAATTAAGAAAATAATTAGCTGAGCATTTTCTGCCTTTTCATAAGCTTTTTTAATACCGATACTTTCAACAACATCTTCTGTTTCTCGAATACCAGCAGTATCTATAAAACGGAAAGCAACCCCTTCAATAATTAACTCATCTTCAATAGCATCACGAGTAGTACCTGCAATATCAGAAACGATCGCTTTTTCTTCATTTAACAGAGCATTTAGTAGTGTAGATTTACCAACATTAGGTTCTCCGATGATAGCTACAGGAATTCCATTTTTCATGGCATTTCCAAAAGCAAAAGAATCAATTAATCGCTTTAATACCGATGAAATTTTAGCAACTAATTCTTTAAATCTAGTTCTATCAGCAAACTCAACATCTTCACCAGAAAAATCGAGTTCTAGCTCTATTAAAGCAGCAAAATCTAGTAGTTGAGCTCTTAACTCTTTTAGTTCATTGGTAATTCCACCTCGCATCTGTTGAATGGCCATTTGATGAGAAGCAGCAGAATTTGAAGCAATAACATCTGCAACAGCTTCCGCTTGCGATAAATCCATTTTACCATTCAAAAAAGCACGCATGGTAAACTCACCATTATCAGCCATTCTACACCCATTCTTTAAAAATAGTTGTATAATTTCTTGCTGAATAAAACTTGAACCATGACACGAAATTTCAACTACATTTTCACCCGTATACGAATGCGGATTTTTAAAAATAGATACTAAAACTTGATCTAAAATCACATTATTATTTACAATATGACCTAAATGTAAGGTATGCGATTTTTGATTTAGCAATGACTTATTTTTGTGAATTGAAGTAAAAAAAGAGTTCACTATTTTAATAGAATCTTCACCTGAAAGTCTAATTACAGATATAGCGCCAACCCCAGCAGGAGTAGCTAATGCAATAATTGTATCGTTTTGTATCATGCTACAAAATTACCTAATTTAAAAGGAAATCTTATAAAATGCAATGAAGATATTTTTTTCTTTAAGGATATAGGGAAACCCCCCTTTTTATAATTTCCGTTTTTTAAAACTAAAAATAAGCATTACATTTGGTATATGAGTTTTGATACTCAAAAACGTTAACCTTTCAAGAAATAATATTACACTCTAATAGATATTATTTTTTTCCTCACTAAATTTTATTGAATACCCTCGCACACTTATATTTCCCTAAATTATAGTGCTTTTTATTTATCCCTTTTACCTCTCCTATATCAGATGTTTATATCCCTTTAGTTTATCCCCGTACGTAAGTAGATTTTAATTAAAGACTAAATCTTTGATTGGTATGATGTCACCTAAATGATTTTAGAGAGCAAAGAAATAATCTTAAAATTTTGAGTATGGGAATGAAAATGACTCATTTAAAAAAACTAATATTTATTGTTTTGCTGTTGTGTGGAGGTCTAGTATTTTCACAGACAACAGTTAATATGGAAGCTCCATGTGAAATTTCTGGTTGCGGCGCTCAAGACGTTGAAATTGGAAGTGTTTATATTGGAGATATTAATGGAGATCCAATAACCACTTGTACAGTTGGAAATCCATTGGCAGATATTTACTTATATGTAGATATCTCTAAAGCTGCAAGTAAAATAGATTTATACTTACAGTTTTATTTAATGAATGGTACTGATAAGATTGATAAAGATGGAAATGTTTATGTTGGTACCGACAAAATAAGTATAGGTATATCAGGATCAATTAGTCCAGGAGTTTATCAGATGTTTGAACTGGTAAATTATACTTGTGGTGAAGAACTAACCTTAACAGATGTTTATATTTCATGGCAAACTCCAGGTAGTGTTGTAGGTCCAGGTTGTGCTACCCAAAAGTCGAAATGTTCTGGTGAAAACTTACCACCAATAGATGTACAAACACCTATAGCACCAAACTTTACATTTGAATATGATTGTGGTGTTAATGGCTTTCAAAGTGTAACTTTTACAAATACTTCTACAGGAGGAGATGGAACCATTACTTATGAGTGGAGTTTTGGAACAGACTCATCACCCACAGTGGCAGCAACAGAAGGTCCTCACCATGTTAGTTATACCAGTTCAGGAACAAAAACGGTAACCTTAATAGTTACAGATGAAGATGGAGATACCAATTCAATAATAAAAAACATTACAATTGATAGTACACCTTTAGCAGCTATTGTAGGAACAGATGTAAAATGTAATGGAGGAAACGATGGTATAGGCGATTTAACAGTAACAGGAGGTAAAGCTCCTTATACCTATTTATGGAGTACTGGAGCCACAACAGAAGATGTAAGTAATTTAGGAATTGGAACACATAATGTTACAGTTACTGATGCCAATGGATGTATAGCTTTAGCAGAAGTGACAATTAACGAACCATCAGCATTATCACTTTCTCTTTTAGGAAGTGATTTAAGTTGTGGAGGAAGTGATGGAGCTATTGATTTAACAGTATCAGGAGGAACAGCACCTTATACCTATTTGTGGAATACAGGAGCAACTACCGAAGATATTAGCGGCTTAATAGAAGGAACGTATACGGTTACCGTTACTGATGCCAATGGATGTCAAAAGGAAGACTCCACTACTTTAGTGTCAATAGATAATGAAAATCCTATTATTAGTGTACCCGAAAATTTAGGAATAGAAGGTTGTGATGAAAATGATATAACAAGCCTTAATGCTAGATATCCTTTTAGCTTATCAGAATCTTCTGATATTAAAGATAGTTTTGTTACTACTGGTTATACTGCCTCAGATGATGGAGTAATTGCTAGTATAACATACATAGATGA
>NZ_SNYH01000002.1 GCF_004363005.1 Tenacibaculum caenipelagi | reverse complement strand
CTATCTGGTTGATCTACTCCACCATCGGATAAAATACCTTGACCTCCTGCTGAACAGTTATCTGTCCAATCGGTTGTTAAATTCTCTGGCCATGGTGTGTTACAGCCTTCTAACTTATAATCGGGAACATCAACAATCTCTGGATTTGTTTCATCTGGTGTCACTGTAAATGTTCTTTCGCACATTTTCACTTGCTCACATTCATCAGAAACTTCATACTTTAATGTTATGCTTCCTCCACAAGTATTTGGTGCTTCAAGAGTATTAACATCTACCTCTTGATCATTAACATAGTATTTCTCTACAACGGTTCCATTTCCTCCTGAATAAGAGAATCCAGATAACCAATTGCCAAATGCTGTATTTATTTCTTCTTGCGAAGTACATTCAGGAATAGTTTGATTTTCTGGACACACTTGATTTAATGGAATTAATGGCTCACCATTTACTTCAAACTCATCCTCTGCCGTACAACCAAAAACACCTGGTGCGAACTCTAATGTTGCAGTTACTCTATAAACTCCTGTTTCTGTTACTTGTAATGTATTTCCTGTTTCCCCTTCCAGTTCCACATCATCTTTATACCATACATAATTGAATGTATTTCCCGGAGGAGTTGCTGTTGCTGTTAACGTAATACTTTCTTCTGTACATGCTAAATCTTCCCCTTCTATTTCAACCGTTACCTCTGGGGTATCTGCTAAACTAAATGGTCCTGCTAAGTCTTTTAACTCAGCTGTAAACGAATCTGAAGATCTTGTTTTTACAATTACACTTCCTAATGGACTAATACAATCAATACCGGGTGTACTACTTGAATCAAACCCTAATGCTGATGCGTTAATAGCTATTTCCGCAAAAGTGTTTTGTTGATAATTTGGTACTATATTCCCCCCTTTATTTATTGTTCCCCAAGGACCTGCTGGTACAGCCCCACCATCATTTACTTGAGAAAAAATAGCTGTAAAGCCAGGTGGTAAATCGCTTCTTAATTGTATTTCTGCATATCCATAGTTTCCAGCCCCATTTCCTCCATCGTATTGTATATATCCATTTTGATCTTGTTTAAACTCAAAAGGTCTTGCTGGCAATGTGTTGTGAGTATCAAAATAAGAGTCTGGCACTCCTACCAATTCAACCCAAACATATAATTTAATAATCGCATTGGCTCCCCCATTTGCATAGTTAATAGAAAGAATTATATCTCCATGTTGTAAAACAGATCCGTTTGCGTTAAACAAATAAGGTGTTCTACCACCAGTTGCTGATAAATCTTCAACTGACTGAATAGTCCCCCCTACTAAATTTACTTTTTTCCTAAAGTATTCAAAATCTAAATAGCTATCTCCACTATCATTCCTTGTTGATGCCCCTATGATAGCCCACTCATTAGTATCTACTGTAGCTCCCTCTCTTCTTAAATGCCCAAAAACATCAATAATATCATTTTTTTGAGGCACGGAAGCATCAGTAATTGTCCAAGTGTTTGGGTTGTCATTATTTTTATCTGATCCTCCTGTAAAAACATTTGAATCTGTATTATTCCCCTGAGCGTTTTGATCTCTAATAAATACGGCATCAATCCATAGCCTTCCATCTACAATAGAATAGATAGGAACACTCATTCTAATTTCTGCAGTAGCGTTATCATCTACTAATAATGCAGCCGTGGTAGCTGTTGGAGTTTCATCTATAACTCCCTTTCCTGATTCACCCAAGAACCAATCGTCTGTTCCAAATGGAAAAACCATTCCATTGGGAAAGGAAACAATTCCTGAATGTACATCTGAGTCTACCCCAAAATTGGCTTTTACGGTAGTCTCTGTGGGTATACTTTGTGCATGAAGTGTAGTTATTGAAAACAAAAAAAGTATGACAAGAAAACCCGTCATACAATTAAGGTGCCTTTTCAAATTACTCTTTGTGCAGCAGTTTTTTAACATATTTAACCTTTTCCTTTTACAAGAAGGTTCTGTGTCATTAAGTAACATAGTGTAATATTTTACATGATATTGTTCTTTAATTTTGAATAATTAAAGGGGTTACACAGCAAACCAACCAGTCTGTAATAGAATGTGATTAGTTGTAAGATATCTTGATAAAGAGGTTGTTATATAAATAAACTTAAGGGCAATATTTTTTAACTTCAAGAGAGGTTATTATAATGCAGAGAGGTAAAGGGTTTAAGGGATGTAGTGAGAGATTACAACTCGCAACTCGCTTAAGAATTGCGAATTGGAGTGTAAAATTAATCATTTAACGCTTATTTAACAAATATACCCATGGTACCTAATTAGAAAAAAGGGGTTTTCCCCTTTGTTAAAATAAGATGCTGCAAGTGATTCAGGACATACGGAGCTAATAGTTGTTTTTTATCATTTTATTTTATTCTCAGGGAATCCCCCTTTGTTAAAACAACTTTTAACTCATCTTTTCATACACTTTAACCAATTCTTTAGCTTCCTTTTTCGCACTCCAATTTTCTTCTATTTCTTTTCGAGCACTCTCTCCTAAAGAAGGAAGTTCTTTATTTATTAAACTGTGTATTAGTTTTTGAAGTTCTACTACATTATTAGATTCAAACAAATATCCTGACTCTAAATTTGTTATCAATTCAGAATGTACTCCAACATTTTCTGTTGCTACAACAGTACACCCACACGCCATGGCTTCTGCACACACCAAAGAAAACCCTTCTGTAAAAGAAGGCACTACCGTTATCTCAGCTGCTTGGTAATAAGAAACAATATCTGAAGTTTCATCAATAAAATAAACTTGACCTTCAACTTCATTCTTTTTTACGATTGCTTTTAATTCTTCTAAAAATTGTGGTTTGTCTACTTTTCCTACAATAACCAATGCCCAATCTTTGGCTTTTTGCAATTCAGGTGCTACAGCTTCTAATAGAACTGTTTGTCCTTTCGCTTTTCTTACTCTACCTGCACAAAGTATAATATTCTTTTGAGAAATATTTTTTAGCTTTTTCTCTGAATTAGGAACAAAAAGATTTGTATCCACTCCGTGAGCTACTTTTGTATTGGATATTTCTAAATTTTTATGCATTGAGTTTGTTAGTGTAACAACCTCATCTGATTTTTTTAATAAAAGCCTAGTAAAACCTGAAGGCTTTGTTTCTGCATGTCGAGTAGATACTAACTTAAATTTAGCGCCTAAAATTCGATACCATAACATCTTTAATATTTCATTGTTACGATGGCAGTGAACAACAACATTTTTATTAGAAAATAATAGTTTTTTTAACTCCGAAGTTGGGATTTTATCACCTTCAATACCATAACCATAAAGATAGGTTGTGCATAATTGTTTTAACTCTGGAAGCACATTTTCAATACTCCTTGTAACTCCTGTTCTTCGCTTATGAAAATGGGTATGTATAACTATAAGATTAGGATTCATCTAAGCAAATCTTCTTTCTATGATTTCTAACAATCTATTTTCGTATTCTTCTTTTGTAGACCAATCATAGTCAGGTTTAATCATTTTATTGATAAATTTTTTTGCTTCTTTTTCTGTTTTAAAGGTATTTAGTTGAGAAATAACTCTATTAAAATCATTTTGATCTCCTTCAAATAAATGCTTTACAAACGCAATTCTATCATTCAAATCTATTTGAATTGTCTTTTGAAAATTGTCATTTAATGATTTTTTAGGCTCTACCTTGGTAAACAAACTTGTCATTATATCTACCGAAATAGTATCTTGTAATTCATCTTCTAAAGTTAATGTTTTTCTTTCCCCTACATCTTTAACATCATTTTTTACATCATCAGCATCACCATGTAACAATTCTTCAAGTTCATCAAAAGGTTGCTCAATAATTTCTTCTACAATCGTTTGTTTTTCTATTCCTTCTATAACTTTATCTGCTATTTCATTAGCCTCTTGTTCTAATTTTCCCTGTAAGTCTTCTTCTAAATGATGTACAACTCTTTCTTCTGCAGATTCTTCTACTTTTACCTCCTCTTGAACAGACACCTCCTCTAGTACTTCTTCAGTCTCAATTTCAACAACCTCTATTTCATCCTTTACATCCTGAACAATTAGTTTTTCTTCTGAAACCAATTCGGCAACTGGAGAACTCTCTTTTAAAAGTTCTTCTCTTTTTGTTTCAGCTAACAATACATCATGCAACAACTCTTCCTTAGTCTTAGTAGGGTTAGAAGTATTGTTAATATACTCTTCTACATACGCTAAAACTGAAAGCTTTTCGTAAACCTCATATGCCTTTTGCTTTAACTCAAACACATCCTCTTTATTTTTCATTTGTAAGATACTGTGTGCTAAACTGGTTAAATCTGCTGCTAGTTTTTTGTGCATAAGTTGTCCTTGTATTTTATTTTTTGCTATTAAATTTTAATAAATTTGTTCCTTGTTCGAAAGTAATACAAAAATCAATAATTTAGAGCTTAAAATTACAAAATGTTTCTTGAAAATACGGTAAATCATACAGAACAATTTGGTTGGATTGAGGTAATTTGTGGCTCAATGTTTTCGGGGAAAACCGAAGAATTAATTCGAAGACTTAAACGTGCGCAGTTTGCTAAGCAACGTGTTGAAATATTTAAACCTGCTGTTGATACTCGTTATCACGATGAAGAAGTGGTATCGCATAACGAAAATAGAATTCGCTCTACGCCAGTACCTGCATCTTCAAATATTCGACTACTAGCTAATGATGTTGACGTAGTAGGAATAGACGAAGCTCAGTTTTTTGATGATGAAATTGTAGCAGTTTGCAACGATTTAGCCAACAGAGGCATTCGTGTTATAGTTGCTGGTTTAGACATGGATTTTAAAGGGAATCCGTTTGGCCCCATGCCTGCATTAATGGCTACTGCTGAATATGTAACCAAAGTGCATGCAGTTTGTACTCGTACTGGTAATTTAGCACATTATAGCTATAGAAAAGCACAAAGTGATGACTTAGTGTTTTTGGGTGAAACCCAAGAATATGAGCCTTTAAGCAGAGCAGCCTATTATAAAGCCATGAAAGAGCAAGAAGCTCATAATAAAGAAGAAGAAACCGATAATGAATAACAATCACGTTACTGTTTTAGAAATCGATTCAAAGGCTGTGTTGCACAACCTAGCTTATTTTAAACAAAAATTACAGCCTCAAACCAAAATTTTGGCAGTAGTTAAGGCCTATGGCTACGGGAGTGAATCAGTAGAGATTGCTAAAATTGTACAGGATCAGGTTGATTACTTTGCTGTTGCCTACTCTAATGAAGGTATTGCATTACGTGAAGCAGGAATAACAATTCCTATTTTAGTATTGCAACCTCAAATTCAGAATTTAAAAGAGATTGTAAAATATCGACTAGAACCTAGTTTATATAGTTTCAAAATCTTTGATGCCTTTATGCAACTTGCCGATGAAACTCTTTTGATGAATTATCCTATTCACATAAAATTCAATACTGGATTAAACAGACTGGGATTTTGGCATACAGATGTACCGGCATTAATAGCAGAGTTAAAGAAATCAAACAATGTGAAAGTTGAATCAATTTTTTCACATTTAGCTGCCAGTGAAGATCCTTATGAGCAAGACTTTACCGTTGGTCAGATTAACAACTTTGCCTATATAGTTAAACAAATTTATTCACACCTAGATTACGAACCTACACTTCATATCTTAAACACTTCTGGAATTATCAATTATCCACAAGCTCAATTTGATATGGTTCGTTTAGGAATAGGACTATATGGCTTTGGAAATGACGACCAAGAAACTGCTCAATTGAAAAACACTCATACATTAAAATCTATTATTTCTCAAATTCACCTAATTCAACCTGGAGAAACTGTTGGATACAATAGAGCTTTTGTTGCCAATCAACCTACTCGAAGCGCTACGATTCCTATAGGACATGCAGATGGTATTTCGAGAAAACTAGGAAATAAAAACGGTTTTGTTTTTATCAATAATCAACCAGCTCCTATTATCGGGAATGTATGTATGGACATGATTATGGTTGATGTTACAAAAATTGATTGTAACGAAGGAGATGAAGTAATTATTTTTAACCATCAACAACATATAGAGTACATGGCTCAAAAGAGTGAAACCATTCCGTATGAAATACTTACTGCTTTATCTCAACGTATAAAAAGATTGGTAAAACACTAATTTTTTTATACTTTTCACTTCAATTAACTATTAAAAATCAAAATATGGGAATGTTTAAAGAGTTTAAAGACTTTGCAATGAAAGGCAATTTAGTTGACATTGCAGTGGGTTTTGTAATGGGTGCTGCTTTTAAACAAGTAGTAACATCTTTTACTGGAGGAATCGTTTCTCCTTTAATCGGACTTATTTTCAAAGCTGACTTTAAAGACGTAAAATATATAATCAAAGAAGGTGTTGCCGATGAGGCAGGAAAAGTAACAGGAGAAGTTGCTATAATGTATGGTGAGTTTTTAACTCATGTTATCGATTTTATCATTGTAGCTTTTGTAATGTTTATGGTGGTAAAAGCTGTAAATACTATGAAGAAAAAAGAAGAAGCGGCTCCAGAAGCCCCTAAAGGACCTAGTCAAGAAGAACTATTAACTGAAATTAGAGATTTATTAAAAAAATAATTCAGTTAGATACTTAATAAAAAAAGCTCGCAAATGCGAGCTTTTAATTTTTATACATGTTTTCCTTTATTCCAACCGTGCTTTCCTAAATATTCTTCTCCACTTTCAATAGCACCATCTTCAATACTTGTTCCCATAGAATCATTCCACCGATTTAAATATCCGAAAAGAGAAATCACCCCTAACATTTCTACTATCTCACCTTCATCCCAATATTTATATAGCTCTTCTTTAATTTTTTCATCCACCATATTTGGAACCATAGAAGCTGCCAATGAAAAATCTAATGCTGCACGTTCAGCATCAGAAAATGCTGGATGTGTTTTATACTCCCATATATTATCTAATTGTTCTTGTTCTGCACCGTAACGTTCAGCAGCACGAATTGCATGAGCTTGACAGTAACGACAACCTGTAGCATTGCTACTTACCCAAGCAATCATACGTTTTAAAGCAGAAGTTACACGACCATGGTTAGCCATTACCGCTTTATTTAAATTGATAAATGCTTTAGAAATTTCTGGTCGGCGTTGCATTGTTAACACCGAATTTGGGCAAAAACCTAAGGTTTCATTATAAAAATCAGACAACTGTTTTGTTTCTGCATCATGATTCGGATCTAAAGGAGTTACTAAAGGCATAGTTTTATTTTTTAAGTTTTTAATACTAACTTTTTACTGTAAGTTTGTGTTACTATTTAAATACTTAAGTCAAAATACACATTGACTTACTTATGCAATAAACAAAAAATTATCAAGATATGACAACAAACACAGTTACAACCGTTTGGAAAGAAAACATGCAATTTGAAAGTGACAATCCAAGTGGACATTCAATAGTAATTGACACTTCTGAAGAGCATGGAGGAAATAATACTGGTTTACGACCTAAAGCTATGATGCTTTCTTCCTTAGCAGGTTGTTCTGGTTTAGACATTGTTCCTATGTTAGAAAAAATGCGCGTTAAAATTGATGATTTTAAAATTGTTGTTACTGGCGAATTAACTGAAGAACACCCAAAATATTACCATAAAGTTTTGGTTGATTATCATTTTTACGGAAGCGATTTAGACGAGAAAAAAATTAACAAAGCAGTAGACTTATCGATAGAAAAATACTGTGGTGTTATGGAAATGTTTAGAAAATTTGCTGATGTAACTACCGCTATCCATTTACATAACAACTAATTTATTTTCGATTAAATTGCTATGCGCTGGACACTAAAACCGCAACCAGATACCATTAAAGTAAAACAATTAGCTAAAGAATTAGCTGTGGATACCACTTTAGCTAAAATTTTGGTGCAACGCGGTATCGAAACCTTTGCTGAAGCCAAACAGTTTTTTCGTCCATCACTAAGCGATTTACACAATCCTTTTTTAATGAAGGATATGGAGCTTGCTGTACAACGCATTGAAACCGCTATTGCTAACAACGAAAATATCTTAGTTTTTGGTGATTATGATGTTGACGGAACTACAGCTGTTTCTTTGATGTCTTCTTACCTTAAAACAATCCATTCTAATACAGCAACCTATATTCCTGACCGATATGAAGAAGGCTATGGTGTTTCTTTTCAAGGAATTGATTTTGCTGAGGACAATGGTTTTTCACTCATCATTGCTTTAGACTGTGGTATTAAAGCCATCGATAAAGTAGATTACGCTACTAAAAAAGGAATTGATTTTATTATTTGCGACCACCACAAACCTGGAAGTGAAGTTCCGAAAGCTGTTGCCATTTTAAACCCTAAACAAGTAGATTGTAATTATCCTTATGATGAACTATGCGGTTGTGGTGTTGGTTTTAAATTGATTCAGGCGTTAGCTTCAAAAAGAAATCAAACAATTGAAGATTTAATTCCGTACTTAGATTTAGTTGCCACAGCAATCGCTGCAGATATTGTTCCGATGACTGGTGAAAATAGAGTCTTAGCTTATCATGGACTACAAGTTATTAATTCACAGCCGAGAAATGGTATCAAGGCTATCATTCATCAATTACAAAAAAAAGAACTCACCATTACTGATGTAGTTTTTATTATCGCTCCGCGGATAAATGCTGCTGGTCGTATGAAACACGGGAACTATGCTGTTGAATTGCTAACCGAAATGGATTTTAATTCAGCGGTTGAGTTTGCTTCTGCCATTGAAAAATTTAATTCTGACCGAAAAGAATTAGATAAACAAATTACGCAAGAAGCCTTATTACAGATTGAAAACAACAACGAACAAGAAAATTACACCACTGTTGTTTTTGATGAAAGTTGGCACAAAGGAGTCATTGGTATTGTTGCTTCTCGTTTAACTGAAACCTATTACCGACCAACTTTAGTGTTTACTAAAAGTGGAGAGAAATTAGCCGCTTCAGCTCGTTCTGTTAAAGGATTTGATGTATATAATGCCTTAGAAGAATGCTCGGAGTTTATCGAACAGTTTGGGGGACATAAATATGCTGCGGGATTAACCTTGTTCCCTGAGCAATATCAAAATTTTAAAAATAAGTTTGAAGAAGTTGTTGCTGCTACCATTGATAAAAACTTGCTAACTCCAGAAATTACTATTGACGCTGAGATTGACTTATCAGAAATCACCCCTAAGTTTTTTCGTATTATTCAACAAATGGCCCCGTTTGGTCCACAAAACATGAAACCTGTTTTTACCACAACCGCTGTAAGAGATAATGGTTATGGTAAACAAGTTGGCGCTGACAATAGTCATTTAAAGCTGAATATCATTTACGGTTCTGACCAAAAGACATACAATGCAATCGGGTTTGGTTTGGGAGATAAAATAACTTCAACACAAAACGATTTTGACATTGCCTATACTATAGATGAAAATACTTGGAATGGCTATACCTCTATCCAATTGATGTTGAAAGATTTAAAATAATAAAAGTCCTTATTTTTTTATTTAGAATAATTCCAAATAAACTTCTATATTTGTTTCATAATTAATTATGATTATGGAAAGCATAACGAAGATATATGACAATAAAATAGGTATTTCTTTCCAATGGAAGGAAAACAAGTCTAACCTAATTCAAATAATTTTCAGAGACACTGGCTTTCATCTACAAGAAAGAGAAATTGAAGAGTTCTTAGAAAAAGTAATGGATTCAAAACAACAAAAAAACTGTGATACGTGTATCAAGGGAAAGCACTGTAAATCTATTTTGCTACAAACCCCATCTGACAAAATTAGTTTGGCAGTATCATTAGTCGAATTGAGACAAATAGATGATTTGTTAAGAGGTACCTTATTTCAACTAAGAATGAACAACTACTTAAAAGACATCTGTAAAAATTAAAAAGGCTTGCAATTGCAAGCCTTTTTAATTTTATTCCTCTTTGATTAAGTACATGTAAACTGGATAATGATCACTATATCCTCCCGTATATTTTCCATAAGAAAAACTTCTAAAAGGATATCCTTTATACTTGGCATGCTTTTGAGTTAAAAAACGTTTATTAAAAATTCCAGACTTGAACATTTTATAAGTTGAAAAATCTTTCTCTCCTTTATCTAACAATGGAGAAGTAAACATTATTTGATCAAATAAATTGATATTGTCTCTATAAACTAAAGTATTAAAACCTCTTCGGAACATATCTTCGTATGGATTGTAAACATCTCCTTCCTTTACGTTTTTCTTTTTACTCTTCGTTTGCAAAACAGTTTTAAAGCTAGAGTTGATAGGATCATCGTTAAAATCCCCCATTATCAAAACTTTTGGATTCGGATCACTCTCTTTAATTTTTTCTATAATCTGCTTTACTTTATAAGCAGCTTTTTCACGTAAAGGTCTACTTTTAGCTTCTCCTCCTCTACGAGACGGCCAATGGTTTACAATAACATGTACTAGCTCATCATCTAGATATCCTGAAACTAATAAAATATCACGTGTATAAATCTTTTTGTTTTCAGCATAGATATTCGGATTGAATGCCTCAAAATGAATAGGTTTAAAATAACGTGGTTGATATAACAAACCTACATCAATTCCTCTTTTATCTGGAGAATCAAAATGAATAATATCATAACGCTTCTTTTTTAGCTTTTCAGATTTCACTAAATCTTCTAACACCTTCCTATTCTCTACTTCCGCTACTCCTAAAATAGCAGGACTTGTATGTGCCTTTTCCTCCCCTAATTGAGAAATAACCTCACCAAGCTTATCTATTTTATCCCAATAAACCTCTTCTTTATCGCCCTTCATTTCCATAATCGGGCTAGCCTCATCGTTTTTTTCAGGATCATTTTTAGTATCAAAAAGGTTTTCTAAATTATAAAAACCTACTGTTCTTATTTTATATTTTTTTTGTCCTTGCTGTGCATATGAAGAAAAAACAACAAGAGTTAAAACTAAAAGTGTAGCTATATTTCTCATTTAATAAATTTTACGCGGCAAAAGTAAAACAATTTTTAAGCCAAAACCTACTATTTACACAAAACCCTTATCCATAACATTAACTTAATATTAACATAACGATAATTTTATTAATTTTGCCTCCCTTTTGCTGTAATTTTCAGCACAGGGAATTAACTTATTTAAATATTTTATAAACAATCATTTATGAGAAATTTTACGATAACAATGTTATTGCTTTTTTCAGGCTTATTTAGCCTAAATGCGCAGAACATTGTAAGGGGGATCGTAATAAACAGCGATTCTGAAAATCCTATGCAAGGTGTTTCTGTAAGTGTAAAAGAAGCCAATATTTCTAGCATTACAGATGCTAGTGGTACTTTTACATTGAGTGGTTTACCAAACGGAAGACAAATTGTAACGGTATCATTAAACGGGTATGAAACCCAAAACTTTCCAGTTGAATTATCTGGTAAAACAATAGACTTAGGAACTATCTTTATGTATGAAGATATATCTGAAGATCAAGATTTAAGTACTATCACCATTACCGATGATGAATTAAATGATGATACAAGTGCTGCAGATAATATTTCTGGTTTATTACAAGCTTCAAGAGATATTTATCTACGTACTGCTGCTTTTGAATGGAGTGGTTCATTCTACAGAATTCGTGGTTTAGATTCTGAAAATGGTAAAGTTTTGATTAATGGTATTGAAATGAACAAGTTGTACAACAGCAGGCCTCAGTGGAGTAACTGGGGAGGGCTGAACGACGTACTGCGTAATCAAGAGTTTAGTAATGGGTTAACTCCCTCTAATTATGCTTTTGGTGGTGTATTAGGTTCTACAAATATTAACACCAGAGCTTCTGAATACAATGAAGGAGGTCGTATCTCTTACGCTTCTTCTAACAGAAGCTACAGTCATCGTTTAATGGCTACGTATTCTTCTGGTTTGTTAGCCAACGGTTGGGCAATAGCTGTTTCTGGAAGTAGAAGAGCAGGTAACGAAGGTTATGTTGATGGAACTTTTTACGATGCTAACTCTATCTTTTTATCACTTGAAAAACAGATTAACGATTCTCACAGCCTAAACTTAACTGTAATCGCTGCTGAAAACGAAAGAGGTAAATCATCACCTAATACTCAAGAAGTTTTTGATATTAGAGGTATTCGTTATAACTCTTACTGGGGTAAACAAAATGGGAAAATGAGAAACTCAAGAGTTAAAAGATTATACGAGCCAATTATAATGTTAAACCACTATTGGAAACTTTCTGAAAATACTATGTTAAACACTAACATTGGTTATCAATTCGGAGAGATTGGAAATAGCCGTTTAGATTATAACGGAACTAACAACCCAGACCCTACGTATTATAGAAAATTACCTAGTTGGTATTTATCAGACCCTAATGGTCCTGATTACGAAAATGCATATAAAGCATTAACTAATTTCCAAAATGACGGACAAATTGACTGGGATGAGTTATATATAGGAAATGAAGGTAGTCCAGAAAATGCTCGTGCCATCTTATATGAAGACAGAAATGATGACAAGCAATTTACTGCAAACATGATTCTATCTTCTGAATTAAATGAAAATATTATATTAACTGCCAATGCTGAGTATAGAAAATTAAAATCTGAAAACTTTGCTACTCCAATAGATATGCTTGGAGCTATAGGTTATTTAGATGTAAATACTTTTGGTAGTAACTTTGACCAACAACAAAGTAACCTATTGACTCCAAACAGAACTGTTGGTTTAGGAGACAGTTTCAAATACAACTACATTTTTGAATCTGAAGTATACGGTGGTTTTGCTCAATTACAATTCAAATACAACAAAGTTGATTTTTATGTAGCTGGACAAGCAAACAATACCACTCACCAAAGAGAAGGGTTATTCCAAAACGGATACTTTCCTACCAACTCTTATGGAAAATCAGATAAATTAGACTTCTTTAACTATGGAGCTAAAGGAGGTTTGACTTATAAGATTTCAGGACGTCACTTATTAGATTTTAACGGAGGGTATTTAACAAAAGCACCTTCTTTACGTAACTCTTTTTCTAATTCAAGAGCAAATAATGTTACAGTTGCTGATGTAGCAGAATTAAATAGTGAGAAAATTTTATCTGGAGATATCAGTTACATCTTCAGAAGCCCTTTAATCACTTCAAAAGTGACTGGGTATTTTACAGACATTAAAGATGCTACTGAAATTTCTTTCTTCTTTGCTGATGGTATTGGTGGGGATACTTCTGCTTTCATCCAAGAAATCTTAACAGGTATTGATAAAAGACACTTTGGTGTTGAATTGGGTATTGAAGCACAAGTTACTTCTACCATTAAATTAAAAGGAGCTGCTAATATTGGTCAGTACACATACAATAACAATCCTAATCTTGTTATTACCACTGAAAATGCATCTACCCCAGGCTTTACAAATGGTAAAAGAGATATGGGTGCTGCTTCTCTTAAAGACTACAGAATTGCTGCAGGGCCACAAAAAGCGTACTCTTTTGGATTTGAATACAGAGATCCAGATTACTGGTGGTTTGGTGCTACTGTAAATTATCTAGACGAAGCTTTTGTTGATATTTCTCCTATTAGAAGAACTAGTAACTTTGTTAGTGATGTTGACGGTGCTCCTTTTGCAGATTATGACCCTGTATTAGCTAGAAAGTTATTACAGCAAGAGCAATTTAATGATTATATCGTTGTAAATGCTATTGGAGGAAAATCATGGAAAGTAGGTAATGGTAAATACATCGGTTTATTCGCTAGTATTAATAACCTATTCAATGAAGAATATAAAACAGGAGGATACGAACAAGGTAGAAGAGCTAACTACCGTGAGTTACGTGACGATAACGCAAACGGAACTCCTACTTTTGGAAACAAATACTGGTACGGTAGAGGTACCACCTATTTCTTAAACGTAAACTATAGATTTTAAAAAACACTCAAGATGAAAAAAATAAATTTATACAAGATTTTTGCAATTCTTTTTATTGCAATTTCTGCTTCATGCGTTGACAATAACGATTTTGAATTACCAACAGTTGGACCAGATAAAGAATATACTAACTTAAAATCATTAAGTGAAATTGTTGGTTTATACAATGGTAACTTAGTTGAATTTAACGAGGACATTACTACTTATGGATATGTAATTTCAGATGATAGAGAAGGAAACTTCTTTAAAGTTTTAACAATTCAAGACAAGCCAGAAAACCCAACTGTAGGTTTAGAAGTAAGAATAGACGACACTAATTTAAGCGCTCGTTATAACGTTGGGAGAAAAGTATATATTAACTTAAAAGGTCTTTCTTTAAGCAAGTACTTTACCACATATCAAATTGGGGTTAAAAACAGCGCAGGAACAAGTTCTGATAGAATTGATGCGAACGAATACATTAATTATATCGATCGTTCTTCTGAAATTGTAGATATCGTACCAACTGCATTAACAATTGGTGAATTAACTGATAATCACATTAACACCTTAGTTAAAATAGAAGGTTTACAAGCTCAAGAAAAAGGATTAACCTACGCTGACCCAGACCCAGACAATACTTTTTCAGTAAACAGAGATTTTGTTAGCTGTGAAACCTTTGAATCTATCATTATGAGAACAAGTGGTTTTGCTACTTTTAAAGCATACCCTATTCCAGATAAAAAAGGAAGTATTACAGCAATCTTAGGTAAATTTAGTAGTGATTATCAATTATTTATTAGAGACACTAACGATGTTAACTTTACTGAAGAGTACGGATGTAATAACAACCCTACAGAAGCTACTTTAGCAGATGTTAAGGCATTATATACTGGAAGCGAAACTACAGTTACGCAAAACTTAAAAGTAAAGCTTATAATCACTTCGGACCTTTCTGCAAATAATATTTCAAACCAAAATGCATTTGCACAAGACGCAACGGCTGGTATTGCTTTACGTTTTAGTGATGCATATAACTTAAATTTAGGAGATGAAGTAGAGATTGCCGTTGGTGGAGCTAAATTAAGCGAATATAACGGTTTACTACAATTAAACATTTCTCCATCAAGCATTCTTAATACAACAGCAGGAACATTACCTACTCCTGAAGTAATTACTATAGCACAAGCTTTAACAGGAGACTATCAAGGAAAGTTAGTACAAATTGAAGGAGTACAATTCAAAGACAACACTAAAACTTATAGCGGTAATAACGAATTAATTTCAGAATGCGACGGAGATGCTTTAACAACATATGTTAGAAGTCAAGCTAATTTTGCTAGTAACCCAGTAAGCGATAAAAAAGGTACTGTAACAGGAGTGATGACTGATTTTAATGGAGCTCAAATCTATTTAAGAAACGAAGCTGATGTAAATTTCACTGAAAATTATACTACTTGTGGCGGTGGTGGTACTCCTGCAGGAGATGACCTATACATTTCTGAATATGCTGAAGGAAGTAGCAACAATAAATACATCGAAATTTACAATGGAACTGGTGCAGATGTAGATTTAACAAACTACACAGTAGGCTTATATGGAAATGGTTCTGCTACTGTAGGAAATACTCTAGACTTAAGTACCGTTCAAAGTACTTTAGCTAATGGAGAAACAATTGTTATCTATAATAGTGGTGCTGCTGATGCTACAATCACAGGATATTCAGGAATAAAAGTATCTTCAACTGTTACTTATTTTAATGGAGATGATGCTATTGCTTTATTAAAAAGCGGTACTGTAATAGATGTAGTTGGTAATATAGGAGAGGATCCAGGTAGCTATTGGGCTGTAGCTGGTGTAGCAGACGGAACAAAAGAACACACTTTAGTTCGTAAAGCTTCAATCACAAAAGGGAATACAGATTGGGCTGCTAGTGCTGGTACTGATACAACTAATTCTGAGTGGGAAGTAAAAGCTCAAGATGACTTTACTTCTATTGGAATTAGATAATTAATCTTTTTTTTAAACTAAAAACCCAAGTTTAAAAACTTGGGTTTTTTTTATGCTTTCTAAAAAAGAATTACTTTTTAACTAGTTGTTGAGTATACATTTTTCCTGTTTCTTCTAGAGACACAAAATAAATACCCGCTGTTAACTTTGAAACATCTATACTCTTTCTTTTTGAACTCATTTTTACTTTTTGAAGTAACTTTCCATTTGTATTATAAATAGTTACTTCTTTGTTTTTCCACAGTTCATTATTTATCAATAATATAATTGAACTATCTTTAACAGGATTTGGAGAAAAAACAATTACATTTTTATCATTTACTAAAACTTGTTTTGAGTTTGAGCTCATAGCTTTAGCACTACCACAATTTCCAATCCTATTCCATCCATTTGAAGTTCTTTCGTATAAAACATCAAAATAAACGACCCTATCACCAACTTGATAACTTTTTGAAGAATCGTACTGAGGTACTCCGTCACAAATATTTGTATTAGCATTTCCTTCAATAATATTTATAGTGTAATCTTCAACCTCACCATAATCAAAAGAACCACAAGAAGAAGGAGTCGTATTATATCTCATAGAAACTCTCATTCTTGTACTGCCTATTTTCGCAGAAATAGGAACGATAAATGTACCACTGACTGAACTATCGGTTGACGCTGACTTAACCCATACCTGTTCACCGCTATCTTCAAAATCTGAATCCTGATTGTAATCAATCCAAACAGTATAACCTTCTTTATAAACTCTACCTGTCCATTTAGGAGTAACAATAATTGTATTAGAACTACCTTGTTCTAAATTGGTAGAAATATTCGTAAAATCCTGATAACCATTTGTAGCTCCTGAATTATTATTAATTGCCCCTAGTGTTACGTTTTGAATATATTCATCATTCACACTATTCCCTTTTGAGTCACAATAAGTTGGCACACTTACACTTCCTTTGTTCTTTGCTACTTCAATTAAGTACTCTAAACCAAGTTTCGCAAATTTTGCTGCATGTGTAGCATTCGCTGTTGGAAATCGGTCAGACGTATCATTTACTGTGTGGATATAAGGGCTGGAATCATTAAATGAAGCTTCAAAAGGAAAAGCTGCATCATACCCTTGTTGTGCCCAGCTATAATGGTCAGAACAACCGTAATTACATCGTGTATAATCATAGGTAAATTGATGATTTCCAGAAGTATTATAATAATCCATAAGACTAGCTAAAAAAGTGTTAAGAATACTACTGTTATAACTATCATCTGAAATATAAACATCCTTAGGAGATCCTTTATAATTCGTCATATCAAATTGAACATATGACAAAACATTAACATTCCTGTTTTTATAATCCTGAGCAATTTCTTTTGATCCTCTTAAACCAACTTCTTCTGCAGCATAAGCCATAAATTCTATAGTTCTTTTAGGCTGAAAATTCATTTGAAAAAGTACTCTAGCCATTTCTGTAATTGTAGCAATTCCTGAAGCATTATCATCTGCACCAGGGGCATTGGTTTGACTTTCTGGACTAACAGAATCGATATGTCCCCCAATAATTACATATTCATTAGGAAGCTCACTTCCTTGAATCGTCATAATTACAGAAGGCATTGTTGTACTGTTATGATTTACTATTCTAACACTAACATCTGCCCTACCATTAGCCATTGTTTCCCATTTTTGCTTTAAATCTTGAACAGCTTGTGTTGCTTTTTGGGTAGTATGATACCTGGTACCATAATTTTCAAGCTCTACAATATGATTAGCAATATTTGTGTTACTCACCAAATCTAAACTTTGTTTTACAAGTTGGTCTTCACTAATAGTATACGATGCTCTCTGCTGATAAACTCTCTTACTTTGTTGTTTATAAATTGTTTCTAAAGCTTCTTTTTCAGAAGGTTCATAAATAAATCCGGGACCGTGAGTTAAAATCATGTGGTGAAGCTTTTCAGCTGCACGATGACTAAGTTTCACAGCACTAAAACCTTTGAAGGAAGAAATAATCTTAATATCAGAAGGAGCTTTTTTTAGTAATTTTAAGGCATCTTTGGTTTCAATAGTGCCATAAAACATTTTTTCTTGGCTGTATATCTTAGAAAAACTAAGGCACAGCAATAGTAACGAAAGTAGTAGATACTTTTTTTTCATTTTTGAAGGGTTTTAAGGTTAGTTTTAACACGTAAGTTATTAAAAATTAACACTTAAAATAAAAATATTTTAGCTTTTCATTTAATTACACCCTTAATTTCATAATATATTCATTTTAACATTCTAAAAACTTTGTACTATAATTTATTTTTTAGCACCTTTATATGTGTACAAATTTTCATCATAAATGTTTTCAAAGCATAGAATAACTAAAGCTTTTAAAAAAGCTAAAAAATTACCTTTAGATAAAAATTCTAAATACATTTTGTTTTCAGATTGTCATCGGGGAGATAATAGTTTTGCTGATGATTTTGCGCATAATAGAAAAATATACCACTATGCTCTATCACAATATTTACAAAAAGAGTTTACTTATATAGAATTAGGAGATGGTGATGAACTATGGGAAAATAAGTTTGTTACCATTTTTAATGCTAATAAAGATATTTACTTATTATTTAAAGAATTTCATCAACAAAACAAACTACATTTTATATGGGGAAACCACGATATGGATTATAAAAGTCCTAAAAATGTAACCAAAAATTTAAGCACTTATTTCGATACAATTGACGGAAAAGAAAAAGAACTTTTACCTAATGCTTCTTTTTCAGAAGCTATTCGATTAGTTCAAGACAATGAAAAGTCAATCTTCTTGCTTCATGGACATCAAGCCGATTGGTTTAATTATAGTTTTTGGAAGTTTAGTCGATTTTTAGTTCGCTTTTTATGGCGTCCACTTCAAGTTTATGGCATTAAAGATCCTACGAGTCCTGCAAAAAACTTTAAAGGACTAATAAGAGTAGAACACCGATTAGAAAAATGGATTCAAAAAAATAATCATCAAATGATTATTACAGGACATACGCATCGTCCAAGATTTCCATCTGTTAACGAGCTGCCACATTTTAATGACGGTAGCTGTGTACACCCAAGGTGCATTACAGGATTAGAAATAGAAAACAATACCATTACCCTTATTAAATGGCATTTGATCACAAATGAAAATGGAACCATGCAAATTGTACGAACTGTTTTAGAAGGCCCAAAGAAAATAGCAGACTATATATAGCATACTTTCAAGTTAACTTAAAGTTTACCTTGGTAACAGTTTATTAAATTACACTTAATATTAATATCGGAAAAAGCCAGTAATTTTGACTTGCCTCGACTTGAGGATATACAGTCATAATAAATTTATTAGTTTTTGTCGACTATTTATTTGACTCACCAAACTGCCTTAAAATCAAGGCAGTTTTTTAATATTCAATTAACACTAACTTAACATAAGAGTTAGTTATTTGCCGCGACAAAAACTAATAACAACATTCTAATGAACTGTAAAACAGCACTTACCATAGTAAGTATGTTTGTATTTTCATATACAAATGCACAGCAAACCAACTCTCCAAAATTTGGTAAAGGGTTATTTAACCTAATAGGAAAAGATAGCACATGGTCTATGAACATGGGGGCTAGAGTACAATTTTTGGCTACTGCTGAATGGGATTCTAACAAAGAAGGATTATACAATCCATCCTCATCAATGCTTGTAAGAAGAGCCCGTTTAAAATTTGACGGGTTTGTGCTTTCACCTAAATTAAAATACAAATTAGAACTTGGCTTATCTAATAAAGATATTAGTGGAGCATCAGAACACACTGGAAATGCCCCAAGATATATTTTAGATGCCGTTGTAAAGTGGAATTTTCATCAAAATTTTGAACTGTGGTTTGGACAAACTAAACTACCAGGTAACCGTGAGCGTGTTATTTCTTCAGCAAACATGCAACTTGTTGACCGATCTTTATTGAACAAAAGGTTTAATATCGATAGAGATATGGGGCTACAATTAAGACACCATTTTAACTTATCTGATAAGTTTATCGTTCGTGAAGCATTTTCTTTTGCTCAAGGTGAAGGAAGAAATGTTACAGAAGGAAATCTTGGAGGACATCAATATACCGCTCGTTTAGAATTTTTACCTTTTGGTAATTTTCAAAGTGGAGGTGATTATAAAGGAGGTGATTTAAAAAGAGAACAAACGCCTAAACTTGCCATAGGTACTAGTTACGATTTTAACAATAATGCTGTTAAAAACAGAAGTAACCAAGGTTCATACATGGTAAATGATATAGGATATTACGAAACAAATATTACAACTATATTTGCCGACGCAATGTTTAAGTACAAAGGTTTTTCTTTTATGGGTGAATATGCCTATAGAGATGCCAAAGATCCTATTGCAAAAAACTCAGATGGAACTCCAACAGGAGATGTGGTACAAGTAGGAAGCGGATTAAATCTTCAATCAGGATATTTATTTGCTAAAAACTGGGAAGTAACAGGACGTTATACTAATATTGCGTTGGACAAAAACATTACAGGAAAAGGTATTGAAAACCAATATACATTAGGGCTATCAAAATACATAGTTGGACATAAATTAAAAGTACAAACCGATGTTAGTTACTTAGATATTCCAACGGATAGAAACCAATTAATGTACCGATTGCAAGTAGATATTCATTTCTAAAATGATAACATAAAGGTAACATAAGAGCATTCTTGTGTAAGTAAATTTGCAAAACTTAAATTAAATACTATAAAATGGGAGATCCATATATTTTGATGTTAGTCGCTTTAGCTGTTTTAGCTGTTGTCGACTTAGTTGTAGGAGTTAGTAACGATGCTGTTAACTTTTTAAATTCAGCAATCGGTTCTAAGGCAATTAAAGTAAGAAACATTATGATAATTGCTAGTATTGGGGTGTTTATGGGAGCTGTAACGTCTAGTGGTATGATGGAAGTTGCTCGTAAAGGAATTTTCAACCCTAACATGTTCATGTTTCAAGACATTATGTTCATTTTTATGGCGGTAATGATTACAGATATTCTACTATTAGATATTTTTAACTCATTAGGAATGCCTACCTCAACAACCGTTTCGATTGTATTTGAATTATTAGGAGCTGCTGTATGTATTTCGTTTATTAAAATTGCTGCTAATGACTCACAATCTATTTCAGATATTTGGAACTACATCAACCATAAAAAAGCCATTCAGATAATTAACGGTATTCTGCTTTCTGTAGTGGTTGCCTTTTCTGTCGGAGCTATTGTGCAGTTCTTTTCTCGTTTAATTTATTCGTTTAATTTTGAAAGGAGAGCTTCTTATATCAACGCTTTGTTTGGTGGTTTTGCAATTACAGCAATTACCTATTTTATCTTCGTAAAAGGATTGAAAGGAACTCCTTTTTATAAAGATTTAAAACACTTAATTGAAGGTAATACCTTAATTATTATTGCAGGAGGATTTGTTTTTTGGAGTGCTATATCTCAAGTATTAATCCAGTTTTTTAAAGTAAATATTTTAAAAGTAATTATTGGAGTTGGTACTTTCTCTTTAGCAATGGCATTCTCTGGAAACGATTTGGTAAACTTTATTGGGGTACCAATCGCTGCATGGAACTCGTACCAAGCTTGGGAGGTTTCAGGAGTAGCTGCTGATGCCTTTTCAATGGGAATATTAGCTAAAAAAGTACCTTCTAATGTATGGTTACTGTTATTAGCTGGAGCTATTATGGTAGTTACTTTATGGACTTCTAGCAAAGCAAGAAATGTAATTAAAACAGGAATTGATTTATCACGTCAAGGCGATGGACATGAAAAATTTCAACCAAATCCATTATCAAGAGTTGTTGTTAGAGCTTCAATGGGAATTAATTTAGGTATTAATGCTATTTTTCCTAAGAAAACCTTAGCTTTTATCGACTCTAAATTCCAAAAACCTGTAATTGAACTACCTAAAGATAAAACTTATGAAATGCCTGCTTTCGATTTAGTAAGAGCTTCGGTTAACCTAATAGTAGCTGGTATTTTAATTTCTATTGCAACTTCAATGAAGTTACCTTTATCAACTACCTATGTAACTTTTATGGTAGCAATGGGTACCTCTTTAGCAGATAGAGCTTGGGGACGTGAAAGTGCAGTGTATAGAGTTGCAGGTGTAATCAATGTAATTGGTGGTTGGTTCTTAACTGCCATCACAGCATTTATCGCTGCTGCTATTGTAGCTTACTTAATTAGTTGGGATAAAACGATGATTCCTGTATTATTATTAGTAGTTACTCTTTTAATTGGAAGAAACACCTTAATACACAGAAAGAAATCAAAAGAAGAAAAGAAGCAAATTCATATGGAAAGAGCTGAATTAATTACTATTAATGGAGTAATTGAAGAAAGCTCTGATCATATTGCGGGGGTAGCACAACGTGTTAACAAATTATATTCAAATGTTGTTAACGATTTAGCTACTCACGATTTAGTTAAATTACGTAAAACAGATAAACATGTTACCAAGTTAAATGATGAAATTGATAGCTTGAAAGATGGTGTATTCTATTTCATTAAATCATTAGACGATACTTCGGTACAAGCAAGTAGGTTCTATATTTTAATTTTAGGATATTTACAAGACGTAGCACAGTCTATTAGTTATATTTCTAGAGCTACCTACAAGCACGTAAATAACAATCATAAAAACCTTAAAAAAGGTCAAATTAAAGACCTAAAAAGTATTGACAATACCCTTTCTAAATTATTAGAAGATATTAGTAATACTTTTGAAAATAGAAGTTTTGATAATTTAGAACATATCATTAACGAAAAGAAAGAATTATTAAAAGATGTATCAAAATCTATTGAAAAGCAAGTAGAACGTATTAGAACTGACGAAACAAGTCCTAAAAACACTACGTTATACTTTAGTATTTTGATTGAAACACAAGATTTAGTTTCTGGATTGATGAGTTTATTAGAAACTTACGAAGAATTTCATATAAGCACCAAAGCTGTTGAAATAGAAGCTTAATCAGACAACATAAAAAAAAGCCGAGTTTTAAACTCGGCTTTTTTTATTTCTTACATTTAAATAATTAAGGCTTCTTTTTCATCGGCCTCATTAAACCTTCTTGGGCTACCGAAGCTATAAGCTCTCCCTTTCTTGTATAAATATTTCCACAAGCAAAACCTCGAGCTCCATAAGTATTAGGACTTTCAACAGAGAACAACATCCAATCATCAAAATCAAAATCACGGTAAAACCACATCGAATGATCTAAGCTAGCCATTTGTGTATTTCCAAAATTAGCCACACTTGCATTAGGATTTAAACAAGCAGTTAAAATATTATAGTCTGAAATGTATGTTAAGATTTGTTGCTTGATTGATAATGGTAAATCCCTTGCTTCTCCTTTTAATTTAAACCAAACATCCACTACTGGGGGTAAATCTTTTCTTTCAAATGGATTTCCAGGCTGTACGGGTTTAAAGTCTATTGGACGCTCTATGCTTAAAAATTCTTTCATCTTTTTTGGCAAAAACTCGCCAAATCGATCTAACATATCTGCCCAACTTAACAATTCTTCGGGTTGTTTTATATCTTTTTTAATCGGCATTTGATGCTCATATCCCTCTTCTTTTTTATGAAAAGAGCAAGCCAAAATAAAAATCGTTTTATCCTTTTGATGTGCCGTTACTCTTCTGGTAGAAAAGCTCCCTCCATCACGAATCGTTTGTACGTTATACGTAATTGGCAACTCTAGATTTCCTGCTTCTAAAAAATACGAATGCAGTGAATGTAAAACACGTTCTTCAGGTGTAGTTCTATATGCTGCATTTAATGCTTGTGCTAATACTTGTCCTCCAAAAACATTCGGGCTTCCTATATCTCTACTTACTCCATTAAAATTACCGTTTCCTATATCATCTAGGGTAAGTATGTTTAATAATTCTTGTGTGTTTTTCATGTATTAATTACAATAAAGAGTTTTTATTTCTTTATACTTTTTGTGCTTTAAAAGGTTTTTTCAAACTGAACTCTGTTGGTTGAATTCGTTTCAAAAATAAGCTTAAAATCCTGTTTGGAATGCTCTTTTTATGACGCAAATAAATGGTTAAATTTTGAGGAACTGCACCCACTGAACTTTTTATTTCACTCGCTGTTCTTCCAAAGTTTATAGCTTTGGCTTTATGTTCTATTGCTAAAGAGATATAATCGTACAACATTCGTTGATAGATAGCATAGTCTTTATTAAACTGATAGTCAATTCCTACAAAATGAGCATCAAGAAGTAAATTTTGATTGATAATTCCCGATAAAAAACCTACTAATTTATCTTCTAACCAATACGTTTTAATAAAATAGTTCTCCTTTAAATTTTCTTTTAAAAATTTATATGTCTCTAAATTAAAATCCCCCAAATTAAAACTCGCCTTGTTAGACACGGTTTTATATAACAACGTCATTTTAGGCAATATTTGCGCTATCTCATCTACTTGAACATCTTGTATTCGTAGATAAGTACTTTGCTTTAGAGCTTTTCTAGCTTTTACCCTAAATTTTGTTTTTAAAGCCGCTAAATAATCATCAAAAGTGTGCCAATCATCTTCTAAAGTCAACACCATATTAGGATCTACATTAAACGAATTGTATCCTTCGTTGTATAAAGCATCAGTGATAAAAAGTGATTCATTCACAAAATCTTTCAACATAAAAGCATTTATAGTTTCTTCTGAAATATCTTTTTCAAAAGCTACAATTGCCTTAGCAAGTTGTTCTACAACTTGTTTTTTATCTTGATCAGGTCTGATGAAAATCCCGTGTTCACCACTTACAAAAGTATTTCCGCAAGTAAGTATTTTAAATGGCTTTTGTGACGATAGCAAGTGAATTCTTCTTCCCATACACCTTACCCATTCTACTACCGATTGTAAGTTATTCTGAACACTATCTAAATGAAAATCGATTACTTGAATTGTGGCCAAAGCTACTGCTTTCTTAGCATCATCTAAAAGTAAAACATAAGCAAACTGTATTTGCGGATTCCCTTTTTCTAAAGCTGCCAAATATTTTGGTTGAAAGTACAAATTACCTTCACATTGAAGTTCCTGCCAAACTCCTTCAGCAATCTCATTAACCGAAGAAAAATAGCATGCATTAGATACTCTTTTTTTACACAACAAATTTTTTACCAAACCCCTATTATTATTTGAGTGTAAATTAGTAAAAGTTTGACAAATACCCTATGAATATCTTTTACACCACTCCTCTATTCCATACTGGTACTTTTAAAAACCTACTTATTTTAACCATATCGCTCAGTAAATACTCTTTGTCTCCGTGGTTTAATAAGTTATGACGATTACCATTTTGAGTAACTAAATTTACCTCGTAGCAATAATAACTTCCTGATTTATTTCCTTCAACAAATTTTGACAATACTTGCAATGCATACACTTGTTGAAAAGGTATTATTTCGCCATCTACAAACACTTTTCTTTTTTGCGCATTTAATTGTGCTTTAGCACCAAAAGAAAACAACAAGAAAGTACCTACTAATAAAAAAGGACCTCCAGAGGTAAAAAACATTTTCCCTCCTTGCATAAAGGTTAAAGATTCTTTTGAAAACTCAAAAAACTCTACATAAGACCAAGCTACATAGTTTAACCCCATTAAAAAGAAACTCCAAGCGACAAATTTCAGATAAGGACTAGAGGTTATTTTGTAGCCAAATGCTGTTTTTTTTAAACGTTCGCTTAAAAAATTACTTCCTGAACCTTTAACTGCATTCCAAGAAATATGTTGTCCTATGGCATCGGTTGTAAAGTCACCAAAAGAAAATTCTATTTGTTTATTACTAGATGATTTTTTCTTTCTTTGTGCCCAATAACTAGAACCAAACATACCGATAAACATAAAAGCTAATACAGCTAGCATTCCTCCTGTTTTATAGTAAGTATATCGCTGTTTCCCTATACTTAATTGATGAATTGGAACACTAATTTCAAGACGCTTAATGTTGTTTAAATCTTTTCTTGTAGGATTTGTAAGCTGTTGCAGCGAATCTAATTCTCGCACACTCTGTTGCATTTCCATTTCTCTTTTATGAAACGATTCATAAGTATTTTGTAACTGTGGAAGTGCTACAAAAATGAAGATTCCGATTGGAATTATTGCAAAGAACCAAGAGTTGTTAAGAGATACTTTTTTCATATTTAATTTTTTTGGAAAGCAAATTTGAGAAAAGTTTTTGTGTTTTTCATAAAAAAAGACCTTTACATTGATATGTAAAGGTCTTTTTATTCATTATGCTTGTTATTATTGCTCACAAAAAGGAACCGTGAAAAAACCTTCTACATAATTATCTACGCTTGAATTTGCTTTAATTTTTACCGTAAGTTCGTTATTTAAAAATTTTACAACCTCAACTGTCCCTAAAATATTTACTGGAGTATTTCCCTTTTTAGTAAGAGCTACAAAAACATCTGTATAAATTCCTAATTCGGGTTTAATTAAAGCCGACACATCAAATTCATAGTTTAGAACATCTGAATTACAATCTGCACTTATATTAGTAATATGTACATATATATTACCATCTCCAGCTGTAAATGACTGTCCACCTTTAGCACTAAAACTTGTTCCCGATATCTTTCCTGATAGTTTTGTATTTGCAATTCCAGATGAGTCATAATCACTATCAGAACAACCTGTCATTACTAATGTTAAACATACTAAAATAGCATAGCTAATTTTAAAAATCTTTTTCATGTATTTAATATTTAATTTGCTTTTACAAAGCGCGAATTTAATTTAAAAATAAAACCCCACAAACAAAATAATTGTCTGTGGGGTTTTTATAGTTTTTAGAGGAAAAATTATCCTACAATATTGATAATTTTCCCTGGAACGATAATCACTTTCTTTGGCTCTCGTCCTGCGAGTTGTGCCTGTGTTTTTTCGTGTGCCATTACCGTTTTTTCTATTTCGTCTTTGCTCATATCTAACGGTAATTCTAAGGTAAATCGCATTTTACCATTGAAAGAAACCGGATAGTTCTTAGAACTTTCAACTAAATGCTTCTCTTCAAATTTTGGAAAAGCTACTGTTGAAATAGACTCACTGTGTCCTAACTGACTCCATAATTCTTCTGCAATATGTGGTGCATAAGGAGAAATTAACACTAACAACGGCTCTAAAATAGCACGTTTGTTACATTTTAGTGCTGTTAACTCGTTTACTGCAATCATAAAGGTAGAAACTGACGTATTGAACGAGAAGTTCTCAATATCTTCTTCTACTTTCTTTATTGTTTTATGTAATGTTTTTAATTCTTCTTTAGTTGGTTCTTCGTCTGAAACGTTGATACCGTTTTCGTCAGCAAATAATTTCCATAATTTCTTAAGGAAAGAATACACTCCTGAAATACCTGAAGTTTTCCAAGGCTTGGTTTGCTCTAACGGACCTAAGAACATTTCGAATAAACGTAAACTATCCGCTCCGTATTCTTCACAAATTAAATCTGGATTCACCACATTGTATTTCGATTTCGACATTTTTTCGACTTCTCTACCTACAATATATTTACCATCTTCTAAAATGAATTCTGCATCTTTAAATTCTTCTCTCCAGTTTTTAAATCCTTCAATATCTAATTCATCAGAAGCATTTACAAAAGAAACATCTGTATGAATTGGAGAAAATTTTAATCCATCTACTGTAATTTCAGCATTATGATTATAAATGTCTTTTTCAACTGTTTTAAATATTTCTATGAAAGTCCTTAAAACACTCTGCTGGTTTTGATTAAGTTCAACATCATAAATAGGTGTTTCTGCTAATAGAAGTTCAAACAAACCTGTATAACCACCATTATGTATAAACTTCAACTTTTCATCATTTGGTATTTTTGGATTCTCTACCAAGAAACTATATAGTTCTTTAAATTTTTCAATAAAACCATAACTTACATAAATAGGATTAGTCAAAGTAGGAAGTCCGTTTATTTTTTGGGGATTATATCCTCCAACATAATCAACTCTATACACAAAAGCAGAAGTTCCTAAAATCATTCCTTGGTTGATGAGTTTTTTTGCAAACTCATCAACAGGTAACAATCCTCTATCAAATAAGAATTTTTGCCAAAAACGTGCATATAATAAGTGTCCTGTAGCGTGTTCAGAACCTCCGATATATAAATCTACTTCTTTCCAATAGTCAACCACTTCTTTACTTACAAATTCTCCTTCGTTATTCGAATCCATATAACGGTTAAAATACCAAGAACTTCCTGCCCACCCTGGCATGGTGTTTAGTTCAAGAGGGAAAACAGTTTCGTTGTTAATTTTGTTATTTTCAACAACAGTGTTTGTTGTTGTGTCCCATGCCCAAACATCTGCATTTCCTAATGGTGGTTTTCCATCTTCAGTAGGTAAGTA
Organism: Tenacibaculum caenipelagi; assembly: GCF_004363005.1. Taxonomy (GTDB): domain Bacteria; phylum Bacteroidota; class Bacteroidia; order Flavobacteriales; family Flavobacteriaceae; genus Polaribacter; species Polaribacter caenipelagi. The sequence goes on along the minus strand of NZ_SNYH01000002.1, from coordinate 612,678 downwards.
TTTTTCAACTTCAGGTAATACAATTGGTAAATGCTTTGCATCAATCATTTGAGGCATTCCATCTTTATAGTATACTGGGAATGGTTCTCCCCAATAACGTTGACGACTAAATACAGCATCACGTAAACGATAGTTTATTTTCCCATAACCAATACCACGCTTTTCCAATTCGTAGATTACGGTTTTCATTCCTTTGTTATAGTTTAAACCGTCTAAGAAATCAGAGTTCGCTAATTTGATTCCGTCTTTAGCATCGTTTGCTTTTTCAGAAATATCAACATCAGCAAAAATATTTGGAATCTCTAACCCGAAGTATTTTGCAAAATCGTAATCACGTTGGTCACCACATGGTACCGCCATAACTGCTCCCGTACCGTAACTCGCTAATACGTAATCACCAATCCAAATTGGTACTTGTTTTCCTGTAAATGGATGCAACGCATACGCACCAGTAAACACTCCCGAGATAGTTTTTACATCAGCCATACGATCGCGTTCTGAACGTTTTGCTGTTGCCTCTATGTATTCCTCAACAGCCTTTCTTTGCTCATCAGAAGCGATTCGCTTCACTAAGTCATGCTCTGGAGCCAAGGTCATAAAAGACACTCCGAAAATGGTATCAGGACGTGTCGTAAACACATCTATTTTAGCATCATGTCCATCAACATCGAAAGAAACCATGGCACCTTGTGAGCGACCAATCCAGTTGGTTTGAGAATCTTTTAATGGTTGTGGCCAATCGATATTTTGTAATCCGTCTAACAAACGTTGTGCATACGCAGAAATTCGCATAGACCACTGGGTCATTTTCTTACGAACTACTGGATGTCCTCCACGTTCTGAAACTCCGTTTACAATTTCATCGTTTGCTAATACCGTTCCTAAAGCTGGACACCAGTTTACTTCGGTATCAGATAAGAATGTTAAACGGTATTGTAATAGTATTTCTTGTTGTTCTTTCTCAGAGAAGCTCTTCCATTCTTCGGCAGAAAACAGCCTAATATCTTCATCAGAAACTGCGTTTACGTTCGCGTTCCCTTCTGCTTCAAATTTAGCTACTAAGGTTGCAATATCTTCTGCTTTATCAGTATCTTTATTATACCAAGAGTTGAATAGTTGAATAAAAATCCACTGTGTCCATTTGTAATACTCAGGATTCGAAGTACGAACTTCGCGAGACCAATCGAATGAAAATCCAATATTGTCTAACTGACGACGATAGGTTTTGATATTCGTTTCAGTAGTAATTGCTGGATGCTGTCCTGTTTGAATTGCATATTGTTCAGCAGGTAATCCGAAAGAATCATATCCTTGTGGATGCAATACATTAAACCCTTTATGACGCTTGTAACGAGCATAAATATCGGATGCGATATACCCTAACGGATGCCCAACGTGTAATCCTGCTCCTGAAGGATAAGGAAACATGTCTAACACATAATATTTTGGTTTATCAGAATTATTTTCAGCTTTAAATGTACCTTGATCTGCCCAGTACTTTTGCCACTTTTTTTCTATCTCTTGGTGATTGTATTGCATTCTTTTAGTTTATTCCTGTCATTACGAGGAATGATAATAACAAAGTAATCTTTTCAATAAGATTGCTTCACTTTCATTTCGACTACGCTCAATGTAGCATTTCGCAATGACGTGATTTTGAAGCTGCAAATTTACAGTTATTGATTGGAAGTAGAAAGCATCCGTAAATTTTTATACTTCTGAAAAATATGATTTTAAAAATAAGAAGGTTACCACTCGTTTTTAACCAGATAAATATTCTATTTTTAGTTCAGATTACAACTAACAAGTTATTTACTAACCAACTATGAACAAAAACGCAACTGCTATCAATATTAAAGAAAAAGTATCAACTTTACTTAAAAGTAATACTCAACAAGCAGAAGTTGAGAACCTGATTAATGAAATACACACTTATTTTCGAGAGCTAACTCAATTAACTGGATTTGATAATAATATTGAACATCTTGCAGCTGTAACGACAGCAAAAGGAAAAGCGCTTGGACTTAATCATGCTGCTCAATGTTTATTAGATTATAAACGAACTGTAAAATTTTTAAAAGCCATGATAATGGCTATTAAAGAAAAGCAGCAACATCACCCTGATGAAACTATTCAGGTTTTTTATGCTGGTTGTGGGCCCTATGCTCCATTTGTTACTTTAATTACTCCACATTTTAGCCCTGAAGAAGTACAATTTTCGTTATTAGAAATTAATGATAAGTCTCTAGAATATGCGAAAAACCTTATTCAAAAATTAGAGCTTACCAATTATGTAACAAACTATTATACTGCTGATGCCGTTACTTTTAACATTCCGGAAGCAGAAAAGTATCATATACTGTTTAGTGAAACGTTAGATGCTTTGTTATATAGAGAATGCTATGTTCCTATTTTATTTAATCTACTACCTCAACTATCAGAAGGTGTAGCTGTAATTCCAGAAAATGTGTTGATAAAAATGAGCTTATCGGTTAATCCAATTGCTGATTCCAGACACATAACTGAAGAAATTGACACCATTATTGATGTTAGGAAAGCCATTGCATTAAATACAGTAGACACAATAGCTCCTGGTCAACTTCCAAATAAAAAAATAGCTATAAAATCATTAAATATTGAACAGTACAATTACTTAATACTTGACACATTGGTACATGTTTATGGTAATATTTGGCTAACAAGAAATGAGTCTTCTTTAACAATTCCACTTGAAATGGGGATTGAGCATCCTTTTCACTTTAATTCAATTGTTTACACTTACCAAATGGATTCAGATGTTCAGTTAAAATACTCTTTAGAAAAGTAAATACTGTTTAATAAAAAACCTCTCTTTTGAGAGGTTTTTTGTATTGTTAAAACTGATATCCAACAGAAATTTGAAAAGAACCGTTTTTAATATCCGGATTTTCTTGAATTGCTGTTAGTCCTAAATTATATCGTGTTTGTACAAATAAGCCTTGTTTAAATTGGTAACCTAAACCAAGGTTTGCGCTTAAATCATAGTTTTCTATATCTGGGTCTAAGCTTCCACCATCATTTGTTTTTACAACATCATCTACTAAAAAAGATATTTGAGGACCTACCTCAAGGGAAAAACCATCAACAATATAATATTTAGCCATGACTGGTAACGAAATATAATCTATTTTTAATTTATTAGCATCGTTTTCTGTACCCATTTGTGAGTACAAAACTTCAGGTTGAATAGAAAATGAATCTGATAATTTCAATTCCACTAATCCACCTGCATGAAGCCCTAATCTCGAATCAGTATTTAAGTTATCTCCATGGATTGTAGCAACATTCAATCCTGCTTTAACTCCAAATTTAACTTGTTGTGCTTTAACTCCTGAAAATGCGATTATACATAAAATCACAAGTACTGTTTTTTTCATCATAATAATTTTAATTTATATAGAAAAGCTTTGAAACAATCATCATGCCAACTTTCTTAATGTTTTGTTGAAGCTTTGGTTATCTTTCTTTGTAAACTTCAATATAATCCACCAAAAAACAGGCATATAGAATGCCTGTTTTTTATATATTTAATTGTAATTATCCCTTAATCGGTACAGTAACTACAACATTACTCCACCCTAAATACATGTTAAAAGCATCTCCTTCTCCTTCAAAAACAATAGAAAAAACCTCTATAGGTTTTGCTGTTTTAGAAACTTTTCCTGTTACGCGTACTACATCATCCGATTCGTTATAAGAAAAAGCACCCCAAACATTTATTGCTGTATTTAAAATAACTGTCCACTCTTTTTCTCCTGGAATAGTAAACAAGCTATATGTTCCTGCTTTTACCTCTTTTCCTCCAAAGATTACATCATTATAAAACGTAATTTCTGTAGCTTCGTTAGCCCCTGTTCTCCATACTTTTCCCACTGGAGCCAGTTTTGCTAATGACCTTTTCTTTAATTGTGGTCTCCCATAAATAACTTTCGCCTTTTTGTCTGAAACTCTATAGATCTCAGGATACGTTGAAGCATCCATAGGACTTTTATCTAATTTTGCGAATTTTTGAGCTGTTACTTCATTAGAAAATACAAGGACAACAGCAAACACGATAATTGATAAAATTGATTTCTTCATACTATTATTTTAGTGATTAATTTCTCTAATTTGTCATCAAAATTAAACATCCTTACACAAAAACTAAAACTTATACTGCAAAAAAGCTGTAAAATTCCTTCCTGGTTCGTTAATTCTTGTCATTGGCAAATCTGCTTGGTTTTTATACGAGAAGTTTAAATGGTTCGTATAATTTTCATCAAACATATTTAAACAAGCAAGCCCTAATGTTAATTTATTTAAGGGTTTAACTCCTAATTTCACATCAAAAATTTGGTATCCCTTCGTTACAGTTTCACCAAAAGAAGGTGCAATATTTTCTTGCTTCGATACAATATTATATTGTGCCTTTGCCCAGTATTTTTCTTTATCTACTCCTACAGAAATTTTTGATGTAAAAGGTGGATTTAATGGCAACGATTCATCAAAATCCTTGTTTTCTGTTTTTACATAAGCCACTTTTGTTTGTAAATAGTAGTCGTTCAACACCTCTAATTTTGCTGCAATTTCAAACCCTTTTTTGGTAGCATCTTCTATATTGGTAAACACTTTTGTAAATTCAGGTTTTTGATTAGGCATAAATTTTCGTGGAATTGTTGGATCTACCACCGCGGAAATATAGTCTTCAAAAATTGAATAAAACACAGATGTTTGATAGTGCAATCTTAAGCTTTTGTCCAATGCTATTTTTCCTTTTAACCCTAACTCAAACTGATTGTTTACTTCTGGTTTTAACAATGGATTTCCTAAATATTCATACGAATCTGACCCTATAGTAAAATGATTGATATAACGCTCAGCCATGTTTGCTGTACGTGCACCTCTACCAAATGCTGCTTCTAAAATTGCTTTTTTAGAAAATGCGTGTTTTAATGAAATATTACCACTTACATTCGTTTCATTTGTTTTTACCTCTGGATATATTGCAGCAAAATCAGCTTCTAAGTCTTTTGCTTTTGCGTTTACAATATCTACGCGAACTCCTGTAGTTAAAATAGTTTTAGCTGCTAAGTTGAATTTTGCTTCGGTAAATACCCCTACATCATTTATATAAGCATCTTGCCAAATCTTATCTACTTTAACCATTGGCATTGGTAGCATCGTACCATTCATCATTTTAATAGTACGTGTACGATTTCCTTCTCGTTTTATGTTATTGATATCACTTCCTACAAACAAATTAAAATCTTTATGCATATTAAACTCAAACTCTACTTTACCTCCGATAGTAGTTGACTCTACTGGTGACGAAGCAAAAACCATGTTGAAATTTGGTCGGTTTTCATTCGTCATTAAATGATCTACATAGCTGTAAAAACCTTTTGTTGTAATTGTTTTTAATGTGCTACCAATATTTATTACTTTGTAATCTAACGATACAATTGTACTGTTGTCATAATCGGTATCCATTGGTAAGGCAGCGTGCTTTATATCTCTACCAAACGATTGACGCCAGTGCGCTTGTAAACGTTGATTTTCTGTAAAATTATAACCTAACTTTATACCGTAATCGGTACTGGTAAAAGATGACGGGACTTCCGTATTGTTACCATCCTTATAATCTCCAAAGTTTCGATATCCTACATTCCCTACCACATCAAACTTGTTGGCTACGTGTTGTAATTGTAACATATTTACAAATGAATTTCCATTCGTCTCATAGCCTGATGAGAATTTTCCGTGGAATCCGTTATCTAACAACCTGTGGTTTTCGGTAACCATATTTACGATACCTCCAAAAGTTGCACCATATCTTACTGTAAAAGGGCCTTTGATAATTTCAATTTTTGAAATTTCTTCGGGAATGATATGTGTGGTAATTGGATCCATTCTGTTCGGACAAGCATTCACCGCTTTTGTACCTCCATCGTACATCACATTTAGCTGTTCGTAAGCAGCACCTCTAAATGTTGGATCCATGGCATAGTTTCCTCTTTTTATAACTGAAAATCCGTTAATTTCAGAAAATAAGTCTGCTACATTTTTAGGTTGAATTACCTTTTTTTGATAATCATTTTTTACTGTAGCGTGAACAGGGTTTGTTTTTATTTTTCCGTTAACGATTACTTCGTTTAATTGTATTGTTTGTTGTTTAACTGTGTCTTTTTTTTGTTGTGCAGACATAGTTATAGTGAAGATACTAAGAAGCATCCATCCTAAATTTTTCATTAAAATTGGGTTTAATTTTTTTACATAATTACATAATAGCACCTTCCAATTCAAAAACATTTGAATTGTTCATAGCGCAAAAAAACTGTATGAAAAAATTAAACTATTGGTGGATGAAACACTTCTTTGTTAAGTAAGTAGTGGTAATTTTTCTTAAATGAAAATAATGCTTTCCTTTCAGTAAATTTCTTTTCTTCTAATTCTATAGCTAAGATATTTACAAACCCTATTGGATATTCTTCCATAGAAATTCGTAATGATTTATAATCATCATCTTGTTGCTGTTCAAGCTCCATCATCAACTGACATTTACCATTACAGTTTAACTCTGGTTTATCTTTATTAATACACAAAACTTTTGATATATAATCATAATTTATTGCGTACTCAACAAAAGGAGCTATAGGTCGTAACATGGCAACCATGTACAAAAACACTAACGTATATATGCCTATTTGTTGTTTCAAAAACATTATTATTTTCGGTTGCAAATTTACTGCTTCTACCACAAACTACTTAAAAAAAACAGCTCTTTCTTCACTTTAAAAATCCTTTCGTTGTGCTTTTCTATAAATAAAGAATATTGGAATTACTACCCATAGTACTAATACAAATAATGACGTTATTAACCCCAAAGATGTGCCGAAGAAACTTTTAAAAACCGCTCCCGTATATCCTAATAATGCTGAGATATCTAATTTTAATAATATGAGAATTCTTGATAGATCTATTGGGTTGAATGCTGTTGCTATAAGTGATGCATTATCTAACGGATATTCTTGAAACATTACTAGAGATATGAGAAATACACCATCGTAAATAACCGCCATTAGTAACCATACTAATATAGCGTACCCAAAACCTTTGATTTTGTTTTCGTGCGTTAAAGCGATATTGTACGCCAGTGCTACAAATATGAATGTTAAAAAGCTTCCTACGGTTAGCAGTATTAAAAAATTAGAGGTAGAACCTTGCAACACACCATATAATAAAAACGGAATTCCTAAACCTAAAATTAAACTCAAGCTTAACGAAATTGCGACCCCTAAATATTGTCCTATAAAAATGTGAGACCTTTTTATAGGCTGCGACAAGAGTAATTCAATAAACTCTCTTGAATTATAGTAATACATTACTCCGAATATGGTTCCTATTAGCGGTGTTAATACAGTAATAATATTCATTAATGAAATTACCGCTTTTGAAGTATCGTTGTTTAAAAATAGTAATGCAAAACTTAGTAATAAATAAAAGCTGAAGTACACATAACTCCATCTACTTCTCACCAAATCGAAAAAACAGTAAGTTATAATTTTAATCATGATTTATTAATAGTAGGTTAGCTATGGCTTGTTCTAAATCTTGTTTATTGGTCTTGCTATATAGCTGCTCTTTTGTGCCTTTAAAGTAAATTTCTCCATCTAATAAAAACACTATTTCATCTGCTACTTCTTCAACAAAACTCATTATGTGTGAGGTTATTAATATTGTTTTCCCTCTTTGTTTTTCTTCTTCTATTAATTTTTTTAATGTAATGAGTGATATAGGATCTAAACCTGTGGTAGGTTCATCTAAAATAATAAGATCATTATCAAACATAAACGTTAGCACAATATTTACTTTTTGTTTGGTTCCTCCTGATAGGTTTCCTAATTTTTTATCTAAAAATGGAGCTAAACCAAATCTTTCTATTAATTCTTGTTCGTTAGTTGGCTTTGGACGTAGGTTCTTAATCAATTTTATTAATTCGCTAACAGTATTATTATTGGGAAAATTTGCTATCTGAGGCAAGTAACTTATCTCCTTTTTATATTCAAACTGTTGCAAAACAGACTTTCCTTTTATTTTTATATCTCCTTTGTCTAATAAAACCATTCCTAAGATACTTTTTATTAAGGTGGTTTTACCAGATCCATTTGGTCCTAATATCGCAAAAATACCTTGAGTATTTATTGTTAAATCTAGCTGATCTAATACCTGAACCTTACCAAACTTTTTACATATGTTGCTAATTTCTATCATAATACTTTCTGCATTAATGGTGCCTCATCTACCAAGTTTTTAGGTGTGAAAACTGGAGTTACTTTTTCGGAAAAATTTATAATGTCTACAAATAAGCTTCTTAACAAAATTATTGCTTCTGGAGTTTTATTTACGATATATGAAAATAGTTTTACAGGGCGATATGGCACATCTCCTATCCCGTTTTTATCTAAATCGTAACCTGTATATGAGCTCCAATAATTTCCTTTAAAGCTATTATCATTTAACTTGCTATTGTAGGAAACATCGAATGAATTGTTTAAAAAATTATTACTTTTAAATATGTTTTTATAACATGCTCCTGCCACTTTTAACGCCCATCCATTATTGCTAAATGTATTGTTAACATAATTTATTCGTGTAGCTCCTTCGAGGTTAATAGCAATGGTGTTTTCTGAAAATTCGTTATGAATAATTTCAGCATCATAAATCTCTTTTAATAGCAATCCATATGATGCGGTTCCCCAGTTTTTCAGAAACTTATTACGGGTCATTTTTATATATTTTGAAAACATTACTGCTACTCCTGCTCCATTATTATTAAAGGTATTCTGTAAATACTCATTGTTATTTGAAAACATAAAGTGCAAGCCATATCGTAAATTATGATGACTATGGTTATTCTTAACAACGCTATTTTTTACAAATTCAAAATAAATTCCGTCTCGTAAACTGTGTAACTCATTTTCTTCTATTTCTGCGTTAGAACAATGCCAAAGGTGAATTCCATTTCCTGTTCCTGCCTCAGTTGTTGCCTTACTTGAAATATAATTATTTCGTATTCTTATATTTTTACTTTTTTCAATCAACAAGCCAAAAAACACATTTGTAAGGGTTACATTTTCTATGACTATGTGATTGCTTCTTGATATATATATAGCAGCAAAATCTTTAGTATAACTTTTTCCTACATTTTTTGCTGAGATATTTTTTATAGTTACTGAATCGGCTAAAACCTTAAACACATACCCTTTAGCTTCAGCATCGATTACTACATTCTTTTTTCCTATAATAGTTATCGGTTTTGTAATTATTATATCATGCTCTTTATACACACCTTCTTTTACTATTATAGTATCGTGCTTTTGCGCTGTATCAATCATTTTCTGAATTGTTCGCTGACAAAATCCGTTACTGGTTATTGCTAGTAAAAAAAATGATATTAGTAATCTCATAATAGTTGGATTATACTTAAAACAGCTCTAACTGGTTTAATTATTTTATATAATCGTTGATTTCATCCCAGTTAAATTGCTCTCCAGGCACATTGATGGCTTCTTTATTTGCAAAGGCAGATAGGTTAGCTCCCATAGGACTTTTTATTTCTTTACTCACTAAAAAGGTAGCTTCTTTTGCTCTTATAAGTGTTGCAGGATTCGAATAATCAGTTACTAAAAACAACTCAATTTTACTTACATCTCTTTTGTCTAAATCTTGTAACATACATTCAATAGCATCGTACTTATAAGCTCTTCCTTTTTTAGTAACAATTTCAGACGCATGTGTTTTTTCAACTATGGTCATTTGACAAGAGTGACACATATCTGTACCATACTGAATTTCTTTGGGTGCTATTTTACATGAAAGTAACAACACCATCATACATCCATAAAAAAACATTAGAGTTGCTTTCATTTACTTATAATTTACTTTTTGATTCTTTTTACCTACAAGATATGCTATAAAGGTTAAAAACATCCCTACGAACATACCAAATGCTCCCAATCGTGGATATGAATGCGCTCTAAAATTTAAGATATCTTTACTACCAAATAATGGAGGCTGAAATCCCATAATACTTCCATCAGGATTGGTAAATTTCATAATTGCTTTCGGGTCTAAATTATGTCCGTAATTATGCTCCCATAAATAAAAATCGTACATCCCTGCTATTCCTAATAGAGTCATTAAAACAAACCATCTTAAATACCATTTGTAATTAGCTTTAAACCCTATTAAAACACCTAAAATCCCCATTACAATTATAACAGGAGGAAAAATTTTAAATTCAGGAATAGTTTCTGGTATATATTTCATCCCCACGTAATGGTTCATTAAGTTGATGTTTTTTATATCGTGCGGGTGCATATCTTCAAACTTACCTATGTATATATCCATTCCTAGTGGGGTAGGATATTGAGGAGCTTCTAGAGTTATGTTCCACAACGGAAATATAAAAAGCAACAACAGCAATAAAGAACCGAAAATCATTAATATTCTATGCTTCGTCATAATTTCATTATTTTTTAAGATTGTAGGTTTTTTGAAGTAAAAAAAGCTGTTTGAAAGGTTATGTGACAAGTTTATTCAAACAGCTTTTCAATCTAAAAAACTAACCCTTTATTTTATTCTACTCACCATCTAAAGACCAGCTTAATTTTATAGGAGAATCTTTAGGAGATACTCTAACATACCCTTGCATTTCTTGATGTAAAGCTGAACAGAAATCGGTACAATAGAATGGCCAAACTCCTACTTGTTTTGGCTCCCAAACAAATGTTTCGGTTTGCCCTGGCATTATTAGTAATTCTGAAGTGTTTGCCCCAATCATACTTATACCATGAGGCACATCATAATCTTGCTCTAAATTGGTAACATGAAAATACACCTTATCTCCTTCTTTTACTCCTTCAATATTATCAGGGGCAAAGTGGCTACGAATCATGGTCATGTATACATGTACCTCATTCCCTTTACGCTCAACTCTTGCATCCATTTCATTAGTTACAGCATAAGGATGCTTGTTTTCTTCAAGCTTAAATATTTTTCTAGAACGTGGTTTTATTAAATCTGCCGGACATCCTGCTGCGTAATGAGGCTCTCCTACAGTAGGGAAATCTAATAATAGCTCCATTTTTTCTCCAGAAATATCGTACAGTTGTGCTGATTGTGTTACTTCTGGTCCTGTTGGTAAATATCTATCTTTAGTAATTTTATTCATTGCCAATAAGTACTTACCAAATGGTTTACGTGAATTACCTCCAGGAATCATTAAGTGACCTACTGAATAATACGTTGGTTTTCTATCTACTACTTCCCAAGTTCCTAACTTCCACTTAACTACTTCAGAAGAAATAAAGAATGTCGTATAGGCATTCCCTTCATTATCAAACTCGGTATGTAATGGACCTAAACCTGCTTGTTTAACACTACCTGCGTTTACCGCTTCAAAATCGATAATTGGAATACCGTAAGCTTCTCCAGAAAACTTCTTTTCTTCAATTGCTTTTACCATCTTAGAGAATGAGTGTACTGTAACATCAGCAGATAATTTACCACTACCTACAATATACTCTCCACTTGGGTCAACATCACATCCATGAGGTGATTTTGGTGTTGGTAAAAAGTAAATAGCACCCGGTACTTCTGCTGGATTAACAACTAACACCTCTTTCTTCATTGTAGAAGTAGCTTGATGTGTGTGCTCATCGTACACATTATGTGCATAATTTGCAGGCATTTTTTTACCTCCTCCATTTTTTACATACTCAGCAATCATTTGCCAGTTTACAGCCGCAATAAAATCTTTATCATTTTGTGATGCGTTAACTTCTAATAAAGTGTTTGCTTCTTCTGAATTATATGTTGTAAAGAAGAACCATCCATGAGAATTTCCACGTCCTGGGTGAGCCTTATCATAATCAAAACCTGGCATTAAAATTTGGAAATCAATTTCCATTCCACCATCTTCAGGATCTACTTTTAAAAATGATAATGCTCCTTTAAAGTTTCCTTTGTACTCTTTAATAGAGATATCTCTTTGAGGAACTGGAACCCCAAAACGAGTACCTGCAACAACATACTCTGTGTTTTCAGTTACATAGGAAGAACTGTGGTTACCCGCACTATTCGGAATTTCTATAATCTCTGTAGTTTCAAAAGTTGTTAAATCAATCTTTGCAATACGAGGAGTGTTATTACCATTGATATAAACATAACGACCATCTAATTCTCCAGCAGTTTGAGATATATCTGGGTGGTGAGCATCATCCCAAGGAATAAACCCGTGTGATGTATTTAACATTGGTTTTGTTTCTTCATTAAAGCCCCAAGCTTTTTCAGCATCTACCGAAAAAACAGGTATTACTTTAAATAACCTACCTGATGGTAATCCGTAAACTGCCAATTGACCGCTAAATCCCCCAGAAACAAAAGCATAAAACTCGTCGTGCTCTCCTGGAGCTACATATACTTTTTCGGCAACATTGCTTCCTAATACACCTCCTTTTTTCTGTTCTTTACCTCCGTTATTACCACAACCTATAAAGAATAGAGAAGTGGCAACTAACATTAAGGTACTTTTTATGATGTTTTTCATTACTGATTATTTTAAAGTTCTAAAAAATTCTACGATTGCTCTAGCTTCTTGTTCACTAACATTTTGATTTGCCATTGGCGAGCCATTAAACTCTATTAACAATGCCTTTGCTATTGGATCTTTTTGAAGCATTTCTTCTGGATTAACAATCATATTCATTACCCATTCTGGCGATCTTCTGTCAAATACTCCCGTCGGATTTGGTCCTATAAATTTTCTATTTGTTCTATGACATGCCGAACATTTATTCTTAAATAGCTCTTTACCTTCATCTGCTAACTTTTGATCAATTGCTCCAGAGATATCAATAGATTTTACAGGGCCTATTCCTTTATTAGATAAATCTATATTAGCCGTAGCCTCCTTTTTTACTTCAGGAGCTTCTTTAGGCTTTTCCTTTTGTACCTCTTTTTTTACAAGTGTTTTTTTTGATGAATAATCTACTTGGTTATTTTTTTTATCATTTCCGCATGAAAACAATACAAAAGAGAACATTAGTATTAATAGTTTATGTGTGCGTTTCATTTTTGATTGATTTATAATTTATTATTATTTACGGTACTAAAACTTGATCGATAACATGTATCCATCCATTACTTACTTTTACTGTTTGAATAATTTCTACTCCATTTACATAAATTTTTCCTTCCTTATTTTCTACCTCCATGTAATTACCAGATGCCATATATAATTTTCTACCTTTTTTAGCTTCTTTCTTTAACTGCTCTAAAGGAAAGTTTGCTGGTGCAACATGATTTTTTAGTACAAAAGCTAATTTTGATTTATTTTCTGACTTTAGTAAATCTTCTACTGTATTTACTGGCAATTTTTCAAATGCTGTGTTTAACGGAGCAAAAATGGTTAATGGACCTGCATTTACAACTGCATCTTGTACTCCACCCGCCTCAATAGCTGTTACTAGTGTTGAAAAATCTGCTATGCTTTTTGCTTTTTGTAAAGCATTAGGATCGGAAACCTCATCTTTTACTGATGCTTGCCCTTGCGACTTTACTACCTCTTTTTTTTCTACCGAAATCGTATTTGTATTATTTGTACTACTATTTTCTTTCTTACAAGAAAAAAACAAGAGCAATGCGACCAAATAAACTATTTTAAATATTTTCATTGTGACTACTATTTGTTATCTGCTCAAAATTATTGCTATCCATCTCTCTAAAAAATGACAATTATCATGTTAAGAAGATAAAATTGTCTTTTTTAAACAATAATTGTCATTTCCTTGAAAAAAAGCACCCCAAATAAATAAATAGGAAATGAGAACTTTAATTAATTTTAACTTTTTAATTTTAATTTATTCTAAATAAACTTATATATTTGCACCGAATTTTAGAAGAATGATTGTTTTTTATACTAGTACTAAGAAGGTTACCTCTGTGGTTCCTATACAAAAAGCGCAAAATTTAACAGCTTGCAATTCGGTATGTACTTCTAATTGTATCAAACCAAAAAGTAAGTGTTGTAATAAATATCAGAAGAAAGGGATAAACTGTAAACGATGTCCTTTAACGTTTGATTTTAAAGCTGTTTCTTAAAAATATTTTCCCCACGTTTTTTATTAAATGTAAACACAAAAAAACCTTAAAAGAATGTTCTTTTAAGGTTTTTTAATATTATGTATAGAATAGAACTATTGCACTTTTAACAGAAAATAATTCTTTTTACCTCTTTGTAATAGCACATACTTATTTGCAATTAAGTCTTTTGAAGTAATTACAAAATCCTCACTTATCTTTTCTTTATTTACAGATATTGAGTTTTCTTTTAACGCTCTACGAGCATCTCCATTCGATTTTAAGAAGCCTGTTTTTGCTGATAAAGCAGCTATCATATCTAAACCTTCGTTAACATCTTCAGAAGATACTTCTGCTTGAGGAACTCCGTCAAACACATCTAAAAAGGTTTGCTCATCTAAACTCTTTAAATCCTCAGCTGTTGATTTACCAAATAATATATTTGAAGCAACTATTGCCTTATCTAGCTCTTCTTTAGAATGCACAAAAGTCGTAACCTCTTCAGCTAATTTTTTCTGTAAAATTCTTTGATGTGGTGCTTCTTTATGTTCTGTTATTAAAGCTTCAATTGTTTCTTTATCTAAGAACGTAAATATTTTAATATACTTTTCAGCATCTTCATCCGAAGTATTTAACCAAAATTGATAGAACTTATAAACTGAAGTTTTATCAGCATCTAACCACACATTACCTCCTTCAGATTTACCAAATTTAGAACCGTCTGCTTTGGTGATTAACGGACATGTAGCTGCAAATGCTTTTGCTTCTTCACCAGGAGTCATTCTACGAACCAACTCTGTACCTGTGGTAATATTTCCCCATTGGTCAGAACCTCCCATTTGTAATTTACAGTTAAACGTTTTATATAAATGATAGAAGTCGTACCCTTGTATTAATTGGTACGTAAATTCAGTAAAACTCATTCCTCCACCAGCTTCACCAGTAATACGTTTTTTTACAGAATCTTTAGCCATCATATAGTTTACTGTAATACGTTTTCCTACATCACGAGCAAATTCAATGAAAGAAAAATCTTTCATCCAATCGTAATTATTCACAAGTAGTGGAGAGTTTTCTTTTCCATTATCAAAATTCAAAAAGCGTCCAAGAGTTCTTTTTATACCTGCAACATTATTGGCTAATGTTTCTTCATTTAATAAGTTACGTTCATCAGATTTCCCAGACGGATCACCAATCATTCCTGTAGCTCCTCCTACTAAGGCAATTGGTTGATGTCCTGCTTTTTCTATATGTACCAATAAAATAATTGGAACCAAACTACCAATATGTAACGAATCAGAGGTTGGATCAAAACCGATATAGGCAGTTGTCATTTCTTTTTGTAATTGCTCTTCAGTTCCAGGCATGATATCGTGAATCATTCCACGCCAACGTAATTCTTCTACTAAATTCTTGGTCATTTTATTCTATTTTAAAGGCACAAAGATAAGTTTATCAACCAAAAAAAACTAAATTCGCTGTATGATTTTAGTTACTGGCGGAACAGGTTTAGTAGGCTCACATTTACTGTATCATTTAACTCAAAAAAATGATACTGTTCGAGCTATTTATAGAACAAATGAAAAACGTGAGCATGTAAAAAAAATCTTTTCTTTTTATACAAAAGATGTTCTACAATACTTTTCAAAAATTGAATGGATACAAGCTGACATTACAGATGTTCCTTCTTTAGAACCTGTATTTAGCAACATAACGGAAGTGTATCATTGTGCCGCCTTGGTTTCTTTTAACCCTATGGACTATAGAAAAATGCGTCGGGTAAACATTGAAGGAACTGCTAATATTGTAAATTTATCTATCGACCAAGGAGTAAAAAAGCTTTGTTTTGTTAGCTCTATTGCTGCGGTTGGAGATTCTATAAACGGAACTCCCATTAACGAAGAAAATGAGTGGACAGATTCAGCCGATAATCATGAGTATTCTATTACCAAGTATGGTGCTGAAATGGAGGTCTGGAGAGGTAGCCAAGAGGGATTGAATGTCGTTATTGTAAATCCAGGTATTATTTTAGGTAGTGGATTTTGGCATGAAGGTTCTGGAAAATTATTTACACAAATTAACAAAGGATTTTCTTTTTATACCGAAGGAGTAACAGGTTTTGTTGGAGTGACAGACGTGGTAAAAGCCATGATTCAACTTACTAAATCAACTGTAAAAAATGAGCGCTTTATTCTGATTTCAGAAAACAAATCATATAAAGATATTTTATTTGCTATCGCTGATGGTTTACATAAAAAAAGACCTTCTATTAAAACAGGAAGACTGATTACTGGTATTTTTTGGAAAATAGATTGGTTGCTAACAAAACTGACAGGTAAAGAGCCTTTACTTACCAAAAGCTCCGCTAAATCATCTCACAACAAGTCTTATTATTCTTCAGAAAAAATTAAAGATCAGCTTCATTTTGAATTTGAACCGATTGATAAGGTTATTACAAAAGTTTGTAACAGATTTAAAGCATAAATTACTTATCTTTTCTTTACATCCAATGCTTTTTTGTTAAGCATTTCTTCCTTCTCTTCTATTAACCTTTCAGGGATTTCTCTTAATTCTATTTCCTCTTTTCGTACAGAGTCTTTTTTAATTCTGCTCTTTTTTGTCAACCCTTTTAAAGAATCTTGAATTAAATTCTCTTCTCTATACAACACTTCTAAAGAATCAATATTCGATTTTACCTTTTTTAAAATCTCTGTGTATTCTTCAATTTTTGAAGTATAATAGGTGTTACTTATATCAAAACGAGTGCTATCTATTTTATACTTCTCATACACTAAAAAAACATAGTTTTTCTCCCTTTTTAAGAATTTATTCTTCTGATTTTTAGCTGAAGAAGCAATATACATATCAGTTAATAAAGCCACCATAGAATCTTTGGGTATTAAATTCTTTGGTTTTTTATAAATCGTATTGCTTGTACACGAAACTAAAAGTAAACTAATAAGTATGTATGAAACTGCTTTCATTATCTATTGAATAATAATCGTTTTCCTTTAACTTCTTCGTTAAACTCTCCTTGATTATACATTAGGTTTCCATTAACGAAAGTATGTGTTATTTGATTTGAAAACTCTACACCTTCAAACGGAGACCATCCACACTTATACAAAACGTTATCTCTGTTAACTGTCCATTTTCTATCAGTATCTACTAAAACTAAGTCGGCATAAAACCCTTCCTTAATAAATCCTCTTTTTTCAATTTTAAAGATTTTAGCAGGATTATGACTCATCTTTTCTACTGCCTTTTCAATCGGCAATACTCCCTCCTTTACCTTTTCTAAAACAGCAATAACTGCATGTTGTACTAATGGACCTCCACTAGGAGCCTTAGTATAAACATTATCTTTTTCTTCTAAAGTATGCGGTGCATGGTCGGTTGCAATGATATCAATTCTATCATCTAACAATGCTTTCCATAAACCATCTTTATCTTTTTGAGTTTTTACTGCAGGATTCCACTTAATGTGTGTTCCTTTCGTATCATAATCAGCATCAGTAAACCATAAGTGATGTACACAAACTTCGGCAGTGATTTGTTTTTCTTCTAACGGAATATCATTCCTAAATAAATGTGTTTCCTTTTCTGTAGACAGGTGGAAAATATGTAAACGTGCTCCTGTTTTCTTTGCTAATTCAATTGCTTTTGATGATGATAAATAACACGCATCTTCACTACGGATTAATGGGTGATACTTCATAGGAATATCATCACCATATTTCGCTTTGTATTTCTCTGTATTTTTTCTAATTGTTACTTCATCTTCACAATGCACTGAGATTAGCATCTTAGTTGATGAGAATATTTTTTCTAGTACTTCTTCATTATCTACCAACATATTTCCTGTAGAGGATCCTAAAAACAATTTGATTCCTGCAACATCTTTCGGATTCGTTTTTAACAACTCCTCTAAATTATCATTAGTACCACCAAACATGAACGAGTAGTTAGCGTACGATGTTTTGCTAGCAATATCAAATTTATCTTCTAATAGTTCTTGAGTCGTTGCTTGCGGAACGGTATTTGGCATTTCAATAAATGAAGTAATTCCTCCTGCAATAGCTGCCTTACTTTCTGTGGCAATATTGGCTTTATGTGTTAATCCTGGCTCACGAAAATGTACTTGATCATCAATCATTCCTGGAATTAAATATTTTCCTGATGCATCAATTACTTGCATATCATCAGTAGGTTTGATGTTTTCCTCTACCTTCTTAATAAATTCTCCTTCTAGTAAAACATCGCCTTTAAAAACCTTGTTTTCATTAACGATTTGTGCATTCTTAATTAAAATTGATTGTTTCATTTTCTACTAAATTTCCATTTTCATGTTAATCAAACTCTTGTTAAAACCAAAGCGCTCATAAGACTTTATTGCTCCTAAATTCTCATTATAAACATCTAACCTTAGTTCTTTTAATCCTTGTTTCTTTGCCCAGTCCTTTAAAGACTCCAAAATTACAGAACTTATTCTTTTCCCTCTAAAATTTGGCTTTACATACATAAAACCAATATATCCATTCAACTCATTTTTATGATAACTACCAGATTTTTCTATTCTAACATATCCCGATCCTACAATTTCATCTTCAGCAACGGCTACAATTAAATGTACATGTTCGGCAAAAATCATTTCTTCCAAATTGTAGTAGCTAATCTTTCCTTCTTTTAAAAGTGGATCAAAAGGTCTTTCAGCTTCTATAATACCTTGTTCAAACTCCAATAAGGTTTCTAAATCTTCTTTCTTTGCTTTTCTGGTGGTAATTATATTCATTTTCTTATTTCGGTAATCCGTTAATTCTCATCTTTATTACACCAAAAACTGCTTCTTTTATAATTCCTTTACTAAGCTTTGACTTTCCTAAAACTCTATCAGTAAAAATTACCGAAACTTCTTTTATATTAAACTTATGTTTCCATGCTTTGTATTTCATTTCTATCTGAAATGCATATCCTACAAATTTAACCTTATCTAATTTAATTGTTTCTAACACTTTTCGCTTGTAGCACACAAAACCAGCTGTAGTATCATGAATTGGCATTCTGGTAATTAATCGTACATACTTAGATGCAAAATACGATAACAACACTCTACTCATTGGCCAGTTTACAACATTTACACCTACCGAATATCTTGATCCTATTGCTACATCTGCTCCTTCATTAGCACATTCGTTATACAATCGAATTAAGTCGTTTGGGTTGTGCGAAAAATCAGCATCCATTTCTATAATGTAGTCATATTTTCGGGAAATCGCCCATTTAAATCCGTGAATGTATGCCGTACCTAATCCACTTTTACCAGTTCTTTTTTTTATAAAAAGCTGTTCAGGAAATTCGTTTTGTAAGTTTTCTACGATTTCTGCAGTTCCATCAGGAGAATTATCATCCACAACTAATACATGAAACACCTTTTCTTGACGAAACGTAGCTCTAATAATTGCTTCAATATTTTCTTTTTCATTATACGTAGGGATTATAACTAAAGCGTCTGACTTCATGTAATTTTCATATAAATTAGGGCAAAGATACACTAATTTATTACTAATTTTGTGTTAATTAAAAGTATAAAAACAATTGCAAGCAGTAGAACGAATTATTAATAATGAAAGTTGGATTACGCTAGTTATTCTAGCTGCTATCGTATTGCTTTCAGTTATGAAATTAATAAATTCAAATAAATTGTGGGGGTATACTACCGCTTTTTATACACCAGGTTTTTTTCAAAAAAGAGTAGAAGACAATCCTTCTTTTACAAGTCCTTTTAATTTGATTTTGTTTACTTATACAGCTATAGTCATATCGTTATTTACTTTTTTAGTTCTGTTACCAAAATCATTTGAATACAACTTTTACACTTTTTCTGTTTTATTTTTATGTCTTTTATCTTACCTTCTTGTTAGACGAATGTTAGATTACTTTTTAATTAATATTTTAGGGCTTACTCAAATACTCAAATATTTTTTACATACAAAACTCGGATATTTACATGTAGTATGTTTGTGGCTCCTCCCTTTTGTTGTCTTATATCAATTTACTTTTAAGAATCCTACTTTTTTAATAAGCTCTTTTAGTATCTTATTTATTTTCAGAGCTTTTTTAATTTTAAACAACAATAAAAGAATTGTTATTGGTAAATTATTTTATTTTATTTTGTACTTTTGCGCACTTGAAATAGCACCGCTATTAATTCTTTATAAAACAACAACTACGTAATAGAGAAAGTTTATGAAAGTGAAAACTATTTTAGTCTCTCAACCTGAACCAAAGACAGAAACTTCACCTTATTTTGATTTAGCTGAAAAGCAAAAAGTGAAGGTTGATTTTCGCTCATTTATCCACGTTGAAGGAATTCCTGTTAAGGAAGTTAGAGCTCAAAAAGTGGATTTAAAAAATTATACTGCAATTATTTTAACTAGCAGAAATGCTGTTGACCACTTTTTCAGAATTGCAGAAGAAATGCGTTTTACTGTACCTGATGACATGAAATACTTCTGTCAATCTGAAGCAGTTGCTTACTATTTACAAAAGTATGTAGTTTACCGTAAACGTAAAATTTATGTTGGAAACAGAACGTTTCCTGAATTAACCAACTTAATTAAAAAACACAAGGGCGAAAAATTCTTACTACCTTCTTCAGACAAATTAAAACCTTTAATTCCTGAAGAATTAGATAAATTAGGTATCGACTGGAAGCGTGCTGATTTATACAGAACAGTAGTAAGTGATTTATCTGACTTAGAAAACGTTTTTTACGATATTTTAGTATTCTTTAGTCCTTCAGGAATTGATAGTTTATTTGAAAACTTTCCTGATTTTAAACAAAATAATACTCGAATAGCTGTATTTGGTAATACTACCATTAAAGCTGTTGAAGACCGAGGTTTACGTGTAGATATTGCTGCACCAACACCAGAAACACCTTCAATGACAATGGCTTTAGAAAAGTATATTAAAGAAGTAAATAGTAAAAAATAATTTTTTACCTATAAAACAAAAACCGCTAAGATAACCTTAGCGGTTTTTTTATGTTTCGCTTTTATCTTAAAGCTTCGCAGACTTTTCTTAAGGTAGTTTATTGTCAATTTGTATCTTTAGCAATCTAAAAACAAACAGATGAAATATATAAAAATTCTATTCTTATTTATTGTTGTTCAAGTTACTGCACAGCAAGGTGGCATGTGGATTCCATCTCTTTTAGAAGGAATGAATGAACAAGAAATGACTTCTTTAGGAAGTAAATTAACTGCAAAAGATATTTATGATGTAAACAACTCAAGTTTAAAAGACGCTATTGGTCATTTTAATGGTGGTTGTACTAGTGAAGTAATTTCTCCTGAAGGATTAATTTTAACTAATCACCACTGTGGTTTTGGGCAAATTCAATCGCACTCTTCTCTAGAGAATGATTATCTTAAAGATGGTTTTTGGGCAATGAGTAAACAAGAAGAATTACCTAACGAAGGTTTATATGTTGAGTTTATTGTTCGTATTGATGATGTAACTACCCAAGTTTTAAAAGGAGTTACCGAAGCTATGACTGAGAGCGAAAAGCAATCTGCCATCGATAAAAATATCAATGAAATTAAAAAGCTAACTCAAAAAGAGGATTGGCAAAACATAAAAGTCAAGCCTTTTTACAAAGGAAATCAGTACTTCTTATTCGTTACCGAAAAATTTGAAGATGTTCGTTTGGTAGGAGCACCGCCAAGTAGTATTGGAAAATTTGGTAGTGATACAGATAACTGGGTTTTTCCAAGGCATACAGGAGATTTCTCCTTATTCAGAATTTATGCTGATAAAAATAACCGTCCTGCTAAATATAGCAAAGACAATATCCCTTACAAACCAAAACATTTTTTACCTGTTTCTTTAGACGGAATTGAAGAAGGTGATTTTACAATGGTTTTTGGGTTCCCTGGTCGTACCAACGAGTATTTACCTTCAGTAGCTATAAAACATATTACAGAAGAGTTTAACCCAAGCAATATTGCTATAAGAGAAGCTGCTTTAAAAGAAATTGATGCACAAATGAAGGCTAACGATGCTGTTCGTATTAAATATGCATCAAAACAAGCTCGAATTGCCAATGCATGGAAAAAGTGGATTGGTGAAAACTTAGGCATCAAAAAAAGTAACGCTATTGCAGAACGTCAAGCTTTTGAATCAACCTTTAAAAAGGCTTTAAAAGAACATAATTTAGAAGCAACTTACGGAAACATCCTTCCTAAATTTGAAAAATTATACGCTGATTTTGCTAACATCAACATCAAAAGAAGAAATTTTATTGAAATTTTCTTAGTTACCAACGAATTGATGCAAATAACATTCAGAGCATACCAGTTAGAACAAACTGCCTTAAATAAACCTGAAAAGTTTGATGAAGTTAGAACTTCTTTAATTAATAGAATTAAAGGGATTCATAAAAACTTTGATGTGAATGTAGACAAAGGTGTATTTAACAATGTAATGCCTTTATACAACAGTAAAAATGTAGATGCATCAATTTATGACAAAACAAGTTTTACCGATTTAGATAAAACGTTAAAATTATTAGACGGGAATGCTGAACAAGTCGTTAAAAACTTAAACAAAGATGCCGCTTATTTATATGCGAAACCAATGATTGAAGAGTTTTACACGAAAATCAATCCTGAGTTTCAACAAAAAAACCAACCAATTACTGCTTTACAGAAAACCTACATGAAGGCTTTAATGGAAGCCTTACCAAACGCACGTTACTTCCCTGATGCTAATAGCACCTTACGTGTAACATATGGACAAGTTAGAGGATACTCACCAAGAGATGCGGTATATTACAGTCCTGTAAGTTATTTAGATGGTGTGATTGAAAAATATGTTCCAGGTGATTATGAGTTTGATGTTCCTCAGAAGTTACGAGACTTATACGATGCTAAAGATTTTGGGCAATACGCTGATAAAAACGGGAAAGTCCCTGTGTGTTTTTTAGGCACGAACCATACAACAGGAGGTAACTCAGGAAGTCCAGCTATTGATGCGCATGGTAACCTTATTGGGTTAAACTTTGATCGTGTGTGGGAAGGAACAATGAGTGACATGAATTACGATCCGGAAATTTGTAGAAACATTATGGTTGATGCGCGCTACATATTATTTATTATTGACAAATATGCAGGTGCAAAACATTTAATTGATGAAATGAAATTAGTACATCCAAAAAAGAAGTAATTTTTTCAAAAAATCAACATAAAATCCGACAAATAAACCTATTTGTCGGATTTTCTTATTTAAAACATATCAAAAGTTTCAAAAACCATAAAAGATAGTATCTTAGCCGGGTCAAAAAAAACAGGTCAAAATATTTTTAAATATTGCTTTAAATAATGGTTTTAGAATACACAATAATTACGCTATATACTATATCATTAGTTCTTATTTTATTGTACGCCTTAGCGCAATTAAACTTACTTTTTAATTATTTAAAAGCGAGAAAAAAAAAGGACAACTCGCCTAAATTTGATTTTACGAATCCAGATGAAATCCCATTTGTAACCATACAATTACCAGTTTTTAACGAATTGTATGTAATGGAACGTTTGCTAAACAATATCGCTAAACTTGAATATCCTCGTGAAAAATTAGAAATTCAAGTATTAGATGATTCTACTGATGAATCTGTCGAAAGTACTGCTAAACAAATAAAAGAGCTTCAAAAAACAGGATTAGATATTCAACATATTCGACGTGAAAATCGTCAAGGGTTTAAAGCTGGGGCTTTAAAAGAGGGGCTTAAAACTGCTAAAGGTGAATTTATAGCTATTTTTGATGCCGATTTTTTACCTGAAACAAACTGGCTTTTAGAGACTGTTCCTTATTTTAAAAATCCAGAAATTGGGGTAGTTCAAACCCGCTGGGGGCATATTAATAGGAATTATTCAACCTTAACTAAAATTCAAGCTTTTGCTTTAGATGCACATTTTACATTAGAGCAAGTAGGAAGAAATAGCCAAGGGCATTTCATTAATTTTAATGGTACCGCAGGTATTTGGCGTAAAGAATGTATATACGATGCTGGAAACTGGGAAGGAGATACTTTAACAGAAGATTTAGACTTAAGCTATCGAGCTCAATTAAAAAAATGGAAGTTCAAATATTTAGAAAATGTTGTTACTCCTGCCGAATTACCTGTTGTAATTAGTGCTGCGCGCTCTCAACAGTTTAGATGGAACAAAGGAGGGGCTGAGAACTTTCAAAAAATGCTAAAAAGAATTATTACTAGTAATACTATTTCGCTTAAAACAAAAATTCATGGAACTTTACATTTGTTAAACAGTTCTATGTTTACCTGTATTTTTTTAGTCGCTATATTAAGTATTCCTATGTTGTATATCAAAAATGAATACGCCCATTTAAGAATTTACTTTTTAGTGATGAGTTTCTTTATTATTAGCTCTATAATTTTCTTTATTTGCTATTGGTTTATGTACAAAAAAACCTACGGTGGGGGTTTTATAAACTTTATAAAATATATTGGAGCCTTTTTTGCTTTCTTTTCTATCGCAATGGGTTTCTCACTACATAATACCATTGCTGTATTAGAAGGACACATTGGTAAAAAAAGTGAATTTGTTAGAACACCAAAATTTAATATCAAATCGCTAAAAGATAGCTGGAAAACCAATAAGTATATTCGTAAAAAACCTTCATTACATGTAATCATTGAAGGTTTGTTAACTATTTATTTTGCTTTTGGTATGTACAGTGCTTTTATTGTAGGAGACCAAGGTGGAGACTTCGGGTTATTCCCTTTTCACTTAATGCTATTTATAGGTTTCGGATATGTGTTTTATAAATCACTTTTTTCAAAGGCTTAATTTCTTTTTTTAAGAACTAAATTAATATTATTTCATCTTTAGTTTATTATAGAAGATTACTCTTCTTATAATCACAATCATTAGATTTATTTGTTCAGTATTAAATCTTTTTGAGAACAGAAGACTTTTGCTATTTTTATTCTAATTTTTAAAAAAAATCATAAAAAAAACCCACTCAAAATTTGAGTGGGAAAAATTGCTATGAAAAAGAAAAAGAAAGTGGTCTTTCAACCACGTTTCAAATATAAGACAAGATTTTATTTTTACAAAATACTTTTTAAATTTTTTAATATTTTTTTAACCCTAGATTAAGCTTTAATTAAATCTTGATTACTTTATTATCTTTTAACTGGTATTTTTCTCCACTTTCTGAGCAAATTGCAAATCCTTTATCATCAAAATGTAAACGATGTCCGTATTCGCTAATCCAACCTATTTGTTTGGATGGATTTCCTACCACCAATGCATAGGGTAAAACTTCTTTAGTTACTACTGCTCCAGCTCCTATGAAAGCGTATTCTCCTATATTATTCCCACATACTATAGTTGCGTTGGCTCCAATACTAGCTCCTTTCCTCACAATAGTTTGTAAATATTGGTCTTGTCTTTTAATTGCACTTCTCGGGTTAATTACGTTTGTAAATACCATTGAAGGACCTAAAAAAACATCATCTTCACAAATAACACCAGTATATATAGAAACATTATTTTGTACTTTAACATTTTTTCCCAGTACTACCTTAGGTGAAACGACTACATTCTGACCTATATTACAATTTTCACCAATAATACAATTGGGCATAATATGACTAAAATGCCATATTTTGGTTCCTTTTTCAATGGTACAACCGTCATCAATAACGGCTGTTTCGTGTGCAAAGAATGCTTTTTTATCTTCCATATATCAAAAATAAAAAACTCAATCTAAATGATTGAGTTTTTATCTTATAATCGAATTTTAAATACTTTAAGAAAAATTACTTTTTATTCGACTTTAAAAGTAATTGGTAAGATGTATTTTACTTTAACTTCTTTGTTGTTTTGTTTTCCTGGCTGAAATTGTGGAATCTTATGAACCACTCTATCCGTTTCTTTTTCTAGTTTGACATGTGGTGCTCTAATTTTAACATCTCTAACATTTCCTGACTTATCAATAATAAACTGAGTTAAAATCTTATACCTACCTGAACTTAACCCTACATCTTGCGCCAAACTAGCATTAAAGTTTCGCTGAACATGTTGTTGTATTTTTCGTTCAAAACACTTTCTGTTCTCTTCCTCAGATAAGCCTTCACATCCTTTAAATACAGGAGTGCTTTGAACATTATTGATTAAGATTGGGTCATCATTTTTGTCTATATCTTCGTCTTCTTTTACCTGAGTTAATTTAGTAATATCTACAAAACTCTCTTTCACAGGTAAGTCTATTACTGTAGCAACATCAGTATCATTGTCTACAATTTTTGGTTTAGAAATATCTTTAATTACACGTTTATTCCTAGGAACTTCTGCCTGAATCACTTCCTTTTTTACAGTTGCGGGCATCTCAAAAGTCCAAATTTCCTCATGCATCTGAGTATTTGCAGGTTCAAGCACAGCTATTTCTTTAGCTGTTTCATATTCTAGAACAAGAAAAACCACAAGAAGGGTAAGCACTAACCCTAATTGCATAAAGATGTTTGAAAATTGCTCTAATTGTTTTCTAGCATGTTTTTTTGGTGTTTTCATAGTCATATTTCTATATTAATACTTTGTTAAAAACAAGAAACATGCCAATAAAAAAAGCAACCCTAAAAGGATTGCTTTTTTTATTTTTTTATATGTAAGTAGTTATTTTACTCTACATTAAATGTAATAGGTAACGTGTAACCAACTCTCACTGCTCTACCTCTTTGTCTACCTGGTTGCATTTTTGGTATCTTTCTAGCTACTCTTTCAGCCTCTTGCTTTAACCTTGGGTGTGGAGCTCTTGCTGTAACATTAGTTATAGAACCATCTTTATCAATTTTAAATTGAACATAGATTCTCTTCTTACCTGGTGACAATCCAAGTTCGTTAGCTAATTCAGCATTAAAATTACGCTGAACGTGCTTTTGTAATTTTTTGTTTAAACAGTCTTTCTTTTGAGCTTTAGTACCAGTACATCCAGGAAATACAGGAACTTCTTCAATAATAGCAAAAGGTACATCTTCTACTACTTCTTCAACCTCTTCTACTTCTTGAATATCTTCTACCTCTACAGCTTCTGATTCGTCTGTTTCTGTAGATTCAATAACTGTTTCTTCTACTTCTTTCTCGTCTTCTACTACTTCAATTTTTTCAGGAGCTGGTGGTGGAGGTGTATTTGGTTTTGGCTTTGGCGGCTCTATTTGAAGCTCTATAGTTTCTTCTTCAATGTCTGAAGCCATATTAGCCACACCTAAATCTCCATACTCTTTATCGTATGTTTTACTCTCAATAGCAACATACGTTACAAATAAAGCTAAAACCAAACCTATTTGCATAAACAGTTTACTGTAGTTCTCTAAGTTTGATTTTGGATTTTTCTTAATTTCCATCCTAAATGTTTTTAATAGTTCGCTAATTTAATTAATTTATTTCAACTTTTACAAGCTTAATCTTTAAATAGCTTTATTTTTCTTAAAAAATGAATTGTAAATAATAAAAGCTATCAAAATACCCATCGAATTTGCAACAACATCCCAAAACTCTCCTGATCGATGCGTCGTCACTGTAGTCTGTAAAACCTCAATAATTATGCCGTAAAAAAAACAACAAAAAACTATAAAGTAGTTACTAATTTTTGTTGTTTTTAAAGCTCTTAACCAAATTGTGGTTAATATGAAATAGGCAAAAGCATGTTCAAATTTATCTAAGTGATTAATTTTTACAGGGGCTTTACCTAACTTTATTAAACTAACTGTAGCAATACTTATCGTAATAAGTATTGCTAGTATAGTTAATTTATGCGTTAATAAGTTCTTGATATGCTTCGGCACTTAATAAATTGGCTACTTGAGAATCGTCAGATAATTTTACTTTTATCATCCATCCTTCACCATAAGGGTCAGAGTTTACTAATTCAGGCTCGTCTTCTAAAGCTTCGTTAAGTTCTACTACTTCTCCTGACAAAGGCATGAAAAGGTCTGAAACAGTTTTTACTGCTTCTACTGAACCAAAAACTTCTTCTGCATCTAGTGTTTCATCTAAAGTATCAACATCTACATATACGATATCTCCTAACTCACCTTGTGCAAAATCAGTAATACCAATAGTTGCTACATCACCTTCAACCTTAACCCACTCGTGGTCTTTGGTGTATTTTAATTCTGATGGAATGTTCATTGTAATTATTTTTATTGTGTTTGTTTTTAATTTCCTAAGTTGTATACTAAATTAATTCCTGCATTAATAGATTGTCTTGGAAAAGTGGTAGAAACAGCATACTCAAATGTTTGATGATTATAATAAAAAGATGCTGTTAGGTTACTGCTTAAATTATAGTCGGCAATGAATTTTAATCCAAATAATTTTTCGCCCCCTGTAATTTGACTATTCTCTTTATCTACACTTCTTATCAAAGTCAAATTATCTCTCAATGAAATATCAGCTCTTAAATTTATATCTCCTTTTAAGGTTTCTTTCTTTCCTGTAAATCTGGTCACAAATTTAACATCTCTAATCTTATATCCAAATCCTAAAACATATTCTGTTCCTTTTATGTCGGTTAGCGTATTGTTATTAAAATTCAGTGTTAAACTTCTATCTTTTCGTATTTCACCTTTAAACGATATTGAATTTTTCATTCTAAAATCTACTTTTACTAATGGTGAAAACTCATCTATTAAAGTTGCGGACGAAATTAAGAGTTCTGATTGATAATTACCAGAAGTATTTGTATTTGTTGGAGTACTAGCATCGTACTGTAAATTATTTGTGTAATTTCCTATAGTATAAGACGATTTGTACCCATGAGACAAAGTAAATGAACTAAAGTTTTTCTTAAACCAATTGTATTTCATAAACCCATTATAACGTAATGTCCAGTTAGGAATAGGAATATTTCTAAAAATTCCTGTACTTACAGAATTAGGGCTACTTCCTGAATATGCTGCTATGAAGGCAGGTAACATGGCTTGCTGTCCGTTCGTTTTAAATCCTGGATTGTTATTTTCAGAATCAGGGTCGTTCACAGCTATTCCTTCTTCTTTAGCTATTCTTCCAGAAATTGTTTGTCTATACTCTAAAAACTTCTGATACAGTTCTTCATTATCGGTAAAAACTGTTCCTATCATCACATGGCTTATGCTATAGTTTCCTGTTTCAAAAGGTTTAATATTAGGATCTTGATGAAAGCCTCCGTTGCCATCAGAAATAACATCTAGTTGTTGAGATAGGTTACTTGTTTGAATTCTGTTACCTCGTAAATCAACAGTTAAGTCTTTAAATGGTTTAACAGATACATTGTAATCTAACTTTTTATACCTTGTTTTTCCGTAGGTTTTGCTGTAGTAAGGTTGATTAACGTCATCTTGACTTGTTCTTGTTACCAACCATCCATTCTCAATAGCCTTATTTAAAATGTCTGTTTGACTACCGAAAACAAAACCAAGGGTTGGCGCCATTCCTCCATCAAAATTATTTCTTCCTAAGAATCCTATCGAAGGTTTATACCCTTGTAATAAGGTTCCATTATTTTGAGAATAACTAATTTTTGCTCTTTTAACCGATGTTAATACATCGTAGACTCCTTTTCCTAATTTTTGTCCAAAAGAAGCACTCATTTTAAGCTTTACTTTTTGAACCACTTCTTTTCCTCCTAAAGTGGTAGTCCCTTTTTGTGTTGGTTGGTTTTTGGCTCCTTTTAGTAACAATTTATCTACACCAATAATTTTATAGAAACGACCAAAATCTATATTGGTATTTAAATTATGAGTATTGGCATTTTGAATCATATTACCTACTACATCTAAATAACTAATATTATCTCCACTAGGTAATACTAAATTACTTTGCGAACCAGCCTTCCAATCAAAGTCAGCAGTATAACCATAGTCAGCATTAACAAAATTTAAAAACGGAAATTTATCTAACGGTAATTTATAGGTAGCATTTAGTTTCTGGTGGTAATTATCTGGCCTTCCAACATTAAAAAATTGATCGTACACCTCTAAGTTTTCATCTTCACCAAAGCTATCATATATATAATTATTGGCTGCATTAAAATTTAATTGTAACGATTTAGTAATATCAAAACCAATCGTATAATCCCAATTAAATAAAAATCTTCGCTGAATTAATTCGGGTTGTGCTGGTAACGGATTTGTTGGATCAATAATCAAGTTTCTTGATTGTTGACTATTGTAATTTCTATTTATTCTCGAATTTATCGCTAAAGTTTTAGGTACTGGATTAAAATTTAAATCTTTTATAAACTTTAAATATCGACTCTTAAATCCTTTTGATTTTTTAAACGGCTCTATAACGAAAGGAACAAAATTAAAGTTATAGCTAGCTCCTGCCATTACGTTTTTATTCTCGTACTTTTCAATATTATAATCCTTATGAAACTCTTCACTATGTGCATACGACGCAGAAAGGTTCTCTATATCATAAAACTTTGGTTTCTTCTTACTTTCTGGATTTCTATTCTTTTTTACATTGATAAAACTAATACTTGTTCTTCTCGTATAATCTTGTGCATTTTTACTATTAGGGTTTTTATCAATGGCATCTTCAAGTTCCACATCTTGAAATTGTGGATCATATTTTGGATCTCTAAACTCTTCACCGTAGCTATAACTCATTGGCACTTGCATGTTCCATTTATTAGGCATCATTTTACCTAACTGTACATTGGTTGCTACACTATACTGCTTTACCTCTTCTATGCTTCGTTGTTGTACACGGTCTTCTACATTACCAAAACCAACAGTTGACATTCTTCCTGCTAAGGATACATCTAACACATCTGCCATATTTGCATCGGCATTTACAACTGCTGCCCAACCACCTTTATTATCAAAACCAACGGCACGTAATTCATTAAACCATACTTCTACCGATTTTGGAGAACTAGCGTCATTTTTAACCCCTAACATTACCGTTCTTACTTGTGCTAAAGTTGGATTACCTTTAACAGATATATTCAATCCATTAGAAGTCACCCCAGAAAAAACATTCGAAATAGGATCTCCAGCAGGTCTATTAATTTTAAGATTGGCTAATTCTTTTAATGGAATATCTAAGTTATTCTCCGTTGGCCAAACATCTATTGGAGAAGCATTAGACGTTGATAATTTTAAAGGTTTTTCTATTTGATAATAATTATCGTTTAAGTCAGTACCTAAACGTATTATCGCCACCATTTCATCATCAGTAGTATCAGATGTACTAGGTTTTTCAGCATGTAAAAACATACGCAGTTTTTTATACCTACGCATATCTATACTAATATTTTTATAAATAGTTCTTACCTCATTAGTTGGTAAGTCAGTAACCTTAAGGGTTACAGATTGTTCATTTTGACGTTGAATTCTGTTGGTACCTTGTAAACGTTCTCTTTGAATTCCTGGAGGTAATTGATAACGATCTTGATTTTGCTCAATACTTACAACACCAACTTCAAATTTGTTTAATTCATCCGCTTCTAAATCGTCTGGAGTTCCTGTTTCAGGCAAAGTTTTTGTATAACGACGCCAATCTCCTCTCACCAACTCTAACTCACCGAAACGCAACACTATCGGCATTCTAAACTGTGTAAGGAACATTCTTATAAAACGAATACTATTAAAATCTGTAATTCCATTAAT
This sequence comes from Tenacibaculum caenipelagi, assembly GCF_004363005.1. Taxonomy (GTDB): domain Bacteria; phylum Bacteroidota; class Bacteroidia; order Flavobacteriales; family Flavobacteriaceae; genus Polaribacter; species Polaribacter caenipelagi. The sequence goes on along the minus strand of NZ_SNYH01000002.1, from coordinate 580,832 downwards.
TTTTTGAGCATCGGTAACATTTCTTACAGGAATTCTAAACTGATACCAGGTTGTTGTTCTCGTTGCCCCATTTAATAAAGTTACATCTTGTGTTTTTACATCAATGATATGATTTTGTCCTAGCTGTAAATCTGTTTTATTCAAAGAAACTTCATACTCAAAGTAACTATTTACAGGATTCATCGTTTGATCTTTGTTGATATCTTCTGTATCAGGGTACGTTGTGGATGATGTTGGATATGACTCTCCTGATTGGCTTGCTGTTGGCGAGTTCCCTTCCGTACCATTATAATTCTTATAACGAGATAATACTGAAGGATCAGTATTTTCGATTGCTCCTCCTCTAAAAAACTGAAAATTATCACCTGCTGGATCTTCTAACCCTGCAAATGCTGGGTATTTTACTCGCTCTTCATCATCATTTAGTCCGTCTAAACCAATATCTTGATTGGTTCTTGCCTCATTACTCGAATCGAAAGCGTATAAGATTGATGGATTAATAGGTGTATCACCCCAAATAGAGGTTAAAACATTTCCTCCATCTGCTTTTTGTCCATCAGCAGGAAGCCCATTTTCATATTGCTTTCTTCCGTCTTTTAAAATATCTTCCGAAACATTTCCTAAGTTGATAAATAATTTCCCCACCTGATTTGTCGGATCATTGGGATTAATTCCTGCTTGCAACCCTTCTTCGGTCGTAATAGAATAATTTTCATAAGGATCCATCAACCAAAACTGAATGTATTCTACATTCGCTTGCTCAAAATTGTTGGTTGTTAATGACCGCATAATTCCTCCCCATCGTTCTTCTGGAGTTACTGTGTTTGCGTTTTCATTATAATTATATGGTCCTCTTTCAGCAGGGTAATACGCTAAATCTAGGGTACGAACTAAATTTTGCTGAGTAATATCTAAATCAGTATTTGGAAATAATTCATTGTAGCGAATTTGACGAACCTCATCTCTCGACAACTCATTTTCATCAATATTACTAGGTCTATTTCCACTACCATAAAATAACTGATCAATATTGTACCATGCTAATTTTCCTCTTTTGTAGTTGTATTCTAAACCAAAAGTACCTCCATCAAATCCTTGAGATTCTGGCGTACTTGCTAAAAACCATTGTTGTGGTGAGTTTAAGTTAATTGGTATTTGTGAAGCTTCAAAATCGTCTAAATACGAAGTTGCAGTACCGTCTACATTGATTCCACTAGGAGAACCTGGTAGCAAATATGCCATATCTGCTCTAACCGAAACATTTGACGGTGCTTCAGTTTCAACAAAAGGTAATTTGTTTGCTAGTTTTGTTAAATAAGGTACTTCAGAAGAATAATCCAAATTCAACCCTAGCATTATATTGTCAATCGGCTCTCCTCCTAAATTTACTTTGGGAGTAATTGGTTTTTCACTTACATTTAAAAATGTACCTCCTAAAATAAACTGATCAGAAAAACGATGTTCAACATCTACCCCAATAAATGTTTTACGCTGTTGATTAAAAAAGGTGTTATTTTCTACGGAAGCATTAATCGGTATTCCTGAAGCTTCTAACCCTGGATCTAAAATTTGTACACGTCCTAATTGATAATCTACTACATAATCAATTCCTTCAACCAATTGTCTTCCTCCAGCTGTAACTCGTACCGAACCTCTTGGAACATTGAAAGCTCCTAATGAAATTCCTCTACTAGTTTCAGATTTAAAATACCCTTTTAAAAAGAATTTATCTAAATTTTGATATTCGTTTTTGGCTTGAATTTTTGTAGTTAAGTATAACTCTTCAAACACGTACTTGTCTTGATCTGCAGGATTGGTAAGTTCATCTTTTAAATCATTTCCAAATGGCTCTGGTTCAGGAAATAAAACATAGCCTCTTTCAGAATTAACTGTTATCCCTTCAACATAATCAAAGAAACCATCCCCATTAGGAACGGCATATTCACTCTGATCTAACTTATCTAAATTTAAAATACGTAATAATGGTTTGTCTGTTATCCCAGGAGTTTGCGCTTTTTGTAGTGTATTTTGGAGTGTTCCTGTTTCATCATCACGATATAATAATTCAAAACGGAAACCATCACGTTGTAATGGGAATGCTCCTAATGCATATACGTTTTTCATCATCAACCTCCATGTTGGAAAAGCTTCTGTATCATCCCCAGGTCTTGTGGTATTTAAAATTTCACTACGCAATAACTTAACTGCAATATTTGCTGGTGCTACTATTCCATCGTTTGAAAACTCACCAACTTTAAAAACTGTTTCTCCATTTGAAGCTCCTACTACAGTATATTCAAAAGCCACTGCTAATACCTCCCCGTCATTTAATCTTCTATTCAAGGAAATAAATCCTAACTGTGGGTGTAACCTAAATTCATTTGGCTGTAATCTTCGTGCATTTTGTAAATAAGTGTAATTAAATCCTTGTTGTGCAGGCACTCCTATTCCATTAATAGCAGCATCAATTGTTGCCACATCTCTAATTCCTCCACTAGTTGTAGCTAATAATGAACTTAAATTGTTTACCCCATTATAAGGTATAGTTATAGAGTTTACCGATATTGCTCCTGGAGTTGTTGTTATTTCTGATGGATTTACTTCATTTGCATCATCAGACTCCCCTAAATCGGCCAATGCAACAATACTACGGTAATCACTTACATTTTGATTTCTGTTCGTTACCCATACTTCAACCCTTGTAATATTAATAGGACTATTAATTAAGGGATAGTTTTCTAAAGCCTTTTTGTATTGATCTCTAAAATATTGTGATAAAAAGAAATGTCGATCATTATCATAGTCTGAAGCGCGTAATTCAAAAGGTTCAATAGTTGCTCCTCCTTCCGCAACAACCGTTTTAGATTGCGAATTCTGTTGTGAAAAAGCTGCAGTTACGTATGTTTTACCAAACTGTAATTCGGCTTTTACACCAAATAACGATTGTGCTCCGTTAATCAGCGAGTTTTTAATTGGCATACTAATATTACCCGCCTCTATATTTCTAATAATATCATCTTCAGTAGGTGTATATTCTAACTTGATAACATTTTGAAAATCAAAAGTAGATTGGGTATCATAGTTAGCCGTTACTTTTAATCGCTTTCCTACCTTAGCCTGTAAACTTGCACTAATTTGTTGATCAAAATCAAATGTAAAACTGCTTTGGTTCTCAACAGAAATTTGAGGATTTTCATTATTTTGATATACACCTCCTAGTTTTATATTTAACTGTCCTGTTGGGTTTACTTCTACTGTATTTCCTCCAAAAACAGATTCAAAAAATTTAGAGTTTACATAATATTTAGGTAGTAAGTTTTTTCGAGCATTTTCACTTCCTTTCTTTTTAGGATTAGTAGCATCTACTTTTTCTTTAAAATACTCTTTTAAATCATTTTTTAAACGGTATTCATTGTATTCTTTTGGTGTCATAAAAATAGGAGTTCCTACATAGTAGTCTCCTATTTTTTCTACTACCATAAACTTGTTTAACGCTTTGTCATACGTAACAATTTTTTGAGTAGGATTATTTAAATACAGTGTTCCGTTTTGGTTGTACTTAAAATTATATTTGAGGGGAATAACAGTATCTTTTTTAATAGTATTTGTACTATCGCTTTGAGTATTTTGTGAAAACGAAACAACACTTACTAACAAAGTAAGTGCCGCAAGTAATCTATTCATAACTGCTTTTTCCAATCTTTTTTATAATTTTTTCAACGCCTGTTTTATAAGTTTTTCAACACTTGCTTCAGGCGTTTCTTTTAATATCTCCCCTATTACTTTATCGGCTTGCTTCCGAACGAAGCCAAGAACCTCTAAAGCAGATAACGCTTCTTCTTTATTTGTATTGTTCTGTATCACAGAAACTTCACCCAATTCAAAAGTCTTTAAAACTTTATCTTTTAGATCAACTATTACTCGCTGTGCTGTTTTTGCACCGATTCCTTTTACCGATTGAATTAGCTTTACATTTTCAGAAGCAATTGCTTGCTGAACTTCTTCTGATGTCATAGAAGACAACATTGTTCTTGCTATACTAGGTCCCACACCTGAAACTGAAATTAGTAATAAAAAAACTTCTCGTTCCATTTTGGTTGAAAAACCATATAACGTATGTGCATCTTCTCTTATAGATAAGTGGGTATATAACAACACATTTTCATCATTTGGCAATGATGAAAATGTGTTTAAAGAAATATTCATTAAGTATCCTACCCCGTTGCAATCAACTACAGCGTATGTAGGATTTTTCTCCACAAGCTTCCCCCTTATTTGTGTAATCATCCAGCTATTTTTTCTATTTGCCTAAAATAGGCAAAAATTATTTATTTTTTACTTGTCTTTGTTCAACAAGTATTAACTGTTTTTTTTAGCTTTCATTTCTTTATTTTGAGCATCTACCACAGCTACTGCTGCCATATTAACCATTTCATCTACACTTGCCCCTAACTGTAAAATGTGTACTGGTTTGCTCATTCCTAACAAAATTGGACCAATAGTTTCAACTTCATCAACCGCTTTCATTAGTTTATATGTAATGTTAGCTGACTCTAAGTTAGGGAAAATTAGAACATTTGCTCTTTTTCCATTTAATTTAGAAAACGGAAACTCTTTTGCTAATAACTCTGGATTCAACGCAAAATCTGCCTGCAATTCACCATCTACCACAACATTAGGATAATGACGATGGATATAAGACACTGCTTCTCTAATTTTAGTTGAACTTTCAGACTTTGAAGAACCAAAATTGGAAAAACCTAACATTGCTACATTTGGTTTCATTCCAAACATTTTAGCTAGTACGGATGTTAACTGTGTAATTTTAGCCAAATCTTTTGCTGTTGGATTGATGTTTATGGTTGTATCTGCCAAAAACATTGGCCCTTGCTTAGTTAACATCATATTCGTAGCAGCTACTCTTGTTACTCCTTGATCTTTTTCAATCAATTCCAACATTGGTTTCACCACAGAAGGATAAGGTCTTGAATACCCTGTAATTAATGCATCTGCCTCTCCCGAATTCACCATCATAGCTGCAAAATAATTACGCTCACGCATCCATTTTTGTGCTTCTAAAAAAGTAACTCCTTTACGCTGTCTTGTTTTCCAAAAAGCTTCAGCATAACGATTTCTTCTTGCTTCTTCTTCATCCGTTTTAGGATCTATAATTGGCACATCTGCATCAAAACCTAACTCTTCTTTTAATTCTAAGATGATTTCTCTTCTTCCTAATAAAATCGGTTTTCCAATTTTTTCCTCATACACTCTTTGTGCTGCTTTTAACACATCTAAATGATCTGCTTCGGCAAATACCAATCGCTTAGGATTTTTCTTAGCTCGGTTGTGTAATAATCGTACTTCTTTACTTCCCGTACCTGAGCGATCCATCAATTCTTCACGATACTTATCCCAGTCATCAATAGGCTCTTGGGCTACGCCAGAATCCATCGCTGCTTTCGCAATTGCTGGTGGAATTTCATAAATTAACCTTGGATCAAACGGCTTAGGGATAATATATTCTTTTCCGAAAGAAAGACTCACCTCATCGTATACTATGTTCACTTGTTCAGGTACTGATTGCTTAGCTAAATCTGCCAACGCATGTACCGCAGCCATTTTCATTTCTTCGTTAATCTTCTTTGCTCGAACATCTAATGCTCCACGAAAAATAAATGGAAAACCTAATACATTGTTTACTTGGTTAGGATGATCCGATCTTCCTGTAGCCATGATAATATCATCTCTTGTTGCGATTGCTAAATCGTATTCAATCTCTGGTTCTGGATTTGCCATTGCAAAAACAATAGGATTCTTTGCCATAGCTAACAACATTTCTGGTGTTACCACATTTCCTTTTGACAACCCTATAAATACATCTGCATTTAACATCGCCTCTTCTAAGGTATGCACATCTTGACTTGTAGCAAACTCAGCTTTTTGAGACGTTAAGTTATCTCTATCTTGTCTAATAACGCCTTTACTATCACACATAATTACGTTTTCACGTTTAGCTCCTAGGGCTAAATACAAACGTGTACATGAAATAGCTGCTGCTCCTGCTCCGTTCACAACTATTTTAACATCTTCTATGTTTTTCTCATTAATCTCTAATGCATTTTTTAGCGCTGCTGCAGAGATAATTGCTGTACCATGTTGATCATCGTGCATAACAGGAATATCTAATTCCTCTTTTAATCTTCTTTCTATCTCAAAAGCTTCAGGAGCTTTGATATCTTCTAAATTAATTCCTCCAAAAGTAGGAGCAATTGCTTTTACAGTTTCTACAAATTTATCTACATCTGTAGTATCAACTTCAATATCAAAAACATCAATATCAGCAAAAATCTTAAACAACAATCCTTTTCCTTCCATTACAGGTTTAGACGCTTCTGGACCAATATCACCCAGCCCTAAAACTGCTGTCCCATTCGATATAACTGCTACTAAATTACCTTTTGAGGTATACTTATAAACGTTGTTTTTGTCTTTCGCTATCTCTAAACAAGGCTCTGCTACTCCTGGTGAATATGCTAAAGATAAATCGTGTTGTGTTGCATATTTTTTTGTAGGTACTACTGCTATTTTTCCTGGCTTCGGTTTAGCATGATAAAGTAAAGCTTCATGCCTCTTTCTAGAATCTTTCATAGGTTCGTTCTTGTTTGTTTGAACTTACAAATATACATTTTGTTTATGAAGTAAAAATATTTTGTAACCTGATAAAAGTCATATTTGGTCTTTAAAATTCTCCTGACTTTTGCGCCAACCTTAAACCAAATAAAATGGAAACTACACAAAGACACATTATTGATGAAGAAGTACAATGGGACAAAACAAAAACCATTGTAAGCAAAACAGATGTTTACGGAACAATACTATACGCAAACGATGTTTTTTCTAAAACTTGTGAATACAGTACTATTGAATTAGTAGGTGAGCCGCATAACATTATTCGTCACCCAGACATGCCAAAAGTAGCTTTTAAAGTATTATGGGATGCCTTAAAAAAAGGTGAAAATTTTCATGCTATTGTTAAAAACCTGACTAGAACAGGCAGATACTACTGGGTAATTACCGATTTCACAATAGATAAAGATGAAAGTGGCAACATTGTTGGATATACAGCAAGAAGAAAATCAGTGCCAAGTGGTGTTGTAAAAAAAATAGAACCTATTTACAAAACACTTCTAGAAATTGAAAAATTAAAAGGTGAAAAAGCAAGCGAAATGTATTTTGAAGCTTACTTAAAAGAAGAGGCTGGTAAAACCTATAATGAATTTGTTGTTGATTTATTTAACGAAGAACTTTCTAAGGAAGAAGCAGAAAAAATTAAGAGCGAAACAAGCTCTCTTAAAAAGGGGTTAAATTGGTTTTTCTTCGGAGAAACTGATCCGAAATAAATGACTTAACACCCCTACAATTTCCCTTAACCAAATACTTCAAAGGATAGAGTTCTTAAGAGCTCTATCCTTTTTTATTTAAGACACTTTCTCTTATTTCATAATTCATAACATAAAGAGAAGAGAAAATACTTTTTTGTTTTTTAATCATAATTTTAACTTTTTTTAACCTTTTTAAAAAAAAATGCTGTTCTCTCTTGAGATAAAAAAGCTTTACATTTGCTGACTTTTAAAAAAAAGCTACCCGAAAACTATTAAAAACACATAAATGAACACAAATGATGCTCTTAGACCTTCCAAAGTCATAGACGAGGAAGTTAAATGGGACAAATCGAAAACAATTATTAGTAAAACTGACTCAGTCGGAACTATTTTATACATGAACGACACTTTTGAAGAAGCTTCAGAGTATAATAAAATAGAACTTATTGGAGAACCTCATAATATTATTAGGCATCCAGATATGCCTAAAGTTGTATTTAAGGTATTATGGGACAACCTTAAGCAAGGGAACAATTTTCATGCTATTGTTAAAAACCTAACAAGAACAGGTAGATATTACTGGGTAATTACTGATTTTGATGTAGAAAAAGATGAAACAGGAAAAATTACAGGTTATACAGGAAGAAGAAAAGCTTTACCTGAAAAAGTTGTAAAAAAAATAGAACCTTTATACAAGACTTTACTAGAAATTGAGAAAATTAAAGGAGAAAAAGCAAGTGAGTTGTATTTTAACTCTTACCTTCAAGAAGAAGTAAATTCATCTTATGAAGATTTTGTAGTAAACTTATTTGAAAAAGAAACTTCTAACTCAAAAGAAAACAACGGAGAAGCTCCATCTAAAGAAAGCGGAATAATCAAAAAAGGGATTAACTGGTTTTTCTTTGGAGAAACAGACCCTAAATAACACTAAAAATAAAACAGGCTTCAAAGCCTGTTTATTTTTTTAAAAAGTCTATATTTCTTGAAAGCCCAGAAAATTTCGTTCTCTTCACTGCCGATTTTTTAAATACTTTACTAAACGTTTCTTGAGTTAACTCTTGCCAATCGCGTTTTGTCATATCTAATAAACTTTCTTGCGGTGTAAACAAAGATTCTTCATGTGGTTTTGAAAAACGATTCCAAGGACATACATCTTGACACACATCGCACCCAAACATCCAATCTTGCAGTTGTCCTTCAAACCCAGATGGAATTGCATCTTTTAACTCAATCGTTAAATATGAAATACATTTACTCCCATCTACTGTATTATTAGGTAAAATTGCTTGTGTTGGGCACGCATCAATACAACGAGTACAACTACCACAATGGTCTGTTTTAAAAGGCGCATCGTATTCGAGTTCTAAATCAATAATCAATTCAGCTAAAAAGAAAAAGGACCCTTGTTGCTTTTGAATTAATAACGAGTGTTTTCCGTTCCAACCTAACCCTGATTTTGCTGCCCAAGCACGTTCTAACACAGGAGCAGAATCGACAAAACAACGTCCTGAAACTTCTCCAATTTCATCATTAATCAATTGCAATAATTCTCGCAATTTATCTTTGATGATATGATGATAATCTTGTCCGTAAGCATATTTAGAAATCTTATAACTTCCTTCTTGCTGAACTTCCGAAGGAAAATAATTATATGACAAAGAAATCACCGATTTTGCCCCCTCTACCAACAACCTTGGATCTAAGCGTTTATCAAAATGGTTTTCCATATAATGCATCTCTCCATGATATCCATTTTGCAACCATTTTTCTAATCTCGGAGCTTCTTCTTCTAAAAAATCAGCTTTTGCAATACCGCACCCCAAAAAACCCAAGCGTTTTGCCTGTGTTTTAATAAAGTTTGAATATTGCTGTTTCTGATTCAAAATACGTGATTTTATCAGCGCAAAATTACCAAAAGAAAATTTATCATTTCATTGACTTTCTATTTACAAATAATTGTTGAACTTTGTTCGTTAGTATTACATGACAAACTTTATTCACCATGAAAAAGATTTATAAAATAGTATTAGGCATTATTATTTTTTTCTTTATCCTTTTAATTAGCATTCCCCTGTTATTCCAAGATAAAGTAATGAACTTGGTAAAAACTACCATTAACAACAATGTAAATGCACAAGTTGACTTTAGCGACTCGAGTTTAAGTTTACTTAGAAATTTCCCAAATGCATCAGTACAGTTATCGAACTTAACTGTTATTAATCATGCTCCTTTTGAAGGCGATACTTTAGTATATGCTAAAGAAGTAAACTTAGCTATAAAACTTACCGAACTTTTTAAAGCTTCTTCTGAACAGCTAAATATCAAATCATTTACTATTGACGAAGCTTTGGTAAATGTAATGGTTGATGAAAAAGGAAATGCAAATTACGATATCGCAAAACCCTCAAAAACAGAAGAAACTACAGATAAAGAACCATCTTCTTTCGGATTATCTATCAATTCATACGCAATTAATAATTCAACCATAAAGTACAACGACAAACAAGGAAAATTGGCTCTTGAGCTAACAGACTTTAACCATAGCGGAAGTGGTGACTTTTCACAATCAAATACCGAGTTAGATACACAAACATCTACCTTAATTTCATTCGGAATGGATGGAAACACCTATGCTAAAAATCAAAAAATACAATTGGATGCTGTTTTAGGAATGGACTTAACTAACAAAAAGTTTTCCTTCCTAAAAAATGAAGCCAAATTGAATAACTTGCCTTTAATTTTTGACGGATATCTTCAAATGAATGAGAATAATCAGGAAGTTGACATCAACTTTAAAACTCCTTCGTCAGATTTTAAAAACTTTTTAGGGTTAATTCCTGAAGCTTATACTAAAAGTATCGCAAACGTTTCCACTACCGGTAACTTCAGTTTAAATGGTAAAGTAAATGGAATCATTGATGATAATCATATTCCGAAATTAGATATTTCTATGAAGTCTAATAATGCTTCATTTAAATATCCTGATTTACCTAAAAGTGTTCAAAACATTAATATAGATGCGCAAATAAAAAACACTACTGGTAAAACTGAAAACACCTTTGTTTCCATCAATAACTTATCTTTTAAAATTGATGAAGATACTTTTTCTGGAAAAGGAAATATATACAATTTAACAACAAACCCTAAAGTTAATGCTACGGTAAAAGGAACATTGAATCTTGCTAATTTAAACCAAGCTTACCCTATTGACTTACAAAATGAATTAAGCGGAATTTTAAAAGCAGATTTGCTTACCGAATTTGACATGAAAGCTATTGAAAACAGTATTGTAAGTCGTATTAAAAATAGCGGAAAAATGGAAGTAATTAATTTTGTCTTTTCTTCAGAAGACTTAGTGAATCCAATTTATATTAAAAACACCGTTATTAATTTTACACCAGGTACTGTTTCATTAACTAAGTTTGACGCAATTACTGGAAAAAGTGACTTAAATGCTACTGGAACTCTTAAAAACTTATTAGGTTTTTTACTTGCTGACAAAAAGCTACAAGGAAACTTCTCATTAAACTCAAATGCATTTTATGTAAGTGATTTTATGCAAGAAAATCCAGAAGCATCTGAAAAGAAAGAGGAAACTTCTGATGAAAATGCTCCAAAAGAGTCTTTAAAAATCCCTGCATTTTTAGACTGTTCCGTAACGGCTAATGCAAAAACGGTACACTACGACAACTTAACACTTAAAAATGTTAAAGGAACATTACTTTTAAAGGATGAAAAAGCCATTCTTCAAAATGTTGACGCTAATATTTTTAATGGTCAACTTGCACTAAACGGAGAGGTTAATACCCAACAAAAACACCCTACCTTCGACATGAAGTTAGGAATTAAATCATTCGACATTGCACAATCTTTTACTGGTTTAGATTTATTACAATCATTAGGCCCTATTGCTGGTGCCATGAGTGGTAAATTAAATTCTGACGTTGATTTAGCAGGGAGTTTAAATAATGATTTTACTCCAAATTTAGCTTCTGTTTCGGGTAATGCATTGGCAGAATTATTAACCACTAGTATCAATCCACAAAAAACAAAAGCTTTAAGTTTATTAAATGATAAATTATCATTTATTGATTTAACAAAACTAGACTTATCAGACATTAAAACCCATCTATCTTTTAGCAATGGTAATGTGGTGGTAAAACCTTTTGATTTGAAGTATAATGATATCGGAATTACTGTTGGTGGTAGTCACAGTTTCGACAAAACAATGAGCTATAATGTTACTCTTAATGTTCCTGCTAAATATTTAGGTAACGAAGCTCAAGGGTTACTTTCAAAATTAAGCGCTAAAGAACAGCAAAATATTACGGTTCCTATTACTGCTAACATAACAGGTAATATGACAAATCCATCGGTTACGACAGATTTATCTTCATCTGTTACTAAATTGACTCAGAAATTGATTCAACAGCAAAAAGATAACCTAGTAAATAATGCTTTAGGCGGATTATTAGGAGACAAAAAGAAAGACAGTACTTCTACAACCAACAAAAAAGGCGAAACTGTTAAAAAAGTAACAGACGTTTTAGGTGGTTTATTTGGAAAAAAGAAGAAAGCTCAACAAAAAGATACTGTTAAGTAATACAGTTTCTTTCATCGATAACATCTATAGGTTTTCGACCTAATTTAGGAAACATAAGTGCGTGTATCTCTCTTTTACTCACAAATTCAATAAAAGGAGTTACACGTATTTTTGTTTTACATTTTTGTTGTAAGGTTTTTCTTAATATTTCCTGATCAGTATCCGCTTCAACCTTAATGGTTACTTTATCGTTTAAAAAATCATCTTTTGATATTTTTATCACGTAGTTGTTAACTTCATCTACCTCATTTAAAACACTTTTAATCGCTTGCGGAAAAATGGTAGTTCCTTTTAATTTTATCATCTGTTTTTTTCTTCCCAAAACAGGACCTACTCTAAGTGTGTTTCTTCCACATTTACACAAATCTTGATGTAATTCTACAATATCTCCTGTTTTATATTTCAATAAAGGCATTGCTTCAACCCCTAGAGTAGTAATAGTTAGCTCTCCTTTTCCTCCTTCTTTAACAGCTTTATCATGCTCATCTAATACTTCCACAATAATGAGTTCTGGATGATGATGTCCTCCCTTTTGCTCTTCACACTCTGTAAATGCTGTACTTTTTTCTGTAGAAGCATACGTTGAGTACAACTCAACGTTCCAATCCTCTTGAATTTTTTTAGCTAAAATATTGGGTGAAAAATCTGACTCTTTTATCGGCTCTCCAATACAAATTACTTTCTTTACACTTGTTGTGTCTAGCGCAATGTTATTCGCTTTTGCAAAAGCTATTAATTTTATTAAAAAAGAAGGAACAGCTACTAAACATGTTGGTTTTAATTTTAAAATTGAGTCCCATTGTAACTCTGGACTTCCAACACCAACTCTTATAATAGAAGCCCCTAATTTACGCGCTCCTAAAAAGTAGGCGAGTCCCGCCATAAATCGCTTATCTAAAGTGGTAGTCAACTGTATTCTGTCATCCTTTGTTATTCCCGCACATGCAAAAGAAAGGTATTCGTTATACGCTAGTCTGTCTAAATCTTTGTCGGATAAAACAAAGGTTATAGGTTCGCCTAAAGTACCTGAAGTTGTAACCACATCAATAATTTGATGATCTTCTACACAAATAAAATCATCATTATACAATTGTAAATCTTCTTTTGTAGTTACAGGTATTTTTTCTAAACTTTCTAATGTTTTAATTTCAGAAATATCAATGTTATGCTTCTGAAATACTCTTTGGTAATACTTAGAGTTCTCTTTTACATAGCTTAAAAGTTCTACTAGTTTTTGTTCTTGAAACTTTTTTATATCTCGTAACGAAGCGCCTTCTATTTCTGGAATCATCTTGTCAGTTTTCGTGTTGATTTTTTGATGTACTTCTCTATAGTTCGTACATCTTGTTTTGTGGTAACCTCTTTGGATTTTGCTTTTAAAAACATCTCTAAAGCGGCCTTGTAATATCCTTTTAGATAATAATATTTCCCCGTTAGAAAATACACTTTCCAAAAATCACTATTATCATCAATATAATTTTTCAGTGTTTTAGAGTCTATCTGTTCTTTATCCGCTATTTTACGCTCAATCTGCCTTTCTAAAACTCTGTATTTTTCATACTTTTTATATTGCTCTGTATATAAAAACTCATCCTCTTCAATTAACAAATCATCATTAGACAAGTTATACTTACTTGTTTTACCATTAAAAATATCGTCTAAATCATAGGCTACAAACTTACCTAATTGATATGGATTTGAAGAAACCCAAACCAGTTTATCGTATGGTTGAAAAACTATTCCATGATGCGCTAAAAGTTGATTCAGCGCTTTCTCATTTCCATAACCGATAGATTTCCCTTCTAAACCTTCTTTATTTCTTAAAATGGCTACCGCTTTTTTCGGAGTTATTTTCTCATCTTCTTCCAATAGCTCTTCCATCTTTAAATATCGGTATTTTGAATGGCTTTCTTCTATATGTTTTTGGTTATTCTTATCGTTCTTATATGCTTCACTTTGAAAGTGATTAGAACAGATAAGTTTTGAAGTATTTTCAACTTCATACACTCCAAAATTTTCAGGTGATACTTCTATAATAACTGCTTTGTTATCTTTTGCACTTCCTACCATTATCGATTCTGAAACAAAAACTTGTCTCTTTTTGGCTATTTCTATTGCTTCTTCAATAGTAGAGGCATATTGCAATATTTCTCTTGTAACAATTGAAATAGGCGTTTTTGCTACCAGCGGGATTTTAGATTTCCCAGCATTAATGGTTACTGTTAGTCCTTGTTCATTCATTCCTGAAACAACACCAATCATTCCTGCCCATGTAACCGACATAAATTTGTATCCTTTTTCAGGAGTAATAAAAGCTATAATTTTATTCTTCGCAAACTCATCACCTGCATAAAAATCAAAGTTTCGTGCGATTAATAATTTACCGTCTTCTGTTTTATCTCCCCAAACAGCAAACGATGAGCAACCTACCAAAGCTAAATCTTTTAATGCATGACCTATATCGTGTGCACCATGCAAATACAGAACCCGCAAATACTCATTGGCGATATGATTGTATTCTTTTGAAGCGTATTTAGACAAACCATAAATTTCTGTTTTATATTCCTCTGGAACATGTAAATACATTTTACGGTTATACCAAGCCAAAAAACGTTTTAGCAGATACTGTTTAAACTTTGATGGAACCAAATCGTTAACCTTTGAAAGAAAAACAGCTTCTTGATTTACAAACAACTCTTGTGTAAGGCTTCCTGTTTTATCTCCCAACTCTAAAGGATTTCCAGAAACAAATAACTCCCAAGAACCCACCTTATTTTTTGATAAAAAATCATTGTTTATCACAAAAACAGTATCAGTTATTTGTTCTCTTTTAAACTGCGGTTTAACATATTGAGAAACGTTTGGAACATCTTTTAACGATTTTGAAACACCACAAGAAAAGCAAATAAAAAAGCTTATCAGTACTACAATATGTTTTATTCTAATTTGCATTAGTTATTCTCTCTTTTATGCGTTCTTTTTATGGCTTTTTTATCTTTAAAAACCAACCATTTTTGCCCTAAAAACCTTCTCATTAGGTTATCGAAATTACGCATAATAAACACGTTATATAACATATTTAAAATTCGTGAAGGTTTTCTTGGCAAAGCCCTTAAGGTCATTGAAAAACCTCCGTTTAAATACTTAATATAATGCCAATAACCACTTGGCATATACAAGGCATCTCCATGCTTCATTTCTACTTTAATTCCTTGAGCATTTTTTAATGCTGGATACTTTTCAAAATCAGGGTTATCCATATCTATACTTTCTAAGTTGTGGATAGAAAAAGGCACCCTGTATAAGTGTCTTGTTTGATCTGGAGCAAATAATAAAATGTCTTTATTTCCATGAAAATGGAAATGCATGCTATCAGGTAAATCTATATCATAATGCATAAAAACCTTTGAATTTCCTCCTCCAAAGAATAATGCAGGCAAGCGCTTAAAAAACTTTAACCCTATTGTAGGGTACTCAAAATCTTTTAAAAGCTCAGGCATAGAATCGAGAATGTTATAAAAGAAAATACGTAAATCTGTAGGTTTGGTTTTTAGTATCTCTATATACTCAGAAAGCTTCATTTTTTTTACGGGAGCATATACACTTTCTTTTCCTTTAGCAGGATTGTTATTGTATAATGGCACTTCTTGATTTCCTGCTCTTTCTTGGATATAATCTAATGACCATTTTTGATAGGCTTGCCAGTTTTTAGTTAAATTTTCAATTAATACAGGACGTTGCGGTTTATAGTAATGTTCAATAAATTCTTCTCTGGTTATTGAACTAACCTTAGTAATTGGTATTGTTTTAAACTGTCCCATATACTATACTGTTTCCTTATTTATTGGCTTCTATAATTTTATTTAACAAATACTCTCTACCTAAAACAATTGAACTGGTAATAACTGCACTAATAGTTACTCCTAAAATACCATGCATATTTAAGCTTTGACCTGTAAATAATAAATTCTTGATTTTGGTTTGAGGTGCTATAAATGATTTTAGTGGATTACTAATATCTTTTACATACCCATAAGAAGCTCCTTCTGCGTTTCCTATATAATCTCTATAAGACAACGGTGTTGATGTATATACTTCTTGGATACACTCTCTTATATTTGAAAATTTCTTTTCAATTTCGCTTATTAAAATTTCTGCCTTTTCTGCTTTAAATTCCTCATAGGTTTGTCCTCTCTCATTTTTTTCTGCAACTGTATTACGTGTATCAATCCATGGTTTCATTTCATCAAAATGCATATAAGTCATAGCGGTTATGCTCTCTCCCCATTCATCCATGTTTTTTTTGACACCCATAGATAGCATATAGGCTTTTGGCCAATTACTTTCATTATAATCTTGAGCACTCCATACTGCATCTTCATTTTTAAAATGATAGTAGTTTTTATTTAAGTACTTAAATGTTTTAGGTTTTAACACCAAGTACAAACTAAACATAGAAATAGCATTTTCTATTTTATTAATTCGATTTGTATATGATTTCCTTAAAACATTTTCTCCTACAAACTTTAATGTTTGCTTAGGGTCTATGTTTGAAATAAATAAATCGCCAACAACAGTTGTTCCGTCTTTAGTTACAACAGAAATTATTTCCTTATTTTCATTAAAATTGAACTTACAAACTTCTTTATATTTGTAGGTGTCGCCTCCAAATTCTTTGATTTTTTTAATTAACGCTTTTGAAATTTGGCTTCCTCCGTTTGCACATCGATAGGCACTTTCTATGTATGAATTTACTGATAACGCATGTACATAAAGTGGTGTTCTATCTTCATCCCCGGCGTACAGTAAATTGGACCCAGATAATACTGCCTTTAGCTTCTTATTGCTTGTTAGGCTTTCTATATAATCTTTAGCTCCTTGTTCAAATACTTCTAAATTTTCATAAAAAGGTGCTCCATGCTTTAAATAATACAACGGAAAATCATTACATGTTTTTCTAATTTTGTTTATGTATTTATTTATAGCCTCTGCTTCTTCAGGAAACTCGTTTATTAATTGATTTGCAAAATTATCATATCCTTGAGCATGTTTATATTCTTTTTCATCATCATCGAAGGTTATAATATCAAAACCGTCTTCGTCCATTTGATGAAGCGTAAGTTGATCAATAATATCTAAATACTTAAAATACTGATAAAGGTTCTGCCCTTCTGACAAACCTCCTATATAATGCACACCAGTATCAAAAATAGTTTTATCACGAACAAAGGTTTGTAAATTACCTCCAAACTGATTATTCTTTTCTAGTACACAAACACTTTTACCTTCTCTTGCTAAAATATTTGCACATACCAATCCTCCTAAACCACTACCTATAATTACAACATCGTATTTTTCTTTCATTCTATCTCTTTAAAATAACTGGTAACTCTCCTTCTTTTGTGTACTTGTTAAAATTTTCAAGAATCACATCTTTCTGTAAAATAACAATTGTTGAGAAGTCTTGATCTTCGATTAATTTATATTCCTCTTTTTCAAGATTTCTATTAATAATTAGCACATTACTTTTTAATGCCAAAGCCTTATGAAAATCATTAACCAGCGTAATTTTTTTATGCTTTACTAAATAATTACTTTTTATAAGTTCTTGATTTTTTTCAGAATTATTATGAATGATAATTTTTCTATCTAGAGAGTCTAAGGTTAATAAAAAATCTAATTGCCCATAATCTTCTGACAAGTGTGTAATTGATTCTTTTTCGTTTAACTTTAGCAATAAGTTACTATACAACTCTCTTTTATTCTTTAAATCTAGTTTCACTTGATTATAAACCTTTTTACCTCTATACAAATAGCTATTTACTATTGTTTTATAAAAATAACTAGAGGTTTCTAACTCTCTTCTTAACACTAAGTGTTCTTCTTTAAAGTATCTTCCTATCTGTTTGGTCTTTTCTGAATATGTACTACCAAAAGTAGCTTCTTTAAAAGCTATTCTAGGTAATATTTTTGCTGTAATGGTACCTTTTTTAATAATAAAATTACCTTTTGGAAGCACTTCTGAGGCTCCGTGTATTAATACCGGAACAATATCTAACTTAAATGTTTCTGCTAAATAGAAAGCCCCTTTATGAAAGCGTCTTATTTTATTTGTTTCAGAACGTGTTCCTTCAGGAAAAACCATTACGCTATACCCTTGCTTTATTTTTTCTTCTATATGGTTTAAACCCTCATCTATTCCTTTTGATACTGGGTAAAAACCTGCTAACTGAACAGCTTTTCCAAAAATAGGAGAATTATATACCCAATCGTTCACCAAAAATATCATTTTAGGATGCAGTTTCCCTATGGTTAAAATATCTAAAAAAGAATTGTGATTGGCTATAATTAAAGCTTGTTTAGAAAAATCTTCATTGGTGTTATTAATCACTTTATTTCTTAAAAAAGGATACGACCATAAAACAGAACTCATAAACTTAGATACCGTTTTATGAAACCACTTCATTTTTACTTTTTTACTTACAGGTATGATTTTCATTACACTTACACTAAAAAGTGATAATAAAAGTCCGCCCAACCCAAAAAAGGCAAATGATATTGTTGAAAATATTAAATGATGAAGCTTTAGAGACTCTCTTGTTTTAGTTCCTATAAAAAGCTTAAATAATAGTGGTTGAATGGTAAAAGACAATAATAAAGCTGATAAAACCCCAATAATTGAAACTACCGAAATTGAATACAATGCTGGGTGTTTCGCGAAAATTAACACCCCAACCCCTAAAATAGTTGTAATGACCGATAGTATAATTGCTGATTTGTAATTCGGTAAATATTTTTTACCTGTTGCATATTCCTTTTGTAAAGCACTTGTTATAAAAATGCTATAATCTATACCTAAACCAAAAATAAAACTTGAAATAATGATGTTGAAAATATTAAAATCAATATGCAACACCCCCATTAAACCAACTGTTATTACCCATGTTAACAATACAGGAAGCACTGTTATTACAGTTAAATAAATGTTTTTATAGAATAAGATTAATAATACTAAAACTACCAGAAAAGATCCTTTCATTAAAAAATTGAAGTTATTCTTTAATCCTCCTAAGAAAACCTCATTCATTTCTTTTCTGTCTATTATATAGACACCAGGTATTTTTCCTAAATTTCTTTTAACTTCATCAACAAAACCTTCTTTAATTTTAACAATATTTGTTACTGTTATAAAGCTATTTTTATTGCTTACATAATCGTTTATTGGCAATAGTGAACTATCATTTTTATCGTTAAAATCAATAGGATTGTAGTTCTTATTCAATTTTTCAATGAAGCTATTAAAAGTATCAGGTTTAAATCCTATTGCGGTTCCAAAAAGGTTTAAATTACTTTTAAGTGAGTCTTGTTTTTCTTTGGTCCAAAAAGAATTCCACTCAACAATTTTCTTCTCCTGTTTTTTCTTTGATGAAATTAGCTCACTAACACTCTTAATCTCTATAATTTGGTCTTTATTTTTGAGTGATTTTAGCTTATCTAATATTGTTTCATTTGTTCTTAAAACCGAATCTAAATTCGATCCGTAAGCCACTAGGTAAACAGATTTCTCTGAAATATTGGTCAGTTTGTTTAAGCTATTTTCTACTTCTTGTAAATGCTCCGATTTATAATTTAACTTTGATAAATCTTTATTGAATTTGACCTTTTCATAATTAAAAGCTCCAACAATTATAAGCGTAACCACTACCAGTACCCACCATTTATTCCTGTGAATTGGGTATTGTAAAAATCGTTCAATACCTACTGCTTTTTCTTTCGTCTTTCTTTTAGGGTTATATACATGCGGAATGAATAATAAAGCAACTATTGAAGCTCCTACGACACTGACAGAAGCAAAAACTCCTAAATCTTGCAGTGCTTGAGATTTTAAAAACAATAAACATAAAAAAGCACTCGCAGTGGTTAAACTACTTATTAAGATAGGTTTGCTTATTTCTTGATATAGTTTTTCAATATTGTCTTCTTTTTTGATGTAAGACAAAATATGCAAGGAATAATCCAGAGTAATTCCTAATAAAACAGCTCCTATACCTAATGAAATTGCCGAAACGTTTTCTCTAAAAAAATATAAAAAACTGATGGCTAAAACTCCTCCAAAAAGTGTTGGTACAAACAAAATAAGCGGAGTTGCTATCTTTTTATAATACACAATTAGAATAATAAATAGCACTGTTAAGGCTATACTTACTGTTAATTGAATATCACTTTTTATCTGTGAAGCATTTTCTACAGCAACTACAGCTGCTCCAAAAAATGTGGCATCAATATTTTTATATGTTTGGTGTAAGTCTTTTACAATTGCATCAATATCGCTTACTAACACACTGTTTTTTTCTGTTTCGCTGGGTGGAAATTTGGTATCAACAAACAGGATGATACTTTTTTCATCACTACTCATTAAAAATCCGTCTTTCAATATCAAATCATTTCCAACCCCTAACTTTTGAAGTTTTTTTAAAGCTATAAAACTCAACCCTAAAGGATCTTTTAATATTTGCTTTTTTACAAAACTCCCTGTTGGAGAGATTAATGTGTGATAATTTTTTTCGATCAGGCTTTCTAGATTATCACTCTCTATTTTAGAATTTATCGCTTGGTAATCTTCTTTATCTAAGAATAAGGGTAAGTTTTCGTAAATAAAGTCAGTAATTTTAAAAACATCATCTCCGTTTACTACTCCACTTACTTTAGTTATCAGTTTATTTTTTTGCAAACTATCAATTAAAACTGTGGCAAATTTTGTCAAATCTTCTCTTGCTACAGAATCTTTTCGCTGAATTTTAAAAATAATTTTATCAGAAAAATTTGTGTTTTCTAGTACTTTTTTTGCTTCTGAAGACTGGTTAGTTTGAGGCACTAATTTTAAAATATCTTCTTCAAATTTTATATTCGAAGCAATGTATAAAAGGCCACTAAACAAACCTATAATAACTACCAGCGAAACTATTTTTCGCTGATTAAAAAACTTAAATATTGAATACAATAAATTACTCATTATTTTTAGGCTTAAAAATATTAAAAAGCGCCAGTGAAATTATTCCTAAAAGCACTGCTGAAAAGCCTGCTAAAACTAAACTACCAACTACATATACTTTTATGTGCGTTAGCATTTTGATATTTTCAATAGTACGAAAATCAAACTCAATTTTTTCTCCCAATAAAAACTCACCTACTTTGACACTTGCCAATACAACGAAAGGAATTAATGGAGGTAAACTAATATTAGAAAACAAAAATGAGATTGTTTTATTTAGCTTTAAAAGAATAGAAAAACCAATTGCTAAAAAACCTTGTAACCCCCAAAAAGGAGACAATCCAAAAAAAACTCCTAAGGCTATTGAGACTGACTTTTTTATACTAGAATCGCTACTTACAAGTACATCGTCTATTAAAAATTTTTTAACCCCTTTTTTTTTTAGACTTCTTAAAAAGTCTCTTGGTTTTATAAACAAAAACGTTACTAATACCAACCAAGTGTTTAAAACACTTATTCTTGTAAAATCTTTAAATGGTCTAAAATGAGAAACTCTTTCGGTTTCATCATATAGCACTTTTACAGGCACATTTTCAACCGCTACACCTCTCCAAGCAGCTTTTACAATAACTTCAATTTCAAATTCGAATTTGGTAGTGTAAAATCTAATTTTATCAAGAACTTTTAGTGGGTAAAGTCTGTAACCTGACTGGGTATCTTGTAATTGTGTTCCTGTTTCAACCCAAAACCAAAAATTAGAAAACTTATTTCCAAAGCTACTTTTTTTAGGCACAGAATCTTGATTCATATTTCTTGCACCAATCAGTAACAACTCCTTATTTTGTTCTTTTTGAGATAGTTTTTTCAAAAAAACAGGAATATCTTCTGGAAAATGTTGTCCATCAGAATCTATAGTGATTGCATACTCATAACCTTGTTCGTACGCAAACTTAAATCCATTTCTTAATGCAGAACCTTTTCCTTTATTACGCTTGTGATGCAGTTGTTTTAAAAAAGAATACTCTTTTAAAATAGTACTTGTAGCATCAGTAGAACCATCATTAACTACAATAATATTCTGAGTAAACTTAAGCGTATTATCAATTACCCTTTGCAAAGTTTTCTCATTATTATATGTTGGTATAATAACGCAACATTTATAAGAATCTAAGTTATATTGAAGCTGGTTGCTCAACTTTTAAATATCATTTATTTAACAAGAAATGTTGCATTACATTTTAATGCAACAGTACTATCGGTAAATGTACATACATTTTTAATTTTCAACAATGTATCTTCTTTATTTACTTGTGTACTTATTAGTAATTCTTGATTTACATTAGGATTGATTAACGCTGTAAATTTTACATTAGAAATTTTACTTAACTGTAAGTTATACTGATACGTTTTTTCCAAAATTTCTTTTACAAGTTGTATCATGCAAACACCAGGTGTAACTGGATTTTCTGGAAAATGCCCTTCAAAGATTTGATGGTTTTTATTTAAAAGTATCTTAGAACTAATAGTATCTTCCTTTATTTCAGAAGATACTATTGTATAAAAATCGTTTTCTAACATTATTTAAAATCGAATTCGTACCCTAAACTAACTTGAAATACTTGATTTAAAGTTAAATCGGATATATCTGTTGTCTCAGGATATGTACCTACGTTTCTACCAAATAAATCGGTTAACCCTTGCTTAAATCTAACATCAATATTTAATCCATTAGGAAAATTATATCCAATACCACCAGCTAAACCAAAATCAAATATTTCTGGGTCGTTCACATTTTCATGACTTACTAAAATATCTAAAACAGGAGCTACTTGTAAGTTAAAGTTTCCACCTCCTAAAAAGAATTTATTATTTACATGAAAAGATAAGTAATTCAGCTTAGTATTTATATAAGTTCTCTCTATATACGAACCTCCATTAGACACTAAATCAAACCCAACTTTAGCTCCTTGTTTTGAATAAAGAACTTCAGGTTGTAATGTGTAAAAGTCTGCAAACTTAAAAGAAACTGAACCTCCAATATGAAATGACGTATTCCATTTAGTGTCATTTCCTGCGTTTGTTAAACCTGAATAGTTTAACCCTCCTTTTACTCCTGGTTTAATTACAACTTGTGCAGACGTTATTGCAGTGGTAAACACAGCAATTAATAGCAATTTAATTTTTTTCATTTTATCCCCTTTTTTAATTAAGGTGCAAACTTAAACATTCGCTAATAAATACACAAAGCTTATTAGTTAATCAAATGCTCTGAGGGCTATTTGTAATGGAAATTTTTTATGCAATATTTGTATTTCTTTCCCGTCTCTCTTAAACTCAAAAATTGTTAACTCTCTACTTTTATTTGTATGAACAATCTTTTCAAGAGTGTTTTTGTTACCCTCAACAAAAAAGTAATTAAACTTATTATTTAACCTTGTTTTATATACTTTTTTTCCCGTCTCTTTGTAAACAGCTAATACTTTATTTTTCTCTTTTATCAGCGTTAAAAAGTCACTTTGTAAAATTTTTACAAAAGTTTTTCTATTAAACGCTTCTAAGATAAAGTGAGTTGTGAATTGATTGTTGTTTAATTCAAAGTCGAAAAATTTGTTACCAAACTCAGAAGTAAAGACAATTCTGAAATTATTTTCTTTAATTTTTTTGATGATTAGTATCCCGCCAACATTATTACTAAAAGCCTTTATTTTTGCCTTATAAACAAAGTCTTTGTTTTGTGAAAAATACATGTTGTATATAAACGTTTGTTCAATCTCTCTTTCTTTAACAAGCCCTCTTGTTGTGGGCAAAGAACAGGAAGTTAACAGAACTAAAATGAAACAACTAATTAGAAAACGCATCATTAGAAACGGGCTGATTTAGTTTTTTATTTAAAAAAGAGATTTTTGTATAATCTGTATTGCTTTCATTCATTTTAATCTCAACTACATCAAACGTTTTTTTATCAAAAAGTAATTCAAAAGACTTGATCATCTTTTTAAAAGATTCATTTTTAGGTTCAAATTTTACCAAATAGTTCTCTTTATCCTTAAAATAGTTAATTATAAAATCGGATTCGCTAAATAAATCTCCTTTAATACTACTCACAATAAGTTTGTTGAAGTGCTTAAAACTTTTATTGGAACTTAAATCAAAACTATTTTTGTCTCCATTATCGTTAATATAAATCGCATTTTCTTTGAATATGGCTATGTAACTATAAGGCTTTTTATATTCCCATTTTATTAAGTTAGGTGCTTTAAAAATAAGATTTCCTTCTGTTTTAATATCGTTTGTAAGAAAATCTAAATGCTTTTTTTGCACAAAATCGCTAACTATTGTTTTCGTATTTTTAGCATTTGCTTTTACACTTTCATTCAACAAATTAATTTCTTCTTGGGTTAATTTTGTTTGCCCCAAAACAACCTGCCCTATAAACAACAGTAAAAGTAAAATTCTATTCATATGCTTTTATATTCGTTAATGTTTCTAATGAAACTGCTTTATATTTTTGTTCTTTTAAAATTCTCAACAATTGTTCCAAAACAGGAATACTATTTTCTTGAACATCGTGCAATAAAATAATTGCCCCTGGTTTTATGTTAGGAATAATTCTTTTCAGTACTTTTTTTTCTTCTTTTAACACTGTATCTAATGAGCGTATATTCCACCCAAAAGTTGTAATTTTTAAGTTCTCTACCGCTTTTTTAATTGAGGGGTTCGTAACCCCAAATGGAGGCCTAAAAAACTTTGGTTTTTTCCCTATAATGTCCTCAATAACATTAGTTGTTTTTGAAATTTCTTTTTCTACTTGATTGCTATTTAAAAAACCAAACGAACTAGGATGGGTGTAGGTATGATTCGCTATAATATGATTTTCACTATCTATTCTTTTTAGAATGTCTGGATGTTGCTCGCAATTTTTTCCAATGCAAAAAAATGTAGCTTCTGCATTGTACTGTCTCAACAAATCTAATATCTTTTCTGTATAATTAGGGTTGGGGCCGTCATCAAAAGTAAGTGCTATTACTTTTTCTTCAGTCTCTTCATAATTGATAGCATCAATATGATAATTTAACAAGATATTAAAGGATCCAATACTTGTAAAAAACAACCAAATAATACCTAACACCAAGAACCAATACAAAGAAAATTGCGCCACAAAAAAATAAAACAATAACATTAACATGAATATTATTGCTGTGAAATAACTTACTTTTTTATGCTTTAACATGATGTTAGTAATACTAAACTGTGCTGTTTACCTAAATATTGATTGTACAACAAAACTGTTTTATAGTCTTCTTTCTTAACAGAATTAAAAAAACAATTTGTAGGGAGTTCTTGTTTATTTAAAAGTTCAGTAGCTACATAAAATCCAAAAGCAGATGCTGTAAAAAACTCTCCACTTAGGTTTTTATATTTCAACTGGGTAGTATCAGTAAACAACTCTGATTGTATTTTTTGATAATACGAATCGTATGCATCACCATTAATACCTAATATAACAGCATCAATATCTGACACTTTTAAGGAATTCTCTTCTAAAAATGACGCTATTTTCTTTAGTAAATTATCTTCATCAATCTCTTGAAAAACTTCTACGTTTAACAATTGAGCTATAGAGTTTTCTTTTTTACGAGCTCCTAATGTAAAAAAATTGGCACCTTCACTAAATGAAACGTCTTGCTGGTAGATTTTTTCGTAATCGTTAATAAACCTCTTTCCTAGTTCATCAACCCCACCCACTAATACCGTTTCATTTTCTTCATTCAGTAATAACATGCCATCCAATAAAGCAGCTTCAAAAGAATTTGCTCCGTTTACATAGGTCATATTATACCCTTTATTTTTTATTGAGAGTGCTATTTGTGCCGCAACTGTATTGTGTGTAGATTGAATAAAAGATGTTGGTGTTAAAAACTGTTCATCATTATCAATAACGGCATTTAAAAACTTTTCTGAATCTTCAACACAACCTAAACCTGTTCCTGTAATAATAGCATCTACAGTATCTTCTCCTGCCTTTTGTATCACTTTTTTTGCAGCTACCACTCCCATTTTCACACCCGTTGCCATTCGTCTACTCGCTATAGGTGATAAAAATTCTTTGTAATTTATTTTAAAAGCTTTTACTTGAGAATTTTCTGTAAACTTTAATTCTTCAACCTCTTTAATTCCTTCTTCAAAAGTATTTTGAGCAGAAATAGAAACACCGCTATGTATGTAAACTGAATTCATTATACTTTGGAAAATATTAATGTTGAACAATTACCTCCAAATCCAAATGAATTTGATAGCACATGTTTTATTTCTTTTTCTACTGTTTTTGTCGTTGGCTTCAACTGAGTTTTTTCAATTTCATCAGCAAAATTTAAGTTTGCAAATGCTTTTTGTTCTTTCAATGCTAAAATTGAAAACACTGCTTCAATTCCACCTGCTGCCGCAAGTGTATGTCCTGTATATGCTTTTGTTGAACTAAATATTGGCACTTCTTCAAAAATTCTTTTTAACGCTTCACTTTCTGAGGCATCGTTATTAGGAGTTCCTGTACCATGAGCATTTATATAATCTATCACTGAAGTTTCCAAATCAGCTAACTTCAACGCTTTTTTCATTGCTAAAAATGCACCTTCTCCTTCTTCTGAAGAAGCTGTTTGATGGTGTGCATCGTTAGCATTTGCATATCCCGATAAAAAGGCTAAGACTTTTTTATTTTCTTTTGCTACCACTTCTTCTGATTCTAACACTAAATAAGCTGCTCCCTCACCAAGGTTTAGTCCTTTACGGTTTTTATCAAAGGGTTGACTTTTTTTGTCAGATAAAATCATCAAGGTTTTAAATCCGTTTAATGTGAATTTTGACAATCCGTCTGTACCTCCAACAATTACTCTATCGAGCTTTTTAGCTTTGATTAAACGGGCACCTAACATAATTGCATTAGCTGCCGAAGAACAAGCAGTACTTATGGTTGTCACAAAATCAGTAAGCCCAATAAAACTTGCTATTTGTTGCGTGCTCTCTGAGGCATTGTGGCTATTTATAAATTGCTCGTTACGTGGTGCATCAAAAAACGTATTACAGTATTTTTCAGTTAAGTCCATTCCTCCAACACTAGTAGACGATATAAATCCAGTTTTATACTGATTTACGTCGTTAATATTGGCACTTTCAATAGCTTGTTTTGCAGCAATAGCACCTAAAAGTGTGGTTCTTGAGTACTTTTCAAAATTATCTAGAGCGAGTAGTTTTGCTAGCTCTTCATTAGATAACTTTATTTCACCAACTTTTATGTTGTTTGCATGTCGTGTAGCAATATTTTCAATGGTAGATATTCCATCACTTTCAGAAAGTAATGACTGTAAGTTTTCTTCAACAGTATTCCCTATTGAAGAAATGATTCCCATACCTGTTATTGCTACTCCGTTTGCCATTTATTTAGTTCTGTTTTCAGTAATGTATGTTGCTAAAACTTCTACTGATTTGAAGATTTCTCTTCCTTCGCTTGGATCCGTTAATTTGATACCGTAATCTTTATCTAACATAACGATTAATTCTAGAGCATCAATAGAATCTAATCCTAAACCATCTCCAAATAACGCATCATCATCATTAACATCTTCAATTGTTAAGTCTTCTAAATTTAATACCTCAATGATATTTTCTTTTAACTCTTTTTTTAACGCTTCCATTTCTATATTGATTGATATATTTCGTTTATATTTTTTTCTGAATACAATTCTCCTTCAGTATTTGACAATAGGTAAAAAAACGACGAGCATTTGCCTTTCTCTACCTCTACCCAACCACAAAGAACATTATTCGTTTTGTTAGTGTTTAATAATGTTTGTGCATAAGTGCTAAGTAAATTAGCATCAAACTTTTCAGTTATATAAAAAGCATTTTCACCATACGATTTATGACGAATACATATTTCGCCAATTCCTATATTAGGTAACGTATACACAAATATAGCAGGACTTGGGTAAAAATTATTTTTGTCTTGAATAGAGTTTTGATAGTCTCTATCGGTATTTAAACTTGCACTTTTGTTTGATAAAATAATTGCTAAATCTTCTTTTTCATTCTCTGTCATACTCGTGTTTTTTAACAAAACTTCTGCTGTTAAAAACGCTAGTTTACTCGCCTCATCCATTTTAAAAAACTTAGGATAAGACACCTCGCAATAATTTTTATAAATACTTTTTAAAAAGGACTTATAATCTAGTTCATTTTCTTCACATAAAACCTCATCATTACAAACCATTTTGGTATTTGTAATGGCACAATATGCTTTTATGTAAACTGTATTTTTCAAACTATTTATTTTTTAAAAATAACTGCTGTATTACAACCTCCAAAACCAGAGGCTGTTTTTATAAATGCTGAAATGTCTTTATGTGTATTTTCTCTTATTACATTTAAAGCATAAGATGTTCCTGACGTTTCAAAACCTATTGAAGGAAATAATACGCTTCTTTTCATTGATTCTATTCCTAAAATAGATTCTAACAATCCCGAAGAACCTAGTGTATGCCCATAATACCCTTTATAACTATTCACAGGAACATTACTCAATGCTGCTCTATGAAAAGCTATTGATTCCATTTCATCATTAAATAAAGTAGCTGTGCCATGTGCAGAAATATAATCAAGCTTTTTTAGTTTTTCTCCCGCTTCTTGTGTTGCTTTTTTTATACTTCTATATAATCCTTCACCCGTTCTTGAAGGACCTGAAATATGATTAGCGTCGTTACACGAAGCTTCTCCTATTATTTCTACACCTTCTTTGTTTTCTTTTGTTTTGATTAACATAGAACAAGCAGCTTCTCCTAACGTAATTCCTGTTCTGTTTTTATCAAAAGGTTTACAAGGCGCTTCACTTATTGCTTTAAAAGAATTAAAACCTGATAGTACAAATTTTGTAAGCACATCTCCACTTACAACAAAAATTTTATCATACTTCTTTGCTTGTAAAAAGCGTTTCGCTACCGCAATAGCTAAAACTCCCGACACACAAGCATTGGACACAATAATAGGAGTGGTTTTTAAAGAAAAAAAGTGTTGGATTGTTTCTCCTAAACTAGTTAAATATGCCTTTTCTTCTAAAAACGGACTTTCTTTATCTAAAGCTTCTATATTCCCTTTAGTACTTGATATAATGAGTCCTGTTTTATCATCTAATTTTTCTCCTGATGCTTGAATTGTTTTGTGTAATGATAGTATCATCATTTTTTCAAGCTTTGTATATTTTTCAGATGTAGTATTGATTGCCGAAAATGCTTGATTTAGCTTTTCGTCTTGTATTATTGAAGCATAAAAAGGCACATCCGAAAGCTTAGTATCTTTTTGTAATTCTATACCCGATTTTCCTTCTAAAATATTTTGAACATTTTCTGATGTTGAAAAGCCTAATGAAGAAATTATAGTATTATATGTAGCATAAACATTTATCATTTAACCAATTTTATGCTCCTTTTTCCATTCTTCATAAAAAATTGGAGAGTTTAAAGATAACTCTCCTTTCATATCTACAAAAACCTGAGTAGTTTCTCCAATGCAAACAACTTGACCTTTCTCATTTTTAATTTCATATTGAAAAATCATTTTTGCTGCTGCCGTATTTATATAGGTTACTTCGACAATTGCTTTTTCTCCATATTTAAGAGGTAATTTGTGCTCGCATTCCGACTTAACAATAGGAGTAACATAACCATAACTATTTACATCTAAGTAGGTAATGTTGTATTTTCTACCAAATGCCTCTCTTCCATCTTCAAAATACTTTATATAATTACCATGCCACACAATTCCTAATGGATCGGTTTCATTAAAACGTACTCGTAGCTCATAACTTGCTTTTAATGACGTTGCATCTATGTTCTTATTCCTTTTCATCGTCTTATTTTTTAAGAACCGTTTTCATTTGCGCCGTCATTATAACTTCATCATTTAAACGTGTAACTCCTTTTACCAAAGTTACTCCCATTATTTCTTGCAAGATATTTACTTCTGTAACTAGTGTATCGCCTACTTTAGGTAATTTGTTAATTTCTACTCCTTTTATAGCGCCAATATATCCTTCAGGAGCTTGCATATTATTTATATAAAAATGATATCCTGTGTATAAAGCCACAGTTTGTGCCATGTGCTCTATTAACCCTGGCTCTTTTAATTCTTCTTCTTTAACAAACAGTGTTTCATTTGATATTTCTAATTCTGAAACTACTGCGTTTTCGGTATATGATGTCAATGCTGAAATCATTACTATAGGATCTCTTTGAGGAATTAATTTTAGTAATGTTTCTTTATCTGCGATTTTACTTTTTAATAAATTCATGCTTTTTTATTTATAATCTCCCCAAAAATCAAAGTAATTGAACCATTGTGTAGGGTATTTTTTGAGCATTATTTCTAAATTTTGAATATAGCTTTTTAATAATCCTTCACTATCTCTATGCTTAACTTCAACTGTTCTGGCGTATAAATGATAATGTTTTTTAGCTTCTTTCATAACATATACAAAGACAACAGGTACTTTTAGTCTGGATGCTATTAAAAATGGTCCGGCTGGAAACTTTGCTTCTTTTCCTAAAAATAGAGCTGACAAATATTTGGTTCCTTCAACATACCTATCACCTGTCATACACACTAATTCATTTCTGGCTAAAGCAGCGTTGATTTCAAAAATGTGAGAAAGATCTTCTTTAAGAATAATAAACTTTATACTCGATTTTAAAGTTATAGACTCTAAGTAATCTTTAATAGCTCTGTGTTCAAAATCGGTGGTAAGTAAATTGATTTGAGCCTTTTCGTCCAAGTCGTCTAAAAAAAACTCTGCTATTTCAAAATTTCCCACATGTGCGCTAATTAGCACACCTCCTTTTTGCTCTTGCAGTAATTTTTTTAACTCATTAATACCATCAAACTCGTAGGTAAACCTATTACGTAACCCGGAAGATATTGCTATTTTATCTATAATGGTTTGCCCAAACTTATAATAACTTTGATATAAGCTAACAAAACTTTTTGTTTTGGTGTATTGATGTCTTTTTCTAAAGTATGTATAAATAACTTTAGAACTTTTTTTAGAAAACAGTAAAAAATAGGTGGCTACAAAATACAGCAAAGAATATGCGGCAGAAACACCTAGCTTTTTTATTGCGTAAACAAAAATTTTGTACCCTAGAACTGTACCTCTTGATTTACCACTCCAAGTTTCTGCCATAGCAAGGCTATTAGCTTATTTTATTCTCTATTAAATCGTAAAAGTCTTGTAATGTTGTTATTCCAACAAAATCTTCTCCTACTAATTTAACCCCAAAATTAGCCTCAATAGCTACTACTAAATCAACAAAATCTAAACTATCTAATTCTAACGTGTCTTTTAAGTTAGCCTCAGGTTGTATATCTTCTGCTTCTACTTCAAACTCATCAATTAAAAAATCATTAATTTTCTCAATAATTTCTTCTTTACCCATCTTTGTTAGTCTTTTTAATAATTAAAGCTGAATTTGTCCCCCCAAATCCAAAAGAATTCGACAAAAATACATTTATTTTTTTATCAATTGTTTTGGTCACTAAATTTAATTTAGACGCTGCTTCATCTGGTGTTTCTAAATTTATATTTGGCGCTACAAAAGAATGTTGCATCATTAACATTGAGTAAATTACTTCACTTGCACCTGCCATCCAACACTCATGTCCTGTCATAGATTTTGTTGAACTTACACAAGGTCCTTTTTCTCCAAATACCTCAACAATGGCTTTAGCTTCATTAGCATCTCCTACTGGAGTGGAAGTAGCATGAGCATTAACATAATCTATTTCTTCTGCTTTAAGATCTGCTTGCTCTAATGCCTTCTTCATTGCTCTAGAAGGTCCTTGAACATTTGGAGTAGAAATATGTTCTCCGTTTGAAGAAAATCCATATCCCAAAATTTCACCTAAAATAGGAGCTCCTCTTTTTACTGCAGATTCATAACTTTCTACAACTAAAGTTGCGGCTCCTCCGCTAGGAACTAATCCATCTCTACTTGAATCAAAAGGTCTCGATGCTTTTTCTGGTGTGTCTGCTAATGTTGAAAAAACCCCTAAACCATCAAAGCTTCCCATGGTTAATTCATTAATTTCTTGAGCCCCCCCACAAATAATACAGTCTTGAAGTCCGCTTTTAATTAACTGAAAAGCCATACCTATAGAATGTGAACCACTAGCACAAGCTGCACTTACAGTAAAGTTTATTCCTGTAAGTTTAAAAATCGTTGATAGGTTCATCGTTACCGAAGAATTCATCCCTTTAAAAATGGCTCCTGAACCTACTAAAGTAGTATCTCTTTTTTCTCTAATTTTATCTACAGATTCTATAACAGATTTTGCTGTACTATCGTTTCCATACAGAATTCCAACTTCATTATTAGCTAAAAATGCTTCATCTATTTTAGCGTTTTCTAAAGCTTCTATAGTTGCTAAATATGCATATTCTCCCTCTTGACCAAGACTTACTCTTTGTCTTCTAGATAACATTTTTTTTAAGTTAGGTTCTTCTACCATACCCGTTAAGCAAGATCGGTAACCTAGCTCTTCTCTCTTCTTGTCGTACACAATACCCGACTTTCCTTGATATAAAGATTCCTTAACTTCTTGTAAATTTTTACCTATACAAGAGTATATACCCATACCTGTTATTACAACTCTTCTCATGTTATTTATGAATAAATACCTCCGTTTATATTTATTACCTCACCTGTTATATAAGATGATTTATCAGATGCTAGGAACGACACTAAATGTGCTACTTCTTCAGCTTCTCCAAATCTATTAGACGGAATTAATTTTTTGAGTTGCTTTTCATCCAACTCACCCGTCATATCTGTTTTTATAAACCCTGGAGCAACAGCATTTACTGTTACATTTCTTTTAGCTACTTCTTGTGCTAATGCTTTTGTGGCTCCAATAACAGCTCCTTTAGCTGCTGAATAATTTGTTTGTCCTGGTGTACCTTTTAATCCTGATACTGAAACCAAATTAATTACTCTACCGTACTTATTAACCAATAATTTCTGAATTAAGTGATTCGTTACATTGAAAAAACCTTGCAAACTAGTATCAATAACTGGTGCCCAGTCCTTTTGAGTCATCCACATGAAAAGCATATCTTTAGTAATACCTGCATTATTAACTATTACCTCGATAACAACACCCTCATTATTAGCATGCCAATCATCTAACTTTTGTTTTACATCAGATTCATTAACTACATCAAATTGCATGATTTCTCCTGAACCACCTATTTCTTCAACCAACTTTAATGTTTCTTCTGCTGCTGCTTTATTTCCTTTATAATTTATGATTAGATGATACGATAAATCTTTTGCCAATTGCAAACAGATTGCTCTCCCTATACCCCTAGAACCTCCAGTAATTAAGGCACATTTTTTTGTGTTTTCACTCATACCTATTCTTTTATTATTACAAACAATTCAGCATTTTGATATGTTTTATCTCCTAACAAGCTTCCATCTTCTTTTATAAACCCCCACTTTTCATTAATCTTAACCCTTGCTAAACCGTTTATAAATCCTTTAATATGTTTTTTGAAAGATAATCCTGGAGTTATTTCGTATTTGAATTGAGTTACCATTGCTCCATTCTTATTTATAAATCCCCATTTCAATTTTTTCACAGGTGCTAAGCCATTTTCAGAAAACACTTCTGCATCTGCAAATTGGCAGTTAATTGTTAGCTCTCCTTTCGTATTTATATACCCCCACTTACCTTTGTTATACACTGGTGCTAAACCGTTATTAAACGCTTTTGCTTTTTTAAATTGTGGAGCAATAACCCATTCCCCATCAACATTAATAAATCCTACTTTACCCTTACTTTCTGCGTAAGTAAATTCTGATTTATTAGTAAAATCCCATATACGAGAAACACCTTCAAGAGCTTTAAAATTTCCTTCTTTAATAAGACCCGTTTTTTTATTTAAAACTCCCCAAGTTACTTTATTTTTATTGTAGTCTCCTATTTTATCATATAAAGGTTTAACAAGCTCTTCTCCCTTTACATTTATAATTCCCCATTTTTTATTTTTAAGAATCTTGGCATATCCATTTTCGAACCTTCTTATTATTTCATATTTGGGTTTTACTATAACATCCCCTTTTGGGTTTATCAACCCAACTAACTTACCTGTTCTAATAAAAGCTACTCCATTATTAAAATCGTAAAATTTATCGGTAGCAGTTTTTATTTCTAAGACTTCTCCTTTTTTGTTAATGTAATGCCAAACTCTATTTTTAAAAACTAAAGCTAAACCAGAATTGAAACTTTTTACATTGTCATATTGAGGTTCAATTACCCATTTTCCTTCAGCATTAATAAATCCCCATTTTCCATCTTTAAAAGCTGCTGCATATCCTTCAGAAAAACTTTTAGCATGTTTGAATTGAGGAGCTATTACTTCTTCTCCCTGAGTATTTATATAACCAAATCGTTTTGCTTCTCGTATTAAAGCTAGACTCTGTGCTTTAATAGAAGTAATAATTGAAAGTAGTAAAATAATAAAAGTAATTTTTCTTATCATATAGTCTATTTTTTCAAAAACTCTTTCACTTCTTGTATGTATGGATACATTATTTCGTCTTCAACTAAAACAGGAACTAACGTTCTTAATTCTTCATATAGTTTTTTGGTTGATGATGATAATTTATCTTGAATTTTTAGATATTCAATCGCTTGAATTATGGTAATCAACTGGATACTCAATACCTCAAATGCATTGTCAACAATTTTTTTAGTAATTAATGCCGCATTGGTACCCATGCTAACAATATCTTGATTATCGTTATTATTAGGAATACTATGAACATACATAGGGTTAGAAAGTGTTTGACTCTCTGCAGTAGTTGAAGTTGCTGTAAACTGCGCTCCTTGCATACCGAAATTCAACCCTAGCTTTCCTAAATTTACGAAAGGAGTTAAGATATCATTTAACCTTGAATTTAAAAGATAATTTAATTGTCTTTCAACTAACATGGTCATTTTCGTTATCGCAATTTTAAGCTTGTCCATTTCTAACGACACATAGTCTCCATGAAAATTTCCTCCATGATACACATTTTTAGATTCTACATCAACTATAGGATTATCATTTGCGGAATTTACTTCATCGATTAACACGCTTTCTACATTATTAATAGTGTCGTAAACTGGTCCTAAAATTTGAGGCACACATCTTAACGAATAATATTCTTGTACTTTTTCTTTAAATACCTCTTCTTTATTTCCTCCGTTGTATAAATGCTCCTCGCGCTTTTTAATAAGATTACTATCACTAAGTAATTCCCTCATTTTTTCTGCTACTTTTATTTGACCTTTATGTCTTTTAGCATTATTCAACTCAACAGAAAAATGATCATTATAAGCACTAACAATTTCGTTAATTGCACACGAAGCTTTAACAGACCAATCAAAAGCTTTTTTAGCATAAATGGTATTTACAATACCAATACCAGTCATTACAGAAGTTCCATTCATTAAAGCCAATCCTTCTCGTAGCTTAACCTCAATAGGCTGAATATTTTCAAGCTCAAAAACTTCTTTTGTAGCTTTTCTTTCTCCCTTATAAAAAACTTCTCCTTCTCCAATCAGTACTAAAGCTAAATGTGCCAACTGTACTAAATCACCACTTGCTCCAACACCTCCGTGTTCATATATTAAAGGAATAATGTCTTTGTTAATTAAATCGGACATTACTCTAATTACTGAAGGATGCACTCCTGAACGACCTAAACTTAAAGTATTTAACCTTGCTAAAATAGCTGCTTTAGTACTTTTAGCATCAAGAGGAGTTCCTGTTCCTGAAGAATGACTTCTTATTAAATTATATTGTAATTGAATTCTATCTGAATCTTCTATTTTGTACTGAGCCATCGGTCCAAAACCTGTGTTAACCCCGTATATAACCTTATCTTCAGAAAAACTTTTTAGAAATTTATAACTCTCTTCAACTCTTTCTACAACTTGTTCGTCAACTTTCACTGAATTTTTATCAAAAACAATAGAATAAAAATCCTCTAGCTTCAATTCGTTCTTTAATGCCAGCATTTACAATTTATTATTTTATGCAGATATTGTTTTAATAACTAAAAGTATTATAGTTATTTTGACTGCAAATATATAATATTACCATGAACAACATAGATGTTGATGTTTTAATTATTGGGTCAGGACCATCTGGGTGTGTTTCAGCAGCTTACCTACATAAAAAAGGAATAAATGTAAAAATTGTTGAGAAAGCAATTTTCCCAAGATTTGTTATTGGAGAAAGCCTACTTCCAAAATGTATGGAGCATTTTGAAGAAGTGGGGTTATTAGAAACGCTAAAAAAGCAAAATTTTGAAATAAAAAGAGGTGCAAGGTTTATTAAAAATAATCAGGTATGTAATTTCGATTTTAGCAAGAAATTTACAGAGGGATGGAACTGGACTTGGCAAGTACCTAGAGCTGATTTTGACAAGACTCTAACAGATGAATTAGAAAAAAAGGGAGTAGATATTTCTTTTAATACTGAAGTTATAAACGTTTCTTTTTACGACGAACATACCGAAACCACACTCGTAAAAGAAGGAAAAACTCATACAGTAAAAGCAAAATATATAATTGATGCCAGTGGCTATGGTAAAGTACTGCCTAGATTGTTAAAATTACAAACACCTTCAAAACTCTCAAATCATTCGGCAATCTTTACACATATTAAAGAAACTAACAGACCTAAAGGAGAAGAAGGCACCATTATTACTTTTGATATTTTAGATACTAAAACATGGTTTTGGGTAATCCCTTTTTCTAATGGAGTTACCAGTATTGGTTTTGTAGGAACAACAGAGTATATAAATTCTATAGAAGGCGAAACAGGAGAAGAAAAAATGAAAAACCTTCTAAAAACCTCTAAGTATTACCATGATAGATTTAAAAACGAGCAATTTTTATTCCCGCCAAAAACTATAAACAACTATGCTTCTTCTATTACAAAAATGTATGGAGACAAGTTTGTTATAACAGGAAACAGTGCCGAATTTCTTGATCCTGTTTTTTCCTCTGGAGTTACTTTTGCTACTGAATCAGGTTTATTAGCAGCTAAGCTTGTATATAAAGAATTATCTAACACAACGGTAGATTGGGATACAGAATATGTAGCTTATATGAAAAATGGTATTAATGTGTTTTCTACTTATGTGAAAGAATGGTATAATGGAAACCTACAAAAACTATTTTTTCACGAACCAGAAAACCCAGAAATTAAACGACAAATTTGTGCTGTTTTAGCGGGGTATGTGTGGGACAAAGAAAATCCATTTGTAAAAAAACACAACCGATTAGTTAAAAACTTGGCTTATTTAATTGATATGGAAAATGAACAAAAAAAATCGGAATCTTAAGATTCCGATTTTTTATTCCTATTATTTAAAAGCTTTTTTCAACACTAATTTCGCTAAGCTTTTACCCGTTTTAGCGTATCCTTCTCCTAGTCTATCTTCATTACTAAAAGTCCCTCCAAACTTATTTCCAGGAGCATTTTTACTTGTTATTTCTAACACTACATTGTCTTTATTTGCAGTTTCAACAAACTTTAACAACGTACTTACTTTTGCAGGTTGTCTCATCACAGCTGCATTCCATCCCGGATATACCCATACTGTTTCCACTACCAATGTATATTTTGCGTCTTTTAAGTTTTCAGCAAAATAAACTCCATGATCTTTTTCTAAATACCTATTCATTAACTCTAAAAACTTAGGCGCATAAATAATTTCTCTACTTCCAATCCAACTTTTTTTCCATCTTTCTCCTTTCCCTCTTGAATCCTCTTCTAATTTAGCAGAACGTTCAGCCATATACTCTTCATTCGTTAAATTCTTTTTAAACAACTTCATGTTATCATAAACGAATTCAACATTAATTTCTTTTTGATCTTTAATAAAATCAAAATTTCCGTTAACGACTTTCATTTTTTGAGCATAACCAAATGAAATTGTACATACAGCCAATAACAATAATACTTGCTTTTTCATATTTTATCTATATTAGTTTAAAATTCCGGTGAAAATAATATTTAAAATTTAGTCTAAATACATTTTTTAACACTTCTTAAATACCCTTACTCTTTTTTACTCTATAAATTTGTTTCAAATAACTAACTATGAAAAACATAACTACACTTATACTCTTAGCATACTCTTCAATTACCTTTTCTCAAATTAAAGGAAAGGTTACAAGTAGCAAGAACCAACCAATTTCCCTAGTAAGTGTATATTTAGAAAATACCATTACTGGCACCACTACCAATAATAATGGCGATTACAATTTACCCATTGCTAAAATTGGTAAATACACTATAATTTTTCAGATGTTGGGCTATAAAACTGTTAAAAAAAGTGTGAATGTTGAATCTCTTCCATACACTCTAAATATAATATTAGATGAAGAGGAAGTTACTTTAGATGAAGTCGTTGTTAATTCAGAAGAAAATCCCGCCAATAAAATTATCAGAAATGCCATTGCTAACAAAGCAAAAAACACCGATAAATTTGCAGAATTTACCGCCGATTTCTACTCTCGAGGATTATTTAAAGTTAAAGATCTTCCAAAGAAATTTTTAGGGCAAGATATTGGCGATATGGGAGGAGGACTAGATTCAACCAGAAGTGGGGTTGTATATCTTTCTGAAACAGTATCAAAAATTGCTTTTCAAAAAAAGCCCCAAAACTTTAAGGAACATATCATTGCATCAAAAGTTAGTGGACAAGACAATGGAATTAGTTTTAATCAAGCAGAAGACGTAAATTTTAACTTTTACGAAAATTCCTTTGATTTGGCTGATGTTAAAGTAATTTCCCCTATTGCTAATGGTGCTTTTGGCTATTACAACTACAAGCTAACAGGTGTTTTTTATGATAAAAACGGAAAGCTAATTAACAAAATTCAGCTGCTTCCTAAAAGAAAGAACGATCGTGTTTTTAGCGGTTTTATATATATAGTTGAAGATGATTGGGCTATTTATGGTGCCGATGTTATCGTTACTGGAGCACAAATAAGTTTACCAATGGTAGATACTTTGCATATTAAACAAAATTATAATTTCTCTACCAATAATAAAGCTTGGGTACCTGTAACTCAAACCATCGACTTTAAAGCAGGAATGTTTGGTTTTAATTTTAATGGTCGATTTTCTGCTGCCTATTCCAATTATAATTTCACTCCGAACTTTAATAAGCAAACTTTTAGTAATGAAATACTTTCATTTGCTGAAAATGCCACTGAAAAAGATTCGGTATACTGGAAAACTATTCGTCCCGTTACTTTAACTTCTGAAGAGATATTAGATTACAAACTAAAAGATAGTATTAAAACCATTCGAACATCTGAAAAATATTTAGATTCTATTGATAGGAAGAATAACAAGTTTAAACCATTAGATGTACTTTTTGGATACACCTACGAAGATTCTTTTAATAAATGGTCACTAAGCACTTCTTCTCCTATTGAAAACCTTAACTTTAATACTGTACAAGGTTGGAATTCTACTATAGGCATTAACTATCGTAAATTACTAAACAAAAAAGGAAAACGATTTAGTATCGGTGCCGATATAAATTATGGTTTTTCTGAGAAGAAAGTACGTCCTACAACTAATTTTAGTTACCAATGGAACAATACCAGCAAACCTGTTTTAACTATTTCTGGAGGAATCGCTACACCACAATTCAACGAAAAACAACCTATTTCTGAATTTTGGAATACGGTAAGCTCAGTGTTTTTTGAAAGGAATTACCTTAAAATATATGAAAAAACTTTTGCTAAAGTTTCATTTTCACGAGAAGTAACCAATGGAATACGTATGTTCTCTTCTTTAGAATTTGCAGACAGAAAACCATTATTTAATACTACTAATTATGTAATGTTTCCGAAAGATGATGTAAATTATACTTCTAACAATCCACAAGAACCTTCCAATTTCACCACTGGATTTACACCACACCATATGTGGACTTTTTCTCTTGGAGCAAACATAAATTTTGGACAAAAATATTTATCATATCCTAACGGAAAATACAATATCTCTAGTCATAAATATCCATCATTATTTATTGGATATAAAAAGAACTTTGGCTCTGGAAATACAGAATGGAATTCAGATCTTGTGTTTTCTGAATTACGTCAAAAAATCAATTTAAGTAACTGGGGAGAATTTAAATACAAAGCTAAAGGAGGACTGTTTTTAGAACAAAAAGATATTCCGTTTATGGATTACAACCATTTTAATGGAAACCGATTACTAATAGCTCCTAAAAGTAATTATTTAGATAATTTTTATATGCTTCCTTACTACCAATTAAGTACTAACAATAAATTTGTTGAATTACATGGAGAATACAATTTTAAAGGTGCTTTATTGAGTAAAATCCCTTTAATAAACAAACTTAACTTCCATTTAGTTACCAGTGCTAAGGCATTATTTACACCAGACAACAAACCATACTCTGAACTTGCTGTTGGATTAGATAATGTTGGTTTTGGAAAATGGCGTTTATTCCGAGTGGATTTTGCTCGTTCTACCTTTGATGGAAAGCATGAAAACAGAGTTGTTTTGGGGATAAAATTGTAGATTTGTATCATATCCGTTTTACATGAAAACAACCCTATTACTTTTTGGTATTGCTGCAGACTTAGCAGGTAATTCTTCACTAACAATAGAGCTTCCTAACAAAAGCACTATCGCTAGTTTTAAAGAATTTCTTTCAGCTGAATTTCCAGAGTTCCAAAAAATGAGTTCTTATGCCGTAGCCATTAATGAGAGCTATGCTACCGATGAAGCTTTAATACAAGAAAATGATGTAATTGCTATTATCCCACCAGTAAGCGGAGGATAAATTATAGTTATTTATATAGAGTAATCTTTTAATTAGAAAACTTAGATTAAAAGATTACTCTATAATTTACATATTAAGTCTGTCTTAAGATTTTTTATAATCTCCTTCTTGTTTAAGATATTTTCCAACGAAAAATGTTCCGAAAGGTAATATAGATAACAAACAAACGATTCCGAAGTTTTTAGTGTTCCAGTTTAAATCGTACTTCAACATAATTGCTAATACGATATATCCTACAAATAGTAATCCATGGGGCATTCCTAGCATTTTTACATACTCAGGATTTCCTTGAGTATATTTAATTGGCACTGCTATAAAAAGTAATAAAATATAAGATATTCCTTCTAATAAACTTACTAATCTAAAAAAATTAATCATTTGCTTTTGCTTAAAAATTTGTTTGCAAAGATACTGAAATATTGCGTCCTGCTGCAGAAACTCCTGAGGCAAACTCTTTATAATGCTCATCAAATAAATTAGATAACTGAGCCTGTACAGCAATACTCTTATTAAGCTGATATTTTCCGTATAAACCAACTGTCATCCAACTAGGTGTTCCATAATACTTATCAATATCTTCAGTAGCATCAGGGTTTACAATCGGTGTTTGTTGAGGGTTATCAATCCCTTCAACCAAATTATAATCTGAAATATTCTTTTTAGCATTAAAAACAAGGTTAGCTCCTCCTTCAAACTTCTTACGAACATAGTTTAAATCAAAACGACCAAATAACGGAGGAATAGACGATAGAGGTCCACTTGATGGTAAATCGTCTCTATATGTATGCCCTTTTGTATAAGTAACAGAACCCGAAGTTTTCCAATGTTCAAACAATTTACCTTCATAACTTGCTGTGAAACCAGTTATATAAGCTCTTCCCATATTTAAATTCGTTAAGATTTCTCCGTCTGCTGTGTTGTATTCATCCCCATCATAAGATACTGTACTTTGCCCAAAAAATGAATAAGGAGCTCTCGTTATATTTTTATCTAAAATTGTGTAATATGCATTCAACCCAATTCTAAATTTTCTATTGTTAAAATATTTTTGAAGTCCAACCTCAAAGTTATAAGCATACTCAGGACCTAACTCTGTATTGGGAACTGTTAACTTACCACTCTTCTCTCTAATTTTCCCTACATCATCAATATTTGGAGAGCGAAACCCTGAAGAGATTACCCCGTTAATTTGCCAACTTCTAGTTGGTTTATATACATAGCCTATAGTTGCGGTTAATGATTGACTATCTAATCTAATATCACTTTGCGGTATTTCAATAAATGTTTCATCTATCCATTTTGCTTTTAACACAGTATGTGTACCTCTAACTCCTGTATTTAAGGTAGATTTACTATTAATATCTTGACGATAATCTACATAAAAAGCAGAACTTAAATAACTACTTCCGCCGTCTGGATAACGAGACTGCACTGTAAAATCTCCATCAAAACCTACAATTTTATTACCATCAACACGTAACGTTTTTCCATATGAATTTGATGCGACATCGTTATACGCAACTTCCACTCCGTAACCCAAATTTCTATGCTTTGCCAATGGCACTATAAAATCTCCATTCAAACTAAAAACATCTACATTTTCTTTTCTATACGACCTATCTAGACTTCCAAATTTTCGCTGAATTCGACTTTCTTTTATATTTTGATATGCCAGGGTAATTGTACCATTATCCAGCCACTTTTTCTTTGGATTGATAATCAGTTGTGGTGATATTAACAAGCGATTTTGTGGACCATAATACCATTCAGCAAATTTTAAACTTTCTTTTTTTAATTCCGTTAACTTGTCAAAACGTGGAATGTTTGAAGATGTTGAATATTGGAAGTTTAATTTGAAGTCAGTATTTTTTGAAAAAGGAATATAGAATTTTTGCAATACATCCGTTTGGTTATAACCTGTATTTCTTTGTGAATTTTTATCAGAATTTACAACTGGTGTATCGTTATAATAAATACTGGAATTATCAGAATAAAAAGGCACTTTTCCCCAATCGTCGAAACCATGAGAACGGTTTTTACCCATTTTTAAATCTCCAAAATTACTGTGTGACACACTTGTAAATGATGCCCACTTTTTAAATCGAAGTTCGGCAGATACCACATTAGTCACTTCATTGTTTGCAGAACTATATCGCAAAAAAGTACCCCCTTTAATTTCACTACCTTTTTCTGATAATTTTGGCGTCTTGGTATAGTAGTGAATAACTCCCCCCAAAGCATCTGAACCATAAATTACTGATGATGGACCGAAAACAATTTCTGTTCTATCTAATAAATTAGGGGCTACTGTAATCGAATTTTGTAAGTGCCCTTTTCGATAAATCGCATTATTCATTCGTACTCCATCTACTACCAACAATACTCGATTACTTTCCATACCTCTCATAACAGGGCTACCACCTCCAAATTGTGACTTTTGAATTTTTATTCCTGGTACACTCGCTAGCAAATCTGCTGATGTTTGTGGTGATAATTTTTCTATTTCTTCCGATGACACTACTGCTATTTGTTCAGCAATACGATTGGTTTTTTCTCTATTTTTAAACACTGAAACCACCACCTCATCTAACTGTTCAGAATTTTTAGATAAATACAAACGGTAATTATTCTTTTTTAATACTGATTTTTTTTCTCGATACTCAGAATACGATACATGTGAAAAAATTAGTGTTTCATTTTTTTGAAAATCTGAAATATCAACTTTCCCCATTTCATCACTTACAGCCGATATCGTTCTACTTTTATTAAACACAGCAACAGCATCAATCGGCTTTCCTGTCTCAACATCAATTATGGTAATATTCTGAGAAAAAACTGAAGTAACAAGTAATAAAAAAAATAGAGTAATTTTTTGTTTCATAAATTAACTAAAAACGGTTTCTAAAACGTCTAATGATTTAGGTTTTCTAAATCCTTCCAAATGCAATTCATAATAC
Source organism: Tenacibaculum caenipelagi (assembly GCF_004363005.1). Lineage (GTDB taxonomy): Bacteria > Bacteroidota > Bacteroidia > Flavobacteriales > Flavobacteriaceae > Polaribacter > Polaribacter caenipelagi. The sequence goes on along the minus strand of NZ_SNYH01000002.1, from coordinate 536,964 downwards.
TGAATTATAATTCGAAGAATAATTTGTCTTTCCTTTTTTGAATAGGAAACTGAATGTATTGCATCAAAATTTATGCCTAACAAGCTTTTAAAAAGAATCATTTCTTTACTTGATAAGTTTCCTTTCTCATAAACCATATCTGTAAACCTTCCTTCTTGTAAATTGAATGCTTTTTTCTCTGCTTCTGATGCATCTGGATAAAAACCTAAATACTTAGATAAATTCAACAAAAACAACAAATGAAAGTTGGCAATTGTATCGTGTGTATCTAACCAAATTAAAGATGTTTCTACATATTGATATAAGGATAAATTTTCTTCTTCTTCTTGAATTATTGTTGATAACACTTCAGACAAAAACATTACGATTGTTTGCTTTACCACAGAAGCATAAATGGTTTCATACGAATGAATCACTTGTACTTCTTTAATAGAATGTAATGAACTTTTATTACTGTGACTCGCTACGATTTGTAATTGTGTTAACGGTTGAAAGTGTGCCGGTTTTAATTTTCCTTTTTTTGCCTTTAACACTCCTTTTATCATATATGATTTCACCCCTTCTTGTAAAGTAAAGCATTTTACAATCAAGCTAGTATCACCATACTTAAGAGAACTTAAAACAATAGCTTTGGTAGTAACAACCGCCATTTAATTGAATTTATCTGTTAAAATCATCGATCAAAGATATTCAATAATCCCAACAAAAATGGTACATTCGTACAAATTTGATTTGATTTCATATGGCAGTAGAAATAGAGCGAAAATTCTTAGTAAAATCTTCAGATTTTAAACAAGGTGCTTTCCAAAAAAACTACATTAAACAAGGTTTTTTAAATTCTAACAAAGAGCGTGTTGTACGCGTTCGAATTAAAGATGATAAAGGTTTTTTAACCATCAAAGGTCCTTCAAGCACTAATGGAACAACCCGTTTCGAATGGGAAAAGAAAATTGACAAAAACGAAGCCGAAAACCTTTTCAGTTTATGTGAAAAAGGAATTATTGAAAAATACCGATACCTCATAAAAATAGAAAATCACACTTTTGAAGTAGATGAATTTTTAGGTGAAAATACTGGTTTATTAATTGCTGAAGTAGAATTAGAAAACGAAAATGAGCATTTTATCAAACCCCAATGGTTAGGTAAAGAAGTAACTGGAATTACCAAATATTACAACTCAAACTTAAGCAAAACACCTTACAATAAATGGTAAAAAGCCTGCTTGAAAACTCAAACAGGCTTAAAATTTATATTAAGAAGTAAATTCTTATTCTTTTATTACACTCATTGTTTTTACATCTTTTCCTGTATATATTTTTAATAAATATATTCCACTTTTTTTAATCATGGTATCGTCCACTATAACTGATGTTGATGACGAAGGAATTGCTCTTCCGTAAATATACCTTCCTGATAAATCATATACCTCTAATTTCATTCCGCTCTTATTCTCTATACTTGATATGTCAATTTTAGCTTTCATCTTAAATGGATTAGGAGTCACTGATACTAAATTTGTATCAAAAGTATTTTTATCATTATTTGGACCTACAGTTCCTCTTGTTTCAGTATAAATTGTTCCATTGGCCATTTTATTGTAAGCATAATCTGTAATTGAATATGATTTTCCATCATTTGCTACGATTATGTGAAACCATCCATAATGTATGTTTCCATTTATTTTAAATGTAAACCCTATAAATCCATTCTTTCCATTCGAACTAGAGTAATCATCAGAACTAACCACATAGCTATTAGACTCTGCTACAAAATTACTTGATGAACCTACTGCTACATTTTCTCCCAAAAGTGATACGTTTCTAGTATTTCCTTCACAAACAATATCTTTATTGTAAGTAACAAGTCTTACTGAACCACTACTGTACCACGCACCATAACCAGTATCATCTCCTGTTTCTATTCTAAAAAACTCCCACGTATTACTAGCACTCACGGTTAGGTCTGGAATATCTACATATACTATTTCATCATTGCCACTACATGGTGTACAGCTACCTCCACAGTCAACCCCAGTTTCATCTCCATTCTGAATTCCGTCATCACAAGTTGGTAGTGAATCTTCTTTTATTGTTATTTTGTAATCTTCAACTTCACCATAATTAAACGATTCACAAGACGTAGGTATACCATTATATTTCATAGAAACTCTCATCCTTGTACTTCCCAATTTAGCAGTACCAGGAACTGAAAACTGTCCTGTTACCGAAGTATCTTTTGAAGCTGTTTTAGTCCAAACTTGTTCACCTGCATCTGTAAAATCTCCATCTTGATTGTAATCAATCCAAACGCTATATCCTTCCGAATAAACAGTACTGCTCCAACTAGGAGTAATTCTTATTGAATAATCACTATCTATTGATAGTGTTGTAGATATACTTTCTGTATAATCTTCATATCCTCCACTTGATCCTGACGAACTATTGCTAATTGTATTTAATTCAACTTTACTAATAAATTCATCATTTACACTCTTTCCGTTGGAATCACAATATATTACTGTACAAGGTTCGCATGAACCACCACAATCCACACCAGTTTCATCTCCATTTTGGATTCCATCATTACAAGTAGCTCCAGTATCTCCATCCCAAACCTTGCTTCCTGCTTTGATAGTCCCAAAAGGTTCAGTACTATACGCATAATCTAATAAAGTATAAGAAGTACCACTATTGTTAACACTAACTCTAAACCAACCATAATTAGTTTTTCCTGGGTATAGTTCTAATTGAAAACCTATATAAGCCGTTTTACCATCCCAAGAAGTATAACTCGATTTTCTAATTACATGTAAATCAGGATATCCTCCACCATCTACCCAAGAACTTTGCTGATCAATTACTGTATTCAGTTCAATTGGTTTCACATTTCTAGTCCCTGATTGACATACCAATGCTTTTTTATAGGTCTCTAATATCAATGAATTATTCTCATAAAAAGTTCCAAACCTATTGTTAGTAGCACCATCTATTGTAAAAAACGTCCAGGTATTTCCTGAATTTGCGGTGTAATCTTGGTTATCAAAATACACTACTTTATAAGGATCATAAAAAGAAAAATTAAACGTCACTTTATTAGAGTTTAAAGAGGAAATCCCTCCTGAAACTGCGGCATCTTTAAATGTAACTGAACCTGTAGTATTATTTAATTTAGAATGGTTTGTTGCTTTTCCTACAAATTTTACACTCAGCGTTTTATTATTAAGTGCTGTTATTTGAACTGACAACCCTTGAGGAAGATTGGCATCAAAATGAGTTCCTGAAGTTAAATTTCCCGAAGAAACTGAGAAAGTTGCTCCTTCTATCGATATATTTTTAGCCTCATTAACTATTGAACCATCATTTGACAGTGTTTCTTCTACTGTAGTAGAATCAACTATTAGAGACGCCCCATTTAAATTAACTCCTGTAGCCGTTAAGTTTGCAGGTTGCCACAGAGGTTTACGAGCTGGATGCTCTAATGCTGCTATCATTCTATCAATCTGACCTACAGTAAACATTTTTCCACATCCAGCAGCAGCATCATACCCCATATAATTTTCGTAGTTTATCAAATTACCACAATCACTAGCACCAATGGTACAACCATCGTCTCCAGAATTAGAGTCTTCTTTTGGTGTATCGTCCACATAATCTCCATTCGGATCATTACATCCACCTTCAAACGTGTGAATTAAATTTAACCAATGACCAAATTCATGTGTTAATACAGAAGCAAACTCTTTGTCTGTATTTCCATAAATATATCGTCCATTATAAACAACTCTCGCTGTATTATTATCCGACATCGCTGTATTGGGATACCATGCAACTCCAGAGTTTGTTGCACTTCCGTCTGCATACAAATCTCCCATAATATACACATTCATATACTTATAATTATCCCAGGCATCTGCAGCTATTTGATTGTCATAACCGCCACCATTACCGTAACCTGATTTTTCAGCATGAAAAACAACTCCGTTGGTACTTCCTCCATTAGGATCAATTTTTGCCAATGCAAAACGTATACTTAGTGTTGCTTTTCTACCATCAAAAACAGGATCGATAGAGTTAAAGTCGTCATTTAAGCCATTAAAATCTTCATTTAATTTATCTAATGCTGTCTTTACCTTATCGTATGTGACTGTTTTCCCGTGTTGAACATCTCCATAAACATGCACAACCACAGGAATTGTATATGTTTCTCCAGACTTATTTAGCTTAGTCTGTTTTTTTTCTCTAATTATTCTTTTTGTAAGAACATTAAAATTATCGTATTCTACCTTAGATTTCGGGTATTTTAAAAATACCTTTTGATTTTCGCTGGTTACCCTGCAATCTTGAGCTGTAAGTGGTGTTGAAAATAAAATTAAAAAGCTTAAGAAGGGTAACAAAATAGTTTTTTGCTTCATAATTGATTGATTTTTAAATAATTAAATCTACAACTATAAAACACGTTAGATTAATACAATACTAACTAATACAAGTAAAAAAATAACCATTTACAATAAATTAACATTTAAACTACTTTTTATTTATTTTTTTAACAGATAGAAGAACTTAAAATGAAAATTTAAATACTAGATATATAAATATATAGTCATAAAATGACTAAAGCTTCCTAAGAGAACAAAAGCATGAAATATTGCGTGGTTATATTTTAGCTTATTAATGGAATAAAAAATAGCACCAGCGGTATAAAAAACTCCACCAAAAAAAAGATATAGTAAGCCATTATTTGAAAAATTATCTATCAAAGGTTTGATTAAAAATATAATTTGCCAACCCATTAACAAATATATAGCTGTTGATAACTTATCAAACTTCCCAGTAAAAAAAAGCTTTAGAATAACACCTGTTAAAGCAAAAATCCAAACTACTATAAACAAATACCATCCCATTTTTGAAGGTAATACTAATAAGCAAAAAGGAGTGTAGGTTCCTGCAATAAGTACATAAATTGCAGCATGATCAAAAATATTTAGCTTTCTTCTAAGCTTTGGTTCTTTTGCTGCATGATAAAAGGTAGATGCAGCATAAAGAATTATCATGCTTATTCCATAAATATAAAAACTAGATATTTTCCAAAAACCAGTATACACAAACGATTTTTGTATTAAAAATGGTAGAGCAATTATACTTAGCAACAATCCGAAACCATGTGTAAGTATATTCAGTTTTTCTTCTTTATCGTTATAATGGTGATTTAAATTCTCGCTCATTATTTGGTCTATAAGTATCTTCCATATAAAACTCGTCATTTATCAATTCATTGTATATCAAATCGTACGTTTTAGTTTTTAACTGTTCTTTTAAACTTAATTCATCACACTCAATAAATTTACATTGTTTAACCCTGAGAGATCCTGGGCGTCCTTTAAAAAAATCCCACGAAAATAATCGTTTCCCATCATAATATACTTGGGGTACTATGGGTATCTGATGCTCTATAGCTAAACTAAACGCTCCATTTTTAAAAGGCGCTAATACAATATTTTCAGTAGGTACTAATCCCTCAGGAAAAATAGCTACACTCGTTCCATTTTTAAGCCTGTTCTTAGCTCTTCCGTATACATTCTTCCTACTTTTAGCATCATTCCTATCAACCATCACAACTACTTTTTTGTAGAAAAACCCAAAAATTGGCAACTTTACTAATTCTTTTTTCCCAACAAAAACAATTGGATTTTTACTTGTAGCAATTAGCACCCATGGATCTATTAATGATGCATGATTTGCACAAAACATATAGCTTTTATTTCGATCTATTTCTTGCTCTCTTTCTATCTTTAATCTAAAGCCCATTCCATAGATCAAAAAAAATGACCATCCCCTCATTACTTTCCAAAAAATAGGATAGTATTTTTCATCTGAGGTAAGTATTAACATAAATGGCGCCATGATTAATATGGAAATAATAATGAGTACATAAAACCAAATGCGCCAGATAAGTCTAAAAGGAATATATATATATTTCAAATCTTTAAATTATAATTAACCCAATGTCGTTTAACCCTTCCTTTTGTAGAATAACTATATTTTATCATAGCAAATCTCTTCAGCAGAGTTTAACTGTATGTGCGAATGTAGTAATTTCTTTTGTTTGATAAATTTTAAGCTTATTTTTGCTTGCTTAAGTAATAACTTAGAATACAAATATTACAAAACAGACCTATGTCAAGAATTTTAACAGGCGTACAAAGTACAGGAACCCCACATTTAGGAAATTTATTAGGAGCAATTTTACCAGCTATCGAAATGGCAAATGATTCTAAGAACGAATCATTTATTTTCATTGCTGATATGCACTCTTTAACTCAAATTAAAGACGGAAACGAATTGCGAGAAAACACCTATAGTGTAGCGGCAACTTGGCTTGCCTGTGGTATTGATATTAGCAAAACAGTATTTTACCGTCAAAGTGATATTCCTGAAGTTACAGAATTAACTTGGTATTTAAGCTGTTTCTTTCCATACCAACGTTTAACCTTAGCACACGGTTTTAAAGATAAAGCCGATCGTTTAGCAGATGTAAACGCTGGTTTATTTACCTACCCGATGTTAATGGCGGCAGACATCTTATTGTACGATGCAGAAATTGTTCCTGTTGGAAAAGATCAGTTACAGCACTTAGAAATGACTCGTGATGTGGCTAACAGGTTTAACAATATTGTAGGTGAAACTTTAGTTCCACCTCAAGAAAAAATAAGTGAAAACACCAAATTAGTTCCTGGAACTGATGGTGAAAAAATGAGTAAATCACGAAACAATTTCATTAATATTTTCTTACCAGACAAGAAATTACGTAAGCAAATTATGGGAATTCAAACAGATAGCAAAGCTTTAGAAGACCCTAAAGACCCAGATACTGATAATGTTTTTGCTTTGTATAAATTATTGGCTTCTGAAGAGCAAATAGCTGAAATGCGTGCAAATTACGAAGGTGGAAACTATGGTTATGGTCATGCTAAACAAGCATTGTACGAATTGATTATAGAAGAGTTCGCTGATATTCGTACCAAGTACAACCATTACATGGAAAACCGCCATGAGATTGATGAGGCATTAGCTGTAGGTGCAGAAAAAGCTCGTGTAATAGCAAAAGATGTTTTACAAAGAGTTCGTAAGAAGATAGGATATTAATTTTTAGTAATTTTAGTGACTTAAAACCTTAATAATATGAAAAAATTTATTGTTCTTATTTTCTTCGGAATATTAGCTTGCGCAAATCCTAAAGAAAAAACCCAGATCGTCGAAGCTTCGTGCGGACAATGTCAATTCGGATTGAAAAATCAAAATGGATGTGATTTAGCTATAAAAGTTGATGGACAAGCCTATTTTGTTGATGGTGCTCACATAGACGATTATGGGGACTCTCATGATGAAAATACTGGTTTTTGTAATGTTGTTAGAAAAGCTGAAGTTTCCGGGAAAGTAGAAGACGGTCGATTTAAATCTTCTTCATTTAAAATAGTTGAGAAGTAAAATTTAAAACTTCAATAAGAAAATAAAAAAACCGATGGATTTCTTCATTGGTTTTTTTTTATGTTAATTTGCCAAAAATTAAAAAAATTCAATGAAAAACACTTTATTAAACCTAGCAATGTTTATTGCTACAGTTACTTGCTATGCACAAATTACCTTTGAAAAAGGATATTTTATTAACAACTCTGGAGAAAAAACAGAATGTCTAATCAAGAATCTTGATTGGAAAGACAATCCAACTAAATTTACTTATAAACTTAATAGTAACTCTACTGCTGAAATAACTAATATTAGATCTATTCAAGAGTTTGGTATTTATAATACTTCAAAATATGTTCGATCTACAGTTGAAATAGACGAATCTAGTGATAATGTTAATTATTTGTCTGATATAAAGGAGCCTATTTTTAACACCGAAGAGTTATTTTTAAAAGTTTTAGTAGAAGGTAAAGCAAATTTATTTTCCTATGAAAAAGGAAATATAAAAAGATTCTTTTTTTCTTCTGAAAATACACCTATAAAACCACTAGTATATAAAAGATATAAGGTTTCAAGTTACCAGTTAGGTAAAAATGAAAGATATAAGCAACAATTATTTACCCATTTAAAATGTAAAAAACTATCAATTAATGATGTTAAAATATTGAAATATAACAATAAGAGTTTATCAAAATATTTTATTAAGTATAATAATTGCATTACCCCTAGTAGCACTAAACCCTCTTCTAACAATAATAAGCCAAAAAGAAACGCTTATAAATTTACAATAAAAGCAGGAATGAATTCTTCATATTTTGAATCAGGTAATTCGCCTTCATTTTATTTTGGTACTATTGAAAACAGTAGTTTTAATGAGTTTAAAGGTTTTAATTTGGGTATGGAAATTGAGTATATTTTACCTTTTAACAATGATAAATGGACTCTATTTATAGAACCTAGCTATCATCTATATAAAAACAGTTTTAATGCCACTGATTTCAGCAGTTCATCAATTCTTCTCCCTTTAGGAGTAAAACACTATTTTTTCTTAAATAAAAATCTTAGCTTATATCTATCTGGAGCCTTTAATGCTGAATACGTGCTTGATAATAATTTTACAATTGGAAACCTCAATTTAAGTCCAGATGTAAATTTAAAAACTAGCATTATATATGGTATTGGTTTTAGGTATAAAAAAATGAAAATCGAAACTAATTATTCAAGAAAGAAAGTTTACGAAAGTTTGAACCCTCTTAATGTTCTAAACATTAATATAGGTTACACTATAAATTAAAAACATCTTATCCTTAATAAAAAAAATCAATGAAAACTATTTTATCTTATGTTGTAATTTTAATTACGACTATTAATTGCTATGCCCAAATTACTTTTGAAAAAGGATATTTTATTAACAATTCTGGAGAAAAAGTAGAATGCTTAATTAAGAATCTTGATTGGAAAGACAATCCGACTGAATTCACCTATAAATTAACCTCTGATTCCTCTGAAAAAATAAGCTCTATAAGCTCAGTCGAAGAGTTTGGAATTTATAATCTCTCGAAGTACATTCGAGCAAATGTAGATATAGATAAATCTAGTGATATTACAGGAAAACTTTCAGACAATCGTAATCCAATATTTACTAAAGAGATATTATTTTTAAAGGTATTAATTGAAGGTGACGCAAATTTATTTTCTTATGAAAACAGTAACTTAAAAAGGTTTTTCTTCAAAAAAGATACTGATACCATAAAGCAATTAATTTACAAAAGATATCTATCCCATACTCCTTCTAATGGAAGGATAAATATAAATGAGAGATACAAACAGCAACTATTAAAATCTCTTAAATGTGAGACTATTTCAATAAAAAAAATTAAATCTTTATCTTACAAAGAAAATAGTCTAAGTAATTTTTTTATTAAGTACAATCAGTGTAAAAACTCTAAAACTAAACAGTTTAACAAAACTAACAACGTAGGTTCTTTTAGGTTAACTGCTAAAATTGGAGTGAATAATTCTTCTTTAAAAATTCACAATGAAAATTTTAATGACAGTAGAAATACTGATTTCGGAGGAAAGTCAGGAATCCGTTTTGGCTTAGAAGGTGAATTTATTTTGCCTTTTAACAAAAACAAATGGAGTATTCTTTTAGAAGCTAATTATCAATCGTTCAAAACTCAAAAAACTACCGAAAACAATTCAATTTCTGGAGGAATACTAGTTTCTAAAGTTGATTATAGCTCTGTAGAAGCTATATTAGGTATTAAACATAATTTCTTCTTAAATAAAAAATCTAAAATATTCATATCTGTAGGTTATTTACATGATTTTCCTAACAACTCTTCTATTCTTTTTGAAAGAGGAGATGGGTCTTTATATAATACTCTAGACATTAAGGCTGGTGGTAGTTTAGTTATAGGTACAGGCTATAAGTATGATAAATACAGTTTTGAATTAAGATACAATAACAGAGATTTATTAGGAAATTATTCTTATTGGTCATCTGACTACAAATCACTTAGCTTAAATATTGGTTACACTATATTCTAAATAAAAAAGCCGAAGTAAATTTACTTCGGCTTTTTTATGCATTATATTTTAATCTAATTAAGGCGCTGGATTCGGAATTGCTTTGTGCACTTCTTCTATTTCTGCTAAAATGTCTTCTGACAATTCAATATTAATAGAATTGATATTCTCTTTTAATTGACTCATTTTAGTAGCTCCAATAATATTACTCGTTACAAATGGTAACTGGTTGATATACGCCAATGACAGTTCCGTTAATGTTAACCCGTGTTTATTTGCTATTTTTTGATACTCTAAAACCGCTTTTTCTGAACCTTCATTTTTATATCTAGCGATAAACCTTGGAAATAAGGTTCCTCTTGCTCCTTCTGGAGTTTTTCCATCAATATATTTTCCTGTTAACACTCCCTGTGCTAAAGGAGAATAAGCTAACAACCCAATATTTTCTCTCATAGAAACCTCAGACATTCCCACTTCATATCCTCTATGAATTAACGAGTATGAGTTTTGAATAGTAACCATTCTTGGTAAGCCATGTTCCTCTGCTGTTTGCAGATATTTCATCGTTCCCCAAGGCGTTTCATTAGATAAACCTACATGTTTTATTTTTCCTTGTTTTACAAAGTCATTCAAGGTTTCTAAAATTTCTAAGTGCTTTTCAGCTTCTTTTGTAGAAGTTTTATATGGATAATCACGTACTCCAAAACAGTTCACCCCGCGATCTGGCCAGTGTAATTGATACAAGTCAATATAATCTGTTTGTAGACGTTTTAAGCTACCTTCAATCGCTTCAGTTATATTTTTTCTATTGAACCCTCCTGTTCTAATATGCGCGGTATAATCACCACCTCCTGCTATTTTAGATGCCAACACTACTTTATCTCTGTTTCCTGTTTTTTTGAACCAAGAACCTATGATTTTTTCTGTAGCTCCATATGTTTCTGGTGTAGCAGGCACAGAATACAATTCTGCAGTATCAAAAAAGTTTACACATTGTTCTAAGGCGTAATCCATTTGTTTGTGACCTTCGGCTTCTGTATTTTGTCGTCCCCACGTCATCGTTCCTAAACAAATTTTTGAAACTTTTACATCAGTATTGGGTAGTGTTGTGTACTTCATAAATTAATTATCAATTATTATCCTTGTAAAAATACAAGGTTTTTAGAGTTTCTACTTCTTAAAATTTACACAAAATGAATCCCGATTATAGCGGGATTAAATACTCATTTAACAGGTATTTATCTTATTAAAAACTCTGTTAAGGTTCTTTTTTTTAGTCTTCTTGTTAATGCCATTATTGCTATTGATAAAACTATAAAGTATCCTAATAAAACCTTGATAGTTCCAAATTGAGCTAACCCCAAGACCAATCCACTCAAGCCTTGTCGACCTCCAACAACCTCATATTGGTAACCTTTCTCAATTTCTCTAGCTAAATAAAATACCCATAAAAATATTCCAGTGGAAAATAATATGGCAAAAATCTGAGGTTTTATAAACTTAATTACTTTTGGTTTATCTTTGAAGTAATTAAAGCTTGATAAATTTTCTTTTAAATAAAGAAAAAATTGATTCTTAATTTCTTTACTGTTTATAATAATTCCCTCCTCTGAATCATCTCCGTAAAAAACAACTATTTTACTTGCTCCTTCTGGGTTTTCAACACTTTTTATATATGAGAAAGGAATACTAAAAACATCCTTAGGAATATTTCCTTTTTCAAATCCTGAAATTAATTCAGCCTTTATATATTTCTTTGTTTTCCCTACATATATAGACTCATCTGTAACAACAATAAAGTCATTACCATTATAAAACCAATATTTCATTCTATTTTCTTTTTCTACTAGCAGTTTCCTTATTTTAATATAGCTTCAATGCCAGGTAAAGTTTGCCCTTCTAACATTTCTAACATCGCTCCTCCTCCTGTCGACACATAACTTACTTTATCAGCAAATCCGAATTGTTTTACCGCAGCAACCGAATCTCCACCACCGACTAACGAGAAAGCTCCATTTTTAGTTGCTTCTTCAATAGCATTTCCTAAACCAATCGTTCCTTGTGCAAATTTTTCCATTTCAAAAACTCCTAAAGGACCATTCCATAAAATCGTTTTTGACTTTGCAATAACTTCAGCAAATTTTTCAACCGTTTTAGGTCCGCAATCTAATCCCATCCATCCATCAGGAATTTCATTAGTATCTACCACTTGCGTATTAGCATCATTTGAAAAAGCATCTGCAATAACAGCATCTACTGGTAAATGAATTTCAGTATTATTCTCTTTTGCTTTCGCTAAAATTTCTAACGCTAACTCTAATTTATCCTCTTCAACTAATGAGTTTCCAATCTTACCTCCTAAAGCCTTGATAAACGTAAATGTCATACCTCCACCTACAATAATGTGATCTACTTTCTCAATAATATTTTCAATCACTCCAATTTTAGACGACACTTTTGCTCCTCCTAAAATAGCAGTTACTGGTTTTTTTGAATTGTTTAATACTTTATCAATACTTTCAATCTCAGTTGCTAATAAATTTCCAAAACATTTATTTTCTGGAAAAAATTGTGCGATAATTGCAGTAGATGCATGTGCTCTGTGTGCAGTACCAAAAGCGTCATTTACATATACATCACCCCATTTAGATAATTGTTCAGTAAAAACAATATCTCCTGCTTTTTCTTCTGGATAAAAACGTAAGTTTTCTAACAATAAAACTTCTCCACTCTTTAAGTTTGCTACTGCCTCTTTAACAGTTGAGCCTATACAATCATCAACAAATTTCACCTGTACACCTAATACTTCTGTTACTTTGCTAACAATATGACGTAACGAAAACTGATCTTCTTTACCTTTCGGACGTCCTAAATGTGACATTAACACACAGCTACCTCCATCTTCTAATATTTTTATAATCGTTGGTTTTGCTGCTTGAATTCTTGTATCATCTGTTACTTCAAAAGTACCATTTAAAGGCACATTAAAATCCACACGGATTAATGCTTTTTTATTTTCGAAATTGAAATCGTTCAATGTTTTCATTTTAAGTTGTGTTCTTTGTTTTCGCAAACAAAAATAATTATTTAAATCTGATTGGTTTCTATTCTTTTTGAGCTTTCAATCTTATATCTTTGTTAAACTTACATACAGATATGAACACAACATCTATAAAAATAACTTCAGAAAAACTCAATTTACAAGAATGTTACGATTTTGTAGCTGATCCTTCTTGTGGTGGAATTGCTGTTTTTGTAGGTACTGTTAGAAACGCAACACAAAATAAAGAAGTAACTCAACTAGATTTTTCTACCTATAAGCCCATGGCAATTAAAGAAATGCAAAAAATTGCAGATGCTGCCTTGGACAAATTTGGAGTAAAAAAGATTGCCATTCACCATGCGGAAGGTTTGTTAACTATTGGTGATATTCCTGTAATTATTACGGTTTCTTCTCCACACAGAAAAGCGGCTTTTGATGCTTGTCAGTATGCCATTGACACCTTAAAAGAAACGGTGCCTATTTGGAAAAAAGAATTTTTTGAAGATGGTGAAGTTTGGGTAAATGCACATCCTTAAAAATGCTATATTTGAAAATGGCATCATTTCAAACAAAGTAAACGAGTGTAAGAAATTTTGAGAATAAAATCTCTCCTCGAACTTCCGTTTAGAATGACGATTTTAATTTGGGGCATTAGCTCAGTTGGCTAGAGCGTTTGACTGGCAGTCAAAAGGTCATCGGTTCGACTCCGATATGCTCCACTTTTTAATTTTACTTTCAAATTATGATTGAATTCACTACCGCAACCAACCCAACAGAATTGCTTCAAATATTAGAGTTGCAACAACAAAATTTGCCTGAAAAATTATCAGAAATAGACAAAAAAGAACAGGGGTTTGTTACCGTTCGTCATGATTTTGAATTATTGAAAAAAATGAACGATGTGCACCCACATATCATTGCAAAAAATAATAGCACTGTTGTTGGTTATGCTTTATCAATGTCTAAAATTTTCAGAAATGATATTCCTATTCTCATTCCTATGTTTGATGAAATAGACACAACTTCAAAAGGTGCTAAACCCTATATTTTAATGGGACAGATTTGTATTGACAAACACTACAGAGGAAAGGGTGTTTTTAGGGGTTTGTATACAAAAATGAAAGAAGAATTCTCTGGAATATACGACTCTATTATTACTGAATTTGACGAAAAGAATACTCGGTCTGTCAACGCGCATAAAGCCATTGGTTTTAAAACTTTAAAAACCTACACAAGTCACAACCAAGATTGGGAAATTGTTTATTTAGCTATTTAATACGGCAAATTAACAGGCTCAACAAAACCAATTGCTGGGTTATACAACTCTGTTAATACGGACTTTATTTCAGTCATAAATTCTTCTAACCTTTCTTTTGTAATAGCATTATCTGGTGTTCGGTAATTAGATGAGAAATTCATCTGTAAAAAGCCATTTTTTAAGTTTTTAAATGAGATAATTCCTGCTGCTAATGATTTTTCAAAATTAAATTGCGTGTGTTGAGTATACAAAAACGCATACAACATTACCTGAATGGCTTTATGGTATTTTAAATCATGTATCGCTTCAAAGTCGAGTACTTTTAAGTTTGTACTATCAACCATTCCAGTTTTATAGTCGATAATTCTGGTAACACCGTTTAATTCATCAATTCGATCGACAATTCCTTTTATTTTTATTGGAAAGTCAATTCCTTCGACCCTTATTTCTGAACATAACTCTTGCTCGGTAGCAATTATTTTTAATTGGTTGTTCTCATCCTTCAACAATTGTTTCTCTTTCAATAAAAAATTCTCTACAAAACGATTGGCTACTTCAAAAATTAGTCGGTTTTTCCCTGTACTTAAGTCTCCATTTTTAAAATGCTTCGAAAAGTAAAAAGTGATGAGTTCTTTAGTTTTTTGCTGCATTCCTTCTAAATCTTGCATTCGTATAAACTTTCCTATAAAAGGCTTATATAACTCTTCTAACGTATCATGTACTACTGTTCCCATCGTATTTGCAGCAACTGTTTCTTCTACATCCTCTAGCTCATTTATTTTTAATATTTTCTGCTTATAAAATGCAATCGGATTGTATAAATAATTGGTCAATGCCGATGGAGAAATTCCTTTTTGAGCCAATTCTTGTAAACGTTCTAAAACTTTTTCATCCTTTTGAATTTCTTTTAATTGAATAGGAGACGTTACTACTTTCGGACTAATAATCTTTTCAGTAATGTCATCTCTCATCATTTCTAGCTGAGTTACAAAACGGCTTTTTTCTCCACTTCCAAATACATCGTGTTCGGTATTGTACAAAATGTAAATATTTTTGGCACGTTGCAGCAATCGGAAAAAGTGGTAGGAGAACAGCGCGTCTTTTTCCCTATAAGTAGGTAAACCAAACTCTATTTTTACATCAAAAGGAATAAACGTGTTCTGTTGATGGTTTCCTGGTAAAACTCCTTCATTCACTGAAGTGATAATTACATTTTCAAAATCTAACACACGCGTTTCTAACACTCCCATTAATTGCAATCCTTGTAAGGGTTCTCCTTGAAATGATAGACTCTCCGATTGTATTAATTGTCTAAAAAATTGATGCAACGTTTTTAAATCTTGTACATAACCAAACTCATTATGCAAATTTTGTAACTGTGTAAATGCGGTATAAAATCGGAATAAGTACTCTTTTTCTAACTCATTAGTATTTTCTTTCAATAAGTTTATCAACTCTATAATTCTGTTTAAAAACTCACTAATTGATACAAACGGATTAAAAATAGTCGTTATAGTTTTCTTTACCTCTTCACTAACAGGAGAAAGAAATATTATGATTTCTTCTTGACTGATAAAGGTATTATTTTCTTTAACTACTGCTTCTGAAAGTGTATCTGCTATATTGGTTTGCTCATCAACCTGTAATAATCGATAAATAGTAGCATCTTTTACCAAGCGAACTACATCTTTGTGGTAAAAAAGATTACTTTCCTTTTTTTCTAACTTTTCTTGATTGAGAAATAATTGAAAAATAGCAAAGATTAAACTTGTCGTTGGAATATCTTTTAAAGGGTACCCCATCGTAATATTAATAGCATCTACAGTTGCAGGCAATGAGTTCAAAGTAATTGGCAATAATGTTTCATCAGCCAAAACCAACGCTGTATTATTATAATTAGGAAGTTTTTCTAAAATCTCTCCCGCATATTTTATCTGTGTGATATTTTTAGAAGCTCCAATTACCTCAATATGTTTACTTTCTGAAAAGTATTCTTTAATCGTTTGAATTGGATGCTGCTGATAATACTTCCATCGAGTTTTATACTTTCTTAAAAAGCTTCCTGCTTGATGTTGACTTTCATAAAACGTTTTATCAATATCCCAAAAAGCTTCTGCATTTCCATTCAACAGAAATTGTTCAAACAACATTTCTTCCGCAGCATTTAATGCATTGAACCCTATAAAAAAGTATTTTCTCTGTTGGTTTTTACGGATGAAATCCGCCACTTTTTTTGTTGACTCTCGATATAAAACCCCTTGGTATCCGATATTATTTTCAACCAAAAACTGATAAAACGCATCGTAGTATTTTTTCAACTTTTCCATAAAAGAAAAGTGATCTTTCATCAATTCAGTTTCTTTAAATTCTCCTTTTACCGACCATTTTCGTAAACGATGTATATCTCGCAAATACACAAAGATTTCTCTCGAATTAATTAAATGCTGATCGATTTCATTAAAATCTTGCAAAAGTGTAAATGCCCATGATGAAAACACATCAAACGAATCTGGGGTTTCTTCTTGCTCTTTGTAAATCGTATAAAAATGAAAAAGGAGTTGAACTGCATCAATCTTTTTCATTTCAGAAATTTCTTCAACAAAATCACCAATATTGATAATCTCTGGTAAAAAACCTGCCGTAATTTTCTTTTTAAACGTTTCTTTTACGAAAACTCCTGCCCTTTGTGAAGGTAATATAAACACAACATTTTCAAACGATTTGGTGTTTTGTAAAATAGTATCTAACGTTTCTGATATAAAAGACTGCATACCTTGTTTTTATTGTAAGCAAAGTACAATTTTTATCCTATTTTTGATAGTACAGACAATATATGATTATGAACACAACGAATACTTTAAAAGTAGCTTTGATTCAATCGGATTTAGTTTGGGAGAATCCAACAGAAAACAGAAAACGATTTGAAGAAAAAATCAATGGTTTGTTAGATGAAATTGATTTAGTCGTTTTACCTGAAATGTTTACTACAGGATTTACCATGAATGCCTCAGCTGTTGCTGAAACTATGGGAGGTGATACAGTACAATGGTTACAAAATTTAGCTCAAAGAAAATCTACAGCTATTACAGGAAGTATTGTTATTCGCGAAAATAATCATTTTTACAATCGCTTACTATTTGTGCACCCTTCTGGGAAAATAGACTCGTATAACAAAAAACACACCTTTACACTGGCAGGCGAACACGAAGTGTTTTCTGCAGGAACTGAAAGAATTATAGTTGATTACAAAGGATGGAAAATTTGTCCGCTAATATGTTATGATTTACGTTTTCCTGTATGGGCTAGAAATACCGAAAATTATGATTTATTGCTGTATGTAGCCAGTTGGCCTAAACCTCGTATTGAAGCATGGGATACTTTATTAAAAGCACGTGCTATTGAAAATATGACCTATACAATTGGTGTGAATAGAGTAGGTGTTGATGCTAACGAATATATGTACACAGGAAATACGGCATGTTATGATACCTTGGGGAATTGTTTGGTTAAAAACAACCAAGGAACTGAGGAAATACTGATTGTTGATTTAAATAAAGAAGCACAAATAAAAACACGTAACCGTTTTCGTTTTTTGGATGACCAAGACAAGTTTATATTACAATAAAAAAGCAACCTAATAGGTTGCTTTTTTATTCTTATGCAGGAATCATCCATTTAAAATTGAACTTTGTATCAGGTACTATGATACGTTCGGTTATTCTATACATTCTGTCTGGTAATTTCATTAAGAAATCACGTGCTTTTTCTGCTTCCGGAGTTAAATTAGTAATCTTATCTATTTCCCAAGTCATATTTAACTTTTTCAAGATATCTACATAATCAAAACCTGTATACACACCTACTCTTTGCGCTACTGTTGAAAAATCATCAAATAAGCTTCCTTTAGCACCAAAAGATTCTCTCAAATGCATTGCAGGCATTATTATTTTGTGTTTCATCATGTGTTGAAACGCCAACATCATTTCACTTGGGTCTATCTTAAAAATTTCTTTAACAAATTCAGTATAAGCCATGTGATGACGCATTTCATCTCCTGCAATAATTTTAGACATTTTAGCCAAGGCTTTATGCCCTTGCTTTTTGGCTATTTTAGCTACATTATTGTGTGAAACATACGTTGCTAACTCTTGAAAACTTGTGTATATAAAGTTTTTATACGGGTCGGTAGCGGTACCGATATCAAATCCATCGGCAATTAAATGCTGTGTAGATATTTCTACCTCACGCATATTTACTCTTCCCGAAAGGTATAAATACTTATTTAACACATCACCGTGACGGTTTTCCTCCGCGGTCCATGCACGAATCCATTTTGCCCAACCATTATCAGGTTGTTGGGTTACTCCATCTAAATCTAATAACCAAGATTCATAGGTTGGTAATGCTTCTTCAGTAATTGTATCTCCTACCAAAACTACCCAAAAATCATCATCAAGCTCTTTTGAAAGCTCTTGAATTTCTTTTACTTCATCAATAAAAGAATCTTGTTGTGAGTTTGGTAAAAAGTCGGTCGGTTGCCAAATTTTTTCTATTGGCATCAAGAATCTGTCTACAAAACTGTCAATGTTTTTTTCCAGCGTTTGCATTACTTCCTTTCTAATGTTTTGTATTGACATAATTTAATTTAAAGGTTATATTTATTGTTGTTTGTTTTGTTTAGTATATTGCTTCTTTTATAGTTGTTTCTACTTTGGCAATTAACTCATCAAACGGTAAGCTATCTACTTTTATTGGTTTGTGAGTTCTTATTTTTATCGGACTTCCAATTCCCAATGGGAATTTTCCGTATTTAAATACTTTCCATGAGTTGTTAATTGAAAGAGGGACTACAAAGGCTTCTGGGTTGTACTTAACAATCATTTTAAGCCCGTTTACAGAGAACGGTTTAGGTTTTCCAGTTCTACTTCTCGTTCCTTCAGGAAAAATCGCTGCAGACCATTTATTTTTATTAATACTTTTGGCGAATTTTCCTAATTCAGATAATGCTTGTTTAGCGTCTTTTCTATCGATTAGAGCAGCACCTCCGTGTTTTAGGTTAAAAGATATACTAGGAATTCCTTTTCCTAGTTCTTTCTTTGATACAAATTTTGGGTAGTGTCTTCTAAGATACCAAATAATTGGCGGAATATCAAATGTACTTTGATGATTTGCTACAAAAATTAGTGTGGTATTTTCTGGTAACTCTTGTTTGTTCTCAAATTGAACACGAATTCCTAGTATTAAAAGTGATTTTATCAGAAACCAATTCATGATGTTTACTACTTTTTGATGCCCTTCATGACCAAAAAGTTTTAGCCCTAACCATTGTAATGGATGGAAAATTAACAGTAAAGAAAAAAACACCAATCCAAAGATTGATGAGAGTATATAACTTAAAATTTTCATTATTAAACTTTTACTAGTTCGCAAAAATAGAAAATCCCGCGAAAGCGGGACTATAAATTTGTCTTAAAACCAATTACTCCAAGGAATTCTTGCTAATATTAGTACTAAAGCCAATCCATAAAAGATGGCAAAGGTCTTAAATTTAGCTTCACTTTTTACTTGTTTTTTATGTTTAGACCACCCTATAGTGATTAACGTAATAGCTATAATCATCATTAAGGGATGTTCAATAGCTAATAGTCGCGCCATAGGCTCACTCATTACTTCTCCACCATTTGTTTTTAAAGCTTTGTACCAAGGTGACATAAAATACCACCCTAAACCTATTAATAATTGAATATGAGCTGTAATTAAAGTAAACAGACCTAAACGGAACTCTTTATGGGTAAATTCTTTTTTTTGTGTTAAACCTATAATAGCTTTTACAACAGTAAAAATTAAAACAGCTAATACAATATAAGCCCAATAAGAGTGCAATGTTTTCATCATGATTTTTAAATTTTGTCTTTGTAAAAGTACTGAATTTTCTGCATAAAAAAACCACCTCAATTGAGGTGGTTTTTGAATATTTAATTTCTAAATATTAGAAGTTAATTCTCATAGATGCATTCCAAGTTCTTCCATAACCGAAACGTCCATTATTACTTGTGTTAATTCCTTTCCAATTTTCAGAAGGGTTAGAAGAAGCAGTTGTTGTACCATTAACTGATTCTAAATACATTTCATCGAATACGTTATCTACATTTACTCTAAACTCAATACCTTTGATATAAGTCTTTTCTTTTAATTGTGGTCTAAATGTAAATCCTACATCTGTTAAATTATATGTTGGTAACTTTAATGCTTTAGAAGTTAAAGAACCTATAGAATATAAATCTTTATAATAGTTCCAATTAGCATCTATAGAGAACTGAGACGAAAACTTATATGTGGCATTGGCCCCTGCTGTTGTTTGAGCAGCACCTCCAACATTGAATCCATCGATTTCAATTTCTGTAGCGGTTCCTATTTCATCTCCTTGATTGTTAAATGTTCTCTGAGTAGCATTTCCTTCTAATTTCCAATCTCCTACAGATACGAAAGCATCTAATTTTAAACCTTCAAAAGGACGAGTCATTAACTCTAACTCTACTCCTTTGTGCACTTGCTTTACCCCTTGAGTTTGATATGACTCATAAGCTGGTGTATCAAAATCTTCTCCATTATTTCTTAACACAGTACGATTCGCCCAAGTAGTATGATAACCGTTTAAATTAACAGACACTTTTTCACTACCGAATTGATATCCTAACTCTAAGCCTGTAATTTCTTGATTTTCTACTGCTGGATCAATTAACTCATTTGAATCTCTAGTATTTTCAAATAAATCATCGTGGAAAGGTTGACGAGAATAGAAACCAGCATTAGCAAATACTTTATGTTGTTCATTTATTTCATAAGCAGCCCCTGTCTTAAGGTTATACCCTAAGTTAGACACTTTCTTTGATTTTTCTGACTTTCCAATATTCTGAGTATATAAAAACTCTTCTCTTTGGTGATCCTGATTAGATAATGCCCCTTGGAAAAAAGCAGAAAGAGCATCTTTAGAATATTCAACTTGACCAAAAACTCCATAGTAAGTAATTACTTCTTCATAGTCATAATATGGTAAACGTTGTTTATGATCGTTATTTGGATTGAATAATAATGACCATGGGTTCACTCCACCAAACACCTTGTCAACTGTAAAAGAACCTGAGTATCCAGTAGTATTATCTATTGAATCTACAGTTATAAATTCATTTGCACTTCTAAAGTGAATTCCGTTATAGGTTCTAACATCAGCACCAACATTTAAGCTTAAGTTTTCGCTTAACTCGTTGTTATAATTTGTTACTAACCCAAACCAGTTATGGTTATTGTTAGACCCTCTAGCATATAAACCTCCATTTGAACTACTTAATGAAGCAAAAGCTCCTCTACCCATTGAACCATATAAAACGGTTGATAAAGAAGATTGATCATTAATAGTATAATCCCAAGTTAAATTTGCAACTGGCTTATGATAAATATTTCTTCCTCCAGGGTAAACTTTAGAATTACCTAAAGTATTTGGACTATCAACATTATCAGTATTCCAGCTATTATAACGAATTCCATTCTCTAAAAATTCTGAAATCCTTCCTCTCCCTGCAGCTGCATGCCACTGAGGTGCACCTGTTAACATAAAGTTAAATGTATGGTTTTCACTTGGCTGGTAACCAACAGATAAGAAATAAGTTTGACCTTGACCGTGAGTGTAATCTACATATCCATCACCTTGCCAGTGACCAAACATTGCTGAAAAAGACCATCCTTTTTCACTTAATCCAGTTGAATAATAAGCAGTCGATTTAGTATAACCGTTGTTACCAACTGTTTGCTTAACATAACCACCTCTTTTGTTATCAATTGTCTTAGTCACAATATTAACCGTACCTCCAACAGAAGAAATTGCTAATTTAGAAGAACCTAAACCACGTTGAACCTGAACAGCGTTAGCAACATCCATTACTCCTTGCCAGTTAGACCAATACATCTTACCATCTTCCATACCATTAATTGGTTGTCCGTTTAATAAGAAAGCTGTATTTGTTTGGTCAAAACCACGTAAATACATCTGACCTTCACCAAAAGCTCCCCCTTTGATGTTTTGTACAGAAGGAGTTGATTTTAAAACTTCAGGTAAATCCCAAGCACCTGACTTAGCTTGAATTTCAGAAGCTTTAATTGTAGACACCGCTACTGGTGTTTTTCTATCTTCAGCTAAATCGATTACACCTGATGCCGTTACAACGATTTCCTCTAACACATTAGAAGGTTCTAAAGCGATTGTTCCTAAATCAGCCGCTCCTGAATAAGGTACTTCTTTTTTGTTGTACCCAACAAAAGACACTACTACTACCCCTGATTCTGAGCTAGCGTTTAACATAAATTTACCATCAAAATCAGTAGCTGATCCGTTTGTAGTTC
Organism: Tenacibaculum caenipelagi; assembly: GCF_004363005.1. Lineage (GTDB taxonomy): Bacteria > Bacteroidota > Bacteroidia > Flavobacteriales > Flavobacteriaceae > Polaribacter > Polaribacter caenipelagi. The sequence goes on along the minus strand of NZ_SNYH01000002.1, from coordinate 514,271 downwards.
CTTTTACTACAACGTTAGCTCCTGGCAGTGGTTCCCCCATTTCGTCAACTACTTTACCAGTAAGTTTTGTTTGACCTAAAACTGTAGCTGTTACAAAGAACAAAGCTACGAGTAATACATTTTTAAATGTTTTCATTTTTTAATCTAATTGTTATTAAATGCAGGTGCAAATATCCTGCTTTTACACATTGCTAATATTAATTTAATGTTAAGTTTTAACAATAAATTAAGATAAAACAATTCAATAAAAAAATCGCAAAGAACTAAATATCAACTGGTTACATCTAAGAAAAATTATTAACAAAAAATACCATAACAAAAAAAGGTAGCTTTTAAAATATTTATAAGCAATAAACGTTTTTTTGCGCCAATTCTTTCCCTAATTCTACTCCGAATTGATCAAAAGAATAAATATTCCATATAACTCCTTGGGTAAAAATTTTATGTTCATATATAGCTATAAGCATCCCCAAAGAAAATGGAGTTAGTTTATCAAATAAAATTGAGTTACTTGGTTGATTCCCTTTAAACACTTTATAAGGTAAAAGTTTAGAAATCTTATTTGATTCATTGTTAATTTTTAAATCTAAGTGTGCATCTTCTTTTGTCTTTCCAAAAGCTAATGCTTCTTGTTGAGCAAAATAATTTGCAGTTAGTTTCTCGTGATGATCTTCTAAGTTATGTAAAGATTCTTTAAAACCAATAAAATCAACAGGTATTAATTTAGTTCCGTGGTGTAATAACTGCATAAAGGCATGTTGTGAATTTACCCCAGTGCCTCCCCAAACAATAGTCCCTGTTTGGTAATCAACTTCATCACCATCTCTATCCACATTTTTCCCATTACTTTCCATTGCAACTTGTTGTAAATAGGCAGGAAATTTTTCCAAATATTCACTATAAGGCAAAATCATTTCTGTTTCTGCTCCAAAAAAATTATTATACCACACACTTATCAAAGCTAATATTACTGGTATATTTTTATCAAAACTAGTATTTCTAAAATGGTTGTCTACTTTTTCTGCTCCTTTTAACAATTCTTTGAAGTTGTCAAAACCTATAGCTAAACAGATTGACAAACCTACAGTTGACCATAGTGAAAATCGACCTCCTACCCAATCCCACATTGGAAATATATTTTTCTTATCTATTCCAAAATTATCTACCGCATTAATATTGCATGACACGGCAATAAAATGTTTAGAAACATCAAAAACCGTTGCTGATTTTAAAAACCAATCTCGTATCGTATTAGCATTATTTATTGTTTCTTGAGTCGTAAAACTTTTTGAAACTACAATAAATAAAGTCGTTTCTGGACTTATTTTTTTTAGAATTTCGGAAATATGATCTCCGTCAATATTAGAAACAAAATGGGTGTTTAACTTATTTTTGTAAAACCGTAACGCTTCTACTACCATATTTGGACCCAAATCAGAACCACCAATTCCTATATTAACTATATCTGTAATTGGCTTCCCTGTATACCCTTTCCATTTTCCTGAAATCACTTTATTACTAAAAGCTTTCATTTTTCGTAAAGCGGATTGAATTTGTGGCTTTACATCCTTTCCATCAATAAAAATAGGGTTGTCTGAGCTACTTCTTAATGCAGTATGCAATACTGCTCTGTTTTCAGTTACGTTAATTTTATCTCCTGAAAAATATTTTTCAATCGCATCTTTTAACTCAACTTCTTCAGCTAAAGATAGTAACAGATTAATCGTTTCTTTAGTAATTCGATTTTTAGAATAATCGACAAACAATTCATCTAAAGAAAAAGATAACTCCTCTTCTCTATTCTTGTTTTCACGAAATAATTCTCTTAACTCGTAGTTCTTTGCTTCATTAAAGTGATTTGCTAACTTTTTCCAAGTAGCAGTTTGAGTTGGCTTTATATTTAGTAAAGGCATAATTAATTCGTAGCTAAAATTTCTTTTTCTTTAAATGAAAGTGGTTCAGGTTTTGGCAACTTAATACTGTCTAGCTGTTTTTTAAACGGTTTTATATACTCTAGGTATGTAGGTTTAATTTTAGGATCCAAAGGTTCTGCTGAAGGTAATTTTTCACGAAACGGATCTACTTGTCGTCCATATTTCCAAAAGCGATAACAAACGTGAGGACCACTAGTATTTCCTGTCATACCTACCCAACCAATTATATCTCCTTGTTTTACATAATCTCCAACTCTTACATTTCGTCTTTTCATGTGTAAATACTGGGTTGTATAAGTACTATTATGTTTTACTTTTACATAATTACCATTTCCTCCTCTTCTTGCTGACTCTACAACCGTGCCGCTTGCTGTGGTCATAATTGGCGTTCCATATGGTGCTGCAAAATCGGTTCCTCTATGAGCTTTTACTCTTCCGTATAAAGCTATTTTTCTTCTTAAATTATATCTTGAAGAAATTCTATACTGAAACTTTATAGGTGATTTTAAAAATGCTCTACGCAACATGTTTCCATCTTGATCGTAATACTCTGGAATTTTTTTAATAGAATCAGCAACAAACTTATAAGCATATAAATCCTCTCCTCCATGGGTAAAAATTGCTGCTTTTACCTCTCCATATCCAACAAATGTAGTATCATTTATAAATTTCTCTTCATAAATTAACTTAAAAGTATCTCCTTTTTGTAAACGATAAAAATCTAAAGTCCAAGCATAAATATCCGCAACAGTATTTGTAAGTGTTGGCTTTAGTTTTAAACTATCCATCGTAACAGATAAATTAGAATAAATTTTACCAGCTATTTCTTTTTCAACAACTTTTATTTTTTTTCTGTATTTGTATGCTGAAATGATTGAATCTTTGAAATCAATAATTGTTGCTTCTACTTTATTGTGTTTATAAATAAAAACTTGTGCTTGTTCTAACGAATCTTTAGATGCTAATATTGTATATGCTCTACCTGTCCTAACCCTTCTAACATCAAAAGTGTCTTTAATTTTTGTAGCTATTTCATTAATTTTGGGATACATTACATGATATCTATCCATAATAACCCCAAAACTTTCTCCATTTTTAATTGTATCGTTAATAACTGTATAATCATCTAAATTAAAACCATAAGCTATAACTGGCTTAGGTTTCTCTACTTTAACTGGTTCTTGTACAACGACTTTCTTTTCTTTTTTACAAGAAAAGAAAAGACACAAAATAATAAATGGAAGAATGATTTTTTTCAAAAAAAGCTACTTTAAATTTGAGTTTATGGGCAAAAGTACAAATAAATACTATTTTTCCTTTCACTTTAACAATTCTTAAACAGCTTATATGTTTATTTAATCAACTATTATTTCAAAAGGATTTGCCAATCCTTTATAAGCATCTAGCTCAGCCCGTAATGATCCTACTGCTAAAGAAGCTTTCATTTTTACAGGAATCTTGTTGTCGTCTGCTGAAATCCATATTGTTACGCTTTCATTCGCTTTGAATACTCTACCTGCCTGAACTAAGGGTCTAAATTTTAGTGTTTTTACTTTACCAAATTTGGTTTTTAACGTTTCATATCCTAAAAATCTTAATTTAAAAGGATAACTTTTATTATCGAAAAACATATCAAGCTTAATTTCCTCTCCTTTTTTAAGGTTTTTAATATCTTGACTTCTTAAAAAATAAAAAGTAGAAATCATATCTTGTGGTGATTTCACAGAAATAAGAGTATCTTTTTTCTTTCGAAAATCCTGAACATATGCCGTGTTCTCTTCATGATTAAAGGTTATACGACGGTTCTTTTTATGCCCTCCTTCATCTATTTTTCTTTTGAATACATAAGGCTTTACTTTATCAATTCCAAAATAACTCTCATATCTATCATCAACTTTAAAAAACCAACTGATTACCCCTGTTGTTTTTCCTTTTCCTACAGCATGCAATACTTTTTTATCATCTAGCTTTTTTTCTTTAAGCTCTAAAACAGCAGTTCCAGCTTTTAAAAAACCACTATAACTCATATCAAAACGCAACCATTCACCACTTTTGTAAGCTGTTTTACAACATTGAGCAAAAAAGTTTTGCGCGACTACTAAAAATATAAAAACCAATATTTTTCTCATAATATTCAAACTTATGAAAATTCATAGACAATTACCATTCCAAAAATTAAAAAAGCTGTTTAACAGAACATTAAACAGCTTTTATTTTATTGTTATTGTGGTTAAAAAGTTCCCCAATTTTTTAATTCTTCTTCACTCCATAAATATGGGAAGAAGATTCTTTTTTGATACTTTGGATGCAAATATTTACGCCAGTTACTTCCTCCTGTTGCTTCCAAATCTCCATCACTACCTCCGAGATATTTCCCAGCAGCATTATAATGAGCCATAACCCATTTTACATTTACTGTATAATCATAATGACGCATTGCTTTAATTAGTTCTTGATCTTCTTGAACTTCTTTTGGTAATTGTTTAAATTTTCTAGAAAGATTACAATCGTTATAATCTTCCATAAAATCTATAAAATCACCCATATATTTTTTCTCGAACAAGGTTAACAAAGTAGTTTTTTGACCTGTTGTATAATTTTTTCCTGCTGCTTGCCAGTATAAATGATCATAAGCATTCTTAAATGATGAATTTCTATCTATAGTTTCTCGATAACGAGCATCTATTAAATTGATAAGATCTGTAGAAGCAAATTCAATTTTACGGTATTGTGCACTTTGGAAACCACTAGCTGGAGTTAATGTATTGCGAAATTTTAAATATTGTTCTACATCCATCCCATCTCCCATCACTGTAAACGAGCTACATAGCATATCAAAATAACGACTGATACGCATTAAATGCTTTGAAAACTTTTCTGCAGAAATTTCTGATGATTTAGCTACTTGATCAATTTCCCACAGTACCATTTTAAACAACAACTCATTTACTTGATGATACATAATAAACACCATTTCATCAGGTAATGTCGTCCTAGGTATTTGTAATCCTAAAAGTGCATCGGTTTGTATATAATCCCAATAAGTTATAGGCTCACTCCAAAGCAGTCCTTCTAGCATTGCTTCAACAGGAACTCCTAATTTATCGTATTTTTCTTCTATTGCTTTTAATATTTCCTCTTTACTCATTTTGTATATTCTTTTTATAATTATTTTAAAATTTACCTTTAATGACAGTAAATTTTATGAGAAAGGAGATTTTATATGTAAATATCGATCCATCATCTGAAAACAAAAAAACCAAGAAACAAGACACATATACTGCTTGAATCTAGGTTTTTAATTCGCTTTATCTTATAACTAAAAATTTTATAAAGTTCCTCTTAATTGTTGCTCTCTTTCAATCGATTCAAACAACGCTTTAAAGTTCCCTGCTCCGAATCCTCGAGCTCCCATACGTTGAATAATTTCAAAAAATAAGGTTGGTCTATCTTCAACAGGTTTCGTAAAGATTTGTAATAAATACCCTTCCTCGTCTGCATCTACCAAAATAGATAGCTCTTGTAATTTTGAAATATCCTCTTTCATAATTTCCATATGCTCACCTAAGCGTTCAGGAATCATATCGTAATACGATTGAGGTGGAGGTGGTAAAAACTCAACTCCGTTCGCTTTTAATTGAGATACTGTTTTGATGATATCATCAGTAGCAACTGCAATGTGTTGTACTCCTTCACCTTCATAAAAATCTAAATACTCTTCAATTTGTGAACGTTTTGCAGCTTTAGCAGGCTCATTAATTGGGAATTTTATACGGCCATTTCCGTTACTCATAACTTTACTCATTAATGCCGAATATTCAGTATGGATTTGTTTATCGTCAAAAGATAAAAAGTTTACAAATCCCATTACGTCCTCGTACCATTTTACCCATTTATTCATTTGTCCCCAACCAACATTACCTACCATATGGTCGATATATTTTAATCCTGCTGAAGGCGGGTTATAATCTGATTTCCATTCTTGAAAACCTGGTAAAAATACTCCATTGTAATTCTTACGCTCTACAAACATATGAACCGTTTCTCCGTAGGTATATATCCCTGCACGAACAACTTCTCCTTGTTCATCTGTTTCAACAGTTGGCTCCATATATGATTTTGCTCCTCTTTTGGTGGTTTCTTCCCATGCAGAGCGAGCATCCTCAACCCAAAGAGCTACAACCTTTACACCATCACCATGTTTAACAATATGATCGTTAATCGGTGATTTACTGTTTAAAGGAGTAGTTAATACTAAACGTATTTTGTCTTGTTTTAACACATAACTTACTTCGTCTTTCGACCCTGTTTCTAATCCTTTATACGCATATGATTGGAAACCAAAAGCCGTTTTATAAAAGTGAGCCGCTTGTTTTGCATTACCCACATAAAACTCTACATAATCTGTTCCTAAAAGTGGTAAGAAGTCTTGTGCTCCTTCAAATATTTTTTCTAAACCGTAGTTTACTGATTTTATCTCTTTACTCATGATGTTGTTTGTTAATGTTGTTATTCTAACCAAGATTTGTAATAATCTTCATCTGCTATTTTCATAGCTTCTTCAGTTACTTTTAATGGTTTAAAAGTATCTACCATTACCGCTAATTCTTCGGTTACTGTTTCTCCAATACTTCTTTCTGCAGCTCCTGGATGTGGTCCGTGAGGAATTCCTGCTGGGTGCAATGATATATGCCCTGGTTCAATGTCATTTCTACTCATGAAATCTCCATCAACATAATACAACACCTCATCAGAATCGATATTACTATGATTGTATGGTGCTGGAATTGCTTGCGGATGATAATCATACAAACGAGGCACAAAACTACAGATCACAAATGCATCGGTTTCAAATGTTTGATGTACTGGTGGTGGTTGGTGTATACGCCCTGTAATTGGCTCAAAATCGTGAATTGAAAATGCATATGGATAGTTGTATCCATCGTAGCCAACAACATCAAATGGATGTGTTGCATACACCATTTCAATAATTTCGTCTTGCTTTTTTACATTGATAACGAAATCTCCTTTTTCGTTATGAGTTTCTAACTCTTCTGGTCTGCGAATATCACGCTCACAAAACGGTGAATGCTCTAATAATTGCCCAAACCAGTTTCGGTATCTTTTTGGAGTGTATACTGGACGATACGATTCTACAATAAACAATCTGTTATCTTCTGTATCGAAATCCAATTTATAAATAATTCCGCGAGGAATTACTAAATAATCACCGTACTTGAAATCTAAATTACCTAGCATGGTACGTAATTTTCCTGTCCCTTTATGGATAAAAATCACCTCGTCTGCATCAGTATTTTTATAAAAATAATCTTTAGTCGATTCTTTAGGAGCTGCTAAAATGATATTACAATCGGAATTTGTAAGTACTACTTTCCTACTTTTTAAGTAATCATTTTCTGGTTGAACTTGAAATCCTCTAAAACGATACGATTGAATATTGTTTTCTTTAGCCACTTTTGGCGCAATTGAATATTGCTTACGGATTTCCTTCACCATTGTTGGTCTATATTCATGGTAACTGTTGGTTGACATCCCGTCAAAACCAATCGTACCAAATAATTGTTCGTAATATAAACTTCCGTCTTCTTTACGAAACTGAATATGTCGCTTGTGTGGAATTTTTCCTAATTTATGATAAAAAGGCATCTTTAATTAATTTGATAATTCAACAATGTGTTAATTTTGATAATTAACTTTTCTTCCTTGAGTCAATTCGTATTATATACAAAAGTGACTAAATTCAAAATCAATCAATAATAGCTACTCCGGATTCCGTTTTATCATGAATTTTAAATGCGCTAAAAGATCTTTCCAATGCATTTTAATAGGTTTTTAGTTGCGTTTTACAAATATACCAAATTTAAAAAGATGTTGATATCTCATTAAATTTCAAAATTTTAGTTTTTTTTATTTAAAATTAATCTAAATAAATTTTGATACTCAAACCCTCTGAGATACATTTGCGTAATTAAAACAATTTTTATTCAATCTAAATAAAACAAAAAATGAAAAGAATAATTACAACTTTTCTAATTCTATTCACAATAAATTTAATCGCTCAAAAAAAGCAATTAACAGGTGTTGTACAAGACAATAATGGGCTTCCTTTAGTTGGAGTCACTGTTATGTTCAAAAACACAAACAAAGGAACTCAAACAAATATTGATGGTTATTTTGAGGTTACCCAACCTTCAAAAGCAGCTCAACAAACTTTAGTTTTTTCTTATATTGGTTATAAAACCAAAACAATTACTATTAATGAAACTTCAAACAATTTAAAAATTATCCTTTTCGAAGGAAATGAACTTCTTAGTGAAGTAGTTGTTGACACAAACAGGAAGAATAAGTTTTCTAGAAAAGAAAGCGCTTATGTAGCTAAGTTACCTCTAAAAAACATTGAAAATGCGCAAGTATATAGCACAGTAACCAATCAGTTATTGGTTTCACAGTCTGTTACAAGTTTTGAGGAAGCGTTGAAAAACACTACTGGTGTTGAAAAATTATGGTCTTCAACTGGTAGAAGTGGAGATGGTGCTGGTTACTATTCTATTCGTGGTTTTTCTGTTCAACCTCAATTGGTAAATGGTGTTCCTGGAATTACAAATGGTTTTATAAACCCTGATAATGTAGAAAGAATTGAGGTTATAAAAGGCCCTTCTGCTACTTTATACGGAAGCACCGTAACATCATATGGAGGTTTAATTAATATTGTTACTAAGAAACCATATAAAGGAACTGGTGGAAACATTACTGTTGGTGGCGGTTCTTTTGGTTTTAAGAAATTAACTGTTGACCTTAATACTAACCTTGAAGAAAATGAAAACATCTCATTACGATTAAACGCGGGTTATCAAACACAAGATAGTTTTCAAGATGCTGGTTTTAGAAAGGCTTTATTCTTAGCTCCTGCTATTTCTTATAAAGTAAATAATAGATTGACATTAAATTTTAATTATGAATTATCATCTACAGATCAAACAAATCAAACTTTTCTGTTTTTAAATAGAGGAGCTCCTCTTACTTTTAAAAATTTAGCAGAACTAAATTATGACAGAAATAAATCGTTAACAAACGACGATATTTCTATTAAAAACCCTAACCAAAACTATAGAGGTGAGATTGCTTATAAAATTACAGATAACTGGTCTTCTCAAACAATTGTAGCTGGTAGTAACACAAAATCAAAAGGATATTATACTTACTTATATAATGTTCAAAATGATTTATTTGGATTATATGCTCAAAAAACAGACGCTTCTACTAATACGCTAAGTTTACAACAAAACTTTACAGGAGACTTTAAACTAGGTTCTGTTAGAAACAGAGTGGTGGTTGGTATTGACTATTTAGATTCACAAATTATAGACAATGGTTCTGGTTATCGTGGAATTAATGTTGTGAATCCACAAGGACAACTAATCCCAGTACCTCCAGCATTTGGTTTTGCTAATTTACCTACAACAAGAGCAAGTCTTGATAGCGTTTTAGCTAATGTTGATAGATCAAATTCTGATATAAATCAAAATGTTCTTAGTGGTTATATTTCTGATGTTGTAAACATCTTACCTCAACTATCTGTAATGGCAGGAGTTCGTTATGATAGATTTAATTATAAAGGTGATGCAAACGACCCAAGTGATGACGAAAAAGAATTTACTAAATCAACTTTTTCCCCAAAGTTCGGAATTGTTTACCAACCAATTTTAGATCAGCTATCAGTTTTTGCCAATTATCAAAATGGATTTTCTTACGTAAACCCTGAAAGAGTTCCTGTTGACATTTCAAATCCTAATGGAGCTACTAAAATCCAATCATATGACCTAGAACAAGCAAACCAACTAGAGTTTGGTATAAAAACCAATCTATTCAACAATAAACTAGAAACTTCTTTAAGCTATTATAGTATAACTGTAGAAGATAAAGTTATGGGGTTTGGAGCCAGTAAACAACAAGATGCTACAGTAAAAAGTAAAGGTTTTGAGTTAGAAGTAAACGCAAATCCTATTAACGGACTAAACTTACGTGGTGGTATTAGTTATAATGATGCTAAAGTTACAGAGTCAAAATCACGACCTGATTTAGTAGACAAACGTTTAGCTGAAGCAGGGCCTGAAACTTCTTATAATTTCTGGGCTGATTATAAGTTTCAAGATGGTATTGTTAAAAACCTAGGGTTAGGTTTTGGACTTAATGGTGCTAGTAAATACAACACTATGGTAGGGTACCCATCAGTAGGAGATTTTTACTTACCTGCCTATACTATTTTTAACGCTTCAATTTATTATGAAGTTGATAAATTTAGAATTAGTGTAAAAGGAAACAACTTAACAGACAAAGAATACTATACAGGGTGGAGTACTATAACACCTCAAGCTCCAAGAGCCTTTTTAGGTACTGTTAGTTATAAATTTTAAATATGAATAGCTATTTGAATTATTAAATGTTGCAAACACAAAACTCTGAATTTTTATGTTCAGGGTTTTGCTATTTCAATAAATCACTATGAAAACAATCATCTTTTTTTTTATTTTTATCGGATGCTATACCTTATATAACTCCTCCGAAAAAGCTTATTTATCTGATAGTTTTTCCTTGCAAAAATGGATTCAATCTAATAGATTTTTCACCAAAATAACTGGAGTAATCCTCTTACTTATAGGTTTATTCTTATCCATCGCATTTTTTGGACTTTCTGCAGGAATTATTACATGGATTGTGGCTACTTCACTTTTTTTAAGTCTTATCATTCTCATTACTCCTTTAAGAGTGATAAACCACGTCTCTTTAACTGTCTTATATATGTTAACCTTTTTAATAGAATTCTTCTTTTAATATGCCTGCTAATTCTAAATATTTAAACCAATCACCTTGGCAACAGTTTGCAAAAATATCTGCTGGTTTAATTGGTGGATATATCATAAGTGCCTTGCTACATTTATGTTTAGTCTTATGGTTACCCAACCCTAAAGAAGTACTCATTACTTCTATCTACACCATTTTTATTGTATGGGGAGCTTTGCTAATTGTTCCTTACTTGTTTAAAAATGGGTGGAAAGCTTGGATTTTATATATCATAATTTCAATAATCCTATATATAATCTACTACTTAGGAAACCAACAAAATCCGTTTGTATAATGAGTAACAGAAATTACAATGTGTTTTTCAATACACATACAGTTAGTGGTATTGTTATAAGTGTAGCCTTGTATGTGATTTTTTTCACGGGTGCCTTTGCGCTTTTTAAAGACGAAATTGAAGCCTGGGAAGATGGTAAGCATTCACAAAACATTGCTAGAGAAAACATTGATTATGATTTTTTATTAGAAAAGCTCTCAGAAAATCATCATCTAACGAGTAGAGACATTCGCTTTTACTTAGGGCATAAAAGTGACAACATCTATGTCTTAACTTCAGCAGCAAAAGACACAGTAAATATTCCTGATGAAGCTAAATATCAAAACTATCAGGCAATAAATATTCATACTGGTGAAACAGCATCTTATGTAGAAAAATATGGTTTAGGCGAATTTTTATACCGTTTACATTTCTTTACGCAAATCCCCACTATAGGAATTTATCTTGCTGGTTTTGTATCCTTATTCTTTTTATTTGCCATTGTTACTGGTGTGATTGTACATTGGAAAAAAATCGTCTCAAATTTTTATCAATTCAACCCAAAAGTTTCTTTAAAAAGGGTGTGGACAGATGCTCATACTGCATTAGGTATCATTGGACTTCCTTTTCAGTTTATGTACGCAGTTACAGCAACTTATTTTTGTTTAAGCTTGTTTGTTTTACTTCCTGCAAACTTTTTATACGGTGGAGATCAAGATAAACTAATGGAAGATTTACGTCCTGACCGTACATCATATGAGTGGATTGCTAAAACAGATAAAGAAATTCCTAGTGTAAACCAGTTTGTAAAAGAGAATGCCAACCGTTGGTCTCATTTTAATTCAAACTATGTTTTAATTAAAAACTATGGAGGTACCAACATGAAATATTGCTTGATTGGCGAACTGGATTATAAAGAACGTTTTTTAAGTTCTGGAATGATATTTTATGATTTCGAGACAGATGAAACTTCGATTGTAAGAAATCCTAATGAAAGTAAGTATACAGATGATATTCAACTTTCTGTAAGTCGCTTACATTATGGCAATTTTGGAGGTATTGCTGTAAAAATAATTTACTTTATTCTTGCGCTTATCACTTGTTTTGTAATTATTACTGGTGTACTCATATGGATAGAAGCTCGTAATAAGAAAAGTATGAGTTTAAAACAGCGTTTATACACAGCTAAAATAGGACATATATATCTTGCTATTTGTTTGTCTTTGTATCCTATTATTACTTTATTTTTCTTGGTAGTAAAACTTCTGCCAGAAAACTATCAAACCCAAAAAATGAGTATTTTATATACTTGGTTTTTTGTTATTTGGTTATTAGCTACCATTTACTTCAGGTTCAAGAGAAATAATTACTTTACTAATAAAATCACTCTTCTAACAGGAGCTATTCTTGGATTTTTAGTTCCAATTGCTAGTGGTATAGTTTCCAACAACTGGATTTGGAACACGTATAAGGCTAGACAATTTGATATCCTTACAATCGATTTATTATGGATAGGCATTTCAATTACTGCACTATTCATCTATTTTAAAATTAAACCAGAAGCAAAAGCCAAAAGTGCTTTTACAAAACATCCTATAGATTACAAAAATCGTAAGCAGTTGTTAGCAGAAGAAACTCAAAAAACAACTCAGGTTTTAAATACTGAAAAGAACAATCAATTATTAAAAAATAAAAACCACATACCTATGAGAACAAAAATTATAATACTTTGGATATTTTTAGCAATTGGCTGGATAGTTCACCACATTTACGGACTGTTCAATATATATTACAATGAAACCTTAGTAATGGAGGGTGCAACAGGTGAAGCTCCTTTTGCACATCATATATACCGTATACTATTTGAAGGAATGTGCTTACTTTTTGGTTTACTAACCATTGAGATTTCTAAAAAATGGTTTAAGATAATCTCACTAATTTGGGCAAGTATTGCTGGGTTATACAACGTATACCATTTATTTGAAGCCATTATGCATGAAGCGAGTAACATCTCTGAAATATTCATGCTTCTTTTAGTAGCTATAGCAAGTGTATTTTTAATCATTAATATTTACAAATGGATTAAAGACCACTAACTAAGTCATTAAAACCTTTTAAACACCGTGACACAAGTGACAAGATATTCAAAATAACCTTGTCACTTATTCCATCGGCTTATTCTTCATTTCCTAGTCCCCCTATATTTCATGGAAATTGCTATTGCCAACAGCGAAACACCAGAGTTAAAAAAAATATTGCAGCTACAAACTGAAAGTTTAGATTGCGGTATAAAGACCTCTATATTTACAATTAATCCCGCCTATGGTAAGGGGTTTGTTACTAGTTATTATTTTGATGGTCTATTAATTAATGTTATTAATGCTAGATTTAAAGAGGATTTTCTTTTTATATCAAATGATAACATAAGTATTTTAGAACTTTCTGTTTTAATTGAGGGAGAAAAAATTATCCGTGCTTCCAATTTCAAAAATGACCTTATCCTCGAAAAAAATGAAAGCTGTCTCTTATATAATAGCAATATAGACAATAAAACATTTTTTTATAGAGATAAGCCTATAAACGAGATTAAAATTAGAATGTATGATTATTTCATACAGAAACACCAAATGCAAGCTCTTTTGTCCAATGATAAAGCTCTTGGCTTAAAAAAAAAGGAAAATTTCACTCAACAGTTAACTTCTAATATGGAGAAAATTGTTACCGAAATACTCCTTAATTCACAAAAAGGGTTACTTAAACGTCTTTTTTTAGAATCAAAAATTTTAGAATTGCTACATCTGCAGTTAGCTGTTCGTACAGAAAAAACAAGCAGTTCTAATGAAAACATTCTTAAGAAAATATATAAGGTAGAAACTATACTTCAAACAAATCTACATGAACAAATATCCATACAACAACTTGCTCGTAAAGTATTATTGAATCAAAATGTTCTAAAAAATGAGTTTAAAAAATTGTTTAATGAAACTATTTTTAATTACGCTAAAAAATTAAGAATGGAGAAGGCTAAAAACTTATTAATCCACACTCAAAAACCTATTTATGAAGTAGCTGATATGGTAGGGTATAAAAATCCTACTCATTTTACAGCTGCTTTTAAAAAGTTTGAAAAAGTTACTCCTAAAGAGTTTAGAAAGACTTATTCTCATAACCTTTAAAACTAGGGTCTAAATTTAAACTCTCTTCTTTGTCATATTTATTTACCCAGGCATCATTTCTGTACTCTCTTGCCTTTCTCCCTCCATCAATGTGGTTCCAACCTGGAGGCATGAAAATATACTTTATCTTATCTATCAATCTTGGTGCTTTTTTAATGTCTATCCATAATTCTTTCCATAATAAAAACTGTACATGCCATATATTTTCGCTATTCAACTTGTCATGCATAATTCCATATTGAATTTTTTCATTCTCTAACTCTTTTTGAAAGGTTTTAAATAAACGATCCCAAATACTAAAGGTCTCGCCATAATTTCTATCTAAATAAATATGATTTTTAGCATGATGTACCCTGTGAACTGAAGGAGTAATTAATATCTTATCCAACCATTTTTGATTCCCAATAACTTTTTCATTTATATGTGTTAAAGTAGCATATAATCTTGCTATAGGCTCAATTACAAAAATCATTAATGGGTGAAATCCTATTATTGGAAGCCATATAAAATTGAACGGAGTAAAAAATACATCAAAGATTGACCCTCTTGCAACTACAGTTAAATTCATTTCTTCTGCAGTATGATGTACACCATGAATACACCATAAAACTCGAACTTTATGTCCTAATAAATGAATAAAAAACACTGTAAAGTCGTACAACAAGTAAGCTGTTATCCATATATACCATTGAAACCCCAAATTGAACAACTTATTTTCATATAACAAAAACATGGTGCCTACAATCAATACTTTTGACAATAGAAAATACGGAATACTTTGTACTAAATAAGATACAATACTAACCACACCTTCTTTATTTTTTTCTACATAACTTGTTACAATAAGAATTCCCCATTCAACTAACATTAAAACAAGTACTATTATACTCATATGTTCTAATTGACCTACAAGTGTTTTTATAGATGATAAATCCATTTTTAATTATTCTTATAAAAATTGTTCTTTAAAAAAGTACACACTTGTACTACAGCTGCTTTTGATGTTTCGGTTTCTCTCAAAGCATTTAGTACTATAAAATCATGTATTGTTCCTCCATATCTTGTTGAAACAACTGGTACTTTAGCCATTCTTAACTTTTTAGCATATGCTTCTCCTTCATCTCTTAGCACATCATATTCTGCCGTTATTAAAAGAGTTTTAGGCAAACCTTTAAGTTCTTCTAAACTAGTTTTTAAAGGAGCTACAGTTGTTAGTGATTGTGTACTTTTATCAGGAGCGTATACTTCCCAGAACCATTTCATAGTAGCCCTAGTTAAATAATGTCCTTTTGAAAATTGTTCGTATGATTTGGTGTTTAAATTAGTATCGGTTACAGGATACAACAACACTTGCCCAAGAATTTTAGGAACTCCTTCCTCTTTTGCCTTCATTGCTATAACTGTTGCCATATTTCCTCCTACACTGTCACCGCCAACTATAATTCTGTTTGAATCTAATCCATATCTTTTTCCATATTTCGATATAAATAAAGCTGCTGTATATCCTTCTTCATTTGCTACAGGATACTTTACTTCTGGTGCTCTTGAATATTCTACAAAAACCACTCCTACGTTTGCTTTTAAAGCAATGTCTCGCATTAAACGTTTGTGTGTTTCAAAGCTATTGAACACCCAACCTCCTCCATGAAAGTATATTAATGTAGGGAGTAATTTTTCTGCCTTTTTTGGCTTTATTATTACTGCGTTTATTTTTCGATTCCCTTCCTTAAAAATAGTTTTGGTAAAAGTAACTTTGTTATACGTTAGGGTTGAATCTTTTTGCATATTCTCCA
Source organism: Tenacibaculum caenipelagi (assembly GCF_004363005.1). GTDB lineage: Bacteria > Bacteroidota > Bacteroidia > Flavobacteriales > Flavobacteriaceae > Polaribacter > Polaribacter caenipelagi. The sequence goes on along the minus strand of NZ_SNYH01000002.1, from coordinate 498,232 downwards.
TCGCCAACCTTCCTACATCTAACGGTAAATTTTGCAATGGTGGACCTTGATAAGAATGGATAACCTCTAAAAATTCTTGAACAGCGAGGTCTAATCCATAGCTCCCTGCTAGTTTTGCTTGTGCTACGGATTTAAACTGTAATAAAACAACAATAATAACTAATAACTTCCTCATACTTATACCATTTGTTGTACTACTCTTGTTTTTTTACTTCTCTTAGCAACCTTGTATTTGTTAAATAGATACAATAATCCAAAAGTTCCTAAGTTTACAGCTAACATAATGGCTAAAACCATTGGTTCACTATAAGCCGAGAACTCCGAAAACACTAACAACCAGTAAATTAACACCCATTGTATGATATAAAAAGGAGTGACATTTTTACTGCAGTAAAAGAACAACTTACTTACATAATTGTTCTTAGGCAGATTTCGCTCTATTAAATAATACACCCAGAAAAGAACTAAAATACATCCCATTAACCCCATACTTCCTCCTGGACCTAAATGATAATAATCTCCAAAATGGTACTCATAATTATAATCACATAGTAACTTCCCTATTACGAGAAAAACGATACCGATATACAACATTGGTCTGAATAAAGATTTATCAGCGTTTTCAGATGCTTCCTGATATCTTAATCCTAGATATAACCCCATCAGAATAAAGGAAATCCACGGAAATAAAGGGAAGTATACATCAAAGTTATTACCCCAAATAAGATTTAAAACATAATCTACCCCAGGAATTCCTAGTTGAATACCACTTACTACTTTTGAAAGCCACATGACAACCAATGCAATAACTATAAGTATGTTTTTATTTTTAATTAAGAACTTAAACGATATACCTATTAAAAATAATGATATACCAATCAATTGAAACATATCTCCTTTTAAGAAGTAGTTTAGCATGCTATATGAATCACTTACTTGAAGCCCGCTTGCCTTTACAAAGCTTTCTGGGAAACCTCCAAAAAACAAAAGTGGCACTATAAATCTTAAGAAGTTTAAAATGTACCCTAAAGTAATAATGAATAACGCTTTTTTAAGAATTCCTTTTTTATTTGAGTTTCTTGAGAATGCAAATGAAATCCCCATTACAATAAGGAAAACAGGTGATCCTCTTTCTAATAACTGAGCTATATTTCCAGTTATCGAATTTTCCCAAGTATCCATACTTGAAAAAATCATCATCACATGCACTGGAATCATAACAAGAACACTAAACCCTCTTACAAAGTCTACAGCTCTTACTCTATTTTGTTTTTCCATTTAATTCTTTTTAAATTCTATATCTTTAGAGTAACTTTTTACTTCTACTTCTTTTTTAAATTTCGCTAATGGATTTTCTAAAGTTCCTTTCAGTTTTAAGCTCTCGATTGGATTAGCTAAACTCAACATTTGTTTTGTATTGCTTAATTGTAATCTATTTAAACAACAGCGATCAAACTCATCAACAAACAAATCATATCGTTTATATTTTTCTATAAACTCAGGATGCTCTTCCTGATACTCATACACACATTCTGCCACCAATTCCCAGAAGTTTTCTTCTGAAAAGTTTGCATAACTGTCTAATTGTTGTGCCATAAAACGGAAAAAGCAATCGAAAACATCTGTAAAAATGGTTAGCACTTTCATTTTATCAGAAGTTTTAGTAAACAATCTTTCAGCGTGTTCTGGTAAGTGTATTTCTTCATTAAAAACAATTACTTCTTCCGTAATGTCTTTCATTAAAACATGTACAGGAGTGCTTTCTTCTAATACTAGAATAAGATTTTCTCCGTGTGGCATAAACACAAATTCGTACTTATAGAAACAATGCAATAAAGGAGCTAAATAAGCTTTTAAATAACGTTGAACCCAAGTAGTAGTATTATAAGGTGATGCATCTATTAAAGCAGTCAACAATAATTTTTCTTGATAATCTACATGTAATAAAGCAGCCATGGTAAGCACACGTTGATTGGAGCTAATTTTTGTAAACGGACTCTCACGCCACAAGGTCGATAACATTTTATTATGCGGATTCGTTTTTCCTAAAACTTCGTAATAATGGTTGTGATATCCTACCGTTGCTACTTCACCTAACATGGTAAAACCATTATTTTGCAAATACGTATCGTCTACCAACAAATCTGTTATCCATTTTGTGATGTGTGGGGTGCTTTGCATATAATACGGAGATAATCCACGCATAAAGCCCATGTTTAAAATAGATAACGCTGTTTTAGTATATAGCTTTTCTGGATGTGATACGTTAAATAGTGTTCTGATAGATTGCTGTGCTGAAAATTCATCATCACTTTCCCCAACTAAAATGATGTTTTTCTGAGCAATATCAGCCCCAAAAACAGCTATAATTTTATTTTTCCATTGCCAAGGATGTACGGGCATAAAAATGTAATTTTCTAAGGCTACATTTTGCTTCTTTACAACTTCTTTAAATGAGATTAGTTTTTCTTCTCCTAATTCACTTTTTAAAAGTTTTTCATATTCATATCCTTTAACAGCTGTGTAGGTCGCATATTTCTTATGTACTGCGATCCATACTAGTTTAAAAGGATGATTGCTTTCTGGTGCATATGCATGATAATCATCAATATTGAATCCTATTCTACCATTATTTGCTACAAAACAGGGGTGACCTTCAGTCATCGCGTGTTCTATTTCTTGAAAACTTTTCTCTGCTAATTCATCTGCTGAAAATTTCTCATTTACATATTTATATGCTGCTCCTGAAAGTGTACTTGTTATTTCTTCTAAATAGGTTGCTAAAAACTCATTAGGAATACCTAACGTGTTCTGAAACTCTGTTATAAAATGCAATGCATCTAGATAAACTTCTTCTGAAGTACTATTCTTTTTGGTGATACTTTTCGCATCTACCAACCAGTGATCAAGCAAATATTTTTTTGCTTTAAATCGATAGATAAACTTATTATTATCAGAAGTTATTTGGTATGTACATTCATCCTCTTCTTCTGAAATAAATTCAGGAGTTAAAATAAGTTCGTGAGAGAATTCGCTAATTGCTTTTTTTATTAATTGACGATTTACAAACCTCCATACATCGGGTTGTAAATGTGCTATATTATTTGTCATGTTGTTCTAGTTTGGTTAAAGCTGATTGGTACATCTCTTTTGTACAAAAAGCTAGTGCAGCTTTTTTGTGTGGTAACTCAATTTCTTTTTGATATACAAAACCTGCTTTTTTATTTAGCGTATGAATCTTATCGTTGTTCACATCAGGCTCAACGACAATTCTTTCTATTTGTGGCAAACTGAAAAAATAATCGATAATAGTTGAAAATACATACCAAGTAAACTGTGGCATTCTTTTTTCCACTGGAGCTACTAAAACGTGCATTCCGTAATCATTTTCCTGTACATCGTAATAGTTTGCTATAATATCTTTTGATGCTTTGTATTGTTCCATCAAAAACACAGGAGTATCATTTAACATCCCTATATAACTATGATGATGTCGGCTATTTTCAATTTCTTGATATTCGGCACGTACTTCTTCTAAAGATTTTTCCAACATTCCCCAATATTTTGCATACGGTTTTGTTACCCAACTATGCAACATTGGTGGATCAATTTCTAATTGAAACGGACGAATGCTTATTACTCCCAATCCAGTTATTTCTTTGCTAAATACTTTTTGAAACGTTTGAACCATAATTATACTTCCTGAGTTTTAAATACTGCTATTGGATTGTCTAGTTTACCCACAAATTGTAGTAAGGCAACGGGGTCGTCTAAATCAATCATCTGCTTGTGATTGTTTAATTGCAGTCTATTTAAACACGAAAGTTTAAAGTCTTCAGCAAACAAATCATATTGTTCAAACTTCTTCAACAATTCTGGAAACTGCTCTTGATATTCATGAATATTTTCTGCTACTAATTTCCAAAAACGGTTCTCGCTATAACTTGCATGTTCTTCTAAAATTGGAGCTAAGAAACGGAAGAAACCATCAAACATATCTGTAAATATGGATAGTAATTTTACATCTTCTGGCACAGGAGCATACATTCTTTTTAACTCTTCTGGCAGCTCAACTTCCGGATTTAAAACACATGCTTCTTCAGTAATATCCTTTAGTAAAGCATATGCTGGAATGTTATTTTCTAATACCAAAATAATGTTTTCTCCATGTGGCATAAACACCAAATCGTAATAGTAAAAACAGTGCAATAAAGGACTTAAGTACGCTTTTAAATAACTACGTAGCCAGTTGTCTATTGAAATTCCAGAGTCTTTAATAATTTCTGGAAGTAATGCTTTTCCGTGATGATCTATATGTAATAATGCTGCCATCGTTAGTGGTTTTTGATTTTGTTTAACCACTGAATACGGGCTTTCTCTCCATAACGATGCTAACATTTTATTGTAATCGTTGTGCGGACCAAATTCTTCAAAATATGGATTCACATAGCTAACCGAACCTATTTCGCTCAACATTCTAAATCCGTTTTCCTTTATATACGCATCATTATACAACAGGTTTTCTAACCAAACTGCCATTTTAGGAGCAGTTCCTAAATAATACAATGGCAATCCTCTCATAAAGCCCATGTTTAGAATAGACAATGCCGATTTTGTATAAAATTTCTGTGGATTGGTTATATTGAATAAGGTTCTTATTGACTGTTGCGCTAAGTATTGGTCTGGTCCATATCCTAAACAAATTAAATCTCCTTTGGCAACTTCTGAAGCAAAAATTGTAGCTAGCTTGTTAAACCACTGCCATGGGTGAACAGGAATAAATAAATACTCTTTTGGACTAAAGCCTTTTTTTTCAATTATTTTATTGAATTGTGCTATAGTATCGGCATCTAACTCCTGATGTATTAAAGTTTCATAGGGCAATGCTTCTATCGCTGAAAAAACTGCTTTTGATGTATGTCCTGCCAACCATAATAACGAAAAAGAATTTCCTGCTTCTGGCGCATACGAACGATAATCGCTACTATCAAAACCTATTCTTCCATTATTTGCTACAAACCCTGGATGTCCTTCCGTCATAGATTGCTCTATGGTTTGAAAATCAGCTATCGCTAATGCTGCTGCTGTTGGATTGCCTTTAGTTATTTTAAATGCGCTTCCGTATAGTGTGTTTATAATTTCTTCTAAATACACAGGCATTTTTTCATCAACAATTCCTAATGCTTTTCTAAATTCTTTTATAAAAGCAATCGCATCGATTTCTTCTTCAACATCTTTTGCATATTTTTTTATAGAGTTTTCATCAATCATAAAATGATTTAAAGCCATTGGTTTTGCTTCAAACTCATATTGGATTTCAATATCATCTGCATAAACTTTATAAAGTTTATACCCTTTGTTTAGCTCTTGAATTATTTCTGGTTGAATTAATAGTTCATGTGAAAACTCGCACAGCGCTTTTTTCACCAATAATAGGTTCGCTTTTTGCCAAACCTCTGGTTGTATATGTTGGGTTGATTGTTGTGGAGAAACCACATTATCTAAGGTGTTCATGGCACTTCTTTTTGATGGTATAAAAGATTGTATTTGTTGTTGGTAATTGGTTTTGGTTAAAAATGCTAGTTGTGCTGTTTTGTTAGGTAATTCTATTACGCTTCCTAGTTGAAAACCTATGCGTTGACACAGTGCAAACATTTTTTTGTTTCGGATATCGGGTTCTACCACTATTCTGCTAATAGCAGGATTCGTAAAAACAAAATCCATAATAGACCGAAACATAAACCACGTAAAGTTTGGTGTTTTACTGGTTTTTGGTGGTGCTACAATAATATGCACACCACAGTCAGCCGTTTTAGCTTTATAAAAATTATGAATAACGTCTAGTTGCGGATTGTAACGCTCTAATACAAATGCAGGTTCGTCATCAAACATTCCTACAAAAACATCATAATGTTCTGGGGCTATAAGTTGGGTATATTCTTCTTCAACTTCTTTTACCGTTGCGTTTTGCATTCCCCAAAAAACAGCATACTCTTGTGTTACCCATTTTTGTAAAAAAACACTGTCGTTTTTTACTTGAAAAGGGCGAATGGTAATTCTTCCAAAATCTTTGTATTCTTTTGAAAAAGCTATGGTTTCTGTTGTTCTCATAATTTAAGCTTTGGCTAGTTGTTTGTGTACTTTACTTACCGATTTAAACACGATAAAGTACAAGACTAGTGTGAGTGTAAATCCGCCTAAAGCAATAATGAAAGGTATACGTAAACCAAAGCTATCGACTATAATCCCTACGTTTAGCGAAGCTAATAACACACCTAGGTTTTGAAAGAAATGTATTTTACTGTAATCTACCGAGTATGATTCTGGAGAACTCAACTCGAATAATAAAATATCGAATTTCACGACTCCTTGAAAAATTGCCCATCCGTAAATAATTCTTCCTAAAACAACTGCTGCTTCATTAGGTATTCCTTGCAATACCAACCCTATCAAACCTATACACAAGGCGTTTATGATTCCTTCGTGTCCTTTTGATTTTCGTTTGTTATTAATCCATAATGCTATTAAAGCAACAAAACCTGGAATGGCATAGATAGTACCTGAAACCAATTTGCTTTTATGCATTGAAAAACTTTCCCAATACGATGAAAAGAAAGGTCTGATTAAAAAATCACTGAAATACAATATCAATGTAATCAAGCCTAATTTCAAAATAAATCCTTTTGGAATAATTTTTTTATTAGTTACGGCTGACTCTTCTGAAATAATTAAATCAGTAGCATACTTTTTACTTTTTAATAAATAACCACTCATAGCCATTTGAATAAAATCGCCTGCTGCCATGATTATAAAAATACTACTTGGGTTTATATAATCTACTGTTAAACCTCCCAACACCGCTCCTAAAATTCCTCCTAAATGCACCACCACTGAAAGTAATCCGATTGTACTTGGATGCTCTTCTTTTGTAATGATTTTTAAGATGTAAGGGTACACTAACAAGTAACTTCCTTTAAACAGTACCATAACAAGTGATACTATCCAGAAATTAATATATGATGTGGTATAATAGCAATACAATGCTAACATACCTGCAACAGCTTGAGTGTAAACTAAAATGTTTAATTCTGAAACTTTTTTAGAAACATACGCCCAAAAAGGAAATGCAATCATTACCATAAAGCAGATGGCTGCAAAATAGTATCCAACATTTTTGGGATTCTTCATTCCAAAACGAAGCTCAAAAAACTGCGGGTAAAATGGATGCAGTAAATAATCGCTTACTACTGCAACCAGTGTCATTAATATTAAAAATGTTTTCAACTTCATACCTCTATGCAAAGACATTGAGTTCTATTTCCTCTTCTTGTGTAACCTCAAATTGTTGAAATGCAATTTTTTGCTCAATAGGGTAATGTTCTACTCCTGTTATTTCTTTAATAATGTATGAGTTCTTATAAGCAGCCATTCCCAAATCAGGGGTTACAAAACCGTGTGTATGTAGCTCTACATTCTGAACAAAGATTTCGTTGTGATTTTTATCTATACTATAATTGCGTTGTACATCGAAACGATCTTGATAATCCCATAAAATTCGATCTGCAATTCCTTCTATAAAATCAGGTAATTGATATTCATATCCTGTGGCAAGAACCAATCCGTCAGTTTCATGTTTAAAATATTTGTCTTGTTCCACTTGATGAAGTTCAAGTTTAATACCGTCATCTGATACTTTCGTTGTTTTCAATTCCGAATTGGTACGCAATGAAACTTTTAAAGGTTCTTTTGATATAACTCGTTTCGCATATAATGTATCGTGAATAGCCCCTATTAAATCTTGATTGATCCCTTTGTATAAATGCTTTTGATTTTTAATTAATGTATCTCTTTTGGATGCTGGTAAATTGTAAAAATAGTCTACGTATTCTGGAGACGTCATTTCCAACGTTAACTTAGCATACTCTAATGGGAAAAAGCGAGGAGAACGGGTTATCCAGTTCAATTCATATCCTTTAGTGTCTATTTCTTGTAATAAATCAGAAAATATTTCAGCAGCACTTTGCCCACTTCCTAGTACGGTTATTCTTTTTTTATTCTGTAATTGTTCTTTATTAGGTAAATATTCTGATGAATGAACGGCAACATCTTTCAACTTTTTACAACAAGCAGGAATGTAAGGTTGTGTTCCTGTTCCTAACACTAATTTCTTTGCTTTATAAATTTTAATTTCCTGTGTTTTTGTACAAATACTTGTAACCACATAAATTTCGCCTTTTTGATCGTAGTCTACATTCGTAACTTCTGTATTAAAATAAATGTTAGAAAGCTTGCTGATTACCCACTGACAATAGTGGTTGTACTCATTTCTAAGTAACAAGAAATTTTCTCGTATGTAAAAAGAATAAATTCTTCCTTGTTCTTTTATATAATTAAGAAAACTAAAAGGACTTGTGGGGTCGGCTAGGGTTACCAAATCTGCCATAAAAGGCACTTGTAAAGTGGTGTCTTCCAACAACATTCCTGGATGCCAATCAAATTTCTCTTTTTTATCAAGAAAGACTCCATGTAAGTTTTCAATTGGTTCTGATAAACAGGCCAATCCTAAGTTAAAAGGACCTACACCTATGGCTATAAAATCTAATATAGTATTCTTCATCTTTTTTAGTTTGTAGTTTTGTATTGTTCTCCTGTAGTTTTAATCATTTCTATAATGTTTAGGAGATTGTTAATTGTATTTTTAGGATTTAGCAGCGTAAATTTTAGATAGATGTTACCGTCTAATTTTGTACTTGCTATTGATGCTTTTCCAGCTTTGTATAAGGTGTTTTTGATATATAAATTAATTGTGTTATGAATTATATCTTCAGTTATACCTTCTGATTTATATCGAAATACTAGGGTACTTAGTTCTGGTACATGAGCAATTTCAAAACACTCTTCATCTTTTATACTATGATATACTGCTTTTGTTAAAGAGTGTACTTCTTCTAAGTAATTAGCAATGGTTTTAGTCCCCATTGTTTTTAAGGTCAACCAAACTTTTAAGGCATCAAATCGACGTGTTGTTTGGATTGATTTCTCTATAAGATTAGGGCGTTGCGGATCTTTATCTTCAACAGGATTTAAGTAATCTGCATAATACGATACATATTGAAAATGCTGTTTATTATTAACTAAAAATGCACTACAGCTTACGGGTTGAAACAACGTTTTATGAAAGTCTATAGTAATTGAATCTACCAACTCAATCCCTGTAAAATATTCTTTGTGAGTATTTGTAAGTGCATAAACTCCTCCATAAGCGCCATCTGCATGCAACCACATGTTGTGTTCTCTAGTAATTTTCCCTATGGTTTGTATCGGGTCAAAACTGCCATAATCGGTAGTTCCTAATGTTGCTACCACTGCAATTGGAATGTTTCCTTCCTGTTTTGTTCTTTCAATAGCTAACACCAACTCATTAGCATCCATTCGCATTCTCTTATCTACTTTTACAGGAATAACTGCATCATAGCCCATACCTAACAAAGCGGCACTTTTTTGAATGCTAAAATGTGCCTTTTCAGAGCAAAAAACTCTAAACTTACTTATCTCATTACTCCAACCATGTTGCTTAATGTTAATCCCAAAATTTTTAAAGGCATAATTATCTCGAGCCATTAATAATCCCATAAAATTAGATTGTGTTCCTCCGCTTGTAAAAACACCATCTGAATTATTTGAAAGATTAAATACGTTAGTTATCCATTGTATAACTTCTTGTTCTATAAAAGTTGCTGAAGTACTTTGATCCCATGTTTCAACTGCAGTATTTATTGTCGTTGTAATCATTTCTGCAATGACCGAAGGCAATGTAATTGGGCAGTTTAAATGCGCTACATATGTTGGGTTATGAAAAGCGATTGCATTTTTTATGTATAAATTATTTAATTCTTCTAAAACACTATCAATTGTGTGTGTTTCTTCAATGTTTAGCAATTTTGCTTGTTCTTTATTTTTTAGAATCTCTTCAAGATTGTCTCCTTGATAAAAAGTTCTGTTGGATAAAAATTGCTGAATATAGGAGGTTGTTTTCTGAATATACTCTTCGTATAAATTTACCGATTCATCACTAAATAAATAGCTATTTAACGATAACTCCTTTAAAGAAGGGTGTGGTTTAAGAATCATTTATTTTTATTTAGTCTTAATAGTTTCAAGCAAAAATATATTCACCTCAGCCAAACTAAATGACGTAAATGGAAATTAAAATGACGCAATTAGCATTTAATTATAAAAAAAGCGCAGGATCTTAAGTTAAACTTAAGATCCTGCGCTTTTTAATTTTATTCTTGTTTTTTAACTCTCTGGAGCTAATTCAACTTCTAAACCTTCTAAATCTGGTGTCATCTGTATTTGGCAACCTAATCGGCTATTATCTTCTACATAAAAAGCTTCTGCTAACATTGCTTCTTCATCATCTCCCATTTCTGGTAATTCGTGATCTGATTTTACATAGCATTGACAAGAAGCACACATTGCCATTCCACCACAAATACCAATGGTTCCTTCTGGAGCCAGCTCATATGAGCGTACCACTTCCATTAAGTTCATTGCCATATCTGTAGGTGCTTGTACCTCGTGAGTTACTCCGTCACGATCGGTAATTTTTATAGTAATATCTTGTTCCATTATTACAAATTCATTTTTTTTCGAAGTGTTTTCGCTCTTTTATCTTCTCCATCATGGGTCCATCCTGGTGAATTGAATATATAATTCAGTTTATCACTCCATTTATCAGCTCTCTTTACATCATTCCAAATAGCAGTATATTCATGCGTTGCTACTTTTACGGGATTAAAAGTTTCAATATTCACCGTAAGTCCATAAACAGGCTTATCAACATCTTTTAATTCTTCAGAAAAGGTACCAAATATACGATCCCAAATAATTAAAATACCCGCATGGTTACAATCTAAATATCGAATATTTGATGCGTGATGCACTCGGTGATGCGATGGTGTATTGAAAATTAATTCGATTGGTTTTGGCAGTTTATCAACTAGCTCTGTATGTACAAAAAACTGATAGATTAAACTAACTCCCATCATGGTAAACATCATTAATGAATCAAATCCTAACAACGGAATCCACATCCAAAAGAAAAATTTATGAATACGTTCACCAACTCCCTGACGCAATGCTGTTCCTAAATTCATATGCACCGACGAATGATGCGGTACATGACCTGCCCAAAACAAGCGTACCTCATGATTTAAACGATGAAACCAATAATAAGCAAAATCATCAGCCAATAATAATAGAATCCACGCCCACCATTGACGTTGTACTATACCTTTTAACGGACTCATTTCATATAAATAGAAAAAAGCTACAAAGGCTAAAATCTTCGGAATAAATTCAACAATAGCAGAAAACACCATCATTAACAATGATACACCAGTATCTTTACCGTGGTATTTTTCTTTGGCAAATTGATATTCTACCAACATAGAAATGAAAAATATAGGCAATGCGAAGTACAATAATTTATCTTCTGATAGCTGTTGTATGTATTCTACTATAGTCAATGTTATTATTTATTATTATGTAAATTCAACGTTTCTTTTACAAACTGTGTTTTTCCTAAAACATAGGCACCTCTATCATTTCTATATTTCGAAGCTAACTCTATTTTTAATTTTTCATATTCTTTAGCTCTGCTAGGATTCTCAATCAAATAGTCTCTAAACTTTAATTGATTACACATAGCGTTCTCCTTTGGGCACATATGAATATGAAAAACTTGATCTTTTAGTCCTTCAAAATTATAGCCTTTCGCAAAAGACATATAGGCTTCTGCATCTTCTCTTGCTGGAACTTCAAAAAAAGCATACCCTAATTTTTCAAAACTTTTTATCAACTCTTTATCAAACAAAAATTCTTTTGGAATCTCAATAAACAAATCAATATAATTCTTTGCTTTTATATTAGGAATTGAAGTACTTCCAAAATGTTCAATTCTGTTAAAACATGAATTATCAACATTTTCAAGTATTCGCTGCTTTTCTTCTTCAAAAATATGCTTCCAGTCGGTATTATGCTCAGATAATTCAATTGGGAAGAGTGTATTCCAATCTTCCCTTGTTAAATCGTATAAGGTTCTTTTCACTAATCGTTTAGTTAATTGCTTTTACTACTGCCTTTGGTGCTTCTTTTCTAGTTCCATCAAAACCGTCAACACCTCCAACCGTTGTATACTTCATCACATATTTTTTATCTGGATAAATACGTTGGAAAGCACTCTGACACATTAAAGTTGCTTCGTGGAATCCACATAAAATCAATTTCAATTTCCCTGGATAGGTATTCACATCACCAATCGCATAAATACCTTCTACATTCGTTTGATAATCTAAAGCATTGTTTACTTTAATGGCATTTTTCTCAATCTCTAACCCCCAATTTGCAATTGGCCCTAATTTTGGAGACAGTCCGAACAACGGAATAAAATGCTCACAAGGTAATGTAAATGGTTCTTTATCTTTTTGCTCTACTAATACACCTTCAACTTTATCATCACCAATAATTCCTTTAACTTCTGCTGGTGTAATTAACATTAACTTTCCTTCGTCTTTTAACTCTTGTACTTTATCAACTGAATCTAAAGCTCCTCTAAATTCGTTTCTTCGGTGAATTAGAGTAACAGATCTAGCCACATCTGTTAAGAAAATAGACCAATCTAAAGCAGAATCTCCTCCTCCAGCAATTACAACATCTTTATCACGATACAACTCAGGTTCTTTAATCATATATTCTACCCCTTTGTCTTCAAAATTTGAGATATTAGGAATAGGTGGTTTACGAGGTTCAAAACTCCCCAGTCCTCCAGCAATAGCTACTACTGGCGCTTGGTGTTTTGTTCCTTTATTGGTAGTTACAATGAACGTTCCGTCATCTTGTTTTTCAATCGTATCGGCACGTTCACCTAAGGTAAACCCTGGCTCAAATTGTTTAATTTGTTCCATTAATTTATCGGTTAAATCACCTGCTAAAATTTCTGGATAAGCTGGGATATCGTAAATAGGTTTCTTTGGATAAATTTCTGAACACTGCCCACCTGGTTGTGGCAAAGCATCAATTAAATGACAACGTAATTTTAATAATCCTGCTTCAAAAACCGTGAATAAACCTGTTGGTCCTGCTCCAATAATTAATATGTCTGTTTGTATCATTTTAGTTACAAAATTGTCTTTTTATACTGACAATTCCTGCCTTTTACTAAAGACAGGAATGTTTTATGCGTTAGTAATTGAGCACTCTGTTTGAGCTCTACCAATTTTTTAATTGGGAAGCGAGTAACAAAGACACTCTTGAACACCCAAAATTACTGCAATAGTTTAGCCTAAAACCTGACTTTTATCAGTTATGCTACGTTAATTACTTCTTTAATTTCTGGTGCGTATTTTTTTATAGTCGCTTCCACTCCGTTTTTTAAGGTCATCTGATTTACAGAACAACCGCTACAAGCACCTTCTAACTGTACTTTGACTGTATCATTTTCAATTGATAACAGCTTTATATTACCTCCATCACTTACTAAAAATGGGCGGATTTCTTCTAAAGCTTTTTCTACATTATTTCTAATATCTACTGCTGCCATAACTGTTTATTTTGTGCTACAACCACTCATCGTAGTAATTCGTACTACTTCAGTTGGTGGTAAGTTTGCATTTCTTTTTAATAGTTGCGAAACCATTTCTTTAGTTACCTCTGTAAAAGCTTCTGCTAGTGGTGTATTTTCTTGCAAAGCTACTGGATGTCCAACATCTCCTGCTTCACGTATGCTTTGTACTAATGGTATTTCTCCTAAGAAACTTGTTTCTATATCTTCTGCTAAATGTTTAGCACCTCCTTCTCCAAAAATATAATATTTATTATTAGGAAGTTCAGCTGGTGTAAAATACGCCATATTTTCAACGATACCTAACACTGGTACGTTAATACTTTCTTGTTGAAACATTGCTACTCCTTTTTTAGCATCTGCTAAGGCAATATTTTGTGGAGTACTTACAACTACTGCTCCATTAATTGGCACAGCTTGCACTATCGACAAGTGTACATCACCTGTTCCTGGAGGTAAGTCGATTAGTAAGAAATCTAACTCTCCCCAATCGGCATCAAAAATTAATTGATTTAAGGCTTTTGAAGCCATTGGTCCACGCCAAATTACTGCTTGGTTTGGGTTGGTGAAAAACCCTAAGGATAATAATTTTACTCCATAGCTCTCAATAGGTTTCATTTTTGAACGCCCATTTACATTTACCGCTAATGGTTTTTCTTGTTCTACATCAAACATTAAATGTTGTGATGGTCCATACACATCAGCATCTAACACTCCAACTTTGAAGCCCATTTTAGCCAATGAAACTGCCATATTTGAAGTGATAGTAGATTTTCCTACCCCTCCTTTTCCTGAAGCAATGGCAATGATATTTTGAATATTTGGAATTTCTTTCCCTCTAATTTGGTTTGGATTTTCCTTTGGTTGAACTTCTACTTTCACATTCACCTTTACATCAATCTTCTGATCAACGTGTTGATGAATTGCTTTCATAATCTCAACTTCAACTTTCTTTTTTGCTTGTAACGATGGATTTGCTATTGTAACATCTACAATCACCTCATTACCAAAACTCACTACGTTGGTTACATTTTCGTTTTCTACTAAACTTTTACCTTCTCCTGGTGCCGTAATTGTTTCTAACGCCTTGTATATATCTTGTTTTTTAAAACTCATGTTTTATGCTATATGCTTTAAGCAGCAAGAGGTACTCTTGTTGCTTATTTTTATTTAATCTTAACTGCAAAGATACGTTTTAGCCCCCAGAAAATAAAGTCTTTAGATTGGTAATATTTATAGAGTGATAAGTTGGTTTTATAGACACAGATTTTGAAGATTATCGCTAATTATTTTTGAAAAATTAGAAAATATAACCTTTCTCAAGCCCGTAATTTAATAGCGCTTCATACGGATTTCCTTCTAAACCTAAAAGTTTTGCAAATGCAGGCTCGGTTTTGACTCCTTGCTTTTTTAAGGCAATGATTTTTGATTTAAATTCTTTGTCTTTTTCTAACAAAACCTCATACTCAATAAGCATGTGCAAGTAAGAATCTTGCTGTTCTGAAGGTTTATTTTGCACAAAAATTTCTATAGGAAAGGTTTTATACTTAAACGTAACGATTATTGTTTTTAAATTTTTATACGACGGAATTGTCTTTACTTCAAATCCTGAAAGCTCACCATATTTCTCACTTACAATTTTTATAAACTCTTCATGGTTTTCACTTTGACAAACGATATCTAAATCACTTGATTCTAAATCAATATCAATAGGTATTGTACCAACTAAAATTGGATTAAATTCTTTTAAAAACTCAAAAAAATCGAGTTCTATCAATACTTTGTAGGCTTCTTTTTGCCTAGAAGTTCCTCTTTTTAAGTATGATATATCTTTAAAGTTTATCACAGCTCATCATTCGGATTCCAAAATATATTTTCAAAATCTTGAATTTGATTATCAACTACCTTAATTCCTTCACTTTCTAGTAATTGTTGCATTAAGTTAGTTCCGTCAAAATGATGTTTTCCTGTTAGCAATCCTTTTCTATTAACTACACGATGCGCTGGCACTTCCTTTTCTGAAGAATTATTCATTGCCCATCCTACCATACGTGCTGAACGAGCTGCTCCTAAATACGTAGCAATGGCTCCGTAACTCGTTACTCTTCCGTGTGGAATTAAACGCGCTACTTCGTATACCTTTTCAAAGAAATTTTTATCTGTCATACAATGTAAATATAAGAATTTACCCATACTAGAAGAGGCTTTAAAAAACAGGGGGCAATTCACTCGAAATGAAACTTGCTAAATTCTAACTGCGTTAGCGATTGCAGCAAGTTACCGTGTAACGCGGAAAGCGCGACCCAAAGGGAAACGCCAAAAAACAAAAAATCCTGCAAATAACGCAGGATTAATAATTAAGTTTAAATTTTATATAGGTAATCGGTTTTCCGATTTCTAAATATTGTTTTTCATAAAAAGTTTGTGTCCCTGTCACTTCCTTTGGACTGTACACATTTTTGTACACATCGTGGTTGGCATGTAAAACCTCATGACCTTCTCCGTGCAACAAACCTAAGGTGTATCCGTGCATAAATTCGCTATCGGTTTTTAGGTTTACAACACCTTCTGAATTTAAAATGTGGTGATATTTCTTTAAAAATTCAGAGTTCGTCATACGATGTTTGGTACGCTTGTATTTAATTTGAGGATCTGGGAAGGTAATCCAAATTTCAGAAACTTCGTTTTCAGCAAAAATATAATCGACCAACTCTATTTGAGTTCTGATAAAAGCCACATTATTCATCTCATTCTCTAACGCTGTTTTAGCTCCTCGCCAAAAACGTGCTCCTTTAATATCAATCCCTATAAAGTTCTTATCTGGATTTTTTTCTGCTAAGGCTATCGTATACTCTCCCTTACCACAACCTAGTTCTAAAACTATTGGGTTATCATTCTGAAAAAAAGCACTCCATTTTCCTTTATGTGAAAAATTATTGACTACTTCTTCTCGAGTTGGTTGAATAACGTTAGCAAACGTTTCATTTTCTTTGAAACGTTTTAATTTGTTTTTACTTCCCAAAGTGTATAGAAATTAGGCTCTATCTTCAGTTCCTTCGCGTAAAAATTTCGCTGATTCTTTCATCCAATAAGCGAATAACACAAATAGAACTACTAAAAACAACCAGTTAATGGCATTTGAAGACCACCATCCTCCGTCACCTTTAGCAACAGTTAAGCGTAACCAGTTAAACGGTAAGAATAAAAAGTCGGTAAATAAACTACCAATCCATTTAAAAATATTGCCTGCTATCATATCTTAAGTATCTTTACAACTGCAAAAATATAAAAAGAAACCATGTTAGCCAATTTTTTCGGCAAATCTAAGCCTGTAAATTTTATTGTACTCTTTGTACTATTTTTAGGGTACTTTTTTTTAAGTCTTTTTTCTAAAGAATTGTCTTTTAATATTGTAAAAGAATTAGGATGGTTCTTAGTTGTTTTTTCTGTTTACAATTTTATTATTGCTAAAAACTTATTAACTTTTGACAACTCTTTTGCTTTTTTGTTTTTTGTAATATTGATTGGTTTTTTTCCTGACACAATAGCCATTAATAAAACCTTTTATGCCAATTTAACAGTATTACTTTTTTTACGGAAAGTATATAGTTTGCAATCTTCTAAAAATATTTTTCATAAACTTTTTGATGGAGGCTTATGGCTTGGGATTTCATTTTTAATAGAGCCTTATACAGCTTTGCTAATCATATTGTTTTACTTGTCTATATTTTTGCATCAGCGATTCACATATCAAACATTATTAATTCCTGTAATTGGTCTTTTCGGACCTATTTTTTTATATTTTACATATAATTTCTGGTATGACCAAACAGCAAATTTTTTGTTGCTTTTTAACTGGGATTTTTATCCAGATTTGAGTTTTTACTCTCATCAAAAGTCGTTATTCCCTATTCTTTTTATCGGTTTCTTTTTAGTCGCTTCTGTTTTTTTAAAAAGCCCAAAAGCATTTTCTGTTAAGAATAAATTTAGAAAAAATTGGATATTAATTCTTACCCATCTTGTTATTACAACGGTAATTTTAATTTTAGTTGAAGATGGTTCTGGAAGTGAATTTTTATACGTATTCTTTCCTGTTTCAGTTATTTTAGCTAATGGAATAGAGTTCTTTCAGAAGAAATGGTACGCCGATGCTATTATTATTTTATTCTTAATAGCTTCTTTTACTGTATGTGCTTTGCTTTAATTTAAGTTATAATTTCGCTCCATATGATAAATCACCTGAGTCTCCTAAACCTGGTACGATGTACCCTTTATCATTTAGCTTCTCATCAATATCTCCAATCCATAAATTAGTATCTTCTGGAAAATGTTTAGCCACATACTCAACACCTTCTACTGAGCCTATAACAGAAACTATAATTATTTCTTTTGGGTTTCCATATTTTTTTATTCCTTCATAAACTTCTACCATTGAGCGCCCTGTTGCTAACATTGGGTCTACTAACAACAAGGTTTTTCCTTCAATAGAAGGCGAGGCAAAATATTCAATCACAATTTCGAATTCTTCATCATTATTAGGATGATGACGGTAAGCAGAAATAAACGCATTTTCCACATCGTCAAAATAATTCAACATTCCGTTATGTAATGGCAATCCTGCTCTAAGAATTGAGCACACCACTATATTATTGGTAAGTAAATTCGTTTGTTTTATACCTAAAGGAGTTTTAATTTCTTTAGTAGTATAATTTAGTTCTTTGCTAAGTTCGTACCCTAAAACTTCACCAACTCGTTCGATATTTCTTCGAAAACGCATCGAGTCTTTTTGAACGGAAACATCTCTAAGTTCGGCTAAAAATTTATTAAGAATAGAGTTTTGTTTGGCTAAATGATGAACTTTCATGAAATACTTTTTTGTGTTCTGCAAAAGTAACAGAAATTTATCAGGATTTTACGAACTCGGTTAATACCTTTAAAAGTTCATTTTTAGCTTCTATGTGACTCATATGTCCATTAGGCAGTTCAATTAGCGGAGTATTTGTTCTTTTTGCTTCATCTTCAACAATCTTATAATTCAGTATTGGGTCTTGTTTTCCTGCAATCATTAATCGTTTGTCTATTGCTTGTAAAACAATTTCTTTATTTTCTCGCAAACGCATCCCTTCAGTTGCTGCAATATATCCTCTTACAGGTATTTTTAAAGCTTCAACTCTTACTTTTTCTATTTCTTTTGAGAGTACTAATCGCATATTCTCAGCAAATAAATTAGCTATCGACATTTTCACCAGTGTCTCATAATTTTTTTTCGCCATCTCTTTGGCTCTGAGTCGCAACTTATTTCGCTCTTCACTATCTGCTTGGGAAGTGGAATTCATTAAACATATTCCTTTTATGCTTTTAGGATATTTTTCTGCAAAAGCTAAAGCCACATACCCTCCCATAGAATGCCCTACAAAGGTAGCTTTTCGAATTTTTAATTCTTTTAATACTGCTTTTACTGTCATTGCCATTTCTTCCATAGAATGTATATACCCAATGCATCCTGTATTTCCATGACCTAACAAATCAATACAAACTACTCTATTTCTTTTAGAAACCTCTTCGACCACAGCATTCCACATCGTACTGTTTTCCAAAAAACCATGTAGTAAAACAACACAACTTCCCTTACCTGTATCTGTATAAAAAACGGCAGTTTCTTTAAATTTTACAATCATTTTTTAATGTATATTCGTTTGCTATTAATTTGTTAAGCAATGCACAAAACTAAGGAGATATTTATAAACGGTTTTGCTTTATTTTCAATGTTTTTTGGAGCAGGAAATTTGATTTTACCTCCCTTTTTAGGAAAAGGTGCAGGGAGTTTATGGTTATGGGTTACTCTAGGCTTTTTTATTACTGCGGTTTTTATCCCTATGCTAGGAATATTAGCACATGCTAGGTTGCAAGGTACCATGTACGATTTTGGCAAAAAAGTGTCTCCAATATTTAGCCTTATATATTGCTTTATCATGTATGCAATTTGTATTGCATTGCCAGCACCCAGAACCGCATCTGTAACTCATGAAATGGCCATAGCTCCTTACTTTAATAGTAGCTCTTTGGTTACCAGTAGTATTTATTTTGGTCTTGTTTTTATATTCACTATGAACAGATCGAAGGTATTGACTTTATTAGGAAAGTTTTTAACACCGCTTATCATTTTTATTTTATTAGCAATTATTTTTATTGGTATTTTTTCGGCTCCAGAGACTATAACTTCATCTGCTTTTAAAACTCCTTTTGTTGATGGACTTTTAGAAGGATATCAGACTTTTGATGCAATTGCATCCATAGTGGTAGGAGGTGTTTTGGTAATTTCGATGAATTTTAACACCAATACTTCTTTTGAAGAAAAAAAGGAATTAATAACCAAAGCTGGGTTTATAGCTGGTTTAGGTTTACTCATTATCTATGCAGGACTTATTTACAATGGTGTTTTATTTAGCTCTACTTTTGGTGAAAGTGCTACTAGAACAGAAATTTTAACCTCTTTAAGTAATCAGACCTTAGGAAATATTGGAAGTGTTTTTCTTAGTGTTTTAGTTGCTTTGGCTTGTTTTACTACCGCTGTAGGAATCATTACTGGTACTGCAGATTATTTTAAAGGAATTAATAACAACTCTCAAAAGGTTTTTACAATCACTGCCATTATCGGGTGCTTATTAGGTATTGCTGTAGGTCAATTTGATGTGAAATACATCATTAATATTGCACTACCTGCTTTAATGTTTATCTACCCTATTACCATCATATTAATTATATTAAACGTTTTGCCAGAAAAATACACCTCAACTACAGTTTTTAAAATTGTTATTGGAGTAACTTTTCTATTCAGCATTCCTGATTTTTTAGGATTTGTTATAAATCCTGAATATTTATTAGGATTAAAAAACAGCATTCCTTTTGCTAACCAAAATCTAGGATGGATTTTACCTACCGTCTTAAGTTTTGTCATTGCTAATTTAATTGAAAGAAAAAAGCTAAATTCAACTGAATAAGCACCATAATTCAATAAGACTTTTATTTCCTCTCGAAATGATTTTTCATTATAAACTAAAAAAGCTCGCAATTGCGAGCTTTTAATTTTTAAATATCTATTAAATATTTTAAAATCGATACCCTAGATTTATGCCTACTCTCGGAACGATTGAACGTGATTCAGAAGTAAATAAGTTTCTACCCAAACCTCCGTAAAGATCAAGCACAAAACCTCCTGGTGACACATATTTTGATCCAAATGCTAATCCTAACGCTCCATCTGTGTAATCTTTGTATTCGTAGTTATTGGTTCCTGCAATAATAGTTTTTCTTTCTCCTGTGTTTATTCCCATAAAAACCTCTCCAAAATAATTCCAAGTACTACTATTGGTAAAATAATGACGAAAAAACGGAGTAAACATACTCTTTTCGTTGTATCTAAAATCTGCTGATCTTTTTTCAAAATTAAACAAAACTGAAACTCCAATTGATGAGCGTTCTGTTGTATAATGTTCATATGATACTTCGAAAGTTTTTAATGCTAAGGCATCAAATATATCTACTTTAATTTCCTGCTGTGCGTAAGCAAAAGAGTTTATAAAAACTACCGTTGCTAAGAGTATTCTCTTCATATAAAATTTTATTGATTATCTTTTTTACTTATCAAGTATGATACCACAAACATACACCTCTTGTTAAATGGCCCATAAAAAAGTTGCTTTTTAATTCGCCTTTCTATGAACAATTACAATTGGTATCACAATTGCTTTTTTTAGTGTTAAAAAAGAACTTTTTAACTAAAAAAATAACTGCTCCACAAACAACTACATATGTTATAATTTCTTGCATTAGCTTAAAATTTGATAGGCTGCAAAGGCACATAAGTATGCTAAAACTCCCATACTTACTAATTGTACTACTGGCCATTTCCAACTTTTGGTTTCACGCTTTACAATTGCTAAAGTTGCCATACATTGCATTGCAAAAGCATAAAATAGTAATAAAGAAACCCCGGTAGCAAAATTAAAACGCTTTTCGCTAGTACTTGGGTTTATTTCTGACGCCATTTTTTGTTTTATTGTGGTTATGTCTTCCCCATCATCTTCAACACTATAAATAGTAGCCAAAGTACCAATAAAAACTTCTCGAGCAGCAAAAGAACTAATCAAGCCTATACCAATTTTCCAATCGTAGCCTAACGGTTTTACTAATGGTTCAATTGTTTTACCTGCAATTCCGATATATGAGTTTTCTAATTTTGCTGAAGCTACTTTTTTTGACAACTCTGCTTTAGGTAATTCTTGATTTGCTACATTTTTAACTACACTTTTTTCTGCATTTTCAAATGACGATGGTCCATGAGATGCCAAAAACCACAATACAATTGAAATTGCTAAAATGATTTTTCCCGCTCCAAAAACAAATGCTTTTGTTTTTTCTATTACATCAAACAACACATTCTTTGCTGATGGTAACTTGTAATTAGGCATTTCTACTACAAAGAACGAAGTGTTTTTAATTTTTAATGTTTTGTGTAGCACATATGCAGCAATTATGGCTGCTGCAAAACCAAGCGCATACAATACTAGTAATGTAAATCCTTGCAAGCTAAAAAAACCAAATAATTTAGTATCAGGTATAATTAATGCAATTAAAATAGCATAAACCGGTAATCGAGCCGAACAAGTAGTAAAAGGAGTTACTAAAATAGTAATTAAGCGCTCTTTCCAACTCGATATAGTTCGGGTAGCCATGATTGCAGGTATAGCACAAGCCGTACCTGAAATTAATGGAATAACACTCTTACCGCTCATTCCAAATCGGCGCATAATTTTATCCATTAAAAATACCACTCTACTCATATATCCTGTTTCTTCTAAAATAGAAATGAATAAAAATAAAATAGCAATCTGCGGAATAAAAATTACGACTCCTCCTACACCTGGAATTACTCCATCAGTTAACAAATCGGTAAACATTCCTGCAGGCAATTGTGCTTTGGTAAATTCGGCAATATCAGCAAATAACCCATCAATAAAATCCATAGGTGTGGATGCCCAATCGAAAATAGATTGAAAAATCAACAATAACAATCCGAAGAAAATAACATATCCGAATATTTTGTGAGTAAAAACACGATCTAGTTTACTTCGTAAATCAGTTGCCTTTGAAGCATCAACATAGTATGTTTTCTTTAAAACTGTATTTATTTTCTGATATCTATATATCGTTTCTTTATGCTGATATTTTTTTTGTTTTGCTATTTCATTTTCAAAAGGCTCAATAGCTTCTTTTTCTTCAGCAGAAAGCAACGAATTGTGCTTTTTTGTAAGCATCATCCACTGCTCATATGCTGTGAATTCTTTACTTATACTAGACAATTCATTGAAATAATCTGCGTCAATTTTTTGAGCTAATTCGTTAAAGTTTGAATGTACTTTTAACGATTCATAGTCAGCAATTATTTTTTTTAAATCATCAATACCTTCATTATTTCTCGCAGACATTAGTACCACTTTGGTATCTAATTCTTTTTCTAATGCAGGTATATCTATCGAAATTCCTTTACGTTGTAATTGATCAGCCATATTTAAGGCTAAGACTGTTGGAATTTCTAAATCTTGAATTTGAGAAAAAAGTAATAAGTTTCTCTTTAAATTCTCTATATCAGCCACCACTACAATCACATCAGGCTTCTCATCTCGATGAGCTGTCATTAGAGCTTTTAAAACAATACTTTCGTCTAAAGAAGTTGGGTTGATACTGTAGGTTCCAGGTAAATCGGTTATCGTTGCGGTTTTATTTTTAGATAATTTACAAGTCCCTTGCTTTTTATCAACCGTAACACCAGGGTAATTTCCTACCTTTTGATTTAAACCAGTTAATTGATTAAATAACGATGTTTTTCCTGTGTTGGGATTTCCTATTAACGCTACTTTTATGCGATTGCTCATCAGTTATATTTTAGTAATTAAAATTTGACAAGCCGTTTCTTTTCGAATCGCTAAATGACTCCCATTCACGCATATATACATAGGATCCTTTAAAGGAGCTATTTGAAGTAGTTCTACTTCAGTTCCTGGTAAGCACCCCATTTCTAACAACTTTAATGGAATTCTATCTAAACACTCCTCAGATATGATTCCTCTTTCCCCTATATGTAATGATGCAATTGTACTCAAAAACATGTATATTTTAGCTTGCAAATATACTAAAATAGAATCATTCTAAACAATATATCAAAACAATATATCATTTATTTGCTATAAGTTGTTCTCTTTACTCGATGTCTTATATTTGTGGTATGACTTTCGACGATATTATTGGACAAGAACATATTAAAAAACACTTACAGCAATCGGCTGATAATAATAGAATTCCGCATGCACAACTCTTCGTAGGTAAAGAAGGATGTGGAACTTTGTCTATGGCTATAGCCTACGCTCAATACTTATTATGCAATTTTTCTAATAATGCTGAAGCTTGTAATATAAAATGTAACAAACTACAGCATCCAGACTTACATTTTGCTTTTCCTGTTACCACCAATGATTCAATAAAAAAACACCCTGTTAGTAATTTATTTTTAGAAGACTGGCGAACTTTTGTTGAAAAACAACCTTACGGAAGTTTGTTTAATTGGCTACAGCAAATTGGCGTAGAAAATAAACAAGGTCAAATTGGCGTTGATGAAGCTGAAGATATTGTAAAAAAACTACAATTAAAGTCTTATGAAGGTGGCTTTAAAGTAATGATTATTTGGATGGCTGAAAAAATGAACGTTGCTGCTTCTAACAAACTGCTAAAGCTTATTGAAGAGCCACCTAGTAAAACAGTTTTTATACTTGTTACTGAAGATGAAGAACAAATTATAAATACCATAAAATCTCGATGTCAGGCATTGCATTTTCCTGTATTAAGTGAAAGTGATATTGCTAATGCTTTGATACAACAAAACAATATTTCAGAAAATGAGGCTATTAAAATAGCACATCAATCAGAAGGAAATTATAACAAAGCTCTTCATGTTTTAAACAACAACTCAAACGATTTAATTTTTGAACAATGGTTTATCACTTGGATTCGTGCTGCTTTTAAAGCAAAGGGAAATGCTGCCGTTATTCAAGACTTAATCGGTTGGTCAGAAGAAATTGCCAAAACAGGTCGTGAAACTCAAAAACAGTTTTTACAATATTGCTTGCAATTTTTTAGACAGGCATTATTACTCAATTTCGGAACTCCAGATTTAGTATTTTTAGAAACTCAGTCAGCTAATTTTGAATTGGCAAAATTTGCTCCTTTCATACATAGCAGTAATATCTTAGTTATTGAAAAAGAAGTGAGTGATGCCCAATACCATATTGAAAGAAACGGAAATGCTAAAATTATTTTGCTTGATTTATCTATTAAACTAACACGTTTATTGCACACTAAAGAAGAAAAACTTCAATCATAATAATGAGAACTATATATTTTATCACAACTCTAATTTTCGGAATACTTTTTGTTTCCTGTAAACAAGAAAAAAAAGAAAACATTAAAAATATAGTAGATAAAGTAAGCACAACAAAACCTTTGTTAAAAGATTATATTGTTGGCAACTGGGAAACTACTTATTTAAAGATTAAATATTTAACCGCTAACGAAACCGATAGCACTTCAGTTTTTGAAGATGATTTTAGTACCCCAAGCTCGGGTAAAGCACAATCAAGCTATAAAAATGATGGCACATTTACAGCATGGTTTATAAAAGCTGATGGTGAAAAAGTGGATGAAACAAGCGGAGTGTGGAAAACAAGAGGAGATAGCCTTTTTGTTGACTACCCTTATTTAGGAAAACAAGTACAAGCTTGGTATTTAATAACACAAGCCAAAGACGGGTTTATGGCTACCTCTACATACGACTGGGACAATGACGGAGAAAACGATGATATTTTGCTAATGAAAACCAAAAAAATAGAATTATAAAATTGCGATTATTTAACAACATATCATTACGAATTAGAATCTTCTTGTCAATGATTCTACTGGTTTTATTGGCATCTATTCTAATTGTTATAATTACGATTTATCAATATGATGAACAAACCAAAGATTATAACATTTCACGATTTGAACGTAAAGAATCTTCTACAAAACAAGATATTGAAATAGAGTTAAAACGTAGAACAACCTATCCTGTAACTACACATAATTTAGCTAAAATATTTCAAGATAGAATTTACGATATTGCCTACGTGCATAAACTTACCATATCTATGTACGATATGGATGGAAATTTGTTGAAATCCTCTATCCCATACAGTTTCGATAAAAAAGAAGGTTCAAACTTACCTAAAGAAACCATAAGAGATCTTGCAAATAATTCAAATCATAAAATTTTAAAAAGCAGAAAAGAAAAAGGAATTACTTATCAATCTTCATACTCATATATAAATGATCCTCGCTTTAAACGAATAGGTATTTTAGAACTACAAATAGCACAAGACAACGAAGAACAAAAACATGAACTCCGTGAGTTTATTTCGCGTTTATCATTAGTGTACTTACTAATGCTTATCATTGCTATTGTTTTGGCTTATTTCTTATCAACATATATCACTCGTTCAATACAAACAATTTCAGAAAAAATTAAAGAAACACGTTTAAACAAACGAAACGAAAAAATTACACTAAACTCTGCAAGTTCTGAAATTAACTCGCTCGTTGACGCTTATAATAATATGATTGATCAACTAGAAGACAGTGCTGCTAGACTTGCTAAAAGTGAACGTGAACAGGCTTGGAGAGAAATGGCAAAACAAGTAGCACACGAAATTAAAAATCCGTTGACCCCCATGCGATTGTCGGTGCAAAGTTTTGAAAGGAAATTTGACCCTCAAGATCCAAATATCAAAGAAAAAATGGCTGAATATAGTAAGTCTCTTATTCAACAAATCGATGTAATGAGTTCTATCGCTTCCGCTTTTTCAGATTTTGCAAAGATGCCTACACAGCGTCGTGAAAAACTGAATGTTGTTGATGTTGTTAAACACTCGTTAGATATTTTTACTGAAGATTATATAGAATATCTTCCGGAAGAAAAAGAGTTGTACGCGAGCCTTGACAAGACGCAATTAATACGAATTGTTACCAACCTTGTTAAAAATTCAATACAAGCAATAAAAGACACTAATAAAAACCCTAAAATAGAAGTTAAGGTTGCTTCAGAAGGAACTCGTGTAAAAATTACCGTTGCTGATAACGGCAAAGGAATTAGCGATCAAAACAAAGAACTCATTTTTGAACCTAAATTCACCACCAAGACAAGTGGTATGGGCTTAGGATTATCTATGATAAAAAATATAATTGAAGCCTATGACGGATCAATCTCTTTTACATCTACCAAAGGAGTAGGAACCGTTTTTACTGTAATTTTACCTAAAACATAAACATAATATGAATTTTGAAAATATTTTAGTTGAACAAACTAACGGATTAGCTACTATTACGATTAACCGACCAAAAAAATTAAACGCTTTAAATAAAGCTACTATTGAAGAACTACATAATGCTTTTAAAGGTTTAGAAAGTGATGCTGCTGTTAAAACAATTATTATAACAGGAAGTGGTGATAAAGCTTTTGTTGCTGGTGCCGATATTTCTGAATTTGCACATTTTTCTGTAGAAGAAGGAGGAATGTTAGCTAAAAAAGGACAAGAAATTTTATTTGACTTTGTTGAAAATTTATCAACCCCAGTCATTGCAGCTGTTAATGGCTTTGCTTTAGGAGGAGGTTTAGAATTAGCGATGGCTTGTCATTTTAGAGTAGCATCTGACAATGCAAAAATGGGACTGCCTGAAGTATCTTTAGGGGTAATTCCTGGTTATGGTGGAACCCAACGTTTACCTCAATTAATAGGCAAAGGAAAAGCGATGGAATTAGTCATGACTGCTGGAATGATTACTGCTGATGAAGCAAAAGAATATGGTTTAGTTAATCATGTAACATCTCAAGAAGAGTTGCTTCCTCTTGCTGAAAAAATTGCATCGAAAATTATGCGCAATTCATCTGTAGCTATTAGTGCAGCGATTAAAGCTGTTAATGCTAATTTTAAAGACGGCATTAATGGTTTTGAAACCGAAATTACTGAATTTGGAAATTGTTTTGGTACCGAAGATTTTAAAGAAGGAACTAATGCCTTTTTAGAAAAGCGTAAGCCTGAATTTCCTGGAAAATAATTTATTTTAATCAATCTTTTTATAAATAAAAATAGCATCTGAATAAATTTAGATGCTATTTTTCTACAATAAGGGGATTATATTAATAAAAAGGGGGTTATTAACTGAAGCAAATATATATTAAATTCAATAAGAACCAAATTTTAACGTTAATTTTTTATTAAATTAACCTAAAATTTACATTATTAATGTAAAACATATTATTTTTTTCCATTCCATTCATCATAGAATTGTTCTAAAAAACCTTCCATATAAACATGCCTTTTTTCTGCAATAACTTTTCCTGTTTGAGTATTCATCTTGTCTTTCAACAATAAGAGTTTCTCATAAAAATGGTTAATGGTGGGAGCAGTCGATTTTTTGTATTCTTCTTTAGTCATATTTAAGTTTGGAAGAATATCTGGATTGTACAATTCTCTATTTTTAAATCCACCATAGTTAAAACAACGTGCTATCCCAATAGCCCCAATTGCATCTAATCTGTCTGCATCTTGAATTACATCTAATTCTGGTGAGATAAACTTTTGCTCAAAATTTCCCCCTTTAAAAGAAATGTTTGTGATAATTTTTTCAATATGAAT
Organism: Tenacibaculum caenipelagi; assembly: GCF_004363005.1. Classification (GTDB taxonomy): domain Bacteria; phylum Bacteroidota; class Bacteroidia; order Flavobacteriales; family Flavobacteriaceae; genus Polaribacter; species Polaribacter caenipelagi. The sequence goes on along the minus strand of NZ_SNYH01000002.1, from coordinate 469,825 downwards.
AATTATTTCTTCTGAAACTTTTTGGCTTTCAAGAAAAGTTCTCGCTCTTTGGGGACCCACAGTTTCATTACCATTGTGAAATTTACTGTCTGCTATATCATGTAACAGTGCACCTAACGAAACCACAAATTCATCAACATTTTCATCCCTCGCAATCAACAAAGCATTCTTATACACTCGCTCAATATGAAAAAAATCATGTCCGCCTTCTGCTCCTTTCAAGGTATCTTTTACAAACTCAATAGTATTCTGTATTATTTGTTCTCTATTCATATTTCAAAAATAAAAATCCTGCACATACAAGCACAGGATTTTAAATGTATTATTATAATTTATGACTAAGCAGTAACCGATGGTTTCACCAAGTTATTAGCTACTAGATATTCTGCTATTTGAATTGTATTGGTCGCTGCTCCTTTACGCAAATTATCAGCAACTATCCACATATTTAATGTATTTGGTTGAGATTCGTCTCTTCTAATTCTACCCACAAAAACCTCATCTTTATTATTTGCTAAAATTGGCATTGGGTATACATTATTTTGTACATCATCTTGTACAACTACTCCATCAGTTTTACCTAACAATTCACGAACTTTCTCTAATTCAAAATCATTTTCAAATTGAACATTTACTGATTCTGAATGACCACCAGCTGTTGGTATTCTAACTGCTGTTGCTGTTATTGCAAAAGAATCGTCTCGTAAAATCTTTTTAGGTTCTTTTACCAACTTCATTTCTTCTTTGGTATATCCATTTTCTAAAAACACGTCACAATGTGGTAAAGCATTTCTTCCGATAGGATGTGGGTATGCCATTTCACCTTCAATTCCCGCTTCTTCATTATCTAATTGCTTAACAGCTTTAACACCAGTTCCAGAAACAGATTGATAAGTTGAAATCACCACACGTTTCATTGTATATTCTTTATGTAACGGAGCTAACGCCATTACTAACTGAATAGTAGAACAGTTTGGATTTGCTATAATTTTATCTTCACTAGTTAATACATCTCCATTAATTTCAGGAACTACTAACTTCTTTGTTGGATCCATTCTCCAAGCAGAAGAATTATCAATTACAGTTGTCCCTACTGCAGCAAATTTAGGAGCCCATTCTAAAGAGGTGTCTCCTCCAGCTGAAAACAATGCAATATCTGGTTGCATAGCTACTGCGGTTTCTAAACCAACTACCGAATAATTCTTTCCTTGAAACTCTATTTGATTTCCTACTGAACGTTCTGACGCAACAGGAATTAACTCTGTTACTGGAAAATTACGTTCTGCTAATACTTGTAACATTACATTACCTACCATACCGGTAGCGCCTACCACTGCTACTCTCATTTTTTTGCTATTTGAGTATAAAATTTATTGTTTGTATGCTACAAAGGTTTAAAAAAAACAAATTGGTTGTATCTCTTTTGCTAGAAAAAATACGTTAAAATTTAAAAAATATACCATTTTAGCTTAAATAGTATTGTTTTAAACACTAAAACTCAAAAAATCAGTACATTTGCATCGATTTTTTATTAAAATCATAACATAATTGTTTAACTTAAAAAAGTATAGCATGCAACTGTACAACAAGTTAAGCGCAGAAGAGCGCGCTAAATTAATTGACGACGCGGGTAAAGACCGTATTACTATTTCATTCTATCAATATCATAAGATAGAAAATCCAACTTTATTTAGAAATAAATTATTCCTAGAATGGAATGAACTAGATGTATTAGGAAGAACCTACGTTTCTTACGAAGGTATTAATGCCCAAATATCTGTTCCCTCAGAAAACTTTCTAACTTTAAAAAAACAGTTAGATAGTATTTCTTTTTTAAATGGAATTCGCTTAAACGTAGCTATTGAGCACGATAATAAATCCTTTTTAAAACTAAAAGTAAAAGTTCGTAACAAAATTGTTGCTGACGGATTAAATGACGACACTTTTGATGTAACTGATAAAGGAGTACATTTAAATGCAAAAGAATTTAATGACATGCTAGCAAATCCTAACACTATTTGTGTAGATATGCGTAACCATTACGAAAGTGAAATTGGGCATTTTGATGGAGCTATAACTCCAGATGTTGATACGTTTAGAGATTCTTTAGATATTATTGAAGAAGATTTAAAAGACCATAAAGAAGATAAAAACTTATTAATGTATTGTACAGGTGGAATTCGATGTGAAAAAGCATCTGCCTATTACAAACACAAAGGTTTTAAAAATGTTTTTCAGTTAGAAGGAGGGATTATTGAATATACTCGTCAGGTAAAAGATGAAGGTTTAGAAAATAAATTTTTAGGTAAAAATTTTGTCTTTGACCACCGAAGAGCTGAAAAAATTTCTGATGATGTAATTGCCAATTGTCATCAATGTGGAAAACCTTGTGACACGCATACCAACTGCGCCAACGAAGGTTGTCATTTATTATTCATTCAGTGTGATGATTGTGCTGAAAAAATGGAAAATACCTGTTCTCCTGAGTGCCAAGACATCATTCATTTACCCTACGAAGAGCAAAAAGAATTACGTAAAGGAAAACACGCAAGCAATAAAATATTTAAAAAAGGACGTTCAGAAGCTTTAAAATTTAAAAAGTAATGCAAAAGATTGAGTTAATGGCTCCTGCTGGTAATTTTGAATCGTTACAAGCAGCTTTAGATAACGGATGTGATTCAGTATATTTTGGTGTAGAACAATTAAATATGCGTGCTCGAGCATCTATCAATTTTACCTTAGATGATTTAGAGGAAATTTCACGTAGATGTTCTGAAAAAAATGTTCGTACGTATTTAACATTAAATACAATTGTGTACGATCATGATTTATCTATCGTAAAAACCTTAATCAAAAGAGCTAAAGAAGCGAACATTACTGCTGTGATTGCAATGGATCAAGCTGTAATTGCCATGGCAAGAGCAGAGGGTATGGAAGTGCATATTTCTACGCAAATTAATATTACCAATATCGAAACGGTTAAGTTTTACGCCATGTTTGCTGACACGGTAGTATTGAGTAGAGAACTAAGTTTACGTCAGGTAAAAAAGATTACTGAGCAAATTGGAAAAGAAGAAATCAAAGGACCCTCTGGTCGTTTGTTAGAAATTGAAATTTTTGGTCACGGTGCTTTATGTATGGCTGTTTCAGGAAAATGCTATATGAGTTTACACTCGCATAATTCATCTGCAAACAGAGGAGCCTGTAAACAAAATTGTCGTAAAAAATATACGGTAATTGATCAGGAATCTGGTTTTGAAATGGAATTAGACAATGAGTACATCATGTCTCCTAAAGATTTATGCACCATTGATTTCTTAGATCAAGTTGCAGATGCGGGCATTAAAATTTTAAAGATTGAAGGACGCGGTCGTGCTCCTGAATATGTCGCTAAAGTTATCAAGTGTTATCGTGACGCTATCGACAGTTTATATAATGGAACTTATGACAAAGAGAAAGTAATTAGCTGGATGCAAGAGCTTGAAAAAGTGTACAATCGCGGTTTCTGGAATGGATATTATTTAGGTCAGAAATTAGGAGAGTGGAGTAAAGAACCTGGTTCGCATGCTACTCAAAAGAAAGTGTACTTAGGAAAAGGAATGCACTATTTCCCTAAAGCTGAAATTGGTGAGTTTAAAATAGAAGCATACGATTTAGCTGTGGGTGACACCATTTTAATTACAGGACCTACCACTGGTGCTCAAGAAATGGAATTAAAAAGCATGTTTGTGAATGACAAAGAAGCACAAACCGCCACCAAAGGAGATGAAGTTACTATGAAACTAGATTTCAGAATTCGTCCATCAGATAAGTTATACAAAATTGTAAAAACCGAATTTGCTAAAAACTAATGGTTGTAATTACCTTACAAAGAAACAAATGTATTGGCTGTAATTATTGTGTGGAGTTAGCCCCAGCACAATTTCAAATGTCAAAAAAGGATGGGAAATCTGTTTTATTACATTCCACAGAAAAGAAAGGTTTCTTTACCATAAAATCACACGATGACAGTATTTTTGAGGCTTCTCACGAAGCTAAAAAAGCGTGTCCTGTTAAAATTATTGAGGTAAAACAAGTATAATTTTTATATAAAAAGAACTAAGACTTATTACAAAGCTCTCTTAATCTTAAGAGGGCTTTTATTATTTTTACAGAATGGAACTTCAACCTCCTTTTCGTAAAATTATTCATGTAGATATGGATGCCTTCTATGCATCTGTTGAGCAATTGGATAATCCTGAATTACAAGGAAAACCTGTTGCTGTTGGAGGTAGCGAAGTTAGAGGTGTGGTTTCTGCTGCCAGTTATGAAGCTCGAAAGTTTGGAGTACGTTCGGCCATGAGTGGTGTTTTGGCAAAACAAAAGTGCCCACATATTATATTCGTCCCTCCAAGATTTGATCGCTACAAAGAAATTTCATCTAAAATTAGAAAGATTTTTTACGATTATACCGATTTGGTAGAACCTTTATCGTTGGACGAAGCCTACTTAGATGTTACTGAAAACAAAAAAGGAAATCCATCGGCTAGTATGATTGCCCAAGAAATTCGTCAACGAATTTGGGATGAATTGGAATTACGAGCATCCGCAGGGATTTCTATCAATAAATTTATCGCTAAAGTAGCTTCAGACATTAATAAACCCAATGGGCAGAAAACCATCAACCCAGAAGAAGTTCTTGAATTTTTAGAACAACTTCCCGTGAATAAGTTTTATGGAGTGGGTAAAGTAACCGCTGCCAAAATGCATAACCTTGGCATTTTTACTGGATTAGATTTAAAACAAAAATCATTAGAAGAACTTTCCAAATTATTTGGAAAGTCAGGAGTACATTATTACAATATTGTTAGAGGCATTCATAATTCAGAAGTAAAGCCAAACCGTACAAGAAAATCAATTGCTGCCGAAACCACTTTTCGTGAAAATTTATCTTCGGAAGTTTTTATGTTAGAACGTCTTGAAAAAATTGCTGATGAATTGGAGCGTCGCATGAAAAAGTCGAATACCAAAGGAAAAACAGTTACTCTAAAAATCAAATACAGCGATTTTACGCTACAAACTCGTAGTAAAACAACCAACCATTATCTTCAGCTAAAAAAAGAGTTCTACCCTATTGTAAAAGAGTTACTATATCAAGATACTCTTAACAATTCTGTTCGTTTATTAGGAATTTCATTTAGTAATTTAAATACTGAGAAAAAGGAACCTGTTTGGGTGCAGTTACGATTTGATTTTTAACATATAGGAATTATTAACGAAACTTTTGTCCCGATAACCTTCCCTTCTTTATTGGTCAAATCCGTATAAACTATAGTATATTTATTTTTAAACTCATTCGTAAAGTTTTGCAATCTTTCTTTTGTCAAATCTACCCCTATTGATTTTCGGTTTAAAGACTTACTCTGTTTTATATTCATAGCCGCATTACGTCCAATACCATTATCAATAATATCAATCTGAATAAACTCGTCAGATATTTTATTTACAGACAATTCAACTTCCTTTTTCCCTTTTTTTGATGATAAACCATGCCAAATTGAGTTTTCTAAGAAGGGTTGTAAAATTAAAGGTGGCACTTTTATCCTTTCTATATTTACATCAGAATCAACCTTTTCTATATAATTAATTTCATTAGAAAATCGAATATTTTCTATACTCATGTATAAGTTCATTGTTTTTAACTCTTCACTTAAAGTCACTTCTTTTACAGATGAAGATTCTAAAATACTTCGTATTAACTTTGAAAACTTATTCAGATAATGAACAGCATTCTTTTGTTCATTGTTAATAATATATAACTTAATTGAATTTAAAGCATTGAAAACAAAATGAGGATTCATCTGAATTCTTAAAGCTTCTTGTTCTAACTTCAATATTTTCTTATCATTATTCAACAATCGCTGTCTATACATAGAATACAATAAAACACCTAACAAGGCTATAGAAACAAGTGTTATTATTAAAATATTTCTATTTCTTAAAAGCTTTAGCTTGGCAATCTCATTTTCTTTTGCTAAACTTCTAATCTTATTACTACTTACTTCGTTATCGTATTTATTAATTAAGTTATTTACATACGAAATATTCTTATCATTAAAGGTCTTTTTCTCTCCTTCAATTGCCCTTTTATAAAATTCATATGCTTTTTTGTACTCTCTCTTTTTCTCGTACAATTCAGCCAGATATAGGTTTGATTGATTGATTCCTGAAGGAATTTTATGTTCTTTAGCTATTGCTAAGCCTTTTTCTAAATTTACCTTCGCTTCATTTAAACTATCTAGCTTTAATTGTACGTTCCCTAAAGTAGCGTACACTTCAGAAGTGTAATATTGGTTCCCTACTCTTTCAGAAATTGGCACAACTTCACTTATGTATTTATATGCCTCATCATACTTCCCTTGCAATATTAAAACCTCACTAATACTTTGGTGACATATAACAATTCCTAAGTCTGATTTAATTTCTAGGTTGTATGCTAATGACTTATAATAATGTTCTAGTGCAGCATCGATATCCCCTAAATTTTTAAAGGCAACCCCCATGTTTTGGTAATTAATCGCAATTCCTCTTTTGTTATCAAACTTTTCTTGAGTTATTATTGCTTTTTTAAACTTTTCAAGCGCTAGTTGATATTGTTTCAACGCAAGATATATATTACCAATACTGTTATTTGAGATACTAATACTTATCTTCGTATCTTCATCAGGCATTTCAATTTTATCAGCTAATTCTAATGCCATTTGATGGTAGTTTAACGCACTTCTAATCTTATCTTGTCGCCTATATACTACTCCTATTTGATTTAGTGTAACAACCTCTGCATTGACATTCTTTATTGCTCTAGACAGTTCTAGCGCTTTCATATAACTTTCTACAGAAGCGTCGAAATATGCATTATTCCTATAATTTCTACCAAATAAATTATATGCATAAATTTCACCAAGCTTGTAATCACTTTTTATACTCTCCTCTAAAAGAAAATCTATTTCTGTTTTAGAAAATCGTTTTTTTTCAAAGAAACGGTGCAAATCATAGTAATCATCAATTTTTTTTGTAACGGCTATATGAATTAAGCTATCTATACTTTTGCTTTCTTGTTGTGAATAACATAAAAACACTGTATAAAAAAGGAGTATAAAATTTATTAGCTGTTTCATTAAAATTTTTCTAAGAAGTCTGATTTTCTTTGACGGGACACTGGAATTTTATGGTTATTTTCTAGCACAACATAACCATCAGATTTTAAAAACTCTTTAATTTTATTTAAGTTGATAATGAATGAATTATGTATTCTAAAAAAATAATCGTCAGGAAGTAATAAACCTATCTCTTTAAGTTTTTTGGTAACCACTATCTTCTTATTTCCAGAAGTATGTATCGTAGAATAGTTACCATCAGATTCGACAAACAATATTTCGTCTTCAGATAAAAAGACTAACTTTCCATCTGTATTGATTGTTATTTTTCTCCTATTAAACTTTTTATTGAAGTTTGACAGAATTTTCTCAAACTTTTCGGTATTATCATATTTTTTATGATAACTCTTAATCCTAGTTATTGTTTCTTCTAAATCGTCAGAATCTATAGGCTTAAGCAAATAATCTATTGCTTGGTTTTTTAATGCTTTAATAGCATATTCATTATATGCCGTGGTGATAACAATAGCGAAATCTCTATTCTCTAATTTTTCCAATAACTGAAAACCATCCATTGTTGGCATTTCAATATCTAAAAAAAGACAATCAATCACATTTTCATTAATATATTTTATTGCCTTTTCTGCCTCAGTAAATGTTTCAATAATTTCTATATCATTATTAAAACTCGACAATTCCCAAGAAAGTCCTTGGATTGCTTTTGGTTCGTCATCAACAATTACAGCTCTTAACATCATACATACATTTAACCCAAATGTAACAGATAATATTTTAATAATAAAATATATAAATTGTGATTTTAATAAAAGAGTAATATTAAATCAGGGCAGAAACATAATCTGTTTACCATTTATACAAAAAAACACACCATTTATACAAATCACTTACTAAAACACGTATTTAACATCGATATTTGTAGTGTAATACACAAGGGGAATCATATTGATAAATTGGGGGATTAATCAATAATGATATTAAGTTACAAAACACCACTTTTTTGAGTGGTGTTTTTTTTTTTGCAATAAACACAACTCTATTTCTACAACAACAAAAAAGCTCAAACATATAATGCTTGAGCTTTAATTTATCTTAATCAGTTAGTTTCTTAAGCCTCGAATGGAGTTACAGAAACATATGATTTGTTATCTCTTTTCTTTTGGAATTTTACAACACCATCAACTTTAGCATGTAAAGTATGATCTTTACCCATGTAAACATTTTCACCTGGATTATGTTGAGTTCCTCTTTGACGAACAATAATGTTACCTGCAATTGCAGCTTGTCCTCCAAAAATCTTTACTCCTAATCGTTTCGATTCCGATTCACGACCGTTCTTCGAACTACCGACACCTTTCTTATGAGCCATCTTTGTAAGTTTTTAAAGTTAATTATTTACTTAACGCTTCAATTAATTCAGCCTTCTTTAAAGATGTGTATCCTGAGATACCTTTTTCTTTAGCTAAAGCTTTTAATTCTGCAACAGTCATAGAACTTAAATCATTCGATTCAGCTTTTACCTCTGCTTTAGGAGCTTCTTTTTTAGCCGCTGCCTTTTTAACACCAGAAGTAGCAATTCCTTCAATTTGGATTTCAGTTAAATACTGTCTGTGTCCATTTTTCTTTTTGTAACCTTTTCTTCTTTTCTTTTTGAAAACGATTACTTTATCACCTTTTAAGTGACCTAAAATTTTTGCAGTTACTCCTGCACCTTCTATAGCTGGGGCGCCAATAGTAACGTTTCCGTTATCTTCAACAAGCATTACTTTATCAAAAGTTACTTCTGATCCTTCTGCTTCTGGTAAACGGTGTACGTATACTTTTTGGTCTTTTGCTACTTTAAATTGTTGCCCTGCTATCTCTACGATTGCGTACATACTATTTGTTTTGCGTTTATACTTTTTTCACACTTTCTTATTGAAAATGCGGGTGCAAATATACATTTTTTATATCAACAAACAATCTATTGTTCAGAAAATTACTATTTTAACACAAAAAAACAACTTCTTTTTTCTTCTTTTTAATTGTAACAAAAAGTAAGATTTCACGTCACATAGGTTAAAGTTAATAAAAATTAAATATCAATCAATGAAAAAAACTGTTATCACTCTTACTTCTGCTTTATTAGTAGGTTTTTCTACTAATGCGCAAAAAGTGGAGTTTGAAGAGTACGACTTAAACAACGGAATGCATGTCATTTTGCATCAAGATAACACCGCACCAGTTGTAACTACTTCTGTAATGTACCATGTAGGAGCAAAAGATGAACAACCAGACCGCACAGGAATGGCTCACTTTTTTGAACACTTATTATTTGAGGGAACTAAAAACATTAAAAAAGGAGAGTGGTTTAAAATAGTTTCTTCTAATGGAGGAACAAATAATGCCAACACTACAGATGACAGAACTTATTACTACGAAGTTTTTCCTTCTAACAACCTTGAGTTAGGTTTGTGGATGGAATCTGAAAGATTACTTCACCCAATTATAAAACAAGAAGGTGTTAACACTCAAAACGAAGTTGTAAAGGAAGAAAAACGTCTTAGAGTTGATAACCAACCATATTCTCGTTTTTTAGAAAATGTGAAAAAACACATGTTTAAAAAGCATCCATACAAAGGTACAACCATTGGTAAAATGGAACATCTAGATGCCGCTACTTTAGATGAGTTTTTAGCTTTTAATAAAAAATTCTATGTGCCAAATAACGCTACCCTAGTTGTTGCTGGAGATATTAATATTGAAGAAACAAAAAAGCTAATTGATGCTTATTTTGGATCAATTCCTAGAGGAAATGATATTAAAAGAAACTTCCCTAAAGAAGCCCCAATAACAAAAGAGTTTACAGCTAAAGCTTACGATCCTAATATTCAAATTCCTGCTATTGTAGAAGCTTACAGAACTCCATCTATGAAAACTAGAGATGCTAGAGTTTTAGATATGATTTCAACTTACTTAAGTAGTGGTAAAAGTTCTGTATTGTATAAAAAACTTGTCGATAATAAAAAAATGGCATTACAAGCAGGAGCTTTCAACTTAAGCCAAGAAGATTATGGAACTTACATTTTATACGCTCTTCCATTAGGAAAAACTTCTCTTACCGATTTAGTAAAAGAAATAGATGTAGAAATCGCTAAACTACAAAACGAGTTAATCTCTGAAAAAGACTTTCAAAAGCTTCAAAACCAGTTTGAGAATAATTTTGTAAACTCTAATTCAAGTGTTGAAGGTATTGCAAACTCATTAGCTCGTTTTAATGTATTGTATGGTGATACTAATTTAATCAATACAGAGATTGAAATTTACCGCTCTATTACAAGAGAAGAAATTAGAGAAGTAGCAAAAAAATATTTAAACAAGAACCAAAGATTGATAATGGAGTATTTACCAGAATCTAAAAAATAATTCAGTAACAAGACATAATTATGAGAAAAACAATTTTATCAGCATTAGTAGTTGTAACCATGTCTTTTGCTGTATCAGCCCAACAAATAGATAGAAGTATTCAACCTAAACCAGGGCCGGCTCCTAAAGTTAAATTAGGAAAAGCAGAAAAATTCGACTTACCCAATGGTTTAAAAGTAATCATGGTAGAAAATCACAAACTACCTAGAGTATCTACTTCTTTAACTATTGATAATCAACCTGTATTAGAAGGCAACAAAGCTGGTTTATCTAATTTAATGGGAGATTTACTTGGAAACGGTACCTCTAAAATATCTAAAGATGATTTTAACGAACGTATAGATTATTTAGGTGCATCTGTATCATTCAGAAGCAATGGAGCTTCTACTCGATCTTTAACAAAGTACTTTCCTGAAGTATTAGAGTTAATGGCCAATGGAGTAAAAGACCCTCAATTCACTAAAGAAGAATTTGATAAATCGGTTGAAAGAACTTTAGAAGGAATAAAGTCTAACGAAAAAAATGTAAAAGTAGTAGCTTCTAGAGTGGAAGACGCTTTGGTTTACGGTAAAAATCATCCATACGGTGAATTCATAACCAAAGAGAGTATCAAAAACATCACATTAGAAGATGTAAAAAACAACTACAATACCTATTTCAAACCAAATAACGCTTATTTAGTTGTTGTCGGTGATATAAATCTTGAGGACACTAAAAAGATGATAACAAAGTTATTTGGAGATTGGACTAAAGGAATCATTCCTTCCTATACATTACCAACACCTAAGAATGTAGACACTACAGAGATTGACTTTATTAATATGCCAAATGCTGTACAGTCTGAAATTGCTGTTGTTAATTCTGTTGATTTAACTTTAGGAGACAAAGACTATTATGCTGTATTATTAGCTAACAACATCCTTGGTGGTGGTGGAACTGCACGTTTATTTATGAACCTTCGTGAAGACAAAGGATATACCTATGGGTCATATTCAAGCATTTCTCAAAACAAACTTGAAGGAGCTGGTAAATTTAAAGCAGGAGCAGCTGTAAGAAACATGGTTACTGATAGTGCAGTAGTTGAAATTCAAAAAGAGATTAACAAAATCAGATATCAAAAAGTAACTGAAGAAGAACTAAAAAACTCTAAAGCAGAATACATTGGTAGCTTCGTTAGAAATGTTCAAAAACCAACAACTGCCGCACGTTATGCTCTTAACATTGCTCGTTATAATTTACCTGAAAATTTTTACGAAAAATATCTTGAAAACATCAACGCTGTAACATTAGAAGATGTTCAAAATGCAGCCATCAAATACTTTAGAGGAGATAAAGCTCGTATTATTATCACTGGAAAAGGAATTGATGTTTTAAAGAATTTAGAAAAAACTGTTGATTATAAAATCAACTATTTTGATAAAAACGGTAATCCTACTGAAAAACCAGCAATGAGTTTACCTATTCCTGAAGGGGTAACAGCTATTTCAGTAGTAGACAATTATTTTAACGCTATTGGTGGAAAAGACAAAGTGGCTTTAGTTAAATCTTTATTTATTACAGCAAATGCAACAATTCAAGGAACCCCTATTACTTTAGAAATGAGAACAGCTGCTCCAAACAAAAAGGCTGTTGCAGTTTCTGTTATGGGTAACGTAATGCAAAAAGAGGTTTTTGATGGAGAAAAAGGCTACAAAGAAGCTGGAGGTCAAAAGAAACTATTAAATGGTGAAGAGTTAGAAAAAGCCAAAATGGAATCTGCTCCTTTTGATGACGAAGCTAATAGAAAAGGTAGTTTAGACAGAGTTGAACCTATTGAAGGAAAAAATGCTTATGTTATTAAAATAGGTAAAAAAGAAGTTTTTTACGATGTTGAGTCTGGTTTAAAAGTAAAAACTGTAACTACAACAAAAACACCGCAAGGTGAAATGACTGTTCCTATTGAGTTTTCTGACTATAAAGAAGTAAATGGAATTAAGTTTCCTCATAAAATGATTCAAACAGCTGGACCAATGAAAATGGAATTCATTACCAAGGAAATCAAAATAAACGAAGGTGTTTCTGATGCTGATTTTAAATAAGTATTAAACTTAGGTTTGTAAAAACTGAAAGAGCCAAAATATTATATTTTGGCTCTTTTTTATTTTAAGTAATTTTTAAAATTATCTTGCTTTATTTACTAACCAAACTCCAAGCAGAATAATTCCTCCAGCTAACAACTGAATTAAACTTAATTTCTCTCCATCAATAACTCCCCACATTACAGCAACAGCAGGGATTAAATACGTTACAGAAGCCGCAAAAACTGGAGATGATAAATGCACCATTTTATTAAACAATACTTTTGCTATTCCCGTTCCTACTACGGCTAAAATTGTAATATATCCTAATGCTGAAATCGTTTCTGTTGTTACTTCAAAAGTTGAAAAGAACCCAGAAAATATTAAAACTATAAATGCTGGTATTATCAACAATAAAAAGTTTCCTGTTGTAATTGCCAATGCATCTAAATCATCTAAATATTTTTTAATCATATTTACATTAAAAGCATACCCTATTGAAGCTATTAGTATTAAAACGGCGTACCAATAGTTTTGATTTGGATTTAACTCAGCTCCTTTCAAAATAAGAATTAAAGTTCCTACTAACCCAATTAAAACTCCGTAAAACTGTTTTCTTTTAAAAGTAAACCCAAATACCAGCGCCCCAAAAATAAACGTATTAAAAGGCGTTAACGAGTTTAAAATGGCCGGTATAGAACTGTCTATTTTACTTACAGCAAAAGCAAATAGAAACACTGGAAAAAAAGTACCTAAAACTGCCGTGTAAGCAACATACTTCCAATGCTTCTTTTGTATTCTCTTTAAACTCTTAAATCCAACTAACAACAAAAAAACCGCTGTAATTAGCATCCGTAAAGCCCCTACCTGAACAGGGGTTAAACCAATAAGTGCCTTTTTCATTAAAATAAAAGAGCTTCCCCAAACCAGTGAAAGCACTATTAAAAACAACCATTTTTGTTGTTGACTATTCATTCTCAGCATATTTAGTTGCAAAAATCGTGTATTTCTATTTTACATTTTGTTTTTATTGATAAATTTGCCGAATAACTCAATAAATAAAAATGATGAAATTTTTAAAAATATTTTTTGTTGCTGCTTTCGTAAGTTTAGCTATGGTTGCTTGTAAAAATGAAGCTAAAAAAGAAGAAGCTCCTAAGACTGAAGAAGTAGCTGCAAATGTGCAAGAAGCTAGTTTTGCTATCTCTGGAATGACTTGTGAAATAGGGTGTGCTAAAAAAATAGCTTCCGATTTAAATAAAAAAGAAGGTGTTTTAGAAGCAAACGTAATATTTAACGATAGTATTGCTAACGTAAAGTTTGATGCTAACAAAACTAACAAAGCTGAGTTAATGGCATTTGTTAATGGTATTAACGAAGCTTACAAAACTTCTGAAATAAGTAAAGAAGCGTGTAAAGCAGATTGTAAAATGGAGTGTTGCGCTAACAAAACAGATGCAGAAAAAACTGCTTGTGAAAAAGAATGTTGTGCAAAAACTGAAACTGAGAAAAAAGCTTGTGCTACAGATTGTGAAAAGCCTTGTTGTGCTGAAACTAAAAAAGCATAATTATCTTATAAACATACACACTAAGCTCCTCTAAAGAGGGGCTTTTTTTTATGTGTTTATTGTATCTTTGCTAAAACTTTTCGTAGCATGAAAAAACACTTTCCTCTCATTGTAAAAATTGCGTTAATCTCTGTATATGTTATATTTTTAGCAGGCTCTGTTGTTCGTATGACAGGTTCTGGAATGGGATGTCCTGATTGGCCTAAGTGTTTTGGATATTACGTTCCACCTACCTCAGAAGAACAAATTACATGGCAACCAAATTCTGAGTATAAAAAAGGGATGATTATTGTAAAAAATGAAGCGCTGTTTGTTGCTGAACACAATATAAAAACTACCGAAGAATTTAACGCTAACAACTGGGAGAAATACACCAAACACAACTACGCAAAGTTTAACAAATACCATACTTGGACAGAATATATCAACCGATTAAGTTCTGCTTTAGCGGGAATTCCGTTTTTGTTTTTAATTTTTGTTTCTGTTAAGTTTTGGAAAGAAAATAAGCAAATCACCCTTTTATCATTCGGAGCTTTCTTTTTGATGTTGTTTGAAGCGTGGCTAGGAAAAACAGTGGTAGATTCTAACTTAAAACCTGCCATTATTACCATTCACATGGTTGGAGGTTTAATTATTATAGCATTATTGTTATGGTTACTCTATATCCTTTCTGACAGAAAAAAGGGGGCTTATAACTCATTGTTTAGTAAACTGGTTATTATTTCTGCAGTATTTTCACTAATTCAAATTGCTTTAGGTACACAGGTACGACAATTTATTGATGAACAAGTTAAACTACACGGATTTGAAAACAAGCATTATAGTTTAATGGACCCTAGCTTAAAGTTTTATATCCACCGTTCATTTACCATAGCTATTGTATTGGTAAACTTAGGATTATTTTACCTAAATCAGGTAAAAGGTTTGGGCTATAAATTGGTGAATTGGATTATCGCTTTAATATTTTTAGAAACCATCACTGGTATTCTAATGTATTATGCTGAATTCCCTTTAGGAACCCAAGCGGTACACTTATTATCGGGTGCTATTTTATTTGGATTGCAATTTTATTTGTGGTTGCAGAGCAGGAAGGATTAATAAAATTCTTTTTAACTATAATAATGAAAAAAATAATTATAATTTTTCTGTCTTTTATTTTACAATCCTGTTATTTCGGAGCAGGATTAGTTGAAAAAGAAATTACTGGCAACTATTTTTTATTTGCTAATAATAAACTTGATGAAATGAGTATTTTGTTTTATTCTGAAAAATATTCTTACCAATTAATAGTTCCAGAAACAGTTTTTGCTGTTGGAGAAAATGGAGACTACATCATTGCAAAAAGTCATCCAAAAAACCCTAAAACTGGTATCAATAAAAGTGTTATATTTTATCATATAATTGAAGTAAACAAAAAAGACATTAAACAATGCTCTAATCTAAATTTAGAGCAATTCAATACAGAAAGGAAAAAGCTAAACATTCCTAACAACTTAGATTTTAAAACTATCTATAAAGAATTGGAATAAAACTACTTCCATTCCAACGTTTCCATCATATGAATCATGTCATTTTTGATATATTCAACTGCTGGTAAAATAGAATCGTAATTAGGTTTGGTATAAAAGAATAAAGACCCTTTTAAAAAGTGTTTAGAACTATCAGTCGCATGAAACTGTACTTGTGAAGCTGCGTTTCCTAGAATTTGATACACACTACCGTATACTTTTTTATCTGGATTTGCATATTCAACTGGTGCCGTAATTTGATCTGCTTTTATCGCATGCTCAAACACTAATTTTTCTGACTCCATTAACAACTCTCTTAAATTTCCTTCAATAGGGCGATACGTAATATCTACAGAAGCTTTTAATGTTGGATACTCAACATTCATCCAATTCTTTGGTAGGTCTTTAGATTGGGTTATTTGTGCTGTTTCAAACGAATACGGTTTATGAAGCATTATTCTTTTATAGGTTTTCTCTGGATATTCTAAACTTAAATATCCTTTGGGTTTGGGTAACATTTCTTCACCACAACTAATTAAAAATATTGCTGATACCAGCAAAAATAATTTACGCATTTCGGGTAACTTTTACTTGTTTTATACGTTTT
This sequence comes from Tenacibaculum caenipelagi, assembly GCF_004363005.1. Classification (GTDB taxonomy): domain Bacteria; phylum Bacteroidota; class Bacteroidia; order Flavobacteriales; family Flavobacteriaceae; genus Polaribacter; species Polaribacter caenipelagi. The sequence continues at coordinate 453,526 of NZ_SNYH01000002.1, read as the reverse complement.
TTAGCCAACGCTTCAATAGTAAACGTATAATTACTGAAGTTTATTCTTTCGCCTTTTTTGGGAAACTTTCCTGAGACTTCTAAAATAAAGCCTGCTAACGTTTCACTTTCTCCTTTAGCCTCTTCAAACTTTTCATCATCATCATCGTCTAATACTCGGCAAAAATCTTTAATGGTTATTTTTCCTTCAAAAATATAATTATTTTCATCGAGCTTCGAGTAAGTTAAATCCTCATCGTCAAACTCATCATTAATATCTCCTACAATTTCCTCAATAACATCTTCTAAGGTTACAATTCCACTAGTTCCACCGTACTCATCAACCACAACTGCTAAGTGCTTCTTCTTTTCCTTAAACTCTATTAACAAATCGTCTAGTTTTTTGTTTTCTGGTACAAAAAAGGGTTCACGTAATAGCTTCTGCCACTTAAATGTTTTCTTACTCAAATGTTCTAATAAATCTTTAGCATATAAAACCCCAACTATTGTATCCATATTTTCACGGTACACAGGGTTTCTTGAATAACCATTCTTTAAAACTGTTTGCAATACCTCCTCATAACTCGCATCTTCAGCAATCGCACACACATCTGTTCGAGGTTTCATAATCTGTACGGTTTCGGTATTACCAAAGCTTACAATTCCTTCTAATATTTTTTGTTCTTCTTTGGTTGTAGCATCATCAGAAGTTAGCTCTAATGCTTGTGATAAACGCTCAACAGAGAGATTGTTGTTCTTGTTCCCTAACTTATTTTCAATAATACTAGTTAACTTAATAAGTGGCAAACTCAAAGGTGTCAATAAAGTATTTAATACTTGAATGGGCTTCGCCATCAATCCTGCAAACTGCAATGATTTTCGACTTGCATACACTTTAGGTAGCACTTCACCAAACAATAAAATTAAAAAGGTTACTAAACCAATTTCAATTAAGACTTTAACCAACGATGCTGGTATTGCAAAAAATATAAAATTTATTGAAAAGTTGGTGCCTCCGAACATGAAGTCTTCCAAAGAAGCAAACAACAACACAATAAGAATATTGATAAAGTTGTTAGTGATTAAAATGGTACCTAAAAGCTTTTTAGGATCGTTTAGTAGTTTTACCACAGTGTTCTCTTCTTTAGAGTTTGCTGAAAGTTCATCTAACTCAGTTTGAGAAATTGAAAAAAATGCTACTTCAGTTCCTGAAACCAAGGCTGAACAGATTAACAAAAACAGTAAAAGCAAACAGTTAACGGTAGTTAACCAATCAAAACTTGATAATAATAAAAATAAAGGTTCGGGTTCTGGATCCAATTTTTAAAATTTAATTAAACTAAAATGGTAAATCGTCATCTTCTTCAGGAGTTACACTTGATGATGTAGGGTTTCCTTGTGTTGGATTTACATTTGAAGCCGTATTATCTGTATCTTTTTTAGTTGATAAAAACGTCATGTCTTGCACATGAATTTCGGTAGCATACCTTTTTTGACCATCTACTTCATATTGACGTGTTTTTATTCGACCTTCACAATACACACGATCTCCTTTGGTTAAATATTTTTCACAAATTTCTGCCAATTTATTGCGCACCACTATATTATGCCACTCTACATTGGTTACTTTTTCTCCTGTCTGACGATTGGTATAGGTTTCGTTAGTTGCTAACGGGAAACGACCTATCGAGTTTCCGCCTTCAAAATAGTGCATTTTAACCTCATCGCCTAAGTGTCCTATTAAAATAACCTTATTAATTGTTCCTGCCATAGCATTATAGTTTAGTGTAAAATCAAATATACAAAAATTAGGATTCCTTGTTTAAATATTCCTCCAAAAACTTATCAATCAACACTGGTACTGGTTGCTTTTTAACTGCTGACCAACTCATCGTTTTTTCATTCACTTCCCTAGTTTTCACAACCCAAAACTTTGTAATTAAATGTTGATGTGATAGTTTATGAACAATGTCTTTATTGTTAAAAAGTGAAATGATGGTTTCTTCAGGAAACAGCTTTATAAATTGCTCGTGTTGGATTAGTTCTTTTTCGTCAATTTCATTTTTGGCTTCTAAAAGAGGAAATTGATACAACCCTTGCCAAATTCCTTTTCCTGTTCGTTCTTCTAAAACCGTTTGGTTATCGTCAGTAATTGGAACCAAATAATTAAAGTATCTTTTTTTTATTTTGATTTTCTTTTCCTTTACTGGAAGTTCTTTGATACTATTTTTTGCTAACGCCACACAACTTTCCAATACTGGACACTCATTACACAGCGGATTTTGAGGTTTACAGTGTAATGCTCCAAAATCCATAATCGCTTGGTTATACACTCCTGGTTGTGATACATCAATTAATGTTTGCGCTAACTCTTTAAACTCTTTGATTCCTTTGGTAGAATTAATAGGGGTGGCTATTCCAAAATAACGCGATAAAACTCTGTATACATTCCCATCAACAACCGCAACAGGTTCATCATAACAAATAGAAGCAATTGCTGAAGCAGTATAATCTCCTATGCCTTTTAATTGTAATAATTCTTTATAGTTTTTAGGAAATACCCCGTTCAATTCTTTTGCGATGTACTTAGCTGTAAAGTGTAAATTTCTAGCTCGTGAATAATACCCAAGTCCTTGCCATAATTTTAACACTTCATTTTCATCTGCTTTGGCTAAATCGAATACTGTAGGAAAAGCTTCAGTAAATTTTAAAAAATAGGGTAAGCCTTGCGCCACGCGTGTTTGCTGCAACATAATTTCGCTTAACCAAACACGGTACGGATCTTTAGTTTTTCGCCAAGGAAGTTCTCTTTTGTTATGTAAATACCAGTAAATTAGTTTGTTAGCTAAAATCATTTACGTAAATTGTGCCTGCAAAATTAACATATTTTATTTAGATATTTTTATTCTTATTTTTTTCGGAATAGATTAATTATCATATATTTGCACCCTCAATTTTTTAAGAAAACAAAACAAAATATATTTATAATGACAAAAGCAGATATCGTATCTAAAATTTCAGATAAGAGTGGAATTGAAAAAGCGGATGTTTTGGCGACTGTTGAAGCATTTATGGACGAAGTAAAGGATGCATTAGAGAATGGAGATAATGTATATTTAAGAGGTTTCGGTAGCTTTATTATTAAAACTAGAGCAGAAAAAACTGGTAGAAACATTTCTAAGAATACAACTATCAAAATACCTGCACACAACATACCTGCTTTTAAACCATCTAAGGTATTTACTGAAGGTGTAAAAACTAAAGTAGCCGTAAAATAATTTAAAAAGTATTAACCAAAAGTCTTAACTTGTAAGACTTTACAAAACATTTTAACTATGCCAAGTGGTAAAAAAAGAAAGAGAGCTAAGATCTCTACACACAAAAGAAAGAAAAGAGCAAGAGCAAACCGTCATAAGAAAAAGTAAGCAGTAGCTTACTTTTTCGTTGCTTTTATAAGCTACGTTCATTGACATTGAGGTTTTAACACCTTAAAATGGTATAAATTATACCTGTTTACAAATTTTAATCCGTCTTCGTAAGTAATTACGTTGGCACAAAACCATATTCAGAATGAAAACAGAATTAATAATTCGTTCCAATTCTTCTGATATTGATTTCGCCTTACTAAGAGATGGTAAACTTATTGAATTAAACAAAGAAACAAGCGGCAACAATTTTTCTGTCGGTGATATTTTTCTAGCTAAAATAGGAAAAGTAATGACCGGTTTAAATGCTGCTTTTGTAAATGTTGGTTATCCTAAAGATGGTTTTTTACACTACCACGATTTAGGCCCACAAGTACAATCTTTAAACAAGTTCATTAAAAAAGTAAGCACAGGTAATTATAAAGAATTCACTTTAAAAAACTTTCGCTTTGAAGAAGATATTAACAAAGACGGAAGTATTAATGATGTACTAAAATCAGGTCAAAATTTATTAGTACAAATTGTAAAAGAACCCATATCTACCAAAGGTCCGCGTATTAGCTCGGAACTTTCTATTGCAGGTAGATTTTTAGTTTTAGTTCCTTTTTCTGATCGTATATCTGTATCGCAAAAGATAGCAGATCCAAAAGAAAAGGAGCGTTTGAAAAAATTAGCAAAAAGTATCAGACCAAAAGGGTTTGGACTTATTTTACGTACTGTTGCCGAAGGTAAAAAGGTAGCAGAACTTGACAAAGACTTACAAAACTCGCTTGATCGTTGGAAAACCATGTGCAAACGTATCCCTAACAACAATGCTCCAACAAAAATATTGAGTGAGTTAAATAGAGCATCTTCAATCTTGAGAGATGTTATGAACGATTCTTTTACAAGTATAGTAACCAATGATGAAACATTAAAAGTTGAAATTAAAGAGTATTTACAAGAAATATATCCTGAAAAGGAAAACATTGTAAAACTTCATGCTTCAGACGTACCTATTTTTGAAAAATATGGTATTGAACGTCAAATAAAAACATCATTTGGTAAAACAGTTTCAATGAGCAAAGGCGCTTATTTAGTTATTGAACATACCGAAGCTTTGCACGTAATAGATGTAAATAGTGGTAACCGTTCTAACAAAGCCTTAAACCAAGAAGAAACTGCTTTAGAAGTCAATTTAATTGCTGCTAGTGAAATAGCTCGTCAGTTACAACTACGAGATATGGGCGGCATTATAGTAGTTGACTTTATTGATATGAAATCTGCCGAGAACAGGCAAAAATTATATCAACATTTAAAAGACGCAATGGCTTTAGACCGTACTAAACATAAAATTTTACCTCCGAGTAAATTTGGTTTAGTGCAAATTACAAGACAACGCGTACGACCTGAGTTAGAGATAAAAACACGTGAACCAAATCCAAATAAAAACGGAGAAGTAGAAGCTCCTATTGTTTTATTAGATAAAATAGAAGCCGAATTAGAACGCATTATAAATAGCGGTAAAAATTATAAGGAAATCACTTTAAATGTGCATCCTTTCATTGCTGCTTATTTAACAAAGGGCGTAAATTCTATCCGTTTTAAATGGTTTGTACAACACAAAAAGTGGATTAAAATATTACCTAGAGATGCTTATCAGTACTTACAGTACAAATTCTTTTTTAAAAAAAAGAAAAATAAGTAAGGCAATCTTATTATGAAATAAAAAACCATATCAACAGTTGATATGGTTTTTTTTATGTCTAAAACCAAAATCCAAGATTGAACAACCAGTGCTTCTCTGAATGATCTGGAGACCAACTATATTTTAATTCAATCGGTCCTAAAAAAGTTTCTACACTATATCCAATCGCATACCCTGATTTAGTGTTTTTAAATAAATTTCCTCCTTCAAAAACATCTTCTTCTACACGAGCATAATTAGCTATAAACATTGCGTAATGATTCTTTAAAACTTCATAACGAAAATTAAACTCAGATCTTAAATATGACTGTTCATTTAATCCTCCTATCTCATAACCGTACATAGGAATAAAGTTATTAATGTAATTTTGGTTATATCCTCCCAAACGATAATCAAATATGTCAGAATCTTTTTTACCTAAAGTATATCCTGCTTGAGAAGTATATTGAAAAGTCAACTTATCATAAAAAGTTGTAGCAAAACCTAATGTTCCGCCTAATTGTGAAAATTGATGGAACGGTGCGCTATTTTCTATCAATTCATCAAGCCTATTGTTTCTATCAGACCATATAAACCATTTAAAACCCAGATCTACATAAAACCCTTTTTTGGGAAACATTTCTTTATCATATGTATCTAATTTTGCGTAAGAATACGTGTTGATATAATTGCTCTTGTCGAAAAAATCTTCTTTACCATCTACTGAAATATTTTGTGTGCTTGCGTTTAAATTTTTATGCTCAGCACCAATACCTATTGCAAACTTTTTATCGAATGTCGTTTGTAAATATATCGAGCTTGAAAAATCAGTATACTTTCCTGTAATTAAACCGGTATCATATAAAAGACTACTGTTAAAACTATTGTATCTTGACCTAATTCCATAACTAGGTAACAAGCCCTTGTCTACAAAATATTCAACATTATATCTTATTTTATCCCCTACAACAACATCTAAGGAGAATTCATCATTTTGAAAAAATAATTTTTTATGGTTATAATTTAACAATACGGCCGATTTATATAATAAATCATAATGTAAACCCAATCGGAAATAAGACAAGATTTTTTCTTCTTTTACCGTGAGCTCTAACTTTTTACCTTGAAATGATTTTTCAAAGTGATAATCAATTCTATTAAAGTTTTTTGAAGCTGTTAACGTATTTATTTTTTTTGAAATTTCTTGATACGACACACTATCTCCAGCTCTTAATTGTAGCTTTCCTAAAATGTAGTTATTAGTATAATTTTTGTTTCCTTTAATAATAATTCTATCAACAATAAACTTTTTTTCTTGTAAAGCTATTTTAGGTCGCTTTTTCTTATAGGGTTGCATTTTGGCTATGCTATCAAAAACCACTTTAAATCTTTTTGCTTTTTTTTCTCCTTCTACTAAAATTCCTATTTTCCTATCAAATGAAATCACACTATATTCAATAACATCTGGTCGAATATAAACGTTTAACAACTCAACCTGTTCATCTGATTTTTTATACATCTGAAAGTTTATGATTTGTAGTAACAACGAGGCTACCGAAGTTAACTCTTCTCTTTTCAACAACTCTCCTTGAACACTAACTCCTATAATGATATCTACTCCCTTCTTTTTCATAACATCGACTGGAAAGTTATTTACAACCCCTCCATCTACCAACAGTTTCCCATCAATATCTACTGGGTTTAATAACGAAGGGAATGCAGCACTTGCTCTTAAAGCTAGCGGTAATGATCCATTTTCTAAAATCTCTTCTTCACCTGTTTCAATATTCGTCGCAACACAATAAAAAGGTATTGGAAGTTGAGAAAAATCATCTATTTCATCGACAGGAGCCAATAACTCAGTTAAAAAATTTAATACATTCTGCCCTTTCGATAAGCCTAAGGGTAATCCTAAATTCCCATTCTTAATAGGCAAAGTAACTGCATACTTCTCTCCATGTTGTTTGCTAAAAAATGGCTTTTCCCTTCTAGAAACTTTGTCTTGCAGCAAACTCATAAAATCTGCTTTTAAAACGATTTCTTTAATTTGATCTGCAGTGTAACCCGAAGCATATAATCCACCAACAACAGCGCCCATACTAGTACCTCCTATATAATCAATTTGTACCCCTGCTTTTTCTAATTCCTTTAAAACTCCAACATGAGCAAACCCTTTGGCTCCACCACCACTAAGCACCAACCCAACCTTGGGCTGATTTTGTGCCAACATTAATGCTGGGAATAATAGTAGTATTAGCAACTTTTTCATTCTTCTTTTTTTTGATAATATTGATATATTTTTTGAGCTCTTGAGTTTCCAACAACTTCTTCTAATTCTTCTAAACTAGCACTTTTAACACGTTTTGCTGATTTAAATTTACGCAATAAATTGGTGATTGTTTGCTTACCTATATCAGGAATTTGCTCTAACTCGGACTGAATAGCGCTTTTACTTCGCTTGTTTCGATGAAAAGTGATTCCAAAACGGTGTGCTTCGTTACGTAAATACTGGATTATTTTTAGCGTTTCTGACTTTTTATCTAGATACAGCGGAACAGAATCTCCTGGATAATAAATTTCCTCTAAGCGTTTTGCAATACCTATAATGGCTATTTTTCCTCTTAAGCCTAAAGCGTCTAAGCTTTTTAAAGCTGAAGACAATTGCCCTTTTCCTCCATCAATAACTATCAATTGAGGCAGCGGTTGCTCTTCATCTAACAGTCGTTTATATCTTCTGTATACGACCTCTTCCATTGATGCAAAATCATCTGGCCCTTCAACTGTTTTGATGTTAAAATGACGGTAATCTTTCTTACTTGGCTTTCCATCTTTAAAAACTACGCATGCTGCTACCGGATTGGTTCCTTGTATGTTTGAGTTGTCAAAACACTCAATATGACGTGGTTCTTTTCCTAATCGCAAATCCTTTTGCATTTGTGCCATAATTCGCTTTACATGACGATCAGGATCTACAATTTTTATTTGTTTAAATTGTTCTTGACGATAGAACTTTGCATTGCGCTCAGACAGTTCTACAATTCGTTTTTTATCTCCTAGCTTAGGAACAGTTACCTTAATATCTTTACCTATATTAACTTTAAAAGGCACAAAAACCTCACGTGATAAAGAATTAAAACGCTGTCGAGTCTCAATAATAAATAACTCTAATAGTTCCTTGTCGGTTTCATCTAATTTCTTCTTAATTTCTGTGGTATATGATTGCACTATAGAACCATTCATCACCTTAAAAAAGTTCGCATACCCATGTGATTCATCAGAAATGATAGAAAACACATCTACATTGTTAATCGATGGATTCACAATCGTAGATTTTGCTTGATAGTTCTGTAAAGATGCTAATTTTTCTTTAATCTTCTGAGCTTCTTCAAAGCGCATATTATTAGCAAAATCGAGCATTAACTTTTCAAATTGTTGTAAGCTTTCTTTAAAATTACCTTTGATGATGTTTCGAATTGCCCTTATATCTTCTAAATAATCCTCTTCAGATTGATACCCTTCACAAGGTCCTTTACAATTTCCTAAATGATACTCTAAACAAACTTTATATTTATCTGCATCTATCTTTTCTTGACTTAAATCATAATTACATGTACGTAACGGGTACAACTCTTTAATTAAATCTAATAAAGCATGTACAGTTCGCATATTGGTGTACGGACCAAAATATTCAGAACCATCTTTTACAACTCTTCGCGTAGAAAACACACGTGGAAATCGCTCCTTCTTAATACAAATCCACGGATACGATTTATCATCCTTCAACAACACATTGTATCGTGGTTTGTATTTTTTTATCAAATTATTTTCGAGTAGTAAAGCATCTGTCTCTGTATCAACCACCACATGCTCAATCCGAACAATTTTTTTTACTAAAACTCGAGTCTTACCATTCTCATGATTCTTGGTAAAATACGATGAAACACGCTTTTTTAAGTTCTTAGCTTTTCCTACATAAATAATCACATCCTCTTTATCAAAATATTGATAAACTCCTGGTGAATTGGGCAATGTTTGTATTTGAAGTTCTAATGGTGTAGGCATACAACGAAAATACGACTTCTAAAAAATATATTCCCAGTAAAGATGTACTTTTACCTTTATTTATTTTACAATGCAAAAACCTTTAGACTTTTATAAATCTCAACTTATTGAATTAGAAAAAAAAAGTGCAGTCCTTTCTAAGAAAATTGTAACCATTCGAATATTGAGGTTTACTGTATTTTTAGCTACTTCAATCGGAATATATTACACTTTTCGAGTTCCAAATCTTCCTTTGATTATTGGTTTTACCGGAATTACTCTTTTTGTTTTTTTAGTAATACTCCATCAAAAATTAAAAGAAAATAGGAAAATAATTGACACAAAAAAAAGCATCAACATTACCGAAATAGCTGTTTTAAATGGAAAATACAACTCTTTAGATACAGGGAAAGAATTTATAAATCCTCTTCATTTTTTTAGCAACGATATTGATTTATTTGGAAAAGGATCTTTCTTCCAATTCATTAACAGAACAGTAACCAATGATGGTAAAAAATTACTTGCGAGAATTTTATCAAGCAACCATATTTCCAATATCTCTGAAAAACAAAAGGCATTACAAGAACTCTCATTAAAAATAGAATGGCGACAACATTTTGCTGCCTTAGAAAGTTTAGCGTCTTCTAAAAAAGACACCTCAACAATTATTTATTGGATACAAAATTACCACTCAAAACTCCCAAGTTTCCTTTCAACTATTATCAAAGTTTTTCCATTAATTTCTATTGGTTTAATTACACTACTAATATTCAAAATTATTAGTTTTTCAGTGCTTTTAATATGGTTTTTTATCGGATTAGCAATAACATTAACTTCTTTAAAAGCTACACAAAAACTATATACCGACGCCAATCAGGCAAAAGATATTTTTAAGCAATATTATTTACTGTTAGAACAAATAGAAAACCAACAATTTTCTTCTGCTATACTACTAAAAAAACAAAACGACATAGCTTCTGAAGAAGAAAAAGCTTCGGTTATTTTTAAAAAATTCTCAAAAATATTAGACGCTTTCGATCAACGAAACAATTTGCTAATTGCGGTAATAGGAAATGGTTTGTTTTTATGGGACATTCTAAATGCAACTAAAACAGAACAATGGATTGCCAAATATAAAAACGTAGTAGCTCAATGGTTTGAAATCGTTAGCTTTTTTGATGCGCAAAACTCACTAGCAAACTTTGCGTATAATCACTCGAACTATACTTTTCCTAAGGTTCAAAAGGAAACAAACATTATTGAAACTAAAAACTTAGGACACCCGTTATTGAATGCTTCTAAAAGAGTCGATAACAGCTTTACAATAAACAACGAACAGTTTTTTATAATTACTGGAGCAAATATGGCTGGAAAAAGCACTTTTTTACGAACCATATCTTTATCAATAATCATGGCTAATTGTGGACTCCCCGTTTGCGCCGAAAGGTATAACTACGCTCCTATTAAACTAATTACAAGTATGCGTACCTCTGATTCGTTAACCGATGATGAATCGTACTTTTATTCAGAATTAAAGCGTTTGAAATTTATTGTTGATGAAATCACTAGTGAGAATTATTTCATTGTATTAGATGAAATTTTAAAAGGAACCAATAGCAAAGACAAAGCTTTAGGCTCTAAAAAGTTTATTGAAAAACTAAGTAACTCAAACTCTACAGGAATTATAGCCACCCACGATGTGAGTTTATGTGATTTGGTAAATAAATATGCACCACAAATAGAAAACCATTATTTTGACGCTGAGATTATCAATGATGAGTTGTTTTTTGACTATAAAATGAAAAGCGGCGTATGTAAAAACATGAATGCATCTTTTCTTCTTAAAAAAATGGAGATTGTGTAATTTTTGGTTTTGAGAAAGCTTGTATTTTCTTTCAACAAAACCATGATAAATGACAGGAAAAGTTGATTGATTAATCCGTACCTTTACGCTATGAGTACACTCATCGATAATTTTGGTAGGCAAATTAGCTATGTAAGGCTAGCTGTAACTGACCGTTGTAACTTACGTTGTCAGTATTGTATGCCTGCGCAAGGCATTGACATTGTGCCTCGTAAAGAACTACTTACCTACAAAGAAATGTACCGCATTATCAGAGTACTTACCGAGTTAGGTGTAAACAAAGTTCGTTTAACAGGAGGTGAACCTTTTGCCCGTAAAGACTTTATGTCGTTTTTAGAAATGTTATCGTATAACGATTTACTAGATGATATCAATATTACTACCAATGGTGCACTCGTTTCTAAACACATTAAAGATTTAGAAAGACTTAAGAAAGTAAAAACTATCAACTTAAGTATTGACAGTTTACATGCCGATAAATTTGCGAAAATTACACGTCGTGACGTATTTTCTGAAGTATATAAAACATTTGAATTGCTAGAAAAAAGTCCACTCAATTTAAAATTGAATGTAGTGGTGCAGTCAGGTTTTAATACTGATGAAATAGTTGATTTTGTTGCGTTGACCAAAGAGAAGAATATTGCAATTCGTTTTATTGAAGAAATGCCTTTTAACGGAAAAGGGCAACGAAACACTAAAGAAATATGGAACTACAACAAGATTTTAAACGAGATACAATCAAATTATAACGTTACACAACTCATCTCCGAAAAATCTTCTACCTCACGAAATTTTGCTGTTGAAGGTCATCTAGGAACCATAGGAATCATTCCTGCTTTTACTCGTACCATCTGTAATGATTGCAACCGAATTAGAGTTACCTCAACAGGAACTTTTAAAAACTGCTTGTTTGATGACGGCGTTTTTAATCTGCGAGATTTTATCAGAAATGGTGCTAGTAATGAAGATTTAAAAGAATTGTTTTTATCACTTATAAAAGAAAAACCTGAAAATGGTTTTGTAGCCGAAGCCAATCGTAAACAAGGGAATGTTTCTGAAAGCATGAGTACAATAGGTGGATAATTATGATATACAGTTTGCTTTTTATTTTAATTGGAATTGTAGTTTTATTTTATGTTTTTAAACTTAGTAAAACAGATAATAACCTATGGGATATTTCAACTTCTTTTAAAGGTCTTATAGGTGGATTAGGTTTTATCATCGTAGGTTTAATAACTTTATTTAAAGGATGGAAATGATTACAGTAGAAGAAGCTAAACATATAATTTTAGAAAACACACAAAATTTCGGAATTGAAGAAATTCCATTTTTAGAAGCTGTTGGAAGAATTTTAAAGGAAGATATTGTTGCCGATAGAGATTTTCCTCCATTCAACCGAGTGGCAATGGATGGTATTGCGATCAATTATCGTTTTTTTGAGTACGGTGTTCGTGATTTTAAGATTGAAGGCATTCAGCCTGCAGGAGCACCTCAACAAACAATGGTAAATGCTTCAAACTGTTATGAAGTAATGACAGGAGCCTGCTTACCTAACAATACTGATACGGTAATTCGTTACGAGGATGTAGACATCAATACCTTAATGGCAACTATCAATATTGATGAAATTACCGAGGGACAAAATATTCATGTACAAGGTTCCGACAAAACCAAAGAAGACGTTCTTATTAAAAAGAACACGATTATTTCTGCGGCTGAAATAGGGGTTTTAGCTACTGTAGGTAAAGCTATGGTTAAAGTAGCCAAACAACCTAAAGTAATGATTGTTTCTACTGGTGATGAATTGGTTGATGTAAATGAAAACCCGTTAGATCACCAAATTCGCAGAAGCAATGTATATACATTAGTTTCTTTATTGAATGATTTAAAAATTCCCGCAAAAACAGCTCATATAGCTGATAAAAAATCAGTTTTAAAAGAAAAAATAGCGTCTTTCCTACAAGAATATGATGTGCTTTTATTTAGTGGTGCTGTAAGCAAAGGGAAGTTCGATTTTTTACCTGAGGTTTTAGATGAACTGGGTGTTAAAAAGTTATTCCATAGAGTTTCACAAAGACCAGGCAAGCCTTTTTGGGCTGGTGTTACTGATAATTGTAATGTGTTCGCTTTTCCAGGGAATCCAGTTTCAACATTTGTAAATTGTCTGGTGTATTTTTATCCTTGGTATAAAAAATCTGTTGGGGTTTCTTCTGAAGAAAAAACAGCAATTTTAGCAAAAGACCTCACTTTTAAACCCAATTTAAGCTGTTTTTTACAAGTAAAATTAACTTCAAAAAAAGGACAAGTATACGCAACTCCAATTAAAGGGAATGGTTCTGGTGATTTAGCAAGTTTGATAGAGGCTGATGGTTTTATTGAACTCCCCAAAACAGAAGAAACAGAGTTTAAGAAAGGAAGTGTTTTTCCTATAATTAGATATAGATAATGAAACTAATAATTAAAACAACTCCCATTTTTCTTCTTTCATTAATATTTATACCTTTATCAATATTTGGTTCAATTTATTATACCTTTTTTGATAACAAAGGAGGCATGGCTTTAGCTGGGACATTATTTATAGGTATTTTAATTTTTAATCTCATTATTTTATTTGTAGAACAATCTTTAATTAAAAAAGATTTTAATCGTATTAAAGTTTGGCTTATTGAAGTTATCATAATCTTATTGATTGTCTTATATTTTTATTTCTTTCGATAATTTCAACTAATAATAATTTTAAACCTTATACAAAGTGAGCAACTTTTCCCACATAAACGAACAAAACCAGCCTAAAATGGTGAATGTTTCTGATAAAAAAATCACGAAACGTACTGCTATTGCCAAAGCTACTATGTTTTTAGGTTCAGAAATTGTGAGTCATTTTACCAATGATGAGCTCATCACTAAAAAAGGACCTGTTTTTCAAACCGCTATTATTGCTGGAATTCAAGCAGTGAAAAAAACTTCTGATATTATTCCAATGTGTCACCCTTTGTTAATCAACGGAGTGGATATTGACATCAATATTATAGATGATGAGCATGTGGAGGTTTTTTGTAAAGTGAGCATTGAAGGAAAAACGGGGGTAGAAATGGAAGCACTTACAGGAGCTTCTGCAACTTGTTTAACCATTTACGATATGTGCAAAGCTATCAATCAAAAAATGGTGATTCAAGAAGTTAAGTTAGTAGAAAAGACAGGTGGAAAATCAGATATTAAAAATGGGTAAAAAACATACTAAACATACGAGTCTAGAAAAAAAATATAACGATAATTTTGCACCTAATGAAGTTGCTATACTAGGAACCCAATGTGGTACCATAGCAAACCTTGTTCATCAAGTTTCTGAAAAATTATCACAATATAATTTAGGCTATTTTGACGCTTCTCATGCTAAGGATATTGAACAAAATGTCATATCAGAATACACTTTTCACCATGAAGGTAATTTACAAATAAAGACATCTTCTTCTGTAAACAAATACGAACAACGTTTACAGTTTTACAATCACGATTTAGTATTCATTAATGGAAATCATTACCAAGGAGCAAAGCAAATATTAATCTTAGATGACGAAAAAGAAGCTTCTGTAAAAAAGAGGTTAGACCAACTAACCAGTATTCAATTTGTAATTAAGTTGAATGAAAACTCAAGATATTTTGATTGTTTACTAGAACGTTTTCCAAACATCAAAAACATCACTTCTTATACAATTAATGAGATTGATAAAATCTCTAATCATATTCATAATCTCATTAAACAAAACATAGCCCCCATAAAAGGACTGGTATTAACTGGTGGAAAAAGTACTCGAATGGGACGTGATAAATCGGAGTTAGTGTATTATAAAAAACCTCAAAAAGAACATGTAAAAGAGTTGCTAGAAAATAACAATCTAGAAACTTTTTATTCTGTAAGAGATTTATCCACTTCTTCAGAAATAACAAATGAGATTCCCGATGTCTTTTTAAATTTAGGGCCTTTTGGAGGTATTTGCTCTGCTTTTCAAAAAGATCCAAACTCAGCATGGTTAGTTATGGCTACTGATGTTCCGTTTGTAAATAATGAGCTTATTCAACTCTTATTACAAAAGAGAAATCCTGCTAAAGTAGCTACGGCTGTTAAAGGAAAAAATAAAGAATTTCCTGAACCTCTAATCACAATTTACGAGCCAAAAGCTTACGGAAAATTATTAGCCTATTTAGCACAAGGATATTCATGCCCTCGTAAAATGCTAATCAATTCTGATGTTGAAATTATTGAGGTTGATGACAACTTAATAAGAAACATTAACACACCCGAGGAATATGAAGCAGGAAAAGCTGACATATCACTTTAATTGAATGTATAATTAAATCTATCCATAGTACCTTTAAAAAACGGAAGACATCTTATTGTACTTGTTTCTGTATTCTATAGGAGTAAGACCTGTTATTTTTTTAAAAGTTGAGCGAAAAGCCTTGGTATCTGTATACCCTACACCATACATTACTTCGTTAATATTTTTTCGACTTGATTCGAAACTTCGTTTAGCAGACTCTACTTTAACTCTATTGATATATTCTAAAACTGAGTTGTTTGTTGCTGCTTTAAATCGCCTCTCAAAACTTCGTCTACCAACCGAAACCAAATCTGCCAATTCATCAATTGTAATTCTCTCATGAATATTTTTATCAATAAATTCCTGAGCTTGCTTAACAGCTTCATCTGTATGATTTTTCTGCCCTTGAAACATAGCAAAAGCCGATTGACTTTCTCTGTCAATATCAATAGCAAAATACTTAGAGGCTAATATAGCTGTCTCTCTATCGGTGTATTTTTCTAATAAGTAAAGTAATAAATTCCAGTAAGACATTGCTCCTCCACTAGAATAAAGTCGATCTTCTTCTGTTACAATGCTACCATCTACTACTTCAACATCAGGAAACATTTCGCGAAATTCGTTTTGGAACCCCCAATGTGTAGAACATTTTTTCCCATTAAGCAATCCTGTTGAAGCCAGTAAAAAAGCCCCTACACATAACGAAGCAACTTCAGCTCCTTTTTCGTATTGCTCATTTATCCATGGTAATAACTCTTCATTTGATTCAATGGCTTTTTTCATATCGCCAAACAAAGCTGGAATAATTACCAAATCGGTTTGCTCAACTTCATTCAAACGTTGTGAAGTATTGATAGAGAATAGTCCTTCATTGATTTTAACTTCCTTTTTTAAACCAACTAACTGAATATTAAATAACGGATTTTTACCATTAGCAACCATAAACTGGTTGGCAGCAGAAAATAAACACTGAGGATCTGCTATAGCTTGCATTACCGAGCTTTCAGGTACTAGAATACTTACATTTTTCATTTTCTTTTAGCTTATAATATCTTTCATAAAGATAAAAATTTTGTCGTAATCCACCCTTTTCTTGTCACTTTCATATATCATAATTCTTAAAAACTCGTTGCACCTTTGTATTAGTAAGTAACCTTTAAAAAATAAAAAAATGATCACAGAAAAAACAATCATCACAGTAAAAGCAATAGTAAATACTCCAATAGCAAAGGTTTGGGAACTTTACACGGATCCGAAACATATTGTTAAATGGAATACTCCATCTAAAGATTGGCATACCACAAAAGCAGAAAATGATTTAAAAATAGGTGGAAAATTTCTTTCTAGAATGGAAGCTAAAGATGGTAGTTTCGGTTTTGATTTTAGCGGAATTTATAATGATGTGAAACTTAACGAAACTATTGTGTATACCATTGATGACGGAAGAAATGTTTCAGTAAACTTTACAGAGGATAAAAACACTACAACAGTTGTTATAAAGTTTGAAGCTGAAACCCAAAATTCAATTGAAATGCAAAAAGGAGGTTGGCAATCTATTTTAAATTGCTTTAAAAGCTACGCAGAGACTAATGATTAAGCTACAAGTAAATCCATACCTTACTTTCAATGGTAATTGTAGGGAAGCTATGAAATTTTATCAACAATGTTTAGGGGGAAGCTTATTTTTCAAACCATAGGTGAATCCCCTCTATCCAAAAAATTGCCAAAAAAAATGAAAGATTACATTTTACACGCTACTCTCGCGAAAGAGAACTTTATATTAATGGGGTCTGATATGGTAAGTGATGAAGGTTTGGCTAAGGGAAAT
This sequence comes from Tenacibaculum caenipelagi, assembly GCF_004363005.1. Classification (GTDB taxonomy): domain Bacteria; phylum Bacteroidota; class Bacteroidia; order Flavobacteriales; family Flavobacteriaceae; genus Polaribacter; species Polaribacter caenipelagi. The sequence continues at coordinate 436,402 of NZ_SNYH01000002.1, read as the reverse complement.
AATATATCCTTACTACTAAATTGCTATAGCGAAGTAGATATTAAATCTTGTTACACAAAGCTCTCTAAAAATGGCAAGCAAAATCACCCTTTAGAAGATAGTTCTTGGGGTGCTTTATTTGGTGAACTTACTGATAAATTTGGGTACCGTTGGATTCTTAATTTTAATAAAAAGAAAAGTCGCTAAAATTATCTTTTGGCTTGCTGTTTATGGAACTTTTGTTAACTGTATCGGAATTTTAATAACTGCCATTTTTAATACTGGAAAAATGTTAGGGATAATGGCAAATGGTCAAAAAGGCGACCTCATAACTGAAAGTATCATTGAATTTTCTTTAATTTCACTTTCCATTGCTATGATTATTGTCTATATAGCAGTCTTAATAGGGTTGAAAAGGAATGTTCAATAAAAAACTCTTCAATTAATACAGAAAACAATGTTATATGACAATTTTTTAACCATTATTATGTAATACCTTCGACTTTTTTGAATAAATAGATCAAAGTGTATACAGAATTAGAAAACTATATAAAAGCTCGTACAGTCATAACTCCAAAAGATTTAGACCAAATTATTTCTTGTTTTAAACCTATTAAAACAGTTAGAAATGAAATACTTTGTAATTTCGGACAAACGTGTAATCACTTTTATTTTATAAAAAAAGGCTGTTTGAGACTCTACGAAATAGATGATAAAGGCAATGAAATAACAGGATATTTTGCTTTAGAAGATAGTATTATTTCTGCTAATACTAGTTTTATCCTCCAAAAGCCATCAAGAGACTGTTTGGTCTCATTAGAACCTTCTGAATTATTAACCATCAATCGTAATGATTTTTACAACTTAGTAAACAACTCAACTCCTTTTGCTAATATTTATCATCAATTTATGGAATTTGCATTTATTCATTCACAAATGAGAATCTATAGCTTTTTAGGAATGGAAGGTATAGACAAGCTTAAATGGGTAATGGAACATGAACCTAAACTACTCACTCGTATTTCTAGTAAAGCTGTTGCTTCCTATCTTGGAATGACTAATTCTACCTTAAGTAAATTAAGAGCTAAGCTATAAGAGATTCTTATATCATTAAGAACAATGCAACAATTATACAAAGTATGATGGCTATTTAAACCGTTGTCATAAGACAATTTTTGTATTTCTTTTATTCTACAATTTTGCACTGTTATTGAACAACAAAGTTCATAACCTAAATAATCTTATTATGCCAATAACAGTAACATTAACAGAAGGAACTGTTCCTTCACAGAAACGAGAAAAAATTGTCAAAGAAATTACAAATGCCTTTCTAGCACACCATGGTTTAGGAGGAAACACTGTAATGACTCCAAATGTAACCGCACAATTACATGTACAGCCTAAGAATGAAACCTTTTCGGCAGGAGAACCTATAGAAGGGGCTTGGATAGAAATTAAGTCTCCTTCGTTTGCATTAGCTGACAGAAAAGTTCAAAAAAATTTCTTTGCTGAAGTAACAGAAATTGTCCACAAACATTCAGAAGGTAGAATTCCTAAAAAGCACATATGGACAAACTCAATACATACAGTAGATGGTACCTGGAATATGGATGGCATTGCTATGACCAATGAAGAATTGGGAGAAGCCATTGCTAAAGGATAGTTATTCTTAATTATTAAAACAATAAAAACCTTGGTTGTACAGCTATATACCAAGGTTTTTGTTAATTAAAAACTCATAAAATGAAGCACATATTATTTATTGTAACAAGCACCAATAAAACAGGCACAGAAAAACGAGCAGCAGGGTACGAATTTTCAGAAATTGCTGACCCTTATTTTCATTTTATTCATAATAATATCACAGTCGATTTCGCCAGTATTCTAGGAGGATCTCCTCCATATGTTGGGTATAATGAAAATCATGAAGTTAGTAAAACTTTTAAAAAAAGTAACGGATTTAAAAGACTTAACTTCAGTCATAAATTAAGTAATATTGATGTAACAGCATACGATGCTATTTTCTTCCCTGGAGGGTTAGGTTTGATGAATGACATGGTTAACAACCCATTGGTTAAGTCTGTTATCCGAAACACTTATGAAAATGGAAGAGTTATAGGAGCAGTTTGTCACGGACCAGCTGCCTTACTCAATGTCAAACTAACAGATGGTAGTTATTTGTTAGCGGGTAAAAAAATCAATTCTTTTACAAAAGCTGAAGAGAAAATAGATAAACACACACTTGGAGGCATAATTCCTTTTATGCTTGATGAAGAACTAATAAAACAAGGTGCTGTTTTTTCATATACTAACCCTTTTGAACCCTACGTAATACATGATGGTAATTTAGTTACAGGGCAAAACCCAGCATCTGCTCCTGGTGTAGCTCTTAAAATGATAGAACTATTATCTAAATAAAGAATATTCTTAACCTATAACAAATAATGTACACTATATAAACTAGGATATACTTAATTACTTCAAAAACTATAAGGTGTAAACCATTTAAAATGAAACAACTCTCTTAACTTGAAGTTTAAGAGAGTTGTTTTTATTATAGTACCAAAGGTGGGACTCGAACCCACACGCCCTTGCGAGCATCGGATTTTGAATCCGACGTGTCTACCAATTCCACCACTTTGGCTTTGGTGAGTGCAAATCTATAAAATATTTCATTTAAAATATCTTTTAAACTCTTAAAATAGTTTTATTTTTGCCTCAACAACAACACTAACTATAAATATCTTTTTGTAAATGGCTACAAATCAATTAAGCCCAAAAATTTTTGCCTGTTCACAAAGTATTGAATTAGCAGAAGAAATTGCTAGAGAATACGGAGTTGAACTAGGAAATGTAATTACTACACACTTTAGTGACGGTGAGTTTCAGCCTGCTTTTGAAGAATCTGTAAGAGGTCGTAGAGTATTTCTTGTAGGATCTACTTTCCCTTCAACAGATAATTTAATGGAAATGTTACTTATGTGTGATGCTGCTAAACGTGCATCTGCAAGACACATTACAGCAGTAATGCCTTATTTTGGATGGGCTCGTCAAGACAGAAAAGATAAACCGCGTGTAGCTATTGGTGCTAAATTGGTAGCAAAACTATTGGAAACTGCTGGAGCTACTAGAATTATGACCATGGATTTACATGCTGATCAAATTCAAGGTTTCTTTGAAAAGCCAGTAGACCACTTATTTGCTTCTACTATCTTTTTACCTTATGTTAAAAGCTTAAATTTAGATAACTTAACCATTGCTTCTCCAGATATGGGTGGTTCAAAAAGAGCCTATGCATATTCTAAATATTTAGAAAGTGATGTGGTTATATGCTACAAGCAACGCCAAAAAGCCAATGTAATAGCACATATGGAATTAATTGGTGAAGTAAAAGGTAAAAACGTAATTCTTGTTGACGACATGATTGATACAGGAGGAACCTTAACCAAAGCTGCCGATTTAATGATAGAAAGAGGTGCAAAAAGTGTACGTGCTATTTGTACACATCCAATTCTTTCAGGAAATGCTTACGAAAGAATTCAAAATTCGCAATTAACTGAGTTAATTGTCTCAGATACAATTCCTTTAAAAAGGAACATTTCTAAAATAAAAGTTGTATCTTGCGCCGCTTTATTCGCTGATGTGATGCATAAAGTTCAAGACAATACATCTATTAGCGATCAATTTTTAATGTAAATAAATTTAATAAACAAAGTAATGAAATCAATTACAATCAAAGGATCTCAAAGAGAAAGCGTAGGTAAAAAAGCTACAAAAGCCTTACGTAATGCTGGAAAGGTTCCTTGCGTATTATACGGAGGAGACAAGCCTGTTCACTTTTCAGCAGATGAAAAAGCGTTCAAACCATTAGTATATACTCCAGATGTATTTACTGCTACGATTGAATTAGATGGTGTAACATACAATGCTGTATTACAAGACATCCAATTTCACCCAGTAAACGATAGTATTTTACACGTAGATTTCTATCAGTTATTCGAAGACAAAGCAGTAACTATGGAAATTCCAGTACGTTTAGTAGGTAGTTCTAAAGGTGTTATGATTGGTGGAGCTTTACGTCACAACTTACGTAAATTAAGAGTAAAAGCATTACCAGCTAACTTACCAGATTTTATCGAAGCTGATATTACTGAGTTACAAATTGGTAATAAGTTATATGTTACTACGTTAAAGAACGATAACTATACAATTTTACACCCAGATAACACAGTAGTTGCTCAAGTTCGTATGTCTCGTAACGCGGCAAAAGCAGCAGCTGAAGCAGAAAAATAAGACTTCCTTAGTTAAGTTTACAAAAAGCGTTACCATGTGTAGCGCTTTTTTTATTTTTGCCTCATGATTTTTTATGCCTTTTTGAAAAAAACATTTGGCTTTTCTAAAACACAATCAACAGCTATAGAAAACAATTTGATGAAGAAATTTTTAATCGTAGGTTTAGGTAATATTGGTGAAAAATATCACAACACACGTCACAATATTGGTTTTAAAATCGCTGATGCTTTTGTAAAAGAGCACGGAGGTTCTTTTGAGACCGAAAAACTAGGTGATATTGCTAAACTTAAAATTAAAGGAAAGACAGTTCTTGTTTTAAAACCAAACACTTATATGAATTTAAGTGGAAAAGCGGTTAAATACTGGATGCAAAAAGAAAATATTCAGGTAGAAAACTTACTGGTTATTACTGATGATTTAAATATCGACTTCGGAAAACTTCGTATCAAAGGGAAAGGAAGTTCTGGCGGACATAACGGATTAAAAGACATCCAAGATAAGTTTAATACTGGCGCATACCCTCGTTTTCGCTTTGGAGTTGGTTCAGACTACTCTAAAGGGCGACAAGTTGATTATGTATTAGGAGAATGGACTCCAGAAGAAGAAAGCGTTATGATTGAACGCATACCAATTTCTGTTAATGCAGTTACTTCATTTATCAATGCAGGTTTGGCAAATACAATGAATGAGTTTAATGGGAAGTAATTATAATATTCCTCATTAATTAACTTGATTTATTTACTCATTATCTGCAGCATACCACTCTGCAAAACTAGTTTCTGTTTCTTGTAGTTTAATTGCGTGTAGTTTAATATTTCCTGGTAAACGACTCTGAATTTTCTTAGCAAAATCAATTACCATCATTTCGCTGGTTGGCTGGTAATCTACCAAAATAACGTGGTGATCACGATCTTTTAACTCTTTTGCTAACTCTACATGTGGCGTGTTCTTATTAAACACGGTAGCATGATCAAAAACATCAACGATTTCTTCTTTTACAATCTTTTTTAGATCTCCAAAATCTATAACCATACCATACTTAACATTCGATGTATCTGTGATTGGTGAACCTATTACTGTTACCGAAAGTTTATAACTATGTCCGTGAACATTTTTACACTTTCCATCATAACCATACAACGCATGTCCAGTTTCAAAATTAAACTGCTTGGTAATTCTAATCTTGCTCATAAGTTCCCTATTTCAAAAGAAGTGATGAAATAAATTTTAAAAAAGATTATTTTTCTCTAAGTATCGAATTGTACTAATCTTATTTTCTTTTAAATTTCTTGTTTGCTCTATACTTGTTAAAGAAATACACAACAGCTACACCTGCTGCTAAAATGGCAAATAAATAATCCCCGCCCATAATATTCTATTTTTATTCGCCGAAAATACGAATTTGTTTTACAACTTTTGTTAAAACCCATACAAAACCTACTGAAAACACTGCTCCAGTCAATACCGCTAATATAGGATTATGGGCTATCCATTGTCCTACCACATACCCTGTTTTATAGGTAATTGTATTTTTTACATCTTGAAATAAAAACATTCTTATTTTTTAAATTTTTCTAATGCCTTTTTCGTAAATTCTGATAATACAAGCTTACCAGAGGTTTCAGCACGTTCTATTAATAACTCTTCCCAATGTTCGGTTCCTTTCCAGAGTGCCTTTTTCATTTCTGCTAACGCTTCAGGATTATAAGAAGCTAATTTTTCTGATAAAATTTCTACTTCTTTATCTAATTCACTTTGTGTTTCAAAAACACGTGCATACAAGCCTTTTTCTTTTGCCCAATACGCATTTTTCCAACTAGTAGCATCTAAGGTTAGCTCCGCTAATCCACTTACGCTTATTTTACGTTCAACAGCAGGCGCAATTACAAATGGACCAATACCAATTGTAAACTCAGAAAGTTTAATAGCGGCTTGTTCTGTAGCCAATACATAATCACAAGCAGCTGCTAATCCTACTCCACCACCTACAGTTTTTCCTTGTACTCTACCTACTATTAGTTTTGAACAACGGCGCATCGCATTGATTACATTCGCAAAGCCTGAGAAAAAAGCTTTTCCATCCGTTAAATTATCAATCGCTACCAATTCATCAAAAGAAGCTCCAGCACAAAAAGCCCTATCTCCTTCTGATTTTAATACGATTACAGAAACCTCATCATTAATAGAAAGTTTATCTAATTCATTAGCTAAACGCTCTAATAGTACACTAGGAAAAGAATTACTTGCAGGATGTCCAAATTCAACCGTTGCTACTTTATTTTCAATATGAGTATATAAACTTCCGTTTTCTCTAGTTGTAGTCATTTGCTTATTGTTTGTTCAAAATTACGCTTTTTGAGCAAGTGGTAAAAATTTACTTCTAAACTTTATAATGAGCGGAACAGCTCTGGCAATCATCCATAAGAAAAAAGCAATCCAAATAGCATACAGTTTATAGTCCAAAGAATCAAAAAATAATAACGTTGGAATAAATGCAAGTCCTGTTGCTAATAACAATACATTTCTCAAGTATTTCATTTCTCCCATTCCTTTAAACATCCCATCATAAATAAAGGCAATAGCACATACTGGTTGCATAAGTAAAACAATCCAAAACACATTGTAAAACTGTTCCAATACCTCTGGTTCTTTAGTAAACACTCTTCCTATAAATTGATATAACACAAAGCCAACTATTGCTAAAAACAAACCAAAAAGCAATCCGTAAGTAATTAATCGATTTCCCAAAATTACCAGAGTTTTGTAAGCTTTTGCTCCCAATAATTTTCCTGACAACATATTTCCTGCGGAAGAATAACCATCAATCATAAAAGCTCCCATTAACCACAAGTTAAAACCAATTGTATACGCTGCAATATAGGCATCACCATAGTTGGTTGCGTAAGAGGTTCCGAAATACAACGCGACATTTAGCGCTATTGTTCTTACAAAAAGATTCAATACCATTACGATAAACTTAGGTATTTCTGAGTTAAACGGCAGGCTAAATTTTAACGGAATATCGGTCTTCTTTAGTAATAATACTGTCGAAATTGATGCCATAACAATTTGTGCAATTACACTAGCATAAGCTGCCCCTTGAATGTACATTGCTGGAATGTATCCTTCTACACCATACACCAATACAACATCTAATCCAATATTTATAACAGTACCTATCAAAGCAATTACCATCGGATAATAGGTGTTTTGCAAGCCTCTAAATGTACCAAAGATTGCAATGGTAAAAAGCGTAAACGGAAACCCAAAAACACGAATTTTATAATATTCTACTGAGTATTCTAAAATCGTTCCAGAAGCATTATAAAGCTCAAAAATTTCTTTGGAAAACGGATAACTCAACCCTAAAATAAGAGCACTTACTCCTAATACAATAACAATAGCTTGAGCAGGTAAATTTTTAACTTCGTTGAGTTTATTCGCTCCTAGATATTGAGAAACAATGGAAGAAATTCCACTACGGGTTTGTCCAAACACCCAAATTAACATCGATAAAAAAGCTCCTACAATACCAATCGCAGCAATACTTTCAGTAGCGTCGTACTCTATATTTCCAACAATAGCTAAATCGGTTGTAGAAAGTAACGGCTCAGCAACACCTGCCACCAAAGCAGGAAATGCTAGTTTATTGATATGTTTAAAGCTAATGTCGTGATTCATAATACAGAAATCAAAAATAGTAATATTCAATATTGATTCTGTAGCTTTAACAATACTTATTTTTGATTAGCAAATAGGCTTTTATAATGTAATCTTACTAGTAATACTTACTTATTAATTAAAAATAAATGACGGAATAAAATTTAAAAACCTATTTTTAGATCACTTATTTTAATAAAAATATGCGATTACTATTTCTAACATTTTTTTTAATTTTTACTACTATTTTTTCCCAAGAAAAAGACTCCACAATTATTGTATTTAAAAAAGAACTTATAGAAAATGGAAGACAAGCTTTTTTTAACAAAAAACTTCCCTTATTAAAAAAAATTACGCTGCAAGTTGATTCTTTATATAAAGAAACCAAAGACTCTATCTTACTTGCCAAATATTTTCATTTTAAAGCTTTAGAAAATAAACTCACTTATACCAACGATAGTGCTTTTTATTATTATCATTTTTCCAAGGATATTTCCAAACAATTAAATGATTCCTTAGCTGTTGGTAGGCGTCTGTTAAGTTTAGCCAATTTACAAAGAGAAACAAAAGATTATTTAGGTGGTGAAATCAGTGCTATAGAGGCTCTGAATTATTTAGAACCTATAAAATCATTAACTTATTTAGAAAGGGTATATAATAATCTTGGACTTACTTCTGAGGCACTCAATCAAAAAAAAGACGCCTTAAAATATTACAGAAAAGCCCTTGAAATTAACAAAGTAAACAAGAATGATACAGGTTTTCTTTTTATAGTAAATAACATTGGTATACTATATCAAAGAAGAAATCAACATAAAAGAGCGATAGAATATTTTAAAAGAGGTTTGGCTTTTGATCGGATTCAAGAAAGGTATCCTGTAAATTATGCTTTATTATTAGAGAACGTAGCCGCTAGCAATTTTCTATTAGAAAAAAGAGAAAATGTATTAGCACAATATAATGAAGTTCTTGGTATTTGGGAAAAATTAAAAAATTATTATGCGCTAAGTACAACTCACATAAACTTAGCAGATTATCACAAAGACCATAACCAAATAAAAAAAGCTATATTTCACTCCAAAGAGGCTTTAAAATATGCCAAACATACCCACAATAATAAAAAATGGTTAGAAGCTCTACAAAACCTTTCAGACTTAACAACAGGAAAACAATCAAAACAATATTTACAAGAATATATTACTTTAAATGATAGTTTATTTCAAAACGAACGACAATTAAAAAATCAGTTTGCTAAAATTCGATACGAAACAGATATAAAAGAAAAAGAAAACACACTTTTAAAATCAGAAAACAAAAGAACTAAAGAAGAAATAACTCGACAAAAACAACAAAAACTAATAGGCTGGTTACTAGCTATTATAAGTTTGTTAGGCTTAGCTATTGGTTCTTTGTTTTTTGCTCTAAGAAAGAAACAATTACTATATCAAACTCAATTACAAAAAACAAAAGCAAAATATTTAGAAAGAGACAGGATAGCACAAGAACTACACGATGGTGTTTTAAGTAAGTTATTTGGAACACGACTTAGTTTAGGTTTTTTAAATTTAAAAGGAGATTGTGAAGAGCTCAATAAACATCAACACTTATTAAACGAACTTCAAAACATAGAAAAAGAAATAAGACTCGTTTCACATAAACTGAGTTATAACATTAACGAATCTGACAATTTCAAGTTAGTACTTATAGAGCTATTCGAAGAGAAAAGTAAGATAGGGAGTTTTGAATACAATATAGATATTGCTAAGACTATTATATTGACGGATATTAATGAGAAAATTAAACATAATATCTACCGAATTCTTCAAGAAATTCTTCAAAACTGTATTAAACATGCCAAAGCTACCAATGTAGAGCTTAGTATTTATAAAGAAAGTACAAATTTGGTAATTGATGTAAAAGACAATGGAATTGGTTTCGATTCTACTAAAGAAAATAATGGAATAGGATTAAAAAATATCCATTCAAGAGCGAAAAAACTAAATAGTAAAATTGAAATAACCACAAAACTAGGAGAAGGCACTTGCATAAAAATATCAATTCCCATAAATTTCAATACACAATTAACAGACTATTCCTCTCTAGGTTTTGTTCATAATCATGTTTAAATGTTACTTTTTCGTCAACATTCGTTTTATTTCATTCAGTTTCATCAACGCTTCAATCGGTGTTAAAGTATCAATATTAGTTGTTAGAATTTCTTCTCGAATGTCTTCTAATAACGGGTCGTCTAACTGAAAAAAGCTCATCTGCATATCTTGATGCTGTGCTTCTTTCAAGGTTTCTTTTACCTCTTGATGCTTATGACTTTCTTCTAATTCTTTTAATATTTTTTGCGCTCTATGGATTACCATATTCGGCATACCTGCCAGTTTTGCTACGTGAATACCAAAACTGTGATCGCTTCCTCCTGTTACCAGTTTACGTAAGAAAATAATACTGTAATCCAACTCTTTTACCGACACGTTAAAATTCTTGATACGTTCAAAAGTCGTAGTCATTTCATTTAACTCGTGATAGTGTGTTGCAAATAAAGTTTTTGCTTTTGATGGATGTTCGTGCAAATATTCTGCAATTGCCCAAGCGATAGAAATTCCGTCATAAGTAGAAGTTCCTCTTCCAATTTCATCTAACAATACCAAACTACGGTCAGAAATGTTATTTAAGATAGACGCCGTTTCGTTCATTTCAACCATAAATGTCGATTCTCCCATCGAAATATTATCACTAGCTCCTACTCTGGTAAAAATCTTATCTACAATTCCTATTCGAGCATTCTGTGCAGGCACATAACTCCCCATTTGTGCCAGTAACACAATCAATGCGGTTTGACGTAAAATAGCCGATTTACCCGACATGTTTGGACCCGTAATCATAATAATTTGTTGCTGATTACAGTTTAACACCACATCATTAGCGATATATTCTTCCCCTATTGGCAACTGCTTTTCAATTACAGGATGTCGACCATTTTTGATTTCAATATCGGTACTTTCATCTAGTAGCGGACGCACATAATTATTCTCCATTGCCAAAGTTGCAAACGATAATAATGCATCAATCTTAGCTACATTTTGTGCATTTTGCTGAACAGGTTGTACAAAGCCAATAATGAATTGTACCAATTTGGCAAAAATCTCAGTTTCTAATTGCTGAATTTTCTCTTCTGCTCCTAAAATTTTAACTTCGTATTCTTTTAACTCTTCGGTAATATAACGCTCAGCATTTACCAAGGTTTGTTTACGAATCCACTCTTCAGGAACTTTATCTTTATGTGTATTTCTAACTTCAATATAGTACCCGAATACGTTGTTAAAGGCAATTTTTAAACTCGGAATTCCTGTTCGTTCCGTTTCACGAGCTAGCATGCTATCTAAATACTCTTTTCCTGAATTAGAAATATTGCGAAGTTCATCTAATTCTTCAGAAACTCCACTTGCAATCGCATTTCCTTTATTGATATTTACAGGAGCATCCTCTAACACTGTCTCTGTAATTTTATCAATCAACACCTTACAATCGTGTAATTGTTTCCCTATTTCTTGAACAACTGTATTCTTACTTTTTTCTGCGGAAATTTTTATGGGAAGAATTGATTTTAGTGAGTTTTTCAACAAGATTACTTCTCTTGGAGAAACTTTACCTGTAGCAACTTTCGAAATCAATCGCTCAATATCAGAAATTTGTTTCAGCTGATAACTTACCGTTTCAAAAAAAGCATCATTATCAATTAAAAACTTCACCAACTCATGTCGTTGTTGAATCTGCTCTAAATCTTTTAACGGAAGTGCTAACCAACGTTTTAACAAACGTCCTCCCATCGGAGAAATCGTTTTGTCAATCACATTTAATAGTGAGACAGAATTCACCGAATTACCACCGTATAATTCTAAGTTTTTTACGGTAAAACGATCCATCCACACATAATTATCTTCTGCAATTCTACTGATAGACTGTATGTGCTCTATCTTGTTATGCTGAGTTTCCGACAGGTAATACATTGCAGCACCACCGGCTACAATTCCGTATTCCAACTCCTGAACCCCAAAACCTTTTAGATTTTTTACCTTAAAATGATTTCGGAGTAATTCATCTCCATAATCTTTTTGAAATACCCAATCCTCTAAATAAAAGGTATGAAAACGGTTAGTAAAAACTTCTAAAAATCGTTGTTTGTTCTTTTTTTCAACCAATACTTCACTTGGCGTAAAGTTTTGCAAGAGTTTATCAATATACTCTTCGTTCCCTTGAGCGATTAAAAACTCTCCTGTAGAAACATCTAAAAAAGAAACTCCTAACAATTTTTTTCCAAAATGAACAGCTGCTAAAAAGTTGTTCGATTTCGATTGTAATACCTCATCATTCAAAGCAACACCTGGTGTTACCAACTCCGTAACTCCTCTTTTTACAATCGTTTTGGTCATTTTTGGATCTTCCAACTGATCGCAAATTGCCACACGTAACCCAGATTTTACTAGCTTGGGTAAATAGGTATTTAAAGAATGATGTGGAAAACCTGCCAAGGCAGTTTCACTTTCACTTCCGCTTCCTCTTTTGGTTAAAATAATTCCTAAAACTTTGGATGCTTTTACGGCATCTTCTCCAAAGGTTTCATAAAAATCGCCTACTCTAAAGAGCAACATTGCATCAGGATATTTTGCCTTGATTCCGTTATACTGTTGCATTAATGGAGTTACCTTTTTTGCCTTTGTTTTTGCCAAGTTTGTGGATTTTTTGGGTTAGTTTTGCGAAGATATAAAAGTTTAGAGTTTCTTTTGTTTCAAGTTATCCACAACTTTAAACTTTTGAACCTGAAAACCAATTTATGAGGAAATTAAAAAACAGCGAATTAGGCAGAAAAACAGTTGAGGAATTTAAACAAACTAACAAAACCCCAATAATTGTAGTGTTGGATAATATTCGTAGTTTGAATAATATAGGTTCTGTTTTTAGAACTTCGGATGCTTTTTTAATTGAAAAAATTTATTTGTGTGGTATTACCGCAACTCCGCCTAATAAAGAAATTCACAAAACTGCTTTAGGTGCTACTGAATCGGTAGATTGGGAATATATTGAAAACACTATCGATTTGGTAAAAAAACTACAAACTGAAAATGTAAAAGTATTAAGTATCGAGCAAGCTGAAAATAGTACTATGTTAGATACTTTTACTCCAGAAACTAACCAAAAATATGCAGTAGTATTTGGTAACGAGGTGAAAGGTGTACAACAAGAAGTAGTTTCTTCTTCTGATATGTGTATCGAAATTCCTCAGGTAGGAACTAAGCACTCCTTAAATATATCGGTTAGTTGTGGTGTGGTTTTATGGGATTTATATACTAAAATAAAAAAATAACGTCATTCCAATAACTCAAAGCGTCATAGTGAGGAGTGGTAACGACGTAACTATCTCTCACTCTTAACAAAAAGATTACTTCATTTCACTTCGCTACATTTGCAACGACAGTTACAACACGTCATTACGAGGAGCAATAGCGACGAAATAATCTGTTTATTGATAACTTATAACTTTAAGATTGCCACGCTCCACTCACAATGACGATATCATTATTTATAGTCCTTTTTAAAATTAGATAGTTAATTTTTTGACTTTTCAGTAAAAACCTACTACTTTAGACACTTGATTACCCCCCCCATCCCCAAAAGTTGTTTAATTAAAAACCTTAGTTAATATGGAAAACAAGTACTTAAAAGAAATGACAATGAATTTAAACCCTGGTGGAGATAATGATCTAACTGAAGGAGGCAGTGACACTGGAGGAACTGGTGGTAGTGATGGAGGTAATCAAGGAGGTGATTAAAAAATCAGAACAAACTTGTTAACTACTAAAATTAAATTTGTAGAAATTATTTTTTACTCTAAGTATTATTTATAATGATTGAATTAAAAAGAAGTAAAATGATAGTGTTTGTAGGTTTTAAATTTATAGTTATTTGACATCATGTACAACTTAAGGTTAAAACCATTACTTTTGAAAAGTGATGGTTTTACTTTATATATAGTAATGAAAAGTTTCTTTTATATTATTCTATTTTGTTCATCTTTTATCTTTTCTCAAGAAAACAAAAGCTATTTTTCTATACGAGATTCTTTAATAGAAAAGGGAAGACAAGCCTACTTTGACAAAAAACTTCCTCTATTAAAAACAATTACCACACAAGTTGATTCTTTATATACAGAAACTAAGGATTCTGTTTTACTGGCAAAATATTATCATTTTAAAGCATTACAAAAGAAACTTACTTATTCCAATGACAGTGCTTTTTATTATTACCACTTATCCAAGGATGTATCTAAAAAAATATATGATTCTTTAGCAATTGGAAGACGTTTGTTAAGTTTGGCTAATTTACAACGAGAAGCCAAAGATTTTTTAGGAAGTGAAATTAGCTCTATAGAAGCCTTACAATACTTAGACCCCATTAACTCTACTATTTATTTGGAAAGTGTTTATAACAACTTAGGGTTAGTTTCAGAGGAATTAGGTCAGAACAATGGTGCTCTTCATTATTATGTTAAGGCTGTTGAAAATAATAAATTAAATAAAAATAATATAGGCTATCTATACATTATAAACAATATAGGTGTATTATATCAAAAACAAAATAAACACCAAAAAGCCATCTCATATTTTAAGAAAGGCCTATCACAAAGTAATGTCAAAGAAAAATTTCCTATCCAATATGCTTTATTGTTAGAAGGTTTTTCTTTTAGTAACTATTCGCTAGGTAATAAAAAAGATGTATTACAACAATATAATGAAGTTTTATCAATTAGAAAAAAACTCAATAATTATAGTGGTATGAGTACAACTCATATCAACTTATCTAATTATTACAAAGACCTAAACCTAAATCAAAAAGCTTTATTTCATGCTAATAAAGCCTTACAATATGCAAAACAAACCCACAATAATAAACGTTGGTTAGAAGCCTTGAAAAACCTTTCAGATTTAACCAGTGGTGAGCAGTCTAAACAGTATTTAGACGAGTATATAACTCTGAGTGATAGCTTATTTCAAAACGAACGTCAATTAAAAAACCAATTTGCTAAAATTAGGTACGAAACCGATAAAAAAGAAAAAGAAAATGTAGTTTTAAAAACTGAAAATCAACAAAAGCAAGCAGAAATACTTTATCATAAACAACAAAAAACGATAGGGTGGCTAGCTGCTGCTGTTGGCCTTTTACTATTTGGTTTTAGTGTTATGTTTTATTTTCAACGCAAAAGAAAATTATTGTATCAAGCACAACTACAACAAATACAAGTACGTGAACACGAACGTCAGCAAATAGCCAAATCGTTACACGATGAAGTGGCTGGCGACCTGCGTTTGTTGTATCAAAAATTACAAAACTCAAATTTAGTAGAAGAAGCTCAAAAATTAGACACCGTTAAAGAAAATGTTCGTAATCTGTCACATCAATTAAGTAGTATAAGCTTTGATAAAGTTTCTTTTAAAAACCAAATCATCAATTTAGTTAGTGACTATTTTGAGATTGGCTTTAAGATAAAAGTTAACGGGTTACAAAGCTACGACTGGTCTAGAGTAGACAACTCTATAAAACGGTTATTGTACTTAAGTATTCGTGAAAGCATACAAAACTGTAAAAAATATGCCAAGGCTAGTACTTTAACAATTGATTTTTTTGTACACAAAAAATATGTACATTTGGGTATTGCTGATAATGGTATTGGTTTTGACACCAACATTAACAAAAAAGGAATAGGTTTACAAAACCTACAAGAACGTGTTGAAGAGTTAAATGGAACATTAACTATTAGCAGTGAGGAAGGTAAAGGAACACAAACCAGTATTCAAATACCCTTAAATGGCTGGACAAACAAAAATACTCCTAGTTGATGATCATCAACTGATAATTGAAGGAATCTTGTCTTTTTTAAAAAAGATAGACGGTTTAGAAATTGAAACAGCTAATTCTTGTGATGAAGCATTCTCAAAAATAAAATCGAGCTTACATACTAATCCTTTCCATATAGTATTTACCGATTTAAGCTTTGACAATCAAAACAGGAATGTCACTTTAGATGATGGAGAATCATTGATAAAAACAATTCAAAAAGAAGCAATTCCGATTAAAATTGGTGTTATTACAGGACATTCAGAAACCAATAGAGTTTTTAATGTAATTCATAATTTAAATCCTTCAGCCTATATTTTAAAAGGAAACTGCAGTGTAGATGAGTTAACCTTTGCTATTCAGAAAATGCTGAAAGATGAGGTTTACTATACTCATGAAATTCATCAAAAACTTCTAAAAAGAGCTTTGGTTGAAATTCAGATGGATGATGTTGCGGTTCAAATATTAAAAGAACTTCCTAAACATGCTAAAATTTCAAACCTAGAAGGTTTGGTAAAAAAAAGTGATGGTTCAATACTTAAAGTACGATCAATAGAAAGCAAACTTTCTAAACTACGCACTGACTTACAAGCTAATAACAATACCGATTTAGTACTTAAGGCAAAAGAGTTAGGAATTATAGATTAACCCCATTGCGGAAACACACCTTTCTTTCTGCGGATATCCCTTTTCAAGCCCAAAAGATGACATTTATCTTTGCAATATGATTCAATTCTTGTTGGGAAGAATCTTGAAAAAGAAGAAAAATAAAAAGACTTTTAGAAATCTAAAAGTCTTTTTTATTTATACGAGAAAAATTAGCTTTTGCAGAAATCCGCACTTTTTATTACGGAAATACCCTTTTTATAAACAAACTTAGCCTCTATATTTGTAATATCTTCTTTTCAAGATTAATTGAAAAAAGACATTTAAGGGGAAAAATAACCTTCTAGACTTTCTAGAAGGTTTTTTTATGCCTTTTCGGAAAACAACATTTGTTTTTTCGGTAATCCCTTTTTAATTCCTTGATTATCAGTGTACTTTTGAAATGTTATTCTTTAATAACAATTAATTAAAAGGGAATTAATTAAAATTTTTAAAAATGGGGAAATTACTATTACGTAAAACAAGCAAAGGTTTAAACACCTTATTTTCAGTTTTAGCCGAATTCGGTAAAGGAGCTGGATACGCTTTAAGAAACTAAAAGTTTACTAACCGAACTTAACGTGTAAAACCTTCTAGAAAATCTAGGAGGTTTTTTTGTTACTATCACTAAAGTTGTAAATTAGGCGTTTAATCGTTTTATGTATAAATGACTCATAAATATATCATTGCTTTAGATCAAGGAACCACTAGCTGTCGTACAGTAATTCTTAACAAAGAAGAAAAGATAGTTGCTAAAACTCAACAAGAATTTCAACAAATTTTCCCACAGTCAGGATGGGTAGAACACGATGCTAATGAAATTTTACAAACACAACTAAATACTTTACAAGAAGCTATTACACTAGCTAAAATCTCACCTTCAGAGATTGCAGGCATAGGAATTACCAACCAACGAGAAACTACGGTTGTTTGGAATAAAAGCACTGGAAAACCAATATATAACGCTATTGTTTGGCAAGACAAACGTACCGCAAATATTTGCGAACAACTCAAAGAAACAGGTCTCGAAAACTATGTTCGTAAAACTACTGGATTGGTTATTGATAGTTATTTTTCTGCCACCAAAATTCATTGGATATTAAACCATGTACAAGGGGCCCAAGAAGAGGCTGAAAAAGGGAATTTGTTATTTGGAACTATTGACACTTGGTTATTATGGAATTTAACCAAAGGAAAGGTTCATGCAACCGATTACAGTAACGCTTCTCGTACTATGTTATACGATATAAAAAACCTCTGTTGGGATGAAACTTTAATAAAAGAACTCCAAATCCCTACTTCAATGTTGCCTGAAGTAAAACCTTCTTCTTTTCATTTCGGAAATTATGAACTGGGTGGTATTCCAATTCCTATTGCAGGAATTGCAGGTGATCAACAATCAGCTTTATTCGGACAAGCTTGTTTTAGTATAGGAGAAGCTAAAAACACCTATGGAACAGGTTGCTTTATGTTGATGAACACAGGTGAAAACTTAAAGTATTCAGAAAATGGTTTAATTTCTACTATTGCCTGGGGAATTAACAACAAAGTTTATTATGCTCTTGAAGGAAGTGTGTTCGTTGCTGGATCTGCCATTCAGTGGTTACGAGACGGATTACAGATAATTAACAATGCAGAAGAAAGTGAACTCTTTGCTGAAAAAGTAACCGACGAAAACCCTGTGTATGTTGTTCCTGCCTTCGCTGGTTTAGGGGCTCCTTATTGGGACATGTATGCTCGTGGAGCAATTTTTGGATTGACACGTGATACGGGTAAAAATCATTTAATTAAAGCTACTTTACAATCACTTGCCTATCAAACTAAAGATATTTTAGATGTAATGCAAAAAGATAGCTCTGTAACACTTACTTCTTTAAAAGTTGATGGTGGTGCCTGTATAAATAATTTACTCATGCAATTTCAAGCAGATATATTAAATGTAAATGTAGAACGCCCAGAAGAAATTGAAACTACCGTCATGGGTGCTGCCTATTTAGCAGGAATTTGTGTTGGTTTATGGCAGCAAAACGATATTGTAAATAGAAGAAAAATAGACAAAACGTTTATACCTTCGTTCACAAACGAAAAAAGAGAAAAATTATATAAAAAATGGCAAAAAGCCGTTGAACGTACTAAAGACTGGATTGATTAAAAACAAATATGTATGGCAAAATTTTACGATAAAATCACAACTCGAGTTCAAAAATTTATAGAAGCTCAAAAGCTCTTTTTTGTAGCTACAGCTTCTAAAAATGGAAGAATTAACCTTTCTCCTAAAGGAATGGATTCCTTTAGAGTTATTAATGAAAATACCGTTGCTTGGTTAAGTGTTACAGGTAGTGGAAATGAAACATCTGCACATTTATTAGATAACAACCGAATAACCATTATGTTTTGTGCTCTTGAAGGTGCTCCTAATATTCTTCGTTTATATGGAAAAGCAGAAGAAGTACTTCCTACAAATAACAAGTGGAAAGAATATATTGATTTATTCCCTAATTTTCCTGGTACACGTCAAATCTTTATTGTAGAAGTAGAAAGTGTACAAACTTCATGTGGAATGTCGATTCCATTTTATGAGTATCAAGGAGAACGAAATCAATTAAATGATTGGGCTACTGAAAAAGGCGAAGAAGGGATTGAACAATATTGGAGTGATAGAAATCAAACTAGTATTGATGGGTTAGAAACGTTGCTAAAAGAGTAAAATAATAACTACTTAATTAGTTCATAAAAAATTCGAAACTAACCTTTAAAATAATTTTTTATCGAATATGTCTAAAAACCCGTTAATGCTTCATATCAATAATTTTATCCCAATTACCTCAGAAGACATTGACTTTATGCTTCCAATGATGGCATTTAATATGGTGAAAAAAAATGAAATGGTTCTAACCTCTGGTAATATTTGCAATCACTTATTTTTCATCACAAAAGGATGTCTTAAAAAATACTATATCAATACCGAAGGTAAAGAACGTGTATTCTCTTTTGCTACAGAAATGCAATGGGTTGGTGACATGAACAGTTTATGGAAAAAAGAAAAAACAATATTTGATATTAAGGCATTAGAAGATACTGAGTTCATTACCATTTCAAAAAATAATTTGGAAATACTCATGGACGAATCTCTTAAGTTTAATCGCTATTTTAGGTCTGTTTCATACGATTTAATCTACAAACTAGAAAGGCGTGTTAATCAGTGTTTATCTTGTTCAGCAGAAGAAAGATATGGTGATTTTATAATGGATTACAAAAATTTAGAACAACGTATTTCACAAAAAGAAATTGCCTCTTTTTTGGGTATTACTCCGGAGTTTTTAAGTGTATTAAGACGTAAAAAAAAATAAAACTCCGCTTTCTTAATCTACATTAAGAGTCCTCTTTTTAAAAGGGAATAATTTTGTCGATGACAATATTATAAACCCTATTATACATGTACACAAATATTCCAGAACTCTCAAATATTTTATGGTTTGCACTAAGCGCCCTTATGCTAGTTATTATGCCTGGTCCCGCTTTTATTTATATAATGACAAGAACAGCACAAGAAGGTTTTAAAACAGGTATTCTTTCCATTCTCGCTATTGAAACAGGCACCTTATTTCATGTATTATCAATTACTTTTGGGTTCTCTTTTTTAATTACTAAATACAGTTTCCTTTTTATTATAATAAAATATGGGGGTGCAATTTATTTAGCTTACTTAGGCGTTCAACAACTATTGAATTCATTAAAAAACACCTCAAACTCTAATAAAGAAGAAAAAGTAACTTCTAAAAATATTTTTGTAGATGGTTTGATTTTAAGTGTTTTCAATATCAAAACACTCATTTTTCTACTCGCTTTTTTACCACAGTTCATCAATGTTTCAAAAGGAGATAAGGCTATACAAATGTTCTTTTTAGGAATTGTTTTTATCACTATTGCTCTCTGTTGGGGAGGAATAATGGTATATATCGTTCATCGATTTAAAAAATTACTAGATATAAAAATTATTTCGTCAAAAATACAGAATAGTATTGTAGGTATTATTTATATACTATTAAGCATTATATCAATAGTCAGCTTTACTAATTAATATAATGTAGATATAAATGGCTGAAAAAATATAGTTGCAAAATTAAAATCCTGACAAAAATCATGTTTTTAGCAAAACTATGCCTGTATATTTGAAACATGAAAGTATAAGTAATCGTATGGTACAATTAATAAACCCCCCTTTAGTGTCTTGGACAAACGGAACCATAATGATGGTTATTTTCGGTTTAGTTTGTATTGGTTTGGTAGCTGCGCTTTTAATTTTTGTTAATAGTGGCAAGAAAAAGGGTAAGTAACCGCACAAAATTTTAGACTAAAAAACTTAAAATATTTTTTGAAAGTGTTGGGATATTTCAAACCCATATAATGGGTAAATTTAGTTTTAATAGTTGATTGAAGAAGTACTCGGTAATAATGTGTTAGTGGTTTAACGTTAGAGTACTTCTTCTTCTTTTTTTATTTAAATGCATTCAATCCAGTAATATCTAATCCGGTGATTAATAAATGAATGTCATGTGTTCCTTCATAGGTGATTACACTTTCTAGATTCATCGAATGTCTCATTATTGAATACTCTCCCGTAATTCCCATACCACCTAACATCTGACGTGCTTCTCTGGCAATTTTAATAGCCATATCTACATTATTTCGTTTTGCCATAGATATTTGTGCCGATGTTGCTCTACCTTCATTACGTAATACTCCTAGCCTCCAAGCTAATAATTGTGCTTTAGTTATTTCAGTAATCATTTCTGCCAATTTCTTCTGTTGTAGCTGAAACTGACCTATAGGTTTGCCAAATTGAGTACGTTCTTTAGCATAACGTAACGCCGTATCATAGCAGTCCATTGCAGCACCAATAGCACCCCATGCAATTCCATAACGAGCAGAATCTAAACAACCTAATGGAGCCCCTAAACCAGATTTATTTGGTAATAAGTTTTCTTTTGGAACTTTAACGTTATCAAAAATCAATTCACCTGTTGCAGAAGCTCTTAACGACCATTTATTGTGTGTTTCAGGAGTTGAGAACCCTTCCATACCACGTTCAACGATTAATCCGTGAACACGTCCTTCTTCATTTTTAGCCCACACCACCGCTACCTGAGCAAATGGCGCATTAGAAATCCACATTTTAGCACCGTTCAATAAATAATGGTCGCCCATATCTTTAAACTTCGTTTCCATTCCTCCAGGGTTACTTCCGTGGTTTGGCTCAGTTAAACCAAAACACCCTATCCATTCACCAGAGGCTAATTTTGGTAAGTATTTTTTACGCTGCTCTTCATTTCCGTATTTATATATTGGATACATCACCAATGAAGATTGAACAGATGCTGTAGAACGTACCCCAGAATCTCCTCTTTCTATTTCTTGCATAATTAAACCATATGAAATTTGGTCTAATCCTGCTCCTCCGTACTCTTCAGGTATATACGGGCCAAAAGCTCCTATTTCTGCTAAACCACCAATAATTTGTTTCGGAAACTCTGCACGTTGTGCATACTCTTCAATAATTGGTGAAACTTCTCTTTTTACCCATTCTCTAGAAGCATCTCTTACAAGCTTGTGTTCATCGTTTAATAAATCATCAATATTGTAATAATCTGGAGCTTGAAATAAATCCATAGTTAATCGAGTTTTAGAATTCTCCCAAATGTAATTAAAAAAATGATTTTTATCTAGGGTTTCCGTATGTTTGTACCAATGAGATTTACTTTAGGAAAAGAGGAACGGTTAAAAAGCAAAAAGCTAATAGGAAGGCTTTATGAGGAAGGAAAAGTGATTAAGGTTTTCCCTCTTCGAATGGTATATATACAAACCGAACATACTTCAAAATTTCCGGCACAAGTGGGAGTTTCTGTACCCAAACGAAATTTCAAAAGAGCAGTTGATAGAAACAGAATAAAACGCTTGTTACGAGAAACCTACCGAAAAGAAAAACACACAATTTATGAGGCTGTAGATAAACCATATGTGTTTATGATTTCTTATCTTGCAAGAGATGAATGGAAATATGCTGATATTGAGCATAAAATGAAGAAATTATTAACACAGTTTATTACAGAAATTACTCAAGATGAAAAATAGAACAACACTTTTTTTAGGTTCCCTCATTATCATCTCTCTTTTCTTTTCTTTTCAATCTCGTTTTTTTGAGATTGCCAAACAAATTGAAATTTACAATAATCTTTTTAAGGAATTAAACATTAATTATGTTGATGAAATTAACCCTGGTGACTTAACTGACAAAGCAATAAAAAACACACTCAAAAATTTAGATCCCTATACCAACTTTTTCAATGAACAAGATGTTGAAGATGCTCGTATTCGTCGCGAAGGTGAGTATGGTGGCATAGGAATTTCTACTTTTTATGTAAAAAAAGGCATTGTGATTTCTGAAGTTTATCAAGGGTTTTCAGCTGATAATGCTGGTTTAAAGGCAGGTGATGTAATTACCAACGTAAACGGACAAGAACTCTCTAATTTTGAAAGAAATCAATTCTCACAAATGTTAAAAGGAGTTCCAGGCAAGGAACTATCTTTAAAAATTGATAGAAATGGTACTGTTTTAAACATCAATTTAAAATTAGATAAAGTTGTTTTAGACCCAGTTCCTTTCTACGATATGATTGATGCAGAAACAGGTTATATTGTGTTAACACGATTTATCAGTCAAAAAGCTACCGAAAGTGTTACCAAAGCTTTTAAAGAGCTTAAGGAAAAAGGTATGAAAAAATTGGTATTTGATTTACGATATAACCCCGGTGGTTCACTATTCGATGCGGTTAATATTACCAATTTATTCATTCCAAAAGGTCTAAAGGTAGTTGATACTCGTGGAAAAATTCAAAAAAACAGCAGAACCTATAAAACCAATAGAGATCCTTTAGATATTGAAATTCCTATAGTAATTTTAGTCAATGACCGATCTGCTTCTGCTTCTGAAATCGTGTCAGGTGCACTACAAGATTATGATCGTGCTGTTATTATGGGAACTCGTTCTTTTGGTAAAGGGTTAGTGCAACGTTATTTCGATTTAAACTATGGAACTCAAATGAAAATCACTATTTCTAAATACTACACTCCAAGTGGGCGTTGTATTCAAGAATTGGATTATTCAAATAGAGATTCTAAAACGGGAAGAGTACCTAGATTTTCTGAGAATACACTTAATGAATTTACCACTCAAAATGGTAGAAAAGTATACGATGGCGGAGGTATAAATCCTGATGTTACTATAAATTCTTCGAAGAAAACAGAAGAAACAGATGAACTACTAAGATCAAAAGCAGTTTTTAATTTTGTAACAAATTTTACACATCAAAACAAAAATTTAGATACAGAAAACTATCAGTTTACCTCTTCAAACTTCAATAGCTTTAAAACCTATTTGTTAGAGAAAGACACTGCATTTGTATCAAAAGAAGAAGGTTTATTTAAAAATGCCTTTAAAGAAGCCTCTAACAACAAAAACATTAGAACAGAATACAATACTATCATACAAAAACTAAGAAAAGAGAAAGTTGATAAAATTGCACTTAATGAAGATATTTTATCTGAAATGATAGAAGATGAAATTGTAAAACGCTATGTGTATAGTAAAGGAATGTACAAGCATCAGCTAAGAAATGACAAAACAATTCAACAAGCTACTGCTTTGTTAAACAATACTAAAAAATACAACAGTATTTTAAACAAATAGCATCCTTAACATAATTTGTATATTTGCACTTTAAAAACATATGTCAAAACCTATCCAAAAAGAACGTACAAGAGCCCAGGAATCTACAAATGCCATTGAGCGTTTATACATTTCAATGCGACACTTATTTAGTCGTGGTTTTTATAAACCAATGGGGGTTTCTGGAGAAACATTACGTAAATCACTCTTATCATTACGACCAGAAATTTATGGGTCGATTGCAGAGGATAAAACCGAATTAAACGGATTGGTATACGTTATTGAACGTTTACCAGAAGGAATTGAAGAATGTCAATTTATTTATTTAACGGCTGACGAAGGTTATCGTAATTCAAAATTCAAAGCTATAATTCCTCCTAAAAGAAGAAGGAATTGTTATCGCATTGATAAAAACCAAATGAATATTGAAATTACACGCGGTCGTTCTGAAATTTATGATATTCTTACCCACTTGACATTTTTGTTTATTGAATCGCACAAAATTAAAGACCGTGTCGTTATAAATAGCGGTGATAGTTTTATTCGTGAATGGTTGCAATTAGAAGATATTGTACTTAATTACAAAACACTTACCGACGAAGAAAAAGATGTAATTGTAGTGCATCTTGGTAATGTTTTAGGAAGAACCTACGATGAAGTGTATGATGCCTACAATACATTTGCTACAGAAGAAAATCCAAATAGATTTTTCCATTTAATATACTGGTTAGGTAAACTTGCTATTAACGAAGCTTTATTCGACCAAAAACGTTCTGTTAAATTCAGTTCTGTTTTAATTGAAGAAATTGGACACCATTATTATGGAGAAATATGGGCTAACAACATTAAAAAAGTATTGTTAGACAACGGATTAATAGAACGTCCTATTCATATAATCAGTGCAAATATGCATAGTGTAATGAATAGTATCTATGCTCAAAATGCTTTACCAAAAGAAGCTAAAAATCATAAAGATTTTCAACTTTTTGAAGTATTAAGTAATGCTAATAGTAGTGCCTTGCAATCTGCCGTTAAAAATTATGCTTCAGAAAACGGATTGATTTATATTAAAGATACTTCAGGAACCAATATTAACGTACAGGTTATTGACACGGATAAAATTGATTTTGATACCAACTCTTTTAACAAAGTAAATTCGGTTGGAGAAAAACCTGTCATCGTTGTAATGGATTATGCTTTTGGTGAGCAAGCTTTTGAAACTATGGATGAATTGTTAAAGCCTTATAAAACTGGTGGTAAAAAAATTCATTTAGATGTGCAATCCATTTCAATTATGGGTAAAGCAGGTATTTTAGAAGGCGGTAAAGGTGATATCATGATTCCTTCTTCACATATTTTTGAAGGAACTGCTGATAATTATCCATTTAAAAATGAATTGTCAAAAGAAGATTTAGAAGGTTTTGGTGTTCAAGTTTTTGATGGGGCTATGATTTCCGTATTAGGAACATCGTTACAAAATAAAGACTTATTAAAATTCTTCCACGATTCTACTTGGAATGTAATCGGATTAGAAATGGAAGGAGCACACTACCAAAAAGCTATTCAATCAGCCTCAAGAATCAGAGGGAACATTTCAGAAAATGTAAAAGTACGTTATGCGTATTATGCTTCTGATAACCCTCTAGAAACAGGTGCTACGCTTGCTTCTGGTGGACTTGGAATGAGCGGAGTAACACCAACTTACGCCATTACACAAAAAATACTTGAACAAATATTCTAGTCGTAGAGCGACAACCAAAAAATAGAAAAGGGCTTCTTTTAGTTTAAAAAGAAGTCTTTTTTGTTTTTTATGCAATTTTAAAGACTGGTTTTGCTCATAGCCTTTTTTCTTATTTTATATTTGCAGTCACAATACAACAACACACAACAATGAATATTCTAATTTTAGGATCGGGCGGTAGAGAACACGCCTTTGCTAAAAAACTTTCAGAAAGTACTAAAATCAACAATCTTTTTGTGGCTCCTGGTAACGCAGGAACTGATGCAATTGCTAAAAACATTGCAATTAATCCAACTGATTTTGCACAGGTAAAAGAAACCGTATTACAACACAATATCAATATGGTTGTAGTAGGTCCTGAAGCTCCTTTAGTAGAAGGTGTACATGACTTTTTCTTAGCAGATGAAGAGTTAAAAAGCATTCCTGTAATCGGACCTAAAAAAGATGGTGCTTTATTAGAAGGAAGTAAAGATTTTTCGAAGCAGTTTATGGAAAAGCACAACATTCCTACAGCGCGCTATCAATCTTTTACTACTGAAACCTTATCTGAAGGAAAAAAATTCTTAGAAACATTAGATGCTCCGTATGTGTTAAAAGCTGACGGATTAGCTGCTGGAAAAGGAGTTTTGATTTTAAATGATTTAGAAGAAGCGAAAACTGAACTAGAAGAGATGCTTTCCAATCAAAAATTTGGAAGTGCTTCATCAACAGTCGTTATTGAAGAATTTTTAAAAGGAATTGAATTATCTGTTTTCGTGTTAACAGACGGAAAGAATTATAAAATTTTACCTTCTGCTAAAGATTACAAACGTATTGGAGAAGGCGATACAGGGTTAAATACAGGCGGTATGGGTGCTATTTCTCCTGTTCCTTTCGCTACGGATGATTTTTTAACGAAAGTGGAAGAATTGATCGTTAAACCAACAATTGACGGTTTACAAAAAGACGGAATTGATTACAGAGGATTTATTTTCATCGGATTGATGAATGATAACGGAAATCCATCAGTGGTTGAATACAACGTTCGTATGGGAGATCCTGAAACAGAAGTGGTGTTACCTCGTATTCAATCAGACTTAGTAGAGTTATTTGAAGGTGTTGCTACACAAACCTTGGGAGAAAAGTCGTACGAAGTTACTCCACAAACAGCAACAACAGTTATGTTAGTTTCTGGTGGATACCCTGAAGATTACGAAAAAGGAAAAGAAATTACAGGTTTTGAAACAGTAGAAGATTCGATTGTTTTTCATGCAGGAACCACTTTAAAAGACGGTAAAGTAGTTACTAGTGGCGGACGTGTAATGGCAATTACTTCTTTTGGAGATTCTATTGAAAAAGCTTTAGAAAAATCTTACAAGAGCATTGATAAAATAACCTTTGATAAAATGAATTATCGAAGAGATATTGGATTTGATTTAAAATAAATAGCATAAAAAAGGAGTTGATAATCAACTCCTTTTTTATTTCATTGCCTTTTCTAAAGTAAACGAAAACTCTGAGCCTTCTCCGTATTTACTTTTTAAAAGAATGGTTTCATTATGTGCTTCAATAATATGTTTTACGATAGAAAGCCCCAAACCAGATCCTCCTTGCTCGCGAGATCTACTTTGATCAACACGATAAAAACGTTCAAATAAACGTGAAAGATGTTCTTGTTTTATTCCTTCACCATTATCGTTTATTTTAATAATAAGTTTATTCTGGTTATATGGTTCAATACTCACTGTGGTAATTCCTCCTACTCTACCATATTTAATAGAATTTACAATAAGGTTAATCAATACTTGTTCAATCCTTTCTACATCTCCTTTTACCAAATGAGGGAAATCATATACACGATCAAAACGTAACGTGATGTTTCGTTTTTTTGCCTTCATTTCAAACAAATCAAATACATTCTGGATAAGTTCTATAATGTTAAAGGTTTGAATGTTCATTTTCATTCCTTCTGTTTCTAACTTAGCAATCATATCTAAGTCTTTAACAATAGAAGTCAATCGTTCAACTCCTTTATTGGCCCTGTCTAAATATTTGGTAAGAATTTCTTTATCTTCAGCAGCACCTTCAATTAGTGTTAAGATATATCCTTGTACAGTAAAAAGCGGAGTTTTTAACTCGTGGGCTACATTTCCTAAGAAATCACGACGAAAAGAATCTCGTTGTGTTAAATGTGCAATTTCTTCACTTTTTCCTTCAACATATTCTTGAACACTTTTTGTCAATGATTCTACATCAGTAGTTACTTTTTTTCGCTTTAAATCGTTAACGTCTAAAATAGAAATATCTTCATACATTTTCTTTACCCGCTGGTAAATAAAGTATTCTGCTCGATATTGTATAACAAAAAACGACACGATAAACATAACAACTCCAAAAACAATAACTGTACCTACCCCTAAAATATTAAGTAAAAACAAGTATGATAATACTGCAATTATTATAGATAGCAAAGTGGAATACAGTGCCGACCATAACGCATAACTGTATGTTTTTTTTATTTTTTTCATGTGTATTTATTCCTTTTTAAGAATAATTAGTTTTTCTATAATTTATAACTTCTCAGTTTCAATTATAAAAAAAGTAGATTGCTAGTCAGCAATCTACTTATTAATTTTTGAGTTTAAAAATTATTTATCAGCTTCATCTAGCACAAACTTATATCCTACTCCCTTAACTGTTTTAAAATAATTGTCTCCTATTTTTTCACGTAATTTACGTATGTGTACATCTATAGTTCTACCACCAACAACCACTTCATTTCCCCAAACACTATCTAAAATAACTTCTCTTTTAAATACTTTTCCTGGTTTAGAGGTTAGTAATGAAAACAGTTCAAACTCTTTTCTTGGTAAGGCTATTTTCTCTTCTCCTTTAAAAACAACATACTCATCTCTATTGATAACAATATCACCAATTTTTGTTGTAGTGTCTGCTTTTTCTTCCGTCTTTAAACGACGTAGTAATGATTTTACTTTGCTTATAAGTACTTTAGGTTTTACAGGCTTAGTAATATAATCATCAGCTCCAGCATCAAATCCTGCTACTTGTGAATAATCTTCTCCTCTAGCTGTTAAAAAAGAAATCAATACATCTTCAAGAGGTTTTATATTTCTAATTTTTTCACAAGCTTCGATACCATCCATTTCTGGCATCATGATATCTAACAAAATTAAATGTGGAATCACCTTTTTCGCTGTTTTTACAGCTTCTGCCCCATTGTTGGCAGTAAATACCTGATACCCTTCTGATTTTAAATTGTAACCTACAATTTCTAAAATATCTGGTTCATCATCAACTAGTAAAATTTTAACATCGCTAGTATTCATAGTTCTTTTATATTGTGTTATCCAAAAGTAATCATAAAATAATAAACCCTTGATATACACGCTTAACTTAACGTTCATTTAATATTTAATAAACTTTTCCTTAAAAAGGAAACTGGTAAAACACATTGTTTTGTCCTTTTTATGGTTTTTGTATATTTATACAAATTGATTTCTATGAAAATTATACCTTCATTTGGTGAAATTGCTTCAAAAACTAAAAAAGCATTTAAACGATTTCCACTAACCCTTTCTTGGGCAATTATTGGTACTTTATTTACCATATTTACTATTGAATCAGATACTTTCGATAGCGCTTTTAATGGCAGAATTATTTTAACTTTTGTTTTAGGGGTTAGCTGGTTAATTACAACACGCTTTTTTAAAGAACAGTTTAAAAAAGATATCTCTTGGTTATTTATAGGTACCTTTAGTTTTTTAGCCCTTTTCTATTTTAGTTTTGATATTGCTGAAGATAGAATTGATCAAAACTCTATAATACGTTTTGTACTTTATTTTATAGCAGGTCATTTACTAGTTATGGTGGCTCCTTTTATTCTTAAATGGAATAAATCAGCCTATTTTAACTACTTAAAATCTGTTTTTATTGCTCTTGTAAGAAGTCTTTTCTTTTCTCTTATACTCTATTTAGGAATTGTTTTGGCGTTGTTAGCTGTTAAGCATTTGTTCAATATAGATATTAAAGGAGAGCGCTTTTTTCAAGTATTTATAATTTGTATAGGAATTGTAAATACATGGATTTACCTTTCAGATTTTCCTAAAGATATTCACAACCAAATTGCCATTAATTATACCAAGGCTTTAGAGGTTTTGGTAAAATATATATTGATTCCGTTAGTAATCTTATACCTTATCATTTTATATGCATATAGCTTAAAAATTGTAATCAACTGGAATTTACCAAAAGGTTGGGTTTCATACTTGGTTATCGCTTTATCACTTTTAGGCTTTATCGTTCAAATACTCATCAACCCTATTCAAAAAACAATAGATTCTCGCGCTATTAGAAGATTTTACCCTTGGTTTTACTACCTTTTATTTCCTCTAATACTATTGCTTTTTGTAGCTATTTTCAGGCGCATAAATGAATATGGAGTTACAGAAAATCGATATTTTGTACTTACACTAGCCTTCTGGATTTTGGCTATGACTATATACATGCTGATTAGTAAACGTAAAAAAATTAAGGTATTTCCTTTTAGTTTAGCAATTATTGCAATAGTAGTTTCTTTTGGTTTTTGGGGAGCTTTTTCTGTATCGACCAAAAGTCAAGTTCAACGATTTGAAAAAGTATATACTGATATTAAAAACACAGATTTTACAACCACTTTTGAAAAGAAAAATCAACTGCGCTCTATTATTCGTTATCTAAACGAAAAAAATGAATTAGAGAAACTTGAAACTACTATAGGGTACAATCCAAAAACAACTTTTAAAACAGAAAGTCATTGGCAATTACAAAGTAAACTAATAGATAGTTTAAACATTAAAGTAACAGACAAACCTTATAGTACTTATAAGAATAATTATTATAACATTGAAGAGTTTAACTTAACTATAGATATTAAAAATTACGATCTTTTAAAAAGTCTACTTCTTAATAAATATGAAAGGAAAAATACTATTAAAAACTATCGTTTTTCTTTGAATGAAAAAAGTAACATTATCAAAATTTGGAATGGAGACAATTATATTGGTGATATTGATTGCTCTGACATAGTTGAAAAGCTTCAAAATCAAGATAAAAATTACAATTTAGATCCTGATTTAATGACAACAGAGCGTCGTTTTGAAACACTAAATGTTAAACTTATTTTTCAAAACATCAGCCTATCAGAAACCGATGATGATACAACTAAAAAATATTTATCTAGTACAAATGTTTATGTTTTAATTAAAGAAAAAAATGCTGAATAAACTCAACTTACAAAACATCTTGTTTTTAGATATTGAAACGGTTCCTGAAGTGGAGTTATTTGCTGATTTATCGCCTGAAATGCAAGAGCTCTACGCTTTAAAAACGCAATATCAACGTAAAGACGAGTTTACTCCTGAAGAGTTCTACCATCGCGCAGGTATTTGGGCTGAGTTTGGAAAAATTATCTGTATTTCTGTGGGATATTTTGTAGAACGTAAAGGTGAAAGTCAACTACGAATTACTTCTTTTTATGGCGATAATGAGTTTAAACTTTTGCAAGATTTTAAAAATTTGTTAGATACACATTTCAACCATCCAAATCATTTATTATGTGCCCATAATGGAAAAGAATTTGATTTTCCGTACATCGCACGACGAATGATTATTAATCGAGTAGATTTACCAAATAAACTCAATTTATTTGGTAAAAAACCTTGGGAGGTTCCACATTTAGACACGATGGATTTATGGAAGTTTGGTGACTATAAACATTATACTTCGTTAAAATTACTCACTACCATTCTAGGAATTCCCTCTCCGAAACAAGATATTGATGGTAGTGAAGTTGCCAACGTATATTACCAAGAAAAAAACTTGTCTCGTATTGTTGAGTATTGCGAACGTGATACCGTTGCCGTTGCGCAACTTTTGTTACGCTTTTTAAATAAGCCTTTGGTGGAGGATATGGATATTATTAAAATATAATGGGAAGCCAAATTTATTTTAAAGAGAAAAACTTTCCTGAAATTAAAGTTTATCCCTATGCTTTTGAAATTAAAGCGATTGATTTTAATAAGTTTAGAAAATTTTATTTTTCAGACTTAAAGAAAATAGAACATATAAGTCGACATGACAACTGGTTATCTAAACTCTATTTAGTTTTTTCAACTAGAGCAAGGATTTTTATGCCCAAAGATCCATGGATTTTAAGAATTTATATGAAAACTGGAGGTAATTGGGAATACAAAACATCTCACAAAACTAATAGTGAGTTTAATGTAATAATTCAACAATTAAATGATAAAATACTTTCGATTACTACTCCCCCTCCAACTTCATAGAAAGCTCAAACCAACGTTCTTCTTTTTCCTCTAAACTCTCAATAATTTCTTGTAATTCGAGTGATTTTTTGTTGATATCGTCCATTGCAATTTCTCCATTGGTAAATTGCGCTTCGAGTTTTACTTTCTTTTTTTGCAACTTCTCAATGTCGACCTCTAATTGACCGAATTCACGCTTT
Source organism: Tenacibaculum caenipelagi (assembly GCF_004363005.1). Taxonomy (GTDB): domain Bacteria; phylum Bacteroidota; class Bacteroidia; order Flavobacteriales; family Flavobacteriaceae; genus Polaribacter; species Polaribacter caenipelagi. The sequence continues at coordinate 403,954 of NZ_SNYH01000002.1, read as the reverse complement.
TCATTATAACTCAACTTTCCTTTTTGAGGTGCTTTTTCAGGCTTTTCAGCTACTATTTTCTCATCTTTAGGTTCTGGTGGCAGAGAACTCTCATACTCTCTATAATCTGAGTAGTTTCCTGGGAAATTATCTACTTCTCCATTTCCTTTAAACACAAACAATCCATCCACTATCTTATCCATAAAATAACGATCGTGCGATACTACCATTAAGTTTCCTGGAAAATCTAACAAAAAGTTTTCTAATACATTTAGCGTCACTACATCTAAATCGTTTGTAGGCTCATCTAAAATTAAAAAATTAGGATTTTGAATTAATACCGCACACAAATACAAACGTTTTTGCTCTCCTCCACTCAACTTCTCCACAAAATCGTACTGTTTTTTTCTATCAAATAAAAAACGCTCTAATAATTGTGCTGCAGAAATTCTTCTTCCTTTAGTTAACGGTATTTCTTCTCCAAATTCTTTAATGACATCAATTACCTTTTGACCTTCTTTAATTTGAATTCCCTTTTGTGTGTAATACCCAAACTTTACCGTTTCTCCAACAATTACTTTACCACCATCAACAGGAATTTTTCCTGTTAATATGTTTAAAAAAGATGATTTTCCTGTTCCGTTTTTTCCAATGATACCGATACGTTCTCCTCGTTTAAAAACATAATCAAATCCGTCTAAAATGACCTTATCACCAAAATTCTTTTTAAGTTTATGAAGCTCTACAATTTTACTTCCTAAACGCTCCATATTAATTTCTAACTGAACTTCGTGTTCTTTTCTTCGTTGATGTGCTTTCTCTTTGATTTCAAAAAAGTCATCAATACGCGATTTTGACTTGGTTGTACGTGCTTTAGGTTGACGACGCATCCAATCTAATTCTTTTTTAAACAAGCTTTTTGCTTTGCCTAAGTTGGTTGCTTCTAAAGCTAATCGCTCTTCTTTATTTTGAAGATAATACGAATAATTTCCTTTGTATTTATACAACTTTCCGTTGTCTAATTCTATAATTTCATTACACACTCGTTCTAAAAAATAACGATCGTGTGTTACCATAAACAAGGTAATTTTTTCTTTAGCAAAGAATGCTTCTAACCACTCAATCATTTCTAAGTCTAAATGGTTGGTTGGCTCGTCTAAAATTAATAAATCAGGTTTATTGATAAGGATGATTGCCAAAGACAATCGTTTTTTTTGGCCTCCTGAAAGCTTTCCTACTTTTTGCGATAAATCATCTAGTTTTAACTTAGAAAGTATCTGCTTGTACTGCGTTTCAAAATCCCATGCATTGTGCTGTTCCATCAACTCAAACGCTTTCTGATACGCCTCAGCATCATCTGGATTTTGTAGAGCTTTTTCGTATTGTTGAATTATAGGAAGAATGGTGCTTTCTGTTGAAAAAATGGTTTCTTCAATCGTTAATTCAGGGTTCAAGTCATCATCTTGAGCTAAATAAGCAATATTGATTCCTTTACGGCTAATTACTTGTCCTTCATCTGGAGTATCTTTTCCAGCAATAATATTTAAAATTGAGGTTTTTCCACTACCATTTTTAGCAACAAAAGCTATTTTTTGATCCTTATTAATTCCGAAGGAAATGTCTTCAAACAACACCTTTTCTCCGTATGATTTTGCTATATTTTCTACTGATAGGTAATTCATCCTCTAAAATTTTATGCAAAGAAACAAAAAACCCAAGCATTTGCTTGGGTTTTGTTATAATTAAAAGAAGCTATTTTATTTCTTCATTAATTTAATCGTTTCTGATTTTTTATCATCATTAGCCTCTAATAAATAAACTCCATTCTTTAAGTTAGAGATATTTATAGTACCATTAATTGTTTTACCTTTCAAGATAACTTTACCAGTTGCATTTGTGATTCTGTAATTCACATTTTCGTTACTTCCAAATCTTATAGTAACATCATTTACAGCTGGATTTGGATATGCTATTAAGCTCGATTTTGCTTCTTTATCTAATGGTTCAGCAAACTCATCACTTGTACCTGATAACACTACTGAAGAAGATGAATTTACGATATTAACCGTATAATCTTCTACTTCTCCATCTCCAAAAGTTTCACAAGCTGTTGATGCTCCGTTATATTTCATAGAAACACGCATTCTTGTTTGACCTAATAATGCAGTTGCTGGAATAGATATATTTGCCGATCTATTTGCTGCTGTACTAGAAGAACCTAAAGAAGTTTGCTCATTACTTTCAAAAGTTCCGTTACGGTTATAATCAATCCAAACTGTAAAATATTCAGTGTAAGAAGAACCACTAAACCCTGCACTTACAATAATTTGATTCGTTGTTCCTTGAGTAACCGTTGCTATTTTACTAGTAAAATCACCATATCCTCCGTTAGCAGAAGTCGTATTCGTCATTCCTCCAAAAGACACGTAATCTATCCATTCGTAAGTAACTCTATTACCTTTTGAGGTACAATATGTAACAACATTATCTAACGTAGTAACATTTACTACATTACTAGCTGTAGAAATATTTCCTGCTGCATCTTTAGCTTTTACTGAGAAAGTATAAGCAGTATTAGCTGTTAATCCTGTCACATTATAAGACGTTCCTGTAACTGTAGTTAATTTAGTTGTTCCTTGGTATACATCATACCCTGTAACACCTACATTATCTGTTGATGCTGTCCAAGATAATGTTAATGTAGTTTGTGCAACATTTGACGTAGCTAAACTACTAGGTGCTGTTGGAGCTTGCGTATCAGCTACTGCTGTTGTAATGTTTACAGTGTAATCCTCAACTTCTCCATATTGAAAAGAGGTTTCACAAGCCGTTGGAGTAGCATTGTATTTCATAACAACTCTCATTCTTGTTGCACCTTCTAAAGCCGAACTTGGTACTGTAAATGATGTACTTACAGGAGTTTCTTTAGATTTAGCTTTTGTCCAAACAGTTTCACCTGCATCAGAAAAATCACCATCTTGGTTATAATCAATCCATACACCATATCCTTCATCATAACTACTTCCGGTCCATTTTGGAGTAATCGTAATGGTACTTGACACACCCTTTTCTAAATCTGTTGAAATAGAAGTGTGATCTGAATATCCATTTCCTCCTGTTGAAGTATTATCTATACTTCCCAACTGTACTCTTTGAATATACTCATCAGAAACACTATTTCCTTTAGAAGTACAATAAGTAATGGTTGCCGCAGTAGTAGTAGCGTTTGCTGTATTACTTGCTGCTGAAACATTACCTGCAGCATCTTTTGCTTTAACAGTAAATGTATATGCTGTACTAGCCGTTAACCCTGTTACATTGTATGACGTTGTTGTAGAGCTTCCTATTTTAATTGTACCTTGATATACGTCATATCCTGTTACCCCTACATTATCAGTTGATGCTGTCCAGTTTAACGTTAAGCTTGTCGCTGTTATAGAACTCGCAGCTAAACTAGTTGGAGCAGTTGGTGCTTCAGTATCGGCAGCTGCATTGCTTGTAAATGAACCTGTAAATACTCCTCTACCATAGGTAGAAGCAATAACTTTATTCGTAACATGATCTCCACTTACATTCCAGTAATCAAATGAAGTTACGCTAACATCACTCATCCCGTTATAAGCTTGTGTCCAGTTAGGATTTGCATCATTAAAGTTAGATGTTGACCAAACTCCTAATTGTGTTGCTAAAATAGCTTCTGTTCTATCCAATGGGTTTTGTAAGATATCTCTTACAGGAATATTTGGTAGGTTTCCTTCTTTGCTTACCCAGTTTGTTCCTCCATCTGAAGTAGCCCAAACACTCGTTACTCCGTAGTTATGTATTGTTACGAAAATATCATTCTCTGTAGCTCCGAATCTTACTGAAGATACTGAACCAACAAAAGGTGTATTTATGTTTGACCATGTAGCACTAGAGTTTGTAACATTTGTTAACTTTAATAGTTTACCATTTGCTAATCCTACAAACCATGCATTATTTGTAAAAGGAGATGCTTGAAAAGCTGTTGGGCTTGCATCTAATAACGCATTGGTAATATTCCCTTTTGAATTTGACGCTACATTAATACTCAAAATTGACTTAGTTGAGCTTGTAGACGCATTAGATAATAAACGGTTTGCTCCATCGTCATACCCCATAGGATTAACAAAATCTCCTGTGTTTTGATCACTTGATAATGTTGTTGCTCCACCTTGTTGTCTACCTAATCCATTCCAAGGTAAGCTGAATCTATATATTACATTATTCACATACGTAGCAATCATATAATCTCCATCTTTATCAACGAAGGTATAAAACCCATCACCATCACTTAAATCGGTTGAGCTATTAATTCCTGCTACTGCATTTCTAAAAGCTTGTGTACCGTTGTCTTGTGCTCCTGCACTGAAAATTCCATTAACATCTCCTGCTCCATCTGGTCCAATACCTGCTTTTACAAACTGGGTTACATTGTACCCTTTATTTCTTGCACTGATTGTACCTCCAGCATTTCCTGAATAGTATATTCCTCCATCATTTCCAAATAACATTCTAGAAGAGTTATTATTTCCAAATGCTATTGAATGTTGGTCAGCATGCACATTTTGATGACTAAAACCTCCATACCAATGTGACAATTGAGACCAAGAAGAACCTCCGTTTGTTGTTTTAAATAAATCGATACCTCCAACATATACTATATTATCATTTGTTGGATCTGCTTCAATTACCAAATCATAAAATGCTTGTCCACGACAAAAATCATTAGCTGCAATATTTGTATCTGCATCATTTGGTAATGATGTTGCACTTGCTGTTGAAAAAGCATTCGTTGTTTTATAAATATGAACAGGTGCAGTACTTGTTGTCCCTTGTGTTAATGCATAAATCTTATTTGCATCGGTAGCAGAAGGTTCAATTTCAACTCTATTAGATTCTGTTAGAGGTGAAGCAGCTGCTTCTGTCCAAGTACCTCCATTTGTAGAGCTAAATACTCTACCTCCTCCTTCTCCTAAAGCAGAAGCAATGGTTCCCATCCATAGCGTATTATTTGCACTTACTTCTAAGTCATTAGCTATATAATAATAGTCTTTTCCACCGAAGGCATACTTCATATTGGCAGATTCTATTCTGTTCCATGTAGCTCCGTCATTTGTAGAGCGATACAGTCCTGCAGACTGTAATCCTAACCAGTTTCTAGGACTAGAAGAGTCTCCATATACATGTGCTCCAACTGCAACGAATAATTCTGTTGAAGTCCCATTATCCCATGCCAATACATCGTTTACATAATGAATTCCCGATAAGAAAACATTACTTGCGTTGTAATTAATAATTGCATCACCTGCAGCAGGAATATTAATTGCATTCCATGTAGTACCTCCATCGGTAGTTACATATACTCCATTTCCTACTACATCACCAGCTGTATATTGTTCTCCTGTACCTACATACCACCTATTAGAGTTTCTTGGGTCTACTGTTATAGACGTTACAGATAGGTTTCCTGGTACATTCTGTACTCTCGTCCATTGAGAATTAGAATTACTAATATCAGTATTCTTCCATAAACCTCCACTTACACCACCAGCATATACTGTATTGTTTGTTGCGTCATTTGGATCGAACAAAACTACTCTTGTACGTCCTCCTACATTATTAGGTCCTCTTTCTATCCATGAATTCCCATTGTCTCCAGGATTTTTTTGTTGTGCTCTTTTTTTTAATAAATCTTCTCTCAGTTTTGCTAAACTACCATCTTCCATCTTTCCTGTAGCTGGATTCATGGTAAGTAATTGCATCTGATCAAAATATCTGTTAGGAGGCAATCCTTTAAGTTTTCTTTCTTTTTTTCCCCATTTTAACGATTCGTTTAAAGGGCTTTCATTTAAAAAAGTACTATGTACTTTACGTCTTTCAGCTAACTTATCAGCAATGTTTTGCTTCTTAAGGTAATCTGAACCAATAATTGAGACTGCTGCAATAGACAGCCCTCCAATTAGAAATTTAAATTTGTTGTTCACTTGAATTAATTTAATTAAATAATTTGTTGTTATCTTCCTAGCTCCTTTTTTATCACCTTACTCTCTCTTTTTTAAATAAATTATCATTGAACTTTTAATTATCTCTTTTGATTTAGTTTTTGTAAAATATTATTGATAAGTTAAGGGGTTCAATTCAATTTAGATTAAGTAAAAAGCCTGGGTAAGCTACTCAGGCTTTTACTTTCATCTTTATTAAAAATTTACTTTTTAAGCAACTTCGTTTTTAATACTTTTTGACCATCGTTTACTTCTAAAATGTACATTCCTTTTTTCAAATTAGAAGTGTTAATGTTTACTGAGTTTGTATAACCTGTTTCAACAACTTTACCGATAGAGTTTACTATTCTATAGGCCATTTTCTCAGATTTTGATCCTGTCACCTTAACCTGCACGAAGTCAATTGTTGGGTTAGGATAAGCTCTCATATCTGGATTACTTTCATTTCCTAAAATTGTACCATCGATATCATTGTTAAATCCTAAGGTTGCTACAACAGAGGCTCCTGAAGAAATATTAACGGTATAATCTTCTACTTCACCATATGTAAATGTTTCACATGCTGTTTGTGCACTATTGTATTTCATAGAAACTCTAAGTCTTGTAGTACCTGAAACTGTTGTTGGTATTGTAAAATCTTGATATAAATCTCCTGCACTTGAAGAAGATCCGCTTAAAACAACTTCGCTATCTTCAAATACACCATTCTTGTTGTAATCAATCCAAGCTTTCCAATATTCAGTATACGAAGAACTACTAAATCCTGCGCTCACATACAATCTGTTAGATCCCTGAGCTACATTCATAGTAAGGTTGGTATAATCTTTATACCCACCATCATTTCCTGTAAGATTATTTACTCCTCCCATAGAAACTCTATCAATCCATTCGTAAGAAGAATTGTTTCCTTTAGAAGCACAATATGTTACTGTTGAAGCATCTTTCGTAGTAAACGTTGCTGTATTACTTGCTGCTGAAACATTGCCTGCTGCATCTTTGGCTTTCACAGTAAAGTCATACGTAGTACTAGCTGTTAAACCTGTTAAGTTCATCGATGTTCCTGTAACAGTTCCTGCGCTGGTAGCACCATTAAACACTTCATAACTTGTTACTCCTACATTATCTGTTGAAGCTGTCCAGCTTAATGTTGCTGTTGTTTCTTCTACATTTGATGCTGTTAAAGCTGAAGGAGCTGTTGGCGCTTGTGTATCTGGTGATTTTGTAGTCACATTTACTGCATTACTTGCTACTGAAACATTTCCTGCTGCATCTTTTGCTTTTACAGTAAATGTATAAGCTGTACCAGCAGATAAACCTGTAACATTTAAAGTAGTAGCAGAAGTTGTTGAACCAATTACTGCACTTGCACTATATACATCATAACCCGTTACTCCTACATTATCTGTTGAAGCTGACCAGTTTAATGTTAATGTAGTTTCTTCTACATTTGACACTGCTAAATTAGTTGGAGCTGTTGGGGCTTGTGTATCTGGTGTAGCATTTATAATGTTAACCGTATAATCTTCTACCTCTCCATAAGAGAACGTTGCTTCACAAGCTGTTGGTGTCGCATTATACTTTAATACAATTCTCATCCTTGTTGCTCCTTCTGTTGCAGAAGCCGGTACAGTAAATGATGTGCTTACAGGAGTGTCTTTAGATGCTGCTTTGGTCCAAACCGTTTCTCCCGAATCAGAGAAATCTCCGTCTTTGTTATAATCTATCCATACACCATATCCTTCACTATATATTGTTCCTGTCCATTTTGGCGTAATTGTTATCGTGTTAGACTCGCCAATTGTTAAGTTTGTTGAAACGGTTGTAAAGTCTGAATATCCATTTCCTCCATCTGAAGTTTGATCAATGCTTCCTAACTGAACTCTTTGAATGTACTCATCAGAAACACTATTTCCTTTCGAAGAACAATAATTAAGTGGTGGTGTACCTGTTGTTGTTACATTTAACGTTGCTGGTGTTCCTGTTCCGCCTGCTGTACATTTCGCAGCTACAGCTACTGTATATTCTGTACCACTTAATAATCCTGTAGCGTTAAATGATGTTCCTGCTACGTTTGTTGTATTACCTCCAATAGTAACATCATAAGATGCTGCTCCTGAAACTGCTGTCCAAGTTACTGTAAATCCATTATCACCAATATTCGATGAATTTAAGTTTGTTGGTGCTGCTAAAGCACATGCTTGTACAAACTCTTCTCCTACATTTACTGCATAAAAAGCATTTGTTGTAGAAATTACTTCTTGAGAGTTTGCTCCGTATAAATCAGTAGCTGCTTGAATAGCTCCTGTTCTAGCATCTGCAAAAGTTGAGCTAGCTGATAAATAGTTTGCCTCAGTACGATAAGCAATTTTAGCTGCTTTAGTCATACCTATTCCAGTTACATTATAGTTATCACTCGCATCATTTGTTCCAGATCCACCAACTGCTAGTAAATAAAACCATTTATTCAAAACTCCTGAATTTGTATGAACTCCACAGTAGTCGTTAAATCTTGTTGGTGTTCCACAGTTAGGGTTTTTCCAATAAGTTCCTCCGTAGGTATCTGGTTGCCCTTGTGATTTTGGATCATTCATAGAACGTAAAGCAGCTGAACCACTACGTCTATCAATTTCGTCTCCTATTAACCAAACTGAAAGGTCTGGGTTTAAATCGTTACCATTTCCTTTTGCAAAATGTTCAACAGCTGCTCCCCAAATATCTGAGAAACCTTCATTTAAAGCTCCTGATTCTCTTTGGTATGCTAAATTTGCTGTATAGGTACATACTGCGTGTCCTATTTCATGAGCAGCAACGTCAATAGAAGTTAAGGCATCAAAGTTACCGTTTCCTTCTGTTCCGTTCGAAGAACCATCTCCATAAGACATTACCGAACCATTCCAAAAGGCATTGTCATAGTTAGTATCAACATGTACATAACTTCTAATTTGAGCCCCACTATTGTCATAACTATTTCTGTTATGCTTTTGTAAAAAATACTCATAGGTCATCATTGCACCCCAATGAGCATCTAACGCTGCATCATCTTTGTTCGCACTGTGCTCTGCTGTAGTCCAATTATTATCATTATCAGTAAACTGATCGTAATTTGTAACATATGGGTATGTAGAACCTGGTGCTTGGTTTTTTGCATCTCTGGTATATATTTTTCTTCCAGAATCACTTAAAATGTAGTTTCCTCCACTTAGTGATGTTTCAATAGTTCTTGTTCCGCTATAACGAGTTTGCGCGGTACCAGATACAAATGCTGCTGTTATAGCCTCTGCAGTTTTTTTGCTTTTTTTAGCATGTTTAGTAAGCTCACCTACATGACCAAACTCATCTACGTGCTTAATAATAGCATTGTAAAATAATGCTTCTCCTGTGTGAGCATCTATATATAAATATCCTCTACTTAATGGTTTTGTCGCAAAAATGTCGAATTTATAAGCTAGTCTCGCTTCTTTTTTCCCTATAACTTCTCTAGGAAGAATTAATAACTCTCCTTCTGGCTTTTTATAATTATCCATTTCTTTGGCAGCCTCGGGAAATTCCCATAAATACTTCTCTGCTCCTGTATGGGATAAAGCATTTTGGAATGCTTGAGCTTTTGAAAGCTTTGGAATTACTTTTACTTTTCCAACATCATAAAATTCACCATTCATACTCATTAAAGTACCATTCTTTGCATGTGCTGTGTAAGTGGCAAACTCTACTTTTACTCCTTTAAATTTTTGTTGAAATTTTTCATGTGTAAAACCTAGGTCATCTCTGTTTGATTTAATTTTTTGTAAGCCATCGTTTTTAAATAGCTTTAATTTTTGTCTAATTAAATCTGGTGCTTTTTGTAATGACACCTTTGAAGATTTGTCGAACTTTACGTGTTTTAACTCTCTTTTTTCTTGGGCGTTCATTACATGAACTCCAGCCAATAAAAAAGCAGATAAAAACACAAATTTTGCGTAATTGTGTTTCATTTTTGAAGGGTTTGTTGATTATAGTTTTAAGTAAAAAGTCTGAGCGGAATGCTCAGACTTTTATGCTGATCAATTACTCTTTAAGTAACTTAGTTTTTAATACTTTTTGACCATCGTTTACCTCTAATATATATATTCCTTTCTTTAGGTTGGAAGTATTTATATTAGATGAGTTTAAACGTCCTGCTTTGATAACTCTACCAATAGAGTTTACAATTTTATAAGTCATATTTTCAGCTTGAGAAGCTAATTTAACTTGTACAAAATCAACTGTTGGGTTAGGGTATGCAGATAAATTAGAGTTACTTTCATTTCCTAATCTCTCTCCACTAGCACTAACAGGATTTTCTAGTCTTGCACTTGAAACAATATTTACAGTATAATCCTCTACTTCTCCGTAAGTAAATGTTTCACAAGAGCTTTGTGAAGAATTATATTTCATAGAAACACGCATTCTAGTTGCTCCTAGTGTAGCCCCAGATGGTACTGATACTGTTGATGTTAAGTTTCCTGCACTTGACGAAGAACCTGTAACTACTTTTTCGCTACTTTCAAAGGTTCCATTTTGGTTAAAGTCAATCCAAACAGCCCAGTATTCTGTGTACGAAGAGCTACTAAATCCTGCACTTACAACCATTTGATTTGAACTTCCTTGCGCTAAAGTTGCTGTTTTTGAAGTAAAATCAGCATATCCACCATTGTTCCCTGTTGCATTTGTCATTCCTCCTAATTCAACATTATCAATCCATTCGTAAGAAGAATTGTTTCCTTTAGATGAACAGTAAGAAACTGTATTTGACAAAGTAGTCACGTTGATTGTATTACTTGAAGCTGAAACGTTTCCAGCTGCATCTTTTGCTTTAACTGAGAAAGTATACGTAGTCGCTGCTGTTAATCCAGTCACATTTGATGTTGTTCCTGTTGTACTTGCAATTAATGTTGCTCCTTGATAAACATCGTAACCTGTAACTCCAACATTATCAGTAGATGCTGACCAATTTAACGTTAATGATGTTTGTGTAACATTACCAGCTGCTAAATTTGTTGGAGCACTTGGAGCAGTTGTATCTGCTGAACCAGCACCTAAAACAACTGTATAATCTTCTACTTCACCATATGAGAAACTAGCCTCACATGCTGTTGGTGTAGCGTTGTATTTTAAAACTACGCGCATTCTTGTAGCTCCATCTGTTGCTGAAGTTGGCACGGTAAAAGTTCCGCTAACTGGCGTATCTTTTGAAGCAGATTTTGTCCAAACAGTTTCACCTGCATCAGAAAAATCTCCATCTTTATTATAATCTATCCAAACTCCATAACCTTCACTGTACACAGTTCCTGTCCATGTTGGGGTAATTGTAATTGTATATGAAGTTCCTTTTGATAAGTTTGTTGAAATTGATGTATGATCAGAATAACCGTTTCCTCCTCCTGAAGAATTATCAATACTACCTAATTGTACTCTTCCAATATACTCATCAGAAACACTATTTCCTTTTGAAGAACAATAAGAAATTGTTACTTCAGGAGTAGTAAAAGTTGAAGAGGCACTATATGCTGAATTTGATCCATCTGAACATTTGCTACGTACTTGTACTTCGTATTGAGTAGAAGCTGATAACCCGCTTAAAGATGTTGAAGTTCCAGAAACCGCATTCGTTGTCCAAGTAGAAGTTCCTGTTTGACGGTATCTAACATCGTATGTAGCTCCTGAAACTGCTGTCCAAGATACTGATGCACCTGAAGAAGTAATACTAGAAACAGTTACTCCTGTTGGCACTGTTGCTGTACATGAAGTAGAACCTCCTGTTTTATCAGATAATGCTAAACTTCTACGTACTCCTCCAGTTTCTAAAACAGCACGCATTCTGTTTTTTTGTCCTAAAGTAAATAGGTTCATACAAGTGTCATCCGAGTAATCCATATAGTTTTCAACCATATCTGCTGATCCACAAGAAGAGTGACTTGAAGCGCACCCGTAGTTTGCAGCATCTGACTCTGGAGTATCAGAAACAAAATCATCAACACCACAACCACCATCACCCCAGATATGTCTAAGGTTTAAAAAGTGACCGACTTCATGTGTTGTTGTTCTTCCTTTATCAAATGGAGACGATAAATAGAAACCTGATCCTTTATCTGAACTACCAAAATATTGAGGTCCCATCACTACTCCATCAGTGGCAGCACTACCTCCAGGAAATTGAGCATATCCTAAGATTCCTCCACCAATATTACATACCCACATGTTAAGATACTCAGAGGTATCCCATGGATCAACTCCTCCTTGTGATGATTTTTTCATCGCATCACTGGTTCCCCATGAAGTTTTAGATGATGATTTTCTTGTAATACCAGTTGTTGGATTACCATTTGGATCTACTTGAGCTAAATAAAATTCTATTTCTGTATCTGCTGCTTGAGACCATTTATTTGTTTTATCTGGGTTAGTTCTTCTGTAATCTTCATTTAAAACATCTATTTGTGACTGAATTTGTGCTACACTAATGTTTTCTTGTGAATTACTATAAATAACGTGTACAACTACTGGAATTTGAATAATACTTCCTACTATTTTTCCTTGATGTTTTTGCTTTTCTACAAGTCTTCTTTGAGTAAAAGACTCTATTTCTTGCATTTTCTCTTTTAAAGAGGGATCTAATGATTGTCTATACTCAAGATTATTCATTGAGTGACAGTTTCTTTTTTCTTGGGCATACGAAGCACCAACAAAAAACAAGCACAGAAGTGCTAGAGTAATTTTGTTTTTCATTTTTGAAGGGTTTAAGTTAATTTAATCATTATAATTAAGAGCTTTATCATCTTTGTTTTTTTGAAAAAAACTCTTAATTATTTGTTAAATCATTCGCAAATATATAAAAAAACATAAAAATTAATACACTTTAAACAAGTAATTAACTGTTTTTCTTCACTTTACAAAACAACACCCTTTGTACACCCCAGTAAAACACTAGGTTTTTTAGAAATTTAAATTTTTTCTTTTTTTTATCTTTTTAGCTTTTGTTAAGCACAAATAATTATTTTTTTATTTTTTGAAAATAATCGTTGTACTTTTATTTAAAATTAGGATAGATGCTTAAAGTAAAAAACTTAGAAATTTCTTTTAAAAACTCTGCACCTGTTGTTCAAGGAATTTCTTTTGATGTTCAAAAAAATAAAACTTTAGGGATTGTAGGGGAGAGTGGTAGCGGAAAATCAATCAGTACATTAGCTATTTTAGGCTTACTACCAAAAACAGCTACAATCAAAGGTGAACTACTTTTTAACCAATGTAATTTATTAAATTATAGTCAGCTTTATTTTCAAAAAATACGAGGAAATAAAATTGCGATGATTTTTCAAGAACCCATGAGTTCTTTAAATCCAACGCTTACTTGTGGCGTTCAAGTTGCTGAAATTTTACAGCAACATACTCAACTATCTATCCATGAAATTAAAGAAGAGGTTATCTCATTATTTTCAAAAGTAAAACTTCCTAGACCAGAAGCTATCTACAATTCGTATCCTCACCAAATAAGTGGTGGTCAAAAACAACGTGTTATGATTGCGATGGCTATTGCTTGTAAACCACAGCTACTTATTGCTGATGAACCGACAACAGCGCTGGATGTAACTGTTCAAAAAGAAATTATTTTACTCTTAAAAGAGTTACAGCAGGAGTTTGAAATGGGAATTATTTTTATTTCTCATGATTTAGCGTTGGTTTCTGAAATAGCTGATGATGTTGTTGTTATGCGCAAAGGAAAACTTGTTGAAAAAGGTACCTCTAAAAATGTTTTTTTGAATCCGAAAGAAAACTATACAAAAGCCTTAATCAACTCAAAACCAAATACAAAAAAGCGATTTAAAGTATTACCAACCGTTGTCGATTTTATCAACGATACTGTTGATTCAACCGTATACACTAATGAAGAACGTACAGCTTTTCATCAAAAAATATACAACCAACCCCCTTTGTTAGAAATTATCAATTTACATAAAGATTATATTGGTAATGCTTCTTGGTTTTCAAAACCCCCTTTGGTCAAAGCTGTAAGCGATGTTTCTTTTAAAATTTATGAAGGAGAAACTTTAGGATTAGTAGGAGAGAGTGGTTGTGGTAAAACTACTTTGAGTAGAACTATTCTGGGTCTAGAAAAAGCTAGTTCAGGTAGTATTTTGTACAAAGGAACAGATCTTACAAAACTTTCTAAAGCGGATTTTAAAAAGCTTCGAAAAGAAATTCAAATCATCTTTCAAGATCCATTTTCATCCTTAAATCCAAGAATTACTGTAGGTGATGCTATTTTAGAACCAATGAAGGTTCACAATATTTTAAATTCGAACAAAGAACGAAAAGAGTACGTGTGTAACTTATTAGAGAAAGTAGGGTTAGAGATTACTCATTTTAATCGTTATCCTCATGAGTTTTCAGGAGGTCAACGTCAACGAATAGGAATTGCTCGTGCTATTGCACTGCAACCGAAACTAATTATTTGTGATGAGTCAGTATCGGCTCTCGACGTATCTGTACAAGCACAAGTACTAAACCTTTTGAATGAATTAAAAACGGAGTTCAATTTTACTTATATTTTCATTTCTCACGATTTATCGGTCGTAAAATACATGGCAGATCAACTAGTAGTAATGAACAAAGGGAGAGTGGAAGAAATAGCTGATGCTGACGAGATTTACCAACATCCAAAATCAAAATATACGCAAACTTTGATTGAAGCTATTCCAAAAGGCTTATAACTTTTTTCAATGCGTTATTAGTGGTATATTGCACCGTTAATAACGAAGAGAAATTTATGAAGATAATTGTACCGATGGCAGGAATTGGGTCTCGTTTAAGACCTCATACATTAACAACTCCTAAACCATTAACTGTTATAGCTGGTAAACCAATTGTTCAACGTTTAGTAGAAGATATTACCTCAGTAGTAAATCAACCTATAGAAGAAATCGCTTTTATTATTGGTCCTGCTGCTAAAGGATTTCCAGCTGACACAGAAGATAAATTGATAAAAATAGCTGAAAACTTAGGTGCAAAAGGTTCAGTATATGTACAAGAAGAAGCTTTAGGTACTGCCCATGCTATTTATTGCGCCAAAGAATCTTTAAATGGCTCGTGTGTTGTAGCGTTTGCAGATACTTTATTTAAAGCTGATTTTACTTTAGATGCTAATGCTGATGGGGCAATTTGGGTAAAACAAGTAGAAGACCCTAGTGCTTTTGGAGTAGTTAAATTAAAAGATGGTATTATTACTGATTTTGTTGAAAAACCTAAAGAGTTTGTCTCTGATTTAGCAATCATAGGTATTTACTATTTTAAAGATGGAGATAAAGTTCGAGAAGAAATAAAATATTTATTAGATAATGATATTAGAGAAAATGGTGAATATCAATTAACAAATGTTCTTGAAAGCTTAAAACAACAAGGAGCTAAATTTATACCAGGAAAAGTAAGTACTTGGATGGATTGTGGTAAAAAAGATCCAACAGTTGATACCAACAAACTTGTTTTGGGCTTTGAACAAGCTGATGGCAACAATTTAGTATCAGACGACGTTGTATTAGAGAACGCAGAAATTATACAACCTTGTTACATAGGTAAAAATGTAGTGTTAAAAAATGCTAAGATTGGTCCTTATGTTTCTATTGGTGAAAATAGTGTAGTTGAAAACTCAACAATTGTTAACTCGCTAATTCAAACCAATGTACAAATATCTAATGCAAATTTAGATAATGCCATGATTGGTAATCATGCAAAATACAATGCTAATTATACATCGGTGAGTATAGGTGATTATACAGAACTTACATAAAATTTTAAAAGAAAAGAGAAGCGAGAAAAGAGAACACGGTTTTTCTATAAGACTAGTATTGTCTTTTTTCTTTCTTCTTTTTTCTTTTTTCCTTAGTGCTCAAGATAGCATTCCTCCCTCTGTTGATATTATTGAAAAAAACAACCTAGAATTTCAACAACATTTTTTCAAAGCGCTTTCAGATAAAGCTATTTTTAATTATCAAAAAGCTATTGAACATTTAGAAAAATGCAATCAAATACTCCCTAATAATAAAGCTGTTTTATTTGAGCTATCTAAAAACTATGATAAATTAGGCAGAAACCCTGAAGCCTTAAACTATATTGATTTAGCGCTTAATGAAGAACCAGATAACTTATGGATGCTTGAGCATAAAGTTACTACTTTGAGAAAAATGGCAAATTTTGATGATGCTATTGTTGCACAAAAAAAAATAGCTGTTACACATCCGAAGAAAAAACAATTATTAGTTTTTTTACATCTTCAAAACAACAATATTAAAGGAGCTAAAAAAGTTTTAACCGAATTAAAAGAGGCAAAACTACTAAACGCCAGATTGCGTAATATTGAAGAAAAACTTGCCAAAAGAGACTCTATTACAACACAAAAAGAAAAAACAGTTGTAAACATAGATACCCGTTCGCAATTTGAAAAAGAAAAATCATTCGATAACTTAAAAGTGTTATTAGAAAAATTGGCACTCAATAACGATGCTGATTTATTAAAATATAGTGAAGAAGGACTAATACTGTTTCCTGCACAACCTTTTGTATACTTAATGAATGGTAAAGCACACAACAATAACAAAGAATTTAAAAAAGCATTAGAAAGCTTACAAAACGGCATTGATTTTGTAATTGACAACAATGAAATAGAAGCGAAGTTTTATTTAGAAATGTCAAAAGCTTATCAAGGATTAAACGATATCAAAAAATCGAATTCTTATAAAAATAAAGCTGCAAAAATTTTAAAGTAAAACCGTTTCGTTTAGTACAAAATTTTATGAGATATATTACACTCTTATTTATATTATTTTTAGGATTTACTTCTTGTAAATCATCCAAAAAAATCACTGACAACACCACTATTAAAGAGCTTTCTGCCCGTAAAGTAGCGAAGAAACACGTAGCTGCTAATTTTAACAAAGAAACGTTAGATGCTCGTTTAAAAGTTAACTATAGAAGCAACAAAGAAGAAGTTGGGTTTTCAGTTCGAATGAAAATTAAAAAAGACAAAATTATTTGGTTAAAAGGCACTAAGCTTATTACTGTTTTTAAAGCCAAAATTACACCAACAAAAGTTCAGTTTTATTCTCCTTATAAAAAGAACTTTTTTGATGGAGATTTTGTGATGCTAAAGGAGTTATTAGGAACCGATATTAACTTTCAGCAATTACAAAGCATGTTGTTAGGCGAGGCCATGATGGATGTGAAATCAGAACGTCAAGAAGTTGCAATTCAAGAAAGATCATATCAATTATCTCCTAAAAATCAATCAAACTTATTCGATTTGTTTTTTTACGTAAATCCACAACACTTTAAACTAAACAAACAATCGATTGTAAATTCAGTAAAAAACCAACGTTTGGATATTAGCTATCCTAAATATCACAAAAAAAATAGTACTTTATTCCCTGAAAGAATCAACATTAAAGCCAAAGAAAATAATAAGTTTACGATTATTGACATAACTACTCGAGCAGTAGAATACAATACTAAAGTAAATATAGATTTTAACATTCCTAACGGATATAAAGAAATTCAATTATAATGAAACATTCTGTTTTTTACATATCTTTTTTATGCCTGTTTTTAATAAGTGTTTCTTCTTTTGGTCAAAGCAGAAAAGAACTTGAAAATAGACGGAAAAAACTTAAGAATGAAATAGAACAGGTTAATAATCTCTTATTTAAAACCAAAAAAAAGAAAAGCAATGCCTTGGATGATTTGAAAGATTTAAATCAAAAAATTACGGTGAGAGAGCGTTTAATTGAAACGATTGAATTAGAATCTAAAGCCTTAGCTAAAGAAATCAAATCAAACGAAAAAGAGCTAAAAAAATACAATGATGAGCTAAAAAAATTAAAAGCTGATTATTCTGATATGGTGGTGAGGTCTTACAAAAGTAAGTCACAACAAAGTAAAACCATGTTTTTACTATCATCAGAAAGCTTTTATCAAGCATACAAACGATTAAAATATATGCAACAGTATAGCGATTTCAGAAGAAAGCAAGGAGAAGAAATTGTTATAAAAACCAAAGAGATAGAGCAATTAAACGATTCGCTAATCGCTCAAAAAAAATCAAAAGAAGCTTTATTATCTGATGAAAAAAATCAGAAAAAAGAAATTGAAGACGATAAAAAAAGTCAGGAGCAATTAATCTCAAAAATTAAAAAGGAAGAAAGCAAATACAAAAGCGATTTACAGAAAAAGCAAAAAGAAGAAAAAAGAATCGCTGAAAAAATTGACAGGTTAATTAGAGACGCTATTGCGAAAGCCAATAAGGGTAAAAAAACAACCTCTGGAAAAACAACTAGTTCAGACTTTATTTTAAACACCGAAGAAAAAGCCTTATTAGCTAATTTTGAACAAAATAAAGGAAAATTACCTTGGCCTGTTAATGGGGTTATTACCAGAAAATATGGAGTACAGCCACATCCTACCTTTCCAGGAATTAGTATTAACAGCCACGGATTGTACATTGCTACCAAGCCAAATACAGATGCTAAAAGTATTTTTAACGGAAAAGTGTTGGTTATTCAATTGCATTCTGATGGACGAAAATCTGTATTGGTACAACACGGAAACTATATTTCTGCATACAACAAGTTAAAAGAAGTGTATGTTAAAAAAGGAGATGTGGTAAAAACTGGTGAGAAGTTAGGAAAAGTGTTTACCAACAAAGTTACTGGTAAAACACAGCTTAGTTTTATGCTGTACAAAAACAAAAACCGATTGAATCCTGCTCAGTGGATTCGTTCATAACACTGTAAAACGAACATTAATAAACTTTTTTCGCAAAGGGTAATATTTAAAATTTTTAATGTGAGAGCGTAGCGGTTGCACACGTTCTCAATTTTATAATTAAATTGTAATCAAATAATTACTAAAATTTAAACGTGTGAAAAACGCTGCTAACTTTATCATTGTAACTATAGCTGTTATTGCAGCCTTGGTAATTGGAAAAGGAATTTTAATTCCGTTTATTTTTGCACTTATTTTTTGGTTTTTAACACGAGAAATTCGAAAAACTATTTATAAAATTCCTTTTGCAAAACGTTTTATTCCTTTTTGGTTGAGCAATGTGTTTGTATTTACACTCATTGTATTAGGTTTTAGTTTTGTTTCTGAAATTATTACCAATAGCATTTCAAACTTAACTACATCTTATTCAAAATACGAACCTAACGTAGGAGCTATTATAAAACGTTTGGATGCCTATTTTCATATTGATATTATTACTTCTGTAAAATCGATTGTTGGAGATTTCGATTATGGCTCTGTTTTAGGCGATATTGCGAACGGAATTAGTGGTTTGCTAGGTGATACCTTTATGATTATTATTTATGCCTTATTTATCTTCTTAGAAGAAAGTAATTTTAAACTAAAACTACAACATGTTTTTACAAATCATCAAGGTAGTTCAAAAAGCTTTCAATCTATCTTAAAAAAGGTAGAAAGCTCAATTTCTAACTACTTACGATTAAAAACCTATGTAAGTTTATTAACTGGTATCTTAAGCTATTTTGTTTTATTAATGGTGGGTGTAGATGGTGCTCCGTTTTGGGCTTTTTTAATCTTCTTACTGAATTACATACCAACCATTGGTTCATTGGTAGCCACCGCATTTCCTGCCATATTTTGCTTGATACAATTTGGAGAGTTTGCTCCTTTTTTAATTGTTTTAGTTGGAGTAGGAGCCATACAAGTTGTCGTAGGGAATGTTGTAGAACCTAAAGTTTTTGGAAAATCGCTGAACTTAAGTCCACTAGTTACCATACTTTCCTTAGCGGTTTGGGGAGAAATTTGGGGAATTACGGGGATGATACTTTCGGTACCTATTACCGTAATTCTAATTATCATTTTTTCTCAGTTTGAAAACACAAAAAACATTGCCATTCTCTTATCCGAAAGTGGCAATGTGGATGAGATATAAGTTGCTTTAATCTAAAAACAACGCTTTTAGCTCATTAGCCTCCTTAGGGTTCATTTTACCTGCTAAAACCAAGCTTAATTGCTTTCTACGTAAAGCCGCAGCATAACGTTGCTTTTCTAATTCTGTTTCTGGTTCTATTTGAGGAATAGGTACAGGTTTTCCTGTTTCATCAACCGCAACAAATGTGTAAATCCCTTCATTTACCTTTGTTTTTTCACCTGATTGACGATCTTCTATCCAAACATCTACATAAATCTCCATTGATGATTTAAACGCACGTGAAACCTTTGCTTCTAAGGTTACCACACTTCCTACAGGAACCGATTTGGTAAAAGCCACATGATTTACCGAAGCTGTTACTACAATTCTTCTCGAATGTCGGCGTGCAGCAATACTACAAGCTCTATCCATACGAGCTAATAATTCTCCTCCAAAAAGGTTATCTAAATAATTGGTTTCTCCTGGTAAAACAAGATCTGTAAGTACCGTTAACGATTCGCTAGGTGTTTTTGCTTTCATCAATTATAATTTGCTGCAAAGATACAGCAAGAAAAAAACTTACCTAAAATAAAAAGGGATTATTTAGCCAATAACCAAGCGTCTTCGCTTACCATTTCTTTAATGGTTTCTAAGGCTTTTCTAGCTTCCGATCGTGTAGCATAACTAGCAAAAGCAACTTGTATTAACCCAAACTTATTCTTACCAATAATGCTAGCATCATATCCCTTTTCTTGTAACTCTGCTAACTTGTTTTCAGCATTGTGTACCTCTTGAAAAGCTCCTGCTATAATATGAAAGTTCTTTGCTTCTTTGGTAACATTTAAGTTAATGGTTGGCAACGGATTGTCAATTACAAAGGTAGCCGATTGAATTTTCTTTTGTACCGATTCTTCCTGGTTTGCTAACAACTCTTGTTGCTGCTGGTTTTGAATACCATTCCACCCTACATACACAACTCCTACAAACACTGCCGCCGCAGCTGCTCTTTTGATATATAACGGAATAGTCTTACTCTTTTCTTCAGAAACTGTAGGCAATGATTTCACCTTAACTTCTTTAACTCTTTCTACCGAAGGAGTAGAAACCTCAGCTAAACCAAAAGACGCTGTTAAGAAATTACTAGTAAGGTTCGGTTCAAAAACTACTTGATTCGCTTCGTTTAACGATAAACTTCCTACAGAAGCTACTTCAACTGCAGTCGTTTTTAAATCTTTATTCCATTTAGCAACCTCTTCAGCAATAAAAGTGGTTGCTTGTTCAAAAGAAATATTTTTGTTTGAAGCTATGTAATTAGCCAATAAACCATCATTATGCTGTAAATACGCATTGAAAGTGAGTTGTTTTTTTGGCGGGTACATCGTATGAGTAGTAGTGTTTACTCTAGCACCGATGGTGTTAGTTACAAATCCTCCAAAATTAGGAACAATTACGCAGTCGTATCTATATAATAAATCGTTAATGTAGTTGGCTAATGTCATAAAACAAATATAGTTTTTTAAATGATTAGTTTCAAGCTATCACATGATTTTTATCAACAGTTTTTTGTATATTGATAATCAAATTATTGCTATATGAATTCTGAAAAATTGCTAGCTATTCTTCGGTTGCAAGTAACCAAAAATGTAGGTGATATCTTGGCAAAGAAGTTAATTACAACTGTTGGAAGCGTTGAAAATGTTTTTAAAGAAAAGATCAACACGCTGCATAAAATTAATGGAATTGGAACACAAACTACCCAACATCTTTTCGATGAAAACAACTTGAAAAGGGCAGAGGAGGAGCTCAACTATATTCAACAAAACAACATTGCTTTTTCTTATTTTTTAAACGATGACTACCCTCAACATTTAAAACATTGTATAGATGCCCCTATCTTAATTTTTAAAGATGGAAACCTCAACCTTAGCAACCAAAAAGTCATTTCTATTGTAGGTACAAGAAACATGAGTTCGTACGGACGTGATTTCTGCAACCAACTCATTGAAAATCTAAAAGAATACAATCCGATAATTGTAAGTGGTTTTGCCTACGGGGTAGATATTTGCGCTCATAAAGCAGCTATAAAAAACAACTTGCAAACCATAGCTGTATTAGCACATGGCTTGGATGAAGTTTATCCGAAAACACATAAAAAATACATTCACGAAGTAAATAACAACGGGGGGTTCATTACCGAGTTTTGGCATAATGAACAACCGATGCGAGAAAATTTTCTAAAACGTAATCGTATTGTAGCAGGGCTATCAAAAGCAACCGTTATCATCGAATCTGCTGAAAAAGGTGGTTCTTTGGTTACTGCTGATATTGCCAATTCGTACAATCGTGATGTATTTGCTCTTTCAGGAAGAGTCACAGATATCTACAGTAAAGGATGCAACAACCTCATTAAAAATAATCAAGCGCATATACTTACTTCTGCTGAAGATATCGTAAAAATGCTCAACTGGGATCTACAGCAGGCTGCTGTGCCCAAACAAAAAGAATTATTTGTTGAGCTTAAACCCACCGAACAAAAAATCTATGATTATTTACAACAAAACGGAAAACAATTGCTCGATGATATCGCCATCAATTGTGAATTGCCTATTTATCAACTGTCTTCAATCTTAATTCAATTAGAGCTCAAAGGAATTGTAAACCCTTTACCAGGAAAAATGTTTGAAGTTTAAATAAAATAAGGTGTTTGATATTAAACACCTTATCCTTGTTATTTATGATTATAAATCTATTAATTCAAGGTTTTCATCTATAGCTCCTATAAATGTTTTGTAAATATAGTTTGAACCATCATAAGTCTTAATTAAAGTAGCAAAATATATATTGTTATTTAGTTTAACAAATTTTGGGGTACGCATCCCTTTGAACCAAAAAGATTTTATCTCAACCCCTTCATTTGTATATTTTCTAATATATTCATTTTGTGTTATTATAAAACCATCGTTAGTTATGGACATACTATTAACATAACTAATATAACCATTATCAGGAAACACTATTTCTTTTACAACTTCTCCTTTATTGGTAATAATTCTTAACTCATTATGACTATAAGCAACATAATTTCCATTATTTAATTTTTTTAAATTGAAGGTTTCTGAAAGATCATTATAATTATCAACAAAACTAGACAAACCAGATTCATATTCCCTGTAACTCAATAATTCTAAGTTGTTATTAAAAAACAATATAATAGGACGATAATTTTCATAGAAGGTAGTACTACTAGGATCTATTTTTCCTCCAAATGCCATATATCCATCATCTGTTTTTAATATCGTTCCTATAAATCCTTGTCCTACATTCTCAAGTATTTTTCTTTCAGTCATTTCTCCTGTCTCGCTTCTAAGTTCAATTGTTGGTATATGAGAGCCATCGACTTGATATGATCCAAAATATATAAACCCATTATCCTTATTTAAAAACCCATAATGTGTTTTCCAACTTAAATGTGATCCCCCACTTATTCTTTGCCAGTTATCATCCACAAAAACATCTTTACAACCATAAATTCTATCCATGGTACTCATAAACACAAAGTTTTTATTAGTATTACTTAAAAAATTGACAAACCCGTATGAAACATTATAATTACTATCAGCTATAAATATTTTTTTAAATGTTTTATTGATTTCATCAAATTCTACAAAGTTTAACTTACCAACAACTCCTTCTCTTTCAATAAAAAATAATTTTTTATTATAAATACCTGTATAAACAGGTAAAATCTGATCACTTGAATTTATAGAAGGAGTTTCTATATAGCTATCTTTTACACTTTTTACAGTTATACTTACTGACTTTTTAAGAAAACCTCCTCTGTCATTTTTAACCGTTAATATTATTTTTTTTTCTCCTTCTTTTTCAAAACTAACTACAGGATTTACTTCTGTTGTACTTTTATTATATCCATACTCAAAAAGATATGAGGCAGCATTTTGAGAACAATTGGTAATTTGAATAGGTTCATTAACTTTAACCGTTAATTTATCGACTTCAAAACAAGCTACTAACTTTCTTTCTAACTCTTCTTCAGATGTACAAGATGTTAATGAAATAAAAGCAACTAGAGGTAGAGCAATTTTTTTAAGATTTTTTTTCATGTTTTTGTTTAAATTTTGGGTAAATTTATAGCTATTTTTTCACTTCTATTCAAAGAATTTATGCCTTCCAAAGAAAAACTCATATCACAAAAAAAACCAGCCTTTCCAGTCAATAAAAAACTAGCGAATTATCTGAAGAGACACAATCGTACCATTCAAATTCCTATTTTTTATGATGATTTGTTACGTTTTCAAGGGTCGATAGTTGTGTACGACAAACACGAGAATGACACCTTGTGGGTTCGTGTGTATTACAATGAGTTTGAACGAGAAGAGATTGATTTAAGTTTAAAAAAAGTATACAACATTTTACACTCTAATGGTTCTGATGCCAGTATTCAACACCTAAATGTTGATGCTGTTGACTATTGTACCTTTGGAAATTCAAAGCCTTTTCGAGTAAAAGTGCGAAATATCTTGAACGATAACTATACCTACTTTTATGTAAAAAAAACGGATGCTTCTCGTATTTACGGTTTGGAATTGGAAGATATTTTATCGCCTTATAACCTGAATTTTTTAGTATATGAAAACACCTTAATTGAAGAACATATTTCAGGAATTCCTGGAGATGTGTTTATCAACGATTATTTAGATAATTGTATTGAAATTGAAAAAGCTCAAATAGCGAAAGAATTTGTCAAATTCAACGAACGCTGTATGATTCGATTGTTAGGTGATATGCGCTCTTATAACTACGTAGTTGTACCCACACACGATTTTGAAAATGTGGTGTATAAAATTCGTCCGATAGATTTTGACCAGCAGTGTTACGAAGGAAAATTTAAAGTGTACTATCCGCAATTTTTTAAAGAAAACTTAAATATGGTTAAATTAGTAGGTGATAAACTTACCTCATCTTCTATAGAGCAATATCAATTAGAAGAGCGATCAATCGTGGCTAAGAGAATTTTAGGATCTCGAACTCGTTTAAACCGCTTGATAAAAGCCATGAAATCTGACTGTATTTCTATTCCAAAAAACATTGAACAATTGAAATCTGAAGTTTTTGAATTTACAGGTGATATTAACTTTAGAGATAGTGATGGAATGGGAGAGATACTAGAAAGTGCCTTAAACTATGTTCGTAGAAATTATGAAGATGTTAGTATGAAAACCATCATTCAACAGCAACAAAAATTGTACTAACGTTTTCTACTTCGAATACTTTCAATAACTACGGTTGCTAAAATCAAACTTCCTCCAATATAAGTGTTCCACGTGGGTACTTCATTTAAGAAAATGAATGCTAATATAATTCCGAAAATTGGTTGAATACTACTAATAATACTTGCTGTCGATGCAGAAAAAAACTGTAGTGAATGTACCATTAAGCTATGTCCGATAGCCGTAGTTAACAAGGCTAATAATAACAAGTAGGGGAGTTGCTCTTGAAAACCAGAAACATCCATAAAAAATAAAACAGGAACTAAGATTATCGTGATTACAAGCACTTGGTAAAACATCAACATTACTCCGTTGTATTGTTCTACGTATTGTTTTAAAATCAAAATTCTAATGGAGTAACACAGTGCAGAAAACAACCCAAATAACACCCCTTGAACCTGTGTGTTTTTAATATCGAAATCAGGAGCTAAAATGTACAAGCCTACTAAAACCAGCAATCCTAACACAATATGAATCGGATTGAATTTTATTTTTAAAAACAAGGGTTCTAAAAATGCTATCATTACAGGGAAAGTGTATAGCGACAACATTCCGATAGCTACATTGGATAATTTTAAGGCATAAAAATAAGTAATCCAATGCGCTGCCATAAAAACACCCCCTATCAAAAAAGGGAGCAAATGTCTACTTGATTGTATGGTTAAATCAATCTTTTTAAATCGACAAAATACATACAAAAATACCATGGCAAATGCCGAACGAAACCACACTATAACTTCCGATGGCATTGCAATATACTTGCCCAGTACCCCAGAAGTACTGATGAAAAAAGTTGCTAAAAGTAGTCCAGAAATATTTTTAATGTGGTTGTTTTGCATGGGCGTAAAAGTATGTCATTTCGAGTGAAACGAGAAATCTTTAGAATATGAGTTACTTCATTGAGTGAGATTTCTCGCTACCGCTCGAAATGACAAATTCTTTGTTTCGTCATTGCGAACGACAGTGAAGCAATCTCTAAGTCGTGAGTTCTTAACAAACAGATTGCTTCGCTCGTTCCTCGCTCGCAATGACGTATTATTTAGTTCATTACAACAGTTTATTTAACCCATAAAAAAACAATCCTCCTAACATTAAAATTCCAATAAAATTTATTTTCATTTTTATATTTTTTAGATCATTCCACATAGATTTTAATTTTTCTTTATCTGATGTGATAACTTTTGTATTTGCAAGAAAATCTCCTAAACGTCTCTGAGGGTTTATTAACCCTACAATTACCTCAATAGGCCAACCAATTATAGTTAAGTTTCTTACAAAACATTGAAATTCACTCGCTGGTTTATTAGTTTTAATATCAATTATTTGATACCCCATAATTCGTTTTGCAGGACTTTTCCCCTTTAGAAAATCTTTGTTCGTGCAGATAAACATCAGGATAAAAAATAAATCATTTCCTATCAACTTATTAGAATCATGTTCAAATTGAGAAACAACCTCTGAAATTATAATAACTAATGGAACTATTGACAAGCATATTATAAAATGGTCCAATAACATACTCAAAATACGACGAACCCTTGGATTACTATACGAAAATTTACTAATTTCCTCATATAAAAGCCCTTTATGTTCTACTTTGTCCATCTTAACTGTTTTTAAACTTTCTGTAAGGTTTCTAACGCCTTGTGTACACTGTCAATTTTTATAAACGTAATGAGTAAACGTAAACCGTTTTTGGTTTTCTTTTCTTTCATTACACAACTCTTCGGGTTGTGCTGTACGTATTTCAACATTTTGGTAAATGCTTCAGTTTGATAAAAAGCACTTTGTTGATCGGCTACAAAATATCCTATTAATCGTTTTTGTTTTAAAATCACCTTTTCTAAACCTAATTCTTTCGCTAACCATTTAATACGAACACTGTCTAATAAATCAGCTACTTGCGTTGGATATTCTCCAAAACGATCGATAATTTCAGTTTCAAAAGTTTGCAATTCTTCTTCTGTAGTTAAGGCTCCTAATTTGTTGTATAAACTCAAACGTTCGGTAACCGAATTCACATAATCGTCTGGGAACAGAATTTCAAAATCGGTATCAATTTGCACCTCTTTTACATACTCTTTTGGTGTATTTTCATCCGTAGGATATAAGTCTTTAAACTCATTTTCCTTCAATTCTTCAATCGCTTCATGTAAGATTTTCTGATAGGTATCAAAACCAATATCGTTGATAAATCCACTTTGTTCTCCACCTAATAAATCTCCAGCACCACGAATTTCCAAGTCTTTCATGGCAATATTCAATCCGCTTCCTAAATCAGAAAACAGCTCTAATGCCTGAATTCGTTTACGGGCATCATCGGTCATATGATGATACGGTGGTGTGATAAAGTAACAGAAGGCTTTTTTGTTCGAACGCCCTACACGACCACGCATTTGGTGTAAATCCGACAACCCGAAATTATTGGCGTTATTGATGAAAATCGTATTCGCATTCGGTACATCCAATCCACTTTCAATAATGGTAGTAGAAACTAGTACATCGAACTCGTTGTTCATAAAACCAAGCATAAGTTCTTCCAGCTTTTTTCCTTCCATTTGTCCGTGACCAATACCAATTTTTGCACTTGGTATCAAACGTTGCAACAACCCTGCTACTTCTTTGATGTTTTCAATACGGTTGTGGATAAAAAACACCTGCCCACCACGTGAAATTTCGTACGAAATCGCATCGCGAATGGTTTCTTCGCTAAAGCGAATCACATTGGTTTCTATGGGGTGACGGTTGGGTGGTGGCGTTTTAATCACCGATAAATCTCGCGCCGCCATTAAACTGAACTGTAGGGTACGCGGAATAGGCGTTGCCGTTAAGGTCAACGTATCTACATTTTCTTTAATCGTTTTTAGCTTGTCTTTCGCTGCTACCCCAAATTTCTGTTCCTCATCAATAACCAACAATCCAAGATCTTTAAACTGTATACTTTTATTGGTTAATTGGTGCGTCCCTATCACAATATCTACACCTCCATTTGCTATCCCTTCTAACACGCCTTTTCGTTGTTTTGCGGTTCTAAAACGGTTTAGGTAGTCAATCGTAACCGGAAAATCTTTTAATCGCTTAGAAAACGTTTTAAAATGCTGAAATGCCAAAACCGTGGTTGGTACAAGTACCGCAACCTGTTTTCCGTTATCTACTGCTTTAAAAGCCGCTCTAATGGCAATTTCTGTTTTTCCAAAACCAACATCACCACACACCAAACGATCCATCGGTTGTTCTTTTTCCATATCGGCTTTTACCTCTTGAGTAGAAGAAAACTGATCGGGTGTATCTTCGTATAAGAAACTCGCTTCCAACTCGTGTTGCATATGCGTATCGGGTCCGAAAGCAAACCCTCTTTGTAGCTTGCGTTTTGCGTATAGCTGAATAAGGTTAAACGCAATTTCTTTAACGCGTGTTTTGGTTTTTTGCTTGACTTTTTTCCAAGCATTCGAACCTAGTTTATATACTTTAGGCGGTTTTCCGTCTTTTCCGTTGAATTTGGAAATTTTGTGTAGCGAGTGAATGCTCACGTACAAAATATCGCGGTCGCCATAAATTAACTTGATGGCTTCTTGCTTTTTGCCTTCTACATCAATTTTTTGAAGTCCGCCAAACTTTCCAATACCGTGGTCGATATGTGTTACATAATCGCCTACCTCTAATTTGGTAAGTTCTTGTAGGGTGATGGATTGCTTTTTCGCGTATCCGTTTTTGAGTCGGAATTTGTAATAACGCTCAAAGATTTGATGATCGGTATAACAAACAATTTTACTATCGATATCCACAAATCCTTGATACAACGGAAACACAATGGTTTCATACGAAACCTCTTCTTCGTGGTCATCAAAAATATCGTGGAAACGTTGTGCTTGCTGTTCGTTAGAACATAAAATATAATTGGTAAATCCTTTGGCCGAAAATTCGTTGAAATTCTGAATTAATAGGTCGAATTTTTTGTTGAAAGACGGTTGGGGGTGGGTATCAAAGTTGATACTTACGTCACCTTTAAAAGATTCCTCACTACGTTCGGAATGACGGTTTTTACCGATGTCAACTGTTGTAAAATCTTGTAATTGATTGCGAATGAGCTCTCCGTTGCAAAATAATTCTTCGGGTTTTGCATGTTTGATTTCGGTAGATAATTCGTTAAACGACAGTTCTGCTTTTCTGTAGAATTTATCCAACGAATCGCTTAATAAGTCTACATTCTTGACAAAAACAGCGGTTTTAGCCGATATGTATTTTAAAAAGCTTTCTCGTGACTCTTGCAATGTTTTGTTTTCTACATTGGGCATAATGCTCACTTTCTTCAGTTTTTCTTTAGAAAGTTGCGTTTCTACATCAAAGGTTCGGATGCTGTCTACCTCATCACCAAAAAACTCTATACGGTAGGGTTCGTCGTGCGAAAACGAAAACACATCGATAATTCCACCACGTACCGAAAACTCTCCTGGTTCGGTTACAAAATCGACGCGTTTAAAATGATATTCGAATAGTACTTCGTTGACAAAATCGAGCGATACTTGCTCGCCTACCACCACTTTTAACGTGTTTTTTTCCAGCTCTTTTTTGGTCACCACTTTTTCGAACAGAGCAGTAGGGTAGGTAACAATAATCGCAGGTTTTTTACGAGAATTGATACGGTTTAACACTTCTGAACGCAGGAGTACATTAGCATTATCGGTTTCTTCTATCTGATACGGTCTGCGATACGAACCTGGATAAAACAGCACGTTTTTATCGCCCAATAACTGCTCTAAATCGTTTAGATAATAAGCGGCTTCTTCCTTGTCGTTAAAAATTAACAAGTAAGGTTTATCGGCTTGTTTAAAAGTTTCGGAAATGACAAAAGACAACGAAGAACCGACCAAATTCGTTAGTTGAAAATGGTGTGGATCTTGTTGAAGCTGACTAACAATCTGTTTTACATTCTCAGATTGTTGATAGTGATTTACAATTGCTTGCTTGCTCAACGTACAAAAATTTTACGCAAATGTACGAGGATTATTTGGGTTTAATAAAATGGACTTTCTTTAATTATTTTATTATAACATTCTACTTATTAAGATCTGATAAAACCTCTTTCATATCTTTTAATTCATTTTGAACTTGTTCTAATACTTCCTTAACAAACTCATTTCCTTTAGCTACTGAATTAGTTCCTCCCATAGCATCATAAACTATATATGTATTTTGAATTGCATTTTTTACTATTTCATCTGTCATTTTACTAATATCTATTTTTCCTATATCTTCAGATGTTGGTTTTATTATATCACATAAAATAGCAGTAACATACATTGCAACGTGGAATTTTATATCACCAATTTGAGGTCTTGAAAGTTTAGGAGAATCATATTCTTTCAAAAGGATTTCAACCTTCTTTTGAATAAGAATTCCTTTATGATACATTTCTAAAGATAAGTTATCCTTGAATATATTTTGATAATCACTATTGTTTTTGATTAAGGTTGAAGGTCTTGCTCTTGCATAATCAGGTTTTTGATTATAAATACCAGTTATTATTTGTGCCAAGTATGGTATACTAATAATTTTATTTACTGGTTTACCTTGGTTTTTATGATAATTTTTTCTTCTATCATAATAATAACCTTTTGAAAATAAAAAATCTTCAATATCTCTATGAATAGGATCAGTAGCTCTTAAAGATGCTGGGGGTATATTTGTTTGACTATTTGTTGCTTTTATTACATTTAGCCTACTTTTTTCATCTTGCACTTTAATAACTCTTAAAAGTACATTTCTTTTCTCTTTTTCTATTTTATTTTCAGAAAAATACTTGTGAATTTCGAAAGAAGTTTGAAGTCCATTAACTATTTGAGGGTCCTCTATATGTAATTTTTTACTTGCAAAAGTTGCATCAATTGCTGTTATTGTAACTCCATTATTTAACCACCAAAAATCTTCATTTTCATTTTGATTAATTAATGTTTTCCTTATTTCTTTATTTACATCAACATTAACCTGATAATCCCTAATATTAGCATCAAAAAAATACCTTATTAAATTAGCATTATCATCTGTAATAAAATCATGGTAGTTTTTTATTGGTACAATTGCTATATATCCTCCATCTTGAGTCGAAATAGGATTATCATTTAAAACTACATCTTTACTTCTTAATTGTTCTTTTCTTGATAAATCTATAAGTTTTTTTGCTGTAACAAAGTCAAATAATACCTCTGCTTTATCAAAATGCTTTTTTATTGAACTTACCAAAATTTCTACTTTTCTTTCTACATTTGGATGTATTTCGGAGCCCTTTGTAATATAAAAATAGTGAAATCTTAAAACTGGAAACTTTGAAGCTAAGTGAAGATATTGCTTTCTAAAAACTTCAACATTTACAAGCAAGTCTGAATTATATACTGTCCTTAAAGAATCTATTGATTTACTTAAATCAAATATATCTATGGCAGAAGAATTACATTTTTCTATTGGTGTCTCACCAAAACTATGTACGTTTTTTGATTGTAATATATAAACATCAATTACTGAATTTCTTTTCCCATCTATCAACTCACTATCTCTTTGTACAAGCTCTTGATTAACAAAAGTATAAATTGAATCAATTCCTCCATCACCTCCATTATCAACAATACCTTCTTCAATTTCATCATAAGAGAGTTCTGCATCTTTCATTACTTGTTCTGTAACAAATAAGTGAAAATAATCATCAACTGATAATTCTGAATATAATTCCTTTCTATTCTGTTCAATCAATGTTTGAAGTACTATCTGGTTATTATCTGCCATATTTTTTAAGTTTTAGTATTATAACTTATAATAAATCTAAAAATAAGTGTCTACAACCACTATTCTTTACGGCAATCCATAAAGAAGTGTTTGTTGTTACTTGTTATTTATAAAAAATAGTTGAGATAAGGGGTAGTACTACTTTTTACTTTTTTTAGCGTGTTAAACATAGTAAAAAAAGAGGAGGGAAGCAAGGGTTATTTATTTGTGTGTGAGTTTGTAAGGGTGTTTGTGGCTTTAGAGAGTATTTGTAACTCCCATGAATGAGATTTCTCGCTATCGCTCGAAATGACAATCTCAACGTCATTTCGAACTGAAGTGCAACGGAAGTGAGAAATCTTACAATCGCGTGTTAGGTAATTTAACAAAGTATTTGTGACTCAAATTAAACAGATTTCTCGCTATCGCTCGAAATGACAATCTTAACGTCATTTCGAACTGGAGTACAACGGAAGTGAGAAATCTTACAATCGCGTGTTGGGTACTTTCAAGAATGTTTCTGACTCTCAGGGGTGAGATTCCTCTCTTCGTTCGGAATGACAGTATTAATTAAAACACTTCATTATTCAAAAAACGCCACTCAGGATTAAAATTGTTAATCAGGGTTTCTTTCTTTTCTCTACGCCATTTTTTTAATTCTTTTTCTCTATAAATTGCTTCATTTATAGTTTCAAAAGTTTCATAGTAAATCAAGTAATAACAATTATACTTTCCTGCAAAGGATTTTTTAGCGTGCTCACTATCAAAATAATGTTGAGATAATCTTTTTTGAAGATTGCTAGTAACACCAATATACAACGTGGTTTTATTTTTGTTTGTGATGATGTATACAACGTATTTGTCTAGCATTTTTCTTTTAAAGATAGAGATAATTTCTTTTAGTGTCATTTCGAAGGAAGGATGACTGAGAAATTTTATAGTTGTGTGTTAGTGACTTTTAAGAATGTTTGTACCTCTCTTTAAAAGATTTCTCCCTACGGTCGAAATGACGGGATACTAAGAATAAAACAACAACTCAAACGTCATTTCGAAGGAGGTACGACTGAGAAATCTTATAGTCGTGTGTTAGTGATTTTTAAGAATGTTTGTAACTCTCTTTAAAAAGATTTCTCGCTGTCGCTCGAAATGACGAAACACCAAAAATAAAAACAACTCAAACGTCATTTCGAACTGGAGTGTAACGGAAGTGAGAAATCTTATTGTTGTGTGTTAGGTACTTTTAAAGATGTTTCTGACTCAAATTAGAAAGATTTCTCGCTATCGCTCGAAATGACAACAAAACATGAAAATTGCTGCATTCTCTTAATTAAGCCCTACAATGCTATATCCTTTGTTATGGATATAATCGTCTATATTACTTTTTTGTGTTTTATAGTTAAACCATGTCCAGTCTGTTTGAGGAGGGGTTTCCCACCACCAAATATTTCCGGTGCCATTTGTTTTTTTAACAGCTTTCTTCTTCGTCATTACCACACACCACGATTTTTTATTTTGATCGTACGTAATGCTGGTTAGCTTATAGCCTTGCGATTTTTTATTGCTTAATAAATCGTGCGGAAAGTCTGCTCTGTATTCTATTAACTGGTCTTCATTGTTTCTTTTTCGAGGCATTAAAACAGAAAATGCAATTCTATTTTTATACTGTATGCTTTTTATGTTTTTGCAAAACCAGCCTTTGTTCCAACCATCTTTCACTTCCTTAGAAATGCTATGGTTGTAGTTAGGACTTCCTGCAAAAAAATATACAGATACAGGATTGACAGAAATCTTCTTAAACAGGTAAAACCTACGTATTGTATTGCTTGATACATACAAAGATATATCTTGTATGGTATAGCCGTCTTTTAGTTTATCTTTTATTTGCTGACTTGATGGACTAAGCATGTATCGCTGAGAAAATCCTTTTTCTGTTTTGTTCATTACCACAAACCATTCATTGGTTTTAAAATTCACATTTTGAATTCTATACCCTGTATCCCACTTAGATTTAATCCAGTCTTTAGGAAAGTTTCCACTCACCTTATATACTTGATTTCCGTTGGTTTTTTCTAAAATCACAATATGATTTTGTTGCGCAAAAGAAACCTCTATAAAAATAAGAGCTATAAAGATTAAATAGTATTTTAACTGCATATCAATACCTATTAATCGTATGATACACATGCTTTTATATAAGCATATGGGTAGGTTCCTCCCCAAAGAGATAAAACATATTCTCCATTAGGTATACTATAAGTGCCATTTTTAAAAAATCTTATACCATTACCTGGAACACTACGAAGCTGAATTTTTTGAATATTTCTACCCAATCTTACGCTTATTTTTCCTTGAGTTACGATAATGTTTGGCTTTTGATACTGTCCGTTCGCCCATAAAATTGTACAATCTGTATGGGCATATGACAATTCTTTATCATTGTCTTTAAAATGCTCTTTATCTTCAAAGTTTTCAATACCTAAATCTTGAAGGTTTTCTCCTTGAGCTGAAAACCCTTTGTACTTTAGTTTTTCTTCACTTTCTTTCATAAAATTGGTGTTTGAATATTTAATATTATACCTGACTTGTAAGTCACTATCGTTTACCACTTATCGTAAAGAAGTGCTTATATTTTTACATTGTATGAATAAAAAATAGTTGAGATAAGGGAAGAGTACTACTTTTTACAATTTTTTCATGTTTAAACTTAGTAAAAAAAGAGGAGAAAGACAAGCATTTCCTTTATTACTAACAAGTTACAAAAACATAAACTGTTTTGTTTTTTATACTATTTTAACCTTTCTAATTGTCCTTTTCTTTTTACAATGTTTTTATAATCCCATTGTATTTCTCTAGATTTTTTTAACCAGCGTTTTAAATCTTTTGTGTCAACTTCTGAAACATTATTGAAAAATATAGAAGCATCTTTAAATTTAGTTCCTTTTACATTTAACTCTTCTTCATCAAAGTCTGAGCCACTCCAAAACATAAGCCTAATCCCTTTTTTTTGTTTACTATAACCAACTATAGGGTTACCCTCTAAAAACCAAACTGGATGTGCATGCCAAATTTTACTTTCTGCTTGGGGTAATTCTTCATTAATTATCGTCGCTAATAAGTCACAAATTTCTTTGTCTGTCACTATTTGTTTGTCATTATATGCTTTTATTTCTTCTTTCATATTTGACTTATTTTATAGTTTTCATATCATAAGTAACAATCTTATTTACAAACAGTTAAAACAACTATTATTTTATAACTCTAATATACCAATATGCCTGTATTTTATTAGCTAAAGCCACTGCTGGATATTCTACACGTCCTAAATTATTAATATTGGTTGGACTAGGCCAAGGGTCGCGAACCACAATTGTTTGTATCATAGGGCCATTCCAAGTATTTATATATGATACAGCAGTAACAACCACCGCATGTCCGCCATTGGGGCTTGATTTATAACCTATTATTACTGGCCTACCATTTGAGAGTTCTTGAATTAAAATAGCAGGACTTGGAGTTCCCATTCCTATTGATGCTCTTACTGTATAAGGATATCCATAATTATCTATTCCCCAATTATTCAAATTACTATGAATTGCTTGAAATGAACCAGGCCAATTAGGAAGATTTCCATAAGGGTCTGTTCCATAAGTTCTAGCAACTATTTGTTGCTGGTTAATATTCACACCATAGCCATTTAAGACCATCTGAATTGAGGCTGCCCAACACCACTGTGAATTGTTTTGTTTTGCTGCAAAATAATTCATCGAATTAGAAGAAATTCCTACATATTTAGCTTGTTGTGCTATAATTTGATTTACAGGTAGAAGAGCAATAAAAATCAACAGGTAAGTAGATACTAAAATTTTATTTTTCATTTTCTTATATTTTAGTTTGAGTTAGTATTAGTGTATTACAGTTTGTTTACATTCCTAACTTTATTCTATTCATTTCTTCTAATTAGCTAATATGTAAACTTGATTTTACCCAATTAAAACTTGGGTATATACAACAACTACTCTTTACAGTTTTCTATAAAGAATAGAATAATTTAATAATCTGTTAATAAAAAATAGTTAAGATAAGGGGAGACTACTTTTTACAATTTCTTTCAAGTTTAAACCTACTGAAAAAAGCAGAGAAAAACAATATAAAATTATTTTAAAATACTAATAACCAAATATTTAAACATAAATCTATTTTTTAAGATGTGCGCACTTAGCTTTTTCAAAATCTTCTTTAGTTATTGTTTTCCCATTTATTATATCGGTATCCCAATCTTGGGCAATTAACCATGTATCATTTTTCTTTTTTAATACTACATGAAATCTTCCATAAGATATATGAGGTTCTTTACCTTTTTCTGTATAGATGATTCGATAATAGCCTACTTCATAACCTATATTTTCATTATAAACTCGTTGATCGAAACAGAAATCAATTTGTCGTTTTCGATTGGTCGGTTTTTGATACGATTTTTCTACCGAATTTTTATATTCAGCTCCTATTCGAATTCCATATTTATTTGCCCTTAATACATCATCGGTATGCAAACTATTAAACGCTTGCCAATCTCTGTTTTCAAAATAGGTTTTGAATGGTTTCCAAACTTGTTCATTAATTTCACTTTCTATTTCTTGTTGGTTTTGAGAAAAACTCAACGTAATTGAAAATAGAAAAATAATAATGGTATATACTAATTTCATTTTTTCTTTACTAAAAAATCCACTTCTTAACAAGTTACTGATTTTTTCGATACTTATTACTAAAATTATAGAAGGTTTCTATTTAATAAGAAAACTTATCTTTTTTAAGTAGCAAAACTTTCATACATCGATTTTAAACAACTATAATAAGCTAAAACAAATACTTGCCTTGATAATTTAAAAAACCTTCTTAAAAGCTTTAAAAAAAACAGTTTTAAATTGTTGTTCTTTATGAAAAACATGTTTTTTATAAGAAAAAATAATACTTTGTTTTTAGAGAGAATTGTTTACTTTCGACAAAAATTTATGATGATTTTGTTTCGAAATCATTTATTGATTTTTTTTAATACGGTGTCGCCAAAGAAGAAGTTGGCATACTCCATAAAATTACATTATTTTGCAACCTTATGTAAAATGAATTAAAGAAACTATCCTTTTGTTTTTTTAACAAGAACAATTCGGATGCTTTTTTACAAATATTAAAATAGAATATCAAACAGATTAATTATACTAAAAACCCTATAAATTAGTTATTACTCATAAACACAATTTCCCCATGAAACACAAAATATTATTCATAGCCATCTTAACTTGTTTAACGACTTCTGTTTTTTCACAAAACTTAAATGATTCTTGGCAAATAGGTGTAGGATTCGGAATCACAAAATTTAATGAAAGTGATGCCGCTTATATTGGTGATCAATATTTATTTCAAGTACCTGTTTTAAGTTTAACCATGCCTCTTGGTGGTCATTTTTCTTTTGACGGTGCTATGTCGTTTAACACCATAGACGATGTTGGATTTATTAAGAATTCAGCAAAATATTTTTCTATGGATGGTTCTTTTCGTTATAACTTCGATGCTATGTTTGATAAGTTTGCTCCGTATGTATTTATAGGAGGTAGTGTAGTAGATTCTGAACGTAAAATGACTCCGACTCTTAATGCTGGAGCGGGAGGAATCCTTTGGGTTAGTGATAACATAGGTATCAATCCACAATTGTATTACAAACATTCATTTGAAGGATATGAAAGTATGCGCTCGCACATTCAGGGAACCTTAGGTATTGTGTTTAAATTAAATTGGAGTAGTATGTCAAAAGGTGGTCATCGCTCAAAATCTTCAGCGTCTTGTTATTATGACCGTATATAAAAAAGATATTTAGAATATAAAAAAAAAGCCGCTTAATAAGCGGCTTTTTTTGTTTTATGATAATACGTTTATCGCATTTTGTATTCTTGTAATCGTGGTTTCTTTACCAATCATTGTCATAATATCAAACAAATCTGGTCCTGCAAGTTTGCCTACTAAACTCAATCGCAAAGGTTGCATTACCTTACCAAAACCTATTTCCTTTGAAGTAATCCACCCTTTAATTTCTGTTTGAGCATTCTCTATTGAAAAGTCTTCGATTGTTGAAATTACTCCGATTAACTCTTGCATTAACGCGCCAGTTTCAGGCTTCCATTGCTTTTTTGCGGCTTTTTCATCATATTCTGATGGGTTTACAAAGAAAAAGTTAGATAATTCCCAAAAATCTGCCACAAACGTAGCACGCTCTTTTATTAAAGAAACTATTTTTTCTACACGCTCTTTATCTGCCTCAATTCCTTTTTCTTCCAAAATAGGCAAGAATAACGTTGTAAGTTCTTCAGAAGATTTTTGCTGTAAATACTGTTGATTAAACCATTTGGTTTTATCTGGGCTAAATTTTGCTCCTGATTTACTTACACGAGATAAATCAAATGCTGCAACCAATTCTTCTAAACTAAAAATTTCTTGTTCTGTTCCTGGATTCCATCCTAAGAAAGCTAACATATTGATAAATGCATCTGCAAAATAACCATCTTCTTTATATCCACGTGAAACATCACCAGTTTCTTCGTTCGTATACTCTAACGGGAAAACTGGGAATCCTAATTTATCTCCATCTCGCTTACTTAATTTCCCTTTTCCTACCGGTTTTAAAATTAATGGTAAGTGTGCAAATTTTGGTGCTTTCCAATCAAATGAACGATATAGTAATTCGTGAAGTGGGAGAGAAGGTAACCATTCTTCACCGCGAATAACGTGTGAAATTTCCATTAAATGATCATCAACAATATTGGCTAAATGATAGGTTGGCATACCATCTGACTTAAACAATACCTTATCGTCTAATGTATTTGTTTCAACTTTAATAGTTCCACGGATTTCATCTTGTAAAATTAAGGTTTCGTCTTGTGGAGTCTTAAAACGGATTACATATTTTTCTCCTGCATTTATTTTTGTAGCAACTTCATCAGCAGAAAGTGCTAATGAATTGTTTAATTTTTGACGATTGTGCCAGTTGTAAATGAATGTTTTTCCTTTTTCTTCATGATCTTTACGATGTGCATCTAATTCTTCAGCTGTATCAAATGCATAGTATGCCCATCCTTTTTCTATCAATTCATCGGCATATTTTTTATATAAATCTTTACGTTCTGACTGACGATACGGTCCAAATTTTTCATTCTTACCCGGACCTTCATCAAACGGAATATTACACCATTCTAATGAGTCAATAATGTATTGTTCAGCATTGGCTACATAACGTGTTTGATCGGTATCTTCAATACGTAATACAAAAGTTCCGTTGTATTTTTTAGCAAATAAATAATTAAATAAGGCAGTTCTTACACCACCCATGTGTAAAGGTCCTGTCGGACTCGGAGCAAAGCGTACTCTTACGTTCTCAGTCATTTTTTAAATCAAATTTGAAAACGCAAAGATAGTTCTATGTTAATAGAAAAGAAAAAGAAGAAGGAGAAATAAAAAAAAGCGAACAAATATTCGCTTTTTACTGTTTACTATTATTAATCATCTAAACTAGGAATACATACCCATGAACCTGTAGCATAATCCATTGCCCATTCCCAACCATCATGACATCTTTCTACTGGTGCTGTATATCCTCCTTTAACAATTTTTTGTTCTTGCTTGTTCAATACTGAACCTAATTTTGAAATGTTCTTTAACATAGTTTAAAATTTAAATATTAATAAAAACGCAATCTATTCTATTTTTAATTTTAAGATTAAAATTTTACCGTAAAAAAAGTGAGGTAAACACATCCTTTTTCAAGTTTTTGAATCTTATTTTCTTAATTAAGAATAATAAAAATTAATTATCAATAAAAAAAAGCGAGTTAAAACTCGCTTTTTGTAATATTATTTATACTGGCAATATCCATTATAACAAAAAGAATCCCAAGGTGGACAATCTTTATCAGTAAAACATCTTATGTTTCTCCAACCTCCATTAATTGTTTTTTGTTCAGTTTTACTTATAGTAATACCTAAATCTGAAATGTTTTTTAACATCTTTAAAGTTTTTAAAATTAGTACTAGCAATTTAATTCAACTTTAAATACTTAAGTCTTATTTACCCGTATAAAAAGTATGGTTTTTCCTTATTTTTTCATATTTATTACGATTTTATTCATTTCTTACAAGACTTACCATCGTTTACACAAATCTTTAACTAAGAGTTCCTTATAAAACTCGTATTTTTATACTTGATTATGGGAAATTTTAATAAAATACAACAAAAGTTACAGCAATTCAGTAGAAAATACTACACAAATGAATTGATAAAAGGAAGCATCTTATTTGTTTCATTAGGGTTAATATATCTTTTTTTTACATTATTCATTGAGTATTTTCTTTGGTTAAAACCTACTTCAAGAACAATCTTATTTTGGTTTTTTATTGCTGTAGAATTGTTTTTGTTATTCCGCTTTATATGCTTTCCTATTTTTAAAATCATGGGGTTGCAAAAAGGAATTTCTTTTGAAGAAGCTTCTAAAATTATCGGAAATCATTTTCCTGAGGTAAAAGATAAATTGTTAAACGTACTCCAATTGCAACAAACAACTCAACAATCGGATTTGTTAGTAGCGAGTATAGAACAAAAATCGAAAGAATTACAACCTATTTATTTCAATAAAGCGATTAATTTTAATAGCAATAAAAAATATCTTAAATACATTTTAATTCCAATTTTTATTTGGATGATTTCTCTGCTTACAGGTACTACAAAAAAACTTTCAGAGAGTTTTAATCGTGTAGTACATCATTCAGTAGCCTACAGCCCTCCAGCTCCTTTTTATTTTGATTTAACAGCAAAAGAATTACGTGTGATTAAAGGAAAGGATATTACTGTGTATTTACAGACAAAAGGCGAAGTAATTCCTCAGGAAGCAAAAATTCATTTTAACAATCAACAGTATTTTTTAAAAAATGAGGGAAATGGATTGTTCTCATATACTTTTTCTGAAGTACAAGCACCTATCACTTTTTATGCTAGTGCTAATGGAATTGATTCGCAAGAATATCAGATTACAATTATCAACACCCCATCCATTCAAAATATTTCATTAAACCTACAATATCCTTCGTATATAAAAAAGGCAAACGAAACCATTCAAAACACAGGAAACTTAATTGTTCCACAAGGAACAATTGTTACTTGGAATATTAAAACTTCTGAAACCGATACAGTTAACTTCATTAATAAAGAAAAAAGAGAGATTTTTTTACAAAAAGAAAACAATCAATTTGAATTTAAAAAACAATTGAATCAAAGTTTACACTATCAAATTACGACATCAAACAATAACTTAAAAGATTACGAACAGCTACAATTTTCAATCAATGTTATTAAAGATGAATATCCTACCATTTCAGTAAATTCAAATATTGATAGTATTACTCGTGGAAATGCACAATTTGTAGGTCAAATTACTGATGATTACGGATTTAAAAATTTAGAAGTGGTATTTTACGATAAAAATAATACACAAAATACTCAAAATCAATCAATTAAAATAAATAAAAAAAACATTCAAACTTTCTATTTTGAGTTTCCTGGGAATTTAAACTTACAAAAAGGTGTGAATTACGAAATGTATTTTCAGGTATATGATAACGATCTTGTAAATGGTAGTAAAAAAACAATGAGTAAAAAGTTTAGTTATCGTCAAAAAACGGAAGAAGAAGTAGAAGAGGAATTACTACAAGAGCAAAAAAACCACATTGAAAACTTTAAAAACTCGTTAGATCAACAGCAAAAAAGTAAAAAAGAATTGGAAAAAATTCAGTTCGATTTACAGAACAAGAAAAATATTAACTGGAACGATCAGAAGAAAATTCAGAATTTAGTAAAGCGTCAAGAGCAATACAAGCAAATGATGCAACGTCAAACCCAAAAACTACAAGAAAATTTCTCTGAAAAGAAAGAAGAAAATCAAACACTTCAAGAGAAAAAAGAAAACCTACAAAAGCGTATTGAAGAGCTTAAAAAATTAGAGAAGCAACAAAAGTTATTGGATGAATTAATGAAGTTAGCTGATAAGCTAAACAAAGAAGATTTGATAAAAAAAACCAAAGAACTTGCTGAACAAAACAAACAACAAGAACGTAGCTTAGAACGTATTTTAGAAATGACTAAACGTTTTTATGTAGAGCAAAAAATGAATCAACTCGCTAATAAACTAGATGAATTATCAAAAAAACAAGAAGAGCTAAGCAAGAAAGACATTTCTAAAGATGAACAAAAGGAGATTAACAAAGCATTTCAAGAAACAAAAAATGAGTTAAAAGAACTTCAAAAAGACAATGAAAAACTAAAACAACCCATGGATATACCTTCTATGGAAAACTTAGAAAAACAAGCTCAAGAAGAATTAAACAAAGCTGAAGAAAATTTAGAAAACAACAAGCAACAAAACGCTAAACAAAATCAAAAAAAGGCTGCTGAAAAAATGCAGCAAATGAGTCAAAAAATGCAACAATCGATGCAATCAATGAGTGC
This sequence comes from Tenacibaculum caenipelagi, assembly GCF_004363005.1. Lineage (GTDB taxonomy): Bacteria > Bacteroidota > Bacteroidia > Flavobacteriales > Flavobacteriaceae > Polaribacter > Polaribacter caenipelagi. The sequence goes on along the minus strand of NZ_SNYH01000002.1, from coordinate 361,436 downwards.
CGAAATGGAAGAAGAGAATATGGAAGGGTTGCGTCAAATCTTAGAAAACCTTATCACATTTTCTTTCGACCAAGAGGCATTAATGAATGTCTTTTCATCATCTACTTCTGCACATCCAGATTTTGGTAAAAACTTACAAAAGCAGTATCAGCTTAAAACTTATTTTGAGCATATTGATGATAGCTTATTTGTGCTTTCAATGCGTGTTCCTAGTATTTCATCAAAAGTACAAGATCAATTAGCACAAGCACATTATAACTTAGATCAATCCTTAGAAAACTTTGCAGACAATTTTTTTCAAAATGGTATCTCTAATCAGCAATATGTAATGACTTCTGCAAACACTTTAGCAGATATGTTAAGTAACACTTTAGATGCCATGCAAAACCCTAAACCAGGTAATGGAAAAGGAAAGGGTAAAGGGAAATCGTTTAGCTTACCTGACATTATTCAACAACAAAATGAGCTCATGAAAAAGATGAAGGAGGGTATGCAAAAACAAAATGAAGGCAAACCAAAAGATGGTAAAGAAGGAAAAAAGGAAGGCGGAGAAGGTGAACAAAATGATGATTTAGATGGTGAGTTATATCAAATTTACAAAGAGCAATCTCAGTTAAGAGAGCAATTAGAAAATGCCATTAAAGAAGGAAATAATGATAATAAAGATGCTAAAAAAGCATTAAAGAAGATGGAGGAATTGGAAAACGAAATTTTAGAAAAAGGGTTTACACAAGAAAGTATCGACAGAATGCAACGACTAAACTACGAACTATTAAAATTAGACAAGGCTACTTTTGAACAAAACCGAGAGAAACAACGTAAATCGAACACCAATTTTCAAGAATTTAATAATACATCTAGCAAAGAACTAAAATTTAAAAAGTTGTTTTATAACCAAACAGAGATATTAAACAGACAATCACTACCTTTGCGCCAAAATTACAAGAAGAAGGTTCAAGAATACTTTAGCCTTCCGAAAAACAAAGAATAACGCATTAAAAAGCCTTTAAACACGTCAAGTACTACAGCTTTTTAATTAGCAGTTATAAGATAATAAGAACAGTATTTGATATAAAGAAATGATTGCATTTAATTACGAAACCGAGTTTCAACTAAACAACGAAGAAAATACTTCAAAGTGGATAGAAACTTGTATAGAAAAAGAAGGTTTTGAGCTAGGAGAAATTAATTATATTTTTTGTGATGATGCCTATTTACACAAAATAAATATTGAGTTTTTACAGCACGATACCTTTACCGATATCATCAGTTTTGATTACACTTTAGGTAAATTAGTAGGAGGGGATATTTTTATTTCTGTAGAAAGGGTAAAAGAGAATGCTAAAGAATTTGATGTTTCTTTTGAAAACGAATTACACCGCGTAATTATTCACGGTATTTTACATTATATGAAATACAAGGATAAAACCGATGAAGAGAAACAATTAATGCGTTCAAAAGAAAATGAATGTTTAGAAATTTTAGAAAAAAATTAAAACCGTTCCACGTGGAACTGAATTAAAAATGAGTTTATTTAATACAACATACGATGTAATTGTAGTAGGAGGTGGGCATGCTGGTAGCGAAGCAGCAGCAGCAAGTGCAAACATGGGAGCACACACTTTGTTAATTACAATGAACTTACAAAATATTGCTCAAATGAGTTGTAATCCTGCTATGGGTGGTATTGCAAAAGGGCAAATAGTACGTGAAATTGATGCGCTTGGTGGTTACAGTGGTATCGTAACCGACAAGACCGCAATTCAGTTTAAAATGCTAAATAAATCAAAAGGACCTGCTATGTGGAGTCCAAGAGCACAATCAGACAGAATGCAATTTGCAGAGTGCTGGAGAACCATGTTAGAACAAACAGAAAATTTAGATTTTTATCAAGATTCTGTAAACGGATTGTTGTTTGATCGTGATACAATCACAGGAGTAAAAACTGCCTTGGGTTTAGAAATAAAAGCAAAGACAGTAATCGTTACTGCTGGTACATTTTTAAATGGATTAATTCATATTGGTGAAAAAACATTTGGTGGAGGTAGAGCAGGTGAAGGAGCTTCTACAGGTATTACCGAAGATCTAGTAGAAAAAGGTTTTGAAGCTGGTAGAATGAAAACCGGAACACCTCCTCGTGTTGACGGACGTTCTTTAGATTACAGTAAAATGACAGAACAACCTGGTGATGATAATCCAGAAAAGTTCTCATATTTACCTGTAACAAAACCACTATCAAAACAACGTTCTTGTTATTTAACATACACAAATCCTGAAGTACATGATTTACTTCGTGAAGGATTTGATCGTTCACCAATGTTTAATGGTAGAATTAAATCTACAGGACCTCGTTATTGTCCTTCAGTAGAAGATAAGATTAATCGCTTTGCAGAAAAAGAACGCCATCAAATATTTGTAGAACCAGAAGGATGGAATACTATTGAAATCTATGTAAATGGGTTCTCTACTTCACTTCCAGAAGATATTCAAGATAAAGCCATACGTTCAATTCCAGGATTTGAAAATGTGAAATTCTTTAGATATGGATATGCTATCGAATACGATTATTTTCCTCCTACCCAGCTAAAACATAACTTAGAAACGAAGTTAATTAACAACTTATTCTTTGCAGGTCAAATTAACGGAACTACAGGTTATGAAGAAGCAGCTGCACAAGGTTTAATGGCAGGTGTAAATGCCGCTTTAAAAGTTCAGGAAAGAGAACCTTTTATTTTAAAAAGAAGTGAAGCGTATATAGGTGTTTTAATTGATGATTTAATTACCAAAGGAACAGAAGAACCATATCGAATGTTTACTTCTCGTGCTGAGTACAGAACTCTTTTAAGACAAGATAATGCTGATTTACGCTTGACAGAAAAATCATATAAGTTAGGTTTAGCTTCACAAGAAAGAATGAACAGAGTAGAGGAGAAGAAAAACAAAACTCAAAATTTAATAGATTTCATTACAAATTTGAGTGTTTCTAAAGAGGAAGTAAATCCTATTTTAGAAAGTAAAAATTTAGCAACAATTAATCAATCAATGAAACTATATAAAATTGCTGCTAGACCTCAATTAACTTTTTCTGATTTTAGATCGATTGAAAGATTAGAGACCTATATTCAAGAAAACAATATTGATCAAGAAATAATTGAACAAGTAGAAATTCATTTGAAATATTCTGGATACATTGAAAAAGAAAAAAACAATGCTGACAAATTGAATAGACTAGAGAATGTTCCTATTCCATCAACTTTTGATTATAGTAAAGTAAAATCTCTTTCATTCGAAGCAAGAGAAAAGCTATCAAAAATACAACCGACTTCAATTTCACAGGCTAGTAGAATAAGTGGAGTATCACCAAGTGATATTTCTGTACTGTTAGTATATATGGGTAGGTAAATTCTAAAATTTTAGAACATAAAAAAATAAAACGTTCCATGTGGAACGTTTTATTTTTTTATGTATAATTGTCCCACCAATAAACAATGTTCCACAAGGAACACTCAACACCAATATTTAATTTGATTACAAAAAAAGAGTTCTATAAGAACTTAACCCCTTATTTAAACTGCATTGATTATACAGTGTCTAAAGAGAGTTACGAGGTAATGAAAAACAACAGTTTTGATATGTTAGTAACTTCTCCAGTTCCTGATAATTTAAACAAATACTATTTAAGTGAAAATTACATTTCACACACAGATAGTAAGAATTCACTTTTTGACAAAGTTTATCATTTAGTAAAAAACTATACATTAAAGAAAAAGCTAAAATTGATTGACTCTTTTAAAACAGAGGAAAAATCAATTTTAGATATTGGAGCTGGAACAGGTGACTTTTTAAAAGTATGTAAAAATAATGGATGGAAAATTACTGGAGTAGAGCCCTCTGAAAAAGCTCGTGAATTTTCAAAAAGTAAAAATATCATTTTACAAGAAGATATTTCCGAAATTAAAAACACACAATTTGATGTAATAACTCTTTGGCATGTTTTAGAACATATTCCTAATTTAATAGAATATGTACAACAATTGAAAAAACTTTTAAAGCCAAATGGTGTTTTAATAGTGGCTGTACCTAATTATAAAAGTTACGACGCTAATTATTACAAAGAGTATTGGGCTGCTTTTGATGTGCCAAGACATTTATGGCATTTTTCACAAACGTCTATTTCAAAAATATTTTCGTTAGTTGAAATAAACGTTGAAAAAGTACTTCCGATGAAATTTGATTCGTATTATGTTTCTCTATTATCAGAAAAATACAAAACAAAAAAATCTCAACCAATAAAAGCTTTTTTAACAGGTTTGAAGTCGAATATGAAAGCAAAACGTACAGGTGAGTATTCATCTCTAATTTATGTCTTAAAAAACAGATAAAACTTTATTTAAAGCTATTATACAAGGTTAATTACTATAAAACGTACAAACACCTTCTAATAAAATAAAAACCTCTTAAAATCAATTTTTTAAGAGGTTTTTTAATAAAATATTTTTATTATCAAGGTATTTAAAATAACTTTTAACTATTTAATAAATACACACCAAAAATGGCTATTAAAAAGTAAACTGCCAAGGTCATTGCTCCTGCATAATCTTTTGCTAAACGTTGCCCTATTAATAAGAAAATTAAAGTCAAAGCACAAAGCTCTGCTCCAATTAAAGCAATATCATTATTTCCAGTTGTAGATAAATGGAAAATTCCAACAAACATTAATGCACCTGCTAACAACTCCATCACTAAAATTACAGCTAATAAAATTGGTACTGAATTTTTTAAAGGTGAGTTTTGAAAATGATCTTTAATAAAAGATAAGTTACCATTCCAATCAGATACTTTATCAATACCAGATTGTAAAAAAGTAACAATTAAAAAAAGTAGAATTAAAATTTCTGTTGCGTTTTGTTGTATAAGTTCCATATAATTGATTTTTCACAAATATATATTTAAAAAAGGACTGTAACAATTCTAAAAAAAATCGTCAAATAGGTAATTATTTAAATAGTATCTTTAACAAAAAAATTACTAATCCTAAAAATTAAAACTATGTCAGTTTACATGTATCCGGTTATTTTTATCGGAATTATCGTCTTTTTATCCTCTTTTTTTATTGTAAAACAACAAACTGCTGCTATTATTGAACGTTTTGGTCGTTTTCAAAGCATTCGTCATTCAGGTTTACAACTAAAAATTCCTATAGTTGATAGAATTGCAGGAAAATTGAGTTTAAAAATTCAACAATTAGATGTAATTGTAGAAACCAAAACGCTAGATGATGTATTTGTAAAATTAAAAGTTTCGGTACAGTATAAAGTAATTCGCGAAAAGGTATATGATGCTTTTTATAAGTTAGATTACCCACATGATCAGATTACTTCTTATGTATTTGATGTAGTTCGTGCTGAAGTACCTAAAATGAAGTTAGATGATGTATTTGTTAAAAAAGATGATATTGCAATCGCTGTTAAGACAGAATTGAATGATGCCATGATGGATTATGGTTACGATATCATAAAAACATTAGTAACAGATATTGATCCAGATGCACAAGTAAAGGCGGCAATGAACCGTATTAATGCAGCTGATAGAGAGAAAACAGCAGCTCAATATGAAGGAGATGCGCAACGTATTTTAATTGTTGAAAAAGCAAAAGCAGAAGCTGAAAGTAAGCGTTTACAGGGTCAAGGTATTGCAGATCAACGTCGTGAAATTGCCCGTGGTTTAGAAGAATCTGTTGAAGTTTTAAACCGTGTAGGTATTAATAGTCAAGAAGCATCTGCTTTAATTGTTGTAACTCAACATTACGATACATTGCAATCGTTAGGTGAAGAGACAAATAGTAACTTAATTTTATTACCTAATTCACCTCAAGTAGGTAGTAATATGTTAAATGATATGGTAGCAAGTTTTACAGCTAGTAATCAGATTGGAGAAGCAATGAAAAAAGCACAAGAGAAAAAAGATAATGAACAATAATTAATATGATTTTATCAACCACACATTCATTAGAAAATAAACCTGCAAAAGATTACTTAGGTGTTGTAACAGGTGAAACGATTATAGGAGCAAACGTTTTTAAAGACTTTTTTGCTAGTATTACAGATATCGTAGGAGGTAGGTCTGGTTCTTATGAAAAAGTACTTAGAGAAGCCAAAGAAATAGCTATGAAAGAAATGAAAGAAAGAGCTCAAGTATTAGGAGCCGATGCTATTGTGGGTATAGATTTAGACTATGAAACGGTAGGTTCTGGTGGTATGTTAATGGTAACTGCCTCTGGTACGGCTATAAAATTATAATCAAACAAAAAAACCGAAACATTAAATGTTTCGGTTTTTATTTTTATAATAAATAATTATCTTATTTTTTCTCTTCTACTTTATTTTTTTCACTATCATCTTCATCAGTTTTAGTAGCATCTTTAAATTCTTTGATACCTGTACCTAAACCTTTCATTAGCTCTGGAATTTTTTTACCTCCAAACATTAATAATACTAATGCAACTACTATGGCAATTTGCCAAGGTCCAATCATTCCTAAAAATATAGTAAGTGAATTCATTTTATTAAATTTTTGCTCTACAAAGATACAAAATTAACTTCGGTGTTCAATTACTCCACCAATTACTTTTTTATCTTTAAAAACTTCTGGTTTTCCTTTGTAAAAAATAGAACCACCAAACGATACTTTAGCATCTAAAGCTTCACCTACTTGAACTTCAATTTTAGACCCAGATCCAGCTTTTGCAATTGTCATATCACTTACTTTTAACTTATATCCGTGATACATTCCTCCTAAATCAGCATCAATCGTTTGGTTTTTACTTGTACCAGAAAGCCTAATAACAGCTCCTGAAGAGCTTTTTACTCTTAAATGCTTAACATCTATAACAAGATTAATATAAGCTCCTTCTTGTGCTTTAATTTCAATATTCTGCTGATTGATATCTTTTCCTGTGATTGCTGACCCTTCATTAGCATCTATAACAACCAAATCATTTGTATAGTATAATTTTACCTTAGCCTTACCATCAGCACTAGTCTCAGGAAATTTTAAAGATATTTTTAGAGTATTATTAACTAGTTTTATTTTTACTTTATCTGCCTTTTCTCCAGTAATAATAAGTTCAGGAGTATCTGACTTTAGTAATTCAACATCAATACCGTTGTACACCTTTAATTCAGAAAATTTGTCAATTTTCTTCGTTATAGTCGTTTGTCCTGATGCTATAACGGTCATCAAAAACAAACTTAAAATAGCTAACTTCTTCATAATAAACTCCATTGGTTGATTGAGTATAACCAATAATTATACCAATACTATAAAGACAAATATTAAAATTTATTGTTGAAAAAATAACATTTAATGTGAAATTAAATGAAAATCAAGATGTTTTCGTTCTAAATCGGTGTTCTTAACCTTTACTACAACTTCATCTCCTAATTGTACCATGTTTTTTGTAGATTGACCTACTATGGCGTATTGTTTTTCATCGAAAATATAGTAATCATCTTTAATATCTTTAATACGCACCATACCTTCACATTTATTAGATTTAATCTCTACATAAATTCCCCACTCGGTAACACCTGATACAACACCTTCAAATTCTTCATCTTTATGATCTTGCATGTATTTAACTTGCATGTATTTAATAGAATCTCTTTCGGCTTTAGAAGCTAATTCTTCCATTTTTGAAGAATGTTTGCACTTTTCTTCATACACTTCTGCTTTTGGTGAATTTCCTCCGTCTAAATAGTGTTGTAACAAACGATGTGTCATTACATCAGGGTAACGTCGAATTGGAGACGTAAAGTGACTGTAATAATCAAATGCTAATCCGTAGTGACCAATATTTTGAGTGGTATATTCAGCTTTACTCATTGAGCGAATAGCCAAGGTTTCTACCATATTCGCTTCACCTTTACCATGAACGTCTGACAATAGTTTGTTTAAACTATCTGATGTTTTTTGACGAGTTTCAGTATTAATTTTATAGCCAAACTTACTAACAATGTTTTGTAAAGATGCTAATTTTTCAACATCTGGTTCGTCATGTACACGATATACAAAGGTTTTATTACTAGGTCTTCCACCAGATAATCCAACAAATTCAGCTACTTTTTTATTCGCCAATAGCATAAATTCTTCAATCAATTTATTGGCATCTTTTGCTTCTTTAAAAAATACTCCAGTAGGATTTGCATTTTCATCTAAATGAAACTTCACTTCAATTTTATCAAAAGAAATAGCTCCTGATTTCATACGTTTTTTACGCATTTTCTTAGCTAATTCATCCAATTTTAGTGTAGCATTAACAATATTTTCATCCACTTCGTAAGTTTCACCTGTTAATGAAACATCTGCTGGAATAATATTTTTTTTAGTTTCAATAATTACCTGTGCTTCTTCATAAGCAAAACGCTTATCAGAATAAGTTACCGTTCTACCAAACCATTGGTTAATAACTTGTGCTTTATCATTCATTTCAAACACAGCTGAAAATGTTAGTTTTTCTTCATTTGGTCGTAAAGAACAAACGCCATTACTTAACATTTCTGGTAACATAGGTACTACTCTGTCTACTAAATAGACTGAAGTTGCTCTATTATACGCTTCTTCATCTAAAATGGTTTTGGGCTGTAGATAATGTGAAACATCAGCAATATGAATTCCTATTTCATAGTTTCCATTTTCTAATTCGGTAAACGATAAGGCATCATCAAAATCTTTAGCATCTTTAGGATCAATAGTAAAAGTTAAATCACCACGCATATCTCTACGTTTTGCAATTTCTTCTTTCGTAATTTCAATTGGTAATTCAGAAGCTTCATTTTCTACCTCAGTAGGAAATTCATATGGTAAACCATATTCTAACAAAATAGAATGGATTTCGGTATCGTGATCTCCTGGTTTACCTAAAACCTGTGTGATTTTACCAAACGGATTTTTAGAGTTTTCTGGCCAATCGGTAATTTTAGCTACCACTTTATCACCATCTTGTGCTCCATTTAATTTACTTTGAGATATAAAAATATCTGCATACATCTTGTTACTATCAGGAATCACAAAACCGAAGTTTTTATTCATTTGTAATACTCCGACAAATTCTGTTTTTGCTCTATCAATAATTTCAACTACATCAGCCTCTTGTTTATTGCTTCGACGTTTGTTGTATATGTATGCTTTAACTGTATCGTTATGTAATCCTTTCCCTAAGTTTACTGAAGGTACAAAAATATCATGCTCAAAATCATCACAAATGAAATAAGCATTTCCGTTAGTTGTAACATCTAAAGTACCTATATGATATTTACGATCTTCATTAATTTGAAACTTACCTCTATCTACTTCTTTTATTTTTTTATTAGCTGTTAATTCAGCTAACTTTTGAATAATTTGGGTCTTTCCATCGGTATCAGAAACTCCCAATTTAGCAGCAATTTGCTTATAGTTATAGTTCTTTTTACTGTCTTCGTTAAGTATTTTGAAAATGTTACGAGTAAGGTTTTTAATAACGTTACCCTTTTTTTTGTAGATTTTTTTCTTTCTAGTCATTAATCTTTCGTCTTATTTAATTATTCAACCAAAGTACGAATAAAATCAATGCTACTTATTTTAAATAAATGTTATAAATTCATTTTTGTAATTTTCTGCACTTGATTTAAAAGTATTAATATGGATAATACATGGTTTATAATAGTAAATCCTGTGGCAGGTAGTTGTAATTTTAATAAGTTTTGGATTGAAATTCAACAAGAATTAAAATTTAATAATATTCATTATGAATATGCTAAAACAACCTATGCTAAACATGAAATACTTTTATTACAAAAAGCTATTAATCAAGGTTTTAAAAAAATAATTTCTGTTGGTGGTGATGGTACTTTACATCATATAATTAACGGAATTATGACTCAAAGTGAAGTTGATACTAGAAAAATTATTGTTGCTGTAATACCGTTAGGTACTGGAAATGACTGGATTAAAACCTATAATATTTCTAAAAAAATAAAAAAAGCAGTTAGTATTATAAAACATCAAAAAACAATATATCAAGACATTGGTTATTTAGAATTGTCAAATACTTCTTCTTACTTTAATAATCTAGCTGGAATTGGTTATGATGGATATGTTGTTAATAAGTTGAACAAATTAAAAAGATTTGGTTCTATTGCTTATTTACTTAGCGGAATAGCTGGTTTATTTTTTTATAAAAAAACTACATTTAAAATAGAAATAGGAAGTAGAATTATTGAAACTAAATGTTTAATGGCATTATTCGGAATCTGTAAATATTCAGGAGGAGGAATGCAATTAACTGATTATAAAGATTCTAGTAATGGCTTATTTGACATAACAATTGCTAAAAATTTTTCTTTTTTGGATTTAATCTTCAATATAAAGAAGCTGTATAATGGTAAAATTCTCCAACATAAAAAGGTAGAAACACACCTATCAAAAGAGTTGTTAATAACTCCGAAAAACATTAGTAAACTACCTTATATTCAAGCAGATGGAGAGTTAATAGGCAAAGGATCTGTTAAAGTAAGTTTAATTAACAAAGCCATTCAATTCGTAATACCTTAAAAGTTAAAAAAAACTTAAAATAATTGTAACATTTCTTAATTTAATACGTCTTTATAGTAATAAAGTCATTATAAATGAAAAGCTTACGTAAAATAATAGCACTTTTTATTTTCATATTTATTACAGGAATTATTGTTACTGTAATAAGTATAAACACGACTTTAAACGATAAAACTTCTACAGAGGTAGTTAAAGCAAAAGATTCTGTTTACCTTATAAAAGCAGCTAAAAAAGCCATTTAAGCCTTTACTTTACACTTATTAGTACTTATTAACAAACCTAGTATTTATAGCTATTTTTTCGGAGTTTGTCTACCGGAAATTCATAAGGAATCTCACTTTTATAAACTTCGTTCTTACAATTCTATTGAATTACTAATTGAGAGAATAACTAAAATTAGACTCAACAACTAAAAATTTAATTTTTAAAAAACTGTTATCAACATATTATATTATTAATATAAAAGATTTTTAAAATTTAAAAAAAGAAATGATTGTTATTATAGTATGTTAATATGTAGAATAAAAAATGGATTTATTTTTAGGATAAGTGACTTATAAAAAAAAATAAACAAGTTATTAGTTAAATAAAATCTTAAAAATCAATTGTGAAGTAGAGTTATTAACAAAAGTTATAAACAGCAATTCACTACTTTTTATGAATAGTTAATTTTATTTTGAATGTAAAAAAAGGGTTAATTTTATGTTGATAAATGTTCATTAAAATCTTAAAAAAAAAGTTGCATAATTAAAACTGATTCTTGTATTGTAAATTTTTTATAAAAAATCAAATTTTCTTTTCAGAATATACTATTAGTTCTTAACAATTTGATAACATCGTTTAACCCCTTAATTTTTAAGAGGTTATTAAGAATACTAAAAAAAGCATTGTTAATTACTGTTGATAACCGTGAATAACTGTATTTTTGTAACTCACAACTGAATTAAAATCAACAAATTATGACAATCGCTGTAGGAAATGATCATGCAGGAACAGAATATAAGTTTGAAATTGTTAAACTTTTAGAAGAATTAGGACATAAGGTAATTAACTTTGGTACGAATGATACTGATAGTATGGATTATCCTGATACAATTCACCCAACTGCAGAAGCAGTAGAGACTGGTCAAGCAGAAATGGGAATTATTTTATGTGGAAGTGGTAACGGAGCACAAATGACTGCTAATAAGCATCAAGGAATTCGTGCTGCTTTATGTTGGAATAATGAATTGGTTGAGTTAACACGTCAACATAACGATGCGAATATTTTAACAATTCCGGCTCGTTTTGTGTCATTACAAGAGGCTTTAGGTTTTGTAAAAATCTTTTTATCAACCGAATTTGAAGGAGGACGTCATGCTAATAGAGTTAACAAAATAGCTTGTGATTAATGAATTTTACAATAAAAAAATTTCAAGAATTAACAACTTCAGAATTGTATGAGCTTTTGCAATTACGTTCTGAAGTTTTTGTTATTGAGCAAGATTGCGTATATCAAGATCTTGACGGTAAAGATGTAAAAGCATTACATGTTTTAGGTGAAAAGGAAGGAAAAATAGTTGCGTACACTCGTTTGTTTAATAGTGGTGAATATTTTGATACCCCTAGTATTGGTAGAGTAGTAGTAAAGGAAAGTGAACGTAAATATGGTTACGGACACGATTTGATAAAAGCATCTATCAAAGCTATTGTTGATAGCTACAGTGAAACTACCATAACCATTTCTGCACAAACCTATTTGCAAAAATTCTACGAATCTCATGGATTTAAACAAGTAGGGGAAGAGTATTTAGAAGATGGTATTCCGCATATAAGAATGATAAAAAAATAAGGCTTAGAATTTTCTAAGCCTTATTTTTACTAAGATATTTGTTTTTTGTCTTCTTCTTTATTTTTAAAGATAAACCTTTTTACAGCAGCATATCCACCTGCTAATGAGATAAGAATCACTTTCCAAAATTTTAAAAGAACAGCAAAAAAACCAACTTTACTTAAAATTTTTCCAGCAATTAAACCAGCAATTCCGTAAGCAGCAACATTATCTATTTCAGGATTAAAATCAGAATACTTGTTACCTTCAGTAAAGGAAACGCTTTTTAAAATTTGATTTACATCTTTTTTAAATTCAGGGAGTATATTAATTGTTCCTATGGCATTTAGAGTTAAATATCCATTTCTACCTAAGACTCTTATATTGTAATTTAATGTATTAGTATCTTCTCCTTCAAATTTAAATTCTTTTGCCCAGTGTAATTTTTTGTTTTCTTGATCGTAAAAAGGAGGAGATGCCCAACCTATCAATTCCATTGTTGGATAACCTAATTTTTTTCTTTCAGGATTTGAAGCATTGGTATCTTCTTGCATTTGATTTAATAAGTCATCATAATTTAAATCTTTAGCATCTTCATCATTTATGTATCCATCATTAGAATAAGTAATTTCAACGGCATAGGTGAAATTTTCGCTTAAAGGATCAATATTTTTAGGAAATAAAAGCCCTAAAACTTCAGATGGAGGATTTCCCCATAGGTCAGTAAGGACATAAGAACTTTGTTTAGCGTCTAAAAATTTATATCCTTCAGGAACAGTAATTTTAGCAATACCTTTTTCTAATGAAATAATACCTTCTTGGTAAGAAAAAGAATTGTTTATACTGTCAATTTTTTTAATGTAATCTTCTTCGGAAATTTGTAAGATGTCTGATTCTACTTCTTGAGAAAAAGAAAAATAATGAGTTAATAAAGTAATAGAAAAAATAAGTAGCTTTTTCATAGTTAATTGAATTTAATAAATTATAGCGGCGCAATAATACAAAATTCAATTTTATAATAAACTAAATCAATTCTTCAACTTCCCTAACTTCACCAACTTGCATATTACCTAATAAAATATCACCTACCCGAACGCGCACTAAACGTAGTGTAGGAAACCCTACGGCAGAAGTCATTTTACGAACTTGTCTAAATTTTCCTTCAGTTAAGGTAACTGATATCCAAGGAGTAGGACCATGACGAGCATCGCGAATTTTTTTAGAACGTTCAGGTAAATCAGGAGTATCAATTAATTTAACTTTACAAGGTTTTGTTATATATTTTTTTCCATCAAAACCAATTTCAACACCATTTTGTAATTGTTCAATAGCTTCTGAAGTAATAGCGCCATCTAGTTGTACATAATATTCCTTTTCAACTTTACCTCTGGTAGTAATATGATCGCTTACTTTTCCGTCGGTAGTAAGTAATAACAAACCTTCCGATTTTACGTCCAATCTACCAACAGCCATTGTTTTTTCAGGAAAATCATACAATTCTCCCAACAATTTGTGTTTACCTCCTTTTATTTGATTGGTTATAAATTGGGAAAGAAAACCGTAAGGTTTGTAAATAATAAAGTGATGATGCTCTGACATCTGTTATTTTTAAGGAGTACAATATTACAAATATGTAACATAAAAAAGATGAGAAATTAAAGTTAGTTTTTCATAACTTAGCCATTCTTATATATTAAAATAATTAGCACGATTTATGGCAGCAGATAAAGAAAAGGAAGCGAAACTAAAAGCGCTTCAACTTACACTAGATAAGTTAGATAAAACTTACGGTAAAGGAACCGTAATGAAGTTAGGAGATAGCCAAGTAGAAGATGTAGATGCAATATCGTCAGGTTCTTTAGGATTAGATTTAGCCTTAGGAGTAGGAGGGTATCCTCGTGGAAGAATTATAGAAATTTACGGACCAGAATCATCAGGTAAAACAACTTTAACAATACATGCGATTGCAGAAGCTCAAAAAGCTGGAGGTATTGCTGCTTTTATTGATGCTGAACATGCCTTTGATCGTTTTTATGCTGAAAGTTTAGGCGTTGATGTTGATAATTTAATTATTTCTCAACCAGATCATGGTGAACAAGCATTAGAAATTGCTGATAACTTAATTCGTTCGGGAGCTATTGATATTGTGGTGATTGATTCGGTTGCTGCCTTAACACCAAAATCTGAGATTGAAGGTGAGATGGGAGATTCTAAAATGGGATTACATGCACGTTTAATGTCGCAAGCTTTGCGTAAATTAACAGGTACCATTAGTAAAACAAACTGTACTGTATTTTTTATTAACCAGTTACGTGAAAAGATAGGAGTTATGTTTGGTAACCCTGAAACAACTACGGGTGGTAATGCTTTAAAATTCTATGCATCGGTTCGTTTAGATATTCGTCGTAGAACACAAATTAAAGATGGTGATAAGGTAATTGGTAACAGTACCAAAGTAAAGATTGTAAAAAATAAAGTAGCTCCACCATTTCAACAAGCAGAATTTGACATTATGTATGGTGAAGGAATTTCTAAAGTTGGTGAAGTTTTAGATATTGGTGTAGAGTACGGAATTATAAAGAAAAGTGGTTCGTGGTTTAGCTATGGAGACACTAAATTAGGTCAGGGTAGAGATGCTGTTAAAGGCATTATTAAAGACAATCCTGAATTAATGGAAGAACTTGAAAATAAAATTAAAGAAGCTATTGAAAATCAAGAATAAGTAATTTAAATTTAAAGTTCAAACTATTACTATTTTTTAAAGCTGTTGAGAAATCAACAGCTTTTTTTGTACATTCTATATTGTCAATTTATGACAAAAATTAAATAAATACTCTCTTTTACATTTGTAATATGAAAGCAAAAGAATTCTATATAAATAGGTTACAACAAGTAGTTTCCTATTTAAGAAATAGATACAATGAAAAGATTTTAATAGAAGATTTAGAAGAGCTGTCTAATTTTTCTTACAGAAATTTACAACGCATATTCAAAGCAGAATATAAAGAAACTATAGGAACTTATGTTATAAGACTAAAGGTAGAAAATAGTGCTAAAATGTTAGTTTTTACATCTGATAAAATTAAAGATATTGCTGAAAAAGTAGGGTATGCAGATGTACAATCTTACAGTAAATCTTTTAAAAAGCATTACGGAATATCTCCAGCTATTTACAGAAATAAAAAAGAAGAACTTTTTAAAAAAGAAACGAAAGAAAATACAAATACATTCTTTTTTGAGGATAAAATAGTAGTTCTAAAATCTAAAAAAGTACTTTATAAAACTGTAAAAGCAAATTATTATAAAAGTGAAATAGAAGAAGTTTGGGATAAATTATTAAAAGAAGCTGAAGATTTACATATAAACTTTAACAAAACAGAATCATTTGGAATTATTTGGGATGAGCCAATTATTTCAGAAAATATTACATTTAATTATGATGCTTGTTTAGTTATTGATGACACGGTAGAAATACCAGATAAAAAATTTAAAGTAAAAACAATTCCAGAACAAAAGTATGCAGTTTTTATCCATACTGGCAGTTATCAATCAATTAGTAAAACGTACGATAAAATTTTCAAAGACTGGTTGTTTACAACACATAATGAAGTTTCTGAACATCCTTTTTTAGAATTTTATACAAAGCACGAAGCTCATACTGATAATGAAAATGAATACGAAACTGAAATTTATGTGCCTTTAAAAGGTTAATTTCACAAGACAAAAAATATGAAGAAAATGAAATTAATAACTATTTTATTTAGTGTAATTTTCACTACAAATTCTTGCTCAACTGACCCTAAAATACCTATAGAAACTAATTCTGAAAAACTATATTATAATGCTAAAATTTTTACTGTTGATGATACCAATCCATGGGCAGAAGCAATTTTAATAAAAGGGAATAAAATACTCTTTGTAGGCTCTAATACTGAAGCTGAAAAAAAAGCAGATAAAAATGCTATAAAAATAGATTTGAAAGGTAAATTAATACTACCTGGTTTTCATGATGTACATATGCATCCTATGGAAGTTGGATCGACCACAACAGCTTTTGTTTTAAATGAAGAAGAAACCAATGCTGAGAATTATATTTCGGTTATAAAAAAAGCATCAAAAGATAATCCTAATGTAGAATGGTTAATTGGTTTTGGACACTCTATAAATACACTTTTTGAAGCTAAAAGAAATCCATTACAAATAATAGATGAAGCTGTTTCTGATAGACCCGTAATTATTATGGAACAGACCTCTCATTCAATGTGGATAAATTCTAAAGGCTT
Organism: Tenacibaculum caenipelagi; assembly: GCF_004363005.1. Classification (GTDB taxonomy): domain Bacteria; phylum Bacteroidota; class Bacteroidia; order Flavobacteriales; family Flavobacteriaceae; genus Polaribacter; species Polaribacter caenipelagi. The sequence goes on along the minus strand of NZ_SNYH01000002.1, from coordinate 344,753 downwards.
GGAATTAGCAGGGATAACCGAAGCTACCCCAAATCCACAAGGAGGTATTATCATGAAAGAAAAGGGAGAACTGTTAGGTATTTTAATAGATAATGCAGGAGATGTAGTATTCCAACAAGCAGTAACTTCATTAAATGATGCAGATGGAGAGTATGAGGGAATGGTTAGTTATGTACTACCTGAATTAGCAAAACACGGTATAACTTCAGTATCTGATGCTAGAACTTATTGGAAAAGAGATCAACATAAAACATGGAAAAATTTAGCCGATGATAATAAGTTAACAGCACGCTTTAATTTAGGTTTATGGGCATACCCAACAGAAGATGATGCAACGCAAATTTCAAGTCTAAAAAAATTGTTTTCTAATGATGAAAATAGCCTGTTAAAAATTAATCAGATAAAATTATATTCAGACGGAATTACGCACAATACAACAGCAGCATTACATCAAAATTATAAAGAAAATATCTTTGGATTACCAACGAATAATGGATTAAACTATTTTACCCAAGAAAGAATATCAAAATACATTAAAGAACTTGAAAATGTAGGGTTTGATTTTCATATTCACGCTATTGGAAATAGAGGTGTAACAGAAGCTTTAAATGCTATTGAACAAAGTGGAACAATAAAAGGAAGACATCGATTAACCCATGTAGAAATAATAGATGCTACTGATATAAATCGTTTTGCACGATTAAATGTAACTGCCGATGCTCAAGTGGCAGGAGATTTTACCCAACCTGTGTATTGGCATGATAATGATTATTTATTAGGTGCAGAATTAGCAGATAACCAAATTCCTATTAAATCATTAAAAGAAGCTGGAGCAAGAATAACATTGAGTAGCGATTGGAATGTTAGCTCTTTAAATCCGTTTGTTGGGATACAAAATGCAGTAACTCGCTCGCCACAAAATATTTCTTTAGTAGAAGCAATAAAAGCATATACAATTAATGGTGCTTATGTAATGCGACAAGAAGATAAAGTAGGCTCTTTAAAAACGGGTAAATTAGCTGATTTTATAGTGTTAGATACAGATATTTTTACCGCTTCAATAAACGAAATTAACCAAACAAAAGTAGTTTTAACGGTTTTTGATGGAGAAGAAATTTATAAAAGGAGGTAAATATTTGTTTTAATTTTTAAAAAATATTACTAATTATGTGTTTGAATTAGAAAAACATTATAGTTTAATTTTGAGTAAAAAAGTAATTACTGTAACTGAAAGTATACAACTAGAAGAGATACAATTAGAAGATTTCAAAACTCTTTCGACCTTAATGAATGAAGTTTATAAAGCTGCATACAAACATTTTTGGAAAGATGAAGGTAGCTGGTATGTACAAACTCAATTTTCAAAAAATAATTTAGAAAAAGAATTATTAGAAGATAATACCAACTACTACTTTATTCTTTATAACGGAGAAAAAGTGGGGATTTTTAGAATTTTATGGGGTAAAAAGTTAGGAGGATTTGACAACCAAAAAATGGTAAAGCTTCATCGAATTTATTTACACGAAAAGACTCAAGGAAAAGGAGTAGGTAAACAATTGTTAACTTGGTTAGAAGAAGAAGCAATAAAAAAACAATATGAATTGATATGGTTAGATACTATGGATGAAAAACCTCAAGCTTTTGAGTTTTACAAAAAAGTAGGGTACCAATACCATTCACATTGTTTTTTAGATTTTGAATTAATATTTGACAAAATGAGAAAAATGAGTCAAGTATATAAAAAACTTAGTTAAACTCCTGTACTTCCAAATCCACCCGCACCACGTTCAGTTTCATTTAATAATTCAACTTCCTGCCATTGTACACGTTCGTGTTTAGCAATTACTAATTGAGCAATACGTTCACCATCATTTACAATAAAGTCTTCGTTAGATAGGTTTACTAAAATTACGCCGATTTCCCCACGATAGTCAGCATCAACAGTACCAGGAGAATTTAACACAGTAATTCCTTTTTTGGCAGCAAGTCCACTACGTGGACGTACTTGCGCTTCGTATCCAACAGGAAGAGCAATAAACAATCCTGTTTTTATAATAGCTCTTTCCAAAGGTTTTAGAATTACAGGTTCATTTAAATTGGCACGTAAATCCATTCCTGCAGAACCTTCGGTTTCATAAGTAGGAGTTTGGTGTTTAGATTTGTTTATGATTTGTACGTTCATATGTTTCAAATTTTTCAACTTCCAAATATAATAAGCTTAAGGTTTAAAAGAAGAATATAGATTTCTTAATTTTGTACTACAAACAAATATTACTTATGAGCAATCAAACTAAAATAGCTGTGTTAGGAGGAGGAAGTTGGGCGACTGCTATTGTTAAAATGTTATCAGAAAATTTAGAAACTATAGGATGGTATATGCGCAGTGTATATGCTATTGAACATATAAAACGTAACAAACACAATCCAAGTTATTTAAGTTCAGCAGAGCTGCATCCAGAACAACTCGATTTGTCTAACGATATGAATTATATTGTTGAAAATTATGATGTGTTAATTTTTGCAATTCCATCAGCTTTTTTAAACAATGAGTTAGAAAAACTAACAGCATCTTTAACAAACAAAGTTATTTTTTCTGCGATAAAAGGAATTGTTCCTGAATCAGGACTGATTGTTGGCGAGCATTTTCACGATACATTTAATGTTCCTTACGATAATATTGGGGTAATTACAGGTCCTTGTCATGCAGAAGAAGTAGCAATGGAGCGTTTATCTTATTTAACATTAGCTTGTCAAGATCAAGAAAGAGCAAAAGAGTTAAGTAAATTTATTACTGGACGCTATATTAAAACAAAAATTTCTGATGATATTATTGGTACCGAATATGCTGCCATGCTAAAAAACATTTATGCTATCGCTGCAGGAATAGCACATGGTTTAGGCTATGGAGACAATTTTCAAGCGGTGTTAATGAGTAATGGTATTCGTGAAATGAAACGTTTTATTAAAAAGATTCATAAAATGAAACGTAATATTAATAACTCAGCATATTTAGGTGATTTATTAGTTACTGGATATTCTACATTTAGTAGAAACAGAATGTTTGGAAATATGATAGGTAAGGGGTATACTGTAAAATCTGCTATGTTAGAAATGAGCATGGTTGCAGAAGGATATTATGCTACTAAAAGTGCCTACGAAATCAATCAAAAAAATGGTGCAAAAACTCCAATAATTAACGCTGTGTATAATGTATTATACGACAAAAAAGAAGCGAAAGATGAGTTTTTAAAGTTAACAAATAGATTAGATTAGTTGCTTGCATTTGTACAAATAATCCTTCTTAAAATGAATTAAGAAGCCCCATCAATCGCTTCTATAATTGAGTTGTGTATAGGTTTTGTAACGAATTACAGATGCAGCAAATTTAATTTAAAAATCTGATTAGCAAAGATTTTAGTAAAAAATCTTACTATATAAAAATAACGTATAATTTTACTATTAATTGTATTTTTGTTACTTTTAGTTTAAAATTAAACAAAATATGAAAACAATTCAAGAAGCTGTTGAAATTACCATCAGAAAAACTCCTTTTATAGAGGAGGCTTTGAATGAAAAGTTAATCAACGTATCCTCATTAGCAAGAGAAATTTTACCTGAAGTTTCTAAACTTTTGAAAAAAGAAGTAAAAGTAGGAGCCGTTATGATGGCAATTAATAGATTATCACCAGCAAATGAATTGAGAGTTCGTAAAAATATTAAACGACTCGCACTGAATTTGGGAGATGTAATTGTTCGATCAGATTTGTGCGATTTTACTTTTAAAAATACTACCTCATTACTCAAAGAAATTGCTAAAATTTTAAGTAAATCGGCCGATAGTAATGACTACTTTTTAACCGTTTCACAAGGAATTTTTGAAACGAATATCGTTACCAGTAAAAACTTACAACCTTTCGTAGAAGAAATTTTTAAGAAAGAAACTTTAATTAACAATGTAAACGATTTAGCATCAATTACAATTAAGCTTCCGAAAGAAAACTTAGATCAATCAGGGGTTTATTACTTTATATTAAAGCAATTTGCTTGGGCAAATATTGCTGTACAAGAAGTTATTTCTACTACTCATGAAATGACTATTGTAGTTAAAGAAAGAGATGTAAATGAAACCTTTGCTATTTTAATGGACTTGAAATTGAATTAATACATGGAGAAAAAAGATCCGTACGCTTCACTTAGGATTAAAGAGTTTAATATTTTCCTTTTAGTACGTTTTGCATTGGTATTTGCCTGGTCAATGCAGTTTATCATTATAGAATGGCAAGTATATAGTCTCACTAAAAACCCACTTTCACTGGGAATTATAGGACTGATGGAAGTTATTCCAGCAGTATCTATGGCATTGTTTGCAGGTCATATTGTTGATCAAAAAGAAAAACGAAATTTACTTGCGTTGTGTATAGGATTATTTTCACTCATTAGTTTTGGTTTATTCTTTTTAACGCTACCGAGTTTTGTTGAAGGATGGGATAAAATTAAAGTGCTGTATGCTATTTATGCCTTGGTGTTTTTTGGTGGATTTTTACGTTCGTTTTTCGGACCTACTATTTTTTCATTAATAGCATTAATTGTACCTAAAAAATTATACCCAAATGCCGCTACATGGAGTAGTTCTACATGGCAAATAGCCTCAGTATTAGGGCCAGCTTTTGCTGGATTAACTATTTCTTGGATTGGTGTACACTGGTCTTTATGTATTGTTTTTGGGCTAGTTTCAGTGTCATTTTTTACGGTATTTTTAATCAAAAAGAAACCAATTTTAAACCCTAAAATAGGTGAACCTGTAATGAAGAGTTTAAAGGAAGGAGTTCGTTTTGTGTATAAAACCAAAGCTATTTTAGGAGCCATTACTTTAGATATGATTTCGGTATTATTTGGAGGTGCTGTCGCACTGCTACCAGTTTATGCACAAGATATTTTAAAAGTAGGCCCTGAAGGTTTTGGTGCTTTACGCGCTGCACCTGCTATAGGAGCTTTTTTAACGATGTTAGTAACGGCTTATATACCCATCAGTAAGAATGCAGGAATAAAGCTTTTAGGAGCCATTTTTGGCTTTGGTGTATGTATTATCATTTTCGGATTATCTTCTGTATTTTGGATTTCGATTGTTGCCTTATTTTTTAGTGGTGTTACCGATGGTGTTTCGATGGTTATTCGTCAAACTATCTTACAATTGAAAACACCCGACCATATGCGAGGTAGAGTAGCTTCAGTAAATTCAATGTTTGTAGGTTCTTCAAACGAGTTAGGAGCTTTTGAAAGTGGAGTAACAGCAAAGTTAATGGGAACGGTAACTGCAGTAGTATTTGGAGGAACCATGACTTTAATTACTGTAATTACTACTGGAATTATCAATCCAACCTTAAGAAAATTAGATTTGACGAAAGACCTAGAAGAATACGAAAAAGCAGCATAGTTTTTAAATATACATAATACTAAAAAAGCCCAGAGACTCAGTCTCTGGGCTTTTTTTTGTTTTATCATTTATTTGATGATAATCAAAAATAGATTACGACATATCAAAATAATTGATTTTGGTAATAATGTTTGTCGCTTGATCAAATTCTATATTGATAAAAACATCACAACTTTCACATTCAGCAAATAAAATGCTTTTATCGCCATTTCTACCCGTACTGAAATTAACAGTGCCTAATTTACTTATAGGATCTCCTACAGTAATTGTAATACCTTTAATGGTAAAGTTAACTTCGTTAGTAAGTACTACGAAAGATTCTACATAAGGCTTACTTTTTCCAGCGGTAGAAAAATCGAGTTTTAATCCGTTGAATTTATAATAATAATAAAAACCATTATCTTCAAAAGAAGTAGAGGCTCCTAACAAAGATTCTACTTTAGGTTGTTTACCTAAGGTTTTTTTAATGTCACTTAACGTAACATTATTAATTTTACTGTTATCAATTTCTGAGTTTGATAAGGTATTAACCGTTTGACTTTTTACTATAAAACTGGTTAATAAAAATACTAATACTACTACTTGCTTCATTCCACTTTAAAAATTAATTATACTAACCTTTTTGCAGCTAATTTTTAAGAGTGCCAAATATATAATACTAGAATAATTTTATAGCTAATATCTAGTTAAAATTTACTGTTAAATTTATTTTATTTTCTAGCTCTTGTTGATAATATAAAGTAGTTTCTTTATCCCAATTAAAACGTGATGCAAAGTCTTGTATAACAAAGTCTTTATAAGTATCTACACTAGGTTTATCAAAAAATAAACGACCTGTTCGCCTCATGAAAAAGTCGGTAGGAGTACAAACCATTTCATGTTTTATAGTAAACCATATTTCAGCTTGTAACAAACGTTGCTCAAAATTTTCTTCATTTAACTCATCAAACTTATCTAAAATAAGTTCGGTTTGTTTACCATAGTTATGCACCAAATAGCTAGCATCTTTTTCAGAAAAACCATACGGTTTTATACGTTTAAAAACTTGGTTAATGTATAGTTTAACTGATTTATAGTTCTGAAATGGTCCTCCCGCTAATACTATTTCTTCGGTTTGAATTGGGTCGAAATCTACTTCAAAACGACGTTTCATTTTTTTAGCAACAATATCCACAATGCGTTCTGCCATTTTTCGATAACCAGTTAATTTTCCTCCAGCAATGGATATTAATTTTGTATCTGAAACAAAAATTTCATCTTTTCTAGATAATTCCGAAGCTGATTTTCCTTCTTCGTGAATTAACGGACGTAATCCTGCCCATGAAGATTGAATATCATCAATAGTTAAATGAATATCAGGAAACATGTTGTTAACAGCTTCAATTAAATATAAAGCATCTACCATTGAGGTTTCTACAGAATCTTTATCTTGTTGGTAATTGGTATCGGTAGTACCAAAATAGGTTACTTTTCCGCGAGGAATAGCAAACATCATACGACCATCAGGAATATCAAAGTACACCGATTGTTTTACAGGCAATTTTTCATACGGAACCACAAGGTGTACTCCTTTGGTTAAATGTAAACGTTTTCCAATTTTTGAATTGTTTATCTGGCGTAATTCATCTACCCAAGGTCCTGCTGCATTTACTACATATTTAGCTTTGATATCGTAACTTTCATTGGTAAAAACATCGGTTACTTTAGCACCTACAACACGTTTGTTTTCATAGATAAATTCATCAGCATTTGTATAGTTCAGTATTTTGGCATCATATTGACTAGCCGTTTTTAAAACTTCAATGGTTAAACGAGCATCATCGGTACGGTATTCAGCATAAAAACCTGCACCGTTTAAAATACTTTCAGGTAACAAAGGTTCTTTTTCTAAAGCTTCTTTTTTGTCGAGCATTTTACGTTTGTCATCTCCTTCAACAGAAGCTAACACATCATACACCTTTAACCCTATTGAAGTCAACCAAGAACCATAAGTTCCTCCTTCAATTAAGGGTAAAATCATCTTTTCAGGAATTACCAAATGTGGAGCTAATTTGTGAACAATAGCACGTTCAGTCCCCACTTCTTTTACTAACCAAAAATCAAATTGTTTTAAGTATCGTAAACCACCGTGTATTAACTTGGTCGATTTACTTGAGGTACCAGAAGCGAAGTCATTTTTTTCTATCAAGGCTACTTTCATTCCACGAGAAGCCGCATCTAAAGCAATACCAGCACCAGTAATACCACCTCCAATTATTAGAATATCAAATTCTGTATTTTGTATTTCTTGCTGAATATTTGGTCGGTTAAAAAAAGAAAAATTGTTCATAGATGTTTTTTAGCTATCAAAAGTAAGAATAAAAAGAAACGAAAGCACATAAAAAAAGAGCTGAAAACATCAACTCTTTTTCTTACTATAGAATCAATTACTGATTCATTTTCCCCAATTTATATCTGCTTTCTTTTTAAGTTTTTCAGGGCCTTCTTTTAACCATAGGTTAAACGTGTTGGTGCCCCAAGAGTTATAGAATAAATACAATTTACCATCTCTTATTTCATAAGTTTCTGGATCTATACTGACTTTTTCTCCTTTTTTACCCATTGCATAAGCGCAGTAACCACCATATTGTGGAACATATTTTGTAGGATTTTCTTTAAACAACACTAAGTTTTTTTCTGAAGAAAACTTAAATTTTACTCCATCATAAGTGGTAGAAAACTCATTTTTCCCTTTTTTTACTATCTTCTTGAAGTAAGACACCACGTCATACCCCTCAGCTACATATCCTTTTTTAGTGTTGTAATCTGTTTTTTGAGCTATTAACGAAGTTGAAATTATAAGAAAAAGAAGTGTTAGGATATTTTTCATTAATAATAAATTTTATGAGTAGTCGACGAAAAATACATGGCATTACACTTATGTGTTTTTTAACAGTTGCCATGGTTGTTGAATTTTACCATCTCTAACAGGTAAAATTTCTCCGAATTGTAAAAAAACAAATTCACTTTGGTGTGGTCTTAAAAAGACAAAATCATCTACTTGCAAAGATGTGTTTTTAGGAATATTAATCATAGTTTGATTGGTTGAAGCACCAAATAAATTATTTTGTTTTGTGTTTTTAGGATAGTGATAATCTGCTTTCCAAAAACCGCCATAAATAAAAGCAGATTTTTTAGTAAAAATTTGTTTTAGTTTTTCTAAACCTGGAAGTGTTGTATTAGAAAAAGTTTTTAAAACAGGTGTAGCTATAAACGTTGCTGGTTTATATTTTTTTAATGAAGGAATATCGAACGTTGTAGGTTTTACAAAGCATGAACCGATAGCAATATCATTAATAGGAGAGGAGGACGTTTTGTGTAGGTTTAAGGTAGGACTTCCTGCTCCGTTAAAGGTTAAATTTTTATTCCATAGCTCAGGAAAATCATTTAGAACTAAGGTTTGGCATTCTTTATAAAATTGATTCGCTAATTGCAACGCTTTTTTTTGAGACCGAATAATTTTTGGAAGTTTTACCACATGTGGATCATAACCCATAAACCCTGAAAACGCTACAAAATCTTGATTGTTTTCAATAAGTGATAGTTCTTTTTCTAAACTTTTTAAAGAAGAAAAACCACCGCGGTGCAAACCCACATCAATTTCAATATTCAATCGTAATTTTTGATTGAGTTGTTTGGCTAAATCGATGTATTCTTCAATTCGTTTCTCAGTATCTACCAACCATTGAATTTGTGTAAACGGATTAAATTTGTTGTGTTGTTGAGGTAAGTTGTTGTAAAAATATTCCGCAGTTTTTATAGGCATGGGTTTACCGATTAAAACATCTGATTTGTTATGTAATCGAGAAGCTAAATCGGTTAAAAAAGGCTGATGAAAAACCATCAATTTGTTTGAGTTGGTTTTTTGTAAGATGTATTCAATCAATTGAACAGCAGGCAATGATTTTACTACAACTCTGAGCGAAGAATTCTTTCTAAAATTAGAGAGGACCTCATTAATATTTTCATCTAAAATATCTAAATCAACCAATAAACAAGGAATGGCTCGTTGGTAGTTTTTTAGTTCTTTATTGAGTGTTTTAAAATATGCATCCATATAATTAAATACCTAACAGTTTTTGAAGATACGGATTCACAAAGATATTTTCAGGATCATGTTCTTTTCTGAAAGTCAGAAAATCTGCAAATTTAGGATACATTCTTACAATATCATCAGTGGTAAATGTATTTATTTTACCCCAATGAGGTCTTCCGTCATAGGCTTTAAAAATTTCTTCTAAAGCAGTAAAATAAGCACTACTATCTTTTTTATTGTATACATGGCATGCGATATAAGCAGAGTCTCTATTGTAAGCAGGACTCATGTATACATCATCACCTTTTACCCAGCGATTTTCAATAGGAAAATGAATGTTGAATTTTTTAGAATTGACAATTTTTTGTACATCTTTAAATACATCCTGATAAGTTTCTACAGGAACATTATACTCCATTTCATGGAATTTTACCATTCGTTGTGTAGCATATACTTTATGGCTGTGATATACTTTTTTTACATTACTAATACTGGCTGCTGTAATGTTGGCAACTGTTTTGTTTTGTGATGGAAGAACTCTTGCATACTCACACATCAGTTTAAAAACATAGTTTTCGAGTACATATTCAGTCCAATAGTTAAAAAAGTTCACCTTATCAGGCTCAGAATCTTCAACAATGTTTGAAGTTTTTGTCCAAGCAGTATTTGTGTAAGGAATCCAGTAAAATTCAAAATTACGGTTTTGAGAATTTCTTTCATCCAAAGTAGCCAACACATCGCTTAATTTCTCCTTTTTGTTTTGAAGTTTTAGTTTATAGGTAGGAACACATTGTAAAGTTATTTCGGTAATAATACCTAAACAACCTAACGACACTTGGGCAGCTTTGAATAGTTCAGTGTTTTTTGTGGTGGAACACTCAATGATTTCTCCCTTTCCATTTACGAATTTCAATCCAATAACTTGGTTACTGATAGATTTTAGATTTATACCAGTACCGTGTGTTCCTGTACTTATAGCTCCTGCAATTGACTGAACGTTAATATCACCCATGTTTTCCATAGCTAACCCTTCTTTAAAAAGGAGTTCTCCTAAGAGTGATAGTTTTGTTCCTGCTTTTACAGTAGCTTGATTCTTTTCTTTATCAATTGAAATGAGTCCTTGAAAATTATCGAGAGTTACCAATATTTCATCAGTACTACACAAAGAGGTAAAGGAATGACCTGAACCAATAACCCGAATTTTTTGGTTAAACCGAATAGCTTTTAAAACAAGTTGTTGAATTTCATTTTCTGAATGAGGGAAAGCAACAGCTGATGGATTCCACTGTACATTTTCTGCCCAGTTTTTCATAAGACCTTGAACTAATAGAGGTTAATTGTCTGGGAAGATAACAAAAAATAAAAAGTTATAAAACCATTAAATTACAACCACGGATATCTGAATTATCAAAACGTCCTATAATTTCAAAACTATTGTTATCATATACTTTTCCTAAATCTTGTGTCGCAATAAAAGAACAAGAATTGTAGTTTGCTAAGTCGATTACATTAATTCCACCTGATTTTTCCTTAGGCAAGATAGTTAAAGCATCTTCAGGATCACGGGTTAGAATTTGCATCCAAGGCGGACAATTAAAAAGACCATTTCCTTTTGAGTACCCTTGACTTAATAATTCCGTCATTCCATATTCAGAATGAATTTCATTTACTCCAAAACCATCGCTTAAAATCGCATGTAGTTCATGTCTGATTAATTCTTTTCTTCTTCCTTTCATTCCACCTGTTTCCATAATGATGGTATTAGAAAGATTGAAATTGTATTGTTCTACCAAATCTAACAAAGCAAAAGAAACACCTATGAGTAATACTTTTTTTCCTTGTGAGTCTAATTGTGTAAGCTTTTGAGCAAGTTGGTCAAGATTATTAAGATAAAACCCGCTTTCAGAATGTTTAGAACGTTTAATTAAATCATCAACCATATAAATCAAAGAAGATCCTTTTCGTTCCAAGTAATTAGGTAGCAAAGCTAGTACTACATAATCTTCTATATTTCCATAAAAATGTTCAAAACCTTTTAAATAACTGGTTTCGTACCAAGATAAATCGGTAACCAAGTGTTTACTGGTTGTACTTCCAGTAGTTCCAGAACTCGTGAAAGTTTCTTGAATTTCATCTGTAGAAGAAAGTACGTCTCGAGTTTTAAAAAACTGAATTGGTAAAAATGGTATTTGCTCAACAGTATGTATATCTGAAGGATGTACATAGATTAAATCGCAAAATGAGCGATATACTTTGTTATTAGCAAACTGATGTTTGAAAACTTGTAGCGCAGTTGTATTAAAATCTTCGGTAGACTGTATGTTAAAAACGGTGTTTTTCATAAACTTTGACAAAAATAAGGGTATTGTACGCAACCTTTTTAATTTTTTTTCATCTAGTAGATAAATAATGAAAATAAAAAAGTTAATAACCCCCAACAATATATATATCATGAAAAAATTTTTAATTCTTTTTTTAAGTGTATTTACGTTTTATTCTTGTTTAGATGATGATGGTTCTGCCTTTAAGTATGAGTATTTAAAGGTTGATAGTGCTACTACACCAGAAAGTTTCACTTTTGGAGAAGTAGACACTATTAAAATAAAATACACATTGCCTAACAGTTGTTATTCTTTTGACGGATTATACTATCAAAAAGTTGATACAACTAGAATAGTTGCAGGTGTTGCAATAGTAGCTCTTGATGTTGCATGTACTGAAGAGGAAAGACAAGAAGAATATGCTTTTCCTGTAAAAGCAACTCAAGAAGAGGATTATGTTTTTAAGTTTTGGAAAGGAAAAAATGATGACGGAGAAAATGTGTATGAAGAAGTGGTAATTCCAGTAAATTTGTAGTATCAATTTAGAGAAACTCATACAAGAATGCTGTCATCAGAATATAACAGCGCAGGCTCAAGTTTATCAGTTATTTTCTGGTAAACTTTTTGCGCTTTGTTTAAAATATTCGCGGAATTATCAAGATGCCGAAGATACATTACAAGACAGTTTTCTAACCATTTTTAAGAAAATGCCTCAATATCAAAATAAAGGTTCTTTTGAAGGATGGATGAAAAGAATAACAATAAATACAGCATTACAGAAGTATAGAGAAAAATCACCGTTGCAATTAGTAGCAGAAGTTTCAAATGAAGAAATAGAAGAAGATGTAGTAATTGAAACTGAAAATATAAGTGTAGACATGTTATTAAAACTGATTCAAAATTTACCAGATAGGTATCGTTTGGTTTTTAATTTATATGTATTAGATAATTATTCACACAAAGAAATAGCTGCATTATTAAAAATTTCGGAAGGAACATCAAAGTCTAATTTGTCAAGAGCAAAACAGATATTAAAAAAGGAGATGGAGTTGCATCAAAAAAAAGTACAAAATGCATAACTGATGGAAGAAAAAAACATCGATAGATTATTTCAAGAAAGACTTAAAGATTTAGAGGTAACTCCGAATGAAAAGGTATGGAATGCTATTGAAGAAAAACTCAATAAGAAGAAAAAGAAAAGAGTTTTTCCTATATGGTGGTTTTCTGGGGGTATTGCAGCAACACTAGTGTTAGGTTTTTTATTGTATCCTTATGCTAAGGAACAAGAGAATACGAACGAAATAGAGACTATTATAGTTGAGTCGCCCACACAGCAAAAAAATGATAAAAAAGAATTAGAAGATGTTATCTCAACAGAGTTTGAAAAAGAAAATATAAAAGAAACACATATAGTTAAAGAAGAATTTCAAAAGGACGAAATTCTAAACACAGATCATGTTGTAAACATTAGTAAAAAAGAATTACAAGAAAAAGAAGAAATTGAAGCTAGTAGAGAAGTTGAAGGGGCTTTATTAGTTCAAACGAATATTGAAAAAGAAGAGAAAAATTCGAAAAAGAAATTGAAAGAAAAGCTTCATGAGAATGAAGTTTTAACCACTAATCATGTTGTGAAGATTAGTAAAAAAGTGCTAGAAGAAAAAGATAATAACCAAACTAGTAGAGAAATTGAAGGTTCTCTACTAGTTAAAAGTAATGTTGAAAAGAAAGTAACAAACAAAAAAAAGAAATTGAAAGAAAAGCTTCATGAGAATGAAGTTTTAACCACTAATCATGTTGTGAAGATTAGTAAAAATGAGCTACAAGAAAAAGATAGCAACATAGCTAGTAGAGTAGTTGAAGGGGCTTTACTAACTAAAAATGATGTTGTGAAAGAAGAAGAACCTACTGGCAAGCTTGAAAATAGCTTGCCAGTTATTAAAAGTGAAGCTCAAGGTTTTCCAAAGGAGAAAAAAAGCACCCTTAAAGAGGCTTTAAAACCCAAACAAGAGTTATTAGCTGAAACAGAGGAAGAAGAAAGCATTAAAGAGGATAAGAATTCAAAAAAATGGTCTATAGCTCCAGTTTTTGCGATTGTTAAATCCAATTCTTTTTCTAAAGAATCTCCGCTAGACAGTAAACTAATTCAATCACCAACAAATGGGAGTAACAACTTTTCTTATGGTTTAAAAGTTGCGTATCAGTTAAATAAAAGGTGGGAAGTACAATCGGGAGTTCAATTGCAAAACTTTGATTATATAAACGATAATGTTCCTGTAACTAATGGTTTTTCTAGTGAAACGCTTTCTAGTGTAGATTATAAAGATGAATTTAGCAGTTTTGGTTTTGGAACAAGTACAGGTATGATTGGTATGAGTTCTACAGGATTTGGGATAGTCAATGAAAATGCAACACTAACTCAAAGTTTAGGTTATATAGAGGTTCCTGTAGAAATAAAATACACATTTATAGACACTCAAAAGTTCAGTTCTAAAGTAGTAACTGGCTTTAGTTCGTTGTTTTTAAATAAGAATGAGGTTTCTGTTTCTTCGGAAAAAATATCAGAAACATTCGGAAGTGTTAAAAACTTAAATTCAGTAGATTTTAGTGGTAATTTAGGTATTGAATTTGATTATTCTATCAACAAGCAAATCAAGTTCAATTTGAATCCGATGTTTAAAGTACAATTAAATACATTTTCATCTGAAAGTAATGGGTTTAAACCTTATACTTTAGGTTTATATTCTGGAATTAAATATCAGTTTTAAAAATATAATTGATACTCTAAACTAAGAGGGTCTTCATATTTTAATCTGCATAAATTTTAACAATTAAATCACCTTTATCATTCATAGAGGCTCTATACATTCCAGTTGTATTAAACTCAAACGACATGTTTCCTTTTTTGTCAAGAGCTATAACACCACCTGTTCCGCCAAGTTTAGTTAGTTTGTTTTGAATCACATCTTTTGTAGCTTCTTTTAATGATTTATGCAGGTATTCCATTTGAGCAGAAATATCGTGAGCTACTTGAGCTCTTATAAAATACTCACCCCATCCTGTTGAAGAAACACCACAGGTATTATTATTAGCATAGGTACCAGAGCCGATTATGGGTGAGTCACCTATTCGTCCCCAGCGTTTGTTAGTCATTCCACCTGTAGAAGTTCCAGCAGAAATATTTCCATCTTTATCCAGAGCAACACAACCTACGGTACCAAACTTACTGTTTTTAATATCAACATCGTAAAAAGCGGCTTTTTTATCGTCATGATCTAATTCTGTTTTTTCTTTGTCTTTGATTTTTTGTAAAGAATTGAAGCGTTTTTCGGTATAAAAATAACTTGGATCTACTATTTCTAATCCTTGTTCTTTGGCAAATTGAGAAGCACCAGCTCCAGAAAGCATCACATGATCGGAGTTAGTCATTACTCTTCTTGCAGCTTCGATAGGACTTTTAATATCCTTCACACCAGCAACAGCGCCAGCATTAAGTGTTTTCCCATCCATAAAAGAAGCATCTAATTCATTAGTTCCTTCATGGGTAAAAACAGCTCCTTTTCCTGCATTAAATAAAGGAGATTCTTCCATTACCTGAATGGTTTTTACCACCGCATCACCACTCGAGCCACCTTCTTCTAATATTTCATAGCCTACTCTTATTGCCTCTTCTAGTTTGGCTTTATAAACAGCTTCTTTTTCAGGAGTCATGTTCTTTTTTAGAATGGTTCCAGCGCCTCCATGAATAATAATAGCAAATTCATTTACTGAAACTTCACTTAGTTCTTTAGACGCTTTTTTGGGCTGATTACAAGCAGATAAAATCAATAATAGAGAAAATAGGTAATGTATATTTTTCATAACTAATTGTTAATTTTTAAACAAACAGTATTGTTTTTGTTTAATTTATTAATTGTAAAATTATTCGTAGTTTTGAACTTTAAATTTAAACAACTAAAATTACAATATAAAATATGGCAGATTTTGGTATCAAAGAAGCTTTAGCTACTTTAGGATTAAAAGAGATAAATGAAGGAACCTCAACAGGTTCAGTAAACTTTGCAAATGGTGAAATCATTGAATCATATTCACCAGTAGATGGAAAGTTAATAGGAAAAGTAAAAGCTTCTACCAAAGAAGATTACGAAAAGGTAATGGAAGCAGCTACTTCTGCTTTTAAAACTTTTAGAGCGATGCCTGCTCCACAAAGAGGAGAAATAGTTCGTCAATTTGGAAACAAATTAAGAGAATTAAAAGAACCATTAGGTAAATTAGTTTCTTATGAAATGGGAAAATCTTACCAAGAAGGTTTAGGTGAAGTTCAAGAGATGATTGATATCTGTGATTTTGCTGTAGGTTTATCTCGTCAGTTAAACGGACAAGTAATTCCATCAGAAAGACCAGGGCACGTAATGAGAGAGCAATGGCATCCATTAGGAGTTGTAGGTATTATATCTGCATTTAACTTCCCAGTGGCTGTTTGGTCTTGGAACACAGCATTGGCATGGATTTGTGGTAACGTATGTGTGTGGAAAGGTTCAGAAAAAGCTCCTTTATGTTCAGTTGCTTGCCAAAACATTATTGCTGAGGTTTTAAAAGATAACAATTTACCAGAAGGAATTTCATGTATCGTTAATGGAGATTATAAAGTTGGTGAATATATTACTGAAGATGCACGTATTCCTTTAGTATCAGCTACTGGTTCTACAAGAATGGGACGTATTGTTGGTGCTAAGGTTGCTGAACGTTTTGGTAAATCTTTATTAGAGTTAGGAGGAAACAATGCTATTATCATTACTCCAACGGCTGATTTAAAAGTAGTAGTTCCTGGCGCTGTATTTGGTGCTGTAGGTACTTGTGGTCAGCGTTGTACTTCAACACGTCGTTTAATCATTCACGAATCTGTATATGATAAAGTAAGAGATGCGATTGTTGGTGCGTATGGTCAAATTAAAATAGGAAATCCATTAGATGAAAATAATCACGTTGGACCATTAATTGACAAAGATGCTGTAAATACTTATTTAGCTGCTATTGAAAAAGCAAAAGCTGAAGGAGGTAACGTATTAGTTGAAGGGGGCGTTTTAGAAGGAGAAGGTTACGAAAGTGGTTGTTATGTTAAGCCTGCAATTATTGAGGCTGAAAACCATTTTGAAATCGTTCAACACGAAACATTTGCTCCTATTTTATACTTAATGAAGTATTCTGGAGATGTTGAAAACGCTATTGAATTACAAAATGGAGTTGCGCAAGGATTATCTTCTTCAATCATGACAAGTGAAATGAAAGAAGCTGAAAAGTTCTTATCATTTGCAGGATCTGATTGTGGTATTGCTAACGTTAATATTGGTACTTCTGGTGCTGAAATTGGTGGAGCTTTCGGTGGTGAGAAGGAAACAGGTGGTGGACGTGAGTCTGGATCTGATGCTTGGAAAGTATATATGAGACGTCAAACGAATACTGTAAACTATTCTGATGAGTTACCTTTAGCACAAGGAATTAAGTTTGACTTATAAGAAAACACAGTTTTCAAAATATAAAAAAGTCACATCATTATGATGTGACTTTTTCTTTATATAAAATTTAAATAATTATTTTTCTAAAGCAGCAGCAATAACTTTATAGGCTTCGTGTGCTTTTGACATTTTAGCATATTCTAAGGCAGTATATCCTTTTTCAGATTTTACTTTTAGCTTGGCTCCGTTATCAATTAATAACTGAACAATATCTGCTTTGTTATATCTAGCAGCAAACATTAAAGGAGTTAATCCGGTAGATTTTCTATTAATATCCGTTCCGTTTTCAACCATAGCCTTTACAGCCTCAAAGTTTCCAGCCCTAATTAATTTACAAAAAGTACTTACGTTAGGGTATTCTAAGGTAGTTTTAACAGGTGCTTCGTATGAAGTTGAAGCGGTAATAGTTCCAAAAGATAAAGCGATTGCTAAAGCAGTTAATACAAATTTTTTCATGATGTTAAGTTTTGTTTTTTTAAGATTAGGTTACAGCTAAAAGACGTCTATAAAAAAAAAACGTTTCAATAAAAAATGAGACTTAACAATTAATTAAGATAAGCTCTTAAAAATCTCTTAACAGATTAAATAATTTTTAATAAATTAACAATCAATATTTTAATTAACTAAATCAAACTTAAAAAACAGAATTATGAATTGGAGTATATTAATTCCATTAGTAGTAGGAGTCGTTTCTGCTATATTAGGCTATTTATTAGGAAAATTGTTGAGTAAAAACAAAAACGGAAATGAGAAAGTTCTTTTAAAAAATAAAATCGCAAAGTTAGAATCTAGCCTAAGAAATTGTAAAGAAAGTAGATTAATATTAGAAACAGATTTAAAATTAGCAAAAGAATCAAGTGTATTTATATCTTTTGATGCAACTCTTGCTAAAGCGATTCTAGGGAAAAAAATAAAAGAAAATGATTTAAAAATAGTGGAAGGGATCGGACCTAAAATAGAAGGACTTTTCCATAACTTCGGAATTAACACATGGAAAGCCCTGGGTGAAACGTCAGTAGCAAAATGTCAAGAGGTATTAAACAGTGGAGGAGAACGTTACAAAGTACATAAACCAAACACCTGGCCAAAACAAGCAAAACTAGCTTATGAAGGTAAATGGCAAGAACTTAAAGATTGGCAAGATAATCTAGGTGGTGGAAAAGCTTAATAATTGTAAAAATCCCTCAATTTTTGTGAGGGTTTTTTCTTTTATCTTTGTTAGGAGCAACTAAACTTTACTATGAAAATCATCGACCTATCCAAACCTATTCAGTACAATAAACAAGATCCTTGGTTTATGAAAGTTAAAATAAAGCATAAACCACATCATAAAGCAAAATGGCTGATTAGAATTTTAGGATTACCATTCAAACTTTTTCCTAAAAATTTTACAGGTTGGGCAGATGATACAATTCAAAAAATGGGAGTGCATTCAACGACCCATATAGATGCGCCGTGGCATTATTCTCCAACAGTAAATGGAGAAAAAGCAAAAACGATTGATGAGGTTCCTTTAGATTGGTGTTATGGAGACGGTATTGTGATTGATATGAAACATAAGGTAGATTTTGATCCTATTACAGTTGAAGACATTCAACAGTTTTTACAAGAAAACCAGTTAGAAATACAACCAAACATGATTGTGTTAATTAAAACAGGTCGTGATAAATTTAACGGGACGAAAGATTTTCATAAAAAAGGTACGGGAGTAAGTGCAAAAGCTACTGAGTGGTTGATTGATAAAGGAATTAAAGTAATGGGAATTGATTCTTGGGGTTGGGATTTACCACTTCCGTACATGATTCAAAAAGCAAAAGAAACCAATAATTCTGAATTGTTTTGGGAAGGACATTTGGTAGGACAAAATAAAGAATATTGCCATATGGAACAGTTGGTAAATCTAGACGCTTTGCCCTTAACAGGATTTAAAGTAGCGGTGTTTCCTTTAAAAATAGTAGGCGCTTCTGCAGCACCCGCAAGAGTGGTAGCGATGTTAGAATAAAAATGCGATGAAAGATATTAACTTCATATTTTTAGTGTTAGCTTTAATTGCTGAAGTTATTGGAACAATAGGCGGCTTTGGCTCGTCTGTTTTTTTTGTTCCCTTAGGAAATTTTTATTTCGATTTTTATTCTGTTTTGGGGCTTACAGCTATCTTTCATTTGTCGAGTAACCTCAGTAAAATCTTTTTATTTAAGAAAGGGCTAGATAAAAAACTATTGATAAACATAGGAATTCCTTCAGTCGCTTTTGTGATTGTAGGAGGAGTGTTATCAAAACTTTTAAATAGCTCGTATTTAGAAATATTTTTAGGAGTCTTCTTGGTAGGGTTTAGTGCCTTCTTCCTCATTAAAAACAAGTTTACTATCTCACCTAATAGAAAAAATGCCATTATAGGAGGTTCTTTCTCAGGGTTTTCGGCAGGACTGTTAGGAACAGGAGGAGCCATAAGAGGGTTAACAATGGCTGCTTTTAATTTAGAAAAAAGTGTATTTATAGCGACTTCAGCTTTTATAGACTTTATGATAGACTTTTCAAGAACCTTTGTATACTATCAAAACGGCTACATTCACGAGCATGATTTAAAATATGTTCCTTTTTTATTTGTAATAGGACTGGTGGGATCATTTATAGGAAAGAAAATACTAGTATACATACCACAATCTAAATTTAGAAAACTGTCTTTATCTTTTATTTTATTAATAGGAGTTGTTACGATTGTTCAACTAGTGTTGAGATAATTGAAATAATAGATTGGTTTTAATTATTTTAGAATAATTGGTAATCGGAGAATATAAATCATAAATGAAAGTATATTCTTAATCATGTTATAAACAATGTAACGCAACCTTTTACATAATTAAACATCTAATAGTTAAATAAAAACCTAAAAAACATGAAAAAGCAAATATTACTTTTATTATCTATTGGACTAATGTTTTCCTGTAGTAATGACCAAAATAGTTTTGAAACAGAGTTGATAGGAAAATGGAAATTAATTGAGGTTTTAGCTGATCCAGGAGATAGGAGCGGAACTTTCGAACCAGTAGAAGGTAATAAAACTATTGAGTTTAAAAGTGATGGAACTTTGACAACTAATAGTTCTCTATGTGAACCATACTCAGATGAAATAATAAATTCTGGGACGTATGAGAATAATACTATAACAACTGATTGTCAAAACCCTAATATAACAACAATTAGTTTTGAATTAAGTAATCAGTATCTGATTTTGAATTTCATTTCAAATGAAGGATATTCTCAAAAATTCGAAAAAATAAATTAAAGGTCATATATAACCATAAATTCAAGTAAAACTTATCTAATTATACGTCACTTTCCTAAGCACACGCATCGCTTCTTTATATTTGATATAGGTGGTTTTATCTTCTAAGTTTTTAATATAGTTTTTTGCTTTTTTAAGTTGTAACGGAGCATTTAAAAATCCGTTTAAATAGCAAATTAAGTAGGAGGTAGGAAGCCTAAATACATCTTCGTGCTCTGTAACCGAAAGCGGTTTGTTTTTTATAATTTTAGTAACGATACAGTTATTGTTGTTGTAAATGTGTTGTAAAATATTTTTATCGTATTGAGGAGCCTCAAACAAAAACTCTGTAACGATATCGTGCTTTCCGTTATCTTTAAAATTGATGATGGTTTTTTCTAACGGATAGCGTTTTTCGCTTTTATCAATCCCTAGTACGATGTATTCGGTAATAATAAACGATTGCTCGTTATAGCTAATTTGCACATCATCTAACGAAGAAAAAAACAAACGAACTTGTTCGTTTATCAATTCAATATCTACTCGTGTAAAAAATTCTTCGTCATTAATCAGTTTTCTCTTTCCAGCCCAACATAACACAAATTGCTCGTTAAATACTTTGTATTGCGGATTGTACTCTGGTTTATGTCTATCAATAAAATCGAAAACACCATCAAGCGTAAGTTTGATATTGTTGCTGGCATTTTTTTCAATTGCTTCAACAAGTTCTTTGTTTACGCTTTTTAGTTCAAAAACACCTTCGGCAGGCATAGAGTTGCTACCCCTGCGATAAAATACAGTTCCTTTACGGTATTTCCATGCGTTTTTTGCTAATGAAGTAACTAAGTTATTAGGGTAAATAGTTACTAACCCAATTACTTTATGACGTTGTAAACGAGGAAAAGGAACATTTTCATATTCTATTTTTGGAGGGTTGTTCAAATAGGCATTTACCAAATTTTGAATTTTACTATCATCGTAAAAATCTACACCAATAATTTTATTTTTCTCATCTTCAATACCAATGACAATGTACGAGTTGTTTTTAGGGTTTGAGTTAGAAAGTGCACAAATGTGTTTTATAAATTTTGCCTTTCCTTCTTTTGACCCTAAGGATAATTTTTGCTTTTTATCATAAAAACTGTTTTCGTCGTTATGAGACAGCAAGTTTTTAATTAAAAGACGTTTGTTAATCACAACTTAAGCATTTTTGTTCACAATAGTTGCACTAGCTTGCGCTGTTGGATATACGATTAAATCTTCAATATTTACATGATATGGGCGTGTAACTACAAAATGAATGATATCTGCAATATCTTCAGGTTGTAGTGCTTTGTAACCTTGATACACGGTCTTAGCTTTTTCAGAGTCTCCTTTAAAACGAACCTCAGAAAATTCGGTTTCTACCAATCCTGGGTGAATAGCACACACGCGAATGTTATGTTGATTCAAATCAATACGCATTCCTTTGTTTAAAGCGTTTACAGCGAACTTTGACGCACAATACACATTTCCGTTAGGATACACTTCTTTTCCTGCAATAGAGCCGATATTTAAGATAAATCCGTTGTTTCGTTCGACCATTTGAGGAATAACAGCTTTTGAAACATATAAAAGCCCCTTTACGTTTCCGTCTATCATAGCATCCCAGTCATCAATATTTCCGTTTTGAATACTATCTAATCCATGTGCATTACCAGCATTGTTGATAAGAATATCAATTTGTTTGAAATCACTAGGTAAACTATTGATAGCATTTTGTACTTCTTCATTATAGCGAACATCAAACTGTAGGATGTGTACTTTAGTAAATACTGATAATTCTTGTTGTAATTTTTGTAGCTTTTCAATACGTCTGCCACAAATAATTAAGTTGATGTTATTTTTTGCAAAAAGTTGAGCGGTTGCCTTACCAATACCTGAGGTTGCTCCTGTAATTAAAGCAGTTTGTTGCATGGTTTTTTGTTTTGTATAAAGGTAAAGTTTTTTATGTTAAGCTACTATTATAAAATGAAAAACCGCCCCAATGGGGCGGTTCCCTTTCGGTTGGTAACTACACCAACCAAAAATCAACTAACCAAACTTTATTTTAATGTCCTTTTCGGAACTGTTTCTCTTTCAATCTTAGTACGTTTTCTACCACTATTCCTTACAGTTGGTTTTGAAGTACTTGTTTTTTCTCCTTTTAAGTATTGTATAAACCCTCTTCCAGAGAAGATATATGTTGTTCCAGAGCCTATATGATATAACTCTATCGTTTCGTCATTTATAACGGTTAAGTCAAACTCTTCAGTATCTCCGTTATCATAATTAAGTGTTAAATATTTTAAATTTTGTTCACCCTGAACATTTTGAACAATATAGCCTCCAGTAAAATCCCAATTAATGTTATCAATATTTGTGCCAAAAGGATCGTGTGAAGAGTAGAAAGTTACGTCATTTTCAGGAGTAAATTGTAAATAATGTTCATAATCAAACGGGTTTGATGTTCCTCCTGAAGCACCTGTTCTCTCCCAAGCTATATACTCTTGTAAGAAATACTCAATATTGTCATAAAATAGCATGTCATAATCAAAAGTATTTCTTTGATATCCAACTAAATAGTAACTAACGTTTTGCGATAAATCATCAATTCTAATTCTGTTACTAGAAAGTTGCACAACGTCAAACTCATAGTAACCATCAATATCGTGTCTAGTTTCTAAAACGGTTCCAAAGGTACCGTAACTTCCAACAGCAATTCCTAAACCATTTCCTGTTTTGCCTATATCAACAATATTGTTGTTTGCATACATGGTTCCGTTTAAAAAAGAAATAGTAAATGCTCTTGATAAAAAAGGAACATCACCTGTACCTGTTGTTTTGTGATAATCTACATACCATAAATCGTAACTTGAAATATATTGACGTAATGAAAAACCATCATCAACAATATCATTTCTCACAACACACGACGTAAGTGTTACACCACTAATAAGTAGTAATAAAAGTAATTTTATACGTTTCATAAGCATTCGTTTTATGGTTATGCTTATCCGTTTTCAAATTACGTGCCAAAAATAAAAAACACCTCAAAAAGAGGTGTTTTTCAAGTTATATATTGTAGTTTTTATTGCATAAAAACCTTACTCTTTTTTATGATATTTTCCACTTTTACATAGTAAATTTTCTCATTTTTTACATAAGAAACCATAGCTTCATTTTCTTTTAATTCAAACGGAAATTTTTCTGTTGGAGTATTCCCAAATTCCTCTTTGGGGTCAGCATGTAGAATAAGATCTTTTCGATCATCATTAGATGAGGTTTTGTAACGAGCCGCGATATATTGTTTATCGTTATGTTGTTCAACAACAGCATTGGTTATTCTGTTTTGAAAATATACTTTTTGAAAATCAACAGACTCTTCTGCTGTGAAATTGATAATTAAGTTAATAGAGTTATAACTACCTTTTACACCACCAGTTACATGATAGTAACTTGCTGATTCTATCTTAAAAGGGTGTGTATTTTTCGTTTTTACACTTACGCATTGTGTTAAGCTAAATGTGAGTAGTAAGATTCCTATTAGTTTCATCAGTTAAATTTTATTGTTTTTCGGTCAGATGTAATTCGCCATTAAATACCTTAGTTAAATACAAAGACAGAGAAGGCTCATTTCATAGAGTTGCTTTTTATTGTTTATTTTTAGCACTCAAGGAATGTGCCAAGTCACAAATATAATCAGATTTATATGAAGTTGAATTTCAGTTATTGGGAGTTAAAAGAGTGGTTTACAAATGTAGATTTTACAGTTGTAGGAAGCGGAATTGTTGGGTTGAATTGCGCATTACAATTGCGAGAAAAACACCCCAAAGCTAAAATTATAATTCTTGAGAAAGGAATGTTACCACAAGGTGCGAGTACTAAAAATGCCGGTTTTGCTTGCTTCGGAAGTTTATCAGAACTCATAGATGATTTAAACACACATACCGAAGAGGAAGTTTTTAGCTTGGTAAAAAAGCGCTGGGAAGGATTACAGCTTTTAAGAGAAACATTAGGTGATAAAAACATCGATTATCAGCAAAATAAAGGATATGAATTATTCTTAACAACAGAATTATATGAAACATGTTTAGAGCAAAGAGTAGCGATAAACCAACTTTTGAAACCGTTGTTTTCTTCGGATGTTTTTACGATTGAAGAAAATAAGTTTGGTTTTCAAAACATACATCATCAATATATTACCAATCAGTTTGAAGGACAGATTGATACAGGTAAAATGGTAGCAAAATTGTTAGAAAAAGTCGTATCATCAGGTATAAAAATTATAAATAATATTCAAGTTGAGCAGTTTATAGAAGACAATGAACAAGTTGAGGTACAAACGAATCAAATTGCATTTAACACCAAAAAATTGTTTGTTGCTACCAACGGATTTGCAAATCAATTGTTGAAAGAAAATATACAACCGGCAAGAGCACAAGTATTAATTACGAAACCGATTAAAGATTTGCATATCAAAGGAACATTTCACTTAGATAAAGGCTACTATTATTTTAGGAATATTGATGATAGAATTTTGTTTGGTGGGGGAAGAAATCTTGATTTTAAAGCAGAAGAAACTACTGAATTTGGACAAACAACACTTATTCAAAATAAATTAGAAGAACTTTTAAAAACAACAATATTACCAAATTCCAAAGTAGAAATAGAGCATCGATGGAGTGGGATTATGGGGGTTGGAAACCAGAAAAAAGCTATAGTAAAACAACTTTCAAACAATGTGTTTTGTGGAGTTCGATTAGGCGGAATGGGCGTAGCCATTGGAAGTTTGGTAGGTAAAGAGCTTGCAGAACTTATTAATTAAAATTATTTCTACAACATTGAGAAATACTATGAATATAAAAGAAGAATTATACAAGCAATGTGAATTGTATGTAAACAAACGTTTGCAAACAGTAGAAGAAACGATTGCTTCTCATCAAAAAGCATTGCAGTCAGAAACTAAGAGCTCTGCTGGAGATAAGCATGAAACTGGACGTACAATGTTACAGCTAGAAATGGAAAAGGCAAGTCAACAGCTTAGTGGAATTACT
The DNA here is from genome assembly GCF_004363005.1 of Tenacibaculum caenipelagi. GTDB lineage: Bacteria > Bacteroidota > Bacteroidia > Flavobacteriales > Flavobacteriaceae > Polaribacter > Polaribacter caenipelagi. The sequence continues at coordinate 319,070 of NZ_SNYH01000002.1, read as the reverse complement.
CAAATGAGAGAAGTTTTAGCAAAATTAAACATAAATAATACTTCATCAAATGTTTGTTTAGGCAGTGTGGTTGTAACCACCTCAGCTAATTATTTTATAAGTATAAGTGTAGGTTTGTTAACTGTTGATAATAAAAAGTACTTCGCTATTTCCCCATCTTCACCTATTGGAAAATTAATTTTAGGAAAGAAAGCAGGAGAAACCTTTGATTTTAAAGGGATTCAAAATACAATTAAAAAAATTTTTTAAAAAAAGTAGGGTAAAATAAAACTTACTTGTTTTAGTTACAGGAAAGATTGTTATTCCTAAAAGAAAATAAAGAAAAAGAAGTTATATACACTTTTACCTTTTGGTGTTTAATAGGGTGGAAGTGTATTTTTTTAAGACAAAAATTAATTTAAAATAGTTGAGTAATAATTAGTGAGATAATTATTATTGGTTTAGACAGTTTTTTTGAATTTCAAAAAAGCTGTTTTTTTATGCTCAATATTTTTATGATGATTTACAAATACCAATTGGTTATTGTACATTACTTCTATCAACCAATAATATCCTTTAAAATAAGATTTTATAACCGTAGCTTTTAAGTTCGTTGTTTCTTGAGTTATTTCTAGTTGATTCGGATACAGTAGAAGTGTTTGATTATTGATAAAAACCTCATTCACATCATCAAATAAAGAAGCTGTATACTTTTCTTTTGGGTTTTGATACAAATTGGATGGACTATCATATGCAAGCACTTGATGATTACGAATAACCATCATTCTGTCAGCAAAAGATAAAGCATCGTTTCCGTCGTGAGTTGCTATAATACAAGCAATATTTTTCTTTTTTAAATAAGCAAATAATCTTCTACGTAAGGAATTCTTTTTAAAATTATCTATTTGACTAAAAGGTTCGTCAAGAAGCAATAGCTCAGGTTCTTTAGCTAAAGCCCTAGCAATAGCAACTCTTTGTTGTTGGCCACCACTTAAATTTTTAACTTTTTCGTTGGCAAGCCCAGTCATTTCAATAACCTCCAAAAGTTCTTGAGTTCTTTCTTCGGCTTCTTCAGGATAAAATCGGGATAAGAATTTCTTAATATTTTCACTTACTGAAGTAAATGGCATTAAATCGAAATCTTGAGCCACATATTTAAAAAACTCCATTCCAGGAACTAAGTGATGTTCGGGTCCTAAAATTTGAATATCATTCCAAAAGAGATTTCCTTTATCTACATCAAGCAAACCATACACTATTTTTAGAAGGGTAGATTTTCCACAACCACTTTCTCCCATAATACACAAATGTTCTCCTTTTTGTAAGGTAAAGCCTATGTTTTGTAGGGTTTTTTCTTTTGATGGATAAGTGAATGAAATATTATTAACTTGTAGCATAGGTGCAAAAATACGTAAAGGACTAAGATAATTCATCTCATGCTTCTCTGTAAATAATCTTCTTTTTTTAAGAATCAGACCTAAGTATATTTGTTATAAACGATATGAAAAGTTTTTTTTGAAAAAAATGCAATAGAAAATAAAAAGTACGTCTTTATAATTGAGGAGCTATAAAGAAAGCCTGTAAATGAACCAAGAAACGGAAAATAAAAAGAAATTAAAAGCCTTTTTTGATAAAGAATATGGTGCTCTTAAGTCTTATGTTGGAACTAAAATAAAACAAAGTATTCATCAAGATGCAGAGGATATTATTCAAGAGGTTGCTTTAAAATTGTTTTCTGGAGTTAATGGACATTCACCTATAAACAATGTAGCTGGCTTTGTTTATAGGTCCTTAAAAAATAAAATCATTGATAATTTGAGAAAAAAGAAACACGAAGCTTCAGATATTGATGAAATAAAACTGAATGAACTTGCAGAGGTGTTGTATGGAACTCCTGATAATGCTTATTCTGAAGCGATGAAAAAGGAACTAGAATTAAAAATAATGAATCTTAAACCAGTATATAAGGAAATTATTATAGCTATTGATTTTGAAGGATACACATACAATGAACTATCGGAGGAACTTGAAATACCTATTGGAACATTAATGTCAAGAAGACATCGAGCATTAGGAATACTATTGAGAAAAATTGAAAATAAAAATAAAAAATAAAAGATGGAAAATTTGTTTAAAGAACGAAGAGATGGAGAATCTCTAGGAATATTTGTAGGAAGAATAATATTCGGAATAATTGTAGTTTTAGCACTTGCGATGCTTTTTGGATATGCAATTATGTGGCTTTGGAATAACCTTATGCCAGAGATCTTCGGATTACGAGTTATTAACTACTGGCAAGCAGTAGGGTTATTTATTTTATCTAAAATTTTATTCTCATCTAGTGAATGTGGAGGGAAACATAAATCGGAGAAATGCTCAAACAAAAGAAGAAAACACAAACTCAAATCATATTATGAAAAGAACTGTAAGGGAGAGTTTTCAGAGTGGGAACATTATGACAGTTTTTGGGAAGAAGAAGGGAGTGAAGCTTATCAAAAATATGTAGAGAAATTAAATAAAGAAACGGAACAAAAATAAAAATCAATGAGTTATGAAACTATTTATCTATGGAACTGATATTGATACAAAGAAAAAAGAACAATCTATACGTCAGTTATTTAATCAAGATAGTAATATAATTAACTTATCTATTGATATTGAGGATGTTGATAATGTTTTAAGAATAGAGGCAACAGATATTACAGATGAAGCTGACATTATAAACAAAGTAAAACAAAAAGGATTTAACTGTATGGAATTAGCAGACTAAAGATAAAAAAACCGACATTATTTTATGTCGGTTTTTGTTTTTAAGCACTTCTTTCTACATATCGAATAATGCTTTTAGCAATATCTTTACCTGTGGCTTTTTCTATACCTTCCAAACCAGGAGAGGAATTGACTTCTAAAATTAACGGGCCTCTATCAGACTGTAGCATATCAACTCCAGCAACTCCTAATCGCATTGTTTTCACAGCTTTAAGGGCAGCGTTTTCTTCTTCTTCAGTTAATTCGATAATCTCTGCGGTTCCACCTCTGTGTAAATTCGATCTAAATTCACCTTCTTTACCTTGACGTTTCATAGCACCAACAACAACACCATCAACCACAAATGCACGAATATCAGCCCCTTTAGCTTCTTTAATATACTCTTGTACTATTACACGGGCTTGTAAACCGTTAAAAGCTTCTAAAACCGATTCAGCAGCTTTTTTTGTTTCTGCTAAAACAACTCCTAAACCTTGCGTTCCTTCTAGTAATTTAATAATCAATGGAGCACCACCTACTTTTTTAATAATTTCAGAAGTGTCTTTTGAATAATTGGTAAAAACAGTTTTTGGCAACCCTAAATTAGCTCTAGAAAGTACTTGCAAACTACTTAATTTATCTCTAGATCTTACCAAAGCTTGTGACTCTACAACAGAAAAAACTTTCATCATCTCAAACTGGCGTACAACTGCAGTACCGTAAAAAGTTACAGAGGCACCAATACGAGGTATGATAGCATCTACATCTGTTACTAATTCGTGATTGTATACTATAGCTGGCTTTCTTTTTTCGATAATTAAGTCACATTTTGTGTGATCTAACACCAGCATTTCATGACCTCTTTTTTCACCTGCTTCTACTAAACGTTTGGTTGAATATAATTTAGTGTTTCTAGAAAGGACAACAATTTTCATTTTTTATACTTCTTTTGATGCGATGTTTTTTTGTGAAACATCCACGATAAATTTTTTATTTAAAAACTTTCTACCAATTAAAACTGGATAATTCATTTTACCTCTATCAGATAAAGATAGTTTTATTTTATATTTTTTATTGTAAAAAATAACGGATGTTGATACAACATACCTTTTTTGCTTTTTACCATTAGAGCTTCGTATACTTTTTAATTGGTATTTAGTTGTTTGAAGCAATTTGTTATTATACTTTTCAGTTTTTGGACATAATAGTATAAACTTTAACACTCCATCTTTCTCTTCAATATGTTTACAATGTATCGCAGAAGTATAGGCTCCTGTATCTATTTTAGCAGGCAAATCTTCAATTTCCCATTTTAAAAAGGATATTTTTTCAACTCTTCCTATTAGTTTCATTTTTTAGAAAGTTAAGGGGGGCGAATTACTTACTATTTTTTGAATTATACAACACCTATTTTTTTATTTTTAATAATAAAAAAACCAGTGCTTATGCACTGGTTTAAAGGTACTTATTTTTTTGGTTGAATTTACCAAATTCTTACTCGATCTTCTGGTTTTAAATACATTTTATCACCTTCTTTAACATCAAATGCTTTATAAAAAGCATCTACATTTTTAAGAGGGATATATGCTCTGTACATTCCAGGAGCGTGTGGATTTGTCATGATTAAGTTTTTTAATGCTTCATCACGCATTTTAGTTCTCCAAATGGTACCCCAAGAAAGGAAGAAACGTTGCTCAGGTGTAAATCCGTCAATATTTTCAGGACGACCATTCTTTTCTAAGAAAATTTGTAATCCTTCGTAAGCAGCTTGTACTCCTCCTAAATCACCAATATTTTCTCCTAGGGTAAACTCTCCATTTAAATGCATACTATCAATAGCAATAATATCACTGTATTGTTTTATTAGCTTGCTACCAGCCTCTTTAAACTTTTCTGAATCTTCTTCTGTCCACCAGTTTTTAAGGTTTCCATCACCGTCAAAACGAGCACCAGAATCATCAAAACTGTGTGAGATTTCGTGACCGATAACTGCGCCAATTCCTCCATAGTTCACAGCTTCATCAGCTTTGTAGTTATAGAAAGGTGGTTGTAAAATAGCTGCAGGGAATACGATTTCGTTATTTACAGGATTAAAGTAAGCATTTACTGTTTGAGGAGACATTCCCCACTCAGTTCTGTCTACTTCTTTACCTAATTTAGCCATGTCTTTTTCAAAATTCCACTTGCGTACATTAACAGCATTGTCAAAATACGTACCTCCTTGTTCTAACCCTTTTACTTGTAAAGCAGAATAATCTTTCCACTTATCAGGATATGCAATTTTAACGGTTAATTTGTGAAGTTTGTCTAGAGCTTTTTCTTTAGTTTCTTCACTCATCCAAGGCAATTGTGCAATGCGTTTTTCAAAACCTAACATTACGTTGTCAATCATTTCCTTAGCTTTTTGTTTTGCTTCTGGCGGGAATTTTTCATCCACATATAATTTACCTAAAGCTTCACCAATAGCACCATTTAAGTTACTTAAAGCGCGCTCGTCTCTTGGACGTTGTTGTTTAGCACCACGCATTTCTTTGCTGTAAAACTCCCAGTTAGCCTTTTCTAAATCGGTAGATAATAAACCTAAAGAGTTGTTAATAGCATTCCAACGTAATGATAATTTAATAGTTTCGATAGGACTATTTTTAAGTACTTCATTCATTGCTTTGAAATACCCAGGGTCAGTAAGAATAACTTTGTCAATACTATCAACACCAATTCCTTTTAAGTGAGCTTCCCAGTCAATTACAGGAACTAACTCAGTTAATTCAGCAACAGTCATTGGGTTGTAAATTTTACGAGTATCTCTACGCTCTTCTTTTGTCATTCTAGGTTCAGCTAAACTCTTTTCAAAAGCAACAATAGTCGCTGCATTCTTTTTAGCTGTAGCCTCATCATCGCCAAACTCTTGCAACATTTTAGCTACAAAAACTTCGTATTTTTCAAGCTTATCTTTTACCTTTTCATCTACATAGTAATCTCTTGATAAACCAAGTCCGCCAGCTCCCATGTAACCAGCATTCATACTACTGTTTTTAAGGTCGTTAAATACGCCAAAACCGTAAAAGCCAGCACCTCCATAAGGAGCCATGTTGGTAATGAAAGTTTGTACGTCATTTAAGTCTTTAATTTCTTCAATTTTTTGAAGAAAAGGCTGTACAGGTGCCTTACCAGCTTTATTTCTAGCTACGGTATCCATTATGGTTTCGTAGTAGTTCACAGCTTTTTCTTGATCAGAATCTATTTCGTTTCCTTCAGCATCTTTTATTTTTGGGAAGTTACCTTCTTCAATAGCCTTGTTTAAGATAGCTAACACATCTTTAGTGGTAGTTTTTCTTAATTGATTAAATCCACCCCAAGAAGTTTCATCGGCAGGAATTTCGGTTTTATCAACCCAAGAACCGTTAACATATCTAAAGAAATCATCGGTTGGTTTAACCGAGTTATCCATATTTTCTAAAACGATTGCCTGTACTTTTTCTTCAGGCTTTTTATCTGTTTTACAAGCAACGACTCCTAAAGAAGCAACTGCAGTAGTAAACAGCATTTTGTGAATGGTTTTCATTTTTGTGATTTTTGATTTATCTTAATAAGAGTTAGTTTTTATACAATTGTTACAGTTTTTAACTCTTTATTTTTGACTTTGGTGCATTTGGTAATGACTCGAATCCCATATTAAATAAGGTAAATCCGAAAATATCAGCATATTGTTCAATAGTTTTAGCGACAGGAGTACCCGCTCCATGACCAGCATTGGTTTCAATTCTGATTAATACAGGATTGCTCCCTTGTTGTTTGTCTTGTAATTCAGCAGCAAATTTAAAACTATGTGCAGGGACTACACGATCGTCATGATCCCCTGTTGTTACCATTGTTGCAGGATATTTTGCTCCTTTTTTTACATTGTGTACTGGTGAGTACCCTTTTAAATATTCAAACATTTCTTTGCTTTGCTCAGAAGTACCATAGTCGTAAGCCCAACCAGCGCCTGCTGTAAAGGTATGGTAACGTAACATATCTAAAACTCCTACTGCAGGTAAAGCTACTTTCATTAAATCAGGACGTTGTGTCATTGTAGCTCCTACTAATAATCCTCCATTAGAGCCTCCTCTAATAGCTAAATAATCTGATGAGGTATAGTTTTCTTTTATTAAGTATTCAGCAGCAGCAATAAAATCATCAAATACATTTTGTTTTTGTAGTTGAGTTCCTGCCTTATGCCATTTTTTACCATACTCACCTCCGCCACGTAAATTAGGTACAGCATATACGCCTCCTTGTTCCATCCAAACAGCGTTGGCAATACTAAAATTAGGAGTTAAGCTTATATTGAATCCACCATAACCATATAAAATAGTAGGGTTTTTACCGTTTAATTCTAATCCTTTTTTATAGGTAATAATCATGGGAACTTTTGTTCCGTCTTTTGAAGTATAAAATACTTGTTTACTTTCGTAATTATCTGAATTGAAAGAAATAGCTGGTCTCCAGTATACTTCATAGGTTCCATCTTCTGGATTAAATTTATAGGAAGAACTAGGTGTGTTGTAATTAGTAAATGAAAAATAGAGTTCTTTAGCATCTGTTTTTCCACTAAAACCATTAGCAGAACCTACTCCTGGTAATTTTACTTCGCGAATTAATTTACCATCAAAATCATATTGTAAAACCTTTGATACTGCATCTACCATATATTCAGCAAAGAAATATCCTGCTCCTGTTGAAGGAGATAATACATTTTCAGTTTCAGGAATAAATTTTTTCCAGTTTTCAGGTGTTGGGTTTGCAGCGTCTACGGTAACTATTTTTTTGTTAGGAGCATTTAAGTTGGTAACCAAATATAATTTATTATCTCTGTTATCTATTACATGCGTATCACTATCATAATTGTCTAATACTGTAATTAGTTTACTATTAGGCTTGGTTAAATCTTTTAAGAAAAGTTTGTTTCCAGAAGTTGAAGTAGATGCAGAAATAAATAAAAATTTATCATCTTCAGTTAAGTAACCACCAACATATCTGTTTTTTTCTTCTGGAGTAGCTCCAAAAACAACTTCATCAGAACTTTGAGGCGTTCCTAACTTATGGAAATATAATTTGTGTTGATCTGTTTTTGCAGATAATTCACTTCCTTTTGGTTTATCATAACTAGAGTAATAAAACCCTTCGTTTCCTTTCCAAGCAATTCCTGAAAATTTCACATCAACTAAAGTGTCTTCTTTAATTTCTTTAGTTTCAGCATCCATAATAATTACTTTTCTCCAGTCACTTCCCCCTTCAGAAATAGCATAAGCAACTGTTTTTCCATCTTTAGTAAAACTTATAGAGCCTAACGAGGTAGTCCCGTCTTCTGCAAATGTATTAGGGTCTAAGAAAACTTCTTCTTTACCATCGTTGTCTTTTCTGTATAAAACATACTGGTTTTGTAGTCCATTATTTTTATAAAAATAAGTATAGTCTCCTTCTTTAAAAGGAGTTCCTACTTTTTCGTAATTCCATAATTCAGATAAGCGTTCTTTTAATTGTTCGCGGTATGGAATTTTACTCAAGTAGTCGAATGTAATTTCGTTTTCAGCTTTTACCCAAGTTTCGGTCTCAGCACTTCTATCGTCTTCTAGCCAACGATAATTATCGGTCACTTTGGTACCAAAGTATTCATCTACAACAGGTTTTTTAGTTGTTTCAGGGTAGTTCACACTAATATTGTTTTTTAATTGTTTTTCTTCTTTACAAGAAACAAAAATTGTCCCTGCACATACAAGAGGAAGAAGGATTTTTTTCATGGTTTTAAAATTGGTTAATTCGCTCAAATTTAGAAGAAAAACAATGAGAACCATTTATTTTAAGATGATTTTAACAAAAAGAACTCTGTAAAAAGGATGAAATAAAAACGACTACCTTTACACAATTATAATATAGAAAACACAGATGACAGAGAATTTGAATAAAGAAGCTTTTTTCAAAAAGGTTTTTAACTACGAAGAAAATAAGGAATGGAAGTTTGAAGGAGAAGTACCCGCAATTATTGATTTTTATGCTGATTGGTGTGGACCTTGTAAAGCATTGGCACCTGTTTTAGAGCAGTTAAGTGCAGAATATGAAGGAAAAATTAATATTTATAAAATAGATACAGAAGCAGAGCAAGAATTGTCAGCTGCTTTTGGAATTAGAAGTATTCCATCTATGTTATTTTGTCCAGTAGATGAAGAGCCACAAATGGCTCATGGAGCACTACCAAAAAAACAGATTGAACAAATAATTTCAGAAGTTTTAAAAGTTGAAAAATAAAACCTATTTTCTGAGAAAAAGGACGTTTAAAAAGTGATGTAAAATGCATCACTTTTTTTATGTGTAAACACAAAATAAGGAACTCAGTGAGTATCACTTGTCAAGCAAAATTTGTGTTTTTAAATTATTGATTATTAAATATTTATAAAAAGTCTTAAAAATGGATATTTAGTTAAAAAATCACGTTTTGTTAAAAACTTCAAGGGATTTGTGAATAAGTATAGCTTTCAAAATTTAGCAAATTTTTCAATCTTTGTTTCTCCCTCTGGTAATAAAAATAACACACTTAAAAGAGCTTAAAAAAGCATGGCATCTATTGAACCAATTTTACAAGAAAACAAAGACAGATTTGTAATTTTTCCAATTCAACATAACGACTTATGGGAATGGTATAAAAAACAACAAGCTTGTTTTTGGACTGCAGAAGAAATTGATTTACATTCAGACTTAAATGATTGGAATACTAAGCTAACAGATGATGAACGTTATTTTATCAAACACGTTTTAGCATTTTTTGCTGCATCTGATGGAATTGTAAATGAAAATTTAGCAGAAAACTTTGTAAATGAAGTTCAGTATTCAGAAGCGAAATTCTTTTATGGTTTTCAAATCATGATGGAGAATATTCATTCTGAAACCTATTCGTTATTAATCGATACTTATATTAAGAATGAAGAGGAGAAGAACAGGCTTTTTAAAGCGATTGAAGTTTTTCCTGCCATTAAAAAGAAAGCAGATTGGGCATTGAAATGGATTGATTCTGATTCATTTGCAGAGCGTTTAATTGCATTTGCAGCGGTTGAAGGAATTTTCTTTTCAGGATCATTCTGTTCAATTTTCTGGTTAAAGAAGCGTGGGTTATTGCCAGGATTAACTTTTTCTAACGAATTGATTTCTCGTGACGAAGGTATGCACTGTGACTTTGCAGTACATTTACACAATAATCACTTAGTTAACAAAGTACCAAAAGAGAGAATTAAAGAAATTATTATTTCTGCCTTAAATATTGAAAGAGAGTTTATTACCGAGTCACTTCCAGTAAGTTTAATAGGAATGAACGCTACTTTAATGACACAATATTTAGAATATGTAACTGACAGATTGTTACTTGAATTTGGTTGTGAAAAAGAATACGAAGCAACCAATCCGTTTGATTTCATGGAAATGATTTCATTAGAAGGAAAAACCAATTTCTTCGAAAAAAGAGTATCAGAGTACCAAAAAGCCGGAGTAAAATCTGGTGGTACAGGAAGCATCAGCTTTGATGCAGATTTTTAGAAACCAATAAGCTGCTATTTCCCCTACATGCAGTATTACTCAGCTAAAGCACTGTAAAATGTGCTTTAGCTTATATAACGTTTCAAAGAGAAACAATTTATTATCATTTTACAAGTTGTCAATCAAGGGTGTTTTGACGACTCTATTAACCAACTAAAACCAATATCAATATGTATGTAGTAAAAAGAGACGGCAGAAAAGAGCCTGTGATGTTTGATAAAATCACAGCAAGGGTTAGAAAAATGTGTTACGGATTAAACAATATTGTTGATCCGGTTAAAGTAGCAATGCGAGTAATTGAAGGATTGTATGATGGGGTAACTACTTCTGAATTAGATAATTTAGCGGCTGAAGTAGCTGCGACAATGACAACTGCACATCCAGATTATGCAAAGCTAGCAGCAAGAATTGCCGTATCTAACTTACATAAAAATACAAAGAAGTCGTTTTCTGAAACAATGACCGATTTGTATAATTATATCAATCCGCGAACAGGAAAAAAAGCGCCATTATTAGCAGATGATGTGTATAAAATCATTATGGACAATGCTGATAAGTTAGACTCAACAATTATTTATAGTCGTGATTTTAACTACGATTATTTTGGTTTTAAAACATTAGAGCGTTCTTATTTATTAAAATTGAATGGAAACATTGTTGAACGCCCACAACAAATGTTAATGCGTGTTTCTATTGGAATTCATAAAGAAGATATTGATGAGGCTATTGCTACATACGAATTGATGAGTAAAAAATATTTTACGCATGCAACACCTACCTTATTCAATGCAGGAACACCAAAACCACAAATGTCATCATGCTTCTTATTACAAATGCAAGATGATAGTATTGATGGAATTTATGACACGTTAAAGCAAACAGCTAAGATTTCACAATCTGCAGGAGGTATTGGGTTGTCTATTCATAATATCCGAGCTACAGGATCGTATATTAGCGGAACTAATGGAACTTCGAATGGAGTTGTACCTATGTTACGTGTGTTTAACGATACTGCACGTTATGTAGACCAAGGAGGAGGAAAACGTAAGGGTTCTTTCGCAATGTATTTAGAGCCTTGGCATGCTGATATTTTTGATTTCTTAGACTTGAAGAAAAATCATGGTAAAGAAGAGATGCGTGCACGTGATTTATTCTATGCTATGTGGATTTCAGACTTGTTTATGAAACGTGTGGAAGAAGATGCACATTGGACTTTAATGTGTCCACATGAATGCCCGCATTTATACGACACTTATGGGGAAGAGTTTGAGCGCTTGTATACAGGATATGAAGCAGCAGGGAAAGGAAGAAAAACCATTAAAGCACGTGATTTATGGGAGAAAATATTAGAATCACAAATTGAAACAGGTACTCCGTACATGTTATATAAAGATGCTGCAAACCGTAAATCAAATCAAAAGAATTTAGGAACTATCCGTTCTTCAAACTTATGTACTGAGATTATGGAATATACGGCAGAAGATGAGGTAGCAGTATGTAACTTAGCTTCGATTGCAATTCCAATGTTTGTTGCAGAGGATGAAAATGGTAATAAATTCTTCGATCATCAAAAATTATTTGAGGTAACTAAAAAAGTGGTTAGAAACTTAGATACGGTAATCGACCGTAACTACTACCCAGTAAAAGAAGCTGAAAACTCAAACTTCCGTCACCGTCCAGTAGGATTAGGAATTCAAGGATTAGCTGATGCATTTATCATGTTGCGTTTACCATTTACGTCAGAAGGAGCGAAGCAATTAAACCAAGAAATTTTTGAAACCTTATATTTTGCTGCTGTAACCTCATCAATGGAAATGGCTAAAGCAAAAGATCCATATTCAACTTTTAAAGGATCACCAATGTCTGAAGGAGAATTCCAACACAATATGTGGGGAATTGGTGATGATGAATTAAGTGGTCGTTGGGATTGGGCAAAGTTGCGTAAAGAAGTGAAAAAAAACGGGGTTCGTAATTCGTTATTAGTAGCACCAATGCCTACAGCATCTACTTCTCAAATATTAGGAAATAACGAAGCGTTTGAACCATATACATCTAACATTTATACTCGTAGAGTATTATCAGGAGAGTTTATCGTAGTAAACAAACATTTATTAGAAGACCTAGTTGAGTTAGATTTATGGGATAACAATATGAAAGAAGATATTATGCGTGCAAACGGATCAATTCAGCATATTGCAGCAATTCCGCAAGAGTTAAAAGATTTATACAGAACGGTTTGGGAAATGAGTATGAAAGATATTATTGATATGGCACGCCATAGAGGATATTTTATCGACCAATCTCAATCGTTAAACTTATTTATGCAAGACCCAGACTTTGCTAAATTAACATCAATGCACTTTTACGCATGGAAATCTGGGTTAAAAACAGGGATGTATTATTTACGTACAAAATCTGCTGTAAATGCGAAGCAATTCACGTTGAATATAGAAAAGAAAGAAGAAGAAAAACCAATGAGTCCAGAAGAATTTAAGGCAATGGTTGAGGCTTCTAAAAATGCAGGTCCGGATGATTGTTTAATGTGCGGATCTTAATATAAAACACTTTACCTTTTGTAGTATTTCTATCCCCTACGCTTAAGGAGAGAAACCTTATAAAAAGCAAATTAAATTAAAAGTGATAAAGAGAAGCTGAAAGGCTTCTCTTTTTTAGTATTTTCGAAAAAATTTATTGGATGATGAACTGGGAACAACTCCTTTCTTTAAAACGTTTTGGTGATACCCAAAAACGTGAACGTGCAAAACAAGACGAAACTCGTTTAGGGTTTGAAGTAGATTTTGATAGAATTATCTTTTCGTCAGCTTTTCGCAGTCTACAAGATAAAACACAGGTAATTCCATTATCAAAAACCGATTTTGTTCATACACGTTTAACCCACAGCTTAGAGGTTTCAGTTGTAGGAAGAACCTTAGGAAGACGGGTAGGGAAAGTATTGTTAGAACGCCACCCTAAATTACAAGAATTAGGCTATACTTTTAATGATTTTGGTGCGATTGTCGCCGCAGCATCAGTAATGCACGATATTGGGAATCCGCCGTTTGGTCATTCTGGAGAAAAAGCGATTGGAGAATATTTTAAAACAGGAAAAGGACTTCAGTATAAAGAGCAGCTTACCGATTTAGAATATCAAGATCTCATTGATTTTGAAGGAAATGCCAATGGGTTTAAAATACTAACGGAAAGTAGAGAAGGAATTGAAGGAGGTTTGCGTTTGTCGTATGCAACCTTAGGGGCTTTTTTAAAGTACCCTAAAGAGAGTCTTCCTAAGAAACCAACCAAACATATTGTCGATAAAAAATATGGTTTCTTTCAGTCTGAAAAAACAGCTTTTTTAGAAGTAGCTCAAGATTTAGGTCTGCAACAAAAAGAAAGTGATGGAGTATCTTTTTATCGTCATCCATTAGCGTATCTAGTAGAAGCAGCAGATGATATTTGCTATACAATTATCGATTTTGAAGATGGTATTAATCTTGGACTGATTGAAGAAGATTATGCTTTAGAATACATGATTAAGTTGGTAAAAGATACTATTGATAGTAAAAAATATCATTCATTACAGCATCAAAAAGATCGTGTAAGTTACTTACGTGCTTTAGCAATTGGGGTGTTAATTAATGAAGCAGTAACTATTTTTTTAGAGAATGAAGAGGCTATTTTAAACGGAACGTTTGATAAAGGTTTGTTAGATAAGTGTAAGTACGAAGCACAGATTAACGACATTATCAAAATAAGCGTCGATAAAATTTACCGAAGTAAAGAAGTAATAGAAAAAGAGGTGGCAGGTTATAAAATTATAGCTGATTTATTAGATGTTTTTGTAACAGCGTTAAATAATAAGTTTGACAATAAGCAATCGAACTACGATAAATTAGTATTGAATTTACTTCCAGAAGAATATCAACAAGAAAGAAAAAATCTGTATGACAGAATTATGCAAATATGTAGTTACATTGCTGGATTGTCTGACGGATTTGCTATTCGTTTGCATAGAAAATTAATGGGAAATATTAGTTAAATCGTATTTATCAATTGTTTTTTTTCTAATAATTAACAGATTTAACATATTAATCCTAATAAATAGTAGGGTAAAATGAAAACTATTTGTTTTACTTGTCGAGAACAATATTATTATGAGAAAAAAACTACTCTTATTTAGCTTTTTAACAATAGCTATTTGTGGTGTTACTTTTAAAATTTCAGTCAATAACGAAACTGAAATTAGTAAGTTAAGAAAGCAGCATGCAGAATTTTTAAAAAACCATCCTTTTCAAAAAACAGGAGAACTCCCTAAAAAGAAAAGAAAAGCACAAGGATTGCCACCAAATGCCTATTTTGAACAAAAGTATTTAAGTGAAATTAATCCTAATACAGGAAGAACACACAAAGAAAATGTTTATAAACTTCAAGAAGAGCTAAATAAACGTAGAGCAGGACAAAAGGTGCCTGGAGAAGTTGATAATGCTTGGGAAGAAAGAGGTCCTAATAATGTTGGAGGTAGAACAAGAGCATTAATTTTTGATCCAAATGATGCTACAAATGAAACCGTTTTTGCAGGTGGAGTTAGTGGTGGTTTGTGGAAAAACACCAATATATCTAATTCTTCATCAAAGTGGGTTAGGGTAGGAATTCCTGAAAATTTAGCAGTGTCATGTATTGCTGTTGATCCTAATGATTCTAAAGTTTTTTATGTAGGTACGGGAGAGTCGTACGTAAACGGTGATGTAAATGGTGATGGTTTGTGGAAATCTGTTGATAGTGGAAATTCATGGACAAAAGTATTTGGAGGAGTTTCAGGAGCCTCTTTTTTTGACACAAACTCTAAATTAACTATCAATTTACCTTTAGAAATAAAAGGAGACTATACAACAGTATTAACTAAAGCTTTTGGAGGGGATATAACATCTCCAATTACAAGTGATTTAATATTAGCAGATGATGGAACGGGAACAACAGAAGATGGTTGTGAAGCGATTACAAATACTTCGGAATTAAATGGTAAAATTGCTGTTATAAGAAGAGGTACATGTAACTTTTCAGCTAAAGCAAAAAACGCACAAGATGCTGGAGCTATTGCAGTTATTGTAGTTAATAACGCAACTACACCTCCTTTTAATATGGCAGCAGGAGACGGAGCAGGAGAAGTTAGTATTCCAGCAGTGATGATAGGAAAAGAAGATGGTGATGCAATAATTACCGCAATATCTTCTGGTACTGTAAATGGAACATTGATAAAAACGAATAACAATGCTACTAATGCTACAGTTGTTCCAGGTATTCAACACATAAATGATATTGTTGTAAGAAATAATGCAGGTGTATCTGAAGTTTATATTGCTGCTGGAGAAGCGGGGTATACAGGAGGAGTTTCATTAGGAGGAGACCGTATTGGAGTGTATAAATCAACAGACGGTACAAATTTTACCAAAGTAAATTTTCCTAAAACTTCAGGAGGTAATGAATATGAACCTAATAATATTGAAATAGCTTCAGATAATTCAATTTATGTAAGTACGACTCAAAGCTATACTTATGGTGATGGTGGAGGAACTATTTTTAAATCGACGAATGGGAATAGTTTTAGTTTGATACATTCTATTCCAAATGGAATAAGAACTGAGATAGCTTTATCACCAACAAGTCCTAAAACGGTATATGTATTATCTGAAATAAATAGTGAAAGTACACCAGTTAAAATCTTTAAAACAATAGATGATTTTGCTGTAGTTAATGAATTAACATTACCAAATGATGCAGATACCGGTATTGAGGCTAATGATTTTACAAGGGGACAATCTTTTTACGATTTGTTAATTAAGGTAGATCCAAATGATGAGAATACGGTTTATGTAGGAGGAATAGATTTGTTTAAATCTGTTAATGGAGGAACAAGTTGGAATCAATTATCTCATTGGTATGGTGGTTTTAGTATCTCTAATAATGTGCATGCAGATCAACATGGTTTAGCATTTGCCTCTTCTAGTAGAATGGTTTTTGGAAATGATGGGGGAGTTTATTTTTCTAATAATTCAGGAGCTACAATAAACAAAAGAAATAACAATTACAATACAGTTCAGTTTTATACAGTTGGAGTGGCTCCAACAACAGCTTTTGATGGAAAAGAATACTTTTTAGCCGGAGCTCAAGATAATGGAACTCATTTAGTTACCAATGCTAAGACTGGTGTAAATAGTTCTTATGATGTTTCTGGAGGAGATGGAGCAGCCAGTTTTTTCGATACAGATGGGGCAGATAAGTATTATATAGCTAATTATGTTTACAATCAGGCTATCGAATTAAAAAACATGTCAACTAATCAAGTAATTACTATCAACGATGAAGAAGAATCGAATGGAGATTTTATTAATCAAGAAGAGTTAGATTCTCATTTGAATATTTTATATTCAAATTATTCTTCAGGAACAAATTATATTGTTAAAAGATACTCAAATATACTATCGTCAGCTGTAGTAAAGCAATCCTTATCAAATTCATTAATGGATGCCGAACCTTCTACATTGAAAGTTTCTCCTCACACAAAAACATCTAGTAAACTATTTATTGGTTTAAAAAACGGTAAATTACTAAAAGTAGAGAAAGCTAATGTGGGTTCAGGCTCTTGGTCAGAAATTACAGGGGAAGAATTTGTAGGATCCGTTTCTGATATCGAGTTTGGAGAAACTGAAAATCAAATTTTTGTTACGATGCATAACTATGGGGTAAAAAACATTTGGTTTTCTAATAATGGAGGTGTTAGTTGGGTAAGTAAAGAAGGAAATTTACCAGATATACCAGTAAAAGCGATTTTGCAAAATCCATTAAGTACTAATGAAGTGATTATTGGAACAGATTTAGGGGTTTGGAAAACGAAAAACTTTAATGATGCTTCACCTAGCTGGACTCAATCATATAATGGGATGAGTAATGTACCAGTCTTAGATTTAGATTTACGTGATGATAATACTGTTTTTGCTGCTACTTATGGTAGAGGTATTTTCTCTGGAAAGTTTACGTTTGACCCTAATGGTGATGCCGACGGAGATGGTGTTCTAAATGGTGTTGATAACTGTCCGAATACAGCAAATGCAGATCAAGCAGATACTGACGGAAATGGGGTAGGAGATGTGTGTCAAGATACTGATGGTGATGGAATTTTAGATATTAATGATAACTGCCCTGAAGTAGCAAATCCAGATCAAAAAGATACTGATGGAAATGGAAAAGGAGACGCTTGTCAGGACTCCGATGGAGATGGTATAATGGATGATGTAGATAATTGTGTAACTACTAAAAACCCAGATCAGAAAGATGGTAATAATGACGGAATAGGTGATGTATGCGACACAAGCTATAAAAACCCAGATAATATTTCGGTAAAAACAATTTCAGAAACTTGTGTTGATCAAAATGATGGGAAAATAATAGTAGGTGTAAAACAAACATTTGTGAGTTATACAGTAACTGTAAAGGGAACTCCAACAGATTTAACAGAGCAATTAACAACAGCTTCGGTTACTTTTTCCGATTTAGCTCCAGGAACATACGAAGTATGTGTAAAAGTTAATGATAGAGATGATTATGTTCAATGTTACGAAGTTAAGATTGGAGCATCTAATCCAGTAGCATTCAAACTGGTTAAAAATGAAGAATCTCAAAATTATACGGTAAATATAACATCAGGGACAGCGCCTTATACTTTATATTTAAATGGAGATGTGCTGGAAACTTTTAATACATCAGTCTTTGATGTAAATACTAAAAAAGGTGGAGTTTTAGAAGTTAAAACAGCCAAAGCATGTGAAGGAAAGCTCAATGTAATTATAGATAATATTTTCTTAAAAGAGAATCCAGTTTCAGAAGCAATTGATTTGTTATTACCTGATAATGTAGCATCAAGCCTTGATGTAAAAGTTTATGATACAAAAGGAAGAAGAGTGCTGGAAGGAAGTTTTGCGAAACAAGGTAATGAATTATCAATTCCGTTCAATGGTTTTAAATCTGGAACATATATACTCAAGATTGGTAATGATAACACAAACACATTTAAAGTTTTAAAACGATGAGAAAAGTAATAAAAAAAGTAGCCTTATTTTCACTTCCTTTATTTGTTGCTTGTGGAAGTAAAGAACCTGTAAATGAAGCGCCAACTGTAGTAAATTTGGTATATCCTACGCAAAACTTATTGTGCATAGATAATAGTATTTCATTTGATTGGAGCGATGCCACAGATCCAAATAAAGATAAAGTTAGCTATAAGGTTGAAATTGCTAAAAACAGAGAGTTAACCAATATTGCTAAAACACAAACAGCAAACACATCTCAAGCTACAATAATTTTAGAGAAAGACGTTGCGTATTACTGGAGAGTTACTGCAATAGATAGCAAAGGAAAGGAAAGTGAACCTTCATCGGTATTTGCTTTTTATACAAAAGCAGAAGGAGAAAGTAATATAGCTCCTTTTACTGCAGAATTAGTGAAACCAGTAGATGAGAGTGCGGTTGATGGATTAGCAGTTACTTTAGAGTGGAAAGGAGCAGATTCTAATACAGGAGATACACTAACCTATGATGTTTATTTTGGTGAAGATGCCATTCCAACAACAATAAAAGAAGAAGGTATAAGTGTCACAAGTATTCAAGTAACTGTAGAATCTGGTAAAACATACTATTGGAAAGTAAATACGATTGATAATGCAGGAGCAAAGTCTATCGGACAAGTATGGAGTTTTAAAGTGAATTAAAATTGCAATATGTAATAAACAAAAACGACGCTAATTAGCGTCGTTTTTGTTTGTTGAATTTATTTTTTCAAATGTTTTTCTGCAACTTTTTCAAGTTCGTCGTACCAGTTTTGCCCAAACTTTCTTATCAGTGCTTGTTTTACAAACTTGTATACTGGTACTTGTAATTCTTTACCTAAGAAACAAGCATCATCACAAATTTCCCATTTATGATAGTTAACGGCTGCAAATTCACTATAGTCTTTTACTCGAACAGGATATAGATGACAAGAAACAGGCTTTTTCCAATCTACAATTCCTTGATTGTAAGCTTCTTCAATAGCACACAAAGCAGTTCCTTTCTTATCAAAAATTACATAAGCACAATCTGCATCATCAATTAACGGAGTTTCTAACTCACCAAAATCACTCGTAATCCATGTACCTTGTTTTTCAATAGCGGCAATACCTTCTTTTCGTAAAAAAGGTTTTACTTTAGGGTATATTTCTTCTAAGATTTTTGTTTCTTCTTTTTCTAGTGGAGCACCTGCATCACCATCAATACAACAAGCACCTTTACAGGCAGATAAGTTACAGACGAATTCTTTTTCTATAAGGTCTTCTGAAACTATGGTTTTTCCTAATTGAAACATAAAATAAGTTTAAAATTAGAAGTTTATATTAACTTCTCGTAAATTTAAATGCAAAAATACTAGAATATAACATTACTTATATAATTTTGCACACGAAAAACATCAACTATGGACTTTAACTTTAAAGAAATTTTCACAGCCTTTATGGTATTATTTGCGGTAATTGATATTGTAGGTAACATTCCTATTGTTATTGATTTACGTAAAAGGGTAGGACACATTCAATCAGAAAAGGCTTCTGTAATAGCAGGGTTTATTATGATTTTATTTTTATTCGTAGGACAGCGTTTGTTAAATCTAATAGGTATAGATGTTCATTCATTTGCTGTGGCAGGATCTTTCATCTTATTTTTTATTGCTTTGGAAATGATTTTAGGGATTACTTTATATAAAGAAGATGAAGAAGAAGCATTAAGCGCAACAGTTTTCCCATTAGCATTTCCATTAATTGCAGGACCAGGTAGTTTAACGACACTCCTTTCTTTACGAGCAGAATTTAATTTAGAAAATATAATTATTGCGGTTTTATTAAACGTAATAGTAATTTATATTGTATTAAAAACCTCGGCAAAAATTGAAAAACTGATTGGTCCTAATGGAATTAAAATCATTAGGAAGATATTTGGGGTAATCTTATTAGCCATTGCAGTTAAACTATTTGCAACCAACATTAAAATGTTATTAGCATAAAATGATTTACGACACGCTTATTGTAGGAGGAGGGGTTTCAGGAATGCAATGTGCTTTGATTTTAGGATCAGCACTTGCTAAAGAATATGCAAAAGGAAAAAAAGTTGGAATTATTATGCATCAACGAGCATCTCATTTACAAGATGCACTATTTAATAATGTCTTAGGATTAACTTCAGGAACCTTGGGAAAAGATGTTTTAGAAGCAGGAAAAAAGCAATTAAATGAGTTATATCCTGAGGTAACTCAAATAGAAAAAGAAAAGGTAGTAGCAGTTTTAGATGATGAAAGAGGATATAAAGTTACTACAAACAAAAATGAATATTACAGTAAAGTAGTTGTAATAGCATTAAACTATTCAAAGCCTTTTGAAATTACTGGATTAGAGCAATATGTAGAGCGACATATACGAGCAAATGCAATGAAAGATAGAATACAGTTACGTAATTTCAACCATTTGATTAAAGAGGGCTTATATGTTTGCGGAACCTTAGCTGGTTGGAGAAGTCAATTTGCTATAGCAGCAGGTAGTGGAGCAAGTGTAGCTACAGATATTTTAACTGTATGGAATGAAAATGTACCAACAAAGGTGCATGATAAGTATATAAAAGAATAATTATTTAATAGAAGATCATGAAGAAAGTAATTGGACTAATAGCAATGTTAGCATTGTTTATTAATTGTGGAGGGAGTGATAATGAAGTTATACTACCTGAAGAAAAAGATACAGTAATAGCTGTTAATGATTCTTTTCAAGCTGATGAAAATACAGCAACTGTATTGCCAAGTTTTTTAGAGAATGACACTTATACATCTGGAAGTGTAAAAGTGACGTTTGAGACCTCTTCAGCAAGGAATGGGACTATTGTTGAGAGTAATAATATGTTTACATATACTCCAGCACAAGGTTTTGTTGGTACAGATACTTTTAAATATACAATTTGTAGTACAATTACACCTAGTAGTTGTTCTACAGCAACTGTGGTTATTACTGTAAAAGCATTGGCAACAGGTAACACAGGTAATTTCAATATACCTTCTGAGATATCAGAGTATTATAAAGACATAGATTTTACACTAACAGGAAGCTCTTTAAAAGAGGAATTAGCTACTACAATAATAAGTACACATACAACTACTTTATCATACACTCCGGGAGTTTGGGATGTATTAAAACAATCTGATTTAGATCTTACAGACAATAGTAAAGTTGTTTTAATCTATGGGTATGATGATAATGACGGAAATTATGTAACTGATAGAACTAGAGATAAAAATGCTAATGGTGGTACAGCAGGAACTCAATGGAACAGAGAACATGTATATGCTAAATCACTAGGAACACCAGATTTAGGAACTTCTGGTCCTGGGGCAGACGCACATCATTTAAGACCTTGTGATATCACGTTTAACTCTCAAAGGGGAAATAAGTTATTTGCTACTGGTTCAGGTAAAGCAGGAGATGTTTCGGGAAATTGGTACCCTGGTGATGAATGGAAGGGAGATGTAGCCCGTATGATGATGTATATGTATGTACGTTATGGTAACCAGTGTTTACCAAAAAATGTAGCCGTGGGGTCTGTAGCAACTTCTGATAGCAATATGGTTACCTTATTGTTACAATGGAATGCAGAAGATCCAGTATCCGATTTAGAAATGCAACGTAATAATGTGGTTGCAAATGCTCAAGGAAATAGAAACCCATTTATTGATAATCCGTATTTAGCTACAGTAATATGGAGTGGTAGCGAAGCAGAAAATACTTGGAAATAAATACAAACAAAATTAAAATATTAAAAGCCTGAGTGAAAGCTCAGGCTTTTTTTGATTCAAAATAGATAGTCCCCCATAGATTATAATACTCTAATCATCGGCGACAAATGTATATTTTTTCTATTCATCTAAAATAAAAAAGGTATAAGCATATAAATATGAGTTATATAAAAAGACCGAAGCATTGCTTCGGTCTTTTATATCTATAAGTTATAAAAATCTTATCCTTTAAAACTTGCTTTTAAGAACTCAGAGTTCATGCGAGCAATGTTTTCTAAAGAAATTCCTTTCGGACACTCGATTTCACATGCTCCAGTGTTGGTACAGTTACCAAAACCTTCTAAATCCATTTGTGCTACCATGTTTTTAACACGTTCAGTAGCTTCTACTTGTCCTTGTGGTAATAAAGCGTATTGAGATACTTTTGCTCCTACAAATAACATTGCAGATGAGTTTTTACAAGTAGCTACACAAGCACCACAACCAATACAAGTTGCAGCATCCATTGCTTTATCAGCATTTTCTTTAGGAACTAAAATAGCATTCGCATCAGTAGTGTTACCAGAGGTGTTTACTGAAATATACCCTCCAGCTTGTTGAATTCTTTCAAAAGAACTTCTATCAACTACTAAATCTTTAATAACAGGGAAGGCAGCAGCTCTAAATGGTTCAATTGTAATCGTATCACCATCGTTAAACATACGCATGTGTAACTGACAAGTAGTTACACCACGATCTGGTCCGTGTGCTTCACCGTTAATATACATTGAACACATACCGCAAATTCCTTCACGACAGTCGTGGTCAAATGCTACTGGCTCTTCACCAGAGTTTACTAGTTGTTCATTTAATACGTCCATCATTTCTAAGAAAGACATATGCTCAGAAATATCGGTCACCTTATATTCGACCATTTTTCCTTTATCACTTGCGTTTTTTTGACGCCAAATTTTAAGTGTTAAATTCATAATTCTCTCTTATTTGTATGAACGTTGTTTTAATTCAATATCGTTAAACTCTAATTCTTCTTTGTGTAAAACAGCATCAGCTGGCTCTCCTTTATATTCCCATGCAGCTACGTAAGCAAAGTTAGTATCATCACGTTTTGCTTCTCCTTTTTGAGGTCCGTCTAATTCAACAGACTCTTCTCTAAAGTGTCCTCCACAAGATTCTGTTCTGTTTAAGGCATCTTTAGCAAATAATTCTCCTAGCTCTAAGAAATCAGCAACTCTACCAGCTTTTTCTAATTCTGGGTTCATTTCATTCGCATCTCCTGGAACAGTTACGTTCTTCCAGAAATCTTCACGTAAGGCTTTAATTTCAGCCATCGCTTCTTTTAAACCTTGCTCGTTACGTGCCATTCCACATTTTTCCCACATGATTTTTCCTAACTTCTTGTGGTAGTAATCTACAGAATGCTCTCCTTTATTGTTAATGAAGAAATCAATACGGTCTTTAACTGCTTTTTCAGCTTCTTCAAACTCTTTAGTATCTGTTGAAATTTTTCCTGTACGGATATCGTTAGATAAATAATTACCAATTGTATAAGGTAACACGAAGTATCCGTCAGCTAAACCTTGCATTAATGCAGAAGCTCCTAAACGGTTTGCACCGTGATCAGAGAAGTTTGCTTCACCAATAGCATAACAACCATCAATGGTAGTCATTAAGTTATAATCTACCCAAATTCCACCCATTGTATAGTGAGTTGCAGGATAAATCATCATTGGTGTTTTGTATGGATTGTCATCTACAATCTTCTCATACATTTGGAATAAGTTTCCGTATTTAGCCTCTACTACTTTTTCACCTTCCTCAATAATTTTTTCTTGAGTAGGGTTTTTAATTCCGTGTAATTTACACTGCTCTTTACCGTAACGCTCAATAGCTGATTTAAAATCTAAGTAAACAGCTTCACCAGTAGCATTTACACCGTAACCAGCATCACAACGCTCTTTTGCAGCACGAGAAGCCACATCACGAGGTACTAAGTTACCAAAGGCAGGATATCTTCTTTCTAAGTAGTAATCTCTATCTTCTTCAGCGATTTGAGTAGGCTTTAATTTCCCCTCTCTAATAGCTAATACATCTTCCATTTTCTTTGGAACCCAAATACGTCCATCGTTACGTAACGATTCTGACATTAGGGTTAATTTAGACTGATAGTCACCTGAACGAGGAATACAAGTTGGGTGAATTTGCGTGTAACAAGGATTTGCAAAGAACGCTCCTTTTTTGTGAACTTTCCAAGCTGCTGTTGCGTTAGACCCCATTGCGTTAGTTGATAAGAAATACACATTTCCGTATCCACCAGAAGCAATTACTACAGCGTGTGCAGAGTGACGCTCAATTTCACCAGTAACCAAGTTACGAGCAATAATACCGCGAGCTTTTCCATCAACAATTACCAGATCTAACATTTCATGACGATTGAACATTTCAATCTTACCACGAGCAATTTGACGGTTCATTGCTGAATAAGCTCCTAATAATAACTGCTGACCAGTTTGTCCTTTCGCGTAGAATGTACGAGATACTAGTACCCCACCAAACGAACGGTTATCTAATTGTCCACCATAATCACGAGCAAAAGGAACTCCTTGTGCCACACATTGATCAATGATGTTTGCAGAAACCTCAGCTAAACGATAAACGTTCGCTTCACGAGAACGGTAATCTCCTCCTTTTACAGTATCGTAAAATAAACGGTAAAAAGAATCACCGTCTCCTTGATAGTTTTTTGCTGCGTTAATACCTCCTTGTGCAGCAATAGAGTGTGCACGACGAGGAGAATCTTGGTAAGCAAACGCTTTCACGTTGTACCCTAATTCTGCTAAAGTTGCAGAAGCAGAACCACCTGCTAAACCCGTACCTACTACAATTACGTCAATTAAACGTTTGTTGGCAGGGTTTACCAAGTCGATTTTATCTTTATAAGTTGTCCACTTATCTTTTAATGGACCTTTTGGTATTTTTGAATCTAAAATTGCCATATTTAAGTGGTTTTATTAGTGATTGAAATGGTGGAATAATGCAATGATGATGAATCCTACAGGAATTCCGATAGCATATACTTTACCAAATCCTTTCAATCCTCTGGTATATTTATTATTTGCTCCAACTGATTGGAAAGCAGAACTAAATCCATGTAATAAGTGTAATGCTAAGAAAACAAAACCTAATACATACAATCCAACACGCCAAGGAGCTAAGAATTTGTGTTGTAACTCATGGAAGTATCTAAACTCACCATCGTGTAATCCACTCCAATCACCTTGAATAAACTTGGTGTTGATTTCTGGGAACCAAAAATCGATAAAGTGAATGATGATGAATACTAAAATAAAACCACCACTGTAAATCATGTTTCTACTCATCCAAGTAGAGTTCGCAGCTCCGTTATTTTTAGCATAACTTACTTTACGTGCACTGTTGTTTTTCATTTCTAAGATGAATCCCATTACAAAGTGAAAAACTACCCCAAAAATTAGGACAGGTTGCATTACATATTGAATTAACGGATTTGTTCCCATAAAGTGCGACATTTTATTGAATGTAGCTCCATTATCTGGAAAAATTGAAGTAATGTTAATTGCAAAATGTTGTAATAAGAATAACATCAGGAAGAATGCCGAAAGTGCCATGGCAAACTTTCTTCCGATAGAAGATTTTAGTAATCCGCTCATTATTTTGTTTGTTGATTAAATAATAGCACAAATTTAAGCGGAACACACTACTTGAACAAACTTTGCGAATTGTTTTCTTAAATATTTAGAATGGGTTTAAATAGTTAAGTGTTTTTATAAAAGCTTCGTTGCTATTCTTGAATAAGAAGCTGTCTTATTGCTGTTTATTTTGTGTTGTTTTTCTTTTTCTTAATAATTCAGCGGTAGAATTTGTGTGTTCTATAAACCTAGCTGGCTTAAAAATTTGATTAAACACTCTTTTTCCTTTAAGAAGTTGTTTAATAAGTATGTTTTTATCGAAATAATACCTTCCTTCAAATTTTGTTTCTTCTTTAGATGCATCCAAACCTATCCATTCTCCAGAATTATCAAGAATATCCTTGAATTTATTTTCTTTTTGATAAACAAAAAATAACTGATTG
Organism: Tenacibaculum caenipelagi; assembly: GCF_004363005.1. Taxonomy (GTDB): domain Bacteria; phylum Bacteroidota; class Bacteroidia; order Flavobacteriales; family Flavobacteriaceae; genus Polaribacter; species Polaribacter caenipelagi. The sequence goes on along the minus strand of NZ_SNYH01000002.1, from coordinate 292,819 downwards.
TCCTTAAAATAGGATTCTGTTATTAATGATCCATAGGAAGGACCGATCCATTCAGTTATTTTTACTAGTTTATTATTTTCAAAATAACCAGTAAGTTGGCCACCGCCATCAGCCCTATATCCCATAAATTCTTCATTAAATAATTCAATTTTTTCTAATTGATTGTTTGAGTTGATACGCTGGAATTCAGTTCTGATTTTTAGAATTAGGTCGTCTGTATTTTGAGAGATACTCATCAAAGGAGTAATTAAGAATGCAATAAATAATATTATCTTTTTCAAAGAAGTAATAAAAGAAAGTTGTTTAAAAACCATATTTTCTAAACGTTAAATTGATTCTAGGTTTTTGATATTCAGGGTTTACGGGTAAGCTATGTTCATAGTGTTCTTGGCAACCGTCTTTCATAACTAACAAACTTCCGTGCTCTAGAAGTACTTTGTTTTCAATCATCGTTTTGTTTTCTCGAAGATAAAACAAACGCTCTTCCCCTAAACTAATTGATGGAATGATGTCTGTGTCTCCAAAAGCGATTTTATCTGAATGATAGTCTATGCCAGAACTTCCGTCTGGGTAATAAATACATACACAAGTTTTGAACTCTTGATTAGTGTACTCTTCAACTTGTTTTTTTAGTGGTAACATAAACTCTGGCCATTCTATGGTATTTCCCCAAATAGCTTTTGAAAAAGCATCTTTATGTATCAAATCAGAATCGATAAACATCATTTTTCCAAAATTATATTTGATTTTACCACCACCCATAGGGTTTTCTATTTCCATCATATCGGTAAGTTCTGAGTACCTTATCAATTGTTGAAATAGATTTGTAGCATTTTCTTTGGTTAAAAAATTAGGGCTGTAACTAATAACGTTGTTAAGTTTAGTAAACATTTGTATTATCTTGTTAGTTGATGGTTAAGTTTAGTATAGAAGATAACTCTTTATGTTTTTCTAACGGAATCATATGTCCGCAGTTTTTAATGGTAATCTGTCTTCCTTTTAAAGTTTGATTAGCAAATTCTTTAACTTCCGTTGCTTTGACGAGTGCGTCATTTTCTGCAACAATAAAAAGAATAGGAATGTTTAATTTCAAAACTTCTTCTGAAATATTTATTCTTGTAGAAGTTGCTTTTAACTGACGTATTAGTACTTTTTTACCCAAATCAACATCCATTTTTTTGATGATAGAAACAATTGTTGTGTTGTTATGATTATCAAGATGTAAAAATTGTTGAACTCTAGCATGTGAAATACCTTTATAGCTGTGTTTTTCTAAAAAATCAATGGTACTTTTTCGTAGCTGAATTTCTGAATCACTTAATCCGTTGGTATTAGCAGCAACAATAATTAATCTTTTTACTTTTTCAGGATGATGAATTGCAAAGTTCATAGCAGAAAATCCACCTAAGGAAAAACCGACAATGGTAGCAGGTTCTTCAATATGATTTAAAATAATATCATTGATTTCATCAAAAGAGTTTGCCAGAGTAATATCGATATGAATAGGTTGTATGTTTTCTAATTTAGGAAACACGAATTGCCATAAATCTACCGTACACATGGTGCCCGAAATAAAGTATACTTTTTGCATTTATTGTTGGTAATTAGAATTGACTAAACATTTATTGTTTTTCCATTTTCCTAGAAGTGATTTTTCAGGAATTACTTTACCAGCACATGTTAAAAAATTATCCTTTTTGTCTTTTTTGATAATTTTTAGTTTTCCTTGATGAATGGTATTGATTACTCTATAAACTAATCCATTTTTAGGAAGTTTCCCGCCTTTTTCTGAAAGAGACAACCCAATTTCGTTATTAAACAAATCCATTTCCGAAGAAATTTGATCAGGAACAACTCCATCTTCTAATTTTCGCTTTTTATAGGTTTGGTAGTTTTCTTTTTCGTGTGCTTTTCCAAGAGAATGAGCGGCATTTTTACCAATTTCTTGTTGCAATAAAGTCATCCAAAAGGCATGACGAAAAGCATCTACTTTTCCACCATAAAAATCACCGTCTAACAAGGAAGAAGCTCTTATAGAGTCACTTATTCTAGACGCTTCACGTGAAACAATTAAGGCTTTTTTGGCTTTAAAAGGGTGGAGTAGTACCCATGTTTTTTTTGGTGAAGATAATTTTTTGAACTCTTGCCAATTTGATTGCGCTTTTAAAGATAATGTAAAAAAAAGTAAACAAAAAAATAGAGGTTTAGGTGTCAATTAGCTAGTTTTTACGACCAATTTGTTCTTCTAGTTCAACAACTTTACTTTCTAAATCATGCAGTCTATCATAAACATCTATAGGTTCTGGCATTTGTTTAGAAGCAAACATAGTTACATACCATACTTCCATTATTTCATCTACATTTATAGTGTAGGTAGGGTAGTTTCCATCTTTATTATCACTTTTTAAAATAAGTTTTCCTCTTTCTTTTATTCTATTGATAACACGTTTTAAAACAATACCATCATTTTTACTAACAATTACATATATACGACCATCTTTAATATCGTAGAGATTTTCAACATACTTACCAAAAACCAAGTCACCATCAAAAAAAGTGCGTACCATAGAATTTCCTTGGACTTCAAAACATCTAAAGGTTCCATTATTAAGGTGAGGCATATTAAAAGAAGGAAGTTGTTCTATATAATTAGAGTCTCCGTAGCCATTTAAATACCCTGCACGTGCTTGTATAGGAACATAAATAACATTCTCATTTCCTGAGGGGTTTACAGAAACTACTTGTGGGATTCCAGAATATGTTTGATTTTGTGCACTTTCTGATTGTAGCATTTTATCACTTTTCCCAAACAAATATTCTGGGTTAATGTCAAAGACATCAATAATTGAAGAAAGGACATCGTACCCTGGTTTGGTTTTTTTTCTACTGCCATCAGGTTGTGGGCGCCCATTTATTATACTGTCTACAGTAGTTCCGGTAACACCTATTTTTTTAGAGAAGGAAAAATTATTTAAATTAAAATGATCCCTAATAGCAGCTATCTTTTCTGAAATTTCCATAATATATTTTTTACATATTACACAAAAATAAAACTTTTGTTTGTTTGTTTTTGTAAAATGTTGTATATTTGCCTCGTTAATGAATTGCTAATATACGAAAAAACTTTAATAATCAAACATTTGTGTAGTTTTAGCGATTGTCTTTTTAAGATTTCAACTTGATTTTCTTCATTTTTTTGAAATCTATACTCGTTTATTCAAACAATTTTTTGAATAAAAACCAAGATCAAGAAAAAAGAACTGTTAGAAAAGCAACTAAACAGGGCTCTTTTTGAGCTTGATTAAAAATTAATTAAAATTTATTAAAATGAGTAAAGAACCAATCAAATCAAACCTATTTAGGTTTGTAACATTACGTAGTCCACAATTAATTGAAGACAAAGAAACCGGATTTGTTTCATTTCCAGAAGAAAAAAAAGCAGAAAGTTTAGCTTTTCAAGCAGTACAAGGAGCTACTACAGATGAAGAAAGAAAAACAGCCCTAAAAGGAGCTTACAGTACTGGTTTTACACCTATAGCTAGCAGACTTGAAATTAAAAACATGCATGAAGCATTGTATCAGTTTTCAGGATGGTTAATGCGTAATAAGGCAGTATTATCATACGCAGGAGTTGAAGCTAACTTGAATGCAGCACAAGAACTTACCACTAGTGAAGAGTTTGTGTTGTGGGAAAACTTGTTTCACCAAACCATTAGTAAAGAGTCTGTAGCAGTTAGAGAAGGGGTAATTCAGGTATTGGTTGCCAATAAGTTTTTAAAAGCATTTAATGCCTTTGCTAATAGTTTTACGGAAGGTACAGAGGGAGAAATTGTTTTTACCGAAGAAAATGAAAAAGAGTTTGTACGTTTAGCTAATGCAAGTGTTATTATTCCAAAAGAAGTAGTACTTGCTAAACAAAACAAGTTTTCGTATACTGAACCAGCTGTATCAAAGATGTCTCAAGAGTATATGCAAGCTCACTTAGAAGTTGCGTCTGCAAATGATAAAATTCAACAATATGAATCTTCTTTAAAAGAGTTAGAGCAAGCAGAAATTGTATATAAAAAAGCGGAAAATGTAAGGTATAGTACTGAGTTAAAAGCGTATGACGCGACTATTGAGCAAATACGACAAGAAGCTATACCAGATATTCAAACGGTATTTGAAGAAAAAACAGGGTTATTAAAAAAGCACAAAATTTATCCTGATTTAGAATTACCAAAATTTGAGTTTGAAAGTGCTCCTGAAATCGATAGGGATGAATCCACTAGTACATTTTCTGTTAAAACATTAGAGCTATTAAATTCCAATGAACTAAGTACATATGATACTTTTAATGAAATAAAACCTATTTTAAGAGATAAAATTAAAAAAGAAAATGAATTAGTATACAGTAAAACGCCACAAGACGTTCAAAAAGTTAGTTTAGGAGGCACTACATTAACTATTGATCCTATGAGGAGTGCTCACTTGTATTCTTACACAGGTAGTGTAAATTCAACCTCATCATATAGTGCTAATACAATTTTAATGAGTTTAAATGTTGGTAGACCTGATGTTGATGTAGTTGAAGCGTCGTACCAACTTACGGATAGTGTAGGGACTATATATTCAAAGAATTTAGTAAGAAAGATATCTGAGGTGAATGGTTTGTTAAATTTAGAATTCTTTTCGGAGTGGAGAAGTTTATATCCGATGCCAACAAAAAATTGTACATTCTCAGGAGAATTAACTCTTAGTAATGGTGTAAAATTAAGCTTTAGTACTAGTTTTTTCATTACAGAATATGATAGGATTTTTGGTCCTTCTATTTATAGAGGAACTTATTCGGGAGTTGCAGTAGAAGTTATAGAAGATACTGGAACGACAGAGGATACAGCTGAAGGGGGGGCAGAAAAGACTGTGTTATATGGTGTTTCTCAACTAGGGATTGCCGATTTTAGACGTGTAGAACAAGAAGTTTGTTGTTATGTGCCTGGAGAAGTGTCGCATATAGAAAATATCATGGCACGCGAATATAAAGAGCGTTCTACAAGAAATCTGACAGTATCTGAGCAGATTACAGAGAAAACAACAGAAAAAGAAGTAGAAAACCTAACCGATACAACTTCTACTGAGCGTAATGAGTTACAAAATGAAGCTTCTTCTATTGTAAATAGTGACAATGCTACAAGCTTTGGAGCTAATGCCAGTGTATCTACAGAGTTTGCTAAAACTAGATTTTCTGCAGGAGTTAATTATAATAACTCTTCATCAACTTCTGCTTCTGACTCTAATTTACAAGCACAAACCTATGCGCAAGAGGTTACAGAAAGAGCTTTGGAACGTGTAGTGCAAAAAATTAGTACAAAACGTACGTCTCGTATGTTACGTGAGTATGAAGAGAATAATACGCATGGATTTGACAACCGTAAAGGAGATAAGCATGTTACAGGAGTATATCGTTGGGTAGATAAGATTTACAAAAATAAATTAATTAATTACGGAAAACGTTTAATGTATGAATTTGCGTTACCAGAGCCAGCGAAGTTTTATATTGAATCGTATTTAAAAAATGGAGAAGGAAAAGAAACAACATTTGAAGGGTTAAGGGTTCTTAAGGAACCAATACATCCAAGTAAACTACATAGTACCTATGCAATTAGTAGCTCAAAAGAACTAGATGAAAATAATTATCAGCTTTTAGCTTCTGAATATAATGCAGAAATAAAAGTAAAACCAACAAAAGAAATTTATGTTAGTGAATCTTTTAAGTTAGATTCAACCAAAACAGTAAATGCTTATGAGTCGTCTTCAATTACGGGAAAAATAGAAATTCCTGAAGGCTATGAGTCGTTAGAGGTTAGTGTAAGTTATTCAGGGGTAGAAGATGATAAGGCAGCAAATGCTAAAGGCTTCTTTATCAATGTAGGAAATGTAAAAATATCAAATAGAGAAAATCAACCGAAATTACATAATGATGCTACTAAGGATATGTTAGGGCATTCTGGAAGTGTTGCGGTCTCAGCAACACAAGTTGATTTTTTCACAGGTAGTTTAAATGTAGTTATAAAGTGTGAATTAGCTAAGCAAGGTATTGAGCAATGGCAAAATGAGGCTTATAAAGCCATTATGGATGCATACAATGAACGGTTATTAGAGTATAATGAATTTATGCAATCTCAAACTACAGAAGACAAATCTAATGAAAAGAAAAAAGAATTAAGTTCTCAAATTAACCGTAGTATTGAAAAACGTGAATTAAAACGTATTGCATTAGATTTAATAAAGCATAAAGAAGTGATTACTGCTCGTGATAACTACAAAGATGATAATGGAGATGTAAATTCAAAACATGTAGTAAGGACAGAAAAGTTTCAAGAACATGCAAAAACGGTAAAATTTTTCGAGCAAGCGTTTGACTGGGAAATTATGGCATATACATTCTATCCTTATTTTTATGGAGCTGAAGATAATTGGGATGCCAATTTTGAGTATAACGAAGGTAGTGATCCTATTTTCCAAGCCTTTTTACAAAGTGGTATGGCAAGGGCTGTAGTACCTGTGCGTCCAGGTTTTGAAGAGGCTGTAAACTGGTATATGAAAACAGGAGAGACTTGGTTAGGTCAAGGTATGGTTACTGATATGGATGATGACTTGTATGTATCTGTTGCTGAAGAAATGCAAACTATTGAAGGTGAAGTGGAAGGTACTTGGGAAACGCGTGTACCAACAACTTTAACTGTGTTACAAGCAGATTCTGTAGTGTTAAAAGAAGGAGGTTTGCCATGTAATACAGATTGTGGAGACCATACTTTATTTGAATCGAGTACTGATAAAATTGGAGATGCATTAGACGGTGTAGATTATGATATTGTGGGAGAAACCAACAATGTAGCATAAGTGCAGTAAGAGGTAATCTAAAAAGGAATCTTACAAAAAGTAACTTAATTGTTAAAGATTTCTTCATTTCATACGAAATGATGATTTTTTAGAAAACCTCTTCTATACACACAGTTGCAAACCTTACCTGTAAAAAATCATTAAAACTTTAGGATAGTTTTTAGTTCCTTCCTCTTTTTAAAGAGGAGGGTTGGGTAAGGTTTGTTTTTTAATAACCTTAAAAAACAAAAAAATATGCATGCTCATGAATATGGACTCAAACAGTTTAAACACAAAACCAATTTTAAAGATTTGGTGGTGTTTTCAGATATCCAACAAAACAAAATAAAAGAAACAGAAACGCCTAGCCCCAATATATATGTAGAAATTGAAAAAGGAGTAAAAACTCCAGATAAATGGTTAATTCATTTTAATAGCCGATTGTCTGGTGAATATGGTGATTTTTTTCTAGAGAATAACCCGCCTTATGGACAAATTAGTAAACTAGAATACGAAGAAAATGATGAAAACTTTGTATTTATTCAGAATACAATCTTTGATTTTGATAACGGAACATTATCATATTACAAAATTAACGAAAAGTTTTATATACAGCTTGATAATAGTATCGATTTAGAGGAAGTAATTGTAAATGCGAACCCATCACCAACACGTAGAGATATAAAAAGTTTCGAGTATGATGCTTTTGTTACCTTGTTTATTTCTGAAGATGGTGCGCAACTATTACAAGCCTATGATACTATACGAGAGGTTAGTGCACATGAGGTGGTTATTTTCATGGAGCGTAGCTCGGGAAGTAACCTATTTGGTACAGTGTTTAGAATCAGAAAAGGAAAAAATGTAGGTTCTCTTATAGAAACTAATAGAACTCGAATTGCAGAAATTGCTAGAGCTTATGGGGTGGATGTGTTTACCAATGAGCTGAGTAAAATGTTGGAGCAAGAGCTTAATAAAACTGGAGAAAGTGAATTTTTCTTGGTGCTGGCTAAAGGAGGGAAGGTAGTACGTTGGGGTGCAGATGTAACTTTGAGCAATTTGTCGAAATTTCTAAGAAATATAGGCGAAGAAATTGACGAGTTAAAACTGGGAGAAAACTATTGGAAAACGGAAATAGAGGGAGAAAAGAATTCGAAGTACGATCCGCTTTTGCCTAAAATTAAGTTTAATGAAAGTTTTTCTTCTGAAGAAGTAGCAAACTCAATATACAAAACCTTTGTAACACCTATAGAAATACCTGTAGTAAAATTTACCGAACGCTTTAATAAGCATTGGTTGTTTAAAGAATTGATGCCCTTTAAAAGTGAACGCATAACAAAACTGTTTAAACTTATTCCTGAAATACTCAAAGAGTTTTTAGATGCACTAAAAGGAAATATACAAAACACTTACGATTTTATTAATGGGTTGCTTGTAGGACTTATCAATAGTATCATTGATTTTTTTAAATCGATCTTTGATATTTTAGCTATTTTAGTAGACGTTGTAAACGCTGTAATCCAAGCAGGAAAGTTCTTTGAAAAACCAGGGCATTACTTACGACTATTAGCTGAAGGTTTTGAAAACCTCATCGATTTAGTACTTAATGCTTTTACATTAGAAAATCTAAAAGCGTGGGTGCAGTTTTTAGTAGAAATGCCTATGGCAACTGCCAAACTAATAGTAGGGTTATTTACAAAGACATCGAACGCCAAAATTACTATAGATCCAGGTGCTCTAGGCTATTATATAGGATTTTTGGTTGGTTTTATAGCTTCTGAAGTTATAGAGTTTATAGCTACAGGAGGAACTACCAATATAGCCAAAGCTATCAAAGCTGTATTGCAATCATACAAAGAATTAGGAAAAATAGTTGCTAAAAAAACAGCAAAAGCAGTTACAGTAACTTTAGAAGCTTTTTTTGCGGTTATTAGAAAACTCAAAGAGTTTGTAAAAAACCTTCCTAAACATTTAAGTGAGCTTAAAAAATGGATTGATGAGTTGGTTGTTAAGTTGGTAAACGTGGCTAATCAATTATTCAAAGGTTTTGAAGCTGTTTTAGAGTTGTTGTATGATTTAGGAGTTGTTATTTTTGAGAAACTAGACCCAAAGACAGGTAAAGTTTTAGTAAGTCCTGATGGAATCATTTATACAATTAAACAAGGTGATAAAACCATTCTCGAGGGAACAGAAGATGCTATTCGAAAATTTGCTCAAAAAATTGATGAAATTCGTGTTAGTGGAGGTAGTAGTAAAAATAAAGTTCAGAATTACTTGAATGAGCTAGCAGAGGACTTAAGTATAAAGTATGATAAAATACTTAATAATAGAAAGTTAAAAATAACCAAAGGGAGTGCAAATAAATATGTTGACGTAGTAGATAATGAAGGTGTTTTGGTTTTTAGAGGAGATGAAAAAGAGATTGAACAATACTTAAAAGTATTGTCTAAAAGTAATGATGAATTAGCTAAGTTAATTGAAGAAATAATTAAAAAATCGAATAAATTTAATGAATATAAAGATGCTTTAAAAAGTAGAGGGATTTTTATTCGCAGGAGTAAAAGAGGATTAGTGCCTGATTATTCAAGTGTTCCTAAATATTTGTATAAAGGAGATGAAAAATATGGAAAAGTAAAAATTAAACTAACAGGTGTTGATGCTCAGGATTTTAAGATTGCAAATAAAAAAGTTGGATTAGGTAAAAAACCATCTGGTTATACATGGCATCATATGGATGATTATGACCCAGTTACAGGAGAATGCACAATGCAGCTTGTTGAAACTAAAGTTCACCGATGGTCATGCCCTCACAAAGGAGGTGCTGGTATTTGGGAAGATTTTTTTGATTTAATATATAAGAATAGAAAAAATAAGAAAAAATAAGATGAAAGATATTAAAATAACGGAAAGTGAAAAATCAATTAGTTTAAAAGAATTTAATAGTTTTCTTAATGAATTTAATCTTAAGTTACCTGATACTTACAAGGATTTTATTTTAAAACATAATGGAGGTTATCCAAAGCTTTCGGCTTATGGGAACCCTTATGAAGATGGTTTTGAGGTAGATGTGTTTTTATGTATTGATATGACATATAATAGGACTAATATTTCTGGAGATGTTATTTTACCAAGTGTGAATGATACTATAGATACTCATCAAGTATTAGAAAATAATATACCTAAATATCTGTTTTCATTTGGACTCGATGCTGGAGGAAATGATTTTTGTATTTCGATGCGAGAAGAAGATTTTGGGGCTATTTATGCTTTTTATATGGATGGGACTTCAGAAGAACCAATATTTATTTGTGATTCGTTTGAAGAGTTTATAAACGGATTGGAAGATATAGAAAAATATGAAGAAGACTAAGGAAATTAAATAATGTAAATTAAAGATTAAAATGTTAAAAACCGCCTAAAATCTTAGGCGGTTTTTTTTTGAAAAAGAAAAAGAGTAACTCGCCAAAGCTATAAAGTGAGTTACAAATTCTAATGAAAAAGTAACGAATTCTTGTTTTAACAAAATAATACCAGTGTTTTAACAAGATTTTTAAACATATGTTAATATGTTTATTATTGTAAAAATCTTCAAGCTATGAAAAACCCCACAATTAATTATGAACGGTTATTTAAAATAACACGTAACAAAAATGCTGTAAACCTGTCAGAATCCATGTCGGTTATCAATGGAAAAGCATCAAAAGAAAATTTTGAAAAGGAAGTTTATCAAATGACCTTTTGTGCTATTGTAAAAGGAAAGAAAAAAGAATGCAACCTATTGGTTACTGCCAATGAATGCATTTGTGAAGAAGAAAAAGAAAATTTACAAAACCAACTAGGAGTGGTTATTAATGGTAGTGGAATGTATTTTGAAATACTTTCTTATGAAACTAATTTTTCAATTCAGTTTGATACTGTTCACAGTGTATTTGTTGATACAGATTCAGTTCAAAACGGAAAGATCTTTTTTTTCAAAAAAGTAGTTTAGAACAACTCTAAATTAAAACATAATACATAATTATTTGTAATTTGTTTTGTTTGTTGTTGTAATATGTTGTATTTTTGCTTTGCTTTTCTAACAGTTCAATGTATTATTAACCGTTAATGTTATGCAGAAACCCAAAAAAGTTATGATTAAACCCCTTTCAGGTATAGAAAAAAGAAAAAGAATCAACAACTTACAAGTTTTGTCTGCTAACGCTTTTAAAAAATCAAACATTTGTATGAATAATTTAATATCAGTAGCGTTATCGCAGTATGGAGTAAAAGAAGTTATAGGAACAAAAGATCATCCACAAATTTTAAACTACTTTACCTCGTTAGGATTCGATGTCGCAAAATTTAAAGATGAAACCGCTTGGTGTAGTGCCTTTGTTAATTGGGTAGCTAAAAAAGCAGGTTATGAACACTCAAACAAACTTACAGCTCGTAGTTGGTTAACAGTAGGTACTTCTACTAGTAATCCGCAGTTAGGAGATGTAGTTGTTTTATGGAGAGAAGATCCTACTAGTTGGAAAGGACATGTAGGATTCTTAATAAAAGAAACGAAACGTTATGTATACCTTTTAGGAGGTAACCAAGGTAATAGTGTAAGCATTAAAGCATATCCTAAAAAGAGGGTATTAGACTATAGAAAACTGAGAAAAGATGGATAAATATTCGCATTTCATTTTTTGGTTGCTTGCTTTATTGTCGCCTTTAAATGGAGTGTTAACTACCATGATGCTATTAATAGTTGTTGATTTTATTACAGGAGCTTATGCTTCATTAAAATTGCAAATTCCTATAAAAAGTGAACGAATAGGACATACCATTTCTAAGTTTTTCATTTATAATTTGGTAATTATATCAGCCTATTTTTTAGAAAAACATATTGTAAATGAAGTTCCTTTTTTAAAAATAATAGCAGGTTTTATAGCAATTACAGAAATAAAGTCAATTTTAGAAAATTACAATAAAATTTATGGAGTAAATCCTTTTAAAGCATTGCATACTTTGTTAAAACAAGCAGGTATGCAAAGTACTTTGGAACAAACAATTGAAAAAGAAAAAAACAACGACAAAGAAAAAGTTTAGCCGCTAACAAATACAGTTTTTAGCGTCTCTTTTTTATCAAAAACAATTTAGAAACGATAAAAAAGAACAAAAATGAAACAAAACAAAGAAACTTTAAAACAATTTTTTGAGACAGGCGATAAGCCAACACAACAACAATATTACGATTTAATTGATAGCTATGTTGATGCTCAACAACCAGCAGGAGAAGCTAATCGTAGGTTTGTAATTGACGAAACAGGAGAGGTAAGTGTTGCTTCAGAGCAGCAAGTTCCAACTTATCAAGCAGGAACTAATATTATGATTGATGAAACAAACCCTTTGCAACCAGTGATTAATGCAGCTCCTAGAGTTAATATTACAGAAGGTGTATTTACACCTAGTTTTTTTGCTACAGGGTCTTCATTTTCAGTACAACAAGTAAAAGGTGAGTATTATACTATTGGAGATCGTGTTTTTGTAGATATAATATTATCAGGCGTAACGTCTGATGGTCAAGCTACTTATGGTGAAGTATATATAGCACCTAATATTGTCGGTTTCCCTATTGGAGTCTCTGTCTCAGGAACCGTTTATAATATGCATGCTCATGAGAGTTATGGTTGTTATGTAAGACATGATTTTGGAAGAATAAATATTAAAGATAGGGTTTGGGATAATGAAACTTTATACATAAACTTCTCATATACATCAAAGGAGATATTAAGCTAGTTGTACTAAAAATAAAAACAATGACAAAGAAAAAGTTTAGTCGCTAGCATTCGTTTTTAGCGCCTCTTTTTTATCAAAAACAATTTAGAAATGATAAAAAAGAACAAAAATGAAACAAAACAAAGAAACGTTAAAACAGTTTTTTGAAACTGGTGATAAGCCAACACAACAACAATATTACGATTTAATTGATAGTTACGTTGATGCTAAACAACCCACTGGAGAAGCTAATCGTAGGTTTGTTATTGACGAATTAGGAGAGGTAAGTATTGCTTCTGAACAGCAAGTACCAGAATATACTTTATCACCCATTTCAGGAACCAATACCGTTGACTTATTAAAAGACGGAGTAAGTATCTCACAAATTGATTTAACGCCTTATTTGGATAATACAAATTTAGCACGATTGGTTTCGGGAACTGTGGATGTCAATGGACAAGCAACTTTTACACGTGACGATAACTCAACTTTTAAGGTAGATTTAAGTAATTTGAAAGATAGTGTTCCTCAATACCAAGCGGGAACAAATATTACAATTGATAATACAGATCCTTTACAACCAATAATTAATGCTTCAGGTGGAGGAGCTACTGATGTAAGTAATTTAGTGCCTTATACTGGTGCTACACAAGATGTTGATTTAGGTGATAATAGAATTATCCTTGGTAAGGAAGTTACTGTAACAGATAAAAATATATCTATAAGATTTTTAGATGATAGAGAAACTACAAATCAAGTATTTGTTAAACAAAAATCATATTGGGATGGTTCATCATATATTTCTGGTGGAAATTCTTATGGTATAGGTGAGTTTGCGGTGTTCCAAAATACGGGTAAAAGTGTAAATGGATTTGGTTATCAAGCACTTTATAATAACACTGGTGACTATTCGAATGGATTTGGTTATGGAGCTTTACAGAATAATACGGGTTCCAATTCAACTGGTTTTGGAAATAGTGTTTTACAGAATAATACTGGAACAGCAAGTAGTGGTTTTGGACATAATGCATTGTTGGATAATAGTGGTGGAAATTCATCAGGGTTTGGTAACAGTGCATTACAAAATAACACTGGTTCTAATTCTAATGGGTTTGGAACATATACATTAGGACAAAATACAGGTAGTAGTTCGAATGGTTTTGGCAGTTATGCATTGTACAATAATATTGGTACTAGTTCGAATGGTTTTGGATATGGATCTTTGCAAGATAATGCTGGTTCTAATTCTAATGGATTAGGTAATTATGCTGGAAAAAATAATACTGGTAACAATAGTGTAGCAATTGGAGGTAGTGCATTGTATAATAACAGTGGTAGAAATTCAAATGGTGTAGGATACCAGGCTCTATATGATAACACTGGTGAATATGTAAATGGATTTGGTTATCAAGTAATGAAAAATAACACTGGTGCATATTCAAGTGCAATCGGAGGTAAAGCACTTTATAATAATATCGGAGTTCATGTAAATGGATTTGGATATTCGACTGGTGAATATAATTTAGGTGCATACTTTAACACTATGGGTGGATTTTCTGGTCAATGGAATACTGGTGATAAGTCTGTAGGTATTGGTGGAAGCGCATTAAGATATAATGATTTTGATTTTAATACTGCACTTGGTTATGATAGTTTCAGAGATTACATACCTGATGCAACTAGAACAAAGACATTCCAAGGTTCTGCTGTAGATTTAGCAAATGACACCATAACAATAACAGCACATGGATTTGGGTCAACTGGTGATAAAATAAACTTGATGCATTCAGACTCAAATATACTCGGTGGTTTAACGAATGTCGCAGGTATGTCAAATCAATTTGAAATAATTGATGCGAATACTATAAAATCACTAAAAGATATTACTAGTGTTGATGGTGGAACAACTTATGGATTTACACCACAATTAATTATCACAAACACAACAACTATTGGAGCAAATTCTCAACCTACAAAATCCAATCAAGTTGTTTTAGGAGATGCTAACATAGAAGAAGTAACAACAGTAGGAGATTATATAAGTACGGGTATTGGTAAAGGGATGGTATTAACAACTCCTGATGGTACAAAACAATACCGCATTAGTATTGATAACTCAGGAAACATTGTAACCACCTTAATTTAGATATATAATGGATAAAGAACAAAAAGAAGCATTAACATTTTTAATTAAATGTACAGAGTATGCACAAAGTAAAGGTGTTTTTACTTTGATGGAGGCACATAGAGTATATGACTCTATAAACACATTAGTGCCTTTGCTTGAAGAAAAAGAATAAAAAAACAAAAAGTTTAGTCGCTAGCATTCGTTTTTAGCGCCTCTTTTTTATCAAAAAAATAATAATTAAAAACAGATAAAAAAGAACAAAAATGAAACAAAACAAAGAAACCTTAAAGAAATTTTTTGAAACAGGCGATAAGCCAACACAACAGCAGTATGCCGATTTAATTGATAGCTATGTAGATAGTAAACAAGAAGCAGGAGAAGCCAACCGTAGGTTTGTTATTGATGAAACAGGAGAGGTAAGTGTAGCCTCAGAGCTGCAAGTACCAGAATATACCCTATCACCTATTTCTGGAACCAACACCGTTGATTTATTAAAAGATGGGGTAAGTGTATCACAAATTGATTTAGCACCGTATTTAGACAATACCAACTTAGCACGTTTGGTTTCAGGTACTGTTGATGCTAATGGATTAGCAACCTTTACACGAGATGATAACTCTACTTTTACAGTAGATTTGAGTAATTTAAAAGATAGTGTTCCTCAATATCAAGCAGGAACAAATATTATGATTGATAATGCCGATCCAGATAACCCAATTATAAAGACCTCAGATGCATTTGTTAATCAGGTTCAAAACATTGAAACTACGTTAACTAATAAATTAGATGTTAACGGTAATGGAAGTCAATTAACAAACGTTGATGCAATGACTATAGGAGGTAAAGATGCAGCAGGTTTTGTTGACAAAACATCTAATGAAACAATAACAGGAACTAAAAGGTTTGATACAGGAACTACAGATTATAATATAGTTTCTAATGTTTCAATTGATGGTCAAGTAGGATTGCATATTATTAATTCTGCCTTCTCAGCAGGAATATATGCACAAAATATAGGGACTGGAAATGCTATTTATTTAGACAACACAAACACAGGTGAAGCTATATTTTTAAACAATTCACTCTCTGGATATGGAATATATTTAGAGAATACAGATAATGGTAGTGGAATTTATACTAATAATGTTTCAGGAGGAACAGGAATAGGAATAGAATCCGACAACCATGGTGATGGAATAGGGATAAAGTCTAATAATCAAAGTAATACTAACGCAGGTATATATTCTTATAATGCTCTTGACGGTATTGGAGTATTAGCTGAAAACCAATCAAGCGGTCACAACATAGTTGCTAATGGAAAAACTACATCAAATGGATATAATTATGTAGGACAAAGCCAAGGAACAAACACCTTTACTGTAGATAAATTAGGTAATATAGATACAGAAGGAGAAGTTTATAGTAAAGGAATAGTAGTTGATCCATTAGGTACCACTTCAGGAATAGCAGGCTCAAACTTTACCGTTAAAAAGAAATCAACCTCTACTAGTACCAACGCTTCTCAATTTATTGATGTAGATAGACAAGCCTCTTCAACGCCTTCTAATACAAATACCAACACTTTTGGCTTGGTAGCCAGAGTTGTAAATAATTCTACAGTTGAAGATGCAGGGGTTACTGGAAGTAACTTAGTGGGGAGAAATTCTAGCTCTAGCAACTTTAATTTTGCTTATGGAACTAAAAATACAGGAGAAGCTTCAGGTAATGGTGACGGAAATTTTGTTGTTGGTACAACTAATGATAGTAAAATTACAGGTGCTGCAACTATTGATTATCTAAGAGGTATTAGCTCATCAACAATTATAGATAACACTGGTGCTACTGCTAATTATATGCAAGGAGAGCATAATTCATTAGTCTTCACAAATGGTTCAGTAGGGGAAGCAAGCGTAATGTATCTAGATATAGATGGAGGTTCAGCTACAGTAACAGGTGATTTAGCTTATATAAGAGCAGGAAACGATGCTTTACCTACTGTAAATGGAAATTCTTATTTCATCAAATCAGAAAGTACATTACCTTCTGAATTTGCAGGAAGTATAAGTACAAGTAAATTAACTTCTACATCAATAAACACAACACCAGTAACTTTCGCTAATTTACCTTCTTCACCATCTGCAGGAGATATAGCAACGATAACAGATGCAGGTTCAGTAGCGTATAGAGGAGTTGCATCTGAAGGAGGAAGTAACATTGCTTTAGTAATGTACGACGGAACAAATTGGGTATATCATTAAAATTATACCATATAAGCTACTTTGTAAAAAAAGATTAGAGCAGTGGCAGGTTAATAAATACATTAGAACCCTTGCTTGAAGAAAAAGAATAAAAAACACAAAAAGTTTAGTCGCTAGCATTCGTTTTTAGCGCCTCTTTTTTATCAAAAACAAATTTAAAAACGATAAAAAAGAACAAAAATGAAACAAAACAAAGAAACTTTAAAACAATTTTTTGAAACAGGTGACAAGCCTACACAACAACAATATGCCGATTTAATTGATAGTTATATCGATGCAAAACAACCTGAAGGAGAAGCAAACCGAAGGTTTGTAATTGACGAAACAGGAGAGGTAAGTGTAGCCTCAGAGCTGCAAGTACCAGAATATACCCTATCACCTATTTCTGGAACCAATACTGTTGATTTATTAAAAGATGGGGTAAGTGTATCACAAATTGATTTAACACCGTACTTAGATAATACTAACCTAGCACGATTGGTTTCGGGAACTGTTGATGCCAATGGGTTAGCTACGTTTACACGTGATGATAATTCTACTTTTATGGTAGATTTAAGTAACTTGAAAGATACTGTTCCACAATATCAAGCAGGTTCAAACATTACAATTGATACCACGGATCCACTACAACCCATAATTAATGCGACAGCAGGTAGTGGAGGAACTACAGATTTATCATACGATGTAGCAACGAGAACGGTAGCGTCTAGTTCAGGAACAGGTGCAGTTTTACCTCTAGCAGATGCTACTAATGCTGGATTACAAAAAGCGAATTTTTATGAAGAAGGTACTTTTACACCTGCTTTGGAAGACGCTAATGGAGCGTCTACATATAATTCTTCTATTGATGCGAGGTTTAAAAGGGTTGGGAATATTGTTCAGTTCAGTATATTTTTTAATGGAATAACTACAAATATAACTCCTTCAGGTTCTTTAAAAATAACAGGAATGCCTTTTTCAGCAGAAACAGCCCCTATGGGAACTACAATTAGTTTTAATAGAATGTTAGGTTCTGATTCGTCACAAATACCTAATTCGGGATATGTAGGGAACACAACTCTGTATCTAAGAGATCAACCAACAGGAGCTACTTTAGATTCAGGGTATATAGCACCAACTTTTACAACAGGTGTTTTTGCATTAACAGGAACATACGCAACAAACTTATATACATCATAACCAAAAAACCAAAGTCTAGCCGCTAACATTCGTTTTTAGTGGTTCTTTTTCTAGTAATTTTTAGTGTTTTATGTCATTTCGACGAGGTACGAGGAGAAATCTCTTAAAGATGAGATTTCTTGCCACTCATTCTTCGCTCTTTGAACTGACAAACATTTTTCAAAACCCTAAAACAAAATAGCATGAATTTTTTTAATAACAAAACCGATAGGTTGCTATTGGGGGTCATTATAGTGCTGTTATTTGTCAATCTTTTTAATAAAAGATATCAAAAAACAAACCCACAAACCCCAAAAATAACCGTAGTAAAAGACACGGTTTGGCAAACCAAAGTAGACACGTTTAAAGTACAAACCATCCGATACAAAAAAGTGTATGTACATAAAAATGATGTAACCAATATTGTAAAAGACACCATTTTTATAAAAGACACGACCAATTTTATAGCGGCAAAAATATATCGAGATACGTTAAAAAATACCGATATAGAGATTTACAACTACGATTTGGTAAAAGGAAAATTGTTAGATAGTCAGTTGTCGTACAAACTCAAAGTGCCACGAGAAATTACGATTACCAAAACGATTGAGCATCCAAAAACCTACAGAAGTGGCTTGTATCTCTTTACCGAAATAGGAGGAAACCCACAAACCTTTAACAACCTCAGTTTCGGATTGCAATACAACCGAAAAGGAAAATGGTTTGCTAGTTACCGATTAAATATCA
The DNA here is from genome assembly GCF_004363005.1 of Tenacibaculum caenipelagi. Lineage (GTDB taxonomy): Bacteria > Bacteroidota > Bacteroidia > Flavobacteriales > Flavobacteriaceae > Polaribacter > Polaribacter caenipelagi. The sequence goes on along the minus strand of NZ_SNYH01000002.1, from coordinate 273,925 downwards.
ACCAACTCAATCAACCTACCCACAATATAGGTGTAGGCTACCGATTGTTGAATTAAAAAGAAATATGAAAAATGACACAAGAAGAATTTGATAAACTGGTTGAACAATCGCAACCACATAAAGTATTTAATACAGAATGGAATAAATACTATTCATTACAGTTTGCAGATACCTTTTTGCCACAAGTTGGCGGTTATCAAGGAAAAGGAATGCAAATTTATGATGGTGCTAATCTATTTGGAAAAATTCGTAAAACGGAAAGGAAATTACAACCTTTAACCAATGACGATAAGTTGATTTCTATAATTGGTTACACATTTCCAGAAGGAGTGTTAGCTTCAGAGAAAAAGAACTTAGTAAAACCAGCTGCACACGAAGTATGCTTTTTTGCTGAGGTAACACAAAAAGATACGGTAAATCTAACATTTACCTATGGAGAAAATTTTAAAGAATTTTTAAAAGAACTGTCTCCAAAAAAAGAGAGTATAAACACAACAGTTCAAGAAATTAGAACGCATTTTAACAATACAATTACACATGAAAACACGACAGAATTTGTATTAAAAAGCTTAGGGGTAGAAAAAGAAGCGATTACAAAAGCCAACTACAATCAATCTTTTAGTAAGAAAGTACTGAATTACCTGGAAGAAGCCGAGATTAATGGAAAGTATAAAGTGCAAATCTTTATAAAAAAAACACAAAAAGAAGCAGGTTTGGAATCTGGAGATCTAGATTTTAAAAAAGTAAAAGTTTTTGAGCCACTACCTAACGAAGTGTTTATTTGGCTGGTAAGTGAAGACAATATCAATTTTGACACCTCATTTATTAAGATAAAGATAGGAACAGGAATAGCAAATGATTTAAAAGAAAAACAAACCACAATAAAAGAATTTGTAGGTTATTTGTCTAATCTGATAAAAGAAGAAGTAGAAAGTCAAACGTTTAGCAATTCGAAAATAAAAAAAGCTGTTGAAAAAGGATTGTTTATCCCTATTTTTAAGTTACATACTCAAGAAAAAACTAAAAATAATCCAATAGCTAAAGAAATACTAGAAACAAACCCAGTAGCTTTTTTAGCAGTTGAAGGAATTGATTATATAACTCAAGGAATTGAAAAATTTAAAGTAGCAGATAATGTATGGAACCCTCAGCTACAACCGTATACCCCTATTTTTCCAGGCAAATTAGAAAATGCATTTTTTTGCGGACTCTTTAATGGTGCTGTACAGGCATTTAAGGAGTTACCAGAGATGGCTACTTTTATAATTAAAATGTTTAATAGTGAAACTGAGTCAAAGCAATTTGTTGAAGGTGTAAAAAAGCTATTTACAGATGTAGAGGTAATTAAAGCAATAGCAAATAAAGCTATAGAAGGCTATAAAGAAGGTGTTTATACCAAGAATACTGAAAAAGTAGTTTATCAGCTAGGATATGATACTATTAAAATTGTATCATTTTTTATTGGCGCGGTTCAATTTGCTAAGACAGTAGGCAATTTGGTAAGCTTTACTAAAAAAGGATTACTTTATTTAAAAAAATATGGTAAAAAAGGGATTAATAAACTTAAAAAATTAAAACCAGATGCACGCAAGAAAATTTTTGAAAAACTAATAAGAGAAGATGATTTAACAAAGAGAATAAAAGGATATAGTTCTAAATTTGCAAAAAAAGTAAGTAAACATCTGGATGAAGCTCCTAATCAAATTACACAATTTGAGGGGTTGCATATAACAAGTAAAGAGGAATTTGGAAAGGTATACAATCCTATAACTAAAAAAGCTGAAGTACATACTTCAAACTTACCAGATAGAATTATATGGCCTAATCGTATTACTAATAATTTAAGAGGATATATTTTAACGCATAACCACCCAGGAGGAACAGGTTTAAGTATTGCCGATATTGATTTTTTTGTTAAAACTAAATTGAAAGAAATTAGGGCGGTTACACCAGAAGGAGAAGTATTTAGTCTTCGATGGAATAAAAATGTTAAAATTAAAGAGATTCAAGCAATAACTTCTAAAATAGAAGAAATACAAGATGATTTTTCTTTACTTCGTTTAATTTCGGTAGGAGATGAAGCTGTTTCAATAAAAAGAGAGTTTGAAGCTATATTTAAAGCTTTAGAAGACAAAATAATATATATTCACTACGTAAATAAATAGATTATGAAATTAGATTTTAACCTAGATTTTTTATACTACCAAGGAGAGTTAATTTTAGATGGTAGAGATGAAAAAAAAGAAGAGCTTAGACCGGACTCGATTAAATTTAAAAAATATGTAAAAGAAACAAGCATTGAAAATCTAGTAGAGTTACTTATATTAAGTTATGCTAAAAGATATGCAAATGATATTTACTGGTCGACGAGGTTTATAGGAGATTTAGATAATAATATCTCATATCCAGAAGAGCTAAATGAAGATATTGATTTTTATCTAGAAGAAAAGGAAATTAGTAAAGAAGGTATTACAAAAGTTGTTTTTAAAAAATATGATGACATAGAAAAGAACTGTTATTATACTGAGTGGATGTATTTTGAATTCACGAATCAGCAGAATATATATAGTTTAGTTGAGTCAATAAAAAAAGGACTCCAAAACGTTACTTATTCGCAAAGACAAGAAAGTTCAGATGTAATTATAGAGCCTAAAGATAGTGCCATTTTAAAAATAACTGTTTCTTCTAGTTCATTAAGAGTAGATTTAAATCCTGATAAATGGAAAGTATATAGAGGGTTTTAAATTTCACTATAAATTACATTGTTAAAATTCGTTTTAAAACCCGAACAATTAATAATTCGGGTTTTAAAACGAATTTTGTTTTGGGGTGATATTTAAAAATATATGGTCTTACTTTCTAAGGAAAAAAAGTAAGGAAATAAAAAAACCACGCAAAGCGTGGTCAACGACACAACTAATGTGTTTGTTACACTAATACAAACAACCTTTCTTGACAAGATAAAACTACGGTTAACAATTTGTAATTGTATTAATTAAGTTTTAACAAATAATCAAGTTACTGTGTTTTTTATGCTTTTAATGTTGTCTAAAAGCGTAAAACTGTTTTAAAATAGGTGGTAAAAAGTAGGTGTAGAAAGATAAAGAGAGGGGTTGTTGGAGACTAAAAATATATTTTAAGGTCTTGCTTCTAAAATAAGGTTAAATGGGGTTTGTGTGGCTAATCTAAATCGTGTAAATCCACCTTTAGTAGCAACATCTTCTAATCTTTTTTGTCCTGCTTGAGCACCTAATGCGAGTCCTACTTCTTGGTTTAAAGAACAAGGTGTACAGATAGTCGTAGAAAAAGCATAGAAAGCTCTTCCAATAGGGTTGAGGTTGTCTTCTAACGAATCATTAGCAAAAGGTTCAACAATCATACAGGTTCCATCAGGGTTTAAGGCACTTTTTACATGTTTACAAGCTCCAACAGGATCACCCATATCGTGTAAGCAATCAAAAAAGCAGATAAGGTCATAATCCTTTCCAGGAAAATCTTTAGCTGTGGCAACTTTAAAAGAGACATTATCAACATTTGCTTCTTTTGCTCTCTTTTTGGCTTGTTTTATAGATTCTTCATGAAAATCATATCCAACAAAAGTAGAATTAGGAAATGCTTTTGCCATGATAATTGTCGATGCAGCATGCCCACAGCCAATATCGGCCACCTTAGCGCCTTCTTCTAATTTTTCTACCACGCCGTCTAATTCAGGAAGCCAATTATTAATTAAGTTTCCTTCATAAGATGGACTAAAGAATTTTTCTGTACCACAGAATAAACAACTGTTATGATCTCCCCAAGAGATTCCTTCTCCTGTTTTAAAGGCCTCCTCAACTTTTGGTTCATCGTGATATATAGAAGAAAGAGCGTAGAATCCTCCCGTTAAAAAAACAGGACTTTTAGCGTTGCCAAAAACAGCTGTTTGTTCTGGCGTCATGTAAAAAGTATTGTCGCTGTTATCGTATTCTATATATCCTGAAGCTGCTTGAGCAGCTAACCATTCTCTTACATATCTTTCTGAAGTGTTTGTTTTTTGGGCTAGTTCATGTGATGTTAAAGAGTCTGATTCAGAAAGAGATTTATACAATCCTAGTTTGTCACCAAGAATAACAAGAGGGCCATTAGCTGCAGCCCCCATTTCAGTAACTACTTTGCCTAGTAAATCGTGTAGTTTCGTTTCGTTTAGTTCCATAATTAATCGTTTAGTTGTTTGTGAAAAAACCAATGAGTACTAATTCGTTAATTATGTATTTGAAAACAGAAAATAAAGAAACCCATTAGTGACGTGAGGGAGCGGAACGAATTAAGTACAAAAAAAACAAAATAACAAAGGAAAACCCTGCTAATTAGCAGGGCTTTTTACTGTTTTTTTAAAGAACCTTCGTTTATTTTGCGCGTGCGAAAGTACTTCCTAGGCCATCATAATTATTATCAGAAATTTCTAAAACATCGGGTTTTTGAAGTCTGATAATACCAGAGAGTACTATGCCTGGATATTGTTGATCATTAGAAAGCTGTATAAAACGCTCTTGTTGATGGGTATAAATTGATTTTTTCATTGCTAAGCTATAGGTGCCTTTTGAAACTACAACTCCATTTTCTGATATTGAAAATTGATAGTTTTTTAATAAAGTAAGCTGTATGCTTTTACCTAGTTTTTCAGGGGTTTTATGAATGTGATTTCCAAAACCACCATCGGTATTGGTCCAATGCCACGTACCTGTTAAATCGGAATTATCTATTTTGTTTATCTGGCTAGAAGCACATGAAACTAATGTAAAAAGAAATATATAAAGTAGGTTTTTCATGGTGAGGGTTTTTTAAAAGTTAGCGATGTTTTTTAGTTATAAGATTCTGTAGGTAAAATTAAACATATAATTACTAAAACAATATGAAATCCAATTAGTAAAAACTTCCACGTTGGTTTTTTATGAGAATTAAAGAGTAAATAGGAACTTGAATAGTAGAGATTATGCTAGAAAGAATCTCAATACCACTTTTTATTAAAATTAATATATTAGTAGATATGAAAGTGGAGGAGCAACATATTTTTTCAAACCTAAAAGTAATAAAAATACTAATGTAAAGGAAAAGATTCCTCCTCCTTTGTCGTTCGGAATGACAGTAAAAAGCTTGTTTAATAAGCAAAAGAAAAACGTCATTAGAGTTTTTATAAGAAATGCACTAATGACGTTTTTAAATGTATATAAAGTGATACTATTTATTCATAATATCTTCTATTTCGTCTGCTTCAATAGGTATGTTACGCATTAAGTTAAAAGGCTCACCAGTTTCTTGGATAACCACATCGTCTTCTAAACGAATACCAAAACCTTCATCAGGAATATAAATACCAGGTTCTACGGTAAATACCATGTTAGCTTGCATTGGCTCGTGTAACAATCCGTAATCATGTGTATCTAAGCCCATGTGATGAGAAGTACCGTGCATAAAGTATTTTTTATATGCTGGCCAATTAGGATCTTCGTTTTGTACATCGGCTTTGTCTAATAAACCTAAATCTAACAATTCCGAAGTCATTAATTTTCCAACTTCTACGTGATAGTCAGCCCAAAGAGTCCCTGGTACTAACATTTTTGTAGCGTCGTTCTTTACACGGTTTACAGCATTGTATACTGCTTTTTGTCTGTCTGTATAACGACCAGAAACAGGAATGGTACGTGTCATATCCGAAGAATAGTTAGCGTATTCAGCTCCTACATCTAACAATAATAAATCACCTGCTTTACATTGTTGGTTGTTTTCAATATAGTGCAATACATTGGCATTGTTACCAGAGGCAATAATTGGCGTGTAAGCGAATTTCTTTGAGCGGTTTCTGATGAATTCATGAATAAATTCTGCTTCAATTTCATATTCCCAAACCCCAGGTTTTACAAAGTCTAACACACGTCTGAATCCTTTTTCAGTAATGTCACAGGCAGTTTGAATTAAATCAATTTCGATTTGATCTTTTACCGAACGTAAACGTTGTAAAATAGGATTGCTTTTAGCTACCGAATGAGCTGGATATTTGTTAAATAACCATTTGGTAAAACGCGCTTCACGAGTTTCAGTTTCAACACTAGCACGATAGTGCTCGTTAGTGTTAATATATACTGTATCTGCTAAAGCCATCATTTCAGCCAATACTTTTTCTAGGTCTTGTAACCAGTGTACGTTTTTAATTCCGCTAGTTTCTAAAGCTTTTTCTTTGGTTAGCTTTTCACCTTCCCAAACAGCAATATGCTCATTGGTCTCGCGTAAAAACAATACTTCACGTAAGTTTTCTTTCGGACAATCTGGGAATAAAACCAATACACTTTCTTCTTGATCTACACCACTTAAAAAGAAAATATCACGGTGTTGTTCAAAAGGTAACGTACTATCAGCACTTACCGGGTATATATCGTTAGAATTAAAAATAGCTAAACTCTTCGGCTTCATTTGCGCCATGAAGTTTTTGCGATTTTTTATAAATAACTGGCTATTTATTGCATGGTATTTCATCTGTTAATAATTTATTGTTTTTTAAAGGTCAGATGCAACATCTAAATTATCACTTCTAGGTATAATTAAAAGTTAATTATGAATGTTTCATCATATTTTAAATAAAATTTTGATAAAGTCCCTCAAAAATACGGAAAGAAACTTTGCAAATATTAGCCATTTGGCGCTATTTTATGTTTTTTCGAATTCTGCTCATATGTCGAGTTGAAATTCCTAAAAAGGAAGCTAGATAATGTAGTGGAACTTCTTGTAATAATTTTGGTTCGTTTACGAGTAGTTTTTTATAGCGTTCTTCAGGAGTTAGAGTAAGTAAATCAATGCGATAATCATCAATTAAAAAAATTTGATTTTCTATAAAGTTATAATAAAATTGATGAAAAGCTTTGTTGTTTTTCATTAGGTGTTTAAAGTCATCAATTTTTAGTACCCAAAGTTTACAGGCACTTAATGCTTTTATGTTTTTTGGGGAAGGAGTTTGTTGTAAAAAACTTTTTAAAGAAGAAGCAAAACCATTTCTTAAGGCTAAATAGGTGGTTTTTTCTTGTCCGGAAACGGTAACAGCATATTGTAAAATGCCGCTTTCTACAAAACAGAAATAACGACAAGCTTCTCCTTTTTTTACTAAAAATTCATTTCTAGATAAGGAAAATTCGTTAAAGCAGTTAATAATTTCAGGAATTAACGTGTTTAAATTTTCATCATTTACGATGTTCTGTATGCGTTGTGTAATAGCTTTTTTTGAAGCTTCCATTTTACGGAGTAAATTTTAGCTTAAAAGTATAAAAAAAGGATGCTGTAAAAAGCATCCTTTCTAATAATTTATAAAAAGAGAGTTTATTGTAACTCAACAGTTCCCATATCGGTGTTTTCACCTAATACAGCAGTAACTCCTTCAACTGTTTTTGGAGCTAATCCAGAAGCTTCATCAGGAGTAAAAGTTACATTGTAAGTACCTGCAGGCACACCGTGTAACATAAATTTACCTTCTTCGTTTGTTACTGTTGTAATTGTATCAGTAGCTGAAGCAGCTTCAACTGCTACTTGATATTCAAAAGGATTTACCATTCCTGAAATAGCACCCGAAGTTGCTTCAGTACTCACTCTAATGGTTGGTTTTAAACTGTAAGCTCCGTTACCTTCTACTACGATAGACTTATCAACCATAAAGTCTAAGATAAAAGTATACTTAACTCCACCTACTAAGTCTTGGTGTACATTTAATTTTAATCCCGATTGTTGAGCGCTTGGGGTAGCTAACGGATATGTTTGTCCGTCTACAACAATTGAATTGTTTTCGCCTAAAACTAAACGAATTTGGCTAATTTTTCCTGATGGAATTTCAGTATCTACTAATAAAGCGTCAATTCCACCTGTTAACTCTAATAAGTTATACACTTGAGGAGTAACGTTTCCAAGGCTTTGCCAACCACCGTCTCCGTCATTTTTGTTAATCATTACATCTTGAACATCGATGTTTACTGCGTCGTAGTCACCTGGGGCGTCTACTAAACGAACAGCGACTTCTGAGGTTTGGGGGTCGTCACTAGAACAGCTGATAAAAGCGGTAAAAAAAGTTGCTAATGCAACTAGTAATAAAACATGTTTTTTCATAATTATTGGTTTTTGTAATACACAGTAATAATAACAAGAATTATACCGAAATATTGTTTTACTTGTTTAGTGAAGCTGAGTATTTCAATACCAGAAAAAAGCTTATTCGAATTAAATTATTACTTAATGTGCTGTTTTATTGTTGTTTCTCTTGTTCCGATTATTTCGCTTTTTAGGCGCATTTTTTTGTGTTTCTTCAGAAGAACTTTTTGGGTTCTTCTTCTTTTTTGGATTGAAAGAAGTTTTAAAAGGTTTCTTCTCGGGCTTTTTTTCTGAACGCTTTGGTCTCGATTGTTCAGTTTTTACTTCCTCTTTTATGGTAGATAAATCAAATCCTTCCAATTCGGAAGCGATTATTTTTTGATCCAATAATTTTTCGATACTTTTTAAATAAGCTTCTTCTTCTTGCGAAACTAATGAAATGGCTTCTCCACTAGCACCAGCTCTTCCTGTTCTACCAATTCGGTGAACATAATCTTCTGGAACGTTTGGAAGTTCAAAATTAATCACGTGCGGTAGTAGTGGAATGTCTAATCCACGAGCAGCAATATCAGTAGCCACTAGTACTCGAATAGAGTTGTCTTTAAACCCTTTTAAAGCTTTGGTTCTTGCTCCTTGACTTTTGTTACCATGTATAGCCGCGGAAGAAATACCTCTTTTAACTAGCTTTTCTGTCAACCTATTGGCTCCGTGCTTGGTTCGAGTAAAGATTAACACCTGACTCCAGTTTCCTTTCGAAATCAATTGTCCGACTAACTCAGTTTTTTTGCCCTTAGGTACTTTGTATAACTTTTGATTTACCTTTTCGGCAGTTGTATTTTCAGGAGCGGCTTCAACCATCACAGGATGGTGTAAAATACCGTGTGCTAATTTTTTAATTTCTTTTGAAAAAGTTGCAGAGAATAATAAGTTCTGGCGTTTTTCAGGTAATAAAGAGATAATTTTTTGAATATCTCTTAAAAACCCCATATCAAGCATTCTATCAGCTTCATCTAAAACTAAAATATCTACTCGTTTTAATGAAAGTTCATTTTGTTCGTGTAAATCGATTAATCTACCAGGAGTAGCAACTAAAATATCAATTCCGTTTTTAAGGGTTGCTATTTGAGAGCTAGGTTTTATTCCACCAAAAATAGCGGTAGACTTGATGTTTAAATGTTTACTGTATTCGCGTACATTATCATATACCTGAGCAGCTAATTCTCTTGTTGGAGTTAGTACCAATGCTTTAATTGGTCGGTATTTCGGATTCTTTTTTTCTGATATAAGTTGTAAAATAGGTAATGTAAATCCAGCAGTTTTACCTGTTCCGGTTTGTGCAGAAGCTAATACGTCTTTGCCTTCTAAAATAACTGGAATTGCTTTTTCTTGAATAGGAGAGGGGGTTTCGTACCCTTTTTCGGTTACCGCTTTTACTAAAGCGTTTGATAAACCTAACGATGTAAATGTCATATATATTTCTTCAGTAGTATTGAAAAAACAACACCACTATGAGCCAACAAAGGTACAGCTATTTTATTAGGCTACTTTCATAAATAAAAAAACGCCCTAAAAAGGACGTTTTTTATGTTATTGATATCTGCTTAACTTTTGGCCATTGCACTTTTAATAATACCAACAATGACTAGTAAAACGGCACCTCCAACACCACTTGCTGCAATGTTACCAATCATACCAGAAATGTCTATATTCAACATTCCTAATAATTGAGCTCCTAAACCACCACCTAAAATTCCTACAACAGAATTCCAAAGAGTACCTAAAGAAAACTTTTTTAACAAAGCACCAGCTATGTTACCACCAACGGCACCACTTAATAAGCTAATTAATAATTCCATAATTTATAATTTTTGATTAGTTAATTGGAATTAAAATAAGTGAAAAATAATTTATAAAACAAATAAAACCAGAATATTAGGTTTTTCCTAGGTGAAATAAGGCATCACCCATATTGATGATTGGAAAGTTGTTTTTAGCAATGATATAACCGCTTGTAGGAGATTTTATAGTGAAGTTTGTTTCACCGTACGTGTCCATAATGTGTCCTAAAATTTGTCCTTTTTCTACCTTCTCTCCATTTTTGATTGTTGAGGTAAATAATCCGGCAACTTTAGCACGAATCCAGTTTCGTTTGTTAATATGAATTGAGGTGGGGTTTTTAGGAACTTCAACATTATGATGAATCATGTTAAAGTGCTTTAAAACACGAAGCGTTCCATAAATACCATGTTGAATGGCATTTTCTTCTAAACGTAAAGACTCTCCTCCTTCATACACAATAACAGAAATATTATTTTTATGACACTGACTTCTAAATGACTTCGGAATAAGTTTTGAACTAAACATAAAAGGAGCATTGAAAATTTTTGCCAGCTGAAATCCTTTTTCGTCTTCAGGAGTATATCGAATCTGAGGGAAGTTATTGCGTTGTTCTCCACCAGTATGAAAATCAATAGCAAAATCTACATTATTTGTAATTTCTTTCATTAAGTAATACGCCATTCTACTTGCTAAAGATCCGGTTTTTGATCCAGGAAAACTACGATTTACATCTTTTCCATGCATATCTCTCGACATGTTTAAAAATCCAAAAATATTCAACAAAGGAACCACAATAACACACCCACGATGAATCTTATAGGATTTGTCAATTAACATTCTTCGTACTAATTCAATACTATTCACTTCATCCCCATGTAATCCTCCTTGCAATAAAATTGTAGGGCCTAAAGCTTCACCATTAAAAACATATACAGGAATTTCTATCAGAGTACCTGTAGGTAACCTATCAATTGGAATTTTGATTAGTTTAGATTCTCCTAACCCTATTTTTTGCCCACGAATTTCTACAACGTTGTTTTTAAAGTTTTGTTCGAACATGTTCTTCTAAAAATTTAACAATGGCTTTGGCAATATTATCTTTAGTATAGGTTTCAATTCCTTGTAAACCTGGTGTCGAATTTACTTCAATTAGTAAAGGACCCCGTTTTGAACGTATCAAATCAACTCCAGCTATAGGAAGTTTCAAGTACTGAGCTGCTTTAATAGCAATTTCTTTTTCTTCAGAAGTTAAAGCTTCTTTACATCCGTTGCCTCCTTTATGAATATTAGAACGAAAATCATCTTCTAAACCTTTACGTTTCATTGATGAAATAACTTTGTCGCCTACCACAAAAGCGCGAATATCTTCGCTGTTACTTTCTTTAATAAACTCTTGTAATAAAATACTTGTGTTAGTGCTATACATAGTATCGATAATAGACATAGCAGATTTTTTACTTTCTGCTAAAATAACGCCTGAACCATGTGTGCCTTCTTGTAGTTTGATAATTATTGGTACACTTTCTAATAAATCTATTTGCTCGCTAACATTTTCAGGGTCAACAGAAAAAACAGTTTGTGGAATTGGAAGCTTATTTCGACTTATTATTTGCAGGGTACGAACTTTGTTTTGAGCATTTATAATACCTGCAGAACTAGCAGTACTATACACTCCATTCATTTCAAATTCTTTTACAACAGCAGCTCCATGTTTCATGGCAGAAACACCTATTCGAGGAATAATAACATCGGGAATGTCAATAATATTCTCACTTTGATACATAATAGCAGGTTTGTCACCTCCTAGTTTAATGGAACATTTTAGATGATTTATAATCTCAACAGTATGTCCACGACGACGAGCTTCTTTGTAAATTCTTTGCGTTGAATGTATATGCTCGCTAACAGAAAGAATAAAAATAGTCATAGCCTAAAAATTGAGATAAAAACAAATCTACTAATTAAAAAGATGTGCATTGATATTCTGTTAATTTTTTTGAATTAGAATTTCCTTGCAGTATTTTCATCCCTTCTAAACCAAATTATATGAAAATCTTAGTTAGAGTTTGTGCAGTTTTATTTCCACTTGCAGTAGTTGCACAACAGTCTACTTCTTCTGAAAAAATTCAACAAGCCTTACAACAAAAGGAAGCGTTAACTCAAAGCTCAATAGTAAAAAATATATCGTTTGAAAGTATGGGGCCTACGGTGATGAGCGGACGTGTTGTAGATATTGATGTAAATCCTGAAAATCCAACAGAGTTTTATGTAGGGTATGCTTCAGGAGGCATGTGGTACACCAATAACAATGGAACTACATTTACACCAGTGTTAGATAGCTCTCCAACACAAAATGTAGGTGATATTGCTGTAGATTGGAAAAGTGGAACACTTTGGGTAGGAACAGGAGAAAATAATTCTTCTCGTTCTTCGTATGCAGGTATTGGTATTTTAAAATCTACTGATAAAGGAAAAACATGGATAAATGTAGGATTAACTGATTCGCATCATATAGGTAGAATTTTAATCAACCCGAAGAATTCAGATGAGATTGTTGTTGGGGCAATAGGCCATTTATACTCTTCAAACAACGAAAGAGGGATTTTTAAAACCACGGATGGAGGAAAGACTTGGAAGAAATCTTTGTTTATTGATGAAAATACTGGAGTTATAGATGTACAACAAGCTCCAAACAATTTTAACGTATTGTATGCAGCAACTTGGGAACGAGAACGTAAAGCGTGGAATTTTGACGGAGACGGAAAAAACTCAGCAATATACAAGTCTACTGATGGAGGGGATACCTGGAAAAAAGTTTCAGAGAATAATGGTTTTCCTAACGGAGATGGAGTCGGTAGAATAGGGTTAGCGGTGTATAATGAAAACACAGTATATGCTTTTCACGATAGTCAATTCCGAAGAAAAAAAGACCCCAAAAAAGAGGATGATTCTAATGCTTTAACGAAAGAAGATTTCAAAACCATGTCGGTTACTGAGTTTTTGGATTTAAAAGATAAAAAACTGAATACGTACTTAAAAATGAATGGTTTTCAGGAAAAATATCGTGCTGAAAATGTAAAACAAATGGTGCGATCAGGTTCAGTAAAACCAATTGATTTGGCAAAGTATTTAGAAGATGCAAATGCATTGTTATTTGATACTCCTGTAGTGGGTGCAGAAGTTTTTAAAACTACCAATGGAGGAAAAACCTGGAAAAAGACACACGAAGGTTACTTGGATGATTTGTATTATTCATACGGATATTATTTTGGAGAAATACGTGTAGACCCACAAGATGAAAATGGAATTTATGTGATGGGAGTTCCTATTTTAAAATCAAAAGATGGTGGAAAAACATTTACATCCATTAGTAAAGAAAATGTGCATGCTGATCATCAAGCGTTATGGGTAAACCCTAAGAAGCAAGGGCACTTAATTGATGGAAATGATGGAGGACTTAATATATCTTATGACGATGGTGAAAGTTGGACGAAATTAAATCAACCAGCAGTAGGGCAGTTTTATACGGTGTATGCTGATAATCAAGAAAACTATAAGGTGTATGGTGGTTTGCAAGACAATGGAGTGTGGGTAGCTAATCACAATGCGAAAATTGATAAAAGTTGGCAGCAAACGGGTAAAAATCCATACGAAAGTTTGATGGGAGGCGATGGTATGCAAGTAGCAGTTGACGATAGAAATCCAGATATAGTATATACAGGATATCAGTTTGGAAACTATTACCGAATTGATAGAAAAATAGGAGAAAACAAGTATATCCAACCAAAGCATGAGTTAGGAGAGAGTCCGTTTCGATTTAATTGGCAAACCCCTATTCACCTATCAAAACACAATCAAGACATACTGTATTTAGGAGGAAATAAATTACACCGTTCTTTAAATCAGGGAGATGATTGGGAAACCATTTCTGATGATTTAACTCAAGGAGGTAAAAAAGGAAATGTTGCTTATGGAACCTTAACTACGATCTCAGAAAGTCCGTTTCAGTTCGGGGTAATTTATGTAGGTTCTGATGACGGATTGGTACATGTAACTAAAAATGGAGGAGGAAGTTGGGATAAAATTTCAAACACATTGCCTCAAAACTTATGGGTAAGTCGCGTGATTGCTTCTAAACATAAAAAAGAACGTGTATATGTTACGTTGAATGGATATCGTTTTGATGATTTTACGCCTTATGTATACATGTCTGATGATTACGGAAAAACTTGGAAAAACATCAGTGGTAATATACCACTATCACCAGTGAATGTAATAAAGGAAGACCCAGAAAAAGAAAATATCCTATATGTAGGAACCGATAATGGTTTGTATGTGTCTTTTGATAAGGGTTCAACATGGGAAGCTTTTAGTAACGGGTTGCCGAATGTTGCAGTACACGATTTGGTAATTCAACCAAAAGCAAGGCATCTGGTAATTGGTACGCATGGGCGTAGTTTGTACAAAGCAAATATTGCATCACTACAAGAGTTTAACAATAAAGAAGCATTGTTTACTATTAAAAATATTAGAAAGAATAATTCTTGGGGAAGCTCGTGGAGTAAGTGGTTGCAACCGAATACACCCAAAGTCGTGATTCCTTTTTATACAGCTACTGATAAAGAAATTATGATAAAAATTTATTCAGATAACATTTTGGTTAATACAATAAAGACAAAAGCATTTAAAGGATTTAATGAAGTAGTGTATGATGTTACTTTTTCAGAAAAAGGAAGAAAAGAATATCTTAAGGAGTATAAAGATGCAGTAGTAAAAAAAGCTAAAAATGATAAGTACTATTTACCAAAAGGGAAGTATAAGGTTTTAATGGGTGATTTGAGCAAAACGTTTGAAATTAAGTAACTGTAACATTTGTTGGTTTTTAGGGACTAATAGGTATAAAACAAATAAATTATGAGTACACCATTGAATTATACCTGTCCTAAATGTAACAATAAAACGTATGAAGTAGCAGAAATGAGAGCTACAGGAGGTACATTATCTAAAATTTTTGATGTTCAAAACAAAAAGTTTACGAGTGTAACCTGTCAAAGATGTAGTTACACAGAGTTTTATAAGGCTAAAACGAGCGCATTGAGTAACATTTTCGATTTCTTTACCAATTAATGTTGATGTCATTACGAGGAAGATATGACGAAGTAATCTGTTTATAAGGAACTCCCAATATAAAGATTGCTTCTCCCGAAGTATCGGAATCGCAATGACGAGTAAGTAAATAAAGTAATATCACTTTTCGAAAAAACACGAAGAATGCTTTTAAATAAGGAAACATTCCTATTTTTGCAGCATGGGAATTATACGTGTAAACGACATCCGATTATTTACCAACCACGGATGTTTAGATGAAGAAGGTAAGATAGGGTCAGAATACCGAGTAGATGTAGAGGTAAAAGCCGATTTACGAAAGTCAGCACAAACAGATGCGTTAGTTGACACAGTTGATTATGTGCATTTGAATAAGATTGTAAAAGAAGAAATGGCGATTCGTTCTAAATTGTTAGAACATGTTGCGCAGCGTATTCTTGACAGAATATTCAAAGAGATTCAATTAGTTGATGAAGCGGAAGTTAGCGTAGCTAAAATAAACCCACCGATTGGAGGAAATGTCGCTGAGGTTGTCATTGTTTTGTCAGATACGCGTAAAAAGTAAAAAAAGCTTGCAAAAAAAGATAAAAGCTGTAAATTTGCAGTCCTTATTAGTATAAGGTGTCGTGGCCGAGTGGCTAGGCAGTGGTCTGCAACACCATCTACAGCGGTTCGAATCCGCTCGACACCTCAAAAAGCTCATCAATATTGATGAGCTTTTTTTATTTTAAAATAGTATTACCTAAAAAAAGAGCTTTAAAGCCCTTTTTTTTTAAAGTAAGTTAGCTGATTAAAAAAATTGTAAACAAATGAGAGTTCAAAAGTTTTTAAAAACTGTTTTTTCTGTACTAGCAATATTGCTAGCTTTTTCGTGTAATCAAAAGAAATATTCTAGAATTCAGGTTTCTTTACCTATATCAACAAAAAAAGGACCTTTAGAAAATGAGAATCTTAAAAATTGGGAATATAAAGATATAGAAACAGATACCCTTCCTGGAATTAGTTTAGAAAAAGCATATGCTACTATATTAAAAAACAAACAACCTGAAAAGGTTATTGTAGCTGTTTTGGATAGTGAGGTTGATATTAATAGTGGTTATTTCAATGGTCATATTTGGACTAATGCAAATGAAATTGCAGAGAATAATATTGATGATGATGGGAATGGTTATATTGATGATGTTAATGGATGGAATTTTTTAGGGAACACTAAAGGAGAAAATATTACAAATGCTAATTACGAATATGTAAGAATTGTTAGGAAGTATAATAACCAATTTAGAGATAAAAAAGAATCAGAAATAAACCAAGAATTGCTACCTGCCTTTCTTAAATATGAAAGAGCTAAGATTAAACTTGAATCGGAGTATACTAAAGTAACTAGAAGAGTAAAATTTGGAGAAAAAATCTTGCAAGATTTTTTAAATGCTAAAGAGGCTTTAAAAGAATATTTTCCTAATGGGAATTATACTTATGAAAAATTGAAGGAAATAGATACTGTTGGTAATGGGTTGTCTAAGCATGTTTTAGAAATAAAATCTGTGTTAGATTATAATGATTCCGAGGAGAACATGAGAAGAGTGTTGAATGATTACGGAAATGATATAAAGTATCGCTTAAATATAAAGTATAATGCACGTGGAATTTTACAAGATAGTCTAGATGATATTAGTAATAAAAGCTATGGTAGCGAAATGCTTTTTAAGAAAGCGAATAATTACACCCATGGTACTAGAATGACTAGTGTTATTCTAAGTATGGTAAATAATCAAGCTAATGAAATAGAGGTAATGCCAGTTGTAGTAGAACCACATGGAGATGCTCATGATAAGGACATAGCATTGGGAATACGGTATGCTGTTGATAATGGAGCAAAAGTGATTAATATGAGTTTTGGGAAAGAATTTTCGATGTATCCAGAAATGGTTTATGAAGCTTTGAAGTACGCAGAGGAAAAAAAAGTGTTAATTATATCTTCTTCTGGGAATGATGGAAAAGAATTGAATGATAATTTTTATAAATACCCTAATGATCAGACACTAGATAATCAAGAAGATATCTCTGATAATTTCTTAAAAGTAGGAGCATCAACTTATAGTGTAAATAAAAACATTAAAGCATACTTTTCTAATTACAGTAGTTTATATGTAGATCTTTTTGCTCCTGGCTATGAGATTTATTCTTTATTTCCTAATGGAGAAAGAAAAAAGGATAGCGGTACTTCAATCTCGGCTGCATTAACATCAAAGGTTGCCGCATTAATCTATGCATATTACCCAAATTTAACAGCTTCACAGGTAAAACATATTTTAATGGATTCTGGTTTAGAGTATAGTTTCGAAGTGAGTACCCCAACCAAAGAAGATAAAGATAAAACAACACCATTTAATCAATTATCAAAATCAGGTAGGGTTTTAAATGCTTATAATGCGTTAATTATGGCAGATAGTATATCCAGAAAATAGAACATTTCTTATAAGAAAAAGATAAAAAGATGGACTTAGGTTCATCTTTTTGTTTTTAGTTTATAGGTAGGTAGTATAAGGTTAGAAGTGTTAATATTTTAATGTAAATTTATAGAGACTAACCAACCTTTGTTATGAACAAACCCTTCATCTTTTTGCTTTTTTTCAGTTTTATTTGCAATGCTCAAATCTTTATTACACATGAAAACGATTTTTTAGCCATAGACAATAAGGATGAAAACTATACAGGAGGACTTAACATAGAGCTTCTGTTTGAAAAATTTAATTTTAAACAACCGTTTTATGAGTTAAAGGATAGTTATAATATGCAAACTATTTCTTTAGGAGGTGTAGGCTATACACCGCAAGATTTAACCTCTGTTATTCCTGTAATAGGAGATAGACCTTATTCTTCTTTGGTTTATTTGGTCTTTGGTAAAAACTCAATCAAATTGGATAATAGCGAGAGTATCTCTTCTAAATTTTTAATAGGGAATATGGGAGGTTCTGGACCCGGAAGAGTGCAATATTTTTTGCATGACGTAAATTTTTTGGGAAGTGCCAGACCGAACCCATTAGGATGGCACAATCAAATTGGTTATGATGGAAGTTTAGTTTTGAATTATAACGTGAGGTATTTGAAAAGATTAAATAAAAAACTAACACCTCAAAGCTCTTTTTTTAAAAACACCTCATATACCGTTGGTGTTGATTTAGGTAATTACATGATAAATTTACAAGGAGGATTTTTTGTAGATATTGTAAATCTGAATTCATACCCAACACTTGGTTATAGAAATATTATGATTCCTACTAAATCAAACTTTAAGTCTAATTATATTGAGAAGAAAAATTTTAGAGGAAGCTTTTTTATAAATCCTTTTGTGAGAATTGTAGGTTATAATTCTACGCTTGAGGGATTAATGTTTAATGATAAAAGTGTGTATACTATTCCTCACAGTGAGGTAAATAGGGTGTTGTTTGAGTTTAATACAGGAATTCGGTTACTATTGTGGGAAAGATTCCATTTAAAATATACTTTTACAGCAAGAACCCAAGAGTTTACTGGTGGAAAAAAGATGCATTACTGGGGTGGTGTTACCATAGGTTATACTCCAAAAAAATGGATACATTAAAACTATTTACCTAAAAATAAAAAAGCCTCAGTAATTACTGAGGCTTTCATAACTAAATATTTAACAAAGTTTATTTTATAAAAATTTTATAGGCTAAAGATGAAGCGTTTTCATCTCCAAACTCGGTTTCAACTCCATTTTTCCAAAGTTTAGCAGAAAGGTTGTTGTTTTTCTCTACATGTCCTGTAACATAGGTTTCATTATCTACCACAGCGATATCCATAGCGTAACCATGATCAACTCCGTTAGTTAAATCAGTTGCCACTCCATTTTTCCATAGTGTAGCAACGTATTTTAATTCGTTATTTCTTACATTACCAACAACATACACATCTGAACCATCAACATAAATTCCTCTAGCGGCTGCATCATAAGGTCCATTAGTTAAATAGGTTGGATTTCCATTTTTCCAAAGAGTCGCTTTTCTGTCTTCATATCCAGTAACATATACATCAGTGTCGTTAACATATACAGAAACGACACCGGAAGGGGTGCTTCCATCAGTTAAATCTGTTACTACCCCATTTTTCCATACGATTGATTTACCATCTTTATAACCAACAATATATACGTCAGATTTATGAACAAAAAGATCTCTAGCCATTATATTATCTCCAACTATGGTTTCTTGTCCATTTTTCCAAAGTTTACAAATATTTTTATTAAGAGTAGTATCCCATTCACTTCCAAGTGCATAAATGTCTGAACCAGAAACATGAATAGCATCAATTGAGCTACCATTATCAGATTCTTCATTAACATACATTGGAGTTCCGTTTTTCCAAATAACAGCTTTAGCATTTTGACCAGAAACATATGTAGATCCACAAACATAAACATCGGTATCGGTTACAAATATGTCATTAGCTTCAGAGTAAACAGTTGTTCCATCGGTTAAAAGAGAAGGGGTTCCGTCTTTCCATAGGGTTGCTATGTTCTCTTCTATACTACTATAGGTGTTACCTACTACATATACGCTTTTTTTGGGTGAGATAGGTTGGTTGTCATCACTACAAGCCGTTAGCAAAACAAAGGCTAAAGGGAGGGTTTTTAAAAAGTTTTTGAATGTTTTCATTGATTATAATTTTTAAAAGATTGTTTTGAAAGAGTTATTTAATGAATATTCCAGTAGCATAAGTATCTTTATCTCCTTCGAAAAGGTAAATAGGCTCTCCATTTTTCCACAACGTAGCGACATCATAAGAATTCATTTTGGTGTAACCTGTTACATAAGTATTATTATTGTGGATGGTTATTTTTTCAGGATAAGCATGATGTATTCCGTCAGATAAATTAGTTTCCTCTCCATTTTTCCAAAGCTTAGCTATGTGCATTTTGTTTTCTATCACGTAACCAGTAACATATACATTTTCTGAATCATCAACGATAAGGCTTCTTGGATTAGTGGAGTGATTCTCATCAGAAAGAGTTGTTATTTGTCCGTCTTTCCATAATTTAGCAATAGAGTTTCCATAGGAATAACTCTCTGTAAAAGCAATGTATACACTATTATTATGAACGTAGATACTTGTAGCATTTGAAGAATCTTCCATTGTAAGCACTCCTTCAATTAAGTTGCTTCCTTCTCCATTTTTCCATAATTTAGCTACAGGTCTATGTACAGAATTGCTTTCAAATCCAACAACATACACATCATTGTTATTAACAAAAACACCATAAGCACCTGCAGAATTTTTTCCATCGGTTAGGTAAGTGCTTACTCCATTTTTCCATAATACTGCTCTATCGTATTCACCGTCTTTTTTTTCTCTTCCTACCACATACACATCATTGTTATAAACAAAAATATCGTGAGCATAAGAGTAATCGGTCGTGTTAGATAAAGGAGTACTTATTCCATTTTTCCATACAGTAGCGGTACTATATTCATTGTTGTCATATTGTCGATTACCAACAATATATGTGTCATCTCCATTAATGTACATATCATAAACCCAAGCATCATGTATACCATCAGTTATATCAGTAGTTTTACCATCTTTCCACAGTTTAACTACACCAGCTTTTCCTTCTTCAAACTCAATTGTTGAAACATAAATACTAGGTTCTTTAATTGTAGAAGAGTTGTCTTTACTACAGGCAGTTAATAAAATAAAAGCTAAGGGGATAGTTTTTAAATAGTTTTTTAATGTTTTCATTAATTATAATTTTTTTTAAAATGTTTTTGCTATGTTATTTAATGGCTATACCTGTAGCGTAAGTATCTTTATTTTCTTCTGAGATGGTTGTTAGCTCTCCATTTTTCCAAAGTATAGCGGTATCGCGAGAACCGTTAAAACCATAGCCAGTTATATAAACGTCATTATCATGAACCAATACTTTTTCTGTAGTGGTGCTTTCTGTTCCGTTTGATAAATTAGTTACTTCTCCATTTTTCCATAATTTGGCTACCTGATTACCACTTTCGTTACTTTCATAACCTATAACATATACATTATCTAAATCATCAACATAAATACTAGTTGTATTAGCATGAGAGGTTCCATCTGTTAGGGATGATATTTGACCATTTCTCCAAAGCTTTGCAACAAATTTATTAGAGGTGTTGTATTCTTGAAAAGCTATATATATAGTGTTATTACGAACATAAATGCTTCGAGGATAGGTAGCCTGTGTTCCGTCTGTTAAGTTCATTGCTACTCCATTTTTCCAAAGAACAGCATTACGGTTTTCAGTCCCAATAATATAAACATTGCTATTATCATCAATAAATACTCCTATAGCAGATGCGTTGTGTGAACCGTCGGTTAAATTTGTTGCTACCCCGTTTTTCCAAAGTTTAGCAATATCTACACCATCTATTCTTTCTGATCCAACAATGTATACATCATTGTTTTTTATCGAAATATCATAAGCATAAGCGTTGTCTGTAGTAGTAGAAAGTTTAGTTCCAATGTTATTTTTCCAAACCATAGCTTCTTGTCTATTGCTATCGCTATTTAGTCTATTACCAACAATGTATACATCGTCTCCATTTATTTCCATGTTTCTAGCCCAAGCACTATATGTTTCATCGCTAACGGTAGTAGTCTTGCCATCTTTCCATAATTTAATTACCGCCGATTTACTATGCATTCCAAGTTCAGTGGTAGCAATGTATATAGACTCTTTTTGGGTTAAAGAATCATCATCTTTACTGCAGGCAGTTAATAAAATAAAAGCTAAGGGGATAGTTTTTAAATAGTTTCTAAATGTTTTCATTAGTAAATGATTTGTTGTTTTTTATAACGCAACAAAACTAGGTGCTTCATCAAAGCAAAAAACCACCCGATTCGGGTGGTTTTTGTATTGTTATAAAAGAGGATTGTTTACTTAAAACTAGTATTGTATTTCTCTATAATTTCTTGCTTACTTTTTAATTGTAATTTCTCATAAATCTTTTTAGTATGACCTTTAACCGTATTTAGAGAAATAAACAATTCTTTGGCTATAGAAGGATAGCTTTTTCCTTTAGCTAAAAGTTGCAAAACATCATTTTCACGTTTTGTTAATGTTTTTTCTGCAGGTTTCGTAGAAAAAGACTCCACTACTTTTCTGGCAATATTGGCACTCATAGGAGCACCTCCATTTTTTGCTTGCTCTAATGAATGAATTAAGTTCAAAGGATCTAAATTTTTAACTAAATAGCCTACAGCACCTGCACATAAAGCATCGAATACATATTCTGAATCTTCATGTACGGTAATTACCACAGCGATTAATTTTGGGTGTACTTTTTTTAATTTTTTCAACCCTTGAATTCCGTTGATACCCGGTAACTGAATATCGGTTATTAAAATATCAACATTGGTAATGTTAAAATCATTCGGGATACTTTCATAAGAAGTAAACGCACCTACAACATTATAGTTGTTGTTGAGGTTAATTATCTCTACAAAAGTGTTTAACAATGTAGTGTTGTCTTCTATGATAAGTATATTGGTCAAAAGAGTAGGCTTTTAATGTAACTTACCTGTAAAGGTAACAATAGTTTTTTCGTTATTTGATTTTACAGTTAATGAGCTATTAATTTTTTTTGCACGATTTTGCATATTCAACAATCCGTTTTTTCTTTCTAGTAGATGGTCTTTAAAACCAATACCATTATCTGTAAGTATTAAAGCAAGCTCTTTGTTTATTAAACTAAAAGAGAATGTTACTTCAGAAGCATTACTGTGCTTTAAAGCATTTGTCATTGCTTCTTTAAAGATAAAAATAATTTGTTTACTCCAGTAGTAAGGTAGCGTAACATGAGTTTTATTCATCTCCGTTTCTACATAAAAAGTTATTTCTGTATTGTTATATAGGTTTTTACCAAATTCAGTTATGTATAGAAGGACTTCGTCTAAGTTGTCACTTTCATGATTTAAAGACCAAATGAAGTCTTTCATACCAGAATACAAATAGTTGCTGTCTTCTTTTATTTTTTCAAGTTTATTGTAATTGTCGTTTTTTTCAGGGTTTTTAATCATTAGTAAATTAGTAATCATAGTAATACTAGCTAATTTATTACCTAATTCATCATGAAAGTCCTGCGCCAAGTTTTTTCTAACGGTAGAAAGTGTTTGCTTTAGCTTTTCTTTTTCATCAATAGTATTTTTTAATTCTTTATTTTTTTTGATGCTTTTTTTAAGCAGGTAGTAGCTAATAAATGTTATTATTAAACAAATTAGCATAGTAATTAAGGCATAAAACCAACTTTGCGAGTGCCAAGGGTAAATTATAGTAAAATAATAAGGTTGGGTTACAGACCAATCACTAATATTATCTTTATATCTAAAAACTATTTGGTGTTTTCCTTGGTTCAAATATTCAAAGTTTAATATGTCATAAGGAGTTTCTACCCAATTAGTATTATCAATTTTATAAGAAACCTTTAATGTTTTACCGTATAGTAAACTAATAGGTTGAATAGTAAAGACACTTTTATTCTGATTAACTTTAAGTGGAGGTAAACTATTAGGGGTAAATGCTAATGCATTATTGTACTTAAATAATCCTTGATTACCAGTAGCAAAAACATTATTGTCTTTGATTAAAACCTTTGTTATGAATGATGATTTTTGCCCTAATGTTTCGCTAATAGTATAAAACGTATCATTTAGCATTACATTCAGACCTTTTTGGGTTCCAATCCATAAAACATTGTGTTTATCAAGAGCTATATCATTCACATGGTTACTCTCTAATCCATTTTTGGTAGTAAATTGTTGTATGGAGTCATTTTTTATAGCGTAAATCCCCTTATTGGTAGCAAGGAATAATTGATCCCTGTCAGAAACAATAAAATTGTTAATTCTTTTTGTTTGAATATTGCTATTCTGATTAAACTTTTTTAAAATTTTACCAGATACTAAGTCATATATGATTAAACCTTCGCTAGAAGAAAGAGCATATAATCTATTGTTCTTAATTTCTAGTTTTTTAATTGTTGAATTACAAGAGATTTGTTGATGTAAAGCTTCGTTTTTGTAAATTGAAAGTGTAAAGTTATCTAAGTAAGCTTTGTATGGAGGAATATTGAAAAAACGATAATCTAATTGAGAAACATAGTTAAAGTTAAAACCCAAAGCTTTCTCTTTTAATTGTTTGTCTCTAGAAACTATAAAGTTTAAAGTGTTGTTTTTGGGGTGATAGACAAACGATTCAGTTAAAAAAGGTACTTTCTTTTGGTCGGTAATGTGATTGTTGTTAAAATGATAAAATGTATTGGTGGCTAATAGGTAGAGCTCGTTATTAATAATTTGAGCATCCTTAATATCATTATTACTAAAGGTTTCGGTGCTATAAAAAGAATTACTAGTATTTGGAACTACGAATGCACCATCTCCATAAGTAGTAACCCATAAATTATTTTGTCTGTCAAAAATAAAATCAGAAATCATTTTATCTGTTTTTAAATAATCAGATAAAGAAGTTAATTGTTTAGATGTTAGATTGTATTTATATAGTTTTCTGTTTGAGTTAACCAAGTCATTAGTGATAAAAAACAAACTATTGTTATGTTTTTTAATGTGTATTATTTTAGAATTATTTTTGAAATTAAATTTTATAACTTCTTTTAACTGTTTTTTAGAGCCAATATAAATTGAGTTAGTAGATCCAAGGTAAAAGTGACTTTTATCTTGACTTACAGAAAAAATGAGTTTATCTTTTAAGTATCCAAAAACTGGAGAAAGAGTGTTTTTATTAAGCATGAAAACCCCTTTTAGCTCTATTGATTTTTTTGGATTTATTTTTTCAGAAGCATGAATATACAGATTGCCATTAAGAGCTGTTTGAAAAGAGTTAATATTACTTCGATCGGTTATTTGTTTTTTTAAAAAGAGATCTGGGTTGTTTAAATTGTCACTTTTTATTACAAATTCTTTTCTTTCTTCACTCTGATATAAATAGAAATTATTTCTGTTTGAATTAGCATAAATATCTCCGTTGTTTAAAACACCAAGAATATTAATTTTTGAAATTTCATCATCTACTATATTAGATTGAATAATGGTGTCATTTTTAAAATAATGCAATCCGCCTCCCCAAGTAGCGATTGCAAATTCATTTTTTTTAAGTTCAACAATATCAATCACGTAATTTGACTTAAGCCCATTTTCATAACCATAGTTTTTAAAACTACGACCATCAAAACGAGTTAAACCATCATCTGTACCAATCCAAAGAAGACCATCACTGTCTTGTATAATACCATAAGTAATATCGTGAGGCAAGCCATCTCTGGTTGTAAAATGTTTAAAAATGGAGGTTTGAGAAAAAGTAGTATATACAGAAAACACTAAAAAGAATTTTAGAAGGAGTTTGGTTTTTAAAGTGTTTTTTATACGTGTCATTTTTTTTATAAAAACTTCAACAAAAGTATTAACTTTTGAATTTTCTTAACAAAAACCTAATAAAAATTCTGCATCTTTGTGGTTATGCGAATTTATCCGATAGAAACAGGTAACTTTAAATTAGACGGTGGGGCTATGTTTGGCGTGGTTCCGAAGTCGATTTGGCAAAAGACAAATCCAGCCGATGAAAACAACATGATTTCAATGGGCATGCGCTGTATGCTAATTGAAGATGGAGATCGATTAACCTTAATCGATACCGGAATTGGAAATAAACAATCCGATAAGTTTTTTGGGTATTATTATTTGTATGGAGATTTTTCACTAGATACTTCTTTGGCAAAATACGGTTTTCATAGAGATGATATTACCGATGTGTTTTTAACGCACTTGCATTTTGACCACTGCGGAGGAGCGATTCAATGGAATAAGGATAGAACAGGATATGAACCAGCTTTTAAAAATGCACGTTTTTGGAGTAATCAACGTCATTGGGATTGGGCAATCCATCCAAATGCCAGAGAAAAAGCATCCTTTTTAAAAGAAAATATTTTACCAATTGAAGAAAGCGGTCAATTAAACTTTTTGCATTTAAACGCAAAGGACTATGTTGGTTTTGATGTATTGTTCAAAGATGGACATACTGAAAAACAAATGTTGCCAAAAATAGAATACCAAGGAAAAACCCTAGTATTTATGGCAGATTTACTGCCTACAGCGGGACATGTTCCATTACCATATGTTATGGGATATGATACACGTCCGTTACTTACCTTAAAAGAAAAAGAAGCCTTTTTAAATGTAGCTGCAGATAAAGAGTATTACCTGTTTTTAGAGCACGATGCTTACAATGAGGTTATAACAGTGAAGCACACAGAAAAAGGAGTTCGTTTAAAAGATACATTTAAATTTACAGATATTTTTAATTAAGATAGATATTATGAGAGTTTTAAAGCCCGTATTTTACTCGGCAATTGCAGTAGCTACATTAGCTAGTTGTAAAACAGTAAGCAAAATGCCTGTGCCAGCAGGAAGTAATACAGTAGTTAATATTCCTGCTAAAAAAGCAGCATTAACTGATTATGAACAAGAAAATTGGCAACATTTAGATTTAGCAACTGACACTATTCCAGGAATGAGCGTAAACAAAGCGTATGAGTTCTTAAAAGGGAAAAAGAGTGTAAGGGTTGTTGTAGGAGTTGTTGATTCTGGGACAGATTTAAAACACGAAGATTTAGTTGATGTTGCTTGGATAAATTCTAAGGAAGTTGCAGGAGATGGTGTAGATAACGATAAGAATGGTTATGTAGATGATATTAATGGATGGAACTTTTTAGGAGATGCTTACAAAGAGCATTTAGAATATGAGCGTATCTTAATGAATCCTTCAGTGGCTGATGCAGAAACATTAGCAGAAGTAAAAGCTTATCAAGCAGAAAAAGTAGAAGAAGCAAAAAATACACTTAGTCGTTACGGAAACTTCAAAACAGGAGCTGTAGAGTCTGATAAAATTTTAACAAAATACTTTGGTAAATCATCATATACAAAAGATGAAGTTGCGGCTATTAACACCAATGATCCAGCGTTAAGTCAGGCAAAATCTTATGCGACTCAAATGTTAGGATACTTTGATACATTAACTGAAGCAAAAGAGTACTTTGAAAAAGGAATTAAAAATGCTCAAAAAACTATTGATGGAGATAATCTAAAAACTGATTATCGTACAGTTGTAGGAGATAATGCTTATGATATCAATGACAAACCAGGATATGGAAATGGTAATACTGGTCACTCAGAAAAAGAAGAGCTTCATGGCTCACATGTTTCTGGGATTATTGGAGCTAAAAGAAATAATGGTAAAGGAATGGATGGAGTTGCTGATAATGTAAAAATTATGGCAGTACGTTCAGTTTCTGATGGAGATGAGTACGATAAAGATGTTGCGCTAGGAATTCGTTATGCAGTTGATAACGGAGCAAAAGTAATCAATACGAGTTTTGGTAAAGGTTTTTCACCAAACAAAGAATGGGTTTACGACGCTATTAAGTATGCCGCTTCTAAAGATGTATTAATTGTAAATGCAGCAGGAAACGATGGTAAAAACATTGATGTTGAGAAAACATTCCCGAATGATGCTCCAGATTTAATAAATGAAGTTGCAGATAACTTTTTAACAGTTGGGGCAATGAGTGCTAGCTATAATGAAAAGTTACCAGCAAATTTTTCAAATTATGGAAAGAAGAATGTAGATGTTTTTGCTCCAGGAGTACAAGTATACTCGACAACTCCTGACAACGAATACAAGAAGTTAAATGGAACATCCTTCGCTTCTCCAGCAACTGCAGGAGTGGCAGCATTGGTTCGTTCTTATTACCCAGAATTAACAGCAAGTCAAGTAAAGCATATTTTAATGAATTCTGGTACTAAAATTGACTTTAAAGTAGTGAAGCCAGGAACAAAAGATGAATTAGTTCCTTTTGCAGATTTATCAGTTTCAGGTCGTGTTGTAAATGCTTACAATGCGTTAAGAATGGCTGATAGAATGGTAAATGGAAAATAAATCTATTTATAAACAAGCTAAAAAAGAGCATTATTTTGATGCTCTTTTTTTATTACCAAACACCTTATGCAATTAGAGTTTGATAAACAGCAACAAAAATTAAAAATTAAAGATGAAGTGCCAACACACTCGTGGTTGGTTATTTTTTTAATGCTTGTTAATGTATTTAATATGGCAATTCAGTTGTTTTTTATGAGTTACGCTAAAAACGAACTGTTATTTATTGTAATGTTGTTTTTAGGATTAATATCAGTAGCTGTGGTACTTTTTTATGTTCTACAAAGGTCATGGAAGTCGAACTACAAATTGGCTGATGTTAAGGGAATAGAAGTAAGAAAGGTATTAGGAAGAGAACGTATTTTTTTAAAATTGTTGAATGGAAGAAAACGTAGTTTTTCAATATTAAAAGATGAAAAAGAATTAGAGAATTTAAAGAGAACACTAATCTCAATGGGAATTAAACCAGTTTAATATGAAAAAAATAATTTTAGGACTTTCACTATTATCTATTGTTGCTTGTGCATCAACAAATGCAGCAAATAATAAGATGGTGAAATCACAAGACCCAGTAAGCCAAGGATATTGGCAACAACATGTAAAGTATACTATGGATATTGATATGGATGTAAAGACCTATCAATATAAAGGAACACAAAAATTGGTATACACTAATAATTCACCAGATGTATTAGACAAGGTGTTTTATCACTTATATTTTAATGCTTTTCAACCTAATTCTCAAATGGATGTTCGTTCAAGAAACATTAAAGATCCAGACAAGAGAGTAGGAGATCGCATTAGTAAATTATCGCCTTCAGAAATTGGGTATATCAAAGTAGGTTCGTTAAAACAAAATGGAGTAGCAGTGAAACACGAAACTGTTGGAACTATTTTAGAGGTTACATTAAACGAGCCAATTCAACCAGGACAAAGTGTAACGTTTGATATGGTTTTCGATGCGCAGGTACCAAAGCAAATTCGTCGTTCAGGACGTAATAATGCAGAAGGAGTGGCGTTGTCAATGACTCAATGGTATCCTAAAATGGCAGAGTATGATTTTGAAGGTTGGCATACGCCACCTTACATTGGACGTGAATTTCACGGTGTTTGGGGAGATTTTGATGTAACTCTTCATATTGATAAAAATTACGTGGTTGGAGGAACAGGATATGTACAAAACCCACAAGAAGTAGGTCATGGTTATGAAGACAAAACACAACCATTAAACCTTCCTAAAGGAAATAAATTAACATGGAAGTTTACTGCACCTAATGTACATGATTTTACTTGGGGAGCAGATCCAGAATTCATTCACGATACTTATAAAATGGATAATGGAATTGACTTGCATTTCTTTTATAAGAAAACATTAGAAACAGAGTATTTAGAAAATTGGAAAAAACTACAGTCTAAAACAGCTGAGTTAATGGAGTATTTCAGTAAACATATTGGGCAATATCCATATAAACAATATTCGGTTATCCAAGGCGGAGACGGTGGTATGGAGTATGCGATGTGTACCTTGATTACAGGAAAGCGTAAGTGGGGAAGCTTGTTTGGGGTTACGGCTCATGAATTGGCACATACATGGTTCCAATTTTTATTAGCAACAAATGAAAGTAAACATTCATGGATGGATGAAGGCTTTACAACCTATATTTCTAACAAAGCAGAAAATGAAATTTTAGGTGAAGGAAAAGAAAATCCACATGCAGGATCTTATAGAGGATATAACTATGTGGTGAGTAATAACATAGAAGAACCTTTAACAACCCATGCAGATAGGTATAATACAAATACTGGTTATGGAGTGGCAAGTTATTCTAAAGGAAACATTTTCTTAAGTCAATTAGAATATATCATTGGTAGAGAAAATGTAGCAAAAACACTAAAGAAGTACTTTGACGATTTTGCATTTAAACACCCAACACCAAACGATATCAAGCGTACCGCCGAAAAAGTTTCGGGTATTCAGTTAGATTGGTATTTGAATGAATGGACACAAACAACACATACTATTGACTATGGAATTAAATCAGTAAACGGAAAAGAAATAACCTTAGAAAGAATTGGTCAAATGCCAATGCCTATTGATGTTGAGGTAACCTATACTGATGGCTCAAAGGAATCGTTCAATATTCCGTTGCGTATGATGCGAGGTGAAAAGCCAACGAAAGCAACGATTATTACCGATTGGACTTTTGCACACCCAACCTATACTTTTACAACGAGTAAAGATGTAAAATCGGTTGAAATTGATCCGTCTAAATTGATGGCAGATGTAAATCAAGCAAACAATTTGTACGAAAAATAAGAATCAAGTTATAAAGAAGTTAATAAAAGTGGAAACCTGAATAGGTTTCCGCTTTTTTTTATTGTAAAAGTTTAATCCGTAATTTTCTTTGTGTAAATATCTCATAGATTCTATGTAATTTTGCACACTAAATTCAACTAGAAATGTCAGAAGAAAAGAAATCATTGAATTTTTTAGAGCAAATTATTGAAGAAGATTTGGCAAATGGAATGCCAAAAGAAAACTTACGCTTTCGTTTTCCACCAGAACCAAATGGTTATTTACACATTGGGCATACAAAAGCCATAGGTATTAGCTTTGGTTTAGGAGAAAAATACAACGCTCCAGTAAATCTTCGTTTTGATGATACTAATCCAGCAAAAGAAGAGCAAGAATATGTAGATGCCATTAAGCGAGATGTAGCTTGGTTAGGATTTCAATGGGAAAATGAATGTTATTCTTCTGATTATTTTCAGCAATTGTACGATTGGGCTGTTCAATTGATTAAAGATGGGAAAGCCTATGTAGATAGTCAGTCTTCGGAAGCTATGGCAGAACAAAAAGGAACACCAACTCAACCAGGAGTTGCGGGTCCATATCGTGATAGAAGTGTAGAAGAAAATCTAGATTTGTTTACACGTATGAAAAATGGTGAGTTTGATGAAGGAGCACATGTATTACGTGCTAAGATTGATATGACCTCACCTAACATGTTGATGCGAGATCCTATCATGTATCGTATCTTAAAAAAGGCACACCATCGTACAGGAGATAATTGGGTAATTTACCCAATGTATGATTGGACGCATGGAGAAAGTGATTATATAGAACAAATATCACACTCCTTATGTTCATTAGAGTTTAAACCTCACCGTGAGTTGTACAATTGGTTTAGAGATAATGTGTATGAATATAGCCAATCAGAATATCCATTAGCACCAAAACAACGAGAGTTTTCTCGTTTAAACTTAAGCTATACAGTAATGAGTAAGCGTAAGTTAATGAAATTGGTTGAAGAAGGAGTTGTTTCTGGATGGGATGATCCTCGTATGCCTACTATTTCTGGTTTACGCCGTAGAGGTTATACACCAGCATCTATTCGTAGTTTTGTGGAAACAGTAGGGGTTTCGAAACGAGAAAACGTGATTGATGTAGCGTTGTTAGAGTTTAAAATTCGTGAAGATTTAAACAAAACAGCAAATCGAGTAATGGCGGTATTAGATCCTGTAAAATTGGTGATTACCAATTATCCTGAAGGAGAGGAAGAAATTTTAATCGCTGAGAACAATCCTGAAGATGAGAATTCAGGTTCAAGAGAAGTTCCTTTTTCAAGAGAATTGTATATAGAAAGAGAGGATTTTAAAGAAGAAGCAAATAAAAAATACTTCCGTTTAACAATTGGTAAAGAAGTTCGTTTAAAGAATGCTTATATCATAAAAGGAGAGTCTTGTATAAAAGACGAAAATGGAAATATCACTGAAATTCACTGTACTTATGATCCACTGAGTAAATCGGGTAGTGGTACTGAAGAAAGTAAACGAAAGGTAAAAGGAACCATACATTGGGTGTCAAAAAAACACGCCGTAAAAGCTGAGGTAAGAGCGTATGATCGTTTGTTTTTAGATGAAGCTCCAGACAGCCATAAAGACAAAGATTTTATGGAGTTTTTAAACCCTAATTCATTAGAAAAAATAACCGCTTATGTTGAGCCAAGTTTACAATCGGCAAAGGTTGGAGACCGTTTTCAATTTCAACGTTTAGGGTATTTTAATGTTGATGATGATTCAACTTCTGAAAGTTTAGTGTTTAACAAAACAGTAGGCTTACGAGACACTTGGGCTAAAAAGAACAGTTAAACAGAAAAACAAGAATAAAAAAAGATATGTTATCCCCGTTATTTTACATAAATAACGGGGATTTTTTTAACAAAAAATTCAATTTTCACTTTTCAATAGAATATGTATCTTTACAGATTAAGGAGATAGGTAATGATTGTTTTATTATCTATTTGAAAATCAATAATAAAAATGTTTTTTGATACTGTAATAACAGGTTTAAAGAGCATTTCAAAAAAAATATACTATAGTATGAGTTGTAGCAGTTGCTCAACTAATAAAGACGGTGTGCCTAAGGGATGTAAGAGCAATGGAAATTGTGCTACAGGTACTTGTGGAAGTGGAAATAAGCTTGCCGTTTTTGATTGGTTATCGAATATGACTTTACCTACGGGTGAAGCACCATTTAATATTTTTGAAGTCCGTTTTAAAAATGGGCGTAAACATTTTTATAAAAACACGGAAAACTTGACTGTTTCAATGGGTGATATTGTTGCGGTCGAAGGATCCTCAGGTCACGATATTGGTATTGTTTCTTTGGCAGGAGAACTGGTAAAAGTTCAAATGAAAAAGCGAAAAATAGAAGCCGACAGTGAAGAGGTGAAGAAAATTTATAGAAAAGCATCACAAAAAGATATTGATGTCTGGCAAGAAGCTAGAGGAAAAGAACAAGAAACTCAAAGAAAAGGAAGAGAAATTATAAGTCGCTTAGGCTTAAAAATGAAACTTTCTGATGTTGAATATCAAGGAGACGGAACCAAAGCCACTTTTTATTATACCGCTGATGATCGAGTAGATTTTCGTCAGTTAATTCGCGATTTAGCAAGTGCTTTTTCTATTCGAGTAGAAATGCGTCAAGTTGGGATGCGTCAAGAAGCAGCTCGTTTAGGAGGAATAGGTTCATGCGGAAGAGAATTGTGTTGTTCTACATGGCTAACCGATTTTAGAAAGGTAAATACCGCAGCAGCTCGATACCAACAGTTATCTTTAAATCCGTTAAAATTAGCAGGACAGTGTGGGAAACTAAAATGTTGCTTGAATTACGAGTTAGATACATATTTAGATGCTTTACAGAGCTTTCCAAAACAAGATAAGGTTTTAAAAACCGAAAAAGGAGATGCCGTTTTTGTAAAGATGGATATCTTTAAAAAATTACTTTGGTATACATATAAAGAAGAAAGTTTTAAATGGTATAAATTATCGTTGGATCAAGTTCATGAAATTATCGATATAAACAAAAATAATGAGCTTGCTTTACCGTTAGAAGAATACGAACTAGAAATTGAAGAAGAGACAAAAGTTGATTTTGAAAATGTAGTAGGGCAAGATAGTTTAACGCGTTTCGACACACCTAAAAAAGGACGTAGTAGTAGACGAAGAACAAGAAAACCAGCTAATAAAAAAGAAGGAAATACTCCTTCTGATATTAACCAAAAGAAAAAGCCGCAAAGAAAACCATCAAAGGTAGAAGGAGAAGTAACTACAGAAAAAAAGAAAGTAGATAGTAAGAAGCCAAAGCCTAAAAGGAATCCGCAAAATAGAAAGCCTAAAACTGAAACAAAGTCAGAAGAAAAACCTACACAAGGCCAAAATAAGAAACCGAGAAACCAACGAAGAAAACCTAGTAATCAACGTAGGAAAAACAATAGCGATAATAGAAAAAACAATCCCAATGATGAAAAATAAAATTGGTCTACTTTTTTTTGTAGCTGTATTATTTGCTTCTTGTGATTCAAACAGTGTTTTTGATGAATATGTAGCACTTCCAAAAAGTTCATGGAATAAAAATAATACCATCCAATTTACCTTTCCAGTTAACGATTCTATTGGTAAAAAAAACCTGTATATAAATCTTAGAAATAATAAAGATTATGGGTATAGCAATCTTTTTTTAATAACACAAATGAATTTTCCTGATGGTCAGGTTATCATAGATACTCTAGAGTATGATATGGCAGATGTAACTGGGAAGTTTTTAGGACAAGGTTTTTCAGATATTAAAGAGAATAAACTTTTTTATAAAGAAAACATAACATTTCCTAGAACAGGAGATTATACTTTTAAAGTTCGACAAGCAATGCGTAAAAATGGAGAAATACAAGGTGTAGAAGAATTAGAAGGTATTACTCATGTAGGATTTAGAATTGAAAAAACACAATAATGACAGAGAAAAAAACAACAAACTTTAGTAAATATATCAAATGGTTTTGGGGTATTGTTTTAAGTGGCTTCCTTTTTGTATGCCTAATGTTTTTACTGGCATCATGGGGAGTATTTGGCGCACTACCTACTTTTGAAGAGTTAGAAAATCCCAAAAGTGATTTAGCAACAGAAGTAATTTCTGCTGATGGTAAAACATTGGGAAAATATTATGTAAAAGCGAATAGAACTCCAATTCAGTTTAAAGACTTACCTAAAAACATTATTAAAGCATTAGTAGCTACTGAAGATGAACGTTTTTATGAGCATTCAGGAATTGATTTTAGAGGAACGGCGAGAGCAGTAGCTAATTTGGGTAGGTCAGGTGGAGCAAGTACCATTACGCAACAGCTAGCTAAAAACCTATTTAATAAAGGAGGTTCAAGCAATATTTTTAAAAGACTTTCGCAAAAATTAAAAGAATGGGTAGTAGCTGTAAAGCTAGAGCGTCAATACACCAAAGAAGAAATCTTAACGATGTATTTAAACACACAAGATTTTATCTTTAACGCAGTAGGTATTCGTTCAGCAGCACGTATTTATTTTGGAAAAGAACCTAAAGATTTAGACTTGCAAGAAGCAGCTATTTTGGTGGCAATGTTAAAAAATCCACGACAGTATAACCCACATAGAGAGCGATCAAAAGATAAATCGCTTGAGCGTAGAAATGTGGTTTTTGCTCAAATGGAAAAAAACGGGTTCATCACAGAAAAAGAAAAAGACTCATTGCAAAAATTACCATTAAAAATAAACTTTACACCAGAGAGTCATAGCGACGGATTGGCAACGTATTTTAGAGAACATTTAAAGCAGTTTTTAAAAAAATGGGCTCAAAACAATCCTAAACCTAACGGTGAACCGTATAATATTTATAAAGATGGATTAAAAGTGTACGTAACAATTGATTCGCGTATGCAACAGTACGGAGAAGAAGCTATAGAAGAACATATGGCAAACCTTCAATCTTTCTTTGACAAAGAGCAAAAAAGAAATAGAACAGCGCCTTTTTATGATTTAGATAAAGAAGAAATTAATAGAACATTAAGAAGAGCAAAACAAAATTCTGATCGTTACAAGCGTATGAAAGCTGCTGGGAAATCAGAAAAAGAAATAGATAAAGTATTTAAAACAGAAACCGACATGCGTATTTTTACTTGGAAAGGAGAGCGTGATACGGTGATGACTCCATACGATTCTATTCGTTATTACAAACAAATTTTACGTTCTGGTTTGGTTGCTATTGAGCCACAAACAGGACATATTAAAGTATGGGTAGGAGGAATCAATAATAAGTACTTTAAGTACGATGCTGTTGATCAACAAAAACGTCAAGTAGGATCTACTTTTAAGCCATTTGTATATGCTACGGCAATTAACCAGCTAAAAATGTCACCATGTGATAAATTGCCAAACACACCATACACCATTCCAAAAGAAAAATATGGAATGCCAGAAGATTGGACTCCTAAAAACGCAAACAATAAATATGGAGGTGAAATGACATTAAAAGATGCTTTAGCAGGATCAGTAAACGCAATTACAGCACAATTAATCGATAAAGTTTCACCAATTAATGTTGTGCGACTAGCAGAATCTGCAGGGATACAATCAAAAATTGAAGCAAACCCTTCAATTGCTTTAGGAGCAATTGATTTATCATTAATGGAAATGGTAAGCGCCTATTCTACTTTCGCAAACAAAGGGTTACGTGTAAGTCCTATGATGATTACCCGAATTGAAGATAAAAATGGAACCGTATTACAAGAGTTTGTTCCTAAGACAAAAGAGGTGTTGAGTGAAGAATCAGCATATGTAATTTTAGATTTAATGAAAGGGGTTACCCAATCTGGTTCTGGAGCTCGTTTACGTTCAAATTATACGAATGCTGGAGATGCCGCTACAGGTTTTCCATATAAATTTACAAATCCAATCGCAGGTAAAACAGGTACTACTCAAAATCAATCTGATGGTTGGTTTATGGGAATTATACCAAACTTAGCAGCTGGTGTTTGGACAGGTGGTGAAGATAGAGCAACACATTTTGCAGGAATTAGATATGGTCAAGGAGCTACAATGTCATTGCCTACTTGGGCACTATTTATGCAAAAGTGCTATGCAGATAAAACATTAAATTTAAGTAAAGAAGACTTTGAAAAGCCAGAAAAGGTAAGCATCAATATAAATTGTTCAAAAACAGTAGTTGACGAAGAAGGAGGAGAGGAAAAAGAAACAAAACCAGACGATACAGATTTTTAATAAAATTAATTATCTTAGAGCAGCTGTATTTGAATTCTCTCTTGATGAGAAAAAGTTTTAAAACACAACAACTACAATGATAAATAAAAAAGTAAATAACGTACACGAAGCATTAGAAGGTGTAAAAGACGGAATGACTTTTATGTTAGGAGGTTTCGGTTTATGCGGAATACCTGAAAATGCGATTGCTGAGTTAGTAAAAATAGGAGTAAAGGATGTTACTTGTATATCTAACAACGCAGGAGTTGATGATTTTGGTTTAGGATTATTACTACAAAATCGTCAAATCAAGAAAATGATTTCTTCTTACGTAGGAGAAAATGATGAGTTTGAACGTCAGATGCTTTCAGGTGAATTAGAAGTTGAGTTAACGCCACAAGGAACCCTAGCAGAAAAGTGTAGAGCAGCACAGGCAGGATTTCCGGCATTCTATACACCAGCAGGTTACGGAACAGAAGTAGCTGAAGGTAAAGAAACACGTGAGTTCGACGGAAAAATGTATGTATTAGAACCAGCTTTTAAAGCAGATTTCGCTTTTGTAAAAGCATGGAAAGGCGATGCTGCAGGAAACTTAATTTTTAAAGGAACCTCAAGAAACTTCAATCCAAACATGTGTGGGGCAGCCACAATTACTGTTGCCGAAGTGGAAGAGTTAGTTCCAGTAGGAGAATTAGATCCAAATCAAATTCATATTCCAGGAATTTTTGTACAACGTATTTTTCAAGGAGAGAAATACGAAAAAAGAATTGAGCAACGAACTGTAAGACAAAGAAGCTAGTTATGTTAGATAAAAACGGAATAGCGAAAAGAATCGCGAAAGAAGTAAAGAACGGATATTACGTAAATCTAGGTATCGGAATTCCAACATTAGTAGCCAATTTTGTTCGTGACGATATCGAGGTAGAATTTCAATCGGAAAATGGTGTTTTGGGTATGGGACCCTTCCCTTTTGATGGGGAAGAAGATGCTGATATTATCAATGCAGGAAAACAAACGATAACGACCATGCCAGGAGCAAGTTTTTTTGACTCAGCTATGAGTTTTTCAATGATTCGTGGTAAGCATGTTCATTTAACTATTTTAGGAGCGATGGAAGTTGCTGAAAATGGTGATATTGCTAACTGGAAAATACCAGGAAAAATGGTAAAAGGTATGGGCGGAGCGATGGATTTAGTAGCCTCAGCAGATAACATTATTGTAGCAATGATGCATACAAATAAGGCAGGTGAATCTAAATTACTAAAAAGATGTTCATTACCATTAACAGGTGTAGGTTGTGTTACAAAAATTGTAACCAATTTAGCAGTGTTAGAAATTAAAGACAATAAATTCTACTTGCTAGAAAGAGCTCCAGGGGTTTCTGTTGAAGAAATCCAAGCAGCCACTGAAGGAACTCTAATAGTGGAAGGAGACATCCCGGAAATGGAGATTTAACAAAATTATAGGATTAAAAAAAGACGTAAAGCATTATGCTTTACGTTTTTGTATTTTAAATAAATAGATGAAAATAATTTCATACAACGTAAACGGAATACGTGCTGCTTTAAAAAAAGGATTTATCGATTGGTTGCAAGCAGCAAGCCCTGATGTAATTTGTATTCAAGAAACCAAAGCACATAAAGAACAATTAGATGTAGCTGAGTTTGAAAATGCAGGCTACCCTCATCATTATTGGTTTTCAGCAGAGAAAAAAGGCTATTCATCAGTAGCTATTTTCTGTAAAAAAGAGCCCAATCATGTAGCATATGGAACCGGAATTGAATCTATGGATTTTGAAGGAAGAAACCTTCGTGTAGATTTTGATGAGGTATCAGTAATGAGCATGTATTTACCCTCAGGAACTAATGGAGAACGTTTAGGTTTTAAATTTAGGTACATGGATGAGATTCTTCAATATGCAACGGAGTTGAGAAAAGAAATTCCAAACTTAGTTATTTGTGGAGATTATAATATTTGTCATGAAGAAATAGATATTCACAATCCAAAAATGAAAGGAGTATCAGGGTTTTTGCCTGAAGAACGTGAGTGGTTAGGTAAGTTTATCGATAGTGGGTTTATTGATAGTTTCCGACATTTACATCCAGAAAAACAAGAGTATTCGTGGTGGAGTTATCGTGCAAATGCCAGAACAAATAACAAAGGTTGGCGTATTGATTATAACATGGTAGCTGAACCATTAAAAGATAAAATTTCAAGAGCATATATTTTACCCGAAGCAAAACATTCAGACCATTGTCCGATTGCAGTAGAACTAGATTTATAAAACCAAGATGAAGAAATTACTAACATTACTACTTTTTACAACTTCAATCATTGCTCAACAACCTGTTGATAGTCTTTTGGTGGCTAAAGATAGTGTTGGCGTTGGTTTTATAGTAAATGACTCCATAAATCCGACGCAAACTCAAGAATTATTTTCTACTGCAGATCTAAAAATGATTGATAGCTTATTGGTAGAAGAAAAGTTTAATTCATCGTTGTTTGATAGCATTCAGTATGTAATTAATGATAAAGATATTCTTGGTAATACAACTACAATTCTTACTACAGAATTATTAAAGAAAAGGTTACACGATTTAAATGTAAAAACGCCATTTCTTTTGGAATATAATCCTGCATTAGAAAAAGTAATTAATAGTTATTTAAAGTACAGAAAGAAATATTACCCAGCATTGATGGCTCGTGCTAAATATTATTTCCCAATGTTTGAGCAATATTTAGACCAATATGATATCCCTTTAGAAATGAAGTATCTGGCAATTGTTGAGTCAGCACTTCGTCCTGATGCACGTTCAAGAGTAGGGGCTACAGGTTTATGGCAGTTTATGTATGGAACAGGAATCCAGTTTGATTTAAAAGTAAACTCGTATGTAGATGAGCGACAAGATCCTGTAAAAGCAACCATTGCAGCATGTAAATATCTAAGCCAATTATACAAAATTTTTGATGATTGGGATTTAGCTCTGGCGGCTTACAATTCAGGTCCAGGAAATGTTACCAAAGCGATAAAACGTTCAGGAGGCTATAAAAATTACTGGAATATTCGTCCGTTTTTACCTCGTGAAACAGCAGGATATGTACCAGCATTTTATGCTACAATGTACATTTTTGAGTATGCCGATAAACATAATTTATACCCAGAAGCTCCGAAAATTTTCCATTTCGAAACCGATACCATTCGTGTAAAAAGGACGGTTAGTTTTGATCAGATTTCTGAAAAAACAGGTATCGATACTGAGTTGCTATCCTTTTTAAATCCGGCTTATAAATTAGATATTATCCCATATGTAAAAGAAAAGAATTATGCTGTTCGTTTGCCTCGAAGAGATATGATGAATTTTTTAGAAAAAGAAGAAGAAATTTATATACTGGCCAATGAAGATGATGCAAAAAGAGAAAAGCCATTACCTAAGTATTTTGAAATGGATAAACGGATTCGTTACAAAGTGCGAAGTGGAGATTTTTTAGGGAAGATAGCCAATAGATTTGGGGTTAGGGTAAGTGATATTAAACAATGGAACGGTTTACGAACACATCATTTAAAAGTAGGCCAACGGTTAAGTATATACCCGAAAAAAATGGCGATTCCTAAAGAGGTTTCTAAGAAAGAATATAAAGTGCCAACAGGTAAGCATGAAGTGTATGTTGTTAAAGAAGGAGATTCATTATGGACGATTTCAAAAAAGTATCCGTCAGTTTCTGTTGAAGAAATTAAAAAATGGAACAATATTTGGAGTGTTAAAAGTTTGAAACCGGGAATGAAACTCAAAATATTTAAAAGTTAAACAACTACGAAACATAATCAACTATGAAAAAACTAATATGCTTATTTGCATTAATCTTTATAACAGTATCTTGTAAAGGAGGGAAGGGAGATTATGTATTACCAACATCAACTGGTAATACTAACAAAATACTGGTTGTTATTAAAG
Source organism: Tenacibaculum caenipelagi (assembly GCF_004363005.1). Taxonomy (GTDB): domain Bacteria; phylum Bacteroidota; class Bacteroidia; order Flavobacteriales; family Flavobacteriaceae; genus Polaribacter; species Polaribacter caenipelagi. The sequence goes on along the minus strand of NZ_SNYH01000002.1, from coordinate 233,362 downwards.
GTAATGATTGGGATGGTAGAATTGGAGATGAAATTCGTACAGTTTTTGGCGAACACCAAGTAGGTTTACCACAACCTGAAACATTACTATCAGTAAGCCAAATAGATCCCATAGGATTTAAAGGCTTTATGAGAAATTCAAAAGCTGTTTTAATTGTTAGAGAAGGAGAGAAAGAAAGAATAGTAGTAGAGAAAAATAAATATGCCGCACCTCAAATACTAATTTACGCAACAGCAAAGAATAAAACAGGTCTTGTGAATTTAATTCGTAACAAAGGAAAAGAGATTATTAAATTATTTAAAGACGCTGATATTCAGTTTGCACAACGCATTTTTAAAAAAGAGCGAGTAGACGAAAATCAGTTTAAAACCATTAAAAAATTAGGAGTAACAATAGATATACCAAAGAGGTTTAATTTAGTTGAAGATACAGGAGATTTCTTATGGTTACGTCAACATTTAAAAAGTGGAATTGCTAGAGGAGATGGGTCCAATAATATTTTACTGTACAGTTATCCGTTAGAAGACGAAAATAAAGTGGCTGATAATATTACTGCAATGAGAGATGTCATTGGCGAAAAATATATCCCAGGAAGTAAAGAAGGGATGTATATGATAACTGAACAAGCTTATACACCTTTTACTTATGATGCAGAAATTGACGAAAAAAAGGCATATGAAACTCGTGGTAAATGGGAAGTGAAAAATGATTTTATGGCGGGGCCATTTATTAATTATACTATCATTGATAAAGAAAACAAACGAGTAATCGTTTTTGAAGGATTTACCTATGCGCCGTCAGTAAATAAACGAGATTTTATTTTTGAATTAGAAGCTATTGGAAAATCACTAAAAATAAAATAGAACACAAGTATATACCTACCATAGGAAAAGCATCAAATATTAATTTGATGCTTTTTTGTTATATTTGGTTGTAAACCAAAACTTTATATTCTTATGAAATTTAATTTTTTAATCACGGCGCTTGCTGCATTAGTCCCAATGATTATGGGATTTATTTGGTATGGTCCTATGCTTTTTAAAAACGCATGGATGAAAGAGGTCGGTTTTACCGATGAATCTACGAAAGACTCAAACATGGGGCTTATTTTTGGGTTGGCATATGTGCTTAGTTTTTTACTAGCTTTTATTTTACAAACTTTGGTAATACATCAATGGGGAGTACAGTCAACGTTAATGGGAGAGCCAGGTTTTGTAGAGGAAACAGGCGGTGCTTATGCATATTTTCAAGAGTTCATGTCTAATTTTGGCGACCGATTCAGAACTTTTAAGCATGGAGCTTTGCATGGAACAATGATTGGGTTGTTTGTAGGATTACCTCTTTTGGGTACTCAAGCATTATTTGAAAGAAAGAGTGTTAAATATGTACTTATCAATGTAGGATATTGGGTTATAACCCTAGCGCTGATGGGAGGAGTAATTTGTCAATGGGCATAAGAGATTCTTGTGATAATAAATAAAGGAAAGCATCAATTTTTAAAAATTGATGCTTTTTTATGTAACAAAAAATAGTAAAAAAAGACATATAAAGAAATCAACCAAACAAGTAACTAAATGATTAGACATTTTTTAAAGTTGGAGTGGAAACAATTTTTTCGCTCATCATATTTTGGTAAAAGCATAGCGCTTAAAATTATCATGGGCTTTTTTGCATTATATATGCTAGCCTCATTTTTAATGATAGGTATAGGAACTTATTTTATTATTGAAAAGGAATATCCAAGTGCAGATCCTTTATTGTTTGTAAATGGTTGGCTAATTTTTGTATTAGTAGGAGATTTAATCTTTCGTTATTTAATGCAGAAATTACCAGTGTTAAATATCAAACCGCTTCTTAATTTACCGGTAAAGAAAGAGAAATTAGTACATTTTGTACTAAGAAAATCGGCGTTTTCATTTTTTAACCTAATGCCTTTATTTTTTTACGTTCCTTTTTCGATAGTATTAATTGGTCAAGGGTATAATGTTCCTGGAGTTTTAGGGTGGTTGTTTTTAATGTTTACATTGGTGTTGAGTGCTAACTACATCAATTTTCTTATCAATAAAAACAATTATGCATTAGGGATAATGATTGCCGTTTTAGGTTCGTTGTTTTTAGTTAATAAGTACGAAATATTTAGCATAACTGATCTTTTCGCACCAGTTTTTCAATCAGTATATAACAACCCTGTTTTATCTCTTATTGGAGTGTTTGTGTTAGTAGGAGTATATTATGTGAACTTTAAATTGTTGCGTAGTAAAGTATATTTAGATGATGCAATAAAAAGTAAAGAAGAAGTTGCTTCTTCGGCTGATTTGTCTTTTGTAGATAAATTAGGAGACGTGGCTCCATTTATAAAAAATGATATTCGACAAATTTGGAGAAATAAACGTACCAAAACGGTATTTTTTATGTCGTTTATATTTCTTTTTTATGGAACTATTTTCTTTGGAGAAGAAACGTACCGAGTAAAAATGCCTGCTTTTTTAGTCTTTGCAGCCATATTTGTTACAGGAGGATTTACACTTAATTATGGGCAATTTATTCCTGCTTGGGATAGCGAATATTACAATATGATTATGAGTCAGAATATTCGTTATCGAAAATTTTTAGAAAGTAAATGGTACTTGATGGTAGTTGTTTCATTAACACTATATTTATTAAGTATTCCTTATGCTTACTTCTATGGATTAGATATTTTTTTGATGATAACAGCTGGAGCCATTTTTAATATTGGGTTTAACTCATTGTTTTTGTTATTTGCAGGTTCTTTTAACAGAAAACGAATAGACTTAAACAAAAGCGGATTTTCTAACTATCAAGGTACCAGTGCAACGCAGTTTTTAATTATAATTCCAATTATGGGAGTGCCTATGTTGTTGTTCTGGGTTTTTAACAAGTTTGTAAGTTTTAATGCAGGAGTTTTAGCTATTGCTATTGCAGGAGTACTTGCATTAGCATTTAAAAACTACTTTATGAACTTGATAGAAAACAGGTATATCCAAAATAAATACGCAGCAATTCACGCATTCAGCCAAAAATCATAACTAAACTTAAAATAGCATAAAATGATATCAATAGATAATATTTCAAAAACATACGGAACCACACAAGTTTTAAACCTTGAAAACTTACAAATACCAAGTGGACAATCTTTTGGATTGGTAGGAAATAACGGAGCAGGAAAAACAACATTATTTAACTTGTTGTTAGATTTGATTCGACCAACAACAGGTAAAATTGTAAATAACGAAGTAGTTGTAAATAAGAGTGAAGATTGGAAAACATTTACAGGGTCGTTTATTGATGAAACTTTTTTAATTGGCTACTTAACTCCTGAAGAATATTTTGATTTTGTAGGCGATTTACGAGGAATGAATAAAGCAGATGTTCAAGGGTTTTTAAGTCAGTTTGAAGAGTTTTTCAACGATGAAATTTTAGGAAAGAAGAAATACTTACGAAGTTTAAGTAAAGGAAATCAGAAAAAAGTAGGTATTGTTGCAGCAATGATGGGAAATCCACAAGTAGTTATTTTAGACGAACCTTTTGCTAATTTAGATCCTACCACACAAATTCGATTAAAAAAACTAATTAAAACCTTAACTGATAATAAAGAGGTTACTGTATTAGTTTCTAGTCACGATTTAAGCCATGTAACTGAAGTTTGTGAGAGAATAGTAGTTTTAGATAAAGGACAGGTGGTAAGAGACATCAACACATCACAAGAAACCTTGCAAGAATTAGAGAGTTATTTTTCTGCTTAAAATAAGGTTAAAATCACCTTATAATTATTATTTTTACCTTTTTACGTACAAAAAACACGATTATAACGTTGTTGTACAGTAAAAGCATTATCGTATGAGAAAAGGGGGCAAAATAATAATATTCAGTGTTTTAGCAGCTATCGTGTATTCGTGTAGTGTAAAAAAAGATGCTTTTGTAAACCGAAGTTATCACGCAGTTACCACTAAATACAATGTGCTTTTTAATGGAGAACAGGCTTATTTAAAAGGGCTTAAAGAAATTCAAGATAAGCATGAAGATAACTTTTGGAAACGTCTGCAAATTGAACCTATAACTTTTGATGAAAGTGTAATAGATACTAAAGTCTTAACACCTGGTACAGGGTTTGATGCTACTGAAGAAGAAGAAAATAAAAATTTAACTCCTTTTGAAAAAGCAGAAGAAAAAGCAGTAAAGGCCATTCAAACCCACTCTATGAATATTAATGGTTATGAAAAGAATAGCCAGATAGATGATGCGTATTTGTTGTTAGGGAAAGCAAGATATTACACACAACGTTTTATCCCAGCTTTAGAGGCTTTTAATTATGTTATTGCGAATTATCCAAAAGCAAATTTAAATTACGAGACAAAAATTTGGAGGGCTAAAACAAACATTCGTTTAGACAATGAAAAAAGAGCAATTGAAACACTTCGATTATTGTTAGATGTTTTAGACGAAACTGAAAAGATAAACAAATCAACAAAAGAACATGCCTATACAGCCATGGCTATGGCGTATGAAAAAACAGATACCATTCAAAAAGTGGTAGATTATCTGAAATTAGCAACAAAAACACACTACAATAAAGAACAAACAGCTCGTAATATGTTTGTGTTAGGACAAATTTATAGTGAGTTAAACAGAAAAGATTCTGCACGAATGGTGTTTAAAAAACTAGCAGAAAGTAGAAAAGCACCACACAGATTTCGTATTAGGGCTGATATTGAATTAGCCAAGAATACTCCGAATGATTCCGCATCGATAGTTGTGTTAGCTAGATTAAAGAAGTTAATAAAAAACACGGACAATCGTAAGTTTTTAAACGCTTTATATTATCAAGCAGGTGTTTTAGAGGAGGGAAGAAACAATCCAGAGAAAGCAGCAGAGTATTATAAAAAATCGTTAGAAGCTAAACACAATAATAATTATCAAAAAACCTATGCCTATGAACGTTTGGGTGATATGGCTTTTGGAAAAGAAGATTATTTGTTAGCAGGATCGTATTACGACAGTGTAATGCAAGTGGTTTCAAAAGAGTTCGACCAAGAAAAAAGAATACGAAGAATTCGTAGAAAAAATAAAGGGCTTACTACTTTAAGAAAGTATGAAGAAACAGTAAAAAAGAATGATAGTATTCTTAAACTTGTAGCGATGACCCCAGATGAAAGAACTTCTTTCTTTGAAGCATACATCGAAAAAATCAAAAAAGAAGACGAAGAAAAAAGGCAACAGTTATTAAATGCTCAAAATTTTGGAAGTAGTTTTGGAGGAGGAGCTTCTATAAATAATAGTTCCAACAAAGGCAAGTGGTATTTTTATAACACACAAGCATTAGGTTTTGGTAGGGCGGAGTTTCAAAAGATATGGGGAACACGTCCGTTAGAAGATAATTGGAGACTATCTGATAAATCTATTAATGTTATTGATGATATAGCTACCAATGAAGAAACAAAAGTAAACAAGAGGTATGAACTTTCTACTTATTTAGATGTCATTCCTACAGATGAAAAAGTGATTGCTGATTTGGTTTTAGAGCGTAACGATGCGTTGTATCAATTAGGATTGATTTATAAAGAGCAGTTTAAAAATTCTTCATTAGCCATTAAAAATTTAGAACGTTTAAATGAAGTACGTACAAATAACCAATTAGAATTACCTATAAGTTATCATTTATACCAAATTTATAAAGAAGAGAACAACTTAGCTAAAGCTGATGAGTATAAGAATATCATCTTACAAAAGTACCCAGAAACAAGATTTGCTCAAATAATTAAGAACCCTGATACTAAGCTTGTAGAGGAGAAAAAAGAAGATGAAATTTTAAATAAATACAAAGAAATATATTACACATATAAAGAAAATAAGTTTGAAGAAGCTGTTACTGAGGTAGATAATTTTTTACCAACGCTAAAAAATTCAAATTTAATTCCTAAGTTTGCACTCCTAAAAGCCTTGGCTATAGGTAAGTATCAAAATAAAGAAACGTATAAGCAAGCGTTAGAATTTGTAGCTGTTAGTTACGCAACTACAGAAGAAGGTAAAAAAGCAAAAGAAATTATAGAACAATTAAATAAAAAATAAACACCCTTAAATTCCCCAAATATGTTTAGTAAAGAAAACAAAAAAGCAGGCGAGAATAAAGTTGCAGAAAGAAATGTTATTGGACAAAACACTAAAATAACTGGAGAAATAATTTCAGAAGGAGATTTTAGAATCGATGGAACTTTAGAAGGAACTATACAAACCAGCGGTAGAGTAGTTATAGGTAATACAGGTCTTATTAAAGGAAAGGTAGAATGTACTAATGCTGATGTAGAAGGTAAATTTACAGGAGAGTTGTCGGTGTCAAATACCTTAACTGTTAAATCTTCAGCGATAATTAATGGTGATGTAGTAATAGGTAAACTTTCTGTTGAACCAGGAGCAGCATTTAACGCTACGTGTGCTATGAAAGGAGCGGTAAAAGAATTAAATAAAAATGAGCAAGGACTCAAAGAAAAAACCGCTTAGTAAATACATTCGATTCACAGGAATCGGACTTCAAATGGGTTTAACCATTTATCTAGGAAGTTTACTAGGTGAATGGTTAGATTCCAAATATCCTAACGACGATCAACTATATACCAAAATATGTACATTGGTGGCAGTTTTTGGAGCCATGTTTTCTGTGATTCGTCAAGTTTCAAAAATATCAAAAGAGAATGATTAAACGCATTTTGTATTTTCTTACTGCTATTATTTTATTGTTTACAGTAAGTTATTTTCCACATGATTATATTGTAAATTCAAAAGAAATTCACTTATCATTTTCGTTAATATCGATATATTTATTTCATGTTGTTGCGGCAATTATTGTGTACTCAATTGTTGAGTTTGTTGCTGAAAAATTACCAAATCAAGCAGGGTATGCTTATTTAGCCTCTATTTTTTTAAAAATAGGGCTCTTTGTTTTAATTTTTCAAGCATCAGTATTTGTGAATGAACAACTTTCTAAACCCGAGAGAATTTCTTTGGTAATTCCTTTGTTCTTGTTTTTAATAGTTGAAGCTATAGCAGTTTCAAAACTATTGAATAACAAATAGTTCTGTTTTTTAATGTTAAAAATTTCCACTTTAAAAAGTTTGAGAAAACTAAGCTAAAAAAAGATTTGTAGTTTTAATTAAATGTGTACCTTTGCACGGAAATTTAGAGACCATAATTCTATATTTAGTAAGGTATGACGATAGCAAAAAAACCTATCTATTTTTTAACGGTATTAGCAATAGTATTTAGTTCATTTACAGCGTTTGCTGGAGGTGGAGAGACTTCAGGTAAAGAAGGGCAGATTAACACTCAAGAGGGGATAAATGCCTACATTAAACATCACTTAGCGGATTCACACGATTTTACATTGTTTTCGTATACAAACGATGCAGGTGAACGTAAACATGTTGGTTTTCCGTTACCAGTAATTGTTTGGACTAGCAAAGGATTGAAAACATTTATGTCTTCTGCGTTCCATCACAATGATGATGGACACGTAGTTGTAGAAAAAGACGGAGTTAAGTTAGCTAAAATTCATAGCAAGATTTACGAATTAGAAGAAGGTGCTGAACATGTTTCTTTTGATGAGCATCACCATGCAACAAATGCACACAAAGCGTTAGATTTTTCTATTACTAAGAGTGTAATGGGAATGTTGTTAGCTGGTTTGTTAATGTTTTTAGGATTTGGTTCGTTAGCTAGAGGTTATAAAAAAGGAGCGATTCCAACAGGGGTTGGAAGAGTGTTAGAGCCATTAGTATTATATGTAAGAGATGAGATTGCACGACCAAATATTGGTGAAAAGCATTACCGTAAGTTTATGGGCTTCTTGTTAACTGTATTTTTCTTTATCTGGATTTTAAATTTAATGGGATTAACTCCATTAGGGTTTAACGTTACAGGTCAAATTGCAGTAACAGTTTGTTTAGCTTTATTTACTTTTATAATCGTACAGTTTAGTGGTAATAAAGATTATTGGAAACACATCTTTTGGATGCCAAACGTACCAATTCCAATGAAAATCATCTTAGCACCTATCGAAGTGTTAGGTATGTTAACGAAGCCATTTGCATTATTAATACGTTTATTTGCAAACATGACTGCAGGTCACTTCGTAGTAATGAGCTTAATTGCTTTAATGATTACATTAAAGAGTCAATTCGGAGCAGTTGGTTCAACTGGATTATCATTAGCGTTAGCATTGTTTATTTCAGTAATTGAAATATTGGTAGCGTTCTTACAAGCATTTATTTTTACAATGTTATCATCGTTATTTATTGGAATGGCGGTAGAAGAACACGACCATCATTAATTTAGAATTAAGAATTTGTTTAATTTATATAAATCAAGATAAGTATGGTAACTTATAATTTAATTGGAGCAGGATTAATCGTAATCGGTGGAGGAATCGGATTAGGTCAAATCGGTGGAAAAGCAATGGAAGGAATTGCTCGTCAACCTGAGGCAGCTGGTAAAATCCAAACAGCGATGATCATCATCGGAGCATTATTAGAAGGTTTAGCATTTGGTGCTTTAATCTTAGGAAAATAATTCCGACACAAAACAGCAGTAAAACATTTTCCTGTAACGGTTGGTTGCAGGAAATGTTTTCAAATTAAACAAAACAAAATAATTAAAAAGAATAAATTTCATATACAATGGATCAGTTATTAAATGATTTTTCTCCAGGGTTGTTTATTATGCAAGCAATCATTTTAGTAATCTTACTTTTCTTAATGATTAAGTTTGCTTGGAAACCTATTATGAACTCTTTAACAGAAAGAGAAGAAGGTATTCAAAACGCATTAGATCAAGCAGAGAACGCTCGTAAAGAAATGCAAAATTTACAAGCAGATAATGATAGATTGTTAAAAGAAGCAAGAGCTGAGAGAGATGCAATGATGAAAGAAGCTCGTGAAATTAAAGATACCATTATTGCTGAAGCTAAAGAAGAAGCGCATGAACAAGCGACTATTTTAATCGAAAATGCTAAAGCGACTATTAAACAAGAGCAACAAGCAGCTATTGCTGAGTTAAAGAAGAAAGTTGGAGACTTATCTATCGAAATAGCTCAGAAAGTTGTGAGAAAAGAATTAGCTTCACAAGACGATCAATTAAGACTTGTTGAAGGAATGTTAGAAGAGGTTACTTTAAACTAATCAGTAGATGAAAGAAGCAAGACCAGCATTACGTTACGCCAAAGCAGTTTTAAACTTAGCTAAAGATACAGGAAGTGAATCTTTAGTAAACGATAATATGAAGTTAATCGTAGATACAATTGCTGGAAGTGACGATTTAAAAACGATGCTTAAAAGTCCTGTAATTAAAGCTGCAGATAAGCGTAAAGTTTTAAATGCACTTTTTGATGATAAAGTAGATAACATCGTAAAAGGGTTATTTAATTTATTAGGGGAAAATAAACGTATGTTAATGTTAGATTCTATTGCTAGGCAATATTCTATAATATACGATTATTATAAGAGCATGCAAGTTGCTAAAGTTACTACAGCGGTAACTTTAACAAAAGAAATAGAAGATAAAATACAAGCAAAGATTGTAGCACTTACAGGAAACAATGCGAGTATTGAAAATATAGTAAATCCTGATATTTTAGGAGGATTTATCTTACGTGTTGGAGATATGCAGTACGATGCAAGTATCTCTAATCAATTTAATAAGTTAAGGAGAGAATTTGACAACAGTCATTACATTCCAAAAATTTAATTATACATCAAAAGAAATAAGATGGCAGCAATTAAACCAGCTGAAGTATCAGCAATTTTAAAGGAACAATTAACAAATTTTGAGTCTAAGGCTTCATTAAACGAAGTAGGGACTGTATTACAAGTAGGTGATGGTATTGCACGTGTTTATGGATTATCTAACGTACAATACGGTGAATTAGTAGAATTCGATAACGGATTAGAAGGTATCGTATTAAACTTAGAGGAAGATAATGCAGGGGTTGTATTATTAGGAGCTTCAACTTCAGTAAGAGAAGGGTCTACTGTAAAGCGTACAGAAAGAATTGCTTCTTTAAGAGCTGGAGAAGGAATTGTAGGACGTGTTGTAAATACATTAGGACAACCAATTGATGGTAAAGGACCAATAGAAGGAACTACTTATGAAATGCCTTTAGAGCGTAGAGCTCCAGGAGTAATTTTTCGTGAGCCAGTAACTGAACCTTTACAAACTGGTATCAAGTCTATCGATGCAATGATTCCAGTTGGTCGTGGTCAACGTGAGTTAATTATTGGTGACCGTCAAACAGGTAAATCAACAGTTGCTCTTGATACTATCTTAAATCAAAAAGAATTTTATGATGCAGGACAACCAGTGTACTGTATCTATGTAGCTATCGGTCAAAAAGCTTCAACAGTAGCAGCTATTGCTAACATGTTAGAAGAAAAAGGAGCGTTAGCATATACAACAATAGTTGCTGCAAATGCATCTGATCCTGCTGCAATGCAAGTATACGCACCTTTCGCAGGAGCTGCAATTGGTGAATATTTCCGTGATACTGGTAGACCAGCTTTAATTATTTATGATGATTTATCTAAACAAGCTGTTGCTTACCGTGAAATTTCATTATTATTAAGAAGACCACCAGGACGTGAAGCATATCCTGGAGATGTATTCTACTTACACTCAAGATTATTAGAGCGTGCTGCAAAAGTTATCAATGATGATAAAATTGCAAGTGAAATGAATGATTTACCAGATTCTTTAAAAGGAATTGTTAAAGGTGGAGGTTCTTTAACTGCATTACCAATTATTGAAACACAAGCGGGAGACGTATCAGCATATATTCCAACAAACGTAATTTCGATTACCGATGGTCAAATTTTCTTAGAGTCAGATTTATTCAACTCTGGGGTTCGTCCAGCAATTAACGTAGGTATCTCTGTATCACGTGTAGGAGGTAACGCACAGATTAAATCAATGAAGAAAGTATCAGGTACTTTAAAGTTAGATCAAGCTCAGTACCGTGAATTAGAAGCATTCGCTAAGTTTGGTTCTGATTTAGATGCTGCTACCATGAACGTAATTGAAAAAGGTAAGCGTAACGTAGAAATCTTAAAGCAAGCTCAAAACGATCCTTATACTGTAGAAGATCAGGTAGCTATCATCTATGCAGGTTCTAAAAACTTGTTAAAAGATGTACCTGTAAATAAGGTAAAAGAATTTGAAAGAGATTATTTAGAGTACTTAAATGCTAAGCATAGAGATGCTTTAGATACTTTAAAAGCAGGGAAATTAACTGATGAAGTGATTGATACTTTAACAGACGCTGCTAAAGAAATTTCAGCTAAATTCTCAGCTTAATAATACTAAAAACAACATCCCCGTGTAACAACGGGGGTTTTATAAATTTTAGGTTCAATTAAATGGCAAACTTAAAAGAAATACGTAACAGAATTACTTCGATTAAATCAACAATGCAGATTACCTCTGCCATGAAAATGGTATCGGCTGCTAAGTTGAAAAAAGCTCAAGATGCAATTACAGCAATGCGTCCGTATTCATCAAAGCTTACCGAATTATTACAAAGCTTAAGCGCTACTTTAGATAGTGATGCAGGTGGTGTATATTCAACACAAAGAGAAGTAAATAAAGTTTTATTGGTTAGCATAACTTCAAACAGAGGTTTATGTGGTGGTTTTAACTCATCTATCATTAAAGAAACAGTTAAAACAATCAATAAAAAATATAACGATGTTGCTGTTGATATACTGACTATTGGTAAAAAAGGAAATGATATTTTATCAAAAGATTATACGATTATTGAAAACAGAAATGATGTTTTTGATGATTTAACTTTTGATAACGTTGCTCAAATTGCTGAACAGTTAATGAATTTATATGTAGATGGTTCTTATGATAAAATAGAAATCATTTACAATAGATTTAAAAACGCAGCTACTCAAATACCGCAAGTAGAACAATTCTTACCAATTCAACCTGTAGAAAGCGATGCTAATGTGAATTTAGATTACATTTTTGAGCCTTCTAAAGAAGAGATTGTATTAGAATTAATTCCAAAGTCATTAAAAACGCAATTATACAAAGCAATTCGTGATTCATTTGCTGCCGAACACGGTGCTCGTATGACTGCAATGCATAAAGCAACAGATAATGCTACGGAATTACGTGATGAGTTATTATTAACTTATAACAAAGCTCGTCAAGCTGCTATTACAAATGAAATTTTAGAAATCGTTGGTGGAGCAGAAGCTTTAAATAACTAAGAATACTTATTAAAGTTATATAAAAAAGGTTGTCTATTAAGACAACCTTTTTCTTTTGCATTATATTTATATTCTACTCAAAATCTGATGAATGATAATAGTTTTCAGGAGTAATTGGGTATGATCCATCTTCAAAAAACTGATTCATAATTCGAGTTGTAACAGGACTAATACCAATACTTACACCATCAACATCATGCGGGTATGTCATGTTAGAAGAGTGGTTATAACCAATGGTATGACCTATTTCGTGAGCTGCAATAAAACCTGTTTCTTTACGAATATAGTCTCTAAGTACATGTTCGGCAAAGCCCAGAGTAGAACCACCTCCTAAGCCAGAAACATTAACAACTTTACCACAGTTATAACGTGTTTTGTTAATAATAGAGTTATAAGCGGCTTCCTTTTCACTTTTTGTTAATGGAGTTGTTCCGTCATTGCCTATGATGTTTTCATTCATAAACTCATTTTTAAAATCGTCAGAAGCAAATATTAAACCTAGATTAATCATTAAACCTGAAAAACGGCGAATATCTTTAGCGCTAATGTCCTCAGCCCAATTATTACTGGTGTCATTCTCTGGATCGAAATCATGATATTTTATGACCCATTTTAATTTGTTTAAGCCTTTAAGTTGTTGAATAACCTCGCTATCACCAGTAAAGTCAAAAGAAATATCACTAGGATTTATACCTGTTTCTTTAAACATCGAAAGATCAACTTCTTGGTTACTTGTATTTAAAAATAAAGAAGTGTTATCTATAAAAGGATAATTAATTTCCTGCTTACCATGAGCTCTTATCTTATCAATTTTAAATAGCTTAATGGGTTTAAGGAATCCTTCTGTTTCAATTGTCGCGGTAATTGTAATGTCTTCTATATCTATAGGAGCGAAATTAGCCACTTCAATAGTGGTGTTATCAATAGGTTTTACTCGTATTACTTTACTAATTTCATAAGCTCTCCATTCTGAAGTCATTGTAGATAACTCTTCACCATCTTGAAACATGAGGCTAGAGTTGGTTTCAGAATCAAACGAGTAGTTTTTAAGATCAACATTAGGAATAGTTTCTTTATCACTACAGGATAGGATTAAGAATGAACAAACCAAAGTTCTAAACAGTACTTTCATATATTATAATTTAAGGGGTTTATTTCGCGAATATAAAACTTACAAACCATTACTTTTTGAAAGTTTTTATTTCTTAGAAATTCTCCTAAAGAGAAAGCAAGTATAAATTCAGTGTAGAAAACTAGCTAACGAAAAAATTAAGCAGAGGCTAGGCTTTTTGAAACCACGGATTTTTTAGAATTCTTTTTTGTTAAATACAGATAAACCAACAAAGGAATCATCCCATGTGGCAATCTGTAAATCATTAAGTATGTGTATTGATGTACAATGCTTAAAGAGATGTCATAATGCAAGCCACTTATAATTCTGGCAAAAGCCGTTATAAAACCCCAAAAACAAGCATATACCAAAACAGGTCTTGAAAATTTAGGAATGAATATGGCAATAGCGATGACAAAATCTAAGATACCAGCTAAAAATAGTAGGTTTTTAGCCATTTCCTCTTGAATAGGTAATATATTTAACGTCATTGTAACAAAGTCGCCTGGTAAAGGATAAAAAACACCAATAGCGTACATTCCATGACAAGTAAAGGTTAACGCAATAAAAATTTTTAAGTAAAAAACTAAGAGCGAAGTATTTTTATCTTTTAAGAAGTATAATAAAGCAACAGGTACTCCAAACTGAATTGTATGCTCAAAAAACATTATTAAATGATAAAACTTATCCTTGGTAATCATCAAAGCCAAAAAAATTAAACTTACAGCTCCCAATGTTAAAACATTACCCATCCATTTTTTTGAGTTTTCATTAATTGCAATTGAAATGACGGCGCATATTACATACAATATACCAATGCTTCTGGTTAAAATTTGTATAGCGTAATCTGTGTTTAGGTTGGTAACATATGATTGCCAAGTAGTATCAAAAACAAAGTTAATTATAGGTTCTAGTAATTTTTGATCCCAAAAGAAACTTCGATAGGGAGCATCCCAAAATAAATGTTGATAGGCTCTTCCGAAAAAGATAAAAAAAGAACTAATTTTTAAGAACTGAAGAAGGGTTTTGTTATTCATGAATAAAGGTTTAAACAAATGTAAATATAGGGCTATCGTACTTTGTTAAAATAAGATTAGTAAACTATAAAACTATAGTTAGATTAATGTTAACCAGATTATTATATGATTAAATTTAATAAAAATAACCGATTGAATTGAAAAGGAAAAAATATATTTGTTTAACTAACTATAAAATTATAAATCCCCCTCACTATGAAAAAAACTATTTTCGCACTGTTATTTTTAGTCATTCTTAGTACTTATGGATCTAATGATAAGTACCGATTAATTATTACAGACAATCCTGCAACCACTATAATGATTGGTTGGAATCAAATTTCAGGATCCACCCCAGTTGTATACTATGGAACGACTGATAATGGGGCCAATTGGTCAAATTATCCAAACTCTAAATCAGTAAATCGTTCTGTTTCTTATAAAGGAATGAATAACAACTTTGCCCAATTAACAGGATTAACTCCCAATACAAACTACTATTTTGTAATTAAAGACAGCGAAGGTGTAAGCAGTCGTTTTTGGTTTAAAACTGCTCCGAGCACTAATGATAAAATGTCGTTTATTGCAGGTGGTGATTCAAGAAACAACAGAACACCAAGAAGAGATGCTAATTTATTAGTCTCTAAATTAAAACCAACGGCGGTATTTTTTGGAGGAGACATGACTAATGGAGATTCTAATTCTGAATGGCAAGACTGGTTTAATGATTGGCAATATACTACTGCAAGTGACGGAAGAATGTTTCCTATAGTGCCAACAAGAGGAAACCATGAAGGATCAAACAATAGTATTTATAACTTATTTAATGTTCCTTCAACGAGTGTTTATTACGATATCACATTCGGAAATAATCTATATACAATTTATACGTTGAATTCAGAGATTTCTGCTGGTGGCACTCAGTATTCATGGTTAAGCCAAAAGTTGAATGCTAATAATTCTATATGGAAGTCTGCTCAATACCACAAACCTATGCGTCCGCATGTATCATCAAAATCAGAAGGAAATGATGAGTATTCAAGTTGGTCTCAATTGTTTTATGATAAAGGAGTGAATTTGGTATTTGAATCAGATTCTCATACCGTAAAAACTACATGGCCGGTAAAACCTTGTTCTAGTGGAAGCAATTGTGATGAAGGGTTTGTTAGAGATGATGTTAATGGAACTATTTATGTTGGAGAAGGTTGCTGGGGAGCACCGTTACGTTCATCTGACGATTCAAAAAACTGGACAAGAAATGCGAGTACATTTAATCAGTTTAAATGGATTTTTGTAGAAGAATCTAAAATAGAAGTTAGAACAATTAAGGTAGATAATGCAAGTAGTGTAGGTGCTGTTTCAAATCAAAACCCATTTACAATACCATCAAATTTAGATATATGGACCCCATCTAATGGTAGTGTGGTAACAATTACGAATAATAATGTTAGCTATCCAGAAGTTACCATTACGAGTCCATTATCAGGATCATCACATACAGTAAATAGTTCGGTAACAATAGCTGCTACTGCTACAGATAGTGATGGAACTATCTCAGACGTTAAGTTTTATGTAAACAATTCGTTGTTAGGAACTGATTCTAATACTCCATATTCGTATAACTGGGTTCCTAGTGTTGACAACCAATCATATACGATTAAAGCAGTAGCAACAGATAATGAAGGTAATGAAACAACCTCTGAAGAAGTAACAGTTTTTGTAGGAAACGTTTCCAAAACAGTAACATCAACAATAAATAGCACAAATGATGATGCTGAGCAATATGAGTCGTCAGGAACCATGTATATGAATAGCTCTGATTTGGAATTGGTATACGACGGAAGTTCAAAAGGAAATCAACATATAGGATTGTTATTTAGAAACTTAAATATACCAGCAGATGCTACAATAACGAATGCGTTTATACAATTTACTACAGACGAAACAAATTCGGGAAGTACATCATTGGCAATAAAAATTCAAGATTCATCAAATGCACCAGATATAACTTCTCAAAGTTATAATATTACTTCAAGAAGTTATTATAGTCAGTCGGTTTCGTGGAGTCCAAACCCATGGAATTCGATTGGAGCGTCTGGTACAAATCAAAGGACACCAAGCTTAAAAACGTTAGTACAATACATTGTAAACAAATCTAATTGGAGTTCGGGTAATTCAATGATGTTTTATATTTCAGGAACAGGTGAGCGAACAGCAGAATCATATGACGGAAGCAGTTCTAATGCGCCAAAGTTGGTAGTTACTTATAGTACTGGAAGCTCTGACAATGGAGGTGGTGGAGAAATACCAAGTTGTGAAGATTTAAGTATAACCATTACATTCGATAAGTACTCTTCTGAAACTTCTTGGACTTTGAAAAATAGTAATGGAGAAACAGTTTTAAGTGGAGGTAACTATACCCAAGGAAATGGAGAATCTGTTACTGTTTCAAAATGTTTATCTGTTGGGTGCTATGATTTTACCATTAAAGATGAGTATGGAGATGGTATTTGTTGTAGTTACGGAAGTGGTTCGTATGAAATAACCAATAGTAATGGTGAAGTTTTAGCTTCGGGAGGAAGTTTTGGCTCTTCTGAAACCAAACAAGTATGTTTAAACACTTCAGCGAGAATACAACTAAAAAAGGCACAAGACGAAACAACAAAAAGTTCAAAAATAAATATTTTTCCAAACCCAGTATTTGATAGAGTTTATATAAGAGGAGGAAATAATACAGTTCTATGGACTGCTAAAATAGTAGATCTCTCAGGAAGAAAATTGATAGAAATTCCAGTGATTAATAATTCAATTGATCTATCTATAATTCCAAATAAGAGAGTATATGTTCTGGAAATTTATGACGAATCTGGACAAAAGAAACTTTCTGAAAAAATAGTAAAAAAATAGAAAATTTTTAAAAATTGGAAAAGACGGAAAGCATTAACTTTCCGTCTTTTTTATTTTAAATTTGCTCCATATTTAATAAAAAAATTATGAAAAAGAATTTATTGTTTTTATTTGCTGTGGTTATAACTGGTTTTTGTAATTCTCAAGAAATAGTAGAGAAAGATAAAAAAGAATATGCAGATGTTCCTTTTGCTATAATAGAGGAAGTTCCTGTCTTTCCAGGGTGTGAAAAAGTTTCACTTCAGAGAGAAAAAAAAGGTTGTTTAAACTCAATGATGCAAAAACACATTGTAGAAAATTTTAATTTAAATATTGTAAGTTGCTTAGAAGAAAAAGAAGTTTATAATGAAGAAAAGAAGATTTATGAGAAACGATGTGTCAATGTTCTTAGTCGAGGAAAGAAAAGAATTTATCTTCAATTTAAAATAGGTAAAACAGGAGAAATAGAAGATATTTTTGCTAGAGCTCCACATCCAAAACTAAAGGAAGAAGCGATAAGAATAGCAAAACTACTCCCTCAAATGAAACCAGGGTTACAAAAAGGGAAACCAGTTAGAGTTGGTTATACCTTGCCTATCACATTTAATGTTGAATAGTTTACAACAAAAAAAAGCGAACCAATTTGGTTCGCTTTTTTTTTACAATAATTTTTGAATTGTTTTTTTAATTGAATTAACATCTATTCCACAAACTTCTTGCAATTGCTGAATGGTTCCATGATGAACAAATTCATCAGGAACTCCTAATAGTTTAATTTTTCCTTGATAATTTACTTCGGAAGCATATTCTAATACAGTACTCCCAAATCCGCCTTTAATGGTGCCGTCTTCAACAGTGATAATTGTATCAAACTTTTTGAAAATATTCTCTAAAAGTTGTTTATCTAAAGGCTTTACAAAACGTAAGTCGTAATGAGCAATCACTTCTTTATTTTCAAGCTGATTAATCGCTTCTGAGACATTATCAGCAATAGTTCCGATAGATAACACTGCTAATTTAATTCCTTCTTTTAAACAGATTCCTTTGCCAATTTCTATGTTCTCGAATGGAAGTTGCCATTGCTCTAATTTTCCTTTGCCTCTCGGATACCGAATCGCAATCGGATGTTCCAATCCTTGTTGAGCGGTAAACATCATATTACGTAGCTCAATTTCGTTACGAGGAGCAAATACAATCAGATTTGGGATACAACTTAAATAGGTCAAATCAAAAACTCCGTGATGTGTTGCTCCATCTTCACCAACCAATCCCGCTCTGTCCAAGCAGAAAATTACTGGTAAGTTTTGCAAAGCTACATCGTGAATTATTTGGTCGTAAGCGCGTTGTAAAAATGTAGAGTAGATATTACAAAAAGGAATTAACCCTTGGGTAGCCATACCTGCAGCTAAGGTTACTGCATGTTGTTCAGCGATACCGACATCAAAAGTTCGGTTAGGAAAAGCTTCCAACATAAATTTTAACGAACTTCCTGTTAACATGGCTGGAGTAATACCCACAATTTTTTCGTTTAGCTGAGCGAGTTCAACTATAGTTTTACCAAAGACATCTTGAAATTTGGTATACTTACTTTCTTCTTTTGGTAATACATCTCCAGAAACTTTATCAAACTTTCCAGGTGCATGGTATTTTACCTGATCTTGTTCAGCTTGTCGTAATCCTTTTCCTTTGGTGGTGATTACATGCAGAAATTTTGGACCTTGAATGCTTTTTAGGCGGTTTAATTCTGATAATAATTCATCAAAATTATGCCCGTCGATGGGACCAGAATAATCGAAGTTTAAGGCTTCGAAAATATTGTGTTGTTCAACTTCTAATCGAGGTGATTTTATTTTCGTTAAATAATCATTTAAAGCACCTACGGATGGATCAATTCCAATGGCATTATCATTCAGAATAACTAAAAGGTTAGCATTGGTGTCTCCTGCATGATTTAAGGCTTCAAAAGCCATTCCGCTTGCAATAGAAGCATCTCCAATAACAGCAATGTGATGCTTTTCAATACCTTGCAATTTAGAAGCAATAGCCATTCCTAAAGCTGCCGAAATAGCGGTAGAGGAGTGACCAACACCAAAGGTGTCGTATTCACTTTCAGAGCGTTTTGGAAAGCCTGAAATACCGTCGAACTGACGATTGGTATGAAAAACATCTTTTCTTCCTGTTAAAATTTTATGTCCGTATGCTTGATGTCCCACATCCCAAACTAACAAATCGTTTGGAGTATCAAATAAATAATGGAGAGCGATGGTGAGTTCTACCACACCTAAACTTGCACCTAAATGCCCTTCTTTTGTGGAAACCACATCAATAATAAACTCACGCAATTCTTGGGCGAGCTGTGGTAATTCTTCTGATGTTAGCTTACGTAAATCAGCAGGAATTTGAATGTTTTTCAATAGGTCGTTCGACATATAGCAAAAGTACAAAAAGGTAGAGATTCCTAACTTTTTAGACTAAAAACTTTGTAGTTTTGTTGTATGAGCAAATTGTACTTGGTACCCACACCGATTGGAAATTTAGAAGACATTACGTTACGAGCGCTAAAAGTCTTACAAGAAGTAGATTATATTTTAGCTGAAGATACGCGTACGAGCGGAAAACTGCTAAGGCATTTTGATATTTCTACACCTATGCAATCGCACCATATGCACAACGAACACAAAACGGTAGAAACAATTGTAAGACGTTTGCAAAGTGGTGAAACTTTTGCATTAATCTCTGATGCTGGAACTCCCGCAATTTCAGATCCTGGTTTTTTATTAACAAGAGCTTGTGTACAACATGGTGTTGAGGTAGAATGTTTACCAGGAGCTACTGCTTTTGTACCTGCATTGGTAAACTCTGGGTTACCTAATGATAAGTTTGTTTTTGAAGGATTTTTACCTGTTAAAAAAGGACGCCAAACTCGTTTAGAATTCTTGGCTGAAGAAACGCGCACGATGATTTTTTATGAGAGTCCACATAAATTATTAAAAACTCTTGCAAATTTCGCGGAGTATTTTGGTGAAGACAGACAAATATCGGTTTCTAGAGAATTGACAAAATTATTTGAAGAAACCAAAAGAGGAAGTGTAAAAGAAGTACTAGCATATTATACAGAAAAGCCTGCTAAAGGCGAGATTGTAATTGTGGTTGAGGGTAAGAAGTAGATAAATTAAAGTTTTATAATAACCCTAACTTTTGTTCGTGTTGAGTTTCTTATTTTTGTAGTTCTTTAAAAAGAATAGATGTCTACATTTCATAAACTACGTATTGAAAAAATAATAAAAGAAACACCAGAAGCTGTTTCTATTTTATTTACCGTTCCGGCAGAGTTAAAAGAAGATTATACTTTTATTGCAGGACAATATATCACTGTAAAAGCTATCTTAGACGATAGGGAAATAAGAAGAGCATACTCTATCTGTGCTTCACCGAATAGTGAACAAATTAAAGTGGCTGTAAAAGCAGTTGATCATGGAACATTTTCAACCTATGCAACTACAAAGTTAAAAGAAGATACTTTTTTAGAGGTCTCTGAACCAGAAGGGAAATTTTTGTTAGAGCCTCAGGCACAAAAGAATTACATTGCATTTGCTGCGGGTAGTGGAATTACTCCTGTTTTATCAATGGTGAAAGCAGTGTTAGAAAATGAGCCTACATCAACATTTACATTAGTGTTTGGAAATAAAAAAGCAGAAAGCACTATATTTTATGATGAGTTGAATGACTTAGCGACTAAATATCCTACTCAATTTAATTTACACTATGTGTTTAGCCAAGAGGTGAGAACTAATAGTAAATTAGGTAGAATTGATAAAGGGCTTGTAAATTATTTTGTAAAGAACCTTCATAAAGATATTTCTTTTGATTCGGCATATTTATGCGGCCCAGAAGAAATGATTAAAACAGTTTCTAATACACTTCAAGAAGACGGGTTTGACGAAGAAAATATCTATTTTGAATTATTTACAGCTACTATTTCAGAAGAAGAAGCAGCACTACATATTCCGGATGGAAAATCGGAGGTTATAGTGATGTTAGATGATGAAGAGCACAGCTTTACAATGGATAAAACAGATACTATTTTAGCGGCCTCTTTACGTCATAAGCTAGATGCTCCATATTCGTGTCAAGGGGGGGTTTGTAGCAGCTGTATAGCAAAGGTTACTGAAGGTAAAGCTGTAATGGCAAAAAATTCTATTTTAACAGATGATGAATTAGAAGAAGGTTTGGTACTTACCTGTCAAGCGCATCCTACAACGCAGAAGATAGTGGTAGATTTTGATGATGTTTAAGTAAAATCATAATTTTATAGCTATGGATTTCTATGATTTTAAAAATGCTTTTTTAGTAGGTGTTTTTATGGCTTTTATGATAGGGCCAGTATTTTTTATGTTGATTAAAACCAGTATTTTAAAAGGGGCTAGAGCAGCCATTGCTTTTGATTTTGGAGTGATTTTAGGCGATATCTCTTTTATGTTAATTGCCTATTATGGTAGTAGAAGTCTGTTAGAAGAAATAAAAGATGATCCAAGACTATTTCTTATTGGTGGTTTGGTACTTATTGTGTATGGGTTACTTACGTATTTAGATAAAAATAACAAAAAAGAAACAGAAGTTTCTGATGTAATAATTCCAGAGAGTAACAATTATATAAAATTAATGTTTAAAGGCTTTTTTTTAAACTTTATTAATATTGGAGTCTTAGCTTTTTGGTTAGGGTTAATTGTAGTTATAGGTCCTACTTATGATATGAATCCAAAGTACTTAGTTTGGTATTTTGGAACGGTAATAGCAGGATATGCTCTTACCGATTTAGGAAAAATATTATTAGCTAAACAGTTAAAAAGTAGGTTGACTCCTTTAGTAATTTATCGTATAAAAAGAGGGATGGGAGTATTGTTAATTGTTTTCGGAGCTGTATTAATGCTGAAAGGATTTATTCCGAAAGGAAAAATTGATAATCTAATTGAAAAAGTAGAATCAATAGATTAAAAACCGATAATGATTTTGGCTATTGAAAAGTAAATTAAAATTCCAAAAATATCATTGCTGGTCGTAATAAAAGGTCCAGTAGCAATTGCAGGGTCAATACCATATTTATCCAAAGCTAAAGGGATAGAAGTGCCTACCAAACCTGCTACAATAATTACTGAAAATAATGAAATAGCGATAGCAATAGCTACCTGAAAATCTCCTTTAGTTATCCACACAAAAAAGAATAGTAAAATAGCGAGAATTACTCCGTTTAACATCGCCAATGAAATTTCTTTTAATAGACGATTCCATAAAGAACCCTTAATTACATCATTCGCTAAGCCTTGTACTATAATTGCTGATGATTGTACACCAACATTACCAGCCATTGCAGCAATTAAAGGCGTAAATAAAAAGAGTATAGGACTCTTTTCCATAGCATCTTGAAAAATTCCCATAATACTTGCGGCACTTAAGCCTCCAATCATACCTAAAAATAACCAAGGTAACCTTGCCTTTGTTAATTGTAAAATGCTATCCTCCGAGTCAACATCTTGCGTAATACCCGCAGCTAATTGATAATCTTTTTCGGCCTCTTCTTTAATTACATCAACAATATCATCAATGGTAATCCTTCCGACTAAAACCCCCAACTCATCTACAACAGGAATGGCTTCAAGATCATATTTGCGCATTATATTAGCGACTTCTTCTGCTTTATCATGTACGTTTACAGAATCTACCTTAGGAATATAAACATCGGATATTTTTGAACGGGTAGAGGCCATTAATAGATCTTTTAATGATAAACGCCCCTTTAATTTTCCTCCATCATCTACTACATAAATAGAGTGTACTCGGGTTACCTCTTCAGCTTGTTGACGCATTTTTTTTACACAGGTAAGTACATTCCAGTTCTCATTCACTTTTACCAATTCTTTCGCCATTAACCCTCCTGCTGAGTCTTCGTCGTAACGTAATAATTCAACAATTTCTTTGGCGTGTTCACGATCTTCAATTTGTTGAATAACTTCTTGCTTACGATCTTCGGGTAATTCGGCAATAACGTCGGCAGCATCATCGGTGTCTAGCTCATCTATTTCTTCGGCAATTTCTTTGGCTGAAAGTTGTCCCAGAATTTTTTCGCGCACTTCTTCATCAACATCCATCAACACGTCTGATGTTGTCTCACTATCTAGTAAACGAATAATATATACAGCCTCATCAAACGATAACTCGTCTAATACCTCTGCAATATCAGCGTGGTGAAAGTCTGAAAAGAATTCAGAAAGGGTACTATCTTTCTGGTTTAGTATTAGATCTTGTACGTTTTCTAATAAGTCTTTAGTGATCTCTAATGCCATCGTTTACGATTTTACTCGATAATCGAGATTTGAATATTCCGAAATCTAATTTAAAGCTAAAGAAAGGGCTACTTTACCTTTTAATAATCTCTTAACTATTGTCCTGAGCTATTTTTTGTGTCAATTCAATGAATCTTTGTACCGATAATTGCTCGGGACGCATCGCAAATATAGGGTCTTCTTTTAAGCTATCCGAAAGATTGAAAGATTTTAAGCTTGAACGCAACATTTTTCTTCGTTGATTAAAGGCTGTTTTTACTACTCTGAAGAATAACTTTTCGTCAACAGGAAGTGTATAGTTTTCTTTTCTAATAAGACGAATAACTCCAGAATCTACCTTAGGAGGCGGGTTAAACACAGATGGAGGTACGGTAAATAAATATTCAGCATCATAAAAAGCTTGTGTTAATACCGATAATATTCCGTAAGTTTTATTACCCTCTTTCTCGGCAATTCGTTGCGCTACTTCTTTTTGAAACATTCCTGAAAATTCAGGAACAAACTCACGGTTTTCTATAGCTTTAAAAACAATCTGTGACGAAATATTGTAAGGGAAGTTTCCAATAATAGCTACTTGTTGCTGATTAAAAATCTCTGTAAAATTCTTCTTTAAAAAATCACCTTCAATAATAGTAAATTTTTCTGATGAGGTATTGAGTTTTATGTGTTCAACAGGAAAGGTTTCTTGTAAATAGGTTACTGATTCTGAATCTAGTTCCATTACCGTAACTTTTGGCTTTTTTTCCAGTAAATATTTGGTTAAAACGCCCATTCCAGGACCAATTTCTAACACGTTATCATACCCTTTTTCGGTAAGTGTATCAGCTATTTTTTTAGCGATATTTTCATCGTTTAAAAAATGTTGTCCTAAATGTTTTTTAGCTCTTACGGTCATATTTATTTAATTTCAAACATATTAATAGTGTAATCTAAAAGTTTTATATCACCACTATCTCCATGTCCAGGTATAACAGTTCTTATATTGGGGTAACTTTCTTTTATTTTTTTAACAGTTGATGACCAATCTTTAATATTAGCATCGTTTAAGTTTCCTTTTGAGGCATTGTTAGCCTTTATTAAACACCCTCCGAAAAGAATATTGTCATTAGGGAAGTAGCCTACTATATTGTCTTTTGTATGTCCTTCTCCAAAAAACTGCGCAATTACTTTTTTATCTCCTAAAAAAAACTCCTTTTTCCCATTGAATGAGTTTTGTGGTAAACTGGCATCTTTTTCATTAATTAGCTCGGTTGTTGCTTGGTTAGCATAAGAAGGAACACCATTTTTATGAAACACTGATAAGCCACCAACACAATCTACATGAAAATGTGTTGGAATGATAGCTTTAATCTCACACTTTAAAGAGTCTTTTACCCATTTAATTAATTCTTCTGTGGCTTCTATAGTCGTAGGAGTGTCAAAAATTAATGCCTCGTTATCATTTACTACCACCATTCCATTACAAGGAACATTTCCATAAGTTTCTGTTTTTAAAAATGAAATATGTTGGTAGGTATTAGGTGATGTTTTTACAATTTTAAGATTTTTTAAATCTTTCTTATTTATTTCTTGCTTACAACTAAAAAGAATCAAAGAGATAAGCGGTAGCACAAAAAGTCTTTTCATTATTTTAATTACTAGTTACAGTTGGATAAAACTCATTTACTACTTTTAACTCGGTACGAAAAGCAAGCATTTTATCAGCAAACTTTTTTAATCCGTCGTTACGCAATTTTTCAGCGCTGTATTTGTAGTAATTGTCTAAGTCTTCACGAGTTTTTGCAGTATATTGAATTGAATAGGTGATACCTCCCATTTCTTCTTCTACTAAAACTTGTGTCATTTTTGCACTTAAAAAATGTCCTGTAGCCAATACTTCTGGGATATGGCTCTCAATCCATGTTAACCATTCTGCGTGTATGCTTTCATCTATGTTTACTGTTACGTTGTATATGTACATGCTTCTTATTTTTTATTTGAAATGTTAGAATTGATACATTGTCAAATTTTACAATTGATTTGCTAAATATCGTCTCCTCTTAATTTTCTATATTTTTTTCGAGCGTCTACTAAATAGATGCTTGATGGGTGGTCAAAAATAATCTTTTGATAGTATTCTTTAGCCTTTTCTGGGTTATTTAATTCGTTATTGTATAACTCAGCCATATGATAATACACGTCATCTACATAAATCCCATTTTTATCTAAAGCTATGATTCTAGCATAATTTAAAATAGCTTCGTCATATTGTTTTTTCTTAATAAACAATTGGGCTTGTTTAAATAGTGCTTCGTCTTCAATAGGTTGTCCTTTAAAGGTTATTATAATATTATTTAAAATAGCTATAGCTTCGTCGTTTTTATTCTGAAAAGCTAACAAATCGGCTTTAGCATATTCTTTTAACCCAGATGAAATACTGTCTTTAGGTTCATTATCAGAAATGGTTAAAAATAAATCGGCTGCATCATTTGCAATAAGTTGGGTTGCAGATCCTTTTAAAATTTTTAGTTGCGCTTTAGCCCACTTAAAATCATTCTTAAAATAAGAAGTTTGTGCCACTTTAAAACGAGCTTCTTGACCTAGATAATGGTTTTTAAATTGTGTTTGTACCTGAGAAAAATAAATTAAAGCTGTATTAAATTTACCCATGTACACTAAAACATCTCCTAATTTTAATTTTATAGAGGCTTTAATAAACTTTGAATTAGCAAAAGTTAATGCGTTTTTTAAAATGAGAGAAGCCTTTTGCGGATTGTTTTTTGTAAATGTTAAATAGTTAGCATATGCTATTTGAGTAAACAGAGTTTTACTATTAATTCCGTATTCTTTAAAAATAGTATTAAAGCGTTCATCAATATTGGGTTGTTTGGTAGCAATTGCTATTTTTAAGTTGTTATTAATAGCTCTAAACTTATCTTGTGGGTAGTTGGTTTTTTCAATAATTATATCGAAACATTTCTTTGCTGTTTCGTAATCTTTATTTTCTAGTGCAATTTCGCCTAACTCATTAATTTTTCCTAAGTTGTCAGGATTTCTAGCCAATAAAGCTTTGTTTTGAATAAATGCTTTGCTGTATTGTTTTTGTGTAATAAATAGCCAAGCAAGTAAATCGTTCCAAATATCTTTAGGATTACTTATTGATTTTCGTAATAATGCTTTTTTAAACAAAATATTGTTTTCATTTTCACTATCGTCATTAATGTATTTGCCTGTATAGCGTTTTACATTGTTTAGATAATTATCGTTTTTATCAACTAAGCTTATGTAAGATTCAAACATTTGTTCAAAATCTCCTTTTTCACCATAAATTTGAGCTAATTGAAAACCATAATTAGCCTTTGGGTTGTTCAACATTACTTTTTGATAAACTTCAATAGCAAAATCTAATTTGTTATAATTCTTAAATAACCCAGCAATTAAAGATCCGTAATTAGTTTTTTTATCGATTGATTTAATTGCTATTTGATAGTGATAGTTGGCGTTGTCTATTTTTTCTTGGCGTTCAAAGTTGTAGCCAAGAATTACATGTAAGTATGTTAAGTTAGGTTTTTCTTTTAGTTTTTGAGTAAGAAGGTTCTCTGCAGTAGTAAATTGCTCAGTTTCTTGATAACAGGTAATTAATCTTTTTAAGTAATTCGTATTGTAAGGACTTTGATTGTATAGTTCTTTATACAGCTGAATTGCCTTTTCATATTCATTATTTCTAAAATAATTTTCAGCAATAATAAACTCATTTTGTTGTGCGTAACTAAATAAACTTAAAATCAGTAAATTAAATAAAATAATGGCTCTTTTCATCTATCAAAAATACAGAACATAATTGTTAAAATACTATTAAAAGTGGTGGTTTTTTGAAAAGTAATGTAACATTTTGGCACGAACTTTGTCTTATTGATAACAACAATTAAACAATGTATACTATGAAAAACTTTACTACACAATACGAGATAGCAAAGCAGAATGCAAACGAGTTTATGAGAAAAGGTCAAATAACTCAATATTTTGAAGCATTACTAGAAATGAACAAGTACAAGAGATTAATGGTAGCTGTAGTTGCCAACTAAACATATTTTTTTCAATGGGGATTGATTAATTAAAAATCCCAAGCATCGTAATTGAGGCTTGGGATTTTTTATTTTATAAACGAAAATTTTTAATCAATCATATCAAAACCACAATAAGGAACTAATACTTCTGGAATTTTAATTCCGTCAGCAGTTTGATAGTTCTCTAAAATACCTGCCAAGACACGAGGTAAGGCTAAAGAGCTTCCATTTAAGGTATGTACTAGTTGGCTTTTACCTTCTTTGTTTTTAAAGCGTAATTTTAAACGATTAGCTTGGAAGGTTTCGAAATTTGAAGCCGAACTAATTTCTAACCAACGTTCTTGTGCGGTTGAGTATAACTCAAAATCGAATGTTAGGGCAGAGGTAAATCCTGTATCACCACCACACAAGCGTAAAATACGATAAGGTAATTTTAACTCGCGTAAAATTTCTTTAATGTGTTCTACCATTCCATTTAAGGCATTGTATGAATTATCAGGATGTTCAATACGAACAATTTCAACTTTATCAAATTGGTGTAAACGGTTTAATCCACGAACATGCGCTCCATAACTTCCTGCTTCACGACGGAAACAAGGTGTATAACCTGTTACAGTAATTGGTAAATCGCTTTCTTGTACTAAATCACCTCTAAACATATTAGTAACAGGTACTTCTGCTGTTGGTATTAAGTATAAGTTGTCACCTGTTACATGGTACATTTGTCCTTCTTTATCAGGTAACTGACCTGTACCAAAACCTGAAGCCTCATTTACCAAATGAGGAACTTGTACTTCGTTATAACCCGCAGCAGTATTTTTATCTAAGAAATAGTTGATTAAAGCACGTTGCAAACGGGCTCCCTTTCCTTTGTATACAGGAAAACCAGCACCTGTAATTTTTGCGCCTAAGTCAAAATCGATAATGTCATATTTCTTTGCCAATTCCCAATGAGGTAACGCATTTTCTCCTAAATCAGGAATAATTCCTTCTTTAAAAATTTCTTCATTATCCTCTTCGTTTTTTCCTGCTTTTACAGAAGCATGAGGTATATTGGGAATTTGGTATAATAACTCGTTTAGTTTGTCAGCAGCGACATTTAATTCTTCTGTTAATTGCTTAGATTGCTCTTTTAACTCACCAGTTTTTTCTTTTAACTGATTAGCTTTTTCAATTTCACCAGATTTAAAAAGACCACCAATTTCTTTGGATATTTTGTTCGATTCAGCTAAAATATTATCTAAAGAAACTTGCGTAGTTCTACGCGTTTCATCAGCAGTTAATACTTCTTCAATAATTGTTTCGGCATCAGCAAAATTACGTTTTGCTAATCCGTCTAAAACAGTTTGTTTGTTTTCTCTAATAAACTGAACCTGTAACATCTTTTTATTTTTTTTAGAAAAGCAAAGATAAAAGAAGCAAGAGACTTAAGCAATGCTAGAGGCTAATTGTTTTTGAGGTAGTTTAAAGAAGTTTGTTTGTCTTTTTGTAGTTGAGAAATTAAATCAGGAACAGAATCGAATTTTTGTTCATCCCTTAAAAAATACAATAGCTCGATAGTTAATTCTTTGTCGTACAAATTTTGATTGAAATCGAAAAAGTGCACTTCAATGGTTTGGTGCTCACCATCAACTGTTGGTCGGTTACCAATATTCATCATTCCATAGATAGTAACATTCTCTATTACAGATTTTACTACATACACTCCTGTTTTCGGAATCAATTTATAACTTTCGGCAACATCAATATTAGCAGTAGGAAATCCTATTTTCCCGCCTAATTGTTTCCCGTTCACTACTTTTCCAGTAAGAGAAAAATTGTATCCTAAATAATCGTTAGCAGTTTTTAAATGTCCGTTGGCAAGTGCTCTTCTAATTTTGGTAGAGCTTACAGCAACTTCATCAATGTCTTGAGCAGGAATTTCTTCAACAGTAAAATCGTACAAGTGTGAATATTCGGTTAACTGTTCAATGTTACCTTCCCTGTTTTTTCCAAAATGATGATCATAACCAATAATCAGTTTTGAAATATTGAGTTGGTTAACTAAAACATCGCGAACAAACTCTAATGCAGTAAGTCTAGAAAATTCTTTACTAAAAGGGTGAATGATTAAATAATCTAATCCTAGTTTTTCAAGATGTTGCGCTCGTTCATCAATAGTGTTAATCAATTTAATTGTAACATCCTTTTGTAACACCATTCTTGGGTGTGGAAAAAATGTGAGTAATACCGATTTTTTACCACTAGATTTTGCTTCATGCACCAGTTTTTCAATGATTTTTTGATGCCCGATATGTACACCATCAAAAGTACCAATGGTAACTATTGTTTTTTGGGTAGGAATGAAGTCGAAAATTGAATGTGTAATTTCCAAGGTTACAAATAAATTTAGGCAAAAATACAATTTGTATAAGAGGATAGATAATAATTCAGGAATAAATTATAAAATTTAGAATTAGTAAACTTTTTCGTAATAAATTATTAGAATTGTAAAAAAAAAAGCTAAATATTTCGCAAATGAAAAAAAATTGTATTTTGCACTACAGTTAACAAATTATTTTACATTATGATGAAAAAACTATTACTTGTTGCATTTGTGCTGTTTGGCACAGCAATAATGGTTGCTCAGACTACCGTTACAGGTACAGTCAAAGACGCCTCGTTAGGAGAGCCAATACCGGGAGCAAACATTAAGGTTTCAAGAAAAGCAGTAGGTACTTCTACTGATTTTGACGGTAAGTTTACTATGACGGTAACAGATACCCCACCGTTTACTATTGAAATCTCTTCTTTAGGGTATCAACCAAAAACTGTTGAAATAACAACAAATAACCAAGTGGTTGAGGTTAGTTTAACAGAAAATGCAACTTCTTTAGATGAAGTAGTTGTATCGGCTTCGAGAACACCAGAACGTGTTATGGAATCACCCGTAACTATTGAGCGTTTTGATTCAAGAGCGATTAAGAATACAGCTTCTGCATCGTACTACGATGGATTAGAAAATTTAAAAGGAGTAGATGTCAATTCAGGTGGTTTAACTTTTAAAACAGTGAACACCCGTGGTTTTGCTACTTTTGGTAACGAGCGCTTTGTTCAGTTAGTTGATGGGATGGATAATGCATCTCCAGCATTGAACTTTGCAATAGGAAATTTATTAGGGATTTCTGAAGTAGATGTAAAAAGTGTTGAAATTTTGCCTGGTGCTGCTTCAGCATTATATGGTGCCAATGCATTTAACGGTATCATGTTAATGCGTAGTGAAAATCCTTTTAACGAACAAGGAATTAGTGTTGGGTTAAAAGCAGGATTAACAAGTCAAGAAGCAGCGGGAGATAATGGTTATTATGATGCTACAATTAAAATGGCACATGCTTTTGATGATTACTTTGCGGCTAAAGCTAGCTTTTCTTACTTAAAAGGAGAAGAATGGCATGCAACTGATTATAGAAATACTACAGGTATAGGTGGAACTTATATTGCAGGCACTAGTCATGCTGATGATCCGAACTACGATGGAGCGAATGTGTATGGAGATGAAGTTTCTGTTAATTTAGGAGGAGCTATTGGAAAGGTTAGTAGAACAGGATATAGAGAAGTAGACTTAATGTCTAACGAAGCTAAAAGTGTAAAATTCAATGGAGCTATTCATTATCGTCCTTTAGGTAATGACCGTGTTGAAATTATTTGGAATTCTAAATATGGTAGAGGTAATACTATCTATCAAGGACAAAACCGTTATAACTTAGCGAACTTCTTTATGGAGCAACATAAGTTAGAAGTAAGAGGTAAAAACTTCTTTGTAAGAGGGTATTATGCAGGTGAAGACGCAGGAGATTCATACGATACTCGTTTCGCTGCTATTAACATAAACAGTAAATGGAAATCTAATTCTGATTGGTTCCAACAATATGCAGCTGCGTATTTAGGTGCTATACCAGGTGTTCCAGCTTCAAATCATGCAGCTGCTAGGGCAGTAGCTGATACAGGTAGACCAGAACCTGGTTCGGCAGAGTTTACAAGATTGTTTAATGAAGTAACTTCGGATCCAGATTTATTAACAGGTTCAAAGTTTAGAGATAACACAAGTTATTACCATGCTGATGGTAACTTAAATTTACGAGATTATATCGATTGGGCTGAGGTACAAGTAGGAGGGTCATATAGACAATACAGATTGAACTCTTATGGAACTATTTATACCGATAGTGATGGTCCAATTAAATATGGAGAGTATGGGTTATACACTCAAATTCAAAAGAAAATGATGGATGATCGTTTAAAGTTCACGGGGTCTGTTCGTTATGATAAGTCAGATAATTTTGATGGAAATGTTACTCCAAGGGTTTCGTTAGCATACGCAGCAGGAGAAATGAAAAATCATAACTTCAGAGCATCGTTCCAAACAGGATTTCGTAATCCAACGACACAGGATCAATATATAGGCTTAGCAACTGGAGCAGGATTTATTTTAGGAACAGCTCCAGATAATATTGGGCGTTTTTCTGCGCCAGCAGTAACAACAACGGGAACATTTACATTAACAGGTCAAGATGTGTTTGATAGAGGATATTCTGCTAACTCAATAGCAAATGGGAATCCTACTTTGGCGACTACCGATTTAGTTGAGCCGGAAAAAGTAAAATCTTTTGAGGTTGGTTACCGTGCAGCACTTCCATTAGGAAAAAATAAGTTATCGGTTGATTTTAGTACTTACTACAACATGTATTCTGATTTTATTTCTAATAAGGACGTAGTTGTATTAGTAGACCCTAACACACCAGTTACAGTTAGTAATTTAACAAATAGAGACTTAGTAAGAACTTTTAGCGTAAAAACAAACTCAACTGTAGATGTTGATTCTTATGGAGTAGGTTTAGGATTGAATACTAAAATTTTTAACGGATTTGATGTAGGGTTAAACTATACATGGTCTAAGTTTGATTTTGACCAAGCTTCTGATCCAGATTTTGAAGCTGGTTTTAATACTCCAGAACATAAAGTTAAGATGCAGTTTGGACACCCTAACCTATTTGAAAATTTTGGATTTAATGTTAGTGCTCGTTGGCAAAATGAATTTTATTGGCAATCTACTTTCTTAGAAGGTACAGTTGATGAAAGAACTGTTATTGATGCGCAAATTAACTATTCTATTCCTTCAATTAAGTCTGTGTTTAAAGTAGGAGGTTCTAATTTAACAGGTGAAGAGTACTTAAGTGCTCCTGGAGTTGGTGCTGTAGGTTCTCAATTTTATATCTCTTGGACAATCAATAACTAAAAAAAATTAACAATGAAAAACACATTAAAATATACATTTTTATCTGCGTTATTTTTAGGTTTTGTTGCCTGTGATGTAGATAATAACTTACCAGAAATAAAAGGAGAGGCAGAAAGCACTATAGCGTTAAGTGCAGGTAGTGCAGACTTTTCAAAGTATGTTGCCATTGGAGCATCTTTTACAGCTGGTTTTACAGACAATGCTTTGTTTAAAGCAGGTCAAGAAAATTCTTTTCCAAATACTTTAGCTAAAAAATTTGCGATGGTAGGCGGAGGAAATTTTACACAACCCTTAATGAATGATAATTATGGAGGTTTAATTTTAGCAGGAAATCCTGTACTACATCCAGTAACTGGAGAAAGGTTATTTGATGTAAGATTAACTTTTAATGGTGAAGGGCCAACATCTTTAAGTAATGTTAACCCAATGGCAATATCTACTACAGACTTTGCACTAAATAACCCAACAGGACCATTTAATAATGTAGGGGTACCAGGAGCAAAAAGTACACATTTTATTGCACCAGGATATGGGAATTTAGCTAATTTCCCAGCAGCAGCTAATCCTTATGCTGTAAGAGTGGCTGGAAATACAGATGCTTCTATTATTGAATTAGCAGTTAGCCAAAGCCCAACATTTTTTACGTTATCTGAGTTTGGAGGAAACGATGTGTTAGGATATGCTGTCTCTGGAGGAGACGGTTCAAGCCCAATTACATCTACAGCAACCTTTGATTTTGCTTTAGGCACGGTTGAAACGGCCTTAAAAGCAACTGGGGCAAAAGGTGTAGTGGCAAACTTACCATATATTACAAGTTTGCCTCATTTTACAACTGTACCGTACGCACCGTTAGATCCAAGTAACCCAAGTTTTGGTTCACAAATACCTACGTTAAACAATGTTTTTGGAGCAATCAATGGTGTTTTTGCAGCGCTAGGAGTTCCGGAGCGTTCAATAGTTTTTGCTACAGATGCAGCTAGTGCTGTTGTTATTAAGGATGAATCATTAGTGTATATTGGAGATCAAATGACGCAAGCTTTTTTAGCTAGCCCAACTTTTCCTCCTTTTGTAGCAAGTTTTGGGTTACCTACAGACGATACTACTTTACAGAAAGTTGCTGGTTTATTAGGAGCTTATTACGGGCAAGCAAGACAAGCAACAGCTGATGATTTACTAGTGTTACCTAGTAAGAATGTGATAGGAGAGATAAATACGGATTCTGTTCAATTTTTAATGTCTCAAGGTTTACCACAACAGTTAGCAGGAATGTTTTCTGTAGAAGGGGTATCTTTACCATTGGAAGACAAATGGGTTTTAGTTCCTAGTGAGCAAGCGGAAGTTCAAGCTGCTACAGATGCCTATAATACAAGTCTTAAGACAATGGCTGATGCAAACGGGTATGCTTTCGTAGATTTTAAAGCAATTTTACAGGAAGCTTCTACAGTTGGTTTAGAGTTTGGAAATTACAACATGAATACTAGTTTGGTAACTGGTGGTTTAGTTGGTTTGGATGGAATTCACTTAACAGGTAGAGGATATGCTTTAATGGCTAATAAAATGTTAGCAGCTATTGATGCAACGTATGGATCTAACTTTACTATTGGAAAAGATGGTTTAGCAAAACCGGATAATTACCCAACAAACTATTCACCTACTTTACAGTAATATATAGAATATTAAAAAAGCTGAGGATTAATCCTCAGCTTTTTTTTTGTCCTTATCATTATTGATAATGTATTTTTTATACTTTCCATCTTTATATCTATGATAAATAAATAAGGGCATTAATATAAAAGACATAAATAAGACTCCTAAACCCATTACTATTTGAGCTTTTGGATGTTCAATATTTAATAGATAAGCTCCTATTACCATCCATAATAAAAAGATAATGAATAATATTTTGAGTATTGTTTTCATACAAAGTAGTTTTCTATTGCAAAAATAAAAATCCTAAACAGTTATGTTTAGGATTCTTGTTTTATTTTGTGATTTTTAAAGACTATGCTTCTATTTTTTGTAGCCAAGAACGTATGTTGACTTCTTGCTTAATAATGTCGCTTAATTCTTTTATTTTAACACGTTTTTGCTCCATAGTGTCTCTATGACGAATGGTAACCGTATTGTTTTCTATTGTATCATGATCTACAGTGATACAGAAAGGTGTTCCTGCAGCATCTTGACGACGATATCTTCTACCCACAGCATCTTTTTCATCGTAAGAAACATTGAAATCCCATTTTAAATCATCAACAATCTTACGAGCTATTTCTGGCAAACCATCTTTTTTAACCAATGGTAAAATAGCTGCTTTAGTTGGTGCTAAAACGGCAGGTAGTTTTAATACAGTTCTAGTAGTGCCATTTTCTAGCTCTTCTTCTTGTAATGAATTTGAGAAAACAGCTAAGAACATTCTGTCTAAACCAATTGATGTTTCTACTACGTATGGTACATAGCTTTTGTTTTCTTCTGGATCAAAATACTGTAATTTTTTTCCAGAATATTCTTCGTGTGCTTTTAAGTCAAAATCGGTACGAGAATGAATTCCTTCTAATTCTTTGAAACCAAAAGGAAATTTAAACTCAATATCGGCAGCTGCATCGGCATAATGGGCTAATTTTTCATGATCATGGAAACGATAGTTGTCACCCCCCATTCCTAAAGACAAGTGCCATTTTAAACGAGTTTCTTTCCATTTTTCATACCATTCTTTTTGAGTTCCTGGTTTTACAAAAAACTGCATTTCCATTTGCTCAAATTCGCGCATTCTAAAAATAAACTGGCGAGCCACAATCTCATTACGAAAGGCTTTTCCAGTTTGTGCAATTCCGAAAGGAATTTTCATACGACCTGTTTTTTGCACATTCAAGAAATTTACAAAAATTCCTTGTGCTGTTTCAGGGCGTAAATATACTTGCATAGAACTGTCAGCGGATGCTCCTAATTGTGTTCCAAACATTAAATTGAACTGCTTTACTTCTGTCCAGTTTTTAGAACCAGTTAGTGGATCCGCAATTTCTAATTCTTCAATTAAAGCTTTAACATCAGCTAAATCTTCATTTTCTAATGATTTTGCTAATCGACCAAGAATTGTGTTGATTTTTTCTTGATAGCCTAAAACCCTTCCGTTAGTTGAAACAAATTCTTCTTTATTGAAAGTTTCTCCAAAACGTTTAGCAGCTTTCGCTACTTCTTTATCAATTTTCGCTTCAATTTTCGCACAATAATCTTCTACTAAAACATCGGCTCTGTAACGTTTTTTAGAATCTTTATTGTCGATTAATGGATCGTTAAAAGCATCTACGTGACCTGAGGCTTTCCAAGTGGTTGGGTGCATTAATATCGAAGCATCTATGCCGACAATATTTTCATGCATTTGTACCATTGCTTTCCACCAATATTCACGAATATTTTTCTTTAATTCTACTCCGTTTTGAGCATAATCGTATACTGCACTTAGTCCATCATAAATTTCAGATGATTGAAATACATAACCGTACTCTTTAGCGTGCGATAATACTTTCTTAAATTGATCTTCTTGTTTTGCCATTCTGCAAAAATAAAATAAGGATTTAAACTAAAGGCATTGAAAAAGAAAAAAGTGAAGAATTACATAGAACTCTTCACTTTTTATGTTTTATTAGGTGCTAAATACTATTTATCGTAGATTTAAAGTAGTGTTTCCTGCATAAACACCATCTACAAAAGCACTAATTGTATATTTACCTTTTTTAATATCATCTCGATTTACCAAAACTAAAGATACTAAGCTTAATTTAGTGTTGTTATAATTGACTTCTAAAGAGTCTGTATATTCAATTTGGCTTCCATTTTTCAAAGCAGTTTTTCCTTTAGAAGCAACAACTTTTTTGTCTTCATTAATAATTTGAATGTGAACAAATTTTTCACCAGGGCTTGTAATAGGATTTTCTAAAAGATCAAAGTTAATTCTAAACGCATCTGTTCTGCTCGATCTAGATGTAGAAGTTAATTTCCCGCTACTGCGTTCTTTCATAGCAATAGCACTTACAGGACTTGTTTTAATTATTCCTCCAATAGCTACTTTAGCTTCAAGTTCTTTATTTTTTTCAGATAAAGTTATGTTAGCACTGTCTTTTTGTTGTAAAATTTCGTTGGCAATAACATTTTCTTGAGTCAATGCTTCATTTGCACTATTTAAAGAGTCTATTTGTATAAAGAGTTTTTTGTTTTCACGTTCTAAACTAGCTAACCTTCTACGGTATTTTCTTATTAGATTAAAGTTTTCAGATTTTAAACCTTTTATAGAGTCACTTAAGTTTTTCATTTTAGTTAACTCCATATTTAATCTATCGGCTAACTGTTTTTTTTCTACTACAACACCTGTGTAGTCTTTAATCATCTCATCTAAGTCTTGCTGTAATTCAGCTTTTTCTTCTTGAAATATTTTATAAAGATTTTGGTATTGATTTGATTTTTGAAATGAGTAATAAACAAGGAATAATGATAAGATTGCTAATACAATAATTAAAGCATTTTTCTTTTTTTGTTGGTTCATGATTTAGGGGGGATTGATTTAGTTAATTTTAATATGTGTTTTTTATTTAAGTGCTATAGTGTTGTTACCGACATGAACACCATTTACAAAAGCATTAATATGGTATATACCGGTATTTATTTTATCATTACTAATATTAACGAGAGAAACTATTGATAATTGTTCGTTTTGATATTCAGTAATAAGTACATCACTGCACCATATTTTTTTGTTGTTTTTCAAATGTACTTTTTTTAGAGGAGAAACAACATTGTCACGTTCATCTAATATTTGAATGCCTATTTCTTTAGGACCAGAATTTATGATTTTATTTTCTAATAAATCAAATGTTACTTTAAAAGCATCCGTTTTGTTAGACCTAGTTGTTGAGGTGTATTTTCCGTTTTTTCTTTTTTTCATAGCTTTCGCTTTTATAGTTGAAATTTCAATTACTTCTGCACTCGCAATTTTTTCTTTTAAAACTTGTTTTTCTTTATGTAAAAAACGGTTTATAGATTCTAATTTAGTGTTTTGGTTCTCTTTTTTAAGTAAGGCTTTATTAACACTGTCGTTTTTTGAAAGTAGATTGTCGTTAATTTTATTAAGAGAGTCAATTTTAGAGAACAATATTTTGTTTTCTGAAACTAGTTCTTTTGTTTTTTTACTGTAATATCGGATAAACTTATAGTCTGTTTCTTTTAAATTTTTAACAGAATCTCTAAGTTGAACCACCCTGTGAATTTTATCTTTTAATTTTAAAGAAAATTCATTCTTTTTATAATAAGTTTCTTTATAGTCTGTTATAATTGATGTTAGTTCAGACTCTAACTCGTTTTTTTCAAGTTCAAAAACTTTTTTTAGTTCAGTATATTCTTCAGCGTTTTGATAGGATAAAAATCCTATAACAATCACTAAGAGAAGTAAAAAGGCGGTAAAGCCTTTATGCTTTATTTTTGAAGGGGTCATCATTACAAAAGATGGATATGATGAATAATTTTTTTATAATTCGGGCTAATATACTATTTATTTTTTAACACATTTATAAATAAAAGCAGGAGGGAAGTTTAAAGGCTCGAAACTTAAATTGATGCTGTCTCCAAAAACTTCTTTTAACTTTTTATAATAGCTTAAGCTATATTGATATTGAATAAATAAGCCTTTAGGTTCAAGAAAGTTGTAGCTTTTTACTAAAATAGAATGAGATATTTCTTTTGGAATAATAGTTAAAGGTAAACTAGAAACAATATAATCGGTTTTAGAGTAGCCTAGTTTTTCAATTTCTCCTTTAATATTTTCTGCTGAAGCTTTTAAAACAATTAATTGAGGATGTTTTATCTTTTTTAATTCTTTATAAAAAGCGTCATTAATCTCAAAACAAATTAATACAGTATTGGGTTGAATTTTTTTTAAGATGTGTCTTGTTATAGCGCCATTGCCAGGGCCGAGTTCTACAATTACTTCTGCAGTATTAAAATTAAGATCTTCTAGCATTTTATTTGCCAGATACTTAGAACTAGGAACTACGGTTCCTGATGTTTTATAATTTTTTACAGCTTCTTTAAAAAAATTAAACTTTTTACCCAAAATATCGTTTTCTTGTTGTTTTTTGTATCTTTCTTATAAAAAAATGGCTTGTAAAGATGCAATTTTTAAAAGATATATTCTATTTATTTTATCCTAATCTATGTGTTAATTGTAAAATCGTATTATTACCTAACGAACAATTTTTGTGTATCGCTTGTAAAAACGAACTACCAATTATAGACGATAATGAGTATGTAAATGTTACATTAACATCAACTTTTTATGGAAGAGTACCAGTACAAAACGTGCGATCTTTTTTGTATTATCAAAAAGGCGGGATTACACAAAAGCTTATTCATCAGCTAAAATATAAGAACCAAGCTGATATAGGAAGTTTTATTGGTGATTGGTTTGGAAGCCAATTAAAAGAATCAAAAATTTTTAACAATGTTGATTACATTGTTCCTGTACCATTACATCCTAAAAGACAGAAAAAAAGAGGGTATAATCAAGTAACATTGTTTGGGAATAGCTTGAGTGAAACGTTGAATATTGAATATAAACCTAATATACTGCTTAGAACTTCTATAGCTAAAACACAGTCATTAAAACAACGGTTTGAACGATTTTCAGATAACAAAACAAAATTTAAACTCGTTAATAATACAATTTTTGAGAACAAACATGTTTTGTTGATTGATGATGTAATAACCACTGGAGCAACATTAGAAGCTTGTGCCCATGAACTGTTGAAAACTAAAAACATAACGATTAGTATTGCTACCATGGCATATACGCAAAAAGGCTAATAGCATTCAATCTTAATTTACTACTTTTGAATTTGGATTTAAAACCACCAATTTGTGAAAAATAAACACCTTGTTTTAGTAACTTTTTTTGCTTTAGTAATCAGTAGTTGTGCACGTAAAGGAAGACCAGAAGGAGGGCCAAAAGATGAAACGGCACCAATTATGGTTACAGCGAATCCGCCTTATGAAACTATTCATTTTGATGATGATAACATCCGTATTGAGTTTGATGAATATATTGTTTTAAAAGATTTACAAAAGCAATTGGTGATTTCACCACCAATGAAAAATCCACCACTAATTACACCACAAGGAACGCCAAGTAAATACATCAATATAAAAATATTAGATACTTTACAGCCTAATACTACGTATACGTTTAACTTCGGAAATGCGGTTCAAGACAATAACGAAAACAATAAGTTAGAGAGTTTTAAATATGTGTTTTCTACAGGAGACTATATCGATTCTTTAAAGATTAAAGGAACAGTTGCCGATGCATTTGATAAAAAGGAAGTAAAAGAAGTGAGTGTATTGTTGTATAAGTTAGATAGTGTTTATAATGATTCAATTATTTATAAGAAAAAACCAAATTATGTGACCAGCACGCTAGATTCTACAAATTTTGAATTTAGCAATTTACGTGAAGGGAAGTATTTAATGTTGGCTTTAAAGGAACCTGGTAATGACTATGTTTTTAATAGCAAAACAGATAAGATTGGTTTTGTTGCAGACACCATTACATTACCTGCTGATAGCGTGGTAAGCAAACCAATTCGGTTTTTTAAAGAAGTTCAACCTTACGAATTTAAGAGAGGGAAAGAGGTGACAAAAGGGAAAATTCAGTTTGGTTTTGAAGGGAAACAAGAAAACATGAATGTTGAGTTGTTATCTGAAGTTCCACAAGACTTTAAGTCGTTTTCTGAATTTGAAGAAGATAAGGATACACTAAACTATTGGTATACACCAATAGAAAGAGATTCGTTGAATTTTGTAGTAAGTAATCAAAATTTTAAAGATACCATAACCGTTCGTTTACGTAAAAATAAGATAGATTCGTTATCAGTTTCTTCAAGTGTAAGAGGAGTTTTACACTTAAATGATACCATGTTTATTCAAACCAACAATCCAATTGTTTCTTTTGATAAGTCTAAGTTTTCATTGATTGATAAAGATACTGTAGATGTAGCTTTTGAATTGAAAAAACAA
Source organism: Tenacibaculum caenipelagi (assembly GCF_004363005.1). Classification (GTDB taxonomy): domain Bacteria; phylum Bacteroidota; class Bacteroidia; order Flavobacteriales; family Flavobacteriaceae; genus Polaribacter; species Polaribacter caenipelagi. Next base: position 192,351 of record NZ_SNYH01000002.1, on the reverse strand, counting down.
TCGATTAACAAACTAGCGGTGTTGTTCGATAAGAAACCAAAGCAAGGTTATATCTTTAAAGGATTGCCTCAAGGAATAACCGATGTTTATGAAACCACAAACGACACTTTAGATTATAAATTTACCACGCGTGCTGTAGATGATTATGGTAGTATTGTGTTAGATGTTAAAAAAGAAACGCCTTATCCAGTTATTGTCCAATTGCTAGTTAAAGATGAGGTAATAGAAACAGTTTATCTTTCAGAATCTAAAAAAGTAGAGTTTACCTTATTAGATCCCAAAGAATACAGAGTGAGAGCTATTATTGATGAGAATAATAATCATGTTTGGGATACAGGAAACTTTTTAGAACGTAAACAACCAGAGCAAATACTTTATTTAGAAACTGTGTTTAAGTTAAGAGCTAACTGGATTCAAAACGAAACATTTGTAATTAAATAAATTGCATTAAGTAAAATAATGAGAAGTTTTATACCTTATAACTTCTCATTATTTTTGTCTTATTCTTTTGAAATGATGTAGATTGTCAACTCTGTTGTTTATAACAGTTCTTCACAATAAAATCCATGATGTTGTAATGCTTTTAAGACGGCATCAGCTTTAACCTTTTGGGTTTCTACTCGAAGAATATTATCACAATCCTCTAGGTCAAAATTCCAGCAGTCGTTTTTGGCAATTAAACGGCTTAATGTAGGTTGCACAATTTTTATCTCCTTGTTTTTTGTAACAGATGTTTTAAATACTAAAACTGTTTTCATTTCAAATGATTTTGATTAACGTTCATAAAAATATGGAGGTTCAATACCTAGGGCACGTAAATAAACATAGCCTTGTCCGCGATGGTGGATTTCATTATCAATAAAATAGAAGATTGACGACCAAACCGTACCTTCATATTGACCAAAAATTTTAATGTTTTGCTGAAATTGCTCTGGTTTTATCTGCTCCCAATAGGTGTTTATCTCATTGGTAGCTTCATCCCAAAGTTCAAGAATTTTTACTTTTTTATTACCGTGGTCTACCTGTTCAATTAATTCTTGGATTTTTCCGGTAGCAATTTCTTTGATGCCAGGACCCGCTATACCTAAAAGCTCCATAACCATTTCAGCAAAAGGGCGCATGCCTCCTATAGAATAGTTAAAAAAGGCTTCCTCAGGAAAAGCTTCAATAACTCTTCGGGTTAAACCTCGGTGTCCTTGCCAATGTTTTAATAAATCAGAAGGTGTAATTCCTTGTTCTAATAATGTGCTTGTTGTTGATTCCATAATTGTAATTTTTATTATTTGAAACCAAAATTATTATGGGGAGGTGACAGCTTTATGTCAGCAGGAAAAAATAAATTTTAAAAAAATACTATTGACAAGCTGTTGTCACTTGAGGTATGTTTATTTGTATACCATAAGAAGTGAAATCATTATGTTGAAGCCAAAATTTAAAACATACTTCAACCTGAAGTCCTATCTTTGGGAAATATGTTATTGCATTATGAGTATAGATACGGTAAAACGTTTTGATAGAATTATAGCTATTCTTATCCAATTGCAGTCCAAGCGTATTGTAAAAGCACAAGAATTAGCTGATAGGTTTGAGGTTAGCCTACGCACCATTTATCGCGATATACGAACGCTTGAAGCTTCAGGAGTGCCTATTATAAGTGAAGCAGGGGTTGGTTACTCTATTATGGAAGGATATCGTTTACCACCTGTTATGTTTACGAAAGAAGAAGTAGGTAGTTTTGTGGCTGCCGAAAAGTTAATGCAAAAGTTTGTAGATAAATCGTTGGGGAATTACTACGAATCTGCCATGATGAAACTAAAATCGGTATTGCGTGGTCGTGAAAAAGATTGGATTTCTGCTTTAGAATCGCAAATATTGGTCGATCCCACGAATAAATTATTTAATGATAGTTTGCCAAATGCACTAGAAACGTTGTTTGAAAGTATTGCCGAAAAAAGGCAGGTGTTTTTAAAATATCAAGCGTTAAATAGTGAAACTCCTTCTGAACGTTTTGTTGAACCTGTTGGTATTTATCATGAATCAGGGTTTTGGTATGTATTAGCCTTTTGTCATTTAAGAAATGATTATAGACAGTTTAGAACTGATAGAATGTTGGCTATTAAATCAACTCAACATAATTTTACTAGAGACCATATTACCTTAGACGAATATCGAGATCAATATCAAAATGTCCCGAAAACGAAAATTGTTATTTCCGTTGATAAAAGTGTAGTACGGTATATAAACAACAGTAAAAGACAATACGGCTTTGTATCTGAAAAAGTAAAAGGGAATCAAGTAGAAATGACTTTTATGACACCCTATGTTGAACACGGATTTTCAAGATGGTACATCGTGTTTTCAGATTATGCTAAAATTCTTGAACCTGAGAGTTTAAAACTTCAGGTTCAAGATATTTTAGAAAAAGCGATTGCTAAACTTTAATGCGCTTCTAACCAATTAGCTCCTGTATCAATTTCAACATCTAACGGAACGCTCATCTTAAAAGCATTTTCCATTTCTTGTTTAATGATAGGTTTAATAATATCTATTTCATCTTTATGTGCATCAAAAACCAATTCATCATGTACTTGTAGTAGCATTTTTGACTTAAAGTTTTCTTGCTCAAAACGTCTGTAAATGTTAATCATGGCAAGCTTAATAATATCGGCAGCAGAACCTTGAATAGGTGCATTTACGGCATTTCTTTCTGCCGCACCACGAACAATAGCATTACGAGAATTAATATCTTTTAAATAACGACGACGTCCTAAAACAGTTTCTACATAGCCATGTTCACGAGCAAAATTTACCTGTTCGGCAATGTAACTTCTTAATTTAGGATACGTAGCATAATAGGTGTCAATTAATTCTTTGGCTTCTGAACGAGTTAAATCAGTTTGATTACTCAACCCAAAAGCAGAAACTCCATAAATAATTCCGAAGTTTACAGTTTTAGCATTGCTTCGCTGCTCACGAGTTACTTCTTCAATAGGAACATTAAATACTTTAGCAGCAGTAGAAGCGTGAATATCTTCACCATGCTGAAAGGCTTTAATCATAGTTTCTTCTTCGCTTAAAGCAGCGATAATTCGTAATTCAATCTGACTGTAATCTGCTGCTAATAAGACATAATTTTCATTTCTAGGGATGAATGCCTTACGTACTTCTTGTCCGCGTTTTGTACGGATTGGAATGTTTTGTAAGTTCGGGTTGTTTGAACTTAAACGTCCAGTAGCAGCTACCGCTTGTGCATACACTGTATGTACTCTTCCTGTTTTTGGATTAATCTCATTAGGAAGTGCATCAACATAGGTGCTTTGAAGCTTTTTATACTGACGATATTCTAAAATATCAGCTACTATCTGATGGTCTTTCGCTAAATAAGAAAGTACATCTTCTGCAGTCGAGTATTGTCCTGTTTTTGTTTTTTTAGGTTTGTCAACTAATTTTAGTTTATCAAATAGAATAGGACCTAATTGCTTTGGAGAAGCAATGTTAAATTCTTCACCAGCTTGCTGGTAAATATTTTGTTCTAACTGTAGAATATCCTTGGTTAACTCTACTGATAAGGACTTTAAAAAGGCAGTGTCTAAGTTAATTCCTTCAATTTCCATCGCTGATAATACAGACACTAACGGAGTTTCAACATCATTAAATAGTTTGGTAACGTTTCCGCTTTCTAGCTCCTTAGAAAAATGTTCTTTTAATTGATAGGTTACATCAGCATCTTCTACTGCATATTCAGTTTGTTTAGATAACTCAACTTCACGCATAGAAAGTTGATTTTTACCTTTTTTACCAATTAATTCAGTAATTGAAACGGGTTGGTAATTTAAATAAGTCTCTGAAAGTACATCCATATTATGACGCATATCAGGATTGATAAGGTAATGCGCAATCATGGTGTCAAATAACTTCCCTTTTACAGGCATATCATAATTTGACAATACTTTGATGTCATATTTTAAATTATGGCCAATTTTTTCAATTGTTTCTGCTTCAAAAAATGAACGGAATTCCTCTAAAATAGTTTTAGTTTCTTCCTGATCTTCTGGAAAAGCAACATAGTACCCTTTATTAGCTTCCCAAGAAAAAGCAATTCCAATTAATTCAACCTCTAGGGCTTTTAAACCTGTCGTTTCGGTATCAAAACATACGGAGTTTTGTTGTAATAATTTTTCTAATAAAAGTTTTCTTGAAAGTGGTGTGTTGATTAATTGGTAAAAATGCTTGGTGTTTTCAATGGTTTTATATCCGTTGATGTTGGTTTCTTCTGAAGTATTTCCACTACCTGGAGTAGCAAACAGGTCAAATTGACCAGAAGTGCTTGCTTTAGCAGCTTTTGGTTTCTCAGTTACGTTTGAATTTATTCCATCTTGACTTTCTTCAGAAGGAGCGAATGTTTTTAAGAAATTATCTGTTAAACGACGGAATTCTAAATCGGTAAAAATTTCTTTAGTAGCTTCAATATTAGGTTGCTCAAAAATTAGTTTGTCTAACTCTAGTTCAACAGGAACATCTAGCATAATAGTAGCTAGTTGTTTTGAAAGTAAACCAAGTTCAGCGTTAGCTTCAATCTTTTCTTTCATTTTGCCTTTTAATTCATGAGTGTTGGCAAGCAATCCCTCCATAGAACCGTAAGCAGCAATAAACTTTTTAGCTGTTTTTTCACCCACGCCAGGTAACCCAGGAATATTATCAACAGAATCACCCATCATACCTAAAAAGTCGATTACTTGCAACGGGTCTTCAACTTCAAACTTAGCTTTTACTTCTTCAATACCCCATTTTTCATAACCATTTCCCATACGAGGTGGACGATACATAAAAATATTGTCAGACACCAATTGAGCAAAATCTTTATCTGGTGTTACCATGTAGGTTTGTAAACCTTCTTTTTCAGCCTTTTTAGCTAGGGTTCCTATAATATCATCAGCTTCATATCCTTCTTTTACAATAGCAGGAATTTTCATCGCTTCTAATATTTTTTCAATATAAGGAATTGCAATACGTATGGCTTCTGGAGTTTCTTGGCGGTTGGCTTTATAATCACCAAAAGCTTCTACACGATCTACACTTCCTCCTTTATCAAAACATACTGCTAAATAATCAGGCTTCTCACGTTTTATTACATCCATTAAAGAATTGGTAAAGCCCATAATGGCTGAGGTATCTAATCCTTTTGAATTGATACGTGGATTTTTAATAAAAGCATAATAGCCTCTAAAAATAAGAGCATATGCGTCGAGTAAGAAAAGTCGTTTTTGATTTGCCATGATATATGTTAAGCCTGTTGAAATAAATTATTGATACCGATGTGTTTACAAAAAAAAGTCGGTAATTATAGCTATTGTGTACTTTGCAGGTAAAGCTACAAAACTTTAACAAGATGTTAAAAACCAATTTTAAGAATCACAGTATCTTTGTTTTTTGTAAATAAAAAAATATGTCTCGTTGGTTAGTAACACTTCTCATCATTTCTGCGTTAATTATTGTTTTTGAAGCATATGCTTTTCAGGCAATAAGAACGTTGACAAAAAGTAAGTTTATTCGTTATGGATGGTTATCATTAGGGCTTTTAGCATACCTAAATTTCTTTTATGTAATTCTTACTTCAGATAGAAGTTCTGGACAAACCAAAGAATTTCAGTGGGCTGTTGGAATCCTTTTAGTAGTGTTGTTACCTAAGCTAATCATATTGATAATTATGTTTGGGGAAGATGTGGTGCGCTTGATTCAAAAAGGAATTTCGTTTTTTTCAAAAGAAGAAACCAAAACGCTTGCCAGTAGAAGAAGCTTTATAGCAAAGGTAGCTTTAGGGTTAGCGGCTATCCCTTTTGCTAGTTTGTTGTATGGTATTTTTAAAGGGAAGCACAATTATAAAGTACTGAAATACCAATTAAAGTTTAAAGATTTACCTGAAGCTTTTGACGGTTTTACTATTTCACATATTTCTGATATTCATTCGGGAAGCTTTGATAATAAAGAGAAAATCCAGTATGGAGTAGATTTGATTAACCAACAACAATCTGATGTTATTTTATTTACAGGTGATATTGTAAATAATTTTGCCCACGAGATGAATGATTGGATACCTGTGTTTTCTCAATTAAAGGCCTCTGAAGGTAAATATTCAATTTTAGGGAATCATGATTATGGAGATTATTCTAAATGGAATTCACTAGAAGAAAAGAAAGCTAATTTTAAAGCGGTAAAAGAAATTCATCCTAAAATCGGATTTGATTTATTGTTGAATGAAAACCGTTATATTGAAAAAAATGGGCAAAGAATAGCTCTGGTAGGAATTGAAAACTGGGGGAAAGGGTTTAACAAAGCAGGTGATTTGCAAAAAGCATCTGAAGGAATTTTGCAGGATGACTTTAAAATATTGCTTTCTCACGATCCAAGTCATTGGGAATATAAAGTAAAGGAAGACAATTTTAACTATCAACTTACGTTAAGTGGTCATACACATGGTCTACAAATCGGAATAGAAATTCCTGGATGGATTAAGTGGAGTCCTGCTAAATATATATATAAACAATGGGCAGGTTTATATGAAGAATTTGGAAGGTATATTAATGTAAATAGAGGGTTTGGATACCATGCTTTTCCGGGTAGAGTAGGAATTTGGCCTGAAATTACCGTAATTGAGTTAAAAAAAGCTTGATTTACAGCTTTTTTAAGATTAAAATAATATTTACCTAACAAAAAATTAGTAATTTTAGACTCCTTACTGATAAAACTTATGCAAAAGATGACAAAGTTTGGTGAAATTATAAGTATTAACAAACCAGTGTTAATTGATTTTTATGCAGATTGGAGTGAGCTAGAACCTAGTTTAGACACACTTCGTGATGTTGCTGCTGCTTTAGGAGACAAAGCAAAAGTTATCAAGATAGATATTAAAAAGAATGAAGTTCTTGCTGAGGCTTTGCGTGTAAAAGGAAATCCGACATTTATGATTTATAAAAATGGCGAGATGAAGTGGCGTCAAACAGGTGAGCAGGATGCGAATACATTAATAGGTTTGGTACAACAATACGTTTAAGTTATCACCTTGAATTCATAACCTCTTCCTGAAAATTCTTGTAGTAGTATAGGTAGTGTATAATATAGCTTATCACTAGCTTTTATACTGTCGTGAAAAACGACGATGCTTCCGTTTTGCGTATTTCTAAGCACATTTTGCAAACAATTTTCCTTCGAAATACTTTTGTCAAAATCAGCCGATAATACATCCCACATAATAATTTTATAACCTTTTACTATCAATTGCTTAGCTTGACTGTTTTTGATTTTTCCATAGGGAGGTCTAAAAAGTTTTGTCTTCTGATTACTTAATAAGCTCTCACATTTATCAATGTTTTCATAATAAGTAGTATTGCTACTTTTCCAGCCATTTAAATGATTAAAAGTGTGGTTTCCTACCGAATGCCCTTCATTAACAATTCTTGAAAAAATAGATGGGTGTTTTTGAATATTATCACCAATACAAAAAAAGGTAGCTTTTGCATTGAATTGTTGAAGCTGTTCAAGTACAAATTCAGTGACTTCAGGTATAGGGCCATCATCAAAAGTGAGGTAGATTTCCTTTTTATCAGAAAAAAAAGACCACGTATACTTAGAAAGCAGTTGTTTAAGTATACGTGGTGTTTTTATAAAATAGAACCTCATTAAATTAAGGTTTAATAGTATCTAGCCCTTGAGGTAACTCAGGTTCTTCATCAGGCATTAAATGACTAAATAAACGAGCATGTGTTATATAGTCTTCAAAAACTTTTTTACCGTAGGATTCGTCTTTGTCGTATCGAGTAACTTGCTGAACTAAATTTTGATACATATACAAAGTTGTTTCTAAATTATCGATAATCAACTCAATGTCATTTCCTTTAAAAGTACTGTAATACTGAAGTTTTTGTTTGAAAATGTCTGCCAAAGTTTCAGCAGTTTCACGCGCTTTATCAATATCACCAATACGATAATATAATTCTGGGTAACCTAAAGAGAAATTGTAGTGGTCAAAATCTTTAATAGGCATTTTATGTAATGATAAATCTAATACCTCTTTAGCTTTTAAAGAGTCTCCTTCTTGTAAAAACTCTTCTGATAAACGAATCAAATTGTTGCGCAATGAAATTGAATTTCGTTTACTTTGTTCATCTAAGTATATTTCACCGTTGTTAATGGTTTTCCAATCCCATTTTTTAACATTAGCGTACATTTTTTCTGGGTCTATACGTCCCATGTCAAAAATTGTTTTTCCTTGGTTAGAGGTTTTAATAGGCACTAGTTTGTAGGCCATTCCGTCTAATTGTAAATAATCTTTTAACCAGATGTATTCTTCATCAGCATTGGCACCACCAGTAAAATAAATTGGACGTTTCCAGTCGAAGTTGTTTAAAATGTCTAACATTAAAAGTCTCGCTTTTGATAGCCCTTGAGAATCAACAGTAATGTCTATATGATCTACAATTTTATCAGCATCTTTTTGCGCTACTAATCCCGTTTTCAAAACATTTTCTTTGTTTACAGGAATACGAATTCTGTTAGTAGGATAGAATTTTTCTTTCGAATCCTCTCCTGTTTCTAAATAGGTTGCGTCATTATCACTAGCAATCCAACGCATAAAATCGTTTAAAGAAAGAATAGAATCTTTTAATTGTGGTATAGGATAATAGTATGCTACGTCTAAGGTTCCGTATTTATATTGATCGTGTGTCAACTGCGACGGAATAGGGTCAGCATCATAAGTTTTCTTTTTCATTTGGTCGATATACCAATCTGTTTGAAAAAGACTTGTATTTACAATTTTAATATCTCTACGGATTCCTTCTACTTGTTGCATGTACCATAGCGGGAAGGTGTCGTTATCACCAATCGTAAAAAGGATAGCATTCGGGTCGCAACTTTCTAAATAGGTTTGTGCATTCAGTTGTGCTAAATAACGATCAGATCTATCGTGATCATCCCAGTTTTGAAAGCCCATTAAAGTAGGAACAGCTAATAACGAAACTACAGAAACTGCGATAGCTACTACTTGTTTGTTGGTATACTTTTTAAAATAATCATATAAGGCAAGAACCCCAAAACCAATCCATATAGCAAATACATAAAACGAACCAACTACGGCATAATCACGTTCACGTGGCTCGAACGGTTTAGGATTGGTGTAAAATATAATAGCAAACCCAGTGAATACAAAAAATAGGGTTAGTGCATAAAAATTCTTTTTGTCTTTGTTAAGTTGGTATAACAAACCGAGAATACCTAAAAGAAAAGGTAAAAAGAAGTAAGTGTTACGTCCTTTGTTATTCTTGATGTTATCTGGTAAGTTCTCTTGAGAGCCTAAACGAGCTTCATCAATAAATTTAATACCACTTAACCAGTTACCGTTTTCAATATCTAAGTGTCCTTGAATATCGTTCTGACGTCCAACGAAATTCCACATAAAATAACGCCCGTACATATAGCCAAATTGATAATCAATCATGAACTTCATATTTTCTATAAAGGTAGGACGTCTTTTACTACGAGCAGGAATTCCAGCAATACTTTTGTATTGTTGCTCAGAAGCAGGATTTACCATACGAGGAATAAATCCTTTGTGTTTGCTTGAATAATTAGGAAGTACGTTTTTATATTTATTAACAATAACATACTTGCCATCTATTTTTTCGTACTTAGGTTTATCATCTTTATAAGGATTGTCAGGATCTTGTTCTCTATCCTTAGCTACAGAATAGTAATTGTCGTAAAAAACATTAGCATCGCCATATTGTTCACGATTATAGTAAGCTAATAATTCACGCGCGCTCGATGGATTATTTTCATTAATGATGGTGTCAGCATTCGCACGTATTGGTAACATTAACCAAGACGAAAACCCAATCATGATAAACAACACAGATAATATCAATGTATTTGCTGTAACAAAGTTCTTTTTACGTGTGTATTTTAATCCGAAAAAGAAGAGCCCAATTAAAATAAGTCCCGCAATGATAGTTCCTGAATTATATGGCAATCCTATTTGATTGATGAAAAATAATTCGGTAACACTAAAGAATTCTAAGGTAAAAGGGAATAGGAACTTGAATACAAAGGCTAAAACTAATATAGCAACTAGGGTTGCAATCGCTGTTGTTTTTACTGTGATGTCTTTATATGTTTTGAAGAAATACAATAAAACAATGGAAGGAATTACTAGTAATGACAAGATGTGTACTCCAAAAGACAATCCTACTACAAAACTGATTAGTACTAACCATTTATTCCCTCTAGGAGTGTTTAGTTCACTTTCCCAACGTAACCCTAACCAGAATAGTAGTGCCATTAAGAAAGATGACATAGCGTATACTTCACCCTCCACTGCACTAAACCAAAAGCTATCAGAAAACGTATATGCTAAAGCACCTACTAATCCACTACCTAATACAGCGATTGCCTCATTTTTACTAAATTTCCCATTTTTTACAGCCATTTTTCTAGCCAAATTGGTAATGGTCCAGAACATAAATAAAATGGTAAAAGCACTAGCTAATCCTGACATAAAGTTGACCATTCTAGCCCATTGACTAGGGTCGCTACTGAACATAGCAAAAAAGGCACCCAGCATTTGGAATAAAGGAGCCCCAGGAGGGTGTCCTACTTCTAAATTTACTGCGGTTGATATGTATTCTCCACAATCCCAAGAGCTTACTGTAGGTTCAAGGGTTAGAGTATAAGTGATTAACGCTACTGCAAATGAAACCCATCCTAAAATGATGTTCCATTTTTTATAGTTAAACTCAGTCATAGTTTTTTATCTAGATATAAAGTACGAATGTATTAATTACTTATGATTTTTTGTTGATAACAAAAATATAATTTTGAGTAAATTCATAACTCGAGAACTGATATAAAGTTGTGTTAAATGAAAAAAAACACAAAAAATTTGTCAAAATAAAAGTTTGTATTATATTTGCACCCGCAATAAGCAATTGGCCTATGGTGTAATGGTAACACACCGGTTTTTGGTACCGATATTCAAGGTTCGAGTCCTTGTAGGCCAACAAAATCCTTACGAACTTCGTGAGGATTTTTTTATAAAAAGTGTTTAATGATTTCTAAATATAAAACTTTGTTTTTATATTTGCACTGTAAACATTGGCCCATGGTGTAATGGTAACACACCGGTTTTTGGTACCGATATTCAAGGTTCGAGTCCTTGTGGGCCAACTAAAAAGTCTTAACTGAATAAGTTAAGGCTTTTTTTATTTGCAACAAATTCACGTAGTAGTCGTCTTCAATTAAAACACTTTTATTATGAAACGAATTGCAACCATCTTTTTCTGCTTTTTTGTGTTAAGTTCTTTTGCACAAAAAGAAAATTTTAAAACATTTTATCAATCTAATAAAGATAGAGCAGAGGTATCTTTAAATATTCCTAGTTTTTTTGCTAATATGTTCATCTCTGATGAAGATACTGATGAGTTTGGGGTTTTCTTAAAGAAATCTAAAAACTATAAAATCATGGTGTTCAATAATAATATGGCTTCAGTACAAAAAGATTTTAAAAAATTTGCACGAAGAAATAAATTGAAAACTTTAGTAAGAGTTAAGGATGGTAACGAAAGAGTTACAGTGTATTTTAGAGAAACAAAAGATCGTATCAAAGAAATTATTGTGAATGTATATAATAAGAGCGACGAGTTAGTTTTATTAGGAATTAAAACCAACCTTACGATGGATGAATTATCAGCTATGGTAGAAGCATCTACCAAAAGCAAAAGCATAGCTTCAAATTAAAAGATTTCTGAGTTCCTTGAGCGTAGCCGAAGGGAGGCATATAAATTAGTATTATAGAAAACTCCGACTGATAATGTCGGAGTTTTTTTATTAACTAAGCAATGCTTTTAAGCTTTCTACTACCGTTTTACTGTTTCCAATAAAAATTTGATCGTCAACAATAAAAACGGGACGTTTTAAAAAAGTGTATTCGTCTAAAATATACTGACGATAGTCTGCTTCACTAACATCTTGATTTTTTAAGTCCATTTCTTTATACAGTTTTGCTCTCTTGTTAAATAAGCTTTCGTAACTGTCGGTTAAAGCACGCATTTCTTCTAATTGAGAAACAGTAATAGGATTGGTTTTTATTTCTTGCTTTTCAAAACCGTCTAGATTCACTTCTTTTAAAATTCTACGGCAAGTATCACAGGTTTGTAAAAAATAAACTTTCTTCATGTATGTAAGCTTTTATTGTATTGGTTATAGCGATTAGTTTTAACCATTAAATAACAAACACTCATTGTAGGTTTTCATGGCTAAATAGGTATCTTTGAAATAGCTAAAATAAGTAGAAAAATGAACAAACAATTTGAAGTTTTAAAAAAATCAAGAGACTTAGTTTTAAAAAGAATAGAAGGTTTATCACACGAACAGTTACATGTAATTCCAGAAGGATTCAACAACAATATTGCTTGGAATGTAGCACACTTAGTAGTTACACAGCAATTATTACATTACAAATTATCTGGATTGGATTGTTTGGCACCTGATGAGTTAATAGAAGGATACAGAAAAGGAACCTTTCCTACCAAAGATTTTACTGAAGAAGAATTTGAAGAAGTAAAAGAGTTGTTAATTGGATTGCCAGATACCTTACAAGAAGATTATGAAGAAGGAATTTTTAAAGAATATCAAGAGTACGAAACGAGTACAGGTTTTGTGATAGATTCTTTTGAAAGCGCTATGACTTTTAATAACTTACACGAAGGAATGCATTTAGGAGTTATCATGAATTTGACCAAATTGGTGTAAAAACTCGTGAATTCGACATTCATTCAGATGAAAAACAATAAATGTCAATAGATGAAATTCAATACGAAAACCATACATGGGGGTCAACAGCATGAAGAAGCAACAGGTTCGGTAATGCCTCCCATATTTCAAACGTCAACCTATGCGCAATCAAGCCCAGGGGTAAACAAAGGATATGAGTATTCACGAGCAGCTAACCCTACACGTACTGCTTTAGAAAAAGCTTTTGCATCTCTTGAAAACGGAACACATGGATTTGCTTTTTCCTCTGGTTTAGCAGCAATTGATTGTGTATTACGAACTTTGAATTCAGGTGATGAGGTAATTGCAGGAGATGATATTTACGGAGGGACGTATCGTATGTTTACCAACATGTTTGAAAAATACGGATTGAAATTTCGGTATGTTGATATGAATGAAGTTGGCAATGTAATCAAAGCAATTTCTGATAAAACAAAGCTGATTTGGTTGGAAACTCCCACAAATCCGCTAATGAAAATTGCAGATATTGAGGAAATAACCAAAGCTGTAAAAGCAAAAAATACTGACATTCTAGTAGCTGTAGACAATACATTTGCAACTCCCTACTTACAGCGTCCGTTAGATTTAGGAGTTGATATTGTAATGCATTCAGCTACCAAATATTTAGGAGGACATTCTGATTTGGTAATGGGAGCTTTAATGGTTAAAGATGCTCAATTAGCGGAAGAATTACATTTTATACAGTTTGCTGCGGGTGCGATTGCTGGACCTATGGATTCGTTTCTAGCTCTACGTGGAATAAAAACCTTACACTTACGTATGCAACGTCATTGTGAAAATGGAAAAGCAGTTGCTGAATATTTAGAGGAGCATCCAAAAGTAGAGAGAGTGTTTTATCCAGGGTTGAAAAACCATCCAAATTATGAAGTAGCTAAAAAGCAAATGAATGATTTTGGAGGCATGGTTTCTTTCCGTTTAAAAGATCAGAGTAAACAAGCAGCTTTAACTTTTTTAGAAAACACTAAAATTTTTACCCTGGCTGAATCGTTAGGTGGTGTAGAAAGTTTGGTAAGTCACCCGGTAACAATGACACATGCTTCAATTCCTGAAGCAGAACGTTTAAAAATTGGGATTACTGACTCTTTAATACGATTAAGTGTTGGAGTAGAAGATATAGACGATTTATTAGCCGATTTAGAACAAGCGCTATCTAAATAAATAATAAAAAACAAAAAATGAAAAAATCCGAAGTATATAACCTTTGGGTTTTTTTATACCATCAATATAAAATATACCGTTCAGTATATTTTATATATATTTGTATCTCAAACTTTTTTGAAAAATGTCTAAATCAGAAAGAACAAAGGCTTTTATAATAGAAACAGTGGCTCCTATTTTTAATAAGAATGGTTATGCAGCCATGAGCTTATCTAAAATTACTGAGGCTACAGGTTTGACTAAAGGAGCTATTTATGGACATTTTGAAAACAAAGAAGAATTAGCTATAGAATCGTTTAAGTTTTCAGTAAGAAAAGTACTAAAAGACCTTAATGAAACTGTTAATAAGGGTGAGACACCTTTAAAAATGTTACTTAACGTGGCACTTTTTTATGAAGGTTATTATGAATACAATAAGCAATTTGGGGGTTGTCCTATTTTAAATATCGGTGTAGATGCTAACAATCAAAATAAGGTAATTGCTCAATTGGTTCAATCGTATAATCACAGGATTTTAGAGAAGTTTTCTCTGCTAATTGAAAGAGCAAAAGAAACTGATGAAATTAAAAATTCAATAGATAGTATGCTATACGCTAAACGCTTTTTTTATATGATTGAAGGAGCGGTGTATATGACACATATTATGAATGATGAAAGTTACTTAAAAGATGTATCTACAGTATTACAGCAAATAATAAAACAAGAATTACAGAAATAATATTTTTTTAACCATTAATATACCAATTGGTATATTTTAAATTTTACAGTATGGAAATCCCAAAAATTTTAGAAAGCAAAATAAAAATTAGATTTCAAGATTGCGATCCTTTTAATCACTTAAATAATGCTTCCTATTTCAATTATCTTATTAATGCTAGAGAAGATCAGTTGATTGCTAATTACAATTTAGATATTTACCAACATGGAAAAGAAAGAGGAAAGAGTTGGGTAGTAGGTTCACATCAAATAGCGTATTTAAAGCCAGCAACCTTAATGGAAACGGTAACGATAGATTCGCAGTTAATTCATTATGGAGCTAAAAACTTATTGGTAGAAATTAGAATGTGGAATGAAAATAAGACAGAATTGAAAGCGATACTTTGGAGTTCTTTTGTGTATTTTGATTTGATAAAATTAACTTCGGCAAAACACTCAGAAGATTTATTGGAGTTGTTTGAAAATGCTGTTCTACCAGTAGAACAAACAAGTTTTGAAGAAAGAACAAAAAGTTTTCGATTACAGAAAGCTGTATAAAAAAAGACCTGCAAAATGCAGGTCTTTTTTATTTATCGCAAAAGCTAAAATTATTTAGCTGCTGCATATCTTCTTTCTACTTCGTTCCAGTTGATTACTTTAAAGAAAGCCTCAATGTAATCAGGACGACGGTTTTGGTAGTTTAAGTAATAAGCGTGTTCCCAAACATCTAATCCTAAGATAGGAGTTCCGCCACAAGTAACACCTGGCATTAATGGGTTGTCTTGGTTAGGAGTAGAGCAAACTTCTACTTTTCCTCCTTTGTGTACACATAACCAAGCCCACCCTGAACCAAATTGAGTAGCAGCTGCTTTAGAAAAAGCATCAATAAACGCTTCTTTCGATCCGAATTCAGCATCGATAGCATCTTTTAATTCTCCAGATAAATATCCTCTATCTTCTGGGTTCATTACTGTCCAGAATAAAGAGTGGTTATAAAAACCACCTCCGTTATTACGAACAGCAGCATTGTTCATATCTAAATTAGTTAAAATATCTTCAATAGATTTTCCTTCTAAATCTGTACCTGCGATTGCATTGTTTAAGTTGTTTGTATATCCGTTGTGGTGCTTAGTATGGTGAATCTCCATAGTTCTAGCATCTATATGTGGTTCTAAAGCGTCGTAAGCGTATCCTAATTCTGGTAAGTTAAAAGCCATAATTATTTGTTTTTTAATAGATTAATTTTTTCGTTTTTCCGAATGTAAATTTAATCCAAAAAAATAAGGCAAACAACTGTTTGCCTTATGGATAATTTATTTGAGTATAAATAATAATTATTCTTTAGTATGTTGGTTTATCATCAGCAGAAAATTCATTCATAAATTCTTCAGCTTTTTCAACCATTTGTATACTACCACAATAAAAAGGTACACGTTGGTGTAGTTCGGTAGGTTTAATGTCCATAATTCTTGTAAAACCATCAGAAGCTTTTCCACCTGCTTGTTCACAAATAAAAGCCATAGGATTACATTCGTACAATAAACGTAACTTTCCTTTAGGGGTTATGGCTGTGGCCGGATAAATATATACGCCACCTTTAATCATGTTTCTATGAAAATCTGAAACCAATGAGCCGATGTAACGTGCTGTATACGGACGATTATCAGCTTCGTTTAATTCTTTACAATACACCAAGAAACGTTTCATTCCTTCTTGAAAATGGGTAAAATATCCTTCACTTACTGAATAAATTCTACCTATTTCTGCAAACTGCATATTTGGGTGCGATAAGTAAAAAGTACCAATGGCAGGGTTTAAGGTAAATCCATTCACTCCATTACCAGTTGTAAAAACTAACATGGTTGAGGTACCGTAAGCAACATACCCTGCAGCTACTTGCTCACTACCTTTTTGTAAGAAATCTTCTTTGGTAACAGGAGTTCCAACAGGAGAAATTCTTCGGTAAATAGAAAAAATAGTTCCAACAGATACGTTTACATCAATGTTAGATGATCCGTCTAAAGGATCCATTAACAACACATATTTGTTCTCGTTAGCTTTGTTTTGACCTTCAACAATTACAAAGTCGTCTTCCTCTTCACTAGCAATACCACAAACAATTTCACGATTAATCAATGTTTGTTTAAACAAATCATTCGCTAAAACATCTAGTTTTTGCTGTGCTTCACCTTGTACGTTAATATCACCAGCAGCTCCTGTAATATCAACCAATCCAGCTTTTCTAATTTCGTGATTTACTACTTTAGCAGCTAAACGAATAGAATTTATTAAACGAGATAATTCACCAGAAGAATATTTAAAATCTTTTTGTTTACTGATGATAAACTCACCAAGAGTCATGTGCTTGTTGTCCATGTTAAATATTTGTGTTGCGCGTACAAAGATGCCAACTTTTTAGGGTACCTACAACGATTTAGAAAATTTATTTTCATACATTTTATAAATTGTGAATAGCCAATTAGTTTTTATATTAAATAAACAATGTATTTTATCTATATTCGCAGTTGTTAAAAAAAAACTTAAAATTATATGAAAAAATTATTACTCATAGTAGCGTTCATATCATACGCTAATTCTTTTGCTCAAAGTGCTGATTTAGATAAAGAATATTTCAAGGTTTCCTACGTGCAACTTCCTGAAAATCCTATATTAGAGAACGATAAAAGAACATACTCTATTAACCTTAGAGAAGTGGCAATAGAAGGGTTTTCAAGAGTGAATAACCCAGGGACATTAGATATTGATTACAATTTTAGCGGTACAACAATAACCAATGCAAAGATTGATAAAATTAAGCACGAAAAGAAAGATAAAGATGGAAATGTAACCTCTACATGGTACACATACAAAGCTAAGGCTAGATTTACTTCAAGTGCAGGAATTACGGTTATTAATGCTTTAACGAAAGAAAGTTATAATAAAGCGTTTCAAGAAAGTTCAGATTATGTAAGTGACGCTTTTTCTAGCTACTATAAGGCAGAAAGACATTATGCTAATAACAAATACGATATTAAAAATAACCATGCATCTAAGCATAAGGCTACCATCAAAAACAGAGTGAAGGCACATTTAAATGATAAGTATGGTTATGTGCCTTATTCTGAAAATAAGTATTTATGGATTTTAGGCTCTAAGAGACATCCAGAATATGCAAAGCATCACGAGGCGTTCCAAAAAGTAAAAGAAGCTTTTGAGAAAATGAAATATGATGAGCCCACAGATAAAATAGCTAAAGAACTAGAGCCTGTAATTGCTTATTTTAATGATGTTGTTCCAAGGTTTGAAGGGAAAAAGCGTAAGTTAAGAAAAGTAAGGTATGCTAGTTATTATAACATAGCAAAAATGTACTATTATTTAGATATGCCTGAAAAGACAAAAGAGTATGCTCAGAAAATAATTGATAACGATTATGATAAGTCTGACGGTAAATATTTAATTAAATCTGCTGAGAGCCTTATTGAGACTTTAAAGAGAAATCAAATGACTTCACGTCATATGGAAGTGCTTACAGAAGACCTTAGAAATGAGGAAGAAATAGCAGAAGTGGTAGAAGAAGAACAATCAAAAGAAAATAAAATCAGTTTAGAGTTACAAAAGGCATATTTAGTTTCTGCTAAGAACGATACACTTTTTGTTAATGTTAATAATGAAGATATCTCAAAAATAGGCCATACAATTAAAACAGTTCAGTTAGATAGTAAAGGGGAGTTAGTGGGTGTATTAACTACAAAAGCGAGTAAGTGTAAAGAAGTTTTATTTATAGATGGAACTCGATATAAAAGTATTAAGTTTAAAGAATCTTCAGTTAAATCGGGATCAGTTGATTTAGGTCAAGCAGCTTTAGGAGGGGCTTCTGGTAAATTGTGTAAAGTACTTTTCGAATCAGACAAAATAGGATTATACAAGTTTAACAACAAAGAATTAGTAATTCTTCCTACAGGAAGTGAAAAAGGAAAGTCTACTTCGGGAATGGGCTTTGTGTTTGGATTCAATAAAAATTTAGCTAAACTAGCTAAAGATTGTCCTTCGGTAGCCCAAAAAGCAAAATCAAAAGCTTATAAAAATACAGAGGAAAGCTTAGTGAAGTTTTGCGAAGAGCTAACTAATTGTGGAGGAGACCAAGTATCAAAATAAAAGCCAACAGGCAATAAAGTTAAAAGCAACCTTTTTAAGGTTGCTTTTTTTATATCTTAGAATTGAAAATTCAACAAAAAAATATGATGTGTTTTAATTTTTTATTTGTTTTAACAGAATATTTTAAGAGAAGTATCTTTACCCAAAAATTAAGAAATGAGTTTTATTATTAGAGCAGGAGAACAAAAAGACGCGCAAGCTATTTTAGATTTAATTATTGAGTTAGCTGTTTTTGAAAAGGAACCGAATGCGGTTGAGGTTACGGTTGAAGACATCATTAAAGATGGTTTTTCAGATACACCTAAATTTAAAACCTTTGTAGCTGAAGAGAATAATAAAGTTATAGGGATGGCATTGTTTTACGAACGCTATTCTACATGGAAAGGAAAGGCAATTCACTTAGAAGATTTGATGGTAACACAATCTAGAAGAGGAATTGGAGCAGGAAAAGCATTGTATACATCGGTGCTTAACTACGCTTATGAAAATGGATGTAAAAGAGTAGCTTGGGAGGTGTTAGATTGGAATAAAGGAGCTGTTGATTTTTATAAAAGTACAGGAGCAACGGTATACGACGAGTGGAGAGTATGCCATATGAATGAACAAAACTTACAACAATTTTGTAATGAGAATATTTAAGTTTGGAGGAGCATCAGTAAAAGATGCAGATGGAGTAAAAAACGTTGCACAGGTGTTGCAGCATGAAGGAACAGAAAATACATTAGTAGTGATTTCTGCCATGGGAAAAATGACCAATGCTTTTGAACGTGTGGTTGAGGGTTATTTTTATAAAAAAGAAGATTTTAATGAGGCCCTAAGCTTTGTAGAGAACTTCCATCAACAAATGATAGATGACCTGTTTTCTCCAAACCATGAGGTATATAATAAGGTAAATCATTTATTTGGTGAGTTGAGTGGGTTTATGGCTCGAAATACATCCAAAGATTACAATTATGTATATGATCAAATGGTAGGTTTTGGAGAATTATTATCTACTACTATTGTAAGCGCTTATTTATCTGAAATTGGAATAGAAAACCAATGGTTAGATGTAAGAGAATACATTAAAACTGATGGAAACTATCGTGATGCGAAAATTAATTGGGAGCAAACAGAACGACAAATTCAAGGAAAAGTAGATGTTTCTCAATTAAATATTACCCAGGGATTTTTGGGAGGTTTTGGAGAGGAAACTACAACACTTGGAAGAGAAGGGTCGGACTATACAGCAGGTGTTTTTGCTTATTGTTTAGATGCTGATAGTGTTACGATATGGAAAGATGTGCAAGGAGTGCTAAATGCTGACCCCAGAGTATTTTCTGAAACAGCTTTGTTACAAGAAATTTCGTATATCGAAGCTATTGAAATGGCATTTTACGGAGCCTCTGTAATTCACCCAAAAACAATTCAGCCGTTAGAGCAAAAGAATATTCCATTATTTGTGCGTTCATTTGAAGATGTAACCAAGTCTGGAACATGTGTTGGGAGAGGAAAGAAAATAACACCTGAAGTTCCATGTTTTATTGTAAAGAAAAATCAAATTCTAGTAGCGATATCAGCCAAAGATTTTTCTTTTATGGTAGAAAATAATATTAGCGATGTATTTAAAAAACTACATGAGTATAAACTAAAAGTAAATTTAATACAAAACTCAGCAATTAGCTTTTCGGTTTGTGTGGAAGACAAGTATAATAATTTTGAAGACTTTTACAACGATTTAAAAGGAGCATATAAGATTAGGGCATACAAGGATGCTACGTTGTTTACTATTCGTCATTTTAATGATGAAGCCATAGAAACTATTAGAAAACGAGGTAAATCAATCATTCGCCAAATTAATACTGAAACTGCACAATTAGTGATTCAAGAAAACATGAAAAGCTAGCAAAAAATGAATTATATTTGCAGTTATGTCAATTGATAACTGTGTATGGGATTAGTAACACCTAAAGAAGTTGCAAAAGCAATAGGAGCCGATAAGTTCGGGGTTTTCGGAACGTTTTCAGGTTGGTTGCTGATGAAAGTTTTACGAATTTCTACTGCCAATGAAATTTATAACAAGCATAAACATAAAAAAGATTTACCTTTTTTAAATGGTCTGCTTAATGAGTTTCAGATAGAGTTTGAAATTCCTGAAGAAGACTTAAAACGTATTCCTAAAGAAGGACCGTTTATTACTATTTCTAACCATCCGTTAGGAGGAATAGATGGTATTTTATTATTAAAACTCTTGTTAGAGCACAGAGCCGATTACAAGATAATTGCTAATTTTTTATTGCATCGAATAGAGCCTTTAAAGCCCTATGTAATGCCTGTAAACCCTTTTGAAAATCATAAGGATGCAAAATCGAGTGTTACAGGTATAAAAAGTGCACTATCTCACTTACAAGAAGGAAAGCCTCTAGGGATTTTTCCAGCAGGAGAAGTGTCTACCTATCGCGATGGAAAATTAGTGGTAGATAAAGAATGGGAGCAAGGAGCTGTACGTTTGATTAAGAAAGCCAAGGTGCCTGTAATTCCTATCTATTTTCATGCTAAAAACAGTCAACTGTTTTATACATTATCTAAAATTAGTGATACGCTTAGAACAGCAAAGCTTCCATCAGAATTATTATCTCAAAAGCATAGAGTTATTAAGGTGAGAATTGGTAAGCCTATTTCGGTAAAAGACCAAGATGCGTTTGCTGAAATTCCTGATTTCTATCAATTTTTGCGTAGAAAAACATATATGTTGGCAAATCCGTATGAGAAAGCATCTCCAAAAATTTTGTCAACTCAAAATCTAAAAATTCCGAAGAAAGCTAAAAAAATTACTTCTCAAAAATCTCCCGATTTATTTGTAAAAGAAGTAGATACCTTACGAGAAAAAGGAAGCAGGTTATTAGAAAGTAAGAATTATGAGGTGTTTTTTGCAAGTGCTAAGGAGATTCCAAATATTTTACATGAAGTAGGGCGTTTACGAGAAATTACGTTTAGAGAAGTAGGAGAAGGAACAAATAAAACGATTGATTTAGATAGGTTTGATAAGTACTACCACCATTTATTTTTATGGGATAATGATCAAAAAAGATTGGTTGGAGCTTATAGAATGGGCCTAGGGAAAGATATTTTTAAAAAACACGGAATAAATGGTTTTTATATTCAAACCTTGTTTAGAATAGAACCAGAATTATATCCTATGATGGAGAAAACCATTGAAATGGGACGTGCTTTTATTATTAAAGAGTATCAACAAAAACCAATGCCTCTTTTCTTATTATGGAAAGGAATTGTGCATGTTACTTTACGTTACCCTGAGCATAAATATTTAATGGGAGGAGTAAGTATTAGTAATCAGTTTTCAGAATTCTCAAAATCATTGATGATTGAGTTTATGAAGTCGCATTACTACGATCCGTACGTGGCACAGTATATTCATCCTAAGAAAGAATTTAAGGTAAAGTTAAAAGATGCTGATAAAGACTTTGTATTTGACGCGACAGAGGCAGATATGCAAAAGTTTGATAAGATTATCGATGAATTAGAACCAGGAGAATTACGCATTCCAGTATTGATTAAGAAGTACGTAAAGCAAAATGCACGATTAGTGGCGTTTAATGTAGATCCGAAGTTTAACAATGCAATAGACGGATTAATGTACATCAAAGTAGCAGATATACCAGAAAGTACCGTTAAGCCTGTGATGGAAGAATTTCAGGCAGAGTTAGAACGTCGTGCCGCTGAAAACTTGAATAAGTAGTTCTGAAAAAATAAACCTAATAAAAAAGCATCGTACTTAGTACGATGCTTTTTTGTTTATATATTATTTAATAATAGATTACTTAAATAACCTAAACAAATCATTACCGTTAGCAAATAATAGCAATGCTATTAATAAGATAAATCCTGTGATTTGAGCATATTCTAAGAACTTATCACCAGGTTTTTTACCCGTTATCATTTCCCATAAGGTAAACATTACATGACCACCATCTAATGCTGGAATTGGCAACAAATTCATAAACCCTAACATGATAGATAAAAAGGCAGTAATGTTCCAAAACGTTTGCCAGCTAAATTCAGAAGGGAAAATACTTCCAATAGAAATAAACCCACCTAAACCTTTATAAGCACCAGTACTTGGATTAAAAATCTTTTTCATTTGCTTAATGTAGTTGGTTAAGGTAGTCCAAGCTTTGTTAGTTCCTGCAGGAATGGCTTCACCAAAAGAATAGCTTTTTTCTGCTAAGTTATAATATCCTAATTTTTCTAGATCAGGTAAAGATAAACCAGCAGCAGCAACTCCTAATTTTCCTTCTTGGGTTACTTTTGCGGGAATTTCCACATTTTTATCACCTCTTTTTACAGTAACCTTAATGTCTTGCCCTTTATTGTTCCCCAATTCAACTTGAACTTGGTCAAAATAGGTTGTTGGAGCTCCATTGATAGCAGTTACAATATCCTTTTTTTGTAGCCCACTTTTACTGTTTGGAGAATCTTCAGGAATCTGCGCAATTACAAAAGGTTGTCTGTAGCTTATAAACGGTCCAGCATCTTTACCTCTATCAACTAGTTTTGAAATAAAATCAGTAGGAATCTCTTTTTCAAGAACCGTCCCGTTTCTTTCTATCGTATAGTTATTTCCATTAATGAACTCTAAAGGAAGTTCTCTAAATTTTTCAATTTTTTGTCCATCAACAGTTAAAATTTTATCTCCTGTTTCTAAACCTAAATCTTTTCCTAATTGATCTTGTACCCAAACACCATCTTTTAAACTTTCGTTAGGCAAGTACTTCTCTCCATATACCCACATCAAACAGATGTAAATTAATATACCCAAAACAAAGTTTACAAAAACACCACCTAGCATAATTATTAAACGTTGCCATGCTGGTTTAGAACGAAATTCCCAAGGTTGTGCTGGTTGTTTCATTTGTTCGGTATCCATGCTTTCATCAATCATACCTGCAATTTTTACATAACCTCCTAACGGAATCCAACCAATACCATATACAGTTTCTCCTATTTTCTTTTTAAATAATGAGAATTTGTAATCGAAAAATAAGTAAAACTTTTCTACACGGGTTTTAAATAATTTAGCTGGAATAAAGTGTCCTAATTCGTGTAAAACAATTAGGAGCGATAAGCTTAAAATAAATTGAGATGCTTTTATTAATATTTCCATAAAAGGTGTTTGTCTAAATTTTAAATCTGACAAATGTACGTTTTTCAGTACAGTTCTAAAAGTTTGTATTGTAGTTGAACTTTGGTTTTAACAAACTTTTTAGTATAGTCGTTTATAAAGCTTGTTTTTAGTCGTATTTTTGCAGAAAATTTTAGTACTGTGGATATTAAATTCTTTAAAAAATCAAAAAGCACCTTAATTTTTCTTTTAGTTTTTTGTGCTATTGGAGTTCCAGTTTATTATCATTTGGTAAAAGTTGATAAAAAACTGCCTATATATAACCCTGCTGATTTCAATCCTAAATTGGTAGATGCATCAGTAAGAAATAAAACAAAAAATCATAGAGTAGGTGAGTTTACCTTGATTAATCAAAACGGTGATACTGTTACCAATGCTGATTATAAAGGAAAAATTTATATAGCCGATTTCTTTTTTACACGTTGCCAAACCATATGTATTCAGATGGCGTATAATATGAGTGAGTTGCAAGAACATTATAAAAATGATGATGATATCATGTTTTTGTCACATTCAGTAACTCCAGTAATGGATAGCGTACCACAATTACGAAAGTATGCTGATGAAAAAGGAGTGATTGATGGAAAATGGAATGTTACAACAGGAGATAAAAAACACATTTACAATTTAGCACGTAAACACTATTTTGCTGTTTTAGATGAAGGTGATGGAGGAGAAAATGATTGGGTGCATACCGAAAACTTTGTGTTAATTGATAAACAAGGTCGTATCAGAGGTTCGTATGATGGAACCAAAAAAGAAAACATGCAAAAAATTATTGATGATATTACGTTGTTAAAGGAAGAATACGTAAAATAGTTATTTACGTTTCTTTCCTTCTTCGTCAAAATTCTTATTAATCTCTTGTTCAGTTTTAATAACTGATACAGCTAACGATAATAGCATAATTGCCATTGGTTGCCATGATAATTCTTTAACCATGTAAGCTAACACTAAAGCAGCAACTAATGAAATAGCTGAATATTTTAAGAATTCTTTGGTGAAAAAGGCATTGGCAAATTGCCAAATAATATCATTTTTCATCGTTTTATTCGTTCGGTAACCGTAAATGCTATTGATTTTCTTTGGAGGGAAAAAATGAAAAATAAGACTAAATAAAAAAAGCAATCCGTTTACTGAAAGTACGTAATAAAAAGGGTTCATGGTTTAGTTTTTAATTGACTCAATAATTCCTTTTAACAAGGTGTTTACATCTACATTTTTGGTAAGTCCTGTACGAACGATTACCAAATCCTGATCTGGCAAAATAAACACATTTTGACCTTTATAACCATTAAATGAGAACATATTTTTAGGAACATCAGGATGTTTACCACCTTTGTTTAACCAAATTTGGGCACCGTACCTACCATTTGAAGTTGGAGTAGGGGTTGTAGCGTAGCTTACCCAATCTTTATCAAACAAATGCTCTCCGTTCCATTCACCATTGTGTAAGTATAATAGACCTAGTTTAGCCCAATCTCTTGCAGTAGCCCAAGCATATGACGAACCTACATAGTGATTGCTCATATCGGTTTCAACAACCATAGAGTTCATGCCAATTTTGTCAATTAAGGCACTATACCAAAAATCGAGGTACTCTTGTTGACTATTGAACTGCTTACGTAAAAACCCTGATAATAAATTGGTGGTTCCAGAAGAGTAATTCCAAGTTTCGTTTGGTTTCCCTATTAAAGGCTTGTTCACTTGAACTTTGGTCATATTCTTTTCTAAAAACAACATTTTTGTAACGTCAGAAATGGTATTGTAATCCTCGTTCCATTCCAATCCTGAATTCATCTGTAATAAATTATGAATCGTAATGTTTTTACGGTCATCATTTTCCCATTCTGGAAACAAGTTATTGGCTTTTAGATTTATTTTACCTTGGTGTTTTAAAATACCGAATAACGTACCGGTAATACTTTTAGTCATAGACCATCCTAATTGCTTTGATTCTTTGGTAAAACCTGTATCGTATTTTTCAACTATAATTTTGTCTTTATATACTACCAAAACTGAACGTATTTTATTTCTATTGTTGAAAATAGTATCAATGGTTTCATTTAATTTTTTATAATCTATATTCGGAAAAATCGTGTCTTTATGATTTGCGTTTCCATAAGGAAAAGGTATTGTATGATTTGGTTTCGACCGTTTTGGGGTGAGTTGAGGTTTTGTGATATCAAAATCACTTGTAACTAAAACAGCTCCCAGTCCTTCTCTATATACTGCTTTCCTTTTTAGTAATCCATAAACTGAGCCCGTAGCAGATTTTTCTTTAACATCTATTTCATCAGAGGTGATATTAATAGGAGAAAAATTATTATCATTTGCATCAGTAAATTCTAAACTTCTCCCTGCAAGAAATACCGAAGAAGCGGTGTTTTTTGCAGAATACCCAGCAAGAATGTTTAGCTTCGGATAATTGTAGAAAACGACAATACCTAAGGTGATTAAAAATAGTATAAGTACTCTTTTGATTTTTTTCATTTAACCCTGTTTTTAACAAATGTAAGAATTTAATTATTTGATGTTTGTATTTGAAATGCAAGCCCTACCTTTGCGGTAAATTTGACTTTCATATGTTTACTGTAGATAAAATTCGAGCAGATTTTCCTATTTTAAATAGAGAAATACACGGAAAAAAATTAGTGTATTTAGATAACGGAGCAACTTCGCAAACTCCGCAAGTAGTTATAGATGCTATTGTTGATTATTATACTAATTACAATGCTAATATTCACAGAGGAGTGCATACCCTGAGTCAAGAGGCTACAGATAAATACGAAGAAGCACGAATTAAGATTCAGCAACATTTTAATGCAAAACATTCGTATGAAATTATTTTAACTTCAGGAACAACACATGGAATTAATATTGTGGCTTCTGGTTTTGCATCAGTTTTACATGAAGGGGATGAAGTAATCGTTTCAGCATTAGAGCATCATTCTAACATTGTGCCTTGGCAAATGTTGTGTGAAAAAACAGGAGCAATTTTAAAAGTGATTCCTATGGATGAAGACGGTTCTTTGCGTATGGATATATATCATGAATTATTGAATCCTAAAACAAAACTAGTTTTTTGTAACCATGTTTCGAATGCTTTAGGAACGATCAATCCGATTAAAGAAATTATTCATGCAGCACACAAATTTGGAGCTTATGTGTTGATTGATGGAGCACAGGCTGTTCCACATGTAAAACCAGATGTGCAAGCATTAGATGCTGACTTTTATGTTGCATCAGCTCATAAAATGTGTGGACCAACTGGAGTTGGAATGTTGTATGGTAAAGAAGAGTTACTTGAGTTATTGCCACCATATCAAGGAGGAGGAGAGATGATAGAAACCGTTACTTTTGAAAAAACCACCTATGCTGGTTTACCTCATAAGTTTGAAGCAGGAACCCCAAATATTTGTGGAGGTATTGCTTTTGGTGTGGCTATAGATTATATGAATTCGGTTGGTTTTGATAATATTCAACAACAAGAGAATGAATTATTAGCTTATGCGACAGCAGAGTTAGAAAAAATAGAAGGACTAAAAATCTACGGAACTAGTGATAAAACCTCGGTAATATCTTTTAATTTGGATGGAATTCATCCGTATGATGTTGGGGCTATTTTAGATAAATTAGGAGTAGCAGTTCGTACAGGACATCACTGTGCGCAGCCTATTATGAATTTTTACTGTATTCCAGGAACAGTAAGAGCTTCATTTACTTTTTATAATACCAAAGAAGAGGTCGATGTACTTGTAAGTGCAGTAAAAAAAGCTCAAATGATGTTAAGTTAAAACACAAAAAAAGTAGTTATAAAAAAAGCCTCCAATTGGAGGCTTTTTTAGTTGTTATATGGTGTTTTTTATTAATCTCTCGACATAAATATCTGTAATACATACCAGAATAATAACATTAAAGAAGCAAACAAGCCTAGTGCTGCTGGAATGTAATCATTTGTAGAGAATTTATGAACTAAGTTAGATGTTTGGTATAAAATTGATCCTGCAGCTAATACACACATTCCAACTGAGAACCACAACCCTAAGTTAAAACCAAATAAAGCTCCTGCAATAATTAATGCGATAGCGATAAAAAATCCAACTGACAAACCAGCTCTGATAAAAGAAAAATCTTTCTTCGTAATAAATACGATTGAAGAAATGCCTGCAAATAACCCTAAAGTAACAATACCGGCTTGTTTAATTATCTCAAAATTGTTGGTATAAGTAATTGCAATGTAAATCAATGGAATAAAAATAAAAGCTTCTGCAAAAATATATCCAGAATAGGCTAAGTATTGCAGGTTCTTATCAGAAGTTTTAAGAGCTGTACTTTCTGCATAATTGGTAATTAACATGAAACCACCTAACAATAACAACCATTTATATCCTTGCGTCATAGACAAGGCAAATTCTACTATAGTAGCACTTTGTAAAAATAAATATTCAAACAAAATGAATAAAAATACACCACCAGCTACATGTGCGTAAGTTTTTTTGTAAAAAGAAATTCTATCAGCTTCTGAAACATGTGCAACAAGTACTTTTTGGTTAAATGAGTTTTCCATAATTAATTTTTAAGTTAAGGGTAAATATATATTTTTTTACTGATTTTGGAATTGCTTTTTTTGTGTGAAAATAATTCAATAAACGATTATTAAAAATTTGGATTTTTTATTTAATGTTGTTTAAAATTGACGTTTTTTTAATCTATTTGTTAAAATTTAATGTTATGAAAATTTCATAAAAGGCTTGTTTAGAAGTGATGAATACTAAGGAATTAACTTTTTTTTAACTTTTTTTTAACTTTGGAAAAAAGTTATATATTGCAAATCGTTAAAAAACCCTTCATATTGTTATTAAAATAGCAATAATTTGGCAACTTTATTAATAACACAAAGTAGTTGTCAAAAGTTTTTTAGCAAAGTTCATTGCTTAAAGCAATTTTTAATTAACTAATTTTTTTTAATTTTTCACAACATGAAAAGAATTTTTTTAACACTAGCTGTGGCGGCGTCTGTTTTAGTAGGATGTCAAGAAAATGCTAAAGACGAAGCATTACCAACTCAAGAAGCAATTGACATGAGCGACTTCTATGTAGAAACTGAAGAAGTTTCTCATAAAGGTGGTTCTGAGCAATGTCACTCTATGAGAGTTTTAAACCGTCAACTTAAAGAAAACCCAGGATTATACAAGAAAATGTATGATATTGAGTATGCGACAAGAAAAGTATCTGCTGAAAAAGGGAAGCCAGGAGGCGGATCTGGAGGTGGAGATGTTGATGTAGCTCCGATTGAAGACGGATTAGGAATTATTAACATTCCTGTGTATGTACACGTTGTTTTACCTAACTCAAACAGTGTGTCAAATACACAAATTCAAGCACAAATGAATGTGTTAAATGACGATTTTAGTAATCCAAATACAAATCAACTTCCTTCAGGAGCTACTGATTTTATCAATGATGCAACTGATACAGGAATTCAATTTACTTTAGCAGGTACTTTCAGACATGATGATCCTAAGTCTTCTTGGGGAACTAACGATGCTGTAAAAGCTGCTTATCCTCCAATTACTCCAGAAACTCACTTAAACGTATGGGTATGCGAAATAGGGGGAGGTATTTTAGGATATGCTCAATTCCCAGGAGGTAACTCTTCTACTGATGGTGTAGTGTTATTAGCAGGAAGCTTACCAGGTGGTTCTTCTGCTCCATATAACTTAGGTAGAACTGCAACTCACGAAGTTGGTCACTACTTAAATTTACGTCACATTTGGGGAGACGGAAGATGTCGTCAAGACGATTTCGTAGCTGATACTCCATCTTCTGGCGGTGCAAACTACGGATGTCCATCATATCCTACTGTAAATTGTCAATCAGCTGATATGACTATGAACTACATGGACTATACAAACGATGCTTGTATGTACATGTTTACTGATGGTCAACGTAACAGAATGAGAGCTATTTTTGCTTCAGGTGGTGCTAGAGCTTCAATGATTAACTAGAAAACCAAAGTCTTTTCAAAAGACGTTCTCAATAATTATTATAATTATTTTACAAAAGCCAAGAGATTTAAATCTCTTGGCTTTTTTGGGTTTAAGTTGTAATTATTTGGTATATAGTATTTTACTTTTATTTTAAGGTTAAAAATGGTATCTTGTAGACACAAATAACTAACCTTTTAAAAAACGAATAATTATGAAAAAACTTTTTTTAGGACTAATAGTCATAATGGGAGCTTTTATAGGCTGTCAAGAGAATTCTAAAAACGAAGCATTACCAGCGCAAGAGGCAATTGATATGAGTGACTTCTACG
This sequence comes from Tenacibaculum caenipelagi, assembly GCF_004363005.1. Taxonomy (GTDB): domain Bacteria; phylum Bacteroidota; class Bacteroidia; order Flavobacteriales; family Flavobacteriaceae; genus Polaribacter; species Polaribacter caenipelagi. The sequence goes on along the minus strand of NZ_SNYH01000002.1, from coordinate 161,995 downwards.
TGCAAACTGAAGAACTTTCTCACAAAGGCAGCTCTGAGCAATGTTATTCTATGAGGGTATTAAACCGCCAACTTCAAGAAAATCCAGGATTATATAAGAAAATGTATGATGTTGAATATGCTACTAGGAAATTTTTAAACAGTAAAAAACCAGATGGAACACCAGGAGGTGGAAATGGAGGAAATAATGGAGGTGGAGACACCGATGTAGATGTGCAACCTATTGAAGATGGATTGAATATTTCAATTCCTGTTTATTTTCATGTAGTATTGCCAGATGCAAGTCAAGTAAGTAATTCAGACATTCAATCTCAAATGAATGTGATTAATAGTGACTTTACGAGCCCAAATACAAATCAACTTCCATCTGGGGCAACTAACTTTATTAACGATGCTACTAACACAGAAATTACTTTTACGCTAGCAGGTACTTTTAGACACAATGATTCTAGATCAGAATGGGGAACGAGAGATGCAGTTAAACAAGCATACCCACCAATTACTCCAGAAACTCACTTAAACATTTGGGTGTGTAATATTGGTGGAGGTATTTTAGGATATGCTCAATTCCCAGGAGGAAACTCAGCAACAGATGGTGTTGTTATACTACACTCTAGTTTACCAGGAGGTTCAGCGGCTCCGTATAACTTAGGTAGGACTTTAACTCACGAGATAGGGCACTATTTAAATTTACGTCATATTTGGGGTGATGGAAGATGTCGTCAAGACGATTTCGTAGAAGATACTCCATCTTCAGACTCTGCAAACTATGGGTGCCCGTCATATCCTGATGTTAGTTGTAAGTCTGCTGATATGACTATGAACTACATGGATTATACTGATGATGCTTGTATGTATATGTTTACTGATGGTCAACGTAACAGAATGAGAGCTATTTTTGCTCCAGGAGGAGTTCGATCTTCTATGATTAATTAGAAAGAAAAGTCTTTTAAAGACGTTCCCGATAATTATTACAATTATTATGAAACCGAGAGATGCACATCTCTCGGTTTTTTTTACTTTTATGGAATAAATAATTTTTACTTTGAAGAATATAAAATTCCCTACGCCACATACTATTTTATTGCTAATTGCAGGATTTGTAGCCATTTTAACTTGGTTAGTGCCAGCGGGTAAGTTTGATACATTGCAGTATCAAAAAAGCAGTAATTCATTCACATATTTACATCTAGAGGAAGAGAAAATAATAGCTGCAAGTCAAGAAACATTAGAAAGTTTAGGAATTAAAATTCCGTTAGATAAATTTACTAATGGAGATATTTCAAAACCGATTAGTGTGCCAGGAACGTATACCCAATTAGACGCAAAACCTCAAGGTTTTTTAGATTTTTTCAAGTCGCCTATTAAAGGAATTATTCAATCGTCAGATATTATCCTATTTGTACTAATTTTAGGAGGCATTATAGGGATAATGAATTTTACAGGAGCTTTTGATGCTGGAATAGCTTGGTTAGCCAAAACTTTAAAAGGAAAAGAATATTGGTTAATATTTGTAGTTACTACATTGATTGCAGCGGGAGGGACTACTTTTGGTTTAGCAGAAGAGACTATTGCATTTTACCCGATATTAATACCCATATTTTTAGCAGCAAAATACGATGCCATAGTAGCTTTGGCTTGTGTTTACATAGGATCATCTATAGGAACCATGTGTTCAACGGTAAATCCATTTAGTGTGATTATAGCTTCAGATGCAGCGGGTATTAATTGGACAACAGGTTTTACAGGAAGATTGCTTATGCTTATCGGTGGAATTATTATTTGTGTGATTTACATCTTACGTTATGCCAATAAAGTTCAAAAAGATCCTTCAAAATCTATTATTTATGATCAAAAAGAAATGATTGAAAACTTATTTGGTAATGCTACTTCGAATACCCATACGTTAACAGGAAGGTTACGTATCATTTTAACCATTTTTGCTTTGTGTTTTGTAATCATGATTTATGGTGTTTCACGTTTAGGTTGGTGGTTCGAAGAAATGACAGTGGTATTTTTAATAGGAGCCATCTTAATAGGTTTTTTAGCAAAAATGAAAGAAGAAAACTTTGTAACCACATTTATTAAAGGAGCAAATGATTTGTTAGGAGTTGCTTTTATTATTGGTATAGCTCGTGGTGTATCTGTTTTAATGGAACAAGGTTTAATAAGCGATACTATTTTACAACACGCTAGTGAGTTTACGACTGGAATGTCAAAGGGAGTTTTTACCAATGTAATGTTGTTTATTTATTCAGGTTTATCATTCTTCATTCCAAGTTCATCAGGTATGGCTGTATTAACAATGCCAATTATGTCTCCGTTAGCAGATACTGTTGGGATAGGTAGAGAAGTTATTGTAAATGCATATCAATATGGGATGGGATTATTTGCTTTTATCAATCCTACGGGGTTAATTTTAGCGTCATTAGCGATTGTGAAAGTAGGATATGATAAGTGGCTGAAGTTTGTCATTCCATTGGTAATCATTTTGACTGTTTTTACGATGATTGTACTGACTATTCAGGTATATTTTTAGAAAAAAATGCATAGAGTATATTCTCTTATTTTATTAACTGTTTTCTTTGGGTGTACTCCTGCAAAAAAATCAACGAATATGAATACAAAAATTGTCATTGCTCACCGAGGAGCGTCTGGCTATTTACCTGAACATACTATGGAAGCCAAAACTATGGCGTATGCGATGAATCCTGATTATATAGAGCAAGACTTGGTGTTAAGTAAAGATGATGTTCCTATTGTTATTCATGATATTGAGTTGGATGATGTTACCGATGTTGCTGAAAAATTTCCTGAAAGGAAACGAGAAAACGGTCGCTTTTATGTAATTGATTTTACATTTGATGAATTACAGCAATTGAATGTAACTGAGCGCTTCAATCCAAAAACAGGAACACAAGTATATCCAAACCGATTTCCGAAAGGAAAAGGGAGTTTTAAGCTGCATTCTTTTCAGCAAGAAATAGAATTAATTCAAGGATTGAATCAATCAACGGGTAGAAACATCGGGATTTATCCTGAGATTAAAAATCCAGAGTTTCATCATCAACATGGAAAAGATATTGCTAAAATTACCTTGAAGATTCTTTCAGAATATGGCTATAAAACGAAAAAAGATAACTGTATATTCCAGTGTTTTGATGCAAAGGAGTTAGAACGAGTTCGTACTGAATTACAATCGGAATTGTTTTTAGTACAACTAATTGAATTTCCTGAAGAAGTAGAGCAGTTACCCTATTATGCAACCTATGCTGATGGACTGGGGCCTTGGTATAAACAAATTTTAGATAAAAAAGTAGGGAGTAAGTGGCAGTTTACAACTTTAGTTGAAGATGCTCATAAACTGAGGTTACAGGTGCATCCCTATACATTTAGAGAAGATCAACTAGATGAGTTTTCATCTTTTGAAGAAATGCTACAAGTCTTGTTTTTTGAAGCCAATATTGATGGGGCATTTACAGATTTCCCTGATAAGATGGTACAATATTTAGCTATACAGTAACCTCTAGTAATTTTTTTCTGTAAACAGAAAGCAGTTTTGATTTAGAAATAAAGCCGACATACACCCCGTTTTTAATAACGGGTAAATTCCAAGCACCGCTTTCTTTAAATTTTTGCATTACCTTTTCGGTAGTATCATTGTAAAAAATAATAGCAGGAGCAATTTTTAAGATGTCTTTTACTGTAGTGGTTTCATATAACTCTTGGTTAAACATCATAGGTCGAATATCGTCTAGCAAAACGATTCCCATAAATTTATTTTCATCATCAACTACTGGGAAAATATTTCGTTTCGATTTTGATACTGCTTCTTTTAGCATTTGACCAAGGCTCATCTCAGGATGAATTTTAATAAAATTTTTCTCAATAACTTGGTTCATTTTCATCATCATCATCACATTTTTGTCTTTGTTATGTGTGATTAATTCACCACGCTCAGCCAACTCAATAGTATAAATAGAGTTTGATACAAAGTATTTAGTAATAGCGTATGAAATAGCAGAAACTAGCATAAGCGGAACAAACAAATCGTAACCACCAGTAATTTCAGCAATTAAGAAAATGGCAGTTAAGGGAGCGTGTAAAACTCCGGCCATTAATCCAGTCATGCCAATCAAAGTAAAATTAGTTTCAGAGACGTCAAATCCAAATTGATTGATAATTTTTGCAGTTACACTCCCTAAAGCGCTTCCCATTACTAGTGTTGGAATGAAAATTCCTCCAACTCCACCAGCAGCAAAAGTGGTTGTCATGGCAATAACTTTAAAAACACCTATAATTAATAGAAAAAGGATGACCATCCATACATTTTCAAAGTTGATATTATAATGTATGCTTTCTAAAGCTTTACCAGCATTTTCTGATAATAAGTTATTTATAATTCCATACCCTTCACCAAATAATGGAGGAATTAAAAAAAGCATCAACCCAATAGCAATTCCCCCAAAAATTAGTCGTTTAAAGGGATTGAATTTTTTAAAAAAGTTGATGATTTGAAAGTAGATTTTTGAGAAATATACTGAAGAGAATCCTGTAAATACAGCTAAAATCACATAAAAAGCCAAATCATTAATCTCAAATGCTTCTTGCAATTTTACACTAAACAAAACATCTTTTCCTAAAAAGAAATAGGAAGTAATTACGGCAGATACTGATGCTAGTAATAGTGGAACTAAGGAAGCAAAAGCTAGATCTAAACTAAAAATTTCCAACGCAAAAATAATAGCTGCAATTGGAGCTTTAAACATAGAAGACATAGCGCCAGCAGTTGCACAACCAATTAATAGCATACGGGTTCTCATATTCATATGAAACAATTGAGCTACTCCAGAACCTAATGCAGCTCCCGTGCTTACTGCAGGTCCTTGTAATCCTACAGAACCTCCAAAACCAACTGTAATTGGAGCCGTTATAAGTGACGCATAAATTTTGTATTGCTCTATGATTCCGTTTTTTTTAGAAATAGATTGTAATGTGGTAGAAATACCATGGCCAATATCTTTTTTTATGAGATATTTTTTTATGTAGTATAACAAGAATAACCCGATGATAGGGAAAATAAAATATAGAGAGTGATGGTAGTCTCTAATAAGTCCATCTTCTAAAATATTATGAAGATAGAAGGTGAAGTTTTTAAGAATTAATGTACCAATACCCGCTAAGAAACCAACTAAAACACTTAATACATAAACAAATTGACGTTCGGAAATATATTTATACCTCCAAATAAGTATTCTTTTATAAATCTCTTTTGATGATAGCATTGTGTATTAGATTCTTAGTTGATATATGAAAAACTAGCTATGAATAATTAAAGATATAATTTATTAAGAAATGTTGTGAGTTTTTACATAAAAGAAAACCCCAAACTAATTTTAGTGTGGGGTTTGTGTTTTACTAATCATTACGAAACACAATGTGTATTATGGTTAAATCGATCATTAAAAGTGAGATTACTTCATTTCACTCTTAATAAAGTTAGATGCTTAATTTTTACGAATGTTCGTTGTATTCAATAATACTTTGAAAAAAAAATGATAAAATTAAAGTAACAAATTGTTATAGATGAATACTAATATATAGTTAATTTTACCTAAATACTCTATTTATAGTACAGATGACAATACAGGATTTTATAAACTTACTTAGTAATAACTCACAGGTTATAATAAATTATTATTTGGTTCTATTGGTAATTTCATTATGTGGTTTATTATCAGTACATGAAAACAATTTTAAATCGCCTGTAACATATCTATATACAATTTTAGTATATGCAATAGCAACCCCAGGGATGTTATCCTTTATTTTAGTAGTCTATAATCTTTTCTTTCTGAAACAAAATTTAATAAACCTACCGATTGTTGTGTATTACTTGCCTTTAATAGCAATGATTGTTTTATTATTAGTTATTCATAAAACAATAACTTTAAAGAAGATTCCTGGGTTTGATAGACTTTTAGGATTGTTTACAACAATACTAATAACTTTATTTCTAACATATTTTATTCAAAGAATTTTTATAGGAGTGTTTTTTATAGGAGGTCTTACACATCTGTTTGTTATTTTCATAGTTCTTTTAGTATTGTTAAAAATAGGGTGGAGCAAACTTGTTAAATAGCAGAAATCTTTGATCCGTACTACGTCGTTATTTTTTTTTAGATTTGTTGAAATTCTATGTATACTATGTTAAAAAATTTAAAATCATTATTTATTACAGATGATGAGTCTGATAAAAAGAAAGAGCCTATTGAAAAGAAGAAAGAGTCTTCACAAGAACAAACAAAAGAAAAACAAGTAAGTTCGTTAGAAAATCAGAAGAAAACTATTGCTGGTGAGATAGATAGCGAAATTATAGAAAAATTACTTCAAGCAATTGAAAAAAATAATTTAGAAGGTTTTGATTATTTAGAGTTCAAAAAAGCATTAAAAGCTTTAGAGAAAATACCCATGGAGGAAGCTACGAAATATCGTTCAACTTTTGCAACGGCTTCAACAATGGGAGTTACTTTAGATAAACTTATTGATTCTACAGCTCATTATATTAAAGTGTTAGATAGTGAGAATAATACTTTTTTAAAGGCTTTTGAAAAGCAACTAATTTCTAAAGTAGGAAACAAGGAAAAGGAAATTAGTCAGTTTGAAAGTATCATAGGAGAGAAATCAGAAAAAATTAAGCAATTAACAGAAGAAATAGCAAAACACCAATCTCAAATTATTGAGTTGAGAAAAACTGTAGATGAAAGTAAAATGAAAATAGATAAAACAAAAAATGATTTTAGATTATCACATTTGCATTTACGTACTCAATTAGAACAAGATATCGAAAAAATGAAGCAATATTTGAAGTAATATGGAAAATTTGACACCAAAATCGTTTTGGGAAAGACCAGAGGGTAAAACAGGTATTTTGTTTACAGGACTTATAGGAGCTGGGGCATTATATGGTTTGTATAAGGTGCTTCCTTATCTTATTACAATAGTAGAAAATACATTGTATTTAGGCGTTTTATTGGCAGTGTTAGGAGCTGTCATTTATATGATTTTGGATCCTAAAATGCGGACGCTAATCTTCTATATGTATAAATCTTTTATGCGTTGGTTAACGGGGCTTTTCATTCAAATTGACCCTATAGGGATTTTAAAGAGTTATGTTGATGATCTAAAAAATAACTTAAAGAAAATGAACAAGCAAATTGCCGTTTTAAAAGGGCAAATGAGAAAGCTTCAACAAATAATGGACGACAATAATAGAAGTATAAACAATAACCTAAAGTTAGCAAGCGCAGCAAAAGAAAAAGATAAGAAAGGAATTATGATTCTTAAATCTAGAAAAGCAGGTAGATTAAAAGAATCTAATATAAAGCTTGACGAACTGTATAGGAAGATGGAAATTTTATACAGAGTACTTGCCAAAATGTATGAAAATTCTGAAATTTTGTTAGAGGATATAGAAGACCAAGTAATAGTAAAAGAACAGGAAAGAAAAGCAATTAGAGCAAGTCATTCAGCAATGAAATCAGCAATGAATATAATTGCAGGAAATTCTGACAAGAAAGAAATGTTTGATAGAGCATTAGAAGCTATTGCTGATGATGTGAGTATGAAGATTGGAGAAATGGAACGCTTTATGGAAATGTCTAATAGTTTTATGGATTCTATAGACTTACAAAACGGAATTTTTGAAGAGGAAGGGTTAGAATTACTCGCGAAATGGGAAAAAGAAGGAGTGTCCTTAATTTTAGGAAATCAAAAAGATTTATTGGTTAATGACAGTCATACTGTTGATTTAGACGCACCAATATTAAAGCAAAACAGAAATAATCAAGATAATCAATATTCAGATTTATTTAATTTTTAACATCAAATCAAACTAATAATTATGGCAGGAAAAAGGTTAACTCCATTATCAAAAATTCTAATTGTAGTAGTGATAATTGGAGGGGTGTACTACTTATTAAATAAGCTAAGAGACCCAAAAGTAAAAGAAAAAATAAGTGAAGTTGCATCTAGTTCTAAGGACGGATATAATGATGTTTTAAATATTGGAGTAGTAACCTGGGGAGGGTATGCAGGAGGACAATATTTTAATGAAGGGTTTAAGGCAAATACAAGTTCAAGATTTTATAAAGACTATGGTTTTAAGGTTAATTTTAAAGTAATTGACGATTTTGATGCATCAAGAGATGCTTTTAAAAATGGAGACATAGATTTAATGTGGGCAACTATTGATGCATTTCCAACTGAGGTAGCCGGATTAGCTCAATATGAACCTCAAGTAGTATTTCAAGCAGATTGGAGCCGTGGAGGTGATGCAATTGTAGCAAGAAGAGGAATAAATAAGGTAAGTGATTTAAAAGGAAAGAAAATTGCTGTAGCGCCTATGACCCCATCTCACTCATTTTTAATTTGGTTGTTAGAAGCAGGAGATTTAACACCAAAAGACGTATCAATAATCGAGGTGCCTAGTGCTATTGATGCTGCAGATGCTTTTAAAAGCGGAACTGTTGATGCTGCTGTTGTATGGAGTCCAGATGATGCAGATTGTGTTAGTAAAGTAGCGGGTTCAAGAGTATTAGAAAGTACCAAAAATGCTACACATATTATTGCGGATGTTTTTGTAGCTAAGAAAGAATTTATAGAAACACATAAAGACCAATTACGTGATTTGTATGAAGGATGGATGATTGGAGCTTCAGAATTAAACAACTCTGATGCTAATAAGAAAAAAGCAGCTAAAATTTTAGCAGAAGGATTGTCACAACCAGAAGACTTTTGTTATGACGCAATAAATAATGTTCGATTGGCTACTCATGGAGATAATGAAAACTTTTTTGGGTTAAATCAAAATTATAATGGTGTTACAGGAGAAGACCTTTATAATAAAATGAAAGTAAAATATAATGATTTAGGATACAGTACATCTGGAGCTAAGAGTTGGAGGTTGCTCTCTACCAAAGATTTAGTATCAAAAACAACATCACTGACAGGAGCTAATCACATAGCTGAAAAACAAAAAGAATTTACGGTTGTTAGTGATGATTTAGCTAAGAAGGAATCATTGTCTTCAAAAAAAGTAAGAATATCATTTAATACAGGGCAATACAAGTTAGGCGAAAATGCAAAGCAGTTAATTGATGTTCAATTTACTTCAATAGCTAGAGCATTTGCCAATGCAAGAATTAGAATTGAAGGGAATACTGACAATGTTGGTAATAGAAATTCAAATATAGTTCTGTCAAAGAAAAGAGCACAATCGGTTGCTGATTATTTGATAGCAGAGCATAACATGCCTAAAAATAGATTTATAATCATAGGAAACGGTCCTGACAAACCTATTTCGGGTTGTGAAGGAAACCAAGATGCTGATTGTAGAGCTAAGAATAGAAGAACTGACTTTGAATTAGTAGTAGACTAATGAGCAACAGTTTTAAAAAGTTATTTGAGTTACGGGGAGAACTAGAATACAAACAAAAAATTACGCTTACCGTATTAGGAGGCGTAATTCTTGTTTTAGTTTGGTTTTTGATGGCCGAAGTTTTGGCAAAAACAGTGGTAACACAAAGTGAGTCTATAAAGATATCATCATTAAAGGAAGAGAATAAACTGTATTATGAAAATGATTCTACTTTAGTTGCAAATTATGATAAACTTGAAATTTTAAGTCAAGAAGAATTAAATCAATACGGATTGATAAAGAATAAAGTTTATCCTTTATTACCATCACCCATTAAAGTAATTAAGGCATTTCCTGAGTTAAATAAAGATGATGATGTAATAGGGAATACTTTTTTCTCTATAAAATTGAATGTGTTAGGTTATTTATTGGCAATATTAGTAGCAATTCCTATAGGTTTTCTATTAGGATTAGTACCACTATTTCGTGGGTTATTTAGTAGAATAATTGATTCGTATCGTTTTATACCACTAACAGCTGTAACTGGTATTTTTATAATGTGGCTAGGTTTAGGAAGCGAAATGAAAGTGTTTTTTTTAGCTTTTGGTATTATTGTCTATTTAATACCTGTTGTGGTGCAACGAATTGATGAGGTTCAAAAAGTCTATTTGAATACAGTATTTACTTTAGGGGCATCAACTTGGCAAACTATTAAAACAGTATACATTCCTTACGTTTTATCAAAGTTGATTGATGACATTCGTGTGTTAACAGCTATTTCTTGGACTTATATTACTATTGTTGAAATGTTAAATAAAGGAGGTGGAATAGGAGAGTTAATTTGGACTGCAAAAAGACAAAGTAGAATAGATAAGGCATTTGCTATTCTAATTATTATTGTAATTATAGGTATACTTCAAGACAGGTTATTTGTAATGATAGATAAAATATTTTTTCCATTTAAACACGTTAATAAAACTAATAAGCATTAAGTATGGCATTAGATTTTTTTGATAACCCACAATCACAAAATATTATTGAGCTCCGTGGAGTACATCAATCATATAACAATGGAAAAACACAAATTATAGAGAACCTAGATTTATTAATTGAAGACAAACCAATGCAGGGGCAGTTTTGTGTTATTCTGGGAATGTCAGGTTGTGGTAAATCTACAGTATTAAGATATATAGCAGGGTTACAAGAACCTACTTTAGGAAAAGTTTTAGTTAAAGGAAAGCCTGTTAGTAAAGAGAACCGAGTGAGCATGGTGTTTCAGCAATATTCATCATTACCATGGATGACGGTTTTGGAAAATGTAGGGTTAGGGCTACAATTTCAAGGTGTTTCCAAGAAAGAAAGAGATGAAAAAGCAATGGAAATGATTCAGCTGGTAGGGCTAGATGGGCATGAAAAAAAGTTTGCTCAATATCCTAACCTGTCAGGAGGGCAGTTACAAAGAGTAGCTATTGCTAGAAGTTTAATGTCTAATCCTGAAATTTTATTAATGGATGAACCTTTTGGAGCTTTAGATGTAAAAACAAGGCTACAGATGCAAGATTTACTTATAGGTATTTGGGAGAAGTTTAGCCCTACCATTTTGTTTGTAACTCATGATATTCAAGAAGCAGTTTATTTGGCTGATGATATTTATATCATGAAGCATGCTCCATCTAATTTTGTTAAGCATATTAATGTCGATTTGCCATTTAACCGTAACAGAGATACTAAAAGAATGGCGCATTTTGATGAATTAGTTCATTTAGTAGAAGATACCATGATGCAAATAGATACGGAGCATTAGTATAACTTTTGTATGTCTTTCAAAAAGAGCTTTGTAGGGAGTGGGTTATAGGTAACCATAATTAATTAGATTACACTCTAAAATAAGTAAATATATAATAATAGCTATGTACAACTCAAAGCAGTTTAAAATTGTCGATCATTTTTTTTTAAAATTAGAAGAGAAAGAGCGATTTTTTTTTAGAAAAGGAAAAACACTAAATCCACTTAAAATAATAAGTCTTTCTAATTTTTTTTCTGGATTAAAACTAAAAGAAGAAGATGTTTTACTAATATATATTTCTAAAGAAGAGCATGATTATGTTGATTTTATAGTTACAACAAAAAATATTCATACCAAAAGCACAGTATTTCCTTTAGAAATCTTAGCATTAAATAATACTTATTTTAATCAATTTCCAGAAGAACATATAAGTAAATTAAAGCAGCTTTTAGAAGATTTATTAGCGAAGCAAGAACAAGAAAAAAAGAACCTAGATTATTTTACCAATAAATTTAAAGAGTTTGTAAATCAAAAAGAAAATCAAGAGAATGACTATGTCATAGATTATGGTTTTCTTGAGGTTTTAAAAGAAGAAGGAGAAAAATTACAAGACTTAGCTGAAGACTTAAATCAAAACAAACATTTTTCTGAAATTATCAATACCATAGTTCAAAAGACAGACGAAGCAATTGAGTTTAAGGCAGAACATGTTATTTTACAAGATCTCATAAAAGTGTATAATAAAACTTTTGTGTTGCATAACCAAAAAGATGAATCTACTTTAAAGGTTAAGTTTTTGCTCGCTTTTTTATTTGAAAAACTTCAGGGTAATGACATAATTAGCAGTCTTACAATCGAAAGAATTAACACTTTTGTTACCTCTTCAAGTTTTGATAAAAATATTCAGATTATTCAAAAAGCAAGACTTTTTGATTTGGGGGATACGTACAAGAACGAATTTTTGTTACCACTTATTCTTAAAAAACTCAACAACAATCATTTCACAAAATCAACGTCTTTTTTATACAGAATAGCCTCTTTAATTACAAAAGCAGATGGAACTGTTTCAGAAGAAGAGAAAGGCGTTTTAAAAGAAATTAATACTAGTTTGCTTCATCCTAAGCAAAGTCTTCAAGGAGTTAAATTTACAGAGGTTGATGAAAATGAAACATTACAGGATGTTTTAGATGAGTTGCATGAATTGATAGGTTTGGAACCTATAAAAGTAGCTATTGAAGAGTTAACAAATTTTTTAAAAGTTCAGAAGCTACGCGAAAAAGAAGGTTTAAAAACAGTAAATAACGCACTACATTCTGTGTTTATGGGGCCTCCTGGAACAGGTAAAACAACAGTGGCTCGTTTAGTATCCAAAATATATAAACATTTAGGATATTTAGAAAAAGGACATCTTGTAGAGACAGATAGAAGTGGTATGGTAGCGGGTTATGTTGGTCAGACAGCATTAAAAGTAGAAGAAATAGTCAATTCTTCCTTAAATGGAGTATTGTTTATAGACGAAGCTTATGCTTTAGCGAAAGAGAACAAACAAGATTTTGGAAATGAGGCTATTGAAGTGCTATTAAAAAAAATGGAGGATCACCGTAAAGAGCTGGTGGTAATTGTAGCTGGTTATCCTGATGAAATGAAAGATTTTATTACTTCAAACCCAGGTTTACAGTCACGTTTTAATAGATATTTTACATTTAATCATTACAAAACCAGTGAATTATTAAATATTTTTGAATTGTTCTGTAAAAAGAATGATTTTGTACTAACCGAAGATGCTCGTGAAAAACTAAGCTTTATTTTTGATAAGTTTTATGAGGAAAAAAATGAGCATTTTGGTAATGCCAGAGTTGTAAGAAATTTGTTTGAAAAAATTATTGAATACCAAGCGAACAGAGTTGTTGGTATTGCTCCAATTACGGTGGATGTTTTGAAAACTATTATTGAAGAAGATATACCGCCAGTAAACCAAACAATAGAAAAATATTTACAGTTTCAAGAAGAGCAATAAAGAAATGATTACAGAGCAACATATATCGGAAACACATAAAAGAGAGATTAAATCACCCATTAGAATAGCTAGTCTCTCAGATTTAAATATAAATAAAGAAATCTTTATAGGCTATTTTCAGCCTTTATTTGAAAATTTAGAAGATGATTTGTATTTGGTACGAGAAAATCAAATAGCTTTTTTAAAAGCAACGTTCCCTGAAGATATAAAGGAAATAGAAGAAATTCATCAAGCTTATTTTCATGGCAAAGTGGATGAGAAAATTTTAACTCAATGGACTTTCAAGTTAACAATGTCGCAGATGGATTTTTTCAAGCAAAAAGGTATTGTTACAAGACAACGAAGTGTAGCCGCTTTTATAGTAGAAAAAGAAGCTAATAATTATCACATCGAACGAGTATTAGATGGTGGTTTTTCACAAAATGTTGATGATTTTAGAAGTTGGCAAAGAGTTTTTAAACAAGCAGACAAAGAAATGGTAGAACATGACTTGTTTTATGAATTACTGCAGAAAGTGTATGAATTGGTAGCAATAATTCATACGGAAATTAAAAAGCTTAAGTTTTCTGTACATTTTATGCGTACACTTACACAAGGAACTATACAAGGAGAAAATTCGCCTGAAGGAGTGCATGAAGATGGTGCACAATACATAATTTCGGCATTAGTAATTAATAGAAAGAATATTACAGGAGGAGAAACTCAGATTTTTGAGAAAATAGGAGACACTAAAGAGCTCCTATTTAAAAAGGAATTAAATTTAGGTGAATTCGCTTTTCAGGCAGATACAGGAGAGGAAAAAATCTTTGGAAATGACTTATGGCATTATGTTACACCTATTCAACCTAAAAATAAGGCTGAATTAGGTGTTCGTGATATTATTGGTTTGGATATTGAAATTTTAAGATAAAACACAACTAATTTTGTCTAACGAACATCCATAGTTGAAGCTAAAATCAATATGAATTAGATCTCCTGCTTCAACCTCAAGAGTATTAGTTGTTTTTAAAATAGTAGGAGGCATCAGGCTATCGGTTCCTGTAAAATTTGCTCCTTCACTTATTTCAACATAAGACTCTAAATACAATGCATTTATTTTGCCTGAAAAAAGAACAGGTACTGAAAAGCTCAAATTAACACCTTGTTTTTTCTCTTTCAATAACTCAATTTCATTTACTAAAAATTGTTGTGAAAGAAACATAGGTTGGTGTCTTGTAAACATTACAGGATAGTGTTGTATACCTTCTTCAATTTCTGCCTCACAAAATCTTGCAAAATTTACAATTCTGTTAGGAAACAAATGTCCTTCAGGTTTTAAATACTGCCTCATATGTTGAAAGATTTGCACCTGAAACTCATTAGCACAGTATATACTCATTAATTCTCCAATAATATGATCTACTTTTTCAGGTAATTGAACTGTTAAAGCATCAGCAAAAAGCACCTCTACTTTATCTCCCCATTTATGTTTAGCTACTTCCCTTTTTATAAAAGGGACTAAATCTGGATTGTTTTCAATTAAATAAGCTTTTTTAACATAAGGCATGTATAATTTGGTTAGGGGTAAGGTGCCTACACCTACTTCACAAACTACAGCACCCTTAAAGTTGTTATGTAGCTCAAAAGCTTTTTTAAAAGCATTTACACGTTGATTATCACTTTCCATTATTTTATAATAAATCTCAGGAAAACCAAAGTGAGATTCATTAAAGGTTTGTGCTTCTAGAAGTCCGTATTTTAAATCTTCATAGTTATCAATAACCGCTTCAAACAATTTTTTATTCATGAGTGTATAATTCTTATTTTAATAAATATTCAATTAACTGCTATTTTTATACTAAAAAATCCCACTCTAAATTTTAGAAAGGGATTTAAGTTTATGGTAAGAAAATGAAACAAGTTTAGTTAGACTTAACATCTAATTTGATGCTTAATTCTTGTAATTGTTCATCGTCTATAGTTGCAGGTGCATCAATCATTACATCACGTCCTGAATTGTTTTTAGGGAAGGCAATAAAATCACGAATGGTTTCTTGTCCTCCTAAAATAGCTACTAACCTGTCTAATCCGAAAGCTAATCCTCCGTGAGGAGGTGCTCCGTATTCGAAAGCATCCATTAAGAATCCGAACTGAGCTTTTGCTTCTTCTTCGGTAAATCCTAAATGCTTAAACATGATTGCCTGAGTTTCTTTATCGTGAATTCTGATAGAACCTCCACCAATTTCATTTCCGTTTAACACTAAATCGTATGCATTTGCCTTTACATCACCTGGATTTGTATCTAATAATGCTAATTGACCTGGTTTTGGAGAGGTAAATGGATGGTGCATTGCGTGGTAGTGCCCTGTTTCTTCATCTAGTTCTAATAAAGGGAAGTCAATTACCCATAAAGGAGCAAACTCATCAGGTTTACGTAAACCTAAACGTTCCGCCATCTCCATACGTAAAGCACTTAACTGTGCGCGAACTTTGTTTGTTTTTCCAGAAAGAATACAAATTAAGTCTCCTGCTTTAGCACCAGTAGCTTTTGCCCATTTTTCTAAATCGTCTTGGTCGTAGAATTTATCTACCGATGATTTAAAGCTTCCATCTTCGTTACATTTTACATATACCATTCCTAAAGCTCCTACTTGCGGACGCTTAACCCAATCGATTAATTTATCAATTTCTTTACGAGTATATGAATTTCCTCCTGGAACCGCTATACCAACTACTAACTCGGCATCGTTAAAAACTTTGAAGTCTTTGTGTTGTGCTACTTCGTTTAACTCACCAAACTCCATTCCGAAACGAATATCTGGTTTGTCATTACCGTACTTACGCATCGCTTCATCAAAAGTAATTCTTGGGAATTTCTCTACATCAACTCCGTTGATTTCTTTCAATAAATGACGTGTCATTCCTTCAAAAATCTCTAAAATATCTTCTTGCTCAACAAACGCCATTTCACAGTCTATCTGTGTAAATTCTGGTTGACGGTCGGCACGTAAATCTTCATCTCTAAAACACTTAACAATCTGGAAGTATTTATCCATACCACCTACCATTAACAACTGTTTAAAGGTTTGAGGTGATTGTGGTAAGGCGTAAAATTGACCAGCATTCATACGAGAAGGTACTAAGAAATCACGCGCTCCTTCTGGAGTAGATTTGATTAAATACGGAGTTTCAACATCAATAAATCCTTTGTCAGATAAATATTTGCGAACTTCCATCGATACTTTATGACGGAAAATTAAACTGTTTTTTACCGGATTACGACGGATGTCTAAATAGCGATATTTCATACGAATATCTTCACCACCGTCAGTATCATCTTCAATAGTAAAAGGTGGTAATTTTGCCTCGTTTAAAATTTCTAAGTTCGATACCAAAACTTCTACATCACCTGTTGGAATGTTCGCATTTTTAGATTGACGTTCAATTACTGTACCTGTTACTTGTACAACAAACTCGCGTCCTAAAGTTTTTGCCTTCTCCATTAACTCTTTAGAAGTACGCTCTTCGTCGAAAATTAACTGAGTAATTCCGTAACGATCACGTAAATCTACCCAAATCATAAAACCTTTATCACGTGATTTTTGTACCCAACCAGATAGGGTTACTTCAGTATTGATGTGCGATGCTCTTAACTCGCCACAAGTATGCGTTCTGTACATTTCTTGAAATTTTTGCTGCGCAAAATTACGGATTTAACTTTGCTTGTGAAAGGCAGAAAAGTAATAAAGTATTAATCATTTTCTTCTATCTCAAATAAATATCCTAACAGGAATATCAAAAAAAATAAGAGTTTACTTTTTTGAAGAAATAAAACTGTATTATTTGTTGTTTTTTTTGTAAATTAAAGGGTAATATATTTATTATGAGGAGTTCAGCTATGTTTTTGGTGTTTTTTACCACCGTATTTTTATTCGTGCTAACTGCTTTGGCTTTTACTAATATAGGTTTTAGGTGGATGTTTATACTTACTGTTATTGGTCAATTACTAGTAGTATTAATGGTTTACAAAGTACTACGAGATAAATATACTACGGATAAAACCTTTGAAGATTTTTATGAAGATTACCCAATAGGGAGAGAGTAAAACGATATTCAAAGAAGTAGCAACTGCCTCTTAAAATTTATTCATTTTTAATTCCTGAAAACACCTAGTGTTTTTTTAAGTTTCAATAGAATTTACAGTTTTTTGTAACATATTAAATGAATTATCGTCATTTAAAAGTAAAATTGACGAAAGCCAAAAAAATATAAAAAGTGTACATTTAAACACGTAAAAAACTGTTATGGATAAAAAAAACTATTTACTATTACCTATCCTGTTATTATTTCTAAGTTGTAAAAATGAAAAAGCAGCTCCTGTTTTAAATTCTTCTAACTATTTAGATATTTTAAATGAAGAGTTTAGTGGAAATTTGGCTTATGAAACAACTTCTTTTGTAGAAAAATATTGGCGTGTAGTTGGTAATACAGGCTTTAATAAGAGTGTGTACAAAATTGCAGAAGAATTAGAAAAAGCAGGTTTTGTTAAAGAAGATAGTGCTACGGGTAGTGATATTTTAACCTATCGAATAGAAAAAAGACCCTTAAAAAATCCTACTTGGGAATCTGTGAATGCTTCTGTAAAAATAGTTGGAGAAGATATTCCTCTTTTACAGCATAGCACGAATAGAAATATGATTGCTTTAAATTCTTATAGCACACCTAAAGAAGGTGTAACAGCTGAAGTAGTATATATTAAAGATTTAAAAAAGCTGAAAGACCTAGATATTAAAGGGAAAATTGTTTTTGTTGAAACAGATCCTCGTAGAATATTTAAACAGGCTATTGTAAAAAGTGGTGCTTTAGGACTTATTACGTATAGTAACCCTAGCTATTTACAACCTCAAAAAAATAGTACTTCTATTCAATTTAGAACTATCCCATTAAATGAAGAGGTAAAATCTTGGGCAATTGCTATGTCTTATAAGGCTAAAGAAGAATTAAAAGCAGCATTATTAAAAGGAAAAGTATCTCTAAATGTACATATTGAAACTAATATTTATCTATCAGAAGAGTTGACAATTGTTGCCGATATTAAAGGAAATAAGTATCCTAAAGAGCGTTTGGTTTTTAGTGCTCATATACAAGAACCTGGAGCAAACGACAATGCTACAGGTGTTGGAGTTGCTTTAGAAATGGCTACTCTTACAGCTAAATTTATTAAGAACAAACGATTTATACCTAATAGGACCTTAACCTTTTTATGGGGAGATGAGATTATTTCAACAAACAGATATGTAAAAGAAGATAGTATAAGAGCAAAGGATATTAAATGGGGAATTTCTTTGGATATGGTTGGAGAAGATACCCAAAAAACGGGCGGGACTTTTTTAATTGAAAAAATGCCTGATCCTAGTGCTATTTGGACAAGAGGAAATGATAAACATACCGAATGGGGAGGGCGAAAAATGAAGTTGGAAGAAATGACTCCACACTATTTGAATGATTTTTTAATTGATAAATTTAAAGAACAAGGGAAAAGAGCAAACTGGGTAGTCAATACAAACCCGTTTGAAGGAGGGAGTGATCATGTACCTTTTTTAAAGAGAAATATTCCTAGTGTTTTATTCTGGCATTTTACCGATCAATTTTATCACACCGATAATGATCGAATCGATAAAGTTTCAAAAGCAACTCTTAAAAACGTAGGAGTAGCCTCATTGGCTTCAGCTTATACTTTATTAAATGGAAATGATGCTACTGCGAAATCAATATTAGAAAATATTGAAACGGCTGGTATATCGAGATTAAAAGAAGAAGAAAAACAGAGTGAAATTGCATTACAAATGGGAGACTCTTTATCAACTCAAATATCTATTATTTCAGCTTGGAAAGACTGGTATATTGACTCTTCTAAAACGACTTTTGATATGGTAAAAGATTCAAGAAGTCATCAACAATACATTAAAGAAACATCTAAAAAAATAGACTCTTTATCTTCTACGATAATTAACAAGCTATCTAAGATTCAAATGAATTAGTTTTTAATTTATGGAAATACTTTGTAGCTTCTTTCTTTACTTTAGGGGCTAAAATTAGCGTTGACAATACGGTAGGAATTGCCATTAAAGCGTAGGCACTATCAATTAGATTAATAACAAAGTCTAATTTGATAATAGAGGCAATTACAATGGTAAGGATGTAGATATAGTTGTAGTTCTTTCCTATTTTGGTATTAGTTAAAAAACTCAAACAACTAAATCCGTAAAAAGAGTAGGTAAACAGCGTTGAAAAAGCAAATATCAATACACAAATGGTTAAAATCACACTTCCTGAATTGTAAGGAAGTACTGCGTCGAAAGCAGCCAATGTCATTGAGATTCCGTTACCTTGAAAACCTTTCCATACTCCTGAAGCTAGAATAGCTAAAGCAGTTAATGAGCATACTAACAATGTGTCAATGGCAGGTCCTAGCATAGCAACCAATCCTTCACGAATAGGTTCTTTAGTTTTTGCTGTTCCGTGCATCATGGGTGCAGTACCCAAACCAGCTTCGTTAGAAAAAGCGGCTCGTTTTACTCCTGTAATTATCAAAACACCTAAGGCGCCACCTAAAACAGATTTTCCTGAAAAAGCATCTTCAAAAATTAAAGAAAAAATACCAGGAACTTGTTCTATTCTTAATAGTAAAATAGTGGCTACAGTAATTAAATACACTACAACCATTAATGGTACTAATTTACCTGCAACGCTACCAATTCGTTTGATTCCTCCAAAAATAACTAGGGCTACAATAATAGCAATGGTAATTCCTAGTAACAGTTTGGCTACAAAATCATTCTCTTTTTGTACCTGAAAAACATCTATTAAAGTTTGAGTTAGTTGGTTTGCTTGAAAAGCGGGGAGTGTTCCTATCAATCCAGCAGAAGCAAAAAATACAGCTAAAGGCTTCCAGCGTTTTCCTAGACCTTCAGTAATTACATACATAGGTCCTCCTTTTACATTTCCATTTTCATCTTTTCCACGATACATTACTGATAAACTACAGGTAAAAAACTTGGTAGCCATTCCTACAAAAGCACTTACCCACATCCAAAAAATGGCACCTGGACCACCAGTGGCTATAGCAATGGCAACTCCACTAATATTTCCCATCCCTACCGTAGCAGCTATGGCAGATGATAAGGCTTCGTAATGTGATAAGTCTCCAGGAGAGTCTGCTTTGTCGTATTTTCCTCTTAAGATAGCAACAGCATGACCAATATATCTGAACGGGACTAACCCTGAATAGATGAATAAGTATAATCCGCCACCAATAAGTAATATTAATAAAGGAATTCCCCATACCCAAGAAGAAAACTGTGCAACTAAGTCTTGAATGCTTAAAAACATGAAATAGGATTTTTAACGAAAATACTAAAAGTGGGCATAAAAAAAGAACGATAGCTGTGAATTAACAACTATCGTTCTTTTGTGAGTTTTATAAGTTTCGTTTTTTATTTACAAACGATTCCTCTTTTTCCTAAGAATTCTATATCTCTTAAAAAACCTTCTTGAATAGTTTCGGCCTGAAAAATAAAGGTTTTATCGTGTAGCTTATTGTCTTCAAAGAATGTTACTTGAAAACGATTGTCTAAAGCAAACAATTCAGGTTGCATCAATTCGAATTTCTGATAACTATTTGCAGGAAGTTTGTCTATTTTTCTTCGGAAAACAGAAGTGGTTTTAGTATCAGAAAACCCTTGTGAGACGATAACGACCATTTCTAAATCGACATCCTTTTTGTTAAGAATGTAGACATTCCAATCTTCTTTATTGTCAACTTCATTGGTTTCTAAAACCACTGCGATTTCTACATCGGTTACTTTAGGAATTTCAATATCTTTTTTCATTGAAAACTTTTTAAAATGGAAAGACGAAAGTTTAACGCTTTCGTCTTTTATTTTGTTTGAATTTATCTTAAAACTAAATCACTGATTTAAATTGTTCTAAGAAACGTTTGTCATTTTCGTAGAACATACGGATATCTGGAATTTGGTATAATAACATAGCGATACGCTCAATACCCATTCCGAAGGCATATCCACTATATTTTGTTGGGTCAATATTACAGTTCTTTAATACATTAGGGTCTACCATACCACATCCCATAATCTCTAACCAACCCGTTCCTTTGGTAATTCTGTAATCAGTTTCTGTTTCCAGCCCCCAGTAAATATCTACTTCAGCACTTGGCTCTGTAAATGGGAAGTACGATGGACGTAAACGTATTTTAGATTTTCCGAACATTTCCTTAGTAAAGTATAATAAGGTTTGTTTTAAATCGGCAAAAGAAACATCAGTATCAATGTATAATCCCTCTACTTGGTGAAAAATACAGTGTGCACGTGCAGAAATATCCTCATTTCTAAACACACGTCCTGGAGAAATTGTACGAATTGGAGGTTCGTTGTTTTCCATATAACGTACTTGTACCGATGAGGTATGTGTTCTTAGTAAGGTATCAGGATTCTTTTCAATAAAGAAAGTATCTTGCATATCACGTGCTGGGTGATATTCTGGTAAATTTAAAGCAGTAAAGTTATGCCAATCATCTTCAATTTCTGGTCCTTCAGAAACGGTAAAACCAATACGATTAAAAACTTCTATGATTTGATTTTTCACTAAAGAAATTGGATGACGAGAACCTAAGTTGATAGGTTCTGATGGACGTGTTAAATCTCCATAAACACCTCTATCTTCTGTTGCACTTTCTAAAGCATCGTTTAACTCAGTAACTTTATTTTCGGCAGATTTTTTCAGGTTATTTAATGCTTGTCCAAAATCTTTACGAAGTTCAGCATCAACATTTTTAAATTCAGCAAATAAATCTTTTAATAAACCTTTGCTACCTAAATATTTTATTCTGAAAGCTTCAACTTCCTCTTTTGAGGTTGCTTTAAAAGCCTGTACATCTCCAATTAGTTCTTTTACCTTATCTAACATAATCTTTCCAAAAGTTAAGCTGCAAATTTACGTTTTTTTGCGGAAAAAAAAGGGCTTTTAAAAGTGTTTGCCTAAACCATGTTAAAATACACAAAATAAAGAGCTAAATAGAAATTAACGAATTGTAAAATAATTATATTTGCATGGTAAAATTGTTTAAAATTTATAATAACAGAACAACTAAGTTTTATGGAATCTAAAATAAATGCATTTATGGATTACGTGAAAGGACGTAATGCATATGAACCAGAGTTTTTGCAAGCTGTACATGAAGTAGCAGAAACAGTAATTCCGTTTATAGAAAACAATCCAAAATATCAAGGGAAAAAATTACTTGAGCGTATGGTTGAACCTGAGCGTACTATTATGTTTAGAGTGCCTTGGGTTGATGACAACGGAGAAACTCAAGTTAACAGAGGGTATAGAGTAGAGTTTAACTCTGCTATTGGTCCTTACAAAGGAGGTTTACGTTTTCACCCATCAGTGAACTTATCTATTTTAAAGTTCTTAGGGTTTGAACAAGTGTTTAAAAACTCTTTAACAACATTACCTATGGGTGGTGGTAAAGGAGGTTCTGATTTTGACCCAAAAGGAAAATCTGACCGTGAAGTAATGGCTTTTTGTCAATCATTTATGACTGAATTAGCGCGTCATATTGGTCCTGACACTGATGTTCCTGCTGGAGACATAGGTGTAGGAGGTCGTGAAATTGGTTACATGTTTGGTCAATACAAGCGTTTACGTAATGAATTTACTGGAGTTTTAACAGGGAAAGGAGCTTCTTGGGGAGGTTCATTAATTCGTCCAGAAGCTACTGGTTATGGTGATGTATACTTTGCTGAAAACATGTTAAAAACTAAAGGAGACTCTTTCAAAGGAAAAACTGTAGTTGTTTCTGGTTCTGGTAACGTAGCACAATATGCTACTGAAAAAGCAACAGAGTTAGGAGGTAAAGTAGTTACGTTATCTGATTCTTCAGGATACATTTACGACGAAGCAGGTATAGATGCTGAAAAATTAGCATTTGTAATGGAGTTAAAGAATGTAAAACGCGGAAGAATTGGTGAATATGTTGAAAAATATCCATCAGCTAAATTCTTCGCAGGTGAAAGACCTTGGAGTGTTAAATGTGATGTAGCTTTACCATGTGCAACTCAAAACGAGTTAAATGGTGAAGAAGCTAAAGTATTAGTTGAAAACGGGTGTGTGTGTGTTGCCGAAGGAGCAAACATGCCATCTACTCCAGAAGCTATTGAGGTATTCCAAAAAGCAAAGATTTTATTCTCACCAGGAAAAGCGTCTAACGCAGGTGGTGTTGCTACTTCTGGTTTAGAAATGTCTCAAAACTCATTACGTTTATCTTGGACACGTGAAGAAGTAGATGCTAAATTACATTCAATTATGAACAATATTCATGAAGCTTGTGTAAAATATGGTACACAAGAAGATGGATATGTTGATTACGTAAAAGGAGCAAACGTTGCTGGTTTCGTAAAAGTTGCCGATGCAATGCTTGATCAAGGTGTAGTATAGTAAGTCAAATTTATATAATAAAATAAAAACCTCATAGAAGCTCTCTATGAGGTTTTTTTATGGGGAATTAATTCTGTATTTAATTTTGCTTTTTAATTGTTAAAGGCATTGTGTAAATGCTGTTTTTTAGCTCTAAATTTTTGTCAATAGTTTTATAGTTTAGTCTACTTTTAATATAATCACGTACTTTTAAAGTATTACAATCAATGTCTAAGATTATAATCTCACCATTTTTATTTATTAAAAATTCTACGGTGGTTTTTACATCTTTATCAAGAACAAAATTTGGACTACCTAGAAGTTGTACAATTTTTGTTCTAACTTGTTCTTTTTCTGGATTCTCATTTGTAGAAAATACAGAAGTGCTCATTAAAGTAACGAATACCAATACAAATAACTTTTTCATTTTTTAGGGTTTAAGATTTATAAATATTTATTGATAAATTTTATACTGTAAAAGTATTGTAAAAGAGAGTGTTAAGTGTGTTTTAATTAGTTAATAAAGTGTTGTGTTTGAGTAAATTGAATTTTGATTTTAAAGATGCTTTACTTGCAGTTAACATTGAAGATTCTATTTCTTTTTATCACTGTTTTTGAAAAGTTTTTAAATATTAGGTTTAATTTCACTTAACTTATGAGCATTGTACCTATAAAAGTGTCTAATTTGTTAATTGATAAGGTTAGCTTTAGGTTATAAACTGCTTATGTTTTGTGTTTTACAAAACGTTTTTTACCGATGATTTTTTGAAAAAGATGTAAAAAAAACCTGAGAAAGTTCTCAGGTTTTATATTTTTAAAGCAATCATTGGTTGTTATTCAACTGTAACCGATTTTGCTAAGTTTCTTGGTTGATCTACATTTTTACCTAACATTACAGCTATATGATATGATAATAACTGAAATGGGATAGTAGTTAACAAAGGAGTAAATGCTTCTTCAGTATCAGGAATTTCGATTACATGGTCTGCAATTTCTTTTACGGTTTCATCACCTTCAGTAACAATAGCAATAATTTTACCGCTTCTTGATTTTATTTCTTGAATATTACTTACTACTTTTTCATAATGTCCTTTACTTGTTGCAATTACAAAAACAGGCATGTTTTCATCAATCAAAGCAATAGGTCCATGTTTCATTTCAGCAGCAGGATATCCTTCTGCATGAATATATGAAATCTCTTTCAATTTTAAAGCTCCCTCTAATGCTACTGGAAAATTAAACCCTCTTCCTAAGTATAAGCAGTTTTTAGCGTCTTTGTATACAGCGGCTATTTCCTTAACCTGAGCATCAATTTGCAATAATTTATCAACTTGTGCTGGAATTTGTTGCATTGTTTGCAAATACTTATTTACAGCTGATGTAGATAAAGTCCCTTTCGCTTGAGCTAGTTTTAAGGCAATTAAAGAAAGTACCGTAATCTGAGTTGTAAAGGCTTTAGTTGATGCTACTCCAATTTCCGGACCAGCATGGGTGTAAGCTCCAGCATGTGTTTCTCTTGCAATAGATGATCCAACAACATTACAGATACCAAATACAAAAGCTCCTTTAGATTTTGCTAACTTGATAGCAGCTAAGGTATCTGCTGTTTCTCCCGATTGAGAAATAGCAATAACAACATCTTTAGGTGTAATTATTGGGTTACGATATCTAAATTCAGAAGCATATTCCACTTCAACAGGAATACGTGCCATATCTTCAAAAAGATATTCGCCAACCAACCCTGCATGCCAAGATGTACCACAAGCAATAACAATAATTCTGTCAGCATTTAAAAACTTGGACATATTATCATCAACTCCTGCCATTCTAATAACACCTTCATTTGCTAGCATTCTACCTCTGTAGGTATCTATAATAGCTTTAGGCTGTTCGTATATTTCTTTCAGCATGAAATGGTCATAACCACCCTTTTCAATCTGTTCTAAGCTTAATTGTAACTTTTGAATATTGGCGTCTATTTCTTTGTCATTTTCAATCTTACGTACTTTTATACCTTTATCTTTTTTAATAATGGCTAATTCACCATCTTCAAGATAAATAGCATCTTTTGTGTATTCAATAAAAGGAGAAGCATCAGAAGCAACAAAAAACTCTTCATTATTTTTCCCAACTCCAATAGCTATAGGACTCCCTAAGCGAGCTACTACTATTTCGTTTGGTTTGGTCTTGTCAAAAACAGCAATAGCATAAGCCCCTATTACATTAGTTAAGGCTAATTGAACGGCTTTACCTAATTTGCAACCTTCACTCTTTTTTACTTCTTCAATAAGGTTCACTAAAACCTCTGTATCAGTATCACTTTTAAATTCGTAGCCACGTGAAATTAATTCTTTTTTAATGGTGTCATAATTCTCAATAATACCATTGTGAACAATAACTAAATCCCCCGATTGAGAAAAATGAGGGTGTGAATTGACATCGTTAGGAACACCGTGGGTAGCCCATCGAGTATGGCCAATTCCTATTTTACCTTTTTTTCGTTCCTCTTCTCTATTTGTAATTATTTCTAGGTCAGAAACTTTTCCTTTAGTTTTTGATAAATGCATTGTCTCGCCGTCATACATCATAATACCAGCGCTATCATAACCTCTGTATTCTAAGCGCTTTAGCCCATTAATTACAATAGGGTAAGCATCTCTATGTCCAATATATCCTGTTATTCCACACATAACAACTTCTTATTTTTCTTTTGAATATGATATTTTTAAAACTGCTCTTTTAGTTCCGTTTACTGTTTCATTCCCGTCTAATAATGTAACTGCTCTTGGATTCCAATTGTATGTTTTAACACTAGTGGTTAGTATATTGTTACTTACAGGGATATCTGTTGGGTTGTGCACTTTTAAAATCAATGGGTCAGCAGTAAAATCTTCTTCTCCAGCTAATAAATTAGAAATATAATCTGTAATTCTAAAAGTATATTTTTCTGGAGCGTCATTATCATTTAACGCTAAGTTTCCGCCAAAAGTAGCAGACTCCATATAGGCATCTGAAAGTTGAGTAGGAGCACTGTCATTTTCTTTATTTTGATACAAAAATAGTTGTTGAGGAAGAAGGTTAGCCTCAGTGCTTATAGTTTGGTTAATATAAAATGTTAATGAAGCATCATTAATTAACCAGTTATTACTTCTTAGTTCTAGAAGTTTAGTATCATCTAAAATTTTAACTTCTGCCATACTACCAGCTGTACCTTGAATAACAAAATTATTAGCAGGAGCTGGAGAAGTAGTTGTGGTCATTTTATAATGACTGTTTTTTATCCCAGATAATGGGAAAGAGTATTTTCTATTTAAAGTATCTTTTACAGAACCACCTTCCATTACAGATTTTGTGTAATAAAAATCTAAAGATGGTGAAGGAGATGAAGCTAAATTAAAAGGAACTAAAGCACCGTCATCACCAGAGGCTTCTATGATTAATCCTCTAAAATAGTTGTCAAACTCTTCTTTAGAAGCAAATTCAGCACCTTCAAATTTATCCCAAAATAAACTTTTCATTTTGGCAACATCTAAAGGAATTGCTAAAAAAGGAACAGGAATAGTGTCACTACTAACTATTTTTGTAGTTTTTATAATTTCATCATATTTTTCAGAAGGATTAAATCTGTCAATTCTTTCATATGAAAAAAGGGTGTCAATTTTATTTGGTTTAAAAGTGAAGTTTAAATCTTCATTTAAAACTTGAACTTCTTCATAATCAAAATCAGAGAAAAAAGTATTTTTCTTAGAAGGATCACTAGGGTTTAATCTGTTAAGATAGGTGTTGTTTTGTTTTACAGTTACAGATGTTCCTATACTTGTGTTCCCTAAAATTGAATCTAATTTGTATTCAGTAATTCCATCTGAATTTTTTCCAGTAGAGGTTGCAGGATAAGGTAGTCTTAAAATAACCTTATCTAAATTAAGAATCGTGTCGGTTCCAGCGGTGTTCTTAAATCCAGAAATGTAACCTATTTGAGAAATGATTGAAGCTTCAATTTTTTCGGCATTGGTATTTTTATACACGCCTAGCCAATAATCACTAATTGTAGTATTGATATTGTCGGCTTGAACACTTTCTATATTTATAGGAGTTATCTCAACGTCTAATAAGATTTCTCCTGTTTCAAATTTTGTATTATTAACTACATTTGTTCCAACTTCACTAAAGTCTTTTTCACACGATATAATAGCCGTAAAACATAACAAGCTAATACCTAGTACACCAATTTTTCTAATCATTCTTAATATTATTCGCTTAATTCTAAAACGTTTTCTTTGTAAAATTCTAAATATGCTTCAGTTAAGGTTTCTTCTGACTGAAAGTCTAACACTTTCGTGTTATTTTCTTCAATAAAAGCTTCAATTTCTTCAGGTAAAACCTCGCTGCCTTTTATAACAGCATCCGAGTTTTCAATAGCGCTCTTTAAAATATTTGTATGACTTGGTGTTTCGATTGTTACTACTTTTGATTCTTCAATCTTGTCAAAACGAACCTTATTTGCCATTTCCTTATTTAAATCTTCAATGTCACTATTGTAAAGCGAAGTTACAATCTTGCTTTCAGCAAACAAAGGCTCTTCCTTATAAAATTCTCTTAAATATAAAGGTAATAGAGAAGCCATCCATCCATGAACATGAATAATATCTGGAGCCCAGTTCAGTTTTTTTACAGTTTCAATTACACCTTTGGCGAAGAAGATCATGCGTTCGTCATTGTCGTCAAACAACTTGTCATCTTCGTCAGAATATACAGCTTTACGCTTAAAATATTCGTCGTTATCAATAAAATACACTTGCATTCTTTCTTTAGGAATAGAAGCTACTTTAATTATTAAAGGCATATCCATGTCATTAATAATTAAATTCATACCTGATAAACGAATAACCTCATGCAATTGGTGCCTTCGTTCGTTAATCACCCCAAAACGAGGCATGAAAATACGAGTTTGAATTCCTTTAGAATGTGCGTTTTTAGCAACATTAAATGCAGTAGACGATAATTCTGTTTCAGGTAAATATGGTATTACCTCTGAGGAAACATATAAAATTCTCTTATCCTTCATTAAATCGATCTCTTTTATTGAAGGTGCAAAAATACGAAATTTAATGCTAAAATCGTGTTAAATTGCTAATTTTGCATGCATTTCAATAAATAAACAATGAAAATTTTCACGAGAAAATCCGAATTAAAAGCGTTTTTGTCTCCTTCAAAAAAAGAAAAAAAAACTATCGGATTTGTCCCTACTATGGGAGCCTTGCATCAAGGGCATTTATCGCTCATTAAAAGAGCAAAAAAGAAAAACGATGTTGTGGTGGTTAGTGTTTTTGTAAACCCTACACAGTTTGATAATAAAGAAGATTTAGATAAGTATCCTAAAACTTATGAGAACGATGTTGCTCTGTTAGAGTCAGTTGATTGTGATGTGTTATTCTTTCCTTCAATAAAAGAAATATATGCAGAAAATATAGTTTCGGAAAAGTTTGATTTTGAAGGGTTAGAATATCAAATGGAAGGAAGGTTTAGAGATGGGCATTTTGATGGTGTTGGAACAATTGTAAAAACATTGTTTGAAATTGTAGAACCAGATACAGCTTACTTTGGTAAAAAAGACTTTCAACAATTACAAATTATCAAAAAGTTAGTTGAAAAATATAAACTACCAGTAAAAATTGAAGGAAGACCGATTTTTAGGGAAGAAGATGGGCTAGCAATGAGTTCTCGAAATGTAAGATTGACGAAAGAGTATCGAGAAGCAGCTCCATTTATTTATAAGATATTAAAAAAAGCAAGAAAAAAATTTGGTATAAAAGACGCTAAAGAATTGACCGAATGGGTAGAGAAACAGTTTAAAAAACATCCGTTGTTGGAACTGGAATATTTTACCATTGCAGATGAAAAAACACTGCAAACAACAACAACCATCGAGCCAAACAAAAAATATCGAGCTTTTGTAGCTGTTTTTGCTGGAAACATTCGTTTGATTGACAATATTCGTTTAAAAAGCAAAAAAAGTATTGAAGCTAGTTAAAGTTTGTGAGATGTTAAAATCATCTAAAAACAAGATGTTAATCATTAAAAAACAACTATTTTTGCAGCATGTTAGTACAAGTAGTAAAATCTAAAATACACCGTGTTAAAGTAACTAATGCGGATTTAAATTATATAGGAAGTATCACCATTGATGAAGACTTAATGGATGCAGCTGGAATTATTGAAGGAGAACGTGTTCAAATTGTGAATAACAATAATGGAGAGCGTTTAGAAACGTATGCAATTCCAGGGCCAAGAAAAAGTGGTGAAATTACATTGAACGGAGCAGCAGCTCGTAGAGTTCAAAAAGGAGATGTTCTTATATTAATTGTGTATGCTTTTATGGAGTTAGAAGAAGCCAAAAATTTCAAACCACAATTAGTGTTTCCTAATGAAGAAAATAACTTGCTAGAGTAGTTTGAATACATCAGTAAAGAAAATCATAAAAATAGGATTACCTCTCATTTTGGGAGGTTTTTTAGTTTGGTATTCATTGTCAAAAATTTCAATTGAAACCTTAGTGCAATATTTTAAAGATGCAAACTATGGCTGGATAGCTTTAGGGTTGTTCTTTGGGGTTTTAAGTCATCTATCCCGTGCTTACCGTTGGAAGTATTTACTGGAACCTATGGGATACAAGCCAGACTTTGGTAATAGTACCATGGCGGTCTTAGTAGCGTATTTAGTAAATTATGCAGTGCCAAGAGCAGGGGAGGTATCTCGAGCGGCAGTGATGACTAACTATGAAAATATTCCGTTTGAAAAAGGTTTTGGAACCATCGTTGCTGAACGAATGGCTGATTTAATCATGATGCTGTCAATTATAGCAATTACGTTGTTTGTTCAATTTGATTTTATTTTTGAATTGTTAACTAAAAATTTTGACCCAATTAAGATTGGAATTCTCTTAGGAAGTTTGGTTTTGGTGTTTGTAGTTTTTACAAGGTATGTAAAAAAAGCAAAATCGGGAATCGGGTTAAAAATTAAAAAGTTTGTGGTTGGATTAATTGAAGGAGTTACTAGCATCTTCAAAATGAAGCATAAATGGGCGTTTATATTTCATACCGTGTTTATTTGGTTGATGTATGTATTGATGTTTTGGGCAACGATTCCAGCAATTGATGGACTTCATGTTCCGTTAGGAGGTGTTTTAATCGGTTTTATCGCTGGTGGATTTGCTATTGCAGCTACTAACGGTGGAATAGGTCTGTATCCTGTTGCTGTAGCTGGAGCTTTAGCATTATTTGGAATTGCAGAAGAACCAGCAACCGCCTTTGGTTGGATTATGTGGACAGCTCAAACTCTTATGATTATTGTCTTTGGTGGATTGGCTTTTTTACTATTACCAATCTACAATAAAAACAAATAGTTTTCTTTTCTTTGTAAGTAAATCTTACAAATCGAATGGCAAAAACCAAAACAACTTTTTTCTGTCAAAACTGTGGTGCACAACATACGCAATGGGTAGGGCAATGTGGCTCGTGTAAAGAATGGAACACTATTGTTGAAGAAGTTATTCAAAAAGAAGAAAAAAGAAATTGGAAATCGCCATCAAACTCACAAAAAAGAGTTGCAAAACCTTTACGAGTTGAAGATATTCAACTGAATCCTGAAGAGCGTTTTGGTACTAAAAATCAAGAACTAGACACTGTTTTAGGTGGTGGATTGGTAAAAGGAGCAGTAGTGTTGTTGGGCGGAGAACCAGGAATTGGTAAATCTACATTGCTGTTGCAAATCGCTTTACAAATTCCACAAAAAGTGTTGTACGTGTCTGGTGAAGAAAGTCAGTCGCAGATAAAAATGCGTGCTGAACGTATAGAAGGAAAAAACCCTAACTGTTTAATTCTTACGGAAACCAATACCCAACAGATTTTTAAGAACATAGAAGAGGTAAAGCCAGATGTGCTAGTAATAGATTCTATCCAAACCTTACATACCGATACCATTGAAGCGTCACCGGGGAGTATTTCACAGATACGTGAAACTTCGGCGGAACTTATCAAATTTGCGAAGGAAACAGCAACTCCAGTATTATTAATCGGACATATCAATAAAGAAGGGCATATCGCAGGACCTAAGATTTTAGAACACATGGTAGATGTAGTACTACAATTTGAAGGAGACCGAAATCATACTTACCGAATTTTACGTTCACAAAAAAACCGTTTTGGATCTACAGCAGAATTAGGAATCTATGAAATGTTATCTGATGGATTACGAGAAGTATCGAATCCTTCAGAAATTTTAATCTCAAAAAAAGATGCTGATTTAAGTGGAACTGCAATTGCTTCAACATTAGAAGGAATTCGTCCGTTGATGATAGAAATTCAAGCCTTGGTTTCAACGGCGGTTTATGGAACACCACAACGAACTACCACAGGGTACAACTTAAAACGTTTGCACATGATTTTGGCAGTGTTAGAAAAACGTGCAGGATTCAAATTAGGAGCAAAAGATGTGTTTTTAAATGTAACTGGTGGAATTCATGTAGACGACCCAGCGATAGATTTAGCGGTGGTAGCAGCGATTTTATCATCAAACCAAGATTTGGCTATTAATCCAGATGTGTGTTTTGCTGCTGAGGTTGGTTTAGCAGGAGAAATTCGTCCAGTTTCTAAAATAGATCAACGAATTACCGAAGCTGAAAAACTAGGATATAAAACCTTCGTAACCTCAAAATACAACAAGATTACAAGTAAAAATCATTCTATAAAACTGATTTTAGTGAGTAAGATTGAAGAAGCTTTTGCAACTTTATTTGCTTAAGTTTATTGGTCTGATAAAGCTTTATTTAAAGTTGTGTCAATATTTAATTGATAGTCTTTAAATGTTTCTTCAATTAAATAATCAGGATATTGGCACTTTTGATTTTCTTCAGTAGCTTTCCATTCTCTTGTAGAAAGAGAAATTTTTAAACCTGAGTTAGGTAATTCTATATTTTTTCTACTATTAGCAAAAAAATGAGAATTAATACTGGTCGGTTCTCCTACAAAAATGGCTTTAGACTTGTTTTTTAAACCATAAGAAATAAGTTGAGCGGATGAGAAAGTTCTTCTACTAATTAACACGTAGAACGTTTTACTTTTATTTATTGCTTTAGATTTAGATAGTTTTTCCACAATTGGATTGATAAACTTGGTTTCTCCTCCAATATTTAGTCTTAAGTCTAAGATGAATTTTTTAATTTTAAAAGCCGATGCTTTAGAAATAACTTCGTCAAAAAAATCTAATAAGTTTTGATTCTCTGAATTGTTAACTAAATTAAATTGTACATACATTGTTTTTGTTGAAAAATCATAACTATACCAGTATAACTTGTTTAAATTGGTTAAATAAAGAGGGAGAGGAGTATTTGTAAAGCTATTTGCACTTGCCCATTCTTTATCTGTTACTATTCCAAAAGATTCTGAAGGCTGTTGTACTTTATCAGATGGAGATAATGTAAGGAAAGTCTTTTTTTTGTTAAGCTCAATTTCATATGTAATACGGTTGTTATTAGTAATATGAAAAGCATTAAGTACTTCTGGTGAAGTAAGTCCGTATTTTGATAATAATTTTTCGCCCCATTTGTTTTCAATAGGAAACATGCTGCTTACAATATGGCTACATTTATTAATGTTAATACCGTTTATGCTTAAAACTTTAGCTCCTAAATGTTGTTTAAATGAATAGTGGGTTGCTTGAATATATATTCCGTCTTTGTATTCATGTAGACGAAAAGGAAAAGTACTGAACTTAAATTTTAGGAGGGGGTAGTAGTCATCTAAATAAGAATGTCCGTCTTTAATAGACGAGATAATCTTAGCAATCTCCACAATGACCTTATTCTTATTAAAGGTAGTGTCAATACTATTTATTAATTGTTTAGTTTTTAATTCAAATTCTGTTTTAGCAGTTTTTTTAAAAAGATTGATGTGTTTTAAAGGCATTTGTTTAGCTAAAAAAGAAATATCTTTTTTCCATTCATCAGTTGTAATGTTGTTTTGAGCAGCTACCTTAAAAAGAATAGTAGTATATATAATTATTAAAAGGATTGATTTCACTTATCGAGTCGTTTTTTTTAAGACGACAAGAAATCAAAAATGTTACGTTAGATGAATTAGTTTTCTAATTATTGAAAGCGCTAAACTTATTCCTTTTTCTTTCCAAAAAGTCTATTGAAAAAACCTTTAATTCCTTTTTCTTTATAAGGAGGACAGTCGATTGAAGAAGAAATTTCTTCTGGAAAATCAAATGAGGCTAGGTATTTTTCTCTCAGTTCAGGATTATTTTCTATTTCCTTAAGTATGTTAGCTACTATAGGTAAGGCTAAAGAAGAACCCGAGCCATTTCCGCTGGTAAAGTGTATGTCGTTTTTAGAAGTCCCAACCCAAGTTCCGAGAACAATGTTAGGGGTGTAAGCCATAAACCAAGCATTGGTATAATCTTGTGCGGTACCTGTTTTACTCGCTAGTGGACTTTTAATTTTATAAGTGCTTCTTATTTTAGAACCCGTTCCCTGTTCCACGGCTTGTTGTAAAATAGTTGTCAAGGTTTGTGTGCTTTCTTCTGTGAATACTCTTTCAGTTTTTTGGGCTGCGCTTTCATAAATGATGTTTCCTTCCTTATCGGTAATTTTATGAATCATGTACAAATCATTCATTTCACCATTATTGGCAAAGGCACCGTAAGCTCTGGTTGCTTCAAAAAGAGACAAATCTAAAGTTCCTAAAGCAATAGAAGGAGCGTCTTCAGTAATTTCAGTAATTTCTGGGAATAGTAACTTTTCACAAGTATCAATCAACCACTCTTTTTCTAGTTTAAAATATAGGTTTACACTAGGAATGTTCATGGACTTTATCAACGCATACCACATGGCAACTTTTTTATCAGGAGTTGAGCTATGGTCAGCATTTTGAGGTTTCCAGTTATCGTATTCTGAATACGTTTTTTCTTCGTTATCAAAATAATCACACGGTGAAATTCCATTTTCTAAAGCTGTAGCGTATAAAAACGGTTTAAACGCAGAGGCTATTTGACGATGCGATAAGACCATGTCAAAAGGAAGCGTAGTAAAATTATTTCCACCTACCCAACTGATTACAGCTCCGTTTTTCGGATTCGTAACCAAAACAGAAGCATTCAACATTTTGGCATAATGCCAAAGACTATCAATCTTGTTGCCAGTAATAGTTTTGCTACTGTCCCAATCAAATAACTTCAAAGTTCTGTCTTGTTTATCTTTTGCTGTAAACTGTTGTTTTTTTAGCCATCTGTGTTTTAAATTATTTGATTGTAGTTCTTTGTCTAACTGTTTTTGTTTTACGATGAGCTGTTCTTTTGCAGCTTTCTCTGCAATTTTTTGAATATCATAATTCAGTGTTGTGTGGATTTTTAAACCGTCTGTTTCTAAATTATAGTTGCTGTTTGAAGTTTCATTGACGGTTTTTATGAGTTCTGTAGCTTTTTTCTTTACCTGATAGTTAAAATAACCAGCTGTTACATTTAAGTCGAGATTGTTATAGTTAAGTGTAACGGGTAATTTTTGCAAACTATCGGTTGTTTGTTTGCTTATATAGGCTTCGTTTTTCATTAATTGAAGAACAGTATTGCGACGTTTTTTAGCATTTTCTGGGTTTAATCTCGGATTGTAATAGGTATTAGCTTTTAACATACCTACAAGTACCGCTGATTCTTCGATGTTTAACTCGCTGACTGATTTGTTAAAAAATCGATTGGCAGCCGATTCTACCCCGAAATTATTTTCACCAAAAGGAACCGAATTTAGATACAGTAGCAAGATCTCATCTTTTGTGTATAAATTTTCCATTCGACTGGCGATGATGAGCTCCTTAATTTTATTTATTGGCATGCTTAAAAAACCGTGATACTGTCTACCATAGAGATTCTTAATCAATTGTTGGGTAATGGTACTTCCTCCTCCACCTGAGGCATCTCTTAGTAAAATGCTTCTAAAAAAAACACGAGCATAACTTTGACCATCGTATCCGTTATGTGAGTAAAATCGTTTGTCTTCTGTAGCAATGAGTGCTTCTTTTAAGTGATTGGGTATCTGTTCTAATTTGACATTTGTTCGGTTTTCTGCAAACACTTTCCCGATAATGATATCGTCTGATGAATAAATTAGAGAAGCTTCTTCATTGATGATTGATGTCAATTCTTCTTTGTTAGGTAATTTACCAAACACTTCAAAATACACTAAAGAGAATAACAGTATTACAGAAAGAACCCCAAAAAGAATTAATCCTGTTATACATTTTAACACTAAGGTTAGTGTCTTTTTCTCTTTAAGTTGAAGCTGTATTTTGTTAATTATTTTCATCATACTATGAAAACGGATTCTGATTGGTGAAATTGTGAAAGTACCTGTAGTGCTATAATTTATCAATTAATCCTTTAAAGAGCGTAATCATTTTCGGTTCAGATTTACCAGCAACTTCAATAATTTCGCTAATATCTACTGGGTGTAAATTTTTAGGGTCGCATTCGTCGGTTAATACCGAAACTGCAGCGCACGGAATATTGAGTTGTTTAGCTACAATGATTTCAGGAACTGTACTCATTCCAACAGCATCGACTTCTAATATTTGTAACATTCGGTATTCGGCTCTAGTTTCTAATTGAGGTCCCACAACACTAGCATAAACACCTTCTTTCAGGTCGATATTGTTTGTTTGAGCGATTTCTTTCAATTTAGCATTCAATTTTTTAGAATACGGTTCTAACATGTCGGCAAAAATATTTCCGAATTGGCTAGCTCCTTTAAATGCTAGAGGAGAACTTCCTTGCAAGTTCAAGTGGTCGTCAATTAGCATAATATCTCCTTTTTTATAAGAAAGATTGATAGCGCCGGCAGCATTTGAAACTAATAAGGTTTTAATTCCTAAAACGTGCATGGTTCTAATTCCGTAGGTTACTTCCCATAAGTTGTAACCTTCGTACATATGAAAACGACCAGACATTACCAGTACTTTTTTCCCAGATAAGATTCCGTAAATCAATTTTCCTGAATGGGATTCTACTGTAGCTTGAGGAAAATACGGAATTTCTGCATACGTTACTTCTTGTTCAATAGTAATTTCATTGACTAGTTTGCCTAATCCTGTTCCTAAAACAATTCCAATTTCTGGATTTGTAATGCCTTTATTTTGAAGAAACTCTTTAGTTTCTTGTAATTGTTGTTTTTTCATTGGTATAGTGAAGTGATCTTATTTTAAGATTAATCACAAATGTACATTAACTTTTTTGGAACTGTAGAGGGTTTGTTTTGTGGAGGCTTAAAGAATAAAAGGAGGGGATAAAAACAAAAAAAGCCTTAACAAATAAATGTTAAGGCTTTTGTACTGAAGGCGGGACTTGAACCCGCACGGGCATTACGGCCCATTGGATTTTAAGTCCAACGTGTCTACCAATTCCACCACTTCAGCATATGTGGTTTGTTAATGACTACTTTTAAAATGAAACCTCACTCATACAAGTGAGGTTTCTTGGTACTGAAGGCGGGACTTGAACCCGCACGAGCATTACGGCTCATTGGATTTTAAGTCCAACGTGTCTACCAATTCCACCACTTCAGCATACTCTCTTTAAAAAGGATTGAGCGAAAGACGGGATTTGAACCCGCGACCCTCACCTTGGCAAGGTGATGCTCTACCCCTGAGCTACTTTCGCGTAGTCATTTTTATTTTAATGAACGTGCATTACTGCGAATGCGGGTGCAAATATAACACCATTTTTTTAATTACAAAGCAGTTTTTAATTTTTTTCAATTTTAATTCCAATAAAATTTTATGGTGGTTCAATAAGAATGAAATATCTTTGCAGAAATTTTTTAAAAATAGAAGTGAATTCCGTTTCATCTGTACATAAAAAAACCTCGGTAAAGACAGTTATTAATGACTTTAAGCAACTAACGAAAGTAGGATTGTCTGTCAGTGTGGTTTTTACTTCTATAACAGGGTACTTGTTAGGAGCTGATACTATTAATTATACTACAGTTTTATTATTAGCTTTAGGAGGGTATTTAATGGTGGGAGCTTCAAATGCATTTAATCAGGTTATTGAAAAAGATATTGACGCGGTGATGCAACGTACAAAAAATCGCCCGTTGCCTTCAGGGAGAATGTCAACTACCACAGCTTTAATTATTGCTACACTATTTACAATTGCAGGAATAGCTATTTTATATGCTATTGATCCGAAGTGTGCGTTGTTTGGCGCGATATCTATCTTTTTATATACGAGTGCTTATACCCCATTAAAAGCGGTAACACCCTTGGCAGTTTTTGTAGGAGCCATTCCTGGAGCCATTCCTTTTATGTTAGGTTGGGTTGCAGCAACAGGTAAATTTGGTATTGAAGCTGGATTTTTATTCATGATTCAGTTTTTTTGGCAGTTTCCACACTTTTGGGCTATAGGTTGGTTACAGTTTGAAGAGTATAATAAAGCAGGATTGCATATGCTTCCTATGGATAAAAAAGACAAAGGAGCAGTAGTGCAAATTATTTTTTACACCTGCATTATGATGTTAATGTCTATAGCTCCTGTGCTAAAAGTAACAGGTGATTTGTATATATATCCAGTAACAGCAGTTATCATCCTATTGTTAGGGTTGCTAATGTTGTACTATGCAATACAATTATATAAAACAGAGAAGAACACCGATGCTCGTAAGTTAATGTTGGCAAGT
Source organism: Tenacibaculum caenipelagi (assembly GCF_004363005.1). Classification (GTDB taxonomy): domain Bacteria; phylum Bacteroidota; class Bacteroidia; order Flavobacteriales; family Flavobacteriaceae; genus Polaribacter; species Polaribacter caenipelagi. Next base: position 123,577 of record NZ_SNYH01000002.1, on the reverse strand, counting down.
GTTTTTTACATTACAATAGTACCCATTATATATGTGGTAGATAAATTTTTACATTAATGAGTGAACAAAATATACAAGAGGAGTTAAAAGTAGCCAAACGTAAATCGGCAAAACCAATGTTATGGATTGCTATGATTAGTATGGTTATGTTTTTTGCAGGATTAACAAGTGCTTATGTAGTAAGTATGAATCGTGAAGATTGGATAACTTTCGATTTACCTCAGGCATTTTATATTAGTACGGTGCTAATTGTTTTAAGTAGTATTACATTGTTTTTCTCTCAAAAGTTTTTAAAGAAAGATAATTTACAAGGGTCACTTACCTTATTGTTACTTACTTTAGTGTTAGGTTTAGGCTTTGTGTTGTATCAATATATAGGGTTTAATGAGTTGAAGGCAGCAGGCTTGTATTTTACAGGACCAGAGAGTACAGTATCTACATCTTTTATAATAGGGATAACATTTATGCACGTTTTACACCTCTTAGCAGGTATTATTGTGTTGTTAGTCGTTATTTATAATCATTTTAAAAAGAAATATTCATCAACCGATATGCTTGGGTTTGAACTGGGTGCAATCTTTTGGCATTTCGTAGATGTATTATGGATTTATCTATTTTTCTTTTTCTATTTTATTAGATGATGAAAAATGCGTAATTTTGGCGCACTGATTTAACAAAAATTAACAAAAAGAGATTTATGGGAGCAAATATTGCTGTAAATTCTGACAAAAAAGAAGCCTGGGGCGGAGGTGGCGCAAAGCCATTTGGAGCTAGTTATGGTAAAATGATGATGTGGTTTTTCATCTTATCAGATGCATTAACTTTTTCAGGTTTTTTAGCGGCCTATGGTTTAACACGTTTTAAATTTATTGACTCTTGGCCAATTGCCGATGAGGTATTTACACACTTTCCAGGATTGCATGGGGTGCACGCACCAATGTACTATGTAGCATTAATGACATTTATTTTAATTGTATCGTCGGTAACTATGGTGTTAGCGGTAGATGCTGGTCATAAAATGCAACAAAAAAAGGTTGCTTGGTATATGTTTGCAACTATTATTTTCGGTATCATTTTCGTTGGATCACAAGCATGGGAGTGGAAAAACTTTATTAGTGGTTCTTATGGAGCTGTAAAAACTACTGATAATCATATTTTACAATTTGTAAAAGACGGCCATCAAATAGCTTTAGCTGATTTCGTTCATAACGAAAGAAAAGATGATAGAGTTCAGCATCAAAGAGAAAACGGATTATGGTTCGAAAAAGAAGCATCTATTTCTCAATATTCGGTAGCACAAGTTCAAGAAGCATTTAAAAATGATCCTTCGTTATTAATTAGAACAGAGCAATTAAATCCTGAAACAAAACAAAAAATAGTTTTATCAAGAGAAGAAAGTTTAGCTCAATTAGCTAAGGCTAAAATGGTTGTTGAAGGGGCAAATTTACATGTGAATGAATACGGGAACCCTATTTTCGCAGATTTCTTTTTCTTTATTACTGGTTTTCACGGATTCCACGTATTTTCAGGAATTGTTATCAATATTATCATTTTCTTTAACGTTGTGTTAGGTACGTATGAGCGTAGAGGACACTACGAAATGGTAGAAAAAGTAGGTTTATATTGGCACTTTGTAGATTTAGTTTGGGTATTTGTATTTACCTTCTTCTACTTAGTATAATCAAAAAACGAGATTAAAATGGGTCACGCACACGAATCGAATACAAAAAGAATTTGGATTGTTTTAGCAATCTTAACAATAGTAACAGCAGGAGAGGTTGCCTTAGGTATTGTAAGACCAGGAGGATTAGTTTTTAATAATTTCTTAGGAACAAGTTTATTAAACTGGATATTTATTATTTTAACCTTAGTTAAGGCATATTATATTGCTTGGTCTTTTATGCACCTAGAAGGTGAGAAAACATGGTTTAGACGCTCAATTGTTTGGACAGCAGTATTCTTAATTTGTTACTTAGTAACCTTAGTATTAATAGAAGGAGGTTACTTATACGATACACTATCACCATTAGTAAAATGGTAGTTACATTAAAATAGAGAAAAGAGGTGGTGTTAAAACCACCTCTTTTTGTATTATAACTTATAATAAAATGAGAATACAAAAAAAGTATATTGTACTGTTTGCACTATTTATAGTGCCATTGTTGTTTTATATATTTTTATCATTAGGAATTAATAATTTTGCAAAATTACCTGTGCTTACAAAAAATGTAATTGATGTTTCATCAATTAGTAAGCAGCATCAGTTTAATAAAAGAATAACAATCGTAACTTTTTTAGGAACCAATGTAGAACAGGTAAAAGGAGAGTTGTTTAACCTTAATGAAAAGATATATAAACCTTTTTATGGGTTTAAAGATTTTCAGTTGATGGTTATTGTTCCAAAAGAAGTAGAAGAAGATGTAAGAAAGCTTCAAAAAGAAATAGGAGCCTATACAAATATGATCAAATGGAATTTTGTTCTTGCTGATAGACAAGAAATAACAACACTATACAATAGTTTTAACACCAATCAATCGTTAGATGCTAGTTTACATTCATCAAAAGCATTTATAATTGATAAAGATGTTAATTTAAGAGGTCGTACTGATGATGAAGATAGTGCAGATGGTAAACTGTTTGGTTATGATATGCAGTCTGTGGCTAACCTTAACAATAAAATGAAAGACGATGTAAAGGTTGTGTTAGCTGAGTATCGTTTGGCATTAAAGAAGAATAACGCTGATAGAGAAATTTAAGAATAATTAAATTATGAAAAAACAAAATTATTCATACGTAGGTATTTCATTTATAATATTACTTTTTGGTATTTATGCCATACCTAAAATTATTGCACATTTTCAAACAGCAAACCTACATAAGTTTAATAAAGTTCCTGATTTCGAATTCATCAATCAAGACGGAAAAACAATTACAAACAAAGATTACGAAGGTAAAGTATATGTTGTAGAGTTCTTTTTTGCTACTTGCCCGACTATTTGTCCGTTAATGAATAAGCAAATGGTTGAGATTCAAAATGAATTTATGGGGAATCCTAACTTCGGAATTGCTTCGTTTTCTATTACTCCTGATATTGATACACCAACACAACTTAAAGAGTATGCGAAGAATAATGGAATTAACCATATAAACTGGCATTTGTTAACAGGGAAACCTGATGATGTGGTATATGATTTATCAAATGAGGGGTTCAAATTATATGCAGGAAAAGGAGAAGTAAGTCATGGTGGATTTGAACATTCTGGACTGTTTGCATTGGTAGATAAGGATGGATATATTCGTTCGCGCTATGATGAACATGGTAATCCAATCATGTATTACAGAGCGTTAGATGAACATAATTTTGGCAATCAAATCCAAGAGCTAAAAGAAGATATTAAGTTATTATTGAAAGAATAATCAATGAGTACAGACGAGAAAAAATATAAAAAGTTTATTACGATTGTATCTATTGTTATACCTATAGCAGTAGCTGCTTTGTTTGGAATAAAAATCCCTAATGTAGAACCATTATCATTTTTACCTCCAATTTATGCAAGTATAAATGGGTTAACAGCAGTTTTGTTAGTGGCTTCAGTTATAGCAATTAAAAATGGGAAAAGAAAAATACACGAACAATTAAATACTACGGCAATAGTATGTTCTGCATTGTTTTTGGTAATGTATGTAGCATATCATATGACTTCTGATTCTACTAAGTTCGGAGGAGAAGGAGTAATTAAATATGTGTATTTATTTATTTTAATAACGCACATCTTATTGTCTATAGTAATTATTCCGTTTGTGCTAATTACATTTATGAGAGCACGTTTAGGAAATTTTCCTGAACACAAAAAAATAGCCAAAATTACATTTCCCTTATGGTTGTATGTTGCGGTAACTGGAGTAGTAGTATATTTAATGATATCGCCTTATTATGTGTAAAAAAGTTTTATTATATCTGTTTTTAGCTTTTTCATTAAATACTTCAGCACAATGTGCAATGTGTAAGGCTGTTGTTGAAGGAGGAAACGAAACTATAGCTGAGGGAGTGAATAATGGAATTACTTATTTAATGGTGTTCCCTTATATCTTGGTTGGAGTACTTTTCTATTTTATATATCGACATAAAAAGAAGACGAATAGCTAAATTAATTATTTAAGAATATTTTTTGTAACATATTGTTTCTTTATTCGTCATATAGGAGCGGTTATAAATAATTAGTTGTTTTTATACAGTAAATTATTAAACTGTTTATGGTTTTTTCTAATTAACAGAAAAGTAATATATTTCATTTTTAGAAATAACTAACTAATAATTTTTAAACAAAAAAATATTCATCTTTTGAAGACAAAAATTGCATTATTTACGGCTATACTTACTTCTGTAGCTGTTTTTTCTCAAAAACAATGGACCCTTAAAGAGTGTGTAGATTACGCTTTAAAAAATAATATAACAGTTAAACAAAATCGTTTGAGTGTTCAACTTGCAGAAAAGGATGCTGAAATAGCAAAAGGAAATTTTTTACCAGATTTAAGTGCTTCTGGTAATAGTTCTTTAAACTTTGGTTCTTCTATAGGGCAAAATGGAACAAGGGTTTCTGCAGATAACTTCAGATTAAGTGGTAGTTTAAGATCTTCTACTACGGTATTCAATGGATTTAGAAATTTGAATACATATAGACAAGCTAAATTAGGAATTAAAGGGAGTGAGTTAGACTTGGAGGTGATTGAAAATGATATAACTTTAAATGTTGTTAATACATACCTAAATGTTTTGTTTGCTAAAGAGAACTTAAATGTAGCAAAAGTACAAGCAGAAATTAGTGCAAAACAAATTGAAAGAGCAAAGGCTCAATTTGAAGGTGGCGCAATTCCTAAAGGAGATTTATTAAATGTACAATCCACAGCAGCTACCGATGCTCAAAATGTTATAACACAACAAAATAATTTAGATTTATCTTTATTGAATTTGTCACAATTATTACAGGTTTCCTCTGATAGTTTTGATGTAGCTAAGATTGAAGTTGATACTCCATCAGTAGCGTTGTTATATAGTGATTCAGATGTGGTTTTTAATAAAGCTATAAGTAACAGAGCGGAAATAGCAAAGGCTGAGTTAAATGTAGAAAACGCAGATTTTGGGATAAAAATAGCAAAAGGTGCTTACTTACCTACGTTGTCATTTGACGCAAGTGCAGGAAGTTCATATCAGCATTTTTTTAATGATGCTTTTTCAAACACGTATCTTTTTAAGCAAATAAAAGATAATATGGGATATGGTTTAGGTTTGTCTCTTAATATTCCAATATTTAATCGCTTTCAAACAAAAAACAGAGTAGCTAAATCTTTTATCAGTAAAGAGCAATCGGAGTTAGCATTAGAAAATGAAAAATTAAAATTGCAACAAACTATAGAACAAGCCTTTTTAGATGCTAAAGCAGCAGCTAAAGCTTTTGATGCAGCACAGATATCATTAGAAGCACAGCAAGAAGCTTTTAAGAACGCACAGGTAAGCTATGATTATGGATCAATGACTCAGTTTGATTTTGATCAAGTGCGCAACCGTTTGGTTAATGCTGAAGGAGCAATGATTAGGGCTAAATACGATTATGTATTTAAAACAAAAGTATTGAAGTTTTACTATGGAGAATCGATAGTAGACTAAACAAAAGAAATATTTATTGTTGGAAGAACCTGGTTAGACTTTTGCTAACGGGGTTTTTCTTTGCTGAGGATCTACAAAATAGTTAAACAATTTTATATAAAATGTATCTTTGCCAAAAATAATTTTCAGTTTGGCAACAATCTTAAACATAGAAACGGCAACAAAAAATTGTTCGGTTAGCATAGTAAAAAATGGAATGACTGTAGCAATACAAGAGTTAAACGATGGTAATTATTCTCATGCTGAAAAACTACATCCATTTATTCAGCAAGTAGTTGAAGAGGCAAAAGTTTCCGTTAATGAAATAGATGCTGTTGCAGTAAGTAAAGGTCCAGGTTCTTATACAGGATTGCGTATAGGAGTTTCTGCAGCAAAAGGTTTATGTTTTGCTTTTGATAAACCGTTAATTTCTATTGAAACGTTACATTCTTTAGCGCATCAAGTTACTGTTGAAGAAGGGGTGATTGTGCCAATGTTAGATGCACGCCGTATGGAAGTGTATGCTACTGTATATAATTCTAATTACGAACAAGTAAGAGGGATAAAAGCTGAAATTATTGATAAGGATTCTTTTAAAGAGTATTTGTCAAAAGGAAAAGTTTATTTTTTGGGTGATGGAGCAGAGAAGTGTAAAGAAGTTATTATACACGAAAATGCGGTATTTGTTGACGGTAAGTATCCTTCAGCAAAAGAAATGGCACAATTAAGTTTTGAGAAATATAAAAAAAACGACATCGAAGATGTCGCTTATTTTGAACCTTTTTATTTAAAGGATTTTGTAGTAACGCCAGAGAAAAAACGTTAGCCTTGTTTTTGGATTTCTACAGAATGAGGGTATGGGATTTCTATTCCTGCCTTATCTAAAGCTATTTTAGTGTTTTCGGTTATATCAAAGTAAACATTCCAGTAATCTTCAGTTTTACACCAAGGTCTTACTGCAAAATTCACTGAACTGTCTGCCAATTCAGATACATTTACTGTTGGTGCAGGATCTTTTAAAACTTTAGGATGAGAAGTTGTTACATTCATTAATACTTCTTTAGTATGTTTAATATCGGCGTCGTAAGATACACCAAAAGTTAGGTCTACCCTACGAGTTCCTTCCGAAGAAAAATTAACAATATTTCCGTTAGATAAAGCCCCATTAGGAATAATTATTTCTCTATTGGATAAGCCAGTAAGTTTTGTTGTGAAAATTTCTATTTCTTTAACAACACCAATTTCTCCTTGAGCTTCAATTAAATCACCAACTTTAAAAGGTTTAAATAGCATAATTAAAACACCGCCTGCAAAATTACCTAAAGAACCTTGTAAAGCTAAACCAACAGCTAAACCTGCAGATGCTATAATAGCAGCAAAAGAAGTGGTTTCAATACCTAGTTTTGCTATAACAGTAATTATTAAAAGAATTTTTAATGTCCAATGCAATAAGTTAGTTAAGAATTTCTGTAGTGTAATATCTACATCTCTTTTAATCATTATTTTTTTGGTAGCTCTAAGAATTAAGCCAATAATGTATGAGCCGACAATGTAAATAAGAATTGCCATAATGGCTTTTGGAGCATAGGTAATTGTTAAATTTTGAAACTTTTCTAAGTATTTTTCCATTTGTTATGGTAAACTTTAATTGTTAATAAATGATTTTATAGCAGTAGTTTGTTTTTGTTACAGCATCATAGTAATGAATGCTATTAAAGCAGGGATAGATTGAATGACAAAAATACGAGGTTTTTTTGCAGAATAAGCGCCATAAACCCCAGCTATAAATACGCAGCTTATGAAAAATATAGCGACATCTGTTTTTTGAGATATGATTGACCAAAGTAGACCAGCGACAAGAAAACCATTGTAAAGTCCTTGATTAGCGGCAAGAACCTTTGTTTCTTCAGCAAACTCTTTTGATTTTAATCCAAAAGTCTTCATGCCCTTGGGTTTAGTCCATAAAAGCATTTCTAAGATAACGATGTAAACGTGAATTAAAGCGATTAAAATTAAAATAATGTATTGTATTTTATTCATGATTGATGGATTAAATTGTAAAAATAAACGGTTTTGATAACTAATAAAAGCTAAGTTAATAGTGTATAAATATAAGTTTTTTAAAAAGTGTTTTTTAGTAGATAATAAGATGGTTAATTTTCTAATGTTAAATTAATGTTATCAAAACGTTTCAAATATGTAAAATTTTAATTATATTTGGGTAGTCGAGTATTAACATTAAAAGATTTTTGGATATGAAAAGATTAATCATAGCTGCTTGTATTTTATCAGTATCACTATTGCAAGCTCAAGATATTACACCAAAGTATGAAAAAGCTGGAGATTTAGTGAAAGCTACTTACTTTTATAAAGATGGAAAAATCAAAGAGCAAGGTTTCTTTAAAAACAAGAAGTTAGAAGGTACTTGGACTACTTTTGATGAAAAAGGAAATAAAACAGCCATTGGGCACTATGAAGCAGGAAAGAAAGTTGGGAAATGGTTTATGTGGCAAAAGGATGGCTTAAAAGAAATAGATTTTAAAGACAATGCTATAGCAAGTGTACAAACTTGGAAAGAAGAAACTAAAATGGCTATCAAGTAAGTTGGTGTTTGAACTAAAATATATAAGAACCGAGTAAAATTTTTACTCGGTTTTTTATTTCCTGCCAAAATCAGCGGGAATTTCTCCCCAAGCTTTGGTCTCCCACTTTAAAAGTGGATTTTTAAAGGAGTTTTCTTGCAGCCATTTTTCAGCGCGTTTAATCAAATCTAATATTTCTTTGTTTGAGCTGTCAAAAACAATATTAGTTCTGCATTGTTTTTGTTTAACCCATCCCATGGCTATTTTTGAATCGGAATAAATAGGGCAGGTGTCCATTTTTTTGCTTTTTAATAAAGCAATTCCATGCACAAGAGCCAAAAACTCTCCTATGTTATTGGTTCCGTTTTTAAAAGGACCCATTTTAAAAATTTCCTTTTTATTGTGAGTTAGTACACCTCTGTATTCCATTAGTCCAGGATTCCCAGAACAAGCAGCATCAACAGAAATACTTTCTAATACAGGAGTACCATACTTAGCCTTTTCTTTTGCAGATAAAGTAGGCTTTTTAGTGTTTTTTCCTTTGTATTCGTCGTAGCTTTTGCTCAGTGCTAGTTCGGCTTCTTTTTTATCAGTAAAAGCTTTGTATTGTGCCCCAGTGAAACCGTCAATTTGTTTTTTACAGGCATCCCAAGACGAAAAAACTCCCGTTTTTTTACCTTTCCAAACGACGTAATATTTTTTCTTTTTACTCATTTTGTAAAATAACCTCTTCAATCACCTTTGGAAAATGTTTGTATTCCAATTCGTGCACTTTTTGAGCAATAGTTTCAGAGGTGTCTTCAGAGGAAATAGAAGTTTTTGCTTGAAAAATAACAGCACCTTCATCGTAATTCTCATTTACATAGTGAATAGTAATTCCTGTTTCGGGGTCATTATTTTCTTTTACAGCATTATGCACATGCATTCCGTACATTCCTTTTCCACCATATTTTGGTAATAAGGCAGGGTGGATATTGATAATTTTATTAGGAAAAGCAGCTATAATTTTAGCTGGAACTCGCCATAAAAAGCCCGCCAAAACAATAAAATCGGCTTCTGTTAGTAAAAAATTAAGTACGGTGTCATCATTTATAAAGCTATCTTTATCAAATAAAGAAGCATCAACCCCTAATTTTTCACAACGGTCAAAAACTTTAGCTTTTCCGTTATTAGACAACACATGAGTAACAATTGCTGTTTGAGTTGATTGGAAGTATTTAATAATATTTTCAGCATTACTGCCTGAACCAGAAGCAAAAATTACGATGCGTTTCATGTTAAATTATAGTAGTTATGTTACTACAAAAAAAAGAATAATTATTAACAATGATGGTATTTGTAGTAAAATATTCAGGTATTTTTTTTAATTTAGACATCACATTTTTGTGCAAAAGTTAGAATTAATAACTAAGATTTGTATTTTTGCCACGATTTTAAATTTTAAAACAAACAAATTATGTCAGACATTGCATCAAGAGTAAAAGCAATTATCGTAGACAAATTAGGAGTAGACGATAACGAAGTAACTAACGAAGCAAGCTTCACAAACGATTTAGGGGCAGATTCTTTAGATACGGTTGAGTTAATCATGGAATTCGAAAAAGAATTTGATATTCAAATTCCTGATGATCAAGCAGAAAACATTGGTACTGTAGGTCAAGCGATTAGCTATATTGAAGACGCAAAAAAATAAGATTATATGCAATTAAAACGAGTTGTAGTAACTGGACTTGGCGCATTAACGCCAATAGGAAACAATAAAGAAGAGTATTGGAATAGCTTGGTTAACGGAGTTAGCGGAGCAGCACCTATAACGTATTTTGATGCTGCCAAGTTCAAAACTCGTTTCGCATGTGAACTTAAAAACTTCGACGCGACCGAATTTATCAATAGAAAAGAGGCGCGTAAAATGGATAGATTTACGCAATATGCTATGATTGCTTCTGATGAGGCAATAGTTGATGCTAAACTAAATTTAGACGAAGTTAACAAGTTAAGAGTGGGTGTTATTTGGGGAGCTGGTATTGGAGGCTTAGAAACATTCCAAAATGAAATGTTAAACTATGCTGAAGGTGATGGTTCACCTCGTTTTAACCCATTCTTTATTCCTAAGATGATTGCAGATATTGCGCCAGGAAATATTTCTATTAAAAATGGATTTATGGGGCCTAATTATACTACGGTATCTGCTTGTGCATCATCTGCAAATGCAATGATTGACGCATTAAACTATATTAGACTAGGTCATTGTGATGTAATTGTAACGGGTGGTAGTGAAGCCGCTGTTACTCTTGCTGGTATGGGAGGTTTTAATGCAATGCATGCTTTATCAACCAGAAATGATAGCCCAGAAACAGCTTCAAGACCTTTTGATGCTGAACGAGATGGTTTCGTTTTAGGTGAAGGAGCAGGAGCTATTGTTTTAGAAGAATATGAACATGCCAAAGCTCGTGGAGCTAAAATTTATGCTGAAGTTATAGGTGGAGGATTGTCTTCGGATGCCTACCACATGACAGCGCCTCATCCTGATGGGTTAGGTGTAATTGCTGTAATGAGGAACTGTCTTGAAAATGCTGGAATAAAACCAGAAGACGTAGATCATATCAACACTCATGGTACTTCAACCCCCTTAGGAGATGTTGCAGAGTTAAAAGCAATCTCTGAAGTTTTTGGAGATCATGCTAAAAACATTAATATCAATTCAACAAAGTCTATGACAGGGCATTTGTTAGGTGCTGCTGGAGCTATTGAAGCTATTGCTTCTTTATTGGCAATGGAGCATGGTATTGTTCCCCCAACGATTAATCACACTAACGTTGATGAAAGCATCAACCCTGAGTTAAATTTAACACTAAATAAAGCTCAGAAAAGAGAGATTAAAGTTGCAATGAGTAATACATTTGGTTTTGGTGGTCATAATGCTTGTGTAGCCTTTAAAAAACTAGATTAATCTTATATGAATTTTTTTCGTAGAATCGTCAAACCCCAAAATGCTGAAGACGAAGCTTTTTACTACGAATTAAAAGAGTTACTTAATTTTAAACCAATTAAGTTATCTTATTATAAAAAAGCGTTTACGCATAGATCCTTAAAATTGACCGATAGTAAAGGGAATCCTGTTAACTACGAGCGATTAGAGTTTCTAGGTGATGCTATTTTAGGTACAGTAATTGCGTCGTATTTGTTTAAAAAAGTACCTTACGGTGACGAAGGGTATTTAACTCAAATGCGCTCAAAAATTGTAAGTAGAGAACATTTGAATAGCTTAGGAAAAGACCTAGATTTAATTAGGCTTGTAAAAAGCAATATTTCAAAAGAAAACGTTAGCAATAATATCTATGGTAATATATTTGAATCTTTAATAGGAGCTATTTATTTAGATAGAGGTTATAACTATTGCCATCAGTTTATCTATGAACAAGTAATAATGCCTTATGTAGATATTGAAAGATTAGAAGGAAAAATATCAAGTTACAAAGGGTTTGTTATTGAATGGTGCCAAAAAAAGAAGAAAAAATATAAGTTTGAATCGTACGAAGATTCAGGTAATCAAAATAAAAAATACTTTAGCGTTCGTGTTAGCATTGATGGTAACATTGTAGCAAAAGGTCGATCTACTTCAAAAAAGAAGGCAGAAGAAATTGCAGCCAAGAGAGTGTATTATGCCATGCAAAACCAAATGGCAAATTCTTAACATATAAGCTCTAACGTTTTCATAAATTTTACATGCTATTTTAGATACATTCATTAATTTAGCAAAAAGCAAATTATTGTTTTTATGCCAGTTTATGAGTTGAATATTGATGAATTTTCTAATGACAATTATACGTTAATAGGTATTCATACAATTCTGAATGAATACAAGTTGGCTTATTTATTAAATCAGTATTTGCATGTTAAGTTCAATAGAACGAATTACGATTTAGATTTTGTTCAAAGAAACAGCGAATCTTCGTTTGCTGTATATGAGTATACAAACACAAAGCTTTGTCAAAAATGGTTTTTAATATCGAATGTATATAAGTCAACTCGTAAAGCTACATCAATAGGTCTTTTTGAACACAGTGATTCAATTAGTCATTTGATACCAGAGAAGAAAAAAGTTGATTTTTTTTTGAAATTAGAAGGAGTGTTTGAGTACGAATCGGTTGTTAAAACCATAGAAAAAATTAATCAAATACCACAAATTATTACCTCTTATCAATTAGAGGTAAACTCATTAAAGTCGAAAGACTTCTTAATTTTTTAAACTATATGCCACACAACAAGAAAACAAAAATAGTAGCAACACTTGGTCCAGCAACCAATACAAAAGAAATTTTAGCTGATATGGCGACAGCTGGGGTAAATGTTTTTAGAATTAATTTTTCACATGCAGATTACGGTGTAGTAAAAGAGCGTATTCGTCAAATACGAGAGATTAATGAAGAAAGAGGTTATAATGTAGCCATTTTAGCCGATTTACAAGGCCCAAAACTAAGAGTTGGGGTAATGAAAGAAGGAGTTGAGTTAAAGGCAGGAAACATCTTTGTTTTTACTACTGAGAGGTGTGAAGGAACACATGAAAAGGCTTACATGACCTATCAACAGTTTCCAAGAGATGTGAAAGTAGGAGAGAAAATTTTGGTTGATGATGGAAAATTGATGTTTGAAGTAATAGCAACAGATAAAGACAAAGAGGTAGTTACTAAAGTAATAGTTGGAGGTGCTTTAAAATCGAAAAAAGGGGTTAATCTACCAAATACAAAGATTTCTTTACCTGCGTTAACTGAAAAAGATAAAAAAGATGTTGTTTTTGCATTGGAACAAGAAGTTGATTGGATAGCGCTTTCATTTGTTAGAACGCCTGAAGACTTACGTATTTTACGTGATTTGATCAAACAAAAATCTCGATATAGAGTACCAGTAATAGCGAAAATAGAAAAACCAGAAGCTGTTGAAAATATTGATGCATTAATTCCGTATTGTGATGGATTAATGGTGGCACGTGGTGATTTAGGAGTTGAAGTACCAATGCAAGATGTACCTTTAATTCAGAAAAGTTTAGTGTTAAGAGCTAAACAAGCTAGGATTCCTGTTATTATTGCAACGCAGATGATGGAAACGATGATTGAAAATCCAGTACCAACAAGAGCTGAAGTAAATGACGTAGCCAATTCTATCATGGATGGTGCTGATGCGGTAATGCTTTCTGGAGAAACATCGGTAGGGAAGCACCCGGTAGGAGTAATACAAAAGATGACAGAGATTATTGGAAGTGTTGAGTTTTCTGAATTGATTAAAGTACCTCAAGAACCACCTCATATACGAACTAATAGATTTGTTACAAAAGCGGTTTGTCATCATGCAGCTCTAATGGCAGATGATATCAATGCAGCGGCTATTTCAACTTTAACTAATAGTGGATATACTGCTTTCCAAATTTCTGCATGGAGACCTAAATCACATGTATTGGCATTTTCTTCAGAAAAAAGAATTTTAGGAAAATTGAATTTATTATGGGGAGTTAGAGCTTATTTTTATGATAGAGAATTAAGTACCGATGATACTATTGAAGATATCAATGAGATTGCCAGAGAGAAAGGTTTTGTAAAACCAGGAGATTTTATGATTAATTTATCTTCTATGCCTGTAGAAGCTAAAGGTATGGTAAACACTTTACGTGTTTCTCATATCAATTAGAATATTACACACTATAATAAAACAAAAAGCTCAACTTAAAAGTTGAGCTTTTTGTTTTTATAATTGAAGTTTTCGTGTACAAATAATAGCATCATTAATTACAAATGGCATTGGCATCATTACTTCGCTTCTCGGTTTTATAGTGAATTTTGGATGCGATAATAAGTCATTTGATATTTCATTTAATACAAGATCAGGTTTTATGTTTTTATCAATAGTAAAAGAAAGGGTTAAGGCCTTATCAGTATTTGCCATTTGATAAACTAATAAAGTTCCTTTATCAGCAGTAAAAGCTTTTCCAGAGTCATCATATGAAACTCCATTAACAGTAAAGTTATCCAGTCTTATTTTAGTATTGGTAAACAACTCATATCTGTCAATCTTTCGAGTAGGCGTAATGGTAAACGATAGATTTCTTTGATTATCAATAATAGTATCTTGATTAATCGTTATGTTAGAGATGCTAATACTTTTATTTTCTGCTTTTGTATAGTAATTAAAAGAGGTATTGTATTTACTGTTTCCTGCAATTAAATCTATACCTCCTTGTGGAGAATCGTCGTTTAAAAATTGTTTGGTGTAGCCGTCTAAAGTTTTATTATGACTTGCCCAATAAGAAGTGTTTGTGTCTGAATTTTGAATAAAAACTAAACTGTTGGGTTTTTTCTTTTCTAATGAAAAACCACTATTAAAAGTTGCAATGACAAAGAAAAGAAGTGACACTAAACCTGTTAAAGTTTGCCAACCATTTTTCTGTTTTTCTTGATGAAAAACAGGAAGCATAAACCCAAAGAGGAGTACCAATAGAATGGCAGAGATAAACAATGTTTTCAACCCTAAAGCTACAGGAAATAGTTGTATCATTGGAGCAATTATATAAATTGTAGGAATTGAAATAACAGCAAATAAAGCAGCTTTAGATTTTATTCTAATATTCATAAAAAGTTGAATAGCTAAAATGAATAATGCTATATAAACAGGAATAACTAAAAAGCCAGCACCAGGTAAGTTTACATAGACTAAATAGTTTAAAATTAATCCAAAAGTAATAGGAGCAATAAGTAAATCGTTTGTTTTATGCTCTTTAAGATAGTTATATATCTTAAAAATGAGCCAAAGATTTAAAAATATAAATGCAATAATATATTGATATCCATTATAGGTAAATCCATGTAGCATATCGGTATATTGAGGATGTATAATTAGTAATAATTGCCATAAACTATACGATATTCCAATGCAAATTACTAATGAAATTATATAAGGAATAAACCCCTTAAGCATTCCAATAACCGTTAGCTTTTTTCGTGAAATTCCTATGAAAATGAGAAATATAAATAAAGCAAAGGCAACAATTAACATTGGTAAAACCCAAGAAAACGGATAGCTTAAAAGTTTTGTAAAAGGAAAGTTTACATAAATATAATCGGTGTCACTATTCAAATTTGTTAAATCAGCATTTGCAAAATAATTTAAAGTAGTCGTTAAATAATCTGCCTGATGTAGTAAGGTTTCCCTATTTAATCTTTCATAAGAATCTTGTTCGGTATGATAATCAAAATGATCATCAATAAAGGCAAAATTGAATCCATTAATATTACCATTTTCTCTAAAAATTGTTAAATCCGTATCGTTAGGAAGCTTTTTGTAAACACCGTACATTAACGAATTGGCAGCTGGATAATTTGGATTGGCGTTTAAAAATTCTGCTAATAATTTTTTATTTTTTCCATTTGTCTCCATTAGCATATAGCTAGAGCCACCGCTACCACGAGCTTCAAAATTTAACACCAAACCTATATCTTTTGCCCAAGGGTGATTTTCAACAAAGGCTTGTGCCCCCAGTAAACCTAATTCTTCGGCATCTGAAAAAAGGATTATAATATCGTTTTTAGGAGTTTTATTTGCAGCTAAGTATGCTCTTATACCTTCTAAAATCGTTACAACACCAGAACCAGCATCACTAGCACCTAAAGATGAGTGTGGATTGGAATCATAATGTGTTAAAAGCAGTAAAGCTTTACTATTATCAGTTCCTTTAATTCTAGCGAGAATATTTTCTGTAGTTGTAGCTGCCCTCCATTTTTTATTAATAGCAGTTTGATATTGAATTTCAGGTTCTAAGTTTAATTTCTTTAACTCTTTTACAAGGTAATTTTGAACTTCTTTGTGTTCAACAGAACCTGTGTAATGAGGTTTTTGAGAAATGTTTTTTAGATGATATAGCGCATTGTCTATTGAAAAATCTGTGGTTTTTATATTTGTTTTTGGTGATGATACACTAGGTATCATATCAGTAAAGCTCCAGTAAACTGTTAAAATAATAACAATTACTGCAAGGTAATTTCTTGATGTTTTCATAGTTGAATTTTATCCCACATAAAAGTAAGTAATTTATTTTTTAGTGAGTCAATTTGTAATTGATTAAAAATCAGTATATTTAAGTTTATCTTTAAAATGAACTATTATGGGAATTATCAATTTTCAAGGTAAACGAAATAATCCGCCAGAAAAAGAGGAGGAGCTAATTTTAGTGTCAGATTACATGACAAAGAAGCTTATTACGTTTAAGGAAGATCAATCTATTCAAGAAGCTATTAATATATTGATTAATAATAAAATATCTGGAGGACCAGTTGTAAATGATAAAAATGAATTGGTAGGTATTATTTCAGAAGGTGATTGTATAAAACAAATTTCAGATAGCAGGTATCATAATTTGCCAATAGAGAATAGTACCGTTGGAAGAGCCATGGTGAAAGAGGTTGAAACGATAGATGGTAATATGAATATATTAGATGCCGCCAATAAGTTTTTACAATCTCGTAGAAGACGTTTTCCTATTGTTCAAAATGGTAAACTAGTTGGGCAAATCAGTCAAAAAGATGTGTTAATTGCCGCCATGAAGCTAAAAGGGAATACCTGGAAGTAGTTACTCTTGTTTAACTAATAAGTACATTTCATTTTCCAACTCTAAATACCCTTGGTCGTACACATAAAAATAGGTGTTACCAGTTTTTGTGATATATAGAGACGTGATAAATTTAAAGTCAAAACCTCTATCAAATAACTTGCGACGTGTTACTTTCGTTTTACCCGAAACATTTAATTCTGAAAGGATTTTATAGTTTTTTCGTAAACGGTTGTTGGTGTTTCTGATAAGGTTTTTACTCTCTTTATTAATCTTGTTGTTGTAAGCATTTCTACAGTAATCGGAACAGAATTTTTTATCAATTCGTCCGATTACCTTTTCTCCACACTCTAAACATTGTTTATCGGTCATAATCTGTTTTTTTTAATTCATACCAATTAACATCTACTCCCTTATAACCAAATTCATTCACAAATTGTAAACCTATTTTTTGTAGAATTTTGTTAGAACCAATATTTTCTACATCAGCAGCACCGTAAATTATATCATAGTTCATTTGTGTAAAGCCAAAATCTAAGCAAGCAAAAGCTGATTCAGAAGCATAACCTTTGCCCCAAAAGCGCGGAATAAAACGATAACCTATATCTATAAAATTAGTAAAGCCGTTTAATTCTTCTTTTTTTCCTATATTAAGTTTTAGTCCGGACCATCCAATGAATTCCCCCGAAGCTTTTTCGAAAGCTGCAAACCTACCAATACCTCTTTCTTTATACTGTTCTTCAAAAAATGTTATAATGTCTTCAGCCTGCTTGTAGGTGGTAATAGGGTTCTTTCCTAAATATTTATGTACTTCAGCGTTTGAGTCTAACTCAAAAATTCCCTCAGTTTCACTTTCTCTGAACTCTCTTAAAATTAAGCGTTCAGTTTCTAAATAAAATTTCATGCTCTAACTGTTTGATTTCAAAAATATTAAAAATATTTAAATGATTACATTCAATTACAAACGAAAATAAACGATTACTAACCATTTTTAATTTGCACACTGTTTCATCTTTGCAGTGTCAATTCGTTTGAATGACAAGGTCTTAACTGTTTAACATTAAAAAATACTATTATGAACGCACTAAAAAACAGAGTACAGTTAATTGGAAATTTAGGAAATAATCCAGAAGTAATCACTTTAGAAAGTGGAAAGAAATTAGCAAAATTTGCTATAGCAACTAATGAAACGTATAAAAATGCCCAAGGCGAAAAAGTAACGGACACACAATGGCATAATGTAGTTGCCTGGAATAAAACAGCAGAAATTATTGAAAAATATTTAGAAAAAGGCAAAGAAGTAATGATAGAAGGGAAGCTTACTTCTCGCTCTTTTGACGATAAAGAAGGTAATAAACGCTACATAACAGAAGTAGTTTGTAGTGAGCTACTGATGTTAGGAAGTAAATAAGAGGGTAAGTTGCTGAAAAAGAGTTAAAAAAGAAATAAAAAACAAGCTGGTTATGTAATCAGCTTGTTTTTTTATGTTAAAAATTTAATTTTAACAAGAAGTTTGGGGTAGAACCTAGCGAATAACGAGAATACCTATTAGCACTATTATTTTCTACTCTATAATAATTATTAATACTATTTTTAGTATTGAATAAGTTCCATACTGAAACACCAATATTTACACTCATATCATCAGTTAGTTGTTTTTTGTACAGGGCAGAAGCATCTGCTCTTAAATAATTATTAAGTCTACTATTATTAGCACTTTCATAATTAATTTCATTATCAATAATTTCATTACCCGAAACAGGTTGAGAAGTTGGTTTTCCAGAAGTATAATTTAGTCCAAGCGAAATATTGAATAATTTGCTAGAATAAGTACTACCGACCGTAATAGCATGAGTAATATCAAAATTACTAGGAAATTGATATTCAACTAAATTGTCAAAAAAATATGTGTTTTGAATAAATGAATAACTTAACCAAGTATTTAGGTTTTTGAAGTTCTTTCTCAATAAAAAATCAATACCAAAAGCATCATAACTTCCTTTGTTTTTACTAAACTCATATTTGGTGGTAAAACTTTGACTTTGTGTGGTAATACCATCAATAGTTTTGTAGTATCCTGTAGCATCTACAAGCCATTGCTTCTTTTTATAAGTGAATCCTATTGAAGCCTGTTTACTTTTTAATACAGGAATGCTATCGTTGTCAGATAACTGCCATCTACGTTTTTCAATTCCTAAAAAATCATTCTGAAAATTGATAACTTGAGAGACATTTTGATGCTTAAACTCCCCCAGAACTTCTATAGAAAGAACGTCATTAACTTTTTTATGAATACTTAATCGAGGTTCTACAAGGATTTTGTTAAACTTCTCAATATAATTAATCCGTAACCCTGGTTTTATAGTAATGTTACTATTAGAGTTTTGATATTGAGTTTGTCCAAAAACGGCATGCTCTCTAATAACATTAGAGTACAATCTTACAAACCTAGGATTATCAACATCGTTTCGATTGGTTATTTGTGTTTCAACAAAATGATAACCACCATTGTATTTCCAACTATTTTTAGTGTAGTTACCTTTCAGTTTTACACCTGTTTCAGAAACGATGTTTTCTTGTAAAAAACGTTGATTATCTAGAATGTTTGCGTTAATAGCTTGTAAATTATAATCTGTCTCGTAAACCTGTAAGGTTGTGCTAAATTTTGGATTCCATTTTCGATGATAATTAATACCGCCAGCAATGCTTTGTTGCGACAAACTACTTTGTTTGGTCTCTGTTGAGTTATTTACAACTGCAGTTTCATCAAATGTTAAGTTGTTATCAATTAAAATAAAGTTTATTCGAATAGCATCTTTGTTGGTAGGAGTATATAACCATCGTAACGAGGTGTCGTAAAAATTAAACTCTTGATTAGAATTCGTAACGTTTTTATCGTTGTTTTCTATTTCGGTACTTTGGGTAACGCGCTTAAAGTAATTGTGATAAGTTGGAGTTTTAATCCAATCGTCAATAGATCTACGAGCGGCCACTTGAAGTGAAGACTTTTTTCCTAAAGGAGTATCAGCAAAAATATTAGCATTGATAAAGTTCAGACTCAAACTTCCTGTGAAATCTGTTTGTAAAGTAGCCGCTGTTTTCATGTGAATAGTTCCCGAAACTCCATTAGAGTAAGAAGCATCAGTACCGTTGTTAATTACATACGCAGTTTGCGTGATTTTTGGATTGAAGCTAGAGATTAACCCGAAAAAATGTCCAGTTTGATACATTTTTATACCGTCCCATAAAATAAGGTTTTGATCGTGTGAGCCTCCTCTAATAGTGATGTTTGAAACTGTTTCATCTACACTTTGAATACCTGGTAGAGCTTGCACAGTTTGCAACACATCAGATTCAATTAATCCTGGAAGTAGGGTAAATTTTGAAAAATCGATAATAGTGTTACCATTAATAGTTTTATCAATACCTTTTACCAAATATCCATTGACAGTAATATTAGAAATTAACTCTTGATGTTCACTTAAAAAAAGGTTTTTACAGTCTGTAGAAGACAACTCACTTGCTAATTTATCAATTGTATGATAACCAATAAACCGAATGTTTACTTTTTCAGAATTACTTCTAGTTTTAAGGTCAAAAAAACCATGATTGTCAGTAACGGTATAGTTATTATCTGTCTTAATAGTTGCTCCAACCAAAGGAGCTTTTGTTGTAGAATCTTTTAAGTATCCGCAAATTATTACAGGAGATGAAATTCCAACTATTTGTGAATCTAAAAGAGTAAATATAAAATTTGTTTGTGCTTCTAGTTTTTTAAGTTTATTACCTAAGCTAAGCTTATTAGAAATAGGAAATACATAGATGTTCTTAATTAAACTACTACTGTAGTTAAATTGGATGCTGTGTGTATTTGCAATTTGCTCTAATACCGTTTTAAGAGGCGCTTTTTTAGGTTCAGTTTGCGCTTGTATGCCAAAACAAAAAGACCAGATGAGTATTAAAAAAAAGAAGGATTTATAGTTGTTCATCCCAAATAATTACATGTTGCTTATTCTTAATTTCGTACGATAAATTAAATGGAAGAGTGATTGATTTTAAGGCTTTTTCAAGGTTATTGTTTGTAAAAGCACCTGTAAATTTTAGATCACTATTTTGTATGCTAAGTTGTGCCTTAATGCTGTATTGTTGCTCAAGTTCAGCAACAACTTGAGAAAGCAAGACATTTTCAAAAACACTCATGTTTTTCAACCATTTTGGTTGTGATAAAATTGTACTGGTCTTTTGTTCTATTCCTTTAATAATACTCAACTCTTTTCCAACAGGTAGTTTTGTAATTTTATTTTTATAGTTTACTTGTACCAATCCTTCATAACATGAAACTTTAAAAATACTGTCTCTGTCTAGTACATTAAACTCAGTACCTAAAACACTTATAATTCCGTTTTTAGTTATAACATCAAAACGCATTCCTTTTTCAACATCAAAAAAAGCTTCGCCTTTTAATTGCAAACTTCGTTGCTTTTTCCAGGTATTACTATTGTATTCAAGGTGAGAAAATTCATTTAGTTCTACTATCGAATTATCGGGAAGTGTAATGGTTTTACTCTCGGCATATTGAGTATTAAAAGCGTTTACTTGTTTAGCATTGAAAAAATAAAATATACCTAAACCAATAATAAATACTGCGGCAATTTTAGAAACGACTAATAGCCAATTTGTTTGGGGTGGTTTTTTAGAGGGTAAACGATTGTTTAAGCTTTCAAAAGAAGGTATAGAAATATGCTTGTCAGCTTTAAATCGCTGACCTTCTTGAATAATTTCTTCAAGAAAACTAGCATCTTCTAAGGTGTTAAAAGCTGCTTGTTCTTCGTTGGTTAATTCGTTACGTAACCATTTTTGTATTAAATCATCCTTCTTCATGAGTGATTGCCTATATTAATAAAACACTTTACTTAGTGAAAATCCCGATTTTTTATTTAAAATCTTCTAGTTGATCTTTTAATTTTTTAAATGCCGAATAAATTCTGTGTTCAGCAACCTTTTTTGTAACTCCTAATATTTCTCCTATCTCCTTGTGGGTTTTACCATCTATTTTATTCAACATAAAGGCAACACGTTCTTCTTCTTTTAAGTTTGATAAAGCTTTTTCATACCGCTGTAAAAACTCTTTTTTGCGAAGTATAAATTCAGGTGACTCATTTGTGTAATCTTTAGGCTTTATTTCTTGATGTTTAAAAACTACTTTTTGATGCTTCACAGCATTTAACATTAAATTGTTAGCAACGGTATAAAGAAAAGATTTAACTTTTTCAGGAACTACTTTCGCACAATTTTCCCATAATTTAATAAAAGTATCCTGAACTTTATCAGTAGGATTTAAAGTATTTCCATATTTATAGTATAAAAAATTACCTAACTCTTGAGCATATTTTTCATACAATAAAGAAAAATTCTTTTCATTACAAACGTTATTATGTAGGGGTTTTGACAAACTAAAATAGGGTTTTAAGAGTGAGAAAGGTATAAAAAAATATTTTTCTCGGGATATTAAAGAAGTTAGTTGTTTTATAATAAAAGCCGAAAGAAATCAAACTAAAACAAATAAATAACCCCAAGATTATGAAATTTTTAAAAACAACCTTAGTATTATTTAGTGTTCTACTAGTACTTTCTTCATGTAGAACCGAAGAAATTCAAATTATTAACCCTCCAATTGAAAATGAGCTTGTAGCAAACTCTACAGTAGCTAATTTGATGAAATATACTGTTACAAAAGACGGTTCTGATGATAATATTATTGATAGAGCTAGTTGTCTTAGTGTTAAATTACCAGTAACTGTTACTGTAAATTCTAAAGAAATAACGGTAAATGATGAAGATGGCTATGAAGAAATAGAAGATATTTTTGATCTTTTTGATGATGATGTAGATTCTATAGTTATTTCGTACCCTATTGAAGTAATACTAAGTGATTATACAGTAAAAACAGTTAATTCTGATGAAGAGTTAGAAGCTTTAGCACAAAACTGTAAAGGAGAAAATGAAGATGATGATGATATTGAGTGTTTAGATTTTTACTACCCGCTTACAGCTTCTGTGTTCAATTCAAATCAAGAGTTAATACTTACCCTTACCATAGAGAATGATGAAGAGATGTATGAATTAATAGGGAACTTAAAAGATTATGCAGCAGTGACTATAGATTTTCCTTTTAAGGTGATTTTAAATGGAGACACATATGTGTATATTAACAATATGCAAGAATTAGAAGAGGCTATAGCAGCAGCAAAAAATAGTTGTGATGAAGATGATGATAATGATTACAATGATGATGATTGTGATGGATGTACTACCGAAGGGGTTAAAGAGATATTTGCAAACTGCAATGAATGGATTGTTGAGAAACTATACATAGACCAAACGTATCTTACTGATGAATACAAAGATTTTGTGTTTAATTTTAAAGAAGGAGGAATAATCTTAGTAAATAAAAATGGAACTGTTTACGAAGGTAGTTGGGAAGTTTCAGGAGAAGCTAATGACATGAAAATAGTTGTTAACGTTCCAGATTTTCCAGATTTTAATGCTATTTGGTATCTACATGAAGTTAAAGAAGGTTCAGGGGAAGTAAGTGTACATTTATTACTTGAAGGAAATCATCTTCGTTTTAAAAGTCAATGTTCTGTTGTAAAAGATGAATTGAGTGATATTTTATTAGCAGAAGGTAGTGTTTGGGCAGTTGAAAACTATAAAAATAACGGAGTTGATGAAACAGAAACTTTTACCAATTATCAGATCTATTTTTATTTAGATAATGTTGTTAAGGCGAAAAAAGATGGAGTTGTTATGGTAGGATCTTGGGAAGTATCGAGTGATGCTAGCATATTAGCTTTAAATTTTTCTGATGCTCCTGTAAATGAATTTAATAAAGAGTGGGCAGTTGTCTCAACCTCTGAAATTCAAGTAGTTTTAGAAGCAAATGATAGAAGGTTAGTTATAAAACGCATTAATTAAAAGAATAAAATTAATTATCCTTTAGTGTCTATTTATCAATTTTTGATTGCAAAAGCCAGCTTTAAACAGCTGGCTTTTGTTTTAAAAACTCATACTTAGTTGAATACGTTTTCTTGAAATATCTACCTCTAAAACCTTAACCTGAACGTGTTGATGCAAGCTTACATGTTCATTTACATCTTTAACAAATGTGTCAGATAGATTGGATACATGAACTAAACCACTTTCTTTAATTCCAATATCCACAAAACAACCAAAATTGGTAATGTTATTTACAATCCCAGGAAGTACCATGCCTATTCGTAGATCATCTATTGTTTTAATATGTTCGTTAAAACTAAAAGCTTTGGCTTTTTCGCGAGGATCTAATCCTGGTTTTTCCAGTTCTTTTATAATGTCTTGTAGTGTTGGTAATCCGTAAGATTCGGTTACATATTGCTGTAGTTTAATTTGTTTTAAAACAGAAGAATTACCAATTAAGTCATCCACTTTAGTTCCCGCATCTTTTGCAATTTGTTTAACCAAAGTATAACGTTCTGGATGAACAGCAGAATCATCTAGTGGATTATCGCCGTTTTTAATTCGTAAGAATCCAGCAGATTGCTCAAATGCTTTTCCTCCTAAACGAGGGACTTTTTTAATGGCAGTTCTATTTGTAAAAGCACCATTTTCATTTCTGTAACTTACAATATTTTCAGCCAATTTAGGACCGATACCAGAAACATAGCTTAATAAGGAAGCACTAGCAGTATTAATATTAACTCCTACTTTGTTTACACAATGTTCTACTACAGTATCTAATGATTTTTTTAATTGTGTCTGGTCTACATCGTGCTGGTATTGTCCAACACCAATAGATTTTGCTTCAATCTTTACCAGTTCGGCTAAAGGATCTGCTAATCGACGCCCAATAGAAACTGTACCGCGAACAGTTACATCATAATTAGGAAACTCATCTCGTGCAATTTTAGAAGCTGAATAAATAGAGGCACCCGCCTCGCTTACTACAAATATTTCTACTGGATTTTTAAAATATACGCGTTTTACTAATTGTTCCGTTTCTCTAGAAGCAGTCCCATTACCTATAGCGATAGCTTCTATTTTATAAGCATCTGCTAAAGAACTAAGTTTATTCATTGCTTCTTTTGATTGATGCTGAGGTGCATGCGGAAAAATAGTTTCGTTATGTAATAAGTCTCCTTGTTCGTTTAAACAAACCACTTTACAACCAGTTCTAAATCCTGGGTCGATAGCTAAAATTCGTTTTTCACCCAATGGGGAACCTAACAGTAATTGCTGTAAGTTTTTAGCAAATACTTTAATGGCGCTTTCGTCTGCTTTTTCTTTAGCAATTGTTAAAGCTTCGTTTGATAGTGCAGGGAACAGCAAACGTTTGTATGCATCGGCAATAGCTAGTTCAATTTGTTCTGCACATTCATTATGTGAACGAATAATTCTGTCTTCCATTTTTTGAAGCGCTCGTTCGTCATCAATACTAACTTTTATGCGAATAAAACCTTCTTTTTCTGCACGTAAAATAGCTAACAATCGGTGAGAAGGAATTCGACTTAGATTTTCTTCCCAATCAAAATAATCTTTAAATTTTTGTGCAGCTTCGTCTTCTTTTTTTGTTTTAACGACTTTGGTTGCAATGGTCGCAAAACGTTCTAATTGATAACGAATGTTATTTCGAATATCAGTTCGTTCGTTAATCCATTCAGCAATAATATGGCGAGCACCTTCTAAGGCATCGTCTATTTGCTCTACTTCGTTCGAAAGGTATTTAGAAGCGGTAAATTCCAAATCGTTTACTCGCTGACTCATAATCATCTTTGCTAATGGTTCTAATCCATTTTTACGAGCCGTTTCTGCTTTGGTTTTACGTTTCTTTTTATACGGAAGATATAAATCTTCTAACGAGGTTAAATCTTCTGCTTTTTCAACCTTGTTTTTTAGTTCATCTGTTAAAACCTCTTGTTCTTCCAGAGCTTTTAAAATGGTGGTCTTACGCTTTTCTAAGGTTTCGAATTGTTCTTTGAATTGAACAATTTGACCAATTTCAACTTCATCTAAATTTCCTGTTTTTTCTTTTCGATAACGAGCAATAAAAGGAATGGTGCAATCTTCATTTAACAGTTCAATGGTGTTTTGAATAGCGACAGAAGAAAGGTTGGTATGAGAACCTATAAAGGATAGTAAATTCATAAAATAAAGCAAATATAAATTTTTATTTGAGGGTGTACAATCTATATGTTTTTAGACTATCTTTCGTAGTTAGTCTAATTTTAAATTTATTAATGCAAACAACTGTAAATGAATTGCATAAGCAACAGTATGAACGATTGATTACTGGCTTAATTTCCAACGAGTTTGGAGTTTGTGATAACTTTTTTTCTGCGGATATGATAGCAGGGCTTCGGAATAATTTGAAGCAACTTTATGAAGAAGGAATGATGTATAGAGCGGGTATTGGAAAAGACTCAGACTATACAAAAGACAAAGAGATAAGACGAGACGTTATTTGCTGGATTAACGAAAAAACTGAAGATGATCTAGAAAAAAAGTTTGTTCAAAAAATGAATGAGTTTGCTGAGTATCTAAACAAAACATGTTACACGAGTATCAATGCTTTTGAGTTTCATTATGCGTATTACGATATAGGTAGTTTTTACAAACGTCATGTCGATCAGTTTAAGAGCGATAACGGAAGGTTGTTTTCATTTGTTATGTACTTAAATGAGGACTGGAATGTTGATGATGGAGGGGAGTTAGTACTCTACACCAAAGAAAAAACAGAAACCATTTTACCTATTGGAGGTAGAGTTGCTTTTTTTAAGAGTGATGTAACTGAGCATGAGGTAAAAGTAGCGTTGATAAGACCTCGCTTAAGTATCGTAGGTTGGTTAAAGAATGTGTAAAATAAAAAACCTCGCAATTTGCGAGGTTTTTTATTTTATGAATATATGTTTTAAGCTATAAACTCTCCGTTGTTTACTTTTTCTGAAGGTTGCACAAAAGCTAATTTACCATCAGGAGTATCAGTCATTAAAATCATTCCTTGACTTTCTACGCCACGAATTTTTCTTGGTGCCAAATTACATAAAACAGTTACTTGCTGTCCAACAATATCTTCTGGTTTAAAGCTTTCAGCAATACCAGAAACGATTGTACGAACATCCATACCTACATCAACTTTTAGCTTTAATAACTTTTTAGCTTTAGCTACTTTTTCAGCTTCTAAAATAGTTCCAACACGCATGTCCATTTTGGTAAAATCATCAAACTCAATAGTGTCTTTTTGAGGTTCAACTACTTTGTTGGCAGCCTCATTTGCTTTTTTAGTTGCTTCTAATTTATCTAACTGTGCTTGAATAGTAGCATCTTCAATTTTAGAGAATAATAATTCAGCTTTATTTATTTGGTGGTCTTTAGCTAATAAAATATCTTTTTCAGCTACATCATTCCAGGTAAGCGTATTATCAATGTTTAAAATTGATTTTAACTTTGTTGAAGTAAATGGTAAAAATGGCTCTGATACTACTGCTAAGCCTGCTGCGATTTGTAACGCAACATTCATGATCGTTTTTGTGCGCTCTTCATCTTCTTTAATTACTTTCCAAGGCTCTTCATCTGCTAAATATTTATTACCCAAACGCGCTAAATTCATCATCTCTTGAGAAGCTTCTCTAAAACGATAACGCTCGATAGATTTCGCAATCACATCTGGGAATTGTTTTAATTGCTCTAAAGCATTTTCATCTGCTTCTGATAATTCACCAGCAGCAGGTACTAATCCGTTATAGTATTTGTTTGTTAGCACTACCACACGGTTGATAAAGTTTCCGAAAATGGCAACTAATTCATTATTATTTTTCGCCTGAAAATCTTTCCAAGTGAAATCATTATCTTTATTTTCAGGTGCGTTTGCTGTTAAAGTATAGCGTAATACATCTTGCTGATTAGGGAAGTCTTCTAAATACTCGTGTAACCAAACCGCCCAGTTTTTAGAGGTAGATAACTTATTTCCTTCTAAATTTAAAAACTCGTTTGCTGGTACATTTTCAGGTAAAATAAAATCTCCGTGTGCTTTTAGCATTGCAGGGAAAATAATACAGTGAAATACGATATTATCTTTACCGATAAAGTGTACTAATTTTGTGTCGTCTTTTTTCCAATAATCTTCCCAGTTTTTACCTTCACGCGCAGCCCATTCTTTGGTAGAAGAGATGTATCCGATAGGAGCATCAAACCAAACATATAATACTTTTCCGTCAGCACCTTCAACAGGAACTGGAATTCCCCAATCTAAATCACGAGTTACAGCACGAGGACGTAATCCGTCATCAATCCAAGATTTTACTTGACCTAATACGTTAGGCTTCCAATCGTTTTTATGTCCTTCTAAAATCCATTCGCGTAAAAAAGCTTCGTGTTTATCTAATGGTAAAAACCAGTGTTTGGTTTCTTTTAAAGTAGGTACATTTCCTGTAATTGCCGATTTAGGATTGATTAAATCGGTAGCATTATGGCTCGTCCCGCATTTTTCACATTGATCACCATAACTTTCTTCATTTCCACATTTTGGACAGGTACCAACAACAAAACGATCTGCTAAAAATTGATTAGCCTCTTCATCATACAATTGTTTGGTAACTTCTTCAATAAACTCACCATCGTTGTATAATTTGGTAAAGAAATCTGAAGCTGTTTTATGATGAATTTCTGCTGAGGTACGCGAGTAATTATCAAAAGAAATTCCGAAATCTTCAAACGATTTTTTTATGATTCCGTTGTATTTGTCAATGATAGCTTGTGGGGTAACACCTTCTTTTTTAGCACG
The DNA here is from genome assembly GCF_004363005.1 of Tenacibaculum caenipelagi. Classification (GTDB taxonomy): domain Bacteria; phylum Bacteroidota; class Bacteroidia; order Flavobacteriales; family Flavobacteriaceae; genus Polaribacter; species Polaribacter caenipelagi. The sequence goes on along the minus strand of NZ_SNYH01000002.1, from coordinate 94,943 downwards.
CATAGGTATGGCAACTCCATGCTCATCAGAACCACAAATGTACGCCACGTCTTTTCCTTTTTGGCGTAAATAACGTGCATAAATATCTCCAGGAACATACACCCCTGCTAAATGACCGATGTGGATAGGTCCGTTTGTATAAGGTAATGCTGCTGTAATAGTATATCTCTTAGGTGTATTCATGAATTTTGTGCTAAAAATTAAACTGCAAAAGTACAAAAAAGCAATTTTTTAAACTGTTATAAATTGGGTACATTTACTAATTAGTACTTTTAGTTTCATAATATGAATACCATTATAGTTAGGCAAGCAGAAAAAGAAGAAATAGATTGGATTAATGCACAATACTTATCAATTGATTTTAAACCGTCTAATTTTGAAAATGAATACATAGTTATTGCAGAAATAGATGGGAAAAAGTGTGGTTTAGGACGATTGGTAAAAATAGATAAACAAAATACCGAATTAGGAGGTATTTATGTTTTTAATGATTATAGAGGATTGGGAGTAACTGATGTTATAGTTCAGTTTTTATGTAAAAACAATCCGTTTTTAAATACAATCGTTTGGTGTTTGCCTTTTGAAAACTTGCAAGATTTTTATGGTAAGTTTGGTTTTATTAAACAGAAATTAATACCGCCTAAAGAAATTGCAAAAAAACATGAATGGTGTAATACTAGCGGAATTTATTCAAAAAAAGTACTTTTACTATCTAAATCTTGTTATTCATGAGAAAAGAACTTTATTTTTTGCTGCTAATTTTTATAGGTTCAATGGTTAATGGTCAAAATTCAAATATGAAATTAATAACGCCACCGTATTTACAAAAGGGAGATACCATAGCAATGGTTGCTCCTGCTGGAATTTTAAAGAATAGAAAACAGGTAATTGATAAAGCTAAAGAATTAGTTGAAAGTTGGGGGTTAAAAGTAGTATATGGTAAACATCTATTTAATCAAAATGATCATTTTGCAGGCACCGATGAGGAGCGCTGCCAAGATTTTCAAGAAGCATTAGATAATCCTACTATTAAAGCGATTTGGAGTGCGAGAGGAGGATATGGTTCTGTAAGAATTATAGATCAGCTAGATTTTACGAAGTTTAAACAGCACCCAAAGTGGGTAATAGGATATTCTGATATTACAGCATTCCACAATCATATTCATAATTTAGGAGTTGAAACCTTGCATGCTATGATGGGTACAAGTATGGAAGAAAAACCTGAAGAAACAATACAGACAATAGCTACTTTTAAAAAGGCATTGTTTGGTGAAGAATTACGTTATGAAGTTTTGTCATCAAAAATGAATAGAGTAGGAGAAACCTCAGGAGAGTTAGTGGGGGGAAATATTGCTATTTTAGCTTCGATGTTAGGGTCGGATAGTCAAATTTCTACGGATGGGAAAATTCTGTTTATTGAAGAAATAGGAGAATATAAATATTCGATAGATAGAATGTTACAAAGCTTAAAACGTGCAGGATATTTTACAAAAGTTAAAGCGATTATTGTGGGTAATATGACTAAAGTTAAAAAAAATACGACTCCATGGGGAAGTTCGATAGAACAATTAATTTTAGATGTTGTTCCAAAAGATATTCCTGTACTATTTAATTTTCCTGCAGGTCATGAGCCTGATAATAGAGCCTTAATTATGGGAAGAAAGGTTTCTTTAAGTATACATAAAGACAACACTTCTACTGTTGCGTTTGACTAATTTATTCTTTAGACTTACGAGTGTTTATGCCAAATAAGGAATAAAGCGGGCAAAAGTTTATCAAACTGGTAACCAAAAATACAATTGCTAAAACCAACAGTACATTACCCAGTACTCCTGTAATAATATCAAAGTAAGACAAGCAGGCAATAATTAAAGCAATTAAAGTTCTAATAGCTTTATCGGTATTCCCCATATTTTTTTTCATGGTAAAAGTTTTTTAAATTACTCAAATTTAACATTTTAAATGGCAATACACAATGAACTTGGTAAAAAAGGAGAAGAATTAGCTATAGAATATTTGATTGAAAAAGGATATTCAATAGTTGAAAAAAACTACCGTTTTTTAAAAGCTGAGGTTGATATTATTACTATGAAAGGAAATGAATTAATAGCGGTTGAAGTTAAAACCCGTACGACAGCTTATTATGGAAATCCGCAAGATTTTGTAAACCCTAAGAAAATAAACCTCTTAGTTTCTGCAATTGATAATTATGTTAATCAACGTGATTTAGATGTAGAAATTCGATTTGACATAGTAGCTATTTTAAAAGAGAACAACACATATGTAATTGAGCATATTGAGAATGCATTTTTGTATTTCTAAAAAAATAAAAAGCTCAACAAAATTTGTTGAGCTTTTTTAATTTGTCTGGATTAAGACCTAGTTGTTTTCAAAATATTTTTGAACATCTTGAACATGATCAGGCATCGCTATAATTCTTTTTTCTCTGTCTAGTACAAAATAAGATGGTGTTCCTAGCAAATTATATTTCTTTACCGTTTCGTTATCAAACTTATATTCTGGGTGAGTTCCTACTGCATTATGCCATTCTGGTAAGTCTTTTACAAACTCAGTCCATTCAGTTTCGTCATTTTCAATACCAAATGAAACTACAGAAACTTCTTTATGAGTTTTCATGTATTTATAAAGCTCAGGAATCTCTTTTAGACAGTGAGGACAACCTGTACTCCAAAACACTAATAAATATTTGTTTCCGTCATTTAAAGTAGATAATTTTTGGTCTTCATTGTTCTCTTTCCATGAAAAATCAGGAGCAACTCTACCTACAGTTGCAAGTAAAATACCTAGTTTTTCTTTTTTAAATTCAGCATCTTGATCTTCAGTAGGAAGGTCGTCGTAGTATTCAGAGAACATCCAGTCTACGGCAGGTCCGTTACGTTTGTCGGTAAGTGTACTAATTAAGTAATAGATAACTGCTTTTTCTAATTTATCAGAAGAGATTTTTTTCATTACATCAGTAATTGACTCTTTTATCAATTTCTGTTGCATTTCTTTATCTTCAGAATAGTTTAAATAGAAAACGTAATCATTAATTTTATCAATTAAAAAAGAAGAATTAAATAAAGCTTCATTTTTAAAATCGATATACTTAAAAAAGTTATCAGATGTAGCTGATAAATAATCTTGAATATTGTCATGAATATTATAAGAGTTGTAACGACGAGAAGCTTTAATGAAGTTGTTTACTAACATTCCTTCAGATTTATTTTCATAAGCTTCTTGAACATCTTCAAGCTCCTTAATTTCTTTCTTATATGCTTTTTTAGCATCTCTCGAATCTGTTTCGATGTATGCAGCTTGGGCAGAGTCTATTTTCTTTTGAATCTTATTAATAGCTTGTTTATATTCACTATATAATTTATTCTCTCTAGAACTTGTAAAAAGCAATGATTGCTCTGGAAATTTAGGATTGAAAACAAATTCAACATTTTCTTTGTTAAAGAAGAAATCAACAAATCCTGCACCAGTGTTTCTGTAGGTTGCTCTATAAGCTCCAGCTTCTGCTGTATTTGGCAATTCAAAGCTAAATTTACCTAGTATTTGTTTTTCACCACCAATAATTACTGTGTCATGCTTAATGGTTGTATCTTTTATATACTTTTGCTTGGCACCTTCAATTTTATAAAGAATTACCCAGTCACTTTTTTCTGGAGGGGTTATGGTACCTTTAATAGTATATTGAGCACTAACGATAGATGTAGTAAATATTAATAGAGCCAGTAATTTTTTCATCATGATATTTTAAAGGGTTATTAATAAGGTTTTAAAACTAGTCATTTACAAACTTCTTTCCAAGAAGTATACCACTTTTATTTTTTTCTAAAATTAAAACCTTTTTTTAGTTGTTTGATATTTGTTTGTTATGAAATGTTGTGGTTTTTGTAATGTTTTTAATTCAGAATTTGAAAAAACAAAATTGTTAAAAAAAGTTTATTCCTTCAAAATAGTTAATAATTGCTTCTTTCATTAATACGGTTTGCTCACCTGGTTTTAAACTAGGTAACTCAGTTATTGTTTTATAATGTGGCCAACCATCATCATCAAAAAAGTCAAATTCATAATAACCATAAGGTTCCAATAGTTTACATATGGCGATATGCATTAAATTGACTTTTTCGTCTTTTTTAAATTTTCGATGCCCTTGCCCCAATTCTTGAACGCCAATTAAATAAATAATTCCATCAATGGTTAATTCATCACCATCAGCAAACTGATGCGATAATTGGGCTATCACAAAATCCCATTTTTCTTTTAAGTTAGTTTTTTCGGTCATTTGTACTTTTTGAAAAAGCAAAGATATGAATGAGTTGTGTATATTTACACGGAAGAATTAAATAACTATGAATACTTTCGATATTATTATAACAGCCTTGTTATTGTTTGGTTTTGTTCGCGGATTAATGAAAGGGTTGTTTGTTGAAGTTGCCTCTTTGGTGGCTTTAGTGGCTGGAGTTTATGGAGCAATACATTTTTCGTATTTTATAGGAGATTGGTTAAAAGATAGTGTAAACTGGGAAGAGAAATATATCTCTCTAGCAGCTTTTGCAGGAACTTTTGTAGTAATAATTGTAGTGATTGCTTTGCTAGGTAAAATCTTAACGAAGATAGCTGATTTTGCTTCACTAGGAATTTTAAATAAGATTTTAGGAGGTGTTTTTGGAGCTTTAAAAATAGGATTAATTTTAAGTGTGATTTTTATTTTCTTTGGAAAAATGAACGATACAATTCCGTTTGTAAAGCAACAAAGTTTAGAAGAGTCTATTTTATATAAACCTGTAAAAAAGATTGCACCGACTATTTTTCCATCCATTATTAAAGATGGAGAAGATGAAGACAGTAAGCAAGAGTCGGAAACTACTGCATAAAAAACAAAAACGGATGAAGAAATTCATCCGTTTTTATTTTTAATTAAATTAGAAGTTAATCTAAATGATATATTTCCATAATGTCTTCTAAGATATGTTCAAAATCGATATTCAAATCGATTAGCCCGCCTGTTTTAATATCAAATACCCAACCATATACTTTCAATCCTCTATCTCTGTAAGCTTTTTGTACAGCGGCGGTTTTAATTAAGTTAACACATTGTTCTTGCACATTTAAATCAACTAATCGATCATAACGAGCTTCTTCATCTTCAATTTTGTTTAATTCTTCTTTATGTAAGCGGTATACATCTCTAATATAGCGTAACCAAGGATTTAACAAGCCTAAATCTGCAGATTGCATGGCAGCTTTAACACCACCACATGAATAATGTCCACAAACTACAATATGATTTACTTTCAAATGTTCTACAGCATATTCAATTACCGATGCTGAATTTAAATCGATAGCAGGAACCATATTAGCTATGTTTCTATGAACAAAAACTTCACCAGGTTTTAATCCCATCAAGTTTTCTACAGAAACTCTACTGTCTGAACATCCGATGTATAAAAAATTTGGGCTCTGACCCTCATTTAATTTTTTAAAGTAATCGGGATTAATGGATAGTTTTTCTTGCACCCATTTTTTATTGTTTTCAAATATTTTTGATAAATCCATAATAGGAAGTGTTTATTGGGTTGAGCCATTTACATTTTGTTTAATCCATTCTAAACAATTAGAGAAAGAATCAAAAATATGTTCTTTAGAAATTAGGTCAGGAATTATATCAATACGTTCCATCATATAACGTGGTTGTTTTAATACATCTACTAATAAAACAGTAATTCCATTTTTCTCTAAATCAACCAATATATCTTCTAAAGTGTATAAACCAGATTGATCTATGTATTGCATTCTATCCATACGAATAATTACATGTGAAGCAGTAGCAGGAATTTGTTTTGCTAATGCTTGAAAGTTACTAGTTGAACCAAAAAATAATGGTCCTTTAACATGTTTTATAAATACTTTTTCAGAAAATTCTTTAGGGAAATTTTTTTCATCCGCCCAAGGTTCCTCTTTTAGAGATTTTAAGTTAGAGCGTTCAGCTGTTAAATCACCAATTTTTTTCATAAACATTAGAGAGGCTATTACTAAACCGATACCAACTGCGTAAACTAAATTCCAAAAAGTTGATAGAATTAACACAACGAGCATAATAATAACTTCTGAACTTACTTTAAATGGACCTATTTTGGCATCTCTTGGTAGGTTAGGAATAGCTTTTAGCCCTTTGTAATCCATTACACCTATACCTACAGTAATCAGGATACCAGCCAGTACAGCAGCGGGAATTTTTGATGCAATAGGTCCTAAACCTAATAAAATAATTAAAAGCATAACACCAGCAACCATTCCAGATAACTTAGTTTTACCACCAGAATTAATGTTTACTACTGTACGTATAGTTGCTCCTGCACCAGGGATACCACCAAAAACAGCAGCGATACTGTTTCCTATACCTTGACCAACTAATTCTTTATTGGGTTTGTGTTTAGTCTTAGTCATATTATCAGCAACTACAGAAGTTAATAGGGAGTCAATGGCTCCTAATAAGGCTAAAGTTAAAGCTGTAAAAATGTATGGGGTAATACTTGTTAAGCTAAATTGTGAAAAGATTTTCATATTTGGAATAGGAAAGCCTCCAGGAATTTCTTCTATAGGACGGTAGTTTAGTCCAAAAGCTAAAGCTATACCCGACATGACAACTAAAGCGACTAATGTACTAGGTATTGTTGTAGTAATTCGTTTAAATCCGTAAATAATAAAGATAGTACCTAAAGCTAAAATTAACTCCAGCCAATTTATATTTTTTAATGCTCGTGGTAATACTTTAAAAGTACCTAAAACACCTGAAGCTTCTTTTCCTGCAATGGTTTTACTCTCTTTTAAAATATCTGCTTGAGTAGTAGCTTCTGCTCTTTTTACAGTCTCTTTAAAATCTTCAAGCACTAAGATGCCTTCTCCGGCTTCTTCTTTTAAGATATTTTCTAGAATTAATTCTTCTGCTTGAGGTTTAAATTGCTCGACAAATTGAGTGTCTTCTTTAGCATAATAACCTACAGCTGGAAGAATTTGAGTAACCAAAATAATTACTCCAATAGCAGTCATAAAACCTGATACTACAGGGTAAGGAATATAACGGATATATTTACCTAAACCTAAAAGGCCTAACCCAATCTGAATTAAACCAGCAAGTAAAAAGACAGTTAGAATTGCTGGTAAAGCTTTGTTAATATCGCCATCATTTGTAGCCAAAATTCCTGCTATGACTACCATACTTACAGCTGTCATAGGTGCAGTTGGTCCAGATATTTGGGTGTCAGTACCACCAAATAAAGCAGCGAAAAAGGCAATAAAAATAGCACCGTATAACCCTGCGCTAGGGCCTAAACCAGAAGAAACCCCAAAGGCTAATGCTAGAGGTAAAGCAACAATTCCTGCTGTAATACCACCGAATAAATCACCCTTAAAGTTTGAGAATAGTTTTTTCATAAATCAATTAATATATAGAACTACTAAGATAGTTATTATAGCGTAAAAAAAAAGAGAATCAAGGTTTGTTTACCTTAGATTCTCTTTAAAGTTGAAAACAACAATTTCGTTTATTCAAAGAAAGTTACAGCACCATCTTTAATATTATACATGGCCCCTACAATCATTATTTCTCCACTTTTATGCATGTCTGCTAGTACATCACTTTCTTGTAAAATTCTATTAATAGTAAGTTTTACATTTTTTTCAGCAACTGTATCTACAAATTCTAGATTTGAAGAGTTTCTTAAGCTTGTATCTTTTGGTTCAGTAACAGCTTCTACAGCTGGCTTAATTTTACGTAACATGTTTGTTAAATTTCCTAGCTCGGCATTATCACAAGCTCCTTTAACAGCTCCACAACTTGTATGACCTAAAACTACGATTAATTTTGTGCCAGCAAGCTTACAAGCAAACTCCATACTACCTAGTATATCTTCGTTTACGAAATTTCCGGCAATTCTTACACTAAAAATATCTCCTAACCCTTGGTCAAAAACCAACTCTGAAGAAACTCTAGAATCAATACAACTTAAAATAGTTGCGAACGGGAATTGACCGTCTCTAGTATCGTTTACTTGTTCTAATAAGTTACGATTAGCTTTTAAATTGTTTTGAAATCTTTGATTCCCTTCTTTTAGATATTGTAATGACTTTTGCGGAGTCATTGTAGCTTGTGTTTCTTTAGTATGTGCTTTCATAATGTATGTTTTATTAAGGTTGTTATTTTAAATAGACGTAACTAATAGTGATGTTTTTAAATTATTAATCACTGCTTTAATGTCAGATTTAGTTAATGAGTTTTTATCCTTTCTTCTGTTAATATGTAGAAGGTGAATTTTGTTTTTTAATAAATAACTTGAAAGGTTTTTAATTGTATTGTTATTCTGATCAAAAACATAATCTACTGATTCTTCATTTAGAGAATTTTGTATGTTGTTTGCACTGCCTTGGTTTTTAGCAATGTTAAAAGATACTAATGGCTCTGTTGTATTTGCTAGAATTTTTTTTGTGAAACTTTCATTTAATGAGTCTTTATTACTATTTAATAAACCTAAAGTAAAGGGTTTATAAGGTTCTAGACTATTATTGTTTTCTGCAATAAAAATTGTACTAGTGTATCTTTTTAAAATAAAATCAGTAAGGTTATCACCAGTAATATTAAACATAGTCGATTTTCTTTTTCCTAAAACAATAATATCTGGTGTGTTTTCCTTTATGTACTGATCTATTTCATTTTTAATATTGCCAAAAGAAAATTTATAGTTTATCGATACTCCGTATTCTTCTGTAAAAGGAGATATAAAATTCTGAATTTTCTTACTGATGGTATTGTATTCTTTATTTATAGTGCGCATTGCCGATAACTGACTCTCTTCTTTAACAACATCAGTTGGTTTTTTTACATGAAAAAAAGTGATGTTACCTTGAGTCATTTTTGCAATACTAACAGCACTTCTGAGAGTACTGTTAGTTGAACTTTTCATATCGGAAAGCACTAGTATTTTATAATTACTTTGCTTCATGGTGTTCAGTTTTAGGCAGCTTTTGGTCTTAACTTAAAGAATTGAATGAAACTGTCTGGGTTTTCTACAACACCACGCTCAGAAATAAGTTTAATATTGATATTTCTTTCTTTTGCTTTGAAGGCAAAGTCTTCTAGTATTTCAACAATATCGTTGTCTAAATATCTAGTTTTTCTTACGTCTAATTCTAAATACGTGTCTCTTGGTAAGTTGTCTAATTCTTTTAAAATGGCACCTTTGTTAAAGAAAGTTACTTCTTCTGCAAGTGTCATTTTTATTTTGTGTAAACCGTTACTCTTATCTTCAATATGTAAGAAGTGAGAGTTTTGGTAACTTTTAATTAAGATAACGATTACACCAACAGCCAACCCTAATGAGATACCGGTTAGTAAATCGGTAAAAACAATACCAGCTACAGTTACAATGAAAGGGACAAATTGTTTTCGTCCTAAGGCATACATTTGTTTAAAAAGACTAGGCTTTGCTAACTTGTAGCCTACTACTAGCAAAATTGAGGCTAGTATTGATAAAGGAATTTTGTTTAATAACCTAGGAATTAAAATAACAGAGATTAATAAAAGAAAACCGTGTAAAATAGCAGACATTTTACTTTTTCCTCCAGATTGTACGTTAGCAGAACTTCTAACAATTACTTGAGTAATTGGTAAACCTCCAATTAATCCCGATATAATATTACCAGTACCTTGTGCTAATAACTCTCTGTTAGTTGGCGTGATATTTTTATCAGGATCTATTTTATCAGTAGCCTCTACACAAAGTAAGGTTTCTAAACTAGCTACTAAGGCAATAGTAAAAGCCGTAATCCAAACTTCAGGACTTGTAATTGCACTAAAGTTAGGAAATGTAAATTGCTCCATAAACGATGCTGCACTTTCAGGAATAGGTACACTTACCAAATGAGAAGCCTGTATTGATAGTACTTCGTTTCCTTGAGTTAACACAAAAAAGATAATACCAATTACAACTGCTACTAAAGGTCCTTGAATTAAATGGAATATTTTCCCTTTTTTGCTAAGAACTTTATCCCAAAGAATTAAAATAGCCAGCCCAATAAAACCTATAAGCATTGAGCCTATAGTAATATGATCCGTAATGTGTAAAATAGCAGAAAAGGTATTTTCTCCTGAGGTTTCAATAAAACTATCGGCACCTTCTGGTTCTGCATCATACCCAAAGAAATGAGGGATTTGTTTTAAAATGATAATGATACCAATACCAGTTAACATCCCTTTAATAACAGAAGATGGAAAGTAATAACCAATAACTCCTGCTTTAAGAACTCCAAAAAGTATTTGAATAATACCTCCTAATACAACAGCTACTAGAAAGTTTTCGTAACCTCCTAAAGAACTAATAGCGGTTAAAACAATAGCAGCTAAACCAGCTGCGGGACCACTAACTCCTATTTTAGAACCACTTAAGGCTCCAACAACAATTCCTCCTATAATTCCTGCTATTACACCTGAAAAAAGAGGTGCGCCACTTGCTAGTGCAATACCTAAACATAAAGGTAATGCGACAAAAAATACGACAATACTTGCGGGTAAGTCGCTTTTAATATTTTTAAACATGATATATGCGTTTCTACACCCTAAATGAATATTTAGAGTATTGATTTAAATAATTGATTTTGATACTAAATAATTTGAAAAACTAAATAGTAAAAAACTCAGGAGGTGGGGTTAGAATTTTAGGATATTGAGAAACGTAATTTTTCGATTGAAAACGTACGTTTTTCTTTTTTTGAATCCTGTAATATAAAAATGAAGAATTGTTGTTGTTTTCTATAGGATGAATTGTCATCTCCAACCCTTTTATTTCTTTAGTGTTCTCTTCTTCCTCATTTAAGCTTAAAAAAATAGTAAGGTCTTGATTTTTGTCCATCAAAGTAACTACCGTAGGTGTAACAATAATACTTGCGAATAGAACAATAAAAAAGATGGCTGCTTTAGACTTCAAGAGAGAGATTTATAAGTTCGATGGGCGAAAGTAACTAATTTTTTACACTTTAAATGTTATAATTCTTTTAAATTTTCGGAAGGAACCCAACCAACTTTTCCGTCTACCAGCTTTATTTTCTTCCAGTTATCTACCGAGTCTAGTACATTTACTTTTGTTCCTTCATGTAAGGTGAAAACTTCGCTAGAATTTGAGGTTGGTTCATTATTTACAGAAACTTCTTCAACAAAAATAATAGCCTGAATATTGTTTTTTGATTGATTGTATTGTGTATAGGTTATTACAAGTGATATAATTAATAGTAAAAATGAAATAATACTTGTGGTAAAATAAGTTCTTTTTTTACTGGAAGCATCCGAAAAATAAAATAACAAGAATAATACAGAAGCGATAAATGAAAATACAATGGTAATTATCGCCCAAGTGTTGTAGGTGAATTTTTGTAAATAGTTATGGTTAAATTTTTGAAATATCGATTTTGGCAATGCTTCGATTCTATCTAGTGTTAGACGTTTAGCTAAAATTAAATTGTTTTGAGCATCTTCATTTAAAGGATTTAATTTTAACGCCCTTTCATAGTTGTAAATAGTTGGGGCAACTTTGTTTAGTTTATAATAACAGTTTCCTAAATTATAATATAGTTCTGATGAAATGGCATTTTCATCTTCTATTTGTTCGTATAACCTAATAGCCTCTTCATACTTCCCTTCTTTGTATAAATCATTGGCTTTTAAAAATAAATCGCTGGTGCTTTGTGCTAACGTAATTGTTGACACAAATAAGAATAATAATATGGCTATAGTTCTCATTATAATTGTCTGTCTAATTGCGTTATTACTTGTTTTGCTTTTTCGTACTCTTCTTTCATTTGTACATTAGTAATTGGAGTGTACCGAGCAAAATCACAATCGTTTAATACATTAATAAAATTAGTAATGGTACTTGAATCAATATTTTTACCATGCAATAAATCAGTGATTTTATCGCGACTAATATCAGAGGTTTCTACACCTAGTTTAGCTTTTAAATAGTTATGTAAAACTCTTTCTAAAGCTTCATAAAAAGCTTCTTTGTTTCCTAACTGTTTTTGTGCTTCAAACAAATATTTTTTTGCAAGCTTATCGGCTTTTCTTAATTTATTTCCTAGAATGTCACTATTACGCTCTTCTTTCTTTTTATGAATGGATATTCCAACAGGAATAGCTAAAATTGGAAGCAACAAAAAGATATAAAACCATGTAGATTTAAAGAAATCTTCTGTTTGCGTAGGTTGAAAGTTAGTAGATGTTTGAATATATCTAAAATCACTACCAGTAACTGTTACATTTTGTTTTGATACGGCATTTGTATTAGAATCTGAAGGGACTTCTTTGCCCTCTAATACGTCAACATATAAATCGTCTGTTGTAATAGTTTGATATACTTCTTCTTTTGGATTAAAGTAAGAAAAGGAGGTCTTTGGAATTTTGTACTTTCCTTTAAATTGTGGAACTACGGTGTAGTTCTCAGTAACCGATCCTTTTAAGCCATCAGAAGCAATACCAACATTTTCTTTTCTTTCAGGTTGATATACTTCTAGTTCTTTCGGAGTTTCAATCTTAGGAAGTTCAAACAATTTTAAATTCCCTTTTCCTTTAACAGAAACACTTATTTGCGAAGATTCATTTGCTTTTAAAGTGTTTTTACTTAGTGATACATCAAAAGAAAATTCACCTACTGCACCTGTAAAATTTTCCGGCTTGTTCTGTAGAGGTAAAGCTTTGGCGTTAATCACTTTTTTTACTGAAGAAAACTCTTTACGAACCTGACGAGTGATGACATTTCCAAAAAAATCTGCTCTTCCAGTAGGAACAGCTACAATAACATCCATTTTCATAGGGTCAATTGTCAGTTTACCAGAAGCTGTAGGAATTAATAAAGCTTTGTGTAATACAGCATAACGATAACGTTCTCCATTGTACATGCCATTTTTCACGGGCATTCCGTTACGTTTAATTTCTTGATTCCAAAATCCGTTGTATTGTGGTGCTTCAGTTACAGCGTTGTCATAGATACCTACATTATCACTAAAATATAAGCGATACTCTACATAAATTCCTTCACCAACATAAGGGGTTGCTTTGGAAACTTCAGCAACTAAATGAATATTTTGCTCAGCAATATAATTAGGGTCATTCGGATTTTTTGGAACTTCAACGGCATCCAAAACAATCACTTTTATGGGGTTGGATGTAAGGGTCTCTCCGTCAACTTCAATACTAGCAGAAGGGATATTAAACTCTCCTTTTCTTTTAGGTTGTAATATGTAAGTGTACGATTGATTAAAAGAAACTTTACCATTAATCCATGATTGACTTACAGATTGACTTGGTCCTCCAACGATTTTGAAATTTGTAAAGTTTGGTGCTTTAAAATTATCGGCACCTTGTTTGTTAATTGAAAACTCAATACGTAATCGTTGGTTTACGCCTAATTTGTTTTTGCTAACTGTAGCTGTCAGTGCAGCTTCTTGTGCACTAATAGCAATGGTTATAAAACTAACTAATAACGATATGTATAATTTCAACTTCATATTATTTTTTAAAAAGCCCTAAAAATAATTAAGATTTTAACAACTGTAAAATTACCAGTCTTTTTCTTGTTTTACTTTTCTACCCTTTGATTTTTGCGCATTCATTTTCTTTTGCGTCTTGTTTTCCTCATTGTTTAAACTCTCTAACAATTGTTTCATTTGTTCAGGAGTCATTTTGCCTTGTTGAGGTTTAGGCTGTTGATCTTGTTTGTCTTTTTGATCTTGATTAGGTTTCTGCTGATTTTTTTGATCGTCATTTTTCTGATCTTGCTTATCATCTTTTTTATCCTTATCGTCGCCTTTTTGATCTTTATTCTTATCGTTCTGCTTGTCTTTGTTGTCCTTTTTTTGTTGATCCTTATCTTTCTGATCTTTATTCTTATCCTTATTGTTCTGCTGATTTTGTTGTTGCTCTTTGGCTTCTTTTTGCGCTACAGCCAAGTTGTAACGTGTTTCGTCATCATTAGGATTTCTTCGTAAAGCATTTTTGTATGCATCAACAGCTTGTTGATATTGTTTTTGCTCCATCATAGCATTACCGATATTATGGTAAGCTTCAGCTTGAGCTATTTTGTCTTTTGAAGTTTTTGTAGTTACTTCATATTGTTCAATTGCTTCTTTGTATTTTTTTTCTTGATATAAAGTATTTCCAAAGTTATAACTCGCTTTTTCGTACTTGCTATCTTTACCTAAAGCTTTTCTATAGGCAATTGCAGCATCACTAAATTTTTGTTTATTGTATAGTTTGTTCCCTTCTCGCAATAAGGCACGTGCTTCACGTTGTAATTTAAGAGTGTCTTGTTGTGCATTTGCTATAGCAGAAATGACAAAGATGAGGATAAACACTATGTTTTGTAAACTTTTCATACTACATTTTAAGATTCTTCATTAAATAAATCTACTTTCTTCAACCATTTGGTTTTTTTATCAAATAGAAACATATCAAAAATTAAAAAGAATAAACCGATTGCAACAAACCACTGAAATTGGTCTTTGTAATCTGAAAATTGTTTGGTTTCAAATTCACTTTTTTGTGCGTTTCCAATAATTTTTTCAATTGCTTCTACTGGGTTTTCAGTTTTATTACCGTCAAAATATTTTCCGTCAGAAGCATCGGCAATTCCTTGTAAAACATCAGGTTTCCTTTTGGTAATTACCGTTTCTCCCATTCTGTCTTTTTTGTAACCAATAAGTGCGCCATTTAACTTTATAGGAATTGGGCCACCTTTTTCGCTTCCCACGCCTACAGTAAAAACTTTAACTCCTTCGTTAGCTATGTTTTGTGCAACTTGTTTGGTTTCTTCTTGATGATCTTCACCATCAGAAATAATAATTAAAAAGCGATTGGTTTGCTCATCGTTATCATAATAGGTTTTGGCTAAGTTTAAAGCTTCATTTATAGCGGTACCTTGACTTGAAACCATGTCTGGGTTAGCATTTTGCAAAAACATTTTTGCAGCTGCATGGTCGGTAGTGATTGGAAGTAGTGGATAGGCATTACCAGCATATATAATAATACCAACTCTATCGCTACCTAGTTTGTCGATAGTTTTAGAAATAATTTGCTTCGCTTTTTCAAGTCGATTCGGAGCAATATCTTCAGCCAACATACTTTTAGAAACATCTAAAGCAAAAACCACATCAACTCCTTCTCTTTTTACCGTTTTAAGTTTTGTGCCCATCTTCGGGTTTACTAATGATAGAATTAAAAAAGATAATCCTAAAATGAAGAAAATTAGTTTTAAAACAGGTTTAAAAGTAGAGCTATTCGGAGCTATTTTTGTTAATAGTACTATGTTGGCAAACTTTTTTTGTGTTCGCTTTTTCCACCATAAAACCAACAGGAAAAAGACAACTATTACAGGAATAATTGCAAAAAAGTAAAAGTATATTGGTTCTTCTAGTTTGTACATATTACTTAAATAAAACTTTTAAATAGGGTGTTTTTTAGGGTAAATTCTAAGAGTAAAAAGAATCCTGCTAGGAATACTAAAAATCGATATTTTTCTGAGTAATTGTAATATTTAAACTCTTCTATTTTAGTTTTTTCTAGCTTGTCAATTTCGTCATAAATAGCTTTTAGTTTTGCATTGTTTGTAGCTCTAAAATATTGTCCATCGGTTTGGTTAGCTATGTATTTTAATAAACTTTCATCTATTTCAACTGATTGATTCTTGAAAGAAATTTTACCAGTTCTAGGATCTCTTGTCCATGGAAAAAGTGCCATTCCGTTGGTTCCAATTCCAATAGTATATACTTTTATTCCGTTTCCTTTGGCTAACTCTGTTGCTGTTTTTGGGTCTACAAAACCTGCGTTGTTCACTCCATCAGTCAACAGAATAATTACCTTACTCTTTGCTTTACTTTCTTTTAATCGATTTACTGCCGATCCTAACCCCATACCTATGGCTGTACCTCCTTCTAACTGTCCCCATTTAATTTCAGAAATGGTTCTTTTTACAATAGACTTATCACTAGTAATAGGGGTTTGTGTAAAACTTTCTCCTGCATACACAACGATTCCTATACGATCGTTCGGGCGGCGATTTACAAAATCAGTAGCTACCCTTTTTAAAGCTTCTAGTCTGTTAGGTTGTAGGTCTTTTGCTAGCATACTAGCTGAAACATCAATAGCCATTACGATATCAATTCCTCGGTTTGTTTTTGTCTTTTTGCTGACAGCTACGTTTCTCGGACGAGCTAATGCTATGATTAAACAACTTACTGCTAACAATCGTAACAAGTATAATAAAGGTTTCAATTTAGGCAAAATTGAAGTTTGTACTTTAAACCCTTTAGTACTTGGTATTTTTAATTCGGCACTATCTTTTTTTCGGGTGTAAAAACTCCAGAATGCTAATAGTGGAATCAGTATTAGCAACCATAAAAACTCAGGGCTATGAAATTCGAAATTATTCCACATTATCTTCTTCTACTTGTTTTTTAGGTTTTAAATGATCAATAATATATTTAGCGTCTTTTCTGTCTTCCTCTATTTCGTGAGATAAAGGTTTAGATTTTGCAAACTTTACTAAGTCTGATTCTTGTAATAATCCTTTTAGCTTTTCAATAGTTTCTTTGGTGGTTTCAATTGATTTTATGTTGTTAAAATCTTGTAAAATATCTATTAACTCATCGGTAGTGCTTTCTAAGGCAGGAACATGTAGTTCTCGCTCAATATAGCCTCTAATAATGTCTGTTAATTCACTGTAATATTTTTTAACCTGGTTGTTTTGCCACAATAATTTCTTATCTAATTCTTCTAACTTTTGCATCGCTTCCTCATAAGGAGCTAATAAAGGAATGATAACTTCTTCTTGTTTTTCTTTTTTCTTTTTGAAAACAAAGAAGTATAGTAGCAGTGCAACGAGTGCTAAAGCAATTACAGCCCACCAGATGTACTGTTTAAAATCGTCCAACTGATACGGTTCTCCCTTAATTCCTTTGATAGGGAATTTTTTCACCTTGGTAGTGTCAATAGGTACAGTAGTGACATTTATTAATAAACTATCGGTTAAATAGACTTGATTTCTAATGAATATTTGTTGGCGAGGAATGTGAAAGGCGCCACTATCAAAACCCGTTAAAATATACTTTTGAACTAGTTTGTTTTTGATTGTGTCTATTTTTAGGCTATCTATAACCTCTAGTCCTTTTAAGTTTTCTAGTTTAGGAATGATAACATTCTCGGTTGCATCAACAGATATTTTATATTGAAATTGTTCACCAATTCTAATATTTGAGGTGTCAACTTCTACTTTTACTTGAGGTTGTTGAGCAAAGGTTAAAGAAGCTAAAAACAAGCATATATAAAGTAGTTTGTATTTCATTATTGTTCTTATCCTTTTTGTTTAAAATAACCTAATAGTTTTCGCACGTAGCTTTCATCAACTCTTGTGTTGATGGTTCCTGCACCACTTTTTGTAAAAGTACTTTCAAAATAATCAACTAATCGTAAGGCATTTGCCTTGTAATGAGTTCTAATCGATTTTGAACTAGTGTTTACTAAATGTATCTTTCCTGTTTCAGAATCGAGCATAGGAACCATTCCTAAATTTGGAATTTCTTCATCGTGTTTATCATATACTCGAATACCAGTTACATCATGCTTGTTTCCAACAATTTTTAAAGTACGTTCGTAACCCTCATCCATAAAATCAGAAAGCATAAAAACAATGGCTTTCTTTTTCATAATGTTAGATAGGAATTTTAACGCTTCACTAATGTCGGTATGCTTACTTTTTGGTTGAAACTCGATAAGTTCTCGTATAATTCTCAGTACATGACTTTTTCCTTTTTTAGGAGGAATGTATAACTCAATTTGATTAGAAAATAGAATTAGTCCTACTTTATCATTGTTTTGAATAGCAGAAAAAGCTAGCGTTGCAGCAATTTCGGTAATGGTATCTTTTTTAAATTGGTTAGAAGTACCAAAAAATTCTGAGCCAGAAACATCAACTACCAACATCATGGTAAGTTCTCGTTCTTCTTCGAAAATTTTCACATAAGGTTCGTTGTAGCGCGCAGTTACATTCCAATCAATTGCTCTAATATCATCTCCATATTGATATTGACGTACTTCAGAAAAAGTCATACCCCTACCTTTAAAAGTAGAGTGGTATTCTCCTCCAAAAATATGATTAGACAATCTACGTGTCTTTATTTCTATTTTCCGAACTTTTTTTAGTAACTCTTTTGTATCCATTAATTTAACCAAGATTCAGGTAGTGGAGGAAGCTCCACTTCTGTATATTCAACGCTCTTTTCAAAAGCTAAAAAAGGTGCTTCTTGTATTGATAAATTTACGTTGTTCTTCTTGCCTATTTCTTTTATAACTTCTTGTATACACCTTTGTTGACTTAAGACTAAACTATTCATAATTACGTTAGATTCTGTTTGTAAATCAAAACAGTTTACATAATAACTAGGTTTATCATCTTTGTAAACAATAGCTTCTGTTTTTCTCTTCTTTTTTAATTCTAAAATTTTTTTCGTTCCTTTTAATGTTTTGTACGTTGTTAATTTAAAAGTCATTAATAGCTAATTTAAGGGGATTAATATTAATAGTAGGTTTTGGTTAGTTATAAACGAGTATGTGTACTTTATCTAGGGTACCTGTACCTCATTTATGATTGAATTTATTATATCTATAGATGTGATATTCTCAGCTTCAGCTTCATAAGTAATTCCAATTCTATGACGTAAAACATCGTTTACGATAGCTCTAACATCTTCTGGAATTACATAACCTCTTCTTTTAATAAAAGCGTAGCACTTTGCAGCTTTAGCTAATGCAATACTACCACGAGGAGAAGAACCAAAGCTTATTAATGGTTGTAATTTTTCTAAATTGTATTTTTCAGGATAACGTGTAGCAAAAACGATATCTAAGATATATTTCTCAATTTTCTCATCCATATAAACCTCATTTACAGCTTTACGAGCTTTAATGATTTGGTCTATAGAGATTACAGGATTTATCTTTTGAAAACTACCATTTAGGTTTTGACGCATGATAAGTTGTTCGTCTAGTAGTTTTGGGTAATCAATTACTGTTTTTAACATAAAACGATCTACCTGCGCTTCTGGAAGCGGATATGTTCCTTCTTGTTCCACAGGGTTTTGTGTTGCCATTACTAAGAAAGGTTCGTCAAGTTTAAAGGTTTCATCGCCAATGGTAATTTGACGTTCTTGCATGGCCTCTAATAAAGCAGACTGTACTTTGGCAGGGGCACGGTTAATCTCATCTGCTAATACAAAGTTGGCAAAAATAGGCCCTTTTTTAATAGAAAAATCGTTTTCCTTTACGTTGTATATCATAGTACCTACAACATCGGCAGGAAGTAAGTCTGGAGTGAACTGAATACGACTAAAGCTTCCGTCTACTGCTTTTGAAAGTGTGTTGATAGCGAGAGTTTTAGCCAGTCCTGGTACACCTTCGAGTAAGATGTGTCCATTTCCTAAAAGCCCAATTAGTAATCGTTCAATCATGTGCTTTTGACCAACAATTACTTTGTTCATTTCTGTAGTTAATAAATCTACAAAAGCACTTTCTCTTTCTATTTTTTCATTGATGGCTCTTACATCTATATCCATAGTAATTGAAATAAATTAGATTTTTATGAAACAAAGCTACAATATTAAGAAATTAAAGCTTGTTAAAGTATGGTTAAAGATAAAATCGTGATTATAGCTGTTTTATGTTTGGTTTTTAAATTTTTAACTTGCGTTATTTCTTGTTAAATGACCTAAATATTGCTATGTTTATAAAAAATTAACTTTTTTAACAGAAAAAACGAAGTCAAATTAAATCGTGTAAATATGAAAAAAAAAATGAAATTTCTTGTTTGTATTTTATTGATGTCTTTTGCATCAATAACTGGACAAACCATTAAGGGTACGGTAACAGATGAAAGTGGTGCGCCACTTCCTTTTGTAAATGTTCTAGAAAAAGATACTGCTAATGGAGTAAGTACGAACGAAGAGGGACACTTTGAACTTAAAGTTAAGAGAATACCTGTTACGTTAGTGTTCTCTTCGGTGGGCTTTGTTACTTTAGAAAAAACAGTTTATTCTGTTGCAGAATTTACGGTAGTTTTAAAAGAAGGAAATGTTTTAGATGAGGTTGTGTTAACGGGAAACCGTTCTAAGCCAAGAACAATCTTAGACTCTCCAGTACCAATTGATAATATTGATGTAGCCGAACTACAAAATAGCGGGAAGCCTACTTTTGATAGGATGTTGGTGTTTAAAGTGCCTTCGTTTAATGCGCAAAACCAAGCTATTTCAGATGCTACGGCTCATTATGACCCGGCCGATTTACGTGGTTTAGGACCAAGTAGAACGCTGGTTTTGATTAATGGAAAACGTAAAAATCAAAGTGCGCAAGTATATCTAAACAGAACCCCAGGAAAAGGAGAGGTGGGAGTCGATTTAAAAAGTATCCCTACCGCAGCTATAGAACGTGTTGAAGTATTGCGTGATGGAGCTTCTGCGCAATATGGTTCTGATGCAATTGCAGGAGTGTTAAACATTATTTTGAAAAAGAATGTTGAGTTTTCGACTTTTTCAACAAAAGCAGGAATAACTTCGGAAAAAGATGGGTTTAACTTTTCAGCTGATTTTAATACGGCATTCGATTTTGGAGAAGGAGGTTTTATCAATTTAACACTTGGATATTACAATCAAGAAATAACCAATAGAGCTGGGTCTCCAGGAGTTTCTGATTTGCCAGATAATCCGCTTCCTAATTGGGTTGAATGGGCACAAGAAAACCCGCGTCTTGGTATGAAAGTAGGTCAGCCAGAAATGGAAAAGATGGATTTATTTGTAAATATAGAGCATCCTTTAGGTGAAAAATCTACGTTGTACTCTTTTCATGGGTTTACCAAAAGAGAAGGGAAAAGTTTTGCTTATTATAGAGCGCCATATTGGAGACAAAGTGATGTAGGAGATACAGGGTTTCTTACTAGACCTGAAGACTTTAAAGGGTATCAGCCAACTTTTGAAGCTGAGATTACTGATCATATTAACGCGGCTGGAATCAAATTGTTGTTAACAGAAGGATGGAATGCTGATGCGAGTATTACATATGGATCTAATGATGTCTTTTATACGGTTAATAACTCTGTAAATAGAGATTATTTAGTTGATCATACTGTTTATGATACCAATACAGGTGATGTAATTATCGGAGGTACTTCTCCAAGAACATTCAAGCCTGGAGGATATAGATTAACGAATGTTATTGGAAATTTTGATGTGTCAGGTTTAATTTCAGAGGAATTAAGTACAGCGATAGGTGTTGAATACAAAGAGGAAGGTTTTAGAGCCTTTGAAGGTGATCCGTTGTCTTATTATAAAGGTGGTTCTGATTCTTTTGCTGGAATAAAACCGGATGAAGCAGGGAAATGGTCTAGAAATAACTTTGCCGGGTATGCGCAGTTAGATTATGACATTAATAAAGATTTCTTGTTTGGTGCAGCGGCTAGGTATGAAGACTTTTCAGATGCTGGAGATAATTTTTCTTGGAAAGTAAGCGGAAGGTATAAACTAGGTGAAAAAGGTGCGATTAGAGCTTCTTATAGTACTGGCTTTAGAGCACCAACACTACACCAGTCGCATATTACTTTAAGTCAGTATATTATTATTGCGGGTTCTTCTGAACCTTTATTACAAGGTACTTTAGCGAATGATAATCCAGCAGTTCAAGCCTTGGGTGTTCCACAATTAACCCATGAGATTTCAAAAAATTTGTCAGCAGGGGCAACCTATAAATTCAATAAAGATTTTTCAGCTTCTTTAGATATTTATCAAATAAAAGTAGATGATAGAATTTTATTTTCTTCTCAAATTGGTTCTGATAGTGATAATACTACCACAAATCCTGTAGAGCAAATTTTAGAAGATAATAATGTGGTTGCTGTTCAGTTTTTTATCAATGCAGGAGATACCAAAACAACTGGAGGTGATTTAGTTTTGAATTATAGGAATATAGAGATTGGGAGTGGTAAATTATCAGCTAGTCTAGCTGCAAACTATAATAAAACCACAATTGATGCAATTAATACGCCAAAGGTTTTGGCAGATAATGGGTATAACATTTTTGATAGACAAGAACAAGGATTGATAACAAACTCAAGACCAAAATCTAAAATTATATTAGGACTGAACTACGACATTGAAAAATGGAATATTAGTTTAAATAATACCAGATTTGGAGAGGTAACAGTTACTGCGCCACAATCTGGAGGGATTGACCAAGAACTGGAAGCTAAAATCACAACCGATTTAGGATTGGTATATAACTTAACAGATAAAGTAAGTATTAACGCAAATGTTAATAATATTTTTGATGTATATCCTGACCCAACAGATCCAGCTACAAATACAGCACAAGCAGGAGGACGTTTTATATATTCTTCAGAAGTACAGCAATTAGGTCAACTAGGAACTAATTTTAGTATAGGTTTGAATTATCAGTTTTAATTATTAGTACCTATACATACTCTGTATAACAAAAGCCACACAATATTGAAAATGGAGTTTACTTAACTGTGGTTAAGGTTTGAATTTTTAATATTTCAGTGTTGTGTGGTTTATTTTGTGTCATTTACTGTTTAAAGTTCTAAATATTTACTATGTTTATAAAAAATTAACTTTTTTAACATTTATGTATTAATTAAACTTAGTGATATGTGTATGAATCAAAAAAACAAAATTTTTGTTTTCATCCTATTGATGTCTTTCACATCAATGATTGGGCAAACAATTAAAGGTAAAGTAACAGACAAAAGTGGGGAGCCACTTTCTTTTGTTAATGTACTAGAAAAAGAGACAGTTAATGGAGTAACTACAGATGAACAAGGAGAATTTGTCCTCAATGTGAAAAAGATGCCTACCACTTTAGTGTTTTCTTTTGTAGGTTTTACTACGGTAGAGAAAACATTATATAATGTTTCTTATGTTACAATAACTTTGAATGAAGATAATGTTCTTGACGAGGTTGTGTTGACAGGAAACCGTTCTAAACCAAGAACAATATTAGACTCTGCAGTTCCTATAGATAATGTTAGTGTGCGAGAGTTACAAGCAACGGGTCAAACTAATATTGACCAAATGTTAACCTATACGGTTCCTTCTTACAATTCAAGTAATCAAACAATTTCTGATGCTACAGCTCATTTTGATCCAGCAGATTTACGTGGACTGGGGCCAAGTAGAACATTGGTTTTAGTAAATGGAAAGCGTAAGAATCAAAGTGCTTTAGTGTATGTAAATGATACGCCAGGTAAAGGTGAAGTTGGAGTAGATATGAAAAGTATTCCGACAGCAGCTATTGAAAGAGTAGAGATTTTACGTGATGGAGCTTCGGCACAGTATGGTTCTGATGCAGTAGCTGGAGTTGTAAATATTATATTGAAGAAAAATATTGAATTTACGCAGGTAAATGTGAACTCAGGAGTGACAAAAGAAGGAGATGGATTTAATGTTGATGGTGATGTTAATCATACTTTTACTTTTGGTGAAGGAGGATTTGTAAATGCTACATTAGGTTTAAGTTATCAAGAAAAAACAAATAGAGCAGGTGAACCTGGAAAAGATGATTTATTTGGTGTAGATAACCAATGGACAAGAGATAATCCAGATTTAGGGATGACTATAGGTCAGCCAGAAATGAAAAAAGGGGATTTGTTTGTAAATGCAGAATATCCTTTAAATGATAATACTAAGCTTTATGCTTTTGGTGGATTTAATATGAGACAAGGTAAAAGTTTTGCTTTGTATAGACCACCGTATTGGATTACTGATGACTTTGGGTTACTAACACCTCCAGGAGAAACCTATGATGGGTTTCAGCCAACCTTTGAGACTGATATTCAGGATGTTTTGTTTACTGCAGGTAGCAAGTTTAAGTTAGGAGGTTTTGATGCTGATTTAAGTGGAAGCTTTGGTCGTAATTCGGTAGATTACACTATTGGAAACACAATTAATGTAAGTTTAGGAGCGAATAGTCCAACATCTTTTGATGCAGGAGCCTATGCCTTTAGCAACATTATAGGTAACTTTGATGTGAGTCGTTCTTTTGGAGATGTAAGTATTGGATTAGGGGTGGAAGCAAGACAAGAACGATTTGAGGTAACAGCTGGTGAAGAGGCTTCTTATATTGACGGAGGAGCACAATCATTTCCAGGATTACAGCCAAGTAATGCTTTGGATGAAACAAGAACTAATATCGGAGGTTATGGTACTTTAGATTGGGATGCTTCTGAAGATTTTTTAATTGGAGGGGCAATTCGTTATGAAAATTATTCGGATTTTGGTGATAACTTTTCTTGGAAGATTAGCTCAAGGTATAAATTAGGAGAAGCAGGAGTTTTAAGGGCTTCATATAGCACAGGGTTTAGAGCTCCTTCATTACATCAAGTATATTTAAGTAATGTACAAACATTAGTTTCTGGAGGAACAATTTCTAATCAAGGAACATTTAATAATGTAAGTCCAGTAATTAAGGCCTTAGGAGTAGATCCATTATTTGCAGAAACTTCAAAAAATATCTCTGCTGGTATAACAGTAAAAGCTTCTAATAATTTTACCATTTCGTTAGATTATTATAATGTGAAGGTAGACGATAGAGTATTATTCTCTGGAGAAATTGGAGGAACTGATGATAACGGGAACCCTAATGCTACAGTTCAACAAATCTTAGATGACTATGATGTGACAAGTATTAAGTTCTTTATTAATGCAGCAGATACTAAAACAGAAGGATTTGATTATACAATGCGTTATAAAAATATTGATTTTGCTGCCGGAAAATTAGGATTAAATTTAGCATTAAATATTAATAGAACTAAATTAGAAGGAGAAGTTAAAACACCTACAAATTTAGCAAATTATAAAGACGCTATTTTTAATAGAAAAGAACAATCAAGAATCATTAGCGCAAGACCAAATACAAAATTCTTATTTGGAGGTGATTATAAATACAAAAAGTTTACGGCTTATTTGAATAACACTTATTTTGGAGAAGTGACATGGCAACATGCTACTGACCCAGGAAAAGATCAAACATTCAGTGGAAAAATAATAACTGATTTATCTTTAGGTTATGAATTTTCTGATATGATCTCTTTTAATGCTCAAGTAAATAATTTATTTGATGTGTATCCAGACGAAATTGATACTAAGGGAGATGTTGTAACTGATTTAGGAGGACGTTTTAAATATCCTTGGGAAGTAAATCAGTTTGGTTTTAATGGAATGACATTTAAAGCAGGATTAACCTTTAAGTTTTAAGCTTAATTATTTGATAACCGAAAAAGCACCTTAAAGAGGTGCTTTTTTTATGAGTTGTATTCTTTTAAAACTAATTTATCTTTTTCAAAAACAGCATATGTAAAATATTGAATCCAATCACCAGTATTCAAATAAGTACTATTTTCTTTAAGTTGAATTTCTAAAGGAAGATGTCGATGTCCAAACACAAAATAATCGTAGTGTTTAGCTTCTAGTTTACGTTTGCAATACTGCACTAACCATTCGTTATCTTCTCCTAAAAACTTAGCATCTTCATCACCAGAAATTAATTTGTTCTTAACTGACATATACTGTCCTAATCGAACACCTAAATCTGGATGTAACCAGCGAAATAGCCATTGAAATAAAGGAAAAGTAAATACCTTTTTCATACGTTTATACCCTTTATCTCCTGGGCCTAATCCATCACCATGACCAATTAAAAACAGCTTGTTATTGATTTTGAATTCTTGAGGAGAGTGGTATACAGGAATGTTTAATTCCTTTTCAAAATAATCATGCATCCATAGGTCGTGATTTCCAACAAAAAAGTAAATAGGAATGCCACTGTCTTTTATTTCTGCGAGCTTACCTAGAACGCGCACAAAGCCTTTAGGAACTACAGTTTTGTATTCGAACCAAAAATCGAATAAATCACCTAGAATAAAAATAGCCTCAGCATCTTCTTTAACTTTGTTTAACCACGCAACAAATTTTTGTTCACGAGGAAAACTAGCTTCAGAAGTAGGAGCTCCTAAATGTTGATCAGAAGCAAAATAAACTTTTTTATTGTCAGAAGTGTTGATTGAAATCAAATCGTAAATTTTGGTAAAAATAAGTATTTTACTCAGAGTTAGCACAAACAAATTTTGGCTACATTTGTTTAAGAACTTGCATAAACCCACGTATATGAATCCGTTTGATGATGTCTACTTTATGAAAAAAGCCTTACAGGAAGCCGAAATCGCTTTTGATAAAGGAGAGGTTCCGGTGGGTGCTGTAATTGTTTTTAATAATCAGATTATAGCTAGAACACATAACTTAACAGAATTGTTAACAGATGTTACTGCGCATGCAGAAATGCAAGCATTTACAGCAGCGGCAGATTTTTTAGGCGGAAAATATTTAAAAGATTGCACGTTGTATGTTACGCTAGAGCCTTGTCAGATGTGTGCTGGGGCAAGTTACTGGACACAGATAGGGAAGATAGTGTATGGAGCGAGTGAACCGAAACTAGGTTTTTCTGTATTGCAAACTAAATTACATCCAAAAACGAAAGTAGTATCTGGGGTTTTAGAAGAAGAATGCGGGTTTTTACTGAAGAAGTTTTTTATAGAAAAGCGAAACTTAAATTAATAATCTTCATTACGAGGAGTTGAATAACGAAATAATCTCGACAAAAGATTACTTCATCTCGAAGTTCGTAATGACGACAATCAGAACAATGTTTGTTGTTTTGCTCCACTTTCGTGTTCTAATAACCACTTTTTACGCCAAACACCACCTGCATATCCTGTTAAGGAACCATCAGAACCAATAACTCTGTGACACGGAATTATTATCCAAATAGGATTTTTACCGTTAGCAGAGGCTACAGCGCGAATCGCTTTTACATCCCCTAGTTGTTTGGTTTGTTCTAAATACGTTCTGGTACTTCCAAAAGGAATGTTAAGTAATTCTTTCCAAACTGATTGTTGAAAGGTTGTTCCCTGTGGATTCAATTTTATATCAAACACTGTTCTTGTTCCAGTAAAATATTCCTTTAGTTGGGTAACACATTCTTGTAAACAAGCAGGAACATCTTTTTGAGTACTGATTGGAGTTGAGGTGTCTTCATCTAAAACAGAAATCGATTGAATTCCGTTTTCATCACCTTCAATTTTAGCAGTACCGATAGGGGTTTTATAATATGTGGTTTGTAAGTTCAATTTAATCTAACTGTTGATGTTTTTTCTTTGTCTATCTGAGCTTTTAAAATACAAATCGTTGAAAAAAGGGTACTCTTTTGAAACTTTTATTCGAATTATTTTTTTGTTTTTACAGTCTTCTAAAATACTACAATTTATACTATCCTTATGAAGTCTGGTTCTAAAAGAAAAATCTTGATTATTAAAATTATAACTAATATAAAAGTCTAAAGCTGGATAATGCCCTTCTAAAACCTTTGTTATTTTTCCATTAACATAAACTCCATCATTAATAAATTTTTTTGGGTTTAGAGGTTTTTCTGTTAATAATAGCTTACTTACATTATTTTTTTCTAGACTATAAAGAATGGGATAAAACCCAAGTTTTTCAGGAAGGAGGCTGTTTTCTTGAATTTTTTGAGAACCATTGTAAATTTTTCCACCAACAGAGTATTTGTAATGTACATAGGTTCTTGTTTTGACCGAAGAAATGTCTGTCATTAAAGCTACACTTCTGACACCCTCTTTATCTAAATTTTCATGTAGATAATCTTCATTACTTCTTGAAAATTTTAATATTATATAAGATAATATTAAAATTAAAAATATTAAATCTTGACGGAGTAATTTTCTAAACACCAAAAACTTCTTTAGAGTTCTCTGTTGTAATTTCTGAAATTTCTTGGAAAGTCAATCCATAAATGTCTACTAACTTATCTACAACCTGAGTAATATAACTACTTTCATTACGTTTGCCGCGGTAAGGAGTGGGTGCTAAGTATGGAGAATCCGTTTCTAAGACAATATGCTTGATGTCTATTTGATTTAAAAATTGGTCAATTTTTCCGTTTTTAAAAGTGGCTACACCACCAATTCCTAATTTCATATTGTATGAAATTGCTTTTTTGGCTTGTTCTAAGGTTCCAGTAAAGCAGTGAAAAATTCCGAATAAATTGGCTCCTTTTTCTGTTTCTAAAACTTCAAAAATTTCATCAAAAGCATCACGACAATGGATGACAATCGGTAGTTTTTTTTCTTTTGCCCATTGAATTTGTGTACGAAAAGCTTCTTGCTGTTGTGGTAAAAAAGTTTTATCCCAATACAAATCGATACCAATTTCACCAATTGCGTAAAAATCACGTTTGTCTAACCATTCTTTTACGTGCGCTAACTCTTCTTGGTAGTTTTCTTTTACTGAAGTTGGATGTAACCCCATCATCAAAAATACATCGTTCGGGTAGTTTTTTTCTAAATCGAACATACGTTCAGTGTAAGAACTATCAATAGCAGGAATAAAGAAACGAGAAACCCCAGCATCTTTTGCGCGTTGTATCATTTCATTTCTGTCTTCATCAAATTGGCTTGAGTATAAGTGGGTATGTGTATCGGTTATCATTTTTTGTTATTATGTCATTGCGAGGAAGTAATGACGAAGCAATCTGTTTATAAAGATTACTTTACTTTGTTCGTAATGACGTATTTTTGTGCAAAAGTACAAGAAATGGCAAGTTTGAAAAAAGTATTACGAAAAAAGAAATACATCAAAATAAAACTCAAAAAAATGGTGACAAACCACTTGGAGTTAACTGCTGAAATAAATGGGGTAAAGGGAACCTTTATTCTAGATACCGGAGCGTCTAATTCTTGTGTTGGATTGGATTTAATTGAGCGTTTTAAACTTATTTCTGAAGAAAGTGATGTAAAAGCGGCTGGAGCTGGAGCGACGGATATGGATACGCATAAGTCTGAAAATAATTCATTGGTAATAGGGAAATGGAGAGACAATCAATGTGATTTGGTGTTGTTTGATTTAACTCATGTAAATACTGCTTTAAAACAACATGATGCTGATGAGGTAGATGGAATTATAGGAGCAGATATTTTAGAAGCAGGAAAAGCATTTATCGACTATAACAAAAAAACATTGTACTTAAAGAAGCCTAAAAAGAAGAAAGTTAGAAAATTAAAAGTCCCTTTTTAATATAGGTTTCAAAGTAGAGACTTCAATGTATGAGATTTCTCACTCGTTGTTCTCGATTCGAAATCGATGACTTATAGAAAACAAAAATCCGTAAGAAATTTCTTACGGATTTTTTTATACTTGACTGTTTAAGTTAATTAACTTAGAACTTCTTTAATTCTTTTGATAGCTTCTCGTAATTGTAACTCAGAAGCAGCATACGATAAGCGTACACAGTTTGGAGCACCAAAAGCCTCACCTGTTACTGTAGCTACATTTGCTTCTTCTAACAATAACATAGAAAAATCGTTGGCATCTTTAATTTCTTTTCCGCGGATAGTTTTTCCAAAGAAATCAGAAATGTTTGGGAAAATATAAAAGGCACCTTCAGGTACGTTTAATTTAAATCCGTCGATTTCACCTAATAACTGTAATACTAAATCTCTACGGTTTTTAAACTCATCTACCATGTATTGTACCTTTTCAGGAGATGCTTTTACGGCAGTAATTGCAGCACGTTGTGCAATACAGTTAGTTCCTGAAGTAATTTGACCTTGCATTTTTGTACACGCTTTAGCAATCCACTCAGGAGCTCCTATGTAACCAATCCTCCATCCCGTCATGGCAAAAGCTTTTGCTAACCCGTTAACAGTAATAGTACGATCATACATGTTTTCTATAGCAGCAAAACTAAACGGTTTCGTTCCGTAGTTGATATGCTCGTAAATTTCATCGGATAAAATATAAATATCTGGATATTTTTCTAATACTTTAGCCAAAGCACGATATTCTTCTTCGCTATAAATTGTTCCACTCGGGTTATTTGGCGAGTTAAAGAAAATCATTTTTGTTTTTGGTGAAATAGCAGCTTCTAATTGTTCTGGAGTGATTTTAAAATCATTTTCAATAGAAGAAGGAATTTCTGTATAGGTTGCTTCGCATAAAGTAGCGATAGCAGAATAACTTACCCAATATGGTGCTGGTAATAACACTTCATCACCAGGGTTTAATAATACTTGAGCTACATTAGCAATTGATTGCTTTGCTCCTGTAGAAACTACTATTTGATTTGGGTTGTATGTTAAGTTGTTATCGCGTTTAAACTTTTCGCAAATAGCTTCTTTTAACTCTACATATCCGTCAACTGGAGTATAAGCGTTGTAATTTTGATTAATGGCTTCAATAGCAGCATCTTTAATAAAATCAGGAGTGTTAAAATCTGGTTCTCCTAAACTTAAACTGATAATATCTCTACCCTCAGCTTTCAATTCTCTTGCTTTAGCAGCCATAGCCAAAGTTTGAGATACAGGTAAACTGTTAATTCTGTTTGATAATGCGTTTGACATTGTGTTGTTATGTTGTATGTTGATTTATGCTAATTGTGGCTTTTTTCCTAATTCAGATAAATGTTTAAAATGCTCGATAACTGCTTTACGTGTAGTTTTGTATTCGTTATAAGGAAGGTTAAATTCCTTAGCAGTTTCTTTAACAATTTTAGCTAATTTATCGTAGTGAATATGCGATATGTGTGGGAAAATATGGTGTTCTACTTGATGATTTAAACCACCTGTATAAAAATTAATAAACCAGTTTTTAGGTGCAAAGTTTGAAGTGGTATATAATTGATGAATAGCCCAAGTATTCTTTATATTTCCATCTTCATCAGGTAAAGGAGTTTCTGTTTTAGGAACAATGTGTGCTAATTGAAAAACAACACTTAAAATAATACCAGCAGTGTAGTGCATTACAAAAAATCCAATTAATACCTTCCACCAAGCAACATTCATAACTGCGATTGGTAATACAATCCAAAGTACATAATAAATAACTTTAGAAACTACTAATTTGGTCCATTCTTTAGCTGGATTTGGAAATTCACCATATGATAGTTTACGCTTTAAATAACTATGCATTTGTTTAAAATCGGTGGTAATTGCCCAGTTAATAGTTAACAATCCGTATAAAAAGATTGAGTAATATTTTTGGAACCTGTGAATCCATAACCATTGTGAGTGTTTAGAAAAGCGAATAATTCTACCAGCATCCATGTCTTCATCATGATCTTGAATGTTTGTATAGGTATGGTGTAATACATTGTGTTGTACTTTCCAGTTATATACGTTACCTGCTAAAATATAAATACTACTTCCAAAAAGTTTATTTACCCATTTTTTACTTGAAAAAGATTCGTGGTTAGCATCGTGCATTACATTCATTCCTACTCCTGCCATTCCAATTCCCATTAAAACAGTTAGGGCTAATTTTATCCATTGCGACATATCTATCGTTAAAATTAATATGAATGGAATAATAAAAGTAGCTAACATAATTATAGCTTTGGAATATAATTTCCAGTTACCTGTACGTTTAATATTGTTTTCTTTAAAGTAGGTATTAACTCTTTTATTTAGAGTTCTAAAAAACTTAGTTTTATCTATCCTTGAGAAGTTTACTGTCTTCATTTGTTGTTTGTTTGTGTCGCAAAAATAAACGTTTTTGCTTCATGGTTATTGCTAAAGCCTAACTTTTTAACTAGATTAATATCTTTTGCATAAAAATTAACAATACCAATTAGTTTTTTATTTTTGCAAAGGAAAAAATCACTTCATGGAACTTATAAAAAAATACTTTGACAATTTATCAGAAACGCAGTTAGAACAATTATCTAAGTTGCAAGAATTATACCAAGATTGGAACTTGAAAATTAATGTTGTTTCTCGTAAAGATATTGATGAGTTGTATTTACGTCATGTTTTACATTCGCTAGGAATTGCTAAGGTGATGGAGTTTCAACCTGGAGCAAAAGTAATGGATGTAGGTACTGGAGGAGGTTTTCCAGGAATTCCTTTGGCAATCTTATTTCCTGAAACTCAATTTCACTTGGTAGATTCTATCGGAAAAAAAATTAAAGTGGTAAATGAAGTGGTTGAGGGCTTAGGGTTACAAAATGTGAAAACGACTCACGGACGCGTTGAAGAAGTAGATGAGACTTACGATTTTATTGTAAGTAGAGCTGTAGCGCAGATGGAAACATTTCACCGTTGGGTAAAGGATAAAGTGCAGAAGAAACAAAACCATGCACTTAAAAACGGAATTTTATATTTAAAAGGAGGCGACCTTACGGAAGAACTTGCGAATTTCCCTAAAGCCACCATTTATGATTTACCTAACTTTTTTGAAGAAGATTTCTTCGAAACAAAAAAAGTGGTGCATTTACCTATAAAATATAAAGGTTAATGTTTTATTGAGGAAAATACATATTGCATTTCTGAAGCTATTTCTAAACTGCGCTCTAAGTATTTTTCTTTTTCTAAAGATGTTCCGTCATATAATTTTGGGTCTTCATAAGTAACGGGTACTCTTTTATCAGCACCAGCAATAAAAGGACATCCTTCATCAGCTTGTGAACAAGTCATGATAGCGAAAAATCTTGATGTTGGATTAAAACCATCATCATACTTTTTAGAAAAACCTATAATAGGGGGTATATTATCAGCATACTTTACCGCGTAAATAGGATTAGTTCCATTAGATAATTGTTGAATTTGAAATCCGTTATCAACTAATGTTTTTACCACTGTTGAATTCATGGCAGTAGCTTCAGTTCCTCCAGAAAAACTATGTACATTCAAAACTTTATAATGATGTGCCATGGTTTGTGCCCATACTTGTGATAAATGACTTCGTCTTGAATTATGTGTACAAATAAAATTCAGATTTATTACTTCCTTATTATTGAGTTTTTCTTGAATGTAATTGATAAGAGGCTGTAAAATTTCTTTTCGCTCTTCTGAAACAGTTGGTAAATTCGAAAGAGTTTGCTGTATTTCAGAAAATAGTAATGAGGTAAGTGTCTTCATATTAGCAGCATCCTGAGTTAGGTGTACAACAAGCTTCCGTTTGTTTTTGTAAATCTGATAATCGCACTCTAGGTTTTTCTGATGGAATTCCGCAACTACTTTTTGCTAAGCAATCGGTTTGTTTGGTGGTTAATAGGAAGTTTGTTCCGTCAAAATCCAATCCGTATTTACCAATGGTGCTTCCTTGGTATTCCACTTCGATTCTTAAATCAGGAGAAATGTGTAACACTTTTTCTGATAGTTCTATGATGTGGATTAACTTTTCAGGGTGTAATCGATGGTCATAATCATCGGCATCCCATAATTGAAAATTTACGACTTCTTCGTCTCTAATAGTGCCTCCGCAGTCAATAAAGTTTTTGGTGATTTTTCCTACTTCGGTTACGTGAAAGTGATTAGGGACTAAACTTCCATCAGGTAATTGAAAAGCGATGGTTTTTAATGTACTTAAATGTTGTTTAATTTCTGAGAGTTTCATGGTATTTACATTTATTGTAATATTACGATTAATGGATTCAAATTTTTTTAGCAACAACTCTGGTTATTCATATCAAGGTTTAAAAAAGAAGAAAGTAAGGTTTTAATTTCTTTCCATGTTGATGGATTGATGCAATAGCAAACGCTAGTTCCTTCAATAGTTCCTTTAATGATACCAACTTTTTTTAATTCTTTTAAATGCTGCGAAATAGTAGGTTGCGCCAAACCGATTTCATTTACCAAATCACCACAAACACAAGAATTCAATTTGAATAAGTGTTGTATAATAGCGATACGAGCTGGATGCCCTAATACTTTCGCAATCGTAGCTAATTGATTTTGCTCTTCAGTAAATATTTCTGATTTGGTTAATCCCATTGATTCATTATTATATTGCAATATTACGATTAATAAATAAAAGCCACAACATTTTATCTTATTTTTTTAATAAAAGGTTTAATACCAGCGTTTTTTCTTCTTTTTAGAAGCTTCTGATTTTCTTCCTTTTTTGTGTTTACTAACAGTATTGGGTTGTTTTTTAGGCTTAGGTTTAGCTAAAGGAAATGGATGGTCTTCTACAATTTTTATAGTTCTATCCATAAATTCTTGAATAGCTTTGATGTAAGAAGTTTCATCGGCACTACACAATGAAAAGGCAATTCCAGATTTACCAGCTCTACCTGTTCTACCAATTCTATGCACGTAAGTTTCAGGAATGTTGGGTAAGTCAACATTAATTACAGCATCTACTTTGCTAACGTCAATTCCACGAGCAGCAACATCCGTAGCAATTAAAATATTGGCTTTGTTGTTTTTGAAATCCTCTATAGCTTGATTTCGTAGATTCTGAGACTTGTCACCATGTACACTGGTTGCTTTGTATCCGTTTTTTTGAAGTGTTTTTTCGAGTTTATCAACCCCAAATTTGGTACGACGAAATATAATAATTCGACCTTTTATGGTGTTGCGTAATAAGTGCAAACACAAATCGACCTTATGTTTTTTTGGTGTGTAATACAGTAACTGACCGATATTTGTTGCCGTAGTTTCAGCAGGCGAAATATCTACCTTTTCAGGATTGCGTAGCATCGATTTTGCTAAATCACTTACCTTTTCAGGTATCGTTGCAGAAAAAAGTAAGGTTTGCTTTTTACGTGGACATAATTCTTCAATCTTTTGAACGTCTTCAATAAAGCCCATATCTAGCATTAAATCAGCTTCATCTAGCACCAATGTTTTTAGTTGACGAACATCAATACTACCTTGTTTGTGTAAATCGATAAAACGACCAGGGGTAGCAATTAAAATATCGATACCTTTTTCCAAAACATCTTTTTGAGGCTGGATAGCAACACCACCATAAATAACCGTAGTTCTTAAATTAGTGTATTTGCTATAGGTTTTAAAGTTATCTTGAATTTGAATCGCTAATTCACGAGTAGGGCTTACCACTAACGCTTTTATCTTTTTGGCTCTTTTTTCAACATCAGCTTCTTCAGAAAGCTCTTGAATAATAGGCAACGCAAAAGCAGCTGTTTTACCTGTACCTGTTTGAGCAGCTACAATCACATCTTTTTTATCGAGTACTAACGGAATTACTTCTTGTTGTACTAAAGTTGGTTTGTGGTGTCTTTCTTCGGTAAGTGCTTTTAAGATAGACTTGTTAAGTTGTAGGTCTGAAAACTGCATCAAATATTTTTTTGCAAAGGTAGGCTAAAAGGAATGATATTATAAGGTTTACCAATAAGTTAAAATATATCCTAACATAGCGCCTCCTAAAACGATAAAAGCACTATTTAATTTTTTTAAATAAAAAACAGCTACTAGGCTTATAATAGCAATAACAATAGTACGCCAATCAGTTATGGTATCTTTTGCCATTTCAATACAGACAGCAATTATCAGAGCCACGACAGCTACATTTACAGCATCTAGAATAGCACCAATAAGCTTCGATTTCCTCATTTTAGGAATCAACGGATTTAAAACTAAAACAAAAAAGAAGGATGGTAAAAATATCCCTACAGTTGCTGCAAGTGCGCCAGTTATTCCATTCATTTGCCAACCAATAAAAGTAGCGGTAGATAAAACAGGACCTGGAGTTATTTGTCCTACAGCAACTGCATCTATTAGTACTTGTCTTGAAAGCCATCCGTTAGCAACCAATTCTGCATCTAAAAAAGCAAATAATACATAACCACTTCCGTATAAGATTGCTCCAACTTTTAAAAAGGTAAATAAAATTTTCAGATTGTTAACTTGAAGCGTTTCACTCGCCTGAAATATAAAAAAAGGAAGTATGCTGGTTAAATTATTACGGTTTTGGTTGAAAAAATAGAGTAACGCACCTAGTAAGCCACAGCCAAATAAAGCTGCTATTTCGTTAACACCTAAAAGGCAGGCAACTAAAGTAATTAACCCTAAAATAGCTAAAGATGTATTCTTTACAGCTTTTTTACCTAATCGATAAGCTGCCATAACAATAATGGCGATTACTGCGGGTTTTATTCCGTAGATAAAAGGTTCAACTTTAGGAAGCTGACCATATTCTTGGTATAACCACGCAACTATTGATGTAATTACTACGGCAGGAAAAATAAAACAAAAGCCAGCTACAATTAACCCTTTCCAACCAGCTCTTTCATGTCCGCAATGCATGGTCATTTCAGTAGAGTTGGGGCCTGGTATTAAATTGGTAGCTCCCATTAAATCTAGAAAATGTTGCTGAGTCATCCATTTTCTTTTTTTAACAACTTCATCTTCCATCATGGCAATATGCGCAGCAGGTCCGCCAAAAGCAATACAACCTAGTTTAAAAAATAGTTTGGCGACTTCTTTAAGTTGAGTTTTTTGTGACATTTTAAAGTGTTAGAAAAATAGATTTTAGTGGTTTTTGGAGGTAAATTTAAATAAAAGTACACTGGTTAAAGCTTTTTTACACTTTTTTGACAATTGATTTACACTTTTAACGGAAGGTTGCGATAGTTTTGATGAAAACTTTAAAAACGAATATTATGAAAACCATTAAAAATAGAATTTTGTTAGTTGGGGCGTTATTAACTATTGTTTTGATTAGCGGGTTTGCTAAAAGTACTTCAACAGTTACACCAAAAGAGGAAAAAAAGGTGATAGAAACTGTAAAAAATCAAACAATCAATATGTTTGTAACACATGGACATTGTAGTACACCGTTTGGAGGTATTGTAGACGATTTAAAAGTAGATATTCCTGTGCGAATGGATGCTGGAAATCCGTTAGAAAACATGCGTATTTCTTTTGAAGTTGATCCAAACTCATTTAGAGCATGTAGAGGTGATGTTGCTGATTTAACCAAAAGAGTTAAAACCAAAGGAGTGTTTATTAGCGATAACAACGAAAAAATAAGGTTTAAAACGACCAATGTGTATGTGATGGGAGTAGATTGGTATCAAATTAATGGAGTGATGTCTATTAAAGGAGTGGAAAGAGAAGTGAAGTTTTTTGCAACAGGAATTAGAGATTCATACAAAAGCATGTCTAGCGAACTGGTATTACAAGGTCAAGTGAATTTATTGGACTGGGGTATTGATTATGATAAGCTAGTAAACGGACAATCATTAGATGTACCAACAAAATGGTTGTATTTGAATATGAAAATTGAGTTGAGTTAATAAGCCTATGAAACCCAAAATAGTATCTAGATACTATTTTGGGTTTAGCTAATGTTTTTATGTGGCTGAGTGTAGTATTTATTTTAACTTGTATCGTTCTTTGAATTTCTTTACATACGTGTTTTTATTATCAATACTATCTTTATACCCTAAATCCATTTCAGTGATTAACTCATTTTGAATCTCTTGAGTAAAGTCTAGAAAGTCCCATCTTTTTGGAAAGTCATTAAATGGAAGTTTTATAATTTTATGTGGATTGGTTAGGATGTTTTCAGCTATTGAAGTATAAACAGCTATGAAAGTTCCTATCTTTTCTTTCAACTCTTTTTTGGGTAAGTAAGAGTTGTTTAAGACAAACAATCGTGTAAGTTTATTTTGTAAATCTATATTTTCTGATACTTCCCTTAAAACTTTTACCTGCCTTAAATATTTTTCTTTTTCAGATTCATTTTTCGTTTCCGAAATAATGTCATTTTTAAAATGATTAGTGTCTTCAAAATATTGATAATTACCCACAAGAATATGAGTTATTTCAAGCATTTCTTCTAATT
This sequence comes from Tenacibaculum caenipelagi, assembly GCF_004363005.1. Lineage (GTDB taxonomy): Bacteria > Bacteroidota > Bacteroidia > Flavobacteriales > Flavobacteriaceae > Polaribacter > Polaribacter caenipelagi. The sequence goes on along the minus strand of NZ_SNYH01000002.1, from coordinate 57,176 downwards.
TTTCAATTCGTAATTGTCTTTTTTCTATTCTCGAGTTTTGTATGTAGGCGATTATTGAAATTACAATAGCAGTTATTGAAATTATCCCAGTTACATAATCGTTTATTTCCATTTTAGTTATTGAATTTAGGTATTTTGTATTGTATATAATTTTTCAGGAATATGAATCCGTTTTAATAATTTATAATCAACGTCAATCAAGTTAGTTTAAATCGTATAAAAAATCAAACCTAAAAAATAGACTGTTCAGAAAGTGTGGTAAACTCTTCTAAAAAGCGCATGCCTCTATACGAGTTTCCTTTTTTGTTCAATTTAGGACTCCATACAGCAATGGCGTATTGGTTAGGGTGTATGGCAATAATACCACCACCAACACCACTTTTTCCTGCCAATCCAACTTTAAAAGCAAATTCACCCGATTCGTCATAAAACCCACAGGTTTGCATTAGCGCATTAATTCTCTTCGATTGACTTTTAGTTAGTATTTGTTCGCCCTGTCTGGTTTGTCCGTTATTGGCTAAGAAGAAAAACAATTCAGAAAGTTGCTCGCACGTCAATTCCAGCGAACATAAATCGAAATAGAAATCGAGTACTTCTTGAGGGGCGTTATGAATGTTTCCGTAGGATTTAATAAAATTACACAAAGCAACATTTCTATATCCTACCGATTTTTCAGAAGCTGCAATTTTTGCAGAGTAGTCAATGTCTTTATTTGTCGAAAGGCTCTTGATAAAATTTAATAAATCTTCCTTCGGGTTTACCAAACTGCTAATTAAAATATCGGCAATTACAATAGCACCTGCGTTGATAAACGGATTTCTAGGAATACCATTATCCGTTTCCAGTTGTATCAATGAGTTAAAACTATTACCAGATGGTTCTACACCCAATCTGTCCCAAATAGATTCACCAAGATGTTTGTATGCCAAACAAAGTGATAATACCTTAGCAATACTTTGAATAGAGAACTTTTCTTGAAAGTCTCCTAAACCAAAATTGGTATTGGAAATGGTTGATATGTGTACGCCAAATTTTTCAGGGTCAATTGTAGCTAATTCGGGGATATACGTAGCTAACTCACCTATGTTTTCAATAGGAGCTATTTTTTGATATACCGTTTCAAGTATTTCTTTGTAATCCATTGTTTTTAAATCTAACGAACAGTTGGTAAACGAAATTAGTTGAATTCTGTTTGAAAACAAATAAAAAAGCAACCTCATTTGAGGTTGCTTTTAGTTTATATAAAGATTCCTTGTTAGGAATATATTATCCTAAGAAAGGGTAACGGTAATCAGTTGGAGAAACAAATGTTTCTTTGATTAAACGAGGAGATACCCAACGTAATAAGTTTTGAGCAGATCCTGCTTTATCGTTTGTTCCTGAAGCTCTTGCTCCACCAAATGGTTGTTGTCCTACAACAGCACCTGTTGGTTTGTCATTCACGTAGAAGTTACCAGCACAGTTTTCTAAAGCTTTAGTAGCTTCTGCAATCGCATAACGATCTGTAGAGAATACAGCACCAGTTAAAGCGTATTCAGAAGTTCCGTCAACTAATTTTAAAGTATCAGCCCAATCTGCATCTTCGTATACATAAATAGTTACTACAGGACCGAATAATTCAGTTTCCATAGTAGTATATTTAGGGTTGGTAGTTAAGATAACAGTTGGCTCAATAAAGTATCCTTTTGACTTATCGTAGTTACCACCAGCAAAAATCTCAGCATCAGCATCTGCTTTAGCTTGGTCGATATACTTTGCTAACTTATCAAAAGAACCTTCGTGAATTACCGCAGTAATAAAGTTACTCATATCTTCTGGAGAACCCATTTTAAAAGAAGCGATATCTTCTTTTACATAGTTTAAAGTTTCTTCAGCTAATGATTTTGGTAAGTATACTCTTGAGGCTGCAGAACATTTTTGACCCTGAAATTCAAAAGCACCACGAGAAATACCTGTAGCTACTTGTTTTGGATTAGCAGAAGGGTGTGCAATGATAAAATCTTTACCTCCAGTTTCACCTACAATTCTTGGGTATGTTTTGTATGTGTGAATGTTTTCACCAATCTTTTTCCAGATTTCTTTGAATACATATGTAGAACCAGTAAAGTGGATTCCAGCAAAATCAGGAGACGATAAAACTACATCAGTAATTTCAACAGGATCACCATAAATTACATTGATAACACCGTCTGGTACACCAGCTTCTTTAAATACATCTACAATTACTTTAGCAGAGAAAATTTGACTATCAGATGGTTTCCATACTACAACATTCCCCATCATTGCAGCTGATGCAGGTAAGTTTGCAGCAATTGCAGTAAAGTTAAATGGAGTAATTGCGTATACAAATCCTTCTAACGGACGGTACTCAACACGGTTCCAAATTCCGTCGTCAGAGTTTGGTTGCTCGTTGTAAATTTCTGACATGTATTCTACATTAAAACGTAAAAAGTCAATCAACTCACAAGCTGCATCAATCTCAGCTTGGTGAACAGTTTTTGATTGTGCAATCATTGTAGCAGCGTTAATCTTTGCACGGTAAGGACCAGCAATTAACTCAGCAGCACGTAAAAAGATAGCAGCTCTTTGTTCCCATGGCATTTGTGCCCACTCAGTACGAGCTTCTAAAGCATTAGCAATAGCTTTTTCAGCATGAGATCTATCTCCAATATGATATTGACCTACCACGTGTTGGTGATCGTGTGGAGGAGTCATGTTACGAGTATTTCCTGTTCTAACTTCTTCGTTACCGATATACATTGGTACATCTACAGATCCGTTAAAATATTCTTTGTATTGTTTTGAAACCGCTTCACGCTCTGGAGATCCAGGAGCATATCCTTTTACGGGTTCGTTAATGGCAGTTGGTACGTGAAAAAATCCTTTTCCCATTTGTATGTTGTTTGTTGAATTAAATTTCTTTCTTTGTTATAGAAAAGTCTATATAAATTTTCTAGACGTACAAAGTTACGGTTATTTTGGAAATATTTAAATGGACATAAGGCTGGAATTATATAAAAGGAAAATAACATGTGTACGGTAACTTATTTACCTTTAGGGAATAAAGATTTTATATTAACTTCTAATAGAGATGAAGATCCAATACGAAGAACGATTTCTCCAAAAACTTATGTTGAAAATGGGATAAGATTAACCTATCCTAAAGATGAATTAGCAGGAGGAACGTGGATTGGTGTTAGTGAAAAAAAACGATTGATTTGTTTGTTGAATGGTGGGTTTACTAAGCATCAAAGAGCAGAGTCGTATCGAATGAGTAGAGGAGTAATTGTAAAACAATTATTAAAGGTTGACGATCCTGTTGAAATCATTAACCACTTTGATTTTGAAGGAATAGAGCCTTTTACTATTGTGTTGGTTGATTGGGCTACTGAGTTAAAAGCGTACGAGTTGGTTTGGGATGTGAAAGGGAAACATTTTAAAGAGTTAGATAATGAGCCAAAAATATGGTCGTCTTCTACATTGTATGATGAGAATATGAAAGAATTAAGAAAACAGTGGTTTGCAGATTGGTTAACAGAATATCCAATATATGAGCAATCAAATATCATTGATTTTCATCAAGATGAAACCAAAGGAACTCCTGAAATTTCTATAAAAATGAAGCGAAGTTATGTAGAAACTGTAAGTACTACGTGTATCATTAAGAAAGAAGATGAAGTTACTATGGAATATTATGATATTTTAGAGGAAAATAATAAAACAGCAGTTAAAATTACTGGGGCTTAAGAAAGGCTTTTGGTATATTTGCAAAAAAATATGATGAATAAAAAACTGCTATTATTTCTTTCTTTAACATCACTTTTTTTATTTACTAGTTGCTTTGAGTTTGTTGAAGAAGTAACTTTTAATAAAGATGGTTCTGGAAGTGCTGTATTAACTATTAACTTAAGTAAAAGTAAAACGAAGTTAGCTTCTATCATGTTATTAGATAGTGTGAATGGGTATAAAGTGCCTTCTAAAGCCATAATTAGAAGTAAAGTGAACGAAATAGTTCGTAAAATACAACAAACAAAAGGGGTGCGTAATGTGAAAAACACCTTAGATTTTAATGAATTTATTGTGACTGTTTCGTGTGATTTTGACAATGTTGAAGCGTTAAATGAAGTAATCTCAAATTTCAGTTCAAAAAAGCAAGCCGAGGTAATAAAAAAGAATAAGCATTTCACATTCAATAAGAAAAGCAAAACCTTTACACGTAGTCATCACTTTGATTTAGGAAAAGAGTTCCAAAAAACAAAAATGCAAGACCGTAAAGTTTTCGAAACTGCAACCTACACAAGTGTGTATCGATTTGAAACTCCAATACAGACAAGTGCGAATAAACAGGCAAGAATATCAAAAAGTAAAAAAGCTATTATGTTGCATTTACAAGCGCAAGATATAGTAGTAAATAGAGAAACGATAAAGAATAAAATACAATTAGAGAATTAAACTTAGGATGAAAAAAATTATTGCTACACTACTGTTTTTAAACACATTTACGATTTTGCAAGCTCAAGAATTAGAGACTAAAATCCCTAGTAATATAGATGTGTTAATTTCTGCAAATGCAGAAAATTTATTTAAGTTAATAAAAGTGTCTGATATTGATGAGAATGCTATCGGAAAAGAAATATTAAAAGATTTAAACAGAAAAAGGGAAGAAGATAAAGTGTCGTCTGTTGCAAATGCAGGAGTAAATATTAAAGCGAATGCATATTACTTTTTTAGTAAAACAGACAGTGTTTCGTATCATAACTTGTATGTTGAGTTAAACAACAAGCAGTTGTTTGAATCGATGTTAAGTGAAAGAGACAAGAAAAAAATTCAAAATAAAGATAACTATAGTTATATAGAAGGACGCAGTGCTTTTAAAATATGGAATGATAACTCTCTTTTAATAGTGGGTGGAGATATGTCAAGAGGATACTTTTCAGCTCACAAAGAACGCTTAGAAAAGTTGAAAGAAGAAGGAGAGTATAACTATTCGTTTAAAAAGAGAATAACCAAGGAGTGGACAAAAGAGTATGTATTAAGTGTTTTTAATAAGCGTTTTGATAACTCTATTGCTGCAAGTAATAAGTTTCTAAAAAGTAAAAAGAAAAACGCATCGGCAACACTTTGGGTTCGTAATTACGGTATGTTAATGACCGATTTGTTTAAGTCTTTTGGTGAGTATTTGTATCCTATGTATGCTGAAGGAGGAAGTCAAAATATTTATGGAGTTGAAGAAGTAACAGCTAATTTATTTTTTGATAAAAATGATGCAAGAGTTTTATTGGATATGTCGGTTAGTCCTGAGATGAAAAAATCTTTCAAAAAGATTTACAATAAAAGAATGAGCCGTAACCTAGTAAACAGCTTTGATCACGATAAAGCATTAGCTTTTTGGAGTGTATCTTTAAATACTGAAGAAACGTTAAAGCAATATCCAGAATTAGTACACAGAATGTACGGAGGTATTTTACCTAAATTTAAAGAAGAGATGGAAATTGTAGGAGACTTATTTTCTTTAATTATTGATGAAGAAGCAATAGGAAGGTTAATTACAGGAGATGCTCTTTTAGTATTGAACGATTTTTCTAAAGAAGAAGTAGAGTATACTACTTATGAATATGATAAAGACTATAAGCGTAAAGAAGTAACGAAAACGAAAGAAGAATTTATTCCTGATTTTACGTTAATGATTGGTTCTGAAGAAGAAGATTTGTTAAATAAATTTTTTAAGTTAGGAGAAAAACATCAAGCAGTAGAAATTGAAAATAACGTAGTTAAGTTTAAAACTAAAAAGTCTGATATACCTTTTGATTTATATTCAGTAGTTAAAAACGATGTGTTGTATTTAACAACGTCAAAAACTAATGCGTTAAGTATTGTTCGCGGAAATAATAATTTTAATACTAAAAAACACAATAAGTTGGTTAGAGATAATTCAACAGTGCTTTTTGTTGATGTGAATGCTGTTTTAAATAAAATTCCTAATAATTGGATGAGTAAATCGGAAAAAGAAGCAATGCGTTTTTCAACAGATAACTTAAACGACGGAGTATTTAGAGTATCTAGAATGAAAGGAAATACAATTTCTAGTGAACTAAAACTTTCTACACAGGGAAATAAAGAAAACACCTTAAAATTATTATTGGAGTTTATCAACTCGGTAGCAAAATAAGCTGAATGATAAAAAAAGTTGCATATATTTTTATAATAGGATGCTGTATTTTGGTTACGGTTGGGTTTTTTAGATATAATCCAACCGTAATTTATATTGATAAAGTACCAGTTTCTGCTGAAACAGTAGTACATGTTAATCTACGTGAAATAGAATACAATATTCTTTGCAGTTTTTTAAAACATCCATTTTCGCAATTAGATTTTGAAAGCTCATCGACAAAAAAAAGAGAGAAAAAAGAATCATTATTAGATCAGGTAGAAATTCCTAATAGCATCTTTTTTTATACTAATCAACAAGAGTTTAAGGGCTTTTTGATAAGTAATGAAATTTCTTTTAAAAAGAGTTTTGTTAAAACGTTACAAGAAGAAGGTTTTAAAGAGCAAAACATTAAAGGAGCTTCTTTTTATGTTAAAGGCAGGGTGGTTTGTGTTTTAAAAGAAAACACTTTTCAAGTATTGTGTAAGTTGGATAAAGATGCTGTGATTTCTCCAGAGTTATTAGCGTCGTTAAATAGTGAAGATTATTTTTCTAATGAAGCTCCGATTTTTGATAATATTAAAGACAAAGAAATCCCTATAGCTATAGCTACTTCTCAAGGTGATTTTTTTGAAATTATAATTGATGAAGGTCAGTTAATGCTTCGAGGTCAATTAAATGAAGAAAGCACTGCTTTTTTACCCTTTGATGCAACTCCAAGCAAAGGTTCTATTGCTATGCTTTCTGGAAAGTTGAACGCTAATCTATTAGTAGATAACTTAGGTGAAAAAGCAAAAAGTAGCTTTAAAAAGCTAACAAGTTTGTCGTTAGATTCGATTACTGGTAAATGGAATGGGGCGCTAAACTTTAATCTGTCGTCATTTATTGAAAAGTCAGATACTATAGTAAGCTATGAGTATGACGATGATTTTAATAAAGTAGAGAAAAAACAAATTCAGCATATGATAACTCCCAACGTAGTTTTAGATATAGAAGGGAAAGGGCTGTGTGGTTATTTGAATAAAAAACAAGCGATTAAGTTAGTGGAAAATGATTCGGTGTTTACATTGATGCCTTTGTTTACTACATATGTTTCTTGTAAAGAAGATGTATTGAGGTTAACTTCTGTAAAAAACCAATTCGAAAAAAAAGAAGCAGAAGAAACTAATAAATTTCTTTTTTGGTTTGATGTAGCAGCATATCAAGAAAAGGAAAGAGGAATGTATACTTTCCAAAACAAGTATTTAGATAAAATAAATACTATACAGTTTTCAGTAGCTAAGAACAATGAAGTTAAGGCTACTGTTCAGCTTAAAAACACTTCAAAAAACTTCTTTTTTCAGTTGTCTAACTAGTATAAAGCAAAAGCTGAAAGAGCTATTATTATTGCTCCAAATACTCCTAAAATAAAAAATACTATGTTAGCCAACATGTATTTTATAAATGTTTTAAAGTACCCCTGTTGGTAAAACTTTTTCATGGCTATAAAAAGATATATCATGAAGAGTAGTAGGAATACATTTAAAAAATCATCTGCTGATTTAAAAAAGTCAATTATATAAAAGACAGAAAAGAGTAGGAAAAATACTGTTTGGATATGAAAAACAAAGACTAAGTGTTCTACATAGGTATATTTTCTTCTAATATAAAAGAGTTTTAAAAATACTGTGAATAGGGGTAGTAATATAAAGAGTGATATAGAAGAGTATGATAGTAATTGGTCAGTTAGTTTCTTAAAAACCCCTTTGTCGGTTAAAAAACCGTTAATTAAAGGTGTTCTTGAGTAGGTGAATCGGTTAAAAAAAGTTTTTTCTATTTTAAGGCTATCTAAGGCGTTATCAATGGAAAGGTTTGGATGCTTTTCTTGAAACTGACACATTTCCTTAAATCTAACTTTTCTGCTACCAAACGCAAAATATGAGTTTTTTTCTTTTGTGACAAGGCTAGGTGAAGCTACAATAGAATCTTTTTGTATGGTTTTGGTTGCTTGGGAATCTGTTTTAATAGAATCTTTTTTTATATCCTCATCCATTGCACTTTTAATGGCTTTAATTAAAGTAACATCATCGCTTTCACCACCATTTTGTAATCTGTTAAACTCACTATATTTACTTGTTGCATTGATGATTAAAAAAAAGATAATAGAGGTGGCTAAATAAAATCGAAAAGGATTAGTGTATCTGCTTCGTTTCCCTTCTATATAATCTTTAGAAACTTTTCCGGGTCTTATTAGTAATGGGATAAGAGTTCGCCAAAATTTAGCGTCCCAAGAAAGAAATCCAGCAAAAATTTCTTTAAGAAAGTTTCCGAGTGTAATCTTTTTTCCACGGTTTTTTTGTCCGCATTCAGGGCAGAATTTTTCATCGTGTGAAAAAGGGTATCCGCAGTTTAAGCAATTAGGATCTTTTATAATTGCAACCTTATTTTTTTTAATCATTAGTTTAAAGTAGGAGTGGTTGTTAGTTGAAATGTTGGAATGGTTACTAAAAATTCTTTAGATGTTTCGAGGTTAATCATTTTATAATGTCCTCCCATTGCACCTGTAGAGGAAAGTAAAAAACAATTTGATTTGTAATTGTAAGTGTCGTTAGGTTTTATAGTTGGAGTTTCACCAACAACACCTTCACCTTCTACATATTCTGTATTGTTAAGTGCGTCGAATATAACCCAATAACGTTCTAGCAACTTCACAGCATCTTTTGATTTGTTTTCGATGGATATATAATAGCTAAAAGAATAATACTGTTCATAGTCTCTATGAACAGTGCCATTAAATGTAGTTTTTACTGAAATTTTTATCCCCTTAGTTACTTGCTGAAACATAGGATAAAGATAGTTCTTTTTCCGTTTTTAGTCAATGGTTATTGTAAGGCTTATCTGTTTTGGTTAAAATACCCGTTACCTACACCTATTACTCTATCGTAAATTTCACCAAAAGGTTTGTAGTAAACAATAACAGTGTATTCATTTTCGGTTTGATAAAAAGAGCCGTCAACTTCATGTAAATCAATGGTGTTGTTGTTGTCTAGGGTAACGTAGCTATAGTTGTAAAAACCCTGTTTAAAGGGCAAAGAAGCTTTATATATTTCTTGATTTGAGTCGTAGGTCATTTTATTGTTTTCCGACAATTCATAGTTGTTAAAAGCGCCATAAACGTATACGTTTTTGTTTTCATAAGGCTCAAAAGCATCTAATGAAAAATGAACTATTGAGTAATCAGCCTCTGTATCTGCTTGCTCATTAATAGCATCCCGTTCTGTAGTTCTTATCACAAATTGACCATTAATGTCAGGATTATAGGTGTATGTTTTATCAGCTCTAGGTTCATCGGTATAAAGATAGCTGTGATATAGGTTTTTACGTTCAACTTTAGCAATGTTTAAGCTACTGCTTCTAATGTATTTTGTATCAAAGTTTAAAAATTCATTTCCGCCCCAAAAATTAGTTTCTACTGTGTGATTGTATAGTAATTGTTGAGGTTTTATAAATAAAGGTTGTAAGTTGTTTATAACGGTATTCCAATTGTGGTTTTGAAATAAGGTGACATGAATTTCTTGAGATGGATTGTTGATTTGTGTATCTGGATGATTTATAGAAAATTGGACAGTTTGTTGTTGGTTAGCTGCGGATGCATTTCTACTTCTAAAAACGGCAACACCTACCGTAGTTATATCTTCATAAAAAACACAACGTCGTGTAAAAACTACTTCATAGTTTTGATCTATTACAGAAATTAAGTAATTACCACTTTTTGTAATAATGGTATTTTGGTTTGGAATTTCGACAGAATAATGAGTATAAGGTTGTAATGTGTTAAATGAATTTGAAAAATTGATGATTTCATTTTGTTCAAAACCTTCGATGTATTGATTACTGGTCATTGAACTTGATTTCCAATCATGTGTCATGTGTTCGATTTTATACTGATATTGCTTACTATCAGCATCTAAATCGTCAAAAGAAAGTTTTAAAACTTCACCCAATCGAACTATAGGGGCGTACTGATTTGGATTGTGTTTTGGTCGTAACTGTATTGTTTTTATGTTTTGAGCATAAGCTGAACCTAACAGTAAGTATGTGATTATTGTAAGAATCTTTTTTGTCATATCTTAACAAAAGTATCAAAATATAAGCCAAATGCTAAGATTTTTATTTAGAATAAATATAAATAAAGTTGTTTCTTGAAGATAAAAATGGTTTTGTTCTGCAATGGTTTTCAAAATTTTTAAATTTGCATGTTTTTTAAGAAAATCAAATTAATCAGTTACTATGTCAAAAGACATCCGTATTAAGAAAGGCTTGGATATCAAGCTAGTTGGCGAGGCAGAACAAGTAACTACCGAACTTCCATTAGGTAGTGTGTTTGCAATAAAGCCAGATGATTTTCACGGCGTTATTCCTAAAATTTTAGCTAAAGAAGGTACAGAAGTAAAAGCAGGTCAAGCACTTTTTTATTCAAAAAGTGATGAGCGTATTTTATTTCCAAGCCCAGTTAGTGGAAAAGTTACAGAAATCGTACGTGGAGCACGAAGAAAAGTTTTAGCAATTAAAATCACTGCTGATGCACAGCAGGAATACAAAGATTTTGGTAAAAAAGATGTTGATGCAATGTCTGGTGAAGAAGTGAAAAATCACTTATTTACTTCAGGTTGTTGGCCATTTGTAAAACAACGTCCTTACGACGTGATTGCAAATCCGAATCAAGCACCTAAAGCCATTTTTGTATCTGCCTATGCAAGTGCACCGCTAGCAGCTGATTATGATTATGCGTTAAAAGGTAAAGAAGCTGAGTTACAAGCAGCTTTAACAGCGTTAACAAAGTTAACTACTGGTAAAGTTCATGTTTCTGTAGCAGCAAATTCAACATTATCTCCGTTTAAAGAGTTAAAAGGTGTTGAATTACATAAAGTTTCAGGACCACACCCATCAGGTAACGTAAGTACACAAATTGCACAGATTAGCCCGATTAACAAAGGAGAAGTTGTGTGGGTGGTAACACCTCAAGACTTAGTGGTAATTGGGGAGTTGTTATTAACTGGTAAGGTTAATATTACACGTACTGTTGCTTTAGCAGGATCTAAGTTTAACAAACCTCAATATGTAACAGCGAAAGCTGGAGCACAAATAGCAGATGTTGTTAAAGGAAATTTAGATGCTGATAATACTCGTATGATTAGTGGAAATGTGTTAAGTGGTTTAGAAGTTGCTCAAGATGGTTTCTTAGGGTATTATGATAATTTGATTACTGCGATTCCAGAAGGAGATGATTATGAATTTTTCGGGTGGAATAAACCAGTATTTAACAAGATATCTGCTTCTAGAGCATTGACATTCTCTTGGTTAAATCCAAAGAAAAAATATGATTTAAATACAAATACTAATGGTGAGCACAGAGCATTTGTGGTAACTGGTTCGTATGAAGAAGTATTTCCATTAGATATCTATCCGATGCAATTATTAAAAGCTTGTATGTACAAAGACCTTGACGAAATGGAAGGGTTAGGAGCTTATGAAATTGCACCAGAAGATTTTGCATTAACAGAATTTATTTGTGTATCGAAACAACCTCACCAAAAAATAATTCGTGAAGGATTAGATTTAATGAGAGAAGAATTAGGATAAGATATGGGCTTGAAACAAAATTTACATAATTTAAAAGAGAAATATAAAGGTACTAAGATGGCACCTGCGTTTAACGCAATCCACACCTTTTTATATTTGCCTAATGAGACAACTCATGGAGGAACTCATATCAAGGCAGCCGATGATTTAAAACGTACGATGAATATCGTAATTATGGCATTAGTGCCATGTTTAATCTTTGGAATGTTCAATGCAGGGTATCAACATAACGCTGCTATTAACGGTTTTACTGAAGGAATGTCTTTCTTTAGTGGAGACTTTTGGAATATGAACAATTTCTTAATTGGTTTAACTAAAATTTTACCATTAGTAATTGTATCGTATGGAGTTGGTTTATTAATTGAATTTATCTTCGCTGTAATTAAAGGACACGAAGTAGAAGAAGGTTACTTAGTAACAGGAATGCTAGTTCCGTTAATTGTACCAGTAGATTTACCATTATGGATGTTAGCGGTAGCTGTAGCATTTGGAGTTGTAATTGGTAAAGAAGTATTTGGTGGTACAGGAATGAACATCTTAAACCCAGCTTTAACGATTCGTGCATTCTTATTCTTCGCATATCCAACATGGATGTCGGGAGATAAAGTATGGGTTCATGGAGCTGTTGAAGCTGCTGGTACAGCTGATGCTATTTCAGGAGAAACTATCTTAGGAAGTTTAGCACAGTCACAACCTTTAAGCTATTCGGTTTCTGATATGTTCTTTGGGTTTATCCCAGGTTCAGTAGGAGAAACATCAACATTATTAATCTTATTAGGAGCTTTATTCTTAATCTTTACAAAGATTGGAAGCTGGAGAATTATGGTGTCTGCAGTTATTGGAGCTTTAGTAATGGGATTCATCTTTAACCAAGTTGTGGCTTTAGGATGGATTGGTGAAACAAGCAAGTTTCATGGATTAATGAAATTAGAGTTTTGGAAGCATTTATTAATTGGAGGTTTTGCATTTGGTGCGGTATATATGGCAACTGACCCGGTAACAGCATCGCAAACTAACAAAGGAAAATGGATTTATGGTTTCTTAATCGGATTTATCTCGATTATGATTCGTGTATTCAATCCAGCATATCCAGAAGGAGTAATGTTAGCAATCTTATTAATGAATGTATTTGCTCCAACAATTGACTACTATGTAGTACAAGGAAATGTAAAGAGAAGACTAAAACGTTTAAAAGCTAAAACTGCCTAATTATGAGTAAGAAGACAGATAGTAATGTATATACAGTACTTTTCGCTATAGGAATGGTACTAGTAGTGGGTGCGTTGTTAGCTTTTACAGCGTCATCACTTCGCCCAACAATTGATGCGAATAAACGTATCGAAAAGCAACAAAATATTTTGTATGCTATGGGTGTAAACGAAAATGATGAAACAAGTGTAATTTTTGTTTCAAAAGATAAAGTAGCAGAAGAGTTTGCTAAGTACATCAAAAAGCAAATAGTTATCGAAGGAGATAAAACTACCGAAGATGAAAAAGCTTATTTAATTGATGTCAAAAAAGAACAAACAGCTGCTAAAGAAGGTAAAACAAGAAAATTACCATTGTTTATAGGAGAGAAAGAAGGTAAAACTTTTTACATCACTCCTATTAGAGGTAAAGGTCTTTGGGATGCTATATGGGGATATGTTGCTATGGATAAAAACATGGTAGTTCAAGGAGTATTCTTTGATCATAAGGGAGAAACTCCAGGTTTGGGAGCTAACATTAAGCAACGTTTCTTTATGGATGATTTTGCAGGAGAAGATTTAATGAGCAATGGTTCTTTTAAAGGAATTACAGTTGCTAAAGGAAATGGAGATCCAAAAAATCAAGATAAAAATGATAATGAGGTAGATGCTATTGCAGGAGCAACCATTACAGGTGATGGGGTAACTGCTATGATTAAATCAGAGTTAGCACTGTATGTACCTTACTTTAAAACATTAAAATAACTATGGGACTTTTATCAAAAAAAGACGCAGCATTAATTAAAGATCCGTTAGCAGATAATAACCCAATTACTATTCAGGTATTAGGTATTTGTTCTGCATTAGCTATTACAGCTGAATTAAAGGCGGCAATAGTAATGTCTATTTCTGTATTATTTGTATTAGGAGTAGGTAACGTGGTAATCTCATTAATGAGAAATATCATTCCTTCTAAAATTAGAATTATAGTACAGTTAGTTGTTGTAGCTGCATTAGTAATTATTGTAGATCAAGTACTAAAAGCATTTGCATATGAGTTAAGTAAAACTTTATCGGTATTTGTAGGGTTAATCATTACCAACTGTATCATTATGGGACGTTTTGAAGCATTTGCTTTAGGTAACGGACCATGGAGGTCTTTTTTAGATGGTATTGGTAACGCTGCAGGTTACGGTTTAATATTAGTACTTGTAGGATTCTTTAGAGAATTATTAGGTTCTGGTACTTTATTAGGTTTTAAAGTATTAGGTGACTCTATTGAAAAAACAGGATTGTATGCTTTAGGATATGAAAATAATGGATTCATGTTATTGTCTCCAATGGCGTTAATCGTTGTAGGTATTATTATTTGGGTACAGCGTTCAAAAAATAAAGCATTAATTGAAGACTAACCTAGTTAGTGTTCATTAAAAAAATAGAAGAATGGAACATATAGAATTATTTTTCAAGTCGATATTTATAGACAACATGGTATTTGCTACCTTCTTAGGAATGTGTTCATACCTAGCTGTATCTAAAAAAGTATCAACAGCCGTAGGTTTAGGGGCGGCAGTAATCTTTGTATTAGCTGTAACTGTACCTGTAAACTGGTTGTTAGATCAATACTTATTACAACCTGGAGCTTTAAAATGGTTAGGAGCTGAATATGCAGACTACGATTTAAGTTTCTTGTCATTTATCATGTTTATTGCAACAATTGCAACCATGGTACAATTGGTAGAAATTATCGTAGAAAAATTCGCACCAGCATTATACAACTCTTTAGGTATTTTCTTACCGTTAATTGCTGTAAACTGTGCAATTTTAGGAGGATCTTTATTTATGCAATCTCGTGAAATTCCAACTTTAGGATTATCATTCGTATATGGTATTGGTTCAGGAATTGGATGGTTTTTAGCAATTTTAGCTATTGCAGCTATTCGTGAAAAAATCAGATACTCTTCTGTACCACCAGCATTAAGAGGATTAGGAATTACATTCATTACTACTGGTTTAATGGCTATCGGATTTATGAGTTTTGGAGGTATGTTAACAGGAGGTGATGATGCAAGTAAAGAAAAAGAAGCTCCTAAAGCTGAAGTGAAGGTTAAGGTAGAAGAGAAGAAAGAAGAGGTAAAAAAGGAAGCTGAAGAATTGGCTAATAACACTAAAGAAATTACAGAATAATGGTATTTTTAGAAGTAAGCACAGGAGGAACAGTTGCTATTACAGTATTAGCGTTTTTAGCGGTACTTTTAGTATTAGTAGCCTTATTATTATTTGTAAAGCAAAAATTAGCACCATCTGGACCTGTAAAGATTACAATCAATGGTGATAAGACAATAGAAGTAGCTTCAGGAGGTACATTGTTATCTACCTTAGGAAACGAGAAAATCTTTTTACCATCAGCTTGTGGTGGAGGTGGATCTTGTATTCAATGTGAGTGTCACGTACTTTCAGGTGGAGGAGAAGCTTTACCAACAGAAACACCACACTTTACTCGTAAAGAATTACAACATGGAGCTCGTTTAGCATGTCAGGTTAAAGTAAAACAAGACATGGATATTTCAATTCCAGAAGAAATTTTTGGTATTAAGAAATGGGAAGCTACAGTTGTACGTAACTATAACGTAGCATCTTTTATTAAAGAATTCGTAGTTGAGATTCCAGAAGACATGAACTACAAAGCAGGAGGGTATATTCAAATTGAAATTCCACCATGTGAAATAAAGTTCTCAGATATGGATATCACTGCACACCCTGAAGAGCACGAAACTCCAGACAAGTTCCAAGAAGAATGGGATAAGTTTAAGTTATGGCCTTTAGTAATGAAAAACCCAGAAACAGTAGAGAGAGCATACTCTATGGCTTCTTATCCAGCAGAAGGACGTGAAATCATGTTAAACGTTCGTATTGCTACTCCACCGTTCGATAGAGCTAAAGGAGGATGGATGGATGTAAATCCAGGAGTTGCATCTTCATATGTATTCTCTAGAAAAATAGGAGATAAAGTAACTATTTCTGGACCTTATGGTGAGTTCTTCATCAATGAGTCAGATGCAGAAATGTTATATGTAGGTGGAGGAGCAGGTATGGCACCAATGCGTTCTCACTTATATCACTTATTCAAAACCTTAAAAACAGGAAGAAAAGTTTCTTATTGGTACGGAGGTCGTTCTAAGCGCGAATTATTCTACTTAGAGCACTTCTGGGCATTAGAAAAAGAATTCCCTAATTTCAAATTCCATATTGCAT
The DNA here is from genome assembly GCF_004363005.1 of Tenacibaculum caenipelagi. Classification (GTDB taxonomy): domain Bacteria; phylum Bacteroidota; class Bacteroidia; order Flavobacteriales; family Flavobacteriaceae; genus Polaribacter; species Polaribacter caenipelagi. The sequence continues at coordinate 40,964 of NZ_SNYH01000002.1, read as the reverse complement.
TATCAGAACCTTTACCGGAAGATAACTGGAAAGTAAAGAATAGTATGGAAGATGAAGGTGATGGTTTTGTTGGTTTTGTTCATAACTGTGTAATCGATAATTACTTAAGTAAGCACGAAGCACCAGAAGATATTGAATTATACTTCTGTGGACCACCGCTAATGAACAAAGCAGTAGAGAAAATGGGACAAGACTTTGGTATTCCAGATGAGAATATTCGTTTTGATGACTTTGGAGGATAATCACTTAGTGATTTTAAATATAAAACCGATACAGAAATGTATCGGTTTTTTTATACAGAAAAAATCACATTCTATAATTGATTTTTAACCATTTGCAGATTTTTTAACATTCAGTTAAACTTAATAAGCTTCCTTTGTATACAAACAAAAGAAATTTATGAACTGCCCAAATTGCCAATCTACATTTGTAAGAAGAAAAAGAAGAAGTCTTGTTCAGAAACTCATCTTTTTCAATAAAAGAAGGTTTAAGTGTTTTGAATGTAAAACGATGTTTTTAGCAAAATAATTACTCGTAAATTACATCAAACTGATATACAGGAGTGTCTTTTTCGTATTCAAAAATTTTAGAATAATCCATAACGTTTGCTACGTTATCTAACTTACATAAGTGAGCAACCACAGCACATAAGCCATTAAATAGGGTTTCTTTATTTGTAGGGTCTTGGGGTTTTGGGTTATAATGACATAAAGGAACCACAAACCCACAAGCTTCAAGAAAAACTTTTTCAATTTGTAATAATTCTAAGGGAGAGTAACCGTTAAATTTTCTGCCTAAATTTTGATGTACTCTACCAACATAACTCAACTCTAACGAACCGTGACCATTTGTTAGATGTTTCCAGCTATCTCTATTGTCTAAAATATTTCCAACAGCACAAGCTGAGCAACATTCTGGGTTCAATTCATTGTTATGAAAAGCATTGTAAAGTTTTATAAGCGCTTGCTCTAGTCGTTTAGGTGTTTCCATAATCAAAAAGGATTAACTCCTTTAAATATACAAAATATTGATTATGTTTTAAGTTAACTTGTTGTTAATGAGTTTTTTTAGGTGTTTGGTTCGTGAAAAAACAGGGTGTTCAGTAAGTTTTTTACTTTTCCATACAATGATTGTTATTAATATACTTTTTAGGTCTTTATTAAGATCAAAATGTATTTTTGCAGCATTAAGGGATATATTTATGTTGAAACTTTCTAATTGTGTATATAAACTGGTAATTATATTACTAACTATATCGTCATCGGTTGTTGCGCAATCTAAGGATAGTACACTTTATGAATTAAAATCTAATATAAAAGAATCGTCTTCAGATTCTATTCGCATTCATTCTAAAATAGAATTGACTAAGTATATACTTAATCGAGATATTGATACAGCTAGAATATTGATTAATGAGGTTATAAAAGTGTTAGAAGCTAGCAAATATAATAATGTATACTTTACTGGTAAAAAAGCAGAAGCAATTAATTATTTGGCTATTATAGAAGCTAAACAAAGTTTTCCTGAAAAAGCATTATCTAATTATCTAAAAGCTCTTGAAATTAGTAAGAATATTAAGGATTCTACTATGCTTGGATTAACCTTACATAATCTAGGAATGTTTTACAGGCGACAAAAAGAGTATGATAAAGCTAAAACATATTTTAAAGAAGCAATTGAAATAAGAGAGCGTACCCATGGCAATTATGATGATTTAGCAACTTCTTATAATATGTTGGGTGTTACCTATTTTTATGAAAAACAATATGATTCAGCATTCATTAAGTATAGTAAAGCGAAAGAACTATTTACCTCTAAACAAGGTATTGCTAAAGTCAATGGTAATTTAGCGCTATTATATTATTCGTCGAAACAATATGACAAAGCAATTAAAACTTTTCAGGAAAATATAAAGATTTTTAAGGAATTAGGTTTATTAAATGAATTAAGTACAGCCTACCTGAACCTTGCAGCTTCTTATAATGGAATTAAAAATTATAAAGAATCTATCCTAAGACTGGACAGTGCTATTACTATTTCCAAAAGAATAAAGCATAAAGAACTTTTACGTAAACAGTATTACAGTCGTAGTTCTGTTTATAAGACCACTGGTAATTTTGAACATGCATTAAAGGATTATACATTGTATAAAGCGTATAATGATAGTCTAAATGATACGGAAAAGGCAAAACGAATCACAGCTTTAGAGCTAAATTATCAATTTGAAAAAGAAAAGCTACAAACAGAATTGAAACTTCAAAACGAAAAGGCTAAAAAGCAATGGTACTTTGGATTATTAATGTTATCTGTAGCATCTGCAATAACCATTTTTCTGTTGATTAGAAAAAATACTAAAAATCGATTGGCACTTTCGACAAGAAAATTAGAGAATGAACAGTTACAGAGAAAAACAGCTGAACAGGTTTTACAACTAAAAGAAGCTGAGCTTAAAAATGAGCACTTAAACAATCAAATTAAACAAGAATATCAAGAGCTTTTTATAAAAGAATTAAAGAGTATTTTAAGTATTGAGTCAGGAGAAGATAAAACCAAAGCGATTAAATCTCTTTTAGCATCTTTAAAATCTAAAAATATAGACTATAATACCTCATTAAGTTTAGCAGAGTATCTAGATAAGGTAAGTCCTAGTTTTAAAATAAAATTGAATACACATTTTTCATTTCTTAATGAAAAAGAAAAGAAGTTACTATACTTAATGAAGTTGGGGTTATCTACCAATGAAATTAAAGATTTGCAAAGTATAAGTTTAGCATCAGTAAAATCAACACGATATCGAATCAGAAAAAAATTAGAAATTAACTCTGATGAGGATATTATAAATTATATAGAAAACTACATACCTAAAGAGTAGAGATTTTTATTTATGTCAGTGATTTTGAGTGTTTGATACCCATTTGCTACCTTAGTTTTCTTTAAGGTTTAGTGCTATTTTCATTTTTTTGCGCTCGATAAAATAGTTCTAATCCACTCGTATATGGCAAAAAAATTACTCTCATTAATTACTTTGTTTTTTTCATTAGTAGTATCAGCGCAAACTACTTCCATACCAGATTCAGCTTTTGAACAAGCTTTAATTGATCTGAGCATCGATTCTGATGGTGTTGTTAACGGTGTTGTACTAACCTCAGATATTTCATCGGTGACAACTTTAAATGTTAAAAATAAAAACATTCAAGATTTAACAGGTATAGAAGACTTTACAGCTTTAGAGTCACTTAATGTTAGAAGTAATAAACTTACAGAATTAGATATTTCTAACAATGTAGAGTTAATTACACTGCACTGTGGAGCTAACTTAATTTCAAGACTAGATTTAACAAATAATAATAATCTGGAAAGTTTAATAGCCGAAAACAACAATCTAACAAGGGTTATTCCTAATGTCTTACCAACCTCTTTAAAGTATATTAATTTGGCGGGTAATAAAATGTCGTCATTAGATTTAAGTAATTTGATAAATTTGGGAGCCTTATGGTTAACTAATTGTCCAAATTTAGAGTATTTAAATGTAAGGAACGGTAATAATACCAGTATAACCAATGCAGGTAATTTCGATATTCGAACTAACCCTTTACTGGATTGCATTATGGTAGATGATCCTAATTTCAGTGATACTTATTGGATCAATAAAGATGTACATACAACGTTCAATACTTTTTGTGAGGAATATGTATACGTTCCAGATGATAATTTTGAACAAGCATTAATTGATTTAGGCTACGATAATGCATTGGACGATTATGTTTTAAAGTCAAACATAAGTGCAGTAACTTCATTAGAAATAGAAGAAAAAAGCATCTCGGACTTAACTGGTATAGAGGGTTTTACAGCATTAACGATTTTAGTGGTTAGAGGAAATGACCTATCGGAACTAGATCTTTATAGTAATACAGAGTTAATGACTGTATATGCAGGATACAATAAGTTATCATCTGTTGATTTATCAACAAATACCAAACTAGCTCGCTTAGCCCTTGAGGGTAACGGATTAGAAGAACTTATAATACCAAGTTCAGCAGTAAATCTTTCTGAATTTAATGTTGCTGAAAACAACCTTACAGAAATTGATTTGAGCGGCTATCCGAATTTAGTTTTGACTATAATGAAGGACAATCCGTTCCTTGAAAAATTTTCAATAAAAAACGGGAATAATAGTGGACTAAGAGTTTTCCAAGCTACTAATACACCTTTGTTGTATTGTATAGATGTGGATGATGTATCGTATAGTGAAACCAATTGGACAAATAAAGATGCTCATACTAATTTTAGTCAAAATTGTTTTAATGACTATGCCTATGTTCCTGATGATAATTTCGAACAGACGCTAATTGATTTAGGGTATGATGATGTATTAGATAATTATGTTTTAACAGCAAACATCGATTCTGTAACTATTTTAAATCTTTACAATAAGAATATTAGTGACCTTACCGGAATTGAGCGATTCACAGCTTTAAAGGATTTAGATTGTAGAGTAAATAATCTATCAGAGCTAGATGTTTCAAGTAATACAGAGCTTACAGATTTATTATGTGGTAGTAATAATATTACAAAACTTGATATTAGTGCCAATACCAAGCTAATATATTTTGCAGCAGAAGGAAATGGATTAACGGAGTTATTACCATCAAGTTTGCCAACGAGTATTTTCAGCTTAAACCTTAATGATAATCATCTGGCAGCAATAGATTTATCGGGTATGACTAATTTAAAACATATAAGGCTAAGAGATAACCCTTATTTAGGAGAACTAACCTTAAAAGACATTGATGAAACTAAAATCCTAACTTTCGAGACCATAAATACTCCAGAATTGTATTGCATTCAAGTGGATAATCCTAGCTATAGTACTACAAACTGGACAACTATAGATGCACACACTTCATTTAGTGATTCTTGCCGTTACGATTCTGTCTATGTTCCAGATGATAACTTTGAGCAAGCATTGATAGATTTAGGTTATGATGATGGGCTAGATAATTATGTGTTAAAGAAAAATATCAATACTGTTTATCAATTAAATTTGAATGGAAAAGATATATTTGACTTAACAGGTATAAAAGGCTTTACTAACTTAGGTAGATTGTTTTTAATAGGTAATAACTTAACTGAACTTGATGTTTCTAGAAATCTAGAGTTAGGTGAAATATATTGCGAGTTAAATAATATTTCAAAAATAGATGTATCACTCAATACAAAATTAACGAGATTATCTATTGGTAGCAACCCACTTACTGAGTTATTACCATCACAGTTAACAAAGAGTCTACTTGTTTTAGAAATTAGCTATAGTGAGTTAAAAGAGTTAGATGTTAGCGGGCTTCCTAACCTTCTTCAATTAAGGGTTTTTGGTAATAGTTTGTTGGAATATTTTAATGTTAAAAATAACAACAATACAAAAATTACAGCTTTTCAATCAACATCAAATCCCTTGCTACGCTGTATTGAAGTTGATAACCCTTTTTATAGTGCTATAAGTTGGTCCAGTATTGATGCACATACTAATTTTGGAGATGACTGTAAAGCTCCAGTTATTACACTAAAAGGAGCGAATCCACAAACAATAGAATTAGGAGCAGGCTATTCAGAATTAGGAGCTACGACAGATGATGGATCGGATGTTATTATCAACACTTCTAACTTTAGAGATGCAGTAGGAACCTATACCATTTATTACGATGCTATGGATGCATCTTGGAATGCAGCAGACCAAGTTACCCGAACAGTGAATGTGATAGATACAACAGCACCTGTTATTACATTAAACGGAGCGAATCCACAAACGATAGAGTTAGGTGCAGGCTATTCAGAATTAGGAGCGACTACAGATGATGAATCAGATGTCGTAATCAATACTTCTGAATTTAGAGATGCGGTTGGAACTTATACTATTTATTACGATGCTACGGATGCTTCTGGAAATACAGCAGCACAAGTAACCCGAACAGTAAATGTAGTAGATACCGCACCAGTAATCACATTAGTAGGAGCAAATCCACAAACGATAGAATTAGGAGCTGGCTATTCAGAATTGGGGGCAACCACAAATGACGGTTCGGATGTTGTTATCAATACTTCTGAGTTTAGAGATGCAATAGGAAGTTATACAATTTATTACGATGCTACGGATGCTTATGGAAATAAAGCAAACCAAGTCACCCGAACAGTGAAAGTGGTAGATACCACTGCGCCAGTAATTACACTAAACGGAACATTCATACAAACGATAGAATTAGGAACAGGCTATTTAGAATTGGGGGCAACCATAGATGATGGATCGGATGTTATTATCAATTCTTCTAATTTTAGAGATGCCGTAGGAGCCTATGTAATTTTTTATGATGCTACGGATGCTTCAGGGAATTCTGCAGACCAAGTCGCCCGAATCGTTCAAGTAGTAGATACCACAGCGCCAGTGATTGCGCTTAATGGAGGGAACCCACAAACAATAGAGTTAGGATCAGGTTATTCTGAATTGGGAGCGACTACAGATGACGGATCGGATGTTGTTATCAATACTTCTGAGTTTAGAGATGCAGTTGGAACTTACACCATTTATTACAATGCTACGGATGCTTCTTGGAATACAGCAGAGCAAGTTACCCGAACAGTGAAAGTGGTAGATACCACTGCGCCAGTAATTACACTAAACGGAGCGAATCCTCAAACGATAGAGTTAGGAGCAGGCTATTTAGAATTAGGAGCTACGACAGATGACGGATCGGATGTTGTTATCAATACTTCTGAGTTTAGAGATGCAGTTGGAACTTACACCATTTATTACAATGCTACGGATGCTTCAGGAAATACAGCAGCACAAGTAACTCGAACAGTGAAAGTGGTAGATACCACTGTACCAGTAATTACCCTAAATGGAGCAAATCCACAAACGATAGCACTAGGATCTGGCTATTCAGAATTAGGAGCGACTACAGATGATGGATCGGATATTATTATCAATACTTCTGAGTTTAGAGATGAAATAGGATCCTATACTATTTATTACGATGCTACGGATGTTTCAGGAAATACAGCAGACCAAGTAATTCGAATAGTAAATGTGATAGATACCACAGCACCAGTAATCACATTAGTAGGAGCAAACCCACAAACAATAGAACTAGGAGCAGGCTATTCAGAGTTAGGAGCTACGACAGATGATGGATCAGATGTTGTTATCAATGCATCCGAATTTGTAGATGCCGTAGGAACCTATACTATTTATTATGATGCTACAGATGCTTTAGGAAATACAGCAGACCAAGTAACCCGAACTGTGTATGTGGTAGATACCACAGCACCAGTAATTACATTAAACGGAACAAGCCCTCAGACGATAGAACTAGGAGCAGGCTATTCAGAATTAGGAGCCACGACAGATGATGGATCAGATGTTGTAATCAATACTTCCGAATTTAGAGATGTAGTTGGAACTTACACCATTTACTACGATGCTACGGATGCTTATGGAAATAAAGCAGACCAAGTAACCCGAACAGTGTATGTGATAGATACCACAGCACCAGTAATTACATTAAACGGAGCAAACCCACAAACGATAGAACTAGGAGTAGGTTATTCAGAATTAGGAGCTACGACAGATGATGGATCGGATGTTATTATCAATACTTCCGAATTTGTAGATGCTGTAGGAACCTACACAATTTATTACAATGCTACGGATGCTTCAGGAAATACAGCAACACAAGTAACTCGAACAGTAAATGTGATAGATACAACTGCACCAGTTATTAGTTTAATAGGAGCCAACCCACAAACGATAGAATTAGGAGTAGGTTATTCAGAATTAGGAGCTACGACAGATGATGGATCGGATGTTATTATTAATACTTCCGAATTTGTAGATGCTGTAGGAACCTACACAATTTATTACAATGCTACGGATGCTTCAGGAAATACAGCAACACAAGTAACTCGAACAGTAAATGTGATAGATACAACTGCACCAGTTATTAGTTTAATAGGAGCCAACCCACAAACGATAGAGTTGGGAGTAGGTTATTCAGAATTAGGAGCTACGACAGATGATGGATCGGATGTTGTTATCAATACTTCTGAATTTGTAGATGCTGTAGGAACCTACACAATTTATTACAATGCTACAGATGCTTCAGGAAATGCAGCAGCACAAGTAACTCGAATAGTAAATGTGGTAGATACCACTGCGCCTACGGTAAACTGTATTTCAGAAGCTATTTTTGCTCTAGATGAAACAGGAAGTTATGTGATTGAAGCAAGTGATATTGATAATGGATCAACTGATTTATCAGGAATAAAGTCTTTGAGTATTGATAGAAATTCTTTTAACTGTTCAGATATAGGAAATCCAATTGCTGTCACATTAACTGTTATTGATAATAATGATTTGGTAGCTACATGTACTACAATGATAAGAGTGGTAGATACTTTATATCCTGTGTTTGATGTAACTACTTTACCAAATGATATGGTTGTAGGAGTTAACAATACAGAGAATAATGGATATATATTGGAAGATTTTAGAAATCAAATTACAGTTACAGATAATTGTGCCAGTATATTAAGTGTGGAACAATATCCTTCACCAGGACAAATATTGACAGCAGGAGACCATACCATTACTATTGAAGTTTTTGACAATTATAACAACTATAGTTTCCATGAATTTGTTATAACGGTTGATAAATCTCTGAGCATGGGAGGTGATGATGAAAGTGATGAATTTATTCTATATCCTAATCCAACTCAAGGAAAAGTATATTCTACTATTGAAATAGATAGTTTTGAACTATACAATCTGTCCGGACAAAAGATTGTGAAAAGTTCAGAAAAGGAAATTGATTTAGAAAGCTTTATAAAAGGTGTTTACTTTGCTCGTGTATACACACAAAAAGGGATAAAGGTGTTTAAAATTATAAAAGAGTAAGGGGAAGGATATAATTTGCTGTGAAACCTTTTATAAAGGCATGGTACATTCAAAAATAATAACCGTATTTAATTAAACAAAAAATATTGGTTGTACCTTTGCAGCAAATTATTGTTAATGACTACTTTTCAAGATTTAGACTTATCAAATCCACTAAGAAATTCAATTGAAGAATTAGGTTTTATAAATCCAACACCTATTCAAGAAGAAGCATTTCCTGTTATTCGCTCAGGAAAAGATGTGGTTGGTATTGCACAAACAGGTACAGGGAAAACCTTTGGATATTTATTACCGATATTACGTGATTTAAAGTTTTCAAAACAACAACACCCAAGGGTGATGATATTGGTGCCTACACGAGAATTAGTGGTGCAGGTGGTAGAAGAGATTGAAAAGTTAGCAAAATACATGACCTTACGTACTATTGGGGTGTATGGAGGCGTCAACTTAAATCGACATAAAGAAGCAGTAATACAAGGTGCTGATATTATTGTTGCTACTCCAGGACGTTTATATGATTTAGCTTTAAGCAACGTATTGAAATTAAAGTCTATTCAGAAATTGGTGATTGATGAAGTAGATGTGATGCTTGATTTAGGCTTTCGTTTTCAGTTGTTAAATATTTTTGATTTGTTACCTCAAAGACGTCAAAATATCATGTTCTCAGCAACCATGACAGAGGATGTGGAAGCTTTAATTGATGATTTTTTTATTGCTCCACATAAAATAGCGATTGCAGTTAGTGGAACACCGCTAGACAATATTCAGCAAACAAGCTATGACGTTCCTAATTTTTACACTAAAGTTAACTTGTTGAATTATTTGTTATTTGATAAATCAGAGTTTAGTAAAGTGTTAGTATTTGCGCCTAATAAGCGAAATGCAGATAGGTTATTTGATTGTGTTGCTGAAGAATATCCGTCGCAAGCTTGTGTTATTCACTCAAATAAAACACAGAACTATCGTTTACGTTCCATAGAACAATTCAATAAAGGAGAAAAGCGAATTTTAATTGCGACAGATGTAATTGCTCGTGGATTAGATTTAGAAGAAATTACACATGTAATCAATTTCAATACACCACATTTTCCAGAAAACTATATGCACAGAATAGGTCGTACAGGACGTGCAGAGCATGAAGGGAAAACTATTTTATTTGCTACAGAAAAAGAACAGGAAGCAAAACAACGAATAGAAGAGTTGATGGATTACACAATTCCGAAGTTAGAAATTCCAGAGCAGGTAGAAATCTCTAAAGAGTTAACTGAAGAAGAGCGTCCGAAAGAAGAACAAGAAAGTAATAAGAACAGAACTTCTCAAGAGTATATTCCTGGGCCAGCTTTTCACGAGAAGAAAGAAAAGAATAAAAAAACGAATCAGGGAGGTTCTTACCGAAGAGAAATTGCTAAGAAATATAAAAAGCCAAAAACAAGAGGCGATAAGAATTATAACAAACGCAATAAGAAGAAATAATAATGCAAGAGCTTACCGAGCAAGAACTTCATAATTTAGGAATGAACATTGTGGGTAAAAAGCTGCAAGAAATGGGGTACGAGTTTATTGCAGTGAATAGTGAATTAAAAAAGCATCCACAGTTTGTATTGTACAAAAAAGGAGAGCCTACCATTTTTGTGCTGGTTAAAACTACGAATAACATTCAATCACCACAAGAGTACGATGTGTTGTGGATGGAGACATTTAAAGAGCATGCTCAAAAACAAAATGCAAAGGTTTGGTATGCAGGTATAGGTATTGCTAATGCAGAAAGTATAGAACTACCTGTTTTTAAAGACCAGCCATATTATGTTGCTTTTGATGACTTTATAAAAGTTTTATAAAAATCACCATTTTACTTACCAAGCTAGGAATAAACATAGTTAGGTTTTCTTTGATGTTAAAAAACTTTTGGGCTAGCTATTAAGTGGTTTTCATATAGTTTTTTGGTGTAAATTACTCTTTTTTCACTGATTGAAAAATAGTGGTTTAATAGATTGAAAAGGGTAAAAACCCTATTAGCTGTCAGATAGATGAGTATTAGTTTTACCGTAGGGAAATTAATAAAACATCTAAAAAAAATGAAAAGACAACTACTAACCAAAAAGGGAAAAGAATTAATGAAAGCTTTTATAGTATTTTTATCAGATTTAGGTAATGGTGCTAGCCATGCAATTAAGAATTAAGGTTTAAATAGTTAAAGCTTAAAAACACTCGTTTTACAATGTAATCGAGTGTTTTTTTATACATAAATACTAACTTTACAGTGTGGAGAATCTTTTGAGAAAAATAAAGGAATGTAAAATTTGTGAAAAGCACATAGAACCGAATCCTGTGGTTTTTGCTAATAAAAAATCAAAAATTATTATTGTAGGACAAGCACCAGGAACCAAAGTACATCAATCAGGAATTCCTTGGGATGATGCTAGCGGAAAGCAGCTTAGAAAATGGCTAGAGGTTACTGATGAACAATTTTACGATACTAATAATTTCGGAATTATTCCGATGGGTTTCTGTTATCCTGGAAAAGGAAAATCAGGAGATTTACCACCAAGAAAAGAATGTGCACCACAATGGCACCAGCCTTTATTAAAAGAAATGTCTAATGTGCAATTGATTATTTTAATAGGAATGTATGCACAGAATTACTACTTAAAAGACAAAACAAAAAGCACACTTACCGAAACTGTAAAAGCTTTTGAAGAGTATTTGCCAAACTATCTTGTGCTACCACATCCATCTCCAAGGAATCGATTTTGGTTAACTAAAAACCCTTGGTTTGAGAAAGTAGTGTTGCCACAATTAAGAGGTCTAGTAAAAGAGTTGTTATAACAATTTCTTTTCAAATTTATACTGTAAGAAAGTAGCGTAACTTACGTTGATAAATTCGTACTTTTGCAGCGTATGATAGAAACACGTGAAGCCATATCTGAAAAAGCGGTTTTAATAGGTATTATAACCCAATATCAAGACGAAAAACAGTCAGAAGAGTATCTAGATGAGTTAGAGTTTTTAACACTAACAGCTGGAGGTGTTGCTGTAAAACGTTTTGTACAAAAACTAGATAAACCTAACCCCAAAACCTTTTTGGGAACAGGTAAGTTAGAAGATGTAAAAGCTTATATAGACGCTAACGATATAGGGACAGCAATTTTTGATGATGAATTGTCGCCAGCTCAGTTAAGAAATATTGAACGTTTTTTAGATTGTAAAATTCTAGATAGAACTAATTTAATCTTGGATATTTTTGCTAGTAGAGCCCAAACTAGTTCAGCAAAAGCCCAGGTAGAACTGGCACAATATCAATATTTACTACCTCGATTAACAAGAATGTGGACACACCTTGATAAACAAAAAGGAGGAATTGGTATGCGTGGTCCTGGAGAAACAGAAATAGAAACTGACCGTCGTATTATTCGAGATAAAATTTCTTTACTTAAAAAGAAGTTAGAAACAATAGACAAGCAAATGGCAGTGCAACGTAAAAACCGCGGAAAGATGGTGCGTGTTGCATTAGTAGGGTATACCAACGTAGGGAAATCTACTTTGATGAATGTGATTAGTAAAAGTGAGGTGTTTGCAGAAAATAAACTGTTCGCAACCTTAGATACTACGGTAAGAAAAGTGGTGATTAAAAATATTCCTTTTTTAATGACAGATACTGTAGGGTTTATCAGAAAATTACCAACACAGTTAGTAGAATCATTCAAATCTACCTTAGACGAAGTTCGAGAAGCTGATTTGTTATTGCATGTAGTAGATATTTCACATCCAAACTTTGAAGATCATATAGCATCAGTAAATAAAATTTTAGATGAAATAGATAGTGCTAATAAGCCTACAGTAATGGTGTTTAATAAGATTGATGCTTATACTCATGAAACCATTGATGAAAACGATTTAATAACAGAAAAAACGAAAGCACACTATACTCTAGAAGACTGGAAAAAAACATGGATGAACGATATAGAAACTGAAAGTATTTTTATCTCAGCATTGAACAAAGATAATTTAGAGGACTTCAAAGAAAAAGTATACGAAGAAGTTAAAAAAATACACATTCAACGTTTTCCGTATAACGATTTTTTATATCAAGAATATTAATCTGTAGCTATAAAATACTAAAGGATATTTAAAAAAGAGCTTAAAAATTGTTGTTTAAGCTCTTTTTTTGTTATATTTACGTCCCTTATAGTAGAATTATAACTTTAAGGTAAGTATTTAATATTAGTATTTTTAACCATTTTATCCCCCCTATAAATGAAAAAATATAAATCTTCACAAGTAGAATCTTCAAGATTTTTTTTAGAACAATCAATTCATAAAGTCTAACTGCTAGATTGACCTTATTCAATTAATTATTGGGTAATAACCCTACAATTACTTGGAATGGATGCTCAATTTTTTTGTGTTACCCTGTATTATCTTAAATAGATTGTGATGAGAAAAATACTTTTATTCTTGATGTTGAGCTGTAGCATTCAGTTAGCTATGGCACAAGAAGTATGTACCTCCAAAAATAAAGAACTAACCGATGTAAATTCGGTAGATAAATGTCTTGTTGAGAAAACAAATGACAATGCTAAAGAATCGTCAATCATTGTAGCTACTACTGTTTCTAGTAGAAGGTATTTAAAAAGACGTGTTTATTTTGAAAGAGTAGAGAGTTTAGCCAATGGTTTAAAAGCACATGATATTTCAAAGTTGAATGTAATTAATGAGTTAGAATCTTGCCATTTGAGTGACTTATACCCGATATTTGTTAACACCGAATCCAAACCAATTGAGGTTGATGGGGTACCTTTTGACGTGGTAGATGAAATACCTTTATTTTCATCATGTGCCAGTGCTTCAATTAGTAAAGAAGATTGTTTTAATTATGAAATGAAAAATCATATAGTTAATACGTTTACTTATCCAGAGAAAGCCCTTGAAAAAGGAATTGAAGGAAATGTGAAGGTAAGCTTTATTATTGATGCTTCAGGAAAAGTAATCAGTATTAAAACTGAAGGAGCTGGAGTTCATGAAATTTTAAAGCAAGAAGCGGAAAGAATTGTTTCACTACTACCCAAATTTATACCAGGAAAGCAACAAGGAAAAAAGACAAATGTGTTGTACAGTTTTCCTATGGATTTTACCTTAAACCCCATAACAGAATAGTTTGCAAAAAATTAGTTTTTTTATAAAAAAAGAATACCTTTGCGCGTTCATTAGGCTCTTCAATATCAACTGTTAAAAGTTTGATAAGTATAATGTTAAACCACCCCCTTAGGTATGAGAAAAATTATTTTTTTTATAACGTTAGTTTGTTTTTACGTTACTACAGCTTTATCACAACGTGAAGTATGTGAGACTCCAGAAAGCTCTTTAGACTTAAATAGCATTACTAAATGTAGTATTGCTCCTAAAGATAAAAACAATAAGAGAACACGCCAAATCTCTGTAAAAGTATCTGCTAATAGAAGATATTTGAAGAAGAGAGAAACTCCAAAAAAGAGAGTCGTTTCAGAAGTTGCTGATTTAGCAGAAACTGCGAAGGTAGAAAGCACAAGTAATGAAACTGCTTTAACCCAATCTTTAGTGTTGGACAATCCTTCAGAGGAGTCTTTAGCGGCAAAGAATAATTTAGAGAACCTTAAAAATAAATTATCTGCAGAAGAAGTACGTCAAGCAGAAAAATTTAGTACCGTTGATAATATACCGCTGTTTTCTGCATGTAAAAATGCTAAGGAAAAAGACAGGTTAGATTGTTTTAATATTGAAATGGTAAAACATATTCAAAAACATTTTAGGTACCCAAGTCAAGCAGTTCAGGAATCAATCCAAGGAGAAGTTTGGGTTCGTTTCATTATTGATAAGAATGGGCAAGTTAAAAATATTAAAACGTTAGGACCAAAAAACGGAGAATTATTAAATAATGAAGCAGTAAGAGTGGTTTCTCAATTACCACAGTTTATTCCTGCTGAAAAAGGAGGTAATCATACCTCTGTAAAATACGGATTTCCAATCATGTTTGCTCTAGACGAGTAAATAAATCACAAATAACTTAATACCAATAATTAATTAAAATTAAACACTATGTTTAAAAAACTACTGTCTATACTTTTTATAGCATGTAGTGTGTCTTTTTATGGACAAACTACAATAAATGGAAAGGTTTATGACGAATATTTAGAACCTTTTTCAAATGCAGTTGTTGTTTCGGGTGATGCTAGAGCAACCTCTGATTTTGATGGAAACTTTACGTTAACAGTAAAGGAAAATTTCCCTTTTGAAATTCAAGTTTCTGCTTTTGGATACAAAACAGAAATCATTGAAGTAGCTACAAAAGATCAAGAAATAAATGTTATTTTAAAAGAAAATGTTGCGTTAGATGAAGTTGTAATTTCAGCTTCGAGATCTCCTGAACGAGTTATTGAATCACCAGTAACTATTGAAAGAATGGGAGAAATAGATATTAAAAGAAATACTTCTCCTTCGTTTTATGATGGATTGGTAAACTTAAAAGGAATTGAGTCACGTGAGGCAAACTATGGGTTTAAATCTATCAACGCTCGTGGTTTCTCTACGTTTGATAACACTCGTTTTGTGCAGTTAGTGGATGGGGTGGAAACCTCAATTCCAGCGTTAAACTTCTCAGCAGGAAACCTTGTTGGACTTTCAGATTTAGATGTTAAGAATGTTGAAATTCTTCCGGGAGCTTCTTCTGCTCTTTATGGGGCGAATGCCTTTAACGGTATTTTATTAATGAGAAGTAAAAATCCATTTGATAAAGCTGGTATTAGTACTTATATTAAAACAGGTACTATGTCACAAGAGGAAGCAGGGAATAATCCTTTTTATGATGCAGGAGTACGCATGGCTTATAAGTTTAATAACTATATCGCAGGAAAAGTTAATTTAACGTATTTCTCAGCAGAAGAATGGCATGCAAATGATACTAGTAATACAACCGGTATTGGAGGAACAATTACTGATGGAGATAGAGATACAGCAATTGATTACGATGGTGTAAATGTATACGGAGATGAAATTTCATACACTATACCAGGCATTGGAAAAGTAAGTAGAACGGGATATGATGAAAAGGATTTAACAAATTATAATGGTTATAACTTAAAATTTGATGGATCATTACATATTAGACCTTGGGCCAATGATGCGTTAGAAATTGTATTGAATACTCGTTACTCTAGAGGAGATAATACGTATCAAGGAACGAATAGGTTCTCACAAAAAGGATATTTTATTGAGCAGTATAAATTAGAGTTCTTAGGTAAAAACTTTTTCGTAAGAGGGTATTATACAGGAAACGATTCAGGAAAAAGTCACGATTTACGATTTGCAGCGATTGCTTTAAATGAAAAGTACAATTCATCTAAAAATTGGTTTGGAGAATATGCAACCGTTTTTTCTACAACGGGTAGTGATGAACAAGCAAGAAATTATGCTAACAGAAATAGATTTGTACCAGGAACGGTTGAATTTAAAAATGCGTTAGAAGAGGTAATCAATACTCCAATTAATGAAGGAGGAGCTGCAATTAAAGATCAAACATCTTTTTATCATGCAGATGCAAATTATAACTTTAGAGATATTATTCGTTGGGGAGAAATTCAGATAGGAGGTTCTTACCGTAAGTATGATATTAACTCTAATGGAACCTTGTTTACTGATGAAAACAGTGGTATTACTTTCGATATGGTAGGTGCATACTCTCAAATTCAAAAGAAATTTTTAGATGACAGGTTAAAACTTACAGGATCTGTTCGTTATGATAAGTCTAAAAACTTTGAAGGGAATTTCTCGCCAAGGGTAGCTGTAAACTATTCTTTAGGTCAAACTAAAAATCACATATTAAGAGCTTCATATCAAACAGGATTTAGAAACCCAAGTATCACTGAGCAGTATTTTGGATTACGTTCAGGGCCTAGTAAGTACATCTTAGGTACGTCAAATGAGAACATAGATCGTTTTTCAACAACGGTATTGAACCAGGATGGTACGACTAATGAAATTACAGGAAGTGATGCTTTTGGAAAATCTTTTGAAAATTTATCTAATTTGGTAAAGATAGATGTCGATCCGATAAAACCAGAACAAGTTACTTCTTATGAAGTTGGATATAGAAGTATTATTGATTTGGATAGTAAAAGTTTATTAGAGTTAGATATTAACGGTTATTATAATCAATATGAAAACTTCGTAGCATTTAAAAATGTTTTTGTACCTAATTACGGAGGAGTAGAAGTAGATGGGACTCCAGATGCACAGGCAGATGCTGCCTTTGCTAATGGCGATTATACAGAGTTTGTGTTAAACACAAACACGTCTGCTGATATTGATTCATATGGTATTGGAATAGGATTGAACACAAAAGTGTTTAAAACATTTAATTTCGGAGCAAACTATACATATACAAAATTAGTTTTTGATCAAAGTACAGACCCAACTTTTAAATCAGGGTTTAACACTCCAGAACATCAAGTAAAAGTTATGTTTGGAAACCAAAACTTATTTAATAACTTTGGGTTCAACATAAATCTTAGATGGCAAAATGAGTTCTTATGGCAATCAAGTTTCTTAGATGCTACGGTAGACTCAAGAACTGTATTAGATGCACAAATGAACTATAGAGTTCCTGCTATAAAATCAAGATTTAAAATTGGAGGAACTAACTTAACAGGTAAAGAATATATGGTTGCACCAGGATCAGGTTTAATTGGTTCGATGTACTATGTTTCTTGGATAATAAATGACTAACAAATAGATAGTTGTTTAGTACATAAAAGATAAACAAAAAGAGGTGTGAATCAATTCACACCTCTTTTTATTTTGAATATAATTAGAAGCTCTTATTCGTTTTTAGTATCATCAATTATTCCTAGTCGTTTAGCACGTTGTTCCCAGCTTTTTCTAGCCATGTTTTGTAGATTGGCAACATTATCACTCTCGTCCATAATTTCAAAGCCTAAAAGGGTTTCTATAACGTCTTCTTGCGTAACTAGTCCACTTACTGATCCGTATTCATCAACAACTAAAGCTAGATGTTCTCTTTGCGCTATTAATTTTTCAAATAAATTAGGGATAGATAGCTCTTTGCTGGCGATAATGATTTCTCTTTTAATTGATTTTAAAGGTTCATTTCCTTTATTGTCAACAAGAGAAAGTAATAGTTGATCTTTTAAAATATACCCTGTTATATTATCAGAGTTTTCAGCATATACAGGAATTCTAGAAAAAGGTAAAGGCCTGTTTTCATTGAAAAAAGATTCAATGGTTTGGTTTTCATCAGCAGTTTTAAGAACCGTTCTAGGGGTCATAATATGTTTTGCTTGTACTTGTTTAAAGTTTAACATATTTCTTATCACTTTACTTTCACTTTCATGAAAAACGCCTTCTTGTTCAGCAATATCGGTCATGGCAGAAAAATCTTCTCTACTTAAAACACTTTCGCCATGGGCTCCTTTACCAAATAGTTTGGTAAATAGTTGCAATACCCAAATAATACCTGTGTATTTGCAAAAGAAAATAAGAATATTTAATGCTTTTGTTGAAAAGCCAGCTAATGATTTCCAATAAGTAGCTCCAATAGTTTTAGGAATAATTTCAGAAGCAACTAAAATTAAAATGGTCATTATTGCAGAAACAATGAAAACACCATTTCCTTCATCGCTAAAGATTTTTTTTGCTTGTGCGCCCACTAAAATTGCACCTACAGTATGTGCAATTGTATTTACTGTTAAAATAGCGATTAAAGGTTTGTCAACATCTTTTTTTAAGGCTTCAAGCTGATTAGCATAAGCTTTTTCTTCTTTCTTTTTAACATTTATAAACGTGGGGGTTACACTTAATAAAACAGCTTCTAATATGGAGCATAAAAAAGAGAAGAATATAGAAAGGGTTGCGTAAACTATTAATAAAGACATTTGTTAAATTTTTAAGCTAAAATACATAAAAAAGAAAACCTCAAGAGCATTATTCTTGAGGTTTTGGTTAAGTATGTTGTGTTTTTTAAAAGCCGTAGTTTATACCTAGGCCAAATACTTCTCTTGTTTGAAAACCTTCATAAGCATTGTCGTCATAAATTGTTTGCATAGAAAGATTTGCTGATAAGTATTTATTAACCTTCATAACTACGTTAATGGTATAATCGATGTCAACATTTTGAAAATCTTCTAAATAGTTGCTGTATAAATTTAAAATATTTTCTACAGATACATTTTTCATTACATCCAACTTATAATATGCATTTACAGCAGCTCCTAATTCATAACGAGAGGTTTCTCCTTGAGCTACACCAAAAGCTTCTCCAGTTTCTGTTAAATGTCCATGTACAAGAATTACTTTAGAGGTTGCAGGAGCAATATTTACTTTTAAGTTATCGTGTTTTTTCCATAGCATACCAGGTCCAAATTGAAAATATGCTGGAGAGAAAAAGTGAGAGGTTTGCGTTCCGTCTGCATAAGTTGATGATATTTGCGTTTTAAAATTTAAAAAAGCAGAATAATACCAGTATCCGCTTGCTTTTTTTCCAACCAAAGAATTGAACTCCAAACGATCATCAGTTTTCTGTATCTCTTCTCCTTTTAACTTTGTTAAACCGTAAGAAGCAATTAATTTGTTGTCCCAGGCCCAATCACCTTTTGTATAATTAAAATTATAGTTAAGCCCAACGGTACCAGAAATGTTATTGGTTCCACCTGCCAACCAGTTATTAAAAGCTGATTGATTGAATAAGAATGTGATATTACCGCTTCGTTTCCACCCATCTTTTGGCTCTTCTTTCTTATCATCTTGTGCGCTTAATGTTAAAGCACCTAAAAACAAAATGATTGCTAGTAATTTTTTCATTGTAGTAATTTTTAATTTATTTTTTTAAGGGCGCGAAAATACGCCTTATATAGGTTTTAGACAAAATGCTAAGGTGAAAGTCACGTTTTATGGAAAATATAATTTAAGCCTAGTCCAAATACCTCTTTAAGCTGTACATTTTTAGAGGAATCATCATCAACCAAGGCGTGTAAACCAAGGTTTGTAGACAAGTTTTTATTAATTTTAACAAAGAAGTTTAGTTGATAATCAATATCAATATTTTGAGGATTACTTAAATAGTCTGAATAGAGTGCTACAATACTTTCCATAGTTACATCTTCCATAATTTCTCGTTTAAAATATGCTGAAAGGTTAAACCCCAATCCAAACTTTGTGTTTCTGTTTTCTGCAACACCATATTTTCCTGAAAACTCATCAGAAACAAACGTATAACGAGCTGTAGCTGGTGCAATGTTTATCCTTGCATCGTCATTTTTTTTCCATAACATACCAGGACCGAAACTCCAATAAGCAGGAGAAAAGAAATCTGACACAGAAACTACAGGGGTTTGCTTATAGTCATATCCTCTAGAGTATTGTGTTTTAAAATTACTAAAAAAAGAGAAAAACCATAATTTTGAGGTTTTTAACCCAAGCAACGAGTTGTATTCAAATTGGTCATCGGTTTTTCTTACTCCTTGTCCGTCTACATAACTTAAACCATAGGCAGTGATTATTTTGTTATCCCAGTTCCATTTATTTTTTTTGTAGTTGAAGTCATAGCCAAGACTCATGTTACCTGCAACTGTGTTATTTCCACCAGCAGCCCAATTAGAAAATGATGATTGATTAAAAAGAAAAGTATACTTACCTATAACAGTCCATTTTTTTGGGACATCTTTCTTTTTTAAAGGTTTGGCAGATATGCTATCGTTAAGCACAATAGAAGCGATGTCTATTTTTATAGGATTAGATGCTAATTTTAATGTAGGGATGCTATCCTTTTGAGTTTCTTGGGAAACTATAGTGAAAGAACAACATACAAACAGCGTTAGTAATAGCTTTTTCATTAAGTTAAAGAGTTTTATAAATCGAATTACTTTTTTCTTTTATAAAGGGGGACTGTCGAGCAAGCCTCACCAAACATAATGGTTTTTGCTACAGGTTTAATTTTTTCAATTAATAAGGTATACGCAGATGATGGTATTTGCTTATTAGCACAACCTTTAATAATTACAGGTTTATCTTTATAATCGGATGTATTAATCAGATTTATAATATCTTGATAAATAACTGTTTCAAGCAAAGTTAAATCTCCAACTACTATTTTTTTAGCAAAAGCAGATAATTCTACAGTTAATAACAAGTATGCCCAAGAAGGGATGATGGCGTCAGAAGAACAAGTTAAAGCTACATAGTTATCTTGGTATTGAGACCAATCGTGATTTTTTACAGACTCTCTAAAATCTTTTTCACGAAGAATCAATCCTTCAAATAACCAGTCTTTAATATCGAATACTATGCGGTTGCCTTTTGGATAAAAATCTTCAAGATCTATCGTAATAAGGTTGCTATTTGCTATTCTGTTAATAATTTCTTCTGCCATGATTTAGTTGAAAAAGGTTAAAAACTTTAATTTAAAAGGTAAACTATAACATTCCTAACTCTAATTTAGCTTCTTCACTCATCATGTCTTGTGTCCAAGTAGGGTCAAAAGTAATTTCAACCTCACAATTGTTAATTTCTTTTAACGTCTTTACCTTTTCTTCAACTTCAACAGGTAAAGTCTCCGCAACAGGACAGTTAGGAGAAGTCAACGTCATTAATATTTTGGCATCGTTTTCTTCTGAAATAAATACATCATAAATCAACCCTAGTTCGTAAATATCAACTGGGATTTCTGGGTCGTATATAGTTTTTAATACACGAACGATTTTATCTCCTAATTCTTCTAATTGATCTTCAGTCATGCTCATAACTTCTTAATTAGCTAATTTTGATTGCTGTGCAATCGCATACATTTTTATTTGTTTTACCATTGATACTAATCCGTTAGCACGTGTAGGGCTTAAGTGTTCTTTTAATCCTATTTCGTCTATAAATTCAGTATCGGCATCTAAAATAGCTTTCGGTGTTTGGTTAGAAAATACTCTCAATAATAGCGCCACAATTCCTTTAGTTAAAATGGCATCACTATCAGCAGTAAAGTTTATAACACCATCATTTAATTCAGAGTGTAACCATACCTTTGATTGACACCCTTTTATTAAATTTTCATCTAATTTATACGCCTCGTCTATTAAAGGTAATGATTTTCCTAGTTCAATGATGTATTCGTAACGCTCCATCCAGTCTTCAAACATTGAAAACTCATCAATAATTTCTTCTTGTATTTCTTTGATAGTCATTTTTTAAAACTATTTTTGCAAAGTCAAAAAAGACCTTTTTTGTTTAAAAAGGCAAAATTACGATAAAAAAGACAGTTAACATGATAAGTTTGAGTCTTAATAGATAGAATTAATAAAACTTTAAGTCTATAGCATCGTTAAGGTTGAATGAAATAAAATAGTTCTTCCTATAAAGGAAGATTAAGTAGAGTTATGAGTAAATTATTAGCAGTAGGAACCGTAGCATTTGACGCTATTGAAACACCTTTTGGAAAAACAGATAAGATTTTAGGAGGATCAGGAACTTTTGTTGGATTAGCAGCTTCGCAATTTGGGGTGCAAACAGGAATAGTTTCGGTTGTAGGTGGAGATTTTCCACAATCATATTTAGATATGATGAACGAAAAGGGAATCGATACAGACGGGATTGAAATCGTAAAAGAAGGAAAAACATTTTTCTGGAGTGGAAAATATCATAATGATATGAACTCGCGTGATACTTTAATTACTGAATTAAATGTGTTAGAGCATTTTCAACCAGTAGTGCCAGAATCACTTAAAGACGCACCAGTTGTAATGTTAGGAAATTTACACCCGTTAACACAAGCATCTGTTTTAGATCAAATGAATGAACGACCAAAATTAGTAGTGTTAGATACTATGAATTTTTGGATGGACATTGCGTTGAATGATCTTCATGAAGTATTAAAACGTATAGATGTCATTACTATTAATGATGAAGAAGCACGTCAGTTAAGTGGAGAATATTCATTGGTAAATGCAGCAAAGAAGATTCATGAAATGGGACCTAAATATGTGGTAATTAAAAAAGGAGAACACGGAGCTTTGTTATTTAATGAAGGGAATATGTTCTTTGCACCAGCATTACCATTAGCAGAAGTGTTTGACCCTACAGGAGCAGGAGATACATTTGCTGGAGGTTTCTGTGGATATTTAGCTAAAACCGAAGATATTTCATTTGAAAACATGAAGAATGCCATTATATATGGATCAAATTTAGCATCGTTCTGTGTAGAAAAATTCGGAACACAGCGCATGGAAGAGCTAACAAACGAAGAGGTGCAAACGCGTTTACAAGCTTTTAAAGAATTAACACAATTTGATATTGAACTATCATAAAATATAAATCCGCGCTTTTTGCTGCGGATTTTTTTATACAACACACAAAACCACAACACAACTAAATACTTGAAATTAAATGAGTGACGCTATTAAACATGAATGCGGAATTGCAATGGTTCGTTTAAAGAAACCACTACAGTATTATAAAGATAAGTACGGTACTGCGTTTTATGGTGTAAACAAAATGTATTTGTTAATGGAGAAACAGCACAACAGAGGACAAGACGGTGCTGGATTAGCAAGTATTAAATTTAATGTAGAGCCAGGAACTAGATATATTAGTAGAGTTCGATCTAATGAATCACAACCGATTCAAGATATCTTTGGTAAGATCAATGAAAGAATCAATGGGGTTTTTGAAGAAAATCCTGATAAAGTTGATGATGTTGAATGGCAAGAAAAAAATGTACCATACATTGGTAATTTATTTTTAGGGCATGTTCGTTATGGAACCTTTGGAGGGAACTCTATTGAAAATGTGCACCCTTTTTTACGTCAAAGTAACTGGAAACACCAAAGCTTAATTGTTGCGGGGAACTTTAATATGACTAACTCTAAACAATTATTAAATGATTTAATTGAGTTAGGGCAACATCCAAAAGAGTCTACTGATACAGTGACAGTAATGGAAAAGATAGGTCATTTTTTAGCGTCAGAAGTTTCTGATTTATACTTAAAGGCCAAAGAAGAAGGATTCAACAAAAAAGACGCTTCACCTTATATTGAAGAGCATTTAGATATTCAACGTATTTTAAAACGTTCAGCTAAGAACTGGGATGGTGGTTATGCAATGGCAGGATTGTTAGGGCATGGAGATGCATTTGTGTTGAGAGATCCATCGGCTATTCGTCCAGCTTTCTTTTACGAAGATGAAGAAGTTGTAGTGGTAGCTTCTGAGCGTCCAGTAATCCAAACAGTGTTTAATGTAGATATCAATTCAATAAAAGAGATTGATAGAGGCCATGCATTAATTATTAAGAAAAACGGACAAACATCGATGTCGCCAATTTTAGAGCAAAGAGCTAAAAAAGCGTGTTCGTTTGAACGTATCTATTTTTCAAGAGGAAGCGATGCGTCAATTTATGAAGAGCGAAAAAACTTAGGAAAGTATGTGTTTCCTGAAGTGCTTAAGTCGATTGATAATGATATTGAAAACTCTGTGTTTTCATACATTCCAAACACAGCAGAGACTTCTTTCTTCGGAATGATGGAGGCTGCGGAAGATGTGTTAAATCAACAAAAGACCGATGCTATTTTAGCAGGTGAAGGAAAATTATCAAAAGATAGAGTAATTGAGATTCTTTCTAAAAGACCACGTTTTGAAAAGATAGCTATTAAAGATGCAAAGCTACGTACGTTTATTACAGATGATAGTAGTCGTGATGATTTAGTAGCACATGTATATGATGTTACCTATGGAGTAGTAAAACCAACCGATAATTTGGTGATTATAGATGATAGTATTGTAAGAGGGACTACCTTAAAGAAGAGTATCATCAAGATTTTGGATCGATTAAATCCAAAGAAAATTGTAGTGGTTTCATCAGCGCCTCAAATACGTTATCCAGATTGTTATGGTATTGATATGGCAAAAATTAATGATTTTATCGCGTTTAAAGCTGCTTTAGAGTTGTTAAAAGAAACAAATCAATATCATATTGTTGACGATGTGTATCAAAAATGTAAGGAACAAGAACATAGTGAAGATAAAGATGTGGTGAACTATGTAAAAGAAGTTTATGCACCTTTTACTGATGAAGAAATTTCTGCAAAAATAGCACAGATGTTAAAAACTGAAGAAATCAAAGCTGAGGTTGAAGTAATCTTCCAGCCTGTTAGTGAATTGCACAAGGCATGTCCTGAAAATTTAGGAGATTGGTATTTTACTGGTGATTATCCAACAGATGGAGGTCATAGAGTAGTAAACCAAGCTTTCATTAATTTTTATGAAGGAAGTGATGCAAGAGCTTATTAAAAGTTAAAACATTGAGTTATAAAATAAAAAAAAGAGCAATCAACAGATTGCTCTTTTTTTATTTGACACGGTATTTTTTACATAGGCACTACAATAGCACCTGAGAATTTTTCGCGAATTTTATTTAAAGCTCTATCAGCAAGTAAACGAGTTTTATAATTTCCAACTTGTATTTTCCACTCTGGAGCTTTGTAAGTTAATTTAGTATAAACACCAGGGTATTCGATTTGAAATCTATTGCGTAAACTTTTTGCTGTTCTTTCAAGTCCATTATATAGCTGAATTCTATATCCGGTACCATTGTGTTTGTTGTATTCGCGCTTCTTCTCTATTAAAGAAGCGATGTCTTTATTGTCAGTGTATTTTGTTTGTGCATTTAAGCTGCAAATGCTTGCAGTAAAGACAAATAAAAAAGTAATTAATAAACTGCTTTTTTTCATTTTTTTTAATCTTTTTACAAAAGTAACGACTTGTCAGTTAATAGATTGTTAAAGACTATTATTTAGAATTATTATAAATTATAAATTAGCAATCTCTTAACATTTCACAATTTAGACAGAAGTAGTACTTTTGTGCAACTTTCTGTAGGCTGTTTTTAGATTAGTGTAACAGAAATAATTGTACCAAAATAGATACAAAACTTATATTTTATAGTATGAAAAGTGTGAAACATCACAGCAGATTAACCAGGACACTCGTAAAGAGTTTAACTTTCCTTTTAGTTTTTTTAGTAAGTTTTTCGGCGTTTTCGCAAGATATTGACGAAGCGCGTCAGAAAGAAGGAAAAAAATTATTTAAATCTCTTTGTGCTTCTTGTCACAAGTTAGATAAAAAACTTGTTGGACCAGCTCTTGGTGGAGTGGAAGACAGAAGAGCTAATGATTGGCTAAAATCTTGGATTAAGAATAATGCTGAGCTTAGAGCTTCAGGAGACAAGGATGCGAATGCAATTTTTGATGAGTATAATGGTTCTAACATGACCGCATTCCCTCAGTTGACAGATAAGAATATTGATGATATTCTTTATTATACAACTGTAGGAGAAGTTGAATCTGTAGCTGTAGCAGGAGCAGAGGTTGTTGGTCAGTCTCAAGAGAATCAAGCTCCTAAGTGGGTGTTGTACATTTTAGCGGCGGCTATAGTAGTGGCGTTTTTAATTATAGGTAGTTTGTTAAAGACTATTAGTGAATTAAAAGGAGCACCAAAGACTCCAGGTTTAATGGGGCAAACAGCTGAGTTGTGGGAAGGAATTAAGAAAAACACATTCTTACATGTGTTAACTGTGATATTTGTGGCTTTAGTTGCGGCTTACTTTTTGTTTGGGTCGTTGTTTAAGGTAGGAGTTGATCAAGGATATCAACCAATTCAACCAATAGCATTTTCACATAAAATCCACGCAGGAGATAATAAGATTGATTGTCAGTACTGTCACTCGTCTGCAAAGCATAGTAAAACATCTGGTATTCCTTCAGTGAATGTTTGTATGAATTGTCATAAAAATATTTCAGAAGTAGCTGATGATACTAAAGTGGTAATGGATGATCACACTTTAACTAAACCAGATTTAGATAAGGAGATTGCTAAGATTTATGAAGCTGCAGGATGGGATGCTGAAAAGTTAGCTTATACTGGAAATACGAAACCTATAAAATGGGTTAGAGTTCATAATTTACCAGACTTTGCATATTATAACCACTCTCAGCACGTAACAGTTGCAGGGTTAAAATGTCAAAAATGTCATGGTCCTGTAGAGGAAATGGAAGAAGTGTATCAATATTCTCCACTAACAATGGGGTGGTGTATTGATTGTCATAAGGAAACAAAAGTTGACTTAAAGGGTAATGAATACTACGCTAAGATACATAAAGAGTTAGCGAAAAAGTATGGTGTTGAGCAAGTAACTATTGCGCAATTAGGAGGTAAAGAGTGTGGTAAGTGCCACTATTAATCAATTAGAAAGTAGAAAAACACGTATATAAATGGCTTCAAACAAAAAATACTGGCAAAGTGTTGAAGAACTAAAAGGTAGTTCTGTTGTTGAAACGCTACGTAATAATGAGTTTGTACAAGAGATTCCTATAGATGAGTTTTTAGGTGATAAAGAAACTTTAGAAACATCGTCAACTTCACGTAGAGATTTCTTGAAATATGTTGGATTTACCACTGCAGCTGCATCTTTAGCTGCCTGTGAAGGTCCGGTAAGAAAATCAATTCCTTATGTAGTGCAACCAAATGATATTGTTGTAGGTGTTGCTGATTGGTACGCAACTACAATTGCAGATGGTTTTGATTTCGCAAACGTATTAGTTAAAACACGCGAGGGACGTCCAATTCAAATCATGCCAAATAAAGAGGCAGGTGGAGTAACAAGCGCGCGTACTCAAGCATCAGTTTTATCATTATATGATGATAAGTTACGCTTAAAAGAACCAAGAAAAGGAGATGCTCAAATTTCTTGGACAGATGCTGATAAAGAAATAGCTGCAAAGTTAAACCAGTTAAAAGATGCTAACGAAGCAGTCGTATTGTTAACAGGTACCCTAGCGAGTCCTTCTACTGAAAAAGTGATAGCTGATTTTGTTGCAGCATACCCAAATGTTAAGCATGTAATATATGATGCTATTTCAGAAAGTGGTGCTGCTGATGCTTTTGAAGCTATGTATGGTAAAAGAGCTTTACCAAGCTACGACTTTAGTAAAGCTGAAGTTATCGCATCTATTGGAGCTGATTTCTTAGGAGATTGGCAAGGTGGATACGAAAAATCGTATGCTGAAGGTCGTAGAGTAAAAACTGGTAAAATGTCTTACCATGTTCAGATTGAGGCTAATATGTCTTTAGCAGGAGCAAATGCTGATAAGAGAATTGTTGCTAAGCCATCTGAGCAAGTTTTTGCTTTAATCAATTTATATAACGAAATAACTGGTAGCACACTTCCTACTAAAGCAACTAAGTTTGATGCTGAAGTTAAAACTTTAGCAAATGATCTTAAAAAAGCAGGCTCAAAAGGAGTTGTTGTTACTGGATTAAATGATAAAAATGCTCAGTTGATTGCTTTAGCAATTAATAAAGCATTGAGTAGCGAAGTAATCGATACTCAAGCGGTAAACTTAAAGCGTCAAGGTAATGATGCTGAAGTTGCTCAATTAGTAGCAGATGTTAAAGCTGGAAAAGTAAAAGGTTTAATTACATATAATGTAAACCCTTTATATAGTTTATCGAACGCTGCTGATTTAGCAGAAGGAATTAAGAATTTAAAATTATCTGTAGCTATTTCTATCCAAGATGATGCTACAGCTAATGCTACACAATATACGTTACCTGCACCTCACAACTTAGAAAGTTGGGGAGATGTTATGGTAAAAGAAGGTATGTATGGTTTAATACAGCCTACTATTCAACCATTATTCAATACACGTCAGTTCCAAGATGTGTTATTAAAATGGACAGGTAGTACTGTAAATTACTATGATACATTAAAAGAGTTTTGGAGTACTAATGTATTAGGAGGAGCTTCATGGAATCAAGCACTACATGATGGATTCTTTAAAGCAGAAGTTGTTGCAGGAGAAACTACTTTTGAATCTACAGCAGATGTAAATGCTGCAGCAGTTCAATTGGTAAGATCAGCAAGTAATTCTTCAAAATTTGAATTAAACTTATATTCATCAACAGCATTAGGAGATGGTAAACAAGCTAATAACCCTTGGTTACAAGAATTACCAGATCCTATTACACGAGCTTCTTGGGATAACTACTTAACAGTATCTATGGCAGATGCTAAAGAGTTAGGTTTTGAAAATCCAGTAAAAGATAACGGTGCTATTGATGGAAACTACGCTAACGTAACGGTTAACGGAGTAACAATTAATAAGATTCCAGTAATCATTCAGCCAGGACAAGCTAAAGGATCTATTGGTTTAGCACTAGGATATGGTAGAACTCAAAACTTAAAATCAGAAATGCAAGTTGGGGTAAATGCTTACCCATTCTACCAAAACGGAAACAATGTTCAGTACAATGTTTCTATAGAAAAAGCTTCAGGATGGCATAAATTTGCTTGTGTTCAGGTACAAAGCACATTAGCTGGTCGTAATGATATTTTAAGAGAAGCTACGCTAAAAGAAGTAAACGATAAGCATTTAGATCCTAAACATACTTGGAACAAGCCATTTATGGTTTCTTACGATCATCAAGAAGTTGAAGGTAGTAAGATTGATTTATGGGATGATCATGATAGAAGTTTAGGACACCATTTTAATTTATCTATCGATTTAACATCTTGTACAGGTTGTGGAGCTTGTGTGGTTGCATGTCATGCAGAAAACAATGTTCCTGTTGTTGGAAAAGATGAAGTTCGTGTAGGTAGAGATATGCACTGGTTGCGTATTGATCGTTATTATTCTTCTACAGTAGAAGACAAGCAATATGACGAGAAAGTTGTAATGACTATGGAGCAATTTAAGGCTGCGAATCCTAAAATTGCAGAGAAAGATCTTGAAAGACGTTATACAGAGAAAGTTTTAAAGCTTAGTAAAGGAGATTTATTTGATGCATTAGAAAATCCGGCTGAAAACCCACAAGTGGCTTTCCAACCAATGATGTGTCAACACTGTAACCATGCACCATGTGAAACAGTATGTCCTGTAGCTGCAACTTCTCACGGACGTCAAGGTCAAAACCAAATGGCATACAACCGTTGTGTTGGTACTCGTTACTGTGCAAACAACTGTCCATATAGAGTTCGTCGTTTCAACTGGTTTAACTACGCAGAAAACAATGAGTTTGACTTCAACATGAATAACGAATACGGTAAAATGGTATTGAATCCAGACGTAGTTGTTCGTTCTCGTGGAGTTATGGAAAAATGTTCTATGTGTATTCAAATGACACAAGCTACCATCTTAAAAGCTAAGAAAGAAGGTAGAGCAGTTAGAAAAGATGAGTTTGAAACTGCATGTTCGGCAGCATGTTCTACAGGAGCAATGGTGTTTGGAGATGTAAATAACTCTGAAGATACAGTAGCAGCATTAAAAGAAGATAGAAGAGCTTTCCACGTGTTAGATTATATTGGTACAAAACCAAACGTAGTATATCAAGTGAAAGTAAGAAATACAAACGAAGCTTAATAGTAAAATTAATAAGTATATAGATTTATGTCGTCTCATTACGAATCATCTTATAGAGAGCCTTTAGTGTTAGGTAACAAAAGTTACCACGATATCACTGAAGACATTGCTAAGCCCATCGAAGGTAAAGCGAACAAAAATTGGTATATAGCATTCTATATTTCTTTAGCAGCAATGTTATGGGGATTTGGATGTATCTTCTACACCGTAGGAACAGGAATCGGTGTATGGGGTTTAAGTAAAAACATCGGTTGGGCATGGGATATTACCAACTTCGTATGGTGGGTAGGTATTGGTCACGCAGGAACACTTATCTCTGCAGTACTTTTATTATTCCGTCAAAAATGGAGAATGGCAATTAACCGTTCTGCAGAAGCGATGACAATCTTTGCGGTATTCCAAGCAGGATTGTTCCCAATTATTCACATGGGGCGTCCATGGAATGGATACTGGGTATTACCAATTCCTAACCAATTCGGATCATTATGGGTTAACTTTAACTCACCATTATTATGGGATGTATTCGCAATTTCTACGTATTTATCGGTATCATTAGTATTCTGGTGGACTGGTTTATTACCTGATTTTGCAATGATTCGTGATAGAGCAGTAAAGCCTTTCCAAAAGAAAATATACTCTTTATTATCTTTCGGATGGTCTGGTAGAGCTAAAGACTGGCAACGTTTTGAAGAAGTGTCGTTAGTATTAGCAGGTTTAGCAACTCCATTAGTACTTTCTGTACACACAATTGTATCGATGGACTTCGCAACATCTATCAACCCAGGATGGCACTCAACAATATTCCCTCCATATTTCGTAGCAGGAGCAATCTTCTCAGGATTTGCAATGGTACAAACCTTATTAGGTATTATGCGTAAGGTTACGAATATGGAAGCATATATTACACGTTTACACGTAGAGTATATGAACATCGTAATTATCTTAACAGGAGGTATCGTAGCTGTAGCATATGCAACTGAATTCTTTATTGCATGGTATACAGGATCTCCTTACGAAAACTATACTTACTTATCATTTGGAGCAGAGGCAGGAGCTTATGGATGGGCATTCTGGTCATTACTAATCTGTAACATTTTCACTCCACAGTTACTATGGATTAAGAAAATTAGAAGAAGCTTCATCTGGTCTTTCATCATTTCAATTGTAATTAACATTGGTATGTGGTTCGAGCGTTTCGATATCATCGCAATTGTATTAAGTAAAGGTCAATTACCATCTACTTGGTGGCGTTTTGAGCCTACTTATGTTGATGTAGGTATCTTCGTTGGAACTATCGGATTCTTCTTCGTATTATTCTTATTATATGCAAGAACTTTCCCAGTAATAGCACAAGCAGAGGTTAAAACAATCTTGAAATCTTCAGGAGAGAATTTTAAAAAATTAAGAGACGAGAACGATGAGCACTAATAAAGTAATTCACGCATTATATAATGATGATGATATCTTAATGGATGCCGTTAAGAAAGTAAAAGCAGAACATCATCATATTGAAGAAGTATTTTGTCCATTCCCAGTTCACGGATTAGACAAAGCAATGGGATTAGCACCAACACGTTTAGCTATTACTGCTTTTTTATATGGTATTACAGGTTTATCAGTAGCAGTTTGGTTAACATGGTATACTATGATAGCTGATTGGCCACAAGATATTGGAGGTAAGCCAAACTTCTCTTGGGGAGTTAACATGCCAGCGTTTGTGCCAATTTTATTTGAATTAACAGTGTTTTTTGCATCACACTTAATGGTAATTACTTTTTACATGCGTAGTAAATTATGGCCATTTAAAGATGCTGAAAATCCAGATCCAAGAACAACTGATGATCACTTCTTAATGGAAATTCCTGTTAATGGAAATGAAGAGGAGTTAAAAGCATTGTTAGAAACAACAGGAGCTGTAGAAATTAACGTAGTAGAAACGCACTAATAAAGAGATATGAAGAGTTTAAAAATAATTATCGCTTTAGTTGTAGTTGCAAGCTTAGCTTCTTGTAACAATAAACGTGAAAGACAAGTACAGTATATGCCAGATATGTATGTATCTGTACCTTACGACGCGAATGGAGCTGAAGGAATCAATAAAGAATTGGTAAATAAATTACCAGTAGCTGGTACTGTAAGTAGAAGTGGTGTGGTAGCTTATGATATTCCTGATACTAATGAAGGATACGAAAAAGCAAAAGCAGAATTAAAAAATCCATTACCTGCTACTGAAGCTAACTTAGAAAAAGGTAAAGAGTTATTCGGGATTTATTGTGCCGCTTGTCATGGAACAAAAGGTGATGGTAACGGAATTTTATCACAAAGAGATAAATTCAACGGTATCCCAAGTTACATTGATAGAGATATTAATGAAGGAAGTATTTATCATGTAATTATGTATGGTAAAAACTTAATGGGATCACATGCATCACAGTTAAGATACAATGAGCGTTGGCAAGTTGTACAATACGTAGAAAAATTAAGAAGCGAATTAAAATAAGTCTATAATAGATAGTTAAGATATGTACCAGTTTTCAGGAAAATTAAAAATGCTTGCTATTGCTCTTATGATTTTAGGAGCTTTAGGTACTGCCTATAATTTTATGTCGGCACCTAAAACAATAGAAGAAGCAAAAGAAATTTTAGCAAAACAAGATGCTCATCACGGAGGTCATGAAGCTGCAACAACTACGCATGCAGAAGAAGAAACTCATGCAGAAGAGGCTAAAGTTGAAGAACATGTAGAAGCAACAACGACTGAAGAGCACGAAGTAGCTCAAGATAGTACAGCTGCACATGTTGAAGAAACTCATGCTAATGAGCAAGATCATGCAGCAGGAGAAGAAGCTACAGAGCATGCTCAAGATACAACAGCTGTTCACACAGAAGAGAACACTCATGGAGAAGCTGTAGCTGATGAAGCACATGAAACAACAAATGAAGCACACGCAGAAGTTGCTCAAGCACACCACGAAGAAGACCATGGTGATGCTCATGCAGAACACGCTTTACACCAAATGCAAAATAGACCTTGGTCTGCATTTTATGTAGCTTTATTATTCTCGTTAGGAATTACTTTATTAGTATTAGCATTTTACGCTTCACAAAGAGTAGCTCATGCTGGTTGGTCAGTTGTATTATTTAGAGTTATGGAGGCTATTACTAACAATATTTACTTTGTAAGTGCTATTATGTTAGCATTTTTAGTAATTACCTTTATGCACGGTAACCACTTATTTCCATGGATGGCAGAAGGAGTTGTAGATCCTGCAAGTCCTAACTACGATGCTATCATTGATGGAAAAAAATGGTTTTTAAATACTCCAGGATGGTTAATTAGAGGTATTATCTATTTAGCTGGTTGGAATGCTTACCGTTTCTTAATTAGAAAAGGATCATTAGCTCAAGAGAATGGAGATTTAAGTTTACACAAGAAAAATTACAACATGTCAGTTATCTTTATCGTATTCTTTATGATTACTGAAAGTATGGCATCTTGGGATTGGATTATGGGAATTGACCCACACTGGTTCTCTACATTATTTGGATGGTATGTATTAGCAACATTCTTAGTATCTGCATTAACGGTAATCGCTTTAGTAACTATTTACTTACGTTCAAAAGGAGCTTTACCATTAGTTAACGATAGTCATATTCACGATTTAGCGAAGTTTATGTTTGGTTTCTCAGTATTCTGGACATACTTATGGTTCGCTCAATTTATGTTAATATGGTATGCAGATATGCCAGAAGAAACGACTTATTTCTTATTACGTTTCAACGAGTATAAAGTACCTTTCTTAGGAATGGTAGTATTAAACTTTGTATTCCCAATTTTATTATTAATCAATAGTGATTTCAAGAGTATTCCTTGGTTAGTAATTATTGGAGGTGTTGTTATCTTAATAGGTCACTATGTTGATTTATTCATCATGGTAATGCCAGGGACTGTTGGTGCTCAATGGGGATTTGGAATTGGTGAAGTTAGTGGATTGTTATTCTTTATTGGATTGTTTATCTATGCAACATTTAGTGCATTTGCTAAAACAAGCTCAGTAGCTAAAGGTAACCCATTCTTACACGAAAGTGAAACATACCATTACTATAATATCGAACACAGAGGAGAAGATAGTAATCATCATTAATAAAAAGAATTAATAAACAAATAGTTTAGATAATATGCTCGCTTTATTTTATATTTTCATAGCAGTTGCAATCGGAGTAAGTTTTTGGCAAATTACTCGTATAATGAATTTACGTTCTGTAATTGCTACAGATAAAGACAACGAAACACAAGGTAAATTAGCTTTAGGATTTTTAGCCTTCCTTTATGCAATGATGATTTACTGCTTAATAGCCATGAACGTAATTATGTTACCTGAAGCTGCTTCTTTTGAAGGAGAGCATGATGATAACTTATTCAACATAACCTTCTGGTTAATCGGAATCGTTCAATTTGCAATGCAGTTTTTAATTTTCTTCTTTACTTATAAGTATAGAGGAAATAAGAATAACAAAGCATTGTTTTATGCAGACAGTCACAAGTTAGAATTAATTTGGACAACAATTCCTGCAGTAACAATTGTATTGTTAATTGGATATGGTTTATGGGCTTGGAACAACATAATGTATGTTGGTAGTGAAGAAGATCCAATCGTAATTGAGGTTTACTCACAGCAGTTCCGTTGGGATGCGCGTTACGCAGGTGAAGACAACCAATTAGGGTTAGGTAATGTAAACTACATCAAAGGAATTAACACTATGGGAGTTGATATGTCAGACCCAAGTGCACAAGATGATAAACAAGTAACTGAGTTGTACTTACCAAAAGGTAAAAAAGTATTATTCAAGTTCCGTTCACAAGATGTGTTACACTCAGCTTACATGCCACACTTTAGAGCTCAAATGAACTGTGTTCCTGGTATGGTTACACAATTTGCATATACGCCTAAGTATACTACTGCTGAAATGAGAGAGAAGGATGAAGTTAAAGCTAAAGTAGAAGGTATAAATAAGATTAGAAGAGCAAAAGGAGAAGATCCTTATGAATTTGATTACTTACTATTATGTAACAAAATTTGTGGAGCATCTCACTACAACATGCAAATGAAAATTACTGTTGTAGAAGAAGAAGAGTACAACAAATGGTTGTCAGAACAAAAAACATTAGCTCAAGTTATTAAATAAGATATTTTTTAAAGTATATAAAGATATAGATTATGTCAGATCATCATCACAAAGAAACATTTGTAACGAAGTACATCTTTAGTCAAGATCATAAAATGATCTCGAAACAGTTCCTTGTTACAGGTATATTTATGGGTATCATAGGAGGCTTCATGTCTATGTTATTTCGTTTGCAAATAGCATGGCCAGATACTTCATTTTCAATTGTAGAAGCATTCTTAGGTAACCATCAAACAGATGGTATTATGGATCCTGATATGTACTTAGCGTTAGTTACAATTCACGGTACTATCATGGTATTCTTTGTATTAACGGCAGGATTAAGTGGTACATTCTCAAATTTATTAATTCCGTTACAAATTGGAGCTCGTGATATGGCTTCAGGATTCTTAAATATGGTGTCATATTGGTTATTCTTCTTATCATCAGTAATAATGATTATTTCATTATTTGTTGAAGCAGGACCAGCATCTGCAGGATGGACAATTTACCCTCCATTATCTGCCTTACCACAAGCAATACCAGGTTCAGGAACAGGTATGACATTATGGTTAGTATCTATGGCGATATTTATTGCATCTTCTTTAATGGGATCATTAAACTATATCGTTACTATTTTAAACTTACGTACCAAAGGAATGAAAATGACAAGATTGCCATTAACAATGTGGGCATTCTTCATTACAGCTATTATCGGTGTAATTTCATTCCCAGTATTATTATCTGCAGCATTATTATTAATTTTCGATAGAAGTTTTGGTACTTCTTTCTACTTGTCAGATATCTTTATCTCAGGAGAAGTATTACACTACCAAGGAGGATCACCAGTATTATTTGAACACTTATTCTGGTTCTTAGGTCACCCAGAGGTATAT
Source organism: Tenacibaculum caenipelagi (assembly GCF_004363005.1). GTDB lineage: Bacteria > Bacteroidota > Bacteroidia > Flavobacteriales > Flavobacteriaceae > Polaribacter > Polaribacter caenipelagi. The sequence goes on along the minus strand of NZ_SNYH01000002.1, from coordinate 4,515 downwards.
ATTATATTATTACCTGCATTAGGAATTAGTTCTGAAGTAATTTCTACGAATGCACGTAAACCAATTTTTGGATACCGCGCAATGGTTGGATCTATCATGGCAATTGCGTTCTTATCAACAATTGTATGGGGTCACCACATGTTCGTATCAGGAATGAACCCATTCTTAGGTTCTGTATTTACATTTACAACGGTATTAATTGCAATTCCATCAGCAGTAAAAGCATTTAACTATGTAACTACGTTATGGAAAGGTAACTTACAGTTAAACCCAGCAATGTTATTCTCTATCGGATTAGTTTCTACATTCGTAACAGGAGGTTTAACAGGATTAGTTTTAGGAGATTCTGCATTAGATATTAATGTACACGATACGTACTTCGTAGTAGCACACTTCCACTTAGTAATGGGTGTATCTGCTTTATTAGGAATGTTTGCTGGTGTTTATCACTGGTTCCCTAAAATGTATGGTAGAATGATGAACAAAGCATTAGGATACTGGCACTTCTGGTTAACGATTATTACTGCTTACGGAGTATTCTTCCCAATGCACTTTATCGGGTTAGCTGGTTTACCACGTCGTTATTATACAAACACTAACTTCCCAATGTTTGATGATTTAGCTGATATCAATGTGTTTATGACAGTAATGGCTATTATTGGAGGAGCTGCTCAGTTAATATTTATTGCGAACTTCTTTATCTCTATGTACAGAGGTCAAAAAGCGACTCAAAACCCATGGAAATCGAACACTATCGAGTGGACTACACCAGTAGAGCACATTCATGGAAACTGGCCAGGAGCTATCCCTGAGGTTCACAGATGGGCTTACGATTACAGTAAAACAGATGAGAATGGTGAGTATGTGCACGGACAAGATTTCGTACCGCAAACTGTACCATTATTAGATGGCGAAGAACCATCTTAAGATAAAATATAGATAAGAAAAGCCTTCCAATTTTGGAAGGCTTTTTTTGTCTTAAATAGTTTTAAAAAAATACTATATTTCGGGCCAGAAAATTGCTATTCTGAACAAATTGCTAATTATTATACATTTTATGAAAAAAACTATGTTAAGCATTCTTGCAATGCTATTTTGTGTAGGGGGGTATGCACAAGAATTACCAGATATTATCCCACCATCACCTATTGCTTATGAACTAGGAAAGTATGGGGCAAATTCTGTAGGTATGTTTACAGGAACACCCAATATTGATATTCCCTTGTATAATTATTCTACCAAGAACCTTTCTGTGCCTATATCATTAAGTTATAATAGTAATGGAGTTCAAGTTGATCAAATAAGTACAAATGTAGGTTTGGGATGGAGTTTAAATGCAGGAGGAACAATAACAAGAGTAGTTAAAGGACAACCTGATGAGGAAAGTAATTATTTATTTCCGGAAGATGAAATTAAAGAAGTAGGGCATAGAAGCCCAATGGCCTTAGACTTTTTCTATGAGGCAGGTAATAGTAATTTTGATACTGAAAAAGATATTTTCATGTATAATTTCATGGGAAATACAGGGAAATTTATTTTAGATAATGAAAAAAAAATTGTATTGATACCCAAAAAGGATATACTAATGTCTCAATATTATGAGGAGGATAAGAAGGGGTTTAAAGCTATCCTTTCAGACGGTACTGAGTTTTATTTCTTAGAAGAAGAAATTTCTATGACAAGATCATCCGGGGCAGGTCACGAGGTACCAGGGCTACCAAAAGTTACAGCATGGTATTTATCGAAAATTATACATCCAAAAGGAGATGTTGTTTACTTTAAATATGAAACTATGAATTATAGTTATGATCAAAGTTGTTCTGAGTCTATGTCTATACCTTTACCAACATACCAATCCGATTGTAAAGGAAACTTAGTTACTGGACCTGGGTATTCAAAAAAACCAGTGTCAACATTGCAAATGACAATCACAGGAAAAAGGCTTACAGAAATTAGCAGTAATAATACTAAGACAGGAAAGATTCTATTCAATGCAAACGAAACACATCCTATTGGACTTAAGTTACTCTCTAATTTAAAAGTTTTAAATGATAAAGATGAAGTAAAAGAAGATATAAATTATAATTATGTCACTACTACAAATAGCAGGGTGTTTTTAAGTAGCTTAAATTTTAAAACCACAAATAAAGATTATGCTTTTGAATATGATGATCCCCAAGGATTACCTGTAAGGCTTTCTGCATCCCAAGATTATTGGGGATATTACAACGGTAAATCTAATTCGTACTATTTTCCCAATCCTCAAAATTTAGAGATTGCTGATCCTAGATTTAAATCATACAATATTGGAGCTAATAAAGAGGTAGATGAGTCTTACGCTAAAAAAGGACTTTTAAAAAAAATAACATATCCAACAAAAGGATCAACACTTTTTGAATATGAGTCAAACACTTATTATGATGAAGTGATAACTAATCCTTCAACAAAAGATTACTTTTCTTTATCTGTGAGTACAAATTTGTCTGAGAAAGGAGAATTCTATAAGGAAGAAAAAATCACAGCAAGTATTCCATTTAGTCAAGAAGCTATGTTTACTTGTTATGTAAATTTTAACTCTGATGAGTGTTCATCAGATTTATTAAAATCTCAAATTACAATTACAATTAAAGATAATCAAACAGGGGAGAATATACTTATTAAAGAAAAAACACAATATGGAAATGTTTCTTTAGGTAACTCAGTTGCGGTATCATATAATAATTCTAACAATGAGTTTTATGTTGATTTAATTGAAAATCATTCATATACAGTAACTTTAGTGCCTTCATACTTTTGTACAAAAGGAAGTTTGAATTTAAGTTATTATACTACCCCGCCATATACTGAGTTTAAAAATGTTTTATCTGGAGGTTTAAGAGTAAAAAGAGTATCAAATTATACATCAGATAATAATTTGGCAGATACTAAAAGGTACTATTATGGAAAAAAAGAAACTTTTAATGAATCTTCAGGAGAAAAAAGTTTAGTTCCTTATTACTTTTCTAAGCAAACTAATAGGGTGCAATGTGAGGCATCATGTTCGTATTATGATGTGAGTCATACTTCTTTGGTGTCTAGTTCTCTTAGATCTTTGTTTGCATCTTCAGGTAACCAGACTACATATTATAAGTATGTAACTGTAAGTTATGGAGGTGATAATTTTGAAAATGGAGGAGAAGAGCATGAATATATAATTCATAATGATGTTCCTGGATATCCAGTTACAGGAGATGTAATTCAAAACTCAACATGGGTAAATACAGGATGGGATAATGGTTTTTTAAAAAAGAAAACAATATTCAAAAAAAAATCAATAAACGAGTTTCTTTATCAAAAAGAAATAGAGAATAATTATATACAGGACACTAGGATAAATGATAAAGTGTATGGATACACAATAAATAAAAAATTTAATTTAATATGTACACAACCTATAACCTACAAATGTAAGGCAGAAGATTTAACAAAAGTGTATAAGTACAAAACATGTACCGCTAATCATTCTCATCATTGGTATACAGGTTGGCTTTTTGATGATACAAAGTGTATTGCAAGTGGAGCTAATAATACAGTAATAACTAAACCTCATCCTTGTTATGCTAAAGAAGTTGGTTATGTAGTAACCAAACCGGATATGCTTGAAAATTTAGATATTATGGAGTATTCTGTAAACTCTTATTGGGGCTATTTATCACAAACAACAGAAAAGCAGTATGATAATAATGGTTTAAATCCCGTAACAACTACAACCAATTATTTTTATGACAACCCTAATCATTTACAACAAACCAGAACAGAAGTTGTAAATAGCCAAGGTGAAGCATTAAAAACAGAGACTCAATATGCTCATGATGTAAACGATACAAGGTTGATACGTGAACACCGTATTGCTGAGCCATTAGAGGTGAAAACCTATAAAAACACCAATTTATTGTCTTATCAGAGAACGGAATATGACAGTATTCATAATCCATCAAACTTATATCTTCCAGAAATTATCCAAACCTCCAAAGGAGCTCAGAGTTTAGAAGATCGTATTGTATATCACAGTTATGATGATAAGGGTAACCCTACGGAAGTTAGTAAGGCAGATGGTACTCATATTGTTTACATCTGGGGGTATCAACAGACGCAACCCGTAGCAAAAATAGAGGATGTAACGTTATCTCAAGTATCTAGTTATGTAAGTAATATTCAAACGAAGTCGAATGTCGATAATGATCGAACACAAGGAATCACTGGTAACGAGGGGGCTTTACGTTCTGCTTTAAATAATTTAAGATCAGTATTACCAAACGCTCAGGTCACTACATTTACTTACGATCCTTTAATAGGAGTTACGAGTATTACCGATCCAAGAGGACAAACAGTTTATTATGAGTATGATGAATTTAATCGATTAGAGTTTATAAAAGATGCTGACGGGAATCTTTTAAAAGAAAACAAATACAATTATAAGAATTAATTAGCTATGAAAAGTTTACAATTGAATTATTTGTTAGGAGTGGTATTTAT
>NZ_SNYH01000001.1:770499-778492 GCF_004363005.1 Tenacibaculum caenipelagi | reverse complement strand
TACGATGCTTTTGGAAGGCAAACCAAAGAATACTTGCCTTATGCTGTTGAAAGTGGTAATGGAGCAATTATAACGGGCGATGTAGCTACAGCAACCCAAAGCTATTATCAAGTAAAACACAGTGATGATTTTGCAGGAGTGAGTTTACCTGATGTAAATTCTTATTCAGAAAAACAGTTTGATGGTTCACCTTTGAATAGAGTGCTAAAGCAAGCTGCCCCAGGAAAAGACTGGAAATTAGGAAATGGGCATGAGATAAAGTTTGACTACCAAACGAATATCTCAGGAGAAGTAAGAGTTTTTGGAGTTACTACCACATTTGCTAATAATACCTATACTCCAACCTTAACAGGAGGAACAAGTGATTATCCAGCAGGAGAGTTGTATAAAACAGTTACTAAGGATGAGAATCATAATGGTAGCTCAAGTAAATTGCACACTACAGAAGAGTTTAAGAACAAACAAGGACAAGTTATTTTAAAACGAACATATGCTTTAGTATCAGGTGTTGAAACAGCTCACGATACCTACTATGTATATGACGATTTTGGAAACTTAACCTATGTTTTACCTCCAAAATCTGAACCACATTCAGCAAAACCAGATGCAACAGAATTATCAGAATTGTGTTATCAATATAAATACGACTATCGTAATCGCTTGGTAGAAAAGAAAATACCTGGCAAAGGATGGGAATATATTATCTATGATAAATTAGACAGACCTGTACTTACACAAGATGCTAACTTAAGAAGTGTTAATAATAATAGTACAGTTGATGATAAAAAATGGTTGTTCACCAAGTATGATGCTTTAGGAAGGATAATCTATACAGGTATGTATACACACGGTTCAGTTATTACCCGAGAAGCTATGCAAGCCTATTTTGACACTCAAAATAATATAGCTGAAAAATATTATGAAGAGAAGAAGGATGTTGCTGAAAGTTTAGGAATATATTATACTAATAATGATTTTCCAACGACAAGCATAGAAGTACTCACGATAAACTATTATGATAACTATACATTTGACAGGGCTGGAGCAAATATATCTGTAAGTGGTGTATATGGAGTAAATTCAACAGAAAACCTAAAAAGCTTAGCTACAGGAAGCAAAGTAAAAATTTTAGGTAGCTCACCAACAAAGTGGACAACCACCGTTACCTATTACGATGAAAAAGCACGACCAATTTATGTATATTCTAAAAATGACGAGTTAGGAACTACTGATATTGTAGAAAGTAATTTAGATTTTTCAGGTAAAGTGTTAGAAACCAAAACTACCCATGTAAAAGGAACTAATACACCTATTGTAACGGTAGACCGATTTGAATACGATCATATGGGCAGGCTTATTAGTCAAACCCAACAAATTAATAATCAACTCTCAGAGAGAATTGTAAAAAACAATTACGATGAGTTAGGGAAACTGGAAGCAAAACTAACAGGAAACGGAACACAAAAAGGCTATAAAGATGTAACCAGTGGTATAAGTATTAGTGATAATGTTATCACCAAAACAGGTGCCAGTGGATGGGATGCAGGTTTGGCTACTTTAGGTAGTATTACTAACGATGGATATGTAGAGTTTATAACATCAGCTGTAAATCATTATTATATGGTTGGCCTTTCCTACATCAATATTAATGCTCATTACAATACAATTGATTATGCCATATACTGTAATGGATCTGTTATTAGAGTTTATGAAAAAGGTATAAACAAAGGAGAGTTTAGTACCTGCCTAGTAGGTGATGTTTTTAGAGTAGAACGTATAGGAAGTGAAATACATTACAAAAGAAATGGAGAAACCTTTTATATTTCTCTAGTTTCTTCTTCTGGAAGTTTACTAGGAGATGTAAGTATAGCAAATACAGGTAATAAAATCAAAGATTTTAAAATTGTAGACAATAGCAAAGGGTTGCAAAAGATAGACTATGCATATAACGTACGTGGTTGGTTAAAAAATATTAACCAAGATAGTAACACAACTGATAACGATTTATTTAACTTTAGCATCAACTACAACAAGCCTCAGAATGGAGCTACGCCCCTGTTTAACGGGAACATAAGTGAAACTTCTTGGAATACGTTAAGTGTTAATAATGCAACTAATCCAGTGAGTACTCAATATACCTATAGTTACGATGCGCTTAACAGAATCACAAGCGCCATCGACAACACACGACATTATGATTTAAGTTTTGTTACTTATGATAAGAATGGAAATATATTGACTTTAAAAAGGAGTGGACCTACCAATTCACCTGCAACAAATTTTTACAGTAACATGGATGATTTGGTGTATACGTATGACAGTGCAAATAAGTTAATGAAAGTGACAGATAATGGTTATTATTGGTGGGGTTTTAAAGACGGTACAAATACCAATGATGATTTTGAATATGACAGTAATGGAAATATGATTATTGATAGAAATAAAGGAATCACAGGAATTACCTACAACCATTTAAACTTACCAGTAAGTGTAACCTTAGCAGGCGGTACTATTGGTTATACCTACGATGCTTCTGGTAACAAGCTACGAAAAGTAGCGGGTAGCACTACCACCGACTATGCAGGGAACTTTATCTATGAAAATGGCGAGTTACAATTCTTTAACCACCCTGAGGGTTATGTAAAGAATGATAATGAAACCTTTAACTATGTATACCAATACACAGACCATTTAGGAAATGTTAGGTTATCTTATACAGATGCAAATAATGATGGAACTATAACAGCAAGTACAGAAATTATAGAAGAATCTAATTACTATCCTTTTGGTTTAAAACATAAAGGGTATAATGGGAATGTGTCTTCTATTGGAAATAGCGTAGCGCAGAAGTGGAATTATTTAGGTCAAGAAAGTAATGAAGAATTTGGATTAAATTGGTTAACTTTTAGATATAGAAATTATATGCCAGACATAGGGAGGTTCTTTGGTGTAGACCCTGTAAGTGAAGACTATTTATCTATATCTACATATCAATTTGCACATAACAATCCTATTTGGAAGATTGAATTAGAAGGTTTAGAAGGTGTGCCAACAACAAATTTTGATATAGTTAATAGAGAGCCTATGGTAGGACATACTATGTTATCAACATATGAAGAAGCTGGAAATCCTAATTACCTTCCTAAAAGAAATAATTACAATCCTAAAAAAAATAATGTTTATACTTGGGCTGATAAAGATTTAACAGGAAACAACGTATTTAATAAACCCAGAAATACAAATTGTGCAAATTTAGCTTGTGCACAGGCTAATGACTTAGGAACAAATCTTAAAGGACAAGGAAAAACTGGAGAAGTTACATCAAATAATAGAATCGAAGTCTATAATGATAAAAAGGATAAACTATTGAATAGTTCAGATGCTATTGATTATGTTAATTCTGAATTAGAGGATGGAAATGCTGTTGTTGTTGGAGTTGCTTATAGCAATGGAGCTAATACAGATGACTTAGGTACTGACCATTATATTACAATTGTGGGAAGTGATACAGAGGATGGCAAAGGATTTTATATCTTTATCGAAAATGCTGTAGGAGATGAAACTAAATCAACAGATTTTAAAACGAATAGGTTATATATAAATCAAGGTAAATCAAATATATCGGGTAAAACTGTTTATCGAAATAAGACATATGAAACAACTAGAGTGCAAAAAAATGAAGAGAAGTAAAAAAAAATTAAACTTTATCAAAATTATAATTATCACAATTATGATTCCTGTTTTAGGGTGTAGCTGCCAATCTAAAAAAGAAGACTTAAATCTTTATGCAATAAACAAAAAAGGAGGATACCTTGTATTACAAGAAAATTCTCATGGCAAAAAAAGTTATTTAAAAGTCAAAGGAGCTAATTACTCAAATCACTATTTAGGAACAATTAAAAAAGAAAATAACCTTATCACCTTTTATCCAGAAAAGGCTATTGGGATGAACGGTTGTAAAAGTGATAGATATAATCAAAATTATTTTGGACTTAGTTTAGGTGAAGATAAAAAAGCTTTTGAGACTCTAAAAAACTTTGATGTATCTTATAGAACTGTAGGTGAATCTGATATAAAAGTAGAAATAAGTAAATATGATAATTATTATAAACTATCTAATAATTACAATAAAATCAAAGTGCTTTTCAATTCTAAAAATAATTTTTTTCTCAAAAAGGATTCAATTTCGTTTGACCCGACAACAACAATGCTATGCGTAGATTCAAGGATTAGGCAAAATAAATATGTTTTTAAAATAAAAAACAACAATATGTTAGAGTCTATTAATTATTTTGGTGTTCCTCAAATTTATATTATTAAATAATACAAAGCTATGTCAAAATTCGAAATCAAAACAGATAAATCTGGACAATTTAGATTTAACTTAAAAGCTGGAAATGGACAAACTATTCTAGCTAGTGAAGCTTATACAACTAAAGCAGCTTGTAATAACGGAATAGAATCTGTTAAAACTAACTCACAAGATGATAACAAGTATGATAGATTAACTGCTAAAGATGGAAGTCCATACTTTAACCTAAAAGCAGCTAACGGACAAATCATCGGAACAAGTGAAATGTATTCAAGTAAAGATGCTATGGAAAATGGTATAGCTTCTGTAAAAAAGAATGCACCAAATGCTACTGTAGAAGATAATTCTTAGTAGTTAATTAAATAGTTAAAACAAGCAAGAAGATGGACTTAGGTTCATCTTTTTGTTTTTTAGTACAAAGGATTTACATTTTTTATATAGAAACTATGAGTTTTACTTTTGATTTTATTGAACCCACAATTCTCATAGAATAAATCAAGTCTTTTTTGAGACTCTTTAAAGTTTTTATTCAATTTTTCAAATTGGAAATCTTTAAACTCTTCTCCTTTTATGGAAGGGCCATCATGTTGTTTAGGAAAACTTTGTAGCGCAATATATCCGCATTTACCACTAAAAAATATTTCTATATTTTCGAGTATTTCTTTCCCGTAACCTTTACTTCTGAATTTGGGGTAAAGCATAAACTCGTGAATAACCAAAATACTATTATTAAAACTATCACCTATTTCTTCCTTAATATCTTCTTTCAATTCTTCTGTATCATAATCTAAAAGAACACTTCCTATTCTCATTGTTTCATTTAACCTATCAAAAGCTTGATATAAACCAAAACCATAGTCTATAAAAAAATAATTATAAAGATGAAGTTTTATTTTTCCAGCTTTAATTGGGTCGTTTTCATAATCACTGGGCACTCTCTATTAAAAACCACGACAAAAGGGTTCCAATATTGGGAATGTTAAGTAAAATAAAGGTTTGTGAGAATTAGAACTTATACAAAGGATATTCATATTTTGAATATCCTTTTTTCTATTTGAAATGTTCATTACTTAACAAAAAAACAATTTTAAAAGTTGATAAAGTCATAAATTAATTGAAATATAAACTGTAAAAGTTGACTTTCTATCAATTTTTAGAACTTACAAGAAATAGCGGAAACACAATCGTTAAACTTTTGATTGACTTCTATTCTTTTTTTTCTTGCTTCTTGTATTTGTTCTTTAAAACGATCTTTGTCAGGTACTTTTCCTTTTAAGATTTCCATAGTTGTATACCCATAGAGTTCTGTAGGATATCTGTGATGATTATAATAGTCTACAAATTGTTTTAAATCTTGTAAGTGTGTTTGTGTATTTAGTGAATATTTTCCTCGCATAAATTCTGTTTTATAAATACGGTGAGTACTTTCTGACATCGAATTAGAAAAAGGAAAATCTTTAGTTTGTGCAGTAATTTTGGTAACAATTGGAGGTGCTTGTATGTTTTGAATCCAAGTTAAAAATTCACCTTTATTTTCACTTCCTCCGTCAGACAGAATATTGATAGGATTCATCTTATTAAGTAATTGATATTTGTCGAATGTTTCTAAGAACAAATTTTTAATAAAATTACTTCCTGCTTTACCATTGGTTGAACTATAATGTAAAATGGCTCTTGAAAAGTTATCTTTTACAAAGGCAACTTTTTGAACTCCATCTTCAATGGTAGAAATATTGGTAATATCTACATGCAACCATTCAAAAGTTCTCGAAGCTCTAACCCCTTTTTTAATTGGCTGTTTAAAGCGTTTAGGTTTTTGATATCCTAAAGAAGAAGCGTATTTGAAGAAAGTAGATTTACTACAAGTAACCAGATTATTAATGAGAGCATGATAATATAAGGTTGTTTTGGACTTTCCAAAGTGATTAGAATCAACTATTAAGTTCTCAATAGCTACTACTTCATCTATAGAAAGCTGATTTGGATGTTGTTTATAACATTTTTGAAACGGACTTAAACCGCAAACAAGTTTTCTTTTCTGAGTATAATACCAATCTTTAGATACACCATAATACTTACAGGAAGTATTCACAGATACGTTGGAAAGGGAAGCTAAGTGCTCTATCGAACTTATAATTTTTGAAGCGTGTAGTTTTAAAAGCTTCTTATTGTGAACTAACTCACCAAGCATATTCAAATAGCCTTTTCGAGTTTCAGCTAAAAAACGAAGCGATTTAAATAAGAATTTAGAGGCAAAAACATCTTTAATAGCATCAAACTGTTCTATATAATTTTCTGCCCATTCATTTCCATAATAGTTTTTATGTTTAAACTGATTCCAATTGTATCGTGTGGTTTTTGGTATTTGTGAAATTTGTTCTTGATCTAGTATTCCACTAGCGTATAAAATAATCACCAAAGGATGATAATTTCGTTTGTACATTTTCTCATAGCTTTTTTCAATCGGGCAAAAGTATAAAATATTAAAATTAAGTTTTAATAGTATTAGTCCCCTACTTTAATTGAAGAAATAACCTCCGAGTTTAATTGCTTTAATAGATTATTATTTGCAATGATATATGACTTAATAAAAGTAACTGAACCTAAAGTTAAATAAAATTTAGAAGTATTGTATAACCTGATTTTTTTCTTAAATTTATCCCAGAAATTAATTAAAAATTACCGTAAATAGTATCGTAAACGATTTGGCAGTTTTTTGATGTTAAAAGGCGTGAAAAAAGGTGATTCTTCGAACTCATAACCCGAAGGTCGCAGGTTCGAGTCCTGCTCCCGCTACTAAGCAAAAAGCACCACTAGAAATAGCTGGTGCTTTTTTTATATTCGAAAAACTTAATAATAATTAATTATATTTTTGAGTGTAGTATATTATAATTAACAAAAAAGGATGTTATGATTTGTAAGATGATTTTTAGAAAGAAAATAAAAAAGATTGTAGCTAAAGAGCTAGAGAAAGAAAAAGAGGGGCTGAACAAAAAGTTAGATTTAGAAAGACAACGGTTAGGTGTAGTTAAATACTTGTTAGAAACTAGAGGAACTATAGGTACACGATGTGTACTTGAAAAAACTAGTATAGGAAATAATGTGTTAGTGTTTGTTAATGAAAGTGAATATGAAGTAGATGTGTTTAATATTGATAAAAGTATCACTGAATTATCAAAGATAGATTCTAGCTTATGGGTAAAGTTGTGGCCAAAAACTAGGAAAAAAGAAGTTTTTGTTCAAGACAAGTGTACAGGAAATGATAATGGTTTCTTAGAGATAGCAATGAAGCATTTGTTTGAGTTTGTAGATGAAGTTTCAAAAGAAAAGATTGCTTGGAAAATTAAAGATATTGATAATTGTGTGACTAAAGATGAGTTAATCGCCTTGTATGAGAGTATGGGGTTTGCAATTAAACATTTTTCAGATAATAGAAAGACTGTTGATAAAAAATAATTTTTATTGAACGGCCAGATTTATCAAGAGATAAGTAAAAATAGGGGAGGTATTTCGGTTCGGAAAAAATAAAAATAATTAACGAAATTTTTTTTTAAAAGAAAATAAATTATATTTTCGTACTCATATAGGCAATATTTGTTATCTTCTTTCTTCTTATAGAATGGCGCCAAAAAAATAAAAAAAGAGAAGGTTTTATATTGTTTAAAGCTTTCTCTTTTTTTT
>NZ_SNYH01000001.1:733868-770406 GCF_004363005.1 Tenacibaculum caenipelagi | reverse complement strand
TCATATAGGCAATATTTGTTATCTTCTTTCTTCTTATAGAATGGCGCCAAAAAAATAAAAAAAGAGAAGGTTTTATATTGTTTAAAGCTTTCTCTTTTTTTTATTGAGAAAGCTCTAAAAAATATTTTTAATTAATTGTTTAACCCCAAAAAAAAAGAAAATTATGGGATCTTTTAGAGCTAGTTTTGAATTCGCAGGAAAAGAATTCGACGTATTACACACAGAGTATGTTTTAAACAGAAACACAGATGCAAAAGGTAAGCCTTCATCTAGTGTTAATGGAGGTAGAGTTACTTTAACTATTGAATCAACATCAGATACTTCGGTTATTGAATCTATGGTAAATAGCCAGTTTAAATCTGTTGAAGGTAAAATCATTTTCAAGAAAACAGATGAAGATTCAAAAATGAAAGAGGTGGAGTTTAAAAATGCTTACATTGTTTACTTTAAAGAAGAATTAGATGTAAATAATGAAATTCCTATGAAATTAACAGTTACTTTCTCAGCAGAAGAATTAATTATAGGTAACGCTAACTTAGATAACCGTTGGCCTGTTGCTTAATGTGAGAAGGACTAATTAACTTTTAGTTTTTTATAAAATAAAAGACCTTCTCTTTTTAAAAGGAAGGTCTTTTTCTGTTTTAAAATTAGGTGTCAATAGTTGTTTTTAGTTACAAAAAATAACTAACCCCCCAAAAATAATACTATGCACAAGATAAAAGAAGAAGCTTTAGATAAGCAAATTACCATTGATGGTAACTTTGTTAAGAACTACAAAGAAATTACAGTTAATCAGTTTTTATATAAACATCATACTTTTGAAATAGTTTTAGATATAGAAACTGTAGAAGAATCTGGGAGCTATACGCTAGATAAATCAAAAGAATGGTTAGGGAAACAGCTTACCACCAATGTTTCAGGTAAGGCTTTCATTGGTGTTATACTAGATGTGTCTATACGCCATGATCAAGTAGGTTTACACGGAGAATTAGTTGTGAGAGGATTATCACAAACTGCGCTGTTAGAAAATGGAAAGAAACAAAAATCGTGGTTAGAGAAAGATTTAGACTCAGTTGTTTCAGAAATTATAGAGGCTACCTCGGTTAAAAGTAAGATTAAGCCTAGATATACAGGTGTAATCCAATACCAATGTCAATATGCTGAGAGTGATTATAAATATTTACAACGCTTAGCATATCAATATAATGAATGGTTTTATTTTGATGGAGTAAATGTAGTTTTTGGAAAACCAGATTCAGAAGGCGCAGAGCCAATAGAACTAGAGTATAGTAAAGACTTAAAAGAACTTCAAATAAAAGCTAAAACGTACACTCCCACGTTAGCAACTTATAGTTATGATCCATTAAGTGATCAATTTTTTGAAGGAGATTTAAAAGCAACAAACGAAGGGCTAAATGATTTAGGAAACACCGCTTTAAAAGCCTCAAAAGAGATGTATCAAGAGGTTAAAGATTTTGGTGTAAGTGATGTATTCTTACAAGATAAGTCGTCATTAGATGAATATTTAGAAAAACGTTTACAAAGTGTTACAGCCGAAAGTAATGTGCTAAGAGCAACGGGAATCACAAAAGGATTGCGCTTAGGTTCATTAATTAAAGTAAGTGCAGCAAAGTATGATGAAGGTGAATATACTGTAAAGCAATATGGAGAGTATATTATAACGCAAATAAGTCACTTTGCAAATATGGAAGAGGACTATTATAATACGTTTGAAGCGATTCCAGCAAGTACTAAAGGTTTACCACTAAATCAAAATGTTAGTCCAGCAAAGGCTAGTAATCAAATAGCAAGAGTAGTAAGTAATCAAGATCCTGAGAATAAAGGTCGTGTACAAGTGCAGTTTTATTGGCAAGAGGCCAATGGAGAAACAACAGATTTTATTCGTGTAATGACCCCAGATGCAGGAAGTAGTGAGCTAACAGAAACCAACCGAGGATTTGTATTTGTGCCAGAGGAAGGAGATCAAGTAATGATTGGTTTTGAATATGATGATCCTAATAGACCTTTTGTCATGGGAAGTATGTTTACAGGTAAGACAGGTGCAGGCGGTGGAGATAAAAACATAAAGAAAAGCATTATTACTCGAGGAGGGCATACTATAGAATTAGATGACACTCAAGACAATGAGAAAATAACGATTAAAGATAAGGACGGAAGTATCATCACTTTTGATACCAAAGAAAAATCATTATTTGTACAGTCGGCAGAAACAATGGAGTTTTCTGCTAAGAATATAGTCCTTAATGCTGAAGAAAATATTCGTTTAAATGCTAAAGAAAATGTAGAAGTCAGTACAGAAGCTGATACGGTACTTATAGCTAAAGGAGAGTTAAACTTGCAGTCTGATGGAGCTACTTCTGTGAAAAGTAAAGATAAATTAGCTATGGAAGCTACAAGTGATGCTACATTACAAGGGATGAATACTATTGTTGAAGGTAAAACAAGTGCCGAAATAAATGGAACACAGACCAAAATAACGGGTAGCGCTGTGACTGAAGTGTCAGGTGGAATAGTGAAAATTAATTAAAAAAAAGTAATTATGCCAGGACCTGCAGCAACAATATCACATATGCATACATGTCCAATGTATAGCGGTACAACACCGCATACAGGAGGACCCATAACTGGACCAGGAGTGCCTACAGTATTAATAGCTGGAAAACCAGCAGCAGTAATGGGAGATCTATGTACATGTTCAGGCCCTCCAGATACAATAGTAAAAGGAGAAGTAACTGTATTAATAGGAGGGAAACCAGCAGCTACTATAGGAAGTATGACAGCTCATGGAGGTGTTATTACTGTTGGTGAACCTACTGTCCTTTTAGGTACAGGAGGAACTGGAGCTACTGTAATAATGCCTATAAAGGAAATTCCTTTCCCTGAAATTACTTTAATAAACAGAATTACTGGTAAAAATAGAGAAGCCATAGCTAATCAAGAAGCGATAAAAAAAGAAGCTACTAGTAATGAAGGTACTCCTAAAATTTATGGAGTAGAATGGATCTATGATGAAGAAAGAATTACTAAACATGGTGTTTTTCAAGAAGTAACTGTAAAAGCACAAGTTTTAAATATACCAGAAGGAGAAAGTATAACTTTTTCCATTAAGAGACCTACAGAAGCTACCGATAAACAAGGTAATGTTACAGAAAAAGAAGAAGATGTTATTGAGTTAACCGGTAAAGTACAGAATAAAAAAGTTGAAGTTACTTGGGAAATAGAAAAGACTCCAGTGGATAAAGAACAAAGTAATAACACCAAATAAAAAAGCATGAAAAAGTATGGTTACAGAAGAACTTATAAAAAATCAAAGAGAGGAAGCTAAACAAGTAGATGCTAAATATACTGTATTGGTTTCAGGAGCAGGAGTAACCTGTGAAGAAAAACCTATATTGGAAGCTTTACTTCCAGGAGTACGATTACATTTTTTGCGCTATGGACTCTTTCCTAAAAAAGGAGAAAATAGGGCAGCAGCTATGCGTATAAAAGATTATAAAGACGAAGAGTTTACATTATCTGATGCCGATGTGTCTAATGGAGAGTTAAATAATTTAGACCTTTTTATGGTAGGAGCTACGATACCAAGAGAAGGATATATTTATTTAATAAATCCAGATGATAATACTGACTGTCATGAGTTAAAAATAAACGCAGATGGTAATATGAGTCATGTAATTTGGGATAAAGATAACTTTTACAGTCACAATAAAGAACTTAAGGACAACCGTTTACCAGAGGATGATAGTATTTACTATAAACGCATCATCAATAAAGAAAAAGATAAAGCCCGTTCATTTTGGATAGGATACAGCCCTGTACAATGGGCATACAAGCACTTTAAAAAAGTGCTAGAAATGAATGATGATGAAAAAAAGGCACTACATATGGTATATGTAGAAGCAAAAGGTATAAAAAAAGGAGAAGAAACCGAACAAGAACACGTGCTTCCGTATAATAAAGTACACTTTGTATACGATAAAGAAGATTCTAGGCATAGAGCATTTAGAGAGCGTTTAAAGAAAGTAGCCGCTATTGAAAGAAAAGAAAGTAAAAAGGGAAAAAACGACATATTAGAAGATATGTTTATTACCTTACACGATCCTATCGGAGCAGTAGAAGACGTTGCGTTTGAATTAAAAGATTCTTTTTCAAAACAAGAAGCTATAGTTGAGGCAATTCAAAATGGAGAAGATTATGAAACGGTAATAGATAGGTACAAAAGAGGAATAGAAAAAACTTCATTTACTTATGAAGAAAAACAACTACAATCATTATTTCAAACCGCTTTAACAACGTACCACTTGGTATACGGTAATCCAAAAATGATAAGTGATTACGATGGAGGAGGTACGAGTTATTGGAATACCGATTTTAAAGGAAGTGGTGTTGATAAAACAAAAGTGGAACACATTTTAGGTATTGCACACAGAAAAGAGCGTAGAAAAGAAATTAGAGCTTTGCGAGATGAGCTAGGAAGCGTCATGCATACCAATTACTACAAAAACGCGTGGAAACATTACAATACTGAAGTAGATGATTACATCTTAGACGGAAAATTTATAGCTACAAACCATATGGCATTGTTAGCTAGAAAACCACACTCAGTAGATAGACATTTAGACTTAAAAAAGAACTATGAAGATAAAGATGATAAATGGGAAGATTTTTTCACAGAAACGTTAGATTTTGATGATGATAAACCTCTAAATAAATTATTAGATACCCCTGTAGAGCTTATGTTTGTTACTGGACCTTTAATAGATTTAGAAAATAAACTAGGTGGGGTAATAAGAGGTTTAACAGAATCTTATGCAGAAAAAATAATTGTAACCGACCAAGTTACGACTGTAGAAAAAGTAAAAGTACCCAAAACTAAAACTATAACAAAAACGGTTAAGGTAGAAGAGTATAAAGATATATTATTTAAAAGGTTACTGGCTCATAAAGTATATGGTGTAGAGGTACTAGAGGTGAGAAAAAAAACTCTTGAAGCAGAGTTTAAGGGTACAAATTATGAGTTGAATAGTGAACGTGTAAACTTTGTAAACTATAAACCAACAAAAAAGAAACATAAATCTGGTTGGCGTATTGATAACGAAGGTAAAATACTTATTGCACGATTAGAAGTGAGTGACGAAGTCGTTTTAAAACAAAAATTACGAGGAAAAAACTTAGTACAAGTACCTGTAATTCATAACAAAACTGTTGAAGAAGTTGTACATTATTTAGATGAAATTGAACGCTCGTTTACAAAACAGGTAAATAAAGAAATTTTTAAACGCTCTCATGGTGATTTAGCAAAAAAACTGTTTGATGGTAAAATATTTACAGGGTCATTAGCTTTACTACAGGTGTTTAATACACTGAATGCTGCCAATGCTGTAGGGAGTACAAAAGATTATAAAAATATTGTTAATACGGTTGGTATAACTGCTGAATTAATCGAAGCAAGTTTATATTATAAAAGATCTATAGCAATAAAAAATGGAGTGTCTAAGAGTATAATAAACAAACTGAATTATAGAGCTAATAGGTTTGGAAATTTTGGAGCAGGTATTACTGTATTAATGTGTGCTTGGGAAGCTTTTGATAGTCAAAGTGCAAGAGATTATGATGCTATGTGGGCATGGGCAGGAGCTGGAGCAGCTTGGGGAGCATTTTCTTTTGGAGGAAGTACAATAGCTACTGGTTTGGCTAGTCTTGGTTTTACTCCTGCAGGAATTGTAGTAGGAGGCATTGCCATTGGTTTAACAGCATTAGCCTATTATTTAAAAGATACTCCTTTAGAGGCGTATTTTAAAAATAATGTATTAAGTGACGCTGTAGCAGCACCCAATGGTGCCAATGGTACTTTACCTTGGGTATATGCAAAAAAGTTATATGCCGACAGAGATAACCAAATACCTGAACCTTCTAGTCTCAAATTTTGGGCAAACGACGAGTTTAAAAAATGGGAAAACATGCAGGTAATGCATCAAGATTTCTTAGATATATTGGTATGTGCTAACATTCGTTTTACACCTACTGAACTTATGGTTAGAAAACGCATGAAGCCTTGGACATCCACTATGAGTGTATCTATTGAAATTTCAGATATTATAGCTTACCGTGCAGAAATTAGTTTCCGTCAGTTTTTAACTACCCAAGATCAATTGGACTATGAGGTATATTATTTTGAAAACGGTTTAGACACCACACCTGTAAAAATTAAGCCAGAATCAGAAGAAATAACGATTGATAAAACCGAAGGACAAATACCCAAAGCTATTATCGATTTTAAAGTTAATAAAGGAGATTTAAAAAACAACAACAGAGCAGCTCATATTGTATTTGTATGTAGGCTAGAGTTAGAAAAAGAGAAGTATTACCCAATAGACATTGAAGGTAAACAACGTTACATTGGAGCCAAATTTACTACCCAAGAAGAAGTACGTGATATACAAAGAGGTTTATTTAATAAAAAAACAATTAAAGATTCTGATTATCAGGGACCAGTGGCAATAGACATACTTCCTAAATTATTGTCTAAAGAGGCATGGAAAGATAAACCTTTTAAGAAAAAAGTGAATGATTGATATAAAGCTAGATAAAACTAAAGTAGCTACTTATAAAAGAAAAAAAACTAAAAAATCTCAACCTTTAGAGATAAGGACTTCTCCTTATAAAATTAATTTAAAGGATGTTGATTATTTTCTTTGCTTAAATGATAAATACTATGCTTTTGACTACTATGCTTTTAAAGATGATCTTAAGTGGGGAGGGGGTATAATATTATTTTCTATTATACTTCATTTTGGGGTTGGTGGAGGTTTTAGCTTTGAAGCCCCTTTTCCTATTACGGCTCCAATTTTCTTGTTCGGTTTGTGTTTTATTATTAAGACATTCATTGTCAAAAATAGAAAGCTAATTTTATCAAGGATGGATGGGTTATTTTCGTACCCCAATTATATGTCCAATAAACCAGTAGTTATTCGCTTTAAAGAAGCAGCTCTTTTTTTTGCCTACAAAGGGAAAATGGCAGTCCCAGTTTTAGTAGCTCCATACACGAATGTTAAATTTGGTGGTTTTACATTATCAACAGTTGATGTTAATAGTGAATTATCTTTTTACGTTTGGTATATGGATAAAAACCGTCCTTTGCCACCGGGAGATGCTTTTGATCCGTACCGTCAAAAAGATTTTGAACGCAGAAAAGCAGAAGGATTTCCGCCACCGTTATATTACAGTTGTGGTATTCCTACCCCAGAAGCTACACCAGAACAACAAGCCGAAAGAGAACAATATTGGAAAGACCAAGAGTACTATGCTCCGGATATTAAAAGACCTAAAGACTCAGAAATTTTTAATAAAAGAACGCATAAAAGTTGGAACCCGTGTGTTTTTGGAGAAAAAGAAGCGGTACTTGCTAACAAATGGTATGAATTTACCTTTGCTAATGGTAAAATTGTATACATGCTTACCAACGAAAAAGGAGAAGGATTTCTCCCTCCAGAAGAGGAAAAATATGAAGTAGCATCACTTACTTTAAAAGATACATGGTTTTAAGCTGAAAGTATTGATAAGAAAGGTTTGATAAGAAAGGTTTGATAAGAAAATAAAGATTCTGGTTATCAAGGATCAGTAGCAATAGATATACTACCTAGATTTTTGTTTAAAGAGGCATGGAAAGACAAACCTTTTAAGAAAAAAGTGAATGATTGATGAAAATTTAGATAAGAGTATGGGTTTAGTTGTTAAATATTTTTTAGACAATAGAAAAAATACAAAAAAAAATATTTTTTTTACAGCAGAAATCAATAGTATTTTCAAGAGGTATAGAAAGAATAAGTGTGGTTAAGTTGTTGAGAGTTAGTAAAAAAAAATATCTAAAAGTTTTTTTTGGAAAGAAAATAAATTATATATTCGTCATAACATAGGCAATATTTGTTATCTTCTTTCTTCTTATAGAATGGCGCCAAAAAAATAAAAAAAGAGAAGGTTTTATATTGTTTAAAGCTTTCTCTTTTTTTTATTGAGAAAGCTCTAAAAAATATTTTTAATTAATTGTTTAACCCCAAAAAAAAAGAAAATTATGGGATCTTTTAGAGCTAGTTTTGAATTCGCAGGAAAAGAATTCGACGTATTACACACAGAGTATGTTTTAAACAGAAACACAGATGCAAAAGGTAAGCCTTCATCTAGTGTTAATGGAGGTAGAGTTACATTAACTATTGAATCAACATCAGATACTTCGGTTATTGAATCTATGGTAAATAGCCAGTTTAAATCTGTTGAAGGTAAAATCATTTTCAAGAAAACAGATGAAGATTCAAAAATGAAAGAGGTGGAGTTTAAAAATGCTTACATTGTTTACTTTAAAGAAGAATTAGATGTAAATAATGAAATTCCTATGAAATTAACAGTTACTTTCTCAGCAGAAGAATTAATTATAGGTAACGCTAACTTAGATAACCGTTGGCCTGTTGCTTAATGTGAGAAGGACTAATTAACTTTTAGTTTTTTATAAAATAAAAGACCTTCTCTTTTTAAAAGGAAGGTCTTTTTCTGTTTTAAAATTAGGTGTCAATAGTTGTTTTTAGTTACAAAAAATAACTAACCCCCCAAAAATAATACTATGCACAAGATAAAAGAAGAAGCTTTAGATAAGCAAATTACCATTGATGGTAACTTTGTTAAGAACTACAAAGAAATTACAGTTAATCAGTTTTTATATAAACATCATACTTTTGAAATAGTTTTAGATATAGAAACTGTAGAAGAATCTGGGAGCTATACGCTAGATAAATCAAAAGAATGGTTAGGGAAACAGCTTACCACCAATGTTTCAGGTAAGGCTTTCATTGGTGTTATACTAGATGTGTCTATACGCCATGATCAAGTAGGTTTACACGGAGAATTAGTTGTGAGAGGATTATCACAAACTGCGCTGTTAGAAAATGGAAAGAAACAAAAATCGTGGTTAGAGAAAGATTTAGACTCAGTTGTTTCAGAAATTATAGAGGCTACCTCGGTTAAAAGTAAGATTAAGCCTAGATATACAGGTGTAATCCAATACCAATGTCAATATGCTGAGAGTGATTATAAATATTTACAACGCTTAGCATATCAATATAATGAATGGTTTTATTTTGATGGAGTAAATGTAGTTTTTGGAAAACCAGATTCAGAAGGCGCAGAGCCAATAGAACTAGAGTATAGTAAAGACTTAAAAGAACTTCAAATAAAAGCTAAAACGTACACTCCCACGTTAGCAACTTATAGTTATGATCCATTAAGTGATCAATTTTTTGAAGGAGATTTAAAAGCAACAAACGAAGGGCTAAATGATTTAGGAAACACCGCTTTAAAAGCCTCAAAAGAGATGTATCAAGAGGTTAAAGATTTTGGTGTAAGTGATGTATTCTTACAAGATAAGTCGTCATTAGATGAATATTTAGAAAAACGTTTACAAAGTGTTACAGCCGAAAGTAATGTGCTAAGAGCAACGGGAATCACAAAAGGATTGCGCTTAGGTTCATTAATTAAAGTAAGTGCAGCAAAGTATGATGAAGGTGAATATACTGTAAAGCAATATGGAGAGTATATTATAACGCAAATAAGTCACTTTGCAAATATGGAAGAGGACTATTATAATACGTTTGAAGCGATTCCAGCAAGTACTAAAGGTTTACCACTAAATCAAAATGTTAGTCCAGCAAAGGCTAGTAATCAAATAGCAAGAGTAGTAAGTAATCAAGATCCTGAGAATAAAGGTCGTGTACAAGTGCAGTTTTATTGGCAAGAGGCCAATGGAGAAACAACAGATTTTATTCGTGTAATGACCCCAGATGCAGGAAGTAGTGAGCTAACAGAAACCAACCGAGGATTTGTATTTGTGCCAGAGGAAGGAGATCAAGTAATGATTGGTTTTGAATATGATGATCCTAATAGACCTTTTGTCATGGGAAGTATGTTTACAGGTAAGACAGGTGCAGGCGGTGGAGATAAAAACATAAAGAAAAGCATTATTACTCGAGGAGGGCATACTATAGAATTAGATGACACTCAAGACAATGAGAAAATAACGATTAAAGATAAGGACGGAAGTATCATCACTTTTGATACCAAAGAAAAATCATTATTTGTACAGTCGGCAGAAACAATGGAGTTTTCTGCTAAGAATGTAAAAATAATTGCAGAAGAAAATATTGAACTACAGGCAAAAGGAGAAATTAAAACAGCATCAGAAAAAGATACTTCAATATTGTCAAAAGGAGCAATTAAAGCTCAGGCAGATAAAGACACAAGTATTACAAGTAAAGCAAACATAGCTATTAAAGCAAGTAGTAATACTACTATCAAAGGTCAAAATGCT
Source organism: Tenacibaculum caenipelagi (assembly GCF_004363005.1). Classification (GTDB taxonomy): domain Bacteria; phylum Bacteroidota; class Bacteroidia; order Flavobacteriales; family Flavobacteriaceae; genus Polaribacter; species Polaribacter caenipelagi. Next base: position 760,031 of record NZ_SNYH01000001.1, on the reverse strand, counting down.
ACTATAGAAGGGCAAGCATCAACTGAGCTAAAAGGACAACAAACTAAAATGCAAGGTCAGATGACGACTGTACAAGGAGCTAGTGGGAAAATTGAAATTATGTAAAATAATTTTTACATAATAATTCATTTTATTCCTGTTTTTAATTATCAGTTATTTAAAGAAGGAAGAGTTACCCCTATATTCTTTTATCTTGGATAAATACAAAAAAAAGAAGTTTTTGAAAAGTTGAGTTTAAGATTAAGAAAAGGTAGTGGGTATAAAAAAGAAATTTGAAGCATGTGATTATCCTATTAAAGCTTTTAATAAAATTGGTAATAGCTCGTATTGCATGAACAGAAAGAATAAGTAAGAATAAAACTAAACCTATAAGTATTTACGAATAAAAAAAATTGAACTATGCCAGGACCAATAGCAACTGTAGGTAGTATGCATACCTGCCCAATGTGTAGTGGTAGTACACCTCATATAGGTGGCCCAATAACACAAGGAGAACCTAATATTTTAATTAATGGTAAACCAGCCGCTACTATGGGAAGCTTATGCACTTGTGCAGGTCCTCCAGATACAGTGGCTCAAGGCGATCCTTTTGTTTTTTTTAACGGTAAATCTGTAACTTGTTTAGGTGATATGACAGCTCATGGTGGGGTAATTAGCTCTGGTGAAGCTAATGTAATTATTAGTAATGCTACTCAAACTCTGTCAAGAACTATGGATGAAGATGAGATTCCTTTTCCTTCAATTACTCTTAAAGATAGAATACTTACTACATTGACAGGCAATTCAAATAGAAAAGCAGAAATTAATCAAAATAATCTTAAAGAGAATGAGTACGAAGAGGTACAAGAAATTATCCTTACCAGTACTTTTGCAGTAACAGAACTGCAAAAAATAGCAAAAAAGGATAGCTTAATATTATTTACCTACGTTATAAAACGTATATATGGTAATCATTATAAGAATGAAGCAGTACAAAAATTGTATAACCATGCGAAAGAAAACAATGCTCTATTAAATCCCCAAATTAAAGTAGTAAAAAGCAATAGTGTTAATGGTAAGGGGCCTGCTGGGTATAGTAATAAGACACAAGAAATTTTGGTAACAGAAAGGTTTGTGCGTAAGGCCAAAGAGGATAATGATCAAAGAGCCGAACTTATGGTAGCTCTAGTAGAAGAAGTTGGACATCATATTCATTATTTGTTGCATAACACTTATACTACAGGAAAAGATAAAGAAAATCTACCTCCTAAAAAAGGGAGTCAAGGAGATGTAGGAGCAAAGTTTGCGGCACAAGTTATACAACTTAACTTGTTAGAAAAAGAAGAACAATATTTTGCAGATGCTGTTATTGATGGTGCTAATGAAAAGTTAGTATGGGAATGGAAAGAACTACATAGTAATCTAAAACAATATGTAAATGAGGCGCGTCAAAACAGAAATGATAATGGTGAAATAAATAATTATAAAGCTGGAAAAATAGATGTAGGGCATGGTAAATATGGGCACCAAGATATTGAGGAGGTTGCATTAAAGCCTGTTTTAAATCAAATATTTGATGATGAAGAAACAATACACAAAATCCTTAATAAAATTTATTTAGGGAATTGGTTACGTGATTTTTCTCAGTTAGTAGATCCAGGAATTATTCGTCCTTTAGCTAATAGTGTAATAGAATACTCAAAAAAAGAAAAAGGGAATTTAAAGAACGTTAAAAGTATAATGAATGGTAACCCTAGTGATGAAATGGTTAACGTTCAAGTGCCTTATGGGGTAGATGCAAGTTATGAAGGAGAGTTTTTTAGCCCTTCTACCTGGTTTAGTTTTGAAACAAATATTATTTATCAAGAAAAAAAAGTACGTCCTATCACATGGTCTCGTGAATTGATGACTAATGTGGTAAATATTTTAGCCGTAATGGAATTTATGAAACCAGAGAACAAGGCTGATTTAAATAAGAATAATTACGATAAACGACTGACTGATTTTAAAAAGCAATATTTAGATATTACTAAAGAAGTATTAGGAGTATATCGTCCAGACGAGCATATCGACAACCCTCTTACCATTCCTATTGATAAAAATGAGCATAACCCAAAGCTAAATGCAGAAGGTGAAAAATACGGTTTTGTAGGTAAACCTACTTATAAAGAATTAGCTATAGGTAAAACTTATGGTATGAAAAATTATATTCGTACTCATTCATCAGATGCTGATAGTAGTAACTTCTCGACTACACGTACCGCTTATGAATATGTTGTAGAGCAAATAAAAAGTGCTAAAAGTAATCCAAATTTTTCTAACATGACATCTATGGTGAATTTTGGGGCTGCCTTACATGTTATAGAAGATTATTTTGCACACACAAATTATGTAGAAATTGCTGTGGCTAAGGTATATGAAAATGACCGAGTTTTTCCATGGGTAGATGTGGTGCCTAACCATACCCCATACCCAGGAGCAGAAAATTTCAACTATGATACCTTTGCTAAGTTGCCACCCAAAGAGGCGGAAAGATATTTGAGATTAAAAGCGACCCCTTCTGTAATAGGCGTTACTAAAATGAAATATGATGAAAGGGTGGTTACAGAGCCTAATCAAATAGCTCGCTTTATACCTGTTGTAACAGGTACCTTTGGCGAGTTGGATATGTTAGCAAGTGTATTACCTATTTTAGAAGAGAAACTATTTTCTATTGAGATAACCCCTTATGAAGAATCTAAACCTAATGAGCGAACGATTAACGACGTGTTTATATTAGAAATGTGTAAAGATTTAGATCAAATACAAAATGCTGATGGTTCAGGTGTAAATGACGGTTCCTATGAAAAGCGTTTTAATGATTTATTAGAAATACGCGATGGTATTGTAGGAGCCAAAAATAAGTTGCCAAAATTTATGAGAGAATATGCTCATGATATTATGGAGCGCATAGGAGCTTTGATTAATTTTGGTTTTTATAATTTATTGAAAATTTGTGGTAAGCGTATTGCTGATGCACAATTGCTAATGCAAGAGCAGATTACTCAAATACAAAAAAATGGTATTGCTATAGGTACAAATCCTTCCCATACACAAATAGCAAAAGATGATCCTGATAAACCTATGCACGAATTATCAGCTATATTGGCAGTTGAAGCTGTTAAGAGAGTAGGTGAAAAAATGCTAAAAGTATGGAAGTTAAACACCCCATTAAGTGATGTGTTAAAAGAAGTTGATATTATTATGCAACACCCAGCTGTTTCTAGCTGGCAAGATAAGATAGTGTTAGAATGGGCTACAAAAAATAAAGACAAAGTATGTAAGGCAAGTACACCAAGTGTGGTTATAGATAGTTTAATACATGGCATAGAGGAAATTAACAATTTTAATAAACAACTTATTAATATGGCAGATGGAAAAATAAATGGAGCAGGAAAAGGTTTTACAACCATGGATGCAATTATTTCTGAATTTGATACAGATGGTAGTCTACGTGAAAATTTTAAAAACCTTTTACTTGATGGACAAAAAGTATTAGACCAAGCCAAAGAATTAAAAAAGAATTATAACAAACAATACTATAAACCTAGTAATTGTTAATATATAAAAACGATGAATCTTTTAAATTATACATATCTTTTAATTATAAATTTATTAATGTTTGGATGTCAACCAACAGTAAAAAAAACGCGAACTATGAATGATACCCTTGAATACCAGAAGTTTATGACACAAGAACATCGTTTTGAGCTAAATGGATGCAATTTAAAATACAATGACAAACCTTTTGAGTTGGGAATGTCTATGCAACAATTTAAAGAAATTTTTGGGAATGAAACCTCTAGTTATCAAAGTGAATTTCAAGATGAAAATACTATAAAATATTTTTGGAAGGATTTAGGTTTAAAAATTACTGTTTTTAACTCACATATAACGCATATATATATATATATACAAAACACTTATTTAGAATATCCTAATGTACATATGATGGGAAATAGAACTATCGTATTTAATGATATATTGCTTAATCAAACAGACAAGATGCATGAATATATTAAACGAGCTGATACAACATTTGATGAAATAGGTATTAAAAGTAGTGGTTATACCTTCAGGTATCCATGTAATAAAGAACTTATTTATTTTTTAGACTCTCCTGTTTCATATTATAGAAAAGGAGGTGGTCACTTATATATAAGTGGAGATTGGAAACTAGAAGAAACTAATGAGGTGAAAAGTATTCACATTTATTATGATGAAAAAATATAAGTAAACTATCATGCTAGAACAATTATTTTTAAAGTATTTAAGTAAAAAGGGAAAGATTTTTTATTTCGTTGGGCAAGTAATATTGTTCGGTCTTTGGGCTTTTATTGTACTAAAGGTATTAAATCATTCCTTAGAGAATGGTCGAGAATTATTTTATACAGGATTAATCGGTATTTGGGTAGTTTGGACAGGTCTTAGTTTTCTTTTCTTTAGAGAAAAAGAAACTAATAATATTGAGTAACACTTCTTAATCAATGTCTTATTGAAAGTAAGGAAGTAGCTCTTACTTTTAAGGAAATAAAAAAGAGAGGAATTAATTCCTCTCTTTTTATGTATAAATTATTATAGTGTTTATTGTTGTAAATATTCACTATGCCATACAGCATCTTCAGGACCATCACCTTTGTGTCCGTCTAATTGAATAACAAAACTTTTTGCTGGGAAATACGGAGTAATATGAATATCTAATAATACTCTGTCTTTTTGATCTCTGTCTTGTTCTATTTTCATTACCTTAAAACGTTCAATTAGTTTTGTAGGTCCTTGAATATCATCTAAGAACTTAACTATTTGACGACGTAAATCGGCTTCTGTTCTTGAACTCCAGTTTTCAAAAGCTCTTCTGTTTAAGAAATCGAATAATACTTTAGTTATATGATCAAAAACACGAACAACAGAGTAGGTTTGTAAACCTAAGTTGTCTCCATTAAACAATGTTTTTGCAGAGAAAGCCATTACTTTGCTATACTCATTAACCATAGGCACTAGTCCCATTTTCTCAATTTCTGAGATTTCACTCTTTTTAAGATCAAATCTTACGCTTTCTACTTCGTTAAGACCTCCAAACTTTTTACCAGCAACAACTTGTGACATTAAAGTGTGGTATATCTTACCAGCTAAAGCTGAAGATGGTGGTACGTATAGGTTGTCTTCTTCTCCTACAGAGTCTTCCTTTCTACGTCCAAGAAGCCAGTTACAAGTCATTAAAGTGTTTGATTTGTATATTTCTCCACCAGCGTGGTTTACATTGGCAAACATATCAACAATATCGTCGGCTGTTTCTAAGTCTTGGAAATCGGTAAGTAAAACTGCTTTGTTTTCATGAGCTATTTTAGACCATTTGTCTAATACAGCATTAGAACCTAAATACCCAGGAACTACTAAAATCGAATAGTTATCTTTTAAGTCTAACCTGTCAAAATTTTGTTTAAGTTCGTTAGATACAAAGTCTATAAAAAGAGGGTTTTCTAAATCTTTTAACTGGTTTAAATCAGCATTTAAAATAGTGATATTTTTTACTTTATCACTCTCTGTGTTTTTGTAAAATAAAGCAACAGATCTGTACGAAGTTTCTAATTCTTTGGTACGATCTAAAGTTCTTTTAAGGTTAGTGTTTAAAACAGTTTCAATGTTTGTAGCTTTTTCTTTAGCGGTGTCACACATTTTTTCAATGCTTTCACCATTTTTTAAAATTTCTAACCAAACAGAAATTCTGTTTTTTAAGTTTTTTCTTTCACTTTCCCATTGCTCATCATTTAAGAAAAGGTTTTTTCTCGCTTTTCTTTTAGGGTTTAAGTTAGAGTAACCATCAACGATGTTTTCTATAAAGGAAAATCCTCCATACTCTTTAATACCCTCAATAGCACTTGCAACCTCTTGACTTGGAGATTGGATGCTTTTCTCTTCTAATTTTTGTGTTTTTACTTGTGTAGACATGTTTTAATCTTTTCTTTTTATCAATTTTTTTTTACTTCTCTGACTGCTCAATTTCTTTAACTGATTCTTCTAAAACTTTAATAAATACATCTCTTGTTTCAGGGTTACTTAGTGCTTTTATTAAAGCTCTGTTTGAAGATAATTGTCTAGAGATTCTTAAATACTGATCTTTTTCAATGTCTAATTTGCTTAAAAATGGACTATTAGCTTTGATATTTTCAACGTTAAAATCACTCAGATTATTAAAATCTAAAGTTTCTTTAACATCGGCCCCGTTTTCATCAATATGTTCTAGTTGAACAGATGGTGAAAATTTTTCAAAAACAGCTTGAATAGTGTCTAAGCCATAAACTGCCTCGGGGGTTGCAGGAGCTTCGTCCGTTAATTTTTGAATTAAAAGGGTTTTGTTTGAAGAAATGTCAGCAATTGACTCATTTGCGTCAACTTTTACTTCATTTCCTCCAATACCATAATTGTAAATTGCCATAATAATTTTTTTTGTTTATGATACGAATCTAGTAAATTATTGATTAAAAAAGTTATATTTACCGAAAAAAAAAAGAAAAGAGAAGAGAAATGAAGTACATGAAACTTCCATTAGACTTTTCTAGTCTAATTAAAGGTGATTATGAAAAAGGCAGGTTAGATTGCTCTCTTGAAGAATCCATAGCACAGCACTTAATGGTAATATCTACCCTAAAACAAGGAGAAGTTTTTGGTAGACCTAACTATGGTTCTGATATTTGGGATTTGGAGTTTAATCAATTAGTTAAAATTAATAAATGGGAAGAAAAAGTTAAAGATTCCTTATATGACGCTTTTTCTGAATATGAACCGAGACTTAAAGATATTCAAGTAAGTGTTCGGCTCTCAGAAATAGATGATAGTACAGAAACAATAGATGTACACGTAAGGAGAAAGGCAGAAATTAAAGTGTTTGGAACCATAGTTGAAACCGAAGCCCCTTTTAATTTCGCCACACTTTTTTATATTAGCCCTTTATCACAATAAAAAGAAAATAAAAAGAAAATAAAAAAGCAGGTCCCCCACCTATGAAAGATGAATACTTTGTGAAAATAAAAGATAGAATGTTAACACGTTCTATGGAATTATGGGGTATTAAAGATAAAAGGAATGTTGATCCCATTTTAGATTTAATGCTTCACACTTTTGCTTATGAAATTTCAAAACTACACCAGCAGATAGAACTTTCTGATAAAGAATTATTAGATAGATTGTCTAGAGTATTGGTGAACAATAAATGGTCTTTACCATCTCCTTCACACGCTTTATTAAAAGCGCAACCAGAAGAAAACACCACCCTATTAAAAGTCTCTGATCATTTTTATTGCTCTAAAAGGCGTTTTGGAGAAGAGAGGTTAGATGTCTTTTTTACACCAATTATAACAAAGCAACTTATTAATGCTTCTGTAAAATACATAGGGTATGATGATAAGCTGGTATATGAGAATAAAATTGGTAATATAGAAGAAGCTCTTAACCTATCATCAGAAGAAAGAATTAAAGATTATGAACTTTGGTTTGGTATAGAAATGCCAGATGATTTGTTAAATGAAGTTAAAGAGTTGTCTCTCTCTTTTATCTTAAAAGATAGTGCATTATTGCCTTTTTTAAAGACAATGAAAGTGTATGATGTAAACGGAAATCAAATGTCTTTGCAAAGGGAGGTTTTGGTTAATGAAAATGAAGAGGTACATTATTTTGACGATGTAGTTTCTTTTTATGAAGACTGTTTTTACATGTTAGGCTTAAATGAGTCTTGTAAAGAAAAAAAATCAATAAATGAATTATTTGATGAGCAAGCAAATTTCTTTATTGAGCCTAAAGACCTAGATGAAAAATTACTTTGGTTTAGAGTAAGGCTTCCAGAAGTTTTTTCTAAAGATAAATTAGAAGGAATAGATGTAAGTTTAAATACTTTCCCTGTAGTTAATAGAAGATTAGAGTATAAACAACATAATTTTAGGAAGAACGGGAGAATACTATCAATGTTAAGTAAAGGAGAAGATTACTTTTTAAACATTGAAAGTTTAAATGATGATAGAGGAAATAATTATACAAATGTTATAAAAAATTCTACTGAAAGTTTTGAGGGAGGGTATTCTCTGTATTTTGGTGATATAGGTAGGTTTGATACAAGAAGTGCGAAGACGATGTTAAGTAAAACATCGCAAACAGTAAGAGAAGAAGGAAGTGCTTTTTCTTCTATAGGTTATGATATTATACAAGCTTATTTAGATGATTTACATGAAAAACTTGACGAGATAGATAAAAAAATTTATTTAGAGTTTGGAGAGGTAAATGCAAATAACGACAAAACTTTCTTGTTAACATATCCATATAAAGATGCTTTTAATTATGAATATCAATATTGGTTAACTAACGGAAACCAAGCAAATGGTATTGATAAGAGTTATACTTTTAATCAATACAGAATGGGTAAGTTCATAAACAATACGATTACATTAAAAACAGAAACTATAGGAGGTTATATAAGAAAAGAAGAGCATGATAAAATAAATGGTTTGCGATATGGGCTACTTACTAGAGAAAGAATTGTAACGAAAGAAGATATTAAGAGTTTTGTTAAGAGTAAAATAGATGGTTTTGTAGAAAGAGTTGATGTAAAAGATGGAGTAGCCATTTCAAAAGAAAAGAAAAAAGGATTAATAAGAACTACAGAAGTACATATAAAAACTATGAAAAATTTATTTTCTAAAGAAAAGCAAGAATTATTTAGTTATTATCTTGAAAAAGAGTTAGAAAAAAAATCAGTTTCAAATATAACTTATAAAGTATTTTTTATTTAAAAAAGATGATAGAAAGAGATTACAGCTCAAGTACTTTATCAAGTATAAAAAGAGCTAAAAGCATTGCTTACAAAGAAAATCATAGCACTTATGGTGTTTGTCATTTAATAACAGCATTAATTAATGAGCCTACAGGTTTAGAAGAGGTAATTAACGGTATGGGAAAAGACGTTAATTATATTCTTGAGTGGTTTGAAGTAATGCAAGAAATGTACAAATCAACTCCATTTAAAGGAACAGAAGACGTGCGCCCAGATGATGAGGTTGTTAAAGTTTTTGAAGAGTCAGAACGCTCAAAAATTAAATTAGGAACAGATAATATAGATGCGCTTTGTGTTTTCGCAGCAGTTATAAGAGACGGAGTTGTATATTCTAGTCAACAAATAGAAACTCTCGGAATAACTGAACAAGAGGTTCTAAAACATTATAATGCAAATGAACCTGTTTTTATAGAATCAGATTTTAAAGGAGATGTTTCTACTATAAACTCTTATATAGACAACCTACAAACAGAAGAAGTAATTCAAAAAGGAAAGCTAATCTTAGGAAGAGAAAAAGAAGTAAGATTAACATTAGAAAATTTTGAAAGATCAGAAAGCAAAGGAGTTATTTTAGTAGGAGATTCAGGAATAGGTAAGACAGCTACAATAAATTACTTTGTAAGAGAGCTTAGTTATAGTACGGATGAATATTTAAAAAGTCATTTAGTTTTTAAATTGAATGTACCAAGATTGTTAGCAAGTGCTGGTTCAGAAAATGAAGCGAATAAAAAAGTATCTGAACTTTTTTCTAAACTAGAATCTATTAATGTTCCTTCGATATTAGTTATAGATGATCTTCATGTGTTACTTGAAAACTCTACAGGTAAGGCAAACGCTATTGTAAACATATTAAATGCCCAGTTGAGTGAAGGGAAAATTAATATGATTTTTACAATTAATGCAGACTCATACAGAAAAAATTTAGAAAAACATTCAATTAATAGCAAGTTAGAAGTACTAAAGTTAGAAGAACTTGGAGAAGTTGAAATGTTGAAATGCTTGCATAAACATAAGAAAAGATTAGAAGAACATTTTAGCATTAAGATATCTGATAAAGCTATAGAAGAAACAATTCACCTATCTAAGAGGTATTTTAAAGAAAAGAAACTTCCTTACGGAGCTATAGATTTAATCGATAAAACTGTAGCTGCAGTAAAAATGAGTAATGCTACCGTTACTGAAGAAGTAGATAAAATAGAAAAGAATTTTAAAGAGATAAAAGATTCAGAAAAGTTCAATTTTTCTGATTTGCAATTAGCGTTAAATACGATATATAGAAAAGTAAGTGTTATTCAAACGTCAAGAGTTAATAAATCATTCCAACTATTGCCCGATAATCAAAATTTAGAGGAAGAGGTTGCAAAGATTGATGGTTTCTTATCAGCTTTAAAGGAGTTAGCGAATGACAGCATAGATACAGTAAGTGAAATGGATATTGAAGCTGTTGTATCAGAAATAACAGGAATTCCTTTAGGAAAAATTCAAACAGAAGAGAAAGAACGACTTTTAACTATTGATGAAAAATTAAAAGAAAGAGTTAAAGGGCAATCTAATGCTATTCAAACACTCTCAGATGCTATTATTGAATCACGAAGTGGACTTAGCAACCCTAAACAACCAATAGGTTCTTTTTTCTTTTTAGGCCCTACAGGTACAGGGAAAACAGAATTGACAAAATCGTTAGCAGAATTGTTGTTTGATGATGAAAATGCAATGATTCGTTTTGATATGTCTGAATTTAAAGAAGAACATTCTGCAGCCTTGCTTTACGGAGCACCTCCAGGTTATGTAGGTTATGAAGAAGGAGGGATGTTGGTAACAAAAATAAGACAACGCCCTTATTCAGTAGTTCTTTTTGATGAAATAGAAAAAGCACATAGCTCGGTTTATGATGTTTTTCTTCAGTTAATGGATGAAGGAGTTATTCATGATAAATTAGGAAGAGAAGGAGATTTTTCGAATGCGATAATTATTTTTACATCGAACATAGGAAGTCAATGGATAGCAGAACAAATAACAGAAGGAAAAACTCCAACCTCTAATGAGCTAATAGAGGTAATGGCGCAATATTTTAGGCCTGAATTTTTAGGAAGGTTAACAGAAGTAGTTCCTTTTGCTCCAATTAACCAAAAAGTTGCACAAGATATTTTAGCACTACACTTTAATAAGCTAAAAAAGCAATTAGAACAGCAAAAACAAATAGAATTAGATATTTCTGAAGATGCCTTAATGTTTTTATCAAAAAAAGGATACTCACAAAAATATGGAGCAAGACCTATTGCAGGTGTAGTAAGAACCTATGTTAAGAAAGCGATGTCTAGAATGATAGTCTCTGAACAGGTAAAAAAAGGCGATCATGTTTTACTAGATCATAAAAACGAGAATCTTGTATGGGAGCTGTTGTAAAAGAGGATTATATAGTAATTGAAGAACTTGTTCGTAACATGGCATCTGATTTTATTGCAGAGGCTTTTGTTGGGGAATTGGAGTACTTATTAGACAAAAATATTCTAGATACCTTGATTGTCAAAAATCATGGGATGAACGCTAGAGCTCAATCTAAAGATGTTTTATATGTCGACTCAGTTTTTACTTCACAAGATGTAGATTTCAAGGAGAATATAGTTGTGCATTTAAGTAAAAGCAGCATATATCACCAATTGCCAGAAATATTTTTTTACCCACTTTCTTTAGGGGTGAATTCAAGCAATAAAAAAGAGGTCGTAAATACTATTCGTAAGAATAGAGAAAAAGAAAAAAGGGATCTTGATTTCTTTACATTTTTTGATACTGAAATTTTTAAAGAAAAGGTAAAAATTAACAATAGGAGTTTAAATTTTTTTTCAGATAAGAGATCCAAAAAGAACTTAGTAGATATTTTCAAACAAATAGTTAATGCTGATTTGTTAATTTCTGATGAATCATTTTATAAGTTGTTTCTTAATCTATGTAAATCAGAAGTTTTTAAAGAAAATCTACCAGAACTTGAAAAGTTAATACATACGGTATTAGGACTTAAAGTAAAGATTGATTATGTGCCTAGTGTTATTAATGAATCTCCTTTTTTAAGCTTAGGAGATGCCGTTTTAGGTGTCGATTTAGGTTTAAGTGGACAAGTATATAGTGAGATAGATGATGTAAAGGTTGAAGTTCAATTAGAAAATGATATTGAAAATTTTAAAACCTTAGAAAGGAATACTTTAATGATAAAGGAAGTCTTAAGCTTTTTTCTAATTTCATCAAGGAAAATTAACATTACTTTTAAATCAAACCCTACTCAAGGCTTTATTTTATCTGAGAAGTTTTTAGGGTACAATTCGTATTTAAATTAAAAAAAATATTATGAATATAATAATAGTATATTTTTTAAAATTTCTTTTAGCACCATTAATAGCTACTATTTCATTAGTAGTTTTAAATAATATCATAAAAACAAAAAAGGCGTTTAATATTAAAAAGGCAATAGTTTTAATATTGTTAACAACTCTTATACTCATAGCCCCCGTTTTTATCAGTGTATTAAAATATGAATTTGTATGGATAGGTTTGATGCTTACAGTTTTATGTTATGTTTTTTTGGGCGTTTTCTTTACCTTTTTTACAAATACAAAGTTTTATAAGTCAATAGGAATTGACAATAAATTCCATACACTATTTTTTATTTTTATAATAATAATTCTTTCTGGATGGTTGTACTACTTGATTTTTGAAAAAATAAGCGGGCTTCCTTACGCCATTTGGGCTATGTTATCTGTAGTCTGGTTTGTTTTACCCTTTTTATACAACATGACGTTAAGTTATTTCTTAAATATATCAAAACCATTTTACAAGGCCTGGAGTGTTTCAAATGACGAAGCCAATAGTATGTATTGGGATAATGTAGATGTATTTAAATTAATTCAAGTTACGGTTAAGATCAAAAGAAATCCAGGTGATGTAAATTATAGTTCCTTTTCGGTAAAATTACCGTTAGAAGTTTCAGTAGGTAGATGGTTTAACCGTTTTGTTGAAGATCAGAATTTTAGATTTCCAGACAGAATGATTGATACATTTATAGAAGGAGAACCTATTGGCTGGATATTTTACACCAATAAGTGGTTTAACGTTCCTCTTTTTACAAAAGTTTTAGATGCAGAAAAGGATGGAAGGTTTAACAAAATAAGAAATAAGCAAACTATTTATATTAGAAGAACAACAATAAATACTATTGAGGATGAATAAGAAGATGAATCATTTACCCGTAAATTGGACTGATGGAGTTAAAATATCAGCAGAACATTTTTTTAAAAGTTATAATAATGTCATAGAAACTATTAAAGATTATAGTTCGGTTTGTCTTAAAAGTTATGAATATGGATTAACAGAGAAAACAAGTAACTTCGAAAATTTACAATTAGAAGCTTTAACAGATGGAGATAATTCTTTAATAATTAAACTCAAATCTTGTAATGCTATTACGCAGGGGGGGTATAGAATTATTTATCATCCTAATTTATACGGAGAAGATTCACCTTCTGTAACTTTAAAAACCTCAGATTTTGATAAAACAGAAAGCGAAGAGTTTTATGTAATCTTAACATTGTCTCCTTTTGAGTATTTGCCTGTTGGAATGCCTGATCCTGAAGTTTTGCCTTTACACCACCCACATGTACTACCTAAGTTAAAATTGCATACTGTGCCGGTTTCAAAAATAAATACAAGTTTTTTAAAAGAACACTTCTTAGTAGTATCAAAAATTTTGTGGGTTAATGGATTGTTTTCAATTGACCAAGATTATATTCCTCCAGTGGTTAACCTGTCGGCGAATGAACAATTAGAAGATTTTAGTAAAGGATTATTACAAGTTCTTATTAGTGTTAAAAATTATACAGTTAAGGTTTTTAAAAAAAATAATGAACAAAAGAATAATAATAAACTGGTTATAAATACATTCTCAATTTGCGAAATACTACAAGAATATTACAGTGATAATATATTCAATTTAGAAAATCTTTCATTTAAAAGATCTCCAATCTATTTGGTAGATAGATTAGTTGTTTTAGCAAATAAACTTTCAATTTGTTTAAGTATTATGAACGATAAAGAGAAAGAGGAATTACTACAGTATTATTATCAATGGACAGATATTAAACCTTCATATATTCTAGACATAATAGCAGACACTGTTAATGTTAAGTATAATCATATTGAGATTTCAGAAACATTTGGTGTGTTGAATAAGTTTGTAACTATGTTAGAACGTATTTTTAAAAAAATGAGCGAACTAGAATATATAGGACAAAGAAAAGATAACATTGTAATCAATGAAGAATCAATAAGTCAATTTAGCGGAAGTAAGGGGAGAAATACTACTTGGAGTATAATTGATTAATAAAGAATTGTTATGAAAGCTTTAAATTATAAAGATAGGAGAAAACAAATCTCTAGGTTTTTTTTATCATTTTCTTTTACAACTGTAATTCTATTCTGTTGTTTTTATGTTACGCTAGTAATTGCAGACAAAGGCGTGGGGCTTATAGAAGACAAACAGGCGCATTATAACGATGTTTTCAAGAAGCAAGCAATGTTGAATTTTAAGATGGAAGAGCTTTTTAAAAATTTATATAGTTTAAAAAATAAGAGAAGAAATATAGGAGAGTACAGGCAAATGCAAAGAATCATTACAGATGCCAGAGTTGAAATAAGAGAAGATATTGATAGCACAAAAATTGAAAACCGTTATTATAAAGTTTATGGAGAATTCTTATCTGAAATAAGAAACATACAATCGCTATTAGAAAATTATAATAAAGAGGTTGATAAAAGGGAGGCGAATAAAGAACAATTAGAAAAATGTAGAGAAAAGTATAAAGATTTAAATAGAGAATAGTGTTATGGACAAGTATGAAGTTTTTTGGGAAAAAATAAGGTTTTTTTTGCTGTTTTTAATACTGTCAACAGGAGTATTTATAATACTCACAAAGTTTATTTTTAAAGTACCTGTTGTTGAGAGTAAAGAATTACTTAATAGTATAAATGCTTCTGAAGAAGTTTTTGAAGTACAAGAAAATTATACTAAAAACATTAAGAATACCCACAAAAAGATACAAGAAATCCCTTTTGATGTAATTCAAATCCAAGTGTTAGACGAACTAGATAAGGAAATACAACAATATAAAAGAGTGTATCGAGATAATGACATGAATAACAGATACATTTTTGCGGTACAATCATCAAAAATTCTCAAAATGTTTTTTGATTTAAGTGAAGAATTCAACGCACTAAAAAGAAACAACAAAGTTCTAAAAGAGAACTTAGAAGAATGTAAAGCAAATATTTAAATCTAGAAAAAATGTCTAATAAACTTAAGCTAGCAATATTAATTTTTATTGCTTTATTACTACTAATTCTAGCAATCTTTATACCATATAAATCAAGACTTAGTAATCTAGATTTTTATATATCAGAATCTAATAACAACTATCAGTTTGAGGTTGGAGAAAAATTATTTTTTCTTTTAAATGATACAACCTTAGTTAACGGAAGAGATGTAGTTTGGCATTTGGGTAATGGAGATTCTATTGTAAAAGCAGGTAACATTAACTATAAGTATCCTAAGAAAGGAAAATACTTAGTGTCAATTGCCGTAAATAATAAATTTATAGCATCCAAAAAAATAGGGGTTGTTTCTTTGCCTAAAATATCTCCTAGAGATTCGTTAGTAAAAATACATGGTGTTGATGAAGGATATGCGGGAGAAGAACTAGTGTTTTTTACTGAAGGTAAGGGGGTTAATACATGGTACTGGGAGTTTGGAGAAACAGGTACAGTTGATGCCTATGAAAAACAAGTAATCTATAGGTACACAAAACCAGGTGATTACAGAGTGAAACTTCAAACAAACACTTTAAAATACCCTATTTATCATTATATAAGAATTCTACCCCGATTTGAAAAAGTAGAAGAATTAGAAAAAGTTGATTCTTTGGGGGTGGTACAAAATGATATTAAAAAAAGACTTCAAGCAATTGCAGATAGTAAGGTTACTGACAGAAGTACCTTTTATAAAAACCTAAACTATATTAAAAACAATTACACATGTAACCAAGCAGAAGATATACTAGTAATTGTGAATGGAGGGAGATATAATGACTTTTTTAGCTATTGTCAAGGGTTACACTATCTAGAAAATAAGAGAAGAAGTAAAATAATTATTAATAAAGTTGAAATAGATACAATTAAATGTTTCAAAAGACTAAATGTAACACAAAGCTTATTACGATAACAAAGCATATCAAATTAAAACTGTTTGTTTTACTCCTTTCTCTATATTCTTCTTCTATTATTTCTCAAACCATAGGAAGTTATGAAAAAATAGAAAAAGTAAAAGGAGGTAAATTTAACTATTTAAAAAAAGTTGATATAAAGTATGATGAGTCTGTAAAAATGGTTTTTTCAGATCGAGAAAACAACTCTTTTTATAAAGGCCCATATGTACAAGAAAAATTTAAAAAGAAGGGCTTACTTACACCGTTATATGTAATTAACGAAAAAGAAAATTCTTACGAAGTAGTGGTTGCTAATCCCGAACAGATAGGGAAACCAAAAGGAATTTTTTCCATGTTTTATGGTGATAAATATAATTTTAAAGACAAGGAACAAGTAGAATATTTAGGATGGATACCTAAAAATAATGTAATTAATTATAATCATTCTTTTCTTGAAACTTGTAATAATAGACCTATAAAATATAAGGTAGGAACCGATAAAGTTTTGAGACTTTTTGATTTAGAACCATATATGAAGGTCGATTCGGTTAATGTATTTAAAGACCCATTTTTTAAAATTAAGTCAGCTAAAAAATTGCTGTCAAATCAAGTCGTATATGCCTATAAATATGATGAAAAAGGAAAAGCAGTTTTTATATCTGATCAACCCATTTTAAAAGACTCTATTTCTCAAACTGTGGGTTGGATACCATCAAATTTAATAAAACGTATCGGTCAAAATCAAGTATATGTTATAAAAAAAACAGATAGTTTATTAGCTGTTAGTAATAAAGACACTATAAAACTTGCGGGAGAGGACATTTATTCAAAGTATTTATATACGGGGTCTAAAAATTTAAAAGCAGATATAACGAATGATTTAATTGCACCAGTACATGTTTGGAATCATAATGAAAACAAGTTAATTAATGTAAAAGGGAATAGTTTTTATACAAAAGAAATAAAGTTTATGAAAGAGGAATCTAAAGTCGTAAACCTTCACTTTATTTCTAAAAATGAAGATAGTGAGCATTTAAAAAAAATACTTAACTCGTTACAAAGTTTGTATATATCTTTATTTAAAGCTTCTTCTGATATTCAATATAATTTTTCTGCAATTTTAATAGATAAAAAAGGGGCTTCTGTATTTCATAAATCAACCTCTTTTTCTGAATGGATCAACTTTATAGAATCTTTTATAGAAACAGGTGAAAATAACTTAAACGTTGAGTATGAAACAACAAAAATGTCTATACCTAAAGCAGTTGATTATGCAATAGATAACTTTTCTGATGAAAAAAAACGTTTCGAAAACAACATTTTTATAATCGCGTCAAGTAAAGAAAATAGCAATGATATAAGTAAGGAAAAAGATTCTTTTTTTGAAAAGATAGCTAAAAAATCACCCAAAATTGTTTTTGCTCAACTAGATAGTGATAAAAGTGCTCGATCTCAAAATTATATATTAGGGAGTAAGGAGTTTTTGTATAAAACAGGGAAATTTTATAATGAGTTCATTAAAAATTTTATTGTAGATAATAAAATCATTGTAGAGCATAATATTTTAAAGAATATATCTACAGATGAAGATAATGTTTATATATACGATGCGCCTGATAATAGTTTGTTTAATGGAGGGATTGTTTTTCCTGGTATTGAAAATTCATTAACACCAGTATCTTTAGAAAAAACGATAGATTCTATTTTAGAAAGATCAAACTTAACAAACCGAAAACTTATTTCGTCATTAAATTATTTTAATAAAAAACTTGGGGTTTTAAGAAGTAAACCAACAGCTGCTATAAAAATAAAATATAAAGAGTTAGCTACCGATAGTTTAAGGCTTTTTCAATTAAGTAGAAATAATTTACATGAGGTACTTTATCAAAAAGTAACATTACTTAATGATAGTATTCTTAAAAAAGGATATATACTCGATAAAGATGAAATTCTAGCATTGATAGAAAATTATCGCAGCACATTTCCTCAAATGGCAAAGCCTCTTACAAGAAAAAAGAGAAGAATAATGAAACGGCTTTACCAAAAACAAATAAAAATAGTAAACAAAGCTGCCTACAGATATATTTTGGGTAGAAAAACTACCATAGCCGATTTATTTTATTTTAAATCAGGAATACCATTAAATCACAAAGGATATTATTGTTTACGAGTACATAAGCTGCCCAGAAAAAAAATAGAAAAAAGTGGTTTTGAAAAATTTTATTTTCAGCAGTACGAAAAAATAAATAACTTAGAAGAGTTATTTTTAAAGAACAAATTGCAAAAAATAGAAGAAGGCTATAAAAAAGAAGTATTCTTTATACCTTCAGAACTATTGCCCTAAAAAAAGAAGGTGAAACCCCAAAAAATGCAAAATTGAAAAGATGAATGTTAAAGCAAAATTATTTGTATGCGGAGAAGAAAGAGAGCTTTTCGCTACTAATTTAGACTACAATCGAATTTTTGACGTAAAAGGCAAACCAACCTCTGCTTTAATGGGAGGAACTATTTCTGTTACTTTTGAATCGCAAATGTACGATGACAGTTTTATTGAATGGATGATTGCTGACAGAAGAGAGAATAAGAAAATACGCTATCCGTTTAACCTGTATGAATTAAGAGATGGTAAAGTAGTTTTTTATGAAGATGATTTTGATGGACTAGAAATTTTTGAGTATAGTTTTAAAGATGCTACTCTTATAAATTATCAAGAAAAGTTTTGTAACCAAAAAGGCATGTATGTAACCCTAACCATATCGCCTGCAATGCAAGATTATCGATTTTTCAGAAACTCAAGCTGGAACCAAAAAAGTACTACTCGTTATATCAAGCATTGGCAAGAAAGCTATGTGCCAATAAAAGAAGCTGCACCTTATAAAGCTAAAGAAGATACAACACCTCGATTTACTTGTTACTATACCGATTTACAAGGCAATAAACAAGCCGAACCACATACAGGAGAAGAAGTGTACTTAGTGTTGAAAACAGAAAATGCTATCGGAAAAACAATTGATATCGATTTAAGTAACCATACCAAAGATTTTATATACAATGATAAGGTTATCGAAAACGATATTATAAAAGATTTTAAGGTAACTAGTAGCGAACATAAACTTAAGTTACGTGTAGTAGTTCAGCAAGAAGGAGAAAGAGAAACAATACAAAATTAATTAGCTATGGCAACACTAATCGTAAAACCAAGCAATACTTTAGGCATTAAAATCCAACGAGTAAAAAAAGCCTATTTAGCAAAAAAAGAAATTAAAGGTTCAGAAAAAACAGGAGAAACACATAGTTACACTTTTAAAGGAACCAATAGTACAAGTACTAAAGCTCGTAAAGAGAAGATAGCAACAATTATTTATGAAAAAATAAAGAGCTCTTTACAAAAATCAAAACAGCAAACTACCGTTAATGATATCGTAGAAGTACTTGAAAAAGATTCATATACGAAAGGAGATTGTATTGATATTCCTTTAACTCTACCAAAAATAAAATTTACCAAGCTTACTAGTGCGAGTTTAGGTGATGAGGTATATATAGTTGTAGAAACAGAGAACATGTCTGGTAGAGAAATAAAAATGAACTTAAAACAAGGAGGGGATAAAAAGGTTTTAGCTGAAGTAAAAAAAGGAATTTATGTAACTCAAAAAAGTAATAAACAAGCAAGTTTACTGTTTACAGCTACAGTAGGTGAGTTTGCTAAAAAAGAAAATTGTGCAAATGCAAAAGACTATATAGATCAAGCAATAGCTAAAGTAAAATTACAATCTACTAAAGAAGATAGAAATAAAGAATATAGGGAAGCTTTAAATAAAGCGGTTGATAAAAAGGCGTTACTTTATATTTCAATGGATGCTGAACCTGAAAAAAACGATTGGTTTTCAGTGAAGTATGAAGAGGTTTTTGATAATCGTCCTAATCTTTGGTATTATGGAGAAGGAAATTGGTTTGAGTTGAAGGATAATTCAACACTTGAATATAATATTTACAGTAATGGTAAAATTGAAAAGAATAAAATTAAAAAACCTAAAGAAGTTTTATATAACTATTATGATGCCAAAGGAAATAAACATAGATTGGGAGAGACAAAACTGATTGAAGTAGATAAATGGCAAAAGAAAAATATTAAAAAGAATCCAATAGAAAAAACATTATTGTTGGATGCCAGACAGCTAGATAAGTATTCTTCAAAAGAAGTGAATTATGGTATAGTTAAATGGTCAACATCAAAAAAAAGATATTATATAAATCCCGATTGTTTTGCTGGTTTAATAGGAGCCATGATAGAGGAAGGGATAGTAGATTTAGGATCAACAGGTTTTAGTGATATTAATGGAAGCCCTGGAAATAGTACTAGCCACATAAATGGAGAAGCAGGAGATCTCAGATATTTAAGTACCAATAAAGATGGTGGTCAAACGTATTTACAACATTCACATTTTGATTATGAAAGGCAAGTAAAGTTTAATAATGCATTATATAAATTTGGGTGGGGAAGAGAGAAAAAAATGTTATCAGAAAATTTTGAGAGGTTTATAGAAGAAAAAGAAGTTTTAAATCCTAAAACAAAGAAAAAAGAAAAAGTAAAGATTACTAAAACTACATTATTACCACATACCCAACATTATAAAACTGAAAAAGTACGTCATTATCATCATCTCCATATTTTTGGATTTGATTTTTCTAAAATTAAAGAGGTTTAATATGAGACTATTTATTTATTTATTCATTTATTTATTTATTTCCTGTAAAGTATCTAAGGATAACGAAAAAAAGCTTGTTCAAGTTCCCCCAGTAGAAAATATACAAACATTTAAATGGGATACTGTTTCTATTAAAAAATTGCCTTATAAGTATTCGTATGATTATAATAATGATTTTTTATTTGCTCTTACTGATAGCCTAAAGCAGAAAAACGAAATAAATGAGAAATCTGAGTTGAATTTTTTATTCTCTGATAAAACTAAGTTTAAATTAAAAGAGGATTTGTACGCAAAAGAGGAAGACGGATATCCTTATCAAGGGAAAGGATATTTTTATAAGAGATTTCCTAATAATGATAAATATAAAGTGCTTTTATTTATTTATTCAAATAAAGAGCAAGATTATTATTTACCATATTTTGAATTACAAACTATAGACGGTAATAACAAAACTGTAGATAAACTTATTGTTGTGGGAGGAAAGAATTATGAATGTGGATGGGATAGAAGCTTTGAAATTGATGAAGATTATACAATTACAACTATTGATGAGCAATCTTGTTACGATTTAGAAGAAGAAAAAGAGGTTGAAAGAGTAATGTATACAAATAAGTATAAAATAGATACCCAAGGTTATTTTAAGAAAACAAAAAAATAAGATTATTTTATAATTAAAGTAGAATAAGTTCTATTTATGTTTTTTGAGTTTGATGTAAATTTCTATGGAATAGAAGGTTTTAAAATCAATAAATTTTATATAACAAATAAAGAATTAGAAAAACTAGAGATTCATGATTGTGGAGATTTTGGAGGATAGAAATACATGAGATATTTATTGATATTATTTTTATTCACATTGCCTTTAAAGTGTGAAAAGAATTTAAAAAATAAAAGAGAATCTGGGACGGATAAAGATTTTATCCAGACCACTAAGGTTACAGGAGATAAAATAAATCAGGATACAATAGGAGTAAAAAGTAGTTTAGAAGTAATTAAAAGTATTTATAAAGAAGCTTCCTTAAATCATGGAATAATTTTATCTAATAAATGGATAAAGGGAACTGAAACAGTTTTTTGTTTTTGAGAATAAAGAATTAGAAGAAAATTTAGGTAAAAATGTCAATGGTTATGTTTATATTTTTGATAAAGAAAAAAAATATAAAAAAGCTATAATAGATACTTTTGAGCCTGAAGGTTCAAATGCGGTAATTGAAAGTTTTTTCTTTTATAATGTTGATAAAGATTCAGAAAAAGAACTTATTGTTTTATGTTCTTGGAAACAAAAGTTGGGAGAAATGGCAGAAGGGAAAATGTATAAATTTTTTGCTTATGATGACTATAAGCCTAATCAGAATAAACTTATTTCACTAGAAGAAATCAATAGTCACTTTGGTATTGAGTTTGAGGGAATACAGGAAGGTGAAGTTGTTAATGCTAAGTTTAAGTCTGCTGAAATAATAAAAAAAGAGCTTTCTAAAATGAATTTTGAACAATAAAAAAGCTAGAAATTTGTATTGAATAAAATTATAAACAAAATAATAATATCACTTATTCTAGTTGTTTTTTTTATTCAATGTAAAAAGAACAGTACGGCAAGTAATAAGATAATAGATAAAAACACTGAGCCGACCTTAGAGATAACATTACAAGGTAAAGTTCAGGATGATGATAAAAAGGAGAATTTTTTAGTTGAAGGAATATACTTTCCAGATGAGTTTAGTGAAGATTGTGACTTTTGGTTAAAAATAGATAAGGAGGAAGAAAAATACTTATATACTTTTTTTAAAGGTTCGAAAGTAGAAAAAAAAGGAGAATTATTTTTAAAAGAGAAAGAAATGAGCTTTTCAAATGAATTTAATAGCTCTTATTACAGAGATACTATTTTAATTCAAAACTATGGAAACAGTATGAACTACTATGAGCGAATCCCTTACTGTAGTTTTAAATACATTAGCCTTATAAAACAACTCAAAGTAGATGAAAATAATTTAGTTTTTTTTAATGACAAAGCTTATTTTCTTGAGCAATCGAGGCTTTATGAAGAAGCTGTTTATATTCTAGAAGTAATCATAAAAGAGTTTCCAAACAGGACAGTTGCATATATTAATTTAGGAGATGCATATTGGGGCTTAGGTAAAAAAGAGGAAGCTAAACAAGCTTATAATGTTTATGTTGAACAAATGAAAACTAAAAGTAAGGAAAGTAAAATACCAAGTCAAGTCTTAGAAAGGATAAAAGAATAGATTTGTATAAATATTTAAAGAAAACTGTAAAGTTTACAAAAAAAGGATTGAGCTTTATAGTTCAATCCTTTTTTTGATAAGATAATAAAACCTAAATTCTAGAGCCCTTGAAAGGCATATCTTATTTTTAGTCCAAAAGAAGAAAGTTTCATTTTTTCTGAATACTCAGAATTAGAAACAGCGTTATATTGTAAAACTACTGGAGAGGTACCAGAAGGGTATATAACAACTTCGTCTTTAGAAACTTTTTGTTTAGAATCAGCAATAGAATTTAGCCCGATGTCAAAGAACAAACCTACATAAATAGCTTGCTTTTCATTTAAATAATGTTTCACCCCAGACTCTAGAGTTGTAGACCATGCTATTCTAGTGTCTAAATCTTGTTTGGTAGTTTTAATATTATTAAAGGTGCCAAAGCCCATAAATTCAGGATCAAATAATTCAGTATCATATTGAGGGTAATAACCACTAGTAGAAAGTGTACCTATATTTGTTTGATAGGTAGCACTAGTAGTAAAACCTACCTTTAACCCTGTTAATGCATAAAATCGATATTTACCTGTTGTAGTTTCATACTGCACAGTTAAAGGAATGTTTACCTTACCTATTTTTTGAGATTCGTTATAATTTTGGGCAGCATATCTAAATTCAAAAGATTCGTTATCATAATCAGTGGTTGTATAACTACCACTAAGATTTTTAAAATCTATTGATGATTTATATGCTTGAAATTCCACACCAAGTCCTATACTCCAGTTATCATTAACATAGTAAGAATGTCTTAGGTCAAAAGCATATCCCGTTTTATTCTTGGCGTCTCCATTATTTAAGTTATGAGAGATTAAACTAATGGTGCTGGCAGCACTCATAGCAATTTCTTGTTTTTTATTTTGAGTATTAGCATACTGATATCCTAATAAACAAAAGGTTATTCCAAGTATAGATTTAATATGATTTATATATGTATTCATTTTCATTTTTATTGGATAATACTTGTACATGTTTAATTGGCAACTATTAATTTAAGTGTTTTGTTATAATTAGGAGTTTGAATTCTTACAATGTAAGTTGCAGAAGCAAGCTTTTCAGAAAGTGGAATTATGGTACTTCTCGAAGAAGATTGTACCTGTTTAATCAATTTTCCTGAAAGTGAATAAACACTTATTTGCATTTGTTTTAATTCCTCTTGTGCAAGATCTACATTTACTGTTATAGCATTTCCTTTTTGAGCAGGATTAGGATATAGATTTGCTTGATTTGTATATTTTAATTCTACATTAAAAGTACAAGTTTGAATCACATCACCATCTGCAGTGGTCACTTTTAAAGAGTAGTTGTCAGAAGGATTTAAAAGATCAGTAACATTGTCACCTACAGAATAGTATTGATTAGTTCCAACTACCTGTCCATTTCTATACCATTCATACGCTACAAATTTATAACCACCATTGGTAGCGCTATTATTATTCGCTAAAAGCACATTATCAAATTTCTGAATAACAATTTCAGAGAAATCAAAACGTTTTTCAATAACAATGGTGTATTCTATAGTATTACTTTGGTCTTCTGAAGTAACAGTTACTGTTTGTATATAAATTCCTGCTTTTGGTATAGTAACAGAAAAGTTATGACTAGGAGTAATTGTAGCAAAGGCTTCAGTAACAATAGAAATCTCAATAGAATCATCCGTATTATCACAATCGATTAGATAATATATTGTGTTTTGAGGATCCGTATAATCAGTATTGCCTATAGTTACACTTTTTATAGTAGCATCACTACTTTCTTCTTCTACTGTCACATTTTGTGTTTGGCTTGAAGAATTTCCATAACTGTCGGTATAGGTCCAGTTAATAGTATAGTTTCCTGGAGTATCGTATGTTAAAGGATCTGTAGTCGTAGCTGTAACCGCACCTGCACAATTATCAGTAGCTGTTGGTGGAGTAACTGTTACGTGTAATTTAGCAGTTGCAACTGGTAAAGGAGTTACATCTGGAGTTGGTGCCATATTATCAATAACAGTTACTGTGGTTTCGCAAGTAGTAGAGTTTCCACTTACATCTGCAACAAACATGGTTACAATGTTGTCACCAACATTAGAACAATCAAAGGTACTTACATCAAAGGCAAAGGTTAAATCACCACTACAATTGTCATAACTACCATTATCAATATCATTTTTATCAATAGTAGTCATACCGTTAGCATCTAAATAAACAGTAGCGTTTTTGCAAATTGCTGTAGGAGCAACATCTTCCAGTATTGTAATAGTTGTAGTGCAACTGGTTTGGTTTCCACTAGCATCTGTCACCGTCCAGGTTATCTTATTTTTTCCTGTTGGTAATAATTCATCAGCCAAAGTGTCGCTGTTGTTATAGTTATTGGTAACTATTAAGTTTACCGTACAGTTGTCATCCATATCTAAGTACGCAGGGTCAAACTCAGTACCCTGTACACGATAATTACAAGAGTCATGGTTTACATCTCTTGTTGCTTTTCCTGGACAAATAATTATAGGTGGTTCATTGTCTTCTACTGTAATAGTAAAGCTACAGGTTTCTGTATTTCCAGCATTATAAGTAATAGTCCAAGTGATAGTGGTTCCGTCAGAAACAGAAGCTCCATTAAGAGAACTAGCATTATTGAAGTCATTTATAATTGAGGATACTCCACAGTCATTTCCAAAGGTAGGGTCAAATTCAGTACCTTGTATTTCGTAATTACAAGAACCTGGGTCAGTACTTCTTGTTGCATCTGTTGGACAAATAAGAGTAGATTCCAGTTGTTTAATTTCCACGGTTGTAGAGACAGTTTCACTACAGGTACCGTAAAGAGTGATTTCATGCATACCTACAGGAAAGTTATCTATGGTAGTGTACCCATTATCAAGACCTTGGTTGATCGATCTAGACCCTGTTCCTCCATTAGGATAGGTAGATTGAATGCCTATGAAGTTAACACTACCGTTCCATTCCAGATTAATTTTTCCTGTACTGTCTCCTGCGCCAAAGCAAATATCAATAGGTACAGCATTGGCAATAGCGAGTTCCTCTAGTTGTTTAATTTCCACGGTTGTAGAGACAGTTTCACTACAGGTACCGTAAAGAGTGATTTCATGTATACCTGCA
>NZ_SNYH01000001.1:0-733775 GCF_004363005.1 Tenacibaculum caenipelagi | reverse complement strand
ACAGCATTGGCAATAGCGAGTTCCTCTAGTTGTTTAATTTCCACGGTTGTAGAGACAGTTTCACTACAGGTACCGTAAAGAGTGATTTCATGTATACCTGCAGGAAAGTTATCTATAGTAGTATACCCATTATCAAGACCTTAGTCGATTGATCTAGACCCTGTTCCTCCATTAGGATAGGTAGATTGAATACCTATGAAGTTAACACTACCGTCCCATTCTAGATCAATTTTTCCAGTGCTACTACCTGCTCCAAAGCAAATATCAATTGGTTCAGCATTGGCAATAGCGAGTTCCTCTAGTTGTTTAATTTCCACGGTTGTAGAGACAGTTTCACTACAGGTACCGTAAAGAGTGATTTCATGTATACCTGCAGGAAAGTTTTCTATAGTAGTATACCCATTATCAAGACCTTGGTCGATTGATCTAGACCCTGTTCCTCCATTAGGATAGGTAGATTGAATACCTATGAAGTTAACACTACCGTCCCATTCTAGATCAATTTTTCCAGTGCTACTACCTGCTCCAAAGCAGATATCAATAGGTACAGCATTGGCAATAGCGAGTTCCTCTAGTTGTTTAATTTCCACGGTTGTAGAGACAGTTTTACTACAGGTACCGTAAAGAGTGATTTCATGTATACCTGCAGGAAAGTTATCTATAGTAGTATACCCATTATCAAGACCTTGGTCGATCGATCTAGACCCTGTTCCTCCATTAGGATAGGTAGATTGAATGCCTATGAAGTTAACACTACCGTTCCATTCTAGATCAATTTTTCCAGTGCTACCACCTGCTCCAAAGCAAATATCAATAGGTACAGCATTGGCAATAGCCAGTTCCTCTAGTTGTTTAATTTCCACGGTTGAAGAAACCATTTGTCCGCAGATTCCATTAATCTCCAAAGTATAATTTCCTGCTACTAAACCAGTAATATCTAACTCTCCATTTTCTAAACCTGAATTATAGGTCGTAGCAATCCCTCCATCTGGTTTTAATATTACTTCTTGAGCTATACCCGCCCATTTTAAAACAATTTTACCAGTATTGGCTGCTGCTCCATAACAAATATCTACCGGATATGCATCGGTAATAGCCAAATCTTCTCCTTTGCTTACTGTAACGGTTGCATCACAACTAGCACTATTACCATGCTCGTCTTCCACAGTCATAGTTACTGTATGCACCCCAACATCTTTACAATAAAACCACGCCGGCGAAAAAGTATAAGTTAAATTATTGTCTGCTGAACAATTATCTGTACTACCATTATCTAAATCATTTTTAGTTAATTGGTAACTACCATTAGCATCTAAAATCACTGTAGCATCTTTACAACTTACCACAGGCTGCATAGTATCTCTAACCCAAATAGGTGTTACACAAGAATCGGTTTCTCCGGCAAAATCTGTTACCGTAAGTGTCACTGGAAAATTCTGCCCCACTTCACTACAATCAAAGGTGTCTTTACTTAAAGATAAAGTCACTGGGCCTTCTGCATCGCTTGATCCTCCATCTAAATCCTGAGGTGTAAGGGTAGCCTGTCCGTTTTCATCTAAAAATATTTCTGTAAGCTGATTTGTTTTACATACCGCAGTGGGTGGCACATTGGCTGTTATGGTAACGGAAAAGTTATAGACACAAAGGGCATTATTATTTGAAAATGTATCCCCAGCCATTAGTTGCCAAATGCCAAAAGGAGCTAGCCCATTAAAGTTGTTAGCAAAAGTAACAACCCCAGCAGGTTTAAAAGTCCCGGATGTTGGAGTGCCAGAAGGAGCAGTTGTACCAGCATCATCAAATACTGTAGTCACCACGCCGCCTTGGGTTTCGCCGGACCATGTAAGCTCTGGAGCTAAAGGCAGACCTATGTTAAGATCCGGCGCATCAATTCGAAAGCTTATTTCTGCGTTATTCGGGAGGTCAGAGGTCGGAGCAGAACAGGTTCCACCTGTTTTTTGCCAAGTGATGGTTACCTTAACATCTGTTATTACAGCTCCAGCTGGAAAATCGCCAGAAGTAAAATTAACGCTACCTACTGTAGCACAGTAGTCAGATCCACAGCCATCAATTTCTTGAGTTGGACCAGTAAAATACTTGGTTACTGTGGTTTGGGCATTTAAGGTGCCAGAGAATAGTAGTAACGATAAAACAACAATACAGTTTCGTATAAAGTTTTGTTTACTATTGAAATTGTTAGACTTTAAAGTTTTGGAGTAAGAATTTCCAAAAGAAGAATAAAAGTTGAGTAAAATTTTTTTCATAAGCCAATAAATAAAAGTGTGGTTTGTATTTTATAATATGTTTTCTAGGTATAGAGGAAGTTTTTTATCAAAGATAAAAAAAAATGGGAATAATTAATTGATTTGTAGTGTGGTTCAGCGAAATTGAACTTGTTGTTTTTTTACTTGGAAATTTAGAACTATGTTTTTGGGTTGTAGTTTTGTTAATGTTAAACTTTTTTTAATCTTTTGTGTTTTAGTGAATAAAGACATTACATTTACAGATTAAACATTAATACAACTAATAAAAACGATGAAAAAAATACTTTTTTTCCTGCTGTTGGCTTTTGGAAGTGCTTCATTTGCACAAGTACACGACCCAGTAAAATGGACTACTTCAGTAAAAAAGATATCTGATAAGGAGGCCGAATTAATAGCTGTAGCTACTATACAAAAAGACTGGCATTTATACTCGCAAGAAATCCCACAAGGGGGACCAATTCCAACCTTATTTACGTTTGAGGGAGATGCAAGATATCTAAAGAAAGGAAATACAAGTGAAGGAGAAGGTCATGTAGTTGATGACCCTATCTTTGAGATGAAAATTAAATACTTCGATACTAAAGCAGTATTTAAACAAAAAATTCGATTAAAAACTGCAGATAAATTTACGGTTAAAGGAGCGGTAGAATATATGGTTTGCACAGGTGAAAATTGTTTACCACCTAAAGAAGTAATTTTAAGTTTTAACGTAAATTAATCCCTTTTTCCCTTAATATAATGAAAAAAATAGTAGCATTTCTCTTTTGTTTAGCCATTAGTTTTACGGCTGTAAGTCAAATTTACAACCCCATAACATGGAAAACAAGTGTAGAGAAGGTTTCAGAAAACACCTATAGTTTAGTAAGTACAGCAACAATTAAAGAGGGTTGGCATTTGTACGCACAGGAAGTGCCGAAAGGCGGGCCAATTCCTACAACGTTTACGTATGATGATGAAGGAGGTAAAATTAAGATTGTAGGAAACACTTCGGAACCTGAGGGGAAAATTAAGTTTACCACGCTTTTTAGCGATGAAGGAATGAATATTAAATCATTTGCTAATAAAGCAGTTTTTAAACAAACAATAGAATTAGCAGATGTAGGGGTAACACAGGTTAACGCTTTTGTAGAGTTTATTGCTTGTACAGACGAACAATGTTTGCCTCCAAAAGAAATAGATTTAAGTTTTGATTTAACAAAAGCAATAGCTGTTAAGACTACAGCAGGTGATAAAAAAGAAACTAAAGTTAAGTCAGTAGAAAAAGTAAAAGAAACTAAAAAAGAAGGAAAAAGAGGTTTATTGGGAATTTTCTTCATAGCCTTTTTATCAGGATTTGCTGCTTTGCTAACTCCATGTGTGTTTCCAATGATACCGATGACAGTAAGCTTCTTTACCAAACAAAGTAAAAGTAAATCAGCAGGAATACGTAATGCGATTATTTATGGAATATCTATCATAGCAATTTATGTGTTGTTAGGGTCTGTGGTAACTGCGGCATTCGGAGCTGATGCCTTAAATGCACTATCAACCAACGTATGGTTTAATATAATTTTCTTTTTAATCTTAGTAATTTTTGCAGTTTCTTTCTTAGGAGCTTTTGAGATTACTTTACCAAGTTCTTGGGCAACCAAAGTAGATTCACAAGCAGATAAAGGAGGTTTAATAGGAATTTTCTTTATGGCATTAGCCTTGGCAATAGTTTCGTTTTCATGTACTGGACCTATTGTTGGGACTTTATTAGTTGAAGCTGCTTCTAAAGGAGGAATAGCTCCTATTGTAGGGATGTTAGGATTCTCTTCAGCAATAGCTTTACCATTTGCATTATTTGCGGCATTCCCAGGATGGTTAAATTCGTTACCAAAATCTGGAGGATGGTTAAACACAGTAAAAGTAGTTTTAGGATTCTTAGAATTAGCATTAGCGTTTAAATTTTTATCAAATGCCGATTTAGTATTGCAATTACACTTGTTAGAAAGAGAAGTGTTTATAGCTATCTGGATTGCAATTTTTGGAGCTTTAGCTTTTTATTTATTCGGAAAAATACAATTACCACACGATAGTCCTGTTACTCACATTTCGGTAGGAAGGTTGAGTTTAGGATTGATAGTATTATCATTTACTATATATATGATTCCGGGATTATGGGGAGCACCGTTGAACTTAATCAGTGCTTTTCCACCGCCACAAGGTTATAGTGAATCACCTTACGGAGTAGGGTTTACCAAACAAGGAACGACAAGTACCCAAGAAAATAACCATGAAGCTTTACCTGAGGGAGCGCATTTAATGCCACCACACGATATTGTAGCTTTTCATGATTATGACAAAGGGTTGGCTTATGCCAAAAAAGTAGGGAAACCAGTGATGATTGATTTTACAGGACATGCTTGTGTAAACTGTAGAAAGATGGAACAAAATGTGTGGGTTAAACCAAAAGTTTTAGATGTTTTAAAGAACAAAGTAGTTCTGATTTCTTTATATGTAGATGATAAACGACCATTGAAAGATGATGAGGTAGTTGAATCAAAACTAACCCCAGGAAAGAAGTTAAAGTATATAGGGCAAAAATGGAGCGAATTACAAACGATTAAGTATAAAGCTAATTCACAACCATTTTATGTGTTGATGAATCATGACGAATCTAATTTAATTGATCCTGTAGCTTATACACCCAATGTTGATGAATATCACAGTTGGCTTCAAGAAGGAATAGCCAATTTTAAAAAATAAATACTACAGCAAAGCATCTTAGATTACTAAGATGCTTTTTTATTGAAAATAGCTCCTTAATTTGTTATAAGATGGTGTAAAAGGCTCTTTTATAGAGGGTATTTTGAAATTACTTATATAATTTGTACCTTTGCACGATATGGTAGATACTACACACGAGAAAAAAAATCAACGAGTTTTCACATTCAACTACCTTGTGTTCCGAAATCAATCGGACAAGTTTATTCCACCAGGATTCTAAATTATAATTGCTTTTCTTAAAAGGAAAAGATTTCAAACGTATTTGAATCACTTTATATTCTATTTGAATTGATAGGATTATAAATTGTTTTTGGACCTTACGAATATTGAATTAAAATATTTGTACACTTTTCGCAAAAGTATATTCTGCGCTAACAGAAATTAAACCCCAAATAGGCTTTGTATTAATGCTTATAAACCTTCAATAAAGCAAAATGTTTAATTGAAGTTGTTTGTTGTTAAGCATAGCTTTATTTATAAAAATCAAATTATGACATTACACACTTACGATGCTTTTAATCGTATAACACCACTTGAAATAGAAAGAGTAGCAAATTTCTTATATACACATCTCGAAAATTACGGGGATGAAAAATCAGCAATACGCAAAGCAATTGAGTATGCTGCTAAAGAAAGAACAGGATTGGGAGGTGCTATTTTTACTATAGAAGATAATAAAGAAATTGTAGGAGCTGTAGTAATTAATAAAACAGGGATGGATGAGTATATTCCTGAGAATATTTTAGTATACATCGCTACCCATAAAGAGTACAGAGGAAAAGGTCTTGGTAAAAAAATTATGAAATATGCTATAGAAAATTGCCAAGGCGATATTGCTTTACATGTAGAGAAAGACAATCCAGCTAAATTTTTGTATGAAAAACTGGGATTCACTACTCCATATTTAGAAATGAGACTAAAACGATAACATGAGACAGTTAAAAATAGTAAAACAAGTTACCAATAGAGAATCAAAATCTATTGAAAAATACCTACAAGAAATTGGGAAAATTGATTTGATTACTGCTGATGAAGAAGTTGAATTGGCTCAAAAAATTAAAACAGGAGACCAAAGAGCTTTGGAAACATTAGTAAACGCTAATTTACGATTTGTTGTTTCGGTAGCTAAGCAATACCAAAACCAAGGGTTACGACTTTCAGATTTAATTAATGAAGGAAATATCGGTTTGGTAAAAGCAGCAAGACGATTTGATGAAACACGTGGATTTAAATTTATATCATATGCAGTTTGGTGGATACGTCAGTCAATTTTACAAGCCTTGGCAGAACAATCTCGTGTAGTTCGATTACCACTAAACAAAATAGGAAGTATCAGCAAAATTAACAAAGCAGTATCTAAGCTAGAGCAAAGTAATGAACGTATGCCAACAGCTGAAGAGATAGCGAAGGTTTTAGATATGACGGTTTCTGACGTAAGACAGTCAATGAAAAATTCTGGAAGACATATTTCTATGGATGCGCCTTTGAGAGAAGGAGAAACATCTAATCTGTATGATGTTATGAAAGCATCTGAAGCTCCTAAACCAGATAAAGAGCTAATACAGGAATCTTTACGATTAGAAATAAGCAGAAGTTTAGAAACTCTTTCTCCGAGAGAGTCAGATATTATAAAGCTGTTTTACGGTTTAGAAAATTATCGACCAATGAGTTTGACAGAAATAGGAGAAACGTTTGATTTAACAAGAGAACGTGTGCGTCAAATTAAAGAAAAAGGAATTCGAAGACTCAAACAAAAATCAAGAACCAGTGTGTTACAAACATACTTAGGGTAAGTAAATTAAAGTATATGTTAATAATAAAAGTAAAAAAAGACGAAAATATAGATAGAGCGATTAAACGCTACAGAAGAAAATATAGAAACACAAAAGTATTGCGAGAAATAAGAGAGAGAAAAGAATATACAAAACCATCAGCAAGTAAAAGAGAGCAATTAAAAAAGGCGCAATACAGAGAACAATTTTTGTTAGAAAAAGAAAAATAAAATATGGATATACATTTTATCGATCTCGTTATTTTTATAACATATTTGGTTTTTATGCTTGGAGTAGGGGTTTACTTCATGAATAAAAATAAATCACAAGAAGATTATTATGTAGGAGGAAGAAATATGTCAGCAGGACATATAGGGTTATCAGTGGTAGCAACCGATGTAGGGGGCGGATTTTCTATAGGATTAGGAGGTTTAGGTTTTCTAATGGGACTCTCGGGTAGTTGGATGCTTTTCACAGGGTTATTAGGTGCTTGGATAAGTGCCGTTTTTTTAATCCCGAAAATATATCCCATAGCGAAGAAGCATCATTTTTTAACCTTTCCACAATCTTTAGCTTTTCACTATAATACAAAAGTAGCTTTGATTGCTGGAATCATATCTTTGATAGGGTATATAGGTTTTACAAGTTCACAAATTTTAGCAGGAGCAAAATTAGCCTCAGCAACATTCCCTTCTATATCGATAACAGATGCAGTCTTAATTATGGGAGTTATCGCTGTGGTTTATACCGTTATTGGCGGAATTAAAGCTGTAATTTATACAGATACCATACAGTGGATTATTCTTATGGTAGGATTGATAGGTATAGGTATTCCTATTGGTTATATTGAAATAGGAGGTTGGAATGCAATTAAAGAAGTTTTACCAGCTAGTTTTTTATCGCTTTCAAATATTTCATTTATTACCATGTTTAACTGGATTATTACAATAGTACCTATTTGGTTTGTAGGAATGACATTATACCAAAGAATTTATGCATGTAAAGATGAGAAAACAGCCAAAAAAGCATGGACAATAGCAGGACTTTTTGAGTATCCAGTAATGGCATTTATGGGAGTTGCTTTAGGATTATTTTCGCGAGTGGCTTACGAACAAGGAATGTTTAGCTCAATAGGGTATACACCTGGTTCAGAAATGGATGCAGAGTTAGGGTTACCGTTATTATTAAGAAGTATTCTACCCGTAGGATTAATGGGCTTAATGATGTCTGCATACTTTTCAGCAATTATGTCAACAGCTGATAGTTGTTTGATGGCTGCATCAGGAAATTTAACTACTGATATTTTTGGGTATTTTAAAAAGACCATCAGTATAAAAAATTCACAGATTATTACATTTTTAATAGGTGGATTGGCAATAATTTTAGCAACCATGATGCAAAATGTGTTAGAGCTAATGCTGTATTCATATGCTTTTATGGTATCAGGATTGTTAGTACCCGTTTTAGGAACATTATTTCTTAAAAAGCCATCATCTGTAGCCGCATTTTATGCTATGATTTCTGGTGGGCTCACCACGTTAGTATTAATTGTTTTAGAGGTGAAATTACCATTAGGGTTAGATGCTAATTTCTTTGGTATTACATTATCAGCCTTAGTATTCTCTATAATACAGTATGCAAAAAAGTAAGGTAGTGGAAACATTAAAAAACAGTTTAGAAGAATTTAGAAAAGAGTTACATCAATATCCAGAAGTTTCTGGAAAGGAGTATGAAACTCAAAAAAGAATAAAAGCATATTTAACAAAAAACACTTCATGTAAAGTTGTTGAGGTGGCTAGCACAGGTGTTATTGCAATTTTTGAAGGAAAAAAAGCAGGAAAAACAGTTATGCTACGCGCAGATATTGATGCATTACCAATTCAAGAAAAAAATACGTTTCAGCATCAATCTATAAACAAAAAAATTTCTCATAAATGTGGTCATGATGGACATACAACTATCATGATAGGAGTGGCAAATATGTTAACCAAGCATCCTATTGAGGAAGGAAAAGTATTGCTGCTTTTTCAACCTTCAGAAGAAAACGGAAAAGGTGCTGCAGCTGTTTTAAAAGATCCTTTTTTTAAAAAGATAAAAATAGATTTTGTTTTTGCATTGCATAATTTACCTGGTTTTGCAAAGCATGAAATTGTGGTAAAAAACAAAACATTTACAAGTAATGTAAAGAGTGTCGTAATTCAGCTTAGTGGAAAAACAGCACATGCTGCTGAACCCGAAAAAGGGTACAATCCTTCCAATGCAATTGCAGAAATTTTAATTTTTGCAGAATTAGAGAGTAAAAACTTTCCAGAATCACAAGATTTTTTATTAGTAACTCCAATTTATATAACGATGGGAGAAAAAGCCTACGGAATATCAGCAGGGTATGGTGAAGTACACCTCACTCTTAGAGGTTGGGATACTAATTTGATGGAAGAGAAAAGAGAGAAGCTAGAGGAGTTAATTAATCAGTTAGAGAAAAAGCATTCTTTAGTTATCAAAACTTCTTGGTTTGAAGAGTTTTATTCAAATAAAAATGATGAAGAGGCTGTGTCAATTATTAAAAAATCTGCAGAACAGAATAAATTATCAGTAAATAATATTAAAACTCCATTTAAATGGGGAGAAGATTTCGGACTGTTTACCCAAAAATATAAAGGAGCAATGTTTGGATTAGGAGCCGGAGAAAGCATTCCAGCATTACACAATCCAGATTATGATTTTCCCAATGATATTATCATGACAGGAGTACAACTATTTCACAGTATAGTAAAAGAGGTTTTAAAATCATGATGCATACATCTTTTATAGAAATTTCAGAATCGGCTATTGAGAATAATATCCGTTTTATAAAAAATCATTTAGGTGAAGACGTGTTGTTTTCTTCCGTGGTTAAAGGAAATGCTTACGGTCATGGAATTAGAACCTATTGTACATTAGCTTATAAACATGGGGTTAGACATTTTAGTGTTTCTGATGCTAACGAAGCTTATGAATTAAAAAAGGCTTTACCTCAAAAAGACATTTCTATAATGATTATGGGAATGATTGATAATAGTCAATTAGAATGGGCTGTTGAAAACAATATTGAGTTTTATGTTTTTGAGATAGATAGACTACAAGCAACAGTTCAGGCAGCAAAAAGACTTCAAATTCCAGCAAAAGTTCATTTAGAGATTGAGACAGGGATGAATAGAACAGGATTTGTCGTAAAAAACATTCCTAATGTAATTAAGTACATTCAAGAAAATTTACAGTATCTTGTAGTAAAAGGAGTTTGCTCTCATTTAGCTGGAGCAGAAAGTATTTCGAATTATAAGAGAATTACTGATCAACAAAAAAAGTTTAGAAATGCAATAAAGAAAATTAATCAGTATGATTTTTTAAACCCTGATTTTCATTTAGCAAGTTCAGCAGCAAGTATTCGATATCCTAAAACTAGATTTGATTTAGTTAGAATAGGAATTTTACAGTTTGGTTTTTTCCCAACAAAAGAAATTTTGGTTCACTATTTAAATAAACATAAAATTTTTGAATCACCATTGCAAAGAGTAATTTCATGGAAAACTATGGTAATGGATGTAAAAACTGTAAAAGCAGGACAGTTTATTGGTTATGGGACTTCTTTTTTTACAAATCATGAAACAAAAATTGCAATTATACCTGTAGGATACTCATCTGGATATAGCAGATCGTTAAGTAATAGAGGTAAAGTTTTAATTAGAGGAAAGAGACATAGTATTGTTGGAACAGTGAATATGAATATGATGGCAGTTGATGTAACTTATGCAGAACATGTTGAAAAAGGAGATGAGGTTGTGTTAATAGGAGATCAAGGAGATCGAGAAATTACAGTGTCATCTTTTAATGACTATATACAAATAATTAATTACGAGTTACTAACAAAATTACCAGATAACTTACCAAGAGTTATAACAAAATAATATGGCAGAATTAATAATACATTCTGAAAGAATAAAACAGAATATAAAAGAGTTAAGCGATTTTTTCAAATCGAATGATATAGAATGGAGTTTAGTGACAAAAGTATTTTCAGGAGATAAAATGTTTTTGAAAACAATTTTAACTAAAGATGTAATTAAAAATATTAACTCTGTAGGTGATTCAAGATTAACAAGTTTGAGAAACTTACGAGCAGTAAATCCAGATTTAAGAACTATTTATATAAAACCTCCGGCTGAAATATATGCAGATGAGGTGGTAGAATATGCTGATATTTCTTTGAATAGTTCGTTATCAACTATAGAATCACTAAATGAAGCTGCAAAAAAGAAAAAGAAAGTTCATCAAATTATTATTATGATTGAATTAGGAGAATTGCGAGAAGGTGTAAGAAGAGATGATATTTTAGATTTTTATGAGAAAGTATTCAATTTGTCAAATATTGATGTAATTGGAATTGGTTCAAATTTAGGATGCATGTATGGGGTAGAACCTACCTATGATAAATTAATGCAGTTGTCACTGTATAAAGAACTAATCTCAGCAAAATTCAACAAAGAACTAAAGTATGTTTCAGGAGGAACGTCTATCACCTTACCTTTAATAGAAAATAAAGTGGTACCTAAAGAAATTAATCATTTTAGAATTGGTGAAGCAGCATTTTTTGGAGTAAGTCCGTTAGAAAATAAGCAGTTTAAAAATTTACATACCGAAACTTTTGAGTTTTATGCTAATATCATAGAGTTAAAAGAAAAAAAGTTAGTACCAGATGGTATTATAAATGAAGCAAATATTGGACATACAACAGATTATGATGAGAATAATGTACAAGAAACGTCCTATAAAGCAATTTTAGATGTTGGTTTGTTAGATGTAGATAAAGATGATATTGAGACAGATGATAAAGATATTTCTTTTGTAGGAATAACTTCTGATATGTTAGTGATTGATGTAGGTTCTAATAAAGACAAATCGGGAAATGTAAAATATAAAGTAGGGGATAAAATTAAATTTAAACCTAGTTATATGGGAGTTGCCAGATTGTTAAGTTCTAAATTTATAGATAAAGTATATGTGAAGGACATGTAAATGTCTGCTATTTTGTTGTTTTAAAAACTCAAGAGTTTGTAGCTCTTGAGTTTTTTTATGTAAAGCGTTCAACGTGAAAAGGAGTGAGGTCGACACTTGTTTTTTTATCAGTTATAATTTCAGAAACTAATTTACCTGTTGCAGGTCCTAAACTCCATCCCATCATTGCATGACCAGCTGCTACAGTAACATTTTTAATTTTTGAAAGTTTACCAATGTATGGTAAACCATCAGGAGAACAAGGGCGTAAACCACTTTCAATATCTTTTCTTTCTTGTTGACTAATTTGTAGCCCGCTATAATAACTTTCGGCAGCATTTGCAATAGCATTGACTCTTTTAGTATTGATTTGACTGTTAATACCAGCAATTTCCATAGTTCCCCCAAAACGAGTAAAACCATTCATAGGAGTGACAGCAACTTTAGCTTCTGTTAAAATAGCAGGAATGTGAATGCCTGTTTCTCTTTTTACATTAATTCGATAGCCTTTTCCTGCCTGCACGGGAATAGTTATTCCTATTTTTTTTGCTAGTTTTTGTGTCCAACTCCCTGTTGTAAGTACGAACTCACCAGCAGTAATAGTATTGTTTTTTGTGTTGATTGATTTTATTTTTCCATCAGAAATTTGAAAATCTATTACTTCTTCGTTTGCTATGAAAGTCACATTATTGCGTTCTAAATAGGATTTCATTTTTAACATAAACTCATTCGGAGTCATATGTGCATCAGAATGATAATATACAGAACCTTTAATGTTCAAATCTACATTAGGTTCTAGTCTTTGAGTTTCTTCTTTTGTAAGGTGTTCAACTTTTAATCCTTCTTTTATAGCAAGTTTCCCAACATTCCATTCTTCTTCTCCCATTTTATCAGTTTTATAATACATCATTAAACCTTTGTGTTGGTAATGAAAATCGAAATCTTTTGAAGCTTTTAGTTCTTCATACAAATCTCTACTAAACAGATTGATATTTTTAATAACAGGAATTGAGGCTGCTACTTTGTTTTGTGTTGAAGATTTTTTAAATAACCATGTCCACTGTAAAAAATCATAATCCAATCGAGGTTTGATAGATAATGGACTGGTAGAACTCAACATCCATTTAATACCTTTATTAATCATTCCTGGAGCAGCCAATGAAATAATATGACTAGGAGTGATAATCCCAGCATTTACATACGAAGCGCCTGATGAAAAATCAGATTTATCAATAACAGTAACTTTGTGTCCTTCTTTGTATAAATAATATGCGGAACATAAACCGATAATTCCACCGCCAATAATAACAACTTCTTTATTCATAAATGA
Organism: Tenacibaculum caenipelagi; assembly: GCF_004363005.1. Taxonomy (GTDB): domain Bacteria; phylum Bacteroidota; class Bacteroidia; order Flavobacteriales; family Flavobacteriaceae; genus Polaribacter; species Polaribacter caenipelagi. The sequence goes on along the minus strand of NZ_SNYH01000001.1, from coordinate 720,627 downwards.
TCTCTCGACTTCGCTCGAGATGACATATCGTAGCTTATAAATTATTAAATTACTTGAAATCCATGTGCGTATGGATCATCTTCATCATCAATAACAATGGTGTTATATCCATACACTTTTGCCCATCCTTGAATACTCGGAATAATAGCTAGTTCACCATTTAATGTGGTTTCTTTTTCTACCCTTCCAATAAATTTACTTCCAATAAAACTCTCATGAATAAACTCTTCACCAAGTTTTAATTTTCCTTTAGCATATAATTGCGCTAAACGAGCTGAGGTTCCTGTTCCACATGGGCTTCTATCAATAGCCTTATCACCGTAAAATACGGCATTTCTCCCTGATGAGGTTGGGTGAATAGGATTACCTGTCCATAACATATGCGTTACATCTTTGATGGTATCATTTTCTGGATGAATAAACATATCTGGGTATTTTTCATTGATTCTATCCCTAACAACCTGAGAATATTGCACAATTTTGGAAGCGGTAAAATTATGAACCCCACTAAAATTCTTTTGAGGATCTACAATAGCATAATAGTTTCCGCCATATGAAACATCAAAAGTTATTTCGCCTAATTCAGGACAGTCTACTGTTAAACCTTCTGCTGCTAAATAACTTTTAACATTGGTTAAACGAACCCAATCTACTTTTTTACCAGTTTGTTGATATTCTATTTCTACCAAACCAGCTGGGGCTTCCATTTTTATTTTTCCTGAGGTTTTGGGTATTATTAAGCCCTCTTCAATAGCTATGGTAATAGTTCCAATAGTTCCATGACCGCACATAGGTAAACAACCAGAAGTTTCGATAAATAAGATTGCGAAATCGTTTTCAGGACTATGTGGTGGGAACAAGATAGAACCACTCATCATATCATGCCCTCGAGGTTCAAACATTAAACCTTTCCGAATCCAGTCGTATTCTTTTAAAAAATGTTGACGTTTTTCGCTCATGTTGGCTCCTACTAAGTTAGGACCACCACCTGCAACAACTCTTACAGGATTTCCACATGTATGTGCATCAACGCAAAAAAAAGTTTTTCTCATGCTAAATTGAAGTGCCAGCTTGAATTTCTTTATAGAAAAACCCCTTCAAATTTTTCTTTTATAAGTAAAAACAAAGCTGGCTTTTTCAATTTCTTTAGCCACTTCAAAAATAAGGTTTTTGATACAGTAGTTTTCTAAAGAAATTATTAAATTTTTAATGTGTTATTTGTTCTTTTGTAAACGCATTGTTAACAGAGCGTAAAATTTGTAAAGGGTTTTCATTTTTCAATTCATCGGGTAATAAATTGTTAGGCCAATCTTGATAACTAAATGGACGTACCCAACGTTTAATTGAGTTAACTCCAACAGCAGTAAATCGACTGTCTGTTGATGCTGGATAAGGCCCTCCATGTACCATAGATGGGCAAACTTCTACACCCGTAGGAACTCCATTAAAAATAATTCTTCCAACTCTGTTTTGTAAAGCAGCAATTACAGTTGGATAATTAGCAGCTTCATTTTCGTCAGCTATTACTGTCCCTGTAAGTTGCCCTTCCAAGCTAGAAATAATTTCTTCTAATTGTTCCTTATTTTCACATTGTACTACTATGGAATAAGGTCCAAAAACCTCTTGATGTAATGTTGGATTTTCTAAAAATGTTTTTCCTTCAACAGTAGTTACTATTTGAGAGGCATAATTAGCTTGTACTTCTTTAGCGTAGTTTGCAACAATGGTAATTCCTTGTTGCGAAACTGCTTTGGCTTTGTTGTTCTCGTAAGCTCCTATAATATTAGGATGTAGCATACAAGAAGGGTTTATTTCTACAATTTTATGACCCAAGGAATTGATGAAATTTGTTAAGCTTTCTCCTTTTAGGCCTAAAATTAAGCCAGGGTTCGTGCAAAATTGCCCTGTACCTAAAGTAATAGAATTAGCATAGATGGTAGTCAAATTATCAGCTCTGTTTTTTAGAGCTTTAGGTAACATTATAACAGGGTTGATACTTCCCATTTCAGCAAAGACAGGAATAGGTTCTTCACGTTTAGCAGCTAAATCTAATAAAGCTCTACCACCACGAATACTTCCAGTAAAACCAACAGCTTTTACTTTTGGATGAGAAACTAATTGTTGACCAACTTCTATACCACTTGAATTTAAATTAGAAAAAACACCATTTGGCATTCCAGTTTTTTCAGCTGCTTTGATTATGGCAGAAGCAATAAGTTCACCTGTACCAGCATGCATAGGATGAGATTTTACAATGACAGGACAACCAGCTGCTAAAGCTGCAGCAGTATCACCACCAGCAGTTGAATAGGCTAAAGGGAAATTACTCGCACCAAATACAACTACAGGACCTAATGGAATATTTAGTTTGCGAATATCTGATTTAGGTAGTGGTTCTCTATCTGGAATAGCAGTGTCAATTGTAGCATCTACCCATGAACCTTCTGAAACTAAATCGGCAAAAGAACGTAGTTGAAATACAGTTCTTCCTCGCTCTCCTTTAGCGCGTCCTTCTGGTAAACCAGATTCAGAGCAATAGGTTTTAATTAGCTCATCATCTAAAGCTAAAATCTCATCAGCAATAGCATTTAAAAACTCAGCTTTTTTCTTTCCAGAAATAGTTTTGTAAGTTTTAAATGCTTCAGAAGCTAAATTAACAGCGTTATTAATTTCATCCGAAGTAGCTTCGGTAAAAATAGTTTCATTTTCCTGATTTAATTCAGGGTTGAATGTTTTGTAAGTTATAGTTCCTGAGTTAGATAATTGATTTCCTATATAGTTTTTTCCTGTAATCATATTGTAATGAGAAAATGGGTTAATTAGTGAGTAGCTAAAGCTTTATAATCAGGTAATGCAGGTCTGTTTTTTAATCCAGTTTCTATTACATTTAAAACGTGTTTGCGTTCTTCACCAATCAAAGGTAATCGAGGAGCTCGTACGTTTTCAGTTCCAATACCTGTAGCTACTTCTGCTAACTTAATATTTTGTACTAATTTAGGATTTATATCTAACTCTAACAATGGTAAAAACCAGCGATAAATTTCTAAAGCTTCTTGTATGCGACCTGCTTTTTGTAATTCGTAAATAGCTACTGTTTCATTAGGAAATGCACAAACTAAACCAGCTATCCATCCATCAGCCCCCATTAGTAAACTTTCTAAAGCTAGTGTATCTACACCAGTCATTATTTTTAAGCGATCGCCAAAACGATTTTTAATTCTGGTTACATTAGAAATATCTCTGGTAGATTCTTTTACTGCTTGAATATTATTACACTTTAATAGTTCATCAAACATATCCAACGTAACTTCAATTTTGTAATCTACAGGATTGTTGTATACCATAATTGGAAGCGATGTGTTATTGGCTACAGCTTTAAAATATTCAACGGTTTCTCTCTCTCCTGATTTATAACGCATAGGAGGCAACATCATTAAACCTCTAGCACCATCTTCTTCTGCTTTTTGTGCCGCTTCAATAGCTCCTTTAGTGGTTTGTTCTGCAATATTCATTAATACGGGAACTTGGTCATTAACAAGCTGAACCGTAGTTTTTGTGAGGACTCTTTTTTCGTCATCAGATAATGTACTGGCTTCTCCTAAAGTACCTCCTAATACAATTCCATGTACACCAGCCTCTAATTGCGCTTTTATATTTACTTCAAACATTTTTAAGTCTAAAGTATCATTGTCTGTAAACTTTGTAGTTACTGCTGGCATTACACCTTTCCAATTTATACTCATTGTAATACTGTTTTTTTTTGCAAAGTTATAAGGAAGAAGAAGTGTGTTTTAACTCCAAATTACCTTATAGTGATATTATATTATCCTTTGTTAATTTATTTGTTGTATTAATTGATAGTATTTGCATATTTTTGATAAAATAGTAATATTTATCTATGAAAGTTCTACCGTTTAAAATACCTAAGACTCAAAATATTGGATTAATTTATCAGGAAGATAGAGAGCAGTATTTTTATGATAAATTGCATCAACATGAAGAGATACAACTATGTGTTATTGTTAAAGGTGAAGGGACTTTAATTGTTGGTGATACAATTAATAAGTATATATCAGGAGATGTTTTAGTAATAGGTAGCAATTTGCCACATGTTTTCAAAAGTGATGCATCTTTAATAAAGGAATCCTTTATGATTTCGTTGTTTTTTACGAAAGATTCATTTGGGAGTAACTTTTTTCTGTTGGATGATTTTTTAGAATTAGTTCCTTTTTTTGAAAAATCAATAACAGGTTTTAAGCTTTTAGAAAATAGAAGTGAAGTAACCGATTTATTTTTGAGTTTGCAAAATGCTACTAATCTTGAGCGTTTTATTGGGTTGCTTAAAATTATGAGAATAATTATCAACTCAAAAACTAAAGAATTGGCAAGTTTTATTTACCCTAAAAAATATACTGATAATGAAGGTAAACGGATGAGAGATGTAATGGATTTCACTATTAATCACTTTAATAAAGATATTGATTTATATAAAATTGCAGAAAAAGCAAATATGACACCAAATGCATTTTGTAGGTATTTTAAGCAGCGTACAAATAAAACATATTTTACTTTTCTAAATGAATTACGAGTTGAAAATGCGTGCAAGCTATTAGGATCTGATAAAAGCAAGCCTATTAGCGATATTGCATATCAATGTGGTTTTAATAATCTTTCAAATTTTAATAGAAAATTTAAAGAAGTAAAAAATATGAGTCCTTCAACTTTTAGAAAGCATAATTAGAAAAAAATAGCGTTTTTAAATCAAAAGCGGTATAATTTCTTAAAAATTAACGTAAAATACTTAATCTCTTAGCTATATTTGGCTCCTTTATTGTTTAATATGTTCATGGGAAAAAGAATTGCTTATTTAGCCTTTTTAATATTATGTGTAACGGTTAAAGTTTCAGCTCAAGAAACTTTACCGATTTATGCAGATTATTTATCTGACAATGTGTATTTACTACATCCTGCGGCTGCAGGTATTGGTGATTGTGGAAAAATACGATTAACAGCTCGTCAACAATGGTTGGGAGTTGATGATGCTCCTTCGTTACAAACAGCAAGTTTTCACGCAAAACTAGGTGAGTATTCTAATACAGGTTTAGGAGTTATTCTTTTTAATGATAAGAATGGATATCATTCGCAAAAAGGGATTCAAGGTACTTATGCGTATCACATAAATTTAGGAAATGAGAATATGTTTAACCAAGTGTCGTTTGGATTATCTTTTTCTATGGTTCAAAATGAAAGAGATCAACGAACCTTTGTTAACGACCCAGCTGTTAGTCAGGTTATTGAAAGTGATTTTTACTTTAATGCCGATTTTGGTATGGCATATCATAAAAATGGATTGTCATCATATTTTACAATAAAAAATATGTTCTTATCTGCTAAGAACAATTTGAACTCAAATTTTGAATCGTATAATCTTAGAAATTACATTTTAGGAGGAGGGTATTTTTTCGGTGATAAAATAAAGTTACAATTTGAACCATCATTTATGTTTCAATATAAAGAGCAAACAGAAGAAAAAATTGCAGACATAAACTTTAAAGTGTATAAAACTCTTGAAAATGCTCAATTATGGGCAGCATTATCTTACAGAAGAAGTTTTGATAGTAGTGTTTTTGGTGATTCTCAATACATAACACCAATTGTAGGAGTTAATTATAAAAAATGGATGTTTTCTTATACGTATACACAACAAAGTGGAGATATTGTTTTCTCTAACGGTGGATTTCACCAATTGTCTTTAGGAGTTAACCTTTTCTGCATAAAAAGAAGAGCAGCAGCTTGCCCTAATATCAATGGAAGTTTTACATATTAAAAGTCTAAATAGTCAATTTTACTTTGATTATAGTCTTTTAACATGTTTTCTAAAACAGCTTTTTCTTTGTTAATGTAAAACACATTAGAAGGAGCAGCAGTACTTTCATTAATGAGATTTTGTTGAGACAATATATTTTTTACTTGTTTAGCCACGGCCTCACCAGAATCAATGATTTGTACATCGGGGCCTGTTATTTCTTGAATTTGTGGTAATAAATAAGGATAGTGTGTACATCCTAAAACAATATAGTCGCATTTTTTTTCTAACATCGGATCGATGTATTTCTTCAATAATGAAGTCATTTCATCAGAATAAATCTTGCCATTTTCAATGAGCTCAACTAAGCCTTCTCCAACTTGCTCAATAATAGTAATTTCATCACTTAAGCTAGACGTTGTTTTTTCAAATAAAGCACTATTAAGAGTGCCTTTGGTAGCTAATATACCCACAGTACCTGTTTTTGTTTTTAAAGATGCAGGTCTTATAGCAGGTTCAATTCCAATAAAAGGAATGTTGTAATTGTTTCTTAAATATTGAATAGCATTAGTTGTGGCAGTATTACAAGCAACAACAATAATTTTAGCACCTTTATCAATTAAAAACTCCGTATTTTTTACTGATAAATCGACTATTTCTTGTGTTGATTTTTGACCGTAAGGAGCATTTTTATTGTCGGATAGGTAAATAGTGTTTTCATTTGGTAAAAGTTGATGAATCTCTTTCCAAATTGAAGTTCCGCCAATGCCAGAATCAAAAATTCCTATAGGTTGTTGTTTCATATTCATAGATTAACAAAAATAAAAATCCTGCTGTAAACAGCAGGATTTTTTATAAAAATATTTTGTTGTTTTTTAGAAACCTAATTTAGCTTTCACAGCACCGTAAATATCTTCTCCTTTGTCATAAACAATTAAACCTTTACCAGGAGCAGCATCAAATACATAAATAATTCCTTTTTCAGCAGCTACTGCTTTAATAGCTTCTTCAGCTCTCTTTAAAATAGGAAGTGTTTTTTCTTGGTATTTTTTTTGCATTTCTTGACCTGCAGCTTGTTCAGCTTGAGCTATTTTTTGTCTATCTTGTTGAACTTCAATTGCTCTTTTTTGATTTACTTCTTGAGTTTGACTTTTACCTTCAGCTTCGTACTTTTTAATTTTTGCTTCTAATTTTTTGTACATAGCTTCAATATCATCACGGTATGTTTTGTTTAGCTTTTCTAACTCTGCTTTCATAGTCTTTGTTGCAGGCATTTCAGCTAATAATTTATCAGTGTTAATATGTGCAGTTTTTTGTGCATTTGCCACCCCACCTAATCCAATCGTAAAAATTGCAACTAATAATAACGTCTTTAAATGTTTCATCTTTGTTTTAAATTTAATTAATGTCCTTTTATTCTTGATTTATTTGTTATCGTTATCGTCTTCTTTCTTTTTTTGTTCTTCTTGTGCTTTTCTTAAAGCATCTCTTTTTTCTTGTAATAACTTTCTTTTATCAGCTCTTTCCTTTAAGCGTTGCTTCCTTTTTTCTTCTATTTGCTTAATTTTTGCAAGCCTATCTTCTTCCTTCTTTTTTTGTATTTCTTCTCTTTTAGCTATTTTTTCTTTTTGTTCATCACTTAAATTGTCATTTTTAAGTAATGCTTTTTTTTCTTCAATTTTATCTTTCTTATCTTGTCTTCTTTGATCAATGTTAATCATTTGTACGACAAGGTCGCTAATATCGTGTTTTTTGTTGGAATATAACATAACCAAATCGCTAGATTTGTCGAAAACAAAATCATATTTTTTTCGTGATGCTATAGTCTGTACAGCATTATATACTTGATCTTGTACAGGTTTAACTAATCGTTTTCTTAAATTGTACATGTCACCATTTGGTCCAAAATATAATGACTCTAACCTGCGTAAAGACTCTTGTTTTATTTTAATGTCTTCTTCGCGTTCTTCAATTAGCTCTTTTGTTAGAATTGCTTTTTCATTGGTTAAATCTGTTTTTAAAACCTCTATGGCACGAGCTTCTTTGTCTAGCCTTGTTTTCCACTTTTCAACTTTAGCATCTAATGAGTTTTGAGCTTCTAAATATTCAGGAATATTTTGAAGTATGTATTCCATGTCAATATATGCAATACGTTGATTTTTTTGTGCAACAGTTATACTTGTAATAAGTAAAAGAACGATTGATAAAATGTTTTTCTTCATCATGTATAATGTGTTTAGAAAAAACCGTGCCAAAACCTAGACACATTACAAATTTAAGGTTTTAGAACTGTCTTCCAATTATAAAATGCGTTTGCCAACCTGATTTTTCGGTTAATCCAGGTAAAGGATCGAAACCATGTGCGAAATCGATACCTAATAACCCAAATGCAGGCATAAATATACGGATTCCTAATCCAGCTGAACGTTTTAGTTTAAACGGATTAAAATCGCTAAAATTGTCGTAAGAATTACCCGCTTCTAAAAACCCTAAAGTATAAATAGATGCCGAAGGCTTATCTGTAATAGAATAACGTAATTCTAATTGAAATTTGTTATAAATTGATCCTCCATCAATAGAAGAGATTCTGTTATTTTCATAACCTCTTAACCCAATAGTTTCACGTCCATCTAATTGTCCTTGAGCAATACCGTCACCTCCTACAAAATATCGTTCAACAGGAGTTAAACCAAGTTTGTTATTGTATTTACCTAAATATCCCATTTCGAAGTTAGACATTAAAACTAACTTATCAGCTAATGCTGTATACCATTTACCTTTAGCAGATAATTTATAGTATTCTAACCATTTGTATTTGTCTGCTAAATAAGTTTGTCTTTCATCTGTAGTAGGATTATCTGGCTCAGTATAATCTTTTCCGTTTACAAGTGAATACGGGAAAGTAGCTTTGGCTTTTATTGTGAACTCTGAACCATAAGTAGGGAAAATTAAACTAGGTCCAGCAGAATTTCGACTTAATGCTACGGTATAAGCTAAGTTGTTTAAATCTCCTTGGCTAAGCACATCATTTGAAGATCCAACACGGTAACCATAGTTCTGTAATTCAATTCTTTGATAGCTTATGTTTTGTGAAAGTGTAAAATAATCATCTGGCCACTTTAAACGTTTACCCAAACCAATTGAAGCACCTATGATACTTAAACTTTGGTTTTTATCTACGCTGTTTGTTGTATAATCATATCGATATTGATTTGATAAATATACTGAGAATGATAACGATTGAGGTGTTTTTCCTCCTAACCATGGTTCGGTAAAAGAAAAACTATATGTGTTATAAGTCCTACTTGCTTGTAAACGTAACGATAGGCTTTGTCCATCTCCCATAGGTAATGGTTTATAGGCTTCTTTCTTAAAAAGATTTCTTACTGAGAAATTATTAAATGAAAGTCCCAAAGTCCCAATGAATGATCCTCCACCATAACCACCTTGTAGTTCAACTTGACTACCTCCTTTTTCAACAACAGAAAATTCAATATCAGCTGTTTTGTTTTGATAATCTGGTTTAACATCAGGAGTAACGTTTGAGTCAAAGAATCCTAATTGTCCAATTTCTCGAATAGAACGGATTATGTTTTCACGACTAAATAAATCTCCTGGTTTTACACGCAACTCTCTATAAATAACGTGGTCATTTGTTTTGTCGTTACCTACTACAGTTACTTTTTTAATCGTTGCAGGGTCATCTTCTCTAATACGAACTTCAACAGTTATTGAATCATTTTTTACCTTAGTTTCAACAGCATTTACCTGAGAGAATAAATATCCGTTGTTGTGGTATAAAGTCTGAATATCTTGTGAAGTGGGAGTGCCATCACCAGAAATACGTTCTTTTAAAACTTTTCCATTATATATATCTCCTTTGTCGATTCGTAATAAACGACTCAATTGTTCGTCAGTATATTTTTGATTACCTACAAAAAGAATTTCATCAAATCGGTATTGGCGACCTTCTTCTAATTCAATTTCAAGATTAATTGTATTATCATTATTCCAAATAACTTTGTCTGATAAAATTCTAGCATCTCTATATCCATTCTCGCTGTACTTATCAAGAATACTTTCTAAATCTTCTTTATAATCGTCTAGAATGTATTTTGATGATTTCCAAAAACGCCCAAAGAATTTACGCTTAGTGTTTTTCATAGCTCCGCGTAAAGTAGCATCAGACATAGCCTTATTGCCAATAAAGTTGATGTCTTTAATCTTTATACGGTTACCTTTATCAATAAAAACAGCCATGCTAACAGTATTTGTATCTGTTGTGTCTTTTTGAGTATTTAAAGAAACCTTTGTTTTTAAGAAACCTTTGTCAGTAAACTTCTTTTTTATATAATTACGAGTGGTTACAATAAGGTTATCTGTAACCATGGTGCCTTTTTTAAGCTCTGTTTCTTTCTTTAACTCTTTAGCTTTAGAATTGCTAATTCCAGAGATCGAAACAGTTGTAAGTTGTGGTAATTCAGTAACATCAAATTGAAGGTATACTGTTTCGCCATCACGTTTTGATAAATATACGTCTACATCACTAAATTGCTTACTCTCATACAATTTTTTAATTGCACTAGTAAGTTTATCACCAGGAAGTTTTATTGGTTGTCCTTCAACTAAACCAGTATAAACTCTAACTGTTTGTTCGCTAAATTTCTGTAAACCAGTTACTGATATTCCCCCTAGAATATATTGTTTTCCTTTTTCATATGAAATGACAGCTGTGCTGTCGCTAGGAGTTGTGTTTTGTGCTTGTGTACTCGCTGTTAAAAAAGCGATAAATAATACTAGTAAATACGAATATTTATTCATTGGTTTCAATCTGTTCACTGGTTTTTCCAAATCTTCTTTCTCTGTTTTGATAATCAATTATAGCGTCGTAAAGATGTTTTTTTCTATAATCTGGCCATAGTACATCTGTAAAATATAGTTCAGCATAAGCTATTTGCCAAAGTAAAAAATTACTGATTCTTTGTTCCCCACTTGTACGTATCATTAAATCAACGTCGGGCAAATTAAATGTATATAAATGATTATTTATAATTTTATCGTTAATATTTTCGATTTTTATCTCGTTATTAACAACTTTTTTGGATATGTTTTTGATTGCATTAACAATTTCTTCTCTAGATCCATAACTTAAAGCAAAGCTTAACGTAATTTTAGTGTTGTTTTTAGTTGCATCAATAACGTTAGCCAATACTTTTTGAGCATTTTTAGGTAGGCTGCTCAAATTACCAATGGCATTAATTCTTACATTTTTGCGTTGAAATTCTGGGAGTTCTTTTTTTAAAGTGGTAACTAGTAAGCTCATTAAAGCATCTACTTCTAGTTTAGGTCTGTTCCAGTTTTCGGTAGAAAAAGCATATAGAGTTAAGAATTTAACTCCTAAATCAGAAGCCGTATCGGCAGTTTCTCTAATAGCAGTTAAGGCATTTCTATGACCAAAAATACGTTGCATTCCTTTACTTTTAGCCCATCTACCATTACCATCCATAATAATGGCAATATGATTTGGTATGTTTTGTAAATTAATGCGTTGTAATTTTTTTTCCATAGTTATTCAGCTATTCCACCAAAACAAGGTGGTCTTCCAAAGGTATATACAATAGAAACACCAGAAAATACATACCAGTCGTTTCCATCACCTCCAAAATCTAAAGAGTTTATTTTATTTGTAGTAAAATCGATATCATCTACAAGTGCAAATCGTACACCTGTTTCAAAAGCAATGGCAAAGTTGTCTGCTAATCGTCCTTTAATACCTACTCCCACAGGTAAGGAATAAGAGAATTTATTTTTTAGTAAAATGGTGTTGCTAGCGGTAACAGATTCTGGACTTTTGTAGTTAAAGGCAGCTATTTCTGCTAAGATGTATGGAGTGAATGTTGTTCTATAATCACTAATGTTATAATCAAAAAAATTAAATTCGACTCCAGCGGCAAATTCATGAATAGTATTAGAGAAACTGTAACCTCTACTTTGGCGAAATGGATTGTCGGCATCTATATCGTTACCCGAGATAGGAATATAAGTATAACTTCCTCTTAAGGCTATTCTAGGGTTAAGGTTGTATTTATATACAAGACCTCCTGAAAATTCATTAGGGTATATGTAGTTTGTTCTACCAATATCTCCCACATAGTTAGATCCTCCGGCAAATAGCCCGATTTCATGGATTTGTGATTGTAATGGTGTTACTACACAAGCAAATAATATAAATAAAATAAGTCCTCTCATTGTAAAATAGCGTGCAAATATAGGGAAATGAATTTGCTTTAAAAAGTTAATAATCCGTCTTTTTGATTAACTTTTTTTTTACGATTTTATTGTAATGCCATTAGTTATAAAGCTTCATTTCGTGTGTCTTCACCCCATAAAAGTTTTCCACGTAAAGTTTTTAAGTGGGATTGATTTTTAGGCAGAATGCTTTTTATGGTAAAAGATGCTTTTTGTATTTTTATCTTAGTTTCTTGCGGAACAGTTGTGATACGCGAGTCTAATGAGATTAAAAAATCTTTTTCACGAGCACTAACTTCTAAAAAAATATTAGTCTCATCTGGTATAACCATAGGGCGTGCATTTAAGTTGTGTGGGGCAATAGGTGTGATTACAAAACTTTTAGAGTCTGGTAAAATTACAGGCCCATCGCAACTTAATGAATACCCAGTAGAGCCTGTTGGGGTTGCTATAATTAAACCATCTGCCCAATAATTAGTCAGGTATTCTGTGTTTAAAAAAGTTTTAATACCAATCATAGAAGTAGTATTTCTTCTAGCAATGGTTACTTCATTTAAAGCAAAATTAAGTTCAGAGAATTCTTTGGTGTCAGGTGTTGTTTCTATTTGTAATAAAGATCGTTCTTGTAAAGTGTATTCTTTTTTAAGAATTAAATCAATAGCTTCTTCAATTTGATCTTTTTGGATGGTTGCTAAAAACCCCAGACGCCCTGTATTAATTCCTAGGATGGGTATGTTTAAATCACGTACATAAGTGACAGCTCTTAAAATAGTACCATCACCACCAATGGTGAACATCACATCAAAAGAGTTGGATAGATCTTCAAAATGGGAATAAGTCGGGTATTTTTTGCTTAGTGATTTGTTCTCAATAAACAAATCGTAAAACTGTTGCTCAAAAAAAACAACAATGTTGTGTCTTTCTAATACAGATAATAGAATTTTGACTTCTTTTTCAGCTAATGCAGTATAAGCTTGTCCGTAAATAGCTACTTTTTTCACTTGTACAAATGTTTAATTCTGCTTTTTTTAAGATTACATGTTTAAATACTTTCTTAAATAAGCAGCTCTATCTTTAAGTTCTTCTAAATAAAAATCGTTTTTATGCTGGGTGATAACGTTATAATCGTACCTGCGAAATGTTTGAATAATTTCATTTATTTCTTCTGAAACAATTTTTAAAGTAAGTTCTATGCTTTCTATAGTTTCTGATGAAATATAGACTCCCAATAATTTACCATTATTAGTTTCAACTATTTGGGCAACTTGACTCATAGAATAATCATTTTTGTTTTTGTCTATGATTAATGTGTCACTTTCATGATGTAAAAAAGGACTGTCAGCAAAGGCGTCTAAAATATCGCTTAATTCATAATATCCAATATAATTCATGTTTTTATTTAAAACAGGAATCAAGTTAGAGTCATTGTCGGCGAATAAAGTAATTAAATCGAGTAAGGTAGCATGTTCGTCTGTGTAAAAATGATCTAGCAGATAAGTGTATTCACTAAGTATTCGGTTTTTGTTTTCAATAGTTTGAATATCTCTTTCAGGTAAACATCCTAATAACTTACCTTTTTCAACTACAGGAACATGAGTTATAGGTAAATCTTTGCACAAATCTTGAGCGCTTTTTACAGTACTACTTAACGTCAGTGCTTTTATCTCTTTAAGTATAAAATCATTGATTTTCATTATTACGAATATAGTTTAAAATGTTGGAATGCGTTACCTTTGCAGTCTAATTTTACAGCATGACAAAATTAAGTGTAAATATTAATAAAATTGCCACACTTCGCAATTCTAGAGGTGGAAATGTACCTAATTTATTAAAAGTAGCAACCGATATACAAGAATTCGGAGCGGAAGGGATTACTATTCACCCAAGGCCTGATGAACGTCATATTCGTTATCAAGACGCATACGATTTAAAGCCTATTGTTATTACAGAATACAATATTGAAGGAAATCCTATTGATAACTTTATGCAAATGGTGTTAGAAATTAAACCTACACAAGTAACTTTGGTTCCTGATAGTGTAGATCAATTAACATCAAATGCAGGTTGGGATACGGTAAAACATCAATCATATTTACAAGAAGTAATCGCTGAGTTTAAAAATGCAGGTATTAGAACCTCTATTTTTATTGATACAGATTTAAAATTAATAGAAGCCGCAGCAACAACAGGTGCTGATAGGGTCGAATTATATACAGAAGAGTTTGCTACTCAATATGAAAAAGGAAATAAAGAAGCTGTAAAACCATATACACAAGCGGCAATTTTAGCTCATGAGTTAGGTTTAGGAATCAATGCAGGACATGATTTAAGTTTGGACAATATTCAGTTTTTTAAACAAAATATTCCACATTTAGCGGAAGTATCTATTGGACATGCACTAATTTCTGAAAGTTTATATTTAGGGTTAGAGAATGTAGTGAATATGTATTTACATCGTTTACAATAAGTATGGAAGTTTTACATTCTAGAATAATTGGAGCAGGAAAACCTCTACTGATTTTGCACGGGTATTTTGGTATGGGAGATAATTGGAAATCTCATGCTAATAAGTTTGCCGAAGATGGCTTTGAAGTGCATTTGATAGATCAACGTAATCACGGACGTAGTTTTCATTCCGATATGTTTGATTATGAGTTGATGGTGGGTGATTTGTATAACTATATCCAACAGCATAATTTAGAGAAAGTAAATATGTTAGGGCATTCAATGGGAGGAAAAACCGTCATGTTGTTTGCTACTGAATATCCTGAGTTGGTTGATAAGTTAGTAGTGGTAGATATTTCTCCAAGAATGTATCCACCACATCATCACGATATTATTGCTGCATTAAATTCTGTAGATTTTTCGGTGCAAACTTCTCGTAAGTTGGTAGATGAAAAGTTAGCAGAGTTAATTTCAGAAGAAGGTATTCGTCAGTTTTTGTTAAAGAACGTATATAGAAAAACAAAAGATGAGTTAGCGTTTCGTTTTAATTTGAAATCGTTGACAGAAAATAATGATGAAGTGGGAGTAGCGTTACCTTCGTTTACTGTTTTTGAAGGAGAAACGCTGTTTTTACGAGGTGAAAATTCAGGATATGTTTCAAAAGAAGATGAACCGTTAATTCAAGCACATTTTCCAAATTCAGAAATTAAAACTGTAGCAAATGCAGGGCATTGGTTGCATGCTGAAAATCCAATAGGTTTTTATAAAGAAGCGATTCAGTTTCTTGCTAAATAATTATTGTTTACTTAGGTTTTCTAAAGCATAATATAATCTGTTTTGTGCGTTGTCTTGTGAGCCAAAAATAGAACGATACACTTCGTCTTTTGGGGTTAATAGTATCCACTGTGGAGTTCCTTCCGAGTTAAAGAAATCGTATATTTTATGGTTTTTATCTATGTAAATAGGGAACGGAAGCTCATTTATAGTAAAAATACTTAGGATATCTTTCTTGGAAACATTATTGTTTGTGAAATTACTATGAATACCTATAACCTTAATCTCTTTATAGGTTTGTTTAAATTGATAAGCAAGTGGAATAGCTCTACCAGTGCACCCTAAACAAGTATTATTGTAAAACAAAAGAAGAAGGGGTTTGTTAGCGTATTTTTCTAATAAATCTACTTCATTATTCTCAAAGTCGGTAACTTTTATAGATGTGACAATTTTGCTGGGATTCATGTTGTAATGAGTTTAAGCAAAAATATTTAAAAAAGTATTGAGGTTAAAAAGTCTACAGGCTAAAAAGTTTAGCCTGTAGTATAGAGTGTTACTGTAGGTTTTTGCCTAAAGTATACGCTTTTTGTAACCATAAGTTTCTTTGTTGTGGGGTAGAGTCTTTTATTACTGATAAAAAAGTAGTTTTAACAGGCTTGATACCACAAAATTCTAAGGTTCCTTTTTTAAATTGATTAATAGCAGGTCTTTTCATAAATAAATAATCATACCAACTAGGGGTGTCAGAAGTTATGATAAGTCGAGCAGTTTTGTCTTTTAAAAGCTTTTCGGGAAATGGTTTTCCTTCAATAGGTTGAAAAGTAATTCCTGGTAAAAAAGTTCTGTCGATAAAACCTTTCATCACTGCAGGGTAGCCCGCCCACCAAATTGGAAAGACCCAAACAATATGATTCGCTTTTTTAATTTTAGCTAAAGATTCTTGTAAATCTGGTTCAAGCTCAGTTCTTTTTCGGTAACCAAATTTTAGGTTAGGATTAAAGTTTAGATCAGTAATGGTAATTTCTTCAATTATAGCATCGGTTTCCAAAGCACCTTTTTTATAGGAACTGGCTAGTGCATGATTAAAACTTTCTTTATCAGGATGTCCGTTTATTAATAAAATATGCTTCATAATGTATTTGTTATTTTGAAGCAAAATACGGTTGGTTTTACAAGCTTAAAAAGGACAATTGTCTAATAAAAAACCGATTTTCTAATTCGACTTAAATGTCGTTGTGTTATTCCTAAATAAGAAGCAATGTATTGTAGCGGGATGGTTTGTAAATAGCTAGGGTGCGTCTCTAATAATTTTTTGTAGCGGTTTTCAGCACTTTCATTTTGCAGAACAAAAATTCTGTTTTCTAAATTTATGTATTCTTGTTCTGCTAATAGTTTAAAAAGACGCAGCCAGTTGGTGCTTGAGTTTTCTAGCGCTACAAATTGTTCTTTGGTAATACTGTATAGTTCTACATCTGTTAACGCTTGAATGTTTTCGTTGGTTTTTGTTTGAGAAATAAAAGATGAATATGCAGTAACAAATGAGTTTTCTGATAAAAAACAATAAGTAGCTTCTTTCTCGTCTGAAGAATGATAAAACGACCTAAAAATTCCCGAAGCAATAAAAGCTACTTCTTTACAAGTGTTACCTTCTTGAATAAAAAAATCTCCTTTGTTAAGTTTTTTATAACTGACTAAACTAACAAAGTTGTTTATTTCTTCTTCGGTAAGAATGTTATAGGAAGCTAAGTGTTTTTTGAGTGCTTCTAGGTTGTACTTAAATCTCATCTAAATTGATGTTAAGACCTACAATTTCAAAATCTTCTGGTTCAACAACTCTATACCTAATTTTAATGGTTCCATTACCGTTGCTAAAGCTACATTTGTAATATACGTCAAACCAATCAGCATCATTTTCATTACCTAAGTAAGTGTAGTGAGAATAAGCATAAGTACCGATATAACCAGTTAAAGAAGATAGCTTTTTAAATTCTTTGATGACATCTTCTGTGTTTATTTGAGCTTTGGCAAACTCTCCAAAAATGTTGTATAAGTTACTCCAGTTTGAATTGTTGTAGTAGTCTTTTATTTTAAAAGTGGTTTTGTTTAAAAGCTCTCTGTTTAATTGTTTTGGTAATGCTACTTTTTCTTTTTCAGTAGTTGTCTTGCTTTTGTAGTTTAAAAAGTTATAGGTTGTATTAATTATTGTTAATATTACTAAGATAATTAAACCAATTTCAATTCTTTTAATTCTAGATTTCATAACTGATTTTTAATGATGTCAAATATAAAATTTCATTTTTTACTGCCAAAACAGCAGGTTTTATTTTTTGGTATGGTTGTGGTAAGTTGTAAGCTCAGGTTATGATTTGTAGAGTCTTGATTAAAAAAGTAACTTTATAAATCTTAACTTATTAAACACAATAACAAATGAAAACATTTTTAAAAATCTTGTTAACTGCTTTAGCGGTAATAGTATTGGCAAACATTTTACCTGGAGTTGCAGTGGCTAACTATACTACTGCTATAATAGTAGCTGTAGTTATTGCTTTGCTAAACTTGTTTGTGCGACCATTATTGGTGTTTTTTACATTACCAGCAACGATAGTTACTTTAGGGCTATTTCTGTTTGTAATCAATGCGATTATTATATTGTTGGCAGATAAATTGGTGTCAGGTTTTGCAGTGAATGGGTTTTTTACAGCGCTCTTATTCAGTGTATTGCTGTCTATTTTTAGATCGCTAATGTTTTCGTTGTTAAAAGAAGAAAAGAATAATTAACATAAAATATTAAAAATTAGAAAATAAGGTCGATAAAAAAGATGATATTCTTGTACTTAAAAGTCTTGGTTATCAATAAATAAAGTAGTAATTTTGCACCCGATTTTTTAAGAAACAGATTTTTAAGATGAATATAACGAAAGAAAACGTAGATGCATTAAATGCAGTTGTAAAAGTTGATATTGTTGCAGAAGATTATCAAGATAAAGTAACAAAAGTATTAAACGATTACCGTAAAACAGCGAACATTCCTGGATTTAGAAAAGGTCATGTACCAATGGGAATGGTAAAGAAGCAATACGGAAAATCAGTAATGATTGATGAGGTAAATAAGCTTTTGCAAGAATCGTTAAACAAATTCTTAGTTGAAGAGAAATTAGATATTTTAGGTAACCCGTTACCTAGAGTACAAGAAGATTTCAATTGGGATGCTGATAAATTCTCTTTTGAATTCGAATTAGGGTTAGCTCCTGAGTTCGATGTAAACTTACAACCAAAAAACAAAGTTACTCAATATAACATTGTAGCTACTGATGAGTTAATCGAGAAAGAAGTTGAAAATATTCAATCTCGTTACGGTAAAATGTCAGCTAAAGACGAAGTTACTGAGGTAGCTAATGTAACTGGTACGTTTGTTAACGAAGAGAAAGAAATCAACAAAAAATCTACCATTTCTGTAAAAGATATTAAAGGAAAAACAAACTTAAAAAAGTTTGTAGGTGCTAAAGTAGGTGATGTTTTAGAGTTAGAAACTAAAAATTTATTTGAAGATGAGCACAAGTTACAAGGAGCGTTAGGTGTATCTCATGAAGAGGTTCACGGATTAGACATTCCTGTAACTTTCACTATCGAAGAAATTACTGAAATAGAATTAGCAGAATTAGACCAAGAATTATTCGACAAGTTATTTGCTGACGGAAGTGTAAAAACTGTAACAGATTTAAAAGATAAAATTAAAGAAGATGCAGAAAAGCAATTCCAACAACAAGCAGATCAACAATTGTTGAATGCAATTACTGAGAACTTAGTTGAAAGCACCAAGTTTGATTTACCAGCTGAGTTTTTACAAAAGTGGTTACAAACTGCTGGAGAAAAAGAATTAACTGCTGACCAAGCTGCAGAAGAATACAGTAAGTCTGAAAAAGGATTACGTTACCAATTAATCGAAGGAAAGATTATGAAAGATAACGATATCAAATTAGACTATGCAGAGTTAGTAGATTATGCTAAAGGTTTCATAAGAGCCCAAATGGCACAGTTTGGTAACATGAATCCAGAAGAAAAAGAGTTAGAAGATATCGCAGGAAGAATCTTACAAAACCAAGACGAAGCTCGTCGTTTACAAGAGCAATTAATTTCTCAAAAATTATTAGCTTTTTATAAAGAAAATATGAGCTTTGATACAAAAGAAGTTTCTTACGAAGACTTCATTAAAGAAGTATACAAGTAACAGTTAAATACTGATGTAATAAAAAAACCTGAATGTACATTCAGGTTTTTTTAGCCATAAACGGTAACAAAATACTAACGAAATAGTTCTTATATTTACATCTGTAATAAACCAAAAACATTTTTAAATGGATTACGGAAAAGAGTTCGAGAAATACGCAACAAAGCACCACGGAATAAATAGTAACTACTACGGAAAAATTACTAGTAGCTTAACGCCATACATTATGGAAGAACGTCAAATGAACATTACACAAATGGATGTTTTTTCTCGTTTAATGATGGATAGAATTATCTTTTTAGGTACAGGTATTAACGATCAAGTAGCTAATATAATTCAAGCACAATTATTGTTTTTAGAAAGTGTAGATGCTTCAAAAGATATTTCAATTTATATCAATTCACCAGGAGGTGGTGTATATGCTGGTTTAGGTATTTATGATACAATGCAGTTCATTAAGCCAGATGTAGCAACTATTTGTACAGGTATGGCAGCTTCTATGGGAGCAGTGTTAATGTGTGCTGGAGAGAAAGGAAAACGTTCAGCGCTACCACATTCTCGTATCATGATTCATCAACCATTAGGAGGAGCACAAGGACAAGCATCTGATATTGAAATTACAGCTCGTGAAATCTTAAAGTTAAAAGACGAGTTATATCAAATCATTGCAAAGCATTCTGGTCAAGCTGTAGAAAAAGTAAACAAAGATTCTGATAGAGATTATTGGATGAAAGCAGAAGAAGCGAAAGTTTACGGAATGGTAGATGAAATTTTAACTAGAAAATAAATTAACAGCTAATAGCTATTATAGCTATTAGCAATAAGCTGATAAGATGTCGAAAGAAGAAAATTTACAATGTTCCTTTTGTGGTCGTAAAAAACCTGAAACCGATTTGTTAATCGCAGGTTTAGATGCTCATATATGTGATAAATGTATTGAGCAGGCACATGGAATTGTAGAAGAGGAAATAGCAGAAGCTAGAACAAGTGATTTATCAAAAGATCTTACCCTAAAAAAACCAAAAGAAATTAAAGCTTTTTTAGATCAGTATATTATTGGTCAAGATGAAACCAAAAAAGCAATGTCGGTAGCAGTATACAATCACTATAAAAGATTGTTGCAAACCAGAGGCGATGCAGACGAGGTAGAAATAGAAAAGTCGAATATTGTTTTAGTTGGAGAAACAGGTACAGGTAAAACATTGGTAGCACGTACCATTGCAAAAATGTTAAATGTACCGTTTTCAATTGTTGATGCTACTGTTTTAACACAAGCAGGTTATGTAGGTGAAGATGTTGAAAGTATTTTAAGTCGTTTGCTTCAAGCTGCTGATTATGATGTTGAAAAGGCAGAAAGAGGAATTGTATTTATTGATGAAATAGATAAAATCGCTCGCAAAGGTGATAATCCGTCAATAACTCGTGATGTATCTGGTGAAGGAGTACAGCAAGCTTTACTTAAGTTATTAGAAGGTGCAGTAGTAAATGTAGCTCCTAAAGGAGGAAGAAAACACCCAGAGCAAAAATTTATTGAGGTAAATACTAAAGATATTTTATTCATTGCTGGAGGTGCTTTTTCAGGAATTGATAGAATTATTAGCAAGCGTTTAAATATGCAAGCTGTTGGGTATGGAGCCTCTGTAGAAGAAGACAAAATAGATCAAGAAAACTTATTACAGTATATTATTCCTTCTGATTTAAAATCGTTCGGACTAATTCCTGAAATCATAGGTCGTTTACCTGTCTTGAGTTATATGAACCCGCTAGATGCAGAAACATTACGTGCTATTTTAACAGAGCCTAAAAATTCTATTATTAAACAGTATACCAAATTGTTTTCGATGGATGATGTTGAATTTTCAATGACTGAAGAAACATTAGAATTTATCGTAGGTAAAGCTGTAGAGTATAAGTTAGGAGCGCGTGGATTACGTTCATTATGTGAGGCGATATTAACCGATGCAATGTTTGAGATACCAAGTTCTGATGAAAAAAAATTCAGGGTAACAAAAGAGTACGCTGAGGCTAAATTGACAAAATCAGCATTAAAAAAATTAAGAGCAGCTTCTTAATTTAAGATGTTTAATAAACTAAAAAAGCCATCAAATAAAATTTGATGGCTTTTTGTTTTAAATATTATTTTTACTCAGCTTTAGGGAGTTTACTGTATCGTTGTATCCAATCAGTAAGTTCAGTGTTGTCAATTTTGTATTTATTGGTAAGCTCTTCCTTAATCTGTTTTAAATATGTTTCGTTTAACACACTTTTTTCATACTCAGAAACAATCAATTGTTTAAAACTTTCAGTATACTTTTCTACTGGACTTTCAACCTTAGCAGGTTTTTCCTCAACTTTTGCCGTAGTTTTTTCTACTACTACCTTTTTGTCAGTTACAGCACCACTACTAGTAGCATATGTGGTTTTTTCGTCTTTATACCATCCTTGAGGAATGTTAGCTAGTTGTTCTTCACTAACAATAATCGTTTTAATATTATTGCCAGTAACATCCATGCTTACAAGGTTTGGGCAGTTCGACACATCTAACGTAGTAAGTTTGTTAAAACTAGCGTATAAACTTTCTAGGTTTGTGTTTTCTCCAAGAATTAATGAACTCATTTTGTTACTGTCACAACTAATATAAGTTAAGTTGGGATTTTTGCTAACGTCTAAACGTCCAATTTTGTTCTTACTACAATTTAAAAAGCTTATTGATGAGCTTTGAGACAAATCCATTTTTGTAATTTCATTATCGTAGCAATCCAAACGTTTTAAGTTAGGGAAGCTTTCTAAACCAGTTAAATCCTTAATTTTTGAATAAACATTAGGTAAATTCTTATTGGTAACAGGATCGTCAACGTTCAAATTAGTAACATATTCGGCATCACTAATAGTGATATTTCCGTTTAAACCGTTTGAATCAATTTTTAAATTTACCAAACATTCTTCCAAACCAATGTCAGGAATTCTAATGGTTTCTTGAGAAAAAGCATTGAATGAAAATAACAATGCGAAATAAAAAGGGGTAATTGCTTTCATAAAAAGGGGAATTTTTGCCAAAATTATATATTTTAATGTTTTTAGCAAATTAATTTCGCTAAGAGTTTTCTTTATTTACAAGAGAACTTTTAAAACTAGTATATTTGTTTGCTGTATTTGCATAGTATATGATTACCCAACAAACCATTGATAAAGTTTTTGAGAGCGTCCGTGTAGAGGAGGTGATAGGAGAGTTTGTACAGTTAAAAAAATCTGGAAGTAACTTTAAAGGGTTAAGTCCTTTTACTGATGAACGTACTCCTTCATTTATGGTGTCACCTGTAAAACAAATCTGGAAAGATTTTAGTACAGGAAAAGGAGGAAATGCAATTTCTTTTTTAATGGAACACGAGCATTATACGTATCCGGAAGCAATACGTTGGTTGGCAGAAAAGTACAATATTGAAATTGAAGAAACCGAACAGTCTGATGAGCAAAAACAGCAGATGAATGAACGAGAAAGTATGTTTTTGGTTTCAAAATTTGCCAAAGATTACTTTCACGATGTGTTGATGAACACGCAAAACGGAAGAGCTATTGGGTTGTCTTATTTTAAAGAGCGTGGATTTAGAGAAGATACGATTGAAAAATTCGATTTAGGATACTGTAAAGACGAATGGGATAACTTTACCAAGGCAGCTTTAGCCAAAGGGTTTGATTTAAAATACTTAAAATCTACAGGGCTTACTATTGTAAAAGAAGGAGGAGCAGAAGATAAGAAGTTTGATCGTTTTAAAGGTCGTGTGATGTTTCCTATTCATAGTATGTCAGGGCGTATTTTGGGATTTGGAGGAAGGATACTTACTAATGATAAAAAAGCAGCAAAATATTTAAACTCACCTGAGAGTGATATCTATCATAAAAGCAAAATCTTATATGGATTATACCAAGCTAAAAAAGAAATAGCGAAAGAAGATAATTGTTTTTTAGTAGAAGGATATACCGATGTCATCTCATTTCACCAATCAGGAATTGAAAATGTGGTTGCCTCTTCTGGTACAGCATTAACACCTGATCAAATACGATTAATAAACAGGTTAACACAAAATATTACAGTACTTTTTGATGGTGATGCAGCAGGAATTAGAGCATCGTTACGCGGAATTGATTTAATTCTTGAACAAGGAATGAATGTGAAGGTGGTTACTTTTCCTGAAGGAGAAGATCCTGATAGTTTTGCCAAAGCACATTCTACTACTGAATTAAAGCAATATTTACAAGAGAAATCGCAAGACTTTATTGAGTTTAAAGTTTCATTATTAATGAAAGAAGCAGCGAATGATCCTGTGAAAAAAGCAGGTTTAATTCGTGATATAGTTACCAGTATTTCTAAAATCCCCGATGGAATTCAACGAGAGGTATACGTGCAAGAGTGTGCACGTATTATGGATATTTCTGAACGAGTTTTGTTTAGTGAACTTGCTCAGTTATTAAAAAAAGGAGCAGTAGCTACCAAGAGAAGTAACGTAGGACAAGATTCTAATCAACCACCACCTGAGTACTTCCACGAGCAAGAACAAGCCGTAATGGGACTTGTAAAAGGAGGGAAAGGAAAATTGCAACAAAGTATCAATCAATTAAATATTCTTGAAAAGGAAATCATAAGAATATTATTGTTGTACGGTAATGAGATAGTTGATTTTGTAAACTGGGTGGAAGCTGTTGATGAAAGAGGACGTTCGTTTTTGGAAAAAGAAGAATATCAAAATAGTGTTTCTAATGAGTTGTATTTAAATTTGCAAGAAGATGAAATTGAGTTTACCAATGAAATATTTAAATTAACGTATTACGAATTGATTCACCAGTTAAATCAAGATGAAAAAATATCTATAGATCAATTGGTAATGCACGAAAATCCACAAATATCTAGTTTGGTAACTAATATTTTGATGGATGAAGAAAAGTACAATTTAAGTGATTGGGAACGTAAAGAAGTTTTTGTAACAGAAACAATAAAAATACTTCCGAAGTTGGTTTCAGACGCGGTTTTAAATTTGCGTAGAGTTTTAATTGAAGAAAAGATTAAAGAAATGCTACAAGAAAGCCAAGAACAAAGTACAGTACCTAATTTGGAAGAAATAGCCAACTATACGGGGTTAAAAAAGCGTCTTTTTGAAAAGTTAAACCGTGTTATTTAAGATTAATAAATTGACAAAATCTTAATAATTTAAGGTTATTAACGTTTTTTTTGTAACTTTACTCGCGAAAAGAATTAGAAATCAAAGAAAAATGAGAAAGTTGCTACAGATTTTAGAGCTGCTAAGGCTGCTTGTATTACTACCTTTTAATATATCTAACGGACATAAAAAACGTGCTTACCAAAGAATTAAGCGTCAAATGATGTCAGTTAACTTACTTTAAATTATTAGGAATTTTACAAATAGGAATTGGAACCATCTTATGCTGATTAATTCGGTTGAGACGAGTGTATATTTTATATACTTCTAAATCTCTACCAGAGAAGTCTTCTACTGTTTTTCCGGCATCTTTCATTTGCATTGCCCATTCCAACTCATCATATGATGCTCCAATTTGATCTTCGTCTGTTCTGCTGTCTCCAAACAAACCATCGGTTGGTTGTGCTTTTTGTATAGAAGTAGGTACTTCTAAATAAGTAGCTAATTCATATACTTCTGACTTTACTAAATCGGCAATCGGACTTAAATCTACACCACCATCTCCATATTTAGTGAAAAAACCTACTCCAAAATCTTCCACTTTATTCCCAGTGCCAGCAACTAATAAACCATGTAAGCCAGCAAAATAGTATAAAGTTGTCATACGCAATCGAGCACGAGTATTAGCCAAAGCTAAATCGAGCTTTGCAGTAGATTCAAAGCTAGGAACTACAGTTTTGAAATTTTCAAAAGTAGAGGTTAAATTAACTTCAGCTTCGCTTACATTGTCAAAGCGATTTTTTAATTGCTTAATATGTTCATTAGCTCTACTTACTTGGTTTTTAGCTTGATGAATAGGTAACTCAACACATAAAGTTGGTAATCCTGTTTTTGCACATAAAGTTGAGGTAACTGCGCTATCTATTCCGCCTGAAATACCTACAACAAAACCATTAACTTTGGCATTAGTAGCATATTCTTTCAACCAATTTACAATATGTTCAGCAACTTTAGGTGTATTCATTATTTGAGATATTTTAAGAGTTTATCATAAAGTGATAAAAACTAATTTAGTAATTTCGACGTTGTAATTTAGAATGTAAATATACTAAAGTTCATGAGAAAATTTTTAGCGTTGTTTGCCTTAGTTATTGTCTGCTTTTCATGTAAAAAAGAAGAAAGCAATAAATTAGATGTTGATGTATCAACTATTAAAGTTACTATAGATTTAGAACGTTTTGATATTGATTTTTACAACACTAAACCCAATAATCTTTTTAAGATAAAAGAAAAGTATCCAATGTTGTTTCCTCCACAACCCGACAGTGTTTGGATAAATAAAATAAATAGCAAAGATGAACAAGAGTTGTTTGCAGAAACACAAAAAGTTTTTTCTGATATCACAGAAGAAAAAGAGCAGTTAACATCATTATTCAAACATGTAAAATACTACAATCCGAGGTTTGTGAGTCCGAAGGTAGTTACGATGTTAACTAATATTGATTATAATAACAGAATTGTGTATACCGATAGTTTGTTGTTAATTTCTTTAGATGCATATTTAGGAAACCAGCATGAGTTTTATAATGACTACCCAGAGTATGTAAAGCAGAACAATACAAAAAAGCATATTGTGGTAGATGTTGCAAAATCTATTGTAGGTAAACAAATGTTACCTAGTAGGGCGAGAAGTTTTATTGACAAAATGATTTATCGTGGAAAAAAGATGTACTTATTAGATGCTTATCTACCAGCTATTCCTGATGCTATTAAGATAGGGTATTCACAAACAAAACTAGATTGGGCTAAAAATAATGAAGAGCAAATTTGGAAGTATTTTATAGAAAAAGATTTGTTGTATAGCACAAGTAAAGATGTAGATAAACGTTTTTTAGATTTGGCACCTTTTTCTAAGTTTTATTTGGAAGAAGATAATCAATCTCCTGGAAGAATAGGAGAGTGGATAGGCTGGCAAATTGTACGTTCATATATGCAAAAGAATGACGTATCTTTGCATCAATTATTACAAACAAGTGAAGAGGAAATCTTCAAAAATTCAGGATACAAACCAAAGAGATAATGGCGGTTAAACATACATCGAAAATCACATTTAAAGTAGGATTAGACGAAAACAAGATTCCAGAAGAAATTTCTTGGAATGCAGAAGATGGAGGTATAAAAGATGAAGCATCAAAAGCAATTATGCTATCTGTTTGGGATCATAAACAAAAAGATACATTACGTATGGATTTATGGACCAAAGACATGCCTGTAGATGAAATGAAGCAATTTTTTCATCAAACCTTGGTGTCTATGGCAAATTCGTTTGAAAGAGCCACAAATGATGAAAAAATGAGTGCTACCATGCGCGATTTTTGTGACTACTTTGCAGAGAAACTAGAGTTAATTCAAAAATAAAAAAAGCAGCTTTAAAGCTGCTTTTTTTATGCGTTGTAGTTTTTTATTTTATTAATAATTGTTTCGTAGTCATTAGAGTTGTTTACAAAATCTAATTCAGAAACATCAATAATTAAAATATTTAAATCAGGTTGTGTTTTAATAA
Organism: Tenacibaculum caenipelagi; assembly: GCF_004363005.1. Classification (GTDB taxonomy): domain Bacteria; phylum Bacteroidota; class Bacteroidia; order Flavobacteriales; family Flavobacteriaceae; genus Polaribacter; species Polaribacter caenipelagi. Next base: position 693,409 of record NZ_SNYH01000001.1, on the reverse strand, counting down.
AATTGCTGTAACCATCATGAATTTTTTGTAAGTAACTTGCTTCTATATTTTGTTCGTAATCACGTCCGCGTTTTTTAATGTTTTCTAATAAGCGGTCAGTATTTTGATATAAATACACATACAAATCGGGTTTCGTAATTTCTTTGTACATCAAATCAAACATTTTTCTGTATAGTTTATATTCATCACTATGTAAGGTTACTTGGGCAAAAATTAGTGATTTAAAAATATAGTAATCAGAAACAATGAAGTTTTTAAACAAATCAAATTGAGCTAAATCATCAGACAATTGTTGGTAACGATCTGCCAAAAAGCTCATTTCTAAAGGGAAAGCATAACGTTCGTTGTCGTTATAAAACTTTGGTAAAAAAGGATTATCAGCAAAACGTTCTAATACAATCTTAGCATTAAACTCATCAGACATCATGTTGGCTAATGATGTTTTTCCAGCACCAATATTTCCCTCAATAGCAATATAATTATACTTCTCAGTAATAGGAATAGGTCTTTTTAATGTAACATTAAGTTTAGTAATATCTGAAGTATCAGAACAGTTCTCTAAACAGATATATAAATGCTTTTTCTCTATAGGATGAATAACATTACGAGCAATTTCAACTAAGGGAACTAACGCAAATTTGCGTTCAAGCATTCTAGGGTGTGGAATAATTAACGTTTTTGAGAAGATAATTTCATCATCAAATAATAAAATATCTAAATCAATTAATCTGTCTGAATATCCATCAGTACTTTTTCGAGTTCTTCCTAATTCTTTTTCAATAGAAAGAAGCCTAACTATTAATTGTTCAGGAGGTAGATATGTTGAAACCTTAATACAAGTATTGTAAAAATTGTTGCTATCGAATCCCCATGAGGCAGTTTCATAAACGGATGCTACCTTTAATACAGCTCCTACTTTATCGGCAATTAAGTTGATTGCTTGTTGAATATTGGCAAGCTTATCACCTTGATTGGTTCCTATTGAAATATATGTGATTCGTTGTATTTTCATGAATGGGATGCAAAGAAAACTAAAACTAAAAAAAGAAAAGCTAAAAAAAGATATTTTTATTTAAATAATTTCTAAAAAAAAGGTAGGGTATTTTATTTTTAAGCTGTTATAGTATTGGATTTCTTTATAGAGTAAGATTTTTTATATGATTATTGGGGAATGATCTGAAACAACAACTCTAAGTATAAGGCTGCTATTTTTAGCAGCCTTACTTTTTTAAAATATTTTTGAAGCTTACTTATATGAAACAAAAAAGCAACCAATTTGGTTGCTTTTTTGTTGTATAATAAAAAGAATATTAAGCCTCTTTTTTATCTTCTCTAGGTTTTCTGTCATCACGACGATTATCGCGGTTACGATTATCGCGACCTCTATTGTCTTTATTGTTATCTCTAGGTGGTCTTGCTACATAACCTTCTGGTTTTGGTAATAAGGCCTTTCGAGAAACTTTTTCCTTACGAGTTTTTGGGTCTATACCAAAGTATTTTACATCAATAATATCTCCTAAGTTAACAACATCAGTTACATTGTTTGTGCGTTCCCAAGCTAATTCGCTAACATGTAATAATACTTCATTTCCTGGAGCTTCTGTATATTCAACAACGGCACCAAAATCTAATAATTTTACTACTTTTACTTCATAAACAGAACCTTTTTCAGGTTTAAACATCATAGACTCAATACGAGCGATAACTTTATCAATCCCTTCTTGATTTGTTCCTAAAATCTCAACGATTCCCTCTTCAGTAACAGGGTCTTCGTTAATTACAATAGTAGTTTCAGTTTCCTTTTGTAATTCTTGAATGTGTTTTCCTTGTGGTCCGATAAACGCACCAATTAAATCGTTAGGAATAACTCTGTTAACCATCTTAGGAGCGTGAGGCTTCACATCTGCATTTGGAGTAGCGATAGCATCAGTCAATTTCTCTAAAATGTGTAAACGACCATCGCGAGCTTGTTTTAAGGCGTTCACTAAAATCTCGTAACTTAATCCTTTGATTTTAATATCCATTTGACAAGCAGTAATACCATCGGCAGTACCAGTCACTTTAAAGTCCATATCACCTAAGTGATCTTCATCTCCTAAAATATCAGATAATACAGCATAGCGCTCACCGTCAGAAATTAATCCCATAGCGATACCTGAAACTGGTTTTTTCATTTGAACTCCAGCATCCATTAACGCCATAGTACCAGAACAAACAGTTGCCATAGATGATGACCCGTTAGACTCTAATACTTCAGAAACCACACGTACTGTGTAAGGACAGTCTTCAGGAATCATACCTTTTAAAGCTCTTTGAGCTAAGTTACCATGACCAATTTCACGACGAGACGTTCCTCTTAAAGGGCGTGCTTCTCCTGTTGAAAAAGGAGGGAAGTTATAGTGTAAATAAAACTTTTCTTCACCTTGTAATGTTGGAGAGTCTAACATATTAGCATCTCTAGAAGTACCTAAGGTAACTGTTGCTAATGCTTGAGTTTCTCCACGTGTAAAGATTGATGAACCATGGGTTCTAGGTAAATAATCTACTTCACACCAAATAGGTCTAATATCTGTAGTTGTACGTCCATCTAAACGTAAACCTTCATTTAAAGTTAAATCTCTAACAGCTGTTTTGTGAGCTTTGCTAAAGTATTTACCAATTAAATCTCCGTATTCTTCTAATTCTTCTTCGGTAAACATTGCAGTAACCTCTTCTTTAACTTCAGAAAAAGCCAACCCTCTTTCTTGTTTAGAAGTTCCTTTTTTTGCAATATCATAACATTTTTGATATGCAGCTTCGTGAATTTTTTGAGCTAATTCTTCATCTTCTCTTTCTCCTTCATATTCACGAGTTTCTTTTTTACCAACAGCTTCAGCCAAAGCAACCTGAGCAGCACATTGTATTTTAATAGCTTCGTGTGCAAACTTAATTGCATCTGCCATCTCTTCTTCTGAAATTTCTTTCATTTCACCTTCTACCATGGCAACAGAATCGGCAGAAGCACCAATCATCATATCAATGTCGGCTTCTTGTAATTGTGTATAGCTAGGGTTGATAACAAACTCTCCGTTAATTCTTGCTACACGTACTTCAGAAATTGGTGTTTCAAAAGGAATGTCTGATAATTGAATTGCGGCAGAGGCAGCTAAACCAGCTAAAGCATCTGGCATTACCTCTTCGTCATGAGACATTAATTGAATCATCACTTGAGTTTCTGCGTGATAATCTTTTGGAAATAATGGACGCAATACACGATCGACTAAACGCATCGTTAAAATTTCGTCATTACTTGGTCTTGCTTCACGTTTCATAAACCCACCAGGGTAACGTCCTGCAGCAGCAAATTTTTCACGGTAATCTACCGTTAATGGTAAAAAGTCAATACCTGGATTTGCTGTTCTTGCTGATACAACTGTTGCTAATAACATTGTATCTCCCATTCTTACAACAACAGAACCATCTGCTTGTTTTGCTAATTTTCCTGTTTCTAATGTAATGGTTCTTCCATCTCCAAGTTCAATGACTTGGTTAAATACTTTTGGAATCATAAATTAATTCTTCTAAATTTTAATTCGTTTTTGTTTGTTGTTGTGTTGTTGTTGCTCCAATGGAAAAATCAAAATTGTTGTTAGTAATTTTGAGCTTTTTATATATAAATTTCTGTTTGTTAGTCAGAAATAAATTTCATGTAAAAATAAAAAAGAGGCACGTTTATAGAGCCTCTTTTTTTGTAGAATTATTTTCTAATTCCTAATTCTTTAATAATCGCACGATATCTGTTAATTTCTTTTTTCTTTAGATAATCTAACAAGCTTCTACGCTTACCTACCATACGTACTAACGAGCGCTCTGTGTTAAAATCTTTACGATTTCTTTTTAAGTGCTCAGTTAAGTGGTTAATTCTGTGCGTAAATAACGCGATTTGACCTTCTGCAGTACCAGTATCATTTGCTCCCTTACCGTGTTTTGCGAAGATTTGTTCTTTAACTTCTTTTGTTAAATACATGCCAATATTATTTAAATGATTATTATGTACTCAATGCATTTACATTGAAGTTGCAAATGTACAATTATTTTTTTGATTGATAAACTCGAAGTATTGAAAATAATAAAAAGCAAAAAAAGCTAGCAAAGGCTAGCTTTTTGATTATGCTCTTACAGGTTGGTTTTGTATTAAATCTAAATACAAATTCACCTGTTTTTTTAAATCTTTTCGTTCGTAAATAGCATCTAAGAAACCATGCTCTAATAAGAATTCTGAACGTTGGAATCCTTCTGGCAAGTCTTTACCAGTGGTATCTTTAACTACACGAGGTCCTGCAAAGGCAATTAAAGCATTTGGTTCAGCAATATTGATATCTCCTAACATTGCAAATGATGCTGTAGTTCCTCCTGTAGTAGGATCTGTACATAATGAAACGTATGGGATTTTAGCTTTTGCTAATTGTGCCAATTTAACAGAGGTTTTTGCTAATTGCATTAAGGATAAAGAAGCTTCCATCATACGAGCTCCTCCTGATTTTGAAATCATTAAAAACGGAATGTTGTTTTCAATTGAATAATCAATAGCGCGTGCTATTTTTTCACCAACAACACTACCCATAGATCCTCCAATAAAAGAAAAATCCATCGAAGCAACTACCAAATCTTTACCCATTGATTTACCAACTGCAGTACGAACAGCATCTTTTAATCCTGTTTTCTTTTGTACTTCTTTTAAACGGTCTGGGTATTTCTTGGTATCCTCAAATTTTAACGGATCTTTTGCTGTTAATTTAGGATTTAATTCTTCGAACTTATTGTCATCAAAAAATAATTCAAAATATTCTTTACTTCCAATACGTACATGATACCCATCTTCAGGGCTTACATATAAGTTTTTTTTAAGTTCGTCTGTGTCAATTATCTTACCGCTTGGGGTTTTATACCACAAGCCTTTTGGGGTGTCTTTTTTTTCTTCGGTAGGGGTTTGAATCCCTTTATCTGTACGTTTAAACCAAGCCATAATTTAGTTTTTTATTCTTTAGTTGTTTGGTTTTCTTTTTCAAAAGAATGTTACAAGGTATTAACATTATTTAAATCTTCAAAAGCTTTTATTAATCGCGCTTTAAAAGTTTGTTCTCCTTCGCGTAACCATTTACGAGGATCGTAATATTTTTTATTAGGAACATCGTCTCCTTCTGGATTACCAATTTGAGATTGCAAATATGCAGATTTTTCTTTCATATAATCACGAACACCTTCAGTAAATGCATATTGTAAATCTGTATCAATATTCATTTTAATAACTCCGTAGCTTATAGCTTCACGAATTTCCTCTAAAGTAGATCCTGATCCTCCATGAAAAACAAAATCAATAGTGTTGTGAGGAACATTATATTTTTCTGAAATATATTCCTGAGAATTCTTTAAGATTTTCGGAGTTAATTTTACGTTTCCTGGTTTGTATACTCCATGTACATTTCCAAAAGCTGCAGCAATAGTGAATTGAGAGCTAATTTTCATCAGCTCTTCATAAGCAAAGGCTACTTCTTCTGGTTGTGTGTATAATTTTGAGCTATCAACATCAGTATTGTCAACACCATCTTCTTCACCTCCAGTAATTCCTAATTCAATTTCTAAAGTCATTCCCATTTTACTCATACGAGCAAGATATTCTTTACAAATCTCGATGTTTTCTTCTAAAGGTTCTTCACTTAAATCAATCATGTGAGAACTGTATAGAGGTTTTCCTGTTTCTTTATAAAACTGCTCACTAGCATCTAATAAACCGTCAATCCAAGGTAATAATTTTTTTGCAGCATGATCGGTATGTAAAATAACAGGAATGCCATATGCCTCTGCTAATAAGTGTATGTGTTTTGCACCTGCGACTGCACCAGCAATGGCCGCTTTCTCGTTTTCGTTTGATAAGCCTTTACCTGCGTTAAATTGAGCACCTCCATTAGAGAACTGGATAATTACAGGCGAGTTAAGTTCTTTAGCTGTTTCTAAAACAGTATTAATAGTGTTAGATCCTACAACATTAACAGCTGGTAAAGCGAAGCCTTTTTGCTTTGCTAATTCAAAAATTTCTTGAACTTCTTTTCCGGTGGCAACTCCAGGTTTAATCATTTTTTATTTTTTATTAGTTGTATGTTACAAAATTAGGGAACAAATCTACACTTTTTTATATAAGTTGTGATAAATTTTTGATAGAAAGTACTTTGTTAGAATGGGTAATTAATCCCAATATTAAGTACAGAACGAGAGAAATTGAAGTTTTGAAACCATCCATTACCAGTTAGGTAGGGTTCGTGAACTTTAAAACCTAAATCTAATCGAGCAACAAGGAATTTAAAGTCATAACGAGCACCAAAACCAGTTGCAACAGCCATATCTTTTAACGATTTTATACCATTAAATTTAGCAGCATCATCTACAAAATCCGAATTGGTGATATCCCAAATATTTCCAGCATCAACAAAAAGAGCACCTTTTAAAGAGCCTAAAACATCAAAACGATACTCAAAACTGGTTAAAAATTTTAAACTTCCTATGTTATATTCTAACACAGGACTCCTGGTACCAGGACCTAAATCGTATGTTCTCCATGCTCTAATATCATTAGACCCCCCGGCAAAATAGCTTCTAGAAAAAGGGATGTCTGAATTGTCATAGGTAACAATTGCTCCTAAAAAGGTTCTGTGTGCTAAAACATTATTGTCACCCAAATCCCAATACTTTTTGTATTCGATATCAGTTTTGAAATATTGAGCAATAGGGATTTTAAATACTGTTTTTTGTCCTAAACTGTTAGAGGTTTTAGATAAAAGTCCCATAACATTTCCAGAATTAGCTATCCTTAATTTGAAAAATGAAAAGCTAGCATCTTTAATGTTTGCCCTATTGTTATATGTATAGCTGTAGGCAATCTCTGGAATCAAAAAATCTGAGGTTATAATGTTGAACCTATTAGCAATGTTAAGAGTATTTTGATATTCAGTTGGATTTGAAGAAGCGAAAGATTCATCAGTAAGAACGTTTCTTACAAATGCTACAATTTGATTGTAATTTCCAATAGTATTATTAGGTAAAGTGTAAGAAGGATCGTAAGCTGTTGCAACTTCGTCTAATTTTCGATACTCCGAATTGTAAATAGTAAAGTAATTATTAACATTTAAATTTCTAATATATTGAGTGTTTAGAAGTTCTAATTCAATTGATTTTTTATTATTGTAATTCCACTTGTAATTAATACCTACAGAAATATTTTGCTTATCTAAGGCTATGTTTTTTTGGATCCCCCCTCCTGCATAAAATTTGGTTCTAGGAAACATTCGTTTAGGTATTAATTTATTCAATCCAAAAGGAGTCATAAATCGAGGTACTTCTAATGAAATATCAGAACCAACTTCCCAACCAGGTCCATTGTTAGAATTAAAATATGAACCGAAAGTAGAAAACTTAAAAATTTCCGCGCCTTTAAAGGTGTTTCTATTGGTTATTGAAAACTTTAGTGATACATCGAAATTACGAATATTTGAGCGAGATAGCTCTGTTTCAAAACCAAGAGTATATTTTTCAATAGGAGTCAAATAAATATTTGTTTCAAGCTCATTGCTACTCAATTCATTATATCGAATAGAGGTTGCTTTAAAGTTTTTTAATCCTCTTAAATGAGTACGGGTTAAATTTCTTAAAGAATCACTATATACTGTATTGGGTTTTACAAACAACGATTGCGATAAGTATTTAGGATTGTATTTTAATTTACGGTGTGCGTAAAAATTAATTCCATTATAACTTACACTATCTTTATGAGGATTATTTCTTCTATTATAGGTATAATCGGTGTATACATTAACTTTTTTTATTTTCTGAATTTGGAAAGGTTCTATCTTATCAGAAATATTAATATCTACATCCGTTTTTTCATAGTTTTTTAAAGTGTCATTATCAAAAGAGATGTAATTTTCATTAAAATGATAGATACCTTTATTTCTAAAAAGCTTAACTAAACGATTAGCTTCTTTAATAAAATTTTCATTTTTATAGTGGTCTCCTGATTTTAAATAACTATTCTCTTTAGTTAGTTGGTATAGCGAATCTAAAACTGGTGAGGTAATAAAGGTTTTAATAGAGTCTAAATATGAAGGGTTCCCTTTTGTAATGTGATAAGTTATAGCACCTTTTCTCTTTCCAATAGTATCTTTCTTTGAGGTGACCGTAGCTCTAAAATACCCTTCTGTTTGATAATAAGCTTTTAAATTGCCTACAGTTCTCTTGGTTTTTATATCATCGATAATGATTGGTGCTTGCCCGCTTTTTAAGAACCAATTGTTAAAACCAATAAAAGTTTTAGCAACAGAAATACTTTGTTTTTCTGAAAAAACGTCTTTAAAAAAGTTATAAGTTTTTATATGTTTTTTACCCCATTCACTCGGAGTTTTTGGAGCTTCAGGATTACCAAGGTTATAAAAATGTAACGATAAAGGTACACCTAAAGCCTTAGCGTTAGGTCGTTGCATTAGTAATTCAGAAATATCTATACTTGAGTTTTTAACACTGTCGATGTATACAGTGTTTTTGGCTAGCAATAACTCATTTTCTTTAACATATTTAATCGTACTGCATGAACTGAATAAGACTACTAATAAAAAGAAGAAAGAAAGTTTTTTCATTAACTTTACGCCTCGTATTAAACATCAAAAATACTATTTTTTAGTGGTTTTAGAGTGTTAAAAATAATTTAATGAATTTATCTAAAAGCAACATAAAGTTAATAACTAGTTTACAGCAAAAAAAGTATAGACAAAAGTATCAATTGTTTGTAGCTGAAGGGGTAAAAGTCATAAACGAATTATTAGCATCTTCATTAGAGGTAGAACAGTTGTTTTCTACAGATGAATCTTTTAAGCCTTTGAAAAATATAGAGGTTACTTCAATTTCAGAAAATGAACTGAAAAAGGTAAGTACTTTAAAAAGTCCGAATAAAGTTTTAGGGTTGTTTAAGATTCCAAAGGAAAAAGAAATTATCCAGGATAGCTTTATGGTAGCTTTAGATGGGGTTAACGATCCTGGAAACTTAGGAACTATTATCCGTTTGTGTGATTGGTTTGGTGTTACTGAATTGGTATGTTCTAAAAATACGGTTGATTGTTATAATCAAAAAGTAGTGCAATCTACCATGGGTTCTCTAACAAGAGTGAATATTACGTATGTAGATTTACAAGAGTTTTTATCCAATTGTAAGTTGCCTGTTTTTACTGCAGATATGGAAGGTAAAAATGTATATTCATCTTCATTACCAAAAAAAGCTGTCTTAGTAATGGGTAATGAAGCTAATGGAATTTCTTCTGAAATAGCCAAAATAGTAGAGCATGCGTTAACCATCCCAAGGTTTGGTGATTTGCAGCAAACTGAGAGTTTAAATGTAGCCACAGCTACAGCAATCTTATTGAGTGAATTTAGAAGAGGATTAAAATAATCCGTTTATTTGAGCGTCAATTCTATCAATAACATATCCTAAGTCTTCTTGGTTGTCTACAAAATCTAAATTATCAACATCAATAATTAATAATTTTCCCTTATCATACTGGCTAATCCAGGCTTCGTAGCGTTCATTTAATCGACTTAAATAATCAATGCTGATAGAGTTTTCGTATTCTCTGCCACGTTTGTGTATTTGTCCTACTAATGTAGAAATATCTGCGCGTAAATAAATTAATAAATCAGGAGGAGTTACTAGGTTCTCCATCAATTCAAATAACGAAGAGTAATTACTAAAATCTCTATTGGTCATTAACCCCATTGCATGTAAGTTAGGGGCAAAAATATGAGCATCTTCGTAAATAGTTCTATCTTGAATTATTTTTCTACCAGATTTACGTAACTCTAACACTTGACGGAAACGGCTGTTCAAAAAATATACTTGTAGGTTAAAAGACCAACGTTCCATTTCAGCGTAAAAATCATCTAAGTAAGGGTTTTCATCAACAGATTCAAAATGAGGTTCCCAATTGTAATGTTTTGCTAATAATTTAGTTAATGTGGTCTTTCCTGCGCCAATGTTTCCGGCAATTGCTACGTGCATAATTATTTGTGTAATAAAGGTTTTTATATCACTGGCGTTACCAGTTCAAGGACGGTAAAATTACACAAAAAAAGGAATTCATAAACAAGATTAACAAATCAATAGTTACAAAAATAAAAAAGCGAGCAATTTTGCTCGCTTTTTTATTTTAAAGTATTTTACTGAATAGCTATTTTTTTTGTTACTATTTTACCTGCATTTTCAATTTGCATAAAGTAAAACCCACTAGCTCTTTTGTTAAACTGAACCTCTTTGTTAAATACACTTGAAATAGTAGAAAATTGTTGAGTTTCAATTAATCTTCCTTTAAAGTCAAATAATTTAATAATTGTTGAGTTTTTATCTTTTACGGTAAAGTTCACTGTAAGTATTCCATTAGATGGGATAGGGTATATTTGAAGATCGTTAAATAATGTATTATTAGTAGCAAAACTTTCTTCAACAGTAACTGTATAATCTTCTACTTCACCATTAAAGTTTGTATTACAAGAATTAGGGTTAGTATCAGGCCTTGTAGAAACCCTCATTATTGTTGAGCCTAGAGGAGCATTTTCAGGAACTGTTATAGTAACGGTGTTTGATATTACTTCGTAAGTTTCATCATTATCAAAGGTACAGTTCTGATTCCAATCTATCCAAGCAAATGTTTTAATAGTACTACTTCCATCAGTATTAATGGTAGTTGTTAAATCGTAGCTTTCACCTCGAACTATTTGTGTACTTTCAGCTGTAAAATCAGAATAACCTGTTGTTTTTGTTGAGTTATAGTCGATACTGTTAAATTTTACATTGGTAATGCTAACTTGTGATTCTGTATTACCAGAAGAATTACAAAGAGTATCATTTACGTTTAGAAGTATATTCACTGATTTAGTTGTTGAAGGAGAAGTCGCTGTAACGGTAATTGTATAATCTCCTTTTGTTACATTGGTAAGATTTGTTACGGTTAATGTAAACTTTCCACTAGTATTCAAAGTAGTGGTGCTCAGTGTAATGTTTGAGTTTGTTGGAGCTCCAGAATAAGAAAGACTCACTGTTTCAGTGAAGCCATATAAAGCTTTGTAGTCAAAATCAAAAACAAGCTCGTTAGTTCCTTTGTTGCATACCGACATGTCTCCTGTAGTATTGGAAATTGAAAAGGTAGGCTCAGCAGGGAATATGGTAAAATTGGTGTTGTTTACATTGTAAAAAATATTGTCCGCTGCTTCAACTAATATTCTTGCTTTAGTAGTTGGGTTGTCTGGGATAACAATATCTTCAGAACCATCATTATCTGTATTTGCTTTTAATAGGATAGGAAAGGTAAGACCGCCATCTATTGAAAGTCTAATATTTACTTTTGTACAATTAATAGGAGCTAGATGTGTAGTACCTTTATTCCAAGTAATTGTTTCTGTAGCGCCAGTTCCCCATGATACTAGTGAGCTTGGGTTTGTTATAGCAAAAGGTTCAGTATCTACAACTGTGATTTTCATATCATCTCTAGCAGAACTACCTCCTCCAGAATGGTTGTCTCTTACCGTAAATGCAAAATTTAAGTCTCTTGCTACAGAAGGAAGAACTTCCCAAGTAGTTGAGGTATTACCGCTTATTACTGTCGAAAGTGCAGGCATATACCTGTCTAAAGATGAAGAAGGAGCTATAGATCTAAACATTGGTCCTCCAGTGTTAGTAGGTAGAGGAGACATGGTTGCTGTTTCATTATCAATTTGCTCCCAAGTATAGGTCAAAGAAGCGGTTCCATTTACATCTGTAGCTTGTCCTTTTAAAACAAATGGAGTAGATTTAGGAATACTTACATCATTTCCAGCATTAGCTGTAGGAGCAGTATTACCTGTATCAGATAAAGTAGCACAACTACCAATTCCTTGTACATGGTTCCACATTTGATTGATGCTTACTGTATGAAAATAATCATCACTTACATTCTGTACATTAGGAGAACAGATTCCAGCATATGCCATAATTGTAGAACCACTTCCAGGTTCTACAGCAGTAGAGCTGCTTCTATTACCATCACAAGAATTGTTAAATGTGTGGGTAGCTCCAAATTGATGTCCAACTTCATGAGCTACATAATCTATATCGTAAGTATCATTTACAGGTTGGCTACTACCTGTGATTCCTTGGGCTTTATAGTTAGTTTCGCATACTGATGCTAAACTAGCTAGTCCACCACCACCAGTGCTAAAGGTGTGTCCGATATCATAATTAGCATTACCGATGATGTTATCACATTTACTCTGACTTTCATCAATTAAATTATTAGCATTGTCATTTGAAAGTCCATCAGTGTCAGCATCTAAAAATATTAAGCTGTCATTGTTAGCAACAATAATCATTCTTACAGCAAGATCTTTTTCATAAATACCATTTACACGTGTCATTGTTGTATTCATGGCAGATAAGACGACTGCTTTTTTTTCTGCATCTGAGGCAGATGGAGAAGTTCCTTGTCTATTCAAATGGAATTGAGCGTATTCACCAGTACATGCTATAGCCATTCTAAAAGTTCGTAGTTTTCCGTCGTTAGCATAGCTTCTTTTAAGAGATGTAGTTTTTTGTTGATATGTATCTTCAACCTTACATTCAAAATTATCTTTAGGAGAAGAAACACTACTTTTTTTGTAAATGATATATTCTCTTTTATCCTTAGTGTAAGGATCTATGTATAAGGTGTTTTTGTTAGTTGAAAAGATAATAATATGAACACCATCTGTACCAATACTGATTTTAGCAGAAGAAGAAGAATCATCAATACTCGTAGCAGAGTAAGATTTTATCATAGGAAATTTTTCGGCTAATCCAGAAGCTAAATAAGATGTCTCTTTAATAGAAAACCTTTTCAGTGTTCCGTCTGAATTTGGTAATTCGATAGTTTTAGTAGAAGTAGTACTTTTTGATTGAACACTAGCTAGAGTATTTTTAAATCCTTCTAGATCTAAACTCATCAGAATGTATTCTTTGGGGTTGGTTCTGGTACCAAATATTTCTTTTTTCTGTTGGGTAATTTTTTCTTTATATACTTTAGTCCATAATTGTTGTGAAAACAAACTGGTTACTGAAAGGGAAAAAATAAGAAAAAAAAGAATGAGGGTTTTGTTAGGCATAATTTTAATAATTGAAAGGTCTTATTTATAACAGCAAAAGTTTAATTTTCCCTACCTTTGTAGGGCTATTCAGAAGTCTAATTTATGAATAAAAAAATAAGAATCAGTGATCTAGGAAGAAAAGATTACAAAGAAACGTGGGATTATCAAACAAACTTATTGGATGAGATAGTTTCTTTAAAGAGAGAAAAGAGGAACGGAGAAAGTGAAATTGTGACTCCAAATCACTTTTTATTTGTTGAACATCCTCATGTATATACCTTGGGAAAATCAGGAGATATTAGCAATTTATTATTGACTGATGAAAAGCTGAAAGAAAAGGGAGCTACTTTTTATAAAATTAATAGAGGAGGAGATATTACTTATCACGGACCAGGACAAATAGTTGGGTATCCTATTCTAGATTTAGAGAATTTCTTTACTGATATTCATAAGTATTTACGTTTGTTAGAAGAAGCTATTATTTTAACCATAGCAGAATATGGTTTAAAAGGAGAAAGAAGTGAAGGAGAAACAGGAGTTTGGCTAGATGTAGGAACACCATTTGCAAGAAAAATTTGTGCTATGGGTATTAGAGCTAGTAGATGGGTAACCATGCATGGTTTTGCTCTAAATGTAAACGCTAACTTAGGATATTTTGACAACATCATTCCCTGCGGAATCCGTGGAAAAGCGGTAACTTCTATGGAAGTTGAGTTGGGAAGAAAAATATCGGAACAAGAGGTTAAAGAAAAAATTCTAAAGCATTTTAAAGAATTATTTGAGGTAGAAGAATTTATCAAAGCATAAAAAAAATGGTTGACAATTGTCAACCATTTTTTTGTTTAGCTATTAAAAGCTAAAATTATTTTTGAGCGTTAACTTCAAAAGAAATCTCCATTAAGTCGTAAATGAATTTGTCTTTTAATGCAGCATCAATTTTCTTAGACTTGTAAGTTACACCAAAGTCAGTTCTGTCAATACTAAAAGCATCACTTTTAAATACTACCATGTTATCAGCTTCAGTAACTGTAGCAGGAATAGTAATACTTTTTGTTACATCTCTAAGAGTTAAGTTACCAGTAACGTGTACTTTTCCGTCTTTTAATTCAGAGCTAGAAACTTCAAATTTAGCAGTTGGGAATTTTTCAACATCAAAGAAATCACCATTTTTTAGGTGTCCTTCTAAATCTTCTTTACCTTTTCCTGCTTCTAAGTCTGTACAAGAAATTGAATTCATATCAATAACAAATTCACCAGACTTTACAAGTCCGTTTTCAATTTCTATAGTTCCTTTTTCTAAACTAACTACTCCAACATGAGATCCTGTAGGTTTTTCTCCTTTCCAGTTTACAGTAGATTCAGCAACATTCGCTTTGTAAGCATTAATAATATTTTCTGTTTTTGCTACTTCTGCAATTTGGTCATTAACAGCTGTTTTCTCCTTTTCAGTTTTACAAGAAACTGCTCCAATTGCTACAAAAGCAATAGCTAAAATTGTTTTTTTCATTTTTGAGGTTTTAATAATTGATAATAAATTGTGGCAAATGTAATTAAAATAATTTCCCGGGAATTTATTTTTTAGTTAAGATTTTATTAATAACATACGAAGCAGCTTGTAATCCAAATGCGGCAGGCATATAACTTATAGTTCCGTAATATGATTTTTTATAGTTGCTTCCATCAGTTAGTTTTAAACTTTCAGCAATTTGAATTTCTTCTGAATATACAGCTCTTACACCTTTATCTACTTTTAATTCTTTTAAACGCTTTCGTAAGGTTCTTGCCATTTTGCAGTGCTTAGTTTTGCTAATGTCTTTAACAGTTACTTTTGAAGCATCTAATTTACCACCAGCTCCCATTGAGCTAATTATTTTTACTTTTTTTCTACGTGCTGCAACAATAAGGTTAATTTTTGGTGTAATACTATCAATACAATCCAACACGTAATCGTAATCTGGAGTTACAAGTTCAAATGCTCTTTCTGGTGATAAAAATTCTTCTAAAACAGTCAATTCAATATCTGGATTGATGTCTTTAAGTCTATTAGCTAATATTTGTGCTTTCGACTTTCCTATGGTGCTATGTAATGCTGGTAATTGACGATTTATATTTGTTTTGTCAAAGACATCACCATCAACAATTGTCATTTTGTTTACTCCTGCACGTGCAATAAATTCTGCTGCAAACGATCCAACTCCACCTAATCCAACTACTAAAACATTGGCTTTTTTAATTTTTTCTAAACCTTCTTTTTGAGTTAATAACTCAGTACGCTCTAACCAACTCATCTTTTAAAAATTCTACTAAAATTTTGTTTTACAGTTTTTATAATTATTTGTTTTTCGATTTTCCTTAATTCGCTAGCAGTTTTGTATATGTTCTTAATACTCTCTTCAGAGGTATCTGTCTCCAAAAAAAGAAAGTCTAAGGGAAGTTTTAAGAATGTTTCTTGTAGCTTCTTATTTTTCAATAAACTTTCTCCGAAGGATATACATATTTGATGTTGTATCAAATCGAGCGCAATTTGGTAATTTTTATTGAATCCGTGAACAATCCAAGGTTGTTTTGGTTTGATTTCTTTTTTTAATTGAATAATCTCTTGAAAAGCCTTTACACAATGAATAATTAAAGGTTTGTTATATTTTTCAGAGAGTTGGATTTGTTGTTTAAAAACTTCCAGTTGAAGAGAAAAACCAGTAGCTGATATTCTATCTAAACCACATTCGCCTAAAGCATAACAATTTTCAGAGATTACTAGTTTCTCAACAGTTGCCAAATCATTTTGCAAAGAATCTTCTGAAATATACCATGGATGAATTCCAA
Organism: Tenacibaculum caenipelagi; assembly: GCF_004363005.1. Lineage (GTDB taxonomy): Bacteria > Bacteroidota > Bacteroidia > Flavobacteriales > Flavobacteriaceae > Polaribacter > Polaribacter caenipelagi. The sequence goes on along the minus strand of NZ_SNYH01000001.1, from coordinate 677,419 downwards.
TAGAAAAAGGCTTACTAAAATCTTTAGAATTTGGATATTTGTTTTCTATTGAAAAGACATCTTTTTGAGTAGATGAAGTATGGGTATGAACATCAATAAATTGCAATTACACTTTGTCTTTGGTATCAATAATAATGGTTACAGGTCCGTCATTTAACAATTCTACTTTCATATCTGCTCCAAACTCACCAGTTTGAACTTTTTTACCTAAATCAGTTTCAAATTGTTGAACGAAATTTTCGTATAATGGAACAGCAACGTCAGGTTTTGCTGCTTTAATATAGCTAGGTCGATTTCCCTTTTTGGTAGAAGCATGTAAAGTAAACTGACTTACTACAATTGCTTCTCCGTTAATGTCAAGTAATGATTTGTTCATTACGCCTCCTTCATCATTAAAAATACGAAGATTTGCTATTTTTTTAGTTAACCAAGCAATATCTTCTTGAACATCTTCGTCTATAATTCCTAATAAGACTAATATTCCGTTTTGAATATTCGCAACTTTTTCTCCTTCAATAGTAACACTTGCTTTAGAAACACGTTGAATTACGGCTTTCATATTATTAAGATGATTGAATTTTTAGATTATTTGAATACTGTTGAAATTATTCCCAAATATCAGTTCGATAATGTTCGTCTTCACCTTCCATGATTTGCAAGTAGCTTTTATATCGAGACCAAGCAATCTCTTCATTTTCTAAGGCTTCTTTAACAGCACACTGCGGTTCATTTACGTGAATACAATTGTTGAATTTACAGTCTTGTTTTAAAGCAAAAAATTCAGGGAAATAATCACCTAGTTCATCTTTGTCCATATCAACCACTCCAAATCCTTTAATTCCTGGAGTGTCAATGATACGAGCATCAAAACTTAAATCGAACATTTCGGCAAACGTAGTGGTATGTTGTCCTTGTTTGTGTTGTTCAGAAATTTCTTTGGTTTTTAAATCTAAAGAAGGTTCAATGGCGTTGACTAAAGTAGTTTTACCAACTCCCGAGTGACCTGCAAACATACTTACTTTGCCTGTCATCAAATTTTTAATTTTATCTATATTGATGTTTTCAGTAGCAGAAACTTCTACACATTCGTAACCGATGGCTTCATAAATATCTTTTAGATACATAATTTCGGCACGCTGCTCAATTTCATACGAATCAATTTTATTAAAAACTAAAATAGTTTTGATTGAATAGGCTTCAGCAGTTACCAAAAAACGATCGATAAATGTGGTAAACGTAGGAGGGTTGTCAATCGTAATTAATAGAAATACCTGATCGATATTAGAAGCAATTACATGAGTTTGTTTTGATAAGTTAACCGATTTACGAACAATAAAATTTTTTCGTTCGTGAATATTGGTAATCAAACCTGTTTCTTCATCGTTTTTGGTTTCTAATGAAAAGTCAACAATATCACCTACAGATATAGGGTTTGTACTTTTGATTCCTTTAAGACGGAATTTCCCTTTAATACGACACATATATAGTTCGCCTTTAGACTTTACCCAATACCAACTTCCTGTAGATTTATAAACCGTTCCTGTCATAAAACAAAGATGAGAATAAAAATTGAATGTTTTAGTATTGTTTAATCTGTTAAATCTTTAATTTTCTGAGCTACTGTTCCTTTTTCTGAAACTCTAATAAACATAAAAATTAATCGAGGGATAAAACCTGGAGAAATAACTAAACCTGCTTTTTTAGTTATTTTAATGTCTCTCTTTTCTATAGCATTGTCAAAATCACTAGCAGGTGTATTGGCTAATTCAACAGCAAAATCCCAGGCACCATCTCTTGCTAATTCCATGCTAAAGTCAATTAAAAAATCGTCAACATTTTTAGTCCAGATAAGAATTTTCTTTAAAAAAGGATATACCTTTGATAAATCATCTTGAACATCGTTAACTAAAGAGGATAAAATTTCATTTATTTTATTGAAATCGTCGTGTAAATTTTGAATGTTTTGCCCTTTAGAAACTTCTGCTGCTGCAATTCCTAAATCTAAATTAATATGTGCATTCATACCAACTAACAAATGCTGCAAAACGATATACCAATATTTATTAGCTATGCTAAAAGCTTTTTCCCAAGAAGAAGTGATAGGTGTATTATTTTTGTAGTTGTAATAAGCATCTATATATCTTTTAGCAAAGATTATATCTAGTTTTTCCATTCGTTGATTATCATCAAAATAGTTGTTTTGTATACCTTCTTTTACTTTGATTGTTACTTTTTGATATAAAGCTGCGAAATATCCTAGCGGACTTTTGTTTTCTATAGACTCGTTAATGATGTCTTGTAAGATGTTTATCACATCATCAATTGTATGAATAGATTTCATTTATTTAAAGTTTGGTAGAATGAAAATACAATAAATAGAATAAAAAGAAAGCGCCTACTGGCGCTTTCTTTATGAGTTAATAATTTTTTCTTGATGGTTGATACTTTCTTGGTGTATTGCCTTAAACATCTTAAGCACAAATTCTTCACTCAATCCTCTATCTTGACCTTCTAAAATCATTTTGCCTAAGATTTCGTTCCATCGTTTGGTTTGTAAAATAGCTACGTTTTTCTCTTTTTTCAATTCACCAATAGCATCAGCTATTTTCATACGTTTACCTAACATTTCAATTAATTGATGATCAACTACATCAATTTGAGTACGTAAAGTATTCAATGCATTTCGGTAATCCGCTTCGGTATCAGTGGCTTTTCTAACTTTTAAGTCTACCATCATTTGAATTAATGTTTTTGGAGTAATTTGTTGAGTAGCATCACTCCAAGCATTGTCTGGGTCATAATGTGTTTCAACCATTAATCCATCAAAATTTAAGTCTAAAGCTGTTTGACAAATGTCAAAAATGATATCACGACGACCAGCAATGTGTGATGGGTCGCAAATTAATGGTAAATCAGGGAAACGGTTTTGTAATTCGATAGGAATTTGCCATTCTGGATTATTTCTGTATCGGGTTTTTTCATAAGTTGAGAAACCTCGATGAATAACTCCTAGTTTTTTTATGTTTTTTGAGTACAAACGTTCTATAGCACCTAACCATAAAGGTAAATCTGGATTTACAGGGTTTTTTACCAAAACAATTTTATCTGTTCCGTCTAAAGCATCTGCAATTTCTTGAACGATAAAAGGACTTACAGTGGTACGAGCACCAATCCATAAAATATCTACATCATGTTCTAATGCTAATTGTACATGATCTTTATTGGCAACTTCGGTAGCAATTAGCATTCCTGTTTCTTGTTTGGCTTTTTGTAACCATTTTAGTCCTAGAGCACCTACGCCTTCAAAATTCCCAGGTCTTGTGCGAGGTTTCCAAATACCAGCTCTTAATACAGTAGCGTCTGTGTCTTTTAGTTCGTGTGCAATTCGTAACACTTGTTCTTCTGTTTCAGCACTACAAGGTCCTGCTATTACTAAAGGATGCCCTAATCCGAAGGCATCTAACCATGTTCTTAATTCTTTTGTGTTTTCCATTTTAATGTCTTTATTGTTGAGGTACTGCCTCTAAAATTCCGTTTAAAATTTGTTTTATATGATTGGTGTTTTCCATTTCAGTGTATATTTCTGGAAAATCATCTTTTTCTAATAATGTTTTGAATTGTTGTAAGTTAGTGATGTATTCATTCAAAGACTCCACAACATTTTCTTTATTTTGTTTAAAAATAGGTGTCCACATGGCTGGCGAACTTTTTGCTAAACGCACAGTAGAAGCAAATCCACTACCAGCCATATCAAAAATGTCACGTTCGTTTTTCTCTTTTTCGATGACTGTCTTACCTAGCATAAAAGAGCTGATGTGTGATAAATGTGATACATAGGCAATATGCTTGTCGTGTGATTTTGAATCCATATACCGAATACGCATTCCTAATTTTGAAAAAATATCTAACGCCTTTTCTTGTAATTTGAAAGCTGTTTTTTCTACCTCACAAATAATATTGGTTTTACTTCTAAATAAATTTGTCAAAGCCGCATTAGGTCCTGAAAATTCCGTTCCAGCAATAGGGTGTGTTGCTAAAAAATTTCTTCTTTTAGGATGATTTTTAACGGCATCACAAATCAGTTCTTTAGTCGAACCTACATCAAAAACCAAACAATCATCAGAGATACTATCTAACGTTTTCAAAATCACCTCTAGTGAAATATCTACAGGAGTGGCAATAATAACTATATCAGCATTTGACAGTTCTGAAAATGTTGCTTTTTGATGAATAATCCCTCTTTCTAAAGCAAGATTACTATGCTCTTCGTTGGAATCAATTCCATAGATAGTAGCATTTTTAAATGCTTGCTGAATATCTAGGGCAAAACTTCCGCCGATTAATCCTAAGCCTATAATAAATATGTTCATATTAACTGTAATCTTCTATTTTAGTTATTGTATCGTTCTGAAAGAAGAAAATACTCTTACCTTTTAGGTTTAATTGATTTCCTTTTTTAAGTTCTTCAGATAAGTCAACTTTTAATGTTGCTGTATATTTAAGATGAACTTCATAGTATTCTTCTTTTGTGATAATTTCTTCTATTTCTTGTTTTCTTTCTGAAAAAAATAATAGCACTTTCTCAGCTTGTTCTTTAAATGGGTTTATTCCATCGAGTTTTAAAGTCAATGAATTGTTAGTGTAATTCTCAAAAACAATGCTTTTATTTAAAACTGAAAGCATTTTGTCTACATTAAAAGAGTTATACCCTTCTATATAGGTTTTTATCAAATTGAGTTCTTTTTTCATATTCTAGCTATTGCTTCGTTAATTTTTTCTTCTGGAACGCATAATGAAAAGCGAATGTAACCTTCACCTTGACTGCCAAAAATGGTTCCTGGAGCAGCAAAAATGTGTTTGTTGTATAACAAATCATCAATCATCTCTTCAGATGTTTTCCCTTTTGGAAGTTTGCACCAAACAAACATTCCTGAGGTGTTTTTATCGTAGGTACATCCTAACTTTTCTGCTAGCTTAAAAATTAATTTTTGTCGCTTTTTATAAGAGCGGTTTAGTTGGGTAAACCAATCTTTGTCTAACTCTAAAGCTTTTGTTGCTCCTTTTTGAATCCCGTAAAACATACCAGAATCCATTTGAGTTTTTACTTTTAAAACTTCAGTTAAGAATTCAGACTTTCCTAATAACATTCCTACGCGCCATCCCGCCATGTTAAAAGATTTACTTACCGAGTTTAATTCTAGAGCAATATCTTTTGCGCCTTCAATTTGTAGAATACTTTGAGGGTGTTCATTTAATATAAAGCTATACGGATTGTCATTTACAATAACAATATTGTGCTTCTTCCCAAAGTTAATCAACTTTTGAAAAGTTTCTTTGGTGGCATCGGCACCCGTTGGCATATGCGGGTAATTTACCCACATCAACTTTATTCTTGAGGTATCAAGTTTTTCTAAAGCTTCAAAATTAGGTTGCCAGTTAGTAGCTTCTTCTAAATCGTAAAAAACAGGTTTTCCACCTAATAAATTGGTTACTGAGCTATAAGTTGGGTACCCTGGATTAGGGATTAACACCTGGTCACCTTCATTTAAAAAAGCCAATGAAATATGCATTATTCCCTCTTTACTTCCCATTAAAGGAAGTACTTCGTTAGCAGGGTTTATGGTAACTTTATAGTTGTTTTGATAAAAATTTGAAACAGCTTGTCTAAACTCTGGTAACCCTTGATAGCTTTGATAACTATGTGCTCCATTATCTTGTAAGCTATCTTGAATAGCTTTTAACACTGACGTTGGAGGTAGTAAATCAGGACTACCAATACCAATGTTTATAATTGGTTTTCCTTCTGAAATTAATTGACGTACTTCTTGTAATTTTTTAGAGAAGTAGTATTCTTTTACGGTTTGTAAACGATTGGCAAACTGTATCATAATCTTCCGTTTTTGTATTCGCCTAATATTTTAAAATCTTCTGCCATGATTTGTAGAATGGCTTTTGCTTTTTCGTAATCTTTGTATGCTTCAAAAGTTACATCAACAAAAAAAGCATACTTCCATGGTGTTTCAATTTTGGGTAACGATTGTATTTTGGTAAGGTTTAATTTACAATCGCTCATTACATTTAGCACCGCAGCTAAGCTTCCTCTTTTATGGTCTAATTCAAACCTTAATGAAGCTTTGTTAATTTCGCTTTTACCATTTTTAGGAAGGCTTGTCTGAAGAAATACAAAGCGAGTTGCATTATTCTTAATTGTTTGAATTTCATCTTCAATAATTGATAATTTAAAAATATCAGCCGCCATTTTTGGTGCAATAGCCGCAACTCCTTTTAGTTGTTGTTCAGCTATTCTTTTTGCCACTGCTGAGGTATCAACATCTTCAACCAGCTTTATATGATTATGTTGTTTGAAAAATTCTTTACACTGTAATAATGCCATTGGGTGTGAGCAAACTTCAGTAATGTCTTCAATTTGTTGATTTGGTAACGCCATTAAATGATGGTGTATAGGTAGGTAATACTCACCAGAAATGTGCAAATTATACTTGTCGATTAGGGCATAATTGGGGATGATTGAGCCTGCGATGGTGTTTTCTAACGCCATAATAGCTTGCTCACTTCTTGAGTTTAAAAGGCTATCAACTAGTACATCAAAAGATAAACATTCGTCTAGGTCGATGTTTTCTCCGTAATAGTTGTTTGCAACAATATGGTGGTTGCTTCCTTGTATTCCTTGAATGGCTATTTTCTTCATTTTGAATCAAAAAAAAAAGCCTCGATAAATTCGAGACTTTGATTGGATATATTATTTTTTGTTAGGTTAACAATATGATACAAAGTCTCGTCTCTTACTAAAAAAGTAAAAGTAAAAATAGAAACCTTGCCATACGTTTTGTAACATCATTGTATTTGTGTTCTTTGTACGGGACAAATCTTAGAAATAAATTTAACTAAACCAAACTTTTTTTTGAAAAAATGTAAAAAAGAAAAAAGCTTCTCAATTTTTGAGAAGCTTTTTGCGGTCTGGACGGGACTCGAACCCGCGACCCCATGCGTGACAGGCATGTATTCTAACCAGCTGAACTACCAGACCGTTGCTTGAAGCAATATGTTGTATTTTTTAGAGAAACTTTAGCGGTCTGGACGGGACTCGAACCCGCGACCCCATGCGTGACAGGCATGTATTCTAACCAGCTGAACTACCAGACCGTTGCTCTAAGCGGATGCAAATATATAACCTTTTTTTAAATAAAAAAGAGTTATTTTATAAAAAATTCTGTCTACTGATAAGATAAGAGGTAAGCACTTTATCATAACCTTCATTTATGTCTACCGGAACATAATCTATCTTGTATTGTAAGCATTTGTTTTTTAAGTTGTTGAAGAAAATAGCGCTTAATTCTTGGTATTTTTGCTGTACATTTTCGGCATATAAATTTATTTCTTCACCAGTTTCAACATCTATAAATTTTTTAGGAGTATTGTCAAAATCAAATAAAAATTCTGTTTTTTTATCGTAGGTATGAAACAAAATTACTTCATGTTTATTAAATTTTAAATGTCGTAAAGCATTAAAAAGTTCTTCTTCATTTTTTGAAGTTTGAAACATATCGGTAAATAAGAAAATCAAAGATCGTCTATGAATCTTTTCTGCTATTTCATGTAAATATTGATAAGTTTCTGTATTGGCAGTAGAGTTAGAGTTTAATAATAGCTCTAATTGATTCAATAACATTTTACGATGGCGCTCACTTCCTTTTTCGGGAGCGCAATATTCATAGGTGTCTGAATAAATACTTAATCCTACTGCATCGCGTTGTCGTTTTAAAATATCCATCAAAGCAGCCGAGGCTATTGCTGAAAACCCTATTTTGTTTAGGTGATTGATTGATTGATTTTTACTAACAGGGTAATGCATGGAAGCTGAATTATCGATAATTATATGACATCGAAGGTTGGTTTCTTCTTCGTACTTTTTGGTGTATAGTTTTTCGGTTTTAGCAAATAGTTTCCAGTCAATATGGCGAGTGCTTTCACCTTTATTGTATAGCTTGTGTTCAGAAAATTCAACCGAAAACCCATGAAACGGGCTTTTATGCATTCCTGTAATAAAACCCTCGACTACTTGTTTGGCAAGTAATTCAAGGTTGTTTATTTGTGAAGATGTACTTTTCAGATCAATCATATAATTCCGAAAATAAAAAAAGGTTTAGCGATAGCCAAACCTTTTGTGTAATATCAATGAATATATTTTTATAAAGCAGCGTCAATTTTATCTGTATATGCTTTTTTAGGAGCAGCACCTACTTGCTTGTCAACTACCTCACCGTTTTTGAAAATTAATACAGTAGGGATGTTTCTTACACCATATTTTGCAGCAAATTCTTGGTTTGCGTCAACGTCTACCTTACCGATAACAGCTTTTCCTTCATACTCGCTACTGATTTCATCAACAATAGGAGATACCATTCTACAAGGTCCACACCATGCTGCCCAAAAGTCTACTAATACTGGTTTGTCAGACTTTAATACTACTTCTTCAAAAGAAGCATCTGTAATTTCTAATGCCATTTTATTTTATTTTAATATAAGTTAGTGTCTTATGTAATAGGATACAAATGTAATCAAATATTTTTCCAATACAATTTTAGGAAAATTACTTTTTATTATCATATTATCAATACTTTCTATTTACTTGTAAGTTTGTTTTTATGTGTGTAAAATAATCTATAACTTTGCCGAATATTTTTTTGAGGAAAAATTTGACTGATTGCAACCTCATTGAACAAAAGTTCAGAATAAAAATGCTAAAGCAGTAATTTTCTACTCCTTTTAGCGACTTAGCAATCCAAGTTTTTCTTTTAGTTAATTTAAAAAGAAGTTTTTATGTCATATTTTTTTACTTCGGAAAGTGTTTCTGAAGGACATCCAGATAAAGTAGCAGATCAAATTTCTGATGCTTTAATAGATAATTTTTTAGCATTTGATTCTGAATCGAAAGTAGCTTGTGAAACCCTTGTAACTACCGGTCAGGTTGTATTGGCAGGAGAAGTAAAGTCTTCGACTTACTTAGATGTACAAAAGATTGCCCGTGAAGTAATTAATAAAATTGGGTATACCAAAGGTGAATATATGTTTGATGGGAATTCTTGTGGAGTATTATCTGCAATTCATGAACAATCAGACGATATTAACCGTGGGGTAGATAGAGCATCTAAAGAAGAGCAAGGTGCAGGAGACCAAGGTATGATGTTTGGGTATGCTACTAATGAAACGGAACATTATATGCCGTTAGCGTTAGATTTATCGCACATAATTTTAAAAGAATTAGCAGTAATACGTAGAGAGAATAAGGAAATTACTTATTTACGTCCAGATGCTAAAAGTCAGGTAACCATTGAGTATTCTGATGATAATGTACCACAACGTATTGAAGCAATTGTTGTATCTACACAGCATGATGATTTTGCTGATGATGAAACAATGTTAGCAAAAATTAGAAAAGATATTGTTGAGATTTTAATTCCTAGAGTAAAAGCACAGTTAACTCCAGAAATTCAAGCGTTGTTTAATGATGATATCAAGTATCATATCAATCCAACAGGGAAATTTGTAATTGGTGGACCTCATGGAGACACTGGATTAACAGGGCGTAAGATTATTGTTGATACCTACGGAGGAAAAGGCGCGCACGGAGGTGGAGCATTTTCAGGGAAAGATCCAAGTAAGGTTGATAGGAGTGCTGCGTATGCAACACGTCATATAGCTAAAAACTTAGTAGCTGCTGGTGTTGCAGATGAGGTGCTAGTACAGGTGTCGTATGCAATTGGAGTAGTAGAGCCAATGGGAATTTTTGTAGACACCTACGGTACATCAAAAGTTGATTTGACCGATGGAGAGATTGCTCAAAAGGTTTCTGAAATTTTTGATATGCGTCCACATGCTATTGAAAGTCGTTTAAAGTTACGTAACCCAATGTATAGCGAAACAGCAGCATATGGTCATATGGGAAGAACTAATGAGGTTGTGTCTAAAACATTTACACAGCCTAATGGAGAAAGTATAACTCTTGACGTAGAATTATTTACTTGGGAAAAATTAGATTATGTCTCTAAAGTAAAAGAAAGCTTCGGTTTATAAGAAGAACTATAGCTAAGTTATAAAAAAAAAGCCTCGACATTGTCGAGGCTTTTTTTTGAGCTATTTTATTTGAAATATGAAAGGGATTCTAGCTTGAATTCCTTTTAAATTCTTCATCTTTTGTAAATTGTAGTATAGTTGATAATTTTCGTTACCTAAAGCTTCCTTAAGTACTTCTTCTTTTGATACTTTTGAAAAAGGAGATAATTTTAAAGCTTCTTTTAAATCGGTTTTATAATTAGGATAGTTACGAACTCTATAATCTTCCACTTCGGCTAATTCAGCAGCAACTTTAATAGCATCGTCTAAGCTTCCTAATTGGTCAACTAAGCCTTTTTCAATAGCTTCTTTACCAGTCCAAACTCTACCTTGTGCAATTTCGTTTACTTGTTCAAAGCTCATATTACGTCCAGCAGAAACACGATTAACAAAAGTAGTATACACTTGCTCAATTCCTTCTTTTGTAACATCGTAAAACTTTTTGTCCATTGGTTCGAAAACACTATAAAAAGGACTATTATTGGTTGAAACTCGCTCTGCGTTAATACCTATGTTATCAGTGAATTGACTGAAGTTCGGGATGGCTCCAAAAACCCCGATAGATCCTGTAATAGTAGTTGGTTCTGCGATAATTTTATTAGCATTACAAGCAATGTAGTAGCCTCCTGAGGCAGCATAATTACCCATAGAAACCACTATAGGTTTTTCTTTTTTAGTTAATTCTAATTCACGCCATATTAACTCAGAGGCTAAGGCACTACCTCCAGGAGAATTTACGCGAAGTACAATAGCTTTTACACTTTTGTCTTCTCTAGCTTTTGTAATGGCTTTATTAATGATTCCCTGACCGATATAATTTTCATTTCCTTCACCATACATAATATCTCCTTGCGCATAAATAACGGCAATCTTGTTTTTTGAGGTAGAAGAAATTCTTCCTTTACCTGAACTTATATAGTCTTCAAGAGATATTGTATTGGTTTTTCCATTTGAAATATGATCTAATTTTTTCTTGTACTCATCTTTGTAAATAGAAGCATCAATTAGATTATTTTCTTTTGATAACTCAGCATTTCTACTTCCTGAATTGTCAGCAATAGCATTTAGTTTTTCAATTGAAATATTTCTACTTTTACTAATGTCTTCGGTAATTTCAGACCAAATAGATTTTAAAAAAGAAGAAGTTTGCTCGCGATTGGCTTCGCTCATTTCATTTTGTAAGAATGGTTCTACTGCGCTTTTGTATTTTCCATGGCGAATTACCTCCATTTTAATACCATACTTATCTTCAAAGTCTTTGAAATATAAAATTTCGGTAGATAAACCTCTAAAATCAATAGCTCCTATAGGATTTAAAAATAGGCTGTCTGCAACAGAGCTTAGATAGTAGTTCTTCTGTGTGTATATATCGTTATATGCATATACGAACTTACCACTCTCTTTGAACTCTTCTATTTTGTTTCGAATAGCTTGTGTTTGTGCAATTCCCGCATTTATATATGTAGATTTAATACTGATTCCTTTTATTCTTTCGTCAGTTTTAGCATTTTCAATAGCATTGATAATTTTATTTAAAGCTAATTTTTCGTCGGTTAATTCTAAAGCTTCAGCAATAGGGTTATCTTCTTTAGGTGCATAATCTTTTACTGGGGTTGATAAATCTAACTCTAAAACGGAGTTTGATTTTATAACTACTTTTTCTTCAGCTCCTATTATAGAAGCAATGGCAATAAAAAATATAAAAAGTAAAAAAATAGCGATAAAAAAGCCAAGAATAGAGGCTAGTAGGTTTCTTAAAAACTTCATGTAATACGGTTAATTTTTTTGAGAACAAATATACATTTTTTAAAAAGATGCATTTTAGTAAAATTACCTACTATATCTATTTGCTCCTATACCTAAGTTCATTCGATATTTACGTTGAGCAAACTCAAAATAATTAAAGAGTTTATAGTTCACTTCATATCCGTAGTCTATATGAGGACTATAGTCAATTACATTTTCGTATATGTTAGAATTGAATTGTAAAGGATTATTAGCTCTATAATTCCAAGTGGTTACATACAGTCGATTTTTGTTCTCTAAATAAGTTTGAGAATAAAAACCTTCAGGTTTGGCAATAGTGTTTAAATAGGTGGTAAAACCAGGATCGATTATTATAATTTCATATTCTAAACTATCATTGGCTATTACTACAGGCTCTTCTTTTGTATTTGTAGTGTTTTTTAAGGGAGTAGAACTACAAGCCCAAAGCATAGCTCCAATGAAGATGATATATATAAGTTGTTTTAATGTTTTCATAATCAGAGAATTTTCTACATATAAAGTTGCAAAAAATATTCCGTTTTTCATTGATTTTTAACTTGTTTAACAGTAATTTTCGAAAATAAAATATAAAGAAATGAAGCAAAGATGTTTTTGGGTTAGTGATGATCCGTTATATATTGAATACCACGATACTGAGTGGGGAGTGCCTGTATATGATGACGATAAACTATTTGAATTTTTAATATTAGAGACATTCCAAGCAGGATTAAGTTGGATTACCATTTTAAAAAAGAGAGAAAATTTTAGGAAGGCATTTGATAATTTTGATTATCAAAAAATAGCCAATTATTCTGAAGATAAGTACGAAGAGTTATTGCAAGATGAAGGGATTATTAGAAATAAACTGAAGATAAAAGCGACGATAACAAATGCGCAATTGTTTATGAAAGTGCAAGAAGAGTTCGGGTCTTTTTCAAAGTATATATGGAGTTTTGTAGATGGTAATCCTATTAAAAATAAGTTTGCAAAAAGAGAAGAAGTACCTGCAACTACAGAACTTTCAGATGCAATTTCAAAAGATTTAAAAAAACGAGGGTTTAAATTTGTAGGTTCAACGGTAATTTATGCACATATGCAGGCAACAGGAATGGTTAATGACCATACTACAGATTGCTTCAGATATCATGAAGTTTAATTTTTGTAATTTTAGCCTTCGAAAAAAATAATTAAAAATAACCTAAATGAAACTAAAACAGATGCTTTGTATAGTAGCTGCAGCAGGAGTGTTAACTTCTTGTGGTGTGGATACTAAAAAAGAGCCTAAAGTGGCAGAAAAAAAGGCAAAAGATTTTGAATATGTTGTTGAACAGTTCGCAGATATAAAAGTATTACGTTACCAAATTCCAGGATTTGATGAATTAACACTGAAAGAAAAAAAGTTAGTGTATTATTTAACACAAGCTGGTTTGTCTGGGCGTGACATTATGTGGGATCAAAACTATCGACACAATCTTGAAATTAGAGCTGCTTTAGAAAACATCAACAACAATTTTAAAGGAGATAAAGAAAGTGAAGAGTTTAAAGCGTTTACAACGTATTTAAAAAGAGTATGGTTTTCAAATGGTATCCACCATCATTACTCAAACGATAAATTAAAGCCAGAGTTTTCAAAAGAGTACTTTGAATCGTTGTTAAAAGAAACCAATACAGAATTATCAGCTGAAGCACTAGAGGTTATATTTAATGATAATGATGTTAAAAAGGTAAATAAAAAAGCTGGAGTTGATAATGTGTTGGCATCAGCAGTAAATTTTTATGGAGCAGACATTACAAGTAAAGATGTAGAAGACTTTTATGCTACAGCATATAAAGGACCAAAAGGGCAACCTATTGAAGCAGGTTTGAACTCTAAATTAGTTAGAGAGGATGGGAAACTTGTAGAAAAAGTATGGAAGTCAGGAGGTTTATATGGACAAGCAATTGATAAAATCATTTACTGGTTAGAAAAAGCGAAAGAAGTAGCAGAAAATGAAAAACAAGCAAAAGCTTTAGGTTTTTTAATTGAATATTATAAAACAGGGAGTTTAGATACTTGGGATCAATATGCTATTGCTTGGGTTGAATCTACTGAAGGAAATATTGATTGGATTAACGGATTTATAGAAGTTTATAATGATCCTAAAGGATATAGAGGTTCATATGAAACAATTGTGCAAATCAAAGACTTTGATATGTCTAAAAAGATGAAAGTATTATCAGATAATGCACAATGGTTTGAAGATAATTCAACATTAGATCCATCTCATAAAAAGAAAAATGTAGTAGGGGTTTCATATAAAACAGTGAATGTAGCAGGTGAGGCAGGAGATGCATCTCCAAGTACGCCAATTGGAGTAAACTTACCAAATAACAACTGGATTCGTCAACAGCATGGTTCTAAGTCTGTATCGTTAGGTAACATTATAGGGTCATATAACAATGCAGGCGGAACGGGGCGTTTAAAAGAGTTTGCAAACGATCAGGAAGAGATTGATTTAGAGATTAAATATGGTAAGTTAGCTGATAAACTACACACTGCATTACATGAGGTAATCGGTCACGCTTCCGGTGTAATTAACGATGGAGTTGGTCAACCTAAAGAAACATTAAAAAATTATGCATCTACTATGGAAGAAGGTAGAGCAGATTTAGTAGGATTATATTATTTAATGGATCCAAAATTACAAGAATTAGGTTTGGTTGATGATTGGGAAAAAGTAGGAAAAGCTGCTTATGACGGATATATTAGAAATGGGTTAATGACTCAATTAGTGAGAATTAGTTTAGGAGATGATATTGAGGAGGATCACATGGTAAACCGTCAGTGGGTATCGGCTTGGGCTTTTGAGCAAGGAGCAAAAGACAATGTGATTGAAAAAATTACTAGAGATGGTAAAACTTATTATAATATTAATGATTATAACAAGCTTCGTGAAATCTTTGGACGTTTATTAAAAGAAGCACAAAGAATTAAGTCTGAAGGAGATTTTGAAGCTGCCAAAGCGTTAGTAGAGGGGTACGGAGTTAAAGTTGATCAAGACTTACATAAAGAAGTGTTGGATCGTAACGAAAAGTTTAAAGATGCACCTTATAGCGGATTTGTGAATCCAGTATTAGAACCAGTAATGGATGCAGAAGGAAATATCACTGATATTAAAATTAAGCAACCAGAAACTTTTGAAGAGCAAATGAATTTCTATGCTAAAAACTATAATTTCTTACCAATTAAAAACTAAGTAGTTTAATTGGAATTATGAAAATAACTCAAAACCGATTCTGCAAAGAATCGGTTTTGTATTTTTAGGTTGTTAAATTATTAGGTATGGCAAGAAAGGTTAAAGACCCAGGGTTTGGATATAATTCGCAAAAAAATGCACAAACAATCGTTAATAAAGACGGTACATCAAACGTAATTCATGCGAATAGAAGGTTTAGCGCAGATGATTTATATACATTTTTTATTGAGCTAGCTTGGTGGCAGTTTTTTGTGTTTATTATAGCAGGGTATACTTTATTAAATATTCTTTTTGGAATAGTATATATGTTAATAGGTATAGAACAGGTAACTACTACTCAAGGAGATTTTATAGGTGATTTTTTAAATGGATTCTTTTTTAGTGCTCAAACTTTAACAACTGTTGGTTATGGAGGTATGGCTCCTAAAGGAATTGCAGCCAACACTATTGCGGCTTTTGAAGCAATGGTTGGGTTGCTTAGCTTTTCTTTTATTACAGGTTTGTTGTACGGTCGTTTTTCAAAAGCAAAAGCATCAATTCGTTTTAGTGAAAACTTAATCCTTAGAGATTTTAAAGAAGATAGAGCGCTAATGTTCCGGTTAATGAATCGTCGTAAAACAGTTATGATTGAGCCAGAAGTGTCAGTTACTTTGTCAATATCTGAAAAAGATAAGGAGGGAGAGTATAAAAGGAAGTTCTACCAACTAAAGTTAGAGCGAGATAAAATAATGTATTTACCTACAGTTTGGACAATTGTTCATGAAATAGATGAAGGAAGTCCATTAAGAAAGTATTCTAATAAAGAAATAGAAAAAATGGATGGTAAACTTTATGTTTTAGTACAGTATCACGAAGAATCTTTCGGACAAAAAGTATATCAGATTTCATCGTATGATTTTTCTAATTTAGAAATAGATAAAAAATACGTTCCTTCATACTATTTTGACGAAAATGGATTTACTGTTCTAGACCACGGAAAGTTAAGTAAAGTAGAATCTATGAATTAAAAAAGCTACTTTGTTAGTAGTTTTGATAAAAACAAAAGAGCAATAACCACTGCTAGTCCTATAGCAACATACAAAGCTCCATTTTGATAATGCTTTTTGTTGTTTTCAGCATCTTTTTTATAGCTAAAATACATCAAAACGATAAAAGCTATAACAAATAAACTTGCAAAAATGATTCTGCCAGTTGTAAACATTTTAGCAGCGATTAGTATGAACATAAAATTGTATTTTTAGCAAAGTTAAAGAATGATTTTAGAATGAAGAAAACTAAAACAGCTATTATTTTTGATAGTTTCTTTAGAAAAAGCCTTTCAACAAATTTATTCAATAATAAAAAGAAAAATGAGTAGCTTATATTTCCAAACGATGGAGGCTTATAGACAGGATGCTCAAAGTAGTGCTAGCAAGAATATTAAAAATAGAACTTAAATGAAAAAGGAAAATTTAATTGTATTTGATATTGATGATACATTAACTAAAAGCGAAAATCAACATCAAACAGCATACGTGAACGCGATGAAGAGCTTTGGTATTGTCAATATCAATCAAGATTGGAAGAGCTATAAAAACATGACCGATAGTTATATTTTGAAGAAGAACTATGAAGCTAATCTGAATAGGAGTTTTAGTTTTTCTTTTATTCCAAAATTTGAAGAAAAAATGACGGAATCAATGCTAACCTTTTCTAGAACAAAAGAAATTAATGGAGCGAAAAAAATAGTTGATTTTTTTATGAAGGAGACCGATTATGCTATTTGCTTTGCTACAGGTTCTCTATTGCAACCAGCATTGATTAAATTAGAGCAAGCAAAGATAAACTTTGTCCCAACTTTAGTCGAAGCTTCTAATAGTTTGTTTACTAGAGAGGAAATAGTAAATTCAGCAATTAACAAGGCGAAAAACTATTTTCAAGTTCAAGAGTTTAAAAATATCATTTCGGTTGGAGACGGTATTTGGGATTTAAGAACAGCTAAAAATTTAGATATTCATTTTTTAGGAATTAGAAATAAGAATTTATCAGATTTTAAGGCAGAAGGAATTAAAAGTCATATTGAAGATTGGGATGGTTTTAATTTTAACACAGTAAAAACAGAATTACAAATACAATAAAATAATAATGAAGAAAAGAATCGCAGCAGTACACGAATTTCATACCGCATTTGGATTGGGAATAAAAAATGAACCAACAGCTAATATAGGTGAAGAACGAAATTTACTTCGTTACAATTTAATGAAAGAAGAAAATGAAGAATACTTAGAAGCAGCTCAGAATAACGATTTAGTAGAGGTAGCTGATGCTTTAGGAGATATGTTGTATATTTTATGTGGTACTATTATTGAACACGGAATGCAACACAAAATAGAAGAAGTGTTTAATGAAATTCAACGAAGTAATATGAGTAAATTAGGAGAAGACGGTAAACCTATTTATCGTGAAGATGGTAAGGTGTTAAAAGGGCCTAATTATTTTAGTCCTAATATTAAAGAAGTATTAGATAAATAAAAAAAGCTCCGAAAAAGGAGCTTTTTTTTTATTTACCCATAATCCTTTCCAGTTCAGAAGTAAGGGTTTTAACGTTATTTACCATTTTAATGATAACCCCGTTAGAGTCCACAATTAAATGTGTAGGATATTGTTTTACCTTCAATTTCTTAGCCATATATTCTTTTTGCTCAGGAATTGTAGGGTATTTAAACTCTTTAGTTTTTAAAAACTCAATTAATTCATCTTTTTTATCAAAAGCCAAACTAACAAACTCTATATTGTCGTCTTTATATTTATCAACTAATTCATTTAGTTCAGGAAATTCTTCAACACATACTTTACAAGTAATAAACCAGCATTTAAGAACAAGTAATTTACCCTTAGTGTCGGCTTTGTTGTGTGTTTTTCCATCTAAATCAATAAAACTATATTCAGGAAGTTTTTTACCTTCCATTCTAAAATACTGATGAGCAATAGAAGCTTTACTGGTAATAGATTTTTTTATTTTAGGATCAGCCGAATCTTCAATATTAGTTAATTGATATTGTACTTTGCCTTCTTTTTCTGATTTAACTGGAATATATGCACCCGTACGTAGTAAGGTTAAAAATATTCCTTTTTCTATTTTAACACTCTTCTCATCTAATGGAATAAATGTTGACATTAAATCAATGTTTTCTTTTGTATAGGCTTCCCAATTGTCAAAACTTTTTTGAATATCTTTTACAGCTACAGAGGTTGTAGGAAAAGTGTTTTCTTCAACTGTTAACTCCTCTTCAGGAGATTTGGTAACTTCAACTGGTTTCTCTTCTTTAGAAGAGGTATGTACTTCTTCTTTAGGAGTATCTGTTTTTTTAGTTACTACTATATTATTGCTGTTTCCTGAAATAGAGTTTGAATAGCTTTTAAGTCCAAAAGTAGCCACAGTAAAACCTACTCCTATTGATAATAATGCTAATACAATGTTTTTCATTTTTCTGGGGTTTTTTGGGTGAAAAAACTCAATTTTGATTACTAATATAGCTTTTTTTAACCAAATAATTAAATTTTAACTCTCCAGCTATGCTTGTCTTCCAGGATGTTATACTGAATTTTAAGTAGTTTATCTTTAAAGAAAGAAGCGTATGAATCATTTAAGTCAGGTAATTCAAAAGTCTCATTTTGATGCTTAAACCCTTTTATAGGATTAATAACAGCGGCAGTACCAGAACCAAAAATTTCTTTTAATTCACCATCTCTAGCAGCTTCTTTAATTTCAGCAACCGAAACTCTTCGTATTTCTACCTCAATATTATAATCTTTGGCAAGTTGAATGATAGACTTACGAGTGATACCATCTAAAATTCTATCGTTTGTAGGTGCTGTAATAAGTTTATTTCCTATTCTAAAAAACACATTCATAGTACCTGCTTCTTCAAGATACTCGTGTGTGTTGGCATCTGTCCATACTATTTGTTGATAGCCTTCTTTATGAGCTAAACTTGTTGGGTAAAATTGTGCTGCGTAGTTACCGGCAGCTTTAGCAAATCCGACACCACCATCAGCAGAACGACTATATTTTTCTGCGAAAATAACACGAACCTCACCAGCGTAGTACGATTGTGCTGGAGAGCAAATAATGATGAATTTATATTCTTCTGCGGGTGAAGCAGAAATAGCTCCTTCTGAAGCAATGATAAACGGACGGATGTATAAAGAATTACCCATTCCTTTTTTTATCCAAGTATTATCAATTTTAAGTAATTTTTTTAAACCTTCAATAAAAACTTCTTCAGGTACGGGAGGCATTGCTAAACGTTCTCCCGATTTATTAAGTCTATGAAAGTTTTCATCAGGACGAAATAAAAAGACATCATCATTATCGTCTTTATAAGCTTTCATACCTTCAAAAACAGCTTGTCCATAATGAAAAACTCTAGCAGAAGGCTCAAACGATAAAGGACCGTAAGGCATTATTTTAGGGGTTTTCCATTCGCCATCGGCAAAATCACAAACCAACATATGATCAGAAAAAACCTTTCCAAATGCTAAGTTGTTAAAATCTACCTTGTCTATTTTTGATTCTTGTATAAGCTCAATATCAATATTCATTGTGTTGTTGTTTTAGAAGTGCTACGAAGATACAAAAACTGGAGGTATATTAATGTCTTAGCTAGTTGACTTAAACAATTATAGCTATCTTTGTTATATGTTTAAATTTAATCTTTTGATAATGAAAAGACTATTGATGATTGCTCTAGTAGGAAGTGTTGTGCTCACTTCTTGTAAAACAGAAAAAAAGGACGTTAAAACTAGTGAAAAAGAGGTGAAAGTAGAGTACATGTCTTTTGGAGAAGCAATAACTAATGAAGAAGCAATATCAGCTGATGAAATGCGTGTTAAATACGAAAACTTAAAAGCAGGAGACACCCTTAATATAAAATATGCTTCAACAATAAATGAAGTATGTAAGAAAAAAGGATGTTGGATGAAGCTAGATTTAGGTGAAGAGAAAGAGTCAATGGTGCGCTTTAAAGATTATGGTTTTTTTATGCCTTTGAATGCAGATAGTAAAGAAGTTGTAGTAAACGGCAAGGCTTTTGTTACTGAGATTTCTGTTGATGAGTTACAGCACTATGCTAAAGATGCAGGGAAATCAGAAGAAGAAATAGCACAAATTACAGAACCAAAATATACCTATGCTTTTGAAGCAGATGGAGTATTGATGAAGAAATAATGAGAAGTGTATTTGGTGTTTTATTAATGTCTTTATTGTTTTTTTTCTGTAAAAAAGAACTAAAGCAACCTAAAGAAGAATTAATCATGTATCAATCTTCAGAAATGGCAGCTTTAATGAATGCTATGTATGAAGGAAATATGACAATTAAAAATAAGATTCTAGAAGGAGAATCAATAGGTGATTTTCCAGAGACCTACCTGAATATTCATAATGCAGTTTTAACTGATCCAGCTGATAGAAATGCAAGTTTTGAAGCTTTTTCAAAATTATATATACAAAACATGCAACAAGTATATACAGGGGCTAAAGATTCTTTAAAAGAAAACTTCAACAAGACAATTAATAGTTGTATAGCATGTCACCAAACTACCTGTACAGGACCAATTCCAAGAATTAAAAAATTATTAATTAAATAGTTTAGTTATAAAACGAGAAATTATCATAACGTCCGATGGTTCTACCACCATTCATTTACCTGAATGGAATGAACAATATCATTCTAAGCATGGAGCTATACAAGAAGCGTATCATGTGTTTATCAAAAACGGATTGAAGTATGTTGATGTTGAAAATATTTCAATTTTAGAAATCGGATTTGGCACAGGACTTAATTGCTTTATCACACTTTTAGAAGCTGATAAAAAAGTTGATTATGTTGGAGTGGAGGCATACCCAGTAGCAAAAGAAGAGGTTGAAAAACTAAATTATGTAAGTGAATTAGAAGCTGAAAATAAACAAATATTATTTGAAAAAATACACGAAGTTTCTTGGGAAGAACAACACAAAATCACTCCTAATTTCTCATTAACTAAACGCAAACAGTTTTTTACCGAAATTACTGATGAGAATTGTTTCGATTTAATTTACTTTGATGCTTTTGGAGCAAGAGTGCAACCCGACTTATGGACAGAGGATATTTTTAAAATTATGTTCGCTGCTTTAAAACCTGATGGAGTATTAGTTACCTATTCAGCAAAAGGAAGTGTACGACGTGCAATGCAAGCAGTAGGTTTTGAGGTAGAACGTTTACCTGGACCGCCAGGGAAAAGAGAAATGCTTCGTGGAGTAAAATATTTAGTGTAGCTAAATTTGAAAAAGATAAGTATGGTAAGGTCAAAAATTAGATTATTAAGTTTCACAGCCTTTATATTATTAGTTGTTTTTTTTATTTTTCTAGGTTATTTTTTTATCGTAAAAAATTTTGGAATTAAAGAACAAATAGGTGGAGTTTTTCTTTTGGGGGTTGGTGTTTATGTTATATATTTTTACCTCAAATTAACTCCAATTATAGAAGTTTCAAATTCAACGGTAAGTGTTTTAAATTTTTTTAAAAGAGAACGATATTTAACATCAGAAATAAAACAAGTTAGATTAAAACAAGTACGAGGATATGAGGGTATGGTAATTGAGTTTTCTAAAGGTTTTTATAGATGGACTTTTTATCGTTAGCATGATTTTTTTAATAATGAGTTATTTAATAACAAGGTTGCTTTATTACTTTTCAATTGAGAACAACCAGCTAGTTATAAAGAATCATATTCTTTTTTGGTTTAGAAAGGAATACTCTTTAGAGAATATAATATTTTTAAGAGTTGAATATATTAACACTCATAGGTTTTGTATTGAAGGATTGAGAGTATTGAAAAGAGACTATAAGTCTAAGAGGTATTTATCATCTCCAATGAGAGATAAAGATTGGGAAAGACTGTTTAATGGTTTAATAAAAAATAAATAATGGAGTTTAAAAGACGCTTTGGTAGGCGAAAAAGAGGGAATTCAAAACGTGGATTATTTTTAGTAATCTTATTAATAATTGTATTGTATTTGTTTTTCAATGCAGAGAACATATTGAGTAGATTTTTATAGATGAAGCCATTTCAATTTAAAGAGTTTTCGGTGTGTCAAGATAAAACAGCGATGAAAGTTGGTACCGATGCAGTATTGTTAGGAGCGTGGTGTAATTTAGGTGAGTTTCCTGATATGTTGTTGGATGTAGGTTCAGGTACT
Organism: Tenacibaculum caenipelagi; assembly: GCF_004363005.1. Classification (GTDB taxonomy): domain Bacteria; phylum Bacteroidota; class Bacteroidia; order Flavobacteriales; family Flavobacteriaceae; genus Polaribacter; species Polaribacter caenipelagi. The sequence goes on along the minus strand of NZ_SNYH01000001.1, from coordinate 655,063 downwards.
GGGGTCATTTCATTGATGTTAGCACAACGAAGTGATGCCATGACTATAGATGCGGTTGAGATTGATGAGAATGCTTATGAGCAGACTGTTGAAAATTTTGAGCAATCAGATTGGGGAGATCGATTGTTTTGTTACAACGCATCTTTTGTAGAGTTTGCAGAAGAAATGGAAGAAGAGGAAGAAGTGTACGATGTAATTGTGTCAAACCCTCCGTTTTATACAGATAATTATGAAACGGAAGATAAAGCACGTAACAAAGCACGGTTTACGAGTTCATTATCTTTTGAAGAATTATTAAAAGGTGTAAGCAAAATTTTATCTGATAACGGAAAGTTTTCAACCATTATTCCTTTTAAAGAAGAAGGAGGTTTTATAGAATTAGCTAAAAACTATAACTTACAAGTTAACAGAGTTTGTCGTGTAAAAGGAACACCTGATACAGAGATTAAACGAAGTTTATTAGAATTATCTTTTGTAGAAACTCCAATCCAAGAAGAAGAGTTGATAATAGAAACAAAAAGGCATCAGTATACTGAAGCCTATATTAACCTTACGAAAGATTTTTATTTGAAAATGTAACCTTTTATGTGGTTACATTTTCGAAAACTTTATTTGGTTTAATTATGTTCTTGTTGTGAATAATGTAGTTCCTCTGTGTCAGTTTTTATTACTGCGATAGGTTTTTTATTTTCATCAATAGCAACAAAGGTAAATTCACCTTCAATGGCTTTTTCTCTGTGGTGTGAATACATGTGTTCAGTAAAAATTTTAACGGTAACTTTTAAACTTTTGTTACCTATATAACTAACTCTTCCTATTAATTCAATAATAGTTCCAGCAGGGATAGGCTTTTTAAAATCTATTTTATCACTACTAACAGTTACTACTTTTTGCCTGCAAAAACGTGTTGCAGTAATAAAAGCAACTTCATCCATTAGTTGCATAGCAGTTCCTCCAAAAAGGGTGTCATAATGATTGGTGGTGTTAGGAAATACGGCTTTGAAAATACGTGTTTCCGACTTTGTTATTTTTTCTTCTGTGGTCATTTCTTACTGAGGGTTTTTGAGATAATCAGTGCCCAAAAAATGTAAAATATCATTTTTAGGCACCTTTTATTAATTAATATTAGTTGATTGTTTCTAGAGTTTTTGAGGCATGTTTAGTAGAAGCTTCTTTTGCAGCTGAAACCATAGCTATCAAAGCTTTTTCTGTTTCTTCCCAATGTCTGGTTTTTAACCCGCAATCTGGATTTACCCAAAGTTGGTTAGCAGGAATAACTTTTTGTGCTTTTTGTAGTAACTTAACCATTTCTTCTTTTGAAGGAACTCTTGGTGAATGGATATCATAAACACCAGGACCAATTTCATTCGGATATTTGAAATCGGCAAAGGCATTCAATAGTTCCATTTGAGAGCGAGAACATTCAATAGTAATTACATCGGCATCCATATCAGCAATGTTTTGAACGATGTCATTAAACTCTGAATAGCACATATGTGTATGTATTTGAGTAGCGTCATCTACACCACAAGAAGAAATTTTAAAGGCTTCTACAGCCCACTTTAGATAATCATTCCAACCTGATTTTCGAAGAGGAAGTCCTTCTCTAATAGCCGGTTCGTCAATTTGAATGATTCGAATACCAGCATTTTCTAGGTCTCTAACTTCATCACGTATAGCCAGTGCAATTTGTTGGCAAGTAATGTTACGAGGTTGATCATCTCGAACAAAAGACCATTGTAAAATCGTTACAGGACCTGTAAGCATACCTTTAACCCACTTATTAGTTAAAGATTGAGCGTATTGTGACCAGAAAACGGTCATAGGATGAGGTCGGTAAACATCCCCATAAATAATAGGAGGTTTTACACAGCGACTACCATAACTTTGTACCCATCCTTTTTTTGTAAAAGTTACACCAGCAAGTTGTTCGCCAAAATATTCTACCATGTCATTTCGCTCATATTCACCGTGAACTAATACATCTAGTCCTATTTTTTCTTGCCATTGAATGGTTTTTTGAGTTTCTTCTTTTAGTAAATACTTGTAATCTTCACTACTTAAGATACCTTTTTTAAATTGAGCTCTCCAACTTCTTACTTCTTTAGTTTGAGGGAATGAACCAATGGTAGTGGTAGGAAATAGTGGTAAATTCAACACCCTATTTTGTACTTCTTTACGAATTGAAAAACTATTTTTTCTTCTAGAGTCTGTTTCGTTAATAGAGTCAACACGAAGTTTTACATCATTGTGGTGAATTAATGTTGAAGATTTTCTATTGGCAATAGCTTTTTTGTTTTCTTCAAAAGCATTTAAAATAACCTTATCAGTAGTATCTTCAGATAGTTTTTTTAACAAGCTTACTTCTGTAAGTTTCTGTTTAGCGAAAGCTAACCATTGTTTAATTTGATTATCTAAAGTTGTTTCTAACTCTAAATCGCAAGGCGTGTGTAATAAAGAACATGAAGGAGCTACAAAAACTCTGTTAGAACCTAATACATCAGTAGCTTTTTGAATAAGTTGTAATGATTTTTCAAAATCATTTTTCCAAATATTTCTTCCATCTACAACTCCTAGAGATAAGATTCTATTTTCAGGAAGAGTATTTAATACATCATCTAATTGTTCTTCACAACGAACTAAATCGATGTGCAATGCGTTTATAGGGAGCGTGTTAGCTAAAGAAAGATTGTCTTTTAAACCTTCAAAATAAGTAGTAACTATAAACTTTAGTTTAGGAAACTTTTTTCTAATTTCATTATAGATAACTTGATAGGTTTCTTTGGCTTTTTCGCTCAAATCTAACGCTAAAAAAGGTTCGTCAAACTGAATCCACTCAGCTCCTTGTGTTTGAAGTTCTTGTAGAATTTCAATATACACAGGAAGTAGTTTTGAGGCTAAATCTAATTTATCAAAGCCTTCTTCTTTTTCTTTACCCAAAAGAAGGTAGCTAATCAAACCAATAATTACAGGTTTGGCATTAATTCCCGCTTGTTTGGCTCCAACAAACTCATTAACAATTTTGTTAGAAAATAGTTTAAACTCTTGATCTTTATAAAATTCAGGAACGATATAATGATAATTAGTATCAAACCACTTAGTCATTTCCATAGCAGTAATATCAAGGTCATCTTTTTGATATCCTCTTGCCATGGCAAAGTAAAGATCAAGTTCAGAATTTGAAGCTTTTAAAGCTACTTCGTTGTAACGTTTAGGAATTGCGCCAACAGTAAGCGTCATGTCTAACACCTGGTCGTAATAAGAAAAATCATTACAAGGAATAAGGTCTATACCTACTTCTTGTTGGGTTTCCCAATTTTGTTGACAGATGTTTCTTCCTGTTTCAAGAAGTTCCTGTAAACTAGTTTTGCCCGACCAATATTGCTCGCAGGCTTTTTTGAGTTCTCTGTTGCTACCAATACGCGGATAGCCAAGAATGTGCGTTTGCATTTTCTTTTAAACTTTTATAATTAAACATTAATTTTAAAAGTTCTTTTAGATGCTTCGCAATGCTAAAAAATGATAAGATGTTTGAGAAAAAATAATGACATACCAAAAAAGCACAGCATTTCATAGAAGAAAGTGTGCGTTAAAATATATCATCGGTATGACCCAAAAGCTTCAAATCGCGAAAGCATTGTCAATATCCGAATAGGCAGGTCTCCTGACTTATAACAGCTTTTATCATCCTTCCCGCTTTTGGCAGTGGATATACTAAGGATAAAAACTTTTGGTGTGTTACTTACAGTTGCGCGACAGTTCGTGATTTGCACACGATTCCCTATTAATCTACAGCTAAGTAAAACCTTTTCGGTTGATGAAGTATGTAAAGAACTTATCGGGGTAAATGTATGTATTATTTTTTTAGAACTGATAATAAAAAAAGCATCAATAAATTGATGCTTATATATGTGTAAGTTTAATTCAATTTAAAAACCTATAGCTTTATTCATCTTTAAAGAACTCAGATTTTTTAAGGAAATTTTCTACAACTTGATCGTCGTTGTAGTTTAGCTCAATAATATCTTTTATCGCCTGAGATTTGTCTTTAGCATTTTTATAATAAGACTTGCATATTTCATAACCAATATAATAACCTAAATCCGCACTTTCTCCTTTTTTTGAACCGTTATATAACCAATTTGAAAGTTTACTAGAGAACATCTCTTTTTTAAATAGTTCTTTTATTTCTTTTTTGTGTTCTTTACCATAAGATAAATACTGAGTTTGAATTGGTTTTTGAAGAGCTAGTTCAGCTATAAAATCGCAAGCACCTTCTTTAATACTATGATTTAAAACTCTTTTCTTGCCTTCTTTTTGTTGTGTATGTACGTATTCGTGAATATTTAAGTAAACAATATTGTCTAAAGATTGTTTAGCAAAAACTTTTTTAAGCCAATCTCTTTTAAATTCAGACATGTCAACATCTAGGGTTCCAGTAGCAATTTCAGCTCCAACTAAAACCATATTATTGGTTACTGTTCCACCTGAACGTAAACCTCCTATTGTAAAATACATTTCAGCATCTCTTAATTCAGGATAAAGTTTCTTTAAGTTTGCAACAATTTTATTTAACTCAGGGGTTTTGTTCTTAATAGTTAAAGTATTTGGTCTTATAGAGTTCCAGAATTTAGGGTATTCTTCTATCAGTTTCACGTAAAGAGTATCATTATAATTTCGTACTCTCATAAAAGCATTCAGACCTTTTGTTCCTTTTTCAATATAAAGCTTATTAATGAAGTTCAGTTTTTCTGAATAATCATTTGTTTCTTGAATGCTGTCATAAGCAACCCAAAAATTGTCAATATCAGTAGTGAATATTTTATTAGAATTTTGAGAAAATGCATTCGTAAGTAGAATAGATAAAATCGCAGTAAAAATTAGTTTCATTCGTCCTTTTTTAAAAATAAAATAATTTGCAATATAATTTTTTACGATAGGTTTTTATGAAACTTAAGTGTTAAAAAATATGCGAATCTTTAAGTTGCTTTTTAGATTGGAGTATAAAAAAAGCACCAGTAAAACTGATGCTTATAGTAATTTATGAAATATTTTTTATGTGAAATGGGGTTTGTAATTAAGTCAAATTTATCCCTTTATGCTCTCTGGATTATACCCTAAATAAGGTACTTCTTTTTCAACAAAATTAATTCCGTAGTCTTCCAATTCTTTTAAAATAGGTTCATATACTTCTTTACGAATAGGTAATTGAACTCCCGGAGTGGTAATCTCACCATTTAAAATACGTACGGTTGCCATGGCTACAGGTAATCCTACAGTCTTAGCCATTGCAGTATAGGTTTGATCATCACCTTTAATCACCATACTACTTTCTATTTGATATTTGTCTTCTTTGTATTCGTAACCAAAAATATGATGCATTACAATCATATCTTTATCTTCTTTTTCAAGAGTCCAAGAATCCATCAATATTTTTTGTAAGATTTGTGCTGGAGTAGCATTTTTCAATCCAACTTTTTTGTTTGGATTGAAAATGTCCAATTCAACAAATTTGTCCCACATTAAATCATCTTGATCAATCTTTAAGTACGAACGGAATTTTAACTCTACAGAATCAGAAGGAGAATAGGCTAAGAAAAGATTGGTGAAATCACGATAACTCATGTTTTCAGAATCTTCGATAGTATAAGTATCATCTGTCATTCCTAATTGAACAAACACATTCCAAGCACGAGAAAAACCAACTTTACGAATGGTTCCTCGGTACATGGTTTTAATATCTTCTAAACCATAAATACTTCTATATTTTAAAGAATCTCTATTGGCATAGGCTTCAAATCTTCCACTACCGTTAACAGTTAAAAATTCTGTTCTTCGGAATAATTTGTGATACGGAATGTATTTATAAGTTCCTTCTTGAATAAACATTGAAGCACCACCTTGTCCGGCTAAAACAACATTTCTTGGGTTCCAAGTAAATTTGTAGTTCCACAAGTTAGTGTCACTTTCAGGAGCTACCAATCCTCCACAAAATGATTCAAATAGCAACATTTTTCCACCTTGCTCCTTGATTCGGTCAATGATTTGCATCGCACTCATGTGGTCAATTCCAGGATCTAAACCAATCTCATTCATAAACACCAACCCTTTGGCTTTAGCTTCTTCGTCTAAGGCTTTCATTTCGTTAGAAATGTAAGAAGCGGTAACCATGTGCTTTCCGTAAGTAATACAGTCTTTAGCTACTTCAATATGAAAGCTAGCTGGTAACATAGAAATAACAATGTCAGCTTTTTGAATTGCATTAGCGCGTTCTTCAGCATTGAAGACATCTAACTGAATCGCTGTAGCATTTTTATGGTTGTTAATTTTTGATTGCGCGCTCTCTAGCGAGACATCACCTATAGTTATATGTAAGTTTTCTAGTGAAGATTTATCTAATAAATATTTTATAAGTGAAGAGCTCGATCTACCAGCACCAATAATCAGTATGTTTCTCATTTATAATGTACTTTTGTTATCTAAATAATTTGAGGCGACAATATCGCTAAAAAAGTTTAAATTTAAACAAAAATAGATTAAATGTATAAAAATTTAACAATAGCAGCAGTTTTAGGAGTGATTGCTGTAATTTTAGGAGCCTTTGGAGCACATGCATTAAAAACAAAGTTAACACCTGAAGCGTTAGAGAGTTTTCAAACTGCAGTTCGCTATCAGTTTTTACATGTGTTATTATTACTTTTTGTAAATATGTTTAGCGAGTTTACAAGTAAAGAAAAGAATAGAATTAGTTATTTTTTGATGACAGGTATTTTAATGTTTTCGGGATCTATTTACTTAATTTATTTGTTGAATATTCCTGCTAAAATAATTTGGTTTGTAACACCTTTGGGAGGAGTCTTGTTAATCATAGGATGGGGCTTGTTAGCATATAGTTTTTTTAAGAAAGCGATTAAAAATTAAAGGTGATAAAATCTTTTAATGATATAGCTGTTTAATCAAAAAGAACTATTTTTGTCCAAAATTAAACACAACTAAAATCTTTTAAGATGACAAATCTTGATACGAAAACGATATCGTTAGATAACTTAGGCATAAAAGACGCTACGGTTCGTTATCAATTAACTTCAGACGAGTTACACGACATCACTATTGAAAAGGGACAAGGGAAAGAAACTAGTTTCGGAGCATTAGCTGTTGAAACAGGTGAGTTTACAGGACGTTCTCCTATGGATCGTTTTATCGTTAAAGACGATATAACGAAAGATGAAGTATGGTGGGGAGACATCAACATTCCTTTCGATTCAGAAAAATTTGATAAACTATATGATAAAGTAACTAACTACTTATCAAATAAAGAAGTATTTGTACGTGATAGTTATGCATGTGCAGACGAAGCTTATAAGTTAAATATTCGTGTTGTAAACGAATATCCATGGAGTAACATGTTTGCATATAATATGTTCTTACGTCCTACAGCAGAAGAGTTAAAAACTTTTTCACCAGAATGGACAGTAGTAAATGCTCCAGGTTTTATGGCAGACCCTGAAGTTGATGGGACACGTCAACACAACTTTGCTATCTTAAACTTTGGTAAAAAAATAGCATTAATAGGAGGAACAGGTTATACAGGGGAGATTAAAAAAGGAATTTTCTCTGCGTTAAACTTTATTTTACCAGTATTTAAAAACACTTTACCAATGCACTGTTCTGCAAATGTTGGTAAAGAAGGTGATACGGCTATTTTCTTCGGATTATCAGGTACAGGTAAAACAACTTTATCTACTGATCCTAACCGTAGTTTAATTGGTGATGATGAGCATGGTTGGACTGCTGAAAACACCATCTTCAATTTTGAAGGAGGATGTTACGCAAAAGTAATCGACTTATCTCAAGAAAAAGAGCCAGAAATTTACGGAGCAATCAAAAGAGGAGCAATCCTAGAAAACATTGTAATGGATGATAAAGGAAATGTTGATTTTGCTGATACAACTATTACACAAAATACACGTGTAAGTTATCCAATTTATCACATTGAAAATATTCAAACTCCATCAATGGGTAAAAACCCTAAAAACATCTTCTTTTTAACAGCTGATGCTTTTGGAGTATTGCCTCCAATCTCAAAATTAACACCAGGTCAAGCGGCTTATCACTTTATTTCTGGGTATACTGCGAAAGTAGCAGGTACTGAAGCAGGAGTAACTGAGCCACAACCAAGTTTTTCAGCGTGTTTTGGAGCTCCATTTATGCCATTACATCCAACTCGTTATGCTGAGATGTTAAGCAAAAAGATGAAAGAAACAGATGTAAATGTTTGGTTAGTAAATACAGGATGGTTTGCAGGACCTTATGGAGTTGGTAACCGTATGAAGTTAAAATACACGCGTGCAATGATTAATGCAGCGTTAAACGGTGAGTTAGGAAGCACTCCTGAGGATTTCAGAATTCACTCTGTATTCGGTTTAGCACAACCAAGAACATGTCCTGGAGTTCCAGATGAGTTGTTAAGTCAACGTAAAGCTTGGGATAATGACGAAGAATATTACAAAACTGCACATAAATTAGCAGATTCGTTTAGAAACAACTTTAAAAAGTTTAAAGACTATGCGAATGATGAAATTTTAGCTGGTGGACCTCCAGTAGCAGAAAAATAATAACTTTAAAAAGCATCCAGAACAGGATGCTTTTTTTATGCATAAATACTACGTATTTTAGCATAGTAAAATCAAGAATTATGAGAGTACAAGGAAATATAGTCGATATACAAAACAAAAGAATTTTCAAAGGAGAAGTTGAGGTTGAAGCAGGAAAAATTACGAAAATAAAAGAAGTAGATCATGCTGAAGAAAACTATATTTTACCTGGATTTATAGATGCTCATATTCATATTGAAAGTTCAATGCTAGTGCCATCAGAGTTTGCAAAAATAGCCGTAACGCATGGTACGGTAGCAACCGTATCTGACCCGCATGAAATTGCGAACGTATTAGGTGTAAGAGGTGTAGATTTTATGATTGAAAACGGAAAGAAGGTTCCGTTAAAATTCAATTTCGGAGCTCCATCTTGTGTGCCAGCGACTTCTTTTGAAAGTGCCGGAGCGGTAATTGATTCAGAAGATATCAAAAAGATGATGCAGAATCCTGATGTCAAATATTTAGCAGAAATGATGAATTACCCGGGAGTCATTTATCAAGATAAAGAGGTATTGAAAAAAATCGCTTGGGCAAAACACTACAACAAACCAGTGGATGGACATGCACCAGGACTAAGAGGAGAAGATTTAGATAAGTACATAGCAGCAGGAATTTATACAGACCACGAATGTTTTACGTATGAAGAAGGTTTAGAAAAGCTTCAAAAAGGAATGAAAGTAATCATTCGAGAAGGAAGTGCCGCAAAAAACTTTAAAGCATTGATAAATCTACTCCCTGAATATTATGAGAATATGATGTTCTGTTCGGATGACAAACATCCAGATGATTTGTTATTAGGGCATATCGATCAGTTATGTGAGCGTGCAGTAGCAAAAGGAATGGATGTGTTTAAAGTATTACAAGCAGCTTGTGTCAATCCAGTGGAGCATTATAATCTTGATGTAGGTACGTTAAACGAAGGAGATGATGCCGATTTTATTATAGTAAAAGACTTGCAAAAGTTTGAAGTACTCCAAACATACATTAATGGTGAATTAGTGGCTGAAAATGGAAAATCATTTGTAGAGCATGTAGATTTTGAAGTGTTGAATAATTTTGATACTGATAAAAAAAACGTTGTTGATTTTGAGTTTCATTCAGCATCTGAAAAGATCCGAGTTATTGAAGCTTTAGATGGAGAATTAGTGACGAATGAAATAGAAGCAAATTCGTTGATAAAAGATGGAAATTTAGTTTCAGATGTAGAGAACGATGTGTTAAAAATGACCGTAGTAAATCGTTATCAAAATACTGAACCTTCGATAGCTTTTATTAAAAATTTTGGATTAAAAGAAGGGGCGATAGCGAGTTCAGTTGGTCATGATTCTCATAATATTATAGCAGTTGGAGTGTCGGATGAGTTGATATGTAAAGCGGTAAACTTACTGATTGAAAATAAAGGAGGAGTTTGTGCCGTAACCACTTCAGAAGAAAAAGTAGTTTCGCTCCCCGTTGCAGGAATCATGTCAGATAAACCAGCGGTTGAAATAGGAAAAGCTTATGCAGAATTGGATGCCATGGCAAAACAACTAGGTAGTAAGTTACGAGCTCCGTATATGACATTGTCTTTTATGGCGTTGTTGGTAATTCCATCCTTAAAACTATCTGACAAAGGATTGTTTGACGGAAATACATTTAAATTTACTTCATTAGAAGTTAAATAAGCGAGAGTTTGAAGACAGAAAAAATTATATTAGGTATTGACCCAGGAACCTCCATTATGGGGTTCGGAATTATAAAGGTAGTAGGAAAAAAGATGGAATTTGTTCAAATGAACGAATTGCTCTTAAAAAAATATGATGATCATTACCTAAAGTTGAAAATCATTTTTGAACGCACTATTGAGTTGATTGATACCTATCATCCAGATGAAATTGCGTTGGAAGCTCCTTTTTTTGGAAAGAATGTACAATCCATGTTAAAACTAGGACGTGCACAAGGAGTAGCCATGGCAGCAGGATTGTCACGTCAAATTCCTGTAACGGAGTATGCGCCAAAAAAAATAAAAATGGCAATTACAGGTAAAGGTACCTCTAGTAAAGAACAAGTAGCATTAATGCTAAAATCGCTATTAAACTTAAAAGAGTTGCCTAAAAATTTGGATGCTACTGATGGTTTGGCAGCTGCTGTATGTCATTACTATAATTCAGGAACTAAAGTAGGAGGTAAGAACTATACAGGTTGGGCAGCGTTTGTAAAACAAAACCCGAAAAAAATCAAAAACTGATTTTTTCAAAGCTCAATTAACAGTAACAAATTATCAATTTATAGCTATGAAATTAGAGAATAACCCACTTCAAAATAAATCGTACGATTTTGCGCTCTCTATTATAAAATTAAGTAAGAGCTTAATGACTATAAACAAAGAGTTTGTATTATCTAAACAAGTATTGAGAAGTGGAACCTCTGTTGGAGCAAATATTGTAGAAGCAAATGGATCAATTTCTAAAGCAGATTTTTCAGCAAAAATTTCAATAGCTTATAAAGAATGTTTAGAAACTAAATATTGGTTGTCTTTGTTAAAAGATAGTAAAGAGTTAAGAATAGATGAGTATGAGGAGTTGTTTGAAAAAGCTGATGAAATAGCTAAAATTTTATTTTCAATTTTAAAGAAAACAAGAATTAATAAGTAATCTTGATAACTGATAACTGATAACTGATAACTGATAACTGATAACTGATAACTGATTTGGCAGGAATTTATCTACATATCCCATTTTGTAAGCAAGCGTGCTATTATTGCGACTTTCACTTTTCTACCTCTTTAAAAAAGAAAAAGGAGTTAGTTTCTTGCTTGGTGAGAGAATTAGAATTGCGAAAGGAAGAACTACAAAATGAAGTAATAGAAACTATCTATTTTGGAGGAGGAACACCTAGTTTGCTATCTATTCAAGAAATAGAACTATTACTGAAAACGATTTGTAAAAACTATACAGTAGTAAACAAACCTGAGATTACTTTAGAAGCCAATCCAGACGATTTGTCTGAAGGAAAAATAATAGAGTTAGCGAATACACCTATTAACCGTTTAAGTATTGGAATTCAATCTTTTTTTGAAGAGGATTTACAGTTAATGAACCGCGCTCATAATGCACAAGAAGCAACAGAATGTTTGTCAGTGGCGACTCGCCACTTTGATAATATTACGATCGATTTGATTTACGGAGTTCCGAATATGAGTAATGAACGTTGGAGAGAAAATCTGCAAATAGCTTTTGATTTCGGTATCAATCATATTTCATCATATGCGTTAACGGTAGAACCTAAAACAGCGTTAGATTCGTTTATCAAACAAGGAAAATACCCAGATGTTGACGAAGCTGTAGCCAAAGAACATTTTGATATTCTGGTAGCAGAAACCGCTAAAAATGGATTTGTTCACTACGAAATTTCCAACTTTGGAAAACCGAACTATTTTTCAAAACACAATACGAGTTACTGGTTAGGTAAAAAATATATAGGAATTGGCCCGTCAGCACATTCGTTTAATAAAACACATCGTAGCTGGAATGTAGCCAATAATGCAAAATATATCAAAGCAATTCAAGAGGGAAAACTCCCTTTGGAACAAGAAAAACTCACTATAAAAGATCAGTTTAATGAATATTTAATGACAGGATTAAGAACCATTTGGGGAGTGTCGTTAGAAAAAATTGCACAGGATTTCGGGGAAGAATTTAGAAAAGAACTTCTCAAAAATGCTGAGAAGTTTATTACTCAAGGTCTATTAATCATTGTGAACGAAGAAAATCAAACTGAACCCTCTTATAATGATGGAGGTGTTTTAAAAACTACATCAAAAGGAAAGTTTCTAGCAGACGGGTTGGCTTCAGAACTATTTATTATTTAAGTATATTTGAGTATGATAGCAACTATTGAATATAATTCGAGAAAATATAAAATTGATTTATCAAAGCCACTTGATATTTCAATAGCCATTGATACTTCTAAAGAAAATGTGAATGCTTGGTATCTTGACGATCCTAAAATATATCCAGTGTCTGAGGGTGATTGGACAGGAAGTGTAAAAGAAGGGGCCGATGTAAACTTTAATAATATACAGTTCAATCCACATTCGCATATAACACATACCGAGTGTGTAGGTCATATTACTGAAAAAGTCTATTCAATAAATAAGAATTTAGAAAAGTTTTTCTTTTTAACCGAAGTAGTAACTATAGCTCCAGAACAAATAGAAAATAAAGATTTTGTAATTTCTAAAAAGCAGTTACAATATGCTTTAGGAAACAAAAAAAGAGAAGCTATAGTAATTAGAACAATCCCGAATTTATCAGATAAAAAATCGATGCGATACTCTAATACAAATCCACCTTATTTGTTAGAAGAAGCTGCAGAGTATCTAAAAGAAAAAGGGATTGAGCATTTGTTAATTGATTTACCCTCGGTAGATAAAGAGAAGGATGAAGGAAAATTATTAGCACATAATGCCTTTTGGAATACGAAAGGAGCGATTAGAATGAGGGCAACTATTACCGAATTTATTTATGTATCAAATAATATCAAAGACGGAACCTATTTTCTAAATTTGATGATTGCACCGTTTGAAAACGACGCTACACCCAGTAAACCTACGCTTTACGAAATTATTTAAAACTTTTTTGTTGGGATATTTATTTTTTTACTAGTTTTACATCTCAATCAAGAAATAATAATGACAATTTTTAATACATATAAGCAATGTAAATCGACTGTGGTGAGACACAGAGAGGATCGGGCTATACATGTATTATAACTATGTTTATATAAAATATAACTATAACAAAAAGCCCGACTGTAAAGTCGGGCTTTTTATTTTTATACTAATCAATAATAATTAACTAAATACTATGAAAAAACTTTATTTTAACTACCTAAATACGTTTAAAGGGCTCTCAAAAGAGGTATGGTGGTTGGCTTTAATAACTTTAATTAACAGAGCCGGAACTATGGTAATTCCGTTTATGTCATTGTATTTGAGAGAAAGCTTACATTTTACCTTAAATGATGTAGGTTGGATTATGACTTGCTTCGGATTAGGTTCTGTTGTAGGATCTTGGCTAGGAGGGAAATTAGCAGATAAAATAGGGTTTTACAAAGTGATGAAAACCAGTTTGTTTTTAACAGGTTTACTTTTTATAGCCTTACAGTTTGTAGATACTTTTTGGGGATTTTGTATAGGTATTTTTTTGGTGATGCTAGTAGCAGATACTTTCAGACCTGCTATGTTTGTGGCTTTAAATACCTATAGTAAAATAGAAAATAAAACGCGTTCGGTAACTTTAATTCGCTTAGCAATTAACTTAGGTTTTTCTGCAGGGCCTGCTGTTGGAGGGTTAATAATTACCTCAATAGGTTATAGCGGATTGTTCTGGGTAGATGGAGTTACTTGTATTTTAGCAACTTTGCTATTGGTAAATGTGTTACATCCTAAAAAGGCAAGAGTACAGGACGAAATAAAGGTAGAAAATCCAGAATCAGTATTTTCAGACAAAGCTTTTTGGGTGTTTTTTGTAGGGATGTTTGTCTTCGGATTTATTTTCTTACAATATTTTTCTACTATGCCGCTGTATTACAAAGATGTACATCATTTAACAGAATTAGAAATAGGGTTGTTATTGGGAATGAACGGATTTTTCATTTTTCTATTAGAAATGCCGCTTATTTCTTGGTTAGAGAAAAGTAAGCATACCAAAGAGTTCTTAATGTTTTTTGGGTTATTACTTACAGGGTTAAGTTTTGTAGTAATCAATTTAACAGGTTGGGTTGGAATTTTAATTGTAGGAATGTTGTTAATGACTATCGGAGAAATGATTGCATTCCCTTTCTCAAATGCTTTTGTGATGGAGCGAGCCAAAAAAGGAAACCAAGGAGAATATATGGCATATTATAGTATTGCATTTTCAATGTCTCATATTTTTGGGCATAATTCAGGAATGCAATTAATAGATAATATTGGATTTGATAATACATGGAATTTTATGATTGTATTATCGGGAATTGGGGTGCTATTTTTATTTATGTTGATGCAAATTGTAAAAAAAGAAAAAAATAGCAGTTCAGAAGTAGGAATTAATCCATCAATAAACCTAGAAAAAACAGTATAGTTAAACTGATTAAGACACAGAAGTTTTATCTTTGAAACTTTTATCAAAGTATACTAAAAACAGTAAAAAATGAATATTCAAGACGCACAAAAACAAGTAGATGAATGGATAAAGAATCATGGAGTTCGTTACTTTAATGAGTTAACAAACATGGCGCAATTAACTGAAGAAGTAGGGGAGGTTGCTCGAATTATTGCGCGTCGTTATGGTGAACAGAGCGAAAAAGAAAGTGACAAGAACAAAGATTTAGGCGAAGAACTTGCCGATGTTATGTTTGTCGTTTTATGTTTAGCAAATCAAACGGGAGTGAATTTACAAGAAGCTTTTGATAAAAAATTAGACATTAAGACAAAACGAGATCACGATCGTCATCATAACAATGAAAAACTACAATAGATGAGCCTTATAAAAAACATACAAAAAGGAAGTTTTTGGTTAAATGTATTAAAGATTGGAATTCCATTTTTAATAATTGTAGCAGTGTTTTCTTTATTATTTAAAACAGGAGGAGCTATTTTTTCAGGAGATTTTGAAACCGTTTACAATGTGCATTTTGCGAACAAACAGTGGATTCGATTTTGGTTAAGTAAAGTAGTTATAGCTATGGTATACGGTATGTACATCGTTAATAAAAAAATGAAGTAAGTCTGTATGGATTTAAAATTACAAGTAGAGTTGTTAAAGTCAGCCAAGGATATAACTATTTCTGGTTCAAAAAGTGAATCAAATCGATTGTTAATCTTGCAACAGATATATCCAAATTTATATATTGAAAATTTATCAGATTCAGACGATACACATCATTTACAAGAAGCATTATCATTAGCTAATGACATAGCTGATATTGGTCATGCAGGTACTGCAATGCGTTTTTTAACAGCCTTTTTTGCAACACAAGAAGATGTTGTAAAAGTTTTACAAGGTTCAGAGCGAATGCATAACAGACCTATCGAAATATTGGTAGATGCATTACGTGATTTAGGTGCTGAAATTGAATATGTTGAAAAAGAAGGATATCCACCATTAAAAATTACAGGAAAAAAACTTACAAAAAATAAAATTTCGATTAACGGAAATGTAAGTAGTCAATATATTTCGGCATTGATGTTAGTCGCACCAAGTTTGCAAAACGGATTAACAATTGAGTTGGTGGGTAAAATAACTTCGGTTCCATATATCAATATGACTTTACAACTTTTACATCAACTAGATATTGAAGCAAGTTTTAACGATCAACTTATTAAAGTTGCTCCTAAATCAATCATAAATAATCAAACGATTGTAGTTGAATCAGACTGGAGTTCTGCTTCTTATTTCTATTCCATTATAGCATTGAGTAAGGTGGGGGCATCAGTCAAATTATCAGCCTACAAAAAAGATAGTCTGCAAGGAGATAGTTGTTTAGCAGATATCTATAAACATTTTGGAGTAACCACAATTTTTGAAGAAAATTCAATTCTTTTAACAAAAGAAAATGAAGGAAAATCAACGGTATTGGTACAAGATTTAAAAAATGCTCCAGATATTGCGCAAACTATTGCTGTTACTTGTTTTGGTTTAGGTATAGCTTGTGATTTAACAGGATTACACACCTTAAAAATTAAGGAGACAGATCGTTTAGAAGCCCTACGTGAGGAGTTAACCAAATTAGGAGCAGATATTTCGGTAACTAATGAAAGTTTACACTTAAAAACTTCGTCAGTAATTAAAGAAAATGTTCAAATAGCAACCTATAACGATCACCGAATGGCAATGGCATTTGCTCCGTTAGCCTTAAAAGTACCGATTGAAATTTTAGAAGCAGAGGTGGTAACTAAATCATATCGAAACTTTTGGAATGATATGACAAGTGTAGGAATAAAAAGTATTACTGTAAAATAAAACGACAATCACTTGACAACCCCTATGTTGAAATTGTATATTTGCCAACGTTAAGAAAATTTTACAAATGAAATTATCAAATTTTGATTTTGAATTGCCTAAAGAGTTATTGGCAGAATATCCTTCAGAGCATAGAGATGAAGCACGTTTAATGGTATTACACCGTGATACGCAAAAAATCGAACATAAATTATTTAAAGATTTAATCGACTATTTTGATGAGGGAGATGTAATGATGTTAAATAATACGAAAGTTTTTCCAGCTCGTATGTACGGAAATAAGGAAAAAACTGGAGCTCGTATTGAAGTGTTTTTATTACGTGAATTAAATGCTGAAAATCGTTTGTGGGATGTATTAGTAGATCCAGCAAGAAAAATAAGAATAGGAAACAAGTTATTCTTTGGAGATGATGATAGTTTAGTAGCAGAAGTAATTGATAATACGACTTCTCGTGGTAGAACATTACGTTTCTTATTTGATGGTTCTTACGAAGAATTCAGAAAAAAATTAATCGAATTAGGAGAAACTCCATTGCCAAAATATATTAAGCGTGAGGTAGAGCCTGAAGATGAAGAACGTTACCAAACTATTTTTGCTAAAAATGAAGGAGCTGTAGCAGCGCCAACGGCAGGATTGCACTTTTCTAAGCATTTGATGAAACGTTTAGAGATTAAAGGTGTAGATTTTGCTGAAACTACGTTGCACGTTGGGTTAGGAACATTTAACCCTGTAGAAGTAGAAGATTTATCTAAGCATAAAATGGACTCTGAGCAAATTGTGATTCCACAAGTAAGTGCAGATATTGTAAATAATGCTATTGAAAAGAGAAAAAGAGTATGTGCAGTAGGTACTACAGTAATGAGAACTGTAGAGTCTTCAGTATCTTCAAGTAAGCAATTAAATGCTTATGAAGGATGGACAAACAAGTTTATTTTTCCTCCATACGACTTTAGCATAGCTAACTGTATGGTAACAAATTTCCATACTCCAAAATCTACCTTATTAATGATGGTTTCAGCGTTTGCTGGTCACGATTTTATGATGGAAGCATACCATGAAGCAATCAAAGAAAAGTATAAATTCTACTCGTACGGAGATGCGATGTTAATTTTATAAGATAGTTTATATAATCATTTGCAAAACCTCACAAGTTACTTGTGAGGTTTTGCGTATTTTTGTACCTGATGACAGTGAAGAAAAAAGACATACGCGCGTTAACCAAAGATCAACTTCGTGATTTTTTTGTTGAAAATGGCGATAAAGCCTTTCGAGGAAATCAGGTATATGAATGGTTGTGGCATAAAGCAGCACATTCATTTGATGATATGACAAACCTATCAAAAGTAACACGTCAGATGTTAGATGATAATTTTGTGATAAATCATATTGAAGTTGACACTATGCAACGCAGTAATGATGGTACCATAAAAAATGCCATTAAGTTACACGATGGGTTGATAGTAGAGTCAGTTCTAATTCCAACAGAGACAAGGACAACTGCTTGTGTGTCAAGTCAAGTAGGTTGTAGTTTAGATTGTAAGTTTTGTGCTACGGCACGTTTAAAACGTATGCGTAATTTAAATGCGGATGAAATTTACGATCAGGTAGTAGCTATAGACAAACAAAGTAGGTTATACCATAATCATAAGTTATCAAATATTGTTTTTATGGGCATGGGAGAGCCTTTGATGAACTATAATAATGTAATCAAGGCGATAGATAAAATTACCTCACCAGAAGGCTTAGGAATGGCGGCACGCAGAATTACGGTGTCAACCTCTGGAGTTCCGAAAATTATAAAAAAAATGGCAGATGATGAGGTGCGTTTCAATTTAGCGGTTTCGTTACATTCAGCTATTGAAGAAGTTCGAACATCTATTATGCCTTTTAATGCTACCTTTCCGCTAAAAGATTTACGTGAAGCATTGGAGTATTGGTATGAAAAGACCAAACGAAAAGTGACTTACGAATATGTAGTGTGGAACGGAATTAACGACCGTAAAGAAGACATCAATGCTCTGGTTGAATTCTGTAAATACATTCCATGTAAGGTGAACTTAATTGAATACAACCCTATCGATGATGGTGAGTTTCAACAAGCTTCAGAAAGAGCCATTAATAATTACATTTCTAACTTAGAAATGCATGATATAGTGGTAAATGTACGTCGTTCTCGTGGTAAAGATATTGATGCTGCTTGCGGACAATTAGCAAACAAGAGTTAATTAAGTTCTCTTTTTAAGATAGCTTTTTGAACAACAGAGATAGGATATCCATACACAAACGGAATTTCTTTGGTTCCTTTACCTGTTGTTGTTTTGTTTTTGGTAGCCGTAAACAAAATTTCGAAATCTAATTGATTCTCAGAAAAAGCTAGACGAGAGCTAAGGAAGTTACCTTGTACTTCGAAAAAACTATGCAATGTTTTATTAGCAAATTTAGAAGGAAGAATAATTCCGTTGTTTTCATCAACTTCATATATTCCTTTTTCTAAGTCTTTAGCTATTAATGTATAATTTCTGGGTTGTCCATTATACGACAATATGTAATTGAAACGATGTATACTATCTGTTTTGGTTAAGTGAAATTCCATTGGGATTTCCTTTGTGCCCTTACTAGTAGAAATAACTAATGTACCTTTGTAAACTCCCAAAAAATCATTTGGAAAAGAGGTGTTTTTTTCTTGAGCAACACTGATGAAAATTAGTAAGAAAAGACTACAGAATAAGAAAAAGTTTTTCATTTAAATAATTGTTTTTTCAAAGATACCAAATCCTAATATATTTCTTATTTTTGATTCCTAGATGAAGCCAGTAGAGCAAATAAAACTTCCGATTGCTAAAGAAATGGAACTCTTTGAAACTAAGTTCAAAGATTCGATGTTGTCTAAGGTTCCGTTATTAAATCGAATTACCTATTATATCGTCCGTAGAAAAGGAAAACAAATGCGACCAATGTTTGTGTTTTTGGTGGCAAAGATGGTTTCTAACGGAGGATTTGATGAGCGTACTTATAGAGGTGCCTCAGTAGTTGAGTTGATTCATACAGCAACGTTGGTGCATGATGATGTAGTTGATGATAGTAATCGTCGTCGTGGTTTTTTTTCAATCAATGCTCTTTGGAAAAATAAGATTGCCGTATTGGTAGGTGATTTTTTATTGTCAAAAGGTTTGTTACTTTCGATAGATAATGAAGATTTTGATTTGCTAAAACTCATATCTATTGCGGTTAGAGAAATGAGTGAAGGTGAGTTGTTGCAGATTGAAAAAGCGCGTAAATTAGATATTACAGAAGAGGTGTATTTTGAAATTATCCGCCAAAAAACAGCGACGTTAATAGCGGCTTGTTGTGGTATTGGAGCAGCATCAGTTGGAGCGAATAATGAAACCGTTCAGCAGATGCGTAAGTTTGGAGAGTACATTGGTATTGCATTCCAAATTAAAGATGATTTATTTGATTATACCGAAGAAAAAATAGGGAAGCCAACAGGAATAGATATTAAAGAACAAAAGATGACTCTTCCGTTAATTTATACCTTGAATAATTGTTCTAAAGAAGAAAAATCTTGGCTGATTAACTCTGTAAAAAAACACAACACTAACAAGAAACGTGTAAAGGAAGTAATTGCTTTTGTAAAGCAAAAAGGTGGATTGGAATATACTACAACCAAAATGCACGATTATAAAAACAAAGCCTTGGCTATTTTAGATAATTATCAAGATTCAGAGTATAAAAAATCATTACTTCAAATGATTGATTACGTAGTAGAACGTAAGATTTAAAAGAAATTATATTATAAAAAAACCTCGAGAATTTCTCGAGGTTTTTTATAATTATCTATGGCGATTCGCCATTACATCATTCCTGGCATTCCACCACCCATTGGAGGCATTCCACCTGGATTATCTTCTTTAATGTCAACTAAAGCACACTCCGTAGTTAAAATCATACCAGCAACAGAAGCAGCATTTTCTAAAGCTACACGAGTTACTTTTTTAGGATCAATAATACCAGCTTCTAACATATCTACATATGTTTCAGATTTAGCGTCGTAACCAAAGTTTTGATTTCCTTCTAAAACCTTGTTGATTACTACAGAACCTTCTCCTCCAGCATTTTCAACAATCGTACGTAACGGAGCTTCGATTGCTCTGTTTACGATTTGGATACCTGTAGTTTCATCTAAATTTTCAGTTGTGATAGTTTCTAACACTTTTTTAGCGCGTACTAATGCAACACCACCTCCAGCAACAATACCTTCTTCTACGGCAGCACGAGTAGCGTGTAAAGCATCATCTACACGGTCTTTCTTTTCTTTCATTTCTACTTCAGAAGCAGCACCTACATATAATACAGCAACTCCACCAGCTAACTTAGCTAAACGCTCTTGTAATTTTTCACGGTCGTAATCAGAAGTAGTCGTTTCAATTTGTGCTTTAATTTGGTTTACACGAGCTTTAATTTGTGCTTCGTCACCAGAACCATTTACGATAGTCGTGTTGTCTTTGTCAATAGTTACAGTTTCAGCAGTACCTAATAAATCTAAAGTTGCATTTTCTAAAGAGAATCCTCTTTCTTCAGAAATTACAGTACCACCAGTTAAAATTGCGATGTCTTCTAACATTGCTTTTCTACGATCTCCAAATCCAGGAGCCTTAACTGCAGCAATTTTTAAACCACCACGTAATTTGTTAACTACTAAAGTAGCTAATGCTTGTCCATCAACATCTTCAGCAACAATTAATAAAGGTCTTCCTGATTGCGCTACTGGTTCTAAAATAGGTAAGATTTCTTGTAAGTTAGAAATCTTTTTATCGAATAATAAAATGTATGGATTTTCTAAATCAGCAATCATTTTATCAGCATTTGTTACGAAGTATGGAGATAAGTATCCACGATCGAACTGCATTCCTTCAACAACATCTACATAAGTGTCCATTCCTTTAGCTTCTTCAACGGTAATAACACCTTCTTTACCAACCTTATCAAAAGCAGTAGCAATTAAATCACCAATAACTTGGTCATTATTAGCAGAGATAGAAGCAACTTGTTGTATTTTTTCGGAAGAGTTTCCTACTTCTTGAGATTGTTTCGCTAAATCTTTAGTAATAGCAGCAACTGCTTTATCGATACCTCGTTTTAAATCCATAGGATTAGCACCTGCTGCAACGTTTTTTAATCCTTCTTTTACAATAGCTTGTGCTAATACAGTTGCAGTAGTAGTACCGTCACCTGCTAAATCGTTAGTTTTAGAAGCTACTTCTTTAACCATTTGAGCTCCCATGTTTTCTAACTCGTCTTCTAACTCTACTTCTTTAGCTACAGTAACACCATCTTTGGTTACGTGAGGAGCTCCGAATGATTTAGAAATAATTACGTTACGTCCTTTAGGTCCTAAAGTTACTTTTACTGCATTTGCTAATGCATCTACTCCGCGTTTTAATCCATCGCGAGCATCTACATCAAATTTTATATCTTTTGCCATGTTTGTTTTAGTTTTTTAGCCGTTAGCTTATAGCAATTGGCTGAGTTTTTAATTTGTTGTTTAGAGGCTAATAGCAAAAAGCTAGTAGCAAAAAAATTAGATAATAGCGAATATGTCGCTTTCTCTCATGATTAAATAGTCTTTACCTTCCAATTTAAGTTCAGTACCAGCGTACTTTCCGTATAAAACAGTATCGCCAACTTTTACGGTTAAAGGCTCATCTTTAGTGCCGTTTCCTATGGCAACGATAGTTCCTTTTTGTGGCTTTTCCTTTGCGTTGTCAGGGATGATAATTCCTGATGCTGTAGTAGTTTCTGCTGCAGCTGGTTCAACAAGAACTCTGTCTGCTAAAGGTTTAATGTTTAATCCCATTTTATATATTTTGATTGATTAAATTAAAATTTACTGGTTAGTTTTTGGCAGAAATTATGCCATTAGACTTTTGCTGACAATTTTTCTAACTAGTCAAACTTACGCATAAAAAAAATGCCAACGTGTCATTTACGTTGGCATTTTGTATTTTGTTTTTTGTGACTACTGAGCGCTATCTTTAGCAGTATCAGTTGCTGCTGGTGTAGCAGGAGTAGTTGTAGTTTCAATATTGTTTAAAGTGTCATCTAACTGAGGAGTATCAGCTGCATTACCTCTTGGAATAGCGAAGTTTGCCAATAAAATTAAAGCAAACATAGTAATAGCTAATGTCCAAGTAGTTCTGTCTAAAAAGCTGTTTGTATTTTGTACACCTCCAATATTTTGAGCACCACCGCCTCCAAATGATGAAGATAATCCTCCACCTTTAGGATTTTGAACCATTACAATTAAGATTAATGCTATTGCAACAATCAATATTAAAACTAAAAGTAAAGTATACGTTGTCATCTATTTATTGTTTTGTAAAATTTGTATTCTTTTAATTTGGTCTGCAAAGAAACCACTTTTTTCTGGATATTTCAAACTTAATATTTTATATGCTTGAATAGCACTGTCATATTTCTTTTGCTCTAGATAAACTTTGGCTAAAGTCTCAGTAGCTAACTGATTACTTTGTTGGTTTTCGGCTACTTTAATGTCTGGAGCTGATGTTTTACTTGGACGAGATATTTTAGGAGCAGTTTCTATAAAACGATCAATGATTGCATCATATTCTGACTTTATTGAAGGTTCTTCTTTTTGCGCTTTTTCAACGTTCGTGTTATCTCTTACAATGGCTGTTTTTGAGGATAGTTGTAACCATTGATTAAAAGAAAATGTTTCATTTTGATTAAAAGAGAGTGGTTTTCCAATTGCTAAATCTTCTTCAATAATTTCAACTTCTGTTGTTTTTTTCTTCGGAAGAATTTTGTCTTTTATACTTAGTTTTTCCTCTTTTTTAGGAATTTCCTTAAAAGCTTCAGAAGTAATAAAATCAAATAAAACCGTTCTGTCGGTTGTATAAGAAGCTGTAATTTTTAACTCATTATTGTATTTGTAGCTTTCTTGATTTTTTAAGATTTTTAAACGTAAAGCTCTTGCAGATTGAAAATAAGGGTATTCTTGAATAATAGCAGTTATTTCTGAACTGTGTTCTGTTGAAACAGATTCAGGTTTTTCTAATAACTGTATGTATTTGTTTGTATCCAAGTTTACCATTTTGCCACTGAGGCGTTAAAAATATCTTGTGTAATTCGTTCTAAAATTTCATCCAAAGCAGTTTCTAATACACTACCAGTTAATTGCTGATTGGCTCCGTAATCGTAATAAAAAGAAAAACGTTTTTCAAAATTATCTTTTTCTTCAAGAGTATTTACAAAGTTTACATTTACAGAAATTGTTAACCTGTTTTGTGCAGCAGTTTGTTGTGCCGTTGCACTCATAGGGGTGATTCGGTAATCGACAATTTCACCAGAAAAATGTAAATCACCACCCGTGTTTACCAACGTTAAATTAGTTTGACGAGTAAATAAATCTTGTAAATCTTGTGTGAATTTTTGACTTAATGTAGGTTCTATTATTGGAGCTTGATTCGGGAAAAAATCAACTTGGATAGTTTTCGCATTTCCTGTATTTCCTCCAGTAAAAGAATAAGCGCCACAACCTATTATTGTTGTTAAACCAATAACTAATGATATTGTATATAGAATTTTTTTCATTGAGAATTGAGTGTAAGGTAAAAATAAACAAATGAATTATAAATCATACTGTTTAATCTTTCGGTATAAGGTTCTTTCAGAAATTCCTAGTTCTTTAGCGGCTAGTTTACGTTTTCCGTTATTTTTTTCTAGAGACTTTCGTATCATTTCAATTTCTTTGTCTTGCAATGATAAACTTTCATCTTCTTCTATAGTTTCGGCATAATCATAATCATTTTGTGGTGACGGAACTTTTGGAATTTGCACTACTTCAACATTTGAAACTTCAGGTAAATCATGATCTTGGTAAATACGTTCAATTAATCGATGGTTGTCTTCTTGAACTTGCTCAGAGTCACTGCTTTGCATTAAATCGAGCGTTAATTTTTTCAAGTCGTTAATATCGTTACGCATATCGAACAAGATTTTATACATAATATCTCGTTCGTTAGCAAAATCAGATTGACTACTTGATTTTCCTCCAATAACAGCAGGTAAATTACTACGGTTTTTGGGCAAATATTGCAATAGCTTTTCAGGTGTAATTAATCTATCTTCTTCAACAATTGATATTTGTTCTGCTATATTTTTTAATTGACGAATGTTACCAGGAAAGTTGTAGCTTAACAATATTTTTACTGCATTTTCCTCCAATCGAATAGTAGGCATTCGGTATTTTTGGGCAAAATCAGCAGCAAATTTCCTGAATAATAGATGAATGTCTTCTCCGCGATCTCTTAAGGAAGGTAAAGGTATTTCAATAGTACTTAAACGATAATACAAGTCTTCACGAAACTTTTCTTTAGAAATAGCCTCATGCATATTTACATTAGTTGCAGCTACAATACGAACGTTTGTTTTTTGCACTTGAGAAGAACCTACTTTAATAAATTCACCATTTTCTAATACACGTAACAAACGTACTTGAGTTGTTAATGGTAATTCACCCACTTCGTCTAAAAAAATGGTTCCGCCGTCTGCTACTTCAAAATATCCTTTTCGGGTTTGTGTGGCACCAGTAAAGGCACCTTTTTCATGCCCGAATAATTCACTATCAATGGTTCCTTCAGGAATGGCACCACAGTTTACCGCAATATATTTTGCATGTTTTCTGTGTGATAATTGATGAATAATTCTTGGGATATTTTCTTTTCCAACACCACTTTCTCCAGTAACAAGTACTGAAATATCGGTAGGAGCAACACGAATCGCTTTTTCAATAGCGCGATTTAAGTGTATATCATTACCAATGATACCAAAGCGTTGTTTTATAGCTTGTAGGTTTTCCATTTATTTTTCAATCAAGGTTTTTGAAATCAAGAATTAAGATAAAATATGTTTATTCTTGATTCATTTTGGTCTAAAATTAATTGTTTTCTGAATACCCAACAGGAGTACCTATTAAAGTGGTACTTGTACAGTCGTCAATACGAACATTTACAAAATCACCCATTTTATAATTTTCCTTAGGAAAAACAACTACGGTGTTTTGTGTATTACGACCTTTCCATTCGTTAGGGTTTTTCTTTGATGTTCCTTCAATCAACACTTCTTGAATTTGACCAAGATTCTCTTTTGTTCTGTATAAACTGTGTTCTTGTTGTAAATCGATGATTTCTTGTAAACGACGTTTTTTAGTTTCTAACGGAACATCATCTTCCATTTTTTTAGCAGCAAGTGTTCCTGGTCTTTCAGAGTATGCGAACATAAATCCGAAACTATATTTTACATGACGCATCAAATCTAAAGTATCTTGATGATCTTGTTCTGTTTCTCCACAGAAACCAGCAATCATATCTTGACTTAACGCCATTTCAGGAATGATTTTATAAATATTATCAACCAACTCCATATACTCTTCACGAGTATGTTGACGGTTCATGGCTTTTAGCATAGCATTGCTTCCGCTTTGAACAGGTAAGTGAATGTATTTACAAATGTTTTTGTGTTTCGCCATTACATGAATTACGTCTAACGTCATATCCTGTGGATTTGAGGTAGAAAAACGGAAACGTATTTTAGGAAATTCAGTAGCGCACATATCTAATAACTGAGCAAAGTCTACAGCTGAAGCCTGTGCTAATTCAGAAGCCTTTTTGAAATCTTTTTTCAATCCGCCACCATACCATAAATAAGAATCGACATTTTGACCTAATAAAGTGATTTCTTTGAAGTTCTTTTCTTGCATGCTGCGGATTTCTTCAATAATACTTTTAGGGTCACGACTACGTTCACGACCACGAGTAAAAGGAACTACACAGAACGTACACATATTATCACAACCACGGGTAATTGACACAAAAGCTGAAACTCCATTTGAATTTAAGCGTACCGGAGAAACATCTGCATAGGTTTCTTCTTTTGATAAGATAACGTTCACTGCATCGCGCCCAGCATCAACCTCTTCAATTAGATTTGGCAAATCACGATAAGCATCTGGTCCAACGACTAAATCAACGATTTTTTCTTCTTCTAAGAATTTCTCTTTTAATCGTTCTGCCATACAGCCCAATACACCAACTTTCATAGTTGGGTTTATTTTTTTTACAGCATTGTATTTTTGTAGTCTGTTACGAACAGTGGTCTCTGCTTTTTCACGAATAGAGCATGTGTTTACCAATACCAAATCGGCATCTTCTAAACTCTGAGTAGTGTTAAAACCTTGTTCTGCTAAAATTGACGCCACAATTTCGCTATCATTCATATTCATTTGACAACCATAGCTTTCTATAAAAAGTTTTTTGGTGTTTCCGTCTTTGTGATCTGTAACAAGGGCTTTTCCTTGTTTTTTCTCATCAATTATTTTTTCTACGTGTTCCATAAATCCTAAAATCGTGCTAAATAGGGAGCAAATATACAACCAAAAAGTGTGATTTGTGACAAATTGACATGGATAGTTTTGTTTAATAAAAGGTAAAGTTTTGCTAAAAATGATTCATTAAAAAAAAACTATATACTTTTGCAAATTGAAATATACCTATATTAATAAGGTGTAAATAGAGATAAGAGATAAAGACGTATGGCAAAAAATTTAGTAATAGTTGAGTCACCTGCTAAGGCAAAAACAATAGAGAAATTTTTAGGAAAAGATTTTCAGGTTGAATCGAGTTTTGGTCACATTGCAGACTTACCTTCTAAAGAATTAGGAGTAGATGTTGAAGGAGATTTTAAACCCAAGTATATAGTTTCTACCGATAAAAAAGCGGTAGTTAAAAAACTAAAAGATTTAGCAAAGAAAGCAGAGACTATCTGGTTAGCTTCCGATGAGGATCGTGAGGGAGAGGCTATTGCATGGCATTTAGCTGAACAATTAAAGCTAAAAGAAGAAAACACAAGACGTATTGTTTTTAACTCTATTACTAAACAAGCGATTTTAAAAGCAATTGAAAATCCACGTACTATCAATTATAATTTAGTTGATGCACAACAAGCACGACGTGTGTTAGATAGAATAGTAGGTTATGAGTTGTCTCCTGTGTTATGGAGAAAAGTAAAACCAGGGCTGTCAGCAGGTAGAGTGCAATCGGTGGCGGTACGTTTAATCGTTGAACGTGAGCGAGAAATAGAAAGTTTTGAAACAGAAGCTTCTTATAGAGTAGATGCAGAGTTTGTAAATGCTGAAGGGAAAAAGTTTAAAGCGAAGTTAGCGAAGAATTTTTCGACAAAAAAAGAAGCAGAAAACTTTTTAAATTCTTGTATAGATGCTGAGTTTTCTGTAGCTGATTTACAAAAGAAACCGGCTAAAAAATCACCTGCACCACCATTTACTACATCAACATTACAACAGGAGGCGTCAAGAAAGTTAGGCTTTCCTGTAGCTAAGACAATGATGGTAGCGCAGCGTTTGTATGAAGCGGGATTGATAACTTATATGAGAACCGATAGTGTTAACCTATCTGATGACGCTAAAAATGCAGCGCAAGAAGAAATTACTGCTTCTTACGGAGCAGAATATAGTAAGCCTCGTAATTTTTCAAACAAAACTAAAGGAGCACAAGAGGCGCACGAAGCCATTCGCCCTACAGATATGAAACGTAATGAGGTTTCTGTAGATTATGACCAAAATAGATTATATAGTTTGATTTGGAAACGTACCCTAGCTTCACAAATGAGTGAAGCGCAATTAGAGCGTACAGTCGTGAAGATTGATAATACAAAGAATAAAAAACAATTTACGGCAAACGGAGAGGTGATTACTTTTGAAGGTTTCTTAAAGGTTTATTTAGAAGGAACAGATAATGAAGATGAAGAGCAAGCAGGAATGTTGCCAAAAATGAAAATAAATGAATCGTTAATAAATGAGTTAATTACTGCAACAGAACGATACACACGTCCGCCTGCAAGATATACGGAAGCTGCTTTGGTAAAGCAATTAGAAGAGTTAGGTATTGGACGTCCTTCTACTTATGCACCAACAATTTCGACGATTCAAAGAAGAGAGTATGTAGAAAAAGGAACTGTTGAAGGAAAAGAAAGAAACTATACGCAACTAAGTTTAGCCAATCAAACAGTCTCTGAACAAATGTTAACAGAGCGAGTAGGTTCAGATAAAGGAAAGTTAGTTCCTACTGATATAGGAAATATTGTAAATGATTTCTTAGTAGCTAATTTCGAAACAATTTTAGATTACGGTTTTACTGCTAAAGTAGAGAATGAGTTTGATGATATTGCTGAAGGAAAAGAAGACTGGACGGCAATGATTAAAGATTTTTACAAAAACTTTCATGTAGTTGTTGAAGATGTAGCTGCTAATGCAGAGAGAGCAAAAGGAGAACGTTTGTTAGGAGTGGATCCTGAAAGTGGAAAAAATGTATATGTACGTTTAGGACGTTACGGAGCGATGGTTCAAATAGGGGAGGCTACGGATGAGGAAAAACCTCGTTTTGCAAGTTTACAAGGTGAGCAAACCATGAATTCTATTACTTATGAAGAAGCAATGGATTTGTTTAAATTGCCAAAAGTATTGGGTAAGTATGAAGGAGGTGAGGTAGAAGTAGCTAACGGACGTTTTGGACCTTATATTAAGTTTGATGGGAAGTATGTGTCTTTAGATAAGGATGAGAATCCTATGTCAGTTGATATGGATAGAGCTATTGAGTTAATTGAAGCCAAGCGTAAAGCAGATGCGCCTATAGGTGAATATGAAGGAATGCCAATTCAGAAAGGAGTTGGTCGTTTTGGGCCTTTTATTAAATGGAATTCTATTTTTATTAACGTAAATAAAAAATACGATTTTGATAATCTAAGTCAGGCAGATTTAGAAGAATTAATAGAAGATAAAAAGAAAAAGGAACGAGAAAAACTAATTCATAATTTTGAAGAAGTAGGCATTCGAGTGGAGAAAGCACGTTGGGGACGTTTCAATGTAATTAAAGGAAAAATTAAAGTAGAACTCCCAAAAACTACAGAAATAGAAAAGCTAACGCAAGAAGAAGCTGTTAAGTTAATTGAAGCTAAAACACCTAAAAAGAAAGCAGTTAAAAAGAAAGCAACTAAAAAAAAATAAAGAGGCTTTCAGAAAAAAAATAGTTTAGTATATTGCGACCCCTAAATTCCCCAAATGATGAATATTGACTTCTTTACCCCTATTGAAGAATCTGTAATTGCTCATGCAATATTACAGCCTTCTTCTGTGTTAGGTAAGAGAGTTCAGCTTCATACTGTTCAAAATGGTTTTCC
The DNA here is from genome assembly GCF_004363005.1 of Tenacibaculum caenipelagi. Lineage (GTDB taxonomy): Bacteria > Bacteroidota > Bacteroidia > Flavobacteriales > Flavobacteriaceae > Polaribacter > Polaribacter caenipelagi. Next base: position 625,151 of record NZ_SNYH01000001.1, on the reverse strand, counting down.
AGATTTAGCAGAGATTTCTATAGCTATCTTAGGAGTTAAAGACGATAGAGGAGCTGTAGATAATCATGGTTGTGGAAAAGAATTGCACGAAATTCGTAAACATTTATATCAATTATTTCCAGGGAATTGGCATGTTAAAATTGCCGATTTAGGAAATATTGAGAAAGGGAGTACTTTAGAAGATACTTATTTCGCAGTTAAATCATCTGTAGAGTTTTTACTGAAAAAAAACATCCTTCCTATTATAATAGGCGGTGGGCAAGATATTACCTATGCTAATTATAGAGCTTACGATAATTTAGAGCAAACAGTTAACTTAGTAACTGTAGATAGTCGATTCGATTTAGGAACGTTAGAAGAAGAGTTAACTTCAAAATCCTATGTGAGTAGGATTGTAATGGAGGAGCCAAATAATTTATTTAATTTTAGTAATATAGGTTATCAAACATATTTCAACTCTCAAGAGGAAATAGATTTGTTAGATAAATTGTATTTTGATGCTTACAGGTTAGGCGAAGTAAAAGATGTTACGTTGGTCGAGCCAATAATGCGTGATGCAGATGTAGTAAGTGTTGATGTAGGTAGTATTCGTCAAAGTGAAGCTCCAGCCAATAAAAATGCTTCGCCCAATGGTTTTTACGGAGAAGAAATTTGTGCAATAGCACGCTATGCAGGAATTAGCGATAAAGTTACTTCGTTTGGAGTATATGAGTACAATAGTAAACTCGATTCAAATTGCCAAACGGCAAACTTAATAGCTCAAATGATTTGGTACTTTATCGAAGGAGTTAATTCTAGGGCAAAAGACTACCCATTTGTAACTAAAGAAAATTACCAAAAATTCACGGTACTTTTAAACGATGATGACCCAATAAACTTTTATAAAAGTGATAAAAGTGGTCGTTGGTGGATGGAAATAAATTTAATATCAAATAATAAACACAAAAGACATGCGTTAATACCTTGTAACTATCGAGATTATGAGCAAGCGTTACAACAAAAAACACCTGAAAGATGGTATAAGGCTTTGCAAAAGCTTGTTTAGTAGAGAGTTATCTATAAGCGCTTAAAAATAATAGTTCGTGATTGTTTTTTAATAAAAAAAATAATAGGTTTACGCCTCTTTTATAAGAAAGATATAGTATGAAAAAAATAGTAGCATTTGTATTGTTAGTGTCTGTTATCTACTCTTGTGGGTCAAGTGGAGATAGAGGAGAGTTGGTTGGAGCAAAATCTAAAAGAAAATGGTTTGCTGAAAAACCATACGGAATGGCTAAAATACCAGGAGGATCATTTACAATGGGTAAACAAGATGAGGATCCTTTAGGGGCTATGAATGCACCAACAAAAACGGTTACTGTTCAGCCATTTTATATGGATGAAACAGAAATAACAAACAGTGAATACAAGGCATTTGTGTTTTGGGTAAGAGACTCGGTAACTAGAACTAAGTTAGCGTATCAAGCAGAGTTTGCTTCTATGGGAGGTAGTGATGTAGCAAGCACAGGTAAAAATGCAGAAGGAATTCAATTATATGCATTTGCTTCAAAAGATACAGTAAATGAAACGCCATATGAAAAGTATATGCGTGAAAATTACTACGAATTAGGAGAAGGATTAGATTCTTTAAAGCCATTAAATTGGGAAGAAGAACTAGTTTGGAACTCTCAAGAATATCCTGATGCAGATTATGTAGAAGTTATGGATTCTCTATATATCAAGAAAGATGAAGCCTTAAACGGAATTAGAACGTTTAATACTAAGTTGTTAAATTATAGGTATTATTGGTTTGATAATGAAGCTGCGGCAAGAACAGGAAAGAATAGAAAAGATTTCTTGAAAGATGAAGTAATTAATGTGTATCCAGATACTACAGTTTGGATTAAAGACTTTAACTATTCTTATAATGATCCAATGCACCAAGAATATTTCGGGCATAAAGCGTATGAGAATTATCCAGTAGTGGGTGTAACTTGGAATCAAGCAAAAGCTTTCTGTCACTGGAGAACTCAAACAAAAAATAATTACCAACGTTCAAGAAAGAAATTAGGTTTAGTACCTGCATTTAGATTACCTACTGAAGCAGAATGGGAATATGCAGCTCGTGGTGGATTAGATTATGGAAAATATCCTTGGGGTGGACCTAGTACCACTAGTGATAGAGGTTGTTTCTTAGCAAACTTTAAACCAGTACGTGGAGATTATGCTGCTGATGGAGCTTTATATACAGTAGAAGCAATGTCTTATAATCCAAATGAATACGGATTGTTTAACATGGCAGGAAATGTATCTGAATGGACTAATACAGCATATAACCAAATGTCTTATTACATGGGATCTACAATGAACCCAAATGTTGAGATCAAAGAGAATAGAAGAAAGATTATCCGTGGTGGATCTTGGAAAGATGTAGCGTATTTCTTAGAAGTAAGTTCACGTGACTGGGAGTATGCTGATACTGCTAGAAGTTACATCGGGTTTAGAACCGTGCAAGATTACTTAGGTGTAAATAAAAGCAACTAAAATTTAGAGTATAAACAAGAATAAATATTAATCCCCAAAAATTAAAAATTATGGCACAATCAAAATCAACTAAGAAATTATTTAACATGGCTTATGGTTTAGGAGCTTCGGTGGTTATCCTTGGAGCCTTATTCAAAATATTACACTGGCCATTTGGTAATGAAATGTTAATTATAGGTATGATTACTGAAGCAATTGTATTCGCATTATCTGCTTTCGAAGCGGTTGAAGACGATTTAGATTGGACAAAAGTTTACCCAGAGTTAGCAGATGGACAATCAATAGGAAAGAATGGAGAAGCATCACCAGCAGAAGCTCAAAGCTTGTTGTCTCAAAAATTAGATAATATTTTAAGTGAAGCTAAGTTAGATGCACAGTTAGTATCTCGTTTAGGAGATAGTATTAAAAATTTCCAAGGAGCAGTAGAGCCTTTAGCATCTGCATCTCAATCAATTTCTGCAACAAACAGTTATAATGAGCAAATGTCTAGAGCAGCAGCTCAAATGGAGTCTTTAAATAGCTTATATCAAACACAAGTTGAAAATGCTAGTAAGCAAGCTGATTTAAACTCTGCAATGGTAGAAAATTCTCAACGTTTACAAGAGCAAATGCAGTCTTTAGCAACAAACTTATCTTCGTTAAATGGAGTATATGGTGGAATGTTATCTGCAATGTCTAACAAAAACTAATTAATTAGTTTATCTAATTATTAACATAATAAACTGATTAATATGGCAGGAGGAAAACTATCACCAAGGCAGAAGATGATTAACCTGATGTACTTAGTATTTATTGCAATGTTAGCAATGAATATGAGTAAAGAGGTATTATCTGCCTTCGGATTAATGAATGAAAAATTAACTGAAGCAAACGTAAAAGCAACTGAAAAAAATAAAGGTGCTTACGAAACGTTAAAACAAAAAGCACTTGAACAAGCTAAGCAGTACGGTGAAGCAAAAGAAAAAACCGACAAATTAAAAGTAGCAGCTGATGAGTTATATGCTTATATAGGAGATTTAAAGTCGCAAATGACTGGTGGTGTAAAAGATCCACAGGCATATGAAACAATGGATAAGTCTAAATTTTTAGATGAGTTATTCTTTAAAGGAGGGAAAATTACACCTGCAGGAAAAGAATTTGTTTCTAAAATTGATGGATTTAGAACAGAAGCTGTTTCTCTTTTAGAAGGAACTGAAGTTGCAGATGTAATAAAAACACGTTTCAGTACCGAAAAGGTTACTAATAAAGACGGAAGAAAAGTAGATTGGTTAAAGTATCATTATGAAGGATTCCCTTTAATTGCTTCTTTAACTAAGTTCACACAGATTCAAGCAGATATTAAAGCGACTGAGTCTGATGCATTGTCTGCTTTATTACAAGGAGAGCTACAAAGTGCAGTTTCTATGACAAAGTATGAAGCGATGGTTGTTTTCGACAAGAGCGCATACTACCCAGGAGAAAACTTATCAGGAAAAATCGTTTTAGGTAAGAAAGATCCAAACTTAACTGCAGAGAAAGTAATTGTTAATGGAGAAGAAATTGACAAAGAGAAAATCCAAGCAGGACAAGTTATTTTAGACGGACCAGCAGGTAATGTAGGAGATAAAGAATTACAAGGAGAGTTCCAATTTAAAGAAGGAGATTCTATTGTTAAAATAGATATTAAAGGAGCGTATGCTGTAATTCCTAGACCTAATGAAGCATTAGTAGCTGCAGATAAAATGAATGTTGTATACCGTGGTTTATCTAACCCAATGACTATTTCGATTCCTGGTGTTCCTGGAAACAAAATATCAGCGAAAGCACCTGGTTTAAGAAGAGTTAAAGGAGATAAATATGTAATGAACCCAGGTAAAGGAAGTGAAGTAAACATTGTTGTTACTGGTACTCCAACTGGAGCTTCAAAAGGTATTCGTTCTGTTAAGAAATTTAGAATTAAAGACATACCACCAGCAGTTGGTATGGTAAGAGGTCAGTATGGTACTGTAAAAATGCCTAAGGCCAGTTTAGGAAGAATAAGTGTAGCTGCTGGTTTACCAGATTTCTTATTCGATTTAAAATTAAATGTATCTAGCTTTAAAATTAAAGTACCAGGGCAAGTAGCTATTCCAGTTAATGGAACAATTTTAAATGCAAGAGCTAAAGCAGCTATTACTAAAGCAAGAAGAAATGATGTAATTACTATTTTTGATATTAAAGCATCAGTTTCTGGATCTAACTATAGGATTAAAAGAGTATTACCTGTTAGTGTAGAAATTACAAATTAATAAGTAAAAACAAGAAAGTATGAATTGGAAGCGTTTTTATATGGTTTTATTCGCATTTGCGACAACGAGTTATGCAAGTGCACAAGCTAACCTTTTAAATGCTAAAAAGGTAGATGAAATTGGATTTAAATCTGAAGCTCAAATAGCTTTAGAAGATGACAAACCACTTCCTTACGGTTATATTAGCGATAGAGATGTGTTATGGTCTAAAGTGGTGTGGGAATATGTAGATTTAAATCAAAAAATAAATCTTCCTTATTATTTCCCAATTGATACCACGAATGCTGGATTAACAAGACGTTCTTTATTTGATACCTTATTAGCAGGTATTAAAAATGGAGAAATTAAAGAAGTATACAACGATTCTTATTTCACCACTAAAATAGGAATGGATGAAGTTAAGATGATGACCTATAATGAGCGTCAAAATGGAGACTACATTGATCCTTATTCTGTGCAATCAGCTGATATTAAAGGTTATCTTTTAAAAGGACTGTGGTATTTTGATAAGCGTCAGGGTGAATTAAAATATCGTTTATTAGCTTTAGCTCCAATGGGACCTGATGTACAAGTGATGGGAGTTGAAGAGATTGATGATAAAGAGAATGTATATGAGTTGTTTTGGGTATATTTCCCAGATGCACGTGAAACCTTACATAAGTCTAAGGTGTTTAATCCAGAAAATTCTGCGCAACCTCTTTCATACGATAACTTGTTAAATGCGAGACGTTTTAATTCAACAATTCTTAAAGAAGAGAATATTTACGGAGATAGAGCTATCTCAGATTATATTCGAGGAAACTCTTTATTCCAATTATTAGAAGCTAACAGAATTAAAGAAGGTATTCGTAATAAAGAAATGGATATGTGGAATTACTAAATTCCCTTTTCAATACAATAAAAAAGAGCTTGCAATGCAAGCTCTTTTTTATTGTATAAATAGTACTTTTGAAATATGAATAAAAAGGTAGATTATATCATAGTTGGTTTAGGCTTATCAGGCATTGCTTTTGCAGAACAGTTAATAGAAAACAACAAAAGTTTTGTGGTTTTTGAAAACAGTTCACAAGTTTCTTCAGTAGTTGCTGGTGGAGTGTATAATCCTGTAATTTTAAAGCGTTTTACTCCAGTTTGGAATGGACACGAGCAATTACAAAAGGCGCTTCCTTTTTACAAACAATTAGAAGAGAAGTTAAATTTAACTTTAGAGTATAGTTTTATTACCAAAAAGGTGTTTACAAGTGTAGGTGATGAAAATAATTGGTTCATAGCATCCGATAAACCAATGTTAAGTCATTATATGAATCCTAAGGTTCAAAAAGAAAAAATAAAAGGAGTTATTGGAGATTTTGGCTTTGGAGAGTTAAAAGGAACAGGGAGAATAGATACGCCTTTGTTAGTTACCGCTTATAAAGAATATATAAAATCACTTGGAAATCTTATTGAAGAAGCTTTTGATTATGAAAAATTAACTTTTGAAGATAACACAGTTCAGTATAACAATATTACGGGAAAGCGAGTGGTGTTTAGTGAAGGTTTTGGGTTAAAAAAGAATCCATTTTTTAATTATTTACCTTTGAATGGAACAAAAGGAGAAACGATAACAATCCATGCTCCTGAATTACAAATAGATTTTTTATTAAAAGGAAGTGTTTTTGTAATGCCTTTAGGAAATGATAATTACAAAGTAGGGGCAACTTTTAATTGGACAGACAAAACTTCTATTCCTACAGAAGAAGGAAGAAAAGAGTTAGAAGAAAAACTACAAAAAATAATTTCCGTTCCATATACCGTAATAGAGCAATCTGCAGGAATAAGACCTACAGTAAAAGACAGAAGGCCTTTGGTAGGAGTTCATCCAAAATACACCCAATTAGCTGTTTTAAACGGTTTAGGAACTCGGGGTGTTATGGTAGCGCCAACAGTTGCTAAAAACTTGTTTAATTACCTTGAAAAAGGCGAAAAATTAGACAGTGAGATTGATATTAAAAGATTTGGATGATACGAATGTGAAAATACATGTATGTTATATACAAAAATAGCTTCCTAATTATAGGAAGCTATTTTGTTTTGAAATAATTATATTTTATAAACTACTTTTCAGCTTGTAATTTTTCAGCATCTTTATTATAACTCACAAAAAAGTTAATCCAAATTATTCTTGAAAGACGTAGTGTTATCGGAGTAAAAAGTAATGAGACTACTATTATTGCTATAAAACTTTGTAGTATAGATAAGCCAATAAACATTTTAGCAATAATAAAAACAGCTACAAAAAGAGCTACAGCAATAGCATAGTTAACATACATCGCACCAAAGAAAAATGAAGGTTCCATCATATACTTCAAATTGCATTTCGGGCAATTTTCGTGTAATTCGGTCACTTTTTTTGGATTGAAATTGAGTTTATATTTAAAAAAGTCACCTTCATGGCAACGTGGACATTTACTATTGAAAATACTGTATAATTTACTTCCTTTTCCGAACATATCTTATGGGGATTAATACGATTAACTATTTGCTTTTTGTAAGTTTGCACAAATTTCAACAAAAATAAAACAGTATTTTGTAACAATAGTTATAAAAGCTCAGTAAATCATAAAAAAATTTATGTTAAACGTACATAATTTATCGGTTTCTTTTATGGGAACAGATTTGTTTTCTGGTATCACTTTTAAATTAATAAAAGGAGACAGAATTGGATTGATTGGAAAAAATGGAGCAGGAAAATCTACCTTATTAAAAGTGTTAGCTAAAGACATAGAAAGTAGCGGTGGTACTTTGGCTTTTGATAAAGATGTGCGTATCGGCTTTTTACGTCAAGATATCGATTTTGAACAAGGAAGAACTATTTTAGAAGAAGCGTACCAAGCATTTACCGAAATTAAAGAAATTGAGTTCGAGTTAGACGAAATCAATCTACAATTAGCTGAAAGAACCGATTATGAAAGTGAAGCCTACCATCAATTAATGGTAGATTTGAATGAGAAGACTGAGCGTTACGAATTGTTAGGAGGATATAACTATCAAGGAGAAACTGAAAAGATTTTACAAGGTTTAGGGTTTCAACGAGAAGATTTTGATAAGTTAACAGATACTTTTTCTGGAGGTTGGCGTATGCGTATCGAACTCGCAAAGCTCCTTCTTCAGAATAATGATATTTTATTACTAGATGAGCCTACCAACCACTTAGATATTGAGTCTATTATTTGGTTAGAAAATTTTTTAAAAAGTTATGCAGGCGCTATTGTATTGGTATCGCACGATAAGATGTTTTTAGATAATGTAACTAATCGTACCATAGAAATTTCTTTAGGGCAGATTTATGATTATAAAAAACCGTATTCAGAATTTCTGAAACTGCGAGCAGAGATTAAAGAAAAACAGTTACAAACACAGAAAAATCAGCAAAAAGAAATTGAACATACAGAAAAGCTGATAGAGAAGTTCCGTGCGAAAGCGAGTAAAGCTACTATGGCCCAATCGCTGATTAAAAAATTAGAAAAAGTAGAGCGCATTGAAGTAGATCAAGATGATAACGCAGTAATGAATGTTCGTTTTGAAATTTCAAAAGAACCAGGTAAAATTATTGTAGAAGCAGAAAACTTAACCAAGAGTTACGGAGATAAAGATGTGTTGAAAGATGTTGATTTACTCATTGAACGCAATAGCAGAATTGCTTTTGTAGGACAAAATGGACAAGGTAAATCTACTTTAGCGAAGATGATCGTGGGGGAAATTCCGTTTGAAGGAAGCTTAAAACTCGGACACAATGTAGAGATAGGGTATTTTGCTCAAAATCAGTCGGAAGAATTACCACCAGAAAAAACAGTGCTAGAGATTATGGAAGATGCTGCTACTGATAGTAATAGGATGCGTGTGCGAGACATGTTAGGTTCGTTTTTGTTTGGTGGAGAAGCGGTAGATAAAAAAGCAAAAGTACTATCAGGAGGGGAACGAAACCGTTTAGCGTTATGTAAACTATTATTATCACCTTTTAATGTGTTAATAATGGATGAGCCTACCAACCACTTAGATATAGCCTCTAAAAATGTATTAAAGAAAGCTCTGCAAAACTTTGACGGAACTTTAATTGTAGTATCTCACGACCGTGATTTCTTACAAGGATTAACGACTACTGTATACGGGTTTAAAGACCGAGTAATAAAAGAATATTTAGGAGATATCGATTATTTCTTAGAGCAGCACAAAATGGAAAGTTTGCGTGATGCTGAAAAAAGAACCGTAGTAAAGGAAGAAAAAGATACGTCTAAAAAAGAAGCGTATCAATTATCGAGAGAGCAAGAAAAAGAACTAAAAAAGCTAAAAAATAAGCTCAATAAAATTGAAAACCAAATAGCGGATTTAGAAGCTGAAATTGAAAAAATAGATTTAGAATTAGCTCAGAATTATGACGAAATTTCTGCACGCCCTAACTTTTTTGAAAACTACAAAGCTAAAAAAGCAAAGGTTGACAAGTTAATGGAAGAATGGGAGCAAGTAGAAGAACAGGTAGCTAGTTTTTAAAGGAAATGTAATGTCCTCCTTCTAGTCGGAATGACGAGGAGTGTCATTGCGAGTGGTAACGAAGCAATCTTTGTGTTTATAGTCAAAATAAACAGATTACTTCGGTCTTTCCTCCTTTGTAATGATGTTTTTGTTTGTCATTTCGAATAAGCGATTTTATGAGCGATTGAGAAATCTAAAGGTTTAGATTACATCCATTAATGAGATTTCTCACACTCGTTGCCACTCGGTTCGAAATGACAGTAAGTGTTTTTTCTGTTGGGCGGAATGACGAAAGGCGTCATTGCGAGTGGTAACGAAGCAATCTTTGTATTTATAGTTTGAGATAAACAGATTACTTCAGTCGTTCCTCTTTCGTAATGACGAGAGGTATTGTTTTAGTAAGAGTAAGCTAACTACAATGTTTAACTCTACGTTATAAGGAGTGTGAAAATTATAAAATTAAAAGGCTGTTAGTAAATTACTAACAGCCTTTTAAAAAAATTATTTTAGTTTATTCAACTTCTTTTTCAAATTTTAGAGGTCCGTTGTAGTCTTCCCAATTAATAGAGTTTTCATGTCTGATACTTATTAATTTTTGTTCAGCCTTAACTTCATTATCCTCTGTAACTGTTACAAATAAATCTGGGGAAAATACTTTCATAACAAGAGAACTATTCTTTTCAATTTTTGGCAAAATTTCTAGTGTTGTAGTTTTTCCTTCGATAACTTCAAAAGTTAGTTCATCAATATTAAAAAAGGCAGCTTTTTTTAGTACTTTTTGAATACTTAATCCCCCCTTATATTTAAAACCAACACAAGTAATAGTGTACTTACCAGGTTTTAATTTAATTTCTTTAGATGTTCCGTATCTGGTCATGTAAGGAATATCAAAATTTATAAAACGTTTATTGGTTAAGGTTGTTACAAATTGGTTTCCAGATACCCCCCATTCTAAAGCTCCACTTTCAAGTTGTTTAAGTACTTTTTTCTTTAATTTGATGTCAGAAACAAAAGGTTTTAAATCTACCATAAGAGTTCCTTCTGAGTTTTGGGCATGTGTAGATTCGATTCCTAAACTTAATAGACTTGTCAATAAGAAAAATACTAAAAATTTAATTTTGTTATAAGCTTTCATTAATTATGATGTTTAAAATTGTTAGTTGATGAAAGCAAATATATACAGTTTGTTTTTATGTTTTACTGTATGAGAATATGAATCTTAGAATTGTCAAAAAAGTGTAAAAGAAATGTCAATTCCCTTAAAAAGAAGATAAAAAGTGTGTTATTTGTAAGTTGTATGAGTAAAAGAACCATTTTTTATATAGGTATAATTTTAATTTTAGTACAACTTATTTCTTGTAAAAAAGCTAATGAGTTTTCTGAAAAAGTAAAAGTTTCACTTCGAAATGTAGGGCATCAATTGTTGTTAACTAATCAAGATTCTACCTCATTGGTATTGCCTATAAAAGAACTAAGCAAACGTAAATACGAGTTAACTTTTCAAAGTAATTTACAAGTATCACCTGATAGTTTGGTGTCGATAGTAAAAAGAAGTTTCTCTCAATCAGAATTGCCTTCTAACTACCGTATTGAAGTCAAAGAATGTTTGAATGATGAAGTAGCTTATAGCTACGAAATGATGCAGAGCGAAGAAAATGCGATTGTACCTTGTAAAGGAAGAGTGTTGCCTACCAATTGCTATTTTATAGAAGTCCAATTTCTTAAAAAGGAAAATAGTAATCAATATTTTTTCTACGGATTCTTATTCTTAATTTCTGTTCTAGGTTTTGGTGTTTATCAAACAAAGAAAAGAAAAACAGTAATTGATACTGGCTCGAACAATTCGCTAACTTTAGGAAGTTTTAAGTTTTATCCTGAACAAAATAAGTTGATTAAAGAAGCGGAAGAGATTCCGTTATCTAAAAAGGAGTGTGAGTTGTTAACGATTTTTATTGACAGACCCAACGAAGTTATAAAAAGAGAGGAATTGATGAAAAAGGTTTGGGAAGAAAATGGCGTTGTGGTAGGAAGAAGTTTAGATACTTATATATCAAAACTTCGTAAAAAGTTAAAAGATGACAGGTCTATAAAAATTACCAATATTCATGGAGTAGGATATAAGCTAGAAATAGATTAAACCTGTATTTTTGTGATGTTAATTTTTTTGAATGCTTTTTCAACTCAACATACCTACTCCCATAAATCAGCAAATTCAATTGCCTGTTTTAGTAACCAAAGGAATTGAGCTTTTTGTAAAAAGAGAAGATACTATTCATCCATTTGTTTCAGGGAATAAATTCAGAAAGCTGAAGTATAATATTGAAGAAGCAAAACGACAAGGAAAAGAAACGCTGTTGACTTTCGGAGGTGCTTTTTCAAATCATATTGCAGCTACTGCAGCAGCAGGTAAGATAGCAGGATTCAAAACTATAGGAGTCATTCGAGGTGATGAATTAGGAAAGGATTTGATGAAGACACTTTCTCAAAACAAAACTTTAAAAAATGCGTTCGATAATGGTATGCAGTTCCAATTTGTTTCTAGAGAAGCCTACCGAAATAAAACTTCCGAAGAATTTATCAACCAATTAAAAAAGGAATTTGGTGATTTTTACTTGGTTCCAGAAGGAGGAACCAATGCATTAGCGGTACAAGGTTGTGAGGAGATTTTAACAAATGAAGATGAAAAATTCGATTATATTTGTTGTGCAGTTGGTACTGGAGGAACCATTTCTGGATTGATAAATTCAGCAAAAGAACACCAGAAAGTAATTGGTTTCCCTGCACTAAAAGGTGATTTTTTAGTAGATGAAATTAAACCTTATGTAAAAGAAAATGAAAATTGGAGTTTGCAAACCGACTATCATTTTGGAGGTTACGGAAAATATACTCCGGAATTGATTCGTTTTATAAATGAATTTAAAGAGCAAACGAATATTTCGTTAGATCCAATTTATACAGGAAAGTTATTATACGGAATTATAGATTTGGTTTCGAAAGATGTGTTTCCTGTAAACAGTAAAATTTTAGCGATTCATACAGGTGGTTTGCAAGGAATTGACGGAGTAAATCAAAAATTAAAGAATAAAAATCAAGAGTTAATCAAGGTTTAATGAAGATAAGAGTAGTTTTTTTAGCAGCATGTGCTGTGTTGTTGACAAGTTGTGGTTCAGGTAAAAATGTGGTAAAATCTACACCTAAGAGAGAAGTCGTATTAGAAACAAAGGAAGAAAAAGCTCCAGAGTTACCTCAATTAGAACAGATAAAACGACCAGTAACAACAACTACAAATCATACCGAAACCTATATTCAAAAGTTTGCACTGATTGCGGTTAAGAAAATGCACGAACACGGCATTCCTGCAAGTATTACATTAGCACAAGGAGTGTTAGAGTCGGGTAGTGGAAGAAGTCAGTTAGCGCTTCGTTCTAACAATCACTTCGGAATTAAGTGTCATAGAGGATGGGAAGGGCATAGTGTAACTCATGATGATGATGAAAAAGGAGAGTGTTTTAGAAAATATAAGTATCCAGAAACATCGTACGAAGATCATTCACAGTTTTTATTAACTCGTAAGCGATATGCAAGTTTGTTTAGGCTAAGACACACCGATTATAAAGGTTGGGCATATGGATTGAAAAGAGCGGGGTATGCAACGGATAGAAAATATCCTCAAAAGTTGATTGCTATCATTAATAAATATAATTTAACTCAGTATGATAGAGTAAAACCTCAAGGTTCTTTAGTGTCAAAAACAAAAACCATCGCAGCTAAGTCTTATAAGGTACAAAAGGGAGATACGCTATACTCAATAGCAAGGAGATATAACATTTCAGTAAGAAGATTGAAAGAAGTAAATGGTTTGAGTAGTAATAATATTAGTATAGGTCAAGATTTACTAGTGAAATAAACGAAATGTCATTTCGAACTGAAGTGAAACAAAAGTGAGAAATCTGAGGTTTTTAATTCTATTTCTTTGAATTAGATTTAGCTTCGCTGAACCTTGCGATTTCTCTCGTAGGTAGCAATGACGACATAAAAAAGCGGAGTAAAACCCCGCTTCAATCAAACTAAATCCCCAATCAAATTACCAAGAGTAATTTTTCTTTTCTGCTTGTTTTTTAATAGCTTTAATCATTACACTTTCAAGTTCATTTTTCTTAGTGTTTTCTTGTTGTTTTTTGGCTACATAAGCTTTTCTCTTTTTATTTAATTCTTGAATTTTCTGTTGAATTTCAGAACGCTCTTTACGTTTCTTATCTACATAGGTTTTGATCTCTTTAGCCGATTTATTTTGTAGTTGTTTAGGAAGTTGTTCCTTTTTAATTTTAGAAAAATCAATCTCTTTTTCTTCCGAAGCATCTACCAAATCCCATTCAGCATTTTTATATAAATTAGAACTTTTGGTAACAGCGCGTTTTACTGCCACAGCTTCATCTAAGCTTTCAGCATTCATATCTTGTTTTGCTTGATTACTGTATTTTGAAGATCCATATGTTCCGTAGTGAATATAGGTGTTGTTTAATCGTTTGTTTAAGATGATAATGTCGTTGTCGTATGGTGTTACAATATGTACTATGTGTTTGTTTTGGTTGATGGTCATATAATCACCACCGCCATACATCGCTCCATCTCGCCACATTCCAGAAACACCTTGGTTGTAATCGCCACAGAATATCGTGTTAACGATAATATCTTTTTCTTTGGCATCGGTAATAGCATCTTTATAGTTTACTTTTCCTTGAGTAAAAGGTTCATTTCCGGCAATGAAAATCATTTTTAAATCACGTTTATTCGACCCCCAATCCAATTCCTCTAACGACGTTTGAATTACTTGTCCGCAGTACTCACTACCTCCATTTGTATTTAAAGAAAATAAGTTTTCAGAAATTTCATCTAAGTCGCTTGTAAATTGTAAAACCTGACGGATGTAGCCTTCTTTAGATGATAAATTAGAGTTTCCATATTCGTAAAGAGCAATCTCCAAATTAGGAGTACTACCGTTGCATTTGGCATAAGATAATTCATTTACGATTTCCCATAATTGAGCCTTTGCTTGGTTAATGAGTCCATCCATACTATTACTAGTGTCTAGTAGTAAAGCTACTTTTACAGTTTGCTTTTTAATTGGTTTTTTAGAGAGGAACCCATTTGCATAAGTACTTGTAGTTACTAATAGTGCACAAATAAAAAATGTTTTTAAAGCCTGCGTTTTCATAATTTTTTGTTTTTAATTATTTATTGGATTAAAAGTTTGATTGTGGTCAATTTCTATTCAAAACTACTTCCAACTTTTTTCTTAAAAAATCGAGAATGAGTAAACTGTCAGTTTAGTTTAGTAAAGTAGTTGCCTAAATGAGTAAACCGAGTTTTTTGCTTGTTTTTTAGAGTGTTTAGAAATGAAACACGTTTTTTTGTATGGCTTTTTGTGAGTATGTTTACAGTAAGAAATAAAGTATGAATAAAGTATACTACATAATATGTGTAATCTTTTTATTGAGTTTTTCTACTGTTTTTTCTCAAATAGAGAAAAATGTAGCTAGTGAGTTTTCAGTAAAAGTTCAGGTGGTTAATAGTGAAACTCATCAACCGATTAAAGATGCGAGAGTTGAAGTTAACGGACGTGTGTTTTACTATTCAGACATCAAAGGGAATTATACTGTAAAAGCAAAAGCAGGAGATCAGTTGGTAGTATCGCATTCAGGTTTTGAAACGATCTTTTATACAATCAAAGATGATGAAGATATAAAAGTACAGGTAGAAGGTTTTGAGCCAAATAAAAAATCAAAGTTAAGTCCTTATAGTTCCGGAAAACGAGTTAGTTTATATCCTCAATATTTAGATTCTGTTCGATTTTACAAAAAGAAAGATATCGATAAAAGTTTATCCTTTATAGAAAAAATGTTACTAGATGATTTATCGAGGAATAGGTTAGCAACCACTTATAAGGAATTAGCAGATGTATATTTTTACTGGAATCAGTACGATTTGGCTATAGAGAATTATCAAACATCTTTACTACAAGTTAATAATCCAGCTGTTCGGTTACAATTAGCTAAAACTGCTTATTTAGTTAAAAATTATAGTGATAGTGAACAAAATTATAAAACTACATTAAAGGGAAAGTTGAATAATTATCAGCAATTAACAGCATTTCAAGGTTTGGGAGATGTGTATATGGTTCAAGAAAACTTTGATGAAGCTAAAAGCAATTATCAAAAAGCCTTAGAAATAGCCAAAACTAATTTAATTACCCCAAAAATAACCGATTTAAATTCTAAGCTAGCTGAAGTATATGCAGCACAAGGAAATATTCAAGAAGCAGACGGATATTATCAAAATTCTTTAAGGTTAGCATCCGAAGAGAATAAGAAACGCTCGTTAAAAGAACAGCAAAAAGTAGCTGATTTTTATAACCAATCTCAACGTTATGATGAGGAAATTCAGCTTAGAAAAGAAAGCTTGAAAGAAGCAGAAGATATACCTGTTGAAGCTGAAAACAGTGAGTCTTTAGTTGATTCGATTACTTCGCAAAAAATCAATTATAAAATTGGAAATGCTTACATGCAAAAAGCAGCGTATAAAGAAGCCATTCCGTATTTAAAAAAGAGTATTGCAGATGCCGATAAAAATGAGGATTTAATCATTCAGAAAGACGCAACAAAACGATTGTCTGAAGTATATGAAACTGTTGGAGATTATACAAAAGCATTAAAAACTTACCAAGATTACGTAACGTTAGTTGATACATTATACTCACGAAAAGAACAGGAAATTCAACAAGTAAAACGCTTTAGTAAACGGATTTTAGACAACCAAAATAGAATAGCAAGTTTAGAAAAGGATAAAGAATTAAGCGAGAGTAAAATTAGTTTAGCGTATAAAGATCAGCAGTTAATTCAAGAGAGTAACAAACGTCAACAATGGGTTATTTACTCGTTAGTAGCTGGTTTTTTACTAATGATTTTGTTGGTGTATTTTATGTTTAGAATTAACAAACAGCAAAGATTAGCCAATAACTTATTGGCATTAAAATCGATGCGTTCGCAAATGAATCCGCATTTTATTTTCAATGCATTGAATTCAGTAAACAGTTTTATTGCAGTAAGTGATGAGAGAAGTGCTAACCGATATTTGTCAGAATTTTCGGTGTTGATGCGTGCGGTTTTAGAAAATTCAGATGAAGATTTCATTCCGCTTACCAAAGAAATAGAATTGTTAGAGTTGTATGTAAAGTTGGAGCACAATCGATTTAAAGATAAGTTCGATTACAGTATCCATATAGATAAAAACATACCGTTAGATGAATATTCGATTCCGCCAATGCTGTTACAACCGTATATAGAAAATGCGATTTGGCATGGACTTCGATATAAAAAAGAAAAAGGAAATTTGAATATTTCAATGACTTATAAAGATTCAGATGCGATTCAAATTTTGATTGAAGATGATGGTGTAGGAAGACAACAATCGATGGAAATGAAAACTAAGAATCAGTTGAAACAAAAATCGAAAGGAATGAGTACTATCAAAAAAAGAATAGCTATTCTCAATGATATGTATCAAGATAAAATCATGGTTGCTGTTTCAGATGCTTTTGAAGATGGAAGCGGAACCAAAGTTGGGTTGACCTTAAAAAAAGATTAATGGGATTATGAAAATAAGAGCAATTATTGTTGAAGATGAGCAAATCAGTAGAGACATTCTACGAAATTATATTGCTAAATATTGCCCTAATGTTGAGTTGTTAGGAGAAGCAAGTAATATTGAGGATGCACAAAAGTTAATAGAAAAACATGAATTAGATTTGGTGTTTTTAGATGTAGAAATGCCTTTTGGAAATGCGTTTGATTTATTAGAAAAAGTAGAGAATAGAACTTTTGAAGTCGTTTTTGTTACGGCTTACGATCATTATGCTATCGAAGCGTTGAATAATCAAGCAACGTATTATTTGCTAAAACCTATTTCTATAGATGAATTGATAAAAGCGGTAGGTTTAGTTACAGAAATTAAAGAAAAAGAAAACGAGTTAGAGAATGCTATTTTAACCCCCAAAGCAACTACTATCAATGGGAAAATAACCATTCCACAACAAGATGGTTTTGAAGTGGTAAATATTCATGATATTGTGTTTTGCAAAGCAGATGATAACTATACCGAAGTGTATTTTAAAGATTCTAAAAAACTAGTAAGTAAAACACTAAAATATTTTGAAGATATCTTAAACGAGAATTCTTTTGCACGGATTCATAAATCGTTTTTAGTAAACGTTAACGAAATAACAAAGTATAAAAAAGGAAAGGGAGGAAGCGTGATACTATCAAATGGAAAAGAAATTATGGTTTCTTCCTCAAAAAAAGCCAATTTATTATCATTTTTTAAATAAAAAATATATGCCAATTATAAAACCTGTAAACGGAAAACATCCACAAATACCAAAGGGTTGTTATGTAGCAGAAAATGCTACTATTGTCGGAGATGTACAAATGGGAAATGAATGTAGTGTGTGGTTCAATGCCGTAATTCGAGGAGATGTACATTATATAAAAATGGGAGACAAAGTGAATGTGCAAGATGGAGCGGTAATACATGCTACGTATCAGAAATCACCTACAACTATAGGAAATAATGTATCTATTGGACATAATGCTTTGGTACATGGGTGTACGATTCATGATAATGTACTGGTAGGAATGGGTAGTATAATTATGGATGATTGCGTGGTAGAATCGAATTCTATTATTGCGGCAGGTGCTGTAGTTACTAAAAATACGCATATCGAAAGCGGAAGTGTATATGCAGGAGTTCCAGCAAAAAAAGTAAAAGATATCTCTCAAGAACTTATTTCTGGAGAGATTGATAGAATAGCCAATAACTATGTAAAATATTCAAGTTGGTTTAAAGAGGAGTAAACAAAAATAAAACCCCAGTTTTATAGTTAAAACTGGGTTTTTTTCAATCAAAACTAACTTATCAATCCACCAAAATTATTTCTCTTGCATGTGTTCTTTATGAAGTTTTCTTTTCTCATGCATTTTATGCTCAGCTTTCTTTTTATGTTTGTTCATTTTTCTAGCGGTCATTTTTTCAAAACGCTCATATTGTTCTTTATTTAAAATACGTTTCATCTTTGCTTTGTAAGCAATTTGCTTATCTAACATTTTATTCTTCATAACGTAGCGTTCTTCAGCAGTAGGCTTATTATCACTATTTTTCATTGCCTTTCTTTTGGCTCTCATTTCTTGTCTTTCGGCAATTTGTTTAGCTATTAAAGGTCTTAACTGATTTTGCTGAGAAGCAGTTAAATCCAATTTTAAAGTCATTTTTTTAACCGCTAATTCTGTTTGTTGTTCTACGGTTAATTGTTCATGTTGACCTTTATCTCCTCTTTGGGCATGAGTTGTAACGGTAAATCCTATCGCTAAAATCAATACTGTTAGTAATTTCTTCATATGTTTAAAATTTAAAGTTTTGTAATTATTTACACCTATTTGACATTCCAAGTGCGAAAAAGTTTAAATTTGAAAAAGAATTTAACATTTTTTTAATCCTTTATGAAGTACATTTTCAGAGTCATAGTAAAGTTATTACTGTTAGTTACAGGTTTAGTTGTCGTGTTTTTTTTCTGGGCGTCATCGCCAACAATGGATGAAGCAGAATACGCTAAAATAATCACACATAATTATGATAGTAAGGTAGATAACGATTCTGTTTATAGTATTGTTACCTATAATATTGGTTATTTAAGTGGGATGACAAACAATAGAGCCGTTGCTAAGCCTAAAGAACTGTTTGATGTGAATTTAAAAAAGGTAGTTACAGAAATTGAAAAGGTAAACCCAGACATTATTGCTTTTCAGGAAATTGATTATAATGCTGCAAGATCGTATGAGGTAAATCAAGAAGATGAGATTGCAAAATTAGGTTACAATTATGTGGCAAGAGGGATAAATTGGGATGAACATTATGTACCTTTTCCGTATTGGCCACCAAGTATGCATTTTGGTAAAATAGTTTCAGGACAATCAATTTTAAGTAAGTATGAGTTGAAAGATTATGAACGTATTGTGTTAGAACGCGTTGCTAATAATCCTTTTTATAGAGATGCTTTGTATTTAGACAGGTTAGTACAAGTAGTGAAAGTTAAGTTGGAAGGAAAGGAAGTGGTAGTGATAAACTTACATTTAGAAGCGTTTGATAAATTAACAAGATTACATCAGTTTGAATATGTACAGAATCTTTTCAATAAATATAAAAATGATTATCCTACGATTTTATTAGGTGATTTTAACTCAAAGGCAAGAGATAAGGAAGCTGTTATTCGAAAAATGTTTGCGATGGATGGCATTGGAAATGCGGCATTTTCTTCTGAAAGTCCAGAAAACACTTTTGATACCAAAGATCCTGTTGAACGTATTGATTATATATTTTATACAGAAAACACTATAGAATATATAGGAGGTAAAGTACTTAAAGAGTTTGGGCAGGTATCAGATCATTTGCCTATAGAAATGCAATTTAAATTGAAATAAAATATGAAGCTCGGTAATTGTTGTCGAGCTTTTTTATTTAAAAATAAAATTAGAAACTAAAAAACCCGAACAATTTTGTTCGGGTTTTTATCGTGGTGCCTCCAGGAATCGAACCAGGGACACAAGGATTTTCAGTCCTTTGCTCTACCAACTGAGCTAAGGCACCAGTCATAGCTTAAAAAAGTAACATTTTTAAAATAAAACTCGTAACCTACGATACGAGTTTTATTGTGGTGCCTCCAGGAATCGAACCAGGGACACAAGGATTTTCAGTCCTTTGCTCTACCAACTGAGCTAAGGCACCAGTTGCTACTTTCGTTAAGCGGATGCAAATATACAATCGTTTTTTAATTATACAAAGTAAAAGCTTTAAAAAAATGTAACGTAAATTTACGTCCTCTAAGAAAAGAAATATGTACCTAATTATTGATGTAGGAAATACAAGAGTTAAAGTGGCTGTTACTGAAATAGATACTGTTAAAGAAGTTTTTATTTTTGAAAAAGAAAAGATTATTTCTGAGCTAAAAAAAATTACTTCTAAATATTCAATTTCTAGTAGTATTGTGTCTTCTGTGGCTATTTTTTCTGAAGAAGAAAAAGAAAAAATAGATACTTTCCTGAATCCAGTTTATTTAAATTCGGAAACAAAAGTTCCATTTAAAAATAATTATAAAACACCTAAAACGTTAGGGGTTGATAGAATAGCATTAGCAGCAGCAGCAGTAAAAAAATATCCTAATAAAAATGTATTAGTGCTAGACGCAGGTACATGCATAACGTATGATTTTATTACTAAAGAAGGAGTGTATTTAGGAGGGGCAATTTCACCTGGAATTGCGATGAGATATAAGGCATTACATACTTTTACTTCTAAACTACCATTGCTAGAACCTAGTGAAGTTGAAAGTTTTATAGGAAGAGATACAAATAGTTCAATACATTCGGGCATAGTTAATGGAATTTCTAATGAAATAGACGGGATAATTAAACAATATCAAAAAAAGTATCAAGATTTAACAGTAGTTTTAACAGGAGGAGATACATATTTTTTGTCTAAACAATTAAAAAGTGTCATATTTGCCCATCCAAATTTTGTTTTGGAAGGGTTACATACTATTTTGATACACAATATAGCGAATGATTAAGAGATTTATATTAGGGGTTTTTGTATTTACTACATCGGCAATATTAGCACAAAGAAATAGTGCATCACCATATTCTTATTTTGGGATAGGTGAAAATTTTGAAGCTGTTACTGTAGAGCAGGCTTCTATGGGGGGGATTGGAGTAGCAATGAAAGATAATTTTCATTTAAATTTTACAAACCCGGCATCTAATGCTGATTTAAGAGCAGCAACCTATGCTATTGGTGGGAGTTTAACTTTTTTAACAGTAAAAGAACAAGATGCTTCTCAAACAGGAAATTCAACAAACTTAAGATATATATCACTAGGATTTCCAATTGGAAAAAAAGCAGGTTTTACTGTTGGGTTACAACCTTTTTCTTCTGTAGGTTATTCATTATTAGATGATAATAATGAAGATAATGCTACGTTATTTAGAGGAGAAGGAGGGACAAATAAAATTTATGCAGCCTTAGGAGGATATATCTACGAAGGATTATCGATTGGAGCTGAGGCGAGTTTTATTTTCGGAAACATAGATAATAGTATTTTAAATCAAAGAGCAGATGTAGCATTAGCTACGAAGTATGAAGAATCTCTTAATATAAGAGGAGGACAATTTAAATTAGGAGCACAGTATAAAAAGGAGTTGAAAAACAAGTTACAGTTATATACAGGAGCTTCTTTTACCTTATCAACAGATTTAACAGCAAAAGGGACAGAAAAAATGTATTCTTTGTCGCTTAGTAGTTCGGGATTAGAAACACCAAGAGATGAATTGTTCAACAGATCACAAAATGGAGAAATTAATGTACCATTGAAAAGTGTTTTTGGATTTGGTATTGGAAAAGAAGATAAGTGGTATTTGGGAGTAAATCAACAGTTTCAAGGTGCATTAAAAAATGATAATGTATTTGTTGCTAACGGAAGTTCATATAAATATGATGATTCAAATAAATTTGCAATAGGAGGATACTATATTCCTAAGATTAATTCTATTTCAAGTTACTGGGATAGAGTTACATATCGAGCAGGTTTGCGTTTTGAAGATACAGGGTTATTAGTGAAAACAACAGATAATTTTACAGCAGTAAAAGACTTTGGCATAAATGTTGGTTTAGGATTGCCATTACCAAGACAATTATCTAACGTAAACGTTGGATTTGAGTACGGACAGAGGGGAACGACTAACAATAACTTAATAAAAGAAAACTACTTTAATGTAAGATTAAGTTTATCTTTGAATAGTATTAAATGGTTCCATAAAACACGAATAGATTAACAAAAACCGAGAATGATGAAAAAAATTACGTATTTACTAGCAGGATTATTTTTGTTTGTAGCCGTAAATGGAGCGAAAGCGCAAGCAAGTCAGGAGTGTAATATAAAGTATAACCTTTTTAAAGGATATGCTACTACAAAAAAATACACACAAGCTAAACCAGATTTAGAATATTTATTAGATAACTGTGCAGGATTATCTATTAACATCTATAAATACGGGGCCAAAGTTGCTGAAAATCTAAAAGATCCAGTTTTAGCAAAGAAAGTATATGAAACAAGGTTAGCTAATTTTCCAGATAAAGACCCAGCTAAAGCGCATAGTGATTATGCAGATTTTTTAAGTGAAAACAAATTAGCGTCAGATGAAGAAATCTTTAAAATCTTAGAAAAAGGATATAAGGCTGGAGCTAAAGATATGGGAGTGAAGAATATTTTTAGATATTTTGAAACTATTGCTGAAAAGTATCAAGATTCTAATCCTCAAAAAGTTTTTGATACCTATGATGATGTAATGGAATCTGTAGATGAGAAGTTAGAAGACTATAGTAAGAAGATTGCTAAGTTGCAAGAAAAGGATTCTTTAGGAACTATTAGTTCTAGAGAAAAGAAAAACTTAAAAGCTTATACAATTAACTCAGGATTATTAGGTAAAGTAGAGGGTGGTTTAGATGCAAAAATCTCTAAGATAGCAACATGTGAAAGATTAATACCTATTTACTCTAGAGATTTCGAACAAAACAAAACTGATGGAGTTTGGTTAAAAAGAGCGGTATCAAGAATGTATAACAAAGAGTGTACAGCTGATCCGTTATTTGAAAAGTTAGCAAATGCTTATGCTGAGGTAACACAATCTGCTGATGCTTATAATTTCTTAGCAGGAGTTTTAGCTAAGAATGGAGATAAAAGTAGTGCTGCTGAAATGAGAAAGAAAGCATTCGATTTAGAAACTGATCCATTCAAAAAAGCGAAGTATAAGTTAAGAGAAGCACAAAGTGCTAGTGGAAGCAGAGCAAGAGCTTTAGCATACGAGGCATTAAAGTATAACCCTAACATGGGTAAAGCATATTTATTTATTGCTAGTTTATACCAAAAAAGTGCAAACTCTTGTGGTAGCGATGAGTTTGAAAAAAGAATGGTATATGTTGCGGCTTTAAATAAAGCATTAAAAGCGAATCAAGTTGATCCAGGTTGTGGAGCAGGTAGATATATTAGTAGCTACAAAAAGAATGTTCCTTCTAAAAAATTAATTTTCCAAAAAGGACTTGCTTCAGGTGGAAGCTATAGAGTTGGATGTTGGATTGGTGAGAGTGTTCGTATTCCTTAATAGTACGGAATGATTACAAAATCAAAACACATATATAATAACATTGCTATCATTTGTTTGATAGCAATGTTTTTTTCTTGCACCAACTCAAAAAAGGAAGTGCGAGATTTTTTAGCAGATAAAAATTTACCTGTAGGTTCGGCTGTAAATATTTATCATGTGCATAAAGATTCAGGAAGAATAACCTCCAAAACAAAGGCACCTGTTTTTTATGATTTTTCAAACCGAAAAGAACATCCTTACAATGAGTTTCCACAAGGAATAAAAATTATAACCATCAATAAGCAAGGTACAGATTCAACAACAATTTCAGGTAATTATGCGTTAACTTACAATAAAACAAAAATATCTGAGATTAGAGGAAATGTGGTAATTACCAATCACGCAAAGCAAACAAAATTAGAAACGAATCAGTTGTTTTGGGATCAAAAAGAACACTATTTCTTTACGGAAGATGGTTTTCGGTTTACAACTCCAGAAAGTGTAATTAATGGCTTTGGATTTGAATCTAACGAAGATTTGACTAAATGGATGGCCAAAGATATTACAGGTGACATAGAAACAACTCAAAAAGATATATAATGAATACACTTTGGAAATATTTACAATACGGATACCTTGTAGTAGGAGCTATCTTTTTTGTTGAAGGAATTTTGAAATGGAATTCAGATAGAGAAGAGGCTTTTATTATGTTCGGATTTGCTATCTTTATCATATTAATTTTCTTCTTTAAAAGACATTTTAGAAGAAAAATAGAAAAAAGAAATCAATAACGTTAATGCAGGCTGAAGTCGTAATAATTTTTGCTTCTATTTTATTTTCTGCCTTTTTTTCTGGTATGGAGATAGCTTTTATTTCTGCAAATAAGCTACACATTGAATTAGAAAAAAAGCGCGAAGGTATACTACCTAAAGTTTTAACAAGACTTACTGAAAAATCTTCCAAATTTATTACTACTATGTTGGTAGGAAATAACGTATCTCTAGTAATTTACAGTTACTTTATGGGAGAGTTATTAATGAGGTGGTTTCAAACATTTTTACCTTCAGATTATGTAATAATCAATTATATACTGTCTGATGTAAGTTTACTTACTCAAACACTTATCTCAACGATAATTATATTGGTTACAGCAGAGTTTTTACCCAAAGCAATATTTAGAATTTACGCAAATGAAATGCTGAAGCTATTTGCTATACCAGCCTACGTTTTTTATGTGTTTTTCTATGGAATAACTTCTGTCATTACGAAGATTTCAGACTTTTTCTTGCGTGTTTTTTTTCGAACTAAAGAAGATGAAATTCAAACGGAGTTTAGTAAGGAGGAGCTTGGTAATTATATTTCTGAACAGTTAGATGCTGGGAACAATGAAGAGGCAGTTGATTCTGAAATACAAATTTTTCAAAATGCGTTAGAGTTTCACAAGGTAAAAGC
Source organism: Tenacibaculum caenipelagi (assembly GCF_004363005.1). Lineage (GTDB taxonomy): Bacteria > Bacteroidota > Bacteroidia > Flavobacteriales > Flavobacteriaceae > Polaribacter > Polaribacter caenipelagi. Next base: position 600,157 of record NZ_SNYH01000001.1, on the reverse strand, counting down.
ACGTGAAATTATGGTGCCTAGGACCGAAATTGTAGCAGTAGATTTACACGAATCGGTAAGTAATTTAAAAAAGACGTTTATTTCTACAGGGTTATCAAAAATCTTAGTTTATAAAAATTCACTGGATGATATTTTGGGGTATGTGAATGCTTTCGAACTATTCAAAAAACCACGAACAATTAAGTCTATCTTATTACCGGTGGAGTTTGTTCCTGAGTCTATGATTATTAACGATGTGTTAAATAGCCTAATTAAAAAACGTAAAAGCATTGCTGTAGTTGTAGATGAATATGGTGGAACTTCTGGTATCATAACGGTTGAAGATGTTGTTGAAGAGTTGTTTGGAGAAATTGAAGACGAACACGATACTCAAAAATTGTTAGAAGAAAGAGTTAGTGAAACTGAGTTTAACTTTTCTGCACGCTTAGAAGTTGATTATTTAAATGAAGAATACGGATTGAATATCCCTAAAGAAGAAGCTTACGAAACCTTAGGAGGTTTTATTTTAAATCATACCGAAACAATACCACTACAAGATGAAGTTTTGTATATAGAAAACTTCCAAATTAAAATACTAAAAGTAAGCGCAACCAAAATTGATGATATTTACTTTAAAGTAACTAATAAAGAAGATTAACTTTTTCTTCTTTCATCGAGGAACTCCCTCAAAAACAGCATAAAAAAACATTGCATTATTAACTATGAAATTGTATTTTCGCACACTGTTAATAAAATAAACGAGGTATGGCAATTTTATCGAAAATTAGAGAACGTTCAATGTTCTTAATTCTTGTAATTGGTTTAGCACTTTTTGCTTTTGTATTAGACCCTTCTACAATATCAGATTTTTTCAGTGCAAGCAAAGTAAACGAAATAGGACAAGTTAATGGCGAAAGTATTTCGCGTCAAGAATTTGCAGAAGCTTTAGATGCTTATAAAGCACAAACAGGTAATAGAGTTTCTGAAATGCAAGCAGCTAAAACTGTTTGGAATAACTTAATCCGTCAAAAAATTTATGAAACACAGTTAGAAGAAGCAGGAATTACTGTTGGTGAAGCTGATATCATGAATGCATTGTATGAGTCGCCAGCACTTCAAGGAGATCCAAGATTTCAAACTTCAGGTATTTTCGATAAAAATAAATTAAAAGAGCATTTAGCTACTATTAAAGAAGAAAATGGAGAAGAGTGGGCTGCGTGGCAAAATTATATGGCTTCTTTAAAAAATAATATAGAAAAAACTACTTACGATAACTTAGTAGCAGCTGGTTTAGGTGCTTCATTAAAAGAAGGTGAAGCTCAATATTTAACTGAAAACACTAAAGTATCAGGTAAATACGTGTACGTACCTTATTCTACTATAGCAGATAGTTTAGTGACTTTAAAGAAAAGTGATGTTAGCAATTATATCAACAGTCATAAAGAAGCTTTTCAAGTAGAGGCTTCAAGAGATATTAAATTTGTAAAGTTTGATATAGCACCTACGTCAGAAGATGAAGAAGCTATCAAAGCAGAAGTAGCTAAATTAATTGAAGATTCTGAGGTAAATAATACTCCAGTTAAAGGATTGAAAAATGCGGTAGATTACCACGAGTTTTTAGAAGAAAATAATTCTGATATTGCTTTTGATGATAACTACAAGTTTAAAGTTCAAGTACCACAAGCGATAGCTGAAGAAGTTTTTAGTGGTAAAGAAGGAGATGTTTTTGGTCCTTATAAAGATGCTGATTACTTCAAAATATCTAAAGTAACAAAAGTTGCTCAATTACCAGATTCTGCTCAAGCAAGTCATATTTTAATACCTTTTGTTGGTGCTTCAAGTGCAGATGCTACGGTAGTAAAGTCTGAAGAAGAAGCAAAAATAACAGCAGATAGTTTATTAGCAGTTGTAAAAGCTGATAAATCTAAGTTTGCTGATTTAGCTAAAGAGATGTCTTCTGATAAAGGTTCTTCAGATAAAGGTGGATTCTACGATTGGTTCTCTTATAACAGAATGGTACCGTCGTTTAGAGATTTTGTTTTTGAAGGTAAAGAAGGAGATATGGGAGTAGTAAAATCTCAATTCGGATTCCATGTTATTAAAATTGATGGACAAAAGAACTTCCAACCAGTTGTAAAATTAGCAACTTACGGACGAAAAATAGAAGCTTCTGAAGCTACAGAGAATACCGTTTTTCAAAATGCTGAAACTTTTGCATTAGAGTTAGCAAACGGAAAAGATTTTGATGAAGCTGTAAAAGAAAAGAACTTAAGTTCTTTACCAGCTATCGGATTAAAGTCGTTAGATGAAAATGTACCAGGAGTAGGAAACGAAAGAGAAATCATTACTTGGTCTTTTGATAGAGATGTGAATGAAGGTGACTACAAGCGCTTTGATGTTGATGGAGGTTATGTAGTAGCTGTGTTAACAGCTAAAGTAGAAAAAGGTTTAATGCCTGTAGATAAAGCAATTTCAAGTGTACGTCCTATTTTAACAAACGAGAGAAAAGCTAAAATGATTGAAGATGAAATTAGTGGATCTACGTTAGATGAAATAGCAAAGTCTGTTAGTCAAACAGTAAGAGTAGCTACTGATGTAAACTTAAATTCACCAACAATTTCAGGAGTAGGATATGAGCCTAAGATTGTAGGAGCTATGTTAAACGCAAAAGAAAACCAAGTAATTAAAAACGTAGCAGGAGATAAAGGAGTATTTGCTTTTGTAGTTGAGAAAAAAGAATTACCAACGGCATTACCTAACTACGATACATTTAGAAAGCGTATAGCAAACGAAAGAAAGAGCAAGACTTTCCAAATGTATGAAGCTGTTAAAAAGGCGGCTAAGATTGAAGATAATATGAGTTCTTTCTACGGAATTCAATAAGAAATAAAGTCATACAAATAAAAAATCCCGAACTAACTAGTTCGGGATTTTTTATTAAAAAACCTTCTGATTATATAATTTCTAATAATACTAAGTATAGTAAAGTAAATAGTCAAAACAATATTTTTCTCAGGATTGCTTTTTATACCAAGAATAGGAAAGATAATGTTTAAAGAAATGATAGTTATAATAAAACCAATCGAGACATTAATCAAGCTTTCTATTAAAGATTGTTTTTTAGTTTGAATCATGAAGTAGCTGTATTTTAGATGAAATATTATGGTCATTAATATGTATTATCCTATAACCATACGTTTCTGTACCGATTTCTATAGTATGAGAATTTTTTTTAATCTGAAAAGATATAGCTGGGGTAATATATTGTTTAATGTTTTTATAAGGAATAAAGCTTTCTAAATGGTAATGACCACAAAAAATTGTGATTTCATTTGGTTGTATACTAAGTAAGGATAAAACATCTTCTCTGTTCCTTAAATAGCCAATTTCGTCAACTTTTAAAGGTAAACCAAGTATGGGATGGTGTATGAAAATAATAATAGGTGTTGAACTAACAAGTTCTTCTTTTAACCAAACTAATTGATTGTTGTCAATTTGGCCCGATGAAGAGTCTAGATATATGTATTTATAGTGTGATTTTTCTTGACTATAGTATAGCTTGTTTAATTCTTTTGATTTTTGATGATTCAAATATTTTTGAACTTTTTCAAATGAATCGTGATTGCCTAAAGTGATTGATAAATTAAAGTTATTACATTCATTAAAAAAGAATTCTAAGCTTTGACTTTCTCCTATATCTCCAGTACACACAATTTCTGTAATATTCTGTTCTAAAATATCCTGTAGAACATTACGGAGTCTAGTTCTTGTGGAAATTTTATGTTCTTCAGGAAACTTTTCGTCTAAGTGTAAGTCGGTAATATGAGCTATTCTCTTTAGCATAAGTTATTTTTATTGGGTAAAAATAATTACACTTTATAAGTAGAATTTATAAAATCTTGCTGATTTTAGTTTTTCTATATACTGTAGGTGGAACACCAAAATAGCTTTTAAAAATATTTGAAAAATATGGAGTGTTATCAAAGCCACAATCAATAGCTATTTCAAAAATAGATTTGTTTGAATATTTTAACTGTTGTTTAGCATTTTTTAATCGTACAAAGGTTAAATATTCTATAGGAGTGTTTCCTGTAACTTCACTAAATAATCTATGCAGATAATATTTACTAATACCTATACTTTCGCTTAATTTTTCTAATGTGATTTTATGAGAAAAACTATCATTAATAAATTCTTTAGTAGAAATAACATGTTTAAAAATTTCTTTTTTCGTGTTGTATTTCTGAATTTTTAACTCAGAAAATTTCTTTTCTAAATCAACTTGTTCTTTAATAATTATCTCTGAAAGTTTAATAAATAAATCTTGCATTTGAAGTTTAAAAACAGAAGGATTATTGTTAAAAAGATAGGTTGTTTTACACAGCTGATAGCCAATTTCATTGTTGTAGCTTGATTGTGGATACTCAAAAAAATCTAAAGAATAATCACTGTTAGAATATAGGTTGTTGTGTATCTCTGATATTAATTGATGAGATAAGAAAAGAGAAAACCCTCTAGTACCTTTAAAGGCTTTAGTGTTAATATTACTGTCATTTAAGATTAAATATTGTCCAGAAGAAACATGAATGTCTTTATTGTTGAGATTATAGCACTTTGAACCTTCAATAACATATTTTAATGTATAGGTAGATTTATAATTAACTTCAATATCTTCGTTATGTTCTGAATATAATATTTTATTGTCAAGCTGATGTGAAAAGCTTGGAAGCTTTGTTACTTTTTTAAATTCAACCATAGTTAAAATAGAAATAAGATATTATATAAAGTTAAAAAAGCAACCTCTAATGAGATTGCTTTTTTAAGTATGTTTTAAAGTTTTTTATTAAGCATTTAAAGGTTGTCCGTCCCAAGCTGCTTTGGCTGCTTCTTTTACAGCTTCAGAGTAGGTTGGATGTCCATGACAAATACGAGCTAAATCTTCCGCAGAAGCTCTGTATTCCATTGCTACGGCTGCTTCCATAATTAAGTCAGCAACACGAGCACCTACCATGTGAACTCCTAATACTTCGTCAGTATTTTTATCAGCTAATACTTTTACAAATCCGTCTAAATCTCCACTGGCACGAGAACGTCCTAATGCACGCATAGAGAATTTTCCAACTTTGTAATCAACTTTAGCTTCTTTTAATTCATCTTCTGTTTTACCAACAGCCGCAACTTCTGGCCATGTGTAAACGATTCCTGGAATTAAGTTATAGTCGATATGAGGTTTTTGTCCAGCTAAATACTCAGCAACCACAACACCTTCTTCTTCTGCTTTATGCGCTAACATAGCTCCACGAACTACATCACCAATAGCATAAATGTTAGAAACGTTGGTTTGTAAATGATCGTTTACTTCAACCATACCTCTTTCAGTAACTTTTACACCTGCTTTGTCTAAAGCTAATCCTTCTGTATACGGACGACGACCAACAGAAACTAAGCAGTAGTCACCAGTAAAGGTAATTTCTTCTCCTTTTTTGTTAGTAGCTTTTACGATAACTTCATCACCGTTTCTTTCAACAGAAGTTACACCGTGGCTAGTATTGATTTTCATTCCTTGTTTCTTTAAAACTTTGGTAAGTTCTTTAGAAACATCTTTATCCATAGTTGGAGTAATTGCAGGCATAAATTCAATAACCGTTACCTCAGCTCCTAAACGTTTATATACTGAACCTAATTCTAATCCGATAACACCTCCACCAATTACGATTAAGTGCTTAGGTACTTCTTGTAATTTTAAAGCTTCGGTAGAAGTAATTACACGTTCTTTATCAATTGAAATAAATGGTAAAGTTGATGGCTTAGAACCTGTAGCAATGATGATATTTGTACCTTCAATAACTTCTGAAGTACCATCATTTTTTGTGATTTTTACATGGGTAGCATCTTCAAAAGATCCTAACCCTTCATAAACATCAATATTGTTTTTATCCATTAAATATTTGATACCTCCAGTAGTTGTTTCAACTACGTTTGCTTTACGGTCTACCATTTTTTTGAAGTCGAAAGATGGCTTTTCAACCGAAATTCCATGCTCCTCAAAATGATGAACAGCATCATAATAATGGTGCGAAGAATCTAATAAAGCTTTTGAAGGAATACATCCTACATTTAAACAAGTTCCACCTAAAGTTGAATATTTTTCAATAATTGCAACTTTAGAACCTAATTGTGCAGCTCTGATGGCAGAAATGTATCCTCCTGGACCAGAACCAATAACGATAACATCGTATTTCATGAGTTGTGTTTTATTTTTTCATAAATAATGGGTACAAAAGTACAATTATTTGTCGATAAAATTAGTTTTCATATCTTTAAAAACTTAAAAAGTAAAAGATGGGGATTCTTAAAAAAATCATTGGATTATTATTAGTCTTATTAGTTATTTTACAGTTTTTTCAGCCTGAAAAGAATGAAAGTGAGGTAACTACACTTGAACCATTTATTGCTGAAGTAAATCCTTCTAAAGAAGTACATCAAATTTTAAAAACTGCATGTTTTGACTGTCATACGAACACTACTAATTATCCGTGGTATAGTAGTGTTACCCCAGTTAATTATTGGATGGCAAATCACGTATCAGAAGGAAAAGAAGAATTGAATTTTTCTGACTGGGCTTCGTATTCTTTAAAGAAAAAAAAGCATAAGATGAAAGAAGTATGGGAAGAGGTAGAAAAGAAAAAAATGCTATTAAATTCATATACTTGGACGCATACCAATGCAAAATTAACGCAAGAACAAATTCAACAAGTAGTTGATTGGGCTAAGGAAGTACAATCTAAATACGAGCAACAACTAGCTAATTAATGCAACAACTTTTAATTATTGGGTATGTTTGGGTAGAAAAAACAACCGGAGCAGGTAACCGAATGTTACAGATAATCAATGTTTTTAAAGCCAACAATTATACCATCACTTTTGCGACACCTGCTCAAAAAACAGAGAATTCTTTAAGTTTAACAGAATTAGGGATAGAAGAGAAATCAATTGAATTAAACTCATCTTCTTTTGATGATTTTGTAACAGTATTGCAACCAGATATTGTGTTGTTCGATCGTTTTATGATGGAAGAACAATTTGGTTGGCGTGTTGCAGAAAATTGTCCGAATGCCTTACGGATTTTAGATACTGAAGATTTACATTTTTTAAGAAAAGTACGTCACCAACAGCTAAAAAAAGGAGAGGTGTTTTCTAATGAAGCTTTATTGAAATCTGATGAAGCCAAACGAGAGATAGCTGCTATTTTACGTTGTGATATAAGCTTGATTATTTCTGCTTATGAAATTCAATTATTAAAAGAGGTTTTTAAGATTGATGAAGCTTTGTTACATCATTTACCATTTTTACTGGATAAAATAGATGAGAAAGTTATTGAAAACTGGAAGCCATTCGAAGAACGACAACATTTTGTTTTTGTAGGAAACTTTTTTCATGCTCCAAATGTCGATGCCGTTTTACAATTAAAAACAATATGGAAACATATCAGGAAACAACTACCCAAAGCAGAATTGCATATTTATGGAGCCTATATAACACAGCAGGTTCAACAATTGCATAACCCAAAAGAAAGATTTATAGTTAAAGGCTTTGCGCAAGATGTTTTAGAGGTGGTTAAAAATGCTAGGGTTGTTTTAGCACCTATTCGTTTTGGAGCAGGAATAAAAGGGAAATTAACAGAAGCTATGGAATGTGGAACTCCTAGTGTTACCACTTTAATAGGGGCAGAAGGAATGCATGATAACTTAGCTTGGAACGGATTTATTGAGGATGATTTTGAAAAGTTTGCCAGTAAAGCTGTTGAGTTATACTCTTATGAAATTCTTTGGAAAAAATCTCAGCAAAAAGGAATAACAATTATCAATTCAGTATATGATAAAGAAAAATTAATACCCTCTTTCATTGATAAAATAGTAGAGGTTCAGGAAAATTTAGAAGCACATCGAGCTAATAATTTTTTAGGAAGTCTATTACAGCATCAAACACTACAAGCCACCAAATATATGAGTAAGTGGATTGAGATAAAATCAAAGTATACTAAACAATAAACAGCTATCTGTAAAACTCTACAGATAGCTGTTTATTATTGGTAGTTGAAGACTGTAAACTAACTGATTAACCCAGCGCGTTTTAATAAAGCGTCTGGTTTAGGTTCTCTTCCTCTAAAACGTTTGTATAGCTCCATAGGTTCTTCTGTACCTCCTTTAGAAAGTACATTGTTTTTGAATTTATTGGCAATTTCCTTGTTAAAAATACCTTCTTCTTTAAAATATTCGAAAGCGTCAGCATCTAATACCTCTGCCCATTTATACGAGTAATACCCAGCAGAATATCCACCTTGAAAGATATGAGAAAAAGAAGTACTCATACAGTTTTCAGCTACATCAGGATATAATTGAGTATTTTCAAAAGCCTTTTTTTCAAAAGCTTTTACATCTGCAATTGTTTCTGGAGATTCACCAGCGTGCCAAGACATGTCAAGTAACCCAAAGCTTAACTGACGAAGTGTTTGCATTCCTTCATGAAAATTTGCAGATTCTTTTATTTTTTTTACATATTCCATCGGAATAGTTTCTTCAGTTTCGTAATGTCTTGCAAATAGCTCTAAAGCTTCTTTTTCGTAACACCAGTTTTCTAAAACTTGACTAGGAAGCTCAACAAAATCCCAAGAAACAGAAGTTCCCGATAAGCTACTATAAGTAGTGTTAGCTAACATTCCGTGAAGAGCATGACCAAACTCGTGGAATAAGGTAGTAACTTCATTAAAAGTTAATAAAGAAGGCTTTGTTTGAGTAGGTTTGGTAAAATTACAAACAATGGAAACTTGTGGACGTTCATTCACTCCGTTTTTAACTTGTTGCGATTTATAAGAAGTCATCCACGCACCATTACGTTTTCCTGGTCTAGGATGAAAATCAGCATAGAAATAAGAAATGAAATTTCCTTTTGAATCGGTTACCAAATAGGTTTTAACATCTTCGTGGTATTTATCGATATCAAACACTTCTTCAAAATGTAAATCGTATAGTTTTTTGGCTATTTCAAAAACACCATTAATAACATTTTCTAACTTAAAATAAGGTTTTAGTAATTCTTGGTCTAAACTAAATAGTTCTTTTTTTAATTTTTCAGAATAATAGGCACTATCCCATTTTTGTAATTGGTCAATACCATCTAATTTTTTTGCGTAATCTGTTAGGTTTTTAAACTCACGTTCTGCAGCAGGTTTAGCCTTTTCTAACAATTCATGTAAAAACTCCATTACTTTTTCTGGAGTTTCAGCCATACGCTCTTCTAAAACAAAATGAGCATGAGTTTTATAACCTAGTAAGTTTGCTCGTTGGTGACGTAATGTTACAATGTCTTTTACAATTTGTTCATTGTTAAAATCATTTTGTTGAAAACCTTTTTTACCCATTGCAATTGCTAGTTTTTTACGCAATTCTCTATTATCAGCATAGGTCATAAAAGGGATATAACTTGGATAATCTAAAGTTATCATCCAACCTTCTTTTTCTTTTGATTTAGCGAGTTCTTTCGCAGCTTCTTTTGCACTTTCTGGTAAACCAGCCAAATCATTTTCATCAGTTAAAAGCATTTCAAAAGCATTGGTTTCAGCTAATACATGTTCTCCAAATTGCAATGATAATTTCGCTAATTCAGCATCAAGCTTACGCAGTTCAGTCTTATCTTTATTATTTAAATTAGCTCCGTTTCTTGTAAAACCTTTGTATTGCTTGTCTAACAACATGTCCTGTTCAGGAGTTAATTCTAAACTGTCTTTTTGTTCGTAAACAGTCTTCACTCTTTTAAACAAAGCTTCATTTAAAATCATATCGTTTTTAAATTCACTTAACCATGGCGAAATTTCTTTCGCTATTTTTTGAATTTCTTCATTGGTTTCAGCGGAATTTAGATTGAAGAAGATTGAAGTTACTTTATCTAGTTTTTCACCAGTAAAATCTAAAGCAGCAGTAGTGTTTTCAAAAGTAGGTGCTTCTGAATTTTCTACAATAGTATTGATTTCTTCTTTAGCTAATTCAATAGCTTTTTTAATAGCAGGTTTGTAATCTTTTTCAGCTATTTTAGAAAAAGGAGGTGTATTAAAATCTTGTAAAAGAGGATTCTTAGTCATAAAAAATAAGTTTAAAAATTGAAGAAACCTCACAAAGATACTCTGTGAGGTTTACTTTTTATAGCACTAAAATACTATTATTTTTTTACTCTTTCAGAGGCTTGTTCAACTTTAAGTTTTAAGCCCTCTTTATAGGCTACAATTTTGTCTAAGGTACATTTATCTGAAGCACCAATAATTTGAGCAGCTAAGATTCCTGCATTTTTTGCTCCGTCTAAAGCCACGGTAGCAACAGGAACACCTCCAGGCATTTGTAAGATAGATAATACAGAATCCCAACCGTCAATAGAGTTTCTACTCTTTACAGGAACTCCAATAACTGGTAATGGACTCATACTAGCTACCATCCCTGGTAAATGTGCAGCACCACCAGCACCTGCAATAATAACTTGTACTCCACGTTTGTGCGCATTGTTTGCATAATCAAACAATTTTTCAGGGGTTCTATGTGCAGATACGATATCTACTTCAACAGCGATATCAAAACTTTCTAAGATATCTATTGCTTCTTGCATGATTGGAAGATCTGAATCGCTTCCCATGATAATTCCTACCATAATTTTATTTTTAGTGTCATTGCGAGGAATTTATGACGAAGCAATCTGTTAACGGTGAGATTACTTCGTTTCACTCGTAATGACATGTTTTTTATTTTGCTATTACCTTAATAGTTTCTTTTACTTGCTGAGCGATTTTTCTCGCTTCATTTATGTCTTGATTAACGATGGTTACGTGTCCCATTTTACGGAAAGGTTTTGTAGTCTTTTTTCCGTAGATATGAGGGGTAACTCCGTCAATTTTTAAAATTTCTTCGATGTTTTCATATATCACATCACCAGTATAACCTTCAGCACCCACTAAATTCACCATAATTCCAGCTACTTTACTTTCGGTATTACCTAGCGGAAGGTTTAAGATGCTACGTAAATGCTGTTCAAATTGATTCGTGTAACTTGCTTCAATTGAATAATGTCCTGAATTGTGAGTTCTTGGAGCTACTTCATTTACTAAAATCTCATCGTCTTTTGTTTGAAACATTTCTACTGCTAATAAACCAACAAAGTTGAAAGAATTAGCAACATTAAGAGCAACTTCTTGTGCTTTTTTAGCGACAGTTTCATCAATCCTTGCCGGACAAATGACGTATTCTACCTGATTAGCTTCTGGGTGAAATTCCATTTCAACTACAGGGTAGGTTTTGGTTTCTCCATTGACATTTCTGGCTACAATAACGGCTAATTCATTTTTAAACGGAATTAGTTTTTCAGAAATACACTCGCCAGTTGGTAAGTTTTCTAAATCGTTAATAGAACGAACTACTTTTACACCATTGCCATCGTAACCAAATCGAGCAGATTTCCATACAAAAGGAAAAGTGACAGCCTCGTTACTAATAGCATGTTTCAATTCTTCTATAGAAGTAAACCTTGAAAAATCAGCTGTTGGAATTCCTTTGTCGTGATAAAATACCTTTTGATACGCTTTGTTTTGAATTGTCCTTAAGTTTTTAGGCTTAGGGTAAATGGTTAGTCCTTCAGCTTCTAAAGTATCTAAGGCATCAATATTTACATTTTCAATTTCTATAGTTAACAAATCTACTTGCTTCCCAAAATTGTAAACGGTATCATAATCTAATAAATCTCCTTGATGAAATTCGTTGCATATCTGTGCGCATGGAGCGTCAGTATTTCCATCTAAAATAACGGTGTAGATATCGAACTTTTGCGTTTCGGAAAGTAACATCCTTCCTAATTGACCACCTCCAAGAACGCCCAATTTAAAGTTTGAAGAAAAATAATTTTTCACAGTATTGTTGTTAGTGTGTTGTTGTTAGCGCAAAAATAAGAATCTAATTGTTAGTATAAATGCTATTAACGAGATATTCTTAGTTGAGAATTGTTAATTGGAGTTACAAAATACATTAAAGCATTGCATCCTTCACCATCAAGGGGAGCGCCATCTGCTAAGTAATTGTATTTTTTGTCATCACAAGGGCATGTAATTTCTACTCCATTAAAGGTCATTAAAGAATTACAATTTCTATTTGGGCATTGTTGGTCAAAGGCTTTAAATCCTGAAGTTCCTGTTCTAAAAATAAAAACATTCCTTCCTTGAATTGTGTTCTGAGATTCACCTCCTGGAACCAGTAAGCCACTATACTCAGGTAGTGATAAATCAATAATAGCATTCATCGTTACGCCAGAGAAACAGTTGTTTACAGGTACACTATCACTACAACTAAAACATGTTGCAATAAGAAATAAAAAGAATAGTTTTTTCATTTTTTTTAAACGGAGTTACAATCATAACGCAACGAATTTACGAAAATTTTGTACATTTGTTTTACAATCTCATTCCTAGCGGTGTGAGATTTTTAAATTTTATAAGCACTAATTCAGTATAGTAGGAGTTTATAAAAGAAAAAAGAAGTTTATTGATTTTTAAAAGAGAAGAGATGAGTAACGTATCATATTACACGGAAGAAGGATTAAAAAAACTTAAAGAAGAGTTAGCACATTTAGAACAGGTGGAAAGACCTCGTGTATCTCAAGAAATTGCAGATGCACGTGATAAAGGAGATTTGAGTGAAAATGCCGAATACCATGCAGCGAAAGAAGAACAATCGTTGTTAGAAACAAAAATTGCGAAACTTAAAAACGTGGTAGCAAATGCTCGTGTTATTGATGAAAGTCAGTTAGACACTTCAAAAATTTTAATCCATTCAATTGTAAAAATTAAAAACACTGCTAATGGTATGGAATTTTCGTACACATTAGTAGCTGACAGCGAAAGTGATGTAAGAAACGGAAAGTTATCTGTGAACTCACCAATCGGTAAAGGATTACTAGGTAAAAAAGTAGGGGATGTTGCTGAAATACAGGTTCCTAATGGGATTATGAAGTTTGAAGTTATGGAAATTTCTAGATAGAACTCTAAAAATATTTACAGTTAAGGCGTTGCTTATGCAACGCTTTTTTTATTTTTACTGAACACTTAAAATTAAATATAATGGCTAGTATTTTTACTAAAATAATAAACGGAGAAATTCCATCATATAAAATTGCAGAAGATGATAATTATTTTGCTTTTTTAGATATCAACCCAAATGCGAAAGGACACACCTTAGTAGTACCTAAACGAGAGGAAAATAAATTGTTCGATTTATCAAAAGAAGAATACAATGGATTGATGTCTTTCTCTTACAGAATAGCAAAAGCGATAGAAAAAACGATTCCATGTGAGCGTATTGGAATGAGTGTAATAGGTTTAGAAGTACCTCATGTACATGTACATTTAATTCCGTTGCAAACAATGGAGGATATTCGATTTACGAAGAAAGAAAAATTAACAAACGAAGAGTTTGTTGCTGTTGCAGAAGAAATTGCTAAGAATTTTGAATAATTGAGTCATCATTCATTTTAACGAGATTATAAACACAAAAGATTAAGTAACCAAATAAGAAAAAGATTAATGCAGAAAACTATCATACCTATTTTATTAACATTTACTATACTATTTAGTTTTTGTCAATTTAATCAATCAGTGAATAAAGATTTAATAACAGGAGCATATTCAAGAGGAGACGGTTTAGGATCTGATGATGTAGTTATAGAAGTTAATGGGGAAGTTGAAAAGAGAAATGAATTTGTTTTTGGTGAAAAAGTAAATTTAGTTTTTAACAATGTTACTGGTTTAACAAGATTGGATGAAAAAACTTATCCAGGTCTTTCAATGTATATTGTTAAAAATGAAAAAGACACTGTACTTTCTAACCCTGATTTATTAGGAAATATAACTGATGGAACAGCACTTTTTCCTCTTAAACTACAAGCTAACTTTAGAGCAGCATTACCATATCAAAATAATGAAAAGTATAAGGCTTATGTACAAATATGGGATAAAAAAGGAGAGGGGAAATTCAACTATGAATTACCATTTACTATAAAAGAAAATGATTTACTCAAAATAACAAATAATGATATTGAGTATACAAACATTTATTTGTGGAATGAGACGCTTAAACAACCAGTTTTTAATAAAAATATAAGTCCTGAACATTTATTTATTTTAATAATTGAGGGAGCAAAAGGTTTAGAGTTAAGTGATAACAAAGTTTTTCCTGTTTTTTCACTTGAACTTTCAGATAGTAAAGGAGGTAAAATTATATCTAATCCGAATCTATTGAGTGCTTATAAGGAAGGAGTTGCCCCTAAAGCTTTAGAAAACCAATTAACAGCAAAAATCAGCTTCTCTAAAGGGAAAATAAGTAATCCATGTAAGTTAGTAGCAAAGTTAAAAGACGAGAATTCATCAAAAGAAATTACTGTAACAACAGAGTTGGTTATTAATTAAGGCGACATTAAATAGGAGAGAAGGAATTACTAAACCTTATTCAATAAGATTTCAAAAGTAGTTCCTTTTCCTACTTCTGATTTTAACACATGTATTTTTCCGTTGTGGTAATCTTCAATAATACGTTTAGAGAGTGATAAACCTAAGCCCCAACCGCGTTTTTTGGTTGTAAAACCAGGTTTAAAAATTTGAGAAAATTGCGATTTTTGAATTCCCTTACCAGTATCAATAACCGTAATTTTTACATGTTTAGACGTTTCTTTAAGGTTAAGGGTAACACTACCTTTACCTTGCATAGCATCAATAGCATTTTTTATTAAGTTTTCAATTACCCAACCGTACAATTCAGTATTCAAATTACTAAGAATCTCTTCTTTTTCTGTATTAAAATTAAAGGATATCTGTTTTGAGCTTCTGTTTTCTAAGTAGTCGAAAGCAGTTTTGGTAATGGCAACAATATTATGTTGTTTTAATTCAGGAAGTGAACCAATTTTAGAAAAACGATTGGCTATGGTATTTAAACGACGAACATCTTTTTCAATTTCATCTACATAATCGCCACTTATATTTTCAGTACGTAAAATAGCAATCCATCCTAATAGCGAAGAGAGAGGGGTTCCTATTTGATGCGCAGTTTCCTTTGCCATACCCGTCCAAAGTTTATTTTGCTCAGCAACTTTATTGGATTTGTATACCATGTAAATAATGGTTAGGAAAAGCCCTAAGATAATCACTAATGCTAGTGGGTAGTATTTAAGTTTGTATAAAATATCAGAGTTTCTGTAGTATATATACTCTTTAACATTTAAATATTCGAGTAAAATTGGCTCGTTCTGTTTTTTCATTATAGCCAATTGTTGCTGAAGGTATTTTGGTTCTTTTGATTTTATAGAATCTAAATTATGAAACTGTTTAATGGTACCATCTTTATCGACTAAAATAGTGGGAATGTTTTCAATATTTTCAAAAACCTTAAACTCTAAATTAAAACTAGCATTTAAATCTTTATTGCTTTCAAATTCTTTCATTGCAGCAGCAAAAAGTTCCATTTTAGCACGCTCCTCTTCTTTGAATTTTTGAAAGAACACATAGGTGTTCCATAAGATAAAAGAAACAATAAGTAAGGAAATACTAATCGAAATCCGTTTTACCCAATAAGTATTTGTAAAAAAAGTCATCAATCAAATATAAACTATTCTGTACAATAACTAAATTTATAAATTGGTAGTATATTTACAGTTGAAAATCAAGAATATTAATACTCGTCATTCCTAAACTTAGTTTAGGGTGATATTGTAAATAATTATAAATGTTATCAATTAATCCTAAAGATATACCTACAGCAAAGCTTCATAGCTATTTATTAGGAGCCGTGGCTCCAAGACCTATAGCTTTTGCTAGTACCATAGATGAAGAAGGAAATCCGAACTTATCACCATTTAGTTTTTTTAATGTATTTGGGGCAAATCCACCTATCATGATTTTTTCTCCATCACGAAGTGTTAGAGGAAATAAAACTAAGCATACTTTAGACAATGCAGAAGCTACCAAAGAGGTAGTTATAAATATTGTAAATTACGATATTGTACAGCAAATGTCGTTGAGTAGCACCATGTATCCTAAAGGAGTAAACGAGTTTGTAAAAGCTGGTTTCACTATGTTGCCATCTGATGAGGTAAAGCCTTTTAGAGTAGCAGAATCACCAGTACAATTTGAATGTAAAGTAAAAGACATTATTTATACAGGAGAAGAAGGTGGGGCAGGAAATTTAATTGTGTGTGAAGTGGTAAAGCTTCATATTAATGAAGATGTATTAGCAGAAGATGGAAGCATAGATCAATACAAAATTGATTTAGTAGCAAGAGCAGGAGGGAATTATTACAGTAGAGCTAGAGATGGTTTTTTTGAAATTCCTAAACCATTAACTACATTGGGAATAGGAGTAGATCAAATTCCTTCAGAAATAAGAAATAGTTCGGTGTTAACAGGGAATAATTTAGGGATGTTAGCTAATGTAGAAGAGTTACCTAACGAAGAAGCTGTTAATAACTTTGCGAAAGAACATACGCAGTATGTAGGCATTTCAACTGAAAAAAAACATACTTTTGCACAAGAGTATTTACAAAATAATGATGTAGAAAGTGCTTGGAAGGTACTTTTAATTAAATAGAATAGAAATGGAAGTAATAGGGAAAATTAAATTAATTAACGAGACACAAACATTCGGGTCTAGCGGATTTAGAAAGCGCGAAATGGTAGTTACTACCGATGAGCAATACCCACAAATGATATTAATTGAATTTATTCAAGATAAATGTGATTTGTTAAACAATTACCAAGTAGGACAAGATGTAAAGGTTTCTATTAATTTAAGAGGAAGAGAGTGGATTAATCCTCAAGGTGAAGCAAAGTATTTTAATTCTGTTCAAGGATGGAGAATTGAAAATTTAGCACAAGGAGCTTCACAAAACATTCCACCAGCAGATCAGTTTGAACCAGCTCCAGATTTATCTGCAAACGAACCAGATGATTTACCTTTTTAATTAAAAGGAATATTGATATAGAAGAGAGCTTTTTAGCTCTCTTTTTTGTTTTGCGGAAAAATACATATTCTATTACGGATATCCACTTTTGTACACAAAGGAACTGTAGTACATTTGTAATATAATCATTCAATAAGAATTATTGAGTGAGGAATTTAAGGGGAAAATAAAAACCTTTTGATTAAGTTCAGAAGGTTTTTTATTATAATGTATTTATGATTATTTCTTTTCAGGCATTGGGCCTCTCAGGTGTATAAT
This sequence comes from Tenacibaculum caenipelagi, assembly GCF_004363005.1. Lineage (GTDB taxonomy): Bacteria > Bacteroidota > Bacteroidia > Flavobacteriales > Flavobacteriaceae > Polaribacter > Polaribacter caenipelagi. The sequence continues at coordinate 582,886 of NZ_SNYH01000001.1, read as the reverse complement.
CAATCCGTTTAAAAAATTACGCAAAAATTGATCGCCACATTCCATATACTTTGGATGGTCTTCTTTTCTAAAAATAGCATTGATTTCCGATTTTGAAACCTTGAAATCTACTAAGGCACAAATGTCGATGATATCTGTATCTCTTAGTTTATGTGCTACTCGTAGCTTTTTAAAAATGTCATTGTTTGTTAGTGCCATATTATATTAGTTTACTACAGAAAATATAGCCCAAGCATAAACGGCAAAACGTGCAAAACGAAACAAGCCTACAAAAACTACATTCTTAAATGGATATTTAATCATACCAGCAGTTAAACAGCTAATAGCAAAAGGTAGTGGTAATAAAGCTCCTACTAAAATTAAAAAACCTCCCCACTTACTAGTGTTTTTAAGGTTTTTAGCCATTTTAACTTCCAAATAATTTCTTACAGAGTCAATTTTTAAAGAAGCTCTTCCTATAAAATAAGCACACAATCCTCCTAAATAAGATAGTGTAGCTAAAATTGAAATGTTTACAATAGGATCTTCTGTTTTTTTAGACCAAGCGATGAAAATTTCTGGTGGAATTAACCCTAAAATCGTTTCAGAAATAAAAAAAGTAGTTAAAATACCAACTCTAGAAAAAGTCTCGGTCATGGTTTGCAAACCATCGTTGATATTGTAAACATATTTATTAAACAAAAGCAATCCGACAACAGCTCCAATAATAGGCCAAAAAGCTTTCTTTAAACTAATCCATATAAACATATAAAAACCTGTACGGTTATAGTAATTATGTAACCGTTTATAATGAGGTTTGTCTATTTTCTTTTTATTTTTCTTATTCTTTTTACTCATTGTTAAAAAGCCTCTATTTTAAGGAACTGCAAAAGTACGAGGTAATTAGAAATTACACTAACAAATATTTGTTAATTATTACAGGTTAGCAATGGCAGCTTCGGCGCAGCGTTCACCATCCATTGCAGCAGAAACAATTCCTCCGGCATACCCACCACCTTCACCACAAGGAAAAAGACCTTTAATTTGTGGGTGCTCTAAGTTTTCTTTTCGAGGAATATTTACGGGCGATGAGGTTCTAGATTCTACCCCAACAATATTTGCTTCAGCTGTATAATACCCGTGCATTTTTTGTCCGAAAGCAGCAAAACCTTTACGTAATCTACTACCAATTAATTTAGGAAGTAACGAGTGAAGAGGAGAAGAATTTAATCCTGGTTGATACGAACAATCATTTAATGAAGAAGAAAGTCTGCCTTCTACAAAATCTGTTAAACGTTGTGCTGGGGCAACCTGACTTCTTCCGCCAGCATTGAATGCCATTTTTTCTAAATCTTTTTGATATTGTAAGCCTTTTAAAACTCCGTATTTTTCATACTTCGGTAAGTCTTTATCTACATTAATTTCAACCACAATACCAGAGTTAGCAAACTTGTTATTACGACGCGATGGCGACATTCCGTTTACCACAACTTCACCATTGGCTGTTGCTGCAGGAACGATGAACCCGCCCGGACACATACAGAATGAATACACACCACGGTTTCCAACTTGGTGCACTAAACTGTAGGCAGCAGCCGGAAGTAGCTCGTCTCGTTGACCTGTACAACTGTACTGAATTTGGTCGATGATTTCTTGCGGATGCTCTACACGAACCCCCATAGCAAACGACTTTGCTTTTAGTAAAATGTCTTTTTTATGCAGTAGTTCGTATATGTCTCTTGCTGAATGACCTGTAGCTAAAATCACAGCATTCACAGCCATTTCAGAACCATTTTGTAGCTGTATGGCTTGTAGTTTATTGTTTTTAACGATAAAATCGGTAACACGGGTTTCAAAATGAATTTCGCCACCGTGTTTTAAAATCGTTTCACGAATATTTTGAATAATTTTCGGAAGCTTGTTAGTTCCAATATGAGGATGTGCATCTACCAAGATTTGGTCAGTAGCTCCGTGATATACTAAGTTTTCAAATATTTTACGAACATCACCGCGTTTTAAACTTCGAGTATATAACTTTCCGTCAGAATAGGTTCCAGCCCCACCTTCACCAAAACAATAGTTAGAATCTGGATTTACTTCATGAAATTGGTTAATAGCACGCAAATCTCTACGACGGTCTTGCACATTTTTACCACGTTCTAATACGATAGGTTTATACCCTAGTTCAATACAACGTAGCGCTGCATACATTCCTGCAGGGCCAAATCCTACAATATGAATTTCTTTGGCATTCGACACATCTTTATATTCAAAAATGTAGTCGGGAGTATCAGGTTGCGGTTCGCTAATATAAACCGCTACTTTGTAGTTGAAAACAACTTCTTTTTTACGTGCGTCAATCGATTTACGCAATACTTTTACACTAGTAATATCAGCAATGTTAATACCTAGTTTTTTAGCAGCTTTTAGCTGTAATATATTGTCTTTACGTTCTTCTACTAAATTAACACGTAATTGAAGTTCTTTTACCATGCTGCAAAGCTAGTTAAAAAAACAATTTACTCCCTCAATGAGATTTAAATACTATAGCAGATTAAAAGAAATATTTCAAGTTTTACCTTATGACTGTAAACTTGTTCTAAAATAATTTATTGCTATTTGATTATTTTAGCAAATCAAACCCTACACTATGAAAATTACACAGGTTATAGAGAATGTATTTAAAAAATATTTACCCTCACCTTTTACCATTGCCATTTTATTAACCTTAGTTACTCTTTTTTTAGCACTGATTTTTACCAAACCAAATGAAAGTTCTGTTGTTAATTATTCATTAGAAGTATTACAGTTTTGGGAAAACGGAATTTGGTCTAACGGATTGTTGGTTTTCGCCTACCAAATGATGTTGATTTTAGTGTTAGGACACGTATTAGTGTTAAGTAAACCTGTGAGTAATTTAATTTTAAGAGTAACAAAGTATTGTACTAATACTGCAAATAGCGCTGCTATTGTAAGTTGTACAACCATGTTGGTGGCATTTTTTAATTGGGGATTAGGTCTCATTTTTGGAGCGTTGTTAGCACGTAAAGTTGCGGAACATGCACAAAAAAATAATATCAAATTAAATTACCCGATTATTGGAGCAGCTGGCTATATGGGATTGATGGTTTGGCATGGTGGAATTTCTGGATCGGCACCCATAAAAATTAACGAGAGCGGACATATCAAAAGTATTATGCAATCGGTTTCTTCGGAAGAGGTTTTAGCTCAAATACCAGAGGTGATTGATTATTCACAAACCATATTTAGTTGGTGGAATTTGTTGATTTTTTTGGTGGTGGTAATTACAGTATCTGCAACTTTTTATTTCTTAGGAAAAAAAGCAAATCCTACAGCGATTCACTTACCAGAATATCAAATGAATGCTGAAGAGAAAGCAACTACCCAAGCAGAAAAATTGGATAGCTCTAAACTTTTGGCAATAGTTTTTGGAGCTTTGATTTTAATAGCCTTTGGGTATCGTTATTGGGCAGATATTCAGCAGTTAAAAATTACGCCGAACTTAATTAACTTTTTTATGTTAGGATTGGGAATTATCCTTCATGGAAGTTTTAAAAAGTTCACCAATGCGGTGGGAGAATCGATTAGTGATGTTTCTGGGATTTTAATTCAGTTTCCGTTGTATTTTGGTATAATGGGTGTGATGAAAAGTACAGGGATGGTTACTTTAATTTCCGATTTTTTTGTGTCGATTTCAACAGCAACCACCTTGCCTATTTTTACATTTTTTAGTGCAGGTTTGGTGAACATTTTTGTACCGAGTGGAGGAGGACAATGGGTAGTACAAGGACCTATTGTGGTGGAGAGTGCGTTGAAATTAGGAGTTTCATTACCTAAAGCGATTATGGCACTGGCTTACGGAGATCAAATCACCAATATGTTACAGCCTTTTTGGGCATTACCGTTACTGGGAATTACAAAGTTAAAAGCGAAAGAAATTTTACCCTATACATTAATTGCAATGGTGGTAGGAAGTGCTATATATTTGCTGGGATTATTACTATTTTAGTGTCATTACGAACGAAGAGATGAGTGAAGTAATCTTTTTAAACAAGAGACTGCTTTGTACCTCGCAGTGACGACTTTTATTATAACAGATGATATGATTTGGCTTTCAGATAAAATAGAATTTCCGCCATATGAATTGGCTACTGATGATGGCGTTTTAGCTTTAGGAGGTGACTTATCAGTTGAACGATTGGTGTACGCATACCAACATGGTATTTTTCCGTGGTTTAATGAAGATGAGCCGATAATTTGGTACTCGCCATGGGAACGCATGGTGTTGTTTCCTGAGGAGGTGAAAATTTCCAAATCGATGAAACAAATATTGAAAAAAGGAGGTTTTACCGTAACAGAAAACAAAGCTTTTGACGATGTTATTTTTAATTGCCGACACATCAATCGTTTTGATCAATTAGGTACTTGGATTACCGATGAAATGGAAGATGCATATATAAACTTACACGACAAAGGCTATGCAAAATCTATTGAGGTATGGGTGGACGATAAATTAGTTGCAGGTTTGTACGGAGTAGATTTAGGAAACGGGGTGTTTTGTGGCGAGAGTATGTTTAGCAAAGTAAGTAATATGAGCAAAGTAGCGTTTATCCATTTAGCTCAAAAAGGAGGCTATAAACTCATCGATTGCCAAGTATATAATGACCATTTAGCAAGTTTAGGCGCGAGAGAAATTCCTAGAGAGGAGTTTTTGGAGTGGTTGTAACGCTCAGTATATAGTGAGGTAGGGTAATAGAAAGCTGTAAGCTCTTTCGAATATGCACTGAACCAAAACGTTCTATTTTATTTTTATCTTATTTATTTTAAAGCCAAATACTTGATTTGGCTCTGTTTGTAAATATTACTTAATTTTCGTGAATCGATAAAAATCTATTTACTATATACAGTGTTAGTAATAGGCTTTTTTATTTTACTAATATCTTTAATGTATACTTTTAAATCAGTATCGTCATAAAATACTTTTTTATCAAAATTGTCAATTATATTATTAAGTTTTTTTAGATTGATATTAGCAATTGTTAGTATGTGTTTTTTTGCAATTTTGACTTTATCTTTTTTTACAGTCATAAAATCTAAACGAATAAAATATGATTGGTAAATACTGAAAAGAGAAAGCGAATAGGCAAAAGGAATGAATAATATAGTTAAAATAATAGGTAGTATGAATGATTTTAATGTTCCAAGATTAGCAATATTATTGAACTCGGTATAAGTCTTATAAATTGAAAACAGTAAAATAGACAAACCAATAAAACTCAAAACATTGTTCAAAAGTTTTGTTACTTGAAAGTTTTTCTGATCAGATTCAGAAAACACTTGAAGCATAACTATAAAAGTTAAAAAAGGCAACATTATTAGTTCTGTTAATAGACTAAAACTAAACAAGTTTATAATAAACTCTAAGACAATTGTGATTTTGATTGTGTCAAATAATAGTTTTTTAAAGTCAGTGATTTTCTTAGTTGAATTTGTGCTAAAAACCATAACCATTGCAACAGTAAAAAACCAAAACAGGCTATCTTTAAGATCTGTTACATTCCACAATTTCATTTTGTTTAATGACCAAAACATTATGGACAAGTATATTATTAAGAAAAAATAGACTTTTAAGAATTGTTTTTGAAATAGCATTTTGAAAACGTCCCATAAACTATTTCGAATTGTTTTTTGAGTAAGAATTCCTAATAATATCAATAACAACCATATTAGAAGTGAAATTTCTCTATTGCTAAATATTTCTTGAATAATTTTCAATTAGTTATTGTTGTTTTCTATCGTTTCTTTTGCCTGTAACTAACAAATATATATGCGAACATTTTTGTCCATATATAATATATCTAGGCTTCTTTTTAATTCTTAGTTATCCAAATATAAAGATAAAAAGAGAAGAAGAATCTAAAAAAGTTTTAACTAAATAAGCGTCCTTAAAACAGACGCTTATTTATTGTTATAGATTTTAAACAGCATTAACGGGACCAGTAAGTGGAGTTTGAGCAGGTTTGGCAATTCCGTAAACCACTACGACACCAGAGCCACCACCCCAAGTAGAATAGGCAGGGTCAGGTTTTGCTTCCATCACCGTTTGAGGTAGGTTCCAGTTATTGGCACACCAAAGATTTCCTGCTTGGTCAACTACTACATCGGTCAACATTTGGATACTACCCGAATGAATGGTGTGAATCACCTCTCCTGTAGTAAAATCTTCGGTTCGTCCAGTTGGTGAAGCACCTGCCATAAACGATACGCCTCTTCCCATAAAATTGGCAACCCAAACATCATCATTTCCATCAATAGATACTCCCCAAGGAGCGTTTAGTTCACCATCTCCGTAAGGTGTTAAATTTGATTTATGGGTAATTTTATCAATCGTATCTACAGGCTTAGCATCTGCAGGAATCATAAAAACGGCACCTGTTTTATGCTTACGACCCACTGTTTGTTGTAAGTGCGGATATCCAAGCGCAAATCCTTCAATAATGGAAACGCCATCTGTAGTAGTGGTATGAGGGAAATCTGGACTTGTATTGCAGGCTACCCAACAATTTCCTTTGGAGTCCAAAGCAACTCCACGTCCGCCACCAGCAAGAATAAAACGTTCTACAGGTCTGTTTTTTTCAGAAGGAGCATAACGAACTAGCGATACACCATTGGTGTTACTAATCCATACACGATTGTTAGCATCTATCGAAGCAGCAAATGGAGCAGAAAGAGATTCATTAAGTTTTTCATTTACAACAACTCTACCTCTGGTAAGGTCTCCATCAGGAAAATGAAGCATGATGTTAGATGAGGTTCCAACAATCCAAATATCACCATTCGGTGCTACTCCAATACCTTGTAAACCTCCAATTTCATTTAAAGCTTCTGCTATATGTTCTGGAACATTTTCAACGACTGGTGAACCGTCTTCTAATTTATACACTCCAATAGAACCGTTAAAACTCGTTACCCAGCAAGTACCGTTTTTGGTTACAGCCGTACCCCAACCAGCACCATCAACGCCCATTCCGGTATACCCCGTAACAGGTGGAGATAATAATTTACCTGTTGAATCGAGCTTAACAAGTCCGCCACCGATACCTTGATACACGCCATTTTGTGCTCCTGGCATCCAGTTTAAACCTGTCCATAAGTTTCCTTCTTTGTCAAGAGATAGTTTTCCAGGAGCGCAGATTCCCCCTTGACCGAAAGCTAAAATCATAGCGAAATCCTCAGGAGCAAAACTTAGATAAGGTACAAAAGGAGCATTGCGTCGACTCGTAGGAACTTTGCTGTTGGGTTTGGCAGGGAAACCATCTTCTGGTGATGGATAGGCTTTGTCAAAAAGATGAAATAAATCTGCTGTATATAACCAAGGAGATTGAGCGACACCAATCATAGCTTCGGCAGTATTTTTGGGTTTATTACCTCCTAAAGGTGTTGTGTACTTCATGAAATTTTCCTTCCAATTGTATCCTTCAATCTCTACTATTCCGTAGGCTGCGATTAATGCTGCTAATGTATTTAATCGAGCCAGTGTTTCATTTTGTGTAATATTGAAAGGATCTGTTAACACCTCTCCATAAGTTCCTGTTACAGGATTGATAAGGTTAGGAGTGTTTTTAGCGGCAATTCTTATTCCGTGTAGATTCCCAGTTAATTGAAGTTCGTTAAAAAACTGAGCACAGGTAAAAGCAGAGGCTACGGTTGTTAACTCGTTTATGATAACTCCATTTTTTGTAATGTCCTCTTTAAAATTAGGAGAAAGCACAGATAGCAGTACAACTTTAGCGTCAGTTAATTCAGCAGTAATGTAGAGAATAGTATCATTTGAGGTTGGAGTTGCTTTTAGGGTAAATTTTCCTTTTGCCTCAGGTGCAATGATATGCTCACCAATTGCATTTTTATTGTTTGCTTCCCACAACTTTACAATTGCAGCAACATTATTAGATTGATTAAACGATACCTCTCCTTTAATAGTGATTTGGTTAGATATAGCCTTAGTTGATTTTAATGTTGTGTCTCCTTTAATAGTGGTTTGATTAGACATAGCTTTAATTTGTTTAGTTAGTTTTAATATTGAGAAAGAATTTTATAGTTGATTCTTTTAAGTAGTAGTTATTACTTAGTAACCGTTGTTGTATATAGTTTTATTTTCTAAATTACTAATAACTAGTTTACATAAGTACTATTGATGTTCTTACACCCTAAAAATAGGGTATAAAAGTGCTTTTTTTAAGTATAAAAAATGAGAGATGTAGTAGGTTAGCTAATCGTGTTTTTTGTAGATGTTTTCAAGAAAGGAGTTTTTTGGGGGTAGAATTCTTTTTGAATACAAAAGGTTATGTGTTTGAAGATGCATTACCTGAATGAAAATAAATATATCAAATACACAACCCAACAAATTACTTGATATAAGTAGTTTTTATATATAATGTTGGTGTTTTATATCTCATTTTTTTCTTTTGTAGCGATTTTGAGTTATTTGATTTAAATATGTTTTAGTTCCAACTAGTTCAAAGTTTAATTCGTTAGGAAGTTTTCCAAATAAAGAAGATCCGCCACCTAATAAAATGGGAATTGTCGTAAGAACCATTTCGTCAATTAGATCCTCTTTCAAAAAGTTCTGAATAGTAGTTCCTCCATCTATATATAATCGGCTAAATCCTTTTTTATGAATGTAATTTAAAACTTCCGTTAAAGTTCCTTTAATTAGAAAAGCTTTTTCTTTATGGCTTTGAGGAATTTCTTTTAATTTATTACTTAATACAAATACTGGTTTGTCATATGGCCATTCGACATCAAAACCAAGAACAGTTTCAAAAGTTGTACGCCCCATAACAAGTGCATCAATTTCCTTATTAAATTCCATATACCCCATGTCATCGTTATTGGGATTAGGAATAGAATGTAGCCAGTCTAAATTGCCATTTTTATCAGCAATGTAACCATCTAAACTTGTTGCAATAAACACTTTATTTTTTTCATCCATAATTATCGTTTGAAAATTTCAGATGCAAAACTCATATAATTTTTGATGAAAAAATTGTACAAAATTTACCTTTGATTAAGGCTTAAATGTTTTTTGGGACTATAACCACAAAATTTTTTAAAAGTCTTAATAAAATGTGATTGGTCATAAAATCCAGAACTCAAACCAACTTCGGTTAAATTATAGGTTTTGTTATTTTGAATTAACTGGATCGCCTTATTAATTTTTTTAAGTTTAAAATATTGATTTGGGGTTATTTTATAATGCCTTTTAAACTTTTGAATAAAGGTTTTTTGAGAAATATCAATTGATAGATTAAAATCTTTAATCACTCCATTATGTATATTCTTTTTTGAAATATATTCTTCATACTTTATTAGGTTTGAATCCATTTTATGTTTACTAAAGAGATTTACTAAATGGGATTCTAATTTTATAAAATTTGGGGTGTTACAATCAAAAAGAGATTCGTAAATGATTTCAGAAAGGTGTTCAAAATCATGAGTTCCTAATTTATCTATAAGAAAACCATAGCAAAATGGTTTCAAAATAAGACCAACACAATTATAAGTTCCAGATACCTTGGTTTTAAAAGGTTCTGTTTTTAATCCTGAGATTATTTGATGGACAAATTTGCTTTTGAAGTTTTCGATATTTTGCCCTTCTACTTGAAATATATTACCATAATTAAAGATTAGTTCTGTAAACAAAGGAGCATAATGGTTAGATTCAATATTTAATTCAGGTGCTTGTCCAATCCATATATAATCTACAAATTGATTAAGTGGTGCATTTGGTCTATATGTTTTTTCAGAAATCAAATTTAGTTTTAAGTTTTTTATATGAATACTAACACATATATAAACTAAAATTTTGTCTATATAAGTTATTTGTAGATTATTTAAAATCCTAATTGCCCAAATTTTTAAAAAAAACGAAGACAGGTAAATGGTTGTTTAATAGCGGTTTATATGTGTTTTTAATATTTAAACCAACTTTACTATGTTCATTTACCACGCTGAATTATAGGTGTTGTTATGGATAGGTTTATTATTCTAGTTTTCCTTCCATAATTTATCCCATCCTAAATTTGAAAAACAAGGACCTTGTGTAGCTTCTGAAAATTTAATATCGTTATGTGAACCATTCCATTCCATAATTTGTATTTCATTATTAATATCTATTATCATATCCCAGCCAATACAAATTGCAAATGGAACCATTTTATGAAACTTAATTGTCGTTGAAAGAAATTTATCAAAGTGAGGTATCTTTTTATCTTTAAAAATAAATTTGGTATCAGGATGTTCATTTATTTTAAGCCATTTTGTTGAATAACCGTATTCATCTAATTCTCCCGTAGTTATATTAACAGGAATTCTAATATGGGAACTAGATTTAACATGTGTATCAAAATTTCTACCTACTCGTAAATAGCAAGCATTTATTGAAACCTCACCGCGATTATTGATTACACTAGTGATTCTTACAGTGGCCACAGAATTAGGAGATATTTCTCGGAAAAAAGGATGTTGATTTATATATCTTTGCAATACACCATTACCTAAGGACTCTAAATATTCAATAGTTAAGTCTTCTTTTTTTAGAAAATGTACTCCTTTACCTTGACTAGAGTTGTCCGTTTTAAACAATAACATTGAATCTTCATTATTAATAATATTTAAAGCTTCAGTTTTCGATAGAACATCATACCTCGTAGATAACCAAAGTCCATTTGAAAAATAAACAATATCAGGGAAATTGGAACAGTTAAAAAATTTATTTGTTAGAGAATTATAATCTGCAATTTTACCATAATTCCCTTTAAGTTTGGGCACTAATATTCTACCATAATAATTATCAGGTATCCAGCCTTCTACAAATTCTCCATTTATAGCACTGTAAACATATAGCCAAGGTGCGAATTTTTTTGAACCCAGAACATCTTTGGCATATTTATTTGCTAACTCAATTATTTTATTATCGGTTTTACCCTTAACAGATTCAATGTCTTTTAAAATCTTTAAGGCTTGTCTTTTATGTCGAGAATGGTATGATCGATCACTTAAATCTTTTTTAATTTTCTTGATTTTCTTTGTTGTTCTTTTCATTAGACTAACATTTTTTTATTTTTTGCACGGCTCTGTATTGTGTAATCAACTTACTCATAACTTATTTATATAGAAGTTTTTAGTGTTTTTATACTAACGATATGGAATTATAAAAACACTTTTTTTATCCAAATATAAAAAATAAAAAGAGTACAAGAACCCTATAAATAATGCTTCTAAGAGGTTTTCAATGTTTGAACTAACTTTATTTTCTTATGTTTAAAACTGTCTCGATACCTGAATTGTTAAGTTTAATGTTTGCCCAACTAGCTTTAGATGGGGTTTCTGTTGGGTACCAATTTCGGTTGGTTTTAACGATAACCAGCAATCCATTATCGTCACCAATAACAGTGAACGTTTCACTATTGTGGTTTTTTTTAAATAAATGTAGTCCGTAGGTGTCGACTAGGTGTTTTCCATACACATCAGGTTGGTCTTTAACAATTCCAAATTCACTGATGTTTAAAATTTGACTACTATTGAACTGTGCTGTAGCGGCATTGTCTAAATCGTGTCGAGCAATAAACTCTAAAACATTTCCATCAATATCAAAGAAGTATACTGAATTGGCGTTCCAATTCTCGAAGTTAGTAATTAATACCTCATTTTCTTTTTTCACGAATTCAAATCTGTTAGCTGACCAATCAATTGCTTCCTGTAATTTGTTTTCGGGGATATTAAAAGCCAAATGATAAGCAGGTGAAGGATTTTCAGAATCTTCTATGAATTTTAAATTGGAAGTACCAATTTTGATATGAATCAATTTGTCATCAACCTTTATGGTTGGAAGTTCCAATACATTTTGATAAAATTCCTTAATTGGTTTTATATCAGTTGTTTTTATTTCAATTTCGTTTAGCGTCATCTTGGTAGTTTTTAAGCTTAGAGTTAATTTTAATTAAGTAAAAGCATAATGTTTTACCATTCTCTGATATTTCCTTGATGCCAAAAATATCCACTTTTAGAATTGTTAGTTATTAAATTTCTAACGTCTTCTGCAACTTCGTTGGGTTTTCTAGAAGCTTCATCACCTCCCATATTGGTTTGTGTCCATCCTGGATCAAGAGCTGAAACAATTATCTGTTGTTTTTCTAGTCTTTTAGCTAATAGCTTCGTGTACATGTTTAAAGCAGTCTTCGACATTTTATAGTGTGGCTGAAACTCATCAAAATTCTTTTCGCTAAATGAACCCCAATCAGATGTAATGTTAATTATTTGTCCGTCTTTTTTAAAGTTAGGAATTAATTTTTCAGTTAATTCAATTGTTCCAAATAAATTTACATTAAACGTTTGTTTTAATTGTTGGATATTTATGGATGAATCTTCCCACCTTTCTAGTAAAATTCCTGCATTATTAATAAGAAAGTCAATCTTTATGTTTTTAATCTTTTTGCTAAAATTGTTTATAGACTCACTTTCAGAAAGGTTTAGCTGGTAGGATTCAAAATTATACTTTGTAATTGGGCAATTTCCAGAAGTAGAAGTTCCAATAATTTTATAGTTTGGGTTATCAGTTAATAAATTGGCAATAGCAAATCCAATACCTCTACTACATCCAGTTATTATTCCAGTTTTCATAATTGGTTGGGTTTTATACAGTATTAGTATATCAAACCTATTGAAAAATACATCAATTAAGGTAATACTAACATAGTTATTTTATAGCTTTTTATAGTTTTTGATTATGGTAAATGTTAACTATTTAATGCAAAATCTATAATGTTTTCAACGTGGATTTTTGTTGTGTCAAATACAGGAAAGTCGAAATTATTTTGGCTAATTAGCATAGGGATTTCAGTACATCCTAAAATAATTCCTTCAGCACCTCGGTTTATTAACTCGTTTGCGTATCGTATAAACTTCAGCTTCGATTCTTTATTTACAACACCTTTTCCAAGTTCATTTTTTACAATGTGCTGTATATCTTCAATATCTTTTTTTTCTAATGGAATAAGGGGCTCGATATTACTTTCTTTTAATTTGTCTTTGTAAAAGTCCATTTCCATTGTAAATTTTGTACCTAATAATCCTACTTTACTAAGCTTTTCTTCTTTTATAGCTTTAGCTGTCGCTTCAGCAATATGAATAATTGGAATATCGATTTTTGATTGAATTTCATCCGCAAATAAGTGTGCTGTGTTAGCGCCCAAAACTATAGCGTCTACATTACTAGCTACTAGATTTGTACAAGCATTATAAATTAGATCAAAAGAATTTATCCATCCTTTGTCTTGAACATCTGAAAAATTTAATGAATAAATTAAACATTCGGCAGAATTTAAACCTCCTAATCTTTGGTTTATTCCTTCATTTATATACTTGAAATAATCTAGAGTAGAAGTCCAACTAATACCACCTACCAATCCTATTTTTTTCATTTGATATCAATTTTTAACTTGTCGTTATATGAGTTGTTTACTTAGCCTAGTTGAACAAATGAACTATTGTAATAAAATAAATAAGGACTTTATTTAGTACAATCTATTTTGGTTAATGGCATGGTTGAGGTATAACTAATGTTATTTTTATCTTTAAATGCATTTCCCGTTTCGTTTAATTCACCAAACCCTTCAATTAGCTGATTGTCTTTTACCATAAAAGCAATTTCTCTGGCGCTTTCTGTTCCTTCTGAAATAAAGGTGTAAGTACCTATCAATTTATCATTATTTAGTATGCCTATAAATGTTCCTATATTAGCATCTTTTTCAGCCAATGCATATTCAATAGTTCCTTTAATGGTGTCATCTATTTCAATAATTTCTATTGAAATTAGGTTTTCATCTTTGTTGTATTCGTAACAACCCACTTGTAATAATGTAGTAGGAGTTTCAGCTATAGCCTCTTTCGATTCTTTGGTCGTGTCATTTTTTGATTCCTTCTTTTTACAGCTAATAGCTACTGCTGTTACTAAGAAGAGTACTAAGATTTTTTTCATTTTTATAGAGTAAAAGATTAATCAACTTTTTTAAATACCAATAGGGTTTTATCAGGGTTGGAAAACGTTAATCGATTATTGCCAATTGTATAAGAAATAATACTTGCTAATGCTTTTGTAAACTCTTGTTCTTTTTCATTCCCTTTAGCACATAACATTTCTGTTGAAATGATATTGGTAAATCGAATTTTGTTTCTTTCAGAAAAAAGTTCGCCAGTAACTCTGTTACATCCTGAAGTTCCCATAAAGGTGTTTTCGCCAGCATTTATTTCTATATAAGGAAGTTCTTTACCAAAATCTTCTTTGCTAACTTTAGTGCCATTGAGTTCTTCTAGAGCCCATATATCATGCAGTCGGTAATTGGTAATGTATTGTCCGCACCCTTCTAAGGTCGTAAATTCAGTATCCTTACCCTTTTTGTATTTAAGAGTTACCGAATATGGGAACGATTTACCCGACATGGCATTGATGCATTCCATTTGAATAACTTCAATCTTAATTGCAGCTAATTCGGTATGTATGCTATACATTTTTACATTATTGTCTTGTGCGTAAATCGGTTCTGTATGTGGTGTTAAAATAGAGTCGGTGGGCGTTTTAAACTTGATTATTTTGTCAGAAATAGTTACGATCCAAAAAGGTTCAACACCCTGAGCTTTAAAATAAGCATCAGTTATAAGTTGTTTTTTCACTGAAGGTTTTTCCTGAGTTAAAGCATTGATAGTGACAGTATTTTCTTTGGAATTGTTCTTTTCTTTTTTATTTGAACACGATGAAACTACTAAACATAAACCTAGTAGTACAGGTATGAAATTTTTCATACTATTCAGTTTTTTTAAAGCGCATCATTGATACATCATTAATCATTAAGTTTAGTTTGCCTTCTGTATCGATACTAAACTTGTTAACTTTTTTAATTGTGTTTAAAAACACTTGCTCACCTTGTCCGCAAAACATCATAGTGGTAGGTGTTGGTTCACCAAAAGAAATTGATTCACCATCTAATGTATACGATGCAGAATATCCATTACAGCTATTATTTCCTTCAACTTTTTGACTGTCTTTATTAAAAGTAATTTGAGGTTTTTTATCTGGATACAACCCTTGAAAAGCAATTCGAGGACCTGAAATATACTCTAATTCCCATTTAGATTCGTAAAGTTTCTTGCTATTCATATTCTTTAATGAAGAACATGAGAAAGAAAGCATAGTGAACACAAATAGTGTTAAGAAAACATTTTTTTTCATGATTAGTAGTGGTTTATAGTTTTATTGATTTTATTTTTTTTCCTACAAATATTAAAAAGCTCATAAGAATGAGTGATACAATAAGTATTATTGAAATATTAATTATTGATTGTTGTAGTCCGATTTTTGAAACATTAAGAAAAGGATAAGGATAAAAGCCAGATAACTTGCCTCGAATCATAATATAAGTTATATAAATAACAGGATACGCTAACCAAGGTAAAATAGGTTTTAGTTTAAAGTTATTAGGTTTAGCATACAGTAACCAGTAAACTAACATATAAACTGGAATTATAGTATGTAATAATTCATCTACTATAAGTTGTAATCCTGTAGGGGTCCAAGTAGCTCGAAGTATAATTTGATATACGAGTCCGACGATTAAAATAAAGGTAGTAATGGCAGTTAAAGCTCCGTTTTTGTTAAAAATACTCATTGTTCTTGTGATCTTACTGGTAAAGTACAAAGCAACAAGTGTATTTGTTAGGATGGTAAAAAAGCTAAAAAAACGGATAATTGTTTCGGGTATATCTGTTTGTCTGTTTAAAATCATTAAAACAAATTGGGTTATAATGGTCAACCAAGTAACACATACCCCAATAATTTCAGCTTTCTTTTTCATTTAAGGCTTTTTTATCAGTGTCTTAAATATACTGTTTTATTTTAAAATGTAAATCCAATACTTAATATGTTGAAAAATCCATTTGGTAATTAATGTTATTATCTTGTGAGTTTTTAAATAAAAAAATCATTTTATTTTCATTAAGTTCTAACAAAGTAACTTCTCTAGTGTAATCTGCGTTCGTAATGTGTATCATTTTCTAATCCAGTATAAGTGTTTCTGTCGTATGTTACCTGACCGTTTAATACTGTTTTTACAGGCATCCATCTGCCTATTAATTGTTCTTTAGGTTTGAAGAATTAGGTGTATCATTAATGGTGTCGTTATTGTCTTTAGAGCAAGAGAAAAAGCTCCGATAATTATTAAAAGTAGTATTTGCTTTTTCATCGCTTTATAGTCTATACATTTTAAAATAGATGTATAGACTATAAAAAGGTTGCGTTACTCAATAACTTGATCAATTATTTTGTTAGAAAGCTCGTTTAAGTCACCTTGAGATTGATTATTAATAATGTTTGTTACTAAGAAAATACCAACTTTTTGGTTTGGGTAAAGAGCAGCCCAAGAAGAGTAGCCAAAAGTTCCGCCATTATGATAAAGCATTTTTTTATGGCTATCATAATTATAAGTATTCCAAGCATAGGCTCTACCATGTTGATTATTACCAGCTAATTTATTCATGGCTTGTTTTATAACTGGGTCATCACTTTCTAAATACATTTTAAGGTAGTTTTGCATTGAGCTTGTAGAGGAAATCAAACTTCCTGCATGTTTATAAAAGCCATTTATTAAAGGCATAGGTTGTCGTTCATTATTCTTACCTTTTAAAACAGGAAACTCGTTGTTTGTATTATAACTTGTATGTTGTTCTTTTGAACGAGAGAAAACATATTTTTTTAATAACTCTTGAAAAGATAATTGATAAACGTTTTCTAATATATATCCTACAAGTTGTACTCCAGCATTTGAATAGTTATAATCTTTTCCAGTTGCGTGAGTTAGTTTTATGTCTTTTAGTGTGGTAAAGAAATCTTCTTTAGTAAAAGATTCAAAACATTTAATTTGTTCCTCCACAGGAGCGTAAACATCTGTACAATTAATGTTAAGAGGAAGTCCGGAAGTATGAGTTATTAAATGGCGTAAGGTTATAGGAGCGTTATTATTTAGTTTTAAGTTAGGGTAATTGTCATGTAGATATGTTTGTATGTTATTTTCAAGATTAACCTTCTTATCATAAACAGCTTGAGAAAGTAATAATCCTGTATAGGTTTTGGTCAAAGAACCTATTTCATATAAGGTTTCATTGGTTGCTTTATTTTTATCAATCAACTCCCCAAAGTGAAATTGATGTGAGACTCCATTTATATATAAAACACCAGACAAAGAGGTGTATGGAGGTCTTAAAAAATTATTCACCTCTTTGCTTACAATGTTTTTTATTTCTTCTGTCGTTATAGGCTTACTCTTTTTTGAATAGCAACTATTAAAAAGGTAAAAACTGTTAGAATTATTATTTTTTTCATTTTGTGTTTAGAGGTTTATTATTTGAGGTGATGAAATTAAATTTTAAGATAGAAATAGCTAAAAGAGCATAAAAAAACTCACAATACTCTAAGGTATTGTAAGTTTTTAAATAGAAAAAAGTTTGTTGTTACCTTAACACAGTAAACTCTATACTAGAATCGGTAAATACCGAATGTGTTTGTGTTTTAAAGTCTTTTTCGTCTGCTTTGTAAATATTGTCTACATAGGTTTGCGGATTCAAATCGATTAAAGGAAACCAGGTACTTTGCACTTGTATTTGAACTTTGTGTCCTTTTTTAAACGTATGGAAAACATCTTGTAGTTTAATATTTACGGCTGTTTTCTGGTTTGGTGTAAATGGTTCTGGTTTAGAAAAACTATTTCTAAAACGTCCACGCATTACCTCGCTACGCACCATTAAATGATAGTTGCTCAATTTTAGATGTGTTTGCATTTCTTTGTTGTCGTTTTTTAAATCGGCAGGATGCACATCAACAACCTTAACAATCCAATCGGCTGCAGAACCTGTGGTAGCTACTTGTAGTTTTGCTAAAATATCACCAGTAAGTGTAAAATCTTCAGTTAATACTTCTGTTTCAAATACTAATACATCAGGTCTTCGAGCAGTAAAACGCTGATCGTCTGTCATATATTTACGCGGAGTAAACACCGTTTTAATATCTTCTGAATAAGGAACAGGACGCTTAACATCACTAATAAAACTCATTTTTTCATTTCCTTTTTGAGTAGCTGTTAATTCTTGGTTTTCTGATAAGAAAAATGTTTGTTTTTGTGCATTTTCTGGAGGCCATACATCATACGATTTCCAAGTTTTCTTTCCTGTGTCAAAAACATAGGCTTCTGGTAATCCTGAGTTTTTAGTGCCATCACCTTTTAAGAAGTGATTAAAGAATTTTGTTTCTACTTCTTTTTGGAATTTTAAAGAAATTGAATCTCCAAAATAATAGTTTCCTACGGTGTTAGCTACTTTATTTCTAGACCATCCGCCATGATCCCAAGGTCCAAAAACTAAAGTATTGTAATTATTAGGTTGATTTTTTTCTATGTTCTTATAGGTTTCTATAGGTCCGTATAAGTCTTCAGCATCAAATTCACCTCCAACAATCATCGTCGCTACAGTAGAAGGGACTTTATCTAAATGCTGAATAATTCCTTTGCTTTGCCATATTGAGTCGTAATTAGGGTGCTCCACCATTTCTTTCCAAAAGAAATCATCAATACGCTCTTTATTATCGGCAACTTTGGTGTCTAATTTGTCGTATTGAAAATATTCGTTTAAGTTTTTTAATGGTCCTTTATCTAAGAAGAATTGGTATTGATCTTGTGTTTTCATATCAGGAAACGAATACCAAGCAGAATCGGTAGGTTGATCTTTATAAGTTCCGAATAAAGAAATAGCTTTAAAATAACTCAACAAAAAAGCTCCGTTATGATGGAAATCATCGAAAAAGAAATCTCCAATACACGCTTGTGGTGAAGCAGCTTTTAAAGCTGGGTGTGCATCAATGGTTGAAACAGTAGCGTAGTGACCCGGATATGAAATTCCCCAAGTACCTACTTTACCATTATTGTTTGGAACATTGTTAACTAGCCAATCAATAGTATCATACGTATCGGTAGTTTCATCGGCTTGTTTTTCTGTTTTATTCGGAATATAAGCACGCATGTTGTCGTATACTCCTTCACTCATCCAACGCCCGCGAACATCTTGATATACTATAATGTTACCCTCTTTCATTAAAACTGGGTTTGGACCAATTTTTTTTCTGAACTTATCTTCTCCATAAGGTTGACAACTATACGGAGTACGTTGTAATAAAATAGGGTAGGTTTTACTGGTATCTTTTGGTGAATAGATAGTGGCATGAAGCTTTACACCATCTCTCATCGTAATTTTTACCTCTTTTTTTGTGTAGTTGTCTTTAACATAGGTATCTTCAAGTGTTTCAGCCTTTTTGGTGGTCGTTTTTTTAGTGCAGCTCACAGTTATAAATAGCAATAAGACTGTAAGTCTGAAAAGATTTTTCATAATATGGTTGATTTAGGGTAAATATAAAAAATAGCGGGAATTATTTTCTAATACATTACAAATTATCATCGTAGTTAATTAGCAATAGAAAAATTAATGTATTTACTTCAATATTTTCTACAGAGAAGTATATCAATTATAGAAACTAATTGATAATTAACGTACCTTTGCAGCGGCATGAGAATAAGACGAGTTTCAGATTGGTTACCTACTACAAATAAGGAGGTTAAGTTACGTGGATGGGATGAATTAGATGTAATTCTATTCAGTGGAGATGCATATGTAGATCATCCATCATTTGGACCTGCAGTAATTGGTCGTATTTTAGAAAGTTACGGCTTACGAGTGGCTATTGTACCACAACCAAGTGTACATGATAATTTGCAAGATTTTGAGAAGTTAGGAACTCCTCGTTTGTTTTTTGCAGTTACAGGTGGTTGTATGGATCCGATGGTAAGTAATTATACGGCAAGTAAACGTCGTAGAGACAAAGACGCCTATACTCCTAATGGAGATAAAGGTTTTAGACCTGATTATGCTACTTCGGTATATTCTAAGATTTTAAAAGAAAAGTTTCCAGATGTTCCTGTATTAATTGGAGGGATTGAAGCTTCATTACGTAGAGTAACTCATTACGATTATTGGTCTGATAAACTATTACCTACCATTTTAGAAACTTCTAAAGCAGACATGTTGGTCTACGGAATGGGAGAGCAGCCATTACGTGAAATTGTAGAGTTGTTACAAAAAGGAGTTCCGTTTTCAAGTTTAAAAACCATTAAGCAAACAGCTGTTTTATTAGAGGAAGGAGAAAAAGTCCCAAAAAATAAGAATTGGGAGGATATTGAAATTAGCTCGCATGAGACGTGTTTAAAGGATAAAAAGGCATATGCATCTAACTTTAAAGTGATAGAGCAGGAGTCGAACAAATTATATGCGCGTCGTATTTTTCAACAAGTTGGAAATAAAAAGTTGATGATCAATCCACCATTTCCTACCATGACGGAAGAAGAGATTGATGCGTCGTTCGATTTACCATATACACGATTACCACATCCAAAATATAACAAACGTGGACCAATTCCTGCGTTTGAAATGATTAAGTTTTCTATCAACATTCACCGAGGATGTTTTGGAGGGTGTAGCTTTTGTACCATTTCTGCACATCAAGGAAAGTTTATTGCTAGCCGAAGTCAAGAATCTGTTTTAAGAGAAGTAGATCAAGTTGCGCAGATGGATGATTTTAAAGGGTACTTATCAGATATTGGAGGTCCTTCGGCAAATATGTACAAAATGAAAGGTAAAGTACAGTCGATTTGCGATAAATGTGTTGCCCCATCGTGTATTTCACCAGTAATCTGTAGTAATTTAGATACTTCACATAAACCGTTAACCAAGTTATACCAAGCTGTTGATGCTCATCCTAAGGTGAAAAAATCATTTATAGGAAGTGGAATTCGACATGATATGTTGGTGCCTGAATTCAATAAGAATGCTGACCCTAAAGAGTTGGATGCCTACACAGAAGAGGTAATGACAAAGCATGTTTCTGGTCGACTAAAAGTTGCGCCTGAACACACCTCTGACCCTGTATTAAAGTTGATGCGTAAACCATCGTTTAAATATTTTCATTTATTTAAAGACAGGTTTGATCGTATCAATGTAAAAAAGAAATTAAAACTTCAATTAATACCGTATTTCATTTCGAGTCATCCAGCTTGTGAGGCAGAAGATATGGCAAATTTAGCTGCTGAAACTAAAGATATGGGCTTTCAGTTAGAACAAGTTCAAGGGTTTACGCCTACACCTATGACAGTGGCTACGGTAATTTATTATAGTGGTTATCATCCATATACTTTAAAAGAGGTAAAAACTCCAAAAACTAAAAAGGAGAAGGAAGATCAACACAAGTTTTTCTTTTGGTATAAAAAAGAAAATAAGCAGTGGATTAAAGATACTTTAACAAAAGTTGGACGTGTTGATTTACTGAAACAATTACTTCCAGAAGATACTTCGTGGCGTAAAAATAAACCAGGAAAAACAAAGAACACTTTCAATGATACTGTAACTTATAAAGAAAAGCCATCAAGAAGGAAGAATAAAGGTTTTAAAAAGAAGAGAAGAAATTAATAAAGAAAAAAACTTCACGCTTATTCCTGAATAACATTAGGTTATA
Source organism: Tenacibaculum caenipelagi (assembly GCF_004363005.1). GTDB lineage: Bacteria > Bacteroidota > Bacteroidia > Flavobacteriales > Flavobacteriaceae > Polaribacter > Polaribacter caenipelagi. Next base: position 561,228 of record NZ_SNYH01000001.1, on the reverse strand, counting down.
ACTTTTAATGATAGTTTAAAGGGTAAATAACTGTAATTCAATTTTATATGTTTTATTTTTGGTTTGTAAATATACAATTATGTGTATTTGTTTAACCTAAAGTTGAATATTTGATTAAGTAGCTACTAATTTACTTTTAGGTTGTATAAATGAAGCATTAAAATATATAAAAGCATAGCTGAGGAATTATAATTACTCAAGACAATATTTATGTTTTTATTTATTTAAAAATGCCATAAAGCGAAAAAAATCGGTGTTACAAGATTTTTTGTAGCAATTTTTACTAACTTAAAAAGAGAAACAATGTTAAAAACAAAAAGGAAAACGACCGTTAATTTCAATATTGACCCCGTACAATTAATTAAAGACATATTTGGAGGCAACTCGGAAAGAAATGATTTAGCTATTGCTGTTGAAAATGGAACAAATGTTCAATGGAAAGTAGCTTGGAATAACGATGTTGGTCATGGAGATTTTCACGATTCTAAAGGTAATAGTACTTTACAACCGATTGACCCATATAGTAGTAAACCTGTTAATGCTACTACTTTTGAGCTTGGTTTTCATGCAGTAGGAGCTGGGTGTAATGTTGTTCTAAAAATAATGTTAAATGGTGATTCTGATAGTTACTTTGGAGTTATGGCAGCAACACCACCTAATAAAACAAATTATGTGAAAGCTAAATATTATACAAAAGATATGTCATTTGAAGACCTTTCGGATGATTTGGATGATATGGATAAGCATTATGGAAGTCAAGGGGCTTTAAATGTAAAAAACAAGAATAAAACTATTAATGCAGAAATTACCACAGAGGAAACAAGCCCAGCTGGATGTATTATTAAGCTTGAAATGGCTTAAATAGTAATTCTATACAAAAAGAATAAAAAAATCCGCTTAATTGCGGATTTTTTATTTATGCTTCGTTTTCTAAACGATTACGTTTCATTTCAAAAGCTTCGGTAGCTTGTTTTATGATATTTAATGTATCAGAAGCTCTTATCATTACTTTTTCTAATTCTTTATCTAGGTCTTTAGACTGTATGTCAAATAACTGAACTTCAACAACCCCTATTTTTTCAATTAAACTTTTTTGGGTGTTTTTAATGTCTTCCATTTTAACCAAAACTGCGTTCATGGTATCTAGTCTTTTTTGTTCTTGATCTGTCATAAGTTTCTTTTTTAGTTGCAATTAAGATATGAAAAAATCAAGAGTTAAGCAAATTGAGTTTTTTGTAAGGTGTTGGTATTTAGTGTTTTTATGAGGCTTCTAAATAAAAAAGCAGGAGTTTTATTCCTGCTTTTTTGTTATTCTGAAAATTCTAATACACTGTTTTTAGTACGGAGTCTTATTTCACTTAGTTTTTCATCAACTAACAATTTTCCGTCTCTAAAAACTTCTTGTAATTCGCCTTCTTGTTCTTCTAACCAAGTAACTTGATCGTGTAATTTGTACTCTCCATCTTCTAAAGTAATTTTTAATAATCCTTTGGCAGATTTCTTTGTTCCGTCATCGGTAATTGGATCTTTAAAAATCTCTCTTCCTTCTCCATCTACTTCCCCGTAGGTAGCTTTCATAGCAAATCCAAAGGTATCTCTGGTGTTGTATTGATAGGTAAAAGAACCTATTCCTAAGACTACGTTAGTAGAGGCAAACCCTTTTTGTTTTAAACGTTCACAAATTTGCGTTGCTCTTTCAAGGGTAATACTATCCCCATAAATAGCTCCGATATGACTATCTAATTCCATATAGCCTTTTTCATTGGTTGTTCCTCCAAAAACTTCCCAAAGCAGTTGTATAACTCCTTTTTGTTCTACTTCTGTCTTACCGTTAGGGTTTCCACAAATAATATCCACAGGATCACCGCTGTCAGGTCTAATCACTACTTTACCATCTCTGGCTAAGACTTCTTCTTTTAAGTTTGGTAAATATTCGGTAAGTACTTTCCATAAATCCCAAGTATCAGAAACAATAGAAACGATACCGTTTGGATATACTTCCGTAATTAATCTCTTAAAAGTTTCTTCTTCACCACTATTGGTTCCCATACACATTACAGAGTGTTCAGTTGCCGCAACAGAACCTCCAATTAATTCGTTGTCAGAATCTGCGTTGTAATATTTTTCTAAAAAGTCTACAGCAGGAATTGTGTCTGTACCAGTAAAACTTAATAGGTGACCAGCAGCACTCATTTCTGCAGCTTCTAAACCAGCCATTCCTCTCATAGAAAAGTCGTGTCCTTGCCAATCTACCATTTCAGGAACAGATGAGGTATCTTGTGCATATTTATCTAATATTTTTCTGTATTGTTTTGCGATGGTTGCAGAATTACATGGTAACCAAACTGTAGTAGATAATAAGGTTTCAAAATAGTTGGTTAGCCAAAAGAATTCTGGCAAAGTATTATACATGGTAAACATTGGTACTCTAATTGGAACTTCAACACCTTCAGGCAATGCTTTAAAAGTCATAGGAATGTATCCTAAATCGTGTAATGCTGCAATATGTTCAATACCTACTGAGTTTTCACCTAAATAATTATTGATTCTTCTAATGTATTGTTTGCAAATTTCTTCTTTTGGTTTGTTAAAGAAGTTAGTTTGAAATTCTTCAATTATATATTTTTTGATGAAGTATTGTAGTCCGAAAAAAACTACTTTTTCAACTCCTTGAATTCTACTTTTTCTTGGTGTCCAGTTTGAATATACTAAAGTAGTGTTATCAGGGTATTGTCTTCTGTGGTCTACTTTATAACCGTCTGTATATAATAATGGGTTCATAGTTTGTTATTTTGTTTGTGTCAAATTTACGCAAATTAAATTATTCATACAATATATTTCTATTTTTATTTAAACGTTTATAATTCTATCAAAGTTTAGGTTGTTAGTTTTTACTTTCTCATAAGTTAAGGTTTAATTCTGTTTCATGATGTATCTAAAGCTAGTTTTCAAAAGTAGCCTTTAGAGATTGTTTAATAAGGTCTCACTTATTGTGCCTTTATTTTAATTTAAAGTAATTGTTAATGAGGGTTTTATGGTTTTGTGAGTTTCTTTATTAGGATTTGTATAAAAGGTAATTTGTAACTTATGTATGCTTATTTCTTACGAATAAACCCAAATAGTTCACATCTACATAGTAAAAGAGCTCGAACATGACATTTAAATTAATATGATACATGTTAGTTTTTAACTTTAATGCCTGTAATACAGTTGTTTATGTTTTGTTGGGTATTAAAGAGATACTTTAAAACTTCCATTATTAAGGCTTAATAATGGAAACAAAAAGGTTATTCTACATAATAAAAGTAATGACAAAATAAGTGACGATATTTTTAATAAACCTGTTCCACGCAGTTAAATGTGGAGGCGGATTCTGAAAAGCCTATCCAATAGAGTAGGAAAAATATAATTTATAAGTATTATGATCCCTAAAATTCAAACTGGTGAAGAATTGTTCGTTGAAGCAAGGACAAGTTCTATTATTAATGAAGTTTACGAACAAGAAGAACATTACGGTGTTGAAATGTCTAAGAAAACATCTAATACGGGTGATAAGAGACAAAAAAGAGAAAGCTAAACTTCTATAAGAAAGAGGTAGGTTAAAGCTTATCTCTTTCTTGTAAAAAAACAAGTTCAATAATTATATTATTATGCTAAAATTTTACCTTTCAGAAGATGCGCTTAAAGAGTCGTGGAAAGCCGAAAATTATAGATGGAAAAGTAGTCAAAGTTTTATAGAACCTTTTAATCATGTTGCTTTAGAATATTTTGCTTTTAAGGGCAACTCTGAAATGATTTTTATTGTACGAGAAAGATTAAACGGATATTCTGAACCAATAAAGTTATCTTTTCCTGAAATAGGAGATATAAATACGAAGTATTTTTCGGATATCATGTTGGAAATGAAAGAGTGGCCTTTGCATTTTATGATAATTAGCTTATCTACAACATCTAATAATCTAAAAGTGTCAATAAAAAATGGTAGATGGGCTACAGCTCCAATTTTCCTTACTGTATCTAAACAAGGTCTTGTTGGAGGATGGGACCCTATAATAGTTTGTAAATCTATGCAGAGTAAAAAAATAGATAAAGAACGTTTAGCTCATTTCTTAACTGCTTTTGAAACACCTTATTCAACAAAAACAATCTTTTCAGATATGTATATGCTTACAGAAGGAGCTGTCGCAAATTGGGAAAGTAAAAATAAAGAAAGTGCTTCTATTAAGATAGATTACCCTAAAGAGATAAAACCTCCAAATAAGAAGGAGTTAAAACCTAATGTAGATGTTCTATCAATATTTGAAAAAATAATGTCTCAATCAGCTAATCGATGGCTTACACCTGAAGCACATGTTGTTTCTGAATTAAGCAGTGGATTAGATAGTGGTGTTGTATCTGCAGTTTGCTCAACGATAAGTAATGAGTCTATTAATACGTGTGGTATTTTAGTTCCTGGAAAAGAAGGAGTAATACAACAAGAAAGGAGAGCAGAGATGATTGAAAAATTTGGGTATACTGATTACGAAATAATAGCTGAAAATTATCCACCGTTGGATGCAGATAGTATCCGAGTAAAAAAAGAATTAATAATGCCTTGGGAAGAGTGTTATTATGAAGTAACTGATAAGTTGTTACAGGAGTGTATTCAGCCAGGAAGAACTATAATGTATACTGGAGTTGGTGGAGATGAACTCTTTTTTCCTCATTGGGATGAACTAGATTTAATGGAAAAAGAAGATATTTTAAGAGAAGTTTCTTTTGAAGATTTAAAAGTTCCTGCTTTTATTAATAAAGAGGTTATTGATATATATTTAAGTTCTCAAAAATCTATTGATAGAGCACCACGCTCTTTAATACCAACTTCTTCTAAAGAAGCTGTAGCCTATGGTGCAGCATTGTATCTACGTAGAGGAGTATGGCCTGTTGATCCTTTTTGTTCTAAAGAAATTATTTGGTTTTGCAGGAGTCTACCTGAGAACTGGAGGAAAAACCGAATATTAGAAAGAAAATTTTTAGCTAAAAAAGGCTGTTCTGAGAAGGTTACTTTTCCAAAAATAACCGAATCATTCACTCCTTTCATGGAGTATAGTTTACGAAAAAAAAGTGGCAGCATAATTCGAAAAGCGATGCAAAATTCAATACTTAATAAATGGGAGAGTATTAATTCTGAACTTTTTCTTCAACTTTATAAGGAGTATTGTGAAGGAGAAGAAATGAAAGAAAGTACAGTGTTTTTTTATTCTACAGCCATTATGGAAATGACTTTACAGTGCGCAGAGGTTTAAATTAGATATATTGAATTTGAAATATAAAGTTACACTCCATATATGATTTTTAAGGATTTTATTTAAAATCAATTGACATAGACGAAAAATATCTTCTAGTTTCTTCCTTTTTCGTTTGCATACAAAGTTTTTACTTGATCACTTTGCCAAAACTTTTTACTGTCAATATCCATAATTGTTAAATATCCTGTAAATGCAGCTCCCGTATCAATATTCCATAGGTTTAAAGCGTTTATAGGGGTTGATGAATTATAGCGTATAGTTGGTGTGTGGCCAATGTATATTTCTGAATAGTGTTTGAACCTTTCTGGGTATAGTTCAGATTTTTTAGATAAGTTTTTATCAGTAGCTAAAGCAGTTTCCCATAAGGTTCTATCAAAATGATAATTTAATTTGAAAGTCTCTTTTTCAACTCCGTGCATAGAGGTAAAACCAGCGTGAATGAACAAACGGTTTTTGTCATCGATATAATAAGGCTTCATTTGTTGAAAAAATACCAGATGTTTTTGTTTTTGTTCTTCTGAATAAGATTCGTAGCTTTTTTTGGTTTCTTCACCTCCATGTGCTAACCAAATAGCTTCACCTTCACCAGTTCTCAACCAGTCTTCACACCATAAATCATGATTTCCTTTAATGAAGATACATTGGTTTTTTTTATTTAATTCGATTAAAAAGTCAATAACTTGAGCTGATTCGCTCCAACCATCTACATAATCACCAAGAAAAATGAGTGTGTCATTAGGGGTGATTTGTGCTTTTTTTAAAACTTGTGGAACAGCTTTCAGTCCTCCATGGATATCTCCAATAACAAATGTTCTCATAATTATAAATCTTCAAATTTGATAAATTCAGATGGTACATGATTAGTTAACCAAACTCCATTTCTTTTTATGCTTTTCTCACTCATAGCTTAATAAGTTTTTATATATCGTGTAGTTTTCATTATCAAAACACACAAAAATAACTTCATCCAATATTGGATTACTTTTTATTACTGAAAGAGCTATTTCAGCTGCTATTTGTTTAGGGAAACGATAAATTCCCGTACTGATGCAGGGAAAAGCGATGGAGTGTAAACCGTTTTCCTTAGCAAGTAACATACTGTTTTTATAACAATTGACTAATAATTCTTTTTCATTACTTTCCCCTTTTTGGTATACAGGACCAACAGTATGTATAACTTTTTTAGCAGGAAGATTTCCAGCATTTGTAATTACTGCTTCCCCTGTTTTACACTTGCCTTGTTTGTTTCTAATTTGTTGGCATTCTTCCAAAATTGAGGAACCACCCGCTCTGTGAATCGCTCCATCAACTCCACTTCCTCCTAATAAACTTGAATTAGCTGCATTAACGATTGCGTCAACTTTCATTTTGGTTATATCTCCTTTTATAAGGTTAATTTTCATGACCATATTTTTTAGCAAATTGTTGACTTAATTGAAGAATATCATCTTTTCTTACTAATGAATCTACCCATTCTTGAGGTATATTATCTATTCCATAGTGCATTCCAGCAATAGCCCCAACTACAGTAGCTGTAGTATCTGTATCATCACCTAAATTTACAGCTTTTAAAACTGCTTCACTATAACTAGAAGTATTGAGTAAACACCATAATGAAGCTTCTAGTGTATGTAGAACATAGCCGCTTGAACTAATGTATTCTTCTTTTAAACTCGATATATCTTGCTTTAAAATTCTAGAGAAATGATTTTGTTCGTAAGAAGAAATATTTCTTTCTGAAAAAAAGGCAGTAATTTCCTTTTGCATTTTTTTATATGAATCTATAATTGAAAATCCATTTAAAATATGTTCAGCTAATTTTAAATATATTAAACAAGAAATTGCCGACCTTATGTGTGGATGTGTTAGTGATGAAACATGCCAAATAATATTAAATTGGTCATTTATTTTTTTATCCTTGATGTAAAAAAGTAAAGGAATAATTCTCATTAATGAACCATTACCATTCGTATATTCATCATCAGAATATTTTAAAATTTCTAGTTCTTTATAGTCTTTTTTTTTATGATGTCAATAAATAGCTTTTCTTGTTTGAATTCCTATATCGAAAACGCTACCATGTGGAGTCCATATCTCAGCATTCATCCATTGGATAAATTTATATGAAATATCCACTAAATTGTATCCTTGACATAAACTCTCAGCTAAACAAAATGTAAGAGAACTGTCATCAGACCAAGTTCCTTTTGGTTGATGATGTGTTCCAAACTCTCTCATAGTTGTTACAGGGTTTTGTTTTAACTCCTGCCTATTTTTAAACTCTACTGGTACCCCTAGGGCATCAGCTACTGCCAATCCAATAAATGTTGATTTTATAATGTTTTTTTCATAGCAATTTTTTTATGGTTTTATAGCAATTTTCCCAATTCAATTTGTATACAATTCTTGTTTTCAGTAGTTTTAAAACTATCTGTAGTGAAAATTTTAGTAAAATATTTTTCAAGCTCTTCGAAACCTTTACTAAATATTCCATGACTTACGGCTAAATATAAATTCCCTGCATTTTTAGCTTTTAGTTCTTTAGCTAGTCCTAAAAAGGTTCCGCCACCATCACAAATATCATCTACAATCAAACAATCTTTACCTTGTAAGTCATCAGCATATACTTTGAAACCTGTTAGCTGACCAGTCTTTACATTTCGGCTTTTAGAACATTCAACTACTTCATAGTTTTGAAGATGTGCAGCAACTTTATAAATCTTTTTTAACGCACCACCATCAGGAGAAATTAAAAGTAAATCGTCTGATAGCTGTTGTGTTATTTTCTCTATGAACTTGTGATTGTCGACAACCTTACAGTTGTTCAATAAGGCAGGAGTTACTTCCGAATGTGGATCGAAAATAGTTACAGACTCGTAATTCTGAGCATTTATAATATCAGCATATACTTTTACTGATAAAGGTTCCCCAGATACCATCAATCTGTCTTGACGAGCTGCTGGAAAATAGGGAAGTACCACGTGTAACTTTTTAATCCCCATGTTTTTTAATGCATTGGTAGCCAATAATAACGTACCTATATCATTAAAAGACTGAATACGATGTGTAATGGTTACTTCTGTTACATTTTCAAGTTCAGAAATGATTTTAATGTGTGGTTCTCCTCCTGAAAAAGTAAAGAAGTTATAGTATATACTGTTTTCCGTCCCGTAGGGAGTAAAGTTTTTATCTAAGTTTAAAATCATATTGCGTAATTTTTACACAAATATAGTACGGTTTTTTAAAAGAAAAAATGTTTTAGTGTTTTTTTTACGCAAACTTAATTTCGAAATGGAATCCTTCTTTTTCTAATTCTTTATACTTTTTAGTATTGAATTTAAAAAGTTTTGCAGGTCTACCACTAGAGGGTTGGTGTATTTTGTCTGTTTCGGTAAGTATTCCGAAGCTCATAATTTTTTTTCTGAAATTACGACGATCAATTTTTTTATCAAGAATTGTTTGATATAAGTTTTCTAAGTCAGAAAAAGGGAATTCTTCTTTTAGAAGTTCAAATCCAATAGGTTGGTAGTTTATTTTGTTTTGAAGTCTTTGTAAAGCTGTAGTTAAAATAAGATTGTGGTCAAATGCTAATTTGGGTAATTCATGAATAGAGAACCATTGAACTTCATCTGCATCTGTGTTCGCACTGATTTTAAAATGATTGGGGCTTACTAGGCCAAAATAGGTAACAGAAATAACTCTATTTCTAGGGTCTCTTTTGGGAGTTCCGAATGTGTATAGTTGTTCAAGATAATCAATAGTAACTCCTGTTTCTTCTAATAACTCTCTTTCAACAGCATGCTCTAGTGATTCGTTTTCTAACACCAATCCACCAGGCAATGCCCAAGTTCCTTTAAAAGGTTCAATCCCTCTTTTTATTAATAAGACAGAAAGTTCTTTTTGTTGGTAGCCAAAAACAACAGCATCTACAGCAACTTTTATATTTTGTGATATCTTCATTTAGTGTTGAATTTACACAAAGTTACGAAAGTTTTAAAAAAATTAAGGATTCTTATTTTTAAACTTGGAGGTTATCTTATGCAAAGGTGTTTTTCGATTGTCTTTTTGCAACGTAAATTGAACAATTTTTGCTGTAAAGGCTACAAAAGTTCCGATAGATAGAAAAGTGTAAATAATAGTAAATATTTTACTAATGTTATGTGTGGGTACAAAATCTCCATAACCTACAGTTGCCATTGTCATCACAGAGAAGTATAAAGAGTCTATAACCTCCCAATGCTCAATTTTGTGATAGAATATAGTAGAGCTTGTTAATAGTAAAGAGAGAAAAAAGAATAAATATCTAAATTCAGTATCTTTTTTGATACCTATAAAAACAAGTTTACAAAAACGATAAAAGTTGATAAAGAACGAAACCATAAGTTGAAAAATAAGTTAGAAGAAAAGTTGAATATATAACTTACTTACAAACTTTACAATCTTCTTTGTCTTGAATTTCACCTACCAATTTCCCGTCTTCGTTAAGTGAAAACCCACAACAATCCATAAAACCTTGGGCAATTAATTTACGAGCACGTTGAATTTGAGATTTTGTTGTAGGTAAATTTTGTTTTAAAGTATCAGCAACTTCCTGTTGTTTTAGTCCTTTGATATCTGATAAAAAAAGCGGATCTCTATACTTTTTTGGTAAGCTTTGTAAGATTCCGCGTAAACAATCTTTCTCTGTATGTTCGTGTTCTTTTATGTCTGTTTGAGCTTCAAAATTTTTTAATTCAACTGTTTGGTTAGTGTTTTTGAAGTAATCCATCATTGTATTGCGAGCAATCGTGAAAATCCAAGATTTTAGTTTGGTAATATCGTTTAGTGTATGAAGTTTTGTGTGAACTTTTATAAATGTTTCTTGTAAGATATCATCAGTCACAGTAGAGTCTTTCACTTTACTTAAAATAAAGTGTTTTACATCATCTGCGTATTTTTTCCAAACTTGTTGCGTTGTCATAGTATAAATTTACGAAAAATGTCACGCTGAATAAAATGAACGTTTTACTTTCATTATATTCAGAATGACAAAATATTAAAAAGTTAATTTAATTAACAGTTACAATTGTTGCATGTGCAATTTTCACAAGTACAATTTGAACAGTCACCTGTTTTACATCCTTCGCAAGTGCAGCTACATTGATTATTATTTTTCATGATATTATATGTTTTGTGTGTTTATACAGTAGACTAGAAAAAGAGTAAAAAGATGCATTTATTTTTAAAAATATTTTCGAAGTTCTTTTCTAATAGGAATAGGTTTGACTGCTGAAATATTTGTACCTCCTGTATTCCCTGTAGGAACCCAAATTAAAGTGAATAAAATTGAAGCTATAATTCTAAAAAATTGTCCAATAATTTCTTTACTACTGCTTGTTTTTATTCCGTAAACTAGCATCCAATAATGAGATAGAGTGTGTCTATAAACATGCTTTTGTCCTAATACATGAGCGTTTTCTAAATGATAAAAAGACACCTGAAAGCTTTTGCTTTTAAGTGCCTTTTTAGCTAAGGTTAACTGCCTGTAAAATTCTTGTTTTCGTTGTAGTTGTGTCATGATTTATTGATTTTGTAAATCAGACTACAGTGAATAGAAAAAGATGCATTTTTAATTTACTTTTTCTCCATTAATATAGGTTGCTAAAACTTTTGTGTTTGGAATTTCTTTTCCATCGATTTTCATGATGTCTTTATCTAAAATGATAAAATCAGCTACTTTACCAACTTCTATGCTTCCTTTTTCATTTTCTTCAAAATTGGCATAAGCATTCCAAATCGTCATTCCTTTTAAGGCATCTTCTCTTGACAGGGCGTTGCTCATTTGATAACCATTTTCAGGATAACCTTTTAAATCTTTTCTGATAGTAGCTGCATAAAAAGTATATATAGGACTTACATGTTCGATAGGAAAATCGGTTCCTAAAGCAACTTTTTCATATTCTTTTAATAAATCGTTGTATGCATAGGCTCCTTTTATTCTTTCAGCACCTACACGATCTTCAGCCCAGTACATGTCAGAAGTAGCATGTGTTGGCTGAATAGATGGAAGTACATTTTTAAATAAATCAAAATCTTTTACATCTACTATTTGAGCGTGTTCAATACGCCAACGTCTGTCGTTTTTGTTTTTCAATACTTCATTGTAGGTTTTCAACATTACATAGTTGGCAGAATCTCCAATAGCGTGGGTGTTCATTTGGTATTCTGAATCTGCAATTCTTTTGGCTACTTTTTGTAAGTTCTTATACGAGTTAACCAAAGCTCCAAAGTGACCTTTTTTGTCGGAATATTCATCTTTAAGTGCAGCTCCTCGAGAGCCTAAAGCACCATCTGCATAGACTTTTACAGAACGAACATTTAGTCTGTCAGTTTTTATAACTCCTTTGTTGAGGTAGTAATCAAGGTTTTTTTGATTGTTAGAAATCATTGCATATACACGCATTTTTAAATCACCCGATTGTTGTAAGCTGTCAATTAATTCAATAACTTCTTTATCTAAACCAGCATCGTCAACGGTAGTTAATCCTAAATCGAAACATATTTTTTCAGCATCTTTTAAAGCTTGAATTTGCTCCTTTTTTGATGGTTTTGGATTATTAATAAAATTCATTGCATTGTCAATAAGCACTCCTGTTAGCTTGCCGTCTTTTTTTATAAATTCTCCTCCGTTAATTTTTGAGTCAAGAGTTATTCCAGCTAAATCAATAGCAGCTTGATTGACTAACATTGCATGACCATCAATTCTACGAATGGCTACAGGTGTGTTTGGAAATATACTATCCAATTTTTCTTTGGTAGGAAATTCTTTTACTTCCCAATCGTTTTGATCCCAACCGCGACCTGTAATGTAACTTGTGTTTTTTTCTTTTTGAAAATCAATTAAGCGTTGTAGTACTTCATCATAACTTTCAGTTCCTACCAAATCTACTTTTTGCTGTTGTAAACCTAACCCGTAAAAATGACAATGCGCATCAATAAATCCTGGATATATTGGTTTGTTTTTAGCGTCAATAATGTTTAATGCTGTGTATTTTTCTTGTATTTCTTTATTGTTTCCTATGGCTATAAATTTTCCATCTTTAATAGCGAAACTTTCTGAGGTGTCAAAATTAAAGTTTACTGTATAAGTATTGGAATTAATAACAATAGTGTCTACTTTTTCTTTTTGTTTGCAAGAAAACAGGAAACTAAAAGCGAGTAGAGAGAGTAGTGTTTTTTTCATGGTAGCGTTACATTAAAAGTATATATGTTCAAATGTATTTAAACTTAAACAAAAAAAGGAAAACTAAAACTAGTTTTCCTTTTATAAAAATACATAAGAGAAAAAGTTCCTATTTACTAACGGCTTTTAAAGCAGCGTCAAAAGCAGGGTCAATATAAGTTGTTGTTAGTTCGTCTACTTGTTCTTGTGTAGGGATAGTTTTTACATCTGGAGCAACACCAATAGCTTCAACAACTTTTCCTTCACTGTTTTTAAACGCCATTAAAGGCATGTAAAACTGTAAGTATCCATTGCTTAATCTATTACCACCATTAAATGAATCTTGACCTCCTAAACCAGCAGTACCACCACCACTATTATCTCCAACAATAGTTATATGATCTCCTTGAGATTTAATCATCATAGTACTAATTTCAGACATACTAAAAGAGTTTTCATCAATTAAGACTGCGATAGGAACATTTTGTTGAAGGGCAAATTTGTGAGGTTTTGTTTCTACAGGTGTCCATGGACTGTAGTTGAAACGACCGTTTCCTTCTTTAGTTCTTTGGTATCCCCAAACTTTTTGTTGAGTTATAAATCTTTCAGTGAAAATGCGAGCATCAATTACATATCCACCGCCGTTACCACGTAAATCTAAAATTATTTTTTTTGCTTTACCATTGGTTATAGGGTTGTATAATTTTTGATAAAGATCAAAATTGTAATTAGAAGTAATAGAGTTTAAGAGTACGTCAAATTCATCAGTAAAAGTAAAACCAAAGAAAGAAACGGTACTAGCAAAGCTAGAAACTTTTTGATAAGTTGCTATGCGTTTATTGTAAATTCCGTAAAGTATACTAACAGCTTCTTTTTGTGCTTCAGTAGTACTTGAAGCATTATAATAAGCACCTAATGTAGGTAGCACATTTGCATGTTTTGTTTTGAACTCATTTTTAGCAGTTTGTGTGAAGTTGGCTAAAGGAGTTAAACTGTTTTCAAAATCGTCAATTAACTCAGTGTTTTTAAATTTGTTAAGAGCCTCTATGTAAGTGTTGTACTCGTTAGAGTTAATTATTGTACTTACTAATGTTTTAAAAGAACTTAAGTTTTCTTTCAATAGAGTTTCAAACTCAGTACCAGCTTCGTTATCTAATTTTTTTAAGTCATCAAAATACGATTGATTAATTCCTTCAATATCACTTATATCCTCCAATAAAGGGAATGCTCCGTCTGTTATAGCAGTTGGGTAAACTTCAAAACCAGTTAACTGAACATACATTGTTTCTGGATCACTTTTTAAGAAACCAGCTAAAATAGGACCTTCTTGAACAATTGTAGTAGGATCTAATTTGTCATTTGTCATTACGAAACCTACATCATCGTTGTCAATTTTTGGGTTTCTTTGATTTCTTCCAAAGCTAACAAAGCCGTCTTCTTCAGTGTATTTGTACTTCATGTTGCTAGAAAAACCGGCTGAGATAGAAGCGCTACGACCAGGTAATTTAACACTTGGTAAAGGGATGGTTACATTTAAACCGAAATGTTGGTCTAAAACTTTTCCAGTAATAATTTCAGCAAAATATTTAAAAGCTAAATTAGCTTCTTTTTCAGCGTCAATAGGATTTGCATCTGCCTTATTAAAAGTTGTTAGTTTTTTAAACTTAGGGCTATATTTTTTATATACATTATCCCAACTTTCTTCTTGTTCGCTAAAATAGTTGTAATCGTTATTCATGGTATCCCAAAATGCATTGAAAAGATCAGAATAATTAGCAACTTCAGTTCTGTTTAACTCTGCTACATCTAAAGAATCTTCTCTACAAGATTGAAGAGTATGTAATGATAGAACTAGTATAAATATTTGTAATAAGTATTTAAGTTTTTTCATAATAATTAGTTTTTAAAAGTTGTAAGATATTCCCATACCGTAATTAGAGGTGGTATAATAATAATTAGAAGTTTTTCTTAATTGTTTTTTCTGGTTATCAGATAAACCATACATAAAAGAATACTCAACAAATAGACTTAGGTTTTTGTAAAAGTTATAGCCTATTCTGGTTTCAGCTTGTAAACCATAATCTACTCTGTTAAAATGATTTTCATTTTTATCAAAGTCGTAAGACTCTGTCACTGTTTTCTTAGGGAAGCCATCAAAATCCAATTCTCCAAAAACTTCAATTGTACTTTCTCTTTTAAGTGAGTCCCACCAGCCTACATAGGTACCAGCAAAAACCTCAAAGTTGAATTTGGTACTTTTTAAAGCTTGGTGTAGTGGTTGTATTCCTACCATTACTGGGATGTTAAAATATCTCGATTTATGAAGAGTAGAAACACCTTCACGTGTTCCTGTTCTTTGAAACCTATAGTTTTTATTAAGGTAGGTTAACCCTGTTTGTATGCTAATATGTTTATATACTTTAAAGTTGACTCCAGTTTTAAAATAATTTCCATCCTCATCTACATACTCAGTATCTACTCTATTGCTAGCACTATATGTAATATCATTGTTATTCAATCCACCTGAGAAGCTTACCCTAAACTTGTTTTGGGCAGAAAGGGAAGAGCTAATTAAAAAGGAAACAAAGAGGAGTAAGAATACTTTAGGGGTAAAAGAATACTTTCGCCCATGAGTTTTTTTATTTTTCATGCGTGTTAATGTTTAAATTAATAAATAATAAATGGTATCCGAATAAGGATATAGCGTAATTTTTTTCTAGAATAAAATTGCGGTACTAAAACAGATGAATAGGTGAAAACCCTAATGTTTTATTTTAACTAATGTTAAAAAGAAATGAATTTCGCATTATTTTAATGTGAAAAGTATAAAAACAAAAGTTAGTTAGTGGTTTGGTTAGTAGTATTATAGTTTACTATATGTTCTGACGAATAAAATTTAAAATAAATTTTATTTTTTTTGCAAAAAAATGTTCTTCATGTATTTTATTTGCTAATAATATAGTTGAAAATGACGAAAACTACATTCAAGATTTTTAAACTTAAATGTAGTTTTTTTATGAAATAACCATCTAAAAGATATGAGGCTTTTTAGCTTTATTAAGGAAAAGTTCTCATTAGTGAGTGTAAATTAAATAGGCAATGTATAACAATAGAAATTGGAGAAGTACTCTTATTATGGCTATTTTTTTAGATCCAATGGCTGGTTTTTCTCTAAAAACATCCCAAATATGGATTGGTAAAAAAATGAGCATTAATACAAACATCGCTAAAGCGGCTTGTTTAGCGGTTTGATTGATAAGTAAACAAATACCTATAGTAAATTCAAAAAAACCTGCTATATAATTTACTGCTAATTTGGGAAGAAAAGGAGGAATAAACCGATTAAATACTTTTGGCTTTACAAAATGCATAACACCAGCAAAACCTAATAAAAGACCAAATATTATCCGTAATATTAATATTAAAATTTCCATTAATTAAGGTTTTATATTTTCTTGATTATATAAATACTTATCCATTAAATATACAATACTCGCCATTGAAGCACTACCCAATTCTAGTTCGCGTTTGTTTACTTTGTCAAAGGTGTCTGTGGCAGCGTGATGATAATCAAAATAACGTTGCGAATCAGGTCTGTAACCAACTAAAGTAACATGGTCATCTTTTAGTGGGCCAATATCAGCACCACCGCCTCCAGCGATGATATCATGTAATCCGTACGGAGCTAAGAGTTTTTTCCAACCTTGTAAAAGTTGTAAATTCTTTTCGTTAGCATCAATAGTAAAACCTCTTGGTGTATGACCTCCAGCATCCGATTCTAAAGCCCCAATATGTAGTTCGCCATTTACTTTGGCTAAACGGGCATATTCAGTTGCTCCACGTAAACCATTTTCTTCATTCATAAAAAACACAATACGAATTGTGTTTTTTGGTTGGATATTATTCTTTTTTAATAGATAAGCTACCTCTAAAGATTGTACAATTCCTGTACCGTCATCGTGTGCTCCATCACCTAAATCCCAAGAATCTAAATGTCCACCAATCACCATAATTTTATCAGGATTTTCACTTCCTTTAATTTCACCTACAACATTGTGTGAAGGAGCATCAGGTAAATTTTTACAGCTTTGTTTAAAGTAGAACTGTAAGTTCGGTTTTTCTTTTATATGCTTACTTAAATTTTCAGCAGCACGTGAACTAATTGCTGCCGCAGGAATATATTCTTCTTTAGGAATATCACCATATCCCATAGAACCAGTATGTGGATAATCATCAATTCCGTTAGTCATTGAGCGAACGATAACTCCTTTAGCTCCAAATTTACCTACGGTTGAAGCCCCCGCAAATCGTTGTGCAACACAGCCTCCATACGCGCGGAATGTATTGATAAGTGTGTTATCAAAAGCGCCATTAAAGAATACAATTTTACCGTTGGCTTTATCGCCTATTTTTTTTGCTTCTTCTATATTTTTTACCTCAATAATTTCTGCTGTAATTCCGCTAGAAGGGGTAGCAATCGAACCTCCTAATGCACAAATAGGAACATTTATTTTCTCTCCATTAAACTCGTAATTAGCTACTTCTTTTTCTCCGCGAATCCAATGAGGTACCATAATTGGTTGTAACCAAACAGAATCTAATCCAACTTCTTTCATAAGTTGTTCTCCCCAAATAACCGATTTGGCCGCTCCTTCAGATCCTGATAAACGGCTTCCGATGTTTTGAGTTAAGTCACGTAACCATTCATAGGATTTACCTTGTGTAAGAGCTGAGTTGAATAGTTGTTTTATTTGTGTTGAATCTTGTTTGTAATTTGCTTCTGTGTAGTTGTTTGAAGCTTTTGTGGTTTGTTTTTGTTCTGTTTTACAAGCAAAAAAAGTGATACTTGCCGCTAGTAAAAGGGTTGATTTTTTCATTTAGGGTATTAGTTTTTAACACCCTAAATGTAAGTTTTATATTTTAAATTTTAGAAAAGCGTATCAAACTTCCATGTTAAACCTCCCATGGCTTGGAATCCTTGTACATTGAAGTTATTAAATCGCTGATAACTGTTGTTCAAAACATTGTTTAGATTTAAAAATACAGAGAAGGTGTCGTCAAAATGATATCCTCCATTAAAATTTACATCAAAATAACTTTTTAAATCAACGGAAGTAAAGGTGTCTGCAGGTAAAGTATCATAAACTTTTCCTTTTCTGTTTCCAACAAAATAGAAGTTTGCCCCTGCATACCATTTATTGGTTTTGTAAGTTCCGAAAATTTCACCTTTTATTTTAGGTGTATTCCAGGTTTCTGCTTCATTGGTTAACGTAAATTTATTGAATTGAGCATTGGCTCCAATAGTCAGGTTCTTTATGCCATCATAAGCAATTTCACCTAAAAAGGATATGGATTTAATGTCATCATATACAACTTTAAAAGAGTTTCCGTATTCATATCCATAAAAAGTGAATCCGTTGGTTCCTGCAATGTTATCACCGTCTGATTTTGATTGATTTAGCACAAAAAACGGATTGTTCTCAATATCAGCATAACTTACTTTAGCATTATAACTGAATTCATGATCTAAATTACCTCTAATTCCTCCAAAAACATCATATTTTTTATTAGTTTGACGAATGTCAAGAGTAGGAGACAGGTATGGATTATCATCTGTAAATGATTGATACATATTGGTGGTTAAATCACCTGAAGCTCCGATAAATACATTGGTAAAATCTTTTATAATAGGATATGAGATTTCTACATCAGGATAGATGAAAAAGTTATATTCACTACGTTCTGTATCCATTGAAAAATAACTTTTTGCTCCTAATTGAATAGCTACATCTTGTACATTAAATTTATAGGTTGGATGCACACCTAACGTCATAAAATTAAAATCAATAGGTGTAGTAGCGTCGTAAGCATAAGCATAAGAACCTCCTAAATAATTAAGAGTAGTGTTTATGTATATATCGTTTAATTGACGGTGAAAATTATCTAAAGGAAATTTGAATAGGGCATTACCATCAACTAAAAACTCGGCACTTTCAAATGAGTCTGAAAAGAAAGAAATTGCTCCATTAGCTTCCTCTAAATAAGAATCATCTGGTTTTACTTGCCCAAATATTTTAAAGTGATTGTAACTTTGAGCTTCTTCAATGGCGCTTACAGTAGCTTCAGTAAAAGTAATATTGGTAGGTAAACCGTACCAATTGTATTTGTCTTTTTCAGCATCTAAACCAGCAGTCCATTCAAAATAGCGCTCTTGCTGAGTGTAGATTAAGTTTAAATCAATGTTGTAAAAAGTGCTACTTAACTCAGTGTCTGCAACAGGATCAGAAGACAATAAAAACTTAAAATGTGCACCTAATTCACTGTTGTAACTTTGGCTACGTCTAACATAAGCCTCCAAAAAAGGAGAAAGCGTATTTCCAAAACCAACCGATACATAGTTGTCGTATAGCCTTTCTCTTTTTCCTAGATCTACTTTTTTCATAGTTCCACTTTTTGGGATAAAAGTAGAAGCTACAGGAACCGAAAAAATTTGATATTCTAAGGCTTTTTTCTGAGTTTCTTTGGTGTGTTCGATTATAGGTTTTTGCTTTATTTTAAAAGCGTCAGTAATTTTAGGAACATAAGAAGTTACTACGTTTACAACTTCTGTTTTTATAATGGTGTCTTTTGCTTTATTAGGAGCTTTTTTTTCTTGCGCATTAGCATATGCTATCACAAATAAAACAAGTAAACTTAGGTGCTTTTTCATCGATCTAATCATTTAACTTTCGTTTGTTATTAACAAATTTAGTTTTGGGTAGTTACTGATTCGTTTGTTTTTGCTTCTTTATTTTTAATGGTACGAAGTTCGTTTTTAGCTTCTTCAATTACATCTTTATACTGTGTAAAGTTTTTGATGATGTTTTCTAAGATGTATGTAGCTTGATACGCATCTTTTAGAGCATAGTAATTTTTAGCCATGATTATATAGCTTTTTACTCCCCAGTATTTGTATGATGAGTAATTTGCTATTAAGTCTTGAACAGCTTTAGTTGAAGCTTCATATTCTTTGTTTTCGTGTAAAAAGAAAGCATTGTAGTATAAACACTCGGCTTTTAACTCTCCGGTAGCTTTTTTACTGGCTTCGTTAAAATATTCTTCTGCAGTTAAAAAATCATTGTTTTTAAAAGAAGAACGCGCTAAGATAATTTTAGCATCTTCAGCAATATTAGTGTCTAGTTTTTCTTTGGTTAATACCTTTTCAGCATAGGTAATGGCATTTGAATAATCGTTCTTTTTATAATATCCTTTCATCAAGTTACTTTGAGCAAAAATGATGTTTTGTGGATAGTTAGCGTCTTTTTCTAATTGTTGAAGTACTAAAATTCCATTATTCCAATCTTGTTTCTCAAGATAGATGTTTGCCAGTTTTGTCAATGATTCTTCGGTAAACTCACTCTTACTTTGTTTCATTACATAGGTGTAATGAGGAATTGCGTTATCAAATAATTTAGTGTTATTATAGGCTTGTGCTAAATAAAAATGAGCTTTTAATACATTAATTCCGTTAGGGAATGCTTGTAAATACTTATTAAATCCTTCAATAGCTTTTGCGTTGTTGTTTTCTAAGAATTTATTCTCAGCAGATTGATAGGTAGCATTATCTAATTCTGCATTGGTAACATTGGCAAAGCTTACATTTTTAACCCAAGTTGCATACTCATCAACTTTACCCAAGTCGATATATACATTTTTAATATTGGTAACTGCTTGTCTAGCCTCATTAGAGTTTGGATGTTTTGCTACTACTTCTTTATACTTTTCAATTGCTTTTCTGTTGTTATTCTTACTGTAGTATAATAGTCCTTGACGTAATAAAACATTTGGTACATAATTACTTGTAGGATAATTAGCTAATAAACGTTCATAAGTTTTTTGTGCTTTTGAAGTATTATCTATTGTTGTATAGGTTGTTGCTAATTGAAATAAAGCATCATCTTTTAACTGAGATCCTTCATATTCATTAATAAGTGTTTCTAAGTCTTTAATTTTAACGTCATTTTTCCCTAAAAAACCATTACTCATAGCTGTTTGATATTGCGCATAATCAGCGCCCAAACCACCTTCTTGAATTACTTTGTTATACGCATTGATAGCATTTGTATAGCTTTTAGAAGCATAAAAAGCATCTCCTAAACGGTTAGATGCGTCATCGTTTAAACCATTATCATCAAGATTTTGTTCTAAGAATTGTTGAAAGTATTTTGCAGCATTCGGATAACTTTTTAGTTTAAAATTGGTATATCCGATTTGATAGTTTAACATCTTAGCTTCACTAATTTCTTTATCGGTAACAGACAAGAAGTATTCAAGAGCATTCTGGTAATTCCCAAGTGAATATTCTGTTTCAGCTAACCAATAAGCTCCTTTGTTATGAATAATAACATTCTCAGACTTTGTCGCATTTATAAAATATGGTTTGGCTTCTGTTATTTTATTTTCATTGAATAATTGAATACCTCTGTACAAAGACACTTCATTAATGATACTTTTACTTTCTGGTGTTTCAGAAGTCTTTAAAAAATCCAATGCTCCTTGATAGTCTTGTTGGTGTAGGTATGAGGTAACTAGTAAATTACTAATTTCAGCGGTATTTGGCGAAGTTGGATATTTTGTTAAGAACCCTTTTAAAACATCAGGGACGCTTTCATATGGATTTCCTTCTTCATAACTCAATTTAGCATAATTTAAAGAAGCGCTTTCAGTAATTTTAGCATCAAAATCCATTTCACTAGCATTTTTGAATGCGTTTAAGGCTTCGAGTTTTTTACCTAACTCTAAATAACATTCAGCTAAGTGATAATAAGCATTTTGCGCTACTTTGTTGTTTCCACCAATAATTTTATTGAAATTACTAATCGCAGTTTCATAATCTTTTTGTTGGTAGTAAGCATATCCTAAATAATAATAGTCGGTATTTGTCCAACGACCATTTTTTCCTTTGTACTCTTTTAAATATGGAATTGCTTTCTCATATTTTTTAAGATTAAAGTAGCTTTCACCTACTATTTTAGAAATTTCAGAAACCTCTTTAGGGTCTTTAGATGTTTCTAATAATCTTTTTCCAATTTGAATTGATTTATCAAATCTTCCAGCTTTAAAACTAATATCTAAAATATAATAATTTGCTTTTGCTTGGTAGGTTGCGTCATTGGCTAGTTGACTTAAGTTGTCTTCAGCTTCACCAAAATTTTCTTGCTTGTAAGCAATAAATCCGTAGTAATAACGAGCATCGTTACCATAAATAGGGTTTCCTAATAAAGCTTGAAAATGTGATTTGGCATCTTTCAAATAATTAGAAACTAACAGAGCATACCCCATTTTATAATTTAGTTCATCTCTTTCTTCTTGATTTAGTAATTTTTCGTTTACTTTTTGATACCATTTTAAAGAATGCGCAGCTTTTCTATTCGCAAAATAATAGTTTCCAACATTTAAAAAAGCCTTTTCTTTTTTATTGTTGTATGGATAGTTTTCAACAAACTGCATCACTCTATCATCAGCATCATCTTGCTGTAGCTTTATTGCACACATGGCATCGTAGTAATCGGCATCAGCCTTTAAACTATGATGTTTTTCTGAGTTATTAGAAACCTCTCTAAAAAGTACTTGAGAAGCAGCATATGCTTTGTTATTATATAAACGAGTAGCCTTATGAAAATTGGCATTAATGTCATAATTTATAGCCGTTTGTTGTGCTATTATTGACGTGGTGATGGTTAAAAAAAAGAATAAACAATAGCTTTTTTTGAAACAATTAAATCTCATATTTTTTAGTTATCTAGAAACTATAACGTTAGTTTTTTATTTTTGTTGGAAGATTTTTTACCAAAAGTAAGAAATGTTACAGAATTACATTATAAAATTTTAGATTTGTAAAAAACATACATTACATGGAAAATCCTGTTTTACATCTTGAGAATGCAGATATTTATCAACAAGACAATTTAGTGTTGTCAAAAGTGAATTTTACCTTGAATAAAGGTGATTTTTATTATCTGATAGGAAAGACAGGAAGTGGAAAAAGTAGTTTGTTAAAAACCTTATATGGAGACTTGCGTTTGCAACGTGGTTTGGGGAGTATTGTTGATTTTGATTTGAAGAAAATAAAGGAGAGTGATATCCCTTTTTTACGAAGAAAATTAGGAATCGTCTTTCAAGATTTTAAGTTGTTGAATGATAGAAATGTTTTTGAAAACCTGGAATTTGTATTAAAAGCTACAGGTTGGAAAAATAAAAACGACATGAAAGATAAAATTCATGAAGTTTTAGATAAAGTTGGAATGAAGGAAAAGTACTACAAACAAACCTTTGAACTTTCAGGAGGAGAGCAACAACGTGTTGCTATTGCAAGAGCTTTGCTAAATGATCCAGAATTAATATTGGCAGATGAGCCTACAGGTAACTTAGATCCGAAAACTTCATTAGAAGTAATGGAGTTATTGAATGAAATTCATCAAAGCGGAAAAACAATTCTCATGGCAACCCACGATTATCAATTAATTGTAAAATTTAAACAAAAAGTGATTAAATGCGAGGGAGGAGAATTGTTTGAAGTAGTACAGCAAGCGGTATAATATTATAAAAAGAAACCCACTTCAAGGATGAAGTGGGAAAATTGCTATGAAAAACTATGAAAAGAAACACTACTAATGTTTCTCTACTATAAAGACGTATAGATTTGTAGAATCTTACATCATTATTACAACTTTAACATTTTTTTATAAAAAAATCCTGAACAAAATAATTGCTCAGGACTTTTAAAATTATGTACTCTTAACTTTTTAGAAAGTTAACGCAGCGTTGTTGTTTTTTACAGCTTCAGCTGAAGAAGTTAAAGCTTCTTTTTCTTCTTCGCTTAAGTTAATTTCAACGATTTTTTCAATTCCGTTTTTACCTAATACTACAGGTACACCAATACATAAACCAGATAAACCGTATTCACCTTCTACTAAAGCTGAACAAGGATAGATTTTCTTTTGGTCACAAGCAATTGCTTGTACTAATCCAGATACAGCAGCTCCAGGAGCATACCAAGCAGAGGTACCTAATAAACCTGTTAAGGTTGCACCACCAACTTTTGTATCTTGTTTTACTTGCTCTAATCTTTCTTCAGATAAGAATTCAGATACAGGAACAGAATTACGAGTAGCTAAACGAGTTAAAGGTACCATTCCTTTGTCAGAGTGACCTCCGATAACCATTCCGTCAACATCAGAAATAGGAGCTTCTAAAGCTTCTGCCAAACGATATTTGAAACGAGCAGAATCTAAAGCACCACCCATACCAATAATTCTGTTTTTAGGTAATCCAGTTGCTTTGTGTACTAAATACGTCATTGTATCCATTGGGTTTGATACTACAATGATAATTGTGTTAGGAGATTGTTCTACTAAACTAGCAGCTACTGATTTTACAATACCAGCATTGATTCCTAATAATTCATCACGAGACATTCCTGGTTTACGAGCAATACCAGAAGTAATTACGCAAATATCAGATCCAGCAGTTTTGCTATAATCACCAGTAGTTCCTGTAATTTTAGTGTCGAAACCATTTAAAGAAGCAGTTTGCATTAAATCCATAGCTTTACCTTCAGCAAAACCTTCTTTAATGTCTACTAAAACAACTTCTGAAGCGAAATTTTTAATAGCAATGTACTCAGCACAACTTGCACCTACTGCACCTGCTCCTACAACCGTTACTTTCATTTTATATATGTTTTTTGTAATTAATATGTTTATAAGTGCGGATTCCGCACAAGATGCACAAAAATAGCGATTTGACTATGGATATAAAAGAAAAACCCGTTGATATTTCAACGGGTTTTTAGTAATGTTTATTTTTTGTAGAATTATCTAAAGCTAAAAGCAATACCAGCATTAAAAGCATTGTATTCTTGAAGTGTGTAATCTGCGAATAGTTTAAAGAAACCTACGCTTAAACGAGTACCAACTGTAGCTTTAAAACCGCTGGCATTAGAATCTAAGTTTAAGGGATCGGTCAAAGTTCTCTGGTTTAGAGAACCGTTATAAGAAAGTGTATATGTTCCTGACATATCTAAAGAAGATGAACCTCCTGTATATCCAACACCTCCATACACATTAATTACAGGGAAATTTAAAGAAGCAATTGCCTGTACAGTATAAGAGTTTAAATCAAAGTCAACCTTACCATTTTGTATGTCAATATTATCACCTGGATCTTCATCTGTAATAGTGTAATCAACTCCCATGTTTGTATAGGTAGCTAATAAAGAAACATGCAAAGGTGTTTTATCTAAAGGACCAAACCAGTCGGTAATTTCCTTTTTTAATCCAATACCAAACAAACCTCCTTTTACGTCATCGCTTCCTACCTTAGGAACAAATCGTAAAATAACATCGGTTTTAAAAGGTAATCCCATACTCGCTTGAATAGCAGGAGCGGGAACAGCATTTAAAGGTAAATCTTCTTTGATACCTCCAGGCATTTCAAAAGTACCAGTATAAGTGATTCCATTTTCTTGAAAAGTAACTGTAGCTAAACTACCATCATTTTCAGAACCAGCCACAGTAGCAGAAGTTATGTTTCCTGTAGGTTGGTTAATTGATTTTAAATTTGATAAAGAAAACATTTCATCCTTTGAAGGAACCATTGAGCCATTAAAACCAATTGAGATGTCAAAACCAAATTTTTTATGCACTTTGGCAGTATGGTACCAACCGTTGTTCATGCCATATATTAAACCCTTCATAGCAGGAGCCATATAGGCATTGGTTAGGCGATTTGTATCTTCTGAATCAGCAAATAAAATTCCTTCTGGACCATTTTGAGCATTAATTTTCAAAGTAAATGTAATTACACTTAAAATTAATAAAAGACTTTTTTTCATAATATGGGGTTATGTTTTAAGTTGATAAAAGTATAAAATAAAAAAAAAGCTCAATAAAATTATTGAGCTTTTTTTAAGAATAGGGTGTTTAATTATGCGTCAATATTTGCATATTTCGCATTCTTTTCAATGAAATCTCTACGAGGAGGAACTTCATCTCCCATTAACATAGAGAAGATTCTGTCAGCCTCTGTTAAGTTATCTATAGTAACTTGTCGTAAGGTTCTAAACTCAGGATTCATAGTAGTGTCCCATAATTGTTCAGCGTTCATCTCTCCAAGACCCTTATAACGTTGAATGGTTACTCCACCGCCCAATTTTTGAGCAATCAAATCACGTTGGTTATCATCCCACGCATACTCACGTTTTTGTCCTTTTTTAACTAAATATAAAGGAGGGGTAGCAATATAAATGTATCCTTGTTCAACCATTTCGCGCATGTAACGGAAAAAGAAAGTTAAAATTAAGGTAGCAATGTGAGAACCATCTACATCGGCATCACACATAATAACTACTTTATGATAACGTAATTTAGTTAAGTTTAATTCACGTGGATCTTCTTCGGTACCAATACTTACTCCTAGTGCTGTAAACATGTTTTTGATTTCTTCGTTTTCAAAAACTTTGTGTTGCATTGCTTTCTCTACGTTTAAGATTTTACCTCTTAAAGGAAGAATAGCTTGGAAATTACGGTCACGACCTTGTTTTGCAGTACCACCTGCCGAATCTCCCTCAACTAGGAAAATTTCACATTCAGCCGGATCAGTTTCAGAACAATCTGATAATTTACCAGGTAAACCACCAATACTCATCACTGTTTTACGCTGCACCATCTCACGAGCCTTACGAGCTGCGTGACGTGCTTGTGCAGCTAAAATTACCTTTTGTACAATAGTTTTAGCATCGTTCGGATTCTCTTCTAAGTAATCCGTTAGCATTTCAGATACTGCTTGTGATACCGCAGCACTTACTTCACGGTTACCTAATTTTGTTTTTGTTTGCCCTTCAAACTGTGGTTCAGCTACTTTTACCGATATGATAGCAGTTAAACCTTCACGGAAATCATCACCAGCAATTTCAAACTTGACGTTTTTAAGTAATCCTGAATCATCAGCATATTTTTTTAAAGTATGAGTTAATCCACGACGGAAACCTGATAAATGTGTACCACCTTCATGTGTGTTAATATTGTTTACATATGAATGTAAATTCTCAGCATATGAATCGTTATAGACCATAGCAACTTCTACAGGAATTCCATTTTTCTCACCTTCCATCGAAATTACATCTTGAATTATCTGTGTTCTTGTTCCGTCTAAAAACTTCACAAACTCAGGTAATCCTTCATCAGAATGAAATACTTCAACAATATCATTTCCTTCGTCATCTTTATTACGCTTATCAGTTAACGTAATGGTAATACCTTTGTTTAAGTATGCTAATTCACGCATACGAGTAGCTAAGGTATCGTAATTAAATACTGTAGTTTGTTGGAAGATAGATTTGTCTGGTAAGAAGGTAACGATGGTTCCTGTAAAGTCCGTTTCTCCAATAGTTTTTACAGGGTATAAAGTTTTACCACGTTCGTATTCTTGTTGCCAAATTTTACCTTCTTTATGTACGGTAGCAGTTAAGTGATCAGAAAGTGCGTTAACACAAGAAACCCCAACACCATGTAATCCACCAGATACTTTATAAGAATCTTTGTCGAATTTACCACCAGCACCAATTTTGGTCATTACAACTTCAAGAGCAGAAACTCCTTCTTTTTTATGAATTCCTACAGGAATACCACGACCATTATCTTTTGTAGTAATTGAGTTATCTTCATTAATAGTAACCTCAATGGTATCACAATGACCAGCTAAGGCTTCATCAATAGAATTATCTACAACTTCATATACCAAGTGGTGTAAACCACGTACACCAACATCACCAATATACATCGATGGACGCATACGTACGTGCTCCATTCCTTCTAAGGCTTGGATACTATCGGCGGAATAATTATGTTTTTTTTCTTCGCTCATTATAAAGTGAATTAAATTAAAGTCTTTTCATGAAAAAATCGCTCGAAAGCGATTCTTGTTATCTTACAAATTTACGGCTTTTTAAGTTTAAATTAAAGTTTTTAAGCGGTTTTGAATTAAAATTATCAACATTTGTTAAAAAGAAAAAAGTGTCTAAAAACGTTTAAAAATAGCTTTAAATGAATTTTTAAAGTTTTTTCTTCTCCTGTAAAACAATACACGATAAAAAAACAGCTTAAAAACGATTTTTTAAATAAATTGAATACTCTAAATAGTGGCGAAAAAGGAAAATTAGTATATAAAGTTTAGTTGCTGTTTAAGTAATTGATTAGGAGAAATACCAAATTGTTTTTTAAAACAGTTAGAAAAATAAGAGCTGCTACTAAATCCCATATCTATGGAAGTCTGATTAATGTTTGTTGTATTTTGAGCTAATGAATTTAATGATTTTAAAAGTCTGAATTCTTTTAATATTTGATTAATAGATTTTCCTGTAGTTATTTTACAGTTTCTGTATAATTTAGTTTTGCACATCATCATCAATTTACAAATTGAGGGAATGTTAAACTTGGAATTATGGTAATTTTTTGAAAGAACATCAATAAGAGAAAAGAGAAATGCTTCTTCTTCAGGGTATAACCATTTGATATTGTTAGTGAGGTTGATGTTTGTATAATTGTTGTTATACAAGTTTTGAATGCTTGACGAAAAAATAAGTTGCTTCTTTGGGTTTAAAAAATGTAATGAGTTTACAAGGTTGGATATCTTATCAGAAGTCATTTTATCTTTGTCGCTATCAAAATAAGAGTAGAGAAGTAGTTTTGATGATATTTTACTTCCTTTTTTGTTTAGCTTATTTTGGATTGAAATAGAGCAATCTAAGGCTTTTTTACTAGAGGTAAACAAAGCAACAAAACCTTCTTCTTTAATGTTTACTTGAATGCCATCGTATGAGTGAATTAGGTTTTGAATAATCGTTTTTTTATATAAAAAGGCTTCAAAAAAATCAGCTTGATTAAATTTATTACGATACAATTTTTCGTTGAGTGTCTGGGTAACCAAAGCTATTAAATGCTTTTTTGTATTGTTTACTGATTTTAACTGTAAATTTTTAACTTGTTGTTTACTCTTTAAAAGCTCATACACTAAATGACTGTTGACTAGCGATATTTTATAAGGAGCGATTTGTGAGGTGTTACGGTAAAGTTGTTTAATAAATTCTTTATCAACAGCTTTTATTAGATAAAAAACACTGTTTTTTTTATAATCAACCCAACAATTAATGCATTTTTTATTATATGTTTTCTTTAGTTTGGTATAAAAAGTTATAGCAAGGTCTATTATTGTTTTATTATTGGTTATATGTTGAATTAAATATACAGACATATGTAAATTTAGTGAATAGAAAATGAAGTAGTCGTTAATTAGATGTTAAAGGGGAATAAACCTTATTTATATAAAAAAGAAAACTATAATTAAAAAGGTAAGAAAGCAAAAAAGTATTTTACTTAGGTGTAAAATACTTTCTTAATCGTGTAGAAATCTTTAACAAGTTTGTGTTTTATTGAATGTTACCCTCGTAGTCTAGTTTTAAATTTTTTCGTTTGCCATCTTTTCTAATTTGAACTTTAAATACTTTCTTTGAGTTGCTATTGTTTCTGTAAGTAACAAGATAAACATCTTTGTATATATTCCATCCTGGGTATTTGTTTAAAATAGCAGTTCTAACGGTTTTAGGAAGTAGAATATTTTTGTAATGCTCAATTGAACTTAAAATTTTACCTTCTGAATCGTAAGTAGCAGTAATTAATCCAGTAGTACCTCCTTCTTTTTTAGTTTCGAATATAACTTCATAAGCTTCAAATTCTCTGTCAAAAATAGGAGATTCGGTAATATCATATCTGGCAGCTTCATTTTCTAAATTTTTAACTAATTCGGGAGTGTCTTCATGTTGAACTTCTTTAAGGTAACTTAAGTTTAAAGGTTTAATAGTAACGGGTTCTAGAATAATGTTTTTTGCAGTGCCATTACTTTGTGAGTGTACTAGGTTGGTCAGGCCTAAGAAAAGTAAACCAAATATTAATTTTTTCATAATACTAAGATTTTTATGGTTATTAAAAAGTAAGGAGTATTGAATGAAAGGTTATTTAGTTTTTGGAGTAACAAAATTAAGCGAGAGATGAAGAAAGAGTTGTTAAAATTGTTCATTTTAGTATTAAAAATGATTCAAACAATACTTTTATATAAAGGTTTAACAAAACCTTAAGTTTTTATAAAAAAAAATAAAGATTTTAAGAAGTTGGTCTTGCGTTTTATGGTAAGACTTTATTGGTTTTTGTGTGAAGCATAAAAGAGAGATTTAAGAGGAGGGGCGTTAAATAGAAGTAAGAATAGTACATTTTAAATGCTTGAAGATAAAATTGTATTGTGTTTTGTAAATGTTAAGAAAATATTTTTTTACTATTAAAATATTGGTTTTGTTGTTTTTTTTATTGTTATTTTTCTGTTTTGTTGTTTTATATGTGTTTTTTTGTATGTTTGAGTAAATATAAATTAATATTTAAAATTTAAAAAAATGAAAACCCCCCGATTTCTTTTGAAAACCTTATTGGTTTCATTATTTGTAGTAAGTTGTAATAGTTCTGATGAACTAAATACACAATTAGAAGCCTCTGAACAAGTTGAATTAAACTTGGTAAACAAGGAGGAAATAGCTCTTAAGTTTATTGACTT
This sequence comes from Tenacibaculum caenipelagi, assembly GCF_004363005.1. Lineage (GTDB taxonomy): Bacteria > Bacteroidota > Bacteroidia > Flavobacteriales > Flavobacteriaceae > Polaribacter > Polaribacter caenipelagi. The sequence goes on along the minus strand of NZ_SNYH01000001.1, from coordinate 531,102 downwards.
AATGCAAAACAAAGATTTTAAGGAAGTCACATTGGATTTACTGAAAAATCAAAAACCAAGTGTAGTAATGTCAGACATTTTAGAAAAGACGTCTGAGTTTGTTGAAAATCAAGAATCATTTAAAAGCTTGGTTAAAGAAACAAATACACTAGAAAAAAAAGCAAGTCAAGATGAGGCTCCAGAAAAGATAGAGATAGTCGAAGTTTGGATGAACAATCCTAAAGGAAATCTTGACTTTTCTAATGTGTTGTTTTCTTTTGCTCCTAAAGGAGATGAAGATACATGGTCTACAATTAAAGCCTTTACTATTGATAAAAAGGAAGTTTTCTTAGATGTAAATGAAGCACCAAACCAACCTGTAATTGTGATTGAAACTGATGGTTTTGAAACATTGAAAAGAGAGGTAGCATACATGAATAAATACCTTAGAGAAGAAGGAGTGCAAAATACTAGGTTTAATGATTCAAACTTAAAAACTGCTTTTTCAAAAAGTGCAGGCTTAGAAACAACTAAGTTAGATAAGATTAGGTTAAACGATGATGAAGAACCTTGGATTAGCGGCGCAGCTGAGGTTTATGCAGTTACATCAGGGATTAAAGACGGAAACAATAATCCAGAAATTAAAGTGATACCTATGTATTATTTAGATTATGATGGCACAGATTATTACCCGAATCAGGTTTTATTATTTTGGGATGATTATCAATACCAAGCAGCAAATATCCAATTATTTGAAAAAGATGATAATGTAAACTATAAAGACTTGGTTTCTGCTATTGTAAATGGTGTATTCCAAATTATAGGAACAGTTTCTACTCAGCCTTGGGTGAGTGTTTTAGGGCAAGTAGCTGGAGCTATAATTCAAGCAATGCCTGATAGTTGGTATACTAATAATGACGATTATGTAGATTCTTTTTATACTATTGAGAAGAATAAGAGTTATACAAACTATTACGGAGCAAGAGGAAATGCAAAGGTGAATTTATCTCCTTATTTTATAGCTTCAAATTAATATTAATAAAGAGAAGAATAAATATAAAAACCTCGCTAAACAGCGAGGTTTTTTTCACAACTAAAATTTGAAAAGACTAAGAATTTTTCTTAGTAAGCGTCTTCATGTACAGCTTTGATTGCTCTACCAGAAGGTTCGTTTTGGTTTTGAAAGCTTATATCCCAAGCTAATGCTGTAGGTGTACTACAAGCAATTGAAGGAACTGACGGGACAGTTAAAGCAGCAGTTTCACTCGGAAAATGCTCTTCAAATATTGAACGATAATAATATTCTTCTTTAGCTCTTGGTGTTTGAGTAGGAAAACGGTATGAGGCATTTGCCATCATTTCATCAGTAACCGCAGCTTCAACAACTTCTTTTAAGGTGTCAATCCAGTTATAGCCTACTCCGTCAGAAAATTGTTCTTTTTGTCTCCAAGCGACTTCTTTTGGTAAGTAACTTTCAAAAGCTTTACGTAACACCCATTTTTCCATGCGTTCACCGTTAATCATTTTATCTTCTGGGTTAATACGCATCGCAACATCCATAAATTCTTTATCCAAGAAAGGAACACGACCTTCAATTCCCCAAGCCATTAAACTTTTGTTTGCTCGTAAACAATCGTATTGATATAGCTTATCTAATTTGCGCACTGTTTCTTTGTGGAATTCATCAGCATCTGGTGCTTTATGGAAGTATAAATACCCTCCAAAAAGTTCGTCAGCACCTTCACCAGATAATACCATTTTTATTCCCATTGATTTAATAACACGAGCCATTAAATACATAGGAGTTGATGCACGAACTGTTGTTATATCGTAGGTTTCTAAGTTGTAAATCACATCTCTTATAGCATCGAGTCCTTCTTGAATTGTAAAAGTGATTTCATGATGAATAGTACCTATATGTTTAGATACCTTTTTAGCAGCTGCTAAATCAGGGGAACCTTCTAAACCTATAGAAAATGAGTGTAATTGAGGATACCAAGCAGCATCTTTATCATCAGACTCTACACGTTTAGCTGCATATTTTTTAGCAATTGCTGAGGTAATAGAAGAATCTAATCCGCCTGAAAGTAAAACACCGTAAGGTACGTCACTCATTAACTGACGGTGCACAGCAGCCTCTAAAGCATCGCGTACTTCATCAATAGAGGTTAGGTTGTCTTTAACAGCTTCATATTCCATCCAGTCACGAGAGTACCATTTTTGTAAACCATCTTCACGTGTATAATAATGTCCCGGAGGAAAAACTTCAATCTTGTTGCAAACTCCTTCTAAAGCCTTTAATTCAGAAGCAACATAAAAAGTACCATGTTTATCCCATCCCATATACAGGGGAATGATTCCCATATGGTCGCGGGCAACTAAATATTCATCAGTAATTGAATCATATACTGCGAAACCAAAAATTCCGTTTAAATCATCTAAAAACTCAACACCTTTTTCTTTGTATAAAGCCAAAATAACTTCACAGTCAGATTTTGTTAAAAACTCATGTTGTTCTTTTAGTTGTTTTCTAATTTCTTTGTGGTTGTATATTTCTCCGTTGGCAGCTAAGACAAATCGACGGTCATGACTAAATAAAGGTTGCTGACCCGAAGCAGGATCAACAATAGCTAGTCGTTCATGAGCCATTATTGTTTTTTCATCACTATAAATTCCACTCCAATCTGGACCTCTATGACGAACCTTCTTCGCCATTTCTAATATTTGAGGTCTTAATTTCTCAGACTTCTCTTTCAAATCGAAAGCACATACAATTCCACACATAATTTTATATTTTGTATCCTTAACCTGTTTAGGATGTAATTATTGATTCGTTTTATTTACAATGCAAATAACTAGATGTTGTTTGTTTTTATAAATTAGAATCAGGTAAATGGTTTTAAATTATAAGTTATATTGTTTGTTTTTGTTTAAAATGTAAATATTTTTTACAAAAAAGTACATGAAAGGTTATAGTTTTAAGGTTGAAAAAAATAAATTGAAAGAAACTTTGTAAAAATCAAAATCACTTTATACATTTGTGCCATAATGATGAATCAACAATTAAATAACTGGTGGTGGAAAACTCATAACTTACGTTAGTGAGACCATCTTGTTATATCTATAATACAACGAAAAGGCTTATCTCATGATAAGCCTTTTTTGTTTTTATACATCAAACTAAAATGAAAAAAATAAAATTTAAAACAATAGCAAAAAAACAATTGGCAGATATGGTTACGCCAGTGAGTTTGTACTTAAAAACAAGAGATAAGTATGCAAATAGTTTGCTATTAGAAAGTTCAGATTATCATAGTAAAGAAAATAGTTATTCGTTTTTATGTATAGAACCTTTGGTGACAATTAAGGCAGAAAATGATGAATTGTTATTGGTTTATAAAAAAGAAGAAAAGAAAAGGGAATCGATTCAAAGAGATTTTTATAAGAAGTTTGATGCTTACAGTAATTTAATAGAAGTTGATTGTTCAGAAGAGATTAAATCATTCAACGGGTTGTACGGTTACACAACTTTTGATGCTGTACAATATTTTGAGACAATCCTGTTTAACTCTAAAAAGGCTTCTTCTGAAATACCATTGTTGCAATACAGTTTTTTCCGATTTATTGTAGCAATTAATCATTTTAAAAATGAAATGATTTTGATTGAAAATATTCCTAATGAAGAAGAATCCCGACTATCTGAAATTGAAAACTTAGTGAATTCTCAGTCGTTTGCCAAATACGATTTTACTTTTCAAGGAGAAGAAACTTCAAACATTACAGATGAAGAGTTTAAACAAAGTGTAACTAAAGCGAAAGAACATTGTAAACGAGGAGATGTTTTTCAGTTGGTACTATCGCGTCAATTTCAACAACAGTTTAAAGGAGATGAATTTAATGTGTATAGAGCTTTGCGTTCCATTAATCCATCACCTTATTTATTCTATTTTGATTATGGAAGTTTTAAGTTAATGGGATCTTCACCAGAAGCACAAATTAAGATTGATGAAGGTCAAGCAGTAATCAATCCTATTGCAGGAACTTTCAGAAGGACAGGTGATGATGAAAAAGATAGAAAGCTAGCAAAAGAGTTGGCAAATGACCCGAAAGAAAATGCAGAACATGTAATGTTAGTTGATTTAGCTCGAAATGATTTAAGTAAACACGCAACCAATGTAACGGTTGAAACCTATAAAGAAGTTCAGTATTTTAGTCATGTAATTCATTTAGTATCAACAGTAACAGGAAAAATCACAGGGAACCCGATAGAAATTGTAGGAGATACATTTCCTGCAGGAACATTAAGTGGTGCCCCAAAATATAAAGCTATGGAATTAATAGATACCTATGAAAACCAAACTCGTGGATTTTATGGTGGATGCGTTGGTTTTATTGGTTTAAACGGAAATGTAAATCAAGCTATAGCGATTCGTTCTTTTGTAAGTAAAAATAATACCTTGTTTTATCAAGCAGGAGCAGGAATAGTAATCAACTCAAAAGAGGAAAACGAATTACAAGAAGTAAATAACAAATTAGCAGCATTAAAAAAAGCATTAGTGTTAGCAGAAAACATATAAGATGGATATACTAATTTTAGATAATTACGACTCATTTACCTACAATCTGGTACATTATGTAGAAGATATCACAGGAAAGTTGCCTGATGTGTATCGTAATGACGAAATTTCTGTAGAAGAAATTAAAAATTATGATGCTATTATTCTATCACCAGGACCAGGGATTCCTGATGAAGCAGGTATTTTAAAAGAAACCATAAAAACGTATGCAGGGAAAATTCCAATTTTTGGGGTGTGTTTAGGCTTACAAGCAATAACTGAAGTTTTTGGAGGTGAAATAGAAAACTTAAATGATGTTTTTCATGGGGTAGCTACCGAAATGAAAGTGACAAAAAATAACACAGTTACCTTTAAAGATATTCCAGAAACATTTGATGCCGCACGTTACCATTCCTGGATTGCTTCTCATACTAATTTTCCAGAGGAATTAGAGGTGACAGCAATTGATGAAGACGGAAGTATTATGGCATTACGTCATAAAGAATTTGCTATTGAAGCAGTACAGTTTCATCCAGAAAGTATCTTAACGCCAGAAGGTAAAAAGATGATTCAGAATTTTATAGAAAGTGTAAATAAATAATGTCATTTCGAACGAAGTGAGAAATCTGTTAAAAGAGAGTCAACTTATTCTGTAGAAAACAAAAAAGAAATGAAAAAAATATTAAACACTCTATTTGAACAAAAACGATTGACTAAAGAGCAGTCGAAAGAAGTATTGCTAAACATTGCACAAGAAAAATACAATGCTTCACAAATAGCCGCATTTATTACCGTGTTTTTAATGCGTCCAGTTTCAGTAGATGAATTATCGGGGTTTAGAGAAGCTTTATTAGAATTAGCAATAAAAGTAGATCTATCGGATTTTAATACTATTGATCTGTGTGGAACAGGAGGTGATGGAAAAAACACGTTCAATATCTCAACATTAACTTCATTTATTGTAGCAGGAACAGGACATAAAGTCGCAAAACATGGAAATTATGGGGTTTCTTCTGCTTCAGGATCATCTAATATGTTGGAGTTTTTAGGGTACAACTTTACAAATGATGAAATCACTTTGAAGAGACAGTTAGACGAAGCAAACATTTGTTTTTTACATGCCCCATTATTTCATCCAGCGATGAAGGTGGTGGCTCCTATCCGCAGAGAATTAGGAGTAAAAACATTTTTTAATATGTTGGGACCGTTGGTAAACCCAAGTCAACCACAAAATCAGTTAGTAGGAGTATTTAATTTAGAGGTTGCAAGAGTATACAACTATATGTTGCAACAATCTAACGTAAACTATGGAGTGGTACATGCGTTAGATGGTTATGATGAAATTTCATTAACAGGAGATTTTAAATTATTTACTAAAGAAGCTGAGCAACAAGTTTCTCCATCTGATTTAGGACAAAAGCAAATTGTTCCTTCCTCTATTTTTGGAGGAAATAGCGTTAATGAAGCTGCTGAAATATTTGTGAATATTATTAAAGGAAAAGGAACAGAAGCACAAAATAATGTAGTATTAACAAATGCTGCATTTGCCTTAAAAACCTTTGATAAACAGAAGAGTTTTGAAACTGCTTTTGAAGAGGCGAAAGACTCTTTGTTAGGTTTAAAAGCAAAACAATCGTTAGAAAAATTAGTAAATTAAAATATAAAGCCGTCATTCCGAACGGACACTGAGCGTAGTCGAAGTGGTAGTGAAGGAATCTTTCAGTAAAAGAAGATAATTTAGATTGCTTCACTTTGTTCGTAATAACAAAAAGAATACAAGATGACTATTTTAGATAAAATAATAAATTTCAAAAAACAAGAAGTAGCAAAAATAAAAGCTGAGGTTCCAGTTAAAAAATTAGTTGAAAGTCCTAATTTTAAAAGACAGCCAATTTCACTAAAAAAATCATTATTAGATCCGTATTCAACAGGAATTATAGCTGAATTCAAACGTCAATCACCTTCTAAAGGGATTATTAATGATAAAGTTACATTGTCTGAAGTTGTTGAAGGATATTTAGATGCTAACGTTGCTGCTTTATCAATTTTAACAGATACTTCATTTTTTGGAGGAACCATGGCAGATTTGATGGAAGCAAGAGCTCTCAATGAGCAAAAACCAATTTTAAGAAAAGATTTTATTGTTGACGGATTCCAAATCGTAGAAGCTAAGGCTATTGGAGCCGATGTAATTTTATTAATAGCTACTTGCTTAACAGCGCAAGAATTAAAAAACTACGGGCAATTAGCTAATGATTTAGGCTTAGAGGTCTTGTATGAAATCCATACTCAGGAAGATTTAGATAAAATAGGAGACTTAGATAATAAAATCATAGGAATTAACAATAGAAACTTAAAAACATTTGAAGTGGATTTAGAACACTCAATAAAGTTAGCAAATCAAATTCCAGCAAGTGCAATAAAAGTTTCTGAAAGTGGAATTTCTAATCCAAGAATAATAACAGGGTTAAAAGAATATGATTTTCAAGGTTTTTTAATAGGTGAAAACTTTATGAAGACAGAAAATCCAGGACAAGCATGTCAAGAGTTTATCAATCAAATTAGATAATATGAAACTGAAAATTTGTGGTATGACCTCAGTAGAAAATATTCAGCAAGTAGCTGAATTACAACCTGATTATCTTGGGTTTATTTTCTATGAAAAATCGCCGAGAAATTTTGAAGGAATTATTCCAGAATTACCTAGTGAAATTAAAAAAGTTGGTGTTTTTGTTAATGAGTATGTAGAAATAGTAGTTTCATTGATTGAAGAGTATCGATTGGATGTAGTTCAGTTACATGGAGATGAAACGATCGATTATATAAAAGAGTTAAAACAATATTTACCAAAAGTAGAAATTATCAAGGTATTTGGAATTAAAGACGAATTTAATTTTGAGATTTTGAAACCCTATGAAGAGGAGATAGACTATTTTTTATTTGACACTAAAGGAAAAGAGCGAGGAGGAAATGGAGAAGTGTTTAATTGGGGAATTTTAAAAAATTACAATTCGACAAAACCTTACTTTTTAAGTGGAGGAATAGGTTTAGCTGAAGTAGCTGAATTACAATCCTTTTTTAAAAGAAAAGAATCACAATACTGTCATGTAATTGATGTGAATAGCAAGTTTGAAACCAAACCAGGAGTGAAATCAGTAGAGAAATTAAAGAAGTTAAAAAAAAATATTAGTTAAAAAGAGTTAAGAGTTAAGTGTCATTTCGAACGAAGTGAGAAATCTCTCTATAGCTAAATAACATACGGCAAGAAGATGAAATTTCAACCAGACAATAACGGTTATTACGGACAATTTGGAGGAGCATTTATTCCTGAATTATTGTATCCAAACGTAAAAGAATTAGAAGATAACTATATACAAATTATAGAATCTGAATCTTTTCAAAAAGAATATAAAGATTTATTGAAGCATTATGTTGGACGCCCGAGTCCGTTGTATTTAGCGAAACGATTATCGCAAAAATACGGAGCAACTATTTATTTAAAACGAGAAGATTTAAACCATACGGGAGCACATAAGGTAAATAACACGATTGGTCAGATTTTAATAGCAAAGCACTTAGGGAAAACGAAAATTATTGCTGAAACAGGTGCTGGACAACATGGTGTTGCCACAGCAACGGTTTGTGCTTTAATGGATTTGGAATGTGTTGTTTTTATGGGAGAAACTGATATCAAGCGTCAAGCACCAAATGTAGCTCGAATGAAAATGCTAGGAGCAAAAGTAGTGCCTGCCACTAGTGGAAGTAAAACGCTGAAAGATGCTACAAACGAAGCCATTCGTTATTGGATTCAACATCCAGATACCTATTATTTAATTGGTTCAGTGGTAGGTCCACATCCTTATCCAGATATGGTAGCTCGTTTACAAGCGGTCATTTCAGAAGAAATGAAAGTGCAGTTGAAAGAACAAACAGGTAAAGAAAATCCTAATACTATTATAGCTTGTGTGGGAGGAGGAAGTAATGCTGCAGGTGCTTTTTATCATTATTTAGAAGACGAAGAAGTTGAATTAATTGCTGTTGAAGCAGCAGGATTAGGAGTAGATTCAGGAGAAAGTGCAGCAACTTCACAATTAGGAGAAGTAGGTGTAATTCATGGAAGTAAAACTATTTTAATGCAAGATGAATATGGACAAATTATAGAGCCTTATTCAATTTCAGCAGGATTAGATTACCCAGGGGTTGGTCCTTTACATGCCTTTTTGCACGAAACTAAACGAGCAATGTTTATGAACGCTACTGATAAAGAAGCGTTAGCCGCTGCTTACGAATTGACAAAAATAGAAGGAATTATTCCTGCACTAGAAAGTGCACATGCCTTGGCGGTATTACCAAAAATGAACCTACAAAAAGATCAAGTGGTTGTGGTGAATTTATCAGGAAGAGGAGATAAAGATTTAGAAACATATATTAAACATTTAGAGTAATCTGCAATTCTGAACGAAGTGAGAAATCTCAGAGAAAATAGGTTTAAAAACATAGCGCAACAATGAACTCAATCCAAAATATATTCAATCAAAAAGAGAACGATTTATTATCAATATTCTTTACCGCAGGTTTTCCAAAATTAGATGATACTACAAAAATCATTACTGAACTAAGTAATACGGAAGTAGATTTTATAGAGGTAGGTTTGCCATATTCTGATCCGTTAGCAGATGGACCAACTATTCAACATAGTAGTGATATAGCACTAAAAAATGGCATGAACCTCGATGTGGTTTTTGAACAATTATCTTCTATAAAAGATACGAACAAAACTCCTTTGGTATTAATGGGGTATGTAAATCAGATTATAAAATACGGAGAAGATAGGTTTTGTCAAAAAGTAAAAGATTGTGGAATTGATACCGTGATTATTCCAGATTTACCAATGGTTGAATACGAAAATCATTATCAGCAATTATTTGACAACTATGGAATAACCAATGTGTTTTTAATTACACCACATACTTCCGAAGAACGAATTCGTAAGATTGATAGTTTAACCAAAGCTTTTATTTATATGGTTGCCTCGGCTTCTATAACTGGAGCTAAAGGAGAAATTTCCGAAGAACAGATAGGTTATTTTAGAAGAATTCAAAATATGAATTTAAAAAGTAAACTCATTGTAGGTTTTGGAATCTCCAATCAAAAAACATTTTCCACTGCCTGCGAATATGCAAATGGAGCAATTATAGGTTCAGCTTTTATAAGGAATTTAGATAAAGATGGAGTAAAAGGAGTATCTGACTTTATTTCAAATGTTAAGAAGTGTTAATGTATTGCTAATTTTAGTGAAAATATAGTTGTAAAGAATTAATTTGGTCATTCTAAAATTACAAATAAGATGACCCAAAAGATATTTTTAGTGCTGGCATTGTTAGCAAGTAACTTCTTGTCAGCTCAACAAGCTTTAATACGTAAACCTGCCATTAGCCCTGATGCTTCTCAAATGGCCTTTAGTTATTATGGTGATATTTGGTTGTATAATTTTAATAATCAACAAACAAAAAGACTCACTATTAATAAAGGGTATGAAAGTAACCCTGTATGGAATAATGAAGGGACTGAAATAGCATTTTCATCTGATAGAAAAGGAAATGATAATGTATTTATTACTTCTGTAAATGGGGGAGTTCCTAAACAGTTAACTTATTACCCTACAGATAACACTCCGACTGATTGGAGAAAAAATGGAGATGTTGTATTTACAACACGTCGAGTACTTAGAGGTCCAGAGTGGGATGCTCAAATGTATGTGGTAAATGAAGAAGGGGAAACACCACGTCGTTTACTAACGGCATATGGTGAAATGGCAACGGTGTCTCCTAACGGGAAATTAATTGCTTTTACCAAAGGAGCTTGTCGTATTTCTCGAGAAGATTATACAGGTTCAGCACAACGAGATATTTGGATATATAACACAGAAACAAACCAATATAATCAGATAACAACTAGTAATAAAAATGACCATTCACCAGCTTGGGATGCAGAAGGGAACTTGTATTATATAGGAGCTGAGAGTGGACGTTATAATATTTATAAACAAGTGATTTCAGCTAATGGAACTGTAAGTGGGATAGCAACTCAATTAACAAAACACACAAAAGACGGAGTTCGTACTTTTTCAGTTAGTAATAATGGAACTATTGTATACTTAAGTGGAGTTGATACCTATAAATTAGAGGAAGGAAAAGTTCAGAAAATTAGGCTAAATATTGTGTCGGATAATCGTTTTGCGGAGGAAGAAACTAAAACCGTTACAAACGAAATTAACAGTTATGCAGTTTCGCCAAATGGAAAAAATATTGCAGTTGAAATTAATGGAGAGATCTTTGTAAAAGAAAATAACAAAGAAAAGAAGCATTCAAACAATGTAAGTAAGCACCCATATAGAGATATAAACCCACAATGGTTAGATGATAAAACAGTTGTTTTTTCATCAGATAGAGAAGGAGTGTATCAATTATACAGTGTTGTGTCAACTGATACTTTGGTAGGCTTACAGCGCAGTTTAAAAACAAAAGTTTCTAAACTAACAAATAGTAAAGAAGATATTGAATATTCTTTAGTTTCACCTGATGGTAAAAAAATAGCGTATCAGGTAGGAAGAGGAGTTTTAATGATTGCTGATGTTAAAAAAGGAAAGATAACAAATGCTAAAGAGTACTCTAATTCTTGGGCAGCAGCAACAGGAGTATCATGGAGTCCAGATAGTAAATACATTGCTTATTCTCAGGAGGATTTAAATTTTGATAGTGAAATTTTTATTCAATCTATAGAAAATCCATCTACCAAAATGAATGTGTCTATGCATCCAAGAAGTGATCGTAATCCTGTTTGGAGTGCTGATGGGAAAAAATTAGCATTCTTATCGAATAGAAATGGAATCAATTATGATGTATGGATGGTTTGGTTAGAAAAATCAGATTGGGAAAAAACGAAGTTAGATCACGAAGAAGGGGCATATTATCCAGAGAGAAAAGAAGAAGAATCTGAGGGTAAAGATGATAAAAAAAGTAAGAAAAAGAAGAAAGAAGTAATTGTAAAAATTGATGCAGATAAGATTTATGATCGTTTAGTACAGGTAACATCTTTACAAGACGATGAATATAGTCCTGTGTTTAGTGCTGATAGTGATTTTATTTATTTTTCAGCAACCGATCCAGCAACTAAAAAAAGAAGTACTTACAAGGTAAAATGGGATGGAAGCAAGCCTAAATTAGTAAAAGGAATAACAAATGCAGGTAATTTTACTGATAGCAAAGGAAAAATTTATTTTATATCTAAAGGAAAGTTAGCTCAATTAGATACAAAGTCAGATAAAGTTACTAATCTACCTCATAGTGCTACCTATACGATAGATCAAAAAAAATTATATCAACAAATTTTTGAAGAAGGTATTCGTGCATTAACAGCTGGGTTTTACGATCCAGAGTTCCATGGGTATAACTGGAATGCTTTGGTGAAAAAATACAAGCCTTGGGTATTATCAGCAACGACACATGAAGATTATGAGTATATGTATAACCTACTTTTAGGGCAGTTAAATGCGAGTCACATGGGGTATCGTGGTCGTGGACCAAGAAATACAAGTGATAAAGTAGGAGTATTAGGATTAGAAGTAGAGAACACTAAAAAAGGAGTTAAGGTTTCTTATGTGTTACCAAATTCAGTAGCAGATAAATCAACCAGTAAGTTAAAAGTAGGAGATATTATCTCAGCTGTTAACGGACAAGAAATTAAAAGAAATACAAATTTCTACAGTTTACTAAAGAATACGCAATCGAAAGAGATTTTATTGAGTTTAGATAATGGTAAAGAAGTAGTATTACGTCCAGAAAAATCATTAAGAAGGTTACAATATGAAGAATGGGTGAATTCTAGAAAGAAGTTGGTAGATGAATATTCTAATGGTCAATTAGGATATATTCATATTCAAGGAATGAATATGCCAAGTTTTGAGCGTTTTGAACGTGAATTAAAAGCAAGTGGTTATGGTAAAAAAGGAATTGTAATTGATGTTCGCTATAATGGTGGAGGTTGGACTACCGACCGATTAATGGCAGTGTTAAATGTAGATCAACATGCATACACGGTTCCAAGAGGAGCAGCAAAAAGCTTAAAAAATCATAAAAAGTTTAAAGAGAACTATCCGTTTAATGAAAGAGCTATTTTATCGGTAAATACAAAACCAATGGTGGCTTTATGTAATGAAAATAGTTATTCAAACGCTGAAATTTTTTCACATGCATTTAAAAACTTAGGTTTAGGAAAATTAGTGGGGCAACCAACCTTTGGAGCAGTAATTTCTACAGGAGGTAAACGTTTACAAAATGGAATGATTCGTATGCCTTTTAGAGCATGGTATGTAAAGAAAACAGGTGAGAATATGGAGAATGAAGCACCAGCAGTACCAGATTATTTGGTGAAGAATGCACCAGGATGGAAAGCTAGAGGAGAAGATGCTCAATTAAAGAAAGCAGTTGAGGTGTTGTTACAGGATATAAAATAGCAATAACAAATCATCGAAAATATCAAGCGTAGAGTTTAAACTCTACGCTTTTTTTATTACTATTTTTGCCAAATGATGCAGGTTACAGAACAAGAGTTGTTAGAAAAGTTAAAAGTAAATTTTGGTTACGATAGTTTTCGCTTAGAACAACAAACTATTATTGAAAATATTTTATCAAAAAAAGATACGTTGGTTATTATGCCTACGGGTGGAGGAAAGTCTATTTGTTATCAATTACCAGCATTGTTTTTTGAAGGAATTACCTTAGTGATTTCTCCATTAATAGCTTTGATGAAAGATCAAGTGGATAGCTTGAAAGCTAACGGAATTCCAGCTACTTTTTACAATAGTAGTCAATCAACCGAAGAACAAGAAGCGGTTTTTGAGGCTGTAATTAATAAAAAAATCAAATTGCTATATGTGGCTCCTGAGAGTTTGTCCTTGCTTCAAAATATATTGAATCAAACATATATTAGTTGTATTGCGATTGATGAAGCTCACTGTATTTCTGCGTGGGGGCACGATTTTCGTCCTTCGTATAAACAATTAGCATTTTTAAAAAAATCATTACCTGAAGTTCCTATAGTTGCATTAACGGCTACAGCAGATAAAGCAACGCAACAAGATATTTTAGAGCAATTAGCCGTACCTAATGCTACGCAGTTTATTAGTTCTTTTAATAGAGAGAATATAGCGTTAGAAGTTCGTCCTGCAAATGATAGAGTGCAACAAATCATTAAGTTTATTAAGAAACGACCTAATGAAACAGGTATTATTTATTGTTTGAGCAGAAAAGCTACAGAGCAATTAGCTAGTAAACTGCAACAAAATAATATTGAAGCGAAAGCATATCATGCGGGATTATCTTTTGAGGAAAGAGCTAAAACACAAGAGGCTTTTATCAAAGATGATTGTGAAGTCATTTGTGCTACTATTGCTTTTGGAATGGGAATTGACAAGTCAAACGTTCGTTGGGTAATTCACTATAATATGCCTAAAAATATTGAAGGTTATTATCAAGAAATTGGACGTTCAGGTCGTGACGGTTTACCTGCAAAAGCCTTGTTATTTCACAGTTATGCAGATGTTATTCAGTTGCGTCAGTTTATAGAGAATACCGGAAATAAGGAAGTGCAAGAGGCAAAATTAGAACGTATGAAGCAATTTGCTGAAGCTACAGTTTGTCGAAGAAAAATATTGCTTAGTTATTTTGGAGAATTAATTGAAGAAAACTGCGGAAATTGTGATGTGTGTAAGAACCCGCCGCAGTTTTTTGATGGTACTGTTATCGCGCAAAAAGGACTATCAGCTATTTATCGATTACAAGGAAAAGAAGCTATGGGGACTGTAATAGATGTGCTAAGAGGAGCAAAAAACGCTGGGGTTTTAGACAAGAATTATCAAACGTTAAAAACCTATGGAGTTGGAAAAGATATTTCGTGGAGAGATTGGCAGCATTATTTAATACAGTTAACAAACCAAGGTTATTGTCAAATCGCTTTTCATTTAAATAATAGCTTACAACTTACCGATTTTTCAACTAAAGTGCTCTTTGAAGGAGAAAAAGTACAGTTAACTACTCCAGTTGAATTTCAGAAAGAAGTACAAACAGTAACAAAAGAGAAGAAGAAAAAAGCGGTTAAAGATACATTATTTGAGCGTTTGCGAAAACTACGTTATCGTATTGCTCAAGAAGAAGATATAGCAGCCTATTTGGTGTTTAATGATGCTACACTTAAAGAAATAGAAAGAGAAAGGCCACAGTCCGATGAAGAGTTTTTGGCAATAAGCGGAGTAGGACAACGAAAATTAGAAGTGTATGGAGCTGAGTTTATGGAAGAGATTAAAACTTTTTTAAACGAGAAGAAGCGGACTAAAAAAGACACTACTTTAGAGACTTTTAAGTTGTATAAAGAAGGTTTTACAGTCGAAGAGATAGCTGAAAACCGTGGACTAAAACCTGCCACTATTTTTTCTCACCTATCTAAGTTATACCTAGAAGGAAAAGACGTGAGTTTGGATGAGTTTATCGAGGCAGATACGTTAGCTTTGGTAGCAAATGCCAAAAAAGTTTTGAAAAATGAAACTACTTTAAAGCCCTATTTTGAGTTTTTGGGAGAGAAAGTTTCGTATGAAAAAATACGAGTTGGGCTGACCATTTTACAAAGGAAAAGATAGGTTGTTATGAGTGAGAACCATCTTCCTGTCGATGCTAATTCAGACGCTATTTTAAACTTAAAAGAGAAAATTAATGCGTTAAAAACTAAGATTGAAGCAATTGAGACTAAGTTATTTCCTTTTGAACAATCGTTACGAAATGAAATAGCCGATTTGTTAATAGAAGAAAGAGAATTAACGGTTTTATATAAGGAGCAAAAGAAAGCTAAAAAAGAGAAAAGGTTAGAGCAAAAGCGGAAAGGTAAAAATTACAAAGAACCTACAGGTATTGTACCCATTTCAAAAAAAGAAGTAGCAGAAAAAACAAATCAAAAAGAGAAGAAAAGATTATATAAAGAGGCAATGTTGTATGTGCATCCTGATAAATTTTCAATGCAAGAAAATGAGCAACAAAAGGCATTAGAAACAACAACAAAGCTAATAGAAATATATCAAAACGGAAGCTTAGAAGAGTTAGAAGCTTTTCATGCACATATCTTTGGAGGTAATACGATGATGAATTTTAATAAAGATATTTCATTAGTTAAGAAAACAACTAGTAATGCTACTTATTTAAAAAATGAGATTGAGCGTTTAGAAAATCAACTAACTGACTTGTTAGATAGTTATACCTACAAAGTTTTAACAACGTACAAAAATCCTATGTCATTTGTCGATGAATTGAAAGTGTATTATGACGATAGGATTTTTAAACTCCGTAAACGAACTAGAACAAAAAAGAAACCTCTTAGAAATTTCTAAGAGGTTTCTTTATACTTATTTGCAAACATTGTTTGTTTACATGTTTCGTCTGTATTGACCACCAACTTCAAACAATGAAGCAGTAATTTGACCCAACGAACAAACTTTGGTAGCGTCCATTAACTTTTCAAAAAGATTTTGATTGTTAATTGCAGCCGATTGCATTTCAGATAAAAGTTGCTCTATTTTATCTTCATGAGCTTTATTTAAGTTCTCTTTTGTTTTGATTTGGAATTGTTTTTCTTCCTCAGTAGCTCGAATCACTTCTTGCGGAGTAACTGTTGGAGAACCTTTAGAACTTAAGAAGGTGTTTACTCCAATAATTGGGAACTCACCTGTATGTTTTAAGGTTTCATAATATAAACTCTCTTCTTGAATTTTAGAACGTTGGTACATGGTTTCCATCGCTCCTAATACACCACCACGTTCCGTAATTCTATCGAACTCAGTTAATACCGCTTCCTCAACTAAATCAGTTAATTCTTCAATAATGAATGAACCTTGAATTGGGTTTTCGTTTTTAGCCAATCCTAATTCTTTATTAATAATTAATTGAATTGCCATGGCTCTACGAACAGACTCTTCAGTTGGAGTTGTAATTGCTTCATCATAGGCATTCGTATGTAACGAGTTACAGTTGTCATAAATAGCATATAATGCCTGCAGCGTTGTACGAATATCATTAAAATCAATTTCTTGCGCGTGTAAAGAACGTCCAGAAGTTTGAATATGATATTTTAACATTTGTGCTCTTGGATTCGCTCCGTACTTATATTTTAAAGCTTTTGCCCAAATTTTACGAGCTACACGACCAATAACTGCATATTCAGGGTCAATACCATTAGAGAAGAAGAACGATAAGTTTGGACCAAACTTATTAATATCCATTCCTCTTGATAAATAGTATTCTACGTAGGTAAACCCGTTTGCTAAGGTTAAGGCTAACTGCGTAATAGGGTTTGCGCCAGCTTCTGCAATATGATATCCAGAAATAGATACCGAATAGAAATTACGAACATTTTTCTCAATAAAATATTCTTGTACATCTCCCATTAAACGCAAAGCAAATTCCGTAGAGAAAATACAAGTGTTCTGTGCTTGATCTTCTTTTAAAATATCTGCTTGAACCGTACCGCGAACTTGTGCTAAAGTATTCGCTTTAATTTCAGCGTATACATCTGCAGGTAAGATTTGATCACCTGTAACACCTAATAATAACAAACCTAATCCGTCATTACCTTCAGGAAGTTCTCCATTATATCTAGGACGCTCTAAACCTTTATCGTCGTATAATTCTTTAAGTTTCGCTTCAACCTTTTTCTCTAATTTGTGTTCTTTGATGTATTTCTCACAATTCTGATCAATCGCTGCATTCATAAAGAATCCTAATAACATTGGAGCAGGACCATTAATAGTCATAGAAACTGAAGTCATAGCATGACTTAAATCGAAACCAGAGTATAATTTTTTAGCATCATCTAAACAACAAATAGATACTCCAGCATTACCAATTTTACCATAAATATCAGGTCTGTGTCCTGGATCGTTACCGTATAAAGTAACCGAATCAAAAGCTGTAGAAAGACGTTTTGCTGGCATTCCTAAACTTACATAGTGGAAACGACGGTTAGTACGTTCAGGTCCACCTTCACCAGCAAACATACGTGTTGGATCTTCTCCCGTACGTTTGAAAGGATATAATCCTGAAGCATAAGGGAATTCACCAGGAACATTCTCTTGTAAATTCCAACGTAATAAATCACCCCAAGCTTGGTATTTTGGTAAGGCTACTTTCGGAATTTGAGTGTGTGAAAGTGACTCTGTATGAGTTTCTATTTTAATTTCCTTATCACGTACTTTGAACGAGTATATAGGATCTTTGTATTTTTTTACTTTCTCTTGCCAGTTTAAAATGATTTCCCAGTTATAAGGGTCTAAATCCATTTTAACACGATCAAATTCGGCAATTAAAAGCTTAAGAAAATCTTTGTTTTCTTCTGTTTTGTTAATAGAAGTTTCTTCAATTCCTGATTTATCTAGTACTATTTCAGATTCAGAAACACTTTCAATAGTTTTGAAAATTCCATATAATTTTTGAGCTACTTTTTCTTGCTCATTAACCGTTTTATCATAGGCGCGGTTGTTTTCTGAAATTTCAGATAAATAACGTGTTCTACTAGGTGGAATTACAAATATCTTTTCAGACATCTCTTTTGTAATTTCAAAAGTAGATTGTAAATCAGCTCCAGTTTTTTCAACCAATTTATCCATGATTGCTTTGTACAACGAATTCATTCCTGGATCGTTGAATTGAGATGCAATCGTTCCAAAAACAGGCATGTCATCCATATGAACATCCCATAAGTTGTTGTTACGCATGTATTGCTTTTTTACATCGCGTAAGGCATCTAAAGCTCCTCTTTTATCAAATTTGTTGATGGCTACTAAATCAGCAAAATCAAGCATGTCGATTTTTTCTAGCTGAGTTGCAGCACCAAATTCAGGAGTCATTACATACAAAGAAGTATCAGAATGTTCAATAATCTCTGTGTCAGATTGCCCAATACCTGAAGTTTCTAAAATAATTAGGTCAAACTCCGCTGCTTTTAAAACTTCTACAGCCTCATTTACATATTTTGATAATGCTAAGTTTGACTGACGTGTAGCTAATGAACGCATATACACACGTTCGTTATTAATCGCATTCATACGAATACGGTCACCTAATAAAGCACCACCTGTTTTTCTTTTCGATGGATCTACAGAAATTAATCCGATAGTTTTCTCAGGAAAATCAATTAAGAAACGACGAACTAATTCGTCCACTAAACTCGATTTACCAGCACCACCTGTACCTGTAATTCCTAAAACAGGGGTTTTAGAATTTTTATTTTTTTTGTGAATGGTTTCTAAAGCTTCTTTAGCAACTTCTGGGAAGTTCTCAGCAGCAGAAATTACACGAGCAATACTACCAACTTCTTTATCGGCTAATTTATCTACTTCTCCATTTAATGTATCTCCAATGGCAAAGTCTGATTGTTGAACTAAATCATTAATCATTCCTTGTAATCCCAATTCACGACCATCATCAGGAGAGTAAATACGAGTAATTCCGTAGTCCATCAATTCTTTGATTTCCTCTGGTAGAATTACTCCACCACCACCACCAAATATTTTAATATGTCCAGCTCCTTTTTCTTGCAATAAATCGTACATGTACTTAAAGTACTCGTTGTGTCCACCTTGGTACGAAGTCATAGCAATTGCATTTGCGTCTTCTTGAATAGCACAGTTTACTACTTCTTCAACGCTTCTATCATGTCCTAAGTGAATTACTTCAACCCCAGTAGATTGAATAATTCGGCGCATAATATTAATGGCAGCATCGTGTCCGTCAAATAAGGAAGCTGCGGTTACAATTCGTACTTTGTGTTTAGGTTTATAGGGAGTTATTTGTTCCATTCGTAAATTGTCTTAATTTTCGGGTACGCAATTTACGGAAATCTTAAAAAATAGTTAGATGTTTTAACAATTATAAATAGGAAAGGAAAGCCCACTTTTTTCGAGTGGTGATATATTCCAGATTATTTTCGTTTTGATAAGCTTCTCTCTCAAAACTTATATTGTTATAAGCTAAAGATGATTTACGGTAAATTAGTAGTCTAATAAACCATTCAAGGAAGTAAAAAAGATAAAAGAAAACAATTAACAATTCTAATTGTTGTTTTAAATGAATTTTTTCATGGTTTATTAAAACAGGATTACCTTTTAAGTCTTCTCTTTTTAAAAAGATGAACGGATAGAGTGTTAATCCAGCAAAACCTTTTGGAATTATATGTTTTGAAATAAATATCATAAACCTGTTTATGCAATAAACTAACCAAAGGTACAATTTATTGTAAGCATAGGAGAATAAATAAAGAAACGAAAAAGAATTTTATACTTTTTAAATTCATTTTTTTTAATGGTATAAACTTATATTTGTGCAAACTTCAAAGAAGATGGATTTTTTAACTTTAAAATATAAGAAGAGGATTGAAGCTCAGTATCACAGAGCAGATATCCGCTATCCCTAGCTTTTTCATTTTTTACGCTTATCTATAATCTAAACATTAACAAGTTTTCAAGTTTTTATTGAAAACTCAAAAAACGTATAAAATGACTTTTAAAGAACAAATAAAACAAGGAATACCAGCTATATTACCTCCAAAAAAGGAGTATGATACTACAATAAATCACGCACCAAAGCGTAAGGAAATTTTAACTGATGAAGAGAAAAAATTAGCTTTACGTAATGCGTTACGATATTTTGATAAGCAACACCATGAAGAATTATTACCAGAGTTTGCTGAAGAATTAGAAAAGTACGGACGAATTTATATGTACCGTTTCCGTCCTGACTATAAAATGTATGCGCGTCCTATCGAGGAGTACCCAGGGAAATCTGAACAAGCAAAGGCTATTATGGTGATGATTCAAAATAATTTGGATTACGCAGTAGCGCAACATCCTCACGAATTAATTACCTATGGGGGGAATGGAGCAGTATTTTCTAATTGGGCTCAGTACTTGTTGACCATGAAGTACTTGTCTGAAATGACAAATAAACAAACGTTAGTAATGTACTCAGGGCACCCAATGGGATTATTTCCATCACATAAAGATGCTCCAAGAGTGGTAGTTACAAACGGAATGATGATTCCTAATTATTCAAAGCCAGATGATTGGGAAAAGTTTAATGCTTTGGGTGTAACTCAATATGGGCAAATGACAGCAGGAAGTTACATGTATATAGGTCCACAAGGAATTGTACATGGAACAACGATTACCGTGTTAAACGGATTTAGAAAGATAGGAAAATCACCAGAAGGAAACTTATTTGTTACTGCTGGTTTAGGAGGAATGAGCGGAGCGCAACCGAAAGCAGGAAATATTGCTGGTTGTATTACAGTATGTGCTGAGGTGAATCCAAAAATAACCCAGGTTCGATTAGATCAAGGTTGGATTGATGAAAAAATCACTGATTTAGATGAATTAGTAGTGCGTGTAAGAAAAGCAAAGGAAAACGAAGAAGTTGTTTCGTTAGCTTACTTAGGAAATGTGGTTGATGTTTGGGAGAAGTTTGCTGAAGAAGATGTTTATATCGACTTAGGTTCAGATCAAACGTCATTACACAATCCATGGGCTGGAGGATATTATCCAGTTGATATGTCGTTTGAAGAATCAAATGAGATGATGGCAAACAATCCTGAGTTGTTTAAAGAAAAGGTGCAAGAAACGTTGCGTCGTCATGCAAAAGCAATCAATAAGCATACAGAAAAAGGAACCTATTTCTTTGATTACGGTAATGCTTTTTTATTAGAAGCGAGTAGAGCAGGTGCTGATGTAATGAATGCGAATCCGACTTTAGGAAGAGAGTTCAAGTATCCTAGTTATGTACAAGATATTATGGGGCCTATGTGTTTCGATTATGGTTTTGGTCCTTTCCGCTGGGTATGTACTTCTGGAAAACCTGAAGATTTAGCGAAGACAGATGCTATTGCTTGTAAGGTGTTGGAGAAAATCATGAAAAAATCTCCAGAAGAAATCCAACAGCAAATGGCGGATAATATTCAGTGGATTAAAGGAGCACAAGAAAATAAGTTAGTAGTAGGTTCGCAAGCACGTATCTTATATGCAGACGCTGAAGGGCGTATGAAAATAGCAGAAGCGTTTAATAAGGCAATTAAGAAAGGAAAAATAGGTCCAGTAGTGTTAGGTCGCGATCACCACGATGTTTCAGGAACAGATTCACCATACCGAGAAACATCAAACATTTATGACGGTTCTCGTTTTACAGCAGATATGGCAATTCATAATGTAATTGGAGATAGTTTTAGAGGAGCTACTTGGGTTTCTATCCATAACGGAGGTGGAGTAGGCTGGGGAGAAGTAATCAATGGTGGATTTGGCATGCTTCTTGATGGTTCTAAAGATGCATCAAGACGCTTAAAATCAATGCTTTTCTGGGATGTGAATAACGGAATTGCAAGACGTAGTTGGGCACGAAATGACGAAGCTGTTTTTGCTATCAAACGTGCCATGGAAGCAGAAAAGAAACTGAAGGTTACACTTCCAAACTTAGTAGATGATGCATTATTAGAGAATATGTAAATCCTAAGAAAATGAAAAAAATAAAATTACTAGTATTACCAATCATAGCTTTGTTGGTAACCTCATGTAGCTCGGTAAGAGTAACAACTGATTATGATACCCAAACTAATTTTAATCAGTATAAAACCTTTGCGTTTTATAAAACAGGAATAGACAAAGCACCAATCTCTGATTTGGATAAGAAACGTATTATGCGTGCTATTGAAGCGGAATTGATGGCCAAAGGAATGACTAAATCAGCTTCGCCTGATGTATTGGTAAGTTTATTTACCAAATCACGAGAGCGTATAAATGTGAACGATAATTACTATGGAGGATTTTATTATCCATGGTATTATGGTCCAAGTCCTGTAACCGTTTCTCAATATACTGAAGGAACTTTGTTTATTGATTTGTTAGATGCTAGCAAAAAAGAGTTAGTATGGCAAGGAATAGGTACCGGAGCTTTGAGTACAAGTAGTGTACAACGTAAAGAAGCGCGTATTAAAGAATTTGTAGCCGAAATTATGGCGCAATATCCTCCAAAGGTTAAGTAGTAAAATTATATTTTTGAAATAGAGTAATACGTTAAGGAGGAATATAAAACCTGTTTAACGTATTTTTTTTATGATATTTGTAGTATGAGAAAAGAGATATTAAAACCCACTCCTGATGAGTATTATATCAACGAACAAGGGTATAGAGTTTTTAAAGAAGCATACCATTTACGACGTGGGTATTGTTGTAAGAGTGGCTGTAAACACTGTCCGTATGGATATGATAAAAATACCGATAGTTTCAAATAAATGTGACAAAAATTAGTTTATTGTTTCTAATAGATAAAATCAAACAAGTAAACATGAAAAAAATTACAGTATTCTTTATCGCACTTGCTTTTATTGGCTGTGCAGAATTACAAAAAGTAGTGAATCAATTACCACAAGGAGGAGTGTTAACACAGGAGCAAATTGGAAATGGTTTGCGACAAGCGTTAGATAATGGTATTCAACATCAAGTAAGTAAATTAACGGCTACTGATGGTTTTTACAAAAATGATTTAGTAAAAATTTTATTACCAGAAGAGTTACAAGCTGTTGATAAAGGGTTGCGTAAGATTGGTCTAGGGAATTTAGCTGATGAAGGTTTAAAAGCAATTAATAGAACTGCAGAAGATGCAGTAAAGACAGCTACTCCAATTTTTGTAAACGCTGTTAAAGAAATTACATTCGCTGATGCAAAAAACATATTATTAGGAGCTGACAACGCTGCGACTTCATATTTGGAAGGAAAAACAACAACAGCTTTATACAGTGAGTTTAATCCAGTGATTAAGAATTCATTTGCAAAAGTAGGAGCCGATAAAATATGGTCAAACTTAATCACGAAATATAATAGTATTCCGTTTGTAAAAAAGGTAAATCCAGATTTAACAGATTATGTTACTACCGAAGCTTTAGAAGGAGTGTTTACAATGATTGCGGTAGAGGAAAAAGGAATCCGTGAAAAAGTAGGGTTGAGAGATACAGCATTGTTACGTCAAGTTTTTGCGTTGCAGGACAATAGATAGAAATAGATTCAGAAAAAAATAAACATGTAAGCTCTTGAGAAATCAAGGGCTTTTTTGTTGTTTTAGATAGTAAAAATAGGAAATTCACCCATTTTATATTTTGGGGTATTTTTATTTAGTTGTAAATCAAATAATTATGTATATTTATAAACCACTTAATTTTAATAAGAATGTCAAGAATTAGCCAATTACGCAGGTATAGAATGCATTTAGAAGATAGGTATCGTAAGTTGGTTGAAAGGGCTAATGATTATAAGTATGTAGACGAATGTAAAAGCGATCGCTCAGCATTTAAAGCAATGAAAATCTTGGAAAAACTAAATAGAATTAAATATTTAGATGAAGATTTGTCAAATACTATTATGTAATTTTTTAAAATAATCAAAAGCTTTTAACAACCTACTACCGTACCAAGAAAAAAACTCTCCATCAACCAAAATAAAGGAGGTTTTGTTTGTATACTCCTCTATTTCTAAAATATGTTTCTTTTTAAAAGGAAAAGGCTCTGAAGAAAGTAAGATGAGCTCGGGGTTTTTGTATGAAATATTTTCAATATTTACCTCAGGATATCTTTGCTCATTAGCATAAATATTTTCAAACTTGTTTAACTCAAGTAAATGATTTATAAAAGTATTATTAGCTGCAACCATCCATGGTTTTCTCCAGATAAAATAGGCTGCTTTCCTTGTTTTTTTATTATCTATAAACTTTTTAAAATCTATTATTTTAGATTCTAAGAGATTAATCATTCTGAGAGCTTCAGTTTGTTTGTTAAAAAAACTCCCATATAACGAAATTAATTCTTTAGCATCTGCAAGGGTGTAAATGTCAGAAACATGAGTTATTGCTATTTGCTCACAAGCTTCAACAATTTCTTTGGTGTTTTCTTCTTTATTACATAGGATAATATCAGGGTTCAAGGCTTTTATTACATCAATTTTAATGTTTTTTGTACCTCCTACAATAGTTTTTGTTTTGGTTAAACGCTTAGGGTGAATGCAAAATTTTGTGACACCAACAATTTGATCTTCGAGCCCCAAATCAACTAATAATTCTGTTTGGCTAGGTACTAAAGAAATGATTCGCTTGTAGTTTTTTTTGAAACTCATTACGTAAAAATAATAATTCAATAATAATAGAGATAAGTTGGAAAAGATTATTTCTGTTTTTCTAGTTTTTTATTTTTAAAAGTTAGATTATTTGAAATCAAGAAAAAGGGAGAAATAATATTATTTCTCCCTTTCAGTTATTGGTTTCAATTTAGGGTTCAAAACCCTGCAATTTTATTGCAGCACTTTCAGTTATATAAAAAATTAATACCTTTCAGATATGGAAAGATCAATACGAAAAGGTTCTCATACAGTAAGTAGGTTAACCTGTCATATAGTTTGGGTTACCAAATATCGTTATCAGATATTGAAAGGAGATATACAAGAACGTTGTAGAGATTTACTAGTTCAAATTTGTGATGCAGAAGACGTATCGATTTTAAAAGGAGTAGTTAGTTCAGATCATATTCATATGCATATAGAATATGCACCTAAACAAAGTGAGAGTTACTTAGTAAAGCAACTGAAGGGTAGAAGTTCTCGTAAGCTTCAACAAGAATTTAGAAAGTTAAGCGATCTTTACTGGGGGAAACATTTTTGGGGAGTTGGCTATGGAGTTTGGAGTACAGGCAATATTACAGATGAAATGGTTAACGAATATTTAGAACATCATAGGAAACCGAACATTTTATATTAGAATGAAAAAGGGGACTTTTAGTCCCCAGTATAGTAAACCTCTGTACTTTCAGTACAGAGTGATTTAGTTTATTTTTAGCTATAAGGATTAATTAAAAACATCCTCTAGTTCCTCTATTAATTCATCTAGAAGTTTGTCTAAAGTTGATCCTCCATCGATTAGGCCTTCATTATCTCCAGATGAAGAGATACTAGAGGGCTTAGAAGAACTGTTAGCGCTTTCGGAACTCTTATTTGTTAGTTCTTGTTTTCGTTTTCTGAATGCTTCATCATAGTATCCAAATAATGTTATGTTCAAGGATTGAGAATAGTCATTCATTAAACTTAAACCAGACTCGGCATGTTTTATTGCCATAGTTTCTACTTCGGACTTTGATTGGCTATTAACAGTAATGGTTATAAAAAAGGTTAATAGTAAAATAATTTTTTTCATATAATTTTTTTTAGTTTTTTTGTCTACTCTGTTACATTTTCGACTACCTGTTTTTTTTGTCAGCCAAAAGTAGTGTTTGTCTCCTGTTTTAACAATAGTTTTTTATTAAATATTATGGTTGTATAGTTTGTTGAACACAAGTTTATTAGTAAATAGATTTTTAGTTCTTTTAATAAAAAAGAGCTGTTTTTTATTTATTTAACCCCCATAAGTTCTTGAAAATCTTTCTTGTAACTCTTGCTAACTCTAAAAGTTTTGTTATCATTAATCTTTACATCAGTTTCACCATAATTGGAGGTGATGATTTCATCAATAAAATTTGAATTAATTATTGTAGATCGGTGAATTCTAACAAAAAGATTAGAGTTTAACCTTTTTATAATACTTGATAAAGATTCTCTAAGTAAATATTTTTTATTATCTGTGGTAAAAATTTCGACATAATAACCAGAGGCAGAAATATACTTAATGGCATTTCGTTCTAAGAAAATAATCTTATTACCTGATTTGATGTTAATCTTTGTGCCTTTTACAGGAGTTTCTACAGGTGTGTTTTCTTTTACAAGATCTAAAATGTTGTCCAAGTTGTTGTTGAAGTTAGAACGTTCTTCTATCTTTTTATAACTAATTACTTTTTTTATAGAAGCGTAAAATCGATCTTCTTTTAAAGGTTTCAATAAATAATCGAAAGCAAAATAATCAAAAGCTTTAAGAGCATGCTCATTAGATGAGGCAGTGAAAATAAAAATTGGATTTTTAGGAAGCGTAATCTTTTCTATAATATCAAATCCAGTCATATCGTTTATTTTTGTATCAAGATAAACTACATCAGGATTTAATATGTTAATTTTCTTAATAGCATCTATTCCAGAAGAACATTCACCAACAATTTTTAAAAAACTATACTGATTTACCAGTTTTTTAAATCTTGCTCGAGCCTTACTTTCATCATCAACAATTAGAATTGATATTTCCATTTGCATTTTGTTTTGGGGTAATTATAACAGCCGTATTTAAACTAACCCTAATAAAAGAACAGTTAAATTTTTATTAAAACAAGTATTCATTTTATTTGTTTGGGAGTGTTTTAAAATAGCTATGTAATGGTATTAAGTTGAATTAATTTTTAAATCATTATAGGGGCGCAAAATTACTGAAGTTTAATGAAGAAAAGAGTAAAAAATAAGCAAAATGATGAAGAAGAAAAATTTTAACATTCATTAACAATTTACTGGTTAAATGCGAAAAGATGTTAACCTCTTAAAATTATCTATTCACATCAAATTAAAGGTGGTTAGCTTCAAATGGGTAATGAAAAATATTTATTGCCTTTAGTTTTACAACTGTTAATTAATAAAAATTTAATAATTTATGAATCTACATTACAAGAATGTAATCTGTGTATTGTTCTTTTTTGGTTTTTTACTGAATATGAATGCACAGGAGAAAAAAATCACTGGATCGGTATCTGATAGTGCAGGACCGTTGCCTGGTGTAAGTGTAATTTTAAAAGGTACGACCATAGGTACAGAAACAGATTTTGATGGTAAGTATTCATTAAAAGTCAACCAAGGAGATGTTTTAGTATTTAGTTTTGTAGGAATGCAAACTACTGAAAGAACTATAGGTTTGGATTCAGAACTAAATGTTCTAATGAAAGAAGATGCTAATTTGTTAGAAGAAATTGTAATTGTTGGTTATGGAACAACAACCAAGCAATCTTTTACAGGTAGTGCTAAGGTAGTAAAAACCGAAGATTTAGAAGCGAAAAGTGTATCAAATGTATCACAAGCTTTAGCTGGTGAAATTGCAGGAGTTAACGTAATTAATACTTCAGGTCAACCAGGAACCGTTGCAACGATTCGTATTCGTGGATTTGGTTCTGTAAATGGAAGTAGAGATCCATTATATGTAGTTGATGGGGTGCCTTTTTCAGGTTCAATAAATTCTATAAACCCATCAGATATTGCATCTACAACAGTTTTAAAAGATGCATCAGCTACTGCTATTTATGGGTCTAGAGGGGCTAACGGGGTTATCATGATTACAACTAAATCAGGTAAATCAGGAGCTACATCTGTAGAAGTTGATTTAAAGACAGGAGTTAATTTTCAATTATTACCAAGATATGATGTTATAAATACTCCAGATGAATATATCGAGTTGTCATGGCAAGCAATGGCAAATCAAGGTTTGTTTGATGATCCAACAATTAACGGAGCTGCTTATGCAAATCAAAACTTATTTAATTCGAGAAAAGGTATTAGTAATAAATTTAACTATTTTACTACAAATGACGTTTCTCAAATAATTGATCCAGCAACAGGAAAAGTTAGATCAGGATTATCTAGAAAATATACTCCAGAAAAATGGGCAGATTACGCTTTTCAATCTTCAATGAGAACAGAGGCGAATGTTAAGATGAGCGGAGGTAGTGAGAATACTAAATATTTTAGTTCTTTTGGTTATTTAGATGATAAAGGATATTCAGTTAATTCTGGATATAAGAGATATTCATCAAGGTTAAATATTACACACAAACCAGCTGAGTGGTTAACAGCAAAAGCTAATGTAGGTTATACTTTAGGGAAAACTATAGAGAATGGACAATCTGAAGATGCAGGAAGTATTTTTTGGTTTGTAGATAATATCCCTTCTATTTACCCTTTATTTGAGCGTGATGCTGATGGTAATCTTATCAAAGACACCAAATATGGAGGCTATGAGTACGATTATAGAGACAGAAGTTTTGGAGGTGGTAGTAATGCTATAGGGAATGCAGAATACAATTTTATAGGAGCAGATCGTCATTCATTAAATGGGAACTTTTCTTTTAAAGTATCTCTTCTAGAAGGATTAGAATTTGAAACTCAGTATGGAGCTCAGTACTACAGTGAGATTCATAATGAAGTTCAAAATCCTTTTTATGGATTTGCTGTTCAACAAGAAGGAACTTTATATAAAGAAAATACAAGTGCTTTGACGCAAAACTTTTTAAATATCTTTAGATATAATAAAAATTTAGGAAATCATAATATTTCTGCTTTAGTAGCACAAGAAACTAACCAGACTGAATTTGAAACTAGCACACTTAGTAAAAATAAGGTAGTGAATTTGCAAGGTGGGTTGAAAGATCCTAATAATTATGTGGTAGTTTCTTCTCCTCCAACAGGCTATAGCACGAGATCAGCTTTAGAAAGTTACTTTGGTCAAGTATCATACAATTATAAAAGAAAATATTATTTATCAGGATCTATAAGACGTGATGGTTCTTCTAGGTTTGCTAAAGATAAATGGGGTACTTTTGGTTCAGTAGGAGCTTCATGGGTATTGTCTGAAGAAAGTTTTATTTCAACTGTAAACGTCATCAATTTTCTAAAATTAAAAGCTAGTTATGGTATTTTAGGAGACCAAGCAGGAGCAGATATCTATTCAGGTAGAGATAGTTATACCATAGGTAATTTAGGAGGACAAATTTCATTAAGACCTAATGCGATTCAAAACCCTAATTTAACATGGGAAACATCGAAAATGTTCCAAACAGGATTAGAGTTTACTGTTTTAAATAATAAGTTAGAAGGATCTGTAGATTATTATATTAAGAACACTGAAGATCTTCTTTTCGAGAGAAGATTAGCACCTTCTACAGGTAATGCACTTGTTGATGTTAATGATGGAAAGTTAAGAAATTCAGGATTAGAGTTTGATTTAACAGCACATTTAATTGATAAAGAAAATTATAAATTAGATTTCGGTATTAATGGTGAAATGTTTGATAGTAAATTGACAGAAATGCCTATTGATCCATCTACGGGAGAAAGAAAGTTTTTAGATATTGCTGAAAGTTTTGGTAGAGCTAAAGATAGAGGACTTTATGATTATTATATGAGAGAGTGGGCAGGTGTAGATAAACAAACAGGTAACCCTCTATGGAATCAATACTATCATGATGCTAATAGTAATGGGACAATAGATGATGGTGAAGGAATTAGAAGTTTGGCAGAATACAAGAACCAGTTCCCTAACAATGCTATTAGTAAAACTACTACGAGCGAATATAGTGATGCTACTCAGAAATTTATAGGGAAATCTATAATTCCTAAAGTTAGAGGTTCATTTAGATTAAATGCAAAAGTACACGATTTTACTATAAATACATTGTTTGGTTATAGTTTAGGAGGATACTCTTACGATAATGTATATGCAGGTTTAATGGGGAATAGTCAAATAGGCTCTGACAACTGGCATACAGATATTAGAAATAGCTGGAAAAATCCTGGAGATGTTACTGATGTACCTAGGTTAATAAGTGATAGAAATTTACAAGTTAACTCTGTTTCTTCTCGCTTTATAACATCAACAGATTACTTGGCTTTAAGTAATGTAAGAATAGGATACACTATACCTAGCAACCTTATTGAAAACTCAGGTGTTAAGTCTTTAAATTTATGGGTGTCTGGAGATAACTTATTTTTATTAAGTGCAAGAAATGGATTTAACCCAATAACGTCTGAAACTGGTTCGTCTGATGTATATCGTTACCAACCATTATCAACAATTACTTTTGGTGTAAGAGCTAAATTCTAAAATTAAAACAATATGAAAAAATATATAAAACCAATATTATTAGGAGCAATTACAGCTTTATCGTTAAGCTGTAGTGATGATTTTCTTGAAGAAAGCCCAACTGAAAATGTTTCTGTAGAGGATGTAGCTGATACAGGAAAAATATATCCAGGTATTTTAAATGGAACACTAAGAGGTATATATGAAACAATGTTGCAAACAGGAACAGGTGGGACTGATTCTCATGAAGATTATGGGCAAAAAGGATATGATGTTATAAGCGATATGTTGTCTGGAGATCTTGCTTTAGCTCAAAATGTTTATAATAGATATAGCAGTATTGCTCAATTAGTTGCTACTAACGATTTTACCTTTACTAAGCCAAACTATACGGCATGGAGGTATTATTACAGAATAATTAATTCAAGTAACTTGGTAATTAAATCATTAGGAGGAAATGATGCTGTAATTACAGATGCAAATAGAGAGCAAATGGGACAAGCAAAAGCTTTAAGAGCCTATGGATACTTCTATTTAACTCAGTTATATATTCCTGAGTATATACCTACCTCAAAAGTTTTACCAATATATACAGAAGCAAATTCTGAAGCACAACCACAAAGTACAACAGAAGAGGTATATAACTTAATGATAGAAGATTTAGAAGAAGCAATTACACTTTTAGAGTCTTACAATAGAGATGAGGTATACCAAATAAACAAGTATGTAGCTAAAGGACTTTTAGCATATGTTTATGCATCAAGAGGTGAAGGAGCTGATAATGTTAAAGCAAGAAATTTAGCAGAGGAAGTTATTGCAGAAGGAGGGTTTCCTATAACATCTAAAGAAAGAGCTACAGGTGGATTTAATAGCGTGGCAGAAAACCCAAGTTGGATGTGGGGAGTTGATATCACTATAGATAATGGTTTAAGTTTAGCATCTTGGTGGGGACAAATGGATTATTATACATTTAGTTATCAGTCATTTGGAGATATAAAACAAATAGATTTAGGTTTATACAATTCTATAAAAGATGAAGATGTTAGAAGAACACAGTTTGATAGCGATGAAACATCAGATAGTTATTTAATGCCAATAGACAAGTTTTATGATACTGCAAAAGAGTATAGAGGACAAAGAAATATTGAGTCTGATTACATTTATATGAGAGTAGATGAAATGTATATGCTATCAGCTGAAATGGCAGCTAAAGAGGGCTTAGAAACTGAAGCTAAAAATCGTTTAAAAGACTTATTAGCTCAAAGATTTGATGATGCAGCTGATTATGCATACATAGATGCTTTATCAGGTCAAGCTTTACAAAATGAAATTTACTTACAAACAAGAATTGAATTTTGGGGAGAAGGA
Organism: Tenacibaculum caenipelagi; assembly: GCF_004363005.1. Classification (GTDB taxonomy): domain Bacteria; phylum Bacteroidota; class Bacteroidia; order Flavobacteriales; family Flavobacteriaceae; genus Polaribacter; species Polaribacter caenipelagi. The sequence continues at coordinate 499,322 of NZ_SNYH01000001.1, read as the reverse complement.
AAAAGTTTCTTAGCATTAAAAAGAAATAAAGCTACATTAACAAGAGGAGCAAACCATGCGTATTTAGCAGGAGAATCTATGACTTATAAAGATGATAGATTGGTTCTTGAGATTCCTCAATCAGAAATACAAAATAATCCATTCATTAATTAACGAATTAATTTTTGTAAGTAAGGAGTTTACTTGTAAAAATAGATAATTCCCCTAATAAATAGAAAAGCTGAGAGTTTACTCTCAGCTTTTTATTTTGATAAATTAAATAATGGTTGGTTTAATTCAAAAAAAAGGTGATTCAAATCAAAGTTAGAAGTGAGAAGAGCTAAGCTTTATACATTTGTACCACTTATACCAACTTTGTTTTCATTGGTGTAATCATTTGAATTAATTACAAAGTCAAGGAGTCATTAACCTTGGCTTTTTTATTTTAAAATACTTCCCATTTGAGATTGTAATTCTTCTGCTTTTGTAGCAGCAGCTTCGGCAAAGTCTTCTTTATTAGAAGCATAAATAATTCCACGAGAAGAGTTAATTAATAAACCAATAGTATCTGTCATTCCATATTTACAAACCTCTTGTAAGCTTCCGCCTTGGGCACCTACTCCAGGAACTAATAAAAAACTCTCAGGAATAATCTTTCTAATATCGGCTAAATATTCAACCTTGGTAGCCCCAACTACGTACATTAAGTTTTGTGAGTTATTCCAAGATTTAGATACTTCAAGAACTTCTTTATAAAGTTCTTTATTATTGACGCTTAGCGTCTGAAAGTCAAAAGCACCTTGGTTAGAAGTTAATGCTAACATAATAGTATGTTTATTTTTAAAAGCCAAAAAAGGTTCTACAGAGTCTTTTCCCATATATGGGGCAACTGTAACCGAATCAAAAGCTAAGTCTTCAAAAAAAGCTTTTGCATACATGGTACTTGTATTACCAATATCCCCACGTTTGGCGTCAGCTATAGTGAAAATTTCAGGATGTTTTTCGTTTAAGTAATTGATGGTTTTTTCAAGAGATTTCCAACCTTTAATACCATATGCTTCATAAAAAGCTGTGTTTGGTTTGTAAGCTACACAAAGATGGTGAGTAGCATCAATAATTGATTTGTTAAAAGCAAAAATAGGATCTTCTTCTTGAAGTAAATGTGCTGGAATTTTGTTTAAATCAACATCTAGTCCAATACATAAAAACGATTTCTTTTTTCGAATTTCTGATACAAGTTGTTGTGTTGTCATGTGTTGTTGTAAAAGTTAAGCAAAAGTACATAAATTTAGCAGTTTCTGTTATCTTTGTTAGATATGTTTCAATATATCATTAACAAATTTTTTTATGGTTTCTTAACACTGTATGGGGTAGTTACTGTAATTTTTTTACTGTTTAACATCTTACCAGGTGATCCTGCTCGTATGATGTTAGACCAACGAGAAGATACTGAGCAATTACAAAATATCCGAAAGAAATACGGATTTGATAAACCTGTGTTTACACAGTATTTGTATTATTTGAATGATGTTTCTCCGTTGTCGTTTCATAGTAAGAATAAAGACAGTTATACATTTTTATCTGAAGGGAAATACAATGCTCAATCCTTATTCTCTTTAGGAGATATAGAGGTGGTAATAAAAACTCCATATTTACGTCAATCATTTCAAAAGAATGGTAAAAATGTTTCTGAAGTAATTAAAGAAACATTACCCAATACAGCTGTTTTAGCAGTGGTGGCAATAACAATAGCACTTTTTTTAGGAGTTGTTTTAGGAATATTTTCCGCATTGTTTAAAGATACTTTTTTTGACAGAATAATAGCTGTTGTAAGTACTTTAGGAATGAGTGTTCCGTCATTTTTTTCTGCTATACTGTTTGCTTGGTTGTTTGGTTTTGTATTGCATAAATACACTCACTTAGAAATGACGGGAAGTTTGTATGAAGTAGATGATTTTGGAGAAGGAGCTTCCATTCAATGGAAAAATTTGATTTTACCAGCAATAGTATTAGGTATTCGTCCGTTAGCAGTAGTAATTCAGTTGATGCGTAATTCGTTGCTAGAAACCCTGAACCAAGATTATATTCGAACGGCTAAAGCGAAAGGATTAACGATGTATCAAGTAATTCGAAAGCACGCTTTAAAAAATTCTTTAAATCCAGTAATTACAGCAATTTCTGGTTGGTTTGCTTCGATGTTGGCGGGAGCGGTTTTTGTAGAATATATCTTTAACTGGAACGGATTAGGAAAAGAAATAGTAAACTCATTAAACACGCTTGATTTACCAGTAATTATGGGAGCTGTATTAGTCGTAGCAACGTTATTTATTATCATTAATATTTTAGTAGATATTTTATATAGTTGGTTAGACCCACGAATAAGATTACATTAATTATGAGATTTTTTGTATTATCATTAGTGTTCTTAACACTTACAAGTTGTGCTGTTTTTCAACCTGAAAATTTTACAACAGAAGCATTACGTGAAGAATTACTTACTTTAGATCGAAATCCGATTTCACTCCAAGAGGTTTTAAATAAAAATAAAGGCAAGAAAAAATTTATACAAGTTTTTGCTACCTACTGTCCCGTAAGTCAGGATAGTTTTGATGATGTATTGGTTTTTCAAAAGAAAAATCCAAAAATTGAATACATTTTTTTGTCAGTTGATCATTCTTATTTCGACTGGAAAAGAGAACTAGAAAATATTCCTGTAAAAGGGCAGCATTATTACATACCAAAAAAAGGAGAAGGGGCTTTGGGTAAGTTTTTAAAATTAAAAACAATTCCAAGATTTTTAGTGCTTGATGAAACAGGAAAAATTACAGTATTCAAATCATCTAAAGTGTCAGAAAAATTAGAAAATCATGTTCAATAAAATGAAAAACTTCATAATTATATTTTTTATCGGAATAACAATATTAAGTTGTTCAACAAAAAACTCAACTCAATTCTCAAAAGAAGCATTAAATGATGTTTTTATTTCTTTAGAAGGAAAAAAAGTTCTATTCAAAGATGTTATTGAAAAGCATAAAGGAAAAAAGGTTTTGATTGATGTTTGGGCTTCATGGTGTACTGATTGTTTAAAAAGTTTGCCAGAGGTAAAAAAGATTCAAGAAGAAAATCCAGAGATAGCTTATATGTATTTATCATTAGATAGAAATCAAGAAGATTGGAAAAATGGAGTTAACCGATTAAAAATTAATGGAGATCATTACTTTATGCAATCAGGATGGGAAGGGAAATTTGGTGAGTTTTTAGGTTTAAATTGGATTCCTAGGTTTATGGTAATTGATGAAAAAGGAAAAATCATTGTTTTTGACGCGACAAAAGCTACTGATAAATTAATTCGTCAAAGCTTAGAAATAATGTAATTTTGCAAACATTAAATCAATAACCAGAAAAACGTATAAAAGTGAGACAAAAGATAGTAGCAGGTAACTGGAAGATGAATAAAAACCTTGATGAAGCTAAAAAACTCATCAAGCAGTTAAAGAAAGAAATTAAAGGAAATGTAAATGAAGATACTAGAGTAATTATTGCTCCGAGTTTTGTGAATCTGCACTATGCTGCTAAAAAGACCAAAAAGTCAAATATAGAAGTCGCTGCACAAAACATGCATCAGTCAAAAAGTGGAGCTTTTACAGGAGAAGTATCAGCTGATATGTTAACTAATATTGGTGTTAATATTGTAATTCTAGGACATTCAGAGCGAAGAGAATATTTTGCTGAAACTGATGAATTATTAGCGAAAAAAGTTGATACCGCTTTAGGGCAAGGTTTAGAGGTTATTTTTTGTTTTGGTGAATTGTTAGAAGATAGAAAATCAGGAAATCACTTTAAAATTGTAGAAAATCAAATTAAAAAGGCATTATTCCATCTAGAAAAGAGCAATTATGCTAATATAGTTTTGGCTTATGAACCTGTTTGGGCTATTGGTACAGGAGAAACTGCTACGCCAGAACAAGCTCAAGAAATACATGCCTTTGTAAGAGAGCTTTTTGCTAAAGAATATGGAAATGAAGTGGCGGATGCGATTTCAATTTTATACGGTGGAAGTGTAAAGCCGGCTAATGCTAAAGAAATATTTTCAAAGCCAGATGTAGATGGTGGTTTGATAGGAGGAGCAGCGTTGAAAGCAGAAGATTTTAAAGCAATTATTAAATCGATTTAATGGACAATATTTATATAGAATATACTTTTGAGGTAACACCTAAAGAACCGACAACAGAAATTTTAATTGCAGAATTAGGAGCGTTAGGGTTTGAAAGTTTTGTTGAAAATGAGAATGGAGTTATAGCTTATATTCAAAAAGAAGATTGGAATACAGATATTTTAAATGATGTCTTTGTTTTAAACTCAAATGAGTTTTCAATTGAATATCAGCATAAAGAAATAGAACAGACTAATTGGAATGAAGAATGGGAAAAGAATTTTAATCCAATTCAAGTTGACGATGTGGTGAGTATTAGAGCACCATTTCATGAAAACCCTAATTTGAAGTACGATATTGTTATTGAACCAAAAATGAGTTTTGGTACAGGACATCATGAAACGACACACATGATGGTACAACATTTAATTAATTTAGATGTTAGAGATAAAAAAGTGTTAGATATGGGATGTGGTACTGGAATTTTAGCAATTTTTGCCGAAATGAAAGGAGCGAAACCTATCGATGCAATTGATATTGATGCTTGGTGTTACGAAAATTCGTTAGAAAATGTTGAAAGAAATAACTGTCAACATATATCAGTATATGAAGGAGATGCCTCTCTTTTAGTAGGTAAAAAGTATGATTTGATTATAGCAAATATCAATCGAAATATCTTGTTAAATGATATGAAAGTATATACTGATTGTTTAAATGAAAAAGGAGTTTTATTATTAAGTGGATTTTATACAGAAGATATTCCAGTGATTGATAATGAGGTTTCTAAGTATGGTTTAACACTAAAAAATACCATAAAAAGAAATAATTGGGTAGCTTTGCAATATCAAAAATAAAACAAATGAGTACGATAGAAAAAATACAAGAAGAGCTTGAAGTTTTATTACAAGATGTCAAAGAATACGAAATTGTTTTGTACAACGATGATGTAAATACCTTTGACTTTGTAATTGATAGTTTAGTCACAGTATGTGATCATACATTAGAACAAGCTGAACAGTGTACCATTTTAGTACATTACAAGGGCAAATGTGCTGTAAAAACAGGAGAATATAAAGATTTAGAGCCTAGATGTTCTAAATTATTAGAATTAGGTTTATCAGCAGAGATTGTTTAAGAATGGAAAATGTTTTTAGGTATTACGAATTTTCAGATTTTTTTGTAGACAACTCTGGAGTATTTCAAAAAAATGAAATATGTTTTTCAGAATTGAATGAGCAACATTTTTTAATTTTTGAAAGAAAAAATCAAGATACAAATCCAGTATATAGTTTGTATGTGTCAAAATACAATTCGAAGAAAGAGATAGGAAAAAAGCCGCCAGAAATACTCGAACTCTTAGTAGAAGATTATGATAAATCAATACCAGAACATAGAATTGTACTGAGAAAATATTTGTATTAAAAACTCAAAAAAACTTTTTTTGAGTTTTTTTATGTTTTTATGTGACTATTTACATAAAGGTAGTGTCATAAATAATACAAACAAGAGATAATAAAAGTTTATAAAGATTTAATCCTTAAATGAAAAAACTTCTCTTACTAGGTTGAGAGAAGCTGAAAGGAGAAGTTTTTGAAATAGAATTAAAAATAGTAGTAGTTAGTTTTATACTAAGTTTGGTTAGACAAAAAGGCCTTGGATGTAAAATTCAAGGTCTTTTTAATTAAGGTTATCTTTTTAGTTAAATAAAAAAGAAGCAATGGAAATTGATTAAAAAATAACGTATCTTTATGAGTGTTAAATAATTGTTGCTAAAAAATAATGCCTATGTAACATCATTTTCTTTATAGTCACGAGCATAACTGTAGGAGGTTTTTGCTAAAAGATTTGGACTTGTTGTGGCTAATATCCAAGAAAAGAAGATTTAATAATCAAAAGTTTTAAAGAAAATGAAAAAAGTATTTATTAAAATAGTTTTTATACTATTTGTAACAAGCATTTTTGCAAGAACAGATGGTAATCAAAGAATAATAGATCCTATAAAGGTAACTGCAACTTTCCTAGGGCATGATGATTATGGATATAACTTTTTATTCATAAATGAAGAAGGAGATGAAGAGACTATTATTTTTGAGGTTATCTCTGAAAAGTTATTAGAAATTTATAATTTAAACGATAACAAATTTATAGATCAGGAATTTGAAATTACATACAACTATGAAACTTCAGATGATGAAATTGGTATTCCTGTATTGTATTCAATAAAAAAAATAGATTAACTATGAGTATTGTAGATTTATACGAGTCAAGTAAGCATAGAAATAATGTGGCACACTTTAGCGCCATAGTAAATATTGCTATGGTTGATGGTGATTTAAACAAAAATGAAGAAGCATTGGTAAGCCGTTTTGCTAGAAAATTAGATATTACGGAGGCTGAATATGAAGAGATAATGAAAAACTCAAAAAAATATCCAGTAGTGCCACAGCTTAGATCTGATGATAGGTTAGAACGTTTACTAGATTTGTTTAAAATTATTTATGCAGATCATCGAATTGATGATTCTGAAAGAAAATTAATATTAAAGTATGCAATTCAGTTAGGTTTTTCTCATGATACAGCTGAAGAGATCATAACAAAAACGGTTAAAGTATTTAGTGGTAAAATAGATATTGATCAGTATAAATCGATGCTCAAAATTTTATAAAAAAGAAATCCCATTCTAAAAAGAATGGGATTTTTTTTAAAGTAAGTGTAAGTTTTCTAACTTAAAAATAACGATGTCTTCATCGTCTACATCATCAAAAATTTCCTTGTAGGTAATTTCAAATTTCTTGTTTTTGAAAGCAGATGATTTTAAGTCTAAATGACCTAAGTTTTGCTTATTTACTCGTTCAAAATCTATAATATCACCGTTTTCTAATTCAAAAACGTAATAGCCGTTTGTATATCCCTGATAAACACCGACTAATGTAACTGTTGGTTGTGAGTTGTAATAAGTCATGGCTACCTAAAATTTATTTATGAGGCAAACATTAGATCTTCTTTTAAAAAGTGTTTAAACTCTAAAGTATATCCATTAGGGTCTTTTATGAAAAATGAAATATGTTCTCCGTTTTTATCCTTTAAAAAAGTTTTTTGCATAATGTCTTCAGAAGAATTATAGCTAACTTTCTGATACATTTCTTCCCATGTTTTAGTATCTAAAACAACACCAAAATGAAAGGAAGGTAAAATGTCTTTTTCAAAAGAATAACTTGGGTATTCAAAGTTGAATTGATCTGCTAAAACAAAGGTTAATTGATTGTTGAATAGATTAATGTCAACCCATTTAGTGTTTTTTCTTCCGCATTCAAAACCTAAGTTTTCGGTATAAAATTTTATCGTTTCTTCAATGTTTAAACATGGAAGTGATATGTGAAAGGTTGGTTTCATAAGCTACCTGTTTATTCGTTGTCAAAATCTTCAGATACTTCAATTTCATCAAACTCGTCATTGTCTTCATCTTCTTCAGCTTCATGGTCCTCCATTGTTTGTTGTAATTGAGAACTTATCTTAACTAAAAATAAGGTATCATCAGTACTTACTTCTACAGCTTTTACGGTTTCACCCTTACTGTTTTTGAAGGAGATAATGTCTGAGTGATCATATCCGTCTGGATATTTTTCTACCAATAAATCCAAAATATCAGTAGTTAATTTTGCATAGTCTACAATAACTCGTTTCATAAAATTACATTTTTAATAAATAAGCAAATATTAAAGGGGCAACAATAGTAGCGTCACTTTCTATAATAAACTTAGGAGTATCGATGTCTAACTTTCCCCAAGTAATTTTTTCATTAGGTACAGCACCAGAGTATGATCCATAACTTGTAGTTGAATCTGATATTTGACAGAAATAGCTCCAGAAAGGAGTGTCTTCTCTCTCTAAATCTTGATATAACATTGGTACCACACAAATAGGGAAATCACCTGCGATTCCACCACCAATTTGGAAGAACCCGATTCCTTTTTCAGAATTGTTAGTATACCAATCAGCTAAAAAAGTCATGTATTCAATTCCAGATTTCATGGTAGAAGCCTTTAATTCTCCTTTTACTACATATGAAGCAAAAATATTACCCATAGTACTATCTTCCCATCCAGGAACTACAATAGGCAAGTTCTTTTCTGCAGCAGCGTACATCCAAGAGTCTTTTAAATCAATTTCGTAATACTCTTCTAAAACTCCAGAAAGCAAAAGTTTGTACATATATTCGTGAGGAAAATAGCGTTCACCTGCTTCTTCAGCATCTTTCCAAATTTTAAAGATATGTTTTTGTAAACGTCTAAAAGCTTCCTCTTCAGGAATACAAGTGTCAGTTACGCGGTTTAATCCTTTTAATAATAAATCCCATTCCTCTTGCGGAGTTAAATCACGATAGTTAGGAACTCTTTTATAGTGAGAGTGCGCTACTAGGTTCATGATGTCTTCTTCAAGGTTTGCTCCTGTACATGAAATGATGTCAACTTTATCTTGACGAATCATTTCAGCAAAAATTTTCCCTAACTCTGCAGTACTCATTGCACCAGCTAATGAGACTAACATTTTAGATCCTTGCTCTAATTGTGCTTCGTACCCTTTTGCTGCATCTACCAGAGCTGCAGCATTAAAGTGTAAGAAGTATTTTTCTATAAAATTGGTTATAGGTGTATTCATTTTATTGTTTTTTGTGTGTTTATGAAATTGCTTCTAAAGTATTTGAAGGGATAATTTCATAAACCTCAATATTTTTAAATTAACTTTTCAATAATAACCTGTACAACTTCAAAAAGGATTAAAATTATAATAATCCATTCTAACATACTGCTGTATTTGTGTTGTAATATATCACTGAATAAATCTAAATTTTCTTTAATTACGTTTAAACTATTTTCAATTCCTTGATGACGTTTTATAATATCTAATTCATCTTTTAATTTATAATCTAAATCAGATAAATCTTTGTTGTTCCAAGCCACATCTGGTGAGTCAAAAACAAATAGGTTTTCTGCAATGTTGTTTTTTAAATTCATGGTTTTACCAATGAATTTTCTCATTTGAACTTTAGATAACTTAAAGCTTCCTGTCCTTTCTAATTGCCTTGAATATACTAATGTTTTATCATGTAAATCAGATGTTTTGTTTACATAATTCATCAATGCTACCGATTGTGCTAAATTGAGCATGATGGTATGTGCTACATCATCATTTAATTCTTTAATTTGAATGCTTCCAAAATCAACTTCAATCATATCAGAAAAAACGATAGTGTACTTTTCTGATGGTAAATGAGTAGTAGTTGACTTCTCTTTACCTGTTAAAAAACTAACAATTTTGTTTATTAATACGTCTTCGCAATTAATAAAAACAACACTTCCATAATCTTTTAAATAGATGTAAGAACCGTTTTTAATTTTGTATAGTAAAAAGGAATGTTCTCTTTTTACCAAATTGTACGATTTAAATTGATTGCGAACGGTACTAAGTGTAATTCGTTTTTCTAAATGATATGCAATAGCTTGTAAACGCATTTTAATAATCGTCGTCGTCGTTTTTAAATTTTGATAATTTATTAAAAGGTGAGCTAGCATCGTCGTCGTAATCTTCTTCGTCTTCCATGTTAGAAGCGAATTTATAGCTCAACATTTTATAGTATAATTTCGCCGCTAAAAAGTCTGATGATTTTTCATTTTCGTTAGGGCACAATTCTACTATATCAAAACCAACTACATTTCGTTCAGTAAACACTTTCTTTAAAAACTCTAAAGTTTCGTAGTAAAACAATCCTCCTGGTTCTGGTGTTCCTGTACTAGGCAATAATGAAGGATCGATAGCATCTAAATCAAACGTAATAAAAACATTACCTGTTAATTGATCAATTACATCATCCATCCAGTATTCGTTAACCGCCATGTCATGAGCAAAGAATACTTTTTCCATGTTCATAGAAGACTTTTCAGTTACGTCCATACTACGAATTCCTACCTGTACTAGATTAGTAGTTTGGCTTGCTTCGTATACTGCACAAGCATGGTTACATTTAGTTCCTTCGTACTCTTTACGTAAATCAGCATGTGCATCAATATGTAACACAGTTAAGTTGTTAAAACACTCATTGAAAGCGCGAATAGTTCCGATAGAAATTGAATGTTCACCACCAAAAAGGGTTACAAATTTGTTTTTATTGATGTATTTTTTGGTAGTTGCATGTACCGCTTCAATCATAGCTTCTGGAGAAGAATCTTCAGTAACAGGAGCTGCTAAATAAACACCTTCTTTGTACACTTCACTATCAGTTTCGATGTCATACAATTCCATGTTCTCAGAAGCATTTAAAAATGCTTCTGGTCCCTTATCAGCTCCTTTTTGCCAAGTGCTAGTTCCGTCATATGGAACAGGGATTAATACTACTTTTGCAGTTTCTAACTTTGCGTATTGATCAGGAATACCTGCGTAATTTCTTTTTTCCATTTTTATAAATATTAAACTAGTACCCTAGAATTGATAATAGTTCTTCGCTTTTTTGTTGTTCTTTAAATAATTTAGTGGTGAAATCACCATTTTCGTTTCTATCAATTAATACGTGTTTTGGTGTTGGAATTAAACAGTGTTGTAATCCGCCAAAACCACCAATGGTTTCTTGATAGGCACCTGTGTTGAAAAAACCTACATATAAAGGACTTTCTTTTTCGTACACAGGTAAATATATTGCATTTACATGTTGTTCAGAGTTATAATAATCATCACTATCACAAGTTAAACCACCTAAAAGTACTCGTTCATATCGATGGTTCCATTTATTAATAGGCAGCATAATAAAACGCTTATTAATAGCCCAAGAATCTGGTAAAGTGGTAATGAAAGATGAATTAATCATGTTCCATTTTTCACGATCGTTTTGTCTTTTTTGATACAATACTTCGTAAATAGCACCTCCAGCTTCTCCAACAGTAAAACTTCCAAACTCAGTAAAAATATTAGGAACTTCTACATCAGCTTCTTTACATGCTACATTAATTTGATTGATAATTTCTTCTACCATATACTCATAATCATATTCAAATGCTAATGAGTTTTTAATAGGAAAACCACCACCAATATTTAAACTGTCTAGAGTTGGACATACTTTTTTTAATTTAATATATACACTTAAACATTTTAATAATTCGTTCCAGTAATAGGCGTTATCTCTAATCCCTGTATTGATAAAGAAGTGTAACATCTTTAATTCTACTTGCGGATTATTAGCAATTTCACGCTCGTAAAAAGATACGATATTTTTGTATCCAATTCCTAATCGACTAGTATAAAATTCAAATTTAGGTTCTTCTTCAGAAGCGATGCGTATTCCTACCTTAAATTTACTTCTAGTTTCGTCTAAAAGTAAATCGAGTTCTTCATAATTGTCAATTATAGGTATACAGTTTGTATGCCCACCATCAATTAAGCTAACAATATTGGCGATATATTGATCACGTTTAAAACCATTACATAACACGTAAGCATCATCTTTTAATTTTCCTTCTTCTTTTAATGACTTTACTATGTCAATATCAAAAGCAGATGATGTTTCAATATGTATATCATTTTTTAAAGCTTCGTCTAACACATACTTAAAATGAGAACTTTTAGTACAGTAGCTGTAGTTGTACGTTCCTTGATAGTTGTATTTTTCAATTGCTTTGTGAAACCAGTTCTTAGCTTTGTTTATATTTTCAGATATTTTAGGCAAATATGTGAATTTTAATGGGGCTCCGTATTGTTTCACTAATTGCATCATGTCGATATCATGAAAAAATAAATTATTGCTTTCTGTATGAAATTCCTCTTGAGGAAAATCAAACGTTTGTTCTATTAAGTCTTTATATTTAGTATTCATTATTATTTTAGTTGTATCTGTATTTTGAGTACAGAAAAATTATTCAAAAAGCAGTTAAGGCTGGACCAAAACTTTTTTAAATAAGTCGTATAACAAGTATCATTGTTATTTTATAACAAGATTGTTAAACCAAAATAAATGAATAGTTAGACTCTTAAAGCTAAGCAATCACCGCACTGTTTATAAAAATTCAGTGGTAGAGAGTAATGAGGTATGGAAGAAACCTTTATTTTTTCGTTGTGTTTCCAAAACACTAAATAACTCTTAGTCTTCCCATAAAAGCTATTACCGAAATAAGTAAAACGTAACATTCGACTTATGTAATAAGATGTCGTAAATGTAAGCTATTTTTTAATATAACAAACTTTTTTTTATTTTTTTTAAACTATTGGTTTGCAGGTGTTTAGTTGTCTTTTTGTTTTTTGATTAACTCAATTCCTTTGTATAAAATAGTGGTATTTGGTATGGTGATTTCTCTTTTTTCTTCAGGCATGTACAAAAGAACGTAAAAACCTGTAATATTTTTTACAACTCCTTGTAAATCGAAGTCTTTATCAATAATTTTTATAGTATCACCTATACGCATAGGGTGGTAAAAAAACAAAATAATACTAGCCGTTAGGTTTGATAAAATAGACCATTGAGCAAAAAAACCAACACCAAGTACCGCAAGTATAGAGGAAGCAAAAACAATTACCTCTTTAAAATTAATACCAAAAATTATTAATGAGATAAATAGTGCTAACGTATAGTATAAAAAGTAACTTAGATTTAAAATAAGCTTTCTTCTATGAGGTTCTATAGCGTTTTTTACTATATATGATCTTGTAAGTTTTTTAGTAACATAAATCAAAAAAAATAAAATTACTAATAAAAGTAAGAATTGTAAGAGAGGATTGTAGATGGACAATTCTAAAAAATGATTTTTCATGATTGATTTTTTTTAATACAAATATACTTATGGTTTTGTAAATAGAATCTCGAAATAAAAAATTATATTTGATTGGTAACCATGATTTTAATCGTTATGAAAAACATTCTAATTCCGTATAATTTTTCTGAATCAGCCATTAATGCCTTGAATTACACAAAACAATTGTTTAAAGGAGTTGAAGCTAATATTTATTTGTTAGATGTGTATATAAGTCAACCCTCAGAATTATTGAGTGATGAAAAAAATGAGAAATGGTTTAACGAAATGGATAATGAAATAGAAGATGAGTTAAAGTATTTGTTAGATGTTTTGAAAAGAGAAGAGAGTACTTTTCACTACCAATATTTAATAGAATCAAACTCATTAACTAAAGCAATAAATAAGGCAATTAAGGAAAAGGATATTGATGTTGTTGTTACAGGTACCAAGGGAGCAAAGAGTTTGGCAGAAACATTTATAGGTACCAATACAATGAAAATGATTAATGCGATTAATGAATGTCCAATTGTGGTAGTTCCGATGAATTATAAATATAAAGCACTACACCAAATAGTGTTTTTTACGAACTATAAAAGACAATACACAACAAAAGAGTTAGAACTTTTGATTAACTTGAGTGTTGTAAAAAACTGCTTACTTGAGGTTGTAAACTTATCCGAAGAAAAATTACTAACCGAAAATCAACAAAGAAATAAAGTAAAGTTAAGAGAGATATTACAAAATTTGAATGTAGCGTATAAAAAAATAGACTGGGAAGGCTCAGAAACATTAACGATAGAAAAACATATCGAAGAGACAGAAAGTGAACTGTTAGTTTTAATAAATTACAAACACAATTTTTTTAACCGTTTGTTGGAAGAAAATGTGATTAAAAAATCTGCATTTCACAGTAAAATACCAATACTAATATTACCAGAAATAGCTTAACTATGGGGTTTTCGGAAAAATTTTATGAGAGTATAGCGAACTTGTTCTATGCGGTTTCTATGGCAGATAAAAAAATGACCGTAGAAGAAAAAAAGAGTATTGTTAAAAGAGTACAAAAAAACTGGTCTAGTTCAGGAGGTAAATCAGGTAGTGAATTAATTTATGAAAGTTTAAGACATCTTATTGGTGAAAAAGTAAGCTCAGAAGAGGCGTACGATAACTTTAAAAATTATTATCTAACACATCAAAAAGAATTTTCAAAGGAAGTAGTTCATGACTTGCTAGTAGCATCACATGAAATTACGAACTCTTATGCAGGAAAAAATAAGTCAGAACTCATAATTCTTGCTAAATTGTATAAACTATTCAAACTCGTTTAAAATAAGGGTATGACTCGATTTATTACAAAACAAAAACACACAAAGCACGTAATTCCAGGAAAGCCTGTCTTTGTTGGGAGTCAAAAAGAAGAAAATACTAGAATACGGTTAATTGGTTATGATGAAGATGAAATTATTGAAATAGAATTACAAACGATAAGTGAGCTTTCAAATTATTTAAATAAATACGAAAAAACGTGGATTAATATTGATGGTTTACATGATGTTGAGTTACTAAGAGAAATAGGTAAACTTTTTGATATCCATACACTTATTCTTGAAGATATCGCAAATACAGGACAAAGGCCAAGAGTAGATATTGAAGAAAATTACATTTTTACAAGTATTAAAATGATGTTTTTAGATGAAAATAAACATCAGCTTGAAGCGGAGCAAATTTCTATGTATTTATTAAAAAACATTCTTATCACATTTCAAGAAAAGCAAGGAGATGTCTTTGAACCAGTAAGAGATAGGTTGCGTAATAAAAAAGGAAGAGTTCGTAATTACAATGTCACATATTTAAAATATTGTTTGTTGGATTTGATTGTAGATAATTACAATTTTTTAATGGAAACTTTTGGAGAGAAAGTAGAAGATTTGGAGGACAAAATTTTATTAGAACCCAATAAGAACATTTTAGAAGAGATTAATAAAAATAAGATTGAGCTTAACTATTTTAGAAAAGCAATAAGACCAGCACGCGAGGCGATAAGTAGCTTTAAAGATTTTAAAACCGATTTAATAACTAAAAAAGAGCAACCTTTTTTTAATGACTTACACGATTTGATTCAAAGAAGCCATGATTTGGTTGAGAATTACAAAAATATGTTGAGTGAGCAACTTACTGTATATTCAACAAATGTAAATAATCGTTTAAATGACATCATGAAAATATTGACGATATTTTCGGTGATTTTTATACCTATTACATTTATAGCAGGTGTTTATGGTACAAATTTTGAATATATTCCAGAGTTAACATATCGTTACGGATACTATGCAATGCTAGGAGTTATTATGTTGATAGTAGTGATAATGTTAGGTTTTTTTAAGTACAAAAAGTGGTTTTAAGTTTTGTTTAAGTTTTTGATATTGAAAAATTTGTACTTTTGTAGGTAAGAATGAAAAAAGCATTTCAAAAAATAGCGTCTATAACAATGGCATTAATAGTAGTGTTTTCTACGATGTCATTTACTGTTAGTAGTCACTTTTGTGGTGATATACTAGTTGGTACGAGTTATTTTGGAAAAGCAAAGTCTTGCGGAATGGAAATGTCACAAGAAACAAAATCAAACGATTGTTCTGTGATGAAAGAGAACTGTTGCCATGATGAAGCATCAGTGATTCAAGGACAAGATGACTTGAAAATAACTTCTTTAGATTACTTGTCTTTAGATCAACAAGTCTTTATAGCTTCATTTTATTATAGTTATATAAATCTTTTTGAAGAATTACACGATAAGGTAATTCCTTTTAAAAACTACACTCCACCACTCGTCGTCAAGGATATTCATGTACTTGATGAGGTATATTTAATATGATTTTTAAACAATAACTAGTTGTCCTTTTGAAAAATTCATAAGGGTGATTCGTCGTATTCGGTGTTTTTTTAACATCAATGTTTAATTGTTTAAAAATCATTTCTTATGCTGAATAAAAGCATTAAATTTTTAATAGAAAATAAGCTGGTAGCTGTCATATTACTCGTTTTATTTATAGGATGGGGAACTGTGAATGCACCTTTTAATTTGGATACGGGTTTTTTACCTAGTAATCCTGTAGCGGTAGATGCTATACCAGATATAGGTGAAAATCAACAAATTGTTTTTGCCAAGTGGGATGGGCAATCTCCACAAGATATTGAAGACCAAATAACCTACCCATTAACTACCTCTTTATTGGGTATTTCAGGAGTAAAAACCATCCGTAGCTCTTCTATGTTTGGACTCTCAAGCATCTATGTCATTTTTGATGAAGGTGTCGATTTTTATTGGAGTCGTTCTCGAATTCTTGAAAAATTAAATTCATTACCGAGTAATCTATTGCCAGAAGGAGTAAGTCCGTCATTAGGACCTGATGCAACAGGTTTAGGACAAATCTTTTGGTATACACTCGAAGGACGTGATGAAAACGGAAATGTAACTGGTGGTTGGGATTTACACGAATTGCGTAGCGTACAAGATTACTATGTAAAATATGCTCTATCATCAGCAAATGGAGTGTCGGAAGTAAGTTCTATTGGTGGATATGTACAAGAATATCAAATAGATGTAAAACCAGAGTTGATGCGTCAATACAATATCAGTTTGCAGCAAATTGTAGCAGCTGTTAAGCGAAGCAATCAAGATATTGGGGCGCAAACAATAGAGATAAACCAAGCAGAATATTTAGTGCGTGGTTTAGGATATGTCAAATCCATTGAAGATATCGAAAACGCAGTAGTAACCGCTGAAGATTACACGGCAATTAGAGTAAAAGATGTAGCAAATGTTTCGTTAGGAGCAATGCCACGTAGGGGTATTTTAGATAAAGAAGGAGCAGAGGTAGTAGGAGGTGTGGTTGTGTCTCGTTTCGGAGCAAATCCCCTAGAAGTAATTACGAATGTAAAAGCAAAAATTAAAGAATTAAGTGCTGGTTTACCTACCAAGAAATTAAAAGATGGTAGAACTTCTCAACTAACAATTGTTCCTTTTTATGATCGTACAGAATTAATTCACGAAACCTTAGGAACATTGAATGAAGCACTTACTTTAGAAATATTGATTACCATTCTGGTAATTGTCGTAATGGTGTTTAATTTACGTGCTTCGGTGTTAATTTCAGGGTTGTTACCTGTGGCAGTGTTAATGGTTTTTATTGCGATGAAAGCCTTTGGAGTAGATGCAAATATTGTAGCCTTATCAGGAATTGCTATTGCAATTGGAACTATGGTTGATGTTGGGGTCATACTCTCTGAAAATATCATAAGTCATTTAGAGGTAGAAAAAGAAAGATTACCAATAAATAAGCTGGTTTATAATGCAACTGCAGAAGTTTCAGGAGCGATAGTAACTGCGGTAATGACGACAATTATTAGTTTTATTCCAGTGTTTACCATGATTGGTGCGGAAGGAAAATTATTCCGTCCACTAGCATTTACCAAAACTTTTGCATTAATAGCAGCAATTATTGTAGCGCTATTTCTTATTCCGCCATTTGCTGCTATTCTATTCAAAAAGAACAACCTTAACAAAGGGTATAAATACATTTTGAATGGAATTTTGATAGTATTAGGAATTATAGCTGTCATTTATGGGTATTGGTTAGGTTTTGCATTAGCAGCTTTTGGAGTTGTACAACTTTGGAGTAGTTATTCAGGTAAAACAACAACTCATTTTTCATTTTCTACTTATGATTTTTCACTTTCAGTAAATACTATTAATATTATCATATCAACTCTAGCTATTGTCGGTTTGTTAGCTGAGTACTGGAGGCCTTTAGGAGTTGATAGAACTATTTTTACGAACCTGTTATTTGTGGCATTTGTCTGTTTTGGCTTGTTAGGTTTTTTTAGCCTGCTTCAAAAATATTACAGCCTAATATTAAAATGGGCATTGAACAATAAATTATTGTTTTTGGGTATCCCAATGACAGTATTAATTTGTGGATTCCTCATTTTTAAAAATACAGGAAAAGAGTTTATGCCTTCATTAAATGAAGGATCATTTTTACTGATGCCAACCTCAATGCCACACTCTGGAACTGAAGAAAACAAACGAGTGTTGCAGCAATTAGATATGGCAGTTGCTAATATTCCAGAAATAGCAACAGTTGTAGGAAAGGCTGGAAGAACAGACTCTGCATTAGATCCTGCTCCTTTATCAATGTATGAAAACATCATTAATTATAAGCCAGAATACGCGCTAAATTCTGATGGAGAGCGTCAACGTTATAGAGTAAATGAGGATGGACTGTTTCTGTTAAAAAATGGTAAAATGGTAGCAAACCCAAGTTTGACAGATAAGGCATCAGAAGTCGTTTTTTATGAGGTTTCTTCAAATCAATTAATAGAAGATGAAGATGGTGAGTTTTATCGTAATTGGCGTCCGCATATCAAATCGCCTAATGATATCTGGAATGAAATTGTAAAAGTTACCAAGTTACCAGGAGTAACATCAGCGCCAAAATTACAACCTATAGAAACTCGATTGGTAATGCTACAAACAGGAATGCGTGCACCAATGGGAATCAAAGTGAAAGGACAAAATTTAAAGCAAATTGAAGCTTTTGGAGTTGAGTTGGAAGGAATTTTAAAAGAGGTTAAAGGAGTTAAAAAAGAAGCTGTTTTTGCCGATAGAATAGTAGGGAAGCCTTATTTATTAATTGATATTGACAGAGAAAAATTAGCTCGTTACGGAATTGCTATTCAAACGGTACAAGATGTGTTGAAAGTTGCGGTTGGGGGTATGCAATTATCGCAAACAGTGGAAGGAAGAGAGCGTTACGGAATTCGTGTTCGTTACCCGAGAGAGTTGCGTTCTAACCCTACAGATTTAGAAAATATTTACATACCAGTAGCAAAAGGAACTCCAATTCCGTTAAGTGAATTGGCAACGATTCGTTACGAGCAAGGACCACAAGTAATTAAAAGTGAAGATACGTTTTTAATTGGATATGTCTTATTTGATAAGTTGGATGGTTTTGCAGAAGTGAATGTGGTAGAAATTGCTCAAAAAGCAATTCAACAAAAGATTGATTCTGGTGAATTGGAGGTTCCTAAAGGAATTTCATATCAGTTTACAGGAACATATGAAAATCAATTGCGAGCAGAGAAAACCTTATCGGTAGTGGTGCCATTAGCATTGATGATTATCTTTTTAATACTGTATTTCCAGTTCCGTTCAGTAACTACTTCATTAATGGTGTTTACAGGAATAACAGTAGCTTTTGCAGGTGGTTTTATCATGATGTGGTTATACGGGCAAGATTGGTTTTTAAATTTTAGTGTATTTGGAGAGAATTTAAGAGAACTGTTTCAAATGCATCCAATTAACCTGAGTGTAGCTGTTTGGGTAGGTTTTATAGCATTATTTGGAATTGCAACTGATGATGGTGTAGTTATGGCTACTTATTTAACACAAACATTTAACAGGGATAAACCTCAAACTATCGAAGCTATTCGTGCATCTGCTTTACACGGAGGGAATAAGCGTATTAGAGCTTGTTTAATGACAACGGCAACCACCATTTTAGCATTGTTGCCTGTGTTAACTTCTACAGGAAGAGGTAGTGATATTATGATTCCGATGGCAATACCCGCTTTTGGAGGAATGATTATAGACGTGACTTCTTATTTTATAGTGCCAGTGTTGTATAGTTGGCGTGAAGAATTTTTATTGAAACGAAAATTGAAAAGAGATGAGTTTTAAAATAAATAATAAAAAGGTAGTCTTATTTCTTGCTTCTATGTTTTTAGTTTTGAGTATACAAGGACAAGACTTGCAAGAATATATAAAGATTGCCTTAGAAAATAATCCAGAAGTACAACAGTTTGATGCTCAGTACAAGCGTATTTCAGAGAAAAAAGAAGAAGTAAACACGTTGCCAAATACTGAGTTTGGAGCTGGTTATTTTGTAAGTACTCCAGAAACACGTACAGGTCCGCAGCGATTTAAGTTGTCTGTAAAACAAATGATTCCTTTTTTCGGAACCATAACAGCAAGAGAAAACTATGTGTCGTCGTTGGCAGATGCTACTTACCAAGATATGGTAATTGTGAAACGTAAGTTAGCGACTTCTGTCGCACAATCGTATTATAAATTGTATGAAATCAATGCTAAGCAAAAAGTATTGGAAGAGAATATTGATTTATTGAAAACATACGAAAAGTTAGCATTAACCTCTGTCGAAGTAGGAAAAGCATCTGCAGTAGATGTTTTAAAATTACAGATTAGGCAAAACGAACTGAATCAACAAAAAGAAGTATTGCAAGAAACTTTTTCAGGAATGCAAAAAGCCTTTAATAAATTATTGAATCAAGAGGTTAATATCTCTATTTCTGTTGCAGATAGTTTGCCAATTCCTACTGATGTAGAAGAGATACAACCGAGTAACTTACAATTGCACCCAGAGTTAATCAAGTTTGATAAATTGTATGTCTCTGTTGAAAAATCTGAGCTGTTAAACCAAAAAGAAAAGCAACCAATGATAGGTTTCGGGCTTGATTATGTAAATGTTGAAAAGCGTACGGATATGAACGTGGTAGATAATGGAAAAGATATTATCATGCCAATGGTGTCGTTGTCAATTCCTATTTTCAATAAGAAAAATAACTCAGTAAGTAAACAGAATAAGTTGCAGCAACAAGAAATTTTATCGAAAAAAGAACAGCGATATAATACGTTGGAAACTGTGTTGTACAGAGCAATTTCAGACAGAAATACAGCTGTAATAAGTTATCGTACGCAGCTTAAAAATTTGAACCAAGCTAAAAACGCTGAACAAATTTTGGTAAAAAGTTACGAAACAGGAACAATAGACTTTAATGATGTGTTAGACATTCAGGAATTACAGTTAAAATTCCAAATGAATATGATTACGTCTGAGCTAAATTATTATACGCAAAGTGCTATCATTAATTACTTAATTAAATAAATATAATGGTAAATAGAAGGACATCGTTAAAAATTAGGAAAATACATCGATACTTAGGACTGTTTTTAGGGATTCAGTTTTTAATGTGGACGATAAGTGGATTGTATTTTAGTTGGACTAATATTGATGAAATTCATGGAGACCATTTGAAGAAAACTGAATTTAAACCTAAAGAATTTAATAACTTAATTAGTCCGTCGGAACTTAATATTTCTAAAGGAATCAAAACCATTGAGTTAAGAGATGTTAACAATGTTCCACATTATTGGGTAAATAAAAAGTATTTATACAATGGTTTAAATGGAAACTTAAAAGAAAGTATAACAAAAGAAGAAGCGCTGTATATAGCTAATAACTATATGAAAAGTGATCTTGAAGTTGCTTCAGTAGAACAAGTAAATCAAGTAGGAAAACATCATGAATACAGAGGGAAGTTGCTACCAGCTTACGTTATAACATACAAAGCAGACGAAAATATAAAAGCTTATGTATCTGTTAATGATGGAAAATTTCAAACTGTAAGACATCAAAGTTGGCGTTGGTTCGACTTTTTATGGATGACGCATACGATGGATTATGAAGGAAGAGATAATTTTAATACTACTGTTTTAAGGGTGTTTTCATTATTAGGTTTAATAACAGTATTAAGTGGTTTTTTATTATGGTATATCACATCGCCATCTATTAGAAAACTAGTAAAAAATAAAAATAAATAACAATGAAAAAATATATAATATACATAGTAATTTTAATTGCTGGCTTGTTCTTAGGATGGCTACTTTTTGGAGGTTCTTCAAAAAGTGAAGTAGCTCATGACCATAATACAGCAGAAACAGGTAAAATGTGGACATGCTCTATGCACCCACAAATTATGCAACCAGAACCAGGAGACTGTCCTATTTGCGGAATGGATTTAATCCCTGCAGAAGTAGGAGCAGAAGGGTTAGCAGCTAATCAGTTTAAATTAACTAAAAACGCAATGGCATTGGCTAATGTGCAAACAACTGTGATTGGTAATGCTATAAGTGCTGATAATACAATTACGCTATCTGGAAAAATAGCAGAAAACGAAAAGTCAAATGCAGTACAAGTGAGTTATTTTGCAGGAAGAATAGAACGTTTAAACGTGAACTTTACAGGAGAAAAAATAAGAAAAGGTCAGTTGTTGGCAACAGTATATTCCCCTGAATTGGTAAAAGCACAACAAGAATTATTAACAGCAGCGTCAGTAAAAGAAAATCAGCCAGCGTTATACAAAGCGGTTAGAAATAAGCTAAAATTATGGAAGCTATCTGAAAATCAAATTAATCAAATTGAAAAAACAGGTAAAGTAAAAGAGAACTTCCCTGTATATGCCACAGTTTCTGGTACAGTATCAGAGAAATTGGTAGAGCAAGGAGATTATGTAAGCCAAGGACAAGCGTTATTGAAAATAGCTAATTTGAATTCGGTGTGGGCAAATTTTGACGTATATGAAAATCAAATAAGTAATTTTAAAGTAGGGCAAAATATTGCAATTACTACAAATGCATATTCAAATGAAGTCTTTAATGCGAAAGTATCATTTATCGATCCTGTATTAAACCCTAAAACAAGAACGGTAACAATGCGTGCTGTTTTGAATAATAGTAAAGGAAAGTTTAAGCCAGCCATGTTTGTTGAAGGAAAAATAACGACTAAAGAAAAACAAACAGAACAACAGTTAAGTATTCCTGCAACAGCGGTTTTGTGGACGGGAAAACGATCGGTAGTGTATGTCAAAGTGAAAAGTGATCAACCAATTTTTGAGATGCGAGAAGTGTTGTTAGGAGGGAGAATAGAAGAGAGTTATCAGGTGGTAAAAGGATTGGAACCAGGAGAAGAGATTGTAACCAATGGTGTGTTTACCATAGATGCATCAGCACAGCTTCAAGGGAAAAAATCAATGATGAATCATACGAAAGAAATAGTAGAATCATTTGAGGTTCCAGAAAAATTTAAAGAGCAATTACAAAAAGCGTACAATAATTATATTGTTTTAAAAGATGCTTTGGTAAAAACAGATGCAGGGGCAGCTAAAATAAACGCTGAAAATCTTAAAAGAGATTTAGAGGTGATTGATATGAAATTACTTGCTAGTGAATCGGCACATAAAGAATGGATGATGTTGATTCCGGCGTTAAAAACAAATAGTGAAAAAATAGCACAGGCTTCTGATGTTAATATGCAGCGAAAGCATTTTAAAGTATTGTCAGAGCATTTTATTATGGCAGTTCAATCTTTCGGAATTAAAGAAGTTACTTACAAACAATACTGTCCTATGGCGGATAGTGATAAGGGAGCTTATTGGTTAAGTAAAGAAAAACAAGTGTTAAATCCGTATTTTGGCGATATGATGCTAAAATGTGGTGAAGTAAAAGAAACAATAAATAATAATTAAATATCAATTTAAAATGAGAAAAGTAATCTTAGGGGTAGCTATGTTAGCTACTATTGGTTTAGTAAGTTGTAAAAACGAGGCTAAAAAAGAAACAGAAACAAAAGAAGTGCAAACAGAGCAAACTTCAACTCAAGAAGTAGCGATGACTACAGCAATGTTTGGTGTTCGTGGTAACTGTGGTATGTGTAAGAGTACAATTGAAAAGGCGGTAAATGATGTTGAAGGAGTAGTATCGGCAGATTGGGATAAGTTAAGAAAGCAAATTAATGTATCGTTTGACGATTCTAAAACCAATTTAGATGCTATTCATAACGCAATTGCAGCTTCAGGATATGATACTGATAAAGTAGCAGGTAGCGAAGAGGCTTATAGTAATTTACCAGGTTGTTGTCAATATGATCACAGTATGGAAATGAGCTTAAAAGGTGATGTGAAAGCAGACGAGATGTCTAATCACTAATTCTAAAAAAGTGTAACGATTTTATATTTCGTTACACTTTTTTGCTTTAAAACTTTCGGAAAAATAAATACCAATATTTTTTAGAGTTATACCTGTTTTACTTTGTTGTACTTATTTGAGTATTCAGAAGGAGTGATAGCTGTGTATTTTTTAAAAACCTCTCTAAAAGCTTTGGGGTCTGTATATCCAACTTCATACATTACTTCATTAACTGTTTTTCTTCCTCTTTCCAATTCTTTTTTTGCAGCTTCTATTTTAACTCGTTGTAGGTACTCTACAACAGTATTTGATGTAGCTTTTTTAAAACGTCTTTCAAATGTTCTTCGGCTTACAGCTATTTTTTCAGACAGGTCATCAACAGTTATTTTATGTTGAAAGTTTTGCTCAATATGTTCCTGTATTTTTAATATTTCTTCATCATCGTGAGATTTTTGTCCTTTGAAAATAATGAAAGGAGATTGGCTATCACGGCTAATATCTATTTCAAAAATTTTAGATGAAAGCACAGCCATTTCACGTCCGGCAAATTTCTCTATTAAATAAAGGTTTAGGTTTAAAGAGGAGTAGGCACCTCCGCTAGTATATAAACCATTTTCGTCGGTAATAATTTTATCGTCAATAAGGTTAACTTCAGGAAACATTTCTCTAAATTCACAAGCAGCTAACCAATGTGTAGCGCAATCTTTCCCGTCAAGTAGTCCTGTGCTGGCCAGTAAAAATGCACCTATGCATAAACTGGCTATTTCAGCACCGTTATCGTATTGTTTTTTTATCCAGCGAATGAAAGGAATGTTATCACTAATTACCTTTTTATAATCACCATGAATGGCAGGGATTATAATTAAATCAGTTTGTTGAATGTCGGAAATAGTAGTGTTGGGTGTTATGCTAAACAAACCGTTACTCAATTTTGCTTTTTTGTGCATACCAACAAGATGAATAGAAAACAAAGGAGGCTTTCCTGCTCTTTTAAGTGCATCGTTAGCCATGGTAAACATTTTGTAGGTGGCTTCTAAGTTACTTAAGCTAGAATCTCCCTCTGGAACAAGTACGGAAATATGTTTCATATACTGAAAATATGATAATTAACTTCAAATATACGTTAACATTTTGTCGCAATCAACCCGTTATGTTGACGGAAACATACCCTTAAAGTGTAGAATAGTACATGTATCTTTGATGTGCTAACTATATGTGGTTAAAAAAAGTAATAATACTTTATATGAATTAATTGAAGTTTATTATTCTGATAATTTGTTGTTTAATTGTTGAAAACAGGAATAATGGAAAAAGAGATTGTAAAAAAATATGAAAAGGTAACAGGAAAGCTTATTCAATTACTTTCGTCGTTGTCAGATAAGCAGTTGAATACTTTGCCAAGCACAGGAGGTTGGTCTGCAGCACAGGTAGGAGATCATTTAAGTAGATCGTATGATATCTCCGAGGTTTTAAAAGGAAAAGTAGAGGAAACTCATCGTTCTCCAGATCAAAAACTAAACGATATACAAGGTTTGTTTTTAGATCTTGAAACCAAAATGGATTCTCCTAAAGATATCATGCCTAGTGAGGAAACTATTGATAAAAAAAAGTTGCTTACTAGCTTACAAGATAAAATTCAGAATCTGAAAAAGGCTACGAAGAATATGGATTTGTCAAAAACGTGCTTAGATTTTTCTATTCCAGGTTTTGGATCTTTTACAAGGCTTGAATGGATTGGGTTCAATACAGTGCATACTCAACGTCATATTCACCAGTTAGAGCAAATTATAGAAAACATAAAACAATAATAAGGAGGATACGGGCGGATTTGGGTGTGGAAAGCATAGAAAAGATCGAAAAGTTCTATGATGACAACGGCTATTATGTTTGTGTATTTGCAGATTTGCGGATTTGGGAGGATATCTGTTTAATCTGTTTTGTAATTCGAACAAGTAATAATTTGTAAGAAAGTAATCTAAAAATAAAATTATATGAAAACTATCTGGTTAAACCTTCCTGTTAAAGATATTAAAAAATCAAAAGAGTTTTTTAGCGCAATTGGTTTTAAAGAAAATCCAATGTGTAAAGATGCTGAACATGTTGGTAGTTTCTTAATAGGAGAAAACAATTTTGTAATGATGCTTTTTCCAGAAAGCGAGTTTAAAGCATTTACGCAAAATAACATTAGCAATACTAAAAAAGGTACGGAAGTGTTAATAAATATAGACGCACAAAGTAGACAAGAAGTGGATGAAATGGCAGTAACTGTTCGTAATGCTGGAGGAACAATTTTTGCAGAACCTGGTGAATCTCAAGGATGGATGTATGCCTTTGGATTTGAAGATTTAGATGGGCACCGATGGAGTATGTTACATATGAATCTTGAGAAATAAAAAGAATTAGTAGAAAAAGAAGAATATAAAGTAAGTTTAAATATAACAACATATAAAAATTAAAAAAAATGAAAGTAAATCCTTATTTAAATTTTGATGGAAATGCAGAAGAAGCATTCAATTTTTACAAATCTGTATTTGGTGGAGAGTTTACAGCTCTTATGAAAATGAGTGATGCTCCTGATGCAGATAAGTTGCCAGAAGAAGATAAAAATCGTGTAATGCACATTTCATTACCATTATCAAAAGATACTATCTTAATGGCGTCTGATATACTGCCTTATGAAGGACACACTTTAAAAGAAGGAAATAACTCTTACATTTCTATACATCCAGAAAGTAAAGAAGAGGCAGATCGTTTGTTTAACGGTTTGTCTAAAGAAGGAGATATAGAAATGCCTTTAGAAATGCAGTTTTGGGGAGATTATTTTGGAAGCTTTATAGATAAATTCGGAATTCATTGGATGGTGAATTATAGTGAACAGAATGTCTAGTACTGTACTAAATTAAGTCTAGTAATAGGTTTGATAAAAGATAAATGGTAGAAGTATTTAGTACATCTGTGCAAACCGTTGAAGAAACAACATTCCTTCTGGATAAATTTCAGAAGGAGTTTCCTAGCTATACAATTAATTTTGATTTAGAAGATTGTGATAAGATTCTTCGTGTTGAAATTGTGGATGAAATAATTGATCCTAATCCAGTTATTAGATTGGTGAAAAGCTACGGATTTAACATAGAGGTGCTCTCTGATGAGGTTTGATAGAACTAGATTATTTACTTATGAATTAATCTATGAAGAGAAAAGTATAGATGTTTTTTGTTAGATTGACAAAATTCTAAAAAAGTAAAAACCAGTAATTCAATTTAGAATTACTGGTCTTTTGTGACCTCGGCAGGATTCAAACCTGCAACCTCTTGAGCCGTAATCAAGTGCACTATTCAGTTATGCTACGAGGCCGTTTTGCGGGTGCAAATATAAGAATGTTTTTTAAATTGTAAAGCAAAAAAATATTTTTTTTTGCGCTTTTAAAATTATTCCTCCTCGTTTATTTCTACTTTAAAA
This sequence comes from Tenacibaculum caenipelagi, assembly GCF_004363005.1. Taxonomy (GTDB): domain Bacteria; phylum Bacteroidota; class Bacteroidia; order Flavobacteriales; family Flavobacteriaceae; genus Polaribacter; species Polaribacter caenipelagi. The sequence goes on along the minus strand of NZ_SNYH01000001.1, from coordinate 472,135 downwards.
TTGTGAATAGTTTCTTCAGCTTTTTTAACGTCTGATTCATAGATAAATATATCTACAGAGTCACCTAGTGTTGCAAAACCTGCTACTCGTCCTGCTTCTTTATTGTCTTTTATTAAAAAAGGGACTTCAATTTGATTTAAGAGTTGTCCCAACCGATTTGCTGTGATTGAGCTTCCTGAAAAAACTTTTACATGTTTGTTCATAATACATAGGTTTTAATCCAAAGAATTTATAGTAACAAAAGCTCTCCATCCAATAATAGCTAATTGAAATTTTGAAGCTTTAGATATATCCAGCTCTTTTTTTGTAAAAGAGGGTAGCAGTGTCTTGTTTAGCTTGGCTAAAAGCTTAAAAATACTTTTTTTCATTAGTCGTTGATTCTATATCAAAAATAACGAAAAATAATTGGTTATAATAAGCGGAGTATAAAATACTTCGCTTAAAATAAAGAGACTAAGTATTTGTAAGTTGGTAGAACTGTGATTAAAATACCAGTTCTGTAAAAAAGATAGCAATTTTAATAACTATAATAATCAGTTTTAATGCGAATACAATCATTTAATTTTTGTGTTTTTTAGTTAGTAATTTTTGATGAATTCTAGAATCGTTTTATGAAGATATGAGAAAGGAAATATGCTAGTCAAATTTTTAAATAAGAATTAATTTAACTGAATATATAAATGAAGTTTAAAAAGTTCTTTTTGTTTTAGAGTGAAATTTAGTTTCCTTTGTTTTTGTTTTAAATTGTAATTAAAAATATCAGTTATTGTTTGTAAATGTAATAAAGTAAAGGGCGCTTTTTTTAGTTTTTAAAAAAGCAAAGGGAGGGTTGTCTTGTAAGTAGGTCTTTTTGGGGTGTTTCGTTTTTCTGAAATAAAAAAATAAGATTTTTTTAATAAATGTTTGGTGCTATTTTGATAGGAGATATATTTGCAATTTGAAATAAATCTAAATAAATATAATGAAATTTTACATAATAGTAGCAGCTTTATTTTTAAGCTTCGGAGTATCAGCTCAGTCTAGTTTAAAAGGAAAAATAAAAGATGAAAAAGGTCAACCAATTTATGGAGTTAATATTCACATTTCTGAACTTCAAAAAGGTACGACTTCTGATGAAAACGGTGATTTTATACTAACTAATATAAAAGAAGGAACCTTGAAGGTTACTTTTAGTATAGTAGGTTTTCAAACTGAAATAAAAAAAATACTATTTACTAAAAATAGTACTATAGAGGTTTTGCAAATATTAAAGGAAGATTCAGAGAGTTTAAATGAAGTTGTTGTATCGGCAAGTAGGCGTTCAGAGTATCTTTCAGAAATACCAGCCTCAATAACTGTTGTCAACCAAAAGCAATTAGTAGATTTATCAAACTCAACAACCAATATCAATGAAATTTTAGAATTTACGGTTCCAGGTTTGGCTGTATCTACAGGAACATATTCTAATTGGGGGCAAACATTAAGGGGGCGTTCACTTTTGGTGATGATTGATGGTATTCCGCAATCAACCCCATTGCGTAATGGTCAGTTAGGAATAAAGTCTATAAGTCCAAACGATATTAGTCGTGTAGAAGTTATAAAGGGAGCAACATCTATTTTTGGAAATGGAGGTAATGGTGGTTTTATTAACTATATTACCAAAAAACCACAGGCTAGTAAAGAAATTGAAGGAGCAACAAACCTTTGGCAAACTTCTAGTTTGACTAAAATGAAAGATGCTCAAGGAATTGGAATATACCAATCGTTAAAAGGGAATTTAAATAAGTTTACTTACTATGTAAGTGGAAGCTATGAAAGAACAGGTAATAAGTACGATGCCAAAGGCAAGGTTATTCTTCCTACTTATGGATTTGATAATACCAATATTTATACTGCTTTAGCAAAATTGGAATATCAAATATCCGATAATCAAAAAATAATTCTTGGAGGAAATTTATATAACTCTTTACAAGATTCGCCTTTTATTGCTGTACCAGGAACTTTTGAAGTATACAATGAAAACGGAGATTATTCATTAACTCCAGGTTATGGTGTTGAAGGTTCTATTGAAGGACAAGAGCCAACAGGATCTAAACTTTCAAATGGGCAGTTAACTTATAATCTGAATCATATATTTGGAGGTTCTACAGATTTAGAGACAGATGTTTATTATCAAAAAGCTAAAAATACATTCTTCTATTCTGATAAGTTTGAAAATGGCGGACAGTCTGTAATTAATGCTGAAAAGTATGGTGTAAGACCAAACTTCAATACAACATTAGATATAAGCCCAACTACCAATATTTCTTTAACTTATGGTTTAGATTTATTAAAAGACAAAACGAATCAAGGACTTTTAGATGGGAGGCTTTGGGTACCAAACATTAACATGCTAAGTTGGGCGCCATACATGCAATCTACTATTAAATTTAATAACAAATGGGTGCTTAAAGCTGGGTTGAGGTATGACGATATGAATCTTACGATAGATGATTATAATACGTTACCATATTCACCTTTAGGAGATGGTAATTTTAATCCTTCAGTAGCAGTAGAAGGAGGGAAGGTAGGCTTTGATAATTTAGCTTTTAATGCGGGTGTAAGATATATTAAACATCAAGAGTTTATTCCTTATGTAAGTTACTCTCAAGGTTTTTCAATCGCTGATTTAGGTTCTGTTTTACGTTCAGCGAAAGCAGATAGTGTTGAGGATATTCAATTAGAACCAGCAGTAACTAAAAACTACGAGTTTGGTTTTTTATCTAAGTTCAAGAATTTTAGGTTAGAAGCCGTAGGATATTATAGTGTTTCTAATTTAGGTACAGGGGTTACGTTTGATGAAAATATAAATTCTTTTGTGCCATCTAAAAAGCCGCAGAATATTTATGGAGGAGAAATAGCAATTGACTATACTGCTTTTGATAGCAAATTACAGATAGGAACATCGTATTCTTATGTTGAAGGTTTAACTCATGATGTAGGAGATAAAAATAATTTAACTTACTTAGGGGGTGATGTAATTGCTGCTCCAAAATTAACAGCTTATGTAACTTGGATTCCAACAGAAAAAATTAGCACGTCTTTACGAATGACTAATTTGGGAGATAGAAATCGCTTTAATCCGTATTTAGATGCAAATGATAATTATACTTTTAGACATACGCAGTTTCCAGTAGAAGGTTATACCTTACTTAATTGGTCAATGAATTATAAGTTGCAGGAAGATATATCGGTTTCCTTAGCGGTAAATAACTTGTTAAACGAATATTATTTACCAGCAAGATCACAATGGGCAGCTCCTTTAAGAACTTTTACAGGAACTGGAGAAGGGATAAATGCTAAATTAAGTATGTTGTATAATTTCTAAGATAATTAACAACATTTTACATTTGCAAAATTAAAAACCCAGGGTCTATCATATTTTAGATTCTGGGTTTTAAAAAAACAAGAGGTACAATTGCAACAGATGCATAAAATAATTTGGAAAATACATCTATGGCTAGGTCTTAGCTGTGGAGTCATTGCTTCTTTTTCTGGTTTAACAGGAGCCTTGTATGTTTGGCAACCAGAAATAACTTCATTACTAAATCCGAAATTATTAAAGGTTAAAGATTTTTCTAAAGTAAATGAAAAAACAATTTTAAGTTCTGCTTATTTTTTGACCACACAGAATGAAGGAGAAGTAAGTAAGATTTTTTTGCCTTATAGAGAACAACAAACAATTTCAATAAATTATAAAGACGGAAAAACATTTTATTATCATCCGAAAACTAGAGTTTTTTTAGGTGAAAAATCTGAGTCTATACAGTTTTTCGAAACTCTTCTGAAGTTACACCGTACGTTAGGAATATCTAAAATTGGTAAGTATATTATAGGAACAAGTACTTTATTGTTCTGTTTCTTTTTATTAACAACAGGATTTTATATGTGGTGGAAAGCATATAAAAATAACTTATCAAAAGGGTTTACGATGAAGTGGAAACCTAAAAAGAAACGATTTTACTTCAATATACATAAAGTATTCGGAATTTATTTTTTATTGCCTTTGTTGGTAATAGCGTTTACAGGAGGCTATTTCACTTATTATAAAACCTATAAATCAGCTTTGTCTATTTTTAATAGTTCAGATAAAATCGTATCAGATGAAGAAGCAAAGCAAGAAAAGATATTTTCATTAAAAGAAGCAGTACTACAAACTGATGGAAAATATGCTTTAAGAGCTATTTATTACCCGAAAGATAGTTCAAGAGTTTATAAACTTAGGTACATAAAAGATCGGTTCATCCAAGCAGGATTTAGAAGAACAAAAGAAATGGAGCTAAATAAGCAAGGGAAATTACGAACGATATCAAGTTTTGATTTTGACCTTAATAGTAATCGAATAGCAGCTCAGTTTTATCCAGTACATATAGGAGAGATAGCAGGGGTATTGGGTAGGGTACTCGTGTTTATATCAGGCTTAGTACCCATAATTTTACTAATCACAGGATTTAAGGTTTATAGCTCAAAAACTAAACGATTAAAAAAGGTTGTTAATTAACATTTTTGTTAGAGGTAGCAGGAGGATTTGTTTTCATTTTTACTTGGTAAAAAACCTATCTTCGCAAAAAAAAATAATTCATGAGTATTGTATACATCGTTATTGGTTTAGTGTTTTTGATTCTTGGAGGAAACTGGTTGTTAAAAGCGGCAGTAGCTATGTCGTTAAAACTTAATATTCCTAAGATAGTTATAGGTATGACGATAGTGTCTTTTGCTACTTCAGCTCCAGAATTAATCGTTAGTATTAAATCAGCGTTAGATGGAGCAACAGGATTAGCGGTAGGAAATGTGATAGGATCTAACATAGCAAACTTGGCTTTAGTGTTGGCTATAACTGTCATTTTATCTCCTATTTATGTAGAGAAGAGTTTTTATAAAACCGATTGGCCTGTAATGATGATAGCCTCAATAATGTTGTACTTCTTTATTGTGGATGATAGAACTATACAAACTTATGAAGGGGTGATACTTTTTGGAATGCTTATCGTATTTTTAATTTACCTTTTGCGTTTTCAAAAACAAGCTGTTGTAGATGAAATGCCTGAGGATGATGAAGAGTTACCGTTATATAAAACAGCACTGTTTTTAGCGGTTGGAGGACTAGGTTTATGGGGAGGTTCAGAATTGTTAATTAATGGATCAGTTTCTTTAGCTAGAAACTTAGGTGTGAGTGATGCGGTAATAGGAGTAACAGTAGTTTCAGTAGGTACAAGTATTCCAGAATTAGCAGCTTCTGTAATAGCGGTGTTAAAGAAAGAAAAGGCAATTTCTTTAGGGAATTTAATAGGGTCTAATGTGTTTAATATTTTGGCCGTTTTAGGGCTTACGGCAATTATTACTCCTATTGAGGTAAAGCCTGATGCATTGAGTTTGATTAATAATGATATTTATTGGATGTTGGGAATTTCATTTGCAATTTTACCGTTGGTTTTTTTTCCAAAAGGATTACGTTTAGGTTGGAGGGATGGTATATTGTTAATGGCAACTTATATCATTTTTGTGTATTTGACAGTATCTTAAGAAAGATAAAAAATAAAAAAAAACCGTCAGCGACGGTTTTTTTTTATTAGGGATTAAAAAGTTTTATGAATTATTAAGCTACTGTAGCTTCAACTTTAGCCTTCTTTACAGTCTCAACAATTCTTCCAGCTACTTTGTATGGATCAGCATTAGAAGCAGGTCTTCTGTCTTCTAACCAACCTTTCCATCCTTTTTCAACTGTAATAATTGGAATACGGATTGAAGCTCCACGATCAGAAACACCATAACTAAAATCGTTAATAGATGCTGTTTCGTGTAAACCAGTTAAACGTTGATCGTTGTATTCACCGTAAACGTTAATATGTTCTTTAGTTACTGGGCGGAAAGCTTCACAAACTTTTTCGTAAACTTCTTTACTTCCACAAGTTCTTAATAAAGTATTAGAGAAGTTAGCGTGCATTCCAGAACCGTTCCAGTCACCTTTAATAGGTTTAGGGTGGTACTCAATGTAGTAACCATATTTTTCAGTTAATCTGTCTAGTAAGTAACGAGCAACCCAAATTTCATCACCAGCTTTTTTTGCACCTTTAGCAAATAATTGGAATTCCCATTGTCCGCTAGCTACTTCTTGATTAATTCCTTCAAAAGTTAATCCAGCAGCAATACATAAGTCAGCATGCTCTTCAACAAAATCTCTACCGTGTGTGTTTTTACCTCCTACAGAACAGTAGTACATACCTTGAGGTCCTGGATAACCACCAATAGGGAATCCTAATGGAAGTTGTGTATGAGTATCCATAATAAAGTACTCTTGCTCAAAACCAAACCAGAAATCGTTATCGTCATCATCAATTTTAGCACGTGCATTAGTAGGGTGTGGAGTTCCATCTGCATTTAAAACTTCTGTCATTACTAAAAAACCATTTTCGCGTGCAGGATCTGGGTAAATAGCAACTGGCTTTAATAAACAATCAGAGTCACCACCTTTAGCTTGTTTGGTTGAAGAACCATCAAAAGACCATATTGGGCAATCTTCTAATTTACCGCTAAAGTCTTCAACAACTTTAGTTTTGCTTCTCATGTTTTGAGTTGGATAGTAACCGTCTAACCAAATGTACTCTAGTTTAGATCTTATCATGATTTATATTTGTTTTGTGTTGTTATGGAATTAATTACGGTGCAAAAATGAGTTTTTTTTGCGTTAACTCAAAATTTTTAAGGGGTAATTTGTTAAATATTAACATTAAATTAATTTGACCCCTGTTTTTTAAGGGGTGTTTAAGTTTAAATTAGTTTTTGTATTTTTGAGAAGTCTAATTTATACTTTATTATATATGTCAAGTTTAAGATTCAGTGCGTTACAAGAGGTTTTACATAGAAACCCAGTTTTAGTTGAAGAAAACGAACGCCGTTCGGAGTTGTTTGGAAAAAATGTATTTAATGAGCAAGCAATGCGTCAATACATGACCAAAGAAGCGTATCAAAGCGTTATCGATGCTATTGAGTTTGGAACTAAAATAGATAGAAAGATTGCAGATCAAATAGCTGTTAGTATGAAAGATTGGGCCTTGTCTAAAGGAGCAACTCATTATACACACTGGTTTCAGCCTTTAACAGGGGCAACTGCAGAAAAACACGATGCCTTTTTTGAAACAGTTGAAGGAAGCAGAGCGATGGAACGTTTTGATGGAGGACAATTAGTACAGCAAGAACCAGACGCTTCTAGTTTTCCACACGGAGGGATAAGAAATACCTTTGAAGCACGTGGTTATACCGCATGGGATCCTACTTCTCCAGCTTTTGTATATGGAACAACTTTATGTATTCCTACGGTTTTTGTAGCATATACAGGGGAGGCGTTAGATAATAAAGCCCCTTTGCTAAGAGCTTTACAGGCGGTAGATACAGCAGCAACAGCAGTTTGTAAATATTTTGATAAGAATGTAAGTAAAGTAAATGCAACCTTAGGATGGGAGCAAGAATACTTTTTAATTGATGTAGCTTTGGCTAATGCGCGTCCTGATATTATGATGACAGGAAGAACTTTATTAGGTCATTCGCCAGCGAAAGGGCAACAATTAGATGATCATTATTTCGGGTCAATACCAACACGAGTTTTAAATTTTATGCGCGATTTAGAGCAAGAATGTATGCTTTTGGGAGTGCCAGTTAAAACACGTCATAATGAGGTGGCACCAAATCAATTTGAACTAGCACCAATTTTTGAAGAAGCAAATTTAGCGGTAGATCATAATTCATTATTAATGGATGTGATGGAAAAAGTATCGCAACGCCATAAATTTAAAGTGTTATTTCACGAAAAGCCTTTTCAAGGGATAAACGGTTCTGGAAAACATAATAACTGGAGTTTGTCTACCAATACAGGGATTAATCTATTAAGTCCAGGTAAAACTCCAATGAAGAACCTACAATTCTTAACTTTCTTTGTTAATACCATTAAAGCAGTTCACGATTACGAAGAGTTAATCAGAGCCTCAATTGCAAGTGCAAGTAATGATTATCGTCTGGGAGCTAATGAAGCACCACCAGCTATCATATCGGTTTTTATCGGAACACAATTATCAGAAGTACTTGATGAGTTAGAAAATGTAACGAAAGGGAAGTTGTCTCCAGAAGAAAAAACAGATTTAAAATTAAATATTGTTGGTAAAATTCCTGAAATTTTATTAGATAATACAGATAGAAACAGAACTTCACCTTTTGCTTTTACAGGAAATAAGTTTGAGTTACGTGCTGTGGGATCATGGTCTAACTGTGCAGGACCAATGACGGTGTTGAATACCATTATAGCAAAACAGTTGAATGAATTCAAAGAGGAGGTTGATAAGTTAATTGATGCGAAAAACCTTAAAAAAGACGAGGCTATTTTTAATGTATTAAGAGAATATATTAAAGCGTCTAAAAGTATCCGATTTGAAGGTGATGGATATGGAGAAGCTTGGGAAAAGGAAGCAAAAAAGAGAGGTCTGTCAAATAATAAGACTACTCCTGAGGCCTTAAAAGCAAAAGTCTCTAAAAAAGCAATTTCTCTTTTTGAAGAAATGGGAGTGATGAATAAAGTAGAAGTAGAAGCGCGTCATGAAATTGAATTAGAAGAGTATTCAAAAAAGATTCAAATTGAAAGTAGAGTGCTGGGAGATATTGCAAGAAACCATGTAATACCAATCGCTATTCAATATCAAAATACATTGATAGAAAATGTAAGAGGGTTGAAAGAAATTTTCGGGAATAATTTCGAAAAATATGCCAATGAGCAAATCGATTTAATCCAAAAAATATCACTTCATATAGCCGAAATCAATTCAAAAGTAGAATTAATGATTGAAGAGCGTAAAAAAGCGAATAAGTTGACAGGGCAAAAAAATGCGGATGCATACTGTAATAAGGTAAAACCTTATTTTGATGAGATTCGTTACCATTGTGATAAATTAGAATTGATGGTAGATGACAATCTTTGGCCTTTAACAAAGTATAGAGAACTACTGTTTACGAGGTAATGAATAATGCAGTAAACTTAAAGAGAACCAATTCTAAAGATGAGGACTTTGTTGCTTTGGTACAAGAGCTAGATAAGTACCTCTCAGGAATTAATGGTGATCAGGATGATTTTTTTAGTCAGTTTAATACGATAGACGCGTTACAGAATGTAGTTGTATGTTATGTAGGTATAACACCTGTAGGTTGTGGAGCGTTTAAAGCAATTGCTAATAAGACAGTTGAAATCAAACGAATGTATGTTAAACCAACATATAGAGGAAAACATATTGCAACACTGGTTTTAAAAGAACTAGAAAAATGGGCAGGAGAAGAGCAGTTTGATACAGTTATTTTAGAAACGAGTAAAACAATGCAACCAGCAGTAAACCTGTATCAAAAAAATGGATACAATATTATAGCTAATTATGAACCGTATAAAGACGTACTATCTAGTATTTGCTTTAAGAAAGAATTAATAAGCCTATAAATATGATAAGTATAGCTAAATTCACTCAAAACCAATGGCAAGAAGTAGCAGTAATATATAAGGAAGGAATCGATACTAAAAATGCTACTTTTAGAACAGAAGTTCCAAGTTGGGAAGAATGGAATGCGTCACATCATCAACATTCTCGGTTTGTTGCTGTAGAAGAAAATAAGGTAGTAGGGTGGTGTGCAATAGCTCCGGTTTCCAAAAGATTTGAGTATCGAGGAGTGGCAGAAGTAAGTGTATATGTGAAACAAGGAGTGGTAGGAAAAGGAATAGGAAGTTTATTGATGGAAGCTGTTATAGGCTCTTCTGAAAATAATGGAATTTGGACACTGTATTCTAGTTTATTTCCTGAAAATATAGGAAGTGAAAAACTACATGTTAAATATGACTTTCGAAAGATAGGATATCGAGAAAAAATAGCTCAGTTAGATGGGGTATGGAGAGATACCGTTTTGTATGAAAGACGAAGTAAAAAACAACAATTACTTTGATAGTTTACTGTTTTTAAAGTAATTTCGCGGCAACAACAACACAACACATGAGTAACGAAGTATCTAAACGCTACGCACAACGCGGAGTATCGGCATCTAAAGAAGATGTACACAATGCTATCAAGAATATTGATAAAGGATTATTTCCAAAAGCTTTCTGTAAAATTGTTCCAGATTATTTAACGAACGATGAAGACTATTGTTTAATCATGCATGCAGACGGAGCAGGAACGAAAAGCTCTTTAGCGTACATGTATTGGAAAGAAACAGGAGATATTTCGGTGTGGAAAGGGATTGCTCAAGATGCTTTAATCATGAATATTGATGATTTATTGTGTGTAGGTGCTACCGACAATATTATGTTGTCTTCTACCATTGGACGTAACAAAAACAATATTCCAGGTGAAGTTTTGTCGGCAATTATCAATGGAACAGAAGAGTTGATTGCTGAATTAAAGGAATTCGGAGTAACGATTCATTCAACTGGTGGAGAAACTGCTGATGTAGGAGACTTAGTACGTACCATTATTGTAGATTCTACGGTAACTGCTCGTATGAAGCGTTCGGATGTAATTGATAATGCAAACATCAAAGAAGGAGATGTAATTGTTGGTTTAGAATCTTTCGGACAAGCTACTTACGAGAAAGAATATAACGGAGGTATGGGAAGTAATGGATTAACTTCTGCACGTCACGATGTATTCCACAACTATTTAGCAGAGAAATATCCAGAAAGTTTTGATGCTTCAGTGCCTTCTGATTTGGTGTATTCAGGAAATACAAAATTAACAGATAACGTAGCAGATTCACCAATTGATGCTGGTAAGTTAGTGTTGTCACCAACAAGAACCTATGCGCCAATTATCAAAGAAATTTTATCAAAATTCTCTTCGAAAGAGATACATGGAATGATTCACTGTTCTGGTGGAGCACAAACTAAGATTTTACATTTTGTTGATGATTTACATATTGTAAAAGATAATATGTTTCCAATTCCACCATTGTTCAAATTGATACAAGAACAATCAAAAACAGATTGGAAAGAAATGTATCAGGTATTTAACTGTGGGCACCGAATGGAGTTATACGTGTCTCCTGATGTAGCAGAAGATATCATTGCAATTTCAAAATCGTTCAATGTAAATGCACAGGTAATTGGTAGAGTTGAAACTTCTGAAAAGAAGCGATTAACAATCAATAGTGAATACGGAACTTTTGAGTATTAAACTTTTTTAAAAAGAAATAAAATGTCAACATTTTTATGTTGGTAAAAATGTAAAAAACTAGTTTTTAGTTTTTTACATTTTTTTTTGGTCAACTTTATGATTTAAATCATGTTTTAAGTTGTTTTTTTTGAATTACTTTATAATCGAACAAGCTATAATTAATTCAATAAAAACTATGAAATCAGTCATACAAAATCTACCTCAAAAAAAAGTAACGAGAGCAGAAGCGTTACAAGCAGCATTACACTATTTTAAAAATGATGATTTAGCGGCAAGCGTTTGGTTAAACAAATATGCCTTAAAAGATTCTGAAGGAAATATTTACGAAAGCACTCCAGATGATATGCATCGTAGAATTGCCAAAGAAATTGCACGAATTGAAAAAAAATATGCAAACCCGCTAACAGAATCAGAAATATATGAAGTGATAAAAAACTTCAAATATATAGTGCCACAAGGAAGCCCAATGGCAGGAATAGGGAATCCGTTTCAAATAGCATCACTTTCTAATTGTTTTGTAATAGGAAATGAAGGAGATTCAGATTCGTATGGTGGGATTATGAAAATAGATCAAGAGCAAGTACAACTCATGAAAAGGAGAGGAGGAGTAGGTCATGATTTGTCACATATAAGACCCAAAGGTTCTCCAGTAAAAAATTCAGCATTAACATCCACAGGAATTGTTCCGTTTATGGAACGTTATTCGAACTCAACGCGAGAGGTTGCACAAGATGGTCGTAGAGGAGCATTGATGTTGTCGGTGTCTATCAATCATCCAGATTCAGAAGACTTTATTGATGCTAAATTAGAGCAAGGAAAAGTAACTGGGGCAAATGTTTCAGTAAGAATAGACGATGCTTTTATGAAAGCAGTGAAAAAAGGAGATATGTATACGCAAAAATATCCCGTTTTTAGTAAAAATCCGAAGTATTCAAAAACGATAGAAGCACAAAAATTATGGAAAAAAATAGTACATAATGCGTGGCAATCTGCCGAACCAGGAATCTTGTTTTGGGATACAATAATTAATGAATCGGTACCAGACTCTTATGCTGATTTAGGTTATAAAACGGTATCAACTAATCCTTGTGGAGAAATTCCGTTATGTCCGTATGATTCGTGTCGCTTACTGGCAATTAACTTGTTTTCGTATGTAGAAAACCCGTTTACTAAAAAGGCTGCTTTTAATTTTAAACTGTTTAAAAAGCATATTGTCATTGCTCAGCGAATGATGGATGATATTATTGATTTGGAATTAGAAAAAATAGATAAAATTTTAGAGAAAATTGATGCTGATCCAGAGTTAGATGAGGTAAAAGCTACTGAGAAAACGCTTTGGTTAAATATTAGGAAAAAAGCTTATGAAGGAAGAAGAACAGGAATAGGAATCACTGCAGAAGGAGATATGTTGGCTGCTTTAGGAATTCGATATGGAAGCAAAGAAGGAAATGAGTTTTCGGTAAAAGTTCATAAAACATTAGGAATAGAAACATACAGAGCATCAGTAAATTTAGCTAAAGAAAGAGGGGCGTTTTCAATATTTGATGCAGAAAGAGAAAAAAACAATCCGTTTATTTTACGTTTAAAAGAAGCTGATAGTAAGTTGTATTATGAAATGTTAGAGCATGGACGCAGAAATATAGCATTACTTACGATTGCGCCTACAGGTACTACCAGTTTAATGACGCAAACATCTTCTGGAATTGAACCAGTGTTTATGCCTGTGTACAAGCGTAGAAAAAAGGTGAATCCAAATGATAAAGGAGTACGTGTAGATTTTGTAGATGAAGTAGGAGATTCTTGGGAAGAATACGTGGTTTTTCATCACCGATTTAAACAATGGATGGAAGTAAACGGAATAGATGTTACTAAAAACTTTTCACAGCAAGAATTGGATGTGTTGGTTAAAAAATCACCGTATTACAAAGCAACTTCTAACGATGTAGATTGGTTAAGTAAAGTAACGATGCAGGGAGCGGTACAAAAATGGGTAGATCACTCTATTAGTGTAACTATTAATTTACCGAACGATGTTAGCGAAGAGTTGGTAGGAGAGTTGTATTTAAAAGCTTGGGAGGTAGGTTGTAAAGGAGTTACGGTGTATAGAGATGGCTCTAGGTCGGGGGTATTGATAGCAAATGACGAAAAGAAAGAGAATAACCAAAGTGATACACTAACTCCATTCCCTACGAAGCGTCCGCAAATTTTAGAAGCAGATGTCGTTCGTTTTCAAAATAAAAAAGAGAAATGGATTGCTTTTATTGGATTAGTGGATGACAAACCGTATGAAATTTTTACGGGTTTAGCTGACGATGAAGACGGAATTTTATTACCACGTTGGGTAGAAAAAGGTTTTATTATAAAAAACAGAAATGAAGATGGAAGTTCGCGTTATGATTTTCAGTATAAAAATAAACGTGGTTATAAAACTACAATAGAAGGATTATCACATAAGTTTAATCCAGAATTTTGGAATTATGCAAAACTGTTTTCAGGAACTTTACGTCATGGAATGCCTATTGATAAAATTGTAAAACTAATTCAGAGCTTGCAGTTAGATAGTGAGTCTATAAACACATGGAAGAATGGAGTAGTAAGAGCGTTAAAACATTATGTGGAAGATGGCACAAAAGTTATAGGGCAAACATGCGAAAATTGCAAATCAGATAATTTAATTTATCAAGAAGGCTGCTTAACGTGTAATGATTGCGGAACATCCAAATGCGGATAAAAAGCAGTATTACTTATAAATTCTTAGATTTTTCTGAGGATTATTTTGTTTTTTCAAACACAAAATCAATCGAAAATTCATCGTTGGCAACTTTAGCCTTTAGTTGATTGTTTTCTTTCCAGTAGTGTATGGTTTTAGGAAACTCGTTTTGCTTGTTTTCTGCAGTAAAAGAAGTATCGGTTTGTTGTATGAAAGCAAATAGTGTAGGATTTTCATTTACACCAGTCACTTGTAAAAACAACGAATCGTTTTTGGTAATGATATGTAATACCTCTTTAAATACGGTGTCTTTTTCTTTTAAGGTAAATCCAATGCCAGAAAAATCGTCATTCCAAAACTCATACGTAAACTTGTCAGGTTGATTGTTTATACGTTTCCATTTTCCGAACAACCATGTAGGTTTTTTGAATTCTGTAGTATTTTGACAAGAAAAAAGCAGGAATCCAGTAATAAATAGTAATAAAAATCGCATCATAAAACTCTTAAAGGATTAAAGATAATGAATTAAATTCGATAAAAAATCGTAAATTCGCACCCCAAGAAAAGATACTATGCTAGATAAATTACAGATAGTTAAACAACGTTATGATGAGGTGTCAGACTTAATCATCCAGCCAGATGTTATCTCTGATCAAAAGCGTTATGTGCAATTAAATAAGGAATATAAAGATTTAGGAAAGGTTGTTAAAAAGGCAAACGAGTACGAAACTTTATTAAACAATATAGAAGAAGCTAAAGAAATTATTGCAGACGGATCGGATGCAGAAATGGTTGAAATGGCTAAGATGGAAATGGACGAGGCGAAAACTCGAATTCCACAATTGGAAGAAGAGATTAAGTTTTTACTAATTCCGAAAGATCCAGAAGATTCAAAAAATGCAGTAGTAGAATTACGTGCGGGTACTGGTGGAGATGAAGCGAGTATTTTTGCGGGTGATTTGTTTAGAATGTACACCAAGTACTGTGAAAGTAAAGGGTGGAAAGTTTCTACAGTAGATTTTTCTGAAGGTACCAATGGTGGATTTAAAGAAATTCAGTTTGAGGTTACTGGAGAAGATGTGTATGGAACCTTAAAGTTTGAAGCAGGAGTACATCGTGTACAACGTGTACCACAAACTGAAACTCAAGGACGTGTGCATACATCGGCAGCAACTTGTATGGTGTTTCCAGAAGCAGAAGAGTTTGATGTAGAAATCAACCCGAAAGATGTACGTATCGATTTCTTCTGTTCATCAGGACCAGGAGGACAGTCGGTAAACACTACCTATTCAGCAGTACGTTTAACGCACATTCCTACAGGATTAGTGGCGCAATGTCAAGATCAAAAATCGCAGCATAAAAACAAAGAGAAAGCGTTTAAGGTATTACGTTCTCGTTTATACGATATGGAGTTGGCGAAGAAGCAGGAAGCTGATGCTGCTAAACGTGGTTCGATGGTAACTTCAGGTGACCGTTCTGCAAAAATTAGAACGTATAATTATCCGCAAGGACGTGTAACAGATCACAGAATTGGATTAACCTTATACGATTTATCAAATATTGTAAATGGAGACATTCAAAAAATTATAGACGAGTTAATGCTCGCAGAAAATACTTCTAAGTTAAAAGAATTAGGAGAAACAATTTAACGAAAAGGCGTTACCAACAGGTAACGCCTTTTTTATGAAAAATAATTACTATCCACAATTCTTGTAGAGCCGATAAATAAAAGCTACCTTTGCAACATATTAATGTTCTATCCTTTTCAGGAGAAAATCTACGAGTCTTTATACTATTTTTCTGACATACTTCAGTTCTTTAGTCTTCAGTTGCTTTATAAAGCGTTTTCAATAGAATTTTTAATCTAAAATAAATATCATGTAAATCATAGCGGTATTGTGTATGGTGCTGTGGATTAGTTTATATGATTTAGAATGTCTAATAATTTAAATCTTATAGTATGTTAAGAATAGTTGTAAAAGAAGGTGAAAATATAGATAGAGCCTTAAAACGTTACAAGCGTAAGTTTAGAAATGTAAAAGTTTTACAAGAACTTAGAGAAAGAAAACAATATGTAAAGCCATCTGTTACTAGGCGAGCGCAAATACAAAAGGCAGCTTATAAAGAACAACTATTTAAAGAAGAATAGGATTACTATAATATAAAAAAAAACGCAACCAATTTGGTTGCGTTTTTTTTGTTATAAAGGTTAATGTAGGTTGAAATGATTGAATTATTTTCAATACTATTTATTAAGATTCACTAACGTGCTTATTTCTTTTACAAGGAAAGGAAACTTAGTAAAACCATCTCTGTCTATAAAGTGTTTTCCTTTTTTGAGAAGAGTAAACTTAGCATCTAATTTTTCTGCCATAGTTTTAGAATATTGATAAGGAATAATGTCGTCATCAATAGCAGATATTGCAACTCTAGTTTTTGTTATTTCTTTTAAGTGATTATAGTTTAATTTTGGTTTTAGAAATTCAATAAGCTCGGGTATTGGTGAAGATTCAACAAACCCAGAAATAAGAAACAATCCTTTAATTTTAGTTGTTTTAAACTTATTTAAAAAGTTTAAAATGCTTATACATCCTAAACTGTGACCAATAAAAATAGTGTTCTCATCGATTTCTTTTATATGATTTTCCATATAGCTAACCCAATCATTAAGCTTTGGGGCTAGAGAATCAGGCATCTCTAAAATAGAAACTTCAATAAAATCATTTTCTAAACTCTGTTTAAAATTCTGAAACCAGTTAGAATCAGGAGAAGCTGTATACCCGTGAATTAAGTATATATTATGTTTTTTCATTTTTATTGTTCGTTTTGTTATAAAATAAAAAAACGGAACCAATTTGGTTGTGTTTTTTATATGTTGTAAAAACAATTAATAATCGTTTCGCTTGTTTTTTAAAAAGCCAGTTATACCAGTTGCTATAATAAAAGCAACAAAAGTAACGATGATAGATTTTAATTCAATCATAGGTTTAGAAAAAAATGTATGGTTCTCTACTGTAGATTAAATAAAAAATCCCAACCAAATATAGAGATATTTGATTGGGATTTTTAATAGTGGAGACGCCGAGAATCGAACTCGGGTCCAAACAAGCAGCTCAAAGGCTTTCTACATACTTAGTTTTTGTTTAATTTTCGATTAAAACCTGACCAAAAACAGCCCAATTTTAACTTATCTTCTTTAGTTTCGAAAACTTATCGAAGTGCTAAGTTTTCTATGTTTACTTTTACGATGCCCATAAAAGAAACGCCGTAAACCAAGGCTTTTCGTGGACATTCAGCTTGCGCACCTAGTGCGCCAAGGCTCTATCTTACTATTAATTCAGATTAAGCAGCTAAAGCGTAGTTATCTTCGCCGTTTATAAAGTTGAAATAAGTTTAACGAGTTATCATTTCACTCCTCGGTATGCTTACATTTTCACTCGTCTTGCTGTCAAAACCAGTCGTCCCCAGTATGTCAAAGAATTACTTATTTATTACAAAAAATATACCAATTTTTAGGGCGTTCGGGCGGGCTTTCACTACTCGCTTCCCGAAGTATCGGGAGAGCTCAAACAAATCGTTCAATCCCTAACGCAAAATAAGAGAATGCAAATATAAAAAAATACTATTTGTACAATCATTTTAAAACGAGTATTTTCGCCATGATTGTTATAAGATATAACATTATATGTAAAATTGTTTAATTTTAATACAAATAAAGAATGAAATTCGGAATCATTAAAGAACGTAAAAATCCACCAGACAGAAGAGTTGTGTTTTCACCTGAAAAGTTGCAAGAATTTAAAAAGCAATTTCCGCAAGCAGAAATAGTGGTAGAAAGTTCTGATATCCGAGTTTTTTCAGACGAAGCATATAAAAATGCAGGATTTGAAGTGACCAACGATATTTCTGATTGTGATGTGTTATTAGGAGTAAAAGAAGTTCCTGTAGATAACTTAATTCCAAATAAGAAATATTTTTTCTTTAGTCATACCATAAAAAAGCAACCGTACAACCGTAAGCTGTTAAAAGCGATGCTAGCGAAGAATATCGAGATGTTCGATCATGAAACTATTGTTAAAGAAAATGGTGCACGTTTAATTGGTTTTGGTCGTTATGCTGGTTTGGTAGGGGCTTACAATGGCTTTAGAGCTTTAGGCTTACGTGAAGGATTGTTTAATTTACCAAAGGTTGAAACTTTACCAGATTTAGATGCTGTAAAAGCTGAGTTAGATAAAATTAAATTACCAAATATTAAAATTTTGCTTACAGGTACAGGAAAAGTAGCTAAAGGAGCGAAAGAAATTTTAGATCATTTACAGATTAAAGAAGTTAGTGACGCCTTGTATTTAACATCTGAATTTACTGAGCCAGTATATTGTATGGCTGATGTAATGGAATATGCAAAACGAAAAGATGGTAAAGTAGGGAATAAGTACGAGTTTTATAAAGATCCAACAGGTTACGAAAGTAATTTTATGCCATATGCCAAAGAGACAGATTTCCTTATGGCAGGACATTTTTATGGTGATGGAGCACCATATTTATTTACACGTGAAGATGCAAAACATCCAGATTTTAGAATAAAATATGTAGCGGATATTTCTTGTGATATTGACGGACCTGTAGCCACAACTATTCGTTCTTCAACAATCGCAGACCCTATTTATGGTTATAACCCAGAAACAGAATCTGAAGTTGATTTTAAAGATGATAAGGCTATCACGGTAATGGCGGTTGATAACTTACCTTGTGAGTTGCCAAAGGATGCAAGTGAAGGCTTTGGAGATATGTTTTTAGAGCATGTAATTCCAGCATTTTACAATGAGGATAAAGACGGAATTTTAGCGCGTGCAAAAATGACAACAAATACTGGTACATTAACCGAACGTTATGCATATTTGCAGGATTACGTAGACGGAAAAGAATAACAAATAATTTTATAAAAACTGTTTCAAGAGTGTCATTTCGAGTGTAAAGGAGAAATCTTATATTTTTAAATCCAAGAATAAAATAAAATAGATTTTTCACATTCGTTCAAAATGACAATTACCATTTTTGAAACAGTTTTTTTTATTTCAAATGATACCTGACAAACAATTTTTAATTGATACCGCCAATATGAGGATGCCCTTTGGTAAATACAAAGGGACTTATTTAATTGAAATTCCAGAATACTATATCGTTTGGTATAAAAACAAGGGATTTCCACAAGGCAAACTAGGCACAATGTTAGAGCTGGTGTACGAATTGAAGTTAAACGGGTTAGAAGATATTTTACGAAAGATTAGAAGATAATTTACGAGTTAAAAATTTTTCTAAAAGTAAAACGGTGACAATTCCTAAGGTATAAGCTACTAAATCAACAAAACTAAAAGTAGCACCAAATATGATTACTGCCAATCGGTTGTTTTCTAAACCAAGAAATTCTAAAAGAGAAGTTAACTGTAAAAATTCTACTACATAAGCAAAAATAAGTACTATAATCCCAATAGTTTTGTTAGAGAAGTTGAAGAACGCTTTTACCAAATAAAAAAGTAAGATAACTACTAAAAAGTCACCAAAAGTATGTCTTATAAATCCTGAAGTTTGAGCTATTACAATTTCTAGCAAAAGAAAAAAGATAAAGGTAAGGAAGTGTTTTCGATTGAATTTCATACTTATATTTTTAAGCAAACTACCATATAATATGGTAGTTTGCTTATTTATTATAGTTAATTAACCGTTTTGCCAATCTATTTTTCTAGAAGCATACATCACTGAAGCAAGAATAATAAATAGTCCAACACTGCCTACTAATAGTGCATAATTTTCAAGCTGAATAATTACAAAAATAAAAGTATATAATGTGGTAAGTGAAGCTCCAATAAACAATGGAAATTTGACCCCTTTTAAAATTGATTTCGAATACAAAGAAATTAGCAATACTACAGCTATCGAAGCAATTAAATAGGCTTTTAAAAAGCTACTATGTTCAGAAATAGAAATGAGTAAAGTATAAAACATGGTTAAGGCAACACCAATCATTAAATATTGAAAGGGATGAATGGATATTTTACTCATTGTTTGAATTAGAAAGAAAATTAAGAAGGTAAGTCCAATAACCAAAAAGCCATATTTGGCAGATCGTTCACTTTTTTGATACTCATCTACAGGAATCATAAAGTTTACTCCAAAAGCATATTCTTTTAAATCTGGAATCCCGTTAAAAGATTGCTGAGAAAAGGGTCTGTTAATATCTAATATTTTCCATTTTGCATCAAAACCATTTTCAGAGATTTTATCAGAATTAAAAGGAAGGTATTCTCCAATAAAATTAGCTGTTTTCCAGTCAGAATTTATATGAACAGATGTTTCTTTTCCAATAGGGATAAAACGGATTTGTTTACTACCATTGATGCTTAACGACAAGTTAAAATTTGCATCCGATTTTTTAGGAAGGTCTTCTTCATTTAAAAATTTACTTTCTAATTTATGAAGGTTTAAATAGTTGTAATAGGCTTTTTCATTACTATCATTATCTTCATATTTAGAAGTAAAAGCGTAGGTGTTTTTATTCAGTTTTATTTCAACTAAATTGTTTACTCCCTTTAAGTTAGAGGTTTTTATAATTAAACGAGCTTTGTTCCAAATAATATCTTTTTCATCAATATCTTTTTCACTAAAATCAGGTGTTGTAAAACTTCCATCAATGTCTATTTTACT
This sequence comes from Tenacibaculum caenipelagi, assembly GCF_004363005.1. Taxonomy (GTDB): domain Bacteria; phylum Bacteroidota; class Bacteroidia; order Flavobacteriales; family Flavobacteriaceae; genus Polaribacter; species Polaribacter caenipelagi. Next base: position 451,513 of record NZ_SNYH01000001.1, on the reverse strand, counting down.
ATTGTACACAGCAGTTTTATAAATACCACGCTTTTTTTCTTCAGGATTAATGGATGATTTGATATTTAGTTTCTTCGGAAAAAAGTAAGCATACTTGATTTTTTCTTCGATTTCAGTTTGAGTTTCTTTTGTTTTTTGATTTCTAACAAACTTCTCTTTATAGGTTTTGTAAGGAACTTTTAAAATAGGACCATATAATAAAACCTCTTTACCCCATTTTTGATTGATTTCTTGTACAACTTCTTGCTGTCGATTCATTCGCTCAACAATTAAGCTTTTAATAAAAGATAAAGGAATTAAAAGGATGAGAATTAAAAAACCAATCATTAACATTCTGGCTGTGATTGATGTTTTTACCCACTTTCCGAATCTTCCGTTTTGTTTGTTTGATATTTCCATAGTTTGTTGTTTTAAAAGAACTTTGAAATTCAAAGTTTAATAGTAAAAAAATTATTGTTATTTATTTTTAATCAGTTTTTCTAAAGCGTCAATATGTTTTTTAAACTCCTGTTTACCATGCTCAGTAGCATAATATCTAGTGTTGGGTTTTCTACCAATAAATTGTTTTTCGATCCTAATAAATTCAACTTTTTCTAAAGCTTTAGTATGGCTTGCCAAATTACCATCTGTAGCACCTAATAATTCTTTTAGGGTAGTAAATTCAGCATATTCATTAACCATAAGAACAGACATAATACCTAGTCTAATTCTATGATCAAAAGCTTTATTTATATTTAGAATAATGTTTTTCAAAAAAGATAAATTTTAAAGTGCGAAAATAATTCTTATTTTCTATCGTGTTTAAAATACATGACTGTACCGTAAACAATATGCATAACTCCAAATCCTATAACCCAAAACCAAAAAACATAACCGGGAAGCATAGCGGCAATAAGCCCTAAAACAACTTCAGTATATCCTAAATACTTTATATCACCTACAGTATATTTTGAAGCGTTGATTAACGCCAACCCGTAAAAAAGTAACATTAAAGCACCAGTTTGTCCATATTTTTGATGTCCTAAAATAATAATGATATAAATAGCCCCAGAAACTAAAGGGATAAGAAAGTTTAATAACAATCTTCTTGTGGTGGCATCCCAAATTTTTTCTTCATTTTTTTTAGCTTTTCTTGTGGTTAAAAAGATAGCGGTAGCAATACTAAAAAAACCAACTAATAATAAATCAAAAATGACCATTTGGAAAATTTTTCCATTAAGTATCAAATAACCGTTTGAATTGTTGTTGACTAACCAATATGCGTAAGCAGCTCCAATTAGGGCATATATTCCTGCTAAAATACCAGACAAACCGCTTAATGATATAAATCTTGATGATTTATTCATTAGGTTTTTAATTTCTGATATGTCTTTTAAATAATCTTCTGAACTCATTTTTAAAGAACTTTGAAAAGCAAAGTAAATTTAATTTTGTGAAACAAACAAATAAAATTTTAACGTACTTTTGAAAGAATGAAACCAGCCGAAGAATATATACTTAAACAGCCAGAACCATTCAAGTCTATTTTACTGCATTTACAAGTATTGATAGAAAGTAATTTTCAGAATTTAGAATTAAAATGCAAATGGAAAATACCGGTATATTATATCAATGGGAAGCAATTGTGCTACATTAATGCATCCCATAAAAAAGGATTTGTAGATGTTGGCTTCTGGGCAAAAGGTATTCTACAAGGTTTTGATGCTTTTTTAGTTTCAGAAGGAAGAACCGTTGTAAAATCACTTCGTTATACTTCTTTAGAAGAGATTAATGAAAAAATACTAATACAAGTGATAGAAGAAGTAGCAAAACACAATCATAACGGTTTTTGGAAGAAATAACTACTGAATTAATAACTCTATCATTACTTCTTTGTCAATAATCAAAAATGCTTGTTTACTATTTTCTGGAGGAGTAGTTACGATAGTCGTTATATTATTTTCTGTAGATACACTATCAGGTTTTACTGCATAACGATATCCGCTATATCCTAAAAAAACGGTTTGATTTGGTTGTAAATTTTTAATACGAATTTTTATAGGGGTGTTACCATCTAGAACTCCTTTCTTAGGAGAAATTAATTGTAAATTCGATTGTAAAAAGTTGGACTTATAAATAGGTTGATTGTAAAAATCGTCCTTATTCATTCGTCCAATTTTAAGTTGCCAAAGAGTACTTTCAGGGTAATGAGTTTTAAAATTGTTAGCCTTTGAAAAGTTATAATAATATTTATTAAACAAAGGTTGCCATCTGCCATTATTAACAATACCTGCAGCCCAGGTAGCATCAATATAGATCCATTTATTATTTAGCTTTACGGCATTCCAAGCATGATTTGAATTCTTTCTAGGGTTGCTAATGTCGTTAGATGAGTTTCTTACGTACCCTTTAATTACTTCATTTTCAATTTGCAGTATGGAGAAAACTTTAGCTAAAGTTTGTGCATATCCTTCACAAAGTGCTTTTCGAGTTAATAGGGTTTCATTTACAATTTCATCTTTTATGGCTTGAAGTTTTTCTTGTCTTTCTTGTTCGTTTCTGTATCTGAAAGAAATTCTTTTTTGTTTAGGGTTGTAATATCCGTTTAAGTCGTACCTTATATTGTGCGTTAGCCAATAAAAAGCAGCCTTTACTTGTTGGTCTTTGCTGTCAAAATCTGTAGCTATTCTTTTAGCTAAATTTTCAACAGTGATTAATTTGGGGTAGTTCGCTGTCTTTTCTTTAACCAAAGAAAAATCTTGTGCATATATAGCCCAGTTCCATAAAAATAAAAAGAAAAAAAGTTGTTTCATATATTAGTAAAAACAACTTAATCAAACAAAAATTGTGCCTATAAATTATTGATGGTTTTTCTAATAGCTACTAAATTAGTTAACAAACTTTCTAAATAGTCAAGGTGTAACATATTAGCTCCATCACTTTTTGCATTAGCAGGATCAAAATGTGTTTCGATAAATAAACCATCAACATTATTAACGACACCAGCGCGTGCAATGGTTTCAATCATATCTGGTCGTCCACCAGTAACTCCACTTGATTGGTTGGGTTGTTGTAGTGAATGCGTAACATCTAATACCGTAGGAGCATATTGGCGCATAGTAGGAATACCACGGAAATCAACAATCATATCTTGGTATCCAAACATTGTTCCTCTATCAGTTATCCACGCTTTTTGATTGCCAGCATCGTGTACTTTTTTTACTGCATGTTGCATGGCTTCAGGACTCATAAATTGTCCTTTTTTCAAATTTACAACTTTACCAGTTTCTGCTGCAGCAACTACTAAATCGGTCTGACGTACTAAAAATGCTGGGATTTGTAACACATCTACATATTGAGCTGCTTTTTCAGCATCTGAAACTTCATGAATGTCTGTTACAGTAGGTACGTTGAAAGTTTCAGAAACCTTACGTAAAATTTTCAGGGCTTTCTCATCACCAATTCCTGTAAAACTATCTATTCTACTACGGTTAGCTTTTTTAAAACTTCCTTTAAATACATACGGAATTTCTAACTTATCAGTAATGCCAATTACTTTTTCAGCAATTCGCATTGCCATATCTTCTCCTTCAATAGCACAAGGACCTGCAAGTAAGAAAAAATTATTAGAATTGATATGTTTTATGTTTGGGATATCAGTTAAAGCCATTATTTAAAATTTTCAACAAAATTAAGAAATTTAATTGGCTATATTTAGCCTTTAAATTAAATAAAGAATGAAAAAACTCATATACGCACTAACATTATCTAGTGTATCTATTTTAGTAGGGTGTAAAGAAACTCAAAAAGTAAGTAATATAGCAAGTACTGATGGAGCAAAAGTAACTAATCAGATAAAGAAAAATGAAGCAACTATTGACTTGCCTACCGTAAAAAAACACCTGTATACGTTGGCTTCAGATGAAATGCAAGGTAGAAAACCTGGAACTGAAGGCATGGAAAAAGCTACTCAGTATATAGAAAATGAGTATAAACGAATTGGTTTAAAAACATTTAAAGAATTAACAACTTACCGTCAAAATTTTGAGTATAAGGGCATCAAAATGAGTAATGTTATTGGTTTACTAGAAGGGAATTCAAAAAAAGATGAATTTGTTATCGTTTCTGCTCATCATGATCATTTGGGAACTAAAAAAGAAGGAGAAGGAGATTTAATTTTTAACGGAGCAAATGATGATGCCTCTGGTGTAACTGGAGTGTTAGCGCTGGCGGAATATTTTGCAAAGAAAGGAACCAATGAACGTAGTATTTTATTTGTATGTTTTACTGCAGAAGAAATGGGTTTAGTAGGTTCTGAATACTTTGGGAAAGGAATCGATGCAAGCAAGTTTGTTGCTGGAATTAATTTAGAGTTGATAGGTAAAGAACCAAAAACAGGACCAAAAACAGCATGGTTAACAGGTTTTGATAAATCGGATTTTGGTAGAATCATTCAAAAGAATTTAGAAGGCTCTGGATATCAATTATTCCCAGATCCTTATCCGAAGTTTCAATTGTTTTTAAGATCGGATAATGCTTCATTAGCACGTTTAGGAGTGCCATCTCATACTTTTTCTACTACACCTATTGATATAGATACAGATTATCATAAAGTGACAGATGAAGCAGAAACATTAGATATGGAAGTGTTAACAGAAACTGTAAAAGCTGTTGCAAGAGGAACAGAAAGTATTATTAATGGAAAAGATACTCCTAGCAGAGTAGAGATGAATTAAAAAATAAAAAATATAGTGTTAAAAGGAGCTTTAAGCTCCTTTTTTTATAGGGGTTAAATGTTTTAATTAATTTTTTGTGGTTTTTATTTTGGTAACACTTAGTGAAATGTTAAAATTTTGTTATATTCATAAAAAATTTAATTTAATCCCTCACAAAAATGAAAAAACACTTTCTGAGTCTAGCCGTCGTGCTAGCTATGATGTCATGTTCAAACAATGACGAAACCCTTCAAGTAAAACAAGATCAAGATTTACTTACCCAAAAAGAAATTAACGCAAAAATTAACAAGTCTTTACAAGAAACAGGAGATTTCAGTTGGATGTCGCAAGACGTACAAACAATTTGGAGTGCAATAAACTATGGAGAGAATATTTTAACCATTGGTTACGGAACTTCAAAAAATAATTTTGCAAGAAGTGCTGAAGCAGAAAATATTAAGGATGATTTGATAGCTTTGGTAAAAAGTTTTGAACCAGTATCTGCCAAAGGAACTTCTGAAGTATATGTAAATGAGAATATCAATTACCTTGATGTTAAAGTAACGAATAAGGAAACGATAAAGGCTTTATTACAAGATAGTAGAGTGCGTTATATTGAACCTGCTGCTTATAATTTTTTAGAATCAGAAGCACAAGCTAAATCTGACTCTTCTGGGGCATCAGGTTGCGGATATAGTACAGCTACATTAAACACAAACGATTACCGTACAGTAACACCAGGAGCAAGAGTTCCATGGTCTTTTGATGCTCATAATATTCCACAAGCTTGGAATTATAGTAGCGGAGCAGGAGTAACGGTAGCGATTGTAGATTCAGGATTGTCTCCAGAACAGCGATGGATGAATCAATACTTTAATGATGGATATTCATCTGGTAGAATGGTACAGAAATATGGAACTTTTGTTGACTCATGGTGGGCATGGTCTGATAATTATGATGGTGTAAATGATAAATGTGGCCATGGAACAAGTATGGCTTCTGTAGCTACTGCACCAAGAAATAATGATAATTTACCTGTAGGTGTTGCATATAATGCAAACTTGGTAACGTATAGAGCTGTAGAAAATGTGGTTATAGATGATTATCACGAAAAGAGAGGGATTGTAGAAGCGTTAACAGCCTTAGCGAATCGAAGTGATGTAAAAGTAATTTCGATGTCATTAGGGTCTCCGTTCAGTATTGGTAGTGTTTCGGATGCGGTTAAGTATGCGCATAGTAGAGGAAAAATGATTTTAGCTGCTGGTGGTACTTCTACTTCATTTACAACTTGGTATGGAGTTATTTTTCCTGCTAGTATGTCTGAAACAGTGGCAGTAACAGGAGTAAAAGAAGGTCAGTATAGTAAATGTGATGTGTGCCATACAGGTTCTCAAATTGACTTTACGGTACAAATGCAAAGAACGAATGGAACTGATAATACAGTTCCTGTATTAAGTTATTATGATGGTCAAGCTAATTATGTTGGAGGATCATCGGTAGCAACGGCAACTACCGCAGGTATTGCTACTTTAATTTGGGCGAAACACCCAACATGGTCTAGAGAGCAGGTATTACAAAAAATGAAAGAATCCGCTGATTTTTATCCAAATAAACATTCTGAGTTTGGATATGGAAATATTGACGCTTTAAAAGCTGTTCAATAAAAATCAATTAACTAACCTTAGAGAAGCCTCGTTTGTACGAGGCTTTTTTTGTATTTTTATAAGGTATGATTCTTTATGTTTATTAATTAAAAACTTAATTCATGAAATATTACAAATATCTTTTTTTACTAGTCTTTATAGGATGTTCTTCCTCAAAAATAGTATATGACTATGATAGTCAAGCGAACTTTAGTAGTTATAAAACATTTAACTTTTTTGAAGATGCAGGTAAAGGATTAAATGAATTGGATGTAAAAAGGGTTACTAATGAATTGACAACTTCATTGGAAGCTAAGGGGATGCGATTGGCTGAAAATCCAGATATATATATAAACATTCTTTCTAGTGAACGACCATCAATAAACAGGAACACTATCGGATTGGGAATAGGAAGCGGAGGAAGAAATGTAGGGTTTGGTATTTCTGGAGGAATTCCTATTGAAAGCAGGAAAATTAATCAGCAGTTAACTGTTGACTTTGTAGAAAGTAAGAATAATCAATTAATATGGCAGGGAGTTGCCAATAGTGAAATTAAGGAAAAAACATCCCCTGAAGAAAGGAGAATATATTATCAAAAGCTTATAAAAAAAATGGTGAGTAATTATCCACCAAAGTAAAAAAGAAAACCTCCAAAATAATTTTTGGAGGTTTGTTTATTTTTATTCTAAAGGGGGTTAGAATTGATAACGGATACCTAATCCAAAATCAGAGTTAAAACCATCATAAGCATCGTTAAAACCAATTTCAGGTCTAAAATCTAATGAAATCATTAAAGGAATATCAAAATTGTATTCGATTCCGATTGTACCAGAAGCAAATACAAATGTTTCAGATCCTCCTTTGTAAGTTACACCTCCTACAGTATAATCATCAATACTCCAAACACCTAAACCACCTCCAACACCAGCGAACCAGTTAAAGCGGTTTTCTAATTGCCATACCCATTGGTATAAACCTGTAGCCTTAAATCCATCATAATTGTTACCGTTTCTGATACCCAAGTCAATTTCTAAACGGTTAGCATCACTTAGTCTACGTTGGTAAGATATTTCGGCACCAAAACCATCATTATCTCCTAAACGAAGACCAATAGCATTGTCAGAAATTTCTTGTGCATTTGTTGTAAAAAACGAAAGGGTTAAAAAACCAATGAATAAAAAGATTTTTTTCATAATTTCTAAATTAATTATATTAAGCTGGTGCTAATATATGTATTTTATTTAATTAGTAACCTTTTTCCCTTAGAATGACTACTAAATTCTGGAGCATACATGCTTTGAATAGTTGTAATTCCGTTGCTGAAATTCCCTGAGTTATTTACTCTAACATCGTATTCAAAAATATATACTCCTTTAGGTAAGCGTTCAAAAAAGAAGTTGGTTGCAGCGTCTTTAGTGCTTTCGTAATAACCTAAACCATCTTGCCATTTGTATTGTGATAACACGTTAGTAGGTTCAACACCACTTGCTCGCATGTCTTTCATATGCACAAATTCCATATCTCTATCAGAACGAAGCTCTATTCTAACAGTAATTAAATCACCTACTTTTAAATGAGAATCTTTAGTAATTTCTTGTAACTCTTTACCAGTATCCGTATTTATTTTTTTGAATAGTTTTTTCTTAAGCTGTAACGGAGTTTTAGCTGAGGTAATTTTATCTAAATCTTCAAAATATAGCCAATACAATCCACCCCATGCAATACTTTTTCCTTTTTTAGTAATACTAACTTTACTCATTTCAGGAGTAATTTCAGAACCATTCCATGAGGTTTTAAAATAGCCTGTACCAGCTTCAACTTTGGTATTTTCTAATTTTGAAGGATTGATAGTTTGGTCTCCAATTGCTATATCAACCATTTCGGTTACCGAAATCCAATCGCTTCCTTGTAATAATAAAGCATATACAGCTTCGGTAGTTGCTTTGGTAGTTTTCCAACGATTAGTTTGTTTATTTTTTAATAACCAAATTTTTAAGTTGTCAATCGTTTCTGTGTTGTTTTTAATTTCTGAAAAAGCCTCAATTAATAAAGCTTGTGTTTCAATAGGGGCTTGATACCAATACCAGCTAGGTTGATTTTCTTTCCAGTACATTCCTAGCTCTTCAGAGGTTATACTGTTTTCTTTTAAAGAGGCTATGATTTTATTAGCTATAGCAGTGTTGTTATTTCTAAATTGTATCAAGGCTATTTGTCCTTTTCCATATAAGTTATAATCTTTCCAGTACTTAGCTGTTTGTGTTTTGTAATATGCAATAGCAGTTTTAGTAGTACTGTTGATATCAATATTTTTATAAAAAGAACGCATATACAAATACTGAATAACGAAATAGTTTAAATGATTCTCTTGTAAGAATTCTTCGTACTTCTTTTGTCCTTTTTTAACCTTAATGCGTTCAGCGTTTTCTAAAAGCTTTTTGTAAACTTCTTCAATTTCTTGATCTAAAAAACGAACTGATTTTTGAACAATTGCTATAGTTGCATTATCAAAATTGGTTACTCCTAGTTTTTGTAAATGCCCAAAACCTGTAGCAATATGATTCGTAATAAAAGCATTTGGATAATCACTTCCTTTAAACCAAGGAAATCCACCATTGTTTAATTGCATTTCTGCAAGTTTGTTGATCGCTTTTTGTTGTTCGTTTTTCATCTTATTTAAATCAAACAACAAAGCGATACGTTTCTTTTGTTCTGTTTCAGATTGTGCATCTCGTAACCAAGGAGTTTCTTGGATAATCAATGATTTTAATTCTTGATTTTTTTCTAAGTTACTCAACAAAGCATCAGAAGATTTCCATGCGTTGAATACCTCTTGAATTCTAGGGTTTGAATTCGCGATATGATTAGCCAAGGTATTTGCATAATAACGCGCAAAAGTTTGTTCACTACATTCGTATGGATATTCCATTAAATAGGGTAAAGCTTGTACAGCATACCAAGCAGGATTTGAAGTTACTTCTAAAGTAAGTTTGTGATTCTTTAAAGAATTAGAAGTATTATTTTTTAATTTATCTAACGTGAATGTTTTAGTTTCATTAGAACGAATCCACATAGGCAGCGTTTCGGTAATCAACATTCGGTTAGATAGCACTGGCAACACGTTTTGTTCCCCATCAGAAAAATCCCCTGCTTTTGCAATTACTTTATATTGAATTGCCTGATAGGTGTCAGGAATAGCTAAGTTCCAAGAAACTTGAGTGTTTCCATTTGCATCAACATTAAAAGGTTGATTTTTTGATGAATTATCTAGCAAATCAATATCCTTTCCAGTAATCGCATTGGTTAGTACGAGTTGAGCCATACCTTCTAAGTTTTTATCAGAGATGTTAGCAATTTTAGTACTGAAAGTAATTTGATCGCCTTCTCTTAAAAATCTTGGTGCATTCGGTATCACCATTAACTCTTTTTGGGTAACAGAAGTCAATGTTTTAGTAGCGGATTGTAATTCTTTAGTATGTGCTAGCAATTGTAATTTCCATCGTGTTAACGATTCAGGAGTGGTAAAGCTAAACGTTACATCTCCATTCTTATCTGTCATTAAGTGTGGATAGAAAAAAGCTGTTTCTTGAAGATTCTTTCTAGCTTTTACATTAGCCAATTCGTTATCTGTTTTTGATTGGCCATCTTTTGTAATAATAACAATAGCACCAAATTTTGCTTTTTCACCATATAAAGCAATGGCTTCATTAGCCTTTAAAACAGTAGAAGATACAATATCGTTACTAGAGATATTGAAGGAATCAACAACTTTTCCGTCTACGATGTAGATAGGAGTGTTTTTTCCATTTGAAGAAGCGTTTCCTCTAATTCTGACGATGCCATCAGCTTCTTCTTGACTTTCTACTATTTCAACACCTGCTACTTTACCTTTTAGAGCAGCATAAGGCTGATCATTTGTTGTTCCGTAAGCCATAGTAACCACTTCTTCTAATAAGTTGTCTGAAGTAAGAATTACTATTGAAGATTCATTTAACTGTCGCTCTTCTGTTTTCATTCCAACAAAACTGAAAACGAGAACATCACCATTTTTAACTTTAATAGAATATTTTCCGTCAAAATCGGTTTCAGTTCCAAAGGATGTTCCTTTAACTTGTACATTAACACCAGGAAGAGGCCCTGTTTCGTCTTGAACAGTTCCTGTTATAATTTTATCATAATCTTTCCTTGTGCTTTTTTGAGTTTCTGCGAGTCGTTGAGCAAAACGTTTTTGAACCCAACGATGATTATTAAAGCTAAATCCAAACCAATTTAAGCGATCGTATTGTTGTGTTGGATAATAACTATTAGGGTAGTTTCTATTAAAAACCCTGAAATGCTCATTGCCAAAACTTTGGTAAGCATTTGCACTGCTGCCGTAAGAATAATAGGTTGAAGTTGTAATTGGATTGAATTGCCAATTATGTGCTTTGAATTCATCTAAAGAAGCATCGTACATACTAGCCAATACTTCTGCAGCGACTTTGTTGTTTTTATCATTTTTTATGGTAAAGCTCCATGTTTCCTCAGCTCCGGGTTGTAATTTATCTCTAAAAGTAGTCGTTTCAATAGTAATTGTTTCTTGTTGATCAGATACTGAAATAGGAATAGTTCCATTTACAAAGCTATTGTAGTTTACAAAGTAATATTTGATAGCAAATCCGCCAATGTCTTCTTTGGTAACTGGGATTTTGATTGTTTTAAGACTATTATTCAAGTGAATAAGCTTCGTTTTTACAATTTCATGGTTCTTTTCTATTTGAACTATAACAGTTACATCTTTTGAGGCAGAACCAATTTGTAATTCGACAATATCGTTTAGTTTGTAAGCTGTTTTATTGGTGTTATAAACAAATAATTGGTTATCGGCTACACTTTTCTTAGTACTATTCGTTAATACAAAACGAGCTTTGTCTGAAACTTCCTGCCCAAATTTATCTTTGGAGTTTACTACAATAATATAGTTTCCAGATGTCCATTTCTTATAGTTTGTAAGAATAATTTTTTTTGATTTTTGAGTATCAAAATTCTGTTCAAAAACCAATGTTCCTTGTTCCCAAGTTTCAGGATTTTCTTCTTCTTTGGTATAAGCATCGTGTGGAAACAATTTTCTGAATTCAACTTCCGAAATATCTTGATAATCAGGAGTACTCCATGGTCTGCTACGTAACGGGTTTTTAGGAGCTTGTAGTTTATATATTTTAAGACTCCCTTCCACAGAAACAAACTCTCCATTCAAATTTTTACTTGAGATTTCAATGGTAGTTTCCTTATCTGATTTATCTATTGTTGAAGGAGCTACTATTGAAGCAAGCAATGAGTGATATCCAACTTTAACAATGGAAGTAGCAGAACGAGTTTCTCCATTAATATCGGTAACATCAGCAGTGATTTCATATTCAAAAACAGGAAGATTTTCTTTGTCTACACTTTCGTCTGGAAGTGCTTTGAATGTGATGGAAAAATTTCCTTCTGCATCAGTTGTTAACTCTCCATGTGTAATTTCTTGTGCTTCTGAAGTAAATTGAGGTCTACGCCAATACCACCAAATAGGATATTGTACTTTACGGTGTACTCGATATACTACTTTAGAATCGGTAATGTTTGCTCCAGAAAAGGCTTTGGCAAATCCGTGAACAGTAATGCTGTCGTTTACCTTATAAGTTTTAGTGATAGGTTTAAGCTCAGTTTTAAACTTAGGACGTTTATATTCTTCAACTGAAATAGGAGTAATATAATCTTCTTGGGTAAAATAAAAATCTGCATTATCGTAAAATTTACTTTCTCGTTTTTCGCTTTCATCAATAGAAAAAGAATATTCACCAGCTAATCCATTATTTGGCAATATAAATTCACCAGAAGCAGCACCAAATTCATTTAATTTAAGATCTAATGTTTTTACTTCTTGATCATTCACATCGTTTAATGTGATTTGTACATATTCATTGGCAAATGGTTTTGTAGCTTCTCCTTTTTGCTGAATAAAAATAGCTTTAAAATATACCGTTTGACCTGGACGATAAATGCTTCTATCCGTAAAAATAAAAGGTTTGATATTTATATCATCCTCCTCTTCATCAATATTAGATGTTTCGTGGTATTTGTATAGGTAATAATTCCCAAAAATAGCAGAATCATCTTTTGTAGTTACCGTAATATATACATTGCTAAAGTTGTCATTACTTTTATAACTAGCAAAACCATTTTTATCGGCTGTTAATTTTTTATGAATTGATTTTCCGTGTCTACGTTGCTTGTTTTGTAATAATAATTCAGCGTTTTTAATTGGTTTTCCTGTGTTTCTATCTACCACTTGATAGGTTCTGATACCGTTATTGTTGTTTTCAACCAATACTAGATTGGTTACTTGTAAGTTGGCGGTAGCGTATAGGTCAGAAGTATTAAAAGTAGTATTTTTATGAGCTACGATTAAATAATTTCCTTGAGTTAATTTTGGAACAACAACTTCAGTCGTATGTTGTAAATAATCTTTTTCGTTTCGTAAAGCACTATTCCAAGAAGCAGTTTTTTGTAGTTTTTTTATAAAGTTGATTTTCTCTTCGTCTTTATAAATTTTTTGAAGCTCTTCTAACTGCTTTGGAGTAATTTTATAAGCATTAAAGTTTAGTTTATGAATGTTGTTATAAGTAACTAATATTCTTGAAGGCGTATTTGTCGGGACGAATTTTTCTGAAAGAAGACTCAATGCTTCTATTGTGATTAGTTGTTTTAAAGTTTCACATTTTTTAGCGCCTAAACTTTCAGGAAATCGTTCAATTACCTGATTGCATATTTCTAATGCTTCTTTATTTTTAAAACGAATTTCTTCATTTTTATTAGCTTGGTATGAGGCTGCCTGTTGATTATAAATTCTGGCAATTTCATAACGGTACAATCCGCCAACATTTTTGTTTTTATAATGGTTGACTGATGTTGTTAAGGTTTGTAGCAAGAATTCTTGCTTATTGTTAAAAGTTGCATGTTGATTTACAAATTGTAATCGCTGAATATCTGTATCTGCCAATGCATCTAGATTACTACCTTTTAAATGAAAAGACAATAAGCTTTGATAAATTTTCAAAGCATTAAATTGTAAAGATAAATCGTCTTTTGTAGCAAGGTTTAATTTCGAAAATGTCTGTACATCGCTTATATATTTTACTTCATCAATTTTAAACTGATAAGCTGGTTTTGTGATGCTAATTTCCGAGCTCTTATAAAATTCTAAAGCATTATGAGCTAAAAAATCAAATAGAGTAGGACGGTACTTTTTAGAGTCTTTAACTATTTGAATGATATCTTTAAACTCGTTGATATCTACTTTTTGAAGTAGAGTTTCACTTTCTAAAGAATTTTGATAACGGCAATGAATTTCAGTAAACAGCGTATCTAAATCCCATGTTCTGAAATCGTTTTCATCAACTTTTTGTTCTGTTTGTGTGCGGTTGTAAAATTTCCATCTATTCTCATTAAAATATTGCCAATATAAATTGGCTAAAATATTTTCGAGCATATTTTTAGTAGGGAAGCTACTTTTATTAATGTGTTGCTTAAATTGATTGATAATTTTCAATTGAGCATCTTCTTCTAATGTCAAAGAATATTTACTCTTATAAAACAATGATTTTATAATTTGAGGAGAATTGTTACTTTTTTCAGCCTTTTCATAAATAGTGTTTACTACTTTTAAAGCTGATTTAGGTAAGTTGTCTAGTTCAAACTGATGGACTTTATCCCATAAATTTTTATAATTTTCTTGAGCGCTTACTAAGGTTGAAAATAAAATCATTAGCAAAATAGAAGTCAATTTTTTCATAACGTGATTATTCATTTATCTATACAAAACACCTAAAAAAGACAATTTATTACAAGTTAAAGTTTGTAATAGTAGCATTTGAGTGAGTGTATATAACTTTTCAATGAGTTTAGATTTAAAGATACTTAAAATTCTTACTTGGTTTTGTATTTTTGGGTTTTTATACACTACATAACTTATATATGAGAATTCATTTTATAGCCATTGGGGGTAGTGCAATGCATAATTTAGCCATTGCTCTACAACAAAAAGGATACCAAATAACGGGAAGCGATGATACAATACACGATCCGTCTAAAACTCGTTTAGCAAATAGAGGACTATTGCCAGAAACGTTTGGTTGGTTTCCTGAAAAAATCACTACCGATTTAGATGCTATAATTTTAGGAATGCATGCTAAGAAAGACAACCCTGAGTTGTTAAAAGCTCAAGAATTAGGAGTGAAGATTTATTCGTATCCAGAATTTTTATATGAGCAATCTAAAGATAAAACTAGAGTTGTTATTGGAGGTTCACATGGAAAAACAACCATAACTTCTATGATTTTACATGTGTTAAATTACCATGATAGAGAAGTAGATTATATGGTGGGAGCACAATTGGAAGGTTTTGATACAATGGTACATTTGACAGAGAAAAATGAATTTATTGTACTGGAGGGTGATGAGTATTTGAGTTCACCGATAGATATGCGCCCAAAGTTTCATTTATACAAACCTAACATAGCGTTGTTAAGTGGAATAGCATGGGATCATATCAATGTGTTTCCAACGTTTGAGAATTATGTAGAACAGTTTTCAGTTTTTACAGACTCTTTAACGAATGGAGGAATTATGGTGTACAATGAGGAAGATGAGGTTTTAAAAGAAGTAGTTGAAAGTTCAAACCATCCAATAAAAAAATATCCATATTCAACTCCTGATTATTTTATTGATAATGGGACAACTTATTTAGAAACTCCTGAAGGAGATTTACCATTAGAAATTTTTGGAGATCATAATTTACAAAATTTAGCAGGAGCGAAGTGGATTTGTCAACACATGGGAATTGATGAAGACGAATTTTATGAGGCCATAGCAAGTTTTAAAGGAGCAAGCAAACGATTAGAAAAAATAGCAGAGAATTCTTCAACAGTTGTGTTTAAAGATTTTGCACATTCACCATCTAAAGTTGCAGCCACTACAGCTGCGGTTAAAAACCAGTATTCAAACAGAACTTTGTTAGCTTGTTTAGAATTGCATACCTATTCTAGCTTAAATGCTGAATTTTTATCGGAGTATAAAGGAGCATTAGATAAAGCTGACAAAGCAGTGGTGTTTTATTCTCCACATGCTGTTAAGATAAAGCAATTAGAAGAAGTTTCAGAAGGACAAATTGCCAACGCTTTTGAGCGAGATGATTTGGTTATTTATACGAATCCTCAAGAATTTAAAGAGTTTCTATTTAGTCAAAACCTTGAGAATACTGCTTTATTGTTAATGAGCTCTGGTAATTATGGAGGTTTGGATTTTGAAGAGATTAAGGGTTTGGTTTAAGACCTAGTTTTCTTTTATACCAGTTAATATCTGTTGCTCTCGAAAAAACAAATTTGAAATAAGATTTGTTAAACAAGGCTTTGACCAAAATTTGAAGTCTTGAGAAAAACTTTAAATAGAAAGTTAAGAGTCTTTTCTTGACTTTGTTGTATCTACTTGGTGTTAAGTTTTGTAAACAATCTTTTGTGTATCGCTGACTTTTATTGTTTGAAGCATATTGTAGATTTAGAGGTTTAGATAAAATGAAACTGTATAAATCTAAACCAGCACTTAATTCTTTAGATAGGTTTGTGTCAGTAATTTTAGTTTCAGATTTTAGTTTGTTTCCTAAAAGAAAAACATCATAAGTTCCTCTTAAGTTGATGCTTTTAAAAAAATATGCGTTATCATTAATCAATTTAGAAAAGACAGTTAGTTTGATTTGATTTTCAATTGATAAAACAGCAATGTTATTGGTTATTAATAGAGAGTCTTTAATGGTTTTGTAGTCGAAAAATTTAGCCTTTTCTTTTCGTAACATATTTTTATGAATTTCAACAGCAGCTATTTTTTCAGGGTGTGTAATTCTTGGTATATGTCTATGATCATCAAAAAGCTCAGAAATTTTATTAATATATCCATGTTTTTTTAGGATATTAAAAGTGGTTTTAAGATGATTCTTATGAACTAAAAAATCAATATCTCCTACCATTCTTTCAGCTATGTCTTCGTATAGTCCTTCCAATAAATTACCAGTTCCTTTTAAAAAAATAGGAGTAATATTATTCGAAAGTAAAAGATCATTAATTTCTTTAGCTTCTTTTATAATTTGTTGATTTCGTTCTCTGTTTAAGTCGGTAATATGTTTCATATACTCGACTAAATCTGCAGGTAGGTAATGTAAAAAGTTTACGCGTTCTAAGTTGCAGTATAATGCAGGAAAAACATAGTGAGCAGTACTTATCTTTACTACATCATCCCAGTTAACTAACCCCGATTTAATTTTATCTTCAACTAAATTTCGATTCGTTTTTTCGAGAGTAATAGTCAAACACTTTGCAACAAATAACAACGTTTCTTTATAATTCATCAGTAAAGATTTTTTTCACAGTTGAAACCATTTCCTGATTATTAGAATACGTAAGTTGATAGCAAGGGAGTTTTTCAAACCAGTTTAAAAATATGTCAGCATTTTTAGGAATTGGTGATAGCCAAGAGTCGGGAACAAGTTGTTCGAAAGCATACAGCTTAGATATTTTATCAATTTGTATTTCTGAATTTGGCTCATACTTTATAAAAACTAAAGCTTTACAAGGTAGTTTTTGAGTAAAATTGTTGGTGTTTGGAGGTAAAAACCGAATTATTTTGTTCAAGTTTTCAAAGTTATACTCTTTAGCTGTTTCTAGGCTTGGATACAAGGGGAGTAAGGTTTCTAGACTTTTTTTCTTTATTGAAATTGCAGCAGGGAAGCTATGAATATTTTTTTCGATAGCATCGATAGGAACAAAATCATCAGCTAAACAGGTAAAACCATTGGCTTGTAATAATGCTAAAGAAGTACTTTTTCCATTGCCCGAATCACCTAAAAATAAAGCTGCATTATTTCCATCACTAACTGCCGAAGCATGGAAAACTCCCATCCATTGTTCTTCTTTTTTATAATGGATTTTTTGCACTAACTCCATCGAAAATTTCCCTTGAAAATAATGGACTTCTTTTAAACTCCATGTTCCAATTAAGGCGTTGTCCACAGTAAAAGAAATAAATGTATCATTACTAAATACTTCAAATTGGTGATGAATTGTTGCAGGGTTTTGAGTTTCTAAATGAACAAATTTGGGATGTACTAATGAAGCTTCTACATTAGTCGCGTAATCAACTTTGAAAATAAGACCGTTTATTAAGTAGTATTTAATTACTTCAAAGGTGTTGGGTTTATCTACAGGTTTTTGTTCTTCTAGTGATTCTTTCTGAGATGAGGTAAGCAAGGTTTCAATATCAGAAACAAGGTTTACTGCTTGTTGATAAGGAATGTTAATTTGATTAAATATTTGGGTGGTTATTTGTAGTTTGTCAATTTTGTTGTGTAGTAACGATAATATTTCAGCAACCAACGGGTCAACAACAATATACTCATTAGTATCTTGAAACCAAATAACACTTTTATTTTCGAGTTGTTTTATAATCATACGATGTAAAAATAATAAAACCTCGATTATATCGAGGTTTTATAAGTTAGTTATATTTAGTAGTTCTTTTAAAATTCGTCTCCAGGATCTTCTGGACTTTGTGCTTGAGCTTTTTTAGGATTTAAAATCATGTACGTTCCTAAAGCAGTTAACGCTGCATATTTACCGTAACCTCCTATTTTTTTTATAGCCTCTTTACGGGTAATATTTTTAGAATTTGTATCCGTGTTTTTAGTATGTTTTTTCATAATAATTCTGTTTAAGAGACCTTAATTATTTTAAAATGATTTTTTCAGATACCTTTCCGAAATCAGAATCTAACTTAACAATATATACTCCTTTTGAGATGTTAGGTAAACTTATTTTACTAATACCATTAGATGTTATATGTTGGGTTAACATTTCTTTACCTAAAACTGAGTATATAGTAACCGTAGCTTTTGCATGTAGTCCTTCAATGGTAATTTCATTGTTAGAAGAACTATAAATACTAATGTTTTCTAATGATGGTTCTATAATGTTACCTTGAGGATTTTTAGAACTAGTATGTAAATAGAATTGTCCTATACCGTCAGTATTACTCTTAAGTGTTATTGTGTAATTTTCTTCGGATAAATTAGTAAAGGTATTATTCGTTTTATCTTCTAAGTATACTTTAAGGTTGGATGGTAGATTTTTAGTATTGATAGAGAAAGTTATTGTTTCACCATTTTCTGCTTTTAAACCAACAGGAACAATCATGTTTTCATAATCAGTATTTGGTAGTGTTTGAATAGCTAAGTGTTTACCTTGATTTTCATTAAGTAATTCTGTAAATACTGCTAAATTAGAAGAATCTTCTCCAAACATTTTAGAATCATAACCTCTGTCATAACCTGTAGTTTTTCCTGAAACATAAAATAATTTTGTGGTTCTTTTGCTTTTATCATTTTCAACAGATAATTCGATAGAAGTATGAGGTACTTGTTTCATAAAAGTATCTGAACCTTGATGACTTTGATTAGCGAAAGCGAAAATAACATTATTGTTTGCTGCAGCTTCTACAAAAAAACCTTGACCTGGAGCAATTTCAATTGGATCTGCAGCGTTTTTGGTTATGTATTGGGTACCGCTCCAAAGCCAAATAGTTTCCTCAGTAAGCAAAGCTGAGTTTGCGGCTGTAAAACTAGCAGAGTTAATATATGATGTATACGGGTTTCCTATCAGATTGTAATTAGTTCTACTGCCTGTAGTAATTGCTCTACTAACATTAGCCACATTTGCTGTACCTATGAATGAAACTGTTCCAGGAGTAGCTAATTTGATAGAATATCCTTTCCCATTAGTTAAAGTTCCCGTACTACCACTTTGAGCATACAACCATGCTGGTCCAGTAATATTGCTATAAGGAGCTAACCCTAAATTACCACCTGTTCCAGAGGCTAGTGTATGGTTAGCAATGATATCCTCTATAGTTTCACCTGAAACAGGAGATGATACCAAATACCAGTTAGTGGTGGCTAAGTCCCTTTTGTAAGTAACAGTACCTGTAACAGTACTTTGTGGTATAAAAGAGGCACCACTATTAATTGTTAATGAATTAAAAGTAACCGCTGATGAGACTGTAGGATAGTTTGTTAATCCAGAAGGGATAATGACATCTGAATTCGTGGGAGGAACTACACTAGGACTCCAGTTAGAAGCTGTATTCCAATCGTTATCAGTAGATCCAGACCAAGTAACGGTTTCTATACCCACTAAAACATTGGTGGTACTACCTATACTGTTTAATGTTAAAACGGCATCGTTAGAAGCAGCATCTTTTAACGTTCCTCCATTTGCAGCTAATGTACCAACAGCTATACCGTCAGTATCTGAATCACCAGATTGTACGGTATATCTAAAAAGTAAGGCACTTGTTCCACTTCCACTTTGGTAAACTGCTTGACGCGTAGTAGCTCCAATAGTAATAGCTATTTGAGGAGTTCCACCTGTAGTATTTACAGTTATATTCTCATCAAAGTTTACAGTAAAATCTAAGTTTTGGCTTGTAAGGTAGTTACCGTTTGTTGGAACACTAACACTTGTTACAGTTGGAGCAGCAGCATCTACTAAAACCGCTGTTGTAGATCCCACACTGTTTAAAGTTAAGGTTGCATCTTTTCCTCCTGAATCTTTTAAAGTACTACCATTTGCAGCTAAAGCACCAACAGCAATACCGTCAGTATCTAGGTCACCTGAAAGAACCGTATGTCTAAAAACTAAAGCACTTGTTCCACTACCGCTAATATAGGTTGCTTGACGTGTGATAGCACCAATAGTAATAGCTATTTGAGGTATTCCTCCTGTAGTATTTACAGTTACATTTTCATCAAAGTTTACGGTAAAATCTAAATTTTGCCCAGTAATATAAGTAGCATTGGCGGGTACACTAACGCTAGAAACAGTAGGAGCAACCGCACTTGATATAACAGTGGTTGTATTATCTGTATCATTAGTCGTACCGTCATCTACAACTACTGTAAAAGTAGTAGTTTCTGTAGTGGCTGTTCTGTTGTCTGTTGGGTTAAAGGATAAAGCTCTTAGCTTTGCTTGTAAGTCAGCAGGAGTAGTGCTTGCTATGGTGTAAGGACCAGAACCGGAAAGCCCTGTACCTGTTAACACACCTTTTGCATTATTATCTAAAGTAATAGTTGCTGATAAGTTATCTCCATCAGCATCAGTAGTTGTAATGCTAGAAAAAGGAGAAATTGTACTGTTGTCATTTACATTTTGACCAGCCGATGTTCCTCCTATTACTGGAGCAGTATTAGAAAAAGCAGATGTAACTACCATGTCATCTATAGAAAAGCCTCCAAAAATTTGAATAGCAGGTGTGATAACTATTTCGTCAATATCTGAAAATGAACCAGTTGTTGGAGAGGAGAGATCTATATTAATTGCAGAGTTATGAGCAGGTAATACTAAGACAAGTGTGCCAACTATTGCACCATCTTTTTTACCAGTGAATGTAAAATCAAGAGTACTGCCACCTATAGATTGCTGGTAAGCAAATTGCATTGATGTTATACCTATTTCCCCACCACTATCCGTTGATAATGTAGCTGAAGATACTGCTGAACCACCATTTCCAGCCCAAGCTAATACAGCATCTGTAGCTCCGCCGATTGCGTCAGTACCAACTTGGTTTCCACTTGTAGCAAAAGCAAGAGTAATATTTCCATTTGATGTGCCAGATATATCAAAGTTGTTTAATAAAGAACTAGCTGATTGATCTGCGCTAGGATTTGTGCCAGTTGCTAAGACTACTGTTGATGAACCAAATTGCATAGTGCTAGGAGTCTGAGCATTTAATTGTTTATTAGTAAGAAAAATCAAAAAATAAACAAGTGTATTCAATAAGAATTTGAAGTAATAATGTCTCATTGTATTTAGTATATGTTTGGTTAGTTAATGTTAAATCTTAGTTATTTTACTTTCAGATAAAAAAGAAATACAATTAATGAAAGCTGTTTTATAGATAAAACTCTAATGATTTTTCACCAGAGTTTTATCTCTGCTTTATAAATAAATTGTAGTAACTAAGTTAATTTCTAGAAGGAAAAATTCCCACTAAAGCAATAATGTAATTAATTGCTAAATACGGTTGTACATTGGTATGTGATTGATTACCTCCAGTGTTAAGTATGTTTAAACCAGCGTTGGCACTAATGACTTGCCCATTAACAGCATTGTTAGCAGGTCCATAAGCATTTACAGGTGTTGCACCAATACCAGACCCAAAACTCGCGCTTGAAGGAACATCTCCAGCTTGAGGTGTACTACGAATACCAGCGTCTGTACTTAATTGAATGTGTTGATCTGCAGCAGAATTGTTTTGAGTTGCATGATTATGACTTGGTATTTGAGTTACGTTTAAGGTAACTGTTTCTGCTCCTCCTCTTTGACCTAATCTATAATCAGATAAACCTGGTCCTTGTCTTGGACCAATAGGTGCTCTACCTCTTAAATCGGGTAAAGCGAAAGTAGTTCTTCCGTCTCCACCATAAGTGGTTCCTAAAATTGAAAATAAAGCTGTGTTTTGTGCAATTGATAATAATTGACCATCACAAAATGCCCAACCTCTTGGGGCGAAGTTTCCTCCGAACATGACGATCTCTCCTATAAATGGATCCATAAATAATAAAGTTTAGTAGTTAATATTTTTCTACAATTTAGTAAAAAAAACAAAACACTCTAATATAAAATACTTATTTATAGTGTTTTATATGGTGTTGTGATGTGTTTTTTGTATACTAAATTTTCCAGACCCAATGTACAAACAGGGGGGACGTCATGTTTTTTTTATTGTATAGGCGTACTTCATTGAGGCTTGAGTGCCTCAATTATGGGTATAAAAAATAAAGTTCTTTTTAGCGAAAAATACTTTTTAAGGAATTAACTTCTTTACGAGTACTAATTAATTTTTTCTCCAAAAGAAAGGAGTTAATAAAATTAAAACGGTAAATAGTTCTAAACGACCAATTAACATTAAAAAAGAACAAAACCATTTTGCACCAGCAGATAAATGATTAAAGTTATTTACAGGACTAACAGTACCAATTGCAGGACCAATGTTTCCTAATGAAGAAGCACAAGCTCCTAAAGCTGAAGGTAAGTCTAAACCGAAAAGAGCTAATACTACAGTACCCAAAATAAAGATTAACATGTATAGTACAAAGAAAGAAAGGATGTTGAATACGATATTTTGACTTACTGCTTTACCATCATAGCGTACAGGTATAATAGCATTTGGGTGTAACGATTTTTTAAATTCTAAAAAACTGTTTTTAAGCATGATAATGTGACGAACAACTTTTACACCTCCAGAAGTAGAACCTGCTGAACCACCTAAGAAAAATAAAGAGAAAAATATAGCAGTCACAAAAAAGCTCCACATGGTAAAATCTGCACTAACAAAACCTGTAGTAGTAACTACTGAGATTACTGAAAATAAAGAATGTCGTATAGCACTTTCTACTTCACCCCATACTTTTGGGTGTTGTATTGACGTTTGTAAAGCTGGATCTTTAAAGAAGATAATCATTAGCGCAACAATGGCTGAAATACCAATTATACCAATGAAATAATATTTAAACTCCTCACTCTGTACTACTTTTCTTACTTTTCCTTTTAAGGCGAAGTAGGTGAGTACAAAATTAGTACCCGCAATAAACATAAAAATTATAATTATATACTGAACAAGTGGGGTTCCATTCCAGTGAGCTATACTTGCATTTTTAGTAGAAAAGCCACCAGTACTTACTGTTGCCATAGCATGATTAATGGCATCAAACCAAGTCATTCCTGCTACTTTTAATAAGAGGAATTCAACAGCGGTTAATAAAACATAAATTAACCATAAACGTTTCGCAGTGTCTGTAATTCTTGGATGTAGTTTATCTGCTGAAGGTCCTGGAGCCTCTGCCATGAATAGCTGCATTCCTCCAATACCTAATAGAGGTAAGATAGCAATGGTGAGTACAATAATTCCCATACCACCAATCCAGTGGGTACAACTACGCCAAAACAAAATTCCTTTAGGCATAGATTCGATATCTGTTAAAATAGAAGAACCAGTAGTAGAATACCCGGAAATAGTTTCAAAAAAGGCATTGGTAACATTAGGAATACTTCCTGAAAGAAGGTAGGGTAACATTCCTGTAAATGACAGGGTTAGCCATCCTAAGGTAACAATAAGATATCCTTCTTTTTTGTGAATATTGTTATTATCAGGGGTGTTAAAGAAGTAAAGTAAAGCTCCAATAGTAACGGTAATGATTCCAGCATTTACAATACCAAACTTAGCCACTTCATCATGATATATGCTTATAGGTAAAGCGAATAGCATGAACAATCCATTTAAGATGGCGGTTATTCCTAAAAAACGATAAACTAGTTTAAGATTAAGATTTTCCATTATTGAATAAATCTTCTACAGTTGTTATTGCTTCTGGTAAACAAAATACAATGGCTTTGTCACCACTTTGTAATTGAAAATCTCCAAAAGACATTAAAGCTTCTCCATTTCTAATAACTCCACCAATAATAGCCTCTCTAGGAAAACGTAATTCTTTGATTATTTTTTTGGTAACTTTTGCATTAGGTTGTACTTCAAATTCAAAAACTTCTGCGTCAACATTATGTAAATTAGCTAAAGCTACAATTTCTCCTTTACGAATGTGACGGAAAATATTACTCGCAGCAATTAATTTTTTATTAATTAAGGTATCTATTCCTATAGTTTGAGAAATGTTGATGTAATCCATGTTTTCAACTAAGGCAACTGTTTTTTTGACTCCTTTTGATTTGGCAACCAAACAAGACATAATGTTGGTTTCAGAATCTCCAGTAACAGCAACAAAGGCATCCATTTCTCTAATGCTTTCTTCTTCTAACAATTCTAAGTCTCTACCATCACCGTAAATAACCAAGGTATTACGAAGATCCTCGGCAAGTTGCATAGCTTTGTCTTTATCCTTTTCGATTAATTTGACTTTAAAGTTATCTTTACAAAGTTTTCTGGCAGTTTTTCGTCCAACCCGACTACCTCCTAAAATCATCACATTTTTAATATCTATATGTTCTTTTCCAATAATAGGATATAACTTATCAATACTGTATTTAGGAACAGAAAAATATACTTGGTCATTAATTTTATATTCAGTATCACCACGCGGAATAATTGTTTGTGATGTACCTTCTCGTTTGATAGCAATAGTAATAAAGTCTACCAAACTATATTTGTCTTTTGCCTCTTTTACAGTAAGATCTAAAATAGGTGACTTATAACCTAGAGTTGTTCCCATGATGTTAAAAACACCATTTTCAAAAGCAACAGTATCGTTAAAAGAAGATTGGTTGAGTAATAATTTAATTTCTTCAGCAGCTAATTCTTCTGGTGAAATCATAAAATCTACTCCGTATTCCTTAAAGTTAATACAGGGATTCTTCAAAAACTCAGGGTTACTAATTCTAGCAATTGTTTTTTTTACTCCTAAGGCTTTACCAATTACAGAAATAGTAAAGTTAGTGTTTGGGCTTTCTGTTACAGCTAGCAATAAATCGGCTGAACTTATACCTATTTCTTTTAAAAGTTTTATAGAGGTAGCGTCCCCTTTTTTGGTAATAACATCTAAATGATTGTTTAAATAATCTAGTTTTTCGCCATCAAGATCTATTACATAGGTATCTTGTGCTTCGTAAGAAAGGAGTTTAGCCAAATGAAAACCAACGTCTCCAGCCCCGGCTATAATAATCTTCATATTTTAAATTAAAAAAAGATAGGGTGCAAAGATACTGTGCTTCTTTTGGTTGTGCAAAAAATGAATTATATTTATAGAACATTAAAAAAATGCAATGAAAAAAATTTCAATTAAATCATGGGCGTTAGACGATAGACCTAGAGAAAAATTGATGTTTAAAGGAAAAACGTTATTGTCTGATGCTGAATTAATAGCTATTTTAATTGGTTCAGGAAATAGAGAAGAAAGTGCTGTTGGCTTATCAAAAAGAATATTGTTATCTGTAAATAACGACTTAAATGAATTGGCAAAACTATCGGTAGAAGAGTTGATGAAATTTAAAGGAATAGGAGAGGCAAAGGCAATATCGATAGTAACAGCTTTAGAGTTTGGTAAAAGAAGACAATTTGAACATAAGGCAAGCATATCTAAAATTAGTAGCTCTAAAGATGTATTCAATATAATACAGCCACTAATAGGCGATTTACAGCATGAAGAATTTTGGATATTATACCTTAATAATTCTAATAAAGTGTTGGCGAAGCATCAGTTGAGTAAAGGCGGATTTACAGCTACACTGGTTGACGTACGTTTACTGTATAAAAGGAGTTTAGAACTTTCTGCCGTGGGAATTATTGTTTGTCATAATCATCCTTCAGGAAAATTATCACCAAGTCAATCAGATATTGAACTTACCAGTAAAATAAAGAAAGCTGGAGAAACATTAGATATTAAGTTGTTAGACCATTTAATAATTACTGAAAAAGCGTATTTTAGCTTTGCAGATGAAGGAATTTTGTAGTCGTTTATATTTTTACGGCTAATATTTAATGACTATGATACTTATTTATACCCATAAAGTTACTCCGAGAGTACGTTACATTTTCAAACATATTTTTACTCGTATTTTGCAAATAAAAATAGATTTTACTAGTAAGGTAGAAGAGTTTGTCGCTTATAATGGGCCTAAGTTTTCATACACAAATGTACCTTTAGGAAAAGAGTTTTTTGTTCATAGTAATGACTTATTGTTTCAACAAGGAGTAAAAGATGTTGAAGTACTTATACAAGAATGGGAAGGAATGCCTTGTTTTTTTGCTTCAATGGAAACCTCTGAAATTCCATTTGATATTTTTGCAGCTAGCTTTTTCTTAATCTCAAGATATGAAGAGTATTTACCGCATATAAAAGATGTGCATGGAAGATTTTCTGCAACCGAAAGTATAGCGTATCAAAACGGATTTTTAGAAAAACCATTGGTTGATATTTGGGCATATAAATTTTTAGAAGTTTTAAAACAAAAGTTTCCAGATTTTGAATATGAAACAAGAAGTTACCAATATATTTCTACAATTGATGTAGATAATGCTTATGCATATAAACACAAAAGTTTTATACGCACAATAGGTGGTTTTTTGAAAGATGCCTTACAGTTTAAAATTTTTACAATCTGGGGTAGGTTGGCAGTTTTATTGAATTTAAAAAAAGATCCTTTTGATACTTTTAAAGAGTTAATTAATTTTAAGAAAATTAATGATGTTAAAACCATTTTTTTCTTTTTAATAGGAGATTATACAACCTACGATACAAATGTTTCTGCATCAAAAACCAAGTTCAAATTATTAATAAAGGATATGGTTGATTATGCGCGTGTAGGTTTGCATCCATCGTACTATACGATGACAAATATCTCTCTTTTAAAAAAAGAAAAAGAACGTTTAGAAGCTATAATTAACATGCCTATTAAGAGATCTCGTCAACATTTTTTACGAATTTCATTTCCAGAAACCTACCAGCAATTAATCGATTTAGAAATTGAGGAGGATTATTCTATGGGGTATTCAAGTCATGTTGGTTTTAGAGCAAGTACGTGTACACCATTTTATTTTTACGATTTAGATTTTGAAATACAAACACCTTTAAAGGTATTCCCATTTGCTTTAATGGATACAACATTAAACGATTATTTAAAATTGACACCTAAACAGTCTTTGGGAAAGATTAGAGATTTGAAAAATGAGGTAAAAGCTGTAAATGGAGTATTTATTACTGCATTTCATAATGAAAGTTTAAGTAATTATTTACGTTGGCGAGGATGGAAGAGATTATACGGATCGATGCTTAAAATAGCAGGAAACTAAAAAAGGAGTTAAGTAACTATGAAAATTAAACATGTATTTTTTGATTTAGATCATACCTTGTGGGATTTTGATAAAAACTCAAAATTGACTTTTCAGCAAATTTTTAGAGAGCAAAATATTACAATTTCTATTGATACTTTTTTAGGAGTGTACAGACCAATAAATTTAAAATATTGGCAGTTGTATAGAGAAGATAAAATAGAAAAGACCGCATTAAGATATCATAGGTTAAAGGAAACGTTTACAGATTTAAATTATAAAGCCTCAGATGATTTGATTGGTTTAATATCAGAAGGTTATATTCGTTATTTGCCTAGTTTTAACCATCTTTTTTCTGATACTATTGAAGTTTTAGAGTACTTAGAAAGTAAATACCATTTGCATATTATTACTAATGGTTTTAAAGAAGTACAGAACCTCAAATTAGAAAAATCAGGAATAGATAAATACTTCAAACAAGTTATAACTTCTGAATGTATAGGAGTAAAAAAACCAAACCCGAAAGTTTTTGAATTTGCTTTAAATAAAGCTCAAGCTCAAGCATATGAATCTGTTATGATTGGCGATAGTTATGAAGCAGATGTAATGGGAGCTATAAATTCAGGAATGATGGCAATCCATTTTTCAGAAGAAAATAAAAGTAGCAGTGTACAGCGTATTACTTCTCTAATAGAGCTAAAAAATTATTTATAGTTTATTTAAAAAGTACGATATTGTGCCATATTAGTTTAATAATTTATAGAAAATGAAAAAAATACTTTTTATAGCATTATTCATAACCATAGGGAGTTTTGCTCAAAAGTCAATTAACAATTATAAATACATAATAGTACCAAGTCAGTTTGATTTTGTTAAAGGAAAGGACAAATATCAAACAAGTTCATTAACAAAGTTCTTGTTTAATAAGTATGGTTTTACTGCTTTTTTAGACGATGAGCAATTGCCTAATGAAGTTGCAAATAATAGGTGTTTAGTGTTGAAAGGTGTAGTTAAAGATGCTTCAAGTATGTTTACAACAAAAAGTACTATTGAGTTAAGAGATTGTTACAATAAAGTTGTGTTTACATCAAAAGAGGGGAGAAGTAAAGAAAAAGAATATAAGAAGGCATACCATGAAGCCATTCGCAATGCTTTTAAGTCGATAGAGGCATTAAAATATAAGTATGTTCCGTTAGAAGAAGATCAAGTTACTATAACTAAAGAGGTGCCAGCTGTAGTTACTACTGTAAAAGTCGTTGAAGATAAGTTAGTAGAGGTTAAAAAAGATAAAAGCATAGCAGAAGTACTATATGCACAGCTAATAGAGAATGGATTTCAATTGGTAAATACAAAGCCAGAAGTTGTTTTTCAGGTATTAAAAACTAATGTTAAAGATGTTTTTGTAATTAAAGATAAAAACGGAATTTTATATAAAAATGAAAATTCTTGGTTCGCTGAATATTATGATAATGATATAAAGGTAATTAAGGAATATCAAGTGAAATTTTAGCAAATAAATTTAAAGAGAGCTTATTCAGCTCTCTTTTTTAATAATTATACTTGTCTTTCCAACGTTGTTTTAGTAATTCCCTGAACTGATTTTCTCTAGCATTGTTACCAGGTTCATATAATTTTGTATTTTTTATCTCATCAGGTAAAAATTCTTGATTTACAAAATTACCTGCATAGTTATGCGAATATTGATATTCTTTTCCGTAGTCTAAATCTTTCATCAATTTAGTAGGAGCATTTCTTAAATGTAAGGGAACAGATAAATCTCCAGTAGTTTTTACTAAGTTTTGTGCTTCTCCAATTGCCATATACGAAGCGTTACTTTTAGCAGAGTTAGCTAAATATACAGCACATTGACTCAAAATAATTCTAGATTCGGGATATCCGATTACAGAAACTGCTTGGAATGTGTTGTTAGCTAAAATTAAAGCAGTAGGGTTGGCATTACCAATATCCTCAGAAGCGGCAATCAACATTCTTCGAGCAATGAATTTTACATCTTCTCCGCCTTCAATCATTCGAGCCAACCAATACACAGCAGCATTAGGATCACTTCCTCTAATCGATTTGATAAATGCAGAAACAATATCATAATGTTGTTCTCCAGTTTTGTCATAGCGAACTGTGTTTTTTTGAATTTTCTCTAAAACAAGTTTATTAGTAATATCAATTTCATCATCAGCAGCGACTAACAGCTCAAAAATATTGAGGAGTTTTCTAGCATCACCACCAGAAACTTGTAACAAAGCATCTGTTTCTTTTAAATTAATCTTTTTCTGAGAGATGATTTCATCTTTTTCCATGGCTCTATATAATAGAGCAATCAAATCATCTTTATCAAAAGAATTTAAAATATACACCTGGCAACGTGAGAGTAGGGCAGGAATCACTTCAAAGCTTGGATTTTCTGTAGTAGCTCCTACTAAAGTTACCCAACCTTTTTCAACAGCACCTAATAAAGAGTCTTGTTGTGATTTACTAAAACGATGAATCTCGTCTATGAATAAAATAGGATTTTTTTGAGTAAACAATCCACCGCTTTTTTTAGCTTTTTCAATAACTTCACGAACATCTTTTACACCAGAACTGATAGCACTTAAGGTATAAAAAGGACGTCCAGATTCGTTGGCGATAATATTTGCCAAAGTCGTTTTACCAATTCCTGGAGGTCCCCATAGTATTAGTGAAGGAATAATTCCTTGTTTAATATGATTGGTTAATATACCATTTTCGCCCACCAAATGTTGTTGACTAATATAATCGCTTAAATTTTGTGGGCGTATTCTTTCTGCCAAAGGTTGATTCATTTTGTAAAAATAACAAAGATTTATGACAGAACTTCAGAAATGCTATTTTGGATTTATTTTTGTTATTTTCAATATTATGAAAACAGAACAACAACTAAAATTTTTTCCAACCGTTTTTACGATTCCCCTTTTGTTTGTTTTTGCAATATGGTTTGTGTACTGGTTAGAGATTAAATTTGGGTGGAATTTTAATAAATTTGGAGTGTATCCAAGAAATATCAGTGGCTTAAAAGGGGTTTTTTGCTCTCCTTTCATTCATAGTGATACAAATCATCTTTTTAATAATTCTGTCCCTTTATTCGTGCTCTCAACGTGTCTTTTTTACTTTTATAAGGAAGTAGCAGCGAAAATTTTGATTTATGGAGGAATTATAACCGGACTATTAACTTGGTTGATTGCTCGTGAATCATATCACATTGGGGCAAGTGGAATAGTGTATCTACTTTTTAGCTTTGTGCTTTTTAGTGGTGTTATAAGAAAAAACTATCGATTAGTTGCGGTTTCTTTCATTACTATTTTTTTATATGGGAGTATGGTTTGGTATGTATTGCCAATTAAAGAAGGAATGTCTTGGGAAGGACACTTATCAGGATTAATAACTGGTGTTGTTTTTGCTTTGTTATATAGAAAAAGAGGAATCGTGAAAGAAAAGTTCAAGTTTTCTCAAACAGAATTTGACTCGATGTTTGATGAAGATGGAAACTATATTCCACCAGTAGTTGATGAAGAAATTGAACTAAAAGAAATTAGTTATAGGTATATTTATAAAGAAAAAGAACAAGAGTAAAAGTAAAAAATCCTGCAATAAGCAGGATTTTATTTTTTATAAACGTTGTCTTACAGATTCATATAAAAAAGCACCACAAGCAACAGATACATTTAATGATTCAATTTCACCCAATAAAGGTAGTTTTGCTTTGTAATCAACCAGCTTTAAAACGGAAGTACTAACACCTTTATGTTCAGACCCCATAACAATAGCTATAGGCTGATTAAAATTAACATTAAAAACTGAATCTTCAGTTTTTTCAGTAGCAGCTACTAATTTAATATCGGCAGCTTTTAGTTGAAAGATTGCATCTTTAATGTGATCTACTTTACAAATTGGAACTTTAAATGCAGCTCCCGCAGAAGTTTTAATAGTTTCAGCATTTACAGGAGCACTACCACTTTTCTGAATGATAATTCCGTTTACACCAGTACACTCAGCTGTTCTGATAATTGCTCCGAAATTTCTCACATCAGAAACTTGATCAAGCAATAAGAATAGGGGAGTTTTATCAGACTCTAAAGTGGATTCTAAAAGAGTTTCTAAATCGTGGAATTCTATAGGGGAAATTTTTGCAACAGCTCCCTGATGATTGTTGTGTTTTGACAAACGATCTAGTTTCTCAGTAGGAACTACACTTGTTGATATTTTGTTTTTTTTCAACAGCTTGTCTAATTGAAAAAATAAGTCACCCCGTAAGCCTTTTTGAAGATATACTTTATTAATTGAAGCTCCACTTTCTATAGCTTCTATAATGGCTCTAATACCAAAAATGTTTGTGTTTTGTTCCATGCTGCAAATGTAGTTCATTTTATGGTATAAAAAAACCACCTCGTTAGAGATGGTTTTAATATTTATACAATCTAATTTTTGAATTAGTTTGTTTTTTATCAATTAAATTTTATATAATTTAATTTTGATCTGCTTCTGAAATATTTGGGTTAGCATCAATTTCAGCCTGTGGAATTTTCCAAATCCATGCATCGTTTAAAGATGGTTTTGCTTGTGTAAATCCATCTCTGTATAAAACTTGAGAAGCTCCAGAATTAGTTTGGTCAAGTCCTTCATCCCATCTAATTTGATCATGATAAGAAAAACCTTCACCCCATAACTCTACTCTTCTTTGCCACTTAATATGATCCATTAAAGCTGTTTGAGTATTGAAAATACTTGAATCATAGGCTGTGTCTCTAGCACTACCAAACTCCTGTAAAACGCTTTGAGCTCCAGCTATATCATTCATCATTGCTTTTGCTTCAGCTTCGATTAAATACATTTCAGCTGAACGCATATAGATTACATCATCTACATCAATAGTTCCTGGGTTTTTTTGTAAAAACTTAACATTCATGTATGGATGTGTGTTGTGACCACTTGTCATACCGTATTTTTGAATAATAGCATCTTTAGCAGCTTGCCACTCTTCTTGAGTTGCATAGTTAGGATCAGCTTCCCAATCACCACCTAAACCATTAGAGGCAGAAGAATATGTATTAGGAGCAGTAGGTAACCAAGCTTTATTACGATAATCTGTTGTAGGAATAGCATCGTATAATTCTTTGCTTATTATTTTAGGGTTAGTTCTATTTTGACTTCCATTAAAAGTAGGAGAAATATAATAGAAATAAGAAGCAAAAAAGTTAGTTTCTGCATCAATCATGGCTCCTCCCCAAATAACTTCACTTAAACCAACACTGTTAAATCCTGATAACCAGCCTGATTCGTCAAGTAAAGGATAACCTTGTCTAGCAGCAGCAGCAGCAGTAGCAGCAGTACTCCAGTCTCCTCTACTTAATGCTACTTTTGCTTTGATACCTTGAGCAGCATTAACTGATATATTAGATTTATCATTGCTAGTGTCTCCTTTGTCTAAATAAAGAATAGCATTGTTTATATCGCTTTCAATTTGTGCATATACTTCACTTACTGTAGATCTAGGAGCACTAGTATAAGGAGCACCAGTTTGCAAAATTATTGGTACACCCAAATCTGTACTAGGATTTCCTACTAAGTAACCTTTCGCATATGTAGTAACTAATCTCCAATATGCCCAAGCTCTATAAGCATATGCTTGACCAAGTATTTTAGCAATTTTAGGGTCAGAAGAATTAAAGTTTTTATCAACAGCGTTTATAAGGTTATTACTAACAGCAATAAAATTATAGCGTTGGTACCATTGCTGAGTAAGAGTTGTAGAGTTAGCATTAGTATGCATTAACCATTGTAAATCGCCTCTCATCCATCCATTTCCTGGTGAAGAATGAATAATGTTACCACCAACAGCATCAAAAGAAGGAATAAAATGACTTTCTCCTGTTCTTTGAAAACTACCACCAGGTAATATATCACCATGACCATACATGTTTCTGTGTAAGCCATTTAATACTAAGTTCATATTTTCTGCACTAGCATAAGCGTCAGATGCTGAAATTGCATCGGTAGGCTTTGTTTCAAGAAAATCTTCAGAGCAACTAGTTATTGTTAACAAAGTAACAGCTGCCATTATTATGTTTATTTTTCTGAACATGATAAGTTTTTTAATTTTTAATAATTATTAGAAAGTAAGATTAACTCCAAAAGATAATACTCTAGCAGGAGAATAATCATTACCGTCTTGTACACCAGATAAAGAGTATTGAGGGTTAAGACCTTCTCTCTTTGTTAGTAAGAATAAGTTTTCAGCAGACATAAAGAAACGCAAGTCGTTTACTCCTAATTTATCAGAAAGGTGGCTTTTTAATGAATATGATAAATTAATATTCTTTAAAGCTAAATAAGAAGCATCTGTTAAAAATCTTGTAGAGTTTTGTACAGATAAGTCATTGTTACCATTTTCTAATCTAGGTACGTTAGTAACATCTCCTGGGTTTCTCCATGCATTTAATGCATCTACGTGTAAATTTTGACCATAAGTACCTTCGTGCATTAATTGTGCATAACCTCTATCTAAAACTTTTCCACCAATACCAAATGTAAATAAGAAATCTAAGCTTAATCCTTTGTAGCTAAATGAGTTAGATACTGATCCGATAAGATCTGGTATACTGCTATCACCAGTGTAAGCTCTTTGAGCATCTTGAAAATCGTTAGTTGTAGCATGAGTACCGTCTGCATTTAATACAGGTACTTGTTCACCAGTTGTAGCATCTGGTTCGTACATATAGTAAAGAGCATCTCCATTATTTGGATCTACACCAGCATAATGGTATAAGAAATAATCGTATCTAGAATGACCTTCAGCCCAACGTTTTGTACCTTGTATAGATGGACTTGGTATAGATGTGATTTCATTTTCAAGGTGTGTACCTTGTAAGCCTAAATCCCATTTAAAATTGTTGTTTTTAAATAAATGAGCATTTAACGAAACTTCCCAACCCTTGTTAACCATATCTCCAATATTTTGAGGAGCTTGATTTAATCCTTCAGATAAAGGAATAGGTAAGTTAAATAAAAGTCCCTTAGTTTCTTTATTAAAATATTCAATAGCACCATCAATTGTGTAATTGAATAAAGTAAAATCTAAAGCGACATCCCAAGATGCTTGGTTTTCCCATTCTAAGAGCTCATTACCAGTACTTGTCCAAACAATACCCGGTGTACCTGCGTTAGGGTGGATTGTATATAATGCTTGGTAGATATAATAATCTCTTGATCCATCACTATTTAATAAATTATCGTTACCAACTTCACCATAAGACCCTCTTAACTTTAAGTTGTTAACAAAAGATACATCTTTCATAAAGTTTTCTTTACTAATAATCCATCCAGCACCTACAGAATAGAAATAACCTGTACGAGCTTGCTTACTAAATACAGAAGTTGCATCACGTCTAAATGAACCACTTAAAAAGTATTTATTATCAAAGTTGTAGTTCAATCTAGAGAAATAACCTTCTAATCTATAATCAGAACTATAACCATCTACATTATCACCTGCAGAAAAATTAGCAAATTCATAAATACCTGTAGCAGTTTGAGTATTGGCAATACCGTATAACTGAGAGTAATTACGTTGCATACTTTCGTGACCAAGAGTTAGTTCTAAATTATGAACGTCATCCAAAGTTTTATTGTAAGACAAAATTTGATTTATATTCTCAATTGTTCTACGGTATCTAGTTTCTTGAAAACGACCACCTGGTGCTCCATCACCAATTATATGGTTTTCATAGTTTTTAGATATATAATCTTGAAATTGTAAAGAGTAGTCAACTTTAAAGTTTAAACCATCTAATAATTTAAAATCTACAAAGTTTTTAAAGCCATAGTTATTTTGTTTAGCAATATCTTTATTTAGTACCAACTCTTGAATACCATGACGATCTGGGTTATATGGTCTAGCTAATTGATTGTAGGCAGGATTACCAACACCACGATCAAACTGTTTATTACCATTTGAATCAAGTACAAAGTTACCATTTTGATCTTCCATATATACAGGATATATAGGAGCTAAGTCTATAGCCCAGTTAAAAGGGTTAACAATACTTGAAGTACCACCACTTAAGTCTCCGTTAGTCTTTGTAGTAGCTAAGTTAATATTAGAACCTATTTTAACCCAGTCAGCTAATTGAAAATCAGCATTAAGTCTAGTAGTAACACGATTAAAGTTAGTATTTATTACATACCCTTCTTCATCTAAATAAGAAGATGAAAAGAAAAGATGATGTTTTTCACCCCCACCAGAAACATTGATAGAGTGATTTGTTCTAATTCCAGTTTTCTCCATAGCATCTCTCCAATCTGCACTTTGATAAACAAATTGAGCATTAGGATTTAACTTACCATCAGTACCAACAATTTGATCATTAGGTACATTAAAAGGGTTATATCCTAATTGACTATAAATACCAGCAGAAGCTTGTCCTTCTACATCAGGTCCACTAAGTGTATTCTTATAAGACTCCCACATTAACTCATAATATTGACCAGGGTTAACTGTATTATAGTTAGGGATAGCATTAGAGATAACCCCTAATTGTGAGTTTATACCTACTTTAAGCTTTCCTTGCTTACCTGATTTAGTAGTAATAATTACAACACCATTAGCAGCTCTAGGACCATATAAAGCTGCAGAAGCAGCATCTTTAAGAATAGTCATAGATTCTATATCATCTTGGTTTATAAGTGATAATGCACCGTCAAATTGCACACCATCAACAATATATAAAGGAGATGTAGAACCATTAAGAGTACCAGCACCTCTAATAAGTATACCAGGTGATGAACCAGGTGCTCCATTTGCAGATGTGAATTGTACCCCAGTAACTTTACCTTCAATTGCTGCAACAGGAGATGTAGCAGGTCTAGATGCTATATCATCAACTGAAATAACTTGTGCTGATCCAGTAAAGGCTTCCTTAGTTGTAGTACCATAAGCAACAACAATTACTTCTTCTAGCAAATTATCATTTTCTAAAATGACATTGATTTGATTTGAACCAGCTACAGCTCTTTCTGCTGTTTTCATTCCAACAAAACTAAAAACTAAAATATCACCAGTTTTAGCTTGGATAGTGTAGTTTCCATCAAAATCAGTTTCTGTACCTTGTGTAGTACCTTTTTTTAGTATCGTAACCCCAGGTAAAGGACCAGTATCGTCTGAAACATTACCTGAAATTGTTCTGTCTTGTGCAAAGGATATTTGCACAAACAACGCCAATAATAGCGTTAAAACCCCATTGAACTTTGTTCTCATTATTGTAATTATTTGAATTAATTAAGCGCTAAAATCATAAATATATCTTAAAGAAACAATTTTTTAACAAAAAAAACGCTTTAGAAAATTTTCTAAAGCGTTTTATATATAACAATGATAAGGGTTTAGTCTACATCCCAAAAAATTGCTGAAGTAGTTGCATCTCCTCCTATATTAGTTGAAGCAGCATTATAGTTTGTCGTGTTTATTAACACTTCCTCTACTGGATAAATCATTCTTTTAGGGTTAGCTACTCCGTTAGAAGCAGCAGTTGCTAATTGAGGAATACCAGTTCTTCTAGCTTCTGTCCATGCTTCATGAGCATTGTGGAACAATGAAATATACTTTTGGATTCCAATAGATTGTTCCCAGTTAGCAGCATTGTAAGGATTAAGAATTAAATATGCAGCAGCATCACCACCAATACCTAGTTCGTTAAAAGAAGCTGTTACTCCAGCATTATAATAATTAGCTGCTATACCTGAGATAAATCCTCTTTCAACAGCTTCTGCTAATTCAAAACATACTGTAGAATATTCTAATAACGTAGTAGGCTCAACATTGTTGTCAGTCCAAGCAGGATTGAAGTGTGTTAATAAATCATAAGCATTACCAGCAGCACCATAAACTCCACCAACCATACCTCCGGCAATATTATCGTCGTAATATACATCAATTCTAGGATCTGACATTCCATCTAACAAAGCGATGAAATTCTCAGTAGCTACAAAATCTGAATTTCTAGAATCTACTACAAAATAATCGTATACAGGATTGATATATGGTTGTACACCTGTGTAAATAAATTTAGGGTTATCAGCATTACTAGTGAAAACACCTCCTGATACGGCAGCATTAATTAGGCGAGAAGCTTCTGAAGGGTTTACATCAGATAATCTTGTTCCTATTTTTAAAAGCAATGTATTAGCGAACTTAGACCATTTAGTCATGTCTCCACCGTATATTAAATCTGCTGAACCAAAAGAATCAGCACCAGTGGTAATCTTACTAATAGCATCTTCTAAATTTGCAGTTATAGCAGTATAGATAAACTGATCATCATCATACTTTGGAGTAACATTATTAATGTCTAATGCTTCAGTAAAAGGAACATCTCCAAAATTATCAACTAAATACTGGTAAGCATAAGTTTCTAAAATGGTGATTACAGCTAACTTATTGTTCTTTGCAGGTAATTCAGCGGCAGTAACTTCTTGAGTAGCTATAGTTGCCTTTGCTTTACTTAATTCTAATAAATTTTCAGTATATATATTATCCCAAATAGTTCCACCTATATCTCTGTTGGCAGCATCATAACTAGACTCTTGTATGTAAGTTGTTTGAGTAGCGTAATTTGCCCAAAGGCGACTTACATTGGCGTTATAATCTACGTCACCCATTTGCTTAGCTAAATTATACTGAGCATAAGAAAGCATAAAAGCAGGATCCACATCTATAGGATTTTTCGGGTCTACATTATATCTCTCTAAATTATCACTACACGAAGTAATAAATAAGAGAGTTGTTATTGCTAAAATTATTTTTTTCATTATTCTTTAATTTAAAATTTAACAGAAATGTTTAAACTAACATCTTTAGTTGATGGTAAAGTACCGTTTTGAATACCTCTTCTGTTTCCAGAACTTGCACTGTATTCAGGGTCTCCATAAGGTAAGTTTTTGTGGATAATCCAAAGGTTTCTAGCAGAAAGTCCTAGAGATAATGAGTTAATAGATAGTTTATCTGTTAAAGATTTAGGGAATTCGTATCCTATAGAAACTTCTCTTAATTTAACATAAGATGCATCATAAACAAATTGTGCATCAGGAGCATAAGTACCAGTTTCAGATGAACCTCCGTAGTAACCAAAAGGAGTTAAATAATTATGAGCTTCGGCTCTAATATCGTTAGGAGTACCGTCAGCTTTAACACCATCTAATAATACACCACCACCATCAGCAACTCTATCTCTCACAGGGTTTCCTAATTCGTTTAAAGCAGCAGTTTCAGCGTATAAACCAGTTGCGTTACCAAAAGCAGCATCATAGTTAACGATATCACCTCCTTGTTGAACATCAATTAAGAATCCGAAATTAAAGTTTTTGTACTTAAATCCGTTATAAACACCACCAATCCAATCTGGTTGAATGTTACCAAGAATTTCTGTAGTAGAACTTGTTCTTAAATATTTACCGTCAGCTCCTACAGTTCTTTGTCCGTTTGTGTAAACATAGTCTGTACCAGTAATAGTACCATAAGGTAAACCTTTTCTTGCATTAATTGCAGTAGACCAAGCTGAATAGATTAACATGTTTTCACCGTCCTCAAATAAAGACACAACAGTATTTTCATTTTTAGCCCAGTTTACGTTAATGTTCCATTCAAAATCTTCACTTTTAACAGGTGTACCATTCAAAGCTAATTCAATACCCTTGTTTTCCATTTCTCCTGCATTTACAAACTTAAAATTGTAACCTGTTGCAGGTGAAACTTGAACTGGTAAAATTTGGTCAACAGTATTCTTCTTATACCAAGAAGCTTCAAAACCTAATCTGTTTTTAAATAGTTTAGTCTCTAAACCTACTTCGAATTCTTTTGTAGTTTCTGGAGCTAATTCTGGGTTGTTAGATGTGTCATCAACAGAGTACACAGGTGTAGATCCGAAAGGGTCGTTAGCCGTAGAAGTATTAACTACTTGGTAAGATCCAGCATCATTTGTAACTTCTGCATAACTAGCACGTACTTTACCAAAGTTTAACCAGTCAGCATTAAGAACTTTACTAAATAAGAAACTAGCAGACCCAGAAGGGTAGTTGTAGGCATTGTTGTCAGCAGGTAAAGTTGAAGAAACATCTCGTCTAAAAGTACCCTCTAAGAATAGCATATCTCTAAAACCAAAAGAAGCTTGAGCGTAGTAACCTACTTTTCTTTGTGTCCAATCAGATTCAACAGGAGGACTTAAAGCACTTACTGAGTTGCTTAAAGCGTATAAACCAGCTACTACCAATCCACCATTTGTAGAAGCACTAGTGCTGTTGTAGTGTCTAGTTTGTAAACTAGCACCTAATAAACCTGTGAAAGAAATATCATCACTTAACTGTTTGTTAAAATTAAGTAATAAATCGTAGTTGTATTGTTCGTATTGACGATTTCTTTTAATGTAGTATGATTGATCTAAACTTCCTACATTTTTTCTCTCTTCAACAAGATCATTGTATGAATCTACTCCAATCCTACCAGTTACAGATACCCAGTCGGTTAAGTCGTAAACTAAATTAGCATTACCTAAAAATCTGTTTCTAAGATCTGTTTCGTAATTCTCATATAAAGTCCAGTATGGATTATCAAAGTAATGAGGAGTTAAATTTGTCGGAGAATTAGGGTTCCAAGTAATGTTTTGACGAGTTGAAAAATATGCATTTTTTTGATCTTCTAAATCAACATTTGTCTGAAACCATTGACGTAACATTTGTGTAACGTTTCCACTGTCATAACCAGTACCATATCTACCTTTACCAGAAATTCTTGTGTATGTTCCTTTTGCAGAAATTCTTAGTTTATCACTTAAGTTAGTAGAACCTCCTAGTGTAACAACATCCTTTTTAATTTTACTGTTTGGTAAAATACCACTTCTATCATCATTAGTATAACCAAATCTAAAAACTCCATTTTCATTACCGCCTTCTAACGAGACATTTAATACATTAGCAATTCCTGTTTGGAAAATACTTGAAGGACCATTTTTAGCAGCAACCCAAGGAGTAGGTTGTAAGTATGTGTCTAAAGAAGGATATAATGAGTTCCATTGGTAAACCATTGTATTAGGATCGAAAGCACCACCAAAACTTGCATCTTCTCCTACAGGTACTAATAAATCATCTGTACCATCACCGTTAACATCATAATCAAAGAAATCACCAGTAGAACCATAGTACTTTCCATAACCTGCACCATATTTGTTTTGGTATGTAGGGAAAGTTGATTCGTCAATTTCGCTAAAAGAAGTGCTATTATTAATAGTTACACCTAGTCCTTTCTTCTTGCTACCTTTTTTAGTTGTAATTAAGATAACTCCGTTAGCAGCTTGGGATCCGTATAAAGCAGATGCAGTAGCACCTTTTAAAACAGAAACACTTTCTATATCATCAGGGTTGATGTCAGAAGCAGCGTTACCAAAATCGTATCCACCACTACCAGCAGTTTGAGCAGAAGTGTTGAAGTTACCATTACTAATAGGGATACCATCTACAACGAAAAGAGCCTGATTACTTCCTGTAAGTGAACTAGAACCTCTTAAAACTACATTTACAGACCCACCAATACTGTTACTCTTCTTAACATCTAAACCAGCTACTCTACCAGAAAGTGAACTAATAAAACTTTGTTCTTTTGCTTTATTAATATCATCACCTTTTACTTCTTGAACAGCATAACCTAAAGATTTTTTCTCTCTCTTTATACCTAATGCGGTAACAACAACCTCGTCAAGAACATTGTCGCTTACCATAGATATGTTTATAGTGTTTGAGGCTCCAACTGTTCTTTCAATAGTTTTCATTCCAACAAAACTAAAAACAAGAACATCACCAGTTGCTGCTTTGATAGAGAATTTTCCATCAAAATCAGTTTCCACACCTATAGTAGTTCCTTTTTTTAATACATTAACTCCAGGTAATGGTCCTGTTTCGTCAGAAACTGTACCTGAAATTGTTTTTTCTTGAGCAAAGGATATTTGCACAATCAACGCTAGAAACAGCGTTAAAATTCCATTAAACTTTGTTTTCATTATGTAATTATTTGAATTAATTGAGCCAAAAATCATAAATAAAACTTAAAAAAACAAGGTATTTGTTAAATAATTCTGAAAATACTGTAGACGTGTTGTTGTTTTAAGTGTGTTTAAAGGTTGTTTTTGTTATGTTTTTTGTATTTCGATGAAGTTGTTGGTTTAATAGTAAAATTTTGTTTGGTCTTGTGTGTTTGTGTCTAAATTGTATGTGATTTTAGAAGGAAAACTAAATTTAGATAGTAATGGGTTGTTGATATGTGTAAAGGTGCTCACTTGTTAATTAAAAATAGTTGTAGTTTTTTTAGATGAGAAGTAAAAATAACTTCTTGATATTTGAATAATTAGAAAATAGTCGTACATTTGCACACTCTTAAAATTAGAGTAATTTAAGTACAAATTAAAAACAAGTAATAATTTAGTATGCCAACTATTCAACAATTAGTTCGTAAAGGAAGAGCCAAAATAACTAAGAAGAGTAAATCGGCTGCTTTACAAGCATGTCCACAAAGACGTGGAGTTTGTACGCGTGTGTATACCACTACACCTAAGAAACCTAACTCAGCAATGCGTAAGGTAGCAAGGGTGAGATTAACAAACGGTAACGAGATTAACGCGTATATTCCAGGAGAAGGACATAACTTGCAAGAGCACTCGATAGTATTAGTTAGAGGTGGAAGGGTAAAAGATTTACCAGGTGTTAAATATCACGTGGTACGTGGAGCATTAGATACTGCAGGAGTTGAGGGAAGAACTCAGCGTAGATCTAAGTACGGTGCAAAACGCCCAAAAGACAAAAAGTAAAAATTAATTAGTAACTTTTTTAATGTAAAGACATGAGGAAAAGAAGAGCTAAAAAAAGAGTTTTGTTACCGGATCCTAGATTCAACGATCAATTAGTTACACGTTTTGTGAATAACTTAATGTGGGACGGTAAGAAATCTGTAGCGTTCAAAGTGTTTTACGATGCAATGGATATCGTAAATGAAAAGAAAACTGACGAAGAAAAGTCGGCTTTAGAAGTGTGGAAAGATGGTTTATCTAACGTGATGCCTCACGTAGAAGTTCGTTCTCGTCGTGTAGGTGGAGCAACATTCCAAATTCCAATGCAAATTCGTCCAGACCGTAAGGTTTCTATGGCGATTAAATGGATGATTTCTTATGCGCGTAAGCGTAATGAAAAAACAATGGCACAACGTTTAGCTGCTGAGATTTTAGCTGCTGCAAAAGAAGAAGGTGCTGCTGTTAAGAAAAGAGTGGATACTCATAAGATGGCAGAAGCAAACAAAGCGTTCTCACA
The DNA here is from genome assembly GCF_004363005.1 of Tenacibaculum caenipelagi. GTDB lineage: Bacteria > Bacteroidota > Bacteroidia > Flavobacteriales > Flavobacteriaceae > Polaribacter > Polaribacter caenipelagi. The sequence goes on along the minus strand of NZ_SNYH01000001.1, from coordinate 408,909 downwards.
CTTTAGATTTTAATAAGAAATGGCAAGAGATTTAAAATATACAAGAAATATAGGTATTGCTGCTCATATTGATGCTGGTAAAACAACAACAACTGAGCGTGTTCTTTTCTATACAGGAGTGTCTCATAAAATTGGAGAGGTTCACGATGGGGCTTCTACAATGGACTGGATGGAACAAGAAGCTGAGAGAGGTATTACTATTACTTCTGCAGCAACTACTTGTACATGGCAATTCCCAACAGAAAATGGAAAGCCTACCGCTGATGCTAAAGGATATCATTTTAATATTATTGATACTCCAGGTCACGTTGATTTTACCGTAGAGGTAAACCGTTCATTACGTGTATTAGACGGATTAGTGTTCTTATTCTCTGCAGTAGATGGAGTTGAGCCACAATCAGAAACTAACTGGCGTTTAGCTGATAACTATAAAGTACCTCGTATTGGTTTCGTTAACAAAATGGACCGTCAAGGAGCTAACTTTTTAGCAGTATGTCAGCAAGTAAAAGATATGTTAAAGTCAAACGCAGTGCCAATCGTTTTAAATATTGGTGATGAAGCAGACTTTAAAGGAATTGTTGATTTAGTTAAAAACCGTGCTATTATTTGGCATGATGATAACTATGGATCAACTTTCGATATTGTAGATATTCCAGAAGAATTAAAAGAAGAAGCTCGTGAGTTACGTGGTAAGTTAATCGAAGAGGTTGCTGCTTATGACGAAAACTTATTAGAGAAATATATGGAAGACGAAGATTCAATTACAGAAGAAGAGGTGCACGCTGCACTTAGAGCTGCTGTAATGGATATGTCTATCATTCCTATGGTATGTGGTTCTTCATTCAAAAATAAAGGTGTTCAGTTCTTATTAGACGCTGTATGTCGTTATTTACCTTCTCCAGTAGATAGAGAAAATATCATCGGTACTAACCCTGATACAGGAGAAGAAGAAACTCGTAAGCCAGATGCAAAAGCACCATTTTCAGCTTTAGCATTTAAAATCGCTACCGATCCTTTCGTAGGTCGTTTAGCATTCTTCCGTGCTTACTCAGGTCGTTTAGATGCAGGTTCTTATGTGTTAAACAACCGTTCAGGTAAAAAAGAGCGTATTTCTCGTATTTACCAAATGCACTCTAACAAGCAAAATGCAATCGATTATATCGAAGCAGGAGATATTGGAGCTGCAGTAGGATTTAAAGATATTAAAACAGGGGATACGTTATCTGATGAGAAACACCCAATCGTTTTAGAATCTATGGATTTCCCAGATCCTGTAATCGGTATCGCTGTTGAGCCTAAAACTAAGGCTGACGTAGATAAATTAGGTATGGCTTTAGCTAAATTAGCTGAAGAAGATCCAACATTTACTGTAAAAACAGATGAAGCTTCAGGGCAAACTGTAATTTCAGGAATGGGTGAGTTACATTTAGATATTATTGTAGACCGTTTAAAGCGTGAGTTTAAGGTTGAAGTAAATCAAGGACAACCACAAGTAGAGTACAAAGAAGCTATTACAGCTACTGCAGATCACAGAGAGGTTTATAAGAAACAATCTGGTGGACGTGGTAAGTTTGCTGACATTGTATTTACTATGGAGCCAGCTGATGAAGGTGTAACAGGATTACAATTTGAGTCTATTATTAAAGGTGGTAACGTTCCTAAGGAATTTGTTCCTTCTGTAGAAAAAGGATTCAAAGAAGCAATGAAAAATGGTCCGTTAGCAGGATACGAAATGGATGCGATGAAGATTACTTTAAAGGATGGATCTTTCCACCCTGTAGATTCTGATCAGTTATCATTCGAATTGGCTGCTAAAATGGGTTATAAAGCTGCTGCAAAAGCTGCAAGAGCTGTAATCATGGAGCCAATGATGAAATTAGAGGTGTTAACTCCAGAAGAAAACATGGGAGACATCGTTGGAGATTTAAATAGAAGACGTGGACAAGTAAATGATATGAGCGATCGTGCTGGATCTAAAGTAGTAAAAGCTATCGTTCCATTATCAGAAATGTTTGGATATGTTACTTCATTAAGAACATTATCTTCAGGTAGAGCAACTTCTACTATGGAATTCTCTCACTATGCAGAGACTCCAAGTAACATTGCTGAAGAAGTAATCGCTAACGCTAAAGGTTAATTAAGATGAGTCAAAAAATTAGAATAAAGTTAAAATCTTACGACTATAATTTAGTAGACAAGTCTGCTGAAAAAATCGTAAAGACAGTAAAGAGTACTGGAGCTGTAGTAAACGGGCCAATTCCTTTACCAACAAATAAAAAGATTTTTACAGTATTACGTTCACCACACGTAAACAAAAAATCTAGAGAGCAATTTCAATTATCTGCTTACAAAAGATTATTAGACATCTATAGTTCATCATCAAAAACTATTGATGCTTTAATGAAACTTGAGTTACCAAGTGGAGTTGAAGTTGAGATCAAAGTATAAGTAAATTAATAACTTTCGGTTTAATTTTGTTAAGCCGAAAGTTTTTTATACTTTTGCACACCGAAATTTAGGTTTTGGTGTGCAAAATTTCTGTAAAATATACAGAAATGACATGTCCTGAGGGTTTCGCGAAGGAAAAATGGTAAAAACAAATTCAGAGTGAAGATGTTTTTCGCTCTTTTTTTTTGAAAAATCCAAAAGGAAAAAATAGAAACATTCGTTTCAAATAATCATTTATTAATAGACGCGCTGGATAAAAGATATCTATTCGTCTGAAAATTAACAAATATGTCTGGGTTAATAGGAAGAAAAATTGGAATGACCAGCTTATTCGATGAGAACGGGAAGAATATTCCTTGTACTGTAATCGAAGCAGGTCCTTGCGTTGTTACCCAAGTCAGAACCGAAGAGGTTGACGGCTATAACGCTTTACAACTTGGTTTCGATGACAAAAAAGCAAAAAGCTCTAATAAAGCTTTAGATGGTCACTTTAAAAAAGCTGGTACATCTGCTAAGAAAAAAGTTGTTGAATTCCAAGAGTTTGATGGTGAGTACAAATTAGGTGACTCAATTACTGTTGAATTATTTACTGAAGGAGAATTCGTTGATGTATCAGGAATTTCTAAAGGTAAAGGATTTCAAGGTGTTGTTAAACGTCATGGTTTTGCCGGAGTTGGACAAGCAACTCACGGTCAACATAACCGTTTAAGAGCTCCTGGTTCAATTGGTGCAGCATCATACCCTGCAAGAGTATTCAAAGGAATGCGTATGGCAGGACGTATGGGTGGAGACAAAGTAAAAGTTCAAAATTTAAGAGTTTTAAAAGTGGTTGCAGATAAGAATCTTATCGTAGTAAAAGGAGCTGTTCCTGGTCACAAAAACTCTTATGTAACTATCGAGAAATAATGAAAGTAGCAGTATTAGATATTACAGGAAAAGATACTGGTAGAAAAGTTGAACTTTCTAACGAGGTATTCGGAATTGAGCCAAATGATCATGCAATTTATTTAGATGTAAAGCAGTATTTGGCAAATCAAAGACAAGGTACTCATAAATCGAAAGAAAGAGCTGAGATTGCTGGTAGTACAAGAAAGATTAAAAAACAAAAGGGAACTGGTACAGCTCGTGCGGGTAGTATCAAATCTCCAGTTTTTAGAGGTGGTGGACGTATTTTCGGTCCAAGACCAAGAAATTATTCTTTTAAATTGAATAAAAACTTAAAGCGTTTAGCACGTAAGTCAGCTTTAAGTATTCAAGCAAAAGAAAACAATTTAGTTGTAATTGAAGACTTCAATTTTGAAGCTCCAAGAACTAAAGAGTTTATCAATGTATTAAAAGCTTTAGAATTAGACGCTAAAAAGTCTTTATTTGTATTAGGTGAAGAAAGTAAAAATGTTTACTTATCATCTCGTAACTTAAAAGGTTCTAAAGTAGTAGATGCTTCAGGAATTAACACTTATAGCGTTTTAAATGCTAATAAAGTTGTAATCGCAGAAAGCTCTCTAGAAGGAATTGAGTCTAATTTAAGTAAATAGGGAAGAAAATGAGTATTTTAATTAAACCTATTATTACAGAGAAAGCTACAAATGATAGCGAGTTAAACAACCGTTATACATTTGTTGTAAACAAAAAAGCTAACAAATTAGAAATCAAAGGAGCTGTTGAAGCTACTTATGGTGTAGCGATTGAGTCTGTAAAAACAATGAATTATCCAGCATTAAGAAAAACTAAATACACTAAAAAAGGTTTAGTATCTGGATTAACAAGTGGATACAAGAAGGCAATCGTTCAGTTAGCTGAAGGAGAAACTATTGATTTTTATAACAATCTTTAAGAAAAGACAGAATGTCAGTTAGAAAATTAAAACCAATAACACCAGGTCAGCGTTTTAGAGTTGTAAATGGGTTCGACACCATTACTACTGATAAGCCGGAGAAATCTTTATTAGCTCCGAAAAAACGATCTGGAGGTCGAAACAGTCAGGGTAGAATGACTACACGTAATATCGGTGGAGGTCACAAGCAAAAATATCGTATTATCGATTTTAAAAGAGATAAGCAAGGTATTCCTGCAACAGTAAAAACTATCGAGTACGATCCAAACCGTACAGCATTTATTGCATTAGTTAGTTATGCTGATGGTGAAAAACGTTATGTAATTGCACAAAACGGTTTAAAAGTAGGTCAAACTATCGTTTCAGGTAAAGAAGCTGCACCAGAAGTTGGTAATGCTATGTACTTAAGCGATATTCCATTAGGAACTACAATTTCTTGTATTGAGTTACACCCAGGACAAGGAGCTGTTATGGCTCGTTCAGCTGGTTCATTTGCTCAATTAATGGCAAGAGATGGTAAGTATGCAACAGTAAAGTTACCTTCAGGTGAAACAAGATTAATCTTATTAACTTGTATGGCAACTATCGGAGTTGTGTCTAACTCAGACCACCAATTATTAGTATCTGGTAAAGCAGGTAGAAGTAGATGGTTAGGTAGAAGACCAAGAACGAATGCTGTTCGTATGAACCCAGTTGATCACCCAATGGGTGGTGGTGAAGGTCGTTCTTCTGGAGGACATCCAAGATCTAGAAACGGTATCCCAGCTAAAGGATTCAAGACAAGATCTAAGACCAAAGCTAGTAACAAGTATATTATAGAACGTAGAAAGAAATAATAAACCATGGCAAGATCATTAAAAAAAGGACCTTACGTTCACTATAAGTTAGAGAAAAAAGTGTTAGCTAACGTAGAAGCAGGAAGCAAATCAGTTATCAAAACTTGGTCTAGAGCAAGTATGATTACTCCAGATTTCGTAGGGCAAACAATTGCAGTTCACAACGGACGTCAGTTTGTACCAGTTTACGTTACTGAAAACATGGTAGGTCATAAATTAGGCGAATTTTCACCAACACGTTCTTTTAGAGGGCACGCTGGTGCAAAAAATAAAGGTAAAAAATAGTAGGAAATTATGGGAAGTCGTAAACATAACATGGCAACACAGTTAAAAGAAGCTAAAAAGTCTAGAGCTTTCGCTAAATTAACTAATTGTCCTACATCACCAAGAAAAATGCGCTTGGTAGCAGATTTAGTAAGAGGAGTTGAAGTTGAAAGAGCTTTACAAATCTTAAAATTTAGTCCAAAAGAAGCATCACGTAACTTAGAAAAGTTATTATTATCAGCAATTGCTAACTGGCAAGCTAAAAATGAAGATGCAAGCATCGAAGATGCTGGATTATATGTAAAATCAATTTGTGTTGATAGCGCAGGTATGTTAAAAAGGTTAAGACCAGCTCCACAAGGGCGTGCACATAGAATTCGTAAGCGTTCTAATCACGTAACTTTAGAGTTAGGGGCTAAAAATAACAGTAATTAATCAAAGTAGAAATGGGACAAAAGACAAATCCAATAGGAAATCGTTTAGGAATTATCAGAGGATGGGAATCTAACTGGTATGGTGGAAATGACTACGGAGATAAGATTGCTGAAGATGATAAAATCAGAAAGTATATCAACGCTCGTTTATCAAAAGCAAGTGTTTCTCGTATTATCATTGAGCGTACTTTAAAACTTGTAACCGTTACTATCACTACTGCACGTCCAGGTATCATTATTGGTAAAGGAGGTCAAGAGGTAGACAAGTTAAAAGAAGAGCTTAAGAAAATTACAGGAAAAGAAGTTCAAATTAACATTTTCGAAATTAAGCGTCCAGAATTAGATGCAAAATTAGTTGCTGCTAGTATCGCACGTCAAATCGAAAACAGAATTTCTTACAAGCGAGCTACTAAAATGGCGATTGCTGCTGCAATGAGAATGAATGCAGAAGGAATTAAAGTGCAATTATCAGGTCGTTTAAACGGAGCTGAAATGGCGCGTTCTGAGCATTACAAAGAAGGAAGAATTCCTCTTTCTACCTTCAGAGCAGACATCGACTACGCACTTGTTGAGTCACATACTACATACGGAAGAATCGGTGTGAAAGTATGGATTATGAAAGGTGAGGTTTATGGAAAACGTGAATTATCTCCATTAGTAGGATTATCTAAGCAAAAAGGTAATTCTTCTAACAAAGGAGGAGGTAATACAAAACGTCAACCTCGCAGAAGAAAATAATTTTTAAAAGAAATTAAAAATGTTACAGCCAAAAAGAGTAAAATACCGTAAGGTACAGAAGGCGAAAGGAAATATGAAAGGTAACTCTGGTAGAGGTACTGAACTTTCTAACGGAATGTTTGGTATTAAATCATTAGACCAGAATTTACTTACCTCTCGTCAAATTGAGGCAGCTCGTATTGCGGCAACTCGTTATATGAAAAGAGAGGGGCAACTTTGGATTAAAATTTTCCCAGATAAACCTATCACTAAGAAACCATTAGAGGTACGTATGGGTAAAGGTAAAGGTGCACCTGATCATTTTGTAGCTGTTGTAAAACCAGGTAGAATTTTGTTTGAAGTTGGTGGAGTACCAATGGAAGTAGCAAAAGAAGCTTTACGTTTAGCAGCTCAAAAACTTCCTGTAAAAACGAAGTTTGTAATAGCAAGAGATTTTGATTATAACGCTTAATTCTATTTAGATCATGAAACAATCAGAAATTAAAGAATTATCAACAGCTGACTTACAAGAAAAGCTAGGGGCGTTGAAGAAAAATTATACTGATCTTAAGATGGCTCACGCCATAACTCCATTGGAAAATCCATTAGAGTTACGTAGCTTAAGAAAAACTGTGGCAAGAATTGCTACAGAGTTAACTAAAAGAGAATTACAATAATTCTAGTCAGTTTTAAAGATGGAAAAAAGAAATCTTAGAAAAGAGAGAATCGGTGTAGTATCTAGCAACAAAATGGAGAAATCTATCGTAGTTAGCGAGGTAAAGAGAGTAAAGCACCCAATGTACGGAAAGTTCGTATTAAAGACTAAGAAGTACGTTGCACATGACGAGAATAACGATTGCAACGAAGGTGATACTGTAAGGATCATGGAAACACGTCCTATGAGTAAATCTAAACGTTGGAGATTAGTAGAAATCCTAGAAAGAGCTAAATAATATGTTACAGACAGAATCAAGATTAAAAGTCGCAGATAACACTGGAGCAAAAGAAGTTTTAGTGATTAGAGTTTTAGGAGGAACAAAAAAGCGTTACGCTAGCGTTGGAGATAAAATCGTTGTTACGGTTAAATCTGCAACTCCAAACGGAACTGTAAAGAAAGGTCAAGTATCTCGTGCAGTTGTTGTTCGTACTAAGAAAGAAGTTAGACGTAAAGACGGATCATATATCAGATTTGATGACAATGCTTGTGTACTTTTAAATCCTTCAGAGGAAATGAGAGGTACACGTGTATTCGGTCCTGTGGCTCGTGAATTACGTGAGAAACAATTTATGAAAATAGTATCATTAGCACCTGAGGTGTTATAAAATCAAATTTTAAAATGAAAAAATTTAAAATTAAATCAGGAGATACTGTTAAAGTTATAGCAGGAGATCACAAAGGATCTGAAGGTAAAGTTTTACAAATTCTTAAAGATAAGGATAGAGTAGTAGTAGAAGGTGTTAATATGGTGTCTAAACACACTAAACCAAGTGCTGCAAATCCACAAGGAGGAATTGTAAAAAAGGAAGCTCCATTACATATATCAAACGTTGCTTTAGTTGAAAACGGTGAAGCAGTAAGAGTAGGTTATAAAGTAGAAGGAGATAAGAAAGTAAGAGTTTCAAAAAAATCAGATAAAGCAATATAACCATGAGTTACGTACCAAGATTAAAAGAAGAGTACAAGAGCAGAGTTATCAAAGCTCTTACTGATGAATTTGGTTATAGCAATGTAATGCAAGTACCTAAATTACAAAAAATCGTTGTAAGTAAAGGTGTTGGTGCAGCTATAGCAGATAAGAAATTAATAGAATATGCTATTGATGAGTTAACTACAATTACAGGTCAAAAAGCAGTATCAACAATTTCTAAAAAAGACGTTGCAAACTTCAAGTTACGTAAAGGAATGCCAATTGGTGCAAAAGTTACGTTAAGAGGAGATAAAATGTACGAATTTTTAGATAGATTAGTTACAGCTTCTTTACCACGTGTAAGAGACTTTAACGGAATCAAAGCAAACGGTTTTGATGGTAGAGGTAATTACAATTTAGGTATTACTGAGCAAATCATCTATCCAGAGATTAATATTGATCAAGTGAAAAAAATTAGTGGTATGGATATTACATTCGTAACATCTGCTAACACTGATAAAGAAGCTAAGTCATTATTAGGAGAATTAGGATTACCATTTAAAAAGAATTAATAAGATGGCTAAAGAATCAATGAAAGCGCGTGAGCGCAAAAGAGCTAAAATGGTTGCTAAGTATGCTGAAAAGAGAAAAGCTTTAAAAGAAGCTGGAGACTACGAAGCATTACAAAAGTTACCTAAAAACGCATCACCAATTAGAATGCACAACCGTTGTAAGCTAACTGGACGTCCAAAAGGATATATGCGTCAGTTCGGAATTTCACGTGTTACTTTCCGTGAAATGGCTAACCAAGGATTAATTCCAGGAGTGAAAAAAGCAAGCTGGTAACAGTACTTTTATACATAAACAAAAGGTGTACAATAATAAAAAGTTGTGCGCCTTTTTGTGTTTAATCAAAATACTAATTTTTATTTTTTTAATTTTTTGAACTCTAGTTTTAAGTAATAAAACACGTATAAGTACTCAATAAATTAATACTCAAAATGATAATTACCAAAAAGGTTTGATTTTCAAAAAGTTTATGTATATTTGCACACTGTTTTTATAGGGTAAATTATGCCTTGTAAGTAAATACTTGTAAAGAGTATAATGCTTATGAGTTTTTACCATAAAAACAAAAAATAAATATTAACTGGTTTCAGGTTTAGTAATTGTAATTTATCACATAAAGTAGAATTGCTAAAAACCAAAACCGCAATTTAATTAACTATGTATACAGATCCAATCGCGGATTTTCTTACTCGTGTGAGAAATGCTATTGCAGCTAACCACAGAGTAGTTGAAGTTCCTGCTTCAAAGTTGAAGAAGGAAATGACGAAAATTTTGTTCGATCAAGGTTACATTTTAAGTTATCAGTTCAATGACGATAAAGTGCAAGGAACTATCAAGATAGCTTTAAAATACGATCGTGATACGAAAGAATCAGTAATCAGAAAGATTCAAAGAATTTCAACACCAGGTTTACGTAAGTACGTTGGCGCTAAAGAAATGCCAAGAGTATTAAACGGTTTAGGTATTGCTATTGTTTCTACATCGAAAGGTGTAATGACAAACAAAAAGGCAAGACAAGAGAACGTTGGTGGAGAAGTATTGTGTTACGTTTACTAAAAAACATTTTGTAAGATGAGTAGAATAGGAAAAAATCCAATCGCATTGCCACAAGGTGTTGAAGTTAAAGTAGACGGAAACGTGGTAACAGTTAAAGGTAAATTAGGAGAATTAACTCAAGAGTTGGCTTCTGATATTACTGTGAAAGTAGAAGATGGTATAATCACTTTAGAAAGACCATCAGATAGTAAAGATCACCGTGCTGCACATGGTTTATACCGTGCTTTAATCAATAACATGGTTGAAGGTGTAAGCAAAGGGTTTACTAAAGAGTTAGAGTTAGTAGGTGTTGGTTATAGAGCATCTAACCAAGGACAAAAATTAGATTTAGCCTTAGGTTTCTCTCATAACATTATTTTAGATTTAGCTCCAGAAGTTAAGGTTGAAACTGTATCTGAAAAAGGTAAGAATCCAATCGTGAAATTAACTTCACATGACAAACAATTAGTAGGTCAGGTTGCAGCAAAAATTCGTTCTTTCCGTAGGCCAGAACCTTACAAAGGAAAAGGAATTAAGTTTGTAGGAGAAGTATTAAGAAGAAAAGCAGGTAAATCTGCATAATAAATAAGAGAAATTATTATGGCATTATCAAAGCTTGAAAGAAGACAACGAATTAAGCATAGAATTAGAAAAATAGTTACTGGTACAGCTGCTAAACCAAGATTATCAGTTTTTAGAAGTAACAAAGAGATCTATGCTCAGTTAATTGATGACGTTGCTGGTGTAACATTAGCATCTGCATCATCAAGAGATAAAGAAATTACATCTAGTTCTAAAGCAGAAGCAGCTACAGCAGTAGGAAAAGCTATCGCTGAAAAAGCTGTAAAAGCTGGGGTTGATACTGTTGCTTTTGATCGTAATGGGTATTTATACCACGGTAGAGTTAAAGTATTAGCAGACGCTGCTAGAGAAGCTGGTTTAAAATTTTAAGAAATTATATTATGTTAGGATATAAAAACGTAGAAAGAGTAAAACCAAGCGGATTAGAGCTTGTAGATAAATTAGTAGGAGTACAACGTGTTACCAAAGTAACTAAAGGAGGTAGAGCATTTGGTTTTTCTGCTATCGTAGTTGTTGGAGATGGTAACGGTGTTGTAGGTCACGGATTAGGGAAATCTAAAGATGTTTCTTCAGCAATTGCAAAAGCAGTTGAAGATGCAAAGAAAAACTTAGTACGTATTCCTATTTTAGACGGAACATTACCACACGAACAAAAAGGTAAGTTTGGTGGAGCGAAAGTATTCATCAAGCCAGCTTCACATGGTACCGGAGTTATTGCCGGAGGTGCTGTGCGTTCAGTATTAGAATCTGTTGGTATTAAAGACGTATTATCAAAATCTCAAGGATCATCAAATCCTCATAACGTAGTAAAAGCAACTTTTGATGCTTTGTTACAATTACGTAGCGCAGCAACTATTGCTAAGCAAAGAGGTATATCTTTAGAGAAAGTTTTTAACGGTTAAAATTTAAGACGATGAGTAAAATTAGAATTACACAAGTAAAAAGTAAAATCGGTCGCCTTAAAAATCAAAAAAGAACGTTAGAGGCGTTAGGTTTACGTAAAATGAACCAAACTGTAGAGCATGATGCAACGGCTACAATTTTGGGTATGGTAAATAAAGTTCAACACTTAGTTTCTGTAGAAGAAATTAAATAAGATAATAAAAGATGAGTTTACACAACTTAAAGCCAGCAGTTGGAGCGACTAAGAACAAAGGGAAGCGTCTTGGACGTGGAGAAGGTTCTGGTAAAGCAACTACTGCAGGAAGAGGACACAAAGGAGCTAAATCTCGTTCTGGTTATTCTCGTAAGATAGGATTTGAAGGAGGACAGATGCCACTTCAAAGACGTGTGCCTAAATTTGGTTTCACTAACATTAATCGTAAAGAATATGTTGGTATAAATTTAGACAAATTACAATCATTAGTAGATAACGGAAAGATAACAGATACAGTTAATTTAGATATTTTAGTAGAAAATAGATTAGCTCGTAAAAACGACTTAATAAAGATATTAGGTGGTGGCGAGTTAAAAGCTAAATTAAATATAACTGTACATAAATTTACTGCATCAGCTAAGGCAGCTATTGAAGCGGCAGGTGGTGAAGCAGTTACCTTATAAGAATTGTAAATGATGAATTTTATAAATACTTTAAAAGACATTTGGAAGATTGAAGAGTTAAAAGAAAAGTTACTTTTAACTTTAGGTTTAATTGCTGTTTACCGTTTTATGGCAGCGGTTCCTTTACCAGGAATTGACCCAACACAATTAACAGCATTAAAAGACAGTACTTCTAGTGGGCTTTTAGGTTTATTAAACGCATTTACAGGTGGGGCATTTGCTAGAGCGTCAGTAATGGCACTAGGTATAATGCCTTACATTTCTGCATCTATTGTAGTTCAGTTAATGGGTATTGCGGTACCATATTTACAAAAATTACAAAAGGATGGAGAAAGTGGACGTAAGAAGATTACGCAAATTACAAGATGGCTTACAATTGCTATTACCTTGTTTCAAGCACCAACCTATATTGGAGTAATCCAAAATCAAATGGGATTAGGACCTGAAGCATTTTTAGTAACTGGAGCAACATTTTGGATATCATCTATTATTCTTTTAAGTGCAGGAACAATTTTTGCAATGTGGTTAGGAGAGCGTATTACTGATAAAGGAGTTGGTAATGGTATATCATTATTAATTACTGTAGGTATTATAGCAAACTTCCCAGCTGCATTTATTCAAGAGTTGGTTTCTAAACAAACTGCTGGAGCAGGAGGAATTATGGTGATTTTAATCGAATTAATAGTTTGGTTTGTAGTAATCTTGTTAACCGTTTTATTAGTTACCGCAGTACGTAAAGTTGCAGTTCAATACGCACGTCGTACAGCAGTTACAAACATTAAAGATGTTGATGGCGCTAGACAGTACATTCCATTAAAATTGAATGCTGCTGGAGTAATGCCTATTATCTTTGCACAAGCTATTATGTTTTTACCAATAGCATTAGGGCAAAAGTACCCAGCATTAAACAGTTTAACTGATAATTTCGGTTTATGGTATAACGTTATATTTGCGTTGTTAATTATTGTCTTCAGTTACTTTTACACTGCAATTACTATTCCTACGAATAAAATGGCAGAAGATTTAAAAAGAAGTAATGGCTTTGTTCCAGGGTATAAACCAGGTGAAGAAACAGCTAGCTTTTTAGACTCGGTATTGTCAAAAATTACTTTACCAGGTTCTATATTCTTAGCAGCTTTATCTGTATTACCTGCAATTATAATTAAGTTTGGTGTTACCCAAAATTGGGCAATGTTTTACGGAGGAACATCTCTAATCATTATGGTAGGAGTTGCAATAGACACAATTCAGCAAATAAACTCGTATTTATTAAACAGTCGTTACGACGGATTAATGAAAACAGGTAGCAGTAGTAATAGAAAATCATTAAAATAATATGGCTAAGCAACCAGCAATTCAACAAGACGGAACAATTACAGAAGCATTATCAAATGCAATGTTTCGCGTAGAATTAGAAAACGGACATATTGTTACGGCTCACATTTCTGGAAAAATGCGTATGCATTATATCAAATTATTACCAGGAGATAAGGTGAAATTAGAAATGAGTCCGTATGATTTATCAAAGGCAAGAATTACTTACAGATATTAAAAACACACACTGATGAAAGTAAGAGCATCATTAAAGAAAAGAAGTGCCGACTGCAAAATAGTTCGCAGAAAAGGCAGATTATATGTAATTAACAAAAAGAATCCTAGATTTAAACAAAGACAAGGGTAGTTATGGCAAGAATCGCAGGTATAGATATTCCAAAGAATAAAAGAGGTGTTATCGCTTTAACTTACATCTTTGGTATAGGAAAAAGTAGAGCTAAAGAGATTTTAGCGGCTGCTAATATAGATGAAAGCATCAAAGTTCAAGATTGGACTGATGATCAGATTGCAGCAATTCGTGAGCAAGTAGGAACTTACACTATTGAAGGTGAGTTACGTTCTGAAGTTCAATTAAGCATCAAACGTTTAATGGACATCGGATGTCAAAGAGGTATTCGTCACAGACTTGGATTACCATTAAGAGGACAAAGAACGAAGAATAACTCTCGTACAAGAAAAGGTAAGAGAAAAACTGTAGCTAACAAGAAAAAATAATCGTTGATTATTTTTTACTAATAGTAAAGAATTATGGCAAAGTCTAAAGTAACAAAAAAACGTAAAGTTGTAATAGAATCAGTAGGTGAAGCTCACGTTACTGCATCATTCAACAATATTATTATTTCTTTAACAAACAAAAAAGGTGATGTAATTTCTTGGTCATCTGCCGGAAAAATGGGCTTTAGAGGTTCTAAAAAGAATACTCCTTATGCAGCTCAATTAGCAGCAGAAGATTGTGCAGAAGTTGCAAAAGAAGCTGGTTTACGTAAAGTAAAAGTATATGTTAAAGGACCAGGTAACGGTAGAGAATCTGCTATCAGATCTATCCACAATGCTGGTATCGAAGTAACAGAAATCATTGATGTTACTCCAATTCCACATAACGGATGTCGTCCACCTAAAAGAAGAAGAGTATAAGTTGAATTAATCCAACTTATACTTTATTTAGTGTACTTTTGTGCGCAAAAAATAAAGTGTTTTAACAACAGTAGGATTCAAGATTATCGAAGGAGTACGCCTTAATTCATAATCCCTACTAAATTAATTAGAAATGGCAAGATATACAGGACCAAAAACTAAGATTGCTCGTAAATTTGGCGAGGCAATTTTCGGAGACGATAAGAACTTCGAAAAAAGAAATTACCCTCCAGGACAACACGGAGTAGGTAAAAGAAGAGGGAAAAAATCTGAATATGCAATCCAGTTAATGGAAAAGCAAAAAGCTAAATATACTTATGGTATTTTAGAGCGTCAGTTCAGTAACTTATTCAAAAAAGCATCAGCTTCTAAAGGAATTACAGGTGAGGTTTTATTACAATTATGTGAATCTCGTTTAGATAATGTTGTTTACCGTTTAGGTATCGCTACTTCACGTAGAGCTGCACGTCAGTTAGTTTCTCACCGCCATATTACTGTTAATGGTGATATCGTAAATATTCCATCTTATAGATTAAACGAAGGAGATGTTATTGCTGTAAGAGAAAAGTCTAAATCATTAGAAGCTATTGAAAATGCATTAGCTGCTAATAGTAGTGTTTACGAATGGTTAACTTGGAATGCTGATCAAAAATCAGGAACTTTTATAAAAGTACCAGAAAGATTACAAATTCCTGAGAACATCAAAGAACAGTTAATCGTAGAATTATATTCTAAGTAATAAATTAATCATATTGGGATTCAGCCAAAGGGTTTATTCGTATTTCTTCACACTTATAAACCGCGCAACTGAATAACAATTAAAACGAAGAAAATAAATATGGCAATTTTAAATTTTCAAAAGCCTGATAAAGTAATAATGATTGAATCTACTGATTTTTCAGGAAGATTCGAATTCAGACCTCTTGAACCAGGTTTTGGATTAACAGTTGGTAATGCTTTAAGAAGAGTACTATTATCTTCTTTAGAAGGATTTGCCATCACATCATTACGTATTGATGGTGTTGATCACGAGTTCTCAACAATTCAAGGTGTTGTAGAAGATGTAACTGAAATTATCTTAAATTTAAAACAAGTACGTTTTAAAAAGCAGATTGAAGAATCTGACAGAGAAACAGTTTCTATCGCAATATCAGGACAAGAGCAATTAACAGCTGGTGATTTGCAAAAATTTATCTCAGGTTTCCAAGTACTAAATCCAGATTTAGTAATTTGTAACATGGATAAATCAGTAACGTTAAATGCTGAAATTACCATTGAAAAAGGTAGAGGTTTTGTACCAGCAGAAGAAAACAAAAGAGCTGGTGCACCTTTAGGAACAATTTTTACAGATTCTATTTACACTCCTATAAAGAATGTAAAATATGCTGTTGAAAATTTCCGTGTAGAGCAAAAGACCGATTACGAAAAATTAGTTTTCGATATTGATACTGACGGTTCTATCAATCCTAAAGATGCCTTAACTGAAGCAGCTAAGATTTTAATCCACCACTTTATGTTATTCTCAGATGAGCGTATCACTTTAGAGGCAGATGAAATTGCACAAACTGAAACATATGATGAAGAATCATTACATATGCGTCAGTTATTAAAGACGAAATTAGTTGATATGGATTTATCAGTTCGTGCTTTAAACTGTTTAAAAGCTGCAGAAGTAGATACTTTAGGAGATTTAGTATCATTTAACAAAAGTGACTTAATGAAGTTTAGAAACTTTGGTAAAAAATCATTAACTGAATTAGATGAGTTAGTGGCAAACAAAGGTTTAAATTTCGGAATGGATTTAAGCAAATACAAATTAGATAAAGATTAACCTTTCATATTTTGCTCCCCTAAACTAGGGTAGAAGCAAGATGAAAGCTAAAACCAAATGTCATGAGACACGGAAAGAAATTTAATCATTTAGGAAGAAAAACAGCGCACAGAAAAGCGATGTTATCTAACATGGCTTGTTCTTTAATCGAGCACAAGCGTATCAATACTACTGAAGCTAAAGCGAAAGCTTTACGTAAGTTTGTAGAGCCTTTAATTACAAAATCTAAAGAGGATACAACTCACAACCGTCGTGTAGTATTTAGTTACTTACGTAGCAAAGAAGCTGTTACAGAATTATTCAAAGAGATATCTGTAAAAGTAGCAGAGAGACCAGGAGGATATGTACGTATTATCAAATTAGGAAACCGTCAAGGAGATAATGCTCCTATGGCAATGGTTGAATTAGTTGATTACAACGAGTTATACGATCCAAAAGGAAACAAAGCTAAAAAGACTACTCGTCGTAGCCGTCGTGGTGGAGCGAAGAAAGTTGAAGCAGCTGTTGAAACTCAAACTTCACAAGAAGAAGAATAAAAATGAAAATTTTTATAAATTATATCAAAGGGACGAACATTTAATGTTTGTCCCTTTTTTTATATATTTTTGCACTCAAATTACACAACACACTAAATGAAATATCAAACACGTAAAAAAGCATTAGTTTTATTAGCAGACGGAACTATTTTCTACGGGAAATCTATTGGAATAGAAGGAACCGCAACAGGAGAAATTTGTTTTAATACAGGAATGACAGGATATCAAGAAATTTTTACCGATCCTTCTTATTTCGGTCAACTTATGGTAGCGACCAATGCTCATATTGGTAATTATGGAGTTAACAATGAAGAAGTAGAATCTGACGGAATTAAAATTTCAGGATTAATCTGTCGTAACTTTAGTTTTACACACTCTCGTGTAGATTCTGACGGAAATTTATTCGATTGGTTCAAACAGCATAATTTGGTTGCTATTTCAGATGTTGATACTCGTGCGTTAGTGTCTTACATTAGAGATAATGGAGCTATGAATGCTATTATTTCAACAGAAGTAGACAAAATAGATGAACTAAAGAAGCAGTTAGCAGCTACTCCTAATATGGAAGGTCTTGAGTTAGCATCAAAAGTATCTACAAGAGAGCCTTATTTTTTTGGAAATGAAAATGCGCCGATTAAAATATCTGCATTAGATATCGGTATCAAGAAAAACATTTTAAGAAACTTGGCAAAAAGAGGAGCGTACATTAAAGTATATCCATATAATGCAAGTTTTGAAGAAATGAGTGATTTTAATCCTGATGGATATTTTATTTCTAATGGACCTGGAGATCCAGAACCTTTAGAAGAAGCTCAAAATACAGCAAAAGAAATTATCAAAAGAGATTTACCGTTATTCGGAATTTGTTTAGGTCACCAAGTAATAGCATTAGCTAATGGAATTTCTACCTATAAGATGCACAACGGTCACCGTGGTATTAATCATCCAGTAAAAAACTTAATAACAGGAAAAGGGGAAATTACCTCACAAAATCACGGATTTGCAATCAATAGAGAGGAGACTGAAGCACATCCTGATGTAGAAATTACACATGTACATTTAAATGATAATACAGTGGCAGGTATCAGAATGAAATCTAAAAATGTATTTTCGGTACAGTATCATCCTGAGGCAAGTCCTGGGCCACACGATGCTGAGTACTTATTTGATCAGTTTATAGAAAACATCAAAAAAGTAAAAGGATAGGCTTTATAAAAAGTATACAATACATTCCCGTGGGTTACAACTCACGGGGATCTATAATTTAAAATAAATTTCACATCACTCTGAGGTTTGTCCAAGAGTAAAAAAATAAACAACTATGAGTATGATAATCAACATTCACGCACGTCAAATTTTTGATTCAAGAGGAAATCCAACAGTTGAAGTAGATGTAACTACCGAAAATGGAATTGTTGGTAGAGCAGCAGTACCATCTGGAGCCTCTACAGGAGAGCACGAAGCGGTTGAATTGCGTGATGGAGGAAAAGATTATATGGGTAAAGGCGTGTTAAAAGCAGTTGAAAATGTAAACACAGTGATTGCCCAAGAATTATTAGGAGTATCTGTTTTTGAACAAAACATGATTGATCAAATAATGATTGATTTAGATGGAACTCCAAACAAGTCTGTATTAGGAGCGAATGCTATCTTAGGAGTTTCATTAGCTGTAGCAAAAGCAGCAGCAAATGAATTAGGTTTACCGTTATATCGTTACGTAGGTGGAGTTTCGGCAAACACTTTACCAGTTCCGATGATGAATATTATCAATGGAGGTTCTCACTCAGATGCACCAATCGCGTTCCAAGAGTTTATGGTTATGCCAGTAAAAGCTCAAAACTTTACAGAGGCAATGCAGGTAGGTTCAGAAATTTTTCACAATTTAAAGAAAGTATTACACGATCGTAATTTATCTACAGCAGTAGGTGATGAAGGGGGATTTGCTCCAACCTTAGAAGGAACTGAGGATGCTATAGAAACAATTGCTTTAGCAACTAAAAATGCAGGATATAAATTTGGAGAAGAGGTTATGATTGCGTTAGATTGTGCTTCTGCCGAATTTTATGTAGATGGAAAATATGATTATACTAAGTTTGAAGGAGATAAAGGAGCAGTAAGAACTTCTGAAGAACAAGCAGCTTATTTAGCTGAACTATGCGAAAAATACCCTATTATTTCTATTGAAGACGGAATGGATGAGAACGATTGGGATGGATGGAAGATGTTAACAGAAAAAGTAGGAGATAGAGTTCAGTTAGTTGGAGATGATTTATTTGTAACAAACGTTGAGCGTTTATCAAAAGGAATTGAGAATGGAATTGCAAATTCAATCTTAATTAAAGTAAATCAAATAGGTACTTTAACTGAAACGATTGCTGCTGTAAATATGGCGCACAATGCAGGATATACTTCTGTAATGAGCCACCGTTCAGGAGAAACTGAAGATAATACAATTGCAGATTTAGCAGTAGCATTAAACTGTGGACAAATCAAAACAGGTTCTGCTTCTCGTTCAGATCGTATGGCAAAATACAACCAGTTATTGCGTATAGAAGAGGAATTAGCTGATGTAGCTTATTATCCGCAAGAAAAAGCGTTTAAAATAAAGTAAAAAGCGTTTTTACTATTATATAAACCCTTGTTAGAAATTCTAACAAGGGTTATTTTTTATAGATTATTTAAATAAAAAACTGCTATATTTTTATATTAAAAATCTATCTGTTGGGTCTTTTAAAATAATCCAAAAAATGGTATCTTCGCAACTCACTTCAATCATTAAAATTTAAGAAATAAAAATGTCAGATATAGCAAAATTACAAATTGGCGAAAATACGTACGAATTTCCTTTAGTAAAGGGAACCGAAAATGAAACTGCAATTGATATTAAAGCTTTAAGAGGAGCCACGGATGGAATAATTACTATTGATCCGGGGTATAAGAATACAGGTTCATGCCAAAGTGCTATTACATTTTTAGATGGAGAAGAAGGAATATTAAGATATAGAGGATATTCTATTGAAGAGTTAGCTGAAAAAGCAGACTTTTTAGAAGTAGCTTATTTATTAATTTTTGGAGAATTACCTACAAAAGAACAGTTAGATAAATTCTATACAGATATCTTAGATGAAGCTATTGTAGACGATGATATTAAGAAGATTATAGATGCATTTCCTAAAAATGCACACCCAATGGGAGTATTATCATCATTAACATCTGCATTAACAGCTTTTAATCCATCTTCTGTAAATGTTGATTCAGAAGAAGATATGTATAAAGCCATTGTGAAGATAATGGGGAAATTCCCAGTATTAGTTGCATGGACGTTACGTAAAAAACAAGGTTTACCATTACATTACGGGTCTCGTAAATTAGGATATGTAGAAAACATCTTAACAATGATGTTTCAAAAGCCAAACGATGAGTATGAGTTGAATCCGATTATGATCAATGCTTTAGATAAATTATTAATCTTACATGCAGATCACGAACAAAACTGTTCAACTTCAACAGTACGTATCGTAGGATCTTCTCATGCAGGTTTATTTGCATCGTTATCAGCAGGAATTTCTGCTTTATGGGGACCTTTACATGGTGGAGCAAACCAAGCCGTACTTGAAATGTTAGAAGCAATTAAAGAAGATGGAGGTGATACGAAAAAGTACATGGGAAAAGCTAAAGATAAAGATGATCCTTTCCGTTTAATGGGATTCGGACACCGTGTGTATAAGAACTTCGATCCAAGAGCTAAAATTATTAAAAAAGCAGCAGATGAAGTATTAGGAGATTTAGGAGTTGAAGATCCAATTTTAGATGTAGCGAAAGGTTTAGAAAAAGAAGCGTTAGAAGATAAATACTTTGTAGATAGAAAATTATATCCAAATGTAGATTTCTATTCAGGAATTATTTATCGTGCTATGGGTATCCCAGTTGAAATGTTTACTGTAATGTTTGCTTTAGGGCGTTTACCAGGATGGATTGCTCAATGGAGAGAAATGCGTTTACGCAAAGAACCAATTGGTCGTCCACGTCAAGTTTATGTAGGTGAAAACTTAAGGGAATTTGTAGAGTTAGACAAAAGATAATACATAAAAAGATGTCATTTAATAAATTTTAGATGACATTTTTTTATTCAAAATAACTGATGATGAAAGAAATTAAAATTATCAAAAATAGATCTGATATAGGAGCAGGAACTCGTGGTTCAGATATGGGAATTGATGCAATTGAAATTGCAGCGATAAACAAAAAAAGTAACTACTTTGACTCGTTTGAATTTGAAGATGTAATTACAGAAAACGAATCAATTTATAATAAGGAGAATAATTCATTTGCAAAGCGAATTGATAGCGTTTTTAATCAATGTAAACGTTTAAGCAACCATGTAAAAGTTAATTTACAAGAAGGAAAATTTCCAATTGTACTTTCAGGAGATCATTCCTCTGCTTTAGGAACTATTAGTGGAGTTAAAGCCGCTTATCCAATGCAAAGAGTAGGAGTAGTTTGGATTGACGCACATGGAGATTTACATTCGCCTTATACTTCACCATCAGGAAACATTCACGGAATGCCTTTGTCCGCTGCTATTTCAGATGATAATTTAGACTGTCAAATCAATGATGTAGACAGAGAAACTTCTGAGTTATGGGAACGTATGAAAAATATTGGAATTCCTGGGCAGAAAGTTTTACCAGAAGATATCGTTTTCTTCGGGGTTCGTGATACGGAAGAGTCAGAAAACAAGCAAATGGAGAAGTATGGTATCAAAAACTATATGGTTGACGAGGTTCGCTATCGCGGATTAGAAGTTTGTGTAAATGAAGCTTTAGAAAAACTATCTAATTGCGATGTAATTTATGTGTCATTTGATGTAGATGCAATGGATTGTGATATGATTTCTTATGGAACTGGAACACCAGTACCTAAAGGATTTGATCAATATGAAATTATCAATATTATAAACGGGTTGTTAGCAAGTAATAAAATTGCTTGTGTAGAATTTGTAGAAGTGAACCCTTTGTTAGATTTAAAAGGAAATAAGATGGCTGAAACTGCTTTTGAGGTGCTTGAAGAAGTAACTAAAAAAGTAAAGAGCCTTTAAGCTGTCAATTAAAGTATATTATACAAAAGCGAGTCTATTTTGACTCGCTTTTGTATTTAAATATAAAAAATAATTTAGCTTTTTACCCTTAGGAGTTCAAGTTCAGCCCAAAGTGCTTTTAAAGAGTTTTCTCCGTTATAAAATGTTTGTAATATATCCTCTTTGGCTTCTTCAAAACTATGTTGTAGTTGTGTAAACATAGTTTTGTAATAAGTAATACCAGTTTGCATATTTGCTATAAAAGTAAGTAAGTATTTTTTTTCTTTTTTAGTCATTTCTTTTTTAGCAGCTTCTATTTTTTCCTTTAGATACTCAATATAAATAAACAGTTCTTTTACAAAAACGTGGGGTCTTTTGGTTCTCGTAATCACATTATCTCGTCCATAAATATGATCAACCATTGTTTTTAAACTTGATATTTTAGAATAGTACGCCATATTAGGTCCTGGACATATAGAAACTCCTGTACCTTCTACTTTTGTTTCTAAATCATAAGCTAACAATGCAGAGGTACCTAAACCTACACAAGTACATGATTTTTCTACAATGCTGTTATAACGATTTTTATAATCATCTTCTGCTAAATTCTGTGAGTCTAATTCCTTAATTTTTAAATATTGGTATTCACGTGAAGCGGTACAAATACCAGTTTCCTTAAACTCTTTGTTTAATGCAACAAATTTTTTAGGACAAGAACTTCCAGGTCTTCCCTTGTTGATTAAGGTTTCTTTTTCTATGTCTTTTGTGTTGTTTTTTAAATTGTGAAAGGGTACTCCTAATGGTGAGATATTGCTTAAATACAAATCATCTTCTTTGGCCTGCGCCAATTTATTTAAGGTTTGATTATCTACCGTTGTGGCTTCTGGTACTAACAAAAATGGAGAACCCCAGCCTATAGCATCTAACTGATATTCTTTTATTAAAAAGTCGTGTTCTTCATGAGTACCAACACCGCCTTGTGCAGTTATTTTGATATCTAATGGTTGTGTTGGAACAACTCTGTTTTGATTTTCGAGTTCTTGTTTCAAAACAGTTTCAATAGTCGTTTTTAAACTTTCTCTTTGTGCTTTAAATTCCGCTAAAACAGGACCTAGCAAATATCCATCTGTTGCAAACGCATGTCCACCACAATTTAAACCAGATTCAATACGGTATTCAGAAACCCACAATCCTTTTTTAGCTAGAAACTTACCTTGTATTAATGCCGATCTATAATCGCTTACTTTTAAAATAATTTTCTTTTTAAAAGTTCCGTTTGCTGTAGGATAAAAATCATCAAATGTGCTCATATAAGCATATAAACGAGGATTCATCCCCGCTGAAAGTACTACAGAAGTACTTAAATTACTTTTAGCAAAACCTCTTAAGGCAGCATGCGCATCGTTATACTCTACAGGTAATTGTTCTCCTTTAATGTAATTATCTTTATCAACCTTAGTCATGATATTCACATCAATAGCACCTTTTACCAAATGTGTATCTAACCATGATTTAATTTCAGACAAGGTTACATTACTTTCTGTTAACTTTTTGAACTCTTTTTTAAGTGTTGAACTAGAAGGTAACATTTCTAAGTAAGTTTTAAAGGCTTTTCCTTTATCTAGTGCAGATTTTTTAAGTTCTTCATATTTTTTATCTACAGCAGTATTCATCAAATCAAGATATGCGGTAATTCGTTTTGCTCTAAAATCATCCACTTTATTTGTGATTTCTTGATAGGGCATTTCAAATTTCTCACTATACATCTTTCTTAATTTTTCAATAAGAATATCATCAACAAGAGAAATGACAGAATCTATACCGTATTGGGCAACTTTTAAGGGGGAATCTATTGTAAAACCAATACCCATAACAGGTATGTGGAATGAGTGTGCTTTTGTGTGCATGAAGTAGTGTTTTTTTTAGGTTACGTTACTTTATTAACGCGCTAAATTAAGTTGATTAAAAACCACGAATCATGATATTTATCATAAATACAATATCATAAGCATTTTAAAAAAGAGTAAACTTTTTTCTTGAAGAAGAAAATAAACGATTACATTTGCGAGTGTAGATTCTGTATGTTAAAGTGTATAAATAAAGAATTTATAAAAGTAATTTATTTCGAGAGAAAGTTTTAGTACTTAAATCTCGATTATCGAGTAAACTTTAGGAGTAGCTAGTTCGCTAGTTTGAGAAAGATCCTTTGAACCTGATATGGTTAACACCAGCGTAGGGAAAAGTTATGTAATCTTAATTTAAGCATCGTTTTTTATTTGTAAAGAACGATTCTGAATTTCTTCTACAGTTTACTTTAAATATGTGTTAGTATGATAACGATAAAAGTAAACGATACCCAACGAGAATTTTTAACCGAATTAACATTGCAAGAATTAGTAGATAAACTACAGATTCAAACCAATGGAATTGCTATTGCTGTAAATAGCAGTGTGGTGAAAAAAGCAGATTGGTCTTCAAAATTGCTCCAAAACAATGATGATGTTTTAATCATTAAATCTACACAAGGAGGATAATATTTTCAGAAAACAAAATTCAAAGTATAAACAAACAACCTTAAAATGAAGAAAAAAGATACAGCTCCAAAACAAGAGGGTGTAACAAGACAACCATTTCCGAATTCAAAAAAAATATATGTTCAAGGAAAAATTCATCCGCAGATAAAAGTAGCAATGCGCGAAATCGAATTGAGCGATACTATTGATTCGATGACAAAAAAAAGAACTCCTAATGAGCCTGTAACAGTATATGACACTTCAGGTCCGTATACAGACCCAAACAAAGAGATTAATATCCATAGCGGATTAGAACGTATTCGTGAGCAATGGATTTTAGATAGAGGAGATGTGGATGAGTTAAATGAATTTACTTCTGATTATTGTAATGAGCGATTGAATGATAAAAGCTTAGATCATCTTCGATTTAATTTAAAACATAAACCTAAGCGAGCAAAAAAAGGACACAATGTAACACAGTTACATTACGCAAAAAAAGGAATTATTACTCCAGAAATGGAATACATTGCCATTCGTGAAAATCAACGAATTGATGAAATGACACGTTTGTCAAAGCAACATCCAGGACAAGATTTTGGGGCGAGTATTCCTGCGAAAATTACTCCTGAATTTGTTCGAGAAGAAGTTGCTAGAGGACGTGCGGTAATTCCTTCAAATATCAATCACCCAGAAGCAGAGCCTATGATTTTAGGTCGTAACTTCTTGGTGAAAATTAATGCGAATATTGGAAACTCTGCTACAACTTCATCAATCGAAGAAGAAGTAGAAAAAGCGGTTTGGGCGTGTCGTTGGGGTGCTGATAATATTATGGATTTATCCACAGGAAAAAATATTCATGAAACTCGTGAGTGGATTATCCGTAATTCACCGGTACCAGTAGGTACTGTACCAATTTATCAAGCTTTAGAAAAAGTAAATGGAGTTGCTGAAGACTTAACCTGGGAAATTTTTAGAGATACTTTAATTGAACAAGCTGAGCAAGGAGTAGACTATTTTACAATTCACGCAGGAGTTCGTTTACGTTATGTACCAATGACAGCAAAACGAATTACAGGAATTGTTTCCCGAGGAGGTTCAATTATGGCAAAATGGTGTTTAGCTCATCATAAAGAGAGTTTTTTATATACTCATTTCGAAGAGATTTGTGAAATCATGAAAGCTTATGATGTAGCTTTTTCGTTAGGAGATGGTTTACGTCCAGGTTGTATTGCTGATGCGAATGATGAAGCTCAATTTGCTGAATTAGAAACTTTGGGGGAACTAACCAAAATAGCACGTAAACATGAAGTACAGTGTTTCATTGAAGGCCCTGGTCATGTACCAATGCACATGATTAAAGCGAATATGGATAAGCAATTAGAAGCTTGTGACGAAGCTCCGTTTTATACTTTAGGACCTTTAACTACGGATATTGCTCCAGGATACGATCATATAACTTCAGGAATAGGAGCAGCGATGATTGGTTGGTATGGTTGTGCTATGTTATGTTATGTAACTCCAAAAGAACATTTAGGGTTACCAAATAAAGAAGATGTTCGTACAGGGGTGGTTACCTATAAATTAGCAGCCCATGCAGCTGATTTAGCAAAAGGGCATCCTGGGGCGCAACACAGAGATGATGCTTTAAGTAAAGCACGTTTTGAGTTCCGTTGGGAAGATCAATTCAATTTAGGATTGGATCCAGAACTAGCAAGAGAGTATCATGACGAGACTTTACCTGCAGAAGGAGCTAAAATTGCACATTTTTGCTCTATGTGCGGACCAAAATTTTGCTCTATGAAAATATCTCAAGAAGTACGTGATTTTGCAGCTGAAAATAAAGTAGAAGGAGATGAAGTCTTCGCAAAAGGAATGGAGGAAAAATCAAAAGAATTTAAAGACAAAGGTTCAGAAGTTTATCTATAATTAAAATAAATGAGTAGGAATTAGAATAGTACTATTTCTAATTCCTAACTCCTTTAACCTAATCCCTAATATATGATTGTTCTTATAGCTCCGGAAAAAGATATTCCCAATGAGATAGAAATCCTTCAACAATTATTTAAAGAGGGATTGGACTATTATCATTTCAGAAAACCTGATAAGAATTATGAAGAGCATGTGGTTTATTTGAGTCAGATAGATGAAAAGTATCATAACAGAATAGTTACACATTATTTTCATGAGCTTATTAACGAATTCAATTTAAAAGGAATTCATTTTCAAGAGCAAAAAAGAATTGATGCTTTAGAGAATGGAAATGAATATTTTATTGGTTTAAACATGATAGGAAAAACAATGAGTAGTTCTTTTCACGAACCTTCAGCCCTAGCGAATTGCGACATCGAATTTGATTATCATTTATTAAGTCCTGTTTTTTCTTCTATTTCAAAAAAAGGATATGAAGGAAGAGGTTTTGATGTAAATCATATTGAGAAAACCATTGTTGGTATGGGTGGAATTAATACCGAAACCATTCAAAAAACGGTAGAATTAGGTTTTCAAGGAATAGGTGTTTTAGGTGGAGTGTGGAATACAGAAAATCCAGTAGAAAGCTTTAAAAATATTAAACGTCATTACGAGGAGTGCACGACGAAGTAATCTTTTTGTCAAAAGAAAGTATATCAATAAAAATGAAACAACAATCTTACATACTAACAATTGCAGGTTTTGATCCATCAAGTGGAGCAGGATTAACTTCGGATATCAAAACTTTTGAAGCACATGGATTGTATGGATTATCTGTATGTACAGCAGTTACGGTTCAAAATGATATCGATTTTAAAGACAGTGTTTGGATTGATAAAGAGACAATAATAAATCAAATAACTACCTTATTTGAACGCTTTGAAATATCAGTAGCAAAAATAGGAATCATCCAATCTTGGAGCGTCTTATTAGAGGTTATTCAAACACTAAAAAAATGCAATCCATTCATAAAAATAGTATTGGATCCTATTTTAAAAGCTAGTGCTGGATTTGATTTTCATTCCGAAGAGAATATAAAAGTGTTTGAAGAAGTATTGCAACACTGTGATTTTATTACTCCAAATTATGAGGAAATCAAAGCTTTGTTTCCTAATAAATCGATTGAAGAAACCATCGAATTTATTTCAGAGAAGACCAATGTCTATTTAAAAGGTGGACATAGAGAAGCTAAAAAAGGATGGGATGAAGTATATCACAGTAAGATAGTACAGTTGAATATTCCACCGAAAGCTATAGCTGTTTTTGAAAAGCATGGAAGCGGTTGTGTATTGTCTTCAGCTTTAGTTTCAAATATAGCAAAACAACTTCCTTTAGAAGATGCATGTATAAATGCGAAATGGTATACAGAACAATTTTTAAACTCTAATGAAACGCTCTTAGGAGAGCACTCTTATAGTAATAAAGGAGTTTAGAAGTAAAGAATTTAAGAAGACGAATTACTATAAAAAAATAAGTATATGAAAAATACAACATCATTTGAAGATTTATTGGTTTGGAAAAAGGGGCATCAATTTGTGTTAGAAGTGTATAAAATATCTAAACAATTTCCCAAGGAAGAGGCATATGGTTTAACATCACAATTTAGAAGAGCAGCAATATCAATAACAGCAAATATTGCAGAAGGTTATAAAAGAATTAACAATAAAGAAAAGCTACGGTTTTATAATATAGCTCAAGCATCATTAGAAGAATGTCGTTATTTTTTAATACTATCTAAAGATTTAGATTATGTGAAGAGTATTTCTAAAGAAAAAGAACTAATAGAGGAAGTAAGCAAAATGTTGAATGCGTATTGTAGAAGTATCCTTAATAAATCTTAATACTTAACTCCTTAACTTCTATTAATACACTAATTACTAAAAAGAATGATAAGTAAACTACACTATATAACACAAGGAAAAACGTCAGAAGAGCATTTAGAAAATGTTCAAAGAGCTTGTGCTTCTGGAGCAGAATGGGTACAACTTCGATTAAAGAATCTGGATCCGAAAACTATTTTAGAAACAGCTCAAAAAGCAAGAGAAATTACGAGTCATTTCCAAACCCGTTTAATCATAAACGATTATTATAAAGTAGCTAAAGAAATCAAAGCAGATGGAGTTCATTTAGGAAAAACAGATACGTGTCCGTTAAAAGCAAAAGCGTATTTAGGTGATTTATATATCGTAGGAGGAACAGCCAATACTTTGGAAGATTGTAAAAAACTCTTAGAAAAGGAAGTAGATTATATCGGTTTAGGCCCTTTTCAGTTTACTGAAACTAAAAAGAATTTAAGTCCAGTTTTAGGAGTTGTTGGCTATCAAGTGCTATTAGAAGAATTAAAAACAACCACTCCAATAATAGCCATTGGAGGAATTACTATAGAAGACGTATCTGAAATTATAAACACAGGAGTATATGGTATCGCTGTTTCAGGAGCGATTACTCAAAATTTTAACTCGATTCCTGCATTCCACAAAATTTTAAAAGCACCAAGTACTAACGAACAAGTGTACAAAATAGGAGCACAATAAATCAGTAACAATGAATACCAACTTAACCATAGCCGATAAAACATTTACCTCACGATTATTTACAGGAACAGGAAAATTCAGCTCCTCACAATTAATGAAAGAAGCTCTGTTAGCTTCAGAAAGTGAATTGATAACAGTAGCTTTAAAAAGAGTAGATGTTCAAAACGAAGAAGATGATATTTTATCACATTTAAATCACACAAGAATCAATTTATTACCGAATACTTCGGGAGTTCGTACCGCAAAAGAAGCTGTTTTTGCAGCAGAATTGTCCAGAGAAGCATTAGAAACAAATTGGGTAAAATTAGAAATACATCCAGACCCAAGGTATTTATTGCCGGATCCTATAGAAACCTTAAAAGCGGCAGAAGCGTTAGTAAAAAAAGGATTTGTAGTAATGCCTTATATCCATGCAGATCCGGTTTTATGTAAACGATTAGAAGAAGTAGGAACACAATGTGTAATGCCTTTAGGAGCTCCTATTGGAAGTAATAAAGGATTGAAAACGTTAGAGTTTTTAGAAATCATTATTGAACAATCTACTGTTCCAGTAGTGGTTGATGCTGGTATTGGAGCACCTTCCCATGCAGCATATGCTATGGAATTAGGAGCCGATGCTGTTTTGGTAAACACAGCTATTGCTGTATCACAAAATCCAGTAGCCATGGCGCAAGCCTTTAAGATGGCAGTGGAAGCAGGAAGAATGGCATATGAAGCAAAACTAGCTCCTGTAAGAAAACAAGCAGCGGCAAGTAGTCCGTTAACGAGTTTTTTAAGTTAGATTAAGCAGTGTCATAATTAAGTCTAGTGATAAAATCCACCGAAAGAAACGTTAAAAATGAAAAGCTGTTTGAGCGAAGCGAGTTCTTTTCATTTAGTTTCGAGGATGTGATTTTTATCAGCTAAGGGTTAATAAGACTAGATTTTTTTGTTTCTTTTTTCATCAATGGAAAAAAGATAAAACGAACAATATATTATGAGTAGTTTCAAAAACACATTCAACCAATACAATTGGGATGAAACTTTACAAAGCATATTCGATAAAACATCCGTTGATGTTGAAAGTGCTTTATCAAAGGATAAACTCGACTTAGAAGATTTTAAAGCGTTGATATCTCCTGCAGCAAAACCATTTTTAGAGCAAATGGCGCAAAGAAGTCGTATGCTCACTAAAAAGCGATTTGGAAATACCATTCAAATGTATGCTCCGATGTATTTGAGTAACGAGTGTCAGAATATATGTACGTATTGCGGATTCAGTTTTACCAACAAAATTCCGAGGAGAACCTTAACTGATGCTGAAATATTGAAAGAAGTTGCTTTTTTAAAAGCGAAAGGATACGACCATATTTTGTTAGTTACAGGTGAAGCCAATAAAACAGTTGGAGTTGATTATATTAAAAATGCAATTCAACTCATACGTTCTCAGTTTTCAAATATTACGATTGAAGTACAACCTTTAGACCAAGATGAATATGAATTGTTGATTGAAAGCGGATTATACGCGGTGTTGGTATATCAAGAAACCTATCATCAACAAGAGTATAAAAAGCATCATCCAAAAGGGAAAAAATCAAATTTTGAATATCGTTTGGAAACACCTGATAGATTGGGGAAAGCTGGAATTCATAAAATAGGATTAGGCGCTTTATTTGGACTGGAAGATTGGCGTGCGGATAGCTTTTTTACCGCATTGCACTTAAAATATTTACAGAAAACCTACTGGAAAACGAAGTATTCTATTTCATTTCCACGTTTAAGACCTCATTCAGGAGGATTAGAACCCAAAGTAGAAATGACAGATGCAGATTTGGTACAATTAATCTGTGCATTTAGACTCTTGGATGAAGATGTAGAACTGTCAATGTCTACCCGAGAAAGTGAAGTTTTTAGGAATAATATTATTAATTTAGGGGCTACCTCAATCAGTGCAGAATCTAAGACAAATCCTGGAGGGTATAGTGTTGAACCACAGTCGTTAGAGCAATTTGAAATTTCAGACGAACGAAGCACTGAAGAAATTGTACAGATGCTAAAAGGTCAGGGATTAGAAGTAGTTTGGAAAGATTGGGAGCATTTTAGAAGTTAGACCGTTACACTATTAGAATCAAGAATGAAGATTTTAAGAGTTATTGAGGTGAATTTATTCTACAATTAAACATGAACTTAAGTCAAGAAGAACAAAAACAATATAATCGCCATCTTATTCTAGATAAAGTAGGAGAAGAAGGGCAATTAAAACTTAAACAGGCCAAAGTATTGGTAATCGGTGCTGGTGGATTGGGGTGTCCTGTATTGCAATATTTAACGGCAGCAGGTGTAGGTACGATTGGAATTATAGATGATGATGTAGTAGACCAAAGTAATTTACAGCGTCAAGTATTATATACGGTAGATGATATAGGAAAGTCTAAAGCGGAAACAGCAGCGAATCGTTTATCAAAATTGAACCCTTTTGTTCAATTTCATGTATATAAAGAAAAACTAACGAATCAGAATGCCGTTTCTTTATTTGAGAAATATGATGTAATTGTAGATGGGAGTGATAATTTTGCCACTCGTTATTTAACCAACGATGCAGCAGTATTAACTCAAAAACCATTGGTATACGGTGCTATTTTTAAGTTTGAAGGACAAGTAAGTGTATTTAATTATCAAGGAAGTGCTACGTATCGATGTTTATATCCAACTCCACCCAAACCAGAAGAATCACCCAATTGTTCTGAAATTGGTGTAATAGGTGTATTACCTGGAATTATTGGAAGTTTACAAGCCAATGAAGCTATTAAGATTATTTGTGGAATAGGAGAGGTGTTAGCCAATAGATTATTGATGTATGATACCTTAAGCATGCGTCAAATGATATTGAAGTTTGAAAGAACCGATAAAGCTGAAGTAACGGAGTTAGATAACGATTATGAATTCTTTTGTGGAATTAAAACTGCTATCCATGAAATAACTTTAGAGGAGTTACAAAATAATCTAACATCCTATAATTTATTAGATGTTCGTGAGGATTGGGAACGGGAACAACATCATATAGGTGGACAACACATTCCGTTAGGAGAGCTTACTCAACGATATGAAGAAATAAACACTGAGAAGCCTGTGGTTGTTTATTGTAAATCAGGAGTACGTAGCCAACGAGCAATTGATTTTTTAGAACAACAGTTTGATACCATTACTTTTTTAAATTTAAAAGGTGGGCTTGGTTCATAGGTTTTGAGATAATCATATTAAAAAAGAGTGGAGATCCACTCTTTTTTTAATTGGTTTCAGTGTTTATTAAAACTACTTCTTCTGGTACAGATAAGAATAAAACACAACCATCTTTGGTTTTCACACTATGTTTTCCTTTAGGAGGAGTATATAAATAATCTCCTTGCTCTAAAACTTCACCAAAAATTTCACAACTTCCTTTTAATACCAATATTTCTTCTCCCGCAGGATGTACATGATAAGGATAAGAAGCCCCTTCTTCAAATTTTAATAAAATAGCTTTTGAGCGTTGTGTAGTTTTATCAAAGTATAAGGATTTTACAAACACACCGTTATAATGCACTCCATTTTCAATAAGTGGGTTCCAAGTAATTTGTTCACTTTTAGTGATATAATCTTTAATGTTCATGATTAATTAAGTTTACAGTTTTGTATAAAATTTTAATAAAACAAAGTTGATACTTAACTGAAACCTAAAAAATGGATAATTTTAAGTTTTTGATGTAAAATTTACTAAATCAGTGTGTTTTGAAACTCTGTTGGAGACATTGCTGTATGATTTTTAAAGAATTTAGAAAAATAGTATGGGTCTTTAAAACCTAGATTGTAAGCTACTTCTTTTACACTTTTATTTTCGTACTGAAGAATACGTTGCGCCTCAGAAATTAGTAAACCGTAGATGACATTTTGAGCTGTTTTACCTGCATGTTTTTTAGCTAATTCATTTAGTTTTAATTCAGAGGTTTTAAGCTGTTCAGCAATGGTTTTTAAAGAATAGTTGTGTTCAAAATTATTTCTAACAAATTCTAAAAATTGTAAGAAAAGGGCTTCGGGTTTCCATATTTCACCACCATTGGCAATTTTTGACCGATTTATTTCGAATAATAGTAATTCAATACGTGCATGTATTGAATCTAGGTATTGAAATGGTTTTTCTCTTAATTCTTTTTCTATTTTAAGGATTCCGGTTTTAATTTCTTCAGGAGAATTTATTGAAATTACTTCATTGTAATCAAAATGACAAAATAGACTGTTCTGAAAAATTAATTCAATATCTTTTTCTGTTTTACATATATAGTTGAGTGTAAAATCAAGTACGTACCCTCTTCCTTCACTAACATTTTCAAAGTAATGGTATTGTCCCGAAGTTATCGTAAGAATTTGATTTTTGTGGAGAGTTAGACGCTTATTGTCAACTACTAAAGAAATTTCTCCCTCATTACACCATATAAGAAGATACTTTTTTATTCTTTTAGGAGTAAAGTCAGAAATTGCTTCAATTTTTTGAAGGTTTATCATTATTGATAGTTGGTATATTTTATTAAAAATAAGGAGAGAAGTTGGGACTTAATTACTAATTTTTTATCGTTCATTATATCCTTTACCTTCAAAGATTTTAGGAGTTGATTTTTCTATTCTTGTCTCACGAGTTTTTGATTGTTTTGCTTGTGAGAAATACAGTAAATAACTTCGTTGTCTTCCGGGAGTTAATGCTTCAAAAGCATTTTTTAAATCGAGATTTTCCTCAAATGCTTTAATAAGTTCATCAGGCATTTCAAACTCGGTAGTTTTTTTCATTTTTACTTTCAAACCTAATTTTTCAATCTCTATAGCCTCAAAAATATAAGTTTTAATGGTTGTTTTTAAATCAATTATTTGTTGTGCCTCAGTAAAACGAATTTGACGTGCAGATTGTACATTCTCTGTCTGTTGAATTAAAATGTTGCTAGTGTCACTCAATAAAGCGCCTTTATGAAAAAGAAGTGCACAGTATTCTTTAAAACTGTGAATTAAAACAATATTCTTTTCTCGAAAAGTATAGCAAGGATGCATCCATTTAAAATCTTCAATAAGCCCGCATTCTAAACAGAGTTCTCTTAATAATTTAGTTTCTTCTTTCCACTTTTTTTCTTTTTCTATATAGTTATCAACTTTTTCCATTTTATAGTTTTATTAGTAAGTTTAATTTTCTTTCTACTGGTCTGAAATACCAAGATAAAAAGATTACAATTAATAATATTAAAGAAGGTAAAGCGTCTATTAGTGATTTACTTACTACAAAATGAGAAATAGCTGCACCAGACATGGCAAAGAAAAAGCCTGCATAAGCCCATTCTTTTAATAGAGGAGATTTTGGAATAAGAATGGCAATAACACCAAATATTTTCCAAACTCCTAAAATACTCAATAAGTATTGTGGGTAGCCTAACTGTTTAATTATTTCATTATATCCACCAACTTGTAGCATTTGCTGTACACCACCAGCCAACATTCCAATTGAAAGGAATATGGTAACAGTCCAATAAA
Organism: Tenacibaculum caenipelagi; assembly: GCF_004363005.1. Classification (GTDB taxonomy): domain Bacteria; phylum Bacteroidota; class Bacteroidia; order Flavobacteriales; family Flavobacteriaceae; genus Polaribacter; species Polaribacter caenipelagi. The sequence continues at coordinate 374,547 of NZ_SNYH01000001.1, read as the reverse complement.
TTATTTTGTTTCTCTTCATCATAATATTTTATTTTTAGTTAGTAAATATTTTTTCAAGTTGATTATGCGCCCAGTTTATACCTTGTTTAAAGGGCAGTTTTAAGTTTTGATTTCTGTGTTCAACCGATTGGTAAATTATTTGTTGTTTTAGTTTACTTGTATTTTCAGTTAGCTTTTCAAACTCATATACTTCAAGCTGAACTCCAAAAGACATACCTTCCATTTCAAAAGTTCGAACAATTTTTTGATTTGAAATATAATCGTGTATTACACCATTGAATCCATGTTTATTTCCTTGCGAGTCTGTTGTCTCAAAACGGTAACTCCCGTGTTTTTGCCATTGAAACTTTAAAACTTTTGTTCCCATCCATTGTTCGATTATTTCAGGTTCTTTATAGGCTTTGAAAAGTAATTCAACAGGTAGGTCAAATTCTCTAGTGATTAGAATTTCTTGCTTGCCTTCTTCGGCTATAACGTTGGTTTTATATTCCATTAGGGTGTTTTTTAGGATAGTTCTTCATTATAGATTCTAGTTTATTAAAACGATCGTCCCATAATTTTCTGAAAGGCTCAATAAAATTGGCTATTTCTTCCATGCCTTTTGGGTTTAGTTGATAGTAAATTTCTCGTCCCTTTTGTTCTTGCTCTAAAATTTCACACTCTGTAAGAATTTGTATGTGTTTAGAGATAGTTTGTCTCGAGTAATCAAAATTTTCTGCTATAGCAGTAGGAGTCATAGCATTGAATGCTACCAATGTAATTATTGTCCTCCTAGTTGGGTCGGCTATAGCCTGAAAAACATCTCGTCTTAGTTTCATTACGCAGTTATTTAACTGTAAATATATATGCAGTTATTTAATTGCGCAAATTTTTATTAAAAAAAACATTGATTATTAGTAAGATAAGGATTGTTTACAATGCTAAAGACTGCTGTTTTACTATCTGTTAAGTTTATAAATCTATAATAACAACCAAACTAAAATCTTATTACCTTCGCAATATGCAACAAACAACGAACACAATATTAATGATCCGTCCTGCAAGTTTTAGGATGAATGAACAAACAGCGGTAAATAACTACTATCAGCAAGAATTAATAGATATGCTACCGGCATCTATCAATGCAAAAGCACAGCAAGAGTTTGATGATTTTGTTCAAAAACTACAAGGTGTTGGGGTAGAGGTAGTGGTAGTGGAAGATACAAAGGAACCTGATACACCTGATGCATTATTTCCTAACAATTGGGTTTCTTTCCATGAGAATGGAGATGTTGGAATTTATCCGATGTTTGCAGAGAATCGTCGTTTGGAGCGTAGAGAAGATGTGCTAGAAATTCTTGAGGAAAAGGGGTTTCATATTGAGAATGTCGTTGATTATTCTGAAGCAGAAGAAGAATTTGTTTTCTTAGAAGGAACAGGAAGTATGATTTTAGATAGACAGCATAGAAAAGCCTATTGTGCCTTGTCTCCAAGAGCAGATGAAGAATTGTTCATAGAATTTTGCGAAGATTTTGAATTTACTCCTGTAATTTTTGAAGCAAATCAAACTGTTGATGGAGTAAGGGAAGCGATTTATCACACCAATGTAATGATGTGTGTTGCAGAAACTTTTGCTGTAGTGTGTTTAGATGCTATTGATGATAAAAAGGAAAAGAAAAACGTATTGAAGCATTTAAAATCTGACGGTAAAGAAGTGATTGCTATTAATGAAACGCAAGTAACTCAGTTTGCAGGAAATATGTTACAAGTAAACGGAAATAATGATGAACGTTATTTAGTAATGAGTACTTCTGCGTATGAATCGTTGACAAATCAGCAGTTAAAAACCTTAGAAAAACACACAAAAATAGTACACAGCTCATTACAAACTATTGAAACCTGTGGAGGTGGAAGTGCACGTTGTATGATGGCTGAGGTATTTTTACCCAAACATTAAACCACCATTGTATCTGAAGGTTTATAGTTTTTATAGTATTGCATTAAAACAAACGAACAAATAACAGAAGAGGCAATTCCTTCAATAATTAAAGCAAACACAACTAGTGGTAGGCTAAGGTTTTGTCCCCAAAATGAAGATTCCTCAAGTATTGTTATAAAACCAGAATCGATTACATCTACGTAAAAAATTAAACTCAAAATAGTAATTCCTACACCTATTGCAGAAGTAGCAATACCAATAGAAAAATTATTAAAGTATAATGACTCACGGTTTTTTTTAATGTTTGTTTTTATGGCTCTATTAATGCCATAAAGCACAAAAATGAAATTTAAAAAACGCAACTCAGCAACATCTTCTAAACCAAAAATTTTCATAATTAAAAAGAACCCAACAATCCCTGCATAAATTAACAGAGCGTTAGTAATAATTATTTTGTTGCTTGACATAACATTATATTTAAAAGTTACAATGTCTTAAATGTACAAAATAATCAAATGAAAATCAATAATTTATAGTAAAGCTTCTCTTAAAATTGTTACTGGATGTTTCGCTAATCGTTTGGTTCCATCATAAATTTGATGACGACAACTTGTACCAGCAGCTACAATTTCGGTATCGTTTGAACAGTTTCTAATCTTAGGAAACAGTGTGTCTTCACCTACTTGCATGCTTACTTTGTAATGCTCTTTTTCGTATCCAAAAGAACCGGCCATTCCACAACAACCAGTATTCATAATGGTTACTTTATAATTTTTAGGAATGTTTAGAATTGAAAAGGATGCATGTGTACTTGATAAGGCTTTTTGATGACAGTGTCCGTGAATTTTTAATGTTTTAGTTTCTTTAGTAAAGGCATTAATATCAATGTTCCCTTTTGTATGTTCAGCAGCTAAAAACTCTTCAATAGTAAATACGTTTTTAGCGATTTGTTCAGCGGAAGTTTTGTCATCTGCTAAGCGAATATACTCATCTCTAAAGGTTAAAATAGCAGAAGGCTCAATCCCAATAAGCGGTGTTTCTTCAGAAATTAAATTTTTAAAAGTAGCTACATTTTTGTTTGCAATGTCTTTCGCTTCTTTTAAAAATCCTTTAGAAATATAACTACGTCCACTTTCTTCGTGATTGGTTGTTTTTATTTCGTATCCTAGTTTTTCTAATACAACTACTGCATCTTTACCTATTTCAGCATCATAGTAGTTAGTAAACTCATCGTTAAATAAGTACACTATCTTTTTAGATGTTGTTGGTTGATACTTGTCTAACCATACACTTAAAGGCTGTTTAGCCAATTTAGGAACCGAACGTTGTGTAGCAACTCCCATTACTTTTTTAGCTAACGTAGTATTGGTAAAGAAGTTTGTTACTGCAGGAAATTTGCTTCCAAGCTTGTTGTATTTTGCATTGTTAGCAAATAATTTACTACGGAAAGAATAACCGTTTGTTTCTTGATATTGATATAAAAATTCCGCTTTTATAGAAGCGATATCTACATTACTTGGGCATTCACTTGCGCAAGCCTTACAGCTCAAGCATAGGTCAAGAACTTCTTTTAATTCTTTTGAATCGAATTTGTTTTGAGCAGTGTTGTTAGTTAAAACTTCACGTAGTGTATTAGCTCTAGCACGAGTTGTTTCTTTTTCGTTTCGAGTTGCTCGATAACTCGGACACAAGGTTCCACCTGCTTCTGGAGATTTACGACAATCACCTGAACCGTTACATTTTTCGGCTAATTTTAAAATACCTTCACTATCTGAAAAATCTTGTATGGTTTCAATGTTAGGCTCAATTCTATCAATCTCATAACGTAAGCTCTGATCCATAGGAAAAGCATCGGTAATTTTTCCTTTGTTGAACACATTATTAGGGTCGAACGCTTTTTTAATTCTTCGTAATAACTGGTAGTTTTTATCACCAATCATTAATGGAATAAACTCTGCACGTACAATTCCATCACCATGTTCACCACTAAATGAACCTTGATATTTCTTAACCAATTCAGCAGTTTCAGTAGTTATCTTTCTAAACAACGTAACATCTGCAGATTTCTTTAAGTTTAAAATAGGACGTAAGTGCAATTCACCAGCTCCTGCATGTGCATAATACACCGCATCTTGCTGATATTTATCCATAATTTGCGTAAACTCCTCAATATATTCTGGTAAATCTTCAAGCGCTACTGCTGTATCTTCAATACAAGCCACGGCTTTCATGTCGCCTACAATATTACCTAACAAACCTAAACCTGCCTTACGTAATTCATGTACTTTGGCAATATCGTTTCCGTATACTTTCGGATAATGATATCCGAAGTTATTTACTTTTAAATCTTCAATTAAGTTGTTAGCCAATACTTCAGCTTCTTCAATGGTATCTGCAGAAACTTCTAACATCAACACCGCTTCTGGATCTCCTTGTAAAAAGAAACGATTTTTAGTTTGTTCACGGTTGTTTTTGGTACAGTCTAAAATTACTTTATCCATCAACTCACAAGCATATAATTTGTGATTCATGGCAGTTACCGTAGCTTTTAAACTCTCGTTGATACTATTAAAATGAGGACAAACCATGATACTTTGTGTAGGTGGTAAGTCGTCTAATTGAATAGTAATTGCAGTAGAAAATACTAAGGTTCCTTCACTACCTGATAAGAATTTAGCAGGATTGATAGTAGGTTCTGTTCCTCCGAACAAATCAGAGGTTAAAAACTCATCAACAGCATACCCTGTATTTCTTCTATGAATACTTTCCTTTGGAAACTCCTTTTTAATTTCTTGTTGAGCCGCTTCTGAAATAAGTTCAGTGTAAATTGCTCGATAGATATTTCCTTCTAAGGTGTTTTCTATTTTCTTCTGATTGAACTCAACCGAAGTAACTTCAGAAAACGTTACTTCACTACCATCACTTAACAAGCCTTGAATAGCAATTACTTTATCTCTGGTGACACCATAACGAATAGAGGTACTTCCAGAGGAATTATTACCAACCATTCCTCCAATCATACAACGGTTAGAGGTTGAGGTATTCGGACCAAAAAACAAGCCGAAAGGTTTTAAAAATCGGTTTAAATCATCACGAATAATTCCAGGCTCTACTGTAATCGTTTTGTTGGTTTCATCAAAAGCTAAAATTTTCGTAAAATGTTTAGATACGTCAACTACAATTCCGTCTCCTACACATTGTCCAGCTAAGGATGTTCCTGCTGTACGTGGAATTAAGGTGATATTATTTTTGGTAGCAAAATCAATTAATTGCTGAATGTCTTTTGTGTTTTTAGGATAGGCTACCGCTAAAGGTATTTTACGATATACTGATGCATCAGTAGCGTAAATGTTTTTATGTAAATCGTCAAAAAACAATTCTCCTGTTAACGATTTTTCTAAGGCTTGTAGTTGTGTTGTTTGTGTCATTATCTAAATCACCTAAAAAGGTTATCGTGTTCTTTTTATATAGTAAAAGTGTTCGTTTTCCTCAATTTCTGAGGTATCAACTGTTACTTTATGCTGAAAAAAAGGAGTGTTTAATACCATGGTATGATACTCTCCATTTTCTCCACAAATATCAATATTTAATTTTTGTAAATCACTAATTGTTGTTGAATTCAACTGTTTTCCAACCCATTTTCTCTCAAAGAACTCTTTTTTAACTAAAGAAAAGATAAGTGTAAAATGGTTGTTTAGTAATTCTTCTAAAAGAAATTTTCTGTCTTTTTTCCACAGAGGATTAAAAACCTGCATTCCAGATTTTTTACTACATTCTTCAATCCAGTTTGAATGTCCATCTACTTCATCAATATCTCCAGTAACAAGTGTATGAATACCATTATTATCTTTTAAAGATAGGATTGCATTTTCATAGCTTTCCTTAATGGGAGCTTCTACTGTAATAAACTGATGAGTAATACCTATTGAAGCTACTTGTTTTTTTATTAAGTGAATAGGGTGTGCTTTGAAATCTGGATTTTTAGGAGTAAAGGTTACTAGGTGTGTTATGTTATACCCCGCTTGTTGTGCTTTTAAATAAGCTAGAGCACAATCTTTTCCTCCTGTCCACAAAACGGCAGCTGTTGTATTCATACTTTATTCAATTGGAACGTTTCGTTTAAAACAGGTATCGAAACAGATAAAAGTGTCGGTACCAGCCACTCCGTTTATCAAATGCACTTTATCATAGAGTATTTTTTGCAAATGCTGATTGTCTTTAGCATAAATCAAGATAAAAATGGCGTAGTTTCCTGATACAAAATTACACTCGGTTATCTCAGGGATTTTTTCTAATTCGCGCATTACATCTTTGGCAAAACGAGCTTCACGCAAACGAATACCGGTGTACGATTTGGTCTTGTAGCCTAAACTTTTTTCTTCTAAAACAAACTCTGCATTTTTAATCACACCTTCCGCAGTCAATTTTTTGATACGTTGATGAATTAACGAGTTAGAAACTTTCAATTCATCTGCAATTTGCGAATAGGCTTTACGAGCATCTAAACGAAGTTTTGATAGTATTTGTTTGTCTATATAATCAAATTGATTTTCCAAAAGAATAATTTTGTTTTGTTAGAATAAACTCAATGTAAGCTACAAGATAAAGAATCTCTTTAATGAAAAAAAGCGTAGCCACAAATCTACATTTACGGCTACACTTTTTTAATATTTGATTTTATGATTAAGCATTTATTTCTGCCAAGCAGTTTTGTATGCTTTCATCTTGCATGTCTTCATACCATTTTGTTAACGTATAAACAGGTTCACCTAAATCTTTTTCAAATAATGATTGATTAGAAGTACCTTGATATTCACGTTTAGCATCATCTGTTCCTAGGTTTGAAGCAAAAATCCCTGCTGCACTTACAGGCAAGAAATCTTCGTAGACCATAGGCTCTATGCTTAAATAACCATCCTCTAATAATTGGTTTACATCTACTTTTGTATACACTTTATCTTTAGATAAAGTTTTTACTTTATCGGTGGTAAAATAATGGAAATAAGCCAACTCTTTTGAGTGTAATTCTTTGTAGTTATCAGGGAAAACTTTAAAGTTTTCTGCTAATAATTTATTGTATTCTGAGGCATTTTCGGCAGTTGGTGATCCACCAATAGCTTTACGTGTTTTACCTAACAGCTCATGATACAAGTCAAGCCCTTTTTGAGTTAATGCTGCACCACGTTGTTCAATCTCACCAAAACGAGCTTTGTGTTCGCCCATTTCTTCTTTTTCAACATTGTTTTTAAAAGTTACTTTTTCGGTCAATGCTTTAAAACTTGTTTGACGTAGTAAAATAGGACATTTTCTTGCAGGAGGTCCTTCTATATTGTCTTTTGGTGGAATATTACGAGCCTCCATACTTACTTGCACCTTGTCTATGTCTAAAGTTCTAGGGGTTAGGTGGTTGATGTGAGGTCCTTTGAAAGCAACTACATCAGCAATTAATCTGTGTTGATTTAGTAAAGCTTCGTACATTTCATAATCTACGGTAGCAGTATCGTGCCAACGAAAAGTTTCTAATGCTTCTAGAACAAAGGTTTCGGCATCTTCTTTATTTAAACCTCCTTCTTTTTCAGATTTATCAATAAGTTGTAAAACTTTTTCTGTAAAAATTTGACGTTTTTCTAAAATAGTTTCAACATTGTTACGAAGCTGAGCATCATCAATTAAATCTATACGTAATAAAGAGGTAAAAACTCTGAATGGAGCTTGATTAAGAGCGGTGCTTTCAATAGCTCTAAACGCCGTAGAATGAACAGGAACACCAGCTGGGGCTAAATCATAGTAACCAACAGAATACATTCCCATAACCTTAAACAGACGTCTCATTGTAAATAGCTCGTAGGGCTTACCTAAACGAATTGCCCCGTGGCGTTCCATATCTAGTCGAGTTAATTCTCCAGTATGTGCTAGCTGTTCTTCAATTTCTTTAGACTCTGAAAGAACATTTTCATTAATGCCATGAACCAAATCAAGAAGCTCACCATAAAGTGGTACCTCTTTCTTGTACATTTCAGACATAATTTTAGAGAAGCGATTACGAATGTACTCTGGAGAGACAAATTCTTCAGCTGTATTAGTAAAACTTTCTAGTTTATTTTTTGATGACATAGTTTATTGAAATTTGCTGCAAATTAAATGATTTTAATTTTTTTTAGCGCTTATAAAAGTAAATTTTGTTTTATTAATATTTGTTTTGAGTTAATTTACTTTTACAAATGTGTTTTTTAAAACCAAAAAGACAATTTTTACTAAAAAAGTGTTTTTTAAAAGTCAATTTGACTTTGTTTCAATATATAAGCCTTAGTAAAATATTTCAGAGTTTTTATTTTTATACAATCTATAAAATTATTGATTCTCCATCTTCAGGAATAGCAACCTTTTTTTCTAGATTGTTTTGAATCAATATTTCTTTAAGTTTTTTTCGAGTTAAAGGGCAGTGGTTTATAGCTTCCATGTGATTCGCTATAACCAAACCAGATGAATTTCTAACAAATTTGATGATATCATCTACATTCATAATTAGATTTTTGAATACATCAAATTGAGCAGCACCGCTAGCTAATACACTAATTTCGGGTTTGTATTCTTCTAATACTTTATGTACAGCATCAGTATATATAGTATCAGAGCTAAGATAAATGGATTTTTGATTGGGTAATTTTATATGAAAACCAAGTACATTTCCCATGAGTTTAGCAACAAATCCGTAGCCATGTTTTGCGGGGATACCTTCGATTTCTCCTCCTAAGAATGGTTGTTTTTCCCAGTATTTTAAACTTTGAATAACATTTAGTCCACGTTGTTTAAAAGCATCTTCATCTTTGGTACTACAAGTAACCGGAATATTATTTTTGATTAAAAATTTGACGGCAGTACTGTCAATATGATCTGGATGTTGATGGGTTATTAAACAGTGGGTTACTCTATTTAGAATTGAGTGAGTATTTTTTGGAAGAGGAACCGTTGGGTTTTTGATTGCTTTATGTCTAAAAAGTGTAAAAGGGGGCATGATTCCTTGGTTGCCCAACATAGGATCCACAAGGATTACATCTTTTTCAGTTTCAATAATTATGGTGGCGTTTCTTATTTGATGTATTTGTAACATTTTGTAACATTTTAGTTGTTTACAAATGTCTTTTATACCATGTCTTTTTTCATTGATTCAAATCAAGAAATACGCTTTTTTATTCTGCTTAGTGTTTCTGGGGTAACGTTTAAATAAGATGCTAAATGATATTGAGGTATCTTTTGTATCCATTCAGGTTTGTATATGAATAGCTCGTTGTATAACACATCAGGAGATTTGGTTATGCGGTTAAACTCAAACAATTCTTTCTGTTTTAGCAGTTTTTGAAATGAGGATTCAACGAAAGTTTTTCCGCACTGATATTTTTCTAATAAATCAAAAAAGGGTTGTCTTTCAATACTCAACATTTCAACAGAAGTTAGAGACTCCTGATTTTTTTTTGTTGTAGCGTCTTGATTGAAGACTAGTAGGTCGGAAATAAATTGAGGTTTTGTGTAAAAATTAATATTTATCTCTTTTTCTTCATTAGCATAGTATTCCCGTACGATACCTTTATTTAAAAAACGTAGTTTTTTTTCTTTAGTATCTGCTTTAAGTAAAATACTTCCTTTAGCATATTTTTCTGTCTTAAACAAAGAAAACAACTCATCTAATCCGTGTTGATTTAATGGAAATTCTGTTTTGAAAAATTTTGAAATTTCAGCAAATTTTGTCATTTAATTTGTTTTAACTAGTTGAGAAAAAAGAATAGGTTATTGTTTTATTTATTGGTACTACTTTTAATTTAATTATAGAAGTATAAAAATAGAAAAGTTTTTATTTTACCCTCTTTTCTATTATTTCAATTCCCTTTTCAAGAGTTTCATCTTTTTCTGTAGTTGTTTGTTTTACATAATTTGTAGGAATGTATTTTTCTCGTGGTGTTCCATTAACATGGAAAAGTTTAGCAGTTGAAAGACGGTAACCAAATTTTTGGTTTTTGAACGAAAATAAATTCATTTCTCCTGCAAGTCTTTCCATTTCCGAACCTACGATTTGGGCTCTTTCCATTCCTTCAAACCCAACAGCAAGACCTTCACCCATACTTCCTGTCCAACGACCAACTAAAATAACAACAGGTTTTTTATATTGTTCTTTTCTAGGACTTACATATTCAAACCAACTTCTTTCTACTTTAGGGTTTCCATTATATTCCTCTACAGTCCAGTGTTTTTGATAGGCTTTAGGCGTATTGATAAATCTACTCATAATACCACGTGCGACATAAGAATTTCCACCATCAACAGTATTTCTTAAATCTATGATTAATCCTTTTGTGTTTTTAAACTCATTAAGAGCTTTGTCAAATTCACTAACTAAGTTATTATTACCTAAAGAATTATGAATGCGAATTATACCAATTCCATTTTCAATTGTAGATGTTAAAAGACTATCGTTTGATTTTAACTTCAGCTTATCCAAATCAAGTTCAATAATTTTTTTATTACTTAACCTTAAGGTTAATATTCTTGGCTGATTGTATCGACCTGCTAAAATTTTGTTGACAATCCATTGTCGTACATTAGGAGAGTTTTTATCATTACAATGAGAAGGAAATTTTTCTATAGTCTTATCTAAATCGATTCCGTTTATTTTTAATATTTCTGCACCAATAAGGTTTTGATTGCTATTTTTTATTTGAGTTTGCCAAATATTTGAGATGCTAGCTTTACCATTCTTTATCGTAGCATAAAAAGAAGAATATAATCTGAAGGAAGATTTTCGGTTTGTATTTAAAATAAGATGACTGTCATAAAACTCATTCAATAGATATTCAAAAAAAAGAACCGTTTGTTCGTTGGTTTTAATATTAGGAATTTGTTTTTCGTAATACTCTCTAATACAATTTAAATCCACATTTTTATCTTCTAAATAGATATAGTCTTGTGATAAATCGGTTAAAATTTCATTTAAATCTTCTTTGATTTTTGTTTGATTGATTTTATTCTCTTGTGAATGAGCATAAGAAAAACTAAAAATGGTTAGTAAGGTTAAAAGAAGTCTGTTCATTTTAAGTAGTTAGTTTGTTAAAGTTGAGTAATGTTTCTTATAAAAAGAATAGCAATTTAAAGTGTTATTTTCAATTAAACTTGATTGTAAATATAAAAGAATAGTGACTTTTATTTAGTGTTAAGGCGCTATTATTTTTAAACTTATTTAAGTAAACGGAGGCTTACTGAAGGATATTTTTAGATAAGAGGTTTGAGTAAGTATCAGATAAAATCAATTCTGATTTTATCTGATACCGCCAAATTAGTAAAATGAAGTGAAGTTTCTAATCGAGATTTTAGTCATTATTGTGTTTACATCTTGTTATATACCGTTTGATCTATTTTATGTACAACAATCTTTTGTTGTTGTTATAGGAAATACTAGTTGTTTAAGATATTCTTTGTCTTTTGGATAATTTACTCCAGGATTTATAATAACCCCAACTTTATCAACAGATCCTTTTCTATTATAGTATGTACCAAATAATAAATCCCAAAAAGGAAAAATATTTCCAAAATTTTTTGCTTCCTGCATTTTCTTACTGTGATGAAAGTGGTGAATTTGTGGGGTAACAATCAAATAATCTAAAAAACTTTTATTTGTTTGAATATTAGCATGAGAGATATAAGCAATCATAACATGTGTAATACCAACTAAAAAAATAATTTCTTCACTAAATCCCAAAAACAAAATGGGAGTCATTTTTAATAGTGTATTCAGAAGCATATTTATAGGATGAATCCAATTTGTTTTAAACCAATTTAAACTTGTTGGTAAATGATGAATAGAATGAATTTTCCATAAAAGAAGACTTATATATGAATTGGAATTTCCTTTATGACTTACTCTATGGTAAACATAAGGTAAGAACTCACCGATTAAATTTGCTATAATATAAGTTACTACAAAAGGTAATGTATCCCAATAATTAGATGAGGTAAAGAAGTGTTTTTGAATATAAACAATCAAAGAAAGAGCTAAAGTTTTTCCTAAAGCATCAAAGAGAGCTGTTGAAAAGATGAAATGTTTAATATCTGTCCAGATGGTCAGTTTATGAGGTTTCCATTTTTGTTTTAGAGGAATAATCCGTTCTAAAATTAGTATATAAATTAATGTAAATAGAAAAATAGTATAAGATGCTATTTCAAAACTCCAATCATTTTTAATGGTTAAATAACCTAATGTACCTGTGAAAGTTAGCAATACTGGTACAGCTACATAAGATGCTGTTTTATATTTCATTTGTTTACTTTCTATTGTAGTCGTTAAGAGAAAGTAAAAAGACGCAGCATTATGGAATTAAATTTATTCTTTCTATTTCGTGTTTTAATTCTTTTGGGAGGTTGCAGTTCTTTTTTAGTTGTAAATCAGTTATCTGACCTCTATTATTATAAGATATATCAATGCATTCGCTAACCATTTCTTTTAACTTTTTTCGGCCTCTTTGTATTCTTGATTTTGTTGCAGTTAAACTTAAATTTAATGTTTTGGCAATTTCTTTTTGTGGTTTTTGTTCAATATCACTTAAATAAAGGGGAGTACCATATTCTTCTGGTAAATAGTTTTTAATGACAAACCCAGACAAGTCGCAAATACAAATGTTAGGATCTGAGTTTGCTTTGGATTGATAGTTTGTTAATTCTGCATGTTTTTTGTGTTTTCTATAGTAATCTGCAATTGTATTTCTTGTTACTTGAAAAAGCCAGTTTTTATAATTTTTTATAGCTGTTTTCTTAGCCAAACTCTGGTGTAGTTTTACACCAACTTCTTGCAATATATCATTGGCAATATGTTCATCTTTAACTTTTGTTTTGATAAAATTTAAGATATAGTTTTTATGTGTAATCCAAATTTCGTTAAATGTCATTGTTAGTTTTTTACTTGTAAATAATAGCTAGTACAAAAAAGAGCAACTTATTGATGAACTATCTGTATGATGTTTAAATAATTTGAATTAGGAATTGATTTCACTTATTCTTATTTTAAACAGTATTTATATTCAATTGTTAGATAAATATACTTGAATCATTAGTATTGTATCCATATATCCATGTGCTAGAACTAATATCCAAATTCTTTTTTTGAGTTTTAAATAAAAATATCCAAGTACTGCCCCCATGAAACCAGTTTGGACAATTCCCATTGGTCCCCACTGGTAATGTACTAAACCAAATATAACAGCACTAATAATAATTGCAAGGTTCTTTCCTAATTTTGAATTTAAACCTAACTCGATTAGTCTGTTAATAATAAATCCTCTATAAATAACCTCTTCACCAAAAGATGCTACAATGTATGTACCTATCAAGGTTATAATTAACATGCTAATATTATTTTGCAAATATTCATAATTACTTAAATCAGAACTTTCAGGTATGCCTGTTATATTAGCCATTATAATTGATCCGATGATAAAGGCTGCAACAGCAGCAATAAATACACCGATTGAAATCAAAATAGTTTTAAAGCATTCTTTTAAAGTTATTTTACCAAAGGATAAACCGAAATAGGTCAATTTTTGATCCCGTAATTTTATTCCAATCCAAACATAGATTAACATTAAAATATTGGCAAACCATATTACTATTTGTTTATGAACAATATTGTCTCCTGCTAAAGGTGTGAATATTTTTATAAATCCAAAAGCAATAATAAAGATGAGAACAAGTTCACCAATTTTTACAAATTTATTATTAATCAACAAGTCTTTCATCTTATTCATCATGTAAGTTTAAGAGTAGTATCACAATCTAAATTAAAAGCAATAACCTTGTGTGATAGTTAGTTGTGAGATTAAAGGTAATGTTTTGTGATGAAATATATGTTACTAATTATAAATAGAAGAGTTGTGGGAGTTGATTATTTCTCAGTTACTTGGTTGAGTTTATTTCTGATAAAAAAGCTCTTTTTTATTTGGTTTTTCTGTGGTTTTTTTGGCATTTTTTTACAAAAAGTTGATCTATTAATAATTTAAAGAATTTATTTCATTCAATTTCTTTTTGCAATTTTTGATACTTCTCATAATTTAGAATTCTTATCTCTAAGAATATTTGATGAAAATCTCCTGTTTTTTAAAAAAATGTTCAATTGTTTCCAATGGTTTGAGGGTTGAATTTGAAATGCTTGTATAGTGGTTAACTGTGTTTTTTAACTAGCTTTTTAAAAGAGGTAATAGGTTTGAAGTACTGGCTTGAGAAACTAAACTTTCTTTACTTAAAAGAGTTCTATTTTGTATGTTCAATTTTAATCTCCGGTAAAGATGGTAGTTTCATCAACAAAGCAAATTGGGTTTTTAAAAGGGTCATTGACATAAAATAACCGTTCTCCCCATGGCATACTGCTTATTTTGTCGTCTACATACAAGCAGTTCGATTTTCTAATTTTTTCAAAAATTTTATCAAGGTTAGGAGTAGCTATATAGATATATTGATTTTCATGAAAGACCCATTGGGTTTTAATCTCATCACCATCAGCAACGGGGTCATAACAAGCCAATATTGTTCCTTGTAAGTTGAAATAATGTCTTCCAGGTGAAACACGAACTCCTTCAATTCCTAAAATATCAGAATAAAAGCTGACAGCCTTTTCTATATCAGTAACTGGTAATATTATTCTATAAAGTTTCATGTTATTTTTTTAAATGTACTTGTAGGGGTTAGTTACGTTGTTTAAATGTCCAATTTAGCAAATACAAAACAAATAGAAAATCCGAGAGGATTTTCGTAAGTAGGATCGTACTAGTAATAAATTATATACGTTGTTGTGCGTAGGTTTTTCAATTTGTAGTTTCTACTCTATAATCTGATATTATTTTCAAAAGGTCTTTACCAATCAAAAACATATTAAATGTATAATCTACTTTTTTAGCAATATTCAAATTTTCAATATTTCCCACAGATATTGAGTAGGTGTCTTTTTCAATATTATTATTGAAATAAAAATGTTCAGATGAAAAATGAATGTGTCCACTTAGTTTTTTGTACAATGATTTAAATTGAGGGAAAATTCTATCAATTTTTGTGACTAGGTAATTGTCTGTCATTTTATTACCATCTCTGTCTCTTAGATTTCTAACAGGTTCTCCATTTATTACTTTTTCATAAAATTCACCTGAATCACTATACAAGCTCATAGCATATAATCTTATAATGAAATAGCGGTTTGATAATTATTAGACTCTGCTAGTGTTACAAAACCTCTATTTAAAGAAATTGCTCTGTTTGCTATTGACATTATATAGTGGTTTATTTTAGTAATACCATCTTCAATTTCATATATTTTTCTTATTTCTAAAATAAATAATTTCTCTAATAGAAGGATGTTCTTAAAAGTATGATTTAAGTTATCCTCGTTTACATTCGTATTTAACTTTTGTTTGTCCATTTTGAGTTTAACTTATACACAACTTGTTTATATGTAGAATAAAATTACCGTCATACTCTTACTATGGCAGGATAAGAAGAAACTTTTAGCAATTTTATTCTTTTACTGTTTACTCAAATATAAAGAAAAAGCCAAAGCTATACAGCTTTGGCTTTTAAACTAATAAAACCAAGTATTAGTGTCATCGGAGTTAGCTAACCAATGAACTAATGTTGTTAGTGTCAACTATATTTTAATGTAGGCTGATAATTTTTGTCATAAGCCATTTGTCGTGTTCTTTTTTCCATATAGTAATAAACTTACTAGGAATAGATTTGGCATCGGGTTCTTGATTGTTGAAAAATTTATGATATCCAATCTCCACAGCTCCGTATTGGTGTATAGGATATACCTCAATACTTCCTTTTATTAAAGTACGGGTAACCTTACCACAAATATTCTTTTTAGTAGATGCCACGATTTCACTTTTAGAGGTCGATACACCTCCTTTGTCGTGAAAAAACTCTATGTCATTGCTTAAGATATCAGCTTGTGTTTGTATATCACAAGTATTGTAAGCATTAAAGAAAATGCTATCCATTTTCACAATTTGATTGTGCAAATCAAGGTCAACAGGTTTGTAATTTGGAATTTCTTGTACCTGTCCGTTCATTACCCATGATAGTAATAGGGTATATAGCAACGTAAGTATTTTCATAAAGAAGTTTCCTTTAAAAAAGAAGTCAAATAAATCGTTCATAGTTTTTCAGTTTATACGATTACCAAATTTTAAAAGCTAAGCTTTTATCTTCTTCGTTATATTTTCTTGTAAATCCGTGTTTACCGTCATTAACAATAATCCCTTTGAAAGTGCTTTTTCCGTTAAAACCGTCATTACAATCTACAGTTAAGGAGTAGCTTTTAATTCTGCCATCAGGGTAAAATTCAGAATCGGAAAAATCGATGTCAATATCTTTACGGTCTTTAAACCATTCAGCTAGTTTTTCTAATTGCTTTTTGGTGGTTTCTTTTGTAATGATTAGTTCAGCTTTTACATCATTTATTGTACTGTCAAATAAAAAACTTAGATCATTATCATTATTAGAGTTCCAGCTATCATCATTGTCTTCATCGTTGTTGTCTTCATCGTCACAATCCATACACTCAAAACCTCTAGAAGTCATTTTAAAATGATGGTTTGCCATATCTCGATCGTAAATGTTTTGAGTGTTTTTTACACGATCTAAAAAGTTACGAGATGATCCTTCAAAATATACAGTGGTTCCTTCTGGAATGTATAGTACAGCATCAATTTCTTCATCTTTCCATATGTTTTTGTACTCGCTTAAAAAGAAAGCATCAAAAACTATGGTATTGTTGTCACTTTTAAATTTATACTGAATAGCTTCTGCATTGTTATTGGCATTATGACGCTTTCTTCCTTCCGAGCTTTTTTTGATTTCGATATAGGCATTGCCTGTTTCGCTCTTGCGAACATCAATATTTACATCGTTTGAATATTTCATTTCTTTATCCTCAACAGTTACAGTTAAAGAATTGTCTCTGCTACGTAAATTGTGCAGATAATAAATGTTATCATCGTTTACCACACGTACTTTTAAAGGTTCTTCTGGATTATATGTAATGCTGTGTTTTGTTACATGAGTACCATCATAAGCATGAGTAGTAAAATATTCGATTCCTGAAAAGCCAATTGCTAATAACGATACTAACCAAAGTCCAAATAAAGTTAGGATAGCAGCAGTGCTCAATCTTTTTACGTTAGGTGATAATATTCGTAATCCTAAAATGAATAGCACAATGAACGGAATTCCTATTAAGAAGAATAAAAATGTCATTAGTAACCATTTTGGCATTTCCGAATCGTAGAAGAAAGGAGGGTAATGAATAAAATCTCCATCAAAATTTAAAAATTCTAAACTCCCTACTGAAAATACACCTAACAACAATGTAATAATCGTAATACCAGCAATAAAGATTAGTAAAACGCCCATGAATTTACCAAACACTTTAAATAGGGTTACTAAAATTTTTCCCATTGTGTCTAAAAAATCCTGAAAACCAGATTTAGTTTGGTTGCGTAGTTTTTGGTAATCAGCATTTGAAATTTTATCCGATAAATCATGGGCGCCTTCCTTTACCTTTGAAGAAAGGTTTTCAAACTCAGTTCGAATTTTTTTTTCAATATTATCAATATTTACTGCTTCACCTTCCATCTGTAATTTTTCAGAGGTAGTTTTAGCTTCTGGTAGTATAACCCATAGAATGATGTATCCTATAATTCCGAAACCAAATCCAGCTAATGTTAAAATAAGGAAAGCCAAACGTATCCAAACTACATCAATATTGAAATAGTGTCCAAGTCCAGAACAAACCCCACCTAAAAACTTATCATCACCGTCTCTAAACATTTTTTTGCTAGAGGTGTTTCTTTTGTAGTTGTATGAAGTGCTTTCGCTATAGGCTTCTTCTGCTTCAGCATAATCTTCAGGTTGCCCCATGATAGCAATGATTTCATCAATATCGCTTTCGTTTACTACCTGACGAGCATCAGTTATTCTTTCTGATAAAAGTTCACTAATACGAGCTTCAATGTCAGCAATAATTTCGTTTTTACCTTGCGGGTCATCGCTTAAAGAACGCGCAATGGCATCTAAATAGCGTTTTAATTTTTGGTAAGCAGTTTCATCTATATGGAAGAAAAATCCGCCTAAATTTATATTTATTGTCTTATTCATCTTTAGTTGATTTTGTGCTTGTTACTTGGTTTACTGCGTTTACTAAATTAATCCATGTTTTGTCTAATTCTTTCAAAAACATTCCACCATTTTCGGTGAGTACGTAATATTTTCTTGGAGGTCCAGAGGTTGATTCTTCCCATCTGTAACTTAATAGTCCTGCGTTTTTTAAGCGGGTAAGTAACGGATAAATGGTTCCTTCAACCACAATCATTTCTGCACTTTTAAGGTTAGAGAGTATTTCAGAAGTGTATGCATCTCCTTTTTGTAAGATGGATAAGATGCAATATTCTAAAACCCCTTTACGCATTTGTGCTTTTGTGTTTTCTATCTTCATGTAATGCGGTTTATGGTTATTTTATAAATTTTATAGTAAAAGGATAATGATACATTTCTCCTTTGTTTGCTTTCATGGCAGCTATAATTATCAATGCTAGTTTAATGAGTGAAATAATACCTGCCAAAGAGGCAATTCCTATAAACCCAAATAGACTTCTAAATCCATGATGTCCGTCAAAATCAAAGTCAATTCCATTGAAACAGTTAAATAAGTTTCCGAAAAAGAAAGGGATAAAAGAGGCACTTAATATAAAGATGTATAATCCGAAACTAATATTAAAGTTTACCGCTTCTTTACCGTGTTCGTCTAAAAAAGTACATCTTTCTTTTAAGGTTTGCCATAATATTAAAGGTGTGATAATACTTCCTAACGGAAATAAATAGCCTGCAAAAGCAGATATATGTATTAAAAAAGCATTGGTATTTTGGTTGTTGTGTTGCATGATAATATGAATTATATAATACTTTACAATGCAAATATATGTCTTTTAAATAGTATTATGCAATACATGGTACTAAAAATTAACAAAATTTAACATTTGATTCATATTTTATAATTGAATAAAAAGCGGTACATTGCCTGTAAATACTAATGAAATGAAGTTTACACCAAGAAAAATTAATGCTTTTTTATTTTTTAAATTGCCTTCGGCTTTTTTTACAGGAGTACGTGTTAAATCGCTTTCTGATGATTCTGCTGAGGTTAAAGTAACTTATAGATGGGTAAATCAAAATCCTTTTAAATCGATGTTTTGGGCAGTGCAAGGAATGGCATCTGAACTTTCAACAGGAATTTTGGTAATGAAAGAAATTGATGCATCGAACAGAAAAATATCGATGTTAGTTACTAATATGAATGGAACGTTTACTAAAAAGGCTACTGGTAAAATTCGTTTTGAATGTAATGATGGAAAATTGATTAGAGAAACAATACAAAAGTCTATTAATACGGGTGAAGGACAAACGGTAACGGTTACCTCAGAGGGATTTAATGAAGAAGGTGTTTCTGTGTCAAAATTTGAATACGAATGGAGTTTGAAAGTAAAATCGTAACAAACTAGATTTTTTGAAGTCTAATAGATAAAATTAAAAAATTATGAACGCACACGAAATTGATTATCGCATTTTCGGAGAAGAAATGCAGTATGTTGAAGTAGAATTAGACCCGCAAGAAGGAGTGGTCGCAGAAAGCGGTAGCTTTATGATGATGGATGCTGGTGTAACTATGAACACCATTTTTGGTGATGGATCAAATCAAGAAACAGGATTACTAGGAAAAATTTTTTCAGCAGGAAAAAGAATTTTAACAGGAGAAAGTCTATTTATGACGGTATTTACAAATACTGGTCAAGGTAAAAAACAAGTTTCATTTGCTTCACCTTATCCAGGAAAAATAATTCCGATAGATCTAACGGAGTTTGGAGGGAAATTTATTTGTCAGAAAGATGCTTTTTTATGTGCAGCAAAAGGAGTGTCTATTGGAATTGAGTTTTCAAAACGTTTAGGTAGAGGATTGTTTGGAGGAGAAGGTTTTATCATGCAAAAAATGGAAGGAGACGGAATTGGGTTTGTGCATGCTGGAGGTACTATGGCAAAAAAAGTATTACAACCGGGTGAGGTTTTAAAAGTAGATACTGGTTGTATTGTAGGATTTACTCAAGGTGTAGATTATGATATTGAATTTGTTGGTGGAATTAAGAATACCATATTTGGAGGAGAAGGGTTGTTCTTTGCGACTCTTAAAGGACCTGGAACTGTATATATTCAATCGTTACCATTTAGTCGTTTAGCGGGTAGAGTATTAGCAATGGCTCCTCAAACAGGAAAAGGAGATAGAGGTGAAGGTAGTGTTTTAGGTGGCTTGGGAGATCTATTAGATGGAGATAATCGATTTTAATTTAGTGTTTTAATAACGTTATGGTTTTACCTTACTTTTTTTACGGGTTTTTAATGTTTTTCTTAAATGTTAAGTAGTACTATTGAAGCTAGTAAAATTATATAATATAAATTATGAAAAAATCAATTTTTAGTCTAGGAAAAGCTTTAAATCAAGATCAATTAAAACAAATTTCAGGAGGTCAAGAGGCACCTACTAGCTGCCCTTTAGATCCATGGGCATGGGAGGATGATTGTGAAAATCATAATCATTTCTATGATTATAATACTGGGCGAGGATATTGTGTGGTAACTGAGTAATTAATCTAGTTTTGTTGTTGAATACCCTTCCGTTAGATTTTGAAACTTTTGTCTAACTAGAAGAGATTTGACAACAAAACTAATATCAATTAGTAAGTTTTTCTATTAAATTTTCAAAACTACACTTGAATAAAATAGATTTAGAGAGTTTATTTATTAGTATATTTAATTCTTTAGCATTATTAGTTTCAAAGATTTTTGCATCATGTGTTTTATTTTTAGTGTAACACTTGGTTTTTCTTCTAAATCTAGAAAGATAATGTCTTAACTATATACTTCAACTGTAAAAAATTCTGTTTTGAATTGTAAATGTTTATGATTAGGAATAGACTTACAGTAACTCTTCTAATAAGATGAACAGAAATGATTAATTTGTTTTTTTCTTTAGCTTTTTCCAAAGTTTTAACCCTGTTTTTGTAGACCTATCTTTATAAAAAAATTGACAAATCTTTTACTAAATCTATCAATAGCAGTCCATATCTAACGGTAGTTTTTTTATTTTCAATATAACTTATATCTTACCTAATTCAACTATTTCAGAAGGTGTTTTCTGTGTTGGTAAATCTATTTTCTCTTCCATTTATTTACTCAATAATAGATAGTTACAAGTTTTGTTTTCAGTGTTTTGTCTATTGAAAGAAAACTCAAAGCTTCTAAATCTATCTCTAGATCTATACGTGTCTTACTTGTTTTGGTTTTACATCAGATTTTAAAGATACTGTATAGCGAGAACTAGGTCTTTTGCATTTATATTATTGATCGTTTCTCACTATTCCGTCTTTTGTTTTATCCCCAGGTATCGGTTTCAGATACTAGAAGTCATGGTCAAGTTTTTAGTAGAACATGATTAGCAAGTTATCTCCTATTCTAATATATTGTATGTAGGGCTTTCTAGTATTAGTTTTTACACTAGGAATCAGGTCTTAGGGAAATATATTTGGACAATATTCCTGATAGAGTTTGCCATATCTAATGTAATTTCTTTTACTTTTTATTGGTAATATCTCTTTAGAAACAAGGAGAAAGTTAGTGAAAAATGCAATAGAAATTTAAAGTAACAAAAGATCTCATTGTTCGAATAATTTATTAATGCCTAATCAAATGATATCTACAAAAAATGAGGAATTTAAATAATGTAGCGTGGAGTCATAATTTTAACTTTATTCAATCGATTTATAAAAAATCATGAATACTTGGTGAAATTATAGAAAAAGGATGATGAATTTTAGTCGGAAAATATGAATTAACGGTAAATCATAAATTTAAACAAAGTATGATTCTGCCCTGCCTGAATCGTATAAAAACAAAAGGTAGCAATTTAAAAAATTACTACCTTTGATGTTAATTAATCTTGTATCGCTATTTTTAAGATAGGACAGCTAATTTATATACCTAATTCATCAAACATGTTGATTAATTTCTCTCCTTCAGAAGGAAATGGAGCATTTGGACTCACAATGTTTCCATCAGGGTCAATTAAGATAAATCTAGGTAATCCTTTAATTAAAAAGTTTTGTGCCCATTCTAGTTTTAAGTGACTATCACCTGCCATTAACTGTATTCCAGTCATTTCTCTATCTTGGATAGTTTCTTTCCACTTTTCTTCGTTGCCTTTATCATCAACATTTATACTTACAAATTCAATGTTTTTACCATGATACTCTTGTTCCATCCTTTTTAATAAAGGAATTTCTCTCTTACAGTAACTACACC
This sequence comes from Tenacibaculum caenipelagi, assembly GCF_004363005.1. Lineage (GTDB taxonomy): Bacteria > Bacteroidota > Bacteroidia > Flavobacteriales > Flavobacteriaceae > Polaribacter > Polaribacter caenipelagi. Next base: position 352,196 of record NZ_SNYH01000001.1, on the reverse strand, counting down.
AAGTAGCCCAAACATCAATATATAAGTACTTACCTTTTCCTAATAAATCATCCATTGAAGTAGTGCCTCCGTCATAATTTACAAAATCTTTAAATTTAGGAGCAGGCTGACCTTTAGCTGTTGTTTTTAACATATTGTAGTCTGCGGTAATCTCTTTTTTATGTGCTTCATTAGTAGAATACGCCATAAATTTTCTATAAAACTCTTTTAAATCACTAGTATATGTAATACTATTTTGAGCACTGTTATATAATAAATCGTTTTTAGCGATTGTATCCGTAACTTCAGTTTGAACTGTTTCTAAATAAGTTAAGGGTAAATCTTCTCCTTCTTTGTTTTTTTCTTTGGCGATGTTCTTTAACTCTGCTTCCAACATAGCTCTATAAGAATAAGAATTCATATAGTCATTACCATTACTGTAGTTAAAGTTTTCTAAAGGGTTAGGGAAGCTTTCAGAAACTTTAAAATCTTTGTTTCCTGTTAAAGTAACATGGTAGTCTTGATAGTTATATAAGTTTCTTAAACATTCGTAATCAATATTTTTCACTTCTTGTTTTAAGAATTCTGCTGGTAATTTCTTTGAAATAGAAAGTTCAGTCAAAGCATCTTTGTATTCTTCTATTTTATTTAAAAAGTCTTCTTCTTCTAGAGAGAATAATTTATTAGCATTCACTAATATATCTTCCCACGTTTTTTGTTTTAGTTGAAAGTAGTCATTAATGTTTGCGTTTACACCTTCAAAGTTAATTATATTTGAGTTTTTGTAGTCAAAAATAATACCAGAATCGTCTGTTTTTGTTAGGTATAAATTAATAAGTTTTTTGTTGCAGATTAAAGTGTAAAAACCGTCTTTGTCAATCTTTAAGGTATCTATAAAAGAACCAGTATTCTTGTCAAATTTTATTTTCTTTTCAAATCTGAAACCAGATAAAGTAACGTCTCTCTTTTTATAGTTTTCAATTTTACCAGATAAAATCAAATAATCTTTTACCGGCTCTTCTTTCTTACATGAAATTATGCTTACTCCTATGAGGGCTAAAAGTACTAATTTTCTCATCATTTAAAGGTTTAAGTATTATGGTGTTTAAGGCGCCGAAGTTACTTTTTTTAACGTTTTAATCAAAGATTTTAACATATTATTTGAGCGTTAAGCTATTTTTTAAGAGAAAAGACCTTGAAAATTTATCTTTTTTTAGGTTCTTTGTACACCTTAAAAATATTAAAATGGATACTACACATATAATAAGTTCAAAACCAATAGGTTTAGAAGATATTCATAGTATTTTATTACTAGATAAAAAGCTTTCATTATCAGAAGAATCAAAAGAAAAGATACAAAAGTGTCGTATGTATCTTGATGAAAAGATGAAAACTCATAGCGATCCTATTTACGGAATCAATACCGGTTTTGGCTCGTTGTGTAATGTAAAGATTGGTGGTGAAAACTTACAGCAGTTGCAAGAGAACTTAGTAATGAGTCACGCTTGCGGAACGGGAGATGAAGTGCCACAAGAGATTGTGAAATTAATGCTGTTACTTAAGATTCAATCACTAAGCTATGGACATTCAGGAGTGCAATTAGCAACAGTTGAGCGTTTGATTGAATTTTACAATAATAATATTCTTCCTGTTGTTTATACGCAAGGGTCGTTAGGTGCCTCAGGAGATTTAGCTCCGTTAGCGCATTTATCATTACCATTAATTGGTTTAGGAGAAGTGTATTTTGAAGGAGAGAAAATTTCTGGCGAAACGTTATTAACAAAGTTTGGATGGGAAAAAATCAATTTACAATCTAAAGAGGGGTTAGCATTGTTAAATGGAACTCAATTTATGAGTGCTTATGGAGTACATAATTTATTAAAAGCATATAAATTATCATACTTGGCAGATGTAATTGGTTCAGTTTCTTTAGAGGCTTTTGATGGAAGAATAGAACCTTTTAATGAGTTGATTCATTTAGTACGTCCACACAACGGACAGTTAGCTACGGCAAAACGTATTGAAGAATTATTAGAAGGCAGTGAGTTAATAGAACAACCGAAAGAACACGTACAAGATCCGTATTCGTTTAGATGTATGCCGCAAGTTCACGGAGCAACGAAAGATACTTTAGAGTTTGTAAAGAAAACATTTGTGACCGAAATCAATTCAGTAACCGACAACCCAAATGTGTTTGTTAACGAAGATATTATTGTTTCTGGTGGAAATTTTCACGGTCAACCATTGGCGTTAGCGTTAGATTATTTAGCGATTGCTGTTGCTGAGTTAGGAAATATTTCAGAGAGAAGAACGTATCAGTTAGTTTCTGGATTACGAGGATTACCAGCATTTTTGGTTTCTAACCCAGGATTGAATAGTGGATTCATGATTCCGCAGTATACAGCAGCAAGTATTGTAAGTGCAAATAAGCAATTCTGTACACCATCGAGTATTGATTCTATTGTGTCGAGTAACGGACAAGAAGATCACGTAAGTATGGGGGCAAATGCAGCTGTAAAAGCTAAAAAAGTAATTGACAATGTATGTTCGGTATTGGCTATTGAACTAATGAATGCTTCACAAGGATTGTCTTTTAGAAAACACAACACTTCTGAGTTCTTGGCTTCTTTTGTAGGAATGTTTAGACAAGATGTACCAGTGGTAAATGATGATAGAGTATTGCATAACGATATTAAAAACGCAGAAAGCTTTATTAATAACTTAACTATTGAAGTAGAAGAGTTGTTTTAAGAAATAATAAAGTGATATAAAAAAAACTCCAACTGTAATTTATAGTTGGAGTTTTTTTATTTTCAACGGTTATATATATGAAAAAGCTGTGTGCATGTGTCTGAAGATTTTTCCGAAGGAAATTCAAAAGCAAGCAAACAAGTAACTAACTAACTAACTTTGGTTTAGCTAAACCTAGCAATTTTTTATATACTTTGTTTTAACACGTTATTTTTTAAATTCCATTTTATTTTTAATTACAAAGACAATTAATAATTCGGTCAAATTATCATGATATTCATAAAATTCAGAATCACATTTATTCCAGTTTTCTTCTGCCTTTTCTTCAATCAGTTCCAGTTCATTTTGTCTTTCAGCTTTCTCCTTAGGTACAGTTCCATTTTTAAATTCTGAGTTTGCTTTTTTTACAATTTCCGCTGTTTTATTTGCTCCGATTTCCAAAAGTGCAGAAACAGTTTCTTGGCTAAAATTCCCGCTCGAATTGAAATAGAATTGATTAAATCCACCATTGTTAATTTCACGCTCTAAATTTTCTATAAAAAAGAAAGTCCGTTGTGATGAATTCAGTTTCTCAATCTTTTCTCCATATTCTGATTTTTCGTTCAGGTATGAATCAATTTCCATCACAATCATATCCCGTCTTTCGATTTTCAAAACCGTATCCAAATCAAATTTCGTTTGAGAACTTACGTTTGCAGAAAATAAGGATGTTATAAATATTAATAGTTTTTTCAAAGTGTTCTTTGTTAGTGTGTTACGGTTGATTTATATACGTAATAAAATTACTGTTATACTGCTTGTTTGGAAGTGTATGCGGAATTTCTAGCAATTTATTTCTTTTCAATTTTTTGAGGGACAAATCTAATAAAAAAACCTAAGCTATAGCTTAGGTTCTTCATTCTCAGTATTGTTTTTTAAATGTCTTTGTCTATTTTGGTTCGATATTTTTTAATTTTTAGAATTATTTAACAGCAATAATGGCACTTGCAGGACCCGTTAAATGCATCATTCTAGCATCGCTAAAACCTACCTCTTTTGCCCATTTATTAAAGTCTGAGAGCGTAAAGTCATAGCCTTCATCAGTTTCAATAAGCATGTTTAGCGACATCATTAAACCAAAAGCATTCTTGTTTCTGTCATCATCAATGATGTTTTCAATAATGATTAGCGCTCCTTCTTTAGGTAGGGCGTTATAGGCTTTTTTTATGAGCATTAATTTATCTTTTGTTCCCCAATCGTGTAGGATGTTTCCCATGGTAATAACATCTGCTTTGGGTAATTCATCAGTAAAGAAATCACCTGAGCGAATTTCTATTCTATCGTTTAAACCAAAATGGTTTACATTTTCTTTGGCTATTGGTTCTACTTCGGGAAGGTCAAAAGAGATGCATTTTATATGTGGGTTGTTTTTTGCAATTTGTATGGATAGAGTAGCTCCAGAGCCACCAACATCACAAAGGGTGTCGTATTTGGAAAAATCAATATCACGAGCTAACTTCATAAAATTTCCAGCCTGAACACCTGACATTCCGTGTATAAATTCTCGGAGCTTATTTTCATCTGCATAAATTGCTTCAAATAGCGGCTTGCCACCATTTTTTGTCTCGTTTTGTGGTTTTCCGGTAATTAAAGCTTCTTCTAAGTCGTTCCAAAAAGGATACAATCTGTTGTTAGACATTTCTAATATGCCTCCCATATAACTTGGTTTGTTTTTGTCTAAAAACAAGTTGGAGTCTTCAGAATTACTATATATAGCACTTTCTTTTAATCCAGAGCGCTGTAAGAAGCCTAAAGCAACTAATGTGTCAAGAAAGTCGAAAAGAGATCTATCATGAAGTTTGAGCTTATCTTGAATTTCTTTTCCTGATAGTCCCCCTTTGGCTAAATGTGTGAATAACCCCATTTTAACTGCAGTAAGTAAGGTTTTTGAAGCCCAAAAACCCATGCCTACTTCCATAATTCTTGAAGGGGTAATTTGGTTTTCATTTGTTGAGTTCATAGTTTAGTTGTTATAGTTAATAATTAATCTTTTTAATTTTATTAAGTTCAATTATTAGGGATAAATGAAACTAGTTTATGAGTTGGGTAAAATGAAGGGGATAAAAAAATCCCAAGCGTTATTTACTTGGGATTTTTTATTTATTTGTCTTCGTCTATTTCTGTTCTAGACTCTTTGGGTTTTTCGCCTTTTTCAATTCTAATAATGAGTTTTTTGTCTTTCTCATCTAAATCCATGAAAATAGTATCACCTTCACTTAGTTTAGAATTCACGATTTCTTCAGCTAAAGCATCTTCAATATATTTTTGAATCGCTCTTTTTAAAGGTCTTGCTCCGTATTGTTTATCAAAACCTTTGTCTGCAATATAGTCTTTGGCTTTTTCGCTCAAAGTTAAGTTGTAGCCTATGTCTTCAATACGTTTTAAGAGTTTGTCTAATTCAATATCAATGATTTTGTGAATATCTTCACGTTCTAATGAGTTGAAAACAACAACATCATCGATACGGTTTAAGAACTCAGGAGCAAATGATTTTTTCAAAGCATTTTCAATAATACTTTTTGCATTGGCATCTTCCTGTTCTTTTTTTGAAGAGGTACCAAAACCAACACCGCTACCAAAATCTTTTAATTTACGAGCTCCAATATTGGATGTCATAATAATAACGGTATTTCTGAAGTCAATTTTACGACCTAAACTGTCAGTTATGTGTCCGTCATCTAATACTTGTAATAGCATGTTAAATACATCTGGGTGCGCTTTTTCAATTTCATCTAGTAAAATTACAGAGTAAGGTTTGCGGCGTACTTTTTCGGTTAATTGACCACCTTCTTCGTAGCCAACATATCCTGGAGGTGCACCGATTAAACGTGAAATTGCAAATTTTTCCATGTATTCACTCATGTCAATTCTAATTAAAGAATCGTCAGAGTCAAACAACTCGCGAGCTAATACTTTTGCTAATTGTGTTTTACCAACTCCAGTAGAACCTAAGAAAATAAACGAACCAATAGGTTTGTTCGGATCTTTCAATCCTACGCGGTTTCTTTGAATGGCTTTAACAACCTTGGTTACCGCTTCTTCTTGTCCGATTACTTTACCTTTGATTAATTGAGGTAATTCTGCTAAACGACTGCTTTCTGCTTCGGCAACACGATTTACAGGAATTCCTGTCATCATTGAAACTACTTCAGCTACATTATCTTGAGTAACAGTTTCACGATGTAGTTTAGAATCTTCTTCCCATTGATGTTGAGCAGATTCTAAAGCTGTTTCAATATTTTTTTCATCATCTCTAAGTTTTGCAGCTTCCTCATACTTTTGTCCGCTAACTGCTTTGGTTTTGCGTTCACGAATTTCTTCAAGCTTTTCTTCAAGCTCTAAAATTTGTTGAGGTACTACAATATTTGTAATATGAATACGAGAACCCGCTTCATCTAAGGCGTCAATAGCTTTGTCTGGTAAGAAGCGATCGGTCATATAACGGTTGGTTAATTTTACGCAAGCTTCAATAGCCTCATCGGTAAAAGTAACATTATGATGTGTTTCGTATTTTCCTTTAATGTTGTGTAGAATTTGTATTGTCTCTTCAACAGTAGTAGGATCTACAATTACTTTCTGAAAACGACGCTCTAATGCACCGTCTTTTTCAATATTTGTTCTGTACTCATCTAAAGTAGTGGCTCCAATACATTGAATTTCACCTCTAGCTAAAGCAGGCTTTAACATGTTAGAAGCATCTAATGAACCTGTAGCGCCTCCAGCACCAACAATAGTGTGGATCTCATCAATAAACAATATGATGTCATCATTTTTTTCAAGCTCGTTCATTAACGCTTTCATACGTTCTTCAAACTGACCTCTATACTTTGTACCGGCTACAAGGCTAGCTAAGTCTAATGAAACAATACGTTTGTCGAATAGAATTCTTGAAACTTTTCTGTTTACAATGCGTAAGGCTAATCCTTCTGCAATAGCAGATTTACCAACACCAGGTTCACCAATTAGCATTGGATTGTTCTTTTTACGTCTACTTAAGATTTGAGAAACGCGTTCAATTTCTTTTATACGGCCAACTACAGGGTCTAACTTTCCTGCAATAGCTAAGGCAGTTAAATCGCGCCCAAAATTGTCTAAAACTGGAGTTTTAGATTTTTTTACTTGCTTTCCTTTTTGTGGTTGTTGACCATAAGGGTTTGTTTTTTCATCAGCAAAATCATCATCAGATGGTGTTTCATCTACTGGTGAAATATACGTGTCATCATCTACATGTAATTCTTTATATAAGCTTTTTGCTTGCTCATAGTCTACATCATACTTTTGAAGTAGTTTTGTTGTAGGATCATTTTCGTTACGTAAAATACATAACAATAAATGAGCTGTGTCAATAGCGCTACTTTGGTATAATTTAGCTTCTAAAAACGTTGTTTTTATTGCTTTTTCTGCTTGTCTTGTAAGGTGTAAGCTCTTTCTTTGAGAGTTTGCTATGGATGGAATTGTCGGATTTAACTTTTCTAATTTATTGCGAACTAAATCTAAGTCTACATCAAAAGTAGTTAATATTTCAATGGCTTTTCCGTCACCTTTCCTTATCAAACCTAACAAAAGATGTTCTGTTCCAATAAAGTCATGGCCTAGTCGTAAGGCTTCCTCTTTACTGAAAGTAATAACATCTCTAACCTGTGGTGAAAAATTATCGTCCATAAATTTGTTTTCTGTCTCTGTAAAGTTAATAAGTTTTTTTTGTAAAAATTACAAAAAAAGTGCCAATAGTTTTTAACTGACATTCTGACTAATAAAATAAGGCGTTTTTGTGTTTAAAAACTAGCGAAATTGTTAATAAGTATATTAAAACAATAGAGATATTTTTTGTGTAAAACTGAGGGTTGTATTATCTTGCAATGTTTTAGAAAATGCAGCAAATAATAGCGCATTTCAAAAGTGAGTTTTATCAAGTGTAAAATTCACTTTTTTGACGAAAATAAGTACTAATGTTTTAAAAGAAAATATATGGCAGATGGCGAAAAGTTGATCCCTATCAACATCGAAGAGCAAATGAAGTCAGCATACATCGATTATTCAATGTCGGTGATAGTATCCAGAGCGTTACCAGATGTAAGAGATGGTTTAAAACCAGTGCATAGAAGAGTTTTATTCGGTATGCATGAGTTAGGAATTAAAGCTACTGGAGCATATAAAAAATCTGCAAGAGTTGTAGGAGAGGTGTTGGGTAAGTATCACCCACACGGAGATACTTCGGTATACGATTCTATGGTACGTATGGCACAAGACTGGAGTGTGCGCTATATGATGGTTGATGGGCAAGGAAACTTTGGTTCGGTAGATGGTGATAGTCCAGCAGCAATGCGTTATACTGAGGTGCGTATGCAAAAAATATCAGAAGAAATGTTGTCTGATATTGAAAAGGATACAGTAGATCATAAGTTAAACTTTGATGATACTTTACAGGAACCTACTGTATTGCCTACTCGTATTCCTAACTTACTAGTAAATGGAGCATCAGGTATTGCCGTAGGTATGGCTACTAATATGGCGCCACATAACTTAACAGAAGTTATTAATGGTACGATTGCTTATATTGATAATAGAGATATTGAAATTGATGAGTTAATGCAACACATCAAAGCTCCAGACTTTCCAACAGGAGGTATTATCTATGGATATGATGGTGTAAGAGATGCTTTTCATACAGGGCGAGGTCGTATCGTAATGCGAGCAAAAGCAACGATTGAAGAAGTTAAAGGACGCGAGTGTATCATTGTAACTGAAATTCCTTATCAAGTTAACAAGGCAGAGATGATTAAGAAAACTGCTGACTTGGTTAATGAAAAGAAATTAGAAGGGATTGCAAGTATTCGTGATGAATCTGATCGTAACGGAATGCGTATTGTTTATGTATTAAAAAGAGATGCGATTCCTAATATTGTTTTAAATAAATTATTTAAATATACGCAATTACAAACATCGTTTAGTGTAAATAATATTGCTTTAGTAAAAGGTCGTCCAGAGCAATTAAACTTAAAGCAGTTAATTCACTATTTTGTAGAGCACAGACACGAAGTAATTGTACGTAGAACAGAGTATGAATTAAAGAAAGCTGAAGCTCGTGCACATATTTTGGAAGGATTAATTATTGCTTCTGATAATATTGATGAGGTTATTGCAATTATTAGAGGTTCTTCTAATGCAGATGAAGCACGTGAAAAATTAATGGAGCGTTTCGAATTAACAGAAATTCAAGCACGTGCCATTGTTGAAATGCGTTTACGTCAGTTAACAGGACTGGAGCAAGATAAATTACGTTCTGAGTATGATGAAATCATTAAGACTATTGCAGATTTGAAAGATATTCTTGCCAATGAACCAAGACGTTACCAAATTATTAAAGATGAATTATTACACATCAAAGAAAAATATGGAGATGAGCGTCGTTCAGTAATTGAATATGCAGGAGGAGACATGCGAATCGAAGATATGATTCCTAATTCTAAAGTAGTAGTTACTATTTCACATGCAGGATATGTAAAGCGTACTAATCTTGATGAATATAAAGTTCAGAATAGAGGAGGACGTGGACAAAAAGGCGCAACTACTCGTAACGAAGATTTCTTAGAGCATTTATTCGTTGGTACCAACCATCAATATATGTTGTTCTTTACTCAAAAAGGTAAAGTATTCTGGATGCGTGTATATGAAGTTCCAGAAGGAGGAAAGAACACAAAGGGTAGAGCTATTCAGAACTTAATAAATATTGAGCAAGACGATAAAGTAAAAGCGTTCTTAGTAACAGGTGATTTAAAAGATGAAGATTACATCAACAATCATTATGTTATTATGGCAACAAAGCGAGGTCAAGTTAAGAAAACACCTTTAGAGCAATATTCTCGTCCAAGAGCTAATGGTATTAATGCAATTACCATTAAAGAGGGAGATGAATTACTAGAGGCTAAATTAACAACAGGAGATAGTCAAGTGATGTTAGCATTACAGTCAGGTAAGGCTATTCGTTTTGAAGAAGAAAAAACACGTCCAATGGGTAGAACAGCTTCTGGGGTTCGTGGTATTACTTTAGCACATGATAAAGATGAGGTAATAGGTATGGTTGCTGTTGATGATTTAGAGAGTGATATCTTAGTAGTTTCTGAGAAAGGATACGGAAAACGTTCTAAAATAGAAGATTATCGTATTACTAACCGTGGAGGTAAAGGAGTTAAGACATTGAATATTTCAGAAAAAACAGGTAACTTAGTTGCGATTAAAAATGTTGATGATTCTAATGATTTAATGATTATCAACAAATCTGGGTTAACAATCCGTATGGCAGTAGAAGATTTACGTGTCATGGGACGTGCAACTCAGGGAGTTAGACTAATCAATATTAAAGATAGTGACGATATTGCTGCTGTTGCAAAAGTTATGCATGAAAATGACGAAGAAGAAAATGGCATGGAAATTGAAAACGAAACAAACGAAAGTCAAGAACAACAATAAATAAATCATAACTAAAATGAAAAATCAAATTTTAGCCCTTTCTTTAGGATTAATGTCGTTAGGGGCGGTGGCTCAGAAATCAGAATTAAAAGATGCTGAAAAAGCGATAAAGAAACAAGATTTTACTACGGCATTAAATACCCTTAATACTATTGAAGGATCTTTAATGATGAATGGTGAAGATAAATATAAATCTAAATTCTACTTTTTGAAAGGGAAGGCTTTAGCTGCTAAAAAAGATTACAAAGGAGCTGCAGAATCTTTCAAGGCTTTGTTAGCAATGAAGGAAAGTAAATATTCTGGAGAGGCTCAACCAATTATGAATCAAATGATTCAAGAAGTGTCAAATAAGGCAGTAGATTTATATAATAATAAAAAAGATTATAAAAATGCTGCTGATAATTTTTATTTAACATATGTATTAAGTCCTACAGATACTTCTTTTGCTTATAATGCTGCGGTATCTGCTACTCAGGCTCAAGATTATGATAAAGCTATTGAGTATTATAAAGAACTACAGAAAATTGGTTATACTGGTATTGAAACTCAATATTTAGCGACTAATAAAGCTACTGGTAAAGTAGAAGATTTAGGGTCAAAGAAACAAAGAGATTTAATGGTTAAGTCGGGTAGTTATGTTAAACCAGAAACAAAAGCTTCAGAATCTAAAACAGCTACAATAGTTAAGAATGTTGCTTTAATTTTAAAAGAGCAAGGGAAAACTGATGAGGCTATAGCAGCTTTAGCTGAAGCAAGAAAAGCGAATCCAAAAGATTTAAATTTGTTACTTAACGAAGCAGATATGTATGTAAAGTTAGGTAAAATGGATAAGTTTGGAGAGTTAATGAGTGAGGCTGTTGCTTTAGATCCAAATAACCCTACTTTATTTTATAATCTAGGGGTTGTAAACTTTAACCAAGGTAGAATGGAAGAGGCTAAAAAGTATTACAATAAAGCAATTGAGTTAAAACCTGATTATGCTGATGCTTATATGAACTTGGCTGTAGTGGTTTTAGATCAAGAGAAAGCTATTGTAGAGGAAATGAATAAAAACTTATCAAATTTCAAAAAATATGATGAGTTAGCAGCAAAACAAAAGGGAGTTTATAAAGAAGCTCTACCATTTTTAGAAAAGGCTGATAGTTTAAAAAGATCTTTAGATACAGTTAAGACTTTAATGAATTTATATGAAGTTTTAGAGATGAGTGATAAAGCATCTGAATATAGAGATTTATACCAATCAATGAAATAATATTAAAGTTTAAATAAAAAAACCGAAACTAATTAGTTTCGGTTTTTTTATGTTTAAAAGAGTTGTTTTTTAATTTATTAATCGTTTAATAACTCTTAGCTTATGTGTGTGTTGATGTGTATCTATATTATAAATACCACTATGATCTAATTTGTCAATACGAACTTTACCATGTGCATGAATGATGTTATAATCATTCATAATAATGCCGACGTGGGTAATGATGCCTTCTTCATTATCGAAAAAAGCTAAATCACCAGGTTCACTCTCTTCAATAAAACTTAATACTTCACCTTGCGTAGCTTGTTGCTTAGCATCGCGTAAAAGGTCGTGTCCACATAATTTATATACAGTTTGGGTAAATCCTGAACAATCGATTCCGAAAGGAGATTTTCCACCCCATAAATAAGGGACGTTTAAGAATAAAAAAGCTGTTTCAATTATGGTTGATTTTGCTAATTTACCACTACAAACTTTACCATCATAAGAATAAGAAGTATCATTAATACTAATCTTATTGTTCTTGAATAAAGGAAGACGAGCTCCCATAGGTATGGTGGTTAGATTATTTTTATTATCAGTAATAAAATCAATTAACTCGCCAGCGTAATGTTTTTTTTCTTTTGATAAAAGTACATGTGCTTCTTCTGAAATATCTTCATATTGTTTATTGTCGATGTACCCTTCATAGTCATCGAAAGCTAATCGGATTTTACTCCATTTTTTAGACTTTTCTAAAACTTCAAAGTGTTCGCCGAAAACAACTTGGTTTACCATTTCTGAAGCATCAGAAGGTTCTAACCGAAGAGGAACGATACTTAAGTTACAAATTCCAAAGGGCATCTGCTAGTTGGGACTTTAAAAAAATTAAACTCTTTCAATAACCATTGCACTAGCACCACCACCACCGTTGCAAATTCCGGCAGCACCAATTTTAGCGTTGTTTTGTTTTAATATTGAAGTTAACGCAATAATAATTCTAGCACCAGAAACACCTAAAGGGTGTCCTAAAGATACTGCACCACCATTTACGTTTACTTTATCAGCTGATAAACCTAAGATTTTCATATTGGCTAACCCTACTACAGAGAAAGCTTCGTTTAATTCGAAATAATCAACATCATCAATAGAAACTCCAGCTTTAGCTAAGGCTTTTGGTAAGGCTTTTGCAGGAGCTGTTGTAAACCATTTTGGTTCGTGAGCAGCATCGGCATATCCTCTAATTTTAGCTAATGGAGTTAACCCTAATTCAGCAGCTTTTTCAGCAGACATTAATACTAAAGCAGCTCCTCCATCATTAATAGTGGATGCATTCGCAGCAGTTACTGTACCTTCTTTTGTAAAGGCAGGGCGTAAAGCAGCAATCTTTTCCATTTTTACATTCTTATACTCTTCATCTTCTGAAAAGATGATAGGCTCACCACGACGTTGAGGTATTTCAACAGGAACAACTTCATCTGCAAATTTTCCTTCGCTCCAAGCTTTAGCAGAACGGTTGTATGATTCAACAGCAAAAGCATCTTGATCTTCTCTTGAGAACTCATATTCAACAGCACATTCATCAGCACAAACTCCCATAGCTACTTGCTCATAAGCATCTACTAATCCATCTTTTTGCATTCCATCTTCCATTTTGATAGGGCCAAATTTACTACCAGTTCTAGCATGTTGGTAATGAGGAATCATACTCATGTTTTCCATACCACCAGCGACAACGATTTCAGCATCACCTAAAGCAATAGTTTGTACAGCTAACATGATAGCTTTCATTCCTGAAGAACACACTTTGTTTACAGTAGTACAAGGTACCGTGTCGGGAATTCCTGCATAAATAGCAGCTTGACGAGCTGGTGCTTGACCTAAACCTGCCGAAACTACATTTCCCATAAAAACTTCTTCAACCATTTCTGGTTTTAAGTTAATTTTATCTAAAGCTCCTTTAATGGCTACAGCACCCAATTTTGGTGCAGGTGTAGTTGATAAGGTTCCTAAAAAACTACCAATCGGAGTTCTAGCTACTGATACTATTACTACTTCTTTCATGTGCTTATATTGTTAATTTTATTCTCTATTCATAAACCATAACTAGGGTAGGTTTATTGTATTGAATACGTTGTGTTAAGATTTGTTTTGCGAAAATAACCATTTTATAACAAGTACTCAAATAATAGAGAAAGGTTATATTTACATTTTATAAACATCAAAAATGAACGATTTAATCAATAGGTTGTATAAAAACAATACCATAATTTATAAAGTGTTGTTGTTTTTAATAACTGTGATAGCTATTGTGTATTTATTTCCGAAAGGAGGACAATTTAAGTATGATTTCCCACAAGGAAAACCTTGGCAGTATGATAATTTATATGCTCCTTTTGATTTTGCAATTCAGAAAACTTCTGAAGAGATAGAAACCGAAAGAAAAGAACTTGTGTCGAGTTCTAAAAAATATTTTGTACTTGATACTACTGTGAAAAAAGAAGTATTCACTTCCTTTTCTAGAGATCTCAATTCTTTAGATTCTTTATCAAATTACACCATAAGAGATTTAATTAAAAAAGGAGAAGCTATTATTGATAAAATATATGCTTATGGTTTTTTAGATGATGCGAGTAGAGATAAAGCGAATAGGAATGATGTAGTAGTTTTAAGAAAAGGAAATTCAATTGATGATGTTCCTTTTTCTAGGTTAATACAATCCAAAGATATTTTAAGTTTTTTACGAACTAATGCAGAAGAGCTTCAATATTATAAACAAAGAATATTGATAAATTACTTGTCGAGCAATTTAAAGCCAAATGTAGCGTATGATTATAAGTATAGTGAAAAAGAACTGGAAGAGCTCTTAAAAAGCATTTCTTATGCTAAAGGGAAGGTTTCAAAAGGAGAGTTAATAATTTTAAAGGGGGATATTGTTGAAGGAAAAAAATACAATGTTTTAAAATCGTACGAAGTAGCTTCAAGTTCTCAAATTTGGACAAAATCAAATTATAGTTGGATTGTTTTTGGATATACAATTCTAGTAGCGTTTGCATTGTTAATGTTGTTGCTTTTTTTAGAAAGGTATAGACTTGAAATATTTAATGACAACAACAAAGTAACATTCATCTTTTTCAATGTTTTTTTAATGATTTTAGTGCAAACTATGGTGGTTAAGTATAATTCTGATTATTTGTATGTTGTGCCTTTAAGTATTTTACCAATTGTATTAAAAGCTTTTTTTGATGCGCGTTTAGGTTTGTTTACTCATGTTCTAACAGTATTATTACTAGGGTTTATTGTTCCTAACAGTTTTGAATTTATTTATTTACATATTATAGCAGGAATTGTAACTATTTTAACGGTTTCTGAACTGTATAAGCGTGCGAGCTTATTTATGTCAATAGGGCAAATTACATTGATTTATATGATTACCTATTTTGCTTTTTCTATTTTAAAAGAAGGAAATGCAGATAAAATAAACTGGATGTATTTTGGACTATTTGCGGCTAACGGATTGTTATCTTTTTTAGCAGTGTTTTTTATCTATTTTTATGAGAAATTGTTCGGATTGGTTTCTGATGTAACATTGCTAGAATTGTCTAATACAAATTCAAAGCTTTTAAGAGATTTGAATGAAAAAGCACCAGGAACTTTTCAACATTCTATGCAGGTAGCTAATTTGGCAGAAGCAGCAGCTAATGAAATAGGAGCAAACTCGATGTTGGTACGAACTGGAGCTTTGTATCATGATATAGGAAAAATGTTGACGCCAATGTACTTTACAGAAAATCAATCCACAGGAGTGAATCCGCATAATGATTTGTTACCAGTAGATAGTGCTCGTATCATTTTAGATCATGTAATTAACGGAATAGAAATAGCTAAAAAGCATAAGATACCAGACAGAATAATCGATTTTATTCGAACTCATCACGGAACAAGTGTTACCTATTATTTTTATAAAATGGAGTTAGAAAATAATCCTGAAGTAGATATTAAGAAGTTCCAATACAAAGGACCAATTCCGTTTTCAAAAGAAACAGCTATTTTAATGATGTGTGATGCTTCTGAAGCTGCTTCTAAGAGCTTGAAAAATCCAACAGCACAATCTATAGATCAGTTGATCGATAGAATTATTGATAAGCAAAAAAACGATAATCAGTTCATAAATTCGGATATTACTTTTAGAGAGATAGAAAAAATTAAAAAAATTATTAAGAATAAGTTGATGAATATCTATCACTTACGAGTTGAGTATCCAGAATAGGTGTTTTTTTTCAAGAAAAAGTTTGTAGAAACGTATTTATAGTTATACATTTGCACTCGCAATTTTTAATTCACACTTCGGTAAGAATTAAGGAGAGGTGGCAGAGTGGTAATGCAGCAGCCTGCTAAGCTGTCATCCTTCGGGATGCCCGGGTTCGAATCCCGGTCTCTCCGCAAAAAATTGTAGATGACCCAATCGGGGTGTAGCGTAGCCCGGTCATCGCGCCTGCTTTGGGAGCAGGAGGTCGCAGGTTCGAATCCTGCCACCCCGACAAACAAAGGTCGCGTAGCTCAGCTGGATAGAGCATCTGCCTTCTAAGCAGACGGTCACAGGTTCGAATCCTGTCGCGATCACATAAAGCCTTACTAGAAATAGTAAGGTTTTTTTGTTTTTGATAAATATTAAGTTAAAAAGATAATGGCAGTTATTGGTATAGTGTGTAGAAAACCTAGTAAGACTTAGGGGTAAAGAGTACTCAATAATTGATAAGAAGACTAGTATATTTTTTATTTAAAACACTCATATTGAATTTATAACCATTAATACTTTGTATCATTACGCTTATAGTTTTTTTTTCTATATGATTAGTTAAAGAAGGTAAATTCGTTACCACTAACTAATTAAACTTTTTATATCATGTCAACTACAGTAACACAAAACCCAGTAATTAATCAACAAGGTTCAGCAGCAATTGATTCAGGTCAATTTGCAACTTGGAATACTGCAAACGGTTCGCAATCTACTCTTACTATTACAAATTCGAGTAGAGCTAATACCTTATCTTTTACTATCGCAGGTGTACCTGGAGGCGTTAATTGTTATGATAATGGCGTTGCTAAGCCTGCAAACGGATTATTCAACGTTCCGCCAAATTCACCTTCTTATAGTGTGGTGTGTAATGGAGATTTTTTAGGTGCTCAAGTAACCATTTCCAACATTACTAACGTTCAGAATGATGCAACTGCTGAAATTCAGGCACAAACTACTCAAGGTTAATAAAAAAAAAGGATTGTATATTATATGTACAATCCTTGCCTTTTTTGTATTTGCTAGTAATACAGCGTTTTCTCAAAGCATTACAAAATCCAAACTGGATACGATAGTGCTTTTGAAGAATGAATATGCTGTATTAAATACCAATAATGGGTCTCAATGTATTTGTTATATCAATAATATTAGTAAAGCTCAACAGGCAACTGTTGTTAATACTGGAGATACTAATAATGTAAAATTTAACGATAATACCCCATTTAATGGTATACATGTTTTGACAGTTAGACAACAACTTATTGCTGTTGCAGATTTTAAAGGAAGTCAACTGATTGTATCTAATTTATCACCTTACGACATAATAGTAATTGTATCTATTTTATGTCCTAAGGATAAATAGTTTGTAGTATGTCATAACACTTTTTTGAGTTGTATTTTCTGTAGCTCGGTTGTGATATTCACATTGTATTACCACATTATTTTACACACAGCTAGCTTATTCTAATATTATGGCATCAACCCTTCAAGATACAACAGGAACTCTATTTAGTAATGTAGATTCTGGTAATCCATTATTATATACAAATATAACGCCAGAACTTGGTGAGTGGTCAGCTGTAGTATTACCAGAAGATTCAACCTATAAAGAATCAACACTTACCTTATCAAAAGCAACAACTCTTTCTGTTTATTTTCTTTTTGCCGAAACGACTCCTGATAAAGAAAATATTACCGAGTACATTGATGAAGTCAGAGCTTATTTGCAAGCATATAGACAGAACTTTACTAACAATATAACCACAGCTTGGTTATTAGATATAAATTCAAAACCGACCAAAGAGAATGTTATAGCGATTAACTTTTATGTGAACTCTCAAAATGTAATTAAGGTTAGTCAAACCTTTAATTATACTATGGGAAATGGTTTTGCAACATTATCTATAAGAAACAATACAGAAGTATCTTTTATTCCAGAAGGAGCAGCTACACAAATACAGTTAAGCTATGATTCTAATAGCCCTAATATTTCGTTTGACAGTAAAGAATACGGGAGCAATACTTTACTTAATAAAGATGTGTCTGTCTCATTTACTCAATATAATTGTGGGGCATTTAGCTTTCCGTTAGGTTTTAATTTAGAAAGTGACTTTAAAGCCTTTTTTTTAGATACTTCTTACTACTATCAAGAACCAACCAATAGTAGTATTGTAAAATACAGCTACCCAATTTTTAAGCCCCAATCTGAAGTAGAGTATGCAATGACTCAAGCAGCGATTAATCCTTTAGATATAGGGAATAAAAATGACTTAAATACTTATTTTGCTTTTACAGGAACTACTTTTAACAGCAGCACAAAAGAGGAGAAACCTTGTTGTTTACCCAGTTTTTTTTCAATAAACACAGGGTATCCTATTGCTTTATGGCCAAAAGTCAATTTAATTGAAAACACAAATCCTTCTAATAACTTAACCCCTTTGCCTAATAGTTCCTTATTGCTTATTTCACCTAGAGATATCAATGAAACGGAACGATTCTATTTACAACCTGAGGGAGATTTTTTTCTGGATCCAGAATCGAATCAAGCAGATGAAAATGGTCAGTTTGATTTTTTACCAGGGTTATCAGGAACTGAAGTTATTACCTTCACACCGTATTCAATAAAAAATGAAGCTCCAACCGGAGATATAATACGATTTAAAAGTAAACAACCAGCTTACGCACCCAATTTTCCTGCACAAGAACTTTCACTAATCAATCCAGGAACCAATAATCCAACCTTAGAAAATACTTATTTAACAAGTTGGGCAAATATTATATCAGAGATAGCAGAAAATGTTCAATATGTTTCTCAACCAGAAGGTGCCTCTTTATTTGCTAAAGATCATGGGGTAAGTCAGGCTAATACAGGTAAATCTAATTTATTGGGGTTTTATGAACCCAGTATAGATATGCCTCAACAAGATTTTTATGTACCTATTGCTCCATACCTAGGAATGGAAGTGGATTCCCCAAAACCAGAAGACGATAATTTGACGACTTTCGAGTCTGAAGTACTTAGTAAAGAAAGAAAAACTCTTATAACAAAACAATTAACTCAGCAAAGAGCGTCAAAAAGTGCAATTAAAAGAGCAAAGCTGTTAAGTAATGAGGATAGTAGTTATACAAGCTCTACAACTCCCCAAGGATTAATAGCTAATGTAAACGATAATGGATCATGGAGTATGCTCAATCTTGGGCAAAATGATATTCATCAAGGGGCGATACCTGAATATTTATATCCTGAAAATCAGGTGCCAACTAACCCATCTCAATACCAGATGAGTTTTATTAACCTATCTACTACCTTACAAAGCGCTTTTTTAACCAATCAGCAGTTTTTGGTAGCAACTCAAAGTAATCATTTAGGAACACTATTTTCTAAAAGTGGAGAACAAGGAGGACAAACTACAGCAGAAGCTATATTTAATAATAAAATGTCTATAGAGGATTGGCCATTTGATATTAATGTAGGAACCACAAATACATATGCTGATTATAACAACGTAGTCATATTTAAATTTTGTAAAGGAACCTTATTAGAAAGGGTTAAAGATCCGAAAACGTGGACTCAACCTAATACTTTTAATACAGAAGGAGTAGATGACCCAGCGAATGCTTATCAACAGTTGATTGCTATTTCTTCTTGGATACAGAGTTATATAGAAGATGCTGAAAAAGCTTATCAATATGGTCTGGAACATCCTGAAAGTAATCAGGCGATTCTGTATGAAAAGTTCCATAATATTATCAATAATAAAGAATGGAATGGAATTTTAGTGCTCAAAGCAGATATTGATTTACAAGAGTTTCCTCAGCAATTAAAAGGATTGATATCTGGTATCAATCTAACTAGATTTAATGCACATCATTTTGGAATAGAAGTCAATAAAGTCAATGCTGATGGTGAAATTCAAATGGAAAAAAACAGTTCTCTTTTTGGACTCATCAACTATTTAGATACAGCTTATCAACAACAACTATTACAAGGACTAAATATTAATAAACCTGTACCACCGTTAGCCGGGGCTACTTACGATTTTAAGGTACTTCAATTACAAGTTCTTTTTGAAAACACTGCTATTAAGTTTTTCCAGAGTAAGGTGCAATTAACAATGAACAATTTATTTTCTGATACCATTATAGGTACGAATAATAAATATGGTTCTAAAACTCTAAATACGGTAGTGCTAGATGGTACATATCAAGATCATGATGGTACACCGGTATATGTATTTGAAAATAACGATGACAATTTATTCTACTTTGATAGTAACCTTCTTAAAAATGTAGAGATTACAAAGATTCAATTTAACACCTTAACGACAGATCCTATAGCAACTTATATAGAATCTCGTTTTACGATGTGGGGATATTTAAACTATGCAGTAATGAAAACTACCACTCCCGCAACTGATGAAATAGAAGAAAATACTATTGTTTTGGATGCTTTTTCTTTTGGAAATGGAGATGGTACAGATTCAGATATTATAGATGGTTTGAATTATAGCAATTTATATATTGATATGGCATTTGATATCAGCACACCTACTGTGGTAGATTACGCTTTTGATGCTTCAAACATAGTATTTAACTCCAACCTCAGTACAGCTAGGCAACTAAGTTTATATCCCAATTTTGCACTTCAAATCAATAATCTTGTCAGCGGAGATGATGATACTATGCCTCCTAGTTTAGGGTACCTTAATTTAAGTTTACCAGGGATTAATACTAGGGGACTATCAGGAAACTGGTATGGACTCGAAATGACTTTAAATATGGGAACACCTGGAGAGTTAGCATCATCACTTGATTTTAATGCAAGTTTATTGATTGCTTGGAGTCCGGGGAACAAAGCTACCGATACTGCTTATAATGCCTTTGTAGGGATAAAACTTCCAGGAACTAGCAGTAACGCCAAACTTCTTAGTTTACAAGGAGTTTTAAAATTATCTATTGATACTTTAAAGTTAGAATATGTCGAAGCTCAACAGTCATACCTAATGACATTGAGTAAAATAGCCTTAAAATTTTTAGGGATTCTCAAACTTCCACCAGGAGGAAGTACCAATTTTTTGCTTTTTGGAAATCCAAACCCAGGAGCTACTGCCAAAAGTTTAGGGTGGTACGCTGCGTATAATAAAACTAAATCATAGGTCATGGCGAGAATACTCTATTGGAATATACAGCAGTTTGGTATTAATAAGATTAATCAAATAGGTAAAAAAAGAGACCTTAATGGTAATCGTTTGCAAACCCCAGAATCAGGATACAGACGGGATGTAATCAGAACAACATTAACCCAAAATACTCCTGATATCTTTGTTGTGGTAGAAACAAGTACAGGAGGTGGAGCTCCAGGAACTTTGATAAGCGCAGGAGGATCTACAGGATCCCGTTACCTTTTGGGGCTTATACGTAATTGGCTGGGAGCTAATTGGATGTTAATACCTCCTGTTAGGCTGGGTTTGAATGGAGTTACTGAAGGAATATCGGTATATTATAACAGTGCAAACCTTGATTTTACTGGGCCTTGGGGCTGGCAAGGAGGAGGCAATGCTTCTGATTCTGTTGCTAATATAGGCGCTATGAATCTTGTAAACTATGCACACCCTTGGAATACTATTCTCCCTTTAGGCAATGTAAA
The DNA here is from genome assembly GCF_004363005.1 of Tenacibaculum caenipelagi. Classification (GTDB taxonomy): domain Bacteria; phylum Bacteroidota; class Bacteroidia; order Flavobacteriales; family Flavobacteriaceae; genus Polaribacter; species Polaribacter caenipelagi. The sequence continues at coordinate 330,782 of NZ_SNYH01000001.1, read as the reverse complement.
TGCAAATTCTAATATTAATGCTAATCGTGCTTTTAGACAACTTGCAGGACAATGGCAGTTTAGAGGCCCAGGAGTAGGCGTGGCACCAGGACCCGTATTGGGATTTCCTAATAACTTTAATAGAACTCCCTACCTCACGACTTTTTGGGATAATGCGAATAATCGAACCATTAAACTGATGTCTTTTCATGCTTCGCCAAAAAAAAATCAGGCGGCTAATGGAACAAATCAATTATCTAATATTCAAGAAATGACTGTAAACCTTGCTGCTAATGAAGTAGGGGTTATTGTAGGAGATTTTAATGTAGATATTTTCAATACATATTTTGAACCTATAGCATATAATAATTTAACAGGAGCTGCTGGATATACTCGAGCCATAAATCCAACAGCTAACCAGTGGCCTGATAAAGGATATGTATGTACTATGTTACGATCTCACAATAATGCAAGACCTTGGGATACTAATGGATATTCTGGGTACGAATATGTGATTCAAGATTCTTTTTCTAGTGTAGATAATATACTAACAAGATATGGTGCTAATGCAGGAGGGCCTGCAGCTAATATAACCATTGCTAATAGGGTTACAGGAACTCCTTATAATAGAATTGTAAATCCACCAGGTAATGCTCCTGAAGGATATTATGTTTATGAAACAGGAATGGATCAGAACATAGCCAATCTTCCTGTTGCATTGCCTTTACCTCCTTTTGGGCCTAATGGTGTTGGAGGATACAACCCAGGAGATATTGGAGCTTTAAGTAGATTTAAAGGATGGGCTAACTATCGGAGAATACGAAGCACCAGTGATCATATGGCATTAATTATTGATATATAACAGCACACAATTTTGTATTATGAGTCTTTCTAACCTTACAACCACTTTTAGAGAACAGGCAGACACCAATAATGGTAATATCACTATTAATGCAGTCACTTTTACAGATTCTCAATTAATACCTCCTGAAGGTCTGGATGAATTGTTAACTAAGGGGTATCAATTACCTGATGGAAAATCTTTATTAATTAATACATCGGGTACCACAATTCCAGAGCCAGTAGGAAATACCTTAACAATACAAAATGCTACGGCTGCAATACTTAATGTAGATAGAACAAATACAGAAGTTACTCTAACTATTACTGTTAATGAAAGTAATGATGTTCAATTTACAATATTGATTGATTTAAACGACTGGAAGTTTGAAACTAGTTGGAAATATATGACAGGTGGTGTATTTGATAATATTCCGTATAGCTCTCCAGCTTTTATTTTTAGTACAGAAGATATAGTTAAATTTTCATGGCAAAATCAAACTGTACCTTTGATAATAGGACAAAATTTTGCTTCTCTCATTACACTAACCAAATGGTTAAAACCTGTAGTAGATTTTCTTACGTCTTGGTCGTCAAGTACTCGGTTAGCATTAGTAGGAAGTTTAGATCCTTCTGTTGTTAATAACGAAGAAATTATTTACCCAGAGATGAATCTTTATGTAGCTATAGATGCTACTGTAATTTCTTTAGGTTTTTTAGAGGTGAGTAATCCTGGAGTAGGATTTCAAATTAAAACAATAGAAGAGCTTGTAAGTCAAGATTCAGATATAGATGATATTAGTAGTATTACTGAAGAAGAAACCGAAAAAACACAGACTCCAGTTTTATATTTTCAACTCACATTACACTTAGGAGATGATATTTCTATGGATTTCAGTGCAGGGATAATTACAGAATCTTCTGCTTTTGATATTAATGTAACATCAGACCCTAATAAACCAGTAACACCCTTAAATTTATTTTCTTTAATGGCAGGGAACAATTGGTTTACAATTGTGCCTCCAACATTACAACAGTTTTTAAATAGTATAGCTTTTAAAGGATTTAGTACTTCACTTGATTTTACAGATGGTTTAAGCATTAATAGTGTATCAACATTGGTCGGGTCTAACGGGGCTTGGAATCTTTTTGATAATTTTACTATTCAAGAATTTGATGTAAATTGGTTAGTTACAGGACCAGGAACAATCAATGCTCAAAGTATCTTTTTCTCATCAAGAGTAAATTTTTTTCCAACCATATTCAAAGGAGGTTTTGATGTAGAAATTACTTCTGATCTTACTTTATCAGCAGCTTTTGATGGAACCGTTTCAATCAATGATTTATTAGCAGCGATAACAGGTGGTTTTATAAAAATACCAGAAAGTTTGGTAAGTGTAGTATTTACAGGATTTGGTATTGATATGGATATCAATAGTAAATACTATGCATTTTTTGCATCTGGAGATATTGAAATGAACCTTATTACAAATATATCATTAACTGATGCAGCATTACAACTTACCTCTACTTCTCCAGTAAGCGGAACAGGCTCGAATGTATATACAGCTGCTATTAGTGGTCTTTTCTCTATTGGAGATCTAAGATTGCAATCAGCAGTAAACTATAATTCTTCAACAGAAGATGGAGGGTGGGATTTAAGCATAAACATGCCTGTGGGTGATAAGTTAAACTTAGGGCAATTGATGGATGGGTTGTTTAAAAAAGTAGGCTTTGAGTTACCTACTAGTTTTTTACCAGCAGATTTGTCAATTACTAGTTTTGATTTAACCGCAGATATTCCAAATGGAACAGAAAAAGGTTCTTATGCAGTTAAAACCAGTATAGAGTGGAAGTTTACTTTTCCTATAATTAATCAGCGAATAGATATTACAGCAGCTTTAGCTTTAAAATATGATGCCACAAAAGCAGAAGGAAAGCAATATTCAGGCGGTGTAATGGGAAGTATTTTACTTGAATACTTTAATGCAGAAGTTAAGATTGGTTATAATTTTGATGGTGATGATCAATTATTAATGATTGAATGGGAAGGATTTGTAGCTAAATATAATGTTGCGGGAGAAAGCAGAACTATCATTTTTGAGATTAAAAACTGGAGTGTAGGGTCATTACTTACCTCATTTATGAAGATGTTGTTCGATCCTAATTTTGAATTAGATGCTCCATGGGATATCCTCAATAAAATAAGTTTAGACGGATTTAAGGTTACTTATAATTTAGATACTAAAGAGGTTGTAGTAGATTATAAATTACCTAAAAGTATTGATTTAATATTTATTACAATTAATGGAATCAAACTTACCAAAAATGCACAAGGTGTTCAGATTGCATTCGATGGTAGTTCGGTAGTACCTTCTGTTAACGACAGTAGTGTTTTTAATAAAGAAAAAGGACAAGATGTAAGAAACATGCCAGAAGTTCCAGGACAAGGAACTCAATACTTTGAGCTACGTTTATTAGCCATGGGGCAACATGTTGAGTTAAATAATGCCTCTCAATACCAATCAATAAAAGAAGTGACTGACGCTATGGAGAAAGCATTTGATACTCCAGAAAAAGGTAAAGTGCCTATTGGTCCGGGCTCAGGAAATTCCTTACTTTCTTTTAACGAAAATTCAAATTGGTTAATAGGTACCGATTTTGGAATCCTTAACGTTGGTACCAAAGAAAAACCAGTATGGACATTAGAAATGCAAGCTGTATTCAACGACCCTAATTTATACGGTTTACGAATTGCAATGGCAGGTGACAAAGCCAAAATTTTTGCTGGCTTAGATTTTGAGATTATGTATAAAAAAATCTCAGACGGAGTAGGAGTATATCAAATAGCGCTTACACTACCAAACGCCTTGAGATATTTGCAGTTCGGAGCGGTTAATATTACACTTCCTTCTATTGCCTTAGCCATTTATACCAATGGTGATTTTATGGTAGATATAGGATTTCCGTATAAACTTGATTTTTCTAGATCCTTCACTATACAAGCCATTGTACCGCCAGGTATTCCAGCGATGGGGTCAGGAGGTTTTTATTTTGGAAAATTAAGTAGCGTTACTACTAAAAAGGTACCACAAACTAATTATGGTGATTTTAATCCAGTAATTGTTTTTGGAATTGGTTTACAGGTAGGAGTTGGTTACAGTATTAATTATGGTGTATTAAGTGCCGGATTTAGTGTTACAATTTTTGGTATTCTTGAAGGAGTAATTGCCACTTATCATCCATATCAAGGAGTACTTCAAGAAAACAATAAGACCGAAGTAGAAACCTCTTATTATTATTGGTTACAAGGGACTTTGGGGTTAATAGGTAAGCTTTATGGTTCTCTAGATTTTGGAATTATTTCGGCTTCTGTAAATATTACCGTAAAAGTATATGCGCAAGCAACCTTAGAAGCCTATAACAAAATGCCTTTGGCAATTGTAGCGTCAGTAGATGTACAAGTCTCTGCAAAAATAAATCTAGGATTATTTTCAATTAAAATTAACTTTAGTTTCAAAGCGGAAATACGAACCGATCTTACCATTGGTACAGATCAAACAAGCATGGCACCTTGGAACAGGCAACTTTTAGATTCTATGGATGGTGAATCTTTGGTATATACTGCAAAAACAAGTCGATTAGTAGTACTTCCTACCAAAACAATGCATTATAATTCTAAATTAGTAGTAGCAAGTACAGAAGAGAAATCACCTACACTTAATATTTATCTAATTCCACATTTAACTGTAGCTGGAGCTGAGAATGGAGAATTAAAAGATCAGGTAGCTCAGTATGTTACCACACTTTGGATTGATGCTCCTGATGCTGAAAATTCTGAAAGTGGAGTTATTTCGTCGTTTGAGTATTTAAGTCAAGATTTTTTTAGGTGGTTAATACAAAATTATGCTGACGAAACTGGTACAGAAAGTACAAGAGTTACGGCAGATGGATTAGCAGTATCAGAAGCTGATTTACAGATGTTACTTGCTTTACTGTCAAATGAAGAAACACCATTGCCTATTCCTATAGATAAATTATTATCATTCCTTGAAGATACTTTTGAGGCTGTTAATATTCAAAATGTGACCGAAAGCTCAAAACCAGAAACAGCAGCTGTATTTCCAATGCTCTTCGATTTGGAATTATCAGTTCCAGATGCAGGAGTTGATGTTAATTTCAGTACTTATAATATGGCAACAGATGAGTATCTTTCTGAAGTTAAAAAGTGGTTTAATGAACTAGCGGTAAAAGTATCTGAAGAAAGCAATAATACTGCTCTGAAAAAAAGTGCATCAGTTGAACATTCTTTATCAACATTTGTCTTTGAAGACTATTTTGTACTTATAGGAAAACAACTTATAGGATATGCAGAAGATGCATTAAAAAATTATACATACTCATTATCTAAAGGTAATAGTTTAAGTGCCATGGCAAACTGGGCTAATAGTATAAGTACTTCTGATGGAACAACCAATGCTGTTGAGGTAAGTGACCTTTCTAAGGCAAACCAATCTCATCCTTTAAATGGGGAAATTGGTATCCAAATTACAGGAGTAATGTATACTATTCTCGATGGAGACAATTTTGTTTCTATTGGTGCTAAATATGCATTAGAAACAGCATTATTTATTACACAAAATGCAGCTATTCCAGGGTTATTACAGGTTCAAGAAATTACGTATAACTCTAAAACCTATACAGTAAAAGCTACAGATACTATTAATGAGGTAGCTACTGGGCTACAGACTACAGTTGTCGATTTAGCGAATGATTCAAGTTTTCAGAAAAATACACTTTTAACTACTGAAGCATGCTTAATTATAGCTGCAGCAAATTATACAGCAAAAAGCGAAGAAACCTTTACTTACATAGCTAGTACTGTTTATAATAACATTTCTGTTTCTGATTTATTATTACAAAATCAATCTGTTCCAGAGTTATTTATAGCGGGTAATTCATTTGTTTATGATGGCATTACTTATGAAATTGTACCAGGAGATACTCTTACAGGGATTGCAAAAAAACTAAGTACTCCTGACAATACAGTAACAGTAAATGATCTTGCTAATGATATCGAAGTTCAATCATTACAGGTGCAACCTTTGGGGGTATTGTTAATTCAGCCTTTTATTCATACAACTATTACTTTTAGTAGTCCTGAAGATGCAGAAACCTTAGGTAAAATAGCTCAAAAATATAGTACAACTTCTGAAACTTTAGGAACCAATTATAATAATCAACAGTTAAATAATTTATTCTATGATTCAGATAATTACAGTACAGCAAACATTCCTGAATTAAGATGTTTAGATGTACAAAGTATATTAGATTATTTTAAAGCAAATCAATCATATACACAGTTATCAGGTATGGTGTCTCGATACCAACTTCATGGAATGAGATTACCAACTACTTTACCTGGATTAACACTTAATTCAAATTCTTCTTGTACGGGTGATGATTGTGCTTTGTATAGATTGACAGGACAGCAATTTAAAATTCCGAACGATGTAAAAGAAGGGTTTACTATCAATTTAATCAACACTACATTAGATTGGTTACAATTCAATGGAGAGGTTCCTTCAGGAGATCCTAAAAAAGCCGTATTACCAATAAAATTAACAGCAGAAGATATATCACAAATTTCTACAGTGATTAATTATGCTCAGACAACAGGAATAGAACCAGATATTTTAAAACTGGCAGCTATGACACCTTATAATTTAGCTCCAGTTCAATATACTTTTCAAACCGTTACGCAATGGAGTACCTCAGGAGTAGTAAATCTTCCTTATGGTAGTTTAGGAAATCAAACAGAAATTTCTCCTTTAATTTGGAATTTCCCATCAAGTCTTTTACAGCAAATAGCGTTACCTAAAAAGGCTGGATCTGCAATGGATATTCAAATAGGAACGTATAATGCCGCAAAAGGAGTTATGGATTATAAAAATTCTGATTATTATGGTTGGTCTACGCTCTTAGAAATAGATATTAAAAAACAGGCAGATGATACTGCTCCAGGAACAAGTGCATTTACGTACGAATTAATTGGGGCGAATGAATCTGGTACACAAATTTTGGAGAGATTATTAAGAGTTTTAGATTCAAATTCTTCTAATAATAATCAAGGAGTAATAGAAGATATACAGTGGTTGTATGAAGGAAGTGATGGATTACTTTCTGTTGGAAACCTAAATATGAAAACATTTATTGTTCAATCTAATTTATCAACAGAAACAAACCCTGCACAACCTACTGCCTTTTATTTAGGGAAAGAAGCGGAAGCTATAAAACCTAACGGAGTTTTAAACACATTATACGATTTTGTAAAATTATTATGGGAGTGTAGTATTACGAGGTCTGGAGGATATTATTTATTATACAACGAAATTGAAGGAAATACTGGTTTCCCTGATACTATTTTTGACAGTTCAGGAAATGGGACAATTTCATTACTGGTTACTTATAGTAATTCATACAATAATATTCTTAAAGATTTTATGAATTGTGCTGTAACGGGAGATAAAATCGATACGTCATCTTCTATTGTTTATGCAGAGTCTAAAGCTCAAAAAGATTTAAGCTATACAACGACTTCAGCAAATGAAACGTTACAAAGCATTTCATTTCAATATAATATATTAATTAGTGAGCTCGCTAACCTTAATGAAACGGATGTAAAACTTAATACATCAGCAAAGCCAATTGTTTTGAACGGATTGCAATATGAGGTTGGTCTTTCAACTGATACACCGTCTAATAATTTAACTGCCATTGCAGAATATTTTAATGTGAATCCAGATGATGTTAAGAACCTTAATCCAAATATTGACAATTGGGATAGTTTACCTGTGTGGCAATTGGTAGAAATACCTACAGTTACTTATCAGATAACGACAGGAGAAGGTACTCCAGGTAATACGATGCAAAGTATAGCCAATTACTACTTTATTGATGTTGATACATTATCTTTTATAATTAAAGATGCAGCTGTTTTTGATGTCAATACAACATTTGCTATAGTTGATCAGGTAGTTCATAAAGTATCATCAATACAGCAAGGTACAGCAGGGTTTGAGTTAACTCGAACAGATCCTGGAACTCCGCCAGATAACCCAAATGATTCTGGTTATGCCGAAATCTATTTGAATAATTTATACAATCTGTTAAACTATCAAATAGTAGCCAATAGGTATTTTAACAAAAGTATTGTAGGTTTACCTTCTGGTCCGGAGAGTACTGATGATCAAAACGAAGAGAACAGTGATTCGCCTTGGAATTATAATCAAGTAATTCCTATTGCAGAATATGCGGTAGACAATCCTAATAATTCTTATCCTGCAGGATTTCCTCAAAAAGAAGATAACCCATATAGAGGTATCGGAAACACATTACAAATACATTTTGATTGGGTTGATTATTATGGTAATGAGACAGTAACACCATTTAGCGACCCAGAACTAAATACAAAATCGCCTCTTAACAATCCACCAGTTCAAGTAGGGTATCTTGATGAATTAAAAGGGTTCTCGCAATGGCCAAGTTTGTTTATCACTTATGATGTAACCTTAGAAAATGATACAGACCGAGAGCTGTTATTAAATTTCTCTTTTGATATTACACGATATCAAAATACAGATGGTAAACCTTGCGTATCAGATCCTAATGATCCAGATGCTCCAGAGTACCAAAAAAATGCATTACACGACTTAGCTGTATATACTAATATTTATTATCAAATAAATCAATACAACCCTTATAAAGAAGGTCAAAACACGGTTGCACTTACATTAAGTACTTCGTTACTTCCAGAGATTGAAACTGATGTAGATTTAGAGCCAATTAATGATTTTGTAAAAGAAATTTACTCTTATTTATATACTATTGCTTACTGTCAAACGGTACCTACAGCTCCAACAATGAGTTCAATAAAACAACCAGTAGCAATAGAAAACTTGGAAACAGCTTCTATTTTTGAACTAACAGTTGTGCTGCATATGGAACGAGATTTATCTTTTGTTAATAACGACTTTAAAGATAGTCCATCGGTTACTTCAACAAGTACTTTTGTTCAGCCTAATACTTATGTTCCAACTATTGGGCAAGAAAATAGTGCTGGTGAGAAAACTCAAAATTATTCATTAACTGAATTTGCTATCAATTTTGAAAAAACGTTCTATCAAGAAAATGAATATATACTTAAAATTGCTACAGGTATAAATGAAGAGTTGGTTGGAAGTCAAAAAGATGAATCTATTTATATTGTAAGAATGGGATTAAAGCCGGGTAATGGTATTTACTGGAGTGTTGAACCTTCAGGGTCTTATGAACTTACAAGCGATTCTATTTCTAAATTAACAGCAGTAGGAGTTCCTGTTTCTGTAACGGATAAACTTACACCGTTAATCGGAACTATATATTTGAGTAAAACCAGTTTTGATGAAGCATTACAAGGGGTTTTAACCAATGAAGAGTTTACCACATATCAGATACAGATTTATACTTATAGCCTATTAAATGCGTCTTTTTATGCACCGTTACCAATTTCTACTAGTTTAACATCTAAAAAAGATGTACCGATATGTTCTTACGTTACAGGTAAAGGGCTAGATTGTGAGAAAGGTTCTGTAAAGAATTTTACAGGTATTGATATGGATATTTGGGGAAAACAATGCTTAGATGCAATAGATCTTTTCTTAAGTTCAGAATATGCAGTACCAGGATTTTTGGTAGACCAATTAAAGTCTGAAGAAGAAAAAGCATTTTTACAAGAACAAGAAATTGATGCTACATCTTACCTTGAGGCTATTACTAATGCTAAATCATTACTGGCAGAAGCCATTTCAACCAAGGTAGTCCCAATTCTTACAGCACCTGAGGTAAGTGAGACAGAAGTTTTAAGTGCTCAGGAAAAGTTTAAACAACAATTACTCATGCAATTAGGAAACACCTATTCTATTAATGCTGTGGTACAGATGCAAGTGACTGCTCAATCTGGAATAGCAAGAGAAGGTAAAGATCAGATTGCTCCTCGTTTGTATGGTACTCCGAGTATTGTTAACAACCCAGAAGGAGAGAGCAAACTGTATTCGATTTCGAATGCTAAAATACAGTTGGATTATGAAGGAGGAGAAGAAACATCAGATATGTCTTTTATCTTCTCAACTAAAAATAGTAAAGAATTTACTACTGTTTCTCTTGATATGGATTATCAAATTACTCATATTGAATTTGATATTACTGATGTTCCTGATGTAAAAGGATATCAAGCGTCAAAATGGTTAACATTTATAGTTCCTATTAATTTAGCAGAGACCGCTGAACCTGATTTTGACAATTCTCCGTTACAGCAATCTCTGGGTACTGTAGATATTCCTATTGTACTTCGTAACTATCCTAAACCACCAACCTTAACTACACAAGAAGGTACAGCGGTATCGGTAACAGGTGATACAACCAAAGAGAAACTTGAAAAAGCTTCTGAATGGAATTTTATGTACACTTACTCTGAAGATCAGGCTGCACAAGATCAGATTTATTCTGATATTAGATTTAATACTTTTGATAGTCAAAACAATAAAGCTTCACGTTATAGTAGTTCTCGAGATCTATTTAACGATATGGCTCAAATGGTAAGTGTATGGACGCCAGTGCTAAATGATATGACCAAATATTTAACACTTATCTCACCTGCATCTGATGAGACTGATCCAAATCTTAATAATGCATTTTATGCCATGCAAACAATGGTGCAATTAACCCATAACTTGGCTTTGGCTTGGACAGAGCACAATAAAAATACAATGCTCTTACAATCGTCTCAAGAAACTATAAGTGCCTACGATTTTATCATACAGCAAAAAGAAGATCCATATTTTACGACTACTTGCGACTGTCAAGGCAATGAAGAGTGTAAGCGTTTGGTGGTAACTATAGTTCCTCCTCAAGATATGTCTGAAATAGATAAGAAATTATTTATAGATGAATTAGCTGTTCAACAGGCTGAGATTCCAGATATTCCCGTAATTAATATAAAAGATTACACAAGAGTACAAGCGACGGATGAATCTGGTACACCTATTGAAAATTCATATTGGTATGTAAAAGATCCTGAAGCCAATCCGAAGGAATATTTAGGATATCCTTGTTCTTTTGAAATTCCAAATAGAACGGTTGAGGTAAATGGATTAAATATATTACAATTTCAAAATACTTGGGCAGGAATTGCTGTCATTAGAAACGAAGGATTGGTAGAAGATAATCCTACAAATACTAAGTTTATTTACAGAACTCCTTTGGTAAAATTTTCGAATAAATTAATACCACTATTGAGTAATAATACAGAAATTAATATCGCTAAAATAATAGATGAAAACGGAAGCACAGTATCCTTATCAGAGCACTTGGCAACGTTCTTTAAAACATTTTTTACTTATGATGAGTTGCAAGAGCAAACAATTAAAATAACTGGAGCATGGAATTACTATTTACAAGATAAAACGAAAAGTGATTTACCATCAATTCAATTACCGATATTGTTATATACTCCTTTTTCTTTTATGATTCCTGAAGATTATACAATACCAGAAGGTGGATGTTCTCGAGAAATTACAACTAGTACGCCTTTTGTATGTCAACTAGCAGAAGCGTTAGAAAAATGGTACGAAGAGAATAAGCCTATGACAACAGATGCCTATTTTTCATTTGATTTATCTGTATTCTCAGCGGTAACCGAAACTCAGTTGCCACTAATACAATTATCAAAGTTGGTATTACCATATAAATACATAAAGAATCTATAAGAACGGTATTTTAGAGGAATATGATAAAAAAGAAAAGCGGACTTAGTCCGCTTTTGAAGTTTAACAAAATTCTTGTTTGCAATCATTATAACAAGCGCTAAACTCTTCTTTAGTTGGAAAGTTCTGTGCTCTACAAAGGTTTAAACATATAGAGCAATATTGTATAGCTCCACCTTGCACAAGTTTTTGGCTTTCTTTAGTTAGTATTGATCCTAAATTTGAGATTTTTTTTAACATAATAGGTTGTTTTTTAATTTCTTAAAAATAGAATCTAGATATGGTTTAAGCTTTTGAAAAACCATAAAATAAGTAAGGGTTTCCCTTAAATTTATTAAGATAGCCTGTTTTATTGTTAAAAACTTCTCGCTATGTTAAGAGTTTATATTTACCTAAAAAGATGTTGTACTGTAAATAAAAGCGAACCGAAGTTCGCTTTCTAAAATCTAACAAAGGTTTTGTTTACAATCAAATAAGAAAGCATTAAACCCTCCTAAAAGTGGGGGACTATTGTGTAATTGTATTAAGAAGATCTATAAGCGCGTCGCTTTTCTAACCAAGAACTCACACTTCCTAATTCACGAGCTTGGTAAAAATTAGGTTCTTTTAAAATACAATCGTTAGAAGCGTTAGTATCTATTTTGATAAATCGATATAAAATCAGTTTTATAAGGGATTCCCTTACTGTTTCATAGGTAGCTCCATTATTTTTATTACTACTAATAACGTCTTGAATAAAGTTTTCTATTCTGCTAAACTTAGTGTCTGATAATAAGGTTTTAAAAACAATCTCTTCCATAATTCATATTTTATATATCAGCAAAATTATCTGATAATAAGTTGATTAAAAAGGTGATATATGAAGAAATAAATGTGGATTTCCGTAGGTTTAGTATGTCATTGTTAAGGAGTGTTAACGATTGAAATAAATTGCTTCCTAACTACCGTCATTGCGAGGAGTGAAGGACGAAGCAATCTTTTTCTCGATTACTGTCATTTCGAAGAAGCGATTTTATGAGCGACTGAGAAATCTTAATGTTATGAGTAACTAAGATTCACAAGATTACGTCACTTCACTACGTTCTGTTCGTAATGACGTTGTTGATTGTTGATTTCCGTCATTGCGAGGAGGGTAGGACAAAGCAATCTTTTTTCTTGGTGACCGTCATTTCGAAGAAGTGATTTTATGAGCGACTGAGAAATCTTAATGTTATGAGTAACTAAGGTTCATGAGATTACGTCACTTCACTGCGTTTCGTTCGTAATGACGTTGTTGTTTGTTGATTTTCGTCATTGCGAGGAGGGTAGGACGAAGCAATCTTTTCTTGATTATCGTCATTTCGACCAGTAGGAGAAATCTTAAGATAGTATAAGTTACTCTGATTCATGAGATTTCTCGTTATCACTCGAAATGACCGTTTTAGATTCATGAGATTATGTTACTCCACTTCGTTTCGTTCGTAATGACGTTGTTGTTTGTTGATTTTCGTCATTGCGAGGAGGGTAGGACGAAGCAATCTTTTCTTGATTATCGTCATTTCGACCAGCGGAAGAAATCTTAAGATAGTATAAGTTACTCTGATTCATGAGATTTCTCGTTATCAATCGAAATGACCGTTTTAGATTCATGAGATTACGTCACTTCACTGCGTTTCGTTCGTAATGACGTTGTTGTTTGTTGATTTTCGTCATTTCGAAGGAGTATGCGACTGAGAAATCTTAAGATTCAGTGGAGCTAAATCTTAAGATAGTATAAGTTACTCTGATTTATGAGATTTCTCGTTATCACTCGAAATGACAGTTATTTTATTTTTGAGATTACGTCACTTCACTGCGTTCTGTTCGTAATGACGTTGCTGTTTGTTGATTTCCGTCTTTGCGAGGAGGTATGACGAAGCAATCTTTTCTTGATTATCGTCATTTCGACCAGCGGGAGAAATCTTAAGATTGTATAAGTTACTCTGATTTATGAGATTTCTCGTTATCACTCGAAATGACAGTTATTTTATTTTTAAGATTATATCACTCCATTGCGTTTTGTTCGTAATGACGTTGTTTTTGTTAGTTTTCGTCATTGCGAGGAGGGTAGGACGAAGCAATCTGCTTTTCTATTAAGCTCATCAAGAGCGAAAAAATCTTGAGAAATGGAATTACTTATTTTTAAAGAGATTTATATTCGTAGAACTAAACATTTTTCTCTCTCTCTCTCTCTCTCTGATTAAAAGTTATGCTTAAAACTAAAAAAACTCCATAAAGTAGGAGTTTGACGGTTTTCTTGTTTCAAAGAAAGTATGTAAATAAAAAAGAAAAAAGCGAACAAAAGTTCGCTTAAAAAGATTTTTAACAATAAATGCTAAATGGATCAACTAAACAGCAATGATTGTGTTCTTCTGCTGACATTTCAGGACCACATTTTGAATCTTCTTGTTCGCGATAAGTACCACCCTTAATATTTTTTTGCTCGTTTTTGTTTAGGGTGAAACCTAAACTTGAAATGTTCTTTAACATAATTTGAATTTTTAATTTCTCAAACTTAAAGTATTGAGATATTAAATGGTTGAATAAAACCGTAAAAAAATAAGGGAAAACCATAAAATATTTTCTATTTTGTTGCGACTAAGGCGTGTTTTTGAAAAGGTACTTTAAGTTTTTGATGTAAAAAGCCTGTATAGATAGCATTCCATACAGGCTTTTTAGTAAAATAAATAGGGGTTACGATTTTTGTTTTATTGCTTTGATGGTAGTTTTTACCACAAACCAACAGAAACACACAATACCCAAAGAGAATACAATATCTCCAATCATTCGCATCCATTTAAGTGTTTGTACGGTCGGATTGTATAGCAATTCTGGGTCTCTGGCAAAAGAGTACCCTTTGGTAATTGAAGTATATGCTTGAATTACACCTACTGGTAACAAACTTAATACGACCATTAATATCAATCCTCCATTTAAAAACCAAAATGCATTTTTTACTAATTTTTCATTCCAAGGAATGTTCGAATACAGGCGTAAACAGATTAAGATAAAGCCCATACCTAACATACCATATACTCCAAACAAGGCAGTATGGGCATGTACCGCAGTGGTGTTTAATCCTTGGATGTAGTATAGAGCAATAGGAGGATTGATTAAGAATCCGAATACACCAGCTCCTACCATATTCCAAAAAGCAACCGCAATAAAGAAAAATATCGGCCATTTATAACGTTGAATCCAGACGTTCTTTTTTAATAGGTTCCAGTTTTCCCTGATTTCAAAGCCCATTAAGGTTAGTGGTACAACTTCTAAAGCACTAAAGGTAGCTCCCAAGGCAATAGCTTGTACTGGAGTTCCTGAATAATACAAGTGATGTAAAGTACCAATGATACCACCAGCTAGGAAAATTGTTGCGGAAGCAATAGCGGTTTTTCCTGCTGTTTTGGTTGAAATAATTTTCATTCGAGAGAAAATATAGGCGATAATTACTGTAGCAAATACCTCAAAGAACCCTTCTACCCATAGGTGTACGAGCCACCATCTCCAATAATTAATTACGGGTAATGAGCTGTTTTCTCCATACATTAATCCAGAGAAAAAGAACATACCAATAGCAACCACGGCTATTAATAAGATGGAAAGTAAATGTTTAGAATCGTCTTTTTTATGGATACCATATAATACGTGTCGTCCTACCATGACAACCCATAAAATTAAACCGATGCCCAAGAATATTTGCCAAAATCTACCTAAATCCATGTACTCGTACCCTTGGTGACCAAAGAAGAAATTAGTGGTTAAGTCTAAAAACTGATGTACCCCTAGCCATTCTCCTAACATAGAGCCTAAGACAATAATTAACAAGGCGATAAACAAGAAGTTGATTCCGAAAACTTGATATTTCATTTCTTTACCACTAATAATTGGCGCTAAGAATAATCCTGTTGCTAACCATGTAGCGGCAATCCAAAAAACGGCAAGCTGCGTGTGCCATGTTCTAGAGATTGAATACGGAAGATATTCAGATAAATTAAAACCAAAGAAAGCTTGACCTTCTACTGTATAGTGTACAGTAATAATTCCTAAAACTACTTGTAATACTATCAATAAAGAAATGACTAAGAAGTATTTTAGTACGGCTTTTTGCGATCTAAATAGTTTTAAATCAAGTAATGGGTCTTTACCAGGATTGGTAACGGCTTCCCCTTTTTCATGATTTCTAATATAATAATAGGTCAATATTCCTATAAATAACAGTAATAGAATTATTGAGAACCCTGACCAAATTTGAGAATCGGGAGTGATTGTATTATTAATTAACGGTTCGTGAGGCCAGTTAGATGTATAGGTATATTCTTGACCAGGTCTTTCTGTACTGGCAGCCCAAGAAGTCCAGAATAAAAAGGCATTAAGTTTAGCTAGTTTCTCAGTATCGGTTAATGCACCTTCTGGAATGGCATATTTTTCATGACCTTTTGAAAAAATGTTAGCATAGTATGCAGAGTTTGATTCAATGGCTTCTTTTCGTTCTTTTGAAATCGTTATTGATTGGTCTTTTTCATTAAAAGTGTTGGTTCTAATATCTTTTACCAAACGAGCTTTTAAGGCAGCTTTGTTTTCTTCATCTAAAGCATCATAGTTAGTATTAAAATCTTTTTTAGCCCAATAGTTTAATAAATAAACGGCTTCTTTGTGAATCCAATCTGCAGTCCAATCAGGAGCAACATAACTTCCGTGTCCCCAGATAGAGCCGACTTCCATTCCTCCAATAGACTCCCATACGTTCTGTCCATCTTGAATATCTTTTTTAGTGTAAATAGTTTCGTTACTTCCCTTAACTTTTACTGTTTCAGGAATAGGGGGTTGGGTTTGATAAATTTCTGTACCTACCCATATTAATGCAATAAATGATAATACCACTACTGCAATAAATCCAGTCCAAATTTTTCTCATTGATTAATGATTATTTAATTTAATTGATTTTCTACGTTGATTGCTTTTTTAAATAGAATGTTGTTTTCTAAATGAATGTGTTTGTGCAAATCTTCTTCAAACTCCTGTAGCATAGCTAATGCAACTTTGTATGTGTTACATGCGTCTTCAGGCGGAGTATAATTATTGGTAAGTTTTGAAATTGTTCTAAATCTACTACCCTCATTATCATGTTCGGTATGCATCATATTAATAGGATTCTCTACCGTACCGAATGGAGGAGGAGGAAGGGGAATATTTGTGTTACTCGCTTCAACTAATTTTTTTATAAAAGGGAATAAAATGAGTTCCTCTTTTTTCATATGTGTGGTAAGTTCCCCTGCACTTTCTTTAAAAAGCTGTAAAACTTCGTGTAACTCAGGATGGTTGTCACCATGTACTTTAGCTATTTTAGTTAGGTATTCTAGAATCTCAGGAATTTGTTTTTCAACATATGTGTGATGATTTTGGTAAATGTAATCGCATAAAAAATCTAAGGACCAGTTTTGATAATCGATATTTGACTTAGATCCTCTGTCGATACGAATAAGTTTATTTATCAAGGTATCTGGAACAATATTTTTTTTTGTAGCAACTTCTTGAATTGTTCTGTTCCCGTTGCAACAAAAATCGATACCATATAGTTTAAAAATTGTAGCTGTTTTATAGTTGTTTGCAACTATATCTGCTACTATTGAGTTGTTATTTATTTCCATTTTGTTTCAGTTTATATTCTATAAAAAATAAAAAGACCTTTTTGTCTTTTATTATTGTAAATTTTTTTATTCACGTTTTAACCAGAAAGTATTTTTTTTATCATTGGTGTATAATACATCGTAAAGCGTGTTTTCTTCTAACATTTTTCTTAAGTTATCTCTAATCTCTACGAATTTAAAGTGAAGAGGGCAGGGAGAGCTATCGTCACATTGTTTTAATCCTAATCCACATCCTGTATAAATACTATCGCCATCTAATACACGAACTACGTCGCTTAAACGAATTTTTTTAAGGTTAGCTTTATTAATTACAAATCCGCCATACGGTCCTTTTATAGAATCGATAATATTATTCTTCGTTAAAATTTGTAATATTTTTCCCGTAAAAGCTTCTGGAGAATCAATTGCAGTAGCAATTGCTTTTACACCAACTTTATTATCTAAGCTAGATTGTTCTGCAACAAAAATAGTTGCTCTTAAACCGTATTCACAAGATTTTGAAAACATATACTTATTTATGGGACAAAGATATCAATTTCTTTTATAAAAGATATGTTTGTCTTTTATTTTTTTTAAAAAAAGCACCATTAAAAATGATGCTTTAAATTGCGTGTATTAAAGTTTAGTTTTTACGGTGCCAATAGGCTGTTCTACCAAAAGCAGCAAAACCTATATAACCTCTAATTTTTAGTTTGTCTTTGCCATCTAGTTTTATGTAGCACTTGTATTCTTTACCGTTTTTAGGATCCAAAATTTTTCCACCACTCCATTCATTACCATCCTTCGATAAACCAGTTAAAATATTCATACCTAAAATTGGGTTATTTTTACGTTTTCCGCTGCATTTATCACAAACTGCTTTTTGGCGTTTTTTATTAGTGATTTCCACAATTTTGGCGTAGGCTTTTCCGTCTTTTTCATATACTTCAATTACTGAGTCTACTTTGTTTGTTTCTTCGTCACGGTTTTCCCATTTACCAAAAATAGTTTGTGCGTTTATAGAAAAGCTAATAGCAGTAAGTACTAAAGTAAAAATTGTTTTTTTCATCATGTATAAATTTTTAGAGATATCTTTTTCAAAAATTATTCCAATTAATCGTATTGTGCATCAAAGTTGTTATCCCATTTTCCTTGCACACGTAAAACTTGTTCTATAATGTCGCGAGCGCAACCATTACCGCCAGTTTTATCAGAAACATACTTTGAGATTTGTTGTATTTCACGAGCAGCATCGTTAGGACAAGCAGGCATACCTACTAACTTCATAACTGGATAATCAGGAATGTCGTCTCCCATATATACCACATTCTCAGGGTTCAATTTGTATTTTTCAATCAACTCGTTGAATTGTTGAATTTTATCGTGAGCTCCCAAATAGATATCTGTAATCCCTAAGTCTTCTAAACGAGTACGAACTCCTTCATTTTTTCCTCCAGAGATTATACACACCTTAAAACCAGCTTTTACTGCAGTTTTTAAAGCATACCCATCTTTAATATTCATTTGGCGTACGAGTTGTCCGTCAGGAAAAACAGTTACAATTCCGTTAGTTAGTACACCATCTACATCAAAAATAAAGGTATCTATTTGAGGTAAGTATTCTTTATAGCTTTTTTCCATTCTGTTGGATTGATTTTGTAATAAGTTTATAAATTTCTTGCTGTTCAGCATTCAATAACGCTAAATGGTTTTGAATGGTTTTTTGATCATTTCTCTTGGCAGGCCCTGTTTGTGCTTCTTCAGGACTTAGTTTTGTTATTTTTTGAGCTGTTTCTTTAATCAAAGGCTGTAATACTTCAAAAGGAACTTGATGTTTGTTACAAATATCAGCACCAATTTTATACATATGGTTCGTAAAATTATTTACAAAAACAGCAGCGACATGCAATTGTTTTCGCTGTTCTGAATTGATATGATATATCTTTTTCCCGATAGATTTGGCTAGAGTTTCTAATAATTGTAAATCACTTTCGTTTTCAGCTTCTAAACAAAATGGAATTTCATCAAAATTCACTTTTTTATTTTTAGAAAAACTTTGTAAAAGATAGAAAACACCTTTACGTCCTTTGGTTTGAATCGATTGCATTTCTACACTTCCCGAAGTATGGACTATCAAGCTGTTTTGGTGATTAATTTTATTTGAAACACTTCCTATAGCATCATCAGAAACGGCAATAACATATACGTCAGCTTTTTTCAATAATTCAATACTATTTGTAATAGAAGTAACGTTTTTTAAATGCTCAATTTGCTCAATATTCCTAGCGCAAACTTGTACCAGTGATACATAGTTTGTTTTGCTAAAAGCATTGGCTAAATGTGTAGCTACATTACCGCCCCCTATAATGGCAATCTTAATCATAGCACGAAGATATTGAATTTAATTAAAATTATTTTTGCATATTTGTATCATTATGATTGTATAAGTCGCACACATAGCACCGTTGCTTGAGCAACAAGTAGTTACGCCTTAAGTTTTTCTTAAGGAGATTAATGTATTTAAAAAACTTATAATGACTAATAACAATCAAACTTCAAAACAAACTATATTTTCACTTTTTAAAGATGCTGTTTTAGGTAGGCAGCAAGATTTTACCACAGGAAGCATAAAAAAAGCAATATTCATGCTTTCAATTCCGATGATTTTAGAAATGTTAATGGAATCTATTTTTGCCCTGGTAGATATTATTTACGTTTCAAGAGTGAGCGTGAATGCGGTAGCTACAGTTGGATTAACCGAATCGGTATTAACTTTGGTATATGCAGTGGCTATCGGACTAAGTATGGCTGCAACCGCATTGGTGGCTCGAAGGACAGGAGAAAAAGATAGTGAAGGAGCAAATCAAACAGCTGTACAAGTTATCTTTTTAGGAATATTTATTTCAGTCCTTATTAGTATTGTCGGAATTTTATATCCTAAGGAAATTTTAGAGTTGATGGGTGGTGAACCTGATTTAATAGCTGAAGGATACGGTTATACACGTGTATTATTAGGAGGGAATATAACTGTGATGCTACTCTTTTTAATCAATGCTGTTTTTAGAGGAGCAGGAAATGCTTCTATAGCGATGTGGACTTTGATTTTGTCAAACGGATTGAATATTATTTTAGATCCAATATTCATTTTTGGATTAGGTCCAATACCTGCTTATGGGGTAGAAGGAGCGGCAATAGCAACCACTATTGGTAGAGGAACTGCTGTAATTACACAATTGTCAATACTATTTTTTGGAGCAGGGAAAATAAAACTAGTAGTAAAAGACTTAGTAATAAGAGTAGCTGTAATGGTAAACTTAATAAAAGTGTCGTTAGGCGGAATAGGACAATTTATTATTGGTACTTCTAGCTGGGTATTTTTAATGCGTATTATATCTGAGTTTGGTAGTGAAGTTTTAGCTGGCTATACAATAGCGATACGTATTATGATGTTTACCTTAATGCCTGCTTGGGGAATGAGTAATGCTGCAGCAACTTTAGTGGGTCAAAATTTAGGAGCACAACAACCAGAAAGAGCAGAAAAATCGGTTTGGATAACTAGTAAATATTGTGCCTTTTTTATGGGAGTTGTTTCGTTAATCTATATGTTCTTTGCTCCTACATTTTTAGGGTGGTTTTCTGAGAACACAATGGTAGTTGAAAACGGAGCTTTATGTTTACAAATTATAGCAGCAGGATACATAGCTTATGCTTACGGTATGGTAGTAATTCAATCGTTTAATGGTTCAGGAGATACCAAAACACCAACCTATATCAATTTTGTGTGTTTTTGGTTATTTCAGTTACCATTTGCGTATCTGATGGCAATAACCTTTGGTTTTGGTCCTGTTGGTGTATTTGCAGCGATAACTTTAGCTGAAGTTTTAATTGCGATTGTAGGAATTTGGCTTTTTAGAAAAGGAAAATGGAAAACAGTTCAAGTCTAGTTAGAGTTAATAAAATATTAGAAAAGGTAAAGGTTAAAGGTTTACCTTTATTTTATGTGAGAAAACTCGATTTATGGGATAAGGTTTCAATGTCCGTATATTCAATTTTGACTTTCATTATTGTTTTTTACCCAGATTTATTTTCATATAGCTCTGAGTTCTACTTATTTTATTCAACAGGGACTATTTTGTTCATTATAATGCTTAATTACTCCTCAATGAGAAAGCTCAATGTGTTTTTGTATTGGCTTTTTATTTCATTAATTCATTTATATTTATATTTTAAAATAAGGAACTTTTCATTTGTGCAAATGAAAAGAGGAATAGCCATATCACAAATGAGTATGACATGGTTTTATCTTTTATTATACCAGTTATTAAGAGTGTATAGCTTGTATTTTAATAGAAAAGAATTTGTAATGCCGTGCAAAGGGAGTAGGTATGATTTTTTTCAAGAAAGAAGAGTAACGAAAGATGAAATGTTGATGTTTGCTTTTCAAATGGTTGTTTTTGTAGTAATATCAATTTTAAAATTGAAATAATGAAACTAGATATATTAGCTTTTGGTGCGCATCCTGATGATGTTGAATTAGGATGTGCAGCCACCATAGCCAAAGAAATTTCTTTAGGGAAAAAAGTAGGAATAGTCGATTTAACTCGAGGTGAGTTAGGAACACGAGGTTCTGCAGAGTTACGAGATAAAGAAGCATCAATAGCAGCCGACATTTTAGGAGTTTCAGTACGAGAAAACTTAGGATTTGCAGATGGCTTTTTTAGGAATGATAAAGAACATCAGTTAGAAATTATCAAAATGATACGCAAGTATCAACCAGAAATAGTGTTGTGCAATGCTATTGATGATCGTCATATAGACCATCCTAAAGGAAGTCAATTAGTGTCTGATGCTTGTTTTTTAAGTGGGCTGTTAAAGATAGAAACAGAATTGGATGGAGTTCAACAAGAAAAATGGAGGCCGAAGCAAGTATATCATTACATTCAATGGAAAAATATAGAACCTGACTTTGTGGTAGATGTAACTGGTTTTATAGATAAAAAAGTAGCTTCAGTCATGGCGTACTCATCACAGTTTTATGATCCAAAAAGTGAGGAGCCAGAAACCCCGATTACAAGCAGAAACTTTACAGATAGTATAGAATACAGAGCAAGAGATCTAGGAAGATTGATTGGAGTTGATTTTGCAGAAGGTTTTAATTCAGAACGTTACGTTGCTGTTGAAAATTTAAGTAAATTAATTTAAAAAAAAATTTTGTCAAAATATGAAAAGCTTGTATATTTGCACCCGCAAGTTACATGGTGATTGTAGCTCAGTTGGTTAGAGCGCCGGATTGTGGTTCCGGAGGTCGCCGGTTCGAACCCGGTCTTTCACCCAAAACCTTCTCAATTTGAGAAGGTTTTTTTGTGTTTTAAATTTACCTTTTAAAATTAGGATTGAATAAAAAAAAGCTTCTCAGTTTATTGAGAAGCTTTTCTGTTTTCTAGCCATTGTTCGTATTTGTCTTTATGCTTAAAACGTTTATGTGTCCATAAATAAAACTCTGGTTGAGTTTTAATGTGGGCTTCAGTAATTTTTAAGTATTTATCAGTAATTTCAAAGTTTTCAAACTCTTTTGGAGTTTCAGTTATGAGTTCAAAATTAGCTTCATAATATCCTCTTTTTACTTTAGTAACATTCATATTAACAATAGCAAAATTGTATTTTTTAGCTAAAATTTCCATCCCGGTGTGTACAGGAACCCAGTTGTTTAAAAAAGTAGCCCAATACCTAGTTTTATGTACTTGGGGAGATTGGTCGCTTAGTAAAACATATAAACTTTGAATATTGTTTTTTACTCGTTCTTCTAGTTTTTTATTGAAAAGTCCAGTGGGTACACCATCGTAGCCAAATTTTGTTCTAGATGATTTGATGACTTTTTCAAAATAAGGATTTTGAATTCTTGTGTAGGCTCCATAACAGCTAAGATTAGCTTTAAGAGGAAGACCGAAAGACAGTTCCCAATTCGCTTGATGAGAACCCGATAAAATAATACTTCTACCTTGGGCAGCTAGATTGTTTATTACCTCTATATTCTTGTACACATATCTTTTCTCAATTTGCTTTTTTGATATGGTAAAAGATTTAATACTTTCAAAAATTAAATCGATAAAATGTTTGTAGAATTTTTTTGCAATGCTTTTTATTTCCTTGTCATTTTTGTCAGGAAAAGCCATTTTTAAATTTTGAATAACAACCTTTTTGCGATATCCTATAAAATTGAAAACAACAAGACGAAAAAAATCAGAAATTATATATAATAATCTCATGGGTAAAATTGATAATATCCATATTAGTGGATAGACAATAATAAATATGAGTAGTTTCATTAAGTTATATTTTGGGGCAAATATCGCATTAAATTATCAATCATTTACTTTATTAACTTTTGTTTATGTTTGTGGGTATATAAATAAATTATGAGTCAAATTATTATTGGATTAATTGTAGCTAATGTATTAGTATCTGCTAAAGGTTTTAGTAGTTCTCTTTTTTTTGATCGCTATAAATTTCAAATACAAAGAATTTTAGGAGGAGAAAAAGAACGAATGCTTACATCTGGTTTTTTACATGTAGATTGGTTGCATTTAGGGTTTAATATGTATGCATTGTATTTATTTGGAAAAGTGGTAGATTCTAGTTTTGGAACAATCAATTTTGTGTTAATATACTTTGCCAGTTTAATTGCTGGGAGTATGTATTCGTTGTATCAGCATAAAAGAGAATTGTATTATAGTGCTGTGGGAGCATCAGGTGCAGTTTCGGGAGTTATTTTCTCTTCAATAATGTTGTACCCAAGTATGGAGTTGATTATGTTGCCGATACCAATTCCAATTCCAGGGTATGTTTTTGGTATAGGGTATTTGTTGTATTCAATTTATGGAATGAAAAACCAAGTAGGTAATATCGGTCATTCAGCTCATTTAGGAGGTGCTATTGGTGGATATTTGATAACATTAGTGTTACGACCAAGTGTAATAACAAATCATACAATAATGGTTGGTATTATGGCGCTAATTATTCTGGGGTTATTTTTCTTTGGAGATAAATTAAAACTAAATAAATAAAAAAAACCGAAACTAATGTTTCGGTTTTTTTTGAGCGGGAGACCAGGTTCGAACTGGCGACATTCAGCTTGGAAGGCTGACGCTCTACCAACTGAGCTACTCCCGCGGTAAAGACTTTTGTAATTTCTTACAACTATGTAAAAATTTGAGCGGGAGACCAGGTTCGAACTGGCGACATTCAGCTTGGAAGGCTGACGCTCTACCAACTGAGCTACTCCCGCGGTAAAGACTTTTGTAATTTCTTACAACTATGTAAAAATTTGAGCGGGAGACCAGGTTCGAACTGGCGACATTCAGCTTGGAAGGCTGACGCTCTACCAACTGAGCTACTCCCGCAGTAAAGCGGTTGCAAATATAAGACTGTTTCTAATATCTGCAAATATTTTTTTGAAAAAAATAACAAAAACGATATCTTTAATAGGTAGCTTTCAGAAAGTGAATAACATAGGTTTATAAAGATTTTATAAGTTGCAAGGGTAGTTTTATAAATGTGAATGTAAAATATAATCTTGTATAGTAAAAAAGAGTATTAAAATTGGTTTTTATTATACGTGTAGCGTATGAAATTATGGTGTTTAAAATTAAAAAGAAGCTAATTTCCCAATAATCAATTAAAAAAGAGTATCTTTGTGTCGTTCAAGTAGAACATCTTAATTATTTCAAAGTAGTATATAGTAATTAGTTTTTTGAGTTTATTCTCTTCTTGTCTTTTTTTATCTCATTATTCCTTTATTTTTTAAGTGTTTATAAGCATGATAGCCTTTGTAATTATGTAATTACATTATAGGAGGTTATATAAAGGTTCTTCTTTTACAAAACATTACATAATAATTTAAAACTTAAGCAAGATGCAAGAAGGCACAGTAAAATTTTTTAACAACTCAAAAGGATTTGGGTTTATTACATCATCAGAATCAGGAGAAGATATTTTTGTACATAACTCAGGATTGATTGACGATGTTAGAGAGAATGACAAAGTACGTTACGATACCGAACAAGGTAAAAAAGGCTTAAACGCTTTTAATGTAGAGATTTTAGACTAAAGTTGTGGTTAGTTTATAACTAAACATAATTATACGAAAGAGACTATCTGAAAAGATAGTCTTTTTTTTATGTTCAATTTTTAAACGAATCATCTTTTAAAATAAAATCGAATTTAAACTCAAAACTCAAGAGTTATAAATAGAATATGGACTATATGTTGTGCTTTTAAACTGTAGAATTTAGAGGTAGATAGATGTTATAATAAGAGTAATTCCAATAAGTATCCTTAAAAGTCTTTCTTGTTGTTTACCAAGTTTGTTTACAACATAATTAATAGAAAAGTGATTAGCTTTTGATATTACATCAATTATAAAGAAAATTCCGAATACTAATATTACAAACATGAAGTAAAAATAGCAAAAAAGGAGTAAGGTTAAACTGTAGTTATTTTTTACGTTTCTTCTTTTTAGGAAAAGAATCAGGAGGTGAAAAAAAGAAATCTAAAATGTTATAAATGAGCTCAAGAATATTATCCATGAATCAAATATAAACAAACAGTAGTAACAATGAAAAATTATTTTAAATCTCTTTTTAATTGTTTGATAGCGTACAAAGCATTGGCTAGTTTATCATCAAATATATCACCAAGGTATATTTCTCCTGTTGGTAAGTATTCTATCTTGGCATTAGGATATTCTATTGTCTTATTTTCATTGTTGTATAAAAAACTTAATAGAATGTTTTTTCTGCCTATTTGATCTGCGATACGATCATATTCTTTTTGAAAATCCATTTTTTTTTCTATCAAAGATAAAAACAACTAGGAGATAATACAAAAACATTAAAAAAAATAGTGACAAGGTTAAAAAAACAGTAGTTAAATAAAATTTAGCCATAAAAGCATTATAAACAGGATGCAGAAGTATGAGAAATAGTTAAAAAAGAGTTTGAATACGTTGAATAATTCTTCTTTATCAGCAAGTTTTGTTTTACTCTTTTTATGAGATTGATGAAGTTTATTAACAATGAAATTTCCTCCTGCTCTTATAATGAAGAAAGCGAACAACCAAAATAATGTGATTTGAAATTTTTCATACATGACTCAAAATTAGTAAAAAAAATAGAGCAAAACTGTAGGAAGAATAATCCATTAATGTGGGTGTTATTAAACACATGAAATTAATTTATAAATAAAAAGATAGTATGAGTGATAAAAAAAGAACCCACTCAAAAAGATTGAGTGGGAAAATTGCTATGAAAAAGAACTTAAGACGTCTCTTAAGCACTACAAAGATACCTAGAATTTAATGAATACTAGAATAAAAAAAACGTAAAAAAAGTAAGGTTTAACCGTAAAAACAAACTTTTTTAATTGTGATTTTTGTCGCCCTAATAAAAGTGTAGATTGAATGGTTAATGCATTAAAGGGGAATAAAAAAGCAGGAAACCCTGCTTAGTATTTTAAAAAGGTTGTGGTTGACACTGCGGTTCTCCACACCCAATCCAAATTTCAGAACAAGTATTGTCAGGAAGAAGGCATTGTTTTTTTCCTCCATTAATAAATTGTTGTTCAGTTTTGTTTAGAGTGGTTCCTAAGTTTGAAATGTTTTTTAACATGGTAAAATAATTTAAGTTTTTTAAACTTAAGTTATTTAAAATGAGTTAAAAGAAAATAAACCGTAATATAAGTAAGGTTTTGCGTTACTTTTTTTTAAGGGACAGTATTTTATATTTTCTAGTAAAAGGTATTATCATCTCTTAGAATTTTCACAAAGTGAAAACCATAGATTTCAAAGCCTTCATTATAATAAAATTTATGAGACTTTCTGTTGCCAGTATAGGTGTTTAATTCAATGGCCTCGTAGCCTTTTGATTTTGTGTATTCATAAATCCAGTTAAAAAACTGTTTGCCAATATTATTGCCTCTATAAGTTTCGTCAATAATTACATGATCTGGTTCTACACTTTTACCAACATAATGCCTAACACTATACCAAAGACCAGAAATACCAATCAACTTATTTTCATCGTATACTCCAACACATTCGTAGTTTGAACAATCAATCATTTCTAAAACTCTTATTTTTAAGATATCAAGAGGAGTAGTTGTGTTGATTTTTTGTAAAAGAGGAAGAATGCTTAGTATGTTTTTTTTATGTATGGGTTTAAAATGAATATTCATTCTGTATTTTTGAATTAAAGAAATTAATATGATAAAAATAAAAAATATATCTGCTCAAGAAACCTATAATATACGATTAACGGTTTTACGAAATAATATTGATTTACCTTATAAGTTTTTGGAAGATAAAGATATGGATACCTTTCATTTAGGAGCTTTTTATAAAGAGAAATTAGTAGGTATTGCAACTTTTATAAAAAACAATATAAATGATATTGAAGGAAGTCAATATCAATTAAGAGGAATGGCAACTTTACCAGAAGTTAGAGGAAAAGGATATGGAAGCAAACTAATAGAAAAAGCAAAAGAAATTTTACAGCAAAAGGGAATAACTATTCTATGGTGCAATGCACGAAAAGAAGCTGCAAAATTTTATGAAGGGCTCGGTTTTCAGGTTATAGGTGAGGAGTTTGAAGTGAAAAAAGTAGGTCCTCATTATAAAATGTATGCTCAAATATAAACATAAAAAAACCCAAATCTTAAGATTTGGGTTTTGTAGCGAAGACGGGATTTGAACCCGTGACCTCAGGGTTATGAATCCTGCGCTCTAACCAACTGAGCTACCTCGCCTGATTGCGGGTGCAAATATAAATACTTTTTAGTTTTAGACAACAAAACATTAAAATTTTTTTTTAAAAAATAATTATATATATTGTCACTCAAACAAAAAAATAGATGAGTAAAGTTAAATTTGAACTAGAGTTTCCTATCCATGCTTCTCCGAGCATGTTATATCAATATTTTGCAACGCCTGCAGGTTTAGAAGAATGGTTTGCAGATAAAGTAAATTCAAGAGGTAAAATCATCACTTTTTTTTGGGAAGATTCTGAAGAAGAAGCGAAGATAATTACTAAGAAAACAGATGAACGTATTAAGTTTAAATGGACAGAAAGTGAGGATGATGAAAGTTATTTTGAGTTTAAAATTCAGGTAGATCCTTTAACAAAGGATGTAGCAGTGATAATAACTGATTTTGCCGATGATGAAGATGATGTAGAAGAAGCAAAAATGCTTTGGGAAAATCAAATAGAGGAATTAAAACATAATATAGGAGCTTAAGACATTTTATATATGTATTTAAAAAGAAAAACTCGGCAAATTGTCGAGTTTTTTTGTGGCTAATACTTCCCTAAATTGTAAGTTTGCATTTCAAATTTTTAAAGAAATGGTAAATTTTAATGGAACTTTAATTTCTGATAACGAAGTACAACTTTCAACAAAAAATAGAGCATTTAAATATGGTGATGCTATTTTTGAAACTATTAAAGTTACAAATGGTAAAGTTGTTTTTATTGAAGATCATTATTTTAGATTAATGGCTTCGATGCGTATGCTTCGTATGAAAATTCCTATGAAATTTACTCTTGAATTTTTACAAGAAGAAATCTTAAAACTTACAAGAGAATTACCAAGCTCATCAATATATAGAGTACGATTAACTGTTTATAGAAAAGATGGTGGTTTGTATACACCTGTTACTAATGAGGTAGATTACATTATTGAAGGAGCTCCACTTGAAGTAATTAAGAAAGAAGTATACAAGATTGATATATATAAAGATTTTTATAATTATTCTGGTTTGTTGTCAACAGTAAAAACAACTAATAGAATGTTAAATACATTAGCCGCAGTTTTTGCAGAAGAAAATGATTTGGATAATTGCATTTTGTTAAATGAGCGAAAAGGAGTGGTAGAAGCAATCAATGGGAATCTTTTCATCATTAAAGGAAATGTGGTTAAAACACCTGCTTTAACTGAAGGATGTATTAAAGGAATTATTAGAAAAAAAGTTATTGAAATTATAGAGAAGCATCCAAAGTATACTATTGAAGAAACGACTATTTCTCCTTTCGAAATTCAAAAAGCTGATGAAGTTTTTATCACTAATGCAATTATAGGAGTTCAATCTGTAACTAATTATCGCAAAAAAGAGTTTGTAACAGAGATTACAGATAAGATAAAAAGCAGTTTACAGCTAGCTATAGTAACAGGTTAATTCATTTGAATATCACTAGGGGCATTAGCCCAGATTTTATATTTTCCTCCCTTTTGAAGTAGTTTGTCTTTCCAAAAGTTTTGGTCGTTAGCGGTTAAAATATTATCGTAATCATTCTCGGCAATAAACCAAGAGTTTATAAGGAGCTCTTCATTTAATTGGTCAGCTGCCCAACCAGAATACCCTAAAAAGAAACGAATGTCTGTTGATTTTAATCGCTTATCATTTAGAAGATCTTTTAAAAGCTCAAAATCACCACCCCAATAGAGGTCTTTAGCTACTTCTATACTGTTAGGAAGTAGGTGAGGTACTTTATGAATAAAGTACAAATTATCTTGTTCAACAGGTCCTCCTTGGTAAACAGTAAATTCACAATCTATTTCGGGAACTAAATCTTTAAGTACGTAATTTAAAGGTCTATTTAAAATAAAACCCACCGAACTTTTTGAAGTATGTTCAGTAAGCAAAACAATGGTTCTTTTAAAAGAACAATCATTCAAAATTGCTGGGTCAGCAATTAATAATCTACCTTTTTCTGGCTTAAGTACGACCATGCTTTATAATTTATAAACACTAAGGTAAATAAAAATTTAATAAAAATTTAACAAAAATGTTAAAATACGGGTAAAAAGAGGAAAAAAACGGTGATTACATTTTAGCTAAAATGTCAACGACTTCATTTTTTTTTCTTACAGAGACAGGAATGGTAGTTTTATTTTTTAATACCAAATATCCACCATCAGATTTTATGAATTCTTTAATAAATTGAATATTAACAAGATGACTTTGGTGTACTCTTAAAAAATCATATTCTTTTAGTATATCGGTAAAATATTTTAAGGTTTTACCTACTAATATTTTTTGTCCATCGCTCATAAAAAACTCAGTATAATTATTATCGGATTGACAACGAATAATATCATCTAAATTCACAACCATTATCTTATCAGAGGTATTTAATGATATTTTTTTAGGTCTTTGATTAGGTTGGGTAATGGATTGTTGTAGTACAGTTAGCTGTTCTTTATCGGGGCGAATTTGGCTTTTTGCTTTATGAATAGCATTGGCTAAATCTTCATTAGAATAAGGTTTTAATACATAGTCAATTGCAGCAAATTTAAAAGCTTTGATAGCGTACTCGTCGCTTGCAGTAACAAAAATAATTTTTGAAGATAAATTTGGGTGAATTTCAAGCACATCAAATCCAGTACCATCTCCCAGCATAATATCTAAAAATAAGATATCAGGTTGTTGTTTTCGCAAAACCTTAGAAGCCTCTACTACACTTTTAGCAGTACCTATAATTTCAATTTCAGGATGAAATTGAGTAAGGTCATTTTGCAACATTTCTAAGGCTGTTGGCATATCGTCTACTAAAATTGCAGTTAGTTTTGTCATGTTTAAAAGTCAGTTTTTAAAGGAATTTTAAATAAAATTTTCGTTCCTGTTACTTCATTGTTTTTATATATTTCGCTAATAGAAAAAGTACTCTCTTTAGATAAATTTTGAATTCTTTCTTGCGTAACACTCAGAGCAATAGATTGATGAGTACTTGTTTTTTTTAATTTTTTTGATTGATGAATACCAATACCATTATCTAGTATTTTACAATGTAAAAAATCATTTTTAATAGAGAAATTAATATCAATTTTTCCGTTTTTTACTGAAGAAATACCATGTTTAATACTGTTTTCAACAAAAGGTTGGATGAGCATTGGCGGAATTAAGATTTCTTCAGAAGCTATAGTGAGATTGGTTGATATTGTGTATTCAAATATATTTGAGTTCATTTGCTGTTCTAACTCAATATAGTTTTTAAGAGTGTTAATTTCCTCTGCTAAACTTATTTCTTCTTGTCTTGAATTGTGTAAAATACCACGTAAGAGTGTTGCAAATTTACTAATGGTTGAATTTAATTCTACAGAATTCCCAGAATTACCTAACGCTTTAATTCCGTTCAAAACATTAAAAATAAAATGTGGGTTCATTTGCAATTGAAGTGCTTTTTGTTCTAGCGCTAACAAATGATTTTCTAATTGTAGTTTAGCTACCTTGGCTTTGTTCTTTGTTTGTATTCTTCTAATGTATAGCCAAATAAATAAGCTTAAAATAAGACAGGTTAAAGCTACACTAGACCATATAAACCATTTCTTTTTATAAAGAGGGGTATCGATAAAAAAGTTAAACTCAATAGGGGTGCTTTCTGATTTACCAACTCTTGATTGGGCAGAAAAGGTATAATTCCCGGGAGTTAAATAGGCTAAGTCAACCGAATTTTTTGTTGTCCATGGACTCGCTTGATTATTCAGTTTATAGCGATATTCTATTTTGTTAGGATTGTTAATATCGACTGTTTTATAGTAAAAAGAGATGTGATTTTTATTAGGTTGAAGTTGTAGAGTTTTAGGATAATTGTTAATGTTGATACTATCTAATGTCTGATAAACAACGGAAATGTTTTCAAAAGAAATAGTAGGTTTCCTTTGTATTGGTTTGTCGTTTTTTATAAGGTAAAGTCCATTATTTTCAGTACTAATCCAAGTATTCTTATCAGTATCTTGAAAAATAGAAGTTATTTGGTTTGTAGTTAATGAATTGTATTTGTTAATAGTTCTTTCAAAACTAAAACTGTCATCCAATACTTCAATACCTTCATCTTTTGAAATAACCCAAAATTGATTATTGATTTTTTTTATTCCTTTAATATTTTGTACGGTAGTAGTTAGTGTTTCTATTGCACCTTCTGTAATAAGTTTAATGCCGTTATCATAGGTGGTGGCAATCACAGTTTTGTTGTTGATAAGAATAGAGGTGTAATTGTCAAGATCTATTCTTTTTAAAACAGTAGGACTGATAAGTTTATCGAGCTTCCAAAGTGATTTGTTGGTAGTGATCCAATAAAAGCTTCCGTCAAATTGTATGTCATTTACTTGATTTAAATCGATTTGGAAATTGGTACGAATGGGAGAAAGGTAGCCTTCACGAACACGAACAATCCCTTTGTTTGTACCTAAAAAGGTGTGGTCTTTAACTGTTAAAATACAGTTTACGTTACTGCTTTCGAAGTTTTTAAATCCAGTATAGCTTTTAATGCTGAGTCCTTTGTTGGTTCCTATAAAAACGGTATTGTTTTTTGTAGAAATAACATTTACATTGTTAGAAATCAAACCGTTTTTTGTAGTGTAAATTGTAAAATCACTTCCATCATACTGAACCAATCCTTTGTTTGTAGCTATCCATAAATAGCCTGTATTATCCTGTGTACAGTTTTGAATGTGTAAGCTAGGAAGTCCATCTTTTTGGGAGAAGTTTTTTAGATGAAAATTTTGAGCTAATGAGTTTGTTATACCAATCAAAAAAACACACAAGAATGTACACATGAAATTTTGTATCAAGAGCTTGTGAGCTTTCAATACAAAATTGGTATTAGAGGTTGTTTTATTAATTTTATGGCTAAGAAACTTCATTGTAACAAACATACTTAAATTAAACGTCATTACGAAAGCAAGAGGGTCGAGTTGTTACTTTTATAAGTAATTTGATTTTGCTTTGTTCGTAATGACGTTTGTTCAACAATTATCAGTTATTTCATAGCATATAAACGCTTGTTATTGGTGTCTGGTTTTACATGTTCTAAATCACCATATGGTTTAATTAAAGGTTTTAAGACACATAAAGCTGATGACTTTCCTTTGATAATTAATTGACTGTCTTTCACAATGTATGTCCATCTAAATTTCTCTACAGGAATGTTTGTTTTTTGTACTTCTTTCATTAAAGCTTCTTCACTAGCAATAAAATCCATGATTTCTTCTTGCATTACAAAATGTGGAATTTCATTGTCTGAATTATGATAGTCTAACTCTAGGTTTACAGGAATACTATATTGAATAGTGTATGGTTCACCTACATAACGCTCTTTTTCATTATTCAAAGCATCGTACCAATCAATTTCTTTCTCTTCTGGATATTTTTTAGCAATTTCTTTTGATAAATCTACTTTTCCAGGAGAGTTTGCTGTTGGATAAAACACATAGTAAGGTTGTGCTAAATAATGGTTTGAAAACTCGCCTCCAAATATATTGTAATAAGGAGAGGCAACTACCTGAGGTATTTTATTTTCTGTTATAAAGGCACTCTTTAATGTGTTTATCAAATTAGTGTTTGTTGCTAACTGATTGGTATGGAAAATAATTTTTGTACTGTCTGTTATCGCTTCATCTTTTAAAGAGGGTAATCTGTCTTCGTTTATAGCTTTTTGCAAACTCTCTACAGTCACTTTTTCACCATTTACTACTGTTTCTAAGTTCATTGCTTTAAACGGGTTGTTGTTGTTTACAATATGAACTTCTCCATAAGGATTTTTGGTAGCATTCTTGTTCATCCAAGAAATAATTTCCTCTAAAGAATATTTACCATTAATAACTTCATAGTTTCTTTCTTTAAAATAAACTCGAGCGCTATCATAGAAATGACTACTTCCTTTGTCATTCCCAGTAATAAAAACCACTGGTTTTCTTAGTTCTACTACTGATTTTTTAGTAGTTTCTTCTAGTTGAGCAATGTTTCCCAATTCTTGGTTTTTGTCGTTCTTTTTTGTGTCGTTGCAGCTAGCAAATACTCCGATAAGTAGTAGTAATCCCATTACTGTACCTACTTTTAAAATGTTTTGTTTCATAGTTTTTGTTTTAAGGTTATAGTTATAATGTTATTGTTGTAAGATGATGGTTACATCTTTACCTAAATTAAAATCAGTTGATAGTTTATTTAAGATGTTAGGTAAGTTTCTATCGCTAACCCATTGACCGTTCTCTTGCTTTTCAACAGAAGCGATTAATCCGTCTGTGTTAACTTGTAATTTTAAGCTTGTGTATTTTCCTAAATACATTTTTAATACCGATGAATAATTGTTATTTGACCACATAATTGTTGTTTTTATATGATCAAAATTACCACAGATGCATAGGTAAATTGGGAGTAAATTAGAATTCGTAGTAGATAAATTAGAATTCGTTATTTTTTATGTGAAAGGTAATAGAATATAGAAAAAAGTATACCCAATCATCCAGTAACCTAATGATTGGGTAATCTAAATATTTTGAATGTTTTCTAGTAAATAAGTGGTTTTTTATCTTCTAGTTTTGATTTAATTTTTTTAATGCACTATTAATATCCTTTAGTATTCCGATAGAACGCAAATCATAATAATTCTACCTTTTTTAAAACAATAGTTACTGTAGTTTTTTTCTATTTGAGAGCTTTTTTAATCTTTAGATTACTTTTTTACAAAAGATTCTATAGCTTCATCAATTTGTGCTTTTTCTGAAGTCTTTTCAGAAAATAAGTGTTTGTATAAAGGTTTATCATCTACTTTTTGTTTTAAAGAAAGGTTGGTATTTCTTCCATAAACTTCAGACCACTTATTTCTAACTAGCTGCCATTTATTTGTATTCTTTTTCCACCAATTTTGTGCTGCTTTACATTTGCTGTCTGCTACTTTTACATAGGTGTTGTACCCTTTTTCGTATGCAATAACAACATCTTTCTTACTAGCTTCTCTAATAATTTTTTTGTTATCTTGATCATGTAACCAACCGTAGTTTGTAATTTCATGACGGTTTCCTCTTTCAGTTACATTATAATCACTTCTTTTAGTGTATTCTCTTCTTGGTAATGGGGCATCAGTAGTATTTTCCCAGTAGCTTTTACCATCTACATGAACCCAAGTAGCAGAACCTTCATATCTTGGACTGTCATCTACTTGATATACTTTTTGAGTCCATTGTTTCTTAACTTCTGATTTAGACTTGGTTTGGAATAGCCAATTGTTATCGCCATTATACATGTAAAAATCAGTGTTTTCATATAGCCAATTTTGTCTCCAATGCTTGACTATATGTGGATTTGATGGACTTCCAACTTGTAATAAATGTTGAATTGAAATTTTGTTGTTCTCGTCAACAATTAACTCTGCCCATTCTAAAGCTTTATCTGTTTTTGTTTTTGAAGGCATGTAAAGAGAATCTTTACTATTGTTAAAAGTTTCAGCAAAGTTGAAGGTTACTTCATAGCAACCACACATTTTTTTTATAGCTTCTCTATCTTTTTTCTTCTTGTTTTGAGCATTAATAGTGAGTGCAGATAGTATTAATAAACTACCTAATATTATTTTTTTCATCATGAGTTTTGTTTGAATTTATTTTTCGACAAAAATATAACTTTTATTTAGATTGATTAAAAATAAAGAATATATTTGCAGGAAAATTATTAAGAATGTTTCTAAATAAAGAAGTACTACTAAGTTTTATGTTACTAAGTTTTTTTGGTTTTTCTCAAGAAAACACTAGTGTTGTGAAGAATGTGACTTCTAGCTATGATTTAGATGAAGTGATTGTGACTGCCACTAGAACATCACGCCAATTATCTTCAGTTCCAATGCCAGTTACGCTAATAACTAAAGAGCAATTACAAAAATCGGGATCGATTAGGTTGAGAGATATTCTATTAGAACAAACTGGAATTACCATTGTTTCAGACTTTGGAAATTCTGAAGGAGTGCAGTTACAGGGTGTTGCTGCCGATTATACTTTAATCTTACTAGATGGTGTACCAATTGTTGGAAGAACTTCAGGAAATATTGATCTAAATAGATTAACCGTTAATAATATAAAACAAATAGAAATTGTAAAAGGACCTTCCTCTTCTTTATACGGCTCGGAAGCTATTGGTGGTGTAATTAATATAATTACTGAGAAACCAAAGCACGAGCAGTTTAAAGGTTCATTAAGTTATTTTGCAAGAGGTGGAGCAAAAAACGAACTGGATATAAACACAAACGTTGTTTGGAAAAAGAAAAAGTTAGGGGGTGTAGCTGGAGTGAACTTAAATTCTAGTGAAGGGTTTGACTTATCGCCAGAAACAGTTTCAAGAACAACAGCACCTCACCAAAATTTTACAGGAAATTTAAAAGTCATGTATGATTTTTCTGATAAGTTAAAAGGAACAATTTCTCAACGTTACTTTTCTCAAATACAAGGAAATAATTCCGAAGAAAATAAACAAGAAGATTGGAATATTACTACAAAATTATCTCATGAAATAACAAATGAATGGAATGTAGATTATACTTTTTACGTAACTAAGTACAACGCAGAAAGTATTTTTAATAATGAAAAAACGAATTACGATCAAACGCTGTTAAGACCAGAGATAAAATCCAAAAACACATTCAATACAGGTACTTTAATTTTTGGAGTGGGGGCTAACTTAGAAAGTTTAGAAAGAACGGAGTTTGAAGGTGTAAAAAAGTTTAACACTCCTTATGTTTTTGGTCAGTTTGACTTTAATCCAATCAACAATTTGAATGTAATTATAGGAGCTAGGTTTGAAGATAGCAATCAATACAAATCAGCATTTACTCCTAAAATATCTTCTAGTTATCAGATAAATGATTGGTTAATGGCTAAAGCTTCTGTAGGTTATGGATTCAAAGCTCCAGATTTCCGCCAATTATACTTCAATTTTAAAAATACAGCAAGTGGATATATTGTGTTGGGTACACAGACTTTATATGATTTGTATGGAGATTTGTCAACAGTACAAACAATAGAAAAAGAATTAAAACCAGAAAGTTCTATTGGTTATAACTTTGGTTTTCAGGCACAACCCATGTCAAGTTTGAAACTGAATATCAATCTGTTTAGAAATGATATTAAAGATTTGATAGATACATTTGATACACAATTAAAAGCTTCTGAATTAAACTTACAATCGGGAACAAGAACATTTTCATATCGAAATATTGATGAGGTATACACGCAAGGTGTTGAGGTAGATGTAAACTACAAGCTTAGTAATAACTTTAGAATTTTAGGGGGGTATCAGTTTTTAGATACTGGAGACAAAAATCAAGAAGAGAAAATTAAATCTGGTACTGTTTTCTTTAGAAAAACTCTTGCTTCACCTGCTCAAAGAATGACATTGTTTAACTACTATGGATTACCAAATAGATCAAAACATATGGGAAATCTAAAGGTGTTCTACGAGAATTTTCAATATAATTTTTCGGCAAATATTCGAGTGATATACCGAAGTAAATATGCTTTGTTTGATACAAATGATAGCCAAGGAATTATAGACGATTTTGATGATTTTGTTTCAGCCAATACTCAAGTAAATATGGCTGTAGATAAAACTATTTTCAAATTAATGAATGTTCAAATAGGTGTTGACAATCTTTTTGACGAAAGAGGATTAGAAAATAAAGACAGTTTTACAAATAACGACAGTGTGTTGCGCTTGGGGAGAACTTATTACGGAAGAATTCAATTTAATTTTTAATATAAATCAATAAAAAATGAGGATTTTAAAATCAATTTTAGCAATAACTATGTTAGCTTTTGTAACTGTTTCATGTAGTGATAATGATGAAAGCACACTAGAAACAGTAGTGTCTAAAAAAGTAGAAAATTTACATGCAAAAGAAACTAACGATTATTCGGTAAGTCCACCTTTAGTGTCGGGGGAATTTGTGAAGTTTAGTTTCAAAACAGGAGGAATAGTAACAGGGAATAACTGGGATATTGCCTTTAGAGGAACTACAATTCTTGTAAATGGAGGAGATAAAACAGGAATTTCAGGTGAACCAGAAAGAACTGGTAATGCTGCGTTAGCGATAGAAGAAGGTGTTTTCGCAGATATTACGGTAGCGCCCACAGATACTGATTTTGTACAAGATTCAGAGGAAGGACTAGCCTTACCAAAAGGAACGTGGTATACATACAATCCAGCAAATCATTTGGTCAGTGCAACGGCAGGAAAGGTGATAATTGTTAAAACGGTTGATGGTCACTATGCTAAAATGGAAATTCTAAGTTATTATAAAGATATGGATAGTTCCAATTCAGCAGATCCTGTCAACTCAGGAGCCCAATATTATACATTTAACTATGTGTATAACTCTAATGCTGGAGATAAAAGTTTTCAGTAATTATTAAATTTTGTTAATTTTTGTTGTGAAAGACTGTCCGACCGAGAGGTTGGGTGGCTTTCCTGTTTTTACAATTTTTTAAAAAATCAACTTCTCTTTTAAATATTTAGCGGTATAGGATTCTTTATTTTTAGCTAAGTCTTCTGGGGTACCAGAAAAGATTAAGTTTCCACCTTTTTTCCCGCCTTCTAAACCAAGATCAATAATATAATCAGCACACTTAATCAGTTCAATATTGTGCTCAATAACAATGATAGAATGTCCTCTTTCAATTAGTGCGTTAAAAGAAGCTAATAATTTTTTAATATCATGAAAGTGTAATCCGGTAGTAGGCTCATCAAAAATAAACAAAGCTTTGTCTTTGGTATTTCCTTTTACTAAAAAGGAAGCTAGTTTTATACGTTGTGCTTCACCACCAGAAAGGGTAGAAGATGACTGACCAAGCTGTACGTAACCTAAACCAACATCTTGTAGAGGTTTTAGCTTTTTGGCAACTTTCGTTTGTTCATGTGCTGTAAAAAATGCGACAGCATCATCGATAGTCATGTTTAAAATATCATCGATGTTCTTTCCTTCAAAAGTAACTTCTAAAACTTCTTTTTTAAAGCGTTTTCCACCACAAGTTTCACATTCTAGATGTACATCGGCCATAAACTGCATTTCAATAGTTACTTCACCCTCACCTTTACAAACCTCACAACGACCACCGTCTACATTAAAAGAAAAATGTTTAGGCTGATAGTTTCTAATTTTTGATAACTTTTGATCCGATAGTAGTTTACGAATATCATCGTATGCTTTGATATAAGTAACAGGATTTGAACGAGATGAACGCCCAATAGGATTTTGATCTATAAATTCTACATGTTTCAAGGTTTCAAAACTTCCAGTAACATCCGTATGTTGCCCTAATTTATCACCATATCCTATCAGTTTTTTCTGCATAGCAGGATATAAAATTTTCTTTACTAAAGTGCTTTTTCCACTACCAGAAACCCCTGTGATAACGGTTAAGTTGTTTAGTGGAAAAGTAACATCAATGTTTTTTAGGTTGTTTTCGCGTGCCCCTATAACTTTTATGAAATTTTTAGAATTTCTTCGGGTTGTTGGAATCTCAATTTTTAATTCTTCTGAAAGATATTTGGCAGTTAACGAATCAGATTGTAGAATTTCATCAAAAGTTCCCTCTGCAACTACGTTTCCACCATAAGTTCCAGCTTCAGGACCAATATCAATAATATAATCGGCTTCTTTCATGATGTCTTCATCATGTTCTACCACAATTACAGTGTTACCTAAATCACGTAGATTTTTCAGAACACCAATCAATCTTTCGGTATCTTTAGGGTGCAAACCAATACTTGGTTCATCTAAAATATACATAGAGCCTACTAATGAACTACCTAAAGAAGTAGCTAAGTTAATACGTTGACTTTCACCTCCTGATAACGTGTTTGAAGTACGGTTTAAGGTTAGGTAACTCAATCCAACATCGGTTAAAAATTGTAAGCGATTGTTGATTTCAGTTAATAGACGTTTTCCTATTTTTTCTTCATACTTACTTAGTTGAATACTATTGAAAAATACAGCTAATTCGTCTAATGGAAGTGTAACTAATTCGGAAATTGTTTTACCGTATACTTGCACATAATTTGCTTCTTTTCGTAGACGTTTTCCTTCACATTCGGTACATTTTGTCTTTCCGCGATAGCGAGAAAGCATTACTCTATTTTGAATTTTGTAGCTTTTCTCTTCTAGTTTTTTGAATAAATGGTTGATTCCTTTGAACTTTTTAGTTCCGTTCCAAATTAAACTTTTATGTTCTTCAGAAAGTTCAAACCAAGGTTTGTGAATAGAAATTCCAAATTCTTCGGCATGTATAATTAAATCGTTTTTGTATTTTTTATAGCTATCAGTTTTAAATGGAAAAATAGCATCTTCATAAATAGATAATCCTGTATTAGGAATTACCAAATCTTCATCGATACCTATCACATTTCCATAACCTTCACAGGTTGGACAGGCACCATATGGATTGTTAAAACTGAACAAATGTGTGTTGGGTTCTAAAAAGGAAATCCCATCTAATTCAAATTTGTTACTAAATTCAGTAGTATTTCCGTCAGATAAATTTTCAATATAACAGATTCCTTTTCCTTCAAAGAATGCTGTCTGAATGGCATCTCCTAAGCGGTTGTAAAAATCTTCTTCGTGTTGAACTACAATTCTATCAACTACTAAAAATAAGGTAGCGCCATTAAAATCATCCGAAGGAAATTCTTCAATTCTATGCACCGTATCCTTATATTTTAAACGTGCATATCCTTGTTGCTTTAGTACTTGTAAAACGGTTTTAACGTCTCTTTTTTCATTAATAGCGATAGGTGAAAGTAGTAAAAGTTTGGTGCGTTCATCAAAAGTTTTTACATGATTGATAACATTCGAAACAGTATGCTTTTCTACTTCATTACCAGAAATAGGAGAGAAGGTTTTGCCAATGCGGGCGTATAATAATTTGATGTAATCGTAAATTTCAGTCGAAGTTCCTACTGTGGAACGAGGGTTGGTAGAATTTACTTTTTGTTCAATAGCAATTGCGGGGGCAATTCCTTTAATGTAATCTACTTTTGGTTTGTGTAGTTTACCTAAAAACTGACGAGCATACGAGCTTAAACTTTCAACATAGCGTCGTTGTCCTTCTGCATATAACGTATCAAAAGCTAATGAAGATTTTCCCGATCCAGAAAGTCCAGTAATTACCACTAATTTATTTCTAGGGATAACGACATCGATGTTCTTTAGATTGTGGAGTTTAGCTCCTTTTATAATGATGTTTTCTTTAGGGTTTGCTGTTAAAATATCAGTCTTCATGTGCTCGAAAAATAAGCGATAAAAGTACCAATTTATAGTGATTTTATTGAGTAAATAACAGTATTTTTCTCTTTTTTAATAGTTTTTTTTGTATTTTATAATAAAAAATTTAATCTTTGTAACTTATTATTAATCAATAAATAAAGCCTATAGTTAGATAATTACTTTTATAACTTAAAATCCCCTAACCAAAAGAGAACTATCTAGTTACTCTTTTAAAAAAGTAATTATTATGCAAAACATAGTAGATGACAGTGTATTAGTAAAAAATTACATTAACGGTAATGAATTGGCTATTGAATTATTGATTAAACGCCACCAACAGAGATTGTATAGCTTTATATACAGCAAAATACAAGATCGAGATACTACAGAAGACATTTTTCAAGATACTTTTATAAAAGTAATACGTACGCTTAAGAAAGGAAATTATAATGAAGAAGGAAAGTTTTTACCATGGGTTATGCGTATAGCTCATAATTTAATCATAGATTATTTTAGAAGAAATAACCGAATTCCAACATTTAATAACAGCGATGAGTTCGATATTTTTTCGGTATTGAGTGATGGAACATTAAATGCAGAAAATAAAATTATAAAAGAGCAGAT
This sequence comes from Tenacibaculum caenipelagi, assembly GCF_004363005.1. Classification (GTDB taxonomy): domain Bacteria; phylum Bacteroidota; class Bacteroidia; order Flavobacteriales; family Flavobacteriaceae; genus Polaribacter; species Polaribacter caenipelagi. The sequence continues at coordinate 288,821 of NZ_SNYH01000001.1, read as the reverse complement.
TTTATCTGATGTAAAAGGATTGGTAGAAGAGCTTCCTGAAGAACAAAAAGAAGTATTAAAAATGCGTATTTATAATGATATGAGTTTTAATGAAATATCAGAAAATACGGGAGTTAGCATTAATACGGCGTTAGGTAGAATGCGCTATGCTTTAATTAACCTCAGAAAAATAATTGAAAAAAATAAAATTATTTTAGTAAATTAGACAATATTTACAAAAATCCCTCGTTAAATCATTGATTATAAATAATAAAAGGGATTATATATGATGCAGATTTACTCTGAAAAATCTTCGGATTTTAGAATGGAACCAAAACAAGAAACAGTTCAATATTTGATTAATTTTTCCAAATCGCTAACAGTTGTTAAAACGAAATCAAACTATCTCATTGAATTGAATTTGAATTAAGAGTGGAAAAAGCTTCAACTATGTTGGGGCTTTTTTTATGCTTTCTTTTGAAGGTAATCGTCTATAACCGATTTTCTCCCAACGGTTTTAGTAATGATATCATTCTCTAATTTCCAACCACGAGCAGGTGAGTATTCACGTCCGTAATAAATGATTTGTAAGTGCAGTTTATTCCACAATTCTTCAGGAAATAAACGCTTAGCATCTTTTTCGGTTTGAACAACATTTTTTCCGTTAGATAAATTCCAACGATACATAAGTCTATGAATATGTGTGTCTACAGGAAAGGCAGGTATGTTAAAGGCTTGTGACATCACTACGCTAGCAGTTTTATGTCCTACAGCAGGTAATGCTTCTAGAGCTTCCATATCGGCAGGAACTTGACCTTGATGTTTTTCAATTAAAATTTTTGATAAACCATGAATTCCTTTTGATTTCATAGGAGATAATCCAACAGGTTTAATAATTTCTCGAATTTCATCTACAGAAAGCTTTACCATGTCGTAAGGGTTATCTGCCTTTTCAAATAATAATGGTGTAATCGTATTTACACGTGCATCTGTGCTTTGAGCAGACATTAATACTGCAATTAGTAGAGTGTACGGATCTTTATGGTCTAAAGGAATGGGAGTTTCAGGATACAACTCTTCTAAAGTATTTATTACAAATTGAACTTTTTCTGCTTTAGTCATTCTATTTTGTTTAAAAAGACTCAAATGTACGAAGAAGCGACCTATATTTATAGATAATCAAAATCAACTTTGTAACTTTGAGCTAATAATTTAGAAACGGAATTAAGATGACAACATTAAAAATAGGAGACAAAGCTCCGAATTTTGAATCAGTAGATGAAAAAGGAAACGCAGTAAAACTTTCAGATTATAAAGGGAAGAAATTAGTATTATTCTTTTATCCTAAAGCAAGTACACCAGGATGCACAGCAGAAGCTTGTGATTTACGCGATAATTATCAAGGTTTTTTAGCAAAGGGTTATGATGTACTAGGTGTAAGTGCCGATTCAGCAAAGCGTCAACAAAATTTTATAGACAAAAATGAGTTACCATTTCCGTTATTAGCTGATGAGAGTAAAGAAGTAATTAATGCTTTTGGTGTTTGGGGACCTAAAAAGTTTATGGGACGAGAATATGACGGAATACACCGTACTACTTTTGTTATTGATGAAAATGGAGTAATTGAAGATGTAATTTTAAAAGTTAAAACAAAAGAACACGCTAATCAGATATTAAAGTAGTATATAATATAGTTTATAAAAGAAAAAGTCGAGTTTTTACTCGACTTTTATTTCTTGCACCCTTAATTCTTTTGGTAAAATTTCTAACTCTTCTTTTGATTCACTTTTTAGTTCCTCTTGTAATTCTTTACTGGTTTTTGTACTTCCATCATGGCTCCAACCTGGAGGCATAAAAACATACTTAAGACGAGTACCTAAAGGAAGACTTTTCTTTCGTTGAAAAAAATCTTTAAAAATTTCTTTCCATTCATGAAAAATAACATTGATAGGGCCTTTATTTTCAAGAGGTTTTGTTAAACCGTATTTTAGTTTTTCATACTCAACTTCATCTTCTTCTGCTTGAAAAGTACCAAAAATACGATCCCAAATAATCAATACCATCCCCATATTTTTGTCTAAATACTTTGTGTTTGAAGCATGATGTACTCTATGGTGAGAAGGAGTGACGAAAAAATACCCCCACCATCCTAACTTACTTTTAATAAAGTTTGTGTGGCACAGTGTTCCGTAGTTCTGGTTCATTGCATACGCAAACATAATATGTAAAGGCATTACTCCTAAAAAGGCTAACGGCAAAAAGAACATATAACGGAATAGTGGTTGTAATACAGGTGAACGAAAACCTGTTGAAATGTTATAATATTCAGAGTTATGGTGGGTTACGTGTACAGCCCAAAAAAAGCGTGAATGGTGATCTACATAATGATGTATATAATACAAGAAATCTTGTCCAATAAAAGCTAACAACCAGTATACCCAAGACATGTTGCCTTCCCAATCAATAATTCGATATTGATAGCAAAAACCCATAATTGCAAACGAAGTCACCTTCATTAAAAGGTCTAAACCAAAGTTAAGAAGGGCAAAATAAACATTTGTTGAAGTGTCTTTAAAATCGTAGTTTTTTGCTTTAGCGCGGTAGCTAAAGAACATCTCTAATAAAATTACTGAAATGAAAAAAGGTGCACTCCAGTAGTATAATACATCCTGGTTGAAGATATTGTTCATGCTATTTTTTTTAGATAGCAAAAATATTTAATTTCCTTCAAATAGAATTGTTAAAACTACAATCTTTCTACAATCCAATTTTTAAAACTGTAAAAATTCTGTGGTGCTACTCCGTGTCCTACCGGGTATTCAGAGTATTCATTTTTTAAATTGAAATTTTCTAATAACACTGGAGCTTTACGGGCCCATTCAATAGGTAGAACTTGGTCAACTATTCCATGAGAAATATAAAAATCAGTAGCAATTGAATTATTTATTTCTGAAGGTAATAATTTCTCATTAATATATCCACTCAAGGCTACTACATGTTGTACCTTATTTGGGAACTTAAAACTTAAAGCATAGCTTAAAATAGCTCCTTGGCTAAACCCTAATAAAAATGTTTTATCAGGATTGGTGTTGTATTTTGTTTTGATTTCATCTATAAATGTAGCTATTTGATCTACCGATGTACTAGCTTGAGCTAAATCAGAAAACTTTCCATTAACATCATCAAAATTAATAGCGTACCACGCATAACCGCCATATCCCATATCGTATGGAGCTCTGGCGCTAACAATTAACAAGTCATCAGGTAATTCTTCTGCAAATGAAAATAAATCTTGTTCATTGCTACCATACCCGTGTAATAAAATAAGTAATGGAGGATTTGTTATAGAACTTTTAGGTTCTCTTACAAGATACTGTAAACTCATTCTGTTAAGAATTTAAAACTAATTGATTGTTATTGAAGACTCCGTACACCTTTCCTTGAAGCTTTTTATCTAAAAAGACGCTATTTTTTGAGGTAGAAATAATATTTTCTTCAGAAAAAGTATAATCTCCTTCTGGATTAAAGATAGATAAAGAAGCTTTTTCGTTTTCTTTAATGGTAATCTTATCAAGTCCGAAACGTTCTCTCGGATTATTAGATAAGCATTTAATCATTGTTTCTAAGTCTAACAAAGTATTTAAAGCACCAAAGGCACTTTCTAAACCTATTGTTCCGTCTTTTGCGGTAGAAAACTCTACTTTTTTATGTTCTACATCAATTGGACTATGATCAGATGTAATGATATCAATCGTACCATCTTGTATTCCTTTTAACAAGGCATTTCTATCTTCTTCAGTACGTAAAGGTGGTGTTACCTTTTTATTAGCATCAAATCCGTGTAATTCATCATCGGTTAAAAATAAATGATGTACAGCGACGCTACAGGTAACATTTAATCCTTTTTTCTTTGCTTCTTTAATCAATTGAACTGACTTTGCAGTAGAAATAGTAGGAATGTGTAATTTACCTCCTGTATATCCTAATAAAAATAAATCGCGAGAAATTTGAATTTCCTCTGCTAAAGCAGGGATTCCTTTTAATCCTAAAAGCGTGCTATTTTTTCCTTCGTTCGCAACACCTTCTCCAGCAATAGAGTTATTTTTAGGGAAACTTAAAACAAGGCCATCAAAATTTTGAGCATATAGTAAAGCAATCTTTAATAAATTATCATTACTTACCGGTTTATTGTAGTCACCAAAAGCAATGGCACCCGATTGTTGCATGTCATACATCTCAGACATTTCAATTCCTTTACTTCGTTGTGTTAAGGCTCCGATAGGGTGTATATTTGTTGCTGATCCGTTTACCTTATTAATTAAGAACTCAACGGCAGACTTGTTGTCAACAATAGGACTAGTGTTTGGGTTAATAGCTACATCGGTAAAACCACTTTTTGCAGCTACTTGTATACCATGTCGTAAAGTTTCACGCTCTTCGTACCCAGGTTCACCAAAAGAAACACTTGTGTCAAACCACCCTGTAGAAACATGTAGGTTATCAAGTTCAACAACTTGGTATCCGTCTTTTTTAGGAATATTGGTATCTATTTTGGTAATAATACCATCATTAATTAAAATATCTTTAGTTTGTTTGTGGTAAGGACTAAAAGCATCTATAATTATTGCCGATTTTAGCAGCGTTGTCATGGTTTAAAGAATTTTAAAATCAAAATTTCTATGAGCAAAGATACGATAGCTAAGGTCAAAAACCATTTCCAAAGCCATTGAATTTTGTTTTTACTATTAATATTTTCTAAAGTATTTTTTACTGAAGTAGAAGTTTTAACATTATCAATATCTGAAAAATCTAAAAAATTTAAAGAGCTTTCACTCTTTGCATAGTTGAAAGCACAATTTTTTAGTATGTTTTTTTTCTGTTGTATTTTATAGAAACCTGCTTTTAAAGGCTGTTCTTTAGTGGTAATACGTACTTTATTTTGAAAGGTTTGTTGTAGAGGAATAAATGAACTATTTGTAGAGGTAATAGTTAAAATTTCGTCTTTAGCTAAGTGCTGATCAACATCAATCGTGTTTTGTTTGTCGATGGTGTAATACAATTCAGAAAGTTGTAAGCTATGTTTTCCCATATTATAAAAAACAGGAACAATTAAGGGAGAATGGGTAAAATTACTATTTTCTTTTTGAAGTGGAGCCGCAACCCAATAGAGTGAAGCTTTGGGTAAGTTTATTTGTTTAATAAAACCTTGTTTGTTTTCAAAAGAAATAAGGTTAGAAGCATTTTGAAACGCTGAGTTGAATGAAGTCTTTACAAAAGGATATTGGAAGTTACGTACCCTTTTTTCAAAAACATTTTTTAAAAGCGGATGATTATAATTAATATCCGTGATTTTTAAGCTATCATTTTTTTGAGAAAGTAACCTGCCTGCATTTAACTTACTAAACAAGTTGTTATATGAAGAAATAGTTGAGTTTTGATTTGGAATAACAGCAATATTTCCTCCATTTTTAACAAAAGATTCTAAACTATTAATTAAGGTTTTAGGAATATTTTCTAGCTCATTTAAAATTACTAAATGTTGTTTTGGAATGAGGTTGTAATTTACATTTTGTATAGAAGAAGTAGAAAAGTTAAATTCCTCTTTAGTGTAAATTCTACTTAAAAAATTGGCAGGTTCACCTATGCTTAACACGTTAATTTTCTCGTTGGAGTTTAACGTAAAGTAAAATGAATTATCAAATCCGTAGGTGTCTTTAAAATTGATGTCAATTTTACCCAAGAAAACTGGAGTTTTTACGATAGAAAAGGTTACCTGTGTAGCGTTGTTTTCTTTAATAGAAAAAGTTTGCTTATTAATTAATTTTTCTGCGTTATAAATAGCAATAGGGAGCTCTTTTTTAGCTTCTCCTTGATTTTTAATAAGTATATGAATATTAAAATTAGAAGAACCGTTATCACTTACAAAAACACTATCAATAGATACATTACTCTTTTGTTCAGGAGTTACTTTAACTAAAGTTGTGTTTGAAGGAATATTATTGATGTCTTCTTTTTTAATATTTTGAAAATCAGAAATGAGTATGTTTTTTGTAGAGTTATTATTTCCTTCGTTAGAAGCTTTTAATAACAGATCTCTCAAACTCGTTTTTTTAGCGGTATTGGTAATTTTTAATAGAATGTCTTTAAGTTCAGAAGCAGTCTTGTTTTTGTGAAAATTATCTTGAGTAGCTAAAGAATAATTAGCTTTATTTGATAAGTTTTCAATAATTTCTTGTGATGCCACCTGCAGTAAATTTCCTTTTTCACCGTTGGCATTTGTGCTTAAAGAATTATCTAGAAAAATAAAGAAATGTTGTTTTTCATCTACCTTTTGGTTACTAAAATAGGGTTGAGCAAACGCAAAAATTAAAGTAGTAAGCAGTATTAGACGGGTAGCTAAAATCAGCCATTTTTTTATGCGCGAACTTTTACGAGTTTGCAACACTAACTTTTGTAAAAAAGCTACATTGGTAAATGGAACTTTTACAAATCGCTGCAATTGGAACAAATGAACCAAAATAGGGATGAGCAAAAAAGCTAAGAAATATAAAACTTCTGGGTGTTTAAACTGCATAATAGTGTTTTACCAAATGTAAAAATAGCCAAATTGGTGATTTAAAAAAGAATGTAGTTAAAAATCTGTTAGAAGTTGGTTTCCTTTTCGACAAAGGATTAAAATTTCCTATTTTTGAACTATGACTACAAAAGAGAGTGAATGTACAATTCCAGATGTAAATTTGTTGAAAAAACACTGGGACACTGCGTATAAAAATAATCCGACTGAAAAGTTGGGATGGTTTGAAGAAAGTTCGAAAGAAACCATTGAATTACTAGAAAAATCTAAAGTTGCTAAAGATGCCAAAATTTTAAACGTTGGTGTTGGATCTTCTATGCTGATAGATGAATTAGTTGGTAAAGGTTACACGCAATTAATAGCTAATGATTTGTCAGATAAAGCATTAGATGATTTGAAAGCTAGGCTTGGAGAAGATGCGTCAGAAGTTACTTTTATTACTGATGACTTAATTAATCCTGTACAGCTTCAAGAATTACAAAATATAGATGTTTGGAATGACAGGGCTGTACTGCATTTCTTTTTAAGAGAAGAAGAACAAACTGCTTATTTCAATTTACTTAAACAATTAGTTACGGTTGACGGATTTGTAATTATTGCTGTATTTGCTTTAGATGGAGCTGAAAAATGTTGCGGATTGCCATTACAACGATATAATACTGAAATGTTACAAAAAAAATTAGGTGATGATTTTGTATTAGTTGAAGCATTTAATCACACATTCATAAATCCGTATGGAAACGAACGCCCATATATTTATACATTGTTTCAAAGAAAAAATAAATAATGAAGGTAACCAATATTTCTTTTAAAAATACGGGGTTTTTCTCTAAAGCAATGATTGATTATTTAGAGCAATCTCCAAAATTACAACCATTTTATGGTAATTTTCCCAATATTGAAGGTTTTAAAAATCAATTAGAGCAAAAACGTAATTTTTCGAATTCACATAGAAAAACCTTAGTAAGTGTTTTAAAAAATCAATATAAGAATAGTAAGACTTCAGAAGCTACCCAGCAAAATATAGAAATATTAGCATCAGAAAATACATTTACAGTAACTACTGGTCATCAATTAAATTTGTTTACAGGACCGTTGTATTTTTTATACAAAATAGTATCAACTATCAATTTGTGTGAAGAGTTACAAACACAGTTTCCAAAAGAGAATTTTGTACCTGTGTATTGGATGGCGACAGAAGATCATGATTTTGAAGAAATCAATTTCTTTAATTTTGACGGAAAAAAAGTGCAATGGAACTCACATCAAACAGGAGGAGTAGGACGTTTTTCTACAGAAGGTTTAGATCATGTATTAGAAGTGTTCTCAGAGCATTTAGGAACGTCGAAAAATGCGGAATATTTAACACAGCTTTTCAGAGAAGCTTATATTGAACATAATAATTTAGCAGAAGCAACTAGATATATTGCTAATGAGTTATTTGGATCGTATGGTTTGGTGATTGTTGATGGAGATGATAGCGAGTTAAAAAGAGAGTTTATTCCTTATGTAACCAAAGAACTAACAGAGCAGTTTTCGTTTAAAAACACTTCTAAAACGATTAAAAGTTTAGAAGAAGATTATAAAATACAAGTAAACCCGAGAGAGATTAACTTGTTTTATTTAACAGATATACTTCGCGAACGAATTGTTTTAGAAAATGGTTTTTACAAAGTAAATGATACAGAAATTTCTTGGAGCCTAGAAGAACTGAAAAAAGAAATTAACGATTTTCCTGAGCGATTTTCACCCAATGTAATTTTACGTCCCTTATATCAAGAGGTGATTTTACCAAACCTATGTTATATAGGTGGAGGGGGAGAGTTAGCCTATTGGTTGGAATTGAAAAGTGTATTTGAAGAGGCTGGAATTCCGTTTCCTATTTTATTACTTCGTAACTCGGTACAAGTAGTATCTGAAAAGCAAGCAAAGAAACTAAGGAGGCTAGAGTTGTCAATACAAGATATTTTTATCAAGCAAAACACCTTGATACAGCAAAAAGTATTGGATAATTCAGAAAACAAAGTTGATTTTACTCAACAAAAGCAGTTTTTAAAAGAGCAATTCGAAAAACTGAGTGTATTAGCTGAAAAAACAGATGTTTCGTTTATAGGAGCAGTAAAAGCACAAGAAAGAAAGCAACAAAAAGGGTTAGATAATTTAGAAAAACGTTGGCTGAGAGCAGAAAAACGTAGACAAAAAGATTTGGTAGATAGAATTACATTATTACAAAATGAAATTTTACCAAATCAAAGTTTAGAAGAGCGTCAACGAAATTTTTCAGAGTATTATTTAGAATACGGAGTAGATTTTATCAAGGTTTTAAAAGAGAACTTACATCCGTTGCAATTAAAATTTACCATACTAGAATTGTAATGGAGAAAAAAAAAGGATTACATCCAAAGAACATACATAACCAAGGGTATGATTTTAAGTTATTAACTGAGAAGTACCCAAAACTTTCTGAATTTATTATTGAAAAATTTGAGAAAGAGACCATTGATTTTTCTGACCCAATAGCAGTAAAAGAGTTTAATAAAGCATTATTAGCAGCTCATTATAATATTAAACACTGGAATTTTTCTGATGAGAATTTATGTCCACCAATACCAGGAAGAGTAGACTATATTCACCATTTAGCCGATTTGGTTGCAGGTGAGGAAAACGTAACGGTGTTGGATATTGGTACAGGGGCAAGTTGTATTTATCCATTGTTGGGAATTGCAGTATACGATTGGAATTTTGTAGCAACCGACATTGATTTAGATTCGTTAGATTATGCTCAAGATATTATAGATGATAATGGTTTTACCGATAAGGTTGAATTAAGACAACAGTTTAAAGAAGAACATGTCTTAGAAGGAATTATAGAAGAGGAAGATGCATTTACGGTAACGATGTGTAACCCTCCATTTTACAAGTCGGCAGAAGAGGCGAGAGGAGCCAACCGAAGAAAATCTAGAAACCTAGGAAACAACGCTGTACGAAATTTTGCAGGAAACTCGAATGAGCTTTGGTATATAGGAGGAGAAAAAGCGTTTTTACATACTTATTTATATGAGAGTTCAAAGTTTCCAAAAGCAAGCAAATGGTTTACGAGTTTAGTGTCTAAAAAAGAAAATGTAGAAAGCTTACAAAGTTCAGGTAAAAAATTAGGCATAAAAGAGTTTAAAGTTATCCCGATGAATCAGGGAAATAAAGTAACTCGCATTGTATGTTGGAGGTTTTAGCTGTTAATTTATAGCTTGTTGTACAGTGTTTTTCTTAGTCATTTAAAAATTAAGTTGAAACACTTTAGTTTAAGAACTTAAGCACAACAAGCTATAAAATAAAAGAGTATACTATTCAGTCAACTCCATAACCATTTTTCTACCACCTAAATCAACTTCTTGTTTAATTATTTTCTTGTAGTAGTGTCTATGTAATAAGTGCTTAAAGCAGAATTGTTTGATATATCATCAGTAGCTTCAACTTTCCAAACTTGTTTTTTTGTGCCATTAAAATCAATCGTAGCTGCTTCTGTGTTTTTAATTGTTGCTGTGATTACTCCAGTTTTAGCTGTAGGGTTATAGTCAAATATTGAAATAGTTTTAGAATAACCACTTTCTAAAGGAAGTAACCGTATCAATTGAGGGTAAAAATTGCTGTCAAAATAAGAACCGTCAGTATTTTCCGAAATTTGTGTTTTAACACCTGTCTTTTTATTTAAATAAAATCCAGTAACCTTTTTTTCAAATTTTAAAACCATGTCTCTTTGATGGTTAAAAGATGAATGATATATAGGTTTAAAATTTTTTGATTCAACAACAGTACTATCTACTCATTTTACAGGTGATTGCTTCATGTTTATTGTAGTAATAATGGTTGTTTTTTCATCATCTTTCTGAATTTGAGTTTGAATATTCCCTATTTCCATTTTATTAGAACCATTAAGCATAGACCAAGTCATGTTAGAGGTCTCTGATTTGATAAAACTTTTATCAGCTGAATTGTTTAACGGGGTTAAAGAAGTTTTTTGACTGAAAACATGTGAAGATACTCCTAAAGAGATTGCAAAAATAATTAGTGCTTTTTTCATTGGTTTATATTTTTTATACTTATTAGTAGAAAAAAACAACTATTGTTACATATTTATCAATATAGAATAGTACAGTAAGTAACAATTACTTAATTAGAAAAATTAAATAAAAGGGAGCAATAATAAAAAACATTTATAGCTAGTTCACTTTTTTGAAAAAGGTAGCAGAAAAAGTTTTAGTGTTACCCACATTATCTGAAACAACAAGTTTAAAAAGATGCTTGTTACCTACTAATTTTTTATCACTAAAATCGTAAGTAAGAATTCCTTTTTTATGGTTATACTCCATTAAAATCCACTCACCATCAATCGTAGCACGATAATTTTTTATGCCAGTCTTCGTATCTTTAATTTTAACTTTTAGGGTATTGTTTTTAGAAATCCATTGTTTGTCGTTAAAATTATACAATTGAATGGTTGGTTCTTCTGTGTCAAAACGCAAGGCATAACTTCCTAAAAGTTTGGTGGTAGTATATACTTTATCTATTTTCTTTTTTGTTGCCGTATATCTTGGGTATTTTGGATTGGTAACATTGGCAATATATACATGTTGCTTTTGATCTTCACTCAAAAATGAAGTTTCAAAGGTAAGAGTATAGCGTTTATCAAGAGGGATTGTTGGGTTATGAATTTTAGCAGTACCATTTTCAACAGAAAAATCAATAAAACAATCCTCATAAAAAGTATTTTTAGGAAATGCTACCGTAACATTTTTTTGATGAAATTTATTAAATTCTGCGGCAGTAATTTTATAGTTGGTAGTATCTTTTTGTTTAAATACTAAGTTACTTTCTGTACCTTGAATAGGTATTCTTAAATGAGAAGTATTGTTTTTAAAATCTTTGGCAATAATTTCAATATTGTAACTTGAGTTGTTTTCAATATGAATTTTACCATTGTTCACTAAATTTTCATACAAACTAAGTCTGTTAGCATCGGTTTTATAGGTTCTTTGAAGTTTACTTCGATATTTTTTATAGTGCTTATAATCAATTAATAAATTAATGTATTTACTTTCAGAAAAAGAAAATGTTTCAACATCGTGATAATAAACTCTTTTACCGTTTACTTTCATTTCTAAACTATAAATTCCATTTTTATTCAGGGCTCCATTAAGTCGATCAAAAACACAAATTCCAAAACCGATTGTGCCGCTAGCAGTAATTTTTTCAGCTATATAATTACCATTTTCATTCCTTTTAAATGGTATAACAGATTCTAAGAAAGAATTATTAACACGAGCATCGTCACTCAATGGGTATGCTATTAGCTTTTGAATAGTAGGTGCTTTATCATCTTCAACAGATAATCCAAAATGCATAGGATTGATGATGTGTTCTGTTTTTGTATCTCTAATTTCGTAATGTAAGTGAGGAGCTTGTGAGCTTCCTGTATCTCCTGAATAACCTATAAGTTGTCCTTTTTTTACAGGAAATTTGTCAGGCTTCGGGAAAAGATTACCGGTACTATAACTTTCTTTTTTGTACTGAATATTTTTTACGTATTGTTGAATACTTGGTTCAAATTTTTCAAGATGAGCATACACAGTAGTGTATCCGTTAGGATGCTTTATATATAACGCCTTTCCAAAACCATATTGTTGAACTTTAATACGAGAAACATATCCGTCGGCTGGTGCATAAATAGGAATTCCTTCCTTACCTTGGGTTTTAATATCTACACCAGAATGAAAGTGATTACTTCTTAACTCTCCAAAAGTACCAGCTAAAACAACAGGGATTTTCACAGGTGGTAAAAAGTAATTTTTTGGGTACTGGTTTTGTGCGTTTAAGGTATTAATTACTATGAATAGAATAAAGGGGGAAAAAAGTCTCAAAGTGAAATTGTTTTTCAAACAAAAGTAATAAAATTATACAAATACCTTAAGGGGTTAAAAATCAAAGAATTGGTAAAAAACACTAAAAGAGTTGCTAAATATAATCTATATTAATAACTTTGTGAATATAGTTTTATTCTCTAAAAATAAATGAGTAACCCTTTAGAAGCAATTCATTTACTGGAAGATAAGTTGAAAAACTTATTAACCAATTATGAATTTTTAAAAGAAGAAAATCGAGTTTTACTTCAAAATAACGCAGAGTTACAAGTTTTATTACAAAAAAAAGAGAGGCAATTAGAAGAAAAGCAAAAAGAATATAATTTGCTAAAGGTTGCTAAAACTATAGAAGGCAGTAACGAAAATACAAGAGAAACAAAACTCAAAATAAATGCTTTAGTTCGAGAGATTGACAAGTGTATATCTCTTTTGAACACATAAAAAGGTTCTTTGCATGACAAAAATAAAAGTTAATGTGGTAATCGCAGGAAGAACGTACCCGTTGAGTGTTAATGATACCAATGAAGAAGAAGGGATGCGTAAGGCAGCGAAAGACATTAATGAACTGATTGCTAAATTTGAACAAAATTATGCGGTAGCAGATAAGCAAGATGTTTTAGCAATGTGTGCATTACAGTTTGCTTCAAAAGCAGAAATAGTATCCTTAAAAAATACTAAAGAAAATACCGAAGTATTGCAAAAGATAAATGAATTGACTAACTTGCTAGAAAATCATTTATAATACGTTCTTTAAAATTAATATATTTAATATACTGCCTACATTAGTACATTGTTTGTTAAACTCAACGTTATTCAATTATAAAGGATGAGTCGTGGTTAGTAAAGCATGCCGATTTTACCTCGGATCCTTGATCAGCCAGTTAATCCTAAACTTGTTTTTTGGAGTTTATAAAAACCCTATTAATGTAGGCTTTTTTTATACAATCAAATCAAAATTATGGAAGGAATATTATTTCCTGTGTTGGCAGGAATTATAGGGGTTGCAATAGGTTTTTTTATTGCTAAAATGTTAGAGAAATCTAATGCAAATAAGTTAATACAAGAAACAAAAAAAGAGGCTAACAACATTATAAAAGAAGCGAAAGTTGAAGCCGAAGCAATAAAAAAAGATAAAATATTACAAGCCAAAGAAAAGTTTATAGAGCTAAAATCTGAACATGAAAAGGTAATTTTATCAAGAGAGAAAAAAGTTTCTGATGTTGAAAAGAGAATAAGAGACAAAGAAAGTCAAGTTTCATCTGAGTTAGATAAAACAAAAAAACTTAACAAGCAACTAGAGAAAAAAGAAGCTGATTTCGACTATAAGTTAGAGTTTTTAGATAAAAGAGAATCTGAAATAGATAAGATGCATAAGCGTCACGTAGATATGCTTGAACAAATTTCAGGATTATCTGCTGACGAAGCAAAAACAGAATTGGTAGCATCATTAAAAGATGAAGCCAAAGCTGATGCTATGTCTTTTATTCAAGATACTATTGAAGAGGCAAAAATGACAGCACAACAAGAGGCTCGTAAAGTAGTATTGAATACTATACAGCGTGTAGGAGTTGAGCAAGCTGTTGAAAACTGTGTGTCTGTATTTAACTTAGAGTCTGATGATGTTAAAGGTAGAATTATTGGGCGTGAAGGACGTAATATTCGTGCGTTAGAAGCTGCTACAGGTGTTGAAATTATTGTAGATGATACTCCTGAAGCAATTATTTTATCGTGTTTCGATCCTGTTCGAAGAGAGATAGCGCGTTTATCGATGCATAAATTAGTAACCGACGGAAGAATTCACCCAGCGAGAATTGAAGAGATTGTTAAGAAGACAGAAAAGCAAATTACTCAAGAGATTATTGAAGTAGGTAAGCGTACTGTAATTGATTTAGGAATTCATGGTTTACATCCTGAGTTAATCAAAACAGTGGGACGTATGAAATATCGTTCTTCTTATGGTCAAAACTTATTACAACACTCACGCGAGGTAGCTAACTTATGTGGAATTATGGCTGCAGAAATGGGCTTAAATGCTAAAGTAGCTAAACGTGCTGGATTATTACATGATATAGGTAAAGTGCCAGAGATGGAAAGTGAATTACCACACGCATTATTAGGAATGCAATGGGCTGAAAAATATGGAGAAAAGCCTGATGTATGTAATGCTATTGGAGCTCACCACGACGAAATTGAAATGAAGACTTTAATAGCGCCGATAGTACAGGTTTGTGACGCTATTTCAGGAGCAAGACCAGGAGCACGCCGTCAAGTATTAGACTCATACATTCAACGTTTAAAAGATTTAGAAGATATTGCTTTTGGATTTAATGGAGTACAAAAAGCATATGCTATTCAAGCGGGACGTGAGTTAAGAGTGATGGTGGAAAGTGCAAAGGTAAACGATACTAAAGCAGCGGAATTATCATTTAATATTTCACAGAAAATTCAGAATGATATGACATATCCGGGGCAGGTAAAAGTTACTGTAATTCGTGAAACAAGAGCAGTAAATGTAGCGAAATAATTAATTTAGATTTATATAACAGAAAAAAACCTCATCAATTTTGATGAGGTTTTTTTTGTTTTATTTATGAATTTCTTCTTGATTTTCCTGCATGTTCAGGCTTACCTTTTTTGTAATATTTGTTTTTGTGATGTTTGTTCTTACGTCTTTTTATAACCTTACTCTTTTTACCAATTCTAGCGTTAGGTAAAGCTCTGTAATAATAGAAGTCGTTATCTTCTCTAAATTGACGATAGTTTCTTGTAAAATCTTTTCTATAAAAATAAACATCATTGTAATCAAAAATAGCTCCTATGTTAATGTCTATATTTACATCAACTCCATCATCATAGTAATCACCATCATAGTAGTAATGATCATCATCGTGGTGATGGTGATGTCCAGGTTTTACAAAACCTCTATATCTTGGATTACCCCATCTATCGTAGCTAATATGTAAGTTGCCTACTTTAAATAATTGACCGAATTTGTACTTCATGAATACACTACCAATTCGTTTTACGTTACCTCTTGAGTCGTAGTTTATGTATACACTTCCTACTCTTCTAATACGTCCTCTTCTGTCTCTATCAATACGTACTCCATAATCTGAGTATCTATCATAATGAGTATTGAAATCGAAGTCACCATTTAGAAATACATGAAATTGAATACCTCTTTCAACAAAGGTAACAGCGTCGTTATAACGGTTTGTAACCCCAATTTTGCTAGTTGATTTTTCAATGTTGCTTGCGTTTATTGTAGTTAACGACATCATTGCTAATAATAATAGTATCCCTGTTCTCATAATTGCTAATTTTAGGGTTATGCTTACTCTATATGCTTTTCGGCTTCCGCATTTGTTGTTTAATTTTCAAAGAACGTGCCAAAAAATAATTAATTGTTTGAATAAGAATTTTTATCTAAACCAATTTGAATTATGTATTTGATATTTAATGTGTTAAAATTGTTTGAAAAAATAATTTACTTCTACTCGTAAAAAGTTCTATATTTATACGACATACTTGAAAACACATAAAAAAGAATGATAGAAGCTATTGAGAAGAACTTACAACGCGGAGTAAAATTATTAAAAGCTATTAGTGATGAACAATATAGTGATACATCAATTCCACCATATTATTCAAGTATAGGGGCTAATATGAGACACATATTAGATGTTTTTACATGTGTTTTTAATGGTATTAACAAAAAATGTATTGATTTTTCAGATAGAGAGCGTAATAAATTAGTGGAGGAAAAAACAGAATTTGGAATAGCATATTTTGATAAAGTAATCTCTCAACTGCATTGTTTAAAAACTGAAGATTTTGATACAATTATTTCTGTTACTGATGATTTAGGTACGGGAAAAGTAACTGCAAATTATACCCTAGGAAGTGCATTAATACAGGCACATAGTCATGCAATACATCATTTTGCTAGTATCGGTTTTATTATAAATCAACTAGGAGTAGAGTTGCCAGATGCAGATTTTGGGTATAACCCTACAACGCCTAAGAAAGAATTAATAGAATAATATACCAATTAATTAATATCCTTTTTTTAATATTGTTATGATTTATTGATTTTAAGTAGATCTATGGAGTTTCTCTAGAAAAGCGCTTTATCTTTTTCGTATACTGTTTTAAGGCTATTATTTCATTGAGAAAGCTAATAGGGCTTTTATATGGCATGTTAAATGTAGTGTGATTTGTAGTAGCAATGTTAAAAAGAGATTTCCAATGGGCTCTAATGGCTTTTAAAGCTTTTAAATAGGTGTAGTTTTCAGCGTCATAAATATGAGTTGGTTCTGCTATAATACCATTAATTTCCAGTATTTTAAAATCTGTTCCGTTTTCAAGTTCTTCAAAAGTATTATATTTTAAATCTACTCTTCCGTAGTACCAACCAGGTATCGATTTACTTACTTTATCAAATGTATCAGTTAGCTTTTTACTGATTAAATGGTTTCCGTTAATAAACTGTGTTCCTTTAGAGTGATTTCCTATAGCAGTGAGTTTTACAACTTCGTTTTTATTAGGAATTGATGCTAATTTTTCTTGATGAATTTCAGCAAATAAATTGATATACAATTTGGCTCTATCATCAGCTAAAATAAGCTCTTTTAACGTAGATTTTCCATCGCCTGTAACCGATAAAAAGCGTTTTAGAGTTAATGAGGTAATATGACCAGTATTCTTTTTTGGATTTCTGTGATAAAATACACCGCATTCGTTTTCATAGTCCAGAAATTCTTGAATAATGATGTCGATAGGGTATTTATCGAGATAGTTCTTTAATTCAATTTCAGAAGCTATTTTTTTGACTAAAAGTCCTCTAAATCCAACATCTGGTTTCGCTATTAGTGGGAAGTTTATTTGTTGTTTTTGGAGGTTTTTGAGTACACCATCAAAACTAGTGTTTGGTTGTATTAGAACCGATTTTGGTCTGTGTTTTTCAGGGACTAATAAAATAGTTTCGTATTTACTTTCTGTACCATTTCCTGAACTTTTTATACAAGGATTTGTAACACTAAAAAAAGCAAAATGTTTTGCTTTAAGAGCTAAATAAAAGGCGTAGGGTAAATTAGGAACATAGAACATAGCAGAAGGCCAATGCTCCCAATTGGTTAACTTTTCTATGGAGTTACTTTTTTTCAAAGTTATTGGTTAAAAAGGGAATCCAGTATCGTTTTAAAGGTTTTGAATCCGTAATATACTGCAAATACTAGTAAAAAACCACCAACTACCAATAAACCGTAAGCAATGAATATTTTAGGAGCTTCTTTAAAAACACGTAGCGCTTTAAATCCTAAGCTTAAAACAATAGGAGAAACTATAAGTAACCCAAGAAAGACTAATAATTTCTTTATTCCAGATTCAAAAGTAACAGGTTTATTCATTTGTATAGTTTTTGATAGCCTCTCGTACACTTCCGTACTTTTTTAATAATTCAGTTGCTGTTTTTTGGTCGATGTTTAATTCAGTAACTAACATTTTTTCACCTCTATCTACCAGTTTATTGTTAGATAGCTGCATGTCTACCATTTTATTTCCTTTAACTTTTCCTAATTGAATCATACTTGCTGTGGATAGCATGTTTAAGACTAATTTTTGAGCGGTACCAGCTTTCATACGAGAGCTACCCGTTACAAACTCAGGACCAACAATTACTTCAATAGGAAATTGAGCAGTTAACGCTAAGGGACTCCCTTGATTACAGGTTATGCAGCCAGTAATAATGCTGTTTTTGTTGCATTTTTCTAAAGCAGAAATAACATATGGGGTTGTTCCTGAAGCAGCGATACCTACGACAACGTCTTTTGAAGATATTTTATGTTCTTGCAAGTCATTCCAGCCTTGTGTTGTAGAATCTTCAGCAAACTCCACAGCTTTTCTTATAGCAGAATCTCCGCCAGCAATGAGTCCAATAACCAATTCATGAGGTACTCCAAAGGTAGGAGGGCACTCACTAGCATCTACAATTCCTAATCGACCACTAGTTCCTGCTCCTATGTAAAATAATCGTCCACCTTCTTTTAGTTTTAACACAATTTGTTGTGTAAGTTTTTCAATTTGAGGTAATGATTTTTCAACAGCTAAAGGAACTGTTTTATCTTCTTTATTAATGTTTGATAATAGTTCAGAAATACTCATTTTTTCCAAATTATTATACTTAGAATCTTGTTCGGTTGTTTTGGTAAACTTCATGTTTCAAATTTACTAATTATAAATTTTAAGAAACTGAAATGTGACGATTATAATTTTTATGTGTCTTATTTATAACTGAACAATGTTAACGGGGGTTATGCAATATATTAGGGGTATTATTGCAGTAATAATTTGTTTGGTTTATTTTAAACGAAAAAGCAGGTGAGATTTCTCACCTGCTTTTTATTTTATAAAGTTTATTTTGATTAAATGCTTTGTAAAATCTCGTTAAGAGTTTTACTTGGGCGCATTACATCATTTGCTAAAGTATCATTAGGCTCATAATATCCACCAATGTTTACCGCTTTTCCTTGAACTGAGTTTAACTCATCTACAATAGCAGCTTCATTAGCCGCTAATTTTTCAGCAATTGGAGCAAACTGAGCTTTTAATTCAGCATCTTTATCTTGTGTAGCTAGTGATTGAGCCCAATACATTGCTAAATAAAAATGTGAACCTCTGTTATCTAATTCTCCAGTTTTTCTAGAAGGACCTTTTTTGTTTTCTAATAAAGTATCAGTAGCATCATCTAAAGTTTCAGCTAATATTTTTGCTTTATTATTGTTATTGGTATCACCTAGGTGTTCTAATGAGACTGCTAATGCTAAAAACTCTCCTAAAGAATCCCATCGTAAGTGGTTTTCTTCAACTAATTGTTCAACGTGTTTAGGAGCAGATCCACCAGCACCAGTTTCAAATAACCCACCACCATTCATTAATGGAACGATAGATAACATTTTAGCAGAAGTACCTAATTCTAAAATAGGAAATAAGTCTGTTAAATAGTCACGTAAAACGTTTCCTGTAACAGAAATAGTATCTTTTCCTTCTTTAACTCTTTCTAATGTATATTTAGTAGCTTCTACTTGAGATAAGATTTTAATTTCTAATCCTGTAGTATCGTGGTCTTGTAGGTATTTTTCTACTTTTTTTATGATTTCAGCATCATGAGCTCTTTCTTTTCCTAACCAGAAAACAGCAGGAGTTCCAGTAGCTCTAGCACGTGTAACAGCTAGCTTAACCCAATCTTGAATTGGAGCATCTTTTGTTTGACACATTCTCCAAATATCGCCTTCTTCAACTGTATGTTCTAATAAAACAGTTCCGTTGGCATCAATTACTTGAACTTTACCATCAGAAGCAATTTCAAATGTCTTATCGTGAGAACCGTATTCTTCAGCTTTTTGAGCCATTAAACCTACGTTAGGAACGGTTCCCATAGTGGTAGGGTCAAAAGCTCCATTTTTGATACAAAAATCGATAGTCTCTTGATATAATCCAGCATATGAACTGTCAGGAATTACAGCTTTGGTATCTTGTTGTTTACCTTCTTTATTCCACATTTGCCCTGAAGTACGAATCATTGCTGGCATAGAAGCGTCAATAATTACATCAGAAGGAACATGTAGGTTGGTAATTCCTTTATCAGAATTTACCATTGCTAAATCAGGATTATTGGCATAAATAGTTTCGATATCAGCTAAGATTTCCGCTTTTTTATCAGCAGATAATTCTTCAAGATTGCTTACTAAGTTACCAAATCCGTTATTTACATCTATACCAATTTCTTTGAAAGTTTCACTGTGTTTAGCAAATAAATCTTTAAAGAAAACACGAACAGCATGTCCAAAAATGATAGGATCTGAAACCTTCATCATGGTAGCTTTCATATGTAAAGAAAATAAGACTCCTTTATCTTTAGCATCTTTAATTTGCTCTTCTAAAAAAGCTAATAATGCTTTTTTACTCATAACAGAAGCGTCAATTACTTCTTTAGCTAATAAAGATGTTTTTTCTTTTAAAACAGTTTTGTTTCCGTTAGCATCTGTATGTACAATTTGTACATCAGTTGCATTAGGCACAGTAACTGACTTTTCACTGTGTGCAAAATCTCCTTCAGTCATCGTTGAAACGTGAGTTTTAGAGTCTGAACTCCAAGCTCCCATTGAGTGAGGGTTCTTTTTTGCGTAGTTTTTTACAGCTTTTGGAGCTCTACGATCAGAGTTACCTTCACGTAACACAGGGTTTACTGCAGAACCTTTTATTTTGTTATAACGCGCTAAAATAGCTTTTTCTTCATCTGTAGTAGCTTCTTCTGGATAATCAGGTAATGCGTACCCTAAAGCTTGTAATTCTTTAACAGCAGCTTTTAATTGAGGTACTGAAGCAGAAATATTTGGAAGTTTTATGATATTAGCTTCTGGTTTTGTAGCTAAATCACCTAAAAAAGCTAAAGCATCTTCAACTTGTTGGTCTTTAGTTAAAAAATCAGAAAAATTAGCAAGAATACGACCAGCAAGAGAAATATCTTTGGTTTCTATTTCTATGTTTGATGATTTTGTAAATGCTTTTACGATAGGTAAAAACGAACGTGTAGCCAATGCTGGAGCTTCATCCGTTTTTGTGTACATAATTTTTGCAGTCTTATTCATATTTTAAGTAAAAAATTAAATTATATTTTGAAGTGACGCAAATTTAAGAATTACGAATGAGTTTTTTGATAGTAAATTATTATTAATTAGGGTGTTTTATTGTGAAAATGATAATAAAAACAACGGAAATGAAGATTTTGTTATTAAAAACAAAAGCCATATCAAACAAATTCTTGTAATTGACATGGCTTTCTTGAAAATAGTAATAGCACTGACCTGTATTGCTACATCATCAAATAAAACAGTGTTTATGTTTTTTCCTTAGAAAAAAACTACATTACTATCTCAAAAGAAACATTATTTTATACACATTTTATCTATAAAATAAATGTTCCGTGCTTTTAAACAGGTTAGTTTAAGTTAAACCAAAACCAAATAATACTTACAAACTTATAACTAAAAAATTATAAATTATTAATAACTTACAATTAATCAAAAATTACGATGATTGAGTTTAACTTTAAATGTTTAAAAGCAAAAAATATATAAAGAACGTTACTTTAAATGGTTTACTTTGAGTGATTAATATAGTTCAACTATTTTCTGACGTCACTTATGTGTAAACTCTTCCCCAAAGATAAGAAATCATTTTTGCTTTTTCTTGATTTTTAACATGTTAGTTATCAACTATGTTTATGTAGGGTTTATTAACAAATGTGAATAAAAAAAGCATCATGTAAACATGATGCCTTTTTGATTTTTTTGTAAAAAAGAAGTGTTTAGTTTCTTTTTTCTTTAATTCTTGCTTTCTTACCAGTAAGACCTCTAAAGTAAAAAATACGAGCTCTACGTACTTTACCTCTTTTGTTGATCTCAATCTTTTGGATTGAAGGTAAGTTGATAGGGAAGATACGCTCTACACCTACAGTACCAGACATTTTTCTGATAGTAAATGTTTCAGAAGCTCCACTACCTCTTTTTTGGATAACAACTCCTCTAAAGAACTGAGTACGAACTTTGTCTCCTTCTCTAATTTCGTAGTACACAGTAATAGTGTCTCCAGCTGCGAATTCTGGTAATTCGTTTTTTGTTACAAATTCGTCTTGAACAAATTTTACTAAATCCATTTCTATAATTATTTATGGTTGTATAAAAGCAACATGCACGATTTTCGTCAGAGGTTGATTTTGTGGCTGCAAATTTAAAACTTTTCTTTTGATAAAAAAAATAAATAACACGCTGACTGTTAGTTATTCTAATAAATCAGGGCGTATTTCTTTGGTACGTTTATAGGCTTGTTCTGAACGCCACTCTTCAATTTTAGGGAAATTTCCAGATAGTAATACATCTGGTACTTTCATTCCCTCATATTCTGAAGGTCTTGTATATACTGGTGGTGATAATAAATTATCTTGAAAACTATCGGTTAAAGCTGATGTTTCATCTCCCAAAACCCCAGGAATTAATCGTATTACAGCATCGCATAAAACTGCTGCCGCTAATTCTCCTCCTGTTAGTACATAATCGCCAATAGAAATTTCTTTGGTAATATATTTATCACGAACACGTTGGTCAACACCTTTATAATGACCTGTTAGAATAATGATGTTTTCTTTCAGCGATAACATATTAGCTGTAGCCTGATTCAAGGTTTTAGCATCAGGAGTCATATAAATGATTTCATCATAGGCTCTTTCAGATTGTAATTTGTCAATGCATTTAGCAATGGGTTCAATCATCAATACCATACCAGCACCACCTCCAAATTGATAATCATCTACTTGACGATAATTTCCAAATCCGTATTCACGTAAATTGTGTAAGTGTACTTCAGCTAAATTCTTTTCAATAGCCCTTTTCATCATTGAGTTTTCAAAAGGACTTCGTAATAAATCAGGTTCAACAGTAATAATGTCTATTCGCATGGGGCAAAGATATAGTATTATACTTATTCAACATTAAAAGTTATAGGTAAAGTAAAACCTACTTTTGATGGCTTGTCACCAAACATTGCAGGAGTAGCTTTTGTTAGTTTTTTTATAACTCTTATAGACTCTTCTTTTAGTTTTGGATGTGGAGCTCTACAACTTACATCAGTAACTTTCCCATCTTTATCAATTTTAAACTTAACAAACATTCTTTTTCTTCCTGGTGAAAGTCCTAGCCTGCCTGCTAAATTGCTATTAAAATGTTTAGCAAAGAATTTTGTGATAGTTCTGTTATAACAATTTTTTCCCATAGTAGCATTTAAGGAGTTCTTGCAGTTAGGAAAAACAGGAATTCTACTATATCCCATTATACTATTAGTAACTATTTTATTAACACCATTTTCATATTTTATTATAGGTGTAAAGTATCTGTTTATAGGGTGTATATTTTTAAAAGTAGATTTAGAAAGATCATATTTGTTGAATATATTAATAATCTTTCTTTCTAATAGATCAGATCTAGAATTGGTTGAAATGTTAAAAGGTTTACCTGTAACGTCTAATTCGAAATAAAGTTTTAGTCTGTCATTTACCCTATTTAGGTTCGCCTTTTTTATATCTTCTGGCGATAGATTTTCTTTGAAATAGTTTGCTAATTCATTTGTTGAATTCGGTTTGAATATACTATCAAAATTATAATCTAATTCTAAGTTAGATATTGGTTTTTTCCCTTTTTCAAATACTTGTTTTATATGGTAGTAGTAATTAGTAGGTTTATTATTTATCATTTTTGGTAGAAAAACAGTATCATATTTTTCGGTAATTTTAATAATGTTTTTTTTGAAAATTTCAGGTGCTTTTAATTCAGTAACCTTTAGTTTACCGTTTTTATCAATTAATACTTTAAAATCTAAAGTAACTCTTGCCTCTTTGGTAAGTATGCTATCAGCTAAATTATAATTGATTGAATTATAAAAATGATTTCTGATATTTTTATTTACACAATAATTAGTATCACTGTAAAAATCTAAATCTTCACAAGATTTATAGTTTGGAGAAGAAATTTCTAATGGAATTGTACTACAATTTATAATGTTACTTATTCCATTGTTCGTGATAATTTGAAGGGAATATTTTTTTCTTGTATCAAACTTTGTTGTAAAATGATTAAGATTGTATTCTTTGAAAAGTTTTTTTAATGATTTTCTTAATTCTTCATTACGAAAAGAATTAATGTCAATTCGATAAGGAATATTCTCTTTATTAATCTGAAAAGACAAAATAATCTTTTTACTTTTTTCTGGATAAGTAATGTCTTTTAATAAATCTTGATGAAGGTTTTCTTTTAGATAATTTGAAAGTTTATTGTTGAGGTTAGGGTTTGTAAACTCATCATAAAATTGATCTTTAGCAGTTTGAGAAAAGCAGAAAGATGATAAAAATAATAGTAAAAATAATTTTTTCATTGCAATAAATATAATTTGGGCAAATGTATAAAAAACATCTAATTTACTTTAGAATAAAATTAAAACAGAGGCAGTTTTATTGACGACATATGGGTATGTATAATCTAATTAGTCGTTTTGTATTAATATTTACACAAGCATTGGTTTAATTAAAATTCTGGGAATATTTTCTTGAATTTCTTCGGAAGCTCTTTTGTGAAGTTTAAGTTTTCTTGAGTAAATGGATGTATAAAGGATAGGGTAGATGCGTGTAAAAACAATCCTTTTCCGTTTAAAATAAGTCCCTCTAAAAAATACTCTTTGTCGCCTAAAATAGGATTGCCTATAGCTAAAAGATGTTTGCGTAATTGATGCTTTCTGCCTGTTTTTGGATTCAACTTGACTAGGTTTAAAAAATCAAAGCGAGGAGAGGTTGAAGTTTGTAAAACCTCAAATGAAGTAGAAGCATTTTTATCATCAATAGGAATGTCAATTTCTCCACTTCGTTCCATTTTACCAATACAAATTGCGTGATAGGTTTTTTGAATCTCTTTTTGTTCAAACATTCTATTTAGCGCAATAATACTTGTTGTAGTTTTTCCAATGAGCAAGAGTCCGCTTGTAGGATAATCTAATCGGTGTACAGGGCGTGGACAAGTAGTGGTTGATAAAATGCTTTTTTGTAAGTTTAGAGAGAGTGCATTATCAATAGTAGCGAATGAATTTCCGCTTACTAAAACCCCAGCAGGCTTGTAAATAATCGCTAAATAATCATCTTCAAAAAGAATTTCTAACGGAAAATCAAAATGTTTCTTTTGTATACTTTCTTCCGCTCGAAGTAGCTCAATCGTTTCACCTCCTTTAATATACAAAGCAGTTGAAGCTATTTTACCATCAACTAAGATAAGCTCTTTTTTAATAGCTTTTTTTATGGCAGATCTTGTTTGAACAGTTTTAAAAATCCCAACAGCATACTCTTGTAATCTAATAGGGGTTTCAATAATTTTTACGATGTGAGTTTCTAGGACTTTCAAAAAGGAGTGATTGTTTTTTCAAAGCTAAGCAAATAATTTTTGTTATCAATTAAGGTACGTTCGTACCTTCTTTTTTAACATTAGTAGAAAAGAATAAAATATAAGAAAAAGAATAAACTAATTTTAAGTCATACTAAAAAAAATAAGATGGGGTGAAAGATATAACTAGTTTATATTTAGTTGTTTGACGGTAAATAAAAAGGAGGTGAATACTCCTTCTAATATAATTGTAAAATAAATAAGTTATGTATAAATCAGATAATTGTATATTAAGAAATCCAATGCCTAGTGGTGCTATCGAACCTAATCCAAAATCTATAAATGGTATGTTGGAGTTTGATGGATATTATTGGTGGACGAACTATCCATTCGGAATTTCAAATTCTGGCTATTGGTTTAATAACCAACAATGGGATCCACGTTGTGCAAGTGTAGATAGCGAAGGGTTACATTTAAAAATGAAAGAAACACAACTGCCTAATGGTCCTAAACAATGGTCTTCAGTGGAGTTAGTGTTGTGGGGAAAGGTAGCTAATAATCCTAACAGAGCAGGAAACCCACCGCAACGTATGTATCCTGGTTATGGAAAATATTTAGTGGCAGCAGAAACGCCAGTAGGTAATTTTAATGATATAGCTAATAATTGTTGTTTTGGAGTGTTTACATATCAATTTGAAAAAGACTCATCAATAACTAATAGTCATAGAGAATTGGATATGTTGGAATGTAGTAGATGGAATAATCTAAGTGATCCAACAAATGCACAGTTTACATTACAGCCTTGGGAGCCTTCTGGTAATGTACATAGAATTACATTGAAGGATAAAGGGAAAATAACGATTGTAATGGATTGGAAAGACGAAAATACACCAGTAGTTTATTCGATTTATTACGGTATATACGATTTAAATAGCTTACCTGCTACGCCACCTGATATAACATGGACAACAGCAGCGAGTCAAAATCAATATATCCCAAATGAAGGATGTCAAACTGTACATTTAAATTTATGGAGAGAACCACAAAGCTACACACCTTCTAAACCTCAAGAAGTCGTGATTAAAAAGTTTCAATATCAATAAAATTATTGTTAAAATCCTACTGCGGTGTCGTCTCCTCTAGGATCGGCACCGCCTTCTAGTTTTCCATTAGGAAGCACTAAAATAGCATCTACCTTACCAATAATAGGTGAATTGGTTTGGTCTAATTCATATCCGAGTTGTCGTAGTTTATTTTTTACTTTTTTGTCAAAACCTGTGGGTTCAATTTTAATCACGTCAGGTAACCATTGGTGATGAAAGCGTGGTTGATTTACCGCTTCTTGCATTCCCATATCAAATTCGTGTACGTTTAAAATAGTTTGCAAAACTGAAGTGATAATAGTTGAGCCTCCTGGGGTCCCCACAACCATATATAGTTGACCGTTTTTCTCTACAATAGTAGGAGTCATAGAGCTTAACATGCGTTTTTCAGGTTCAATTTTATTTGCTTCTGCTCCTATTAAACCGAACATGTTAGGTGTACCAGGCTTGCTTGAAAAGTCATCCATCTCGTTGTTTAAGAAGAAACCTAATTCAGAACAATATAATTTAGAACCATAGGCTCCATTAATAGTTGTGGTAACAGAAACTGCATTTCCGAATTGATCAATAATTGAGTAATGAGTTGTTTCGTCACTTTCTGTCATTGTAATGTTTCCGTGAGAAACATCTTTGGAAGAAGTCGATTTTTCAAATAAAAAATCGTTCATGCGGTTTTTTGTGTATTCTTTACTAATGAGAGTTTCAATAGGGATTTCTACAAAATCAGGATCTCCTAAATAAAAACTTCTATCTGCATAAGCCCTACGTTCAGCTTCTGTAATTACCTGTATAGCTTTGGTAGAATTATGTCCGTATTTATCTAAATCGAAAGGTTCAATTCCATTCATAATTTGTGCTAAACAGATACCTCCACTAGCAGGTGGAGACATAGAAATGATTCGTAAATCGTCATAGGTAAAAGTGATCGGGGTTCTCCATTTAGCTTCGTATTTTGCTAAATCTTCTTCTGTTATAATACCACCATTGTCTTGTATAAAAGCAACTAAGCGTTTTGCGGTTTCACCTTTATAAAATTCATCACGACGATTTTGTGAAATACGTTCTAAAGTTGTGGCTAAATCAGGGTATTTAATAGTGTCGCCCTTTTTCCAGTTTTTATCAAAAAGAATGGAGTCTTTATTCGCTTTTAAAAAGTAAGGTTGGTACTTTTTTATACGAGCTTCCTGTTTTGAGGTAACGATAACTCCTCTTTTGGCTAATGCTATTACAGGGGCTAAAATTTCTTGAATAGGTAATGAACCAAATTTTTTATGTGCAGCAAAAACACCTGCTACAGTACCGGGAATTCCAACAGCCATAGCGCCCAATGTACTTTTGTTTTCAATTACATTTCCTAAGCTATCTAAGTACATGTCTTTATGAGCGGCAAGAGGCGCTTTCTCGCGATAATCTAACGCGCCAATTTCTCCTGTGTTTTTTCGATAAACCATAAATCCACCACCACCAAGATTACCAGCATATGGATACGCTACTGCGAGTGCTAGTTCGGTAGCGACCATTGCGTCAAACGCATTTCCGCCTTTTTGTAATATATCAGCTCCTATTTTTGAAGCTTCTTCTCTAGCGGACACTACCATTGCCTTATCAGTGATTAAACCTATAGTTTTTTCTTTTTTACAATTGAAAAATAAAATAGAAAGTGTTAAAAGTAATAGTAGTCTTTTTTTCATATTAGGTTAGCTTATTTCTGATATTTTTTGATTTGAAAAAGTATATAAATCTTCAAAGAAAGTAGTGAAATCGTTTTCGAAAATTTGGTAATTTTCCAGTAAGTCTTCCGTAGCTAAATTCATATGAGATTTACCATTGGTACGTCTGTTCATACCACTCAGTACTTCTTGAATACCTTTTGCAAATTGGTAATTATACAACCAGTTGTACTGTATCATAAACGGAAGCATTTCTTGTGTTTTTTCAGGAAGAATATCAATGTTTTCTTGAAGTAATTTATATACAGAATCTACATAAATATTTAACGGAATTTGTGAGTAGTTTTTCCAGTTTTTAGCAAGAAAATGGTCGTAAAATATATCAATAATCACTCCGTCGTAGTGTCGGTACCGTTCATGTAAGCGGCGTTTACTTTTTCTTACAATTTCGTGCGCATCAGTATAAGTGTCAATTTCGCGATGCAACAAAATGCCTTTTTGAATATCTTGATGATAGTGAGAAAACTTGTTCCCCTTAACATGATCTGCAATAAAATTACCAATCATTATATTGGTGTTATTGCCTGAAAGGTATAAATGCGCTAAAAAATTCATTTTATAAATGTAAACAAAAAACCACAACTGAAAAGTTGTGGTTTAAAAGTTTATGTGCAAATTTTAATTCTTTACTGGAGTATTCTTTAAAATCTCTAATAAAAATTTCCAGAATTTTTGTGTAGA
Source organism: Tenacibaculum caenipelagi (assembly GCF_004363005.1). Taxonomy (GTDB): domain Bacteria; phylum Bacteroidota; class Bacteroidia; order Flavobacteriales; family Flavobacteriaceae; genus Polaribacter; species Polaribacter caenipelagi. Next base: position 259,865 of record NZ_SNYH01000001.1, on the reverse strand, counting down.
TGATATTTGTGCACGTTCATCTGGTGAGTGAGCGCCTTTAATATTAGGACCGAAAGAAACCATATCCATTTCAGGGTAGTTTTGACCTAAAATACCACATTCTAATCCTGCATGACAAGCAGCTACAATAGGTTTCTCGTTATGTAATTCTTCGTATAAATTAGTTACAGTTTTTAAAATTTCAGAATTTACATTAGGCAACCATCCTGGGTAAGCTCCAGAAAATTCTACGTCGAATCCTGCTAATTCAAAAGCAGAACGTAATGAATTGGCTAAGTCCCATTTATTAGTTTCTGATGAAGAACGTGTTAAACATCCGATTTTAATAGCACCGTTTTTTACAATAATACGAGCAATATTGTTTGAAGTTTCTACCAATCCTTCAATATCAGGACTCATGCGATATACACCATTTAACGCCGTGTAAACAGCCTTGATTAATCCTTCTTGAACACCTAAATCCATTACAGTTTCAGGAATTTCAACTTCTTTCAATTCGATAGAAAGATTAGGCTCTAATGTTGAAAACTCAGCTTTGATATTGTCGATAAGTTCGTGAATTTCAAATAAGAAAGGTTCTTTAGAAATAGCATCAATCACAACAGTAGAAAAACTTTCACGAGGAATAGCGTTACGTAAACTCCCTCCGTTTATTTCAGCAACACGTAAACCGAAGTTGGTAAACCCATCAAATAATAAACGGTTCATTATTTTGTTGGCGTTTCCTAAGCCTTTAATGATGTCCATTCCTGAGTGACCTCCATTTAATCCAGTAACAGAAATTTCATAGGCTAAGGTGTTTTCTGGGGTAGCTTCTTCGTTATAGTTTCTAGTAGCAGTAACATCTACACCACCAGCACATCCCATTCCTATTTCATCATCTTCTTCTGTGTCTAGGTTTAATAAGATTTCACCTTCTAACAATCCACCTTCAAGTCCCATAGCACCTGTCATACCCGTTTCTTCATCAATCGTGAATAAGGCTTCAATAGCTGGGTGTGGAATATCAGTTGATTCTAAAATTCCCATAATAGCAGCGACACCTAAACCATTATCGGCACCTAAAGTTGTTCCATCTGCTTTTACCCAATCACCATCAACAAACATTTTAATACCTTCTGTATCAAAATCAAAAACAGTATCAGCATTTTTCTGGTGTACCATATCTAAATGGCTTTGCATTACTACCGTTTTACGGTCTTCCATACCAGAAGTAGCAGGTTTGCGAATAATTACGTTTCCTACTTTGTCAACCATGGTCTCAAGGTTCAATTTTTTACCAAAATCAACCATGAATTGAATGACTCTTTCTTCTTTTTTTGATGGACGAGGTACTGCATTTAAATCGGCAAAATTTTTCCAAACAGCTTTCGGTTCTAGGTTTCTTATCTCTGAATTCATTGTGAATTGAATGTTTAATTTTAAAGCTACGAAGATACTTAATCCTTATTGAAAAATTGTAAATTCGCAGTATGGATTTTTCGTCGAAATTATTAGAAAATGCAGTAAATGAAGTAAGTCGGTTACCTGGTATTGGTAAGCGTACTGCACTTCGTTTGGTGTTGCATTTGTTGAAGCAACCTAAGGAGCATACAAAGTATTTAACAGAAGCATTGACGCATTTACGTAACGATGTAAAGTCTTGTAAAAAATGCCATAATATTTCAGACACGATATTGTGTGATATTTGTAGTAATCCGAAAAGAAATGATGAAATTGTATGTGTGGTAGAAGACATTCGTGATGTGATGGCGATTGAAAATACAGCACAATATAGAGGTTTGTATCATGTATTAGGTGGAAAGATTTCTCCTATTGAAGGAATTGGTCCTCAAAACTTACAAATAGAGTCTTTAGTAGAGAAAGTAAAGAATGGTGAGGTAAAAGAGTTAATTTTTGCATTGAGTTCTACGATGGAAGGTGATACAACCAACTTTTATATTTACAAGCAGATAGAACAATACAAAATTACGACTTCAACGATTGCTAGAGGAATCTCGGTAGGAGACGAGTTAGAATATGCAGATGAAGTTACTTTAGGAAGAAGTATTGTAAATAGGATACCGTTTGAACAGTCGATAAAAGGCTAAAAAGCGAAGTGTTTGAACTTCGCTTTTTTAGCTAATTATTTTCTACTATAAGCTAATTCCTCTTCACCTTCTTCTAAAAAGATTAAAGTGTTATTGTTATCTTCAAATCTAATTGAAGTATCTATAGATAAGCCTTGTCTTTCTAATGTATATAGGTTTTCGCCTTTTTTATTCCAATTACCTTTAGTTATACCAGTACTCACACATTCATCATCTGTTAAAGAAAGGTAAGTGTTAATTATTAAATCGAAATCATTCTCAAAGATCATTGTTGATTTTTTTGTGCACTCATCAGCATCATCACCATACTGACGAATTAATTGCCATTTTCCAATAATAATATCATCACTCAAAGGAGTATTCTCGTTTGATGAACAAGAAAGTAGGGTTACTGTTAAAATTGATAGTGCAATAATTTTTTTCATAGCTTAAAATATTTATAGGTTATAATTATGCACGAAAGTAGTGTAATTAATAAGGAAGGAAAAGAAGGAAGTTGTTATTTATCTGTTAATTTTTTTGTAATATTTATGTGTGGGTTTTTAGAGTGAATTAAAAGAGGAACAAAAAAACAGCTTTGAAATTTCAAAGCTGTTTTAGGTAAAAAAAAATATTAATTACTTTCTTTTGTATACTATGTTGTCTTCAATAATAGTAAAAGTATTATTGTTGTCAGAAAAAACTATTTTAGTAGTACCCTCAGTATTTTCAAGAGAAGGGATAAGTCCGTAGTTTTCTTTACCTTTATTACTCCAGTTACCCTCATCTCCACCACCAGAAACACAATTATCACTTTCGTCAGTGTAATAATAAGTTTCAGAGTAAGTTCCATTTTCATTAAAAGTCATTGTGTTTTTCTGTCCACAAGTACTTACTTCTTCATTATTCTCAGAAAATAAATACCAAGTACCAACTATAGGGTCTGTATTATTTTCATCATCAGAAGAACAAGAAAACAAACTAAACATAGCAATTGTTAAGATCAAATTTTTTTTCATAGTTTAATGTAATTTAATATGAGATTATAATTTGCGACGAAAGTAGTAAAGTAATTCGTTAGAAAAAGAAATTAATTACCATCCATTTCATCCTCGTCAATCAACTCTTGCTCATATTTGTCCCACGATTTTTTAGCTCTAATTCTTTTGTACATTTTTACTGCAAGCATTAGTAAAATAGAAACTAACAGAATTCCTATAACACCCCAAATCCAGTTAATAGCATTTTTTAAAACCACTAAAAATACAATAGCGAATAATAAAATGGTAGCTACTTCATTCCATAAACGTAGTTTTAATGCAGAATACTTTATTTCATTTCGCTGTAGTTGTTTGTAGATTGAATGACAAGCTCCATGATAAAAGTATAAAGCCAATACGAAGGCTAATTTTACATGCATCCAAGGCATTTCTAAATACACAGGATTTTTATACAGCATCCAAAAAGCAAAAAAACTAGCTAATATTGCTGATGGCCATGTAATGATATACCACAAACGTTTTTCCATTAATTTGTATTGGGTTTGTAAAATATCTTTAGCAGGTTGTTCTTTTTTATCAGCTTCTGCATGGTAAATGAATAAACGAACCATGTAGAACAAACCAGCAAACCAGGTTACTACAAATATGATATGTAATGCTTTTACGTATAAAAAATCCATGAGTTTTAGTGTTTGAAAGTTGTAAAGTTACAAGTTTTTAATTTTGCTAACTGCTAATCTAAATGAGATTATTACGTCGTTATCACTTCTCATAATGACAGTTTTTATGGTCATTGCGAGCAGAGCGTGGCAATCTGTTAATTGTTTGCTGTTAACTGAAACTCTTTAATCCATCCAGCTAATACATTTACCCATTCATCATTGTCATTAATACAAGGAACAGTGTGGAATTCTTCTCCACCAGCTTCTAAAAACTCATGTTTACCTTCCATTGCTATTTCTTCCAGAGTTTCTAAACAGTCAGAAACAAAGGCAGGAGTAACAATGGCTAGTTTTTTAATACCATCTTTTTCAGCCTTATTTACAATCGTTCTGTCGGTATAGGGTTGTAGCCAAGGATCAACACCTAAACGTGACTGAAACGAGGTTGAAACTTTGCTTTCATCTAACCCTAATTCAGAAATTACATTTTTGGTAGTTTGATAACATTGGTGACGGTAACAAAACTTATGTGCTTCAGAAGAAGTGTTACAGCAAGATAAGTTCCCAGCTTCAGGGTTACAATGTGATTTTGTAATATCAGATTTTCTAATATGACGCTCTGGTACCCCGTGATAAGAGAATAAGATATGGTCGTAGTCTTTATCAGCTAAATAATCTTGAATACTGCTAGATAATGCTTTGATGTACTCAGGTTTATTGTAAAAAGCAGGTACATCCGTAATTTTCATAGTAGGAAAGAATTCCTTTCTCAATTCTTCAGCTAAAACTAAAATAGTTTCGGTAGTAGCCATTGCAAATTGAGGATATAACGGAATTAATAATACTTCTGTTACACCTTTGTCGTGTAGTTCTTGCAATCCACTTTTTATCGATGGATTTCCGTAGCGCATTGCTAAAGCAACAGGTAGTTCTGTTTTTGCTTGCACTTTTGTTTGTAAACGTTCAGATAATACAATCAAAGGAGAACCTTCTTTCCACCAGATTTTTTGATATGCCTCTGCCGATTTCTTAGGGCGAGTATTTAATATAATTCCCTTTACAATAAATGTTCTCAACCAATAAGGAACATCAATAACTCGCTCATCCATTAAAAATTCATCAAGGTATTTTTTTACATCTTTAGGATTGGTGCTTTTAGGTGATCCAAGGTTTACTAATAAAACTCCTTTCATATTTTGGCTGAATTTATTTCAGAATCTTTTTTATTTAATTGGTTTGTTGTTTCGTACAGCGCAATAGCTAAACTATGAATTACATTCATGCTAGAGTTACGCCCGTACATAGGTATAGCTACTGTTGCGTCTACCAAATTAACATTTTCTATACCGTTTCTTTCGCTACCCAAAAGTAAAACAATTTTCGCATGAGGTGTAAAATCATAATCGTTAATATTGATACTTTCATCGGTAATTTCAATTCCAATAACGGTATTTCCTTCTTGTTTTAATTGAAGAATCAATTGCTCGAAATTACTATAGTTTTCGTAAGGTATTTGCTGAATAGTGTTGCGTGCAGTTTTCTTTACAATTCTATTTTCTACAGAAGGAGAACTTTCGTGTAAATATATTTTTGATACTCCAAAACTTTCCGAAATACGAAAGCACATTCCTATATTTTCTGGAGTACGAATAGCATCGCAGACAATAGTTATAGGGAATTCTTGCTGGTTGTTTTCTATATCGTAATGAGTTAGTTGTTTCATTGGACTTAAATTTCTGGGTATTGGTTATGAACGAAATCTATTGTTGTAAGCTCATTACATATTGTTTTGGGGTAGTACCAAATTTCTTTTTAAAGGCAGCGATAAAGTGACTAGAGGTACTATAGCCAACTTGTAACCCAACTTCATTTACATTGTATTGATTGCTTTCTAGTAACTTTCGTGCGTAATCCATTTTGTAGTCAAATAAAAAACTATACACAGTGTCTCCATAAATTTGTTTGAAACCTTCCTTTAATTTTTTGAGGTTTAAGCCTACTTCATTGGATAAGTCTTGTAAACTAGGAGGTTCACTCATTCTTGAAATAATAATGTCTTTTGCTTTTCTAATTTTTAAAACTTCTCGATCATCTACTAAAAATGGACAATATTCTTCGGTGGTATTTTCACCACTATCAAAATGCAAGCTTAGTAGTTCGTATGTTTTTCCTTTAACGTATAAATCACGCATAGAGCTTTGGCTTTGTGCTGTAAGTATTTGCTGAAGTACCATTAATACATTTGGGTTTATTTCAGCATTATCATAATACTTTTTGTTTTTATTGTCTTCACTTAAAAAAGGAATATAGCTAGCCTCTTTAGAAAATAGAGCATGAAACTTTTCAATAGAGATTAATACTGAAACCAATGAGGTTTTTGGTAGTATCTCTAAGTTAATAGGTAAGTTTTGTTGTGGGTTATATAAGAAAATAGAATGCTTGTCTAATACATTAAAAGTGTAGGTGTTATTGTTGAAATGAAATTTACAATTACCTTTAACACAGTAATGTAGTTGTATGTAAGAGTTGCCTATGTCTCTCTTGAAAAATTCAGTTTCGTCAGAGTTGTTTTGAAATTTTAATACAAAAAAACCTTGTTCTAATAGAACTTCTCTAAATGTACTTTCTGCGATATTTTTTGACATGGATTCAATATTTTTAAAAAGAACTTTTATTTAGAATGATTCTAAAGTAAAATATCCTTAATAGCCTATTTCACTGCAAAAATACACTTTTGAGTAAGTTTTTTAGCTGTTTTTAAGCGAAAAAACAAATAGCGACATTAAAAGTTCTTTTAGCGATACTTTTTTTTATTCAATATTTATATTTTTGACCGACTTTTTTGAAGAAGACTCAATGACAGTAGATAACAAACATCATAGTAATTTATACAACATAGGCGTTAGTTATAAAAAAGCTGATGCTACGACTAGAGGAAAATTTAGTATATCTAAAGAGAATCAGATAGCACTTTTAAAAGAAGCGAAGCAAAAAGGAGTAGATGGTATTTTTGTATTATCTACCTGTAATAGAACAGAAATATGTGGTTTTGCAGAGCATCCTTTTCAATTGATAAGCATGTTGTGTAAATATTCAAACGGTTCTGTTGAAGAATTTGCAAATGTCTCTAACGTATATAAAAATAAAGAGGCTATCAATCATTTATTCAGAATGGGTACAGGACTGGATAGTCAAATTTTAGGAGATTACGAAATAGTAGGGCAATTGCGTCAAGCATTTAAGCAGGCAAAAAAAGAAGGAACTACCAACGCGTATTTTGAACGTTTATTAAATCACGTAATGCAAGCAAGCAAACGTGTAAAAAATGAAACAAAGCTAAGTTCGGGAACTACTTCGGTATCATACGCAGCTGTGCAGTATATCATCAATAATTTACCAGATTATAATTCGAAAAATATTTTAGTTTTCGGATTGGGTAAAATGGGAAAACACACTTGTAAAAATTTAGCAGAGTACACGCAAAATAAATCGGTTAGCTTAATTAATAGAACAGAAGAAAAAGTTTCTGAATTTGTAAAAGAACACCCGTTAATTAGAAACGCTAAGTATCATGACTTACCTGCTGAGGTAAACAATACAGATGTGTTAGTAGTATCTACAGGAGCTAGTTTTCCAACTATTACCAAAGAACATGTTCCAACAGATAAGGACTTGTTAATTTTAGATTTATCAATGCCAGCAAATGTAGCTAAAGAAGTTGCAGAGTTAGAAAATATAACAATAATAAATGTTGATGATTTATCTAAAATCACAGACGAAACTTTAGCGATACGTCAACAAGAAGTACCAATTGCAGAAGCTATTATTAATACTCATAATCAAGAGTTTCAAGAATGGTTAAATCATAGAAGGTTTACACCAGCTATCACAGCGTTAAAAGAATCGTTACAAATGATTCAGCAAGATGAAATAGCTTTTCACAAGAAAAAAATCAAAAATTTTGATGAAGAACAAGCAGAAATATTAACATCAAGATTTATACAAAAAATAACTACACAATTTGTAAAACACTTAAAAGACGAAGAAACTTCAGTAAATACAAGTATTGAAGTAATGGCTAAAGTGTTTGGTGCAAATTTAGATACTATACATGCAGAAGATAATTAGAATAGGTACACGCGATAGCCAATTGGCTATGTGGCAAGCAAAAAAAGTTCAAAAACTTTTAGAAGAATTAGGTCATCAAACTCAATTAATCCCCGTTAAAGCAACGGGTGATTTAGTTTTAGATAAACCCCTTTACGAATTAGGAATCACTGGGATTTTTACCAAAAATTTAGACATTGCCATGTTGAATGACGATATCGATATTGCGGTACATTCTATGAAAGATGTTCCTACAGTATTACCGGAAGGTATTATACAAGCGGCGGTTTTAAAGCGTGCTAATTACAACGATATTTTGTTGTTAAAAGACAACGAAGAGTTTATGTCGCAACCTAGTGGAGTTATTGCTACTGGTAGTTTACGAAGAAAAGCTCAGTGGTTAAACCGTTATCCAACACATAAAGTAGAAGGTTTACGTGGTAACGTTAATACGCGTTTACAAAAGTTAGAAGATAATGATTGGAACGGAGCTATTTTTGCGGCAGCTGGTTTAGAACGTGTAGGTTTACGACCAAAAGGAGCAGTGAACTTAACATGGATGATTCCTGCACCGGCACAAGGAGCTATTATGATTACTGCTTTAGATAAGGATGAAGAAATCAAAGAGATTTGTGCAGAGTTAAATGACAAAGACACAGAGATCTGTACAGGGATAGAGCGTGAGTTTTTAAACCGTTTAGAAGGAGGTTGTACAGCACCAATTGGAGCTTTAGCTTTTATAAATGAAAAGGAAGAAGAAATTAACTTTAAAGGAATTTTACTAAGTAGAGATGGTAAGAAGAAGATTGAAGTTAGTAAAAAAGTTAAAGTAGGTAAACATAAGTTTGTAGCAAAAGATTGTGCAAACTATGTGATAGATAAAGGAGGGAAGCTACTAATGATGGAGGATGAAGGCATAGAAAAACAATTTGCTATTTATTCAACCAAAAAATTATCTGAAACACAAAAGAAATTATTGCCAACCCACATGAGTGTGGAAGATAGCGATTTTATCAAAATTCGTTTTAACAGAATTGCTCCTAAAGTAATTAAAGAAGAAATAGAAAATGTAATCATTACTAGTAAAAATGGGGTAGAAGCAATTCTAAACTCATTTACTTCAGATGAATTACAATTTAAAAATATTTACTGTGTAGGTCGAAGAACTAAAAAGTTAATCGAACAACGTATAGGAAAAGTAACACATTCTGAAAATAATGCTAAAAAGCTATCTGAATATTTATCAAAAGAATTGAAAGAACAAGAAGTTACTTATTTCTGTAGTGATTTGCGTTTAGATACACTTCCAATGATTTTAAAAGCAAACGGAATTACCGTAAATGAAGTAGAAGCTTATAAAACTATGTACAGTCCAGCAAAAGTTGATGAAAAAGTAAACGGAGTATTGTTTTACAGTCCATCAACAGTTGAAAGCTACATGCAAAAAAATACAGCAGATAAAATAGCTTTTTGTATAGGTGATAGTACAGCGAATGAAGCTAAAAAGCATTTTAAAGAAGTGCAAATAGCAAAGTTACCAACAGTAGAGAGTGTTATAGAGTTAGTGAATCTACACTTTGTAAAAGAATAAACTATGTTTAGAACACGCAGATTAAGAAAAACAGAAAATATCCGTCGATTAGTAAGAGAAAACAAACTATCGGTAGATGATTTTATATATCCATTATTTATTGAAGAAGGAACAGGTATTGAAACTGAAATCCCTTCAATGCCAGGAATCAATCGTTATTCGTTAGATACAATTTCTAAAGAGTTAAACGAAGTTGTAGCGCTAAAAATTCCAGCAGTTTTATTATTTGGTATTCCATCTAAAAAAGATGATGAAGGTACCGAAACTTGGAATGACAACGGAATCATGCAACAAGCTATCCGATTCATAAAAAAGAATTACCCGAGTTTATATGTAATTACAGATGTATGTTTTTGTGAATACACGTCACATGGCCACTGCGGAGTAATACATGATAATGATGTAGATAACGATGCTACTTTAGTAAATTTAGCGAAGCAAACAGTATCACATGCGAAAGCAGGAGCTGATATGGTAGCCCCATCAGGAATGATGGACGGTGCTATTGCTATGATGCGCGAAGCGTTAGATAATACTGATTTTGCGAACTTACCAATTATGGGATATTCTGTAAAATATGCTTCAGGATTTTACGGACCTTTCAGAGAGGCGGTAGATTCAGCACCATCATTTGGTGATAGAAGAACCTACCAAATGGATCCTTCTAATAGAGATGAAGGATTGCGTGAAGCAACTTTTGATGATGAAGAAGGAGCAGATATTTTAATGGTAAAACCAGCTTTGTCGTATTTAGATATCATTAGAGATTTAAAAAATAATTTTGATAGGCCAATTGCTTGCTATAATGTAAGTGGAGAATACTCAATGATAAAAGCAGCCGCTGAAAAAGGTTGGATTGATGGTGAAAAAGTAATGATGGAAAGCTTATTATCAATGAAAAGAGCAGGAGCAGATATTATCATTACCTACTTTGCTAAAGAAGCGGCAAGAGTTTTAATGAGATAAAATGGAAAGAATAGCTATAGCAGGAAATATAGAGGCTCCTATATATAAACTACTATTAGATAAAGGGTTTAAAATATCTATAGAAAGTGAACATTGGGTTGCAAAAGGTGAGGATTTTGAAGCTATAGCTGATAATATAATTGAATTAGCAGGTATAATATACTTGAAAGAAAATAAAGGTAAGAACTGGAAAGTTGGTGATGATGTAATTGATAATTACGTCGACTTTCTTAAAATGAATGAAAAATAAATGGAATTCAAAAAATCACAAGAATTATACAACAAAGGATTAGTAAACCTTGTAGGAGCGGTAAATTCACCAGTACGTGCATTTGCTTCAGTAGGAGGGAATCCTTTATTCATAAAAAAAGCTAAAGGAAGTAAAATTACCGATGTTGATGGTAATTCATATATCGATTTAGTATTGTCGTACGGACCAATGATTTTAGGTCACCGTCATAAGAAAGTACAAAAGGCGATTACGAAGGCTTTAAAAAATGGATATTCTTTTGGAGCATCAACTAAGAATGAAATCAAACTTGCAAAAATTGTTTGTGATGCTTTTCCAGGAATGGATAAAGTACGTTTTGTAAATTCTGGTACAGAGGCGGTGTTAAGTGGAATTCGTTTGGCGAGAGCTTATACAGGAAAAGATAAAATCATCAAGTTTGCTGGTTGTTATCACGGGCATCAAGATGCTTTATTAGTAGCTGCGGGTTCTGGTTTAGCAACTTTGAGTTTACCAGGGAGTAAAGGTGTACCAGAAGGAGCTGTAAAAAACACGTTGATTGCAAACTACAATGATTTAGAAAGTGTAAAAGCTCATTTTGAAGCTCACGATGATATTGCAGGGGTAATTTTAGAGCCTGTAGCAGGAAATATGGGAGTGGTAACACCACAAAACAATTTCTTAAAAGAATTAAAAGTGTATTTACAATCTAAAGGAGCACTATTGATTGTTGATGAGGTAATGACAGGTTTCCGTTCTAAATTTGGAGGAGCTCAAGAATTATTTGATGTTGAAGCAGATATTACCTGTTTAGGAAAAGTTATTGGAGGAGGTTTCCCAGTAGGAGCTTATGGAGCTCGTAATGAAATTATGGAAATGGTGGCTCCGTTAGGAGGAATGTACCAAGCGGGAACGTTAAGTGGTAACCCAATTGCAATGGCAGCAGGAATTTCTACTCTAACAGAATTAAAGAAACAAAATCCATATGAAAAGTTCAATGAGATTGCTCAAATTATTGAGGTATTCTTGTTAGAATCGGCTAAAAAGTACGGAGTAGAAATCACGGTTAACCGATTTGGTTCGATGATTAATCCATTTTTTACAAATAAAGAAGTAACTAATTTTGAAGATGCACAAACTTCAGATACGAAGAAATATGCTACTTTCTTTTGGGAAATGACTAAAAATGGTGTGTTTTTACCACCAAGTCAGTTTGAAGCTTGGTTCTTATCATCAGCATTAACCGAAAAGGATATCCAAAAGATAACAAATGCCATTGATAAGTCGATGGAAGCAGTATCAAAAATGTAGAATAAATAAATTGTCATTACAAGAAAGTGTGGCGAAGTTAGTATAAGATTGCTTCACTCTGTTCGCAATGACGTAGAAGAAATATGATAAAAAACGATTTATTTTTAAGAGCGTTAAAAGGAGAAACTGTAGATCGTCCACCAGTATGGATGATGCGTCAGGCAGGAAGATATTTGCCAGAATTTATGGAATTACGTGAAAAGTACGATTTCTTTACACGTTGTAGAATTCCAGAATTAGCTTCTGAAATTACAGTACAGCCTATCCGTAGATACGGAATGGATGCTGCTATTTTATTTTCAGATATTTTAGTAATTCCACAAGCAATGAATATTGAGGTGGAAATGAAACCTAATTTTGGTCCGTATTTACCAAACCCAGTAAGAGATAAAAAAGGATTAGATAGTGTTATCATACCTGATGTACATGAAGAATTAGGATATGTAATGGATGCTATTAAAGCAACCAAAGAAAAGTTGAATGATGAAATTCCATTAATTGGTTTTGCAGGTTCTCCGTGGACTATTTTGTGCTATGTTGTACAAGGGCAAGGGTCTAAGAATTTTGATAAAGCAAAAGAATTTTGTTTTACACAACCAGTTTTGGCACACGAATTGCTTCAGAAGATAACAGATACCACAATTGCTTATTTAAAAGCAAAAGTTGAAGCAGGTGTAAATGCAGTACAAGTTTTTGATTCTTGGGGAGGAATGTTATCTCCAACCGATTATCAAGAGTTTTCATGGCAATATATCAATCAGATAATTGAAGCATTAAAAGATGACGCTCCAGTAATCGCTTTTGGTAAAGGGTGTTGGTTTGCCTTACACGAAATGGCACAATCAAATGCCTCAGCTTTAGGAGTCGATTGGACATGTTCAGCAAGAAATGCACGTTATTTAACAGGAGGTAATATTACCTTACAAGGTAATTTTGACCCTTCGCGATTGCTGTCTCCACCTGCTGAAATAAAAAAGATGGTAAACCAAATGATTAATGAGTTTGGTAAAGACAAATATATTGTTAACTTGGGGCATGGAATTTTACCCAACATTCCGCTCGAAAATGCACAAGCATTTATAGATGCGGTAAAGGAGTATAAAGCCGACAGATAACCCCTTTAAATAATTAAAAATGAAGAAACTATTTTTTGTTTTGATGTGTTTTTTAACTACCGTTACTTTCGCACAAAATAAAACGTATTACAATTTTGCAGTAAACAATTGCGGTGAAGAAAGTGCAGAAGATTTGATTGATAAGTGCATTAAAGGCTCTTATTTATTAAATTATAACTTTACTACGATAGATAGTAAAACGGTAAGCACAGACAAGATTAACAAACCAATTGTGCTAATTACTAATGCTACTTGGTCAGCTCCTTGTTGGGGAGATGTACCAGCCTTAAATGCAATGGTAGAAAAATATCATGGTAAGTTAGAGTTTATCATGGTTTTTTGGGATAAGGAAGATAAGGTGAAAAGAATGGCAGAGAAGTTAGATAAGAGAATAAAATTAGTACCTGCGAGAGATATAGATAAAGTTCAAAAAGGATATTTAGATGTTAGTGGTTTTGTACACAAATTAGATTATCCTACAGCTTATTTAATAGATAAAGACAAGCAATTTATAAATGTAAAAAGAGGAGCAGTTACTCCAACAAAAGAAGTTGGTTGGGATGAAGTGAATGAAATCAATACAAAGAATTTTGAAGATTTTTTAGCTCCAATTTTGAAGTAATTAAAAAGTAATATTTTTTAAGACCTCTTTCTTAATCGAAAGAGGTTTTTTATTTTCACAAAAAAAATAGATGATACAAAATATTGTAAAAGGAATTCAAGCTTATTTTGGAGCTTTTGGATTGATTTCTAAATTAAAGCTATGGAAGTATTTTATCATTCCAATGTTTATAAGCCTACTAACGGCAGTGTTTGTGGGGTTTATGGCGTATATGTTTTCAGACAACATTGGTCACTACGTAGCCAATTTTTGGAAATGGGAATTTGGTAGACAAACGTTTGAGATAATTAGTACTTTTATAAGTGGATTACTAATTGTTGTGATTGGCTTGGTGTTATATAAACATATTGTAATGGCGTTGTCAGCACCTTTTATGAGTCCAGTTTCAGAAAAAATTGAAGATCATTTAAGAGGTAAAGGCCACACGTACCGAATTACCTCTTTTCGAGAGCAATTAATTAGGGGGATACGAATTAACGTAAGAAACTTAACAAAAGAATTACTATTAACTATTCCTATCATATTATTAGGGTTTATTCCTGTTATAGGAATCATTTCAACAATACTGTTGTTTTTGATGCAGGCGTATTATGCAGGTTTTGGTAATATGGATTATACACTTGAACGTCATTTTAAGTATAGAGAAAGCATCCGTTTTGTAAAACAAAATAAAGGTTTAGCAATAGGAAACGGAATAGTGTTTATACTTTTTTTATTAATTCCTATAATTGGAGTCATCCTAGTGTTACCATTATCAGTTACGGCAGCAACTACTGAAACTATTAAAAAAATTCAATTAAAAAAATTACCAGAATAAGTACTTTTGCACTTCAATAGAAATTAAGATGAAAGAACAATTTTACGCCTATATTCAACAATTACAAGACACGATAACATCAAAACTAGAAGAAGTCGATGGTAAAGCGAAATTTCAAGAAGATGTATGGAAGCGTGCCGAAGGTGGAGGAGGTAGAACTCGTGTAATTGAAAATGGAAATATTTTTGAAAAAGGAGGCGTAAATATATCTAAAGTTTTTGGTGAATTACCAGAGGTGTTAAGAAAACAATTCGGTGTAGAAAGTGGTGATTTCTTTGCTTGTGGATTAAGTTTAGTAATTCATCCTAAGAATCCGTTTGTGCCAACAGTACATGCCAACTGGCGTTATTTTGAAATGTATGATGGAGAAGGAAATATTGTTACTCAGTGGTTTGGAGGCGGACAAGATTTAACTCCATATTACTTATTTGAAGAGGATGCAGTGCATTTTCATTCGGTTTGTAAAGAAGCTTGCGACAAACATCATCCTGATTTTTATCCGAAATATAAAGAAACTTGTGATAACTATTTTTGGAATGCACACCGAAATGAAGCCCGTGGTTTAGGAGGTTTATTCTTTGATTATTTAAAAGAAACAGAAGAGTTCTCAATGCAAGATCGATATGATTTTGTTACCGAAGTAGGAAATAGCTTTTTAAACTCATATGCACCTATTGTTGAGAGAAGAAAAGATATGGAATATACTCAGGAACATAAAGATTGGCAAGAAGTGCGTCGTGGTCGCTATGTAGAGTTCAATTTGGTACATGATAGAGGAACATTATTTGGATTGAAAACCAACGGACGTATCGAAAGTATTTTAATGAGTTTACCGCCTACTGTACAATGGAAATACAACCACCACCCAGAAGAAGGCTCAGAAGAAGCAAAATTGTTAGTGGTGTTGGCAAAACCTAAAAATTGGGTGTAAACTTTTTATAGATATAAGATAGAGAAAAAGACAAAGCAGATAGTGTTTTGTCTTTTTTGTTGTTGTAGAACAAAAAAATCAAATAGTTAATCTATAGTACTCAATAATTTTAATTTAGGTTAAAGGCTTCAAAAATAGAATTTTGTATTGATAAATAAAACTTTACTTCATGATTGGGTAATTCGTAAGAATATGTGTGTTTTGTGGTGATAATTGTAATTTGAGTGTGTTTTTTAAGGAGTGTGTTGAGGATAATTTAATTTAAAAAGAAAGAAATGAGAAATAATTAATGGATAAAACCATGAAAAAATCGTTGCTTTTTAGTAACTTCGCAAGCATTAAAAATATACACACTATGGCTAGATACGAATTGAAGTTGCCTAAAATGGGCGAAAGTGTTGCAGAAGCGACAATTACTTCTTGGGTAAAAGAAGTTGGAGAAACTATTGATATAGATGATACCGTTGTTGAAGTAGCTACTGATAAAGTGGATAGTGAAGTACCTAGTGAAGTTGAAGGAACCTTAGTTGAAATCTTATTCGAAAAAGATGCTGTTGTACAAGTAGGAGAAACCATCGCAATTATAGAAACAGAAGGCGGAGAAGGAGCAGCAACTGAAGCACCAAAAAAAGAAGAAGCACAACCTGCAGCAGTAGCAGCTGTAGAAAAAACAATAGAAACAGCTAAAGAAACTACTACTACCACGTTTGACACTTCTGCAAGTGATCGTTTTTATTCACCATTAGTTAAAAGTATTGCTCAAACAGAAGGAATTTCTGCTGAAGAGTTAGAAACTATTCAAGGAACTGGAAAAGAAGGAAGAGTTACTAAAAATGATATTTTATCGTATATAGAAAACAGAGGAAGTCAGCCAAAAGTAGCTGAAAAGCCTGTAGCAACTTCTGTAAAAGCAGCTCCTGCTGAAAAAGTAGTATCAACACCTATTACCTTAGGAGGACAAGATCAAGTAATTGAAATGAGTCGAATGGGTAAATTGATAGCTAAACATATGGTTGACTCTGTGCAAACATCAGCGCATGTTCAATCTTTTATAGAAATAGATGTTACCAATATCGTAAACTGGAGAAATAAAGTAAAAGATGCATATTTTAAAAGAGAAGGAGAGAAGTTAACTTTTACCCCAATCTTTATGCAAGCTGTAGCGCAAACAATTAAAAAGCACCCATTAATCAATATTTCAGTTGATGGAGATAAAATAATCCAAAGAGGAAATATCAACTTAGGAATGGCTGCTGCCTTACCAGATGGTAATTTAATTGTTCCTGTAATTAAAAATGCAGATCAATTAAGTTTAGTTGGAATGACTAAGCAAGTAAATGATTTAGCAAACAGATCGAGAGCTAATAAATTAAAACCAGACGAAATTCAAGGAGGTACATATACAGTAACGAATGTAGGAGGTTTTGGTTCAATCATGGGAACTCCAATTATTAACCAACCACAAGTGGCAATTTTAGCTTTAGGAGCTATTAGAAAAATGCCTTCGGTTGTTGAAACACCAGAAGGAGATTTCATCGGAATCCGTCATAAAATGATAGTATCACATTCTTACGATCACAGAGTAGTGAACGGAGCTTTAGGTGGTATGTTTATCAAAACATTTAAAGAAATTTTAGAGTCTTGGAATGTAAATCAAGATTTTTAATAAGAACATAGAAATAAAAAAAGCTCACTTTTTAGTGAGCTTTTTTTATTAATAAGCTATTAATTGTAAAAGTTCTTCTTTAAAACGATTCTTGGGTAAGTATTCTTTTTCTAAATTTCCTGCGAAAGGGATAGGTGTTTCAATACTTGCAACTCTTTTTACGGGAGCGTCTAAGTACTCAAAACAGTTTTCCATAATAAGTGAGGAAATATCACTAGAAACACTTCCGAATAAAGAATCTTCTTGTAAAATAATTACTTTACCCGTCTTTTTAACTGAATTGTATATAGTTTCAGTATCCAAAGGCTGTAAGCTTCGTAAATCAATTAGATCTGCCGATACAGATACTTGTTCTAATGTTTCTAAAGCCCAATGTACTGCAGCACCAAAACTAATAATAGTAACCTCATTTCCTTCTTTTAAAAGGGAAGCTTTACCTAAAGGTAAAGTATAATAATCGGTAGGAACTTCTTGATAGGTACTTCTATATAAACCTTTGTGTTCAAAAAACAATACAGGGTTGAGGTCATTAATTGCAGCTGTTAATAATCCTTTCGCATCATACGGAAAGGCGGGGTAAATAACTTTTAATCCTGGAGTTTTGGTAAACCAAGCTTCATTAGTCTGAGAATGAAACGGTCCAGCACCAACACCAGCACCACAAGGCATTCGTATTACTACATCGGCTTCTTGATTCCAACGATAATGTGATTTGGCTAATAAATTGACAATAGGGTTAAATCCTGTTGAAACAAAATCGGCAAATTGCATTTCCATAACCGCTTTCATTCCGTTTACAACCAATCCGTAAGCAAGAGAAACAATAGCAGATTCACAGATAGGAGTATTACGAACTCTATCTTTTCCAAAAGCTTCTATAAAACCTTCAGTAATTTTAAATACACCACCATATTCAGCAACATCTTGCCCCATAACAACTAAATCGTCATAACGTTCCATAGATTGCCTTAAACCTTCTGAAATGGCGTCTATTAAGCGAATATTTTGCGTAGTTGAATTAGGTGCTATAGTAGTAGGAGAAGAAATTTTATACACATCATTCAATTCGTTTTCGATTGAGGAAGTAATAGGAGCTTCTTCAAAAGTAGCATTGAGGTGCTCTTGAATTGTATTTTTGAATTCGTCTTTGAATTTCTCATCTTCTTCAGGTGTGAGTATTTTCTCTTCAATAAGGAAATTTCTGTAATTATCAATAGGGTCTTTTACAGCCCATTCTTCCATCAATTGATCAGGTACATATTTAGTACCACTGGCTTCTTCATGCCCGCGCATTCTAAATGTCTTAAATTCTAACAAAATAGGTCTTGGGTTTTCTCGAATACTTTCTGCTAGTTCAGAAACTTTCGTGTAAACTTCCAAGATATTGTTTCCATCGATAATATGAGATTCCATTCCGTACCCAATTCCTCTATCGGCAATATGCTCACAATTATACTGTTCTGAAGTTGGAGTGGAAAGCCCATATCCGTTATTTTCAACACAGAATAAAACAGGTAAATTCCATACCGAAGCAACATTTAATGCTTCGTGGAAATCTCCCTCACTTGTACCACCATCGCCAGTAAAAACAGCACAAGCTTTTTTATCTTTTCTAAGTTTGTTCGCTAAGGCAATTCCATCAGCAATCCCTAATTGAGGACCTAAATGAGAAATCATTCCGACTATTTTGTACTCTTGAGTTCCAAAGTGAAAGCTACGATCTCTTCCTTTGGTAAACCCATTAGCTTTTCCTTGCCATTGAGAAAATAAGCGATATAAAGGAATTTCTCGAGTTGTAAAAACACCTAAATTTCTATGCATAGGTAAAATGTACTCATCATGGGTTAGAGCAGAAGTGACTCCTACAGAAATTGCTTCTTGTCCGATACCGCTAAACCACTTTGATATTTTACCCTGTCGTAATAGAATTAACATCTTTTCTTCTATTAGTCTAGGTAGAAGCATTTGTTTATAAAGCTTAATTAGTTCTTCATTGGTAAGACTTGCTCTATTGTAAAGCATTGAAATATCGTTTTTTATATTAAATGTAGTTTTCATGATTAAGTTATAGTTCTTCAAATGTGGCTAAAAAAAAAATAGAATCAAAATAGGAATTGAGAATTTTTGTGTTTTTATTTGTTTAAATTCGTTAAAAATTAAAATCTGACAAAAAATGACTAAAAAAATTATTGCTTTATTATTATTTGTGTCAACAATAACATTGGCACAAGAGAAAGTATTACTTCGTTTAAATTATGAAAAAGGAGACTCATATACTATGAATATGAAGATGGCTCAAGTAATGGGAATGGGAGTAATGACTAATGATATGAATATTCAAATGAAATATGATATAACCAATGTTTCAGATGATACTTATGAAAGTACTGCAAAATATACTAAAATGGCGATGGATATGAAGCAAGGTGCTATGCAAGTGTCATATGATTCGACTAAGAAAGAAGAAGAATTAGATGATACAGGAAAAATGATGAAGTCTCAGATGAAGCCTATGTTAGAAGCTACCATTTTTATGAAGGGAGATAGAATGGGAACTATATTAGAAACAAAGGCAGAACCAAATTTTCAGGGTGCTGAAAAAATTACTGATCAGTCAAATAGTGTTGTGTACCCTGAAAATGCAGTTGCAGTAGGTGATACTTGGACAATGAATAAAAATAAGGATGGTATGAGTTTAGACTTCACTTATAAAGTTAAATCTATATCTTCTAAAAATGTTTTGTTAGATGTTAGCGGAAAAGTTTCTGGAGTTGCAGATGGAAACATTACAGGGTCTATAGATATAGACAGAAAATCAGGTATACTGACTGAGTCTAAAATTAATATGACAATGAAAATACAAGGTCAAGATTTAACAACGAATATGGTAGTTAATCAGTTTAAGAATTAGATCATAAAAATTATAATAAAGTCAAAAGCTCAGGATTACCTGAGCTTTTTTTTGCTTAAAAAACAGTTAAAACACTTTAATTTAGTGTGTTATGTTTTTGTAACTTTGCTAACCTCTTATTTATACTTCTCATACCAGGGGGGGATGGTTTGTTATACTTTTTAAACAAATTCCCTATAAAATATTTTTTATCATAACTAAAACTTTATTATTATGAAAACAGTAAAACTTAAACTATTAATAGGTCTTTTACTATTAATGGTATTTCCAATTACTACCTTTTCTCAAACAGAAGATGTACAGCCAAAGTACATTACAGTAACAACAGGACATTGGAACATGAACTATGAAAACTTTGATAAAGGAAAATGGATTGCTACAGAAAAAGAATTTTTAGAAAAAGTTGTTAAAAAGAATGAATTTATTCTCAAATCATTAGTCTTCACTCATCGTTTTACACCAGACAATACTGAAATAATTTTTGTAAGCACCTATGCTTCATGGGAAGATATAGATAAAGCATCTGAAAGAAGTGGAGAGCTTATTAAAGAAGCATGGCCAGATAAGGATAAAAGAAAAGAGTATTTTAAGGAGAAAGATGCATATTACGCAGCTACTCATTCGGATGAAATTTATGTACCTATTCCAGGGATGAAACCCTTTCCTCCTTCAGATAAGGAAACAATATGGTTAGTAGTAAAAGGACATTTCGCTTTTCCTGAAGATGGTTCTAAAGAAGAGTTTGAAGCCTTATCTAAAGAGTATATTGATAATGTAATTAATAAGAATGAACTTATAAAAGGGTTTTATCAACACGCTCATGCTTGGGGGTCAGATAAAACTGATTATGTTCGAGTTTATGTGGTTGATTCAATGGGAGATTTGGATAATATAGGTAAAAGAAGTACAGAGCTATTTAAAGAACATTGGTCAGATGAGGCTAAAAGAAAAGAGTTTGGTAAAAAAATGAGAAAATATTTTACAGGTAAACATGGAGATTATATTTATACCTCTGTGCCAGAACTAACCAAGTAGTAGGTAAAAGCTCAGGAATTTTCCTGAGCTTTTATTTTTTATAAGTAAGATACTTAAAAATTTATTGTGCTGTAATTAACAAAAAAGGGGTATGAAATATTCTATTGTAATAACTGTATTGCTTATTTTTTTGTTTGGGTGTCAAAATTCAAATAAAAAGAAAGAAAAAGATTTAATCACTTCTACGAGAGTGTGCGTTCCAATTACATCAGACAAAGATTGGTATAATAATAACAATAATAAAGCTCCTTTGTTTGAAAATCTTGGAGATTTATATTATTCTATATCTACTAATGATTCGTTGGTTCAAAGATATTTTAATCAAGGTTTAATCTTAGCCTATGGTTTTAATCATGCTGAAGCCGCCCGTTCTTTTTATTATGCTACCAAGCTCGATCCTAACTGTGCTATGGCTTTTTGGGGCTATGCTTATGTACTAGGTCCTAATTATAATGCAGGTATGGAAAGTGATAACTATGAACGTGCCTATAAAGCTATTCAGGAGGCGATAAAACTGTCAAAAGATAATGCAACCGAAAAAGAAAGAGATCTTATTGAGGCTCTTTCTAAAAGGTATATAGATAGTATTGTAGACAATCGTCGTTCATTAGATGAGGCATATGCGAATGCTATGAAGGTATTATATGATAAATATCCTAACGATTCTGAAATAGGGGTGCTTTATGCAGAATCGTTAATGAATCTACATCCGTGGGACTTACAAGATAAAAAAGGTAAAGATAAAGAATGGACTCCAGAAATTATTAACACTATAGAGAGTGTTATAAAGAAACACCCTAAGCATCCTGGGGCGCATCATTTTTACATTCATGCGGTGGAAGCGTCAAATGCACCTGAAAGAGCATTGATAAGTGCTGAATTATTTGATAAAGGACTTGTACCTAATGCAGGTCATTTAGTGCACATGCCTTCTCATGTGTATATTAGAACAGGTGATTATCATAAAGGAACGTTAGCTAATTTACAATCTATAAAGGTAGATAGTGCATATGTAACAGCATGTAATGCACAAGGAGCATATCCTTTGGCATACTATCCGCACAACCAACATTTCATGTCAGCTACAGCTACTTTAGAAGGAAGCAGTAAATGGGCGTTTTATGCTGCTGAAGCTCTACAAAGAAATACCAATAAACAATTAATGAAGGAACCAGGTTGGGGGACTATTCAGCATTACTACACGATACCTTACTATATTTATGTAAAATTTGGTAAGTGGGATGATATACTTACGATAGAAAATGAAGTTCCCGAATTGGATTACCCGACTGCAGTATTACATTATGCCAAAGGAATGGCTAATGTAGGTAAAGGAAATATCAAAGCTGCTAAAAGTGAACTTCAAGCTTTAGATGAAATAGCCTCAAAAGAAGAGTTGAGAGAAATTACTATTTGGGAGATTAACTCAGTCTATGAACTTGTACAAATAGCAAGTAAAGTGCTTAAAGCAACAATACTTTCACAAGAAAAAAACTATGAACAAAGTATTATTCTGTTGAAAGAAGCTGTTGCTATTGAAGATGCATTAAATTATAATGAGCCACCTGATTGGTTTTTTTCTGTCAGACATCATTTAGGAGCAGTACAATTAGATGCTGGGAAATATCAGGATGCGGTAAATACATATACTCAAGATTTAAAAAATCTTCCTAAAAATGGTTGGGCGCTAAAGGGATTAAGTATAGCCTACTCAAAATTAGGTGATGTAACCAATCAAGAAGAAACGGAAAACAGATTTAATGAAGTATGGGAGACTTCTGATATTGAATTAAAATCATCTGTGGTAAAATAAATTACTAGTTAGATTTGAGTTGAATGATAGTACCACCAATTCATATCTCTAGTAAGACGATATCCTAATTTTTCATAAAGTCCAATAGCAGGATTTCCTTTAGTGGTATGTAAAATAGGGTGCTTTCCATCTTTGATAATTTCTTGAGTAACAAAATGAGTGAGTTGCTTTGCTAATCCTTTTCTAGTATAGTTAGGATGGGTAACTACGGCACTTACTTCAATAAAATCATCTGTTTGCATACGCTGCCCAGTAATGGCCACGAGTTGATTGTCTTTAAAAACACCAAAGTATTTCCCCATATCAAAAGTTCTTTTTTTATAATACCCAGGCATTACTAACCATATTAGATTATAAATTTCATCAACGTGATTTTCGGTTAGTTGAACAATTTCTTCTGAAATCTCTAGTTCTACCAAATTATCAAGAACCATTTGACAACCTTCTATTTTTTTATCTAATGTAATAAAACGACTATCATAGGTTGGAGTTTCGTTTTCAGAAACTAAAAAGAATTTATCTGTTAGCTTAGCATATTCATTTAGAGCTGTAGCTGTTTTAGAGCCATCTGTAAAAGCTCCAAAAGGACAAATTTTAGGATCGTAAAATTTTACATCATCATAATTAATAACAAATTTTTGATGTGTTTCACACAACGAATACCAAACAGGATTTTTTAACTTATCGTCTATTTTCATATATGTTATAAAGAGCTGAATTTAAATCAGGATACATAAAAGTATAAAATTTAGCTGTTTTTTTTGAAGAAACTCTACTTCCATTTAATAAAATGTAGGCCATCTCACCTAAAGCTGTTTTTAAAACAAATGATGGAGCGTTGAAGGGAAGCATAGGCTTTTTTAAAACTACAGACAGTGCTCTAGTAAAACTTTCATTGGTTTGATGTTCTGGAGCCACTGCATTAAATATTCCTTTAAAATTAGTGTCCTCAATAGCTTTCGTATAAAGTTCACATAAATCGTCAATATGAATCCAAGGCATGTATTGTTTTCCTTCACCTAAGACAGATAAAAATAAAGGTGTATTCATTTTTTGTAATGCTCCATCTTGTTTAGAAAGTACTACTCCAGTTCTTAAAATTGTTACAGGAATATTCAATTGCTCAAATTTAAGAGCAGCATCTTCCCATTTTACACAAATCTTTGATATGAAATCATTTTTAGGTTTATCTTCTTCTGAAAAAACTATATCAGAAGTAACAGCACCGTAATATCCGATACCAGATGCAGAAATGAAACTTTTTATAGGAACTTGGTGTTTTTTTACTTTTTCAAATAGTAGGTTGGTTGTTTTTACACGGCTATCAATGAGTTCTTTTTTACGGTTATTTGTCCAACGTTTATCAGTAATCCCTGCTCCAGCCAAGTGAATAATATGAGTAACATTGGTAAAAGCATTTTTATCAATAAAATTATCTTTTACATTCCAACTATATTCATTTTCATTTTTAGGACTACGGGTAAGAATATTAACAGCATATCCTTTATCAGTTAGCTTTTTGGTTAATTCTTTTCCAATTAAACCTGTTCCACCTGTAATTAAAATTGTACCCATAGTATTCAAAAATAAGTATTCATTTTCAAAAAGTAGAAAATCAAATAAAGTTTTAAAAGAAAAAATAATAGCTATAGCCCTTTAAAATTGTAAGCTCATGATTTTTTTTGAAAAAATATTGAAAAAATAAAAACCATGCAAGTTGTTTTCTCGTAAGTAAGGATGAATAAGTAATTAATCATTAAAAATTTACAATCATGAAAAAAATGAAACTAATTATTGGAGCAAGTGCTTTAGCATTAATAGGGCTGGTGTTATTAGCAGCAGATCATATAGATGCTCCAGATGTAACAGGAGGCTCAAGTGATATAACAGACTTTTATGCTTTCCAAGGAGAAAATACAGAGAATCTTGTATTTGTAGCCAATATTCAAGGTTTATTAAGTCCATCAGCTACTGCATCAGCAAGTTTTGATGAAAATGTATTAATTGAATTTAATATTGATAATAACGACGATAAAGTTGAGGATTTGGTAATTCAAGCAATTCCAAGAGACGGGAAAATGTACTTTTTTGGTCCATACAATCCATCAACTACTGGTTTAAGTAGTATGTTGCCACAAGATGGATCAGAGTATGGGGTTTCTATAACTCCTTATGGATCGAGTGCTATTATTGGCAGCAAAGGAGGTATGCAATTTTTTGCAGGACCTAGAGACGATCCTTTCTTTATGGATTTTGCTCAATATGGTGAAATTATAGCAGGAAATGCAGGTGGTTTTAACGATCCAGGGGCAGACACATTTGCAGGTACTAATGTATTATCAGTTGTAGTGGAAGTGCCAAAATCTATGATTGGAGGCACAGGGACTATTAATACTTGGGTAGAAACCAAAACGAAGCAGTAAAAACAATCAACTTTAAAAATAAAAGACATGAAACTTAACAATATAAAAATCTTAGCAATTTCAATCCTATCAATTTTTGCCTTAGCAAGTTGTAGTGATGATGATAACAATATACCACCAATGGCTTCTATTGATTTTTCAGGAACTTATATGCAGAAAGACCAAATGGGGAGACCAGCAGTAAACACAGTTTTTGTAAATAGTGATATGAAGGATGCATTTAACGTAACAATACCATCTGAGCAAGGAGCAAATTTTGCTACAATGTTTGAAACGAATTTAAAAGCTTTAAGTCCAGCATATGCAAATGAAGGAGATGCTAATGCATTAGGTTTAGATGCTGCAACTTTTGCAAGTGTTTTAGCTACTGATGTTTTAACTGTTTCATTAGATGGTACAACAACTTTTTATGATGGCACTAATGTGTTGACAGGTAGAGCTTTAGCAGATGATGTAATTACAGTTGAATTATTATTGATTTTTGGAGGAGAAGACTTTTCTGAAAATCCAACATTATCAGATGATCATGTAGATGCGAATGATAAAGACTTCTTAACATCATTCCCATATTTAGCAAGTCCTTGGTAAAACGAGATGACTAAACCTACTGGAGTTAAAATTGGTTGCTTTTTAGCAACCAATTTTTAAACAAATTACTAACTAAATTCCTTCTAAAATGAAAACTATTAAGATAATTATATGTGCTATTTTAAGTAGTGTTATATTAAGTTGTTCAACTTCAAAAACAACTAAAATAGCTAACAAAGAAGAGTATAATAAGTATTTAGATAATACAATAAAAACTTCTGAATCGTTAGTACAAAAAGAACTAGATTTTTGGCAAAAAAAGCTAAATAATCAGCCAACACAATACCCATATTTAAGTAAAATAGCTAAAGCTAATACATTACTTTTCTCAGAAAAAGGAAATATTTCTTACTTGATAGAGGCTGAGAAAAAGTTACTACAAATTAATCAAAAAACAAATTATGCGAAAGCTTCACATTTACGATCTTTAGCTAGGAATTATATCTCACAACATCGATTTAAAGAGTCATTAGAACTATTAAAAAAAGCAGCAATAAATGGAGAGAATTTAAATGCTACTCAAAAAATGCTGTTTGATGTTTATTTAGAGTTAGGAGAACCCAATAAAGCTTTAGAATACTTAACAAAAATTGAAAATTATTCTGACTTTGATTATTTAATAAGAGTCTCTAAATGGCATGATTATAAAGGAGATTTAACTTCTGCTATTCGCTTTATGAAAAGGGCCATGAAAAAAGCAGAAGAAGCTAATAATAAAGAATTAAAAGCTTGGAGTTATACCAATTTGGCTGACTTCTATGGACATAACGGACAAATAAAAGACTCTTATAATTTATACTTAAAAGCATTAGAGCTGGATAACAGTAATGCATATGCCAAAAAAGGCATTGCTTGGATAGTGTATTCTCATGATAAAAACCCAGATGAAGCACTACGAATTTTAGATATAATAAGCGACGAACATTCTTCACCAGACTACTATTTGTTAAAGGCAGAAATAGCTGAGTTTAAGAATAATTTAACGATAAAAGAAAGTAATATAGAGGTATATTTATCGGCTGTAAAAAATAGCTTATATGGCGTGATGTATAACCAGCATTTAGCTAAGTTGTATTTAGAAGAACTTAATGATACAGCAAATGCATTACCATATATAGAAAAAGAAATAGAGAGTAGACCTACACCACAATCTTACGATTTATTAGCTTGGTATTATTACAAAAATAAAGATTTTAAAAAAGCTTTAGAAGTAATTAATGCACATGTTGTAGGTAAAACTTTCGAACCCGAAGTGCAATATCATATAGCTGAGATTTACAAAGCAAATGGAATTAAAGATAAAGCTATGGCTTTAAAAGAAGAGTTATTAGAAAGCTCTTTTGAATTAGGTCCATTAATGGCAAAAAAGATTCTAAGTATATAATTAAACGTCAGTATTTTGAAAGCAAAGATTTTATTTTTAGCATTACTGCTAGGTAGCTACCATGTATTTTCACAACAATTTAAAGGAAAGGTATTAAATGCCAATAAAAAACCTTTAGAGAATGTGTATGTATATAACATGACCAGTAATAGCCATACACATACAAAAGTAAGCGGAGAATTTATTTTAGATAATTCTAAAGAAGGGGATGTTATTGAGTTTGGAATTTTAGGGTACGAAAAAGTTAGACTACAACTTAACGAAAGCAACTTTAAAACCATAAATACAATTGTTTTAGAGATGAAAAACTTCTTATTAGATGAAATGGTCTTGACTAACAAAAAAGATCCATTACAAACAATTGTAAGAGTTGATTTAGATAAAAAGCCAGTAAGTTCATCTCAACAAATTTTACAAAGAGTACCAGGGCTTTTTATAGGGCAGCATGCAGGAGGAGGAAAAGCAGAACAAATATTTTTAAGAGGTTTTGATATAGATCATGGTACCGATATTGCATTATCAGTAGATGGCACTCCTGTAAATATGGTTTCTCATGCACACGGACAAGGGTATAGTGATTTACACTTTATAATTCCTGAAACCATTGAAAAAATTAACTTCGGAAAAGGACCTTATTACGCTAGTAAAGGAGACTTTAATACAGCAGGTTATGTAGATTTTAAAACAAAAACATATTTGCAAAACAGTAGAGTTGAAGTGGGAGTAGGTCAGTTTAATACCTTTAGAACCTTAGGAATGTTTAATTTGTTAGATAAAAACAGTACCGACAATGCCTATGTAGCTATTGAGTATTTAGAAACAGATGGTTTTGTAGAGTCTCCTCAGAATTTTAGCCGAATTAATATTTTTACAAAATATAGAACCTTTTTAAAAGATAATAGTAGTTTATCATTATCAGCATCTCATTTTACGAGTAAATGGGATGCTTCTGGGCAAATACCACAAAGAGAAGTTGATAATGGAAATATTACTCGTTTTGGTTCAATTGATGATACTGAAGGAGGAACCACATCACGAACAAATATAAATTTAGAACACTCAAAAGTTTTAAAGAATGATGTTAGTGTAACTTCAAATGTTTTCTATTCAAACTATAACTTCAATTTATTTTCAAACTTTACCTTCTTTTTAGAAGATCCTGTAAATGGAGATCAAATAAAACAAACTGAAAACAGAGATGTTTTCGGGTTTAATACACAGTTTAAAAAGAAAACACAATTATCAAATACACCTGTAGAGTTAACTTTTGGAACAGGTTTGCGTGCTGATATCGTAGATAATTTAGAGTTATCGCATACACTTCAAAGAAAAGAAGTATTAGACCAAATTCAATTAGGAAAGGTAAATCAAACCAACTATTACGCTTTTGTGTATAGTGAATTTGAATTTGGTAAGTTTATGGTAGCTCCTGCATTACGTTTAGATTATTTAAAGTTTAATTACAATGACTATTTATTAGACGAGTATAAAACGTTTTCTGAATCGCAAGTGGTTGTAAATCCTAAAATTAATGTAATCTATACTCCAAATGCTAAAATTCAATGGTTTTTAAAATCAGGAATAGGATTTCACTCAAATGATACAAGGGTAGTGGCGACACAACCTAATAGAAAAACATTACCAAGAGCTTATGGTGTTGATTTTGGAACTGTTTGGAAGCCTACTTCAAGAATAGCTATTAATACAGCATTATGGTACTTGTTATCAGAAGACGAGTTGGTATATGTTGGAGATGCAGGTATTGTAGAACCTTCAGGAGAATCACAACGTTATGGTATCGATTTAGGTCTTAGATATCAGTTAACAGATTGGTTATATTTTGATAGCGATGCTACTTATACCAAAGCAGAAAGTGTTAATGCTTTGTCAGGTGAAAACTATATTCCTTTAGCGCCTAAAATAACAGTAACAGGAGGATTATCAGTAAATAGTTATAAGAACTTTTCAGGAGGAATAAATTACAGGTACATAGGAGACAGACCCGCAAATGAAGATAATTCAATAGTTGCAGAAGGTTATTTTGTTACAGATGCAAATGTTAGTTATAAAATGAATAATATAACAGTAGGCGTAGCTTTAGAAAATCTTTTTGATGTAGTTTGGAACGAAACACAGTTTGCTACAGAATCGAGGTTACAAAATGAACCAAATCCAGTTGAAGAAATCCATTTTACTCCTGGGACGCCTTTTTCAGTAAAAGCATCAATACGTTATACTTTTTAATATAAATGTTATTAGGGGAATTTCATGTAAAGTTGTCATTTTTGAAGGATGAATGACAACAAAATATAGCCGCAAAAGCGGCTATATTCATTTATAAATTTAAAGAATCTTATACGGCACCTAAAGTGTATAATTGGTCAAGGGTAGGTGTTTTACTACCGCCGGCAGGTTCTAAGGTAATCCCGAATGCCTGTGAATCGTTCGGGTTATTTATAGTGAATACCTTATTTTCATTTGTTGCAAAGTCATCTAGGGTACCAAGGCTAGTTGGAGATAAAGGATCGAGTTTTAAAGACCATACTTGGTATACCTTTCCTTCTGGTGGATCAGGTAACCCTTGAACATCTAAGTAAATATTTTTAGAGTCTTTATTCCAATATACTTTTGCATAAGCTTCAGGATATACTTTTTGACCTTGTAATGGAACTGTAACTATATCTTTACTTCTTATTACGGCTAAAAGTTTTTTGTTTTCAGCTAAATTAGAATTTGTTTTATCTAGTTGAATTTCAAACTGTTCTTTAGCTTCATTAATACTCTCTATTTGCCCTTGTAAATTAGCATTTTTGTTTAAAGACAAGATTAAGGTACTACCTACAACTAGAGCTGCTGCCCAACCTGTGTAGGTAACCCAATTTCTTTTTGAAGTTTTTAAAGCAACAACTTTTGCCGAATCTTCTTTTTCTTGTAACATTTGAATTAAAATGTCTTTAAAAGATCCTTTAACATTTTTAGGAGCAACGTGAGAAGTAAGAGTAGCAATTGATTTTTCAATTTCTTTTACTTCTTCTAAAATTTCTGGGTACTCCATTATTAAACGATATACTTGCTCGTTTTCTTTTTCAGAAAGTGCTCCAGCTATGTATAGTTCTAAAATTCCAGATTCTATGTGTTTGTTTGCAGCCATTATTTAAGCATAATTCTTAATTCGTTAATACAGTTTCGGTTTCTAGTTTTTACGGTTCCAAGGGGAATGTCTAAACTTTCAGAAACCTCTTTTTGCGTGAACCCCTTAAAGTAAAGAAGCTCTATAACCTTAATACAAGTTTCTTTTAACTTGCTTACAAAGTTTCTAATACCAATAGCATCGGTTTTAGAGTCTAAACTATCATGATTCTCTAATATATCTACGAAAATTTCGGCATCAAGGTTTCTTGAATTATTCTTAAAATTTTTTGATCGAGTTTTATCAATAGCAGCATTTCTGGCAATATTAATAATCCATGTAAAGAAACGTCCTTTTTTTTCTGAATAAGATTCGGCATTATTCCATGCTTTTATAAAAACATCTTGAGTGATTTCTTCAGCAATGGTTTGTTCTCTAACAATGTTAAATACAATACCTTGTACACTCTCATTATACATTTCGTATAAACTTTCAAAAGCTTTTACATCTTTGGTTTTAAATTTTTTGACGAGGGATTCTAGTTGCATATAGTTAATTGATTGGACAACAAAATACTAAAAATCATTTAGATTTTTGATTAATAACACACAAACGAATAATTTCATGAAGTCGTTTTGTTCTTGTAGTTTCTCTTTTTGCTTGTTGTAACCAATATAAATAACCTTTTCGGTAAGAGGGTGCAAAATTTTGATAGTTGTTAAAAGCAATGGGGTTTTTATCAAATTCAGTTTGTAGGTCTTTAGGAATAATTAAATTTTCTACAGAATCTAAAGCATTCCAAGAGCCATTTTCTTTAGCTATTTTAATAGAAGTAAACCCTGAAGCATGCATTAAATTATCAGCAATTAATTCTTCAATATATTTTTTATTTAAAGCACTCCATATACTTTTAGGTTTTCTCGGACAAAAGTATTGTCGTCTTTTTCCATTTCCTAAACTTTTTACGGTGCTATCAATCCATCCAAAGCATAAAGCTACTTTAACAGCTTCTTCCCAACGCATGCTGGGCATGTCAACATCAATTTTGTACAAAATTAAATGTACTCCGTCACTTTGATTATGGTTTTCTATTAACCACAATCGCCATTCAATATGAGTTTTAAAATATAGATGAGGTTTGTTATTCATATTACTAATGTACAAAACAAAAAAGAGAATGAAATTTACTTCATTCTCTTTTAGATATTTATTTTTAAAAAAAAGACAGTTTATTCGTTGTCTAATTTTTTAGTTTGATTAAATCCAATTAATAGCGCTCCACCAGCACATAAAAAGATAGAAGCAATAAAGAAAACTTCTGAATCTATGGCGTCAGTTGGACGAGTTTCCCATGGACCACTATACCCGAAGAGAGAGCTTAATAAAGCTCCTAGTAAAACACCCACACCGATTCCCATAGCTAATAGAGCTAAGTTCAAAATAATAACTCTACCTGTTAAAGTTGAACGTTTTTTTTCACCTTGCATAAAAATTTTGGCATCTACACCTTTTTCAATTAATGCTAAACGTTCTTTGTTTCTTGTTGAATAGAATAAATAAAAGATTCCGAAGATTACTGCAAATAAGAACATAAATACAATTGCTGCTTCCATATTTTTGAATTTAAAATGATTATTTTTAATGTGTTTACAGGTATGACAGCTATATTTCAAAAAAGGTTACAGAAAACTTTCATTTTTTTTGATGAATAGTTGTAACCTTTTAGAGCAAGATACAGTCAAAGTATAAAATGACTATTATTAACGATCAAACTTACATAGATAAAATTCTAAAAGGAGATACAAATGCTTATGCTTTTTTAGTAGAAAAGTATAAAACAATGGTATTTACCTTGGCGTTAAAAATGGTGAAGAGTAGAGAGGAAGCTGAAGAAATTTCTCAAGATACTTTTATAAAAGCATATAAGAGCTTGAGTAAGTTTAAAGGAGAATCAAAGTTTTCTACATGGCTATATAAGATAGCTTATAGAACTTGTTTAGATGCTTTAAAAAAGACAAAAGAACAATACAGTGTAGATGTTATTGATGAAATTACGATTAATAAAATAAAATCTACTGAAAGTGTTTTAGAGGGAATTGAGCGAAAAGAACGGGCACAAGTAATAAATAGTTGTTTGTTGAGTATGCCAGAGGAAGAACGTTCTATTTTGTGGATGTTTTATTTTGAAGAATTAAGTTTGAAAGAAATCATTGAAATTACAGATTTTTCAGAATCTAATGTAAAAGTGAAGTTACATAGGGCTAGAAAAATGTTGTTGAGTATAGTAGAGAAAAATGTTGAACCTGAATTGATAAATCATTATGGGAGAAAATAAACATATAGAAGAGTTGAGTGCTTTTACAAAAAAGCATATCAAAGATATAGAGATAGAAACTCCATCGATAGATTTTACCGCAAATATTATGGAGACTATCTTGAAAGAAGAAAAGACTTCTGTTTACAAAGCAACACCATTAATTTCTAAGAAAGTATGGTTTGTGTTAGCAAGTATATTAGCCGTTAGTGTTTTATATGTATCGAAAGGAGCTTCTCTTAACTGGTTGAAAGTACCAGAAATAAAAATGGATTATTTATCGAATATTCAATTTCCTAATTTCTTTGAAGGATTTACAATTTCACATACTGTACTATATACTAGCTTTTTATTTACAGTAATGATTTTTATTCAGATTTATGTTCTGAAAAATCATTTTACGAAACATTTAAATTCATAAAAAAAAATCCGCGTTGAATATTCAACGCGGATTTTTAATAGTAATAAGTTGAATTATTACTTTTGAGAAGCAATCCATTTATCAATTTTGTTTTCTAACAACGCTAGAGGAATACATCCAGTTTCTAAAACTTGATTGTGAAATTCTTTAATGTCGAATTTATCACCTAATTCCTTTTTAGCCTTAGCTCGTAATTCACGGATTTTTAATTGTCCGATTTTATATGATAATGCTTGTCCAGGATTCGCCATGTAACGTTCAATTTCAGAGATAATACTTGCTTCACCTTCCGCTTCGTTATCTAATGAATATTGAATTGCTTTTTCACGACTCCAACCTTTAGCATGTATTCCTGTATCAACTACTAAACGAATCGCTCGGTGCATTTCCATACCTAACATTCCGAAGTATTGATAAGGATCGGTATATAAACCTAATTCTTTTCCCAAGTTTTCAGTATACAATGCCCAACCTTCACCATAAGCACTGTACCATAAAGTTTTTCTAAAATCTGGTAAGTCTTTATTTTCTTGCGTTAATGAAATTTGATAATGGTGACCCGGAATAGCCTCATGCAAAAATAAAGCTTCATCAGAAAATACATTGTATTTAGTAGCATCAGGAATTGGTGTATAGAAAACTCCAGGACGAGTTCCGTCTAACGAACCAGGGTTGTATTCAGCACTTGCTGATGCTTCTCTGAATTTTTCAGTTTGCTTTACCACAAATGGAGTTTTTGGCTTGTTACCAAATAACTTTTCTAATTGTGGCTTCATTTTTTGGTGAATCGCATTAAAGTTATCAATAATTTGTTGCGGCTCTGTATATGGCATTAATTCTTTGTTGTTACGAACAAAATCAAAGAATTCTTTTAAACTTCCTTCAAAACCTACTTGCTCTTTTACTTTTTCCATTTCTGATAAAATTCGAGCAACTTCTTTCAGCCCTAACTCATGAATTTCATCAGCAGTCATATTGGTAGTAGTGTAGTTTTTTATAGCGTGTTGATAGTATGCTGTTCCATTAGGAATATCAGAAATACCACTACTTTCTCTACCAGCAGCTAAATAATCATTTTTTAAGAATTCATACACAACTTTGAATGACGGAATTAATTTATCATTCAAAATATTGGTATATGCTTCTGTTAGTCTAGTTTTATCAGCATCAGAAAAATCAGCTGGTAAAGCGTTTATCGGAGAATAGAATAAATGATTTTTAAGATTTTTTTTGAAAGCTAAACTTTCAAATTGAGGAATAACTTTTTTAATTAATGATTTTGGCAATACATAGCCCTCATTCATTCCTTCTTGCATGCGCTCTTTAGCTGATTGTAACCAGGTATTGTATTTGTCTAATCTGCTTAACCAATTGTCGTAATCTTCAACTGTTTTAAAAGGTTGTGCACTACTACCACTTGCCAATTGCCCCATAGTAAGGTTAATTGTCCACATTTGGTTAATGGGCATTAATAAGTCATTTTTATAACTAGCTTGTGCCAATGCCATATCACAATCCCAATCAAGCACAGCTTTACTCATTTGTTGACTTTCTGTTAAGTCAGCGTCATTAAAATTGCTAAGTTTTGTTTTGTAGTTTTTGAAAAACTCATTGCTTTTCGTTTGATATTCGTCTGAAAGTGTATTAGGAAATTGATCGTTAAAACGATTATCACCCGCAAAAGTCGCATTAACGGGGTTTAATTGCAGTTTTCCTTCGTTATAGTCTTTTAGTAACTGATTAAACTCTATATTTTCTGGAGTAGGAGTGTTAACCGCTTCTTTTTTTTCTTGTTTACAAGAAGTAAGAAGTGTAGCGGTAGCTACTATGGTTAAGAGGATTTTCTTCATGATTATATTTTTGATTGTGAACAAATATATCAAAAAGAAAATATAGGGTTTGGTGAATTTCAGAAGCTATAATAATATTTAGAAAAAAATATATTAGGTTGTTGATTGTGATTTGTTAAAAATAGCCTCTTTAATTAGGTTAAAAGCTTTTTCATGTCCCTCTGCGTTGGGATGAACACCATCATAGGTAAGTAAATTCTCTTTAACAATGTCAAATTTGCTATGTACATCAATAAAATGAATGTCTTGCTTTTGTGCGATTGATAACAAAATGTCATTATATCTTAAAATATCTTTTAGAGACCTCTTTTTAATATTATTATCGTCTTCTATAACTGGAAGTATATTGATTAAATAGACAGTTGCATTGTGTTTTAAGGCATGTTCTATACATAAATTAAGATTGTCGCGAAATTTTTCTAAGGAAACGGTGTTTTTACCATTTAACAAAGTAATATCATTGGCACCGTAGGCTAGTGTTACAATATTGTTACCATCTTTTAAGAGTCTAGTATCGAATTCGTTTACAAACCTTTTGACTAAACCATCAGTCGTTTCTCCTCCAATACCCATATTGAAAACACAAATCTCATCTTTTCTGGTTTTTAGAAAAAGTTTCATGCAGTGAGCTTTCAAACGATCTACCCAACCACCTTTTTCACTATCATTTTCGCCTCTAGTAATACTATCTCCAAAACAAATAATATGTGTCATAATCTCAGTTTATTGCTGTTTTTTAGTGAAACGAATCTAATGTATTTTGTAGAGAATTAAAAACAAAAGCCTCTCTGTATATACAAAGAGGCTTTTAATTTATCTGTAGTGATTTACTACTATTTAATTAGTTCATATGAACGTTTGATAAAGTTGGTTAACTCTTCACCATGTAATAGGTTTTGAGATAATTTAGCTAAATCAAAGGCTTGAGAAACTAATTGTTTTTGCTTGTCTTCATCAGCATTTAAAATTTCTGATACTAACTCATGGTTGGTGTTTACTACCAAATTGTACATTTCAGGTAAATTACCCATTCCCATCATTCCACCACCACCAGTAGCACTCATTTCTTTCATACGACGCATAAATTCTGGTACGGTAATTATGAAAGGAGAAGCGTTAGAATCCATTGCTTCTAGCTGTACTGTATAGTTTGTGTTGTTTACAGCTCCTTCAATAACAGGCTTTAACTTTTCTTTTTCTTCGTCAGAAAGTTTAGAAATAACGGTATCGTCTTTCTTAATTAAGTTATCAATATGGTCAGCATCCACACGCTTGAATTGTACTTTAGCATCGCCAGACTCCATTTCTAACTTTTGCATTAAATGCGAAACGATAGGAGAGTCTAATAATAACACTTCGTATCCTTTTGCTTTTGCATCTTCAATATAACTGTGTTGTGCATCTTTGTGAGCAGCATATAAAACGATGTGATTTCCGTCTTTGTCAGTTTGAGCATCTTTAGTTTTTTCAACTAACTCATCAAACGTAAAGAACTTACCATCAACAGTAGGGTATAAGGCAAACTTCTTCGCTTTATCAAAGAATTTTTCTTCCGATAACATTCCATACTCAATAATAACCTTGATATCGTTCCATTTTTGCTCAAAATCTTCACGGTTATTTTTGAATAAAGAAGAAAGTTTATCTGCCACTTTTTTAGTGATGTATCCTGAGATTTTCTTTACAGCTCCGTCTGCTTGCAAATACGAACGAGAAACGTTTAATGGAATATCTGGAGAGTCAATTACCCCTTTTAACATTTGTAAGAAATCAGGAACGATTCCTTCTACGTTATCGGTAACAAATACTTGGTTCTGGTATAATTGGATTTTATCCTTTTGCATATCCAAGTTCTGTGTTAACTTAGGAAAATATAAAATTCCTGTTAAGTTAAATGGATAATCTACATTTAAGTGAATATGGAATAAAGACTCTTCAAATTGCATTGGATACAACTCACGATAGAAGTTTTTATAATCCTCATCTTCTAAATCTGCTGGTTTTTTAGTCCATGCAGGATCTGTGTTGTTGATGATATTGTCTACTTCAATTTGCTTGTGAGGTTCAGTAACTTCTTTACCATCTTCGTCTTTTGTAGTTTGTGGAGTAAAGTCAGGATCGTTTATTTTCTTTGTTCCAAACTTAATTGGTACTTGGTTGAAACGATTGTATTTAGTCAATAATCCACGGATTTTACCTTCTTCTAAAAACTCAGTAGAATCTTCAGCAATGTGTAATACGATTTCAGTACCTCTATCAGACTTGTCGTGTTCTACTAAAGTATATTCTGGCGAGCCATCACATGTCCAGTGAGCAGCAGGCTCGTCTTTGAACGATTTGGTAAAAATTTCTACTTTATCTGCAACCATAAAAGCCGAATAGAAACCTAATCCGAAGTGACCGATAACACCTGTTTCGTTTTTATCGTCTTTATACTTTTCTAAGAACTCTTCAGCACCAGAAAAAGCAATTTGATTAATGTATTTTTCAACCTCTTCCATAGTCATACCAATTCCTTGGTCTTTAATAGTTAAGGTTTTCGCATCTTTATCAATACTTATTTCAATTTTAGCGTCGCCTAATTCTGTTTTTGCTTCACCAATAGAAATAAGATGCTTTAATTTAGTAGTTGCATCAGTTCCATTAGAAATTAATTCACGTAAGAAGATTTCGTGATCAGAATACAAGAATTTTTTAATCAGCGGAAATATATTCTCAACCGACACATTAATGTTTCCTTTACTCATAATTATATATTTTGTTTGATATTATTTTCTACTGAATGAATAGTCAAAAAAAATACCAAATAAAAATTAGTGACAAGATGACACCTTTTGTACGGATTGTATAAAATTCATACTTTTACAGGCTTTTAATTTGCTAACAACAAAATAATCAAGATAAAAATATATGTATAATTCAAAAATTACAGGATTAGGTTATTATGTTCCTGAGAACGTAGTGACTAACGACGACTTAACTCAGTTTATGGAGACGAGTGATGAATGGATACAGGAAAGAACTGGTATCAAAGAGCGTCGTTGGATTGACCCAAAAACTTCTGATGATTCAACATCAGTAATGGGAGCAAAAGCCGCAAAAATAGCTATTGAGCGTGCTGGTTTGACAAAAGATGATATTGATTTTATCATTTTTGCTACGTTAAGTCCTGAGTTATACTTTCCTGGAGGAGGAGTACAGATACAAGATTTATTAGATATGCCTACAATTGGAGCATTAGATGTACGTAATCAATGTTCTGGATTTATTTATTCACTTTCTGTAGCAGATCAGTTCATTAAAACAGGAATGTATAAAAATGTTTTAGTAATTGGTTCTGAAAACCATTCTGGAGGTTTAGAGCGTTCTACTCGTGGTCGTGGAGTAACTGTAATTTTTGGTGATGGAGCAGGAGCAGCGGTTTTATCACGTAGTGAGGAAGAAGGAAAAGGAATTTTATCTTCTCATCTACATTCTGAAGGAAAATATGCTAAAGAATTGGTGTTAGAAGGCCCTTCAACAGGTCGTTGGGTACCTGAAATTATGAAAGCGAATGATCCAGATGATACTTC
The DNA here is from genome assembly GCF_004363005.1 of Tenacibaculum caenipelagi. Lineage (GTDB taxonomy): Bacteria > Bacteroidota > Bacteroidia > Flavobacteriales > Flavobacteriaceae > Polaribacter > Polaribacter caenipelagi. The sequence continues at coordinate 221,337 of NZ_SNYH01000001.1, read as the reverse complement.
TTACTATCCGTATATGAATGGTCAGTTTGTGTTTAAACATGCAGTAGTTCGTTTTTCAGAAGCCATAATGGAAGGTTTACAAGCAAACGGATTGCAAAAAGAAGATATTGATATGTTAATTCCGCACCAGGCGAATTTGCGTATCGCACAGTTTATTCAGAAGAAATTCCAATTGTCTGATGACAAAGTGTATAACAACATTATGAAGTATGGTAATACTACTGCTGCTTCTGTAATTATAGCATTAACAGAGGCTTGGGAGAAAGGAAAAATCAACGATGGTGATTTAGTTGTGTTGGCTGCTTTTGGTAGTGGGTTTACATGGGGATCGGTTGTGATTCGTTGGTAATTTTTACTGATACATAAAATAAAAAATCCGAAGTATTAACTTCGGATTTTTTGTTACTAGGGAATCTTCTGAAAATTGATTTTTATAGGAAACCTCCGCCTCCTTGTGCATCATTATTGTCACGTCTTTTTCTTGTACGAGCTTTGTTTTTACCTCCACCAAATCTATAGTTAAATCCAATGTAAACGGTTCTACTTTCCCATTTAAAGCGTCCGTTTTGAACAAAAGGTCTAGTAGAGTCAAACTTAAATCTCATAGTGTTAAAAATGTCATTTACTCTAAAGTTGATGTCTCCTTTTCCTTTAAGGATACTATAGTTAGCACCGATGTTTACCATTTTCATAGGATCTACATCCCATTGAATATCTTTTCTAGGCCCTCTATACATAGCAAATAATTGTAAACGTAATTTCTTTGAGACTGTAAAATTGTTACTGATTCTTGCATTAAAAATATCTGCTTTAACTTCAGTAGTAGGAGCGTTAGGGTCGCTTAAATCTGTAGTACCAAATTGTTTTTGAGAATAGTAATCCATACTAGCATTTGCTCTCCACCATTTTGCAATTTTATAGTTTGCTGAAAATTCTAAACCATAAGCATCTGTATCATCAAAATTCGCAAAAGTTAATATTTGCCTTACGTCATTATCATCACTAGGGTCTTTATAAGTGGCTCTGTTAATAACATCATTAATATTTCTATAAAAACTTCCTATAGTTATAGATCCACCTTTTATTTTTCTAGTATAATTGAATTCAACTGAATTTGTAAATTGTGGCACAAGATCTGGGTTACCTACAGATGTAATTAATGGAGTACTCCATTCTCTAATAGGGTTTACTTGTCCAACACTTGGTCTATCTACTCTTTTACTATAACTTAATTGAAATTGGTCTTTTTCATTAGGATTATAGGTAAGAAAAGCTGATGGATATACAGTAAAAATATCATCTGTAACAATTTCTGTAGGTTCACCTTCTTGATTGAATATTCCTTTTATTTTATATTGCTCAAAACGTGCACCTACTTGCATATCTAGCTTACCAAATTTGTGATTATAATTAGCATAAGCAGAGTAAACATCTCTATCATAAGTAAAAGAAGAATTGTTAAAGTTAATCTGAGTAGTAAGGTTTGTATTATCAGTTTTATTTACTCGATATTCTGCACCTAATTCTAATTTTCCATTTTTAGAAATAGGGTTTGTATAGTCTAAGTTTAAAAGCGTACCCTCTCTTTTGCTGTTTATATCATTAATATAATCTGGCTGAGAACCTTCTAAAAATCTATTTTCTAAAAAATTAGGAGAGTCATTCTTTGAAAAGTTGGCTTCAAACTCTATATTGTGTCCTTCTTTTTCAAAATCATGTTTGTAATTTACATTATAGGCTTGATTATGGCTTTCACTAGTTTGAGTATTAGGAGAATGTTCTATTAAATTACCATTGTTATCTGTAATTATGGCACGCCCGTTAGCGTTGCTATCAAACCAGTTTTGAGTAGTGTAAAGAGATAAAGTGTTTTTATCATCTAAATAAATGTCAGCTCCAATCTTAAACAAGTGAGATTCATTATCATTTATAAAAATAAAATCTTGATTGTTAGTTCCAGGTCTGTTAACATAACCAAAGTTGTAACGATCCCCACCATTAAATCCGTAGTTACCGAAGAAATTAACTTTTCCTGTTTTGTAATTCATATTTGTAGAAGCATTGTAACGAACATAATGTCCAGCTTCAACACCAGTATTTATAGAACCGTTAAAGCCCATATTGGCATTTTTATTCAGAATAATGTTAATAATTCCACTCATTCCTTCAGGATTGTATTTAGCAGATGGGTTGGTAATCAACTCAACGCTTTTGATTGATGAAGAAGGGATTTGCTTTAATAGTTCTGAAGCGGGGATGTTGGTAGGTTTTCCGTCAACTAATACACGTACATTTTCGTTACCGCGTAAGCTAATGTTACCTGACTGACTATCAACACTAACCGATTGTACATTATTTAATAATTCAGAAGCGGTAGCGCCCGCAGAAGTTAAGTCTTTACCAACATTAATAACTTTTCTATCTACTTTTTGAGTTACGGTAGAGGTTTCTGCACGAACTTCAACTTCATCCAAAGTGGTACTATCTTCTTCAAGACTAATGGTTCCTAAATTAATTTTGCTCGATTTACGGTCTACTAAAACGGGTTTTGTGAAAGTTTTATAACCTATAAATTGAACTTCAACAGTATTGTTCCCTTCTGGAATATTTTTTATAGAAAATAATCCATTGTCATCAGTAATGCCACCAGTGATAATTTTTTTGGCAGCATCTTTGATTATAATGTTAACATAGGGAAGTGGTTGTTGGGTTGTTTGATCGATAACCTTACCAGAAATTACTCCTGGTTTAGGAAGGCTACTTTTGGGCATTTGAGCATATATACTAGTGCTTAATACAGTTAAAAGTATCAATAATATGTTTTTCATTTTGGTGTTTTTTGGATTGTTTTTATGCCTAATAGACTACTTATAGGGTATTTTTGTTACCTAGATTAACAGAGTTTAACGTATTCTTAACAAATATGAATAAAACAACATTAGTATTAGGAGCTTCTTTAAATCCGAATAGGTATGCTAACATTGCTATTAAAAGGTTGATAGGTAAAGATATACCTGTGTTGGCTATTGGTTTGAGAGAAGGTAAGGTGTTTGATGTTACTATTGACACCAAAAAAAAAAATGTTTACAAATGTTGATACAGTTACTTTGTATTTAAACCCAGAACATCAAAAAGAATATTATGATTATGTAATTAGTTTGAAACCTCGAAGAGTAATTTTCAATCCTGGAACAGAAAATAAAGAGTTTTTTGATAGATTGAAAGACCGTGGAATAGCTCCTATAGAAGCTTGCACATTGGTGTTGTTATCTACGAATCAATATTAGTTTAAAATTTCAATAGGGAATGAGTTGGTACTGTAAAGTTTACCAGCTTCTGCTAATTCAACATTTTCAAAAACAGTTTGAGCTTCTGCTTTGAAGTCATTTATATTGTCGTATCTACTAGAATAATGACCAATTATAAGTTTACCAGCGTTAGCTTGTTTTGCTATTAGAGCTGCTTGTTCTGAGGTTGAATGTTTAGTCTTTTCACATAAATCTTCTCTATCTTTTAAGAAGGTAGCCTCATGATATAATAAATCAACATATTTAATTGTAGGAACAATATCTGGTTTGTAAGCTGTATCACTACAAAATGCATAACTTAATGGTTTGGGCGGATCGATGGTTAACTCATCGTTAGGAATGATCTCACCAGTAGAGAGTACAAAATCTTTTCCTGCTTTAATGTTGTGAAAATCACAGGTTTCTATCTCGTCATATTGCTGAATATTTTCGATGTGGAGTTTTCTTGGTTTAGGTTTTTCTGTAAATAGGAAACCATTAGTATAGATTCTGTGATCTAAAGGAATAGTTCTTACCGAAACTTTATCATCTTCAAAAATTAATTCACTCTCTTTTGATTCTAATTCGTGGAAAATAATAGCATATTTTGTCCACGATTTAGAAAGCTTTAATTGAAGAGTTGTAACTTCTTTAATTCCTTTTGGACCATAAATATGAAGCTCTTTTTCTCTATTTAAAATACCAAAAGTAGCTATTAGTCCAACTAAGCCAAAAAAATGATCGCCATGTAAATGAGAAATGAAAATATGGTTGATTTTAGAAAAACCAACCTTATATTTTCGCATTTGTCGTTGTGTACCCTCACCACAATCTATTAAAAAATGACGATTGTTTATCTCTAAATATTGAGCAGTGGGGTAAGCATTAACTCTTGGGGTTGCTGAATGGCAACCTAAAATAGTTAAGTGTAAACTCATTTATCTTATCACAAAGCGTTTAGATATAATCTCTTTATTGCTTTGTATTGCGTAAATGTACATTCCTGACTTTAAATCGTTACGTTGAAATGGAAAAGAGTTACGTCCTTTCACAACTTTAAGTTCTTTGTTAAAAACCGTTTTTCCTAACACGTTTCTTACAGTTAAAATAACTGTTTGTTCGTTGTTTGCATTAAAGTAAATAGTGGTACTATTTGTAAATGGGTTAGGGGAAGCAACTAACTTTTCAATCGATTTTTCTTGTGAGAAACCAAATGAAATAGTCAAGAAGAAAGTTAAAAATAGTATTTTTTTTACCATAGATTATCATTTAGGGGGAATGAATAATTATTAAATATTAGCTTAAAAGCCCAAATCGCGTTCAATGTTTTCCATCTCTATAACATCTTCTGCCTCTGTTAAAGTAGGAACAATGTTAAATGTATCAGGAAAATCATCGATAGTTACATCTTTATATACTACAACAAAAGATGTGCCATTGTTTTGGTGTTCATGAGCGTATTTCAAAAATAACAAAATATTTTTGTTAGTGGTGTTATATTCTTCTGAAATTTGAAGAATCAGGTTTTTTCCTGTATAGTTTTTATATTCTTTTTCAAAGTTTTTTATAAAGTCTGAAAAAGATTTTTCATCAGAAGTAATTAGTGTATAATCTGTTTTATGAGTTGTTTTCATGACTATCTTTTTATTTGTTGTGCTAACAAATAAATAACTGCCATTCGTACAGCTACTCCATTTTCTACTTGATTTAAGATAATTGATTGACTGCTGTCGGCAACATCACTTGTTAGTTCTACTCCACGATTTATAGGTCCTGGGTGCATAATGACAATCTTTTTGTCAAGATTGTCTAAAATTTCCTTATTAATTCCAAAAAGTTGTGTGTATTCTCTAGTTGATGGAAAATATTTAATATCCATACGTTCGTGCTGTACACGTAAAACATTGGCAACATCACACCATTCTAAAGCTTTTTTAAGGTTGGTTTCTACTTCAACTCCTAAACTAGAAATATAACGCGGAATTAATGTTGTAGGACCACAAACTTTTACTTTAGCTCCTTGTAGTTGTAAAGCGAAAATATTTGATAAGGCTACACGAGAATGTAATACATCACCTACAATTACAATTTTTTTACCTTTCAAGTCGCTATTAAGAGCTTCACGCATCGAAAAACTATCCAATAAGGCTTGAGTAGGGTGTTCATGAGTACCATCACCTGCATTGATAATTTTTGCATCAACATGTCTCGATAAGAAAATTCCTGCTCCTACATTTGAATGACGCATTACCACAATATCAACTTTCATTGATAAAATGTTGTTTACGGTATCAATTAAAGTTTCTCCTTTTTTAACTGAAGATTGTCCTGCAGAGAAATTGATAACATCGGCAGAGAGACGTTTTTCAGCTAATTCAAACGAAAGTTTTGTACGTGTACTATTTTCAAAAAATAAGTTGGCAATAGTAATATCACGTAACGAAGGAACCTTTTTTATAGGTCGGTTAATGACTTCTTTAAAATGAGCAGCAGTTTCAAAAATAAGCTCAAGGTCATTTTTGTTAAGGTATTTAATTCCTAATAAATGTTCAACGCTTAACTGCTTCATCTTAGTTTGTTTTTTTAATCATAACTAATCAAGCTTTGTAGGCTTGGGTTCAAGGTAAATTGTATCTTCTTTATGAGTTTCTTGCCAGTTAACAACTACTTTTTCTTCGTTGATGGCATCTACTTGTCTTCCTCGGTAATTAGGTTGAATTGGTAAATGACGGCTAAAACGACGGTCAATTAATACCAATAGTTCAATACTATCAGGTCTACCGTATGATTGCAGTGCTGTTAATGCACTTCGTACGCTTCTTCCTGAGTATAAAACATCATCAATAATTACCACCTTTTTATCTTCAATTAAAAAGTCAATTTGTGTTGAGGTGGCTTCTAAAGGTGCTTCTCTTCTGCGAAAATCATCACGATAAAAAGTGATATCTAAAAAACCTAATTGTAAGTCTTTAATATGATATTCATTCTTTAGTAATTTAGCTAAACGGTTTGCTAAATAAGTACCTCTAGGTTGTAATCCTATTAAAACGGTATTAGAAAAATCGTTGTGATTCTCGATTAACTGACAAGCTAATCGATGCAGAATGATTTCAATTTCTTTCGAAGTAAGTAGTATTTTTCTGCTCATGTGTTGCTACCAAATTGGTTTGATAGTTCAACGTTCAAAATTAAGGCAAAAAATAACGCCGACAAAATTAAACTTAATGAAACGTAAAAGGATGTCTATAAAATAATCTTTACATTTGCCCACTTTTACAAAAGAAGCCTAAATATTATGATGAAATACATTAAAAATAAGAAGATTAACATAAAAGATGACTCATTAGCGGGTATCACTGTTTCTTTGGCAATGATACCAGAAGTAGTTGCTTTTGCTTTTGTAGCTCAAATTAGTCCTATTGTTGCACTTTTTGGAGCTTTTGTAATAGGGATAACTTCAGCATTATTTGGAGGTAGACCAGGATTGATTTCTGGTGCAGCTGGTGCGGTAGCCGTAATTTTTGTAAACATGATACAAGAAGGTCATGCTAAAGGGCTATTGTTTGATACCCCTGTAGAAAATATGGGATATTTCTATTTGCTAGCAGCAGTGGTGTTAATGGGGATTATTCAGGTATTTGCTGGGGTTTTTAAGTTAGGGAAATTAGTCCGATTAATTCCGCACCCAGTAATGATGGGGTTTGTAAATGGTTTAGCTGTAGTTATTTTTATAGCTCAGTTGGGAATGTTTAAAGAGAATAAAAAGGATATTTTCGGACAAAATATGCGCAAAACTGAATCGAAAGAATTGGTATACAAGGTTGCTGATGGAGAAGTGAAAGATCTAGTTTCTGATACTGCTTTATTTTCTATCAAAGGAAATTCAATCATTAGTAATCAAACAAACCAAGAAGTTTTTGTAAAGTCAGATACTCAAGTGTTTGATGCACAGACAAAAAAAGTAGTTTATAATATAGCAAATGACGGATTCTATTCGGTAAAAGATAGTGGAGTAGTGAAATCTACCCTACAAGGAACAAAATTGTATACGATGATTGGTTTGGTATTATTAACCATGTTAATTATATGGTTACTTCCTAAACTTACAACAAAAATACCGGCAGCGTTAACAGCTATTTTAATTGTTACGTTTGTGTCTATTTTTGGAGGATTAGAGTCTATCAATGTAGGAGATTTTATTAGAGACGGTGGTGGAGCAGGTTTAAATGGTTTTGATGAAATATCAAAAAAAATGAACCTATTAGAGCTTTGGAGTAATCTACCGTTTAATATAGATACGTTAAAGTTTATTGCGCCCTATGCCTTTTTAGCAGCTTCAGTAGGATTGATAGAAACCTTAATGACCATGAATTTAGTTGATGAGTTAACTGATTCTAGAGGTGACGGTAATAAAGAGTGTGTAGCGCAAGGAGCAGGAAATATGTTAAGTGGATTGTTTGGAGGAACTGGTGGTTGTGGTATGATTGGTCAAACTGTAATTAATATTAATGCTGGTGGTAAAGGTCGTTTGTCTGGAGTAACGATGGCAGTTACCTTATTAATTTTTATCTTATTTGCAGATAAATATATAGAGCAAGTGCCTATTGCAGCTTTGGTAGGAGTAATGTTTATGATGGTAATTGATACATTTGCATGGTCTAGTTTTAGAATTATGAATAAAATTCCAAAATCTGATGCTATTGTATTAATCATTGTATCTGCAGTAACAGTAATTTTTGATTTAGCGATAGCAGTATTTGTAGGGGTAATAATTTCAGCATTAGTTTTTGCTTGGGAAAATGCAAAGAAAATTAGAGCAAGAAAGCGTTTTAAAGAAGACGGAACTAAGATTTATGAAATTTGGGGACCTTTATTCTTCGGAAGTATTACTGCTTTTAATGAAAAGTTTGATATTAAAAACGATCCAGCTAATGTAGAGATTGATTTTGTAGAATCTCGTATCTCTGATCATTCAGCTATTGAAGCTATTTTTATATTAGTAGAGAAATATCAAAAGGCAGGAAAAAAAGTAACTTTAAAGCATTTGAGTGAAGATTGTAAGGTGTTGTTATATAAAGCAAGTCCAATTTTTGCAGATGTTATTGAAGAAGCAGTTGATGATCCTCGTTATCACTTAGCAGCAAATCCAGAAGATTTTCCGAAGCCATTATCAGAATATAGTTTTTAAATAAAAAATCCCGCAACTAGCGGGATTTTTTATTGTTAATTCTTATGAATTGGACTAATGATTTCTACATCACTAAAAGCTATGGCGCCTCTAATAACACCATCAATAGTATTTTTTAAAGCCTCAATTAATTGCATTTTTAATTGCGATTTATGATATATTAAACTTACCTCACGAGCTGGAGGCGGAGTTTCAAATTCTCTTAAATGCGTTTTGTCTTGTTCATTTAAATCAAGTGTATTTAAATATGGAAGTAAAGTCATTCCTAGTCCATCTTTTGATAGTTTTATTAATGTATCAAAACTTCCACTTTCTAATTGAAAATGATGTGTTGTACTTCTTTTATTTGTTCTGCACAAATTAATAACACTGTCTTTAAAGCAATGACCATCTTCTAACAATAAAATATCGTCAATCTCTAAATCATCAATTTTAATCTTTTTCTGTTTGAACAATCGATGTTCGTTAGGTATTAAACCAACAAAAGGTTCGTAATAAAGTACTCGTTCTTTAATGGCTTCATTTTCTAAAGGAGTTGCTGCAATGGCAGCATCAATATGTCCATCAGTTAGTTTTCTAATAATTTCTTCTGTAGTTAACTCCTCTATAATCAATTGTACTTTTGGAAAACTTTTGCTAAATGTTTTTAAAAACATTGGTAGTAAAGTAGGCATAATGGTAGGTATAATCCCTAATTTAAATTCTCCTCCTACATACCCTTTTTGTTGATGTACAATGTCGATAATTCGATTGCTTTCATCCACAATAACTTTAGCTTGCTCTACAATACGTTTACCAACGTCAGTCAATTCAATTGGCTTTTTTGAACGATTAAAAATTTTAGCATCTAATTCTTCTTCTAGCTTTTGAATTTGCATACTAAGTGTTGGTTGCGTAACAAAACAATGTTCAGCAGCAATCGTAAAGTTTTTATATTCAGCAACAGCAAGTGTATATTTTAATTGCGTTATAGTCATCAGTATAATAATTTTTGATAAAGATATTAAAACAATCAATTCGCTTTATGGTAAAAGTGTTAAAAGTTGCGGTAATTTTGTTGGAGAAAAAGCAAAAAACTTAAAATCAATATAATATGTTAACAACAATTTTAGGGTTAGATAAAGAAAAAACAGTAAATTTAGTGAGTGAACTAAATATTCTATTAGCAAACTTTCAAGTGTATTATCAAAACGTAAGAGGGTTGCATTGGAATATTAAAGGAAAAAATTTCTTCGAATTACATGTTAAGTTTGAAGAGTTTTATACCGATGCACAAGAAAAAGTAGATTTAATTGCAGAAAGAATTCTAACCTTACAAGGAACTCCGTTGCATACTTTTGAAGATTACACAAAAGTATCGAAAGTGCCCGTTGGAAAAAATATTTCTAACGATGTAGAGGCTGTTAAACTGGTCGTGAATTCATTGTCTGAATTGTTAAAAATTGAACGTACTATTTTGGAGTTGTCAGGAGAGGCAGAAGATGAAGGAACAAATTCTATGATGAGTGATTTTATCTCGGAACAGGAAAAAACTTTATGGATGATGAACGCTTGGTTAGGCTAAGAACATCATTCATACTTTTGGGGATCATAAGCAGCATGAAATAATGCTGCTTTTTTATTTTTGAGAAGTAGTATGTAACCTATTTGCTCTAGTTTCGTCTTAAATGTAATAATCATGAAAACAAACCAAATGAAAAACCAAATTCAAATTAAAAAAGTGCTTTTCTTCTCTTTATGTTTTTTACTAACAAGTATAATCTCTGCTCAAAATTTAGAGTCAAAAATAGATGAAATATTAAAAGCTCAATTTAAAAGTAATGAAACAGGAGTGTCTGCTTTGGTTGCTAAAAAAGGAAACGTTCTTTACAGAAAAGCATTTGGAAAAGCTAATTTAGAGCTTGATGTAAATATGAAGCCAGAAAATGTTTTCGAAGTAGGTTCAATTACAAAACAATTTACAGCAGTTTCAATATTAATGTTGCTAGAAGAAGGGAAATTAAGTTTAGAAGATGATATAACTAAGTTTATACCCGATTACCCAACTAAAGGAAAACAAATTACCGTTCACCATTTATTAACACATACCTCAGGTATTAAAAGTTATACATCAATGCGAAAGTTTAGTGAAGTGATGACTATAGATGAATCTCCTTTAAAGTTTATCGATTTCTTTAAAAATGAACCGATGGATTTTGAACCAGGAGAACAGTATAAATACAATAACTCTGGATATTTCATTTTGGGATATATTGTAGAAAAAGTAAGTGGAATGAGTTATCCAAAATTTGTAGAAGAACGAATTTTTAAGAAATTAAACATGAATTCTTCTTACTACGGAAGTCATACAAGATTGATTAAAAACAGAGCCACAGGATACCAAAAAAGGAATGAAGAGTTCGTAAATGCTCAATACATAAGTTTAACATTACCTTATGCAGCAGGATCAATTATGTCGAATGTAGATGATATGTTACAATGGCAAACAGCAATTAGTAACAATACACTAGTGCAAAAAGAAACAATTGATAAAGCTTTTACTAATTACACGTTAAATAATGGTAAGAAGATAAATTATGGGTATGGTTGGAGTTTTAATGAAATAAATGGTGTACCGACTATTGAACACGGTGGGGCAATACCAGGATATAGGTCTATGGGAGTGTATGTTCAAAGCGAAGATGTGTATGTAATTATATTTTCTAATTGTGGGAATCAATCACCGACAAATACAGCTATAAAAATAGCAGGATTGGCTATTAATAAACCTTTTTCTAAAGGTAAAAGTGAGGTGTCTTTATCAAAAGAAGAGCAGCAAAAGTGGGTAGGTGCTTATAAGTTTGAAGATGGAGGAATTCGTGTTATTACGATGGAAAACAATCAATTGTACAGTCAAAGAGAAGGGAGTTCAAGCAAATTTAAAATTTACCCAACATCACCAAATAATTTTTCTTTTGAAGACGGATTTTACACGTATAAGTTTTCAGAGAAAAAAGGAAAGAAAACAGCAATCTTTCAAAATAGAATAAAAAAAGAAAAAGGTATTCATATGTCTAATCAAAGTTAAAGAGTAATAAAAGGAGTTAAAAGCGAAATTAGAATAAATACTTAATTAAAATACGAATACTTACAAAGGCAATCAAAATAGCGGTTGCCTTTTTTAATTGAATTGGAGTAAAGAATTTATTACTCATTCTACTACCAATTTGTCCACCAATAAAAACTGTAGCCAATAAAAGTAAAGTTAAATTTTTATCAATAGAAAATTCAGGGTTTGTATATTGACCTATTAATCCAGAAATAGAATTAACCAGAATAAAAAAACTAGCTGTAGCGGCAATTCTTTTAGGAGTATCCCAGTTGGTTAAGTGTAATAAAGGAGCTAAAAAAATACCACCTCCAATACCTACCATTCCTGAAATAAAGCCAATGATTCCTCCATAACCAGCATTTTTTGTTAAGCTTAAGTTGATTGTTTTGTTGTTACTAATTGTTTTGTTAGAAATCCACATAGTAATAGCAGCAAAGAGTAGGGTAAATCCTAAAAGAATAAAAAAGAATGTTTGACTAATGCGTAAATACCCTCCTAAAAAAGCTAAGGGAATGCTAAAAAGAGTAAGAGGAATAACCTTTTTCCACTGGTATTGTTTTTGACGCATATATATATAAACATTCCCTGTAACAACTATGATGTTACATAAGAGTGCTGTGGCTCTAATTTGAGTAAAAAGTAAACTGGTTAGAGCTAAAACAGCTAAATAACTAGATCCGCCACCAAACCCTACAGAAGAGTATAAAATGGCAATAAAGAAAAAAAGTAAAATGATGTGCCAGTTTAAAAAAACTGTTTCAATAAGTATATTCAATTGTTTTTGAGAGTAAAAATAAGTTTTTTATAAAGTTAATTCATAAACAATCAAAAAATATAACTAAAACCAATACTTAGTTTTTAACAAGAGTGTTTTTGAATTGCTGTGGAGTTAATAGTTCGTGTTTTTTAAAAAGGCGATTAAAGTAGCTAACATTATTATACCCAACTTTGTATGCAATGTCAGAAATACGTTCGTTAGGATGACTTTTAATTAGGTGTTTGGCTAGTTTTATTTTCTCTGAATTTAAAAAATCAATAGGGGTAACTCCTAGAGTATTTTTAAATTTTTTAATAAAGTGAGACTTACTCATACAGGCTTTTTCTGCCATTTTATCGAGAGTTAAGTCATTTTCGGTTAAATGCTCTTTTATGTATTTTACTGTAAAGCCAATTCTTGTATCGTTAAAAGCATCATTAACATTGTTTAGAATAACTTGTCTGGCTTTACTTTGTAAAAGTCTTATAATTAATTCTTGTATCATTAAATCTAATAGCACATCTTTAGACTTTGTGTTTTTAATAAAAGTGCTGGTTAGTCTACTAACAAGTAAATCAATTTCAGTATTATTTGTCAAATGAGAAGGGTCTTTTTTTAGGTTCCAATCATTATTTGTCCTTTCAATAACTGTAGTTTCATTAAAATTATAAACGACTTCGTTTATTTTGTTTTGATCGATAGATAATCCTAAACATTGAGTAGGCTTTTTTAGACTTGCATCAGGAAAATCAATATGAAGATTCATATTTTCAGGTATAACCAAAGATTCTCCAGGAATAAAATCAAAATATTTTCCGTTGTCAATACTCATTGATTTTTTCCCAGTTAACATGCTCGCTATAATAGTGGAATCAAAATTTAAAATTACATTTTTAGTGGCTTTATAAGTCTCAAAAATATTTAACTCTGCATATTCAGAAGCGTAAGTAGTTTTGTTTTCAATAAGGGTAGTCAACTTTCGTGTATTGTAATGATGTTGTATTGCGATATTTTTGTTTTTCATGCTTTATTTTGGTGATATAGTTCAATTTTTTAATAATATAGTTCAATCTTTAATTGCAATATATAGATAAATTTGCTAATGTGTGAAAAATAGAAAGTTAAGTTAATTTTCTTTACTCTTTTTAAAAGAAGAGTTAATTGTCCCCCCCTGTTAATTTTAGCACTTTTTTGCTAAAGAAAGAAAAAGAAAGCTAACACTGAATGAGTGTTGGCTTTTTTTATTTTGACTATCCAAAACTAAATATTAACTTCCTAACCAATTAAAAAACATTTTTTAAGTAAATCTTGTTATGAGTAATTATCACGTTAAAACGTTAGAAGAATATTTTCATGTATATAGAAAGTCAGTAAGAAACCCTGAATTGTTTTGGGAAGAAATAGCAGAAGAACATTTCGTCTGGAGAAAAAAGTGGGATACGGTTTTAAGTTATGATTTTGAGAAACCAGAATTTAAATGGTTTGAAGGTGCTCAGCTAAATATTACAGAAAACTGTATTGATCGTCATTTACATATTCGAGGAGATAAAACAGCGATTTTATTTGAACCTAACAGTCCAGATGAAGAAGCAGAACATATTTCATATAAAGAACTACATAAACGTGTATGTAAATTTGCTAATGTGTTAAAAGATCAAGGAATTAAAAAAGGAGATAGAGTTTGTATTTATTTACCGATGATTCCTGAGTTAGCAATTTCTGTGCTAGCCTGTGCTCGAATCGGAGCAGTACATTCGGTAGTCTTTGCAGGTTTTTCATCAACAGCATTAGCAACTAGAATTAATGATTGCGAAGCTAAAATGGTGGTTACTTCTGATGGTTCTTATCGTGGAGCAAAAACAATAGATTTAAAGAGTATTGTTGATGAAGCATTGGAAAATTGCTCTTCTGTAAAAACAGTATTAGTAGCTAAACGAATTCATTCAGATATTCAGTTAAAAGAAGGGCGTGATAAATGGTTAGAACCTTTATTAGAAGAAGCATATCAAGATTGTGTTCCTGAAATTATGGATGCTGAAGATCCGTTGTTTATTTTATATACTTCAGGATCAACAGGAAGTCCAAAAGGAATGTTACACACTACAGGAGGATACATGGTATACACAGCATATACGTTTAAAAACGTGTTTAACTATAAAGAAAATGATGTGTATTGGTGTACGGCCGATATTGGTTGGATTACAGGACATAGCTATATTGTATATGGGCCATTAGCAAATGGAGCAACAACTGTAATGTTTGAAGGAGTTCCAAGCTATCCGGATTTTGGACGTTTTTGGGAAGTGGTAGAAAAACATAAAATTACCCAATTTTATACTGCACCTACAGCGATAAGAGCGTTGGCAAAAGAAAAGTTAGAATTTGTAGATGCATACGATTTATCATCATTAAAAGTATTGGGAACTGTAGGAGAACCCATAAATGAAGAAGCTTGGCACTGGTATAATGATAACGTGGGGAAAAAGAAAAACCCAATTGTAGATACATGGTGGCAAACAGAAACAGGAGGAATGATGATTTCACCTTTACCATATATCACACCTACTAAACCAACATATGCAGCATTACCATTACCAGGAATCCAATTGGCTTTGATGGATGAAAATGGTAAAGAAGTAAAAGGAAATCAGGTAGATGGTCGTTTGTGTGTAAAGTTTCCTTGGCCTTCTATAGCAAGAACTATTTGGGGCAATCATCAACGTTATAAAGAAACCTATTTTTCTGCCTTTAATAATATGTATTTTACAGGTGATGGAGCGCTTAGAGATGAGGTAGGGTATTATCGAATAACAGGTAGGGTAGATGATGTGATTATTGTTTCAGGACATAATTTAGGTACAGCTCCTATAGAAGATGCTATTAACGAGCATCCAGCAGTAGCAGAAAGTGCTATTGTAGGTTTTCCTCATGAAGTAAAAGGAAATGCGTTATATGGTTATGTAATTTTAAAAGAAACAGGAGAAACAAGAAATCAAGATAATGTTCGAAAAGAAATTAACCAGATAATTACCGAACATATTGGTCCTATTGCTAAACTAGATAAAATTCAGTTTACAGAAGGATTACCCAAAACGCGCTCGGGAAAAATTATGCGTCGTATTTTACGTAAAATTGCACATGACGAATTAAACAATTTAGGAGATGTTTCTACACTCTTAAACCCAGAAGTTGTACAAAGTATTATAGATAATCGATTGTAATAAAAAAGCCAAGAGATTTTTCTCTTGGCTTTTTTTATTTTTATTAAATAAAACCTTTATCCCTCGCTATTAGAATAAGGTCTTTATCGTCTGGGCTTTTAATACCAAATGTTAGCTTCATTTGACGTTTTCTTTTTTCTATCGCTGCTATTGATAAATGCACTATCTCAGGTAAATCTTTCATACGTGTACCTATTGAAAGTTCATGTATTATTTTTCTGTCTATATCATCAAGTAAATAATCACTAGTAACTTCATTTCTAAGAAGTTTTGTGATAGTTTTACTGTAATATGGAGGGTCCGTTATAACTTCTTGTATAGCGGTAACTAATTCATGTGGAGTGATATCGTTTTTTACCAAAAATCCATCAGGATTGATGTTTTTTAAGATGCTATGTACTCTATAGTTATCATTAAAAGTAGTAGAAACAATTATTTTTGCTTCTGGGTGCATTTCTTTTATTTTCAACCCTAAGTCTTCACCAGATAAAATTTTTCCATCTTTAGAAGGAGGAAGCCTCATGTCTAAAAAAACAATGTCAATTTGTGAGCTAGTATTTATATGTTCTTGCAATAAAGTAAATGCTGAATCGCAGTTATGTGCTATATGTATGTTAAAAGTTGTATGTTGGTTCAACTTCGTTACATGATTGAAAGCGCTTTTATAAGCTTCAGAAATTAGTGGATGATCGTCAATGATTAAAGCAGTATACTCTTTATTGCCCATAATTTAACTTTTAAGAGGAATGGTCAAAGATAATAAAGTTCCATTATTAATTTCTGAATCTAGTTGCACAGTACCTTTTAGCTTTTTTATTCGAGAATTAATATTCTTTATTCCAATACCTGTTTTTTTCTTTTTAACATTAAACCCTTTTCCATCGTCCTTTAAGTGAATTATAAGGTTGTGTGTATCTGTAGATAAGCTGAGGGTAATGTTTTTAGCTTCAGCATGCTTAATAATATTTTGTAAAGCTTCTTGTATAATACGATATACATTTGCTTTGGTGATTTCATCTATACTTTTCCAAGAGATATTTTCATCAGATATAAATTGATATTTAAAATTCCCGATTTCGCTTTTGTCTTTTAAAAGTTGTTCAATAATAGAGGTGAAATTGATGTTGGAACCGTCAAAATTATCACTTAATTTATGGGAAACGTCTCTTATTTCTTTTTCAATGTCTTGTAGCTCGTTTAAGAGAGTTTGGTGTTTTTCTAAAACTTCTTCATCACCTTGAATATTTAAAAAACCTAAACCAAAACGAGTACCAAACAATTTGCCTAAAATACCATCGTGTAATTCTTCTGATATTCGGTTGCGTTCTTTAATTTTTTCTTCTTCTAGTTTAGCTTGTTGTTGTAAAGTAAGTATATAAACTTCTTCGTTCGCTTTTTGTTGTTCAGACTCTAGGCTAAGTTTTTCGTTTTTAGCTTTCTGAACTCCTAAGAAATACAATAAACTAAGGATTAAAATCCCAGCAAAACTGGTAATAAGTATCCAAATACGTTGCTGACTCAAACGTTTGGTTTCTTCAATATATTCATCGGTTTCAAATTCAATACGCGTAAATTTATTTTGTATTCTTCGCTCTGCACTAATCAAACTATCGTTGAATTCAATATAGCTGTCCAAGTATTTTTTAGAGTTTTTGGTGTCTAAGTTAGCCAGCTGATTTAAGGTAGTTAAATAATCTCTACCGTTTTTTAGTTTTTTAGCAATATTGTTAGCTTCTTTAGCATAGCTAAGAGCATTAAGTGTATCGTTTATGTACTTGTAGTAGTCTGAAATATGTGTTTTAGAAGTTAATAACCCTTCAATGTTTTTTAAGCTATCTCTTATAGATAGGGCTTTAAAAAGTTCTGATTTTATATTTAAAGTGTCTCTTGATAAAAGTTTACAATAAGCTCTATTATCTAGTGTTATAGCATAACTATTAGGTGTTACTTCTTTTTTTAAAGCTTTGTTATAAAATTCTATAGCTTTTTTGTACTCTTTCTTTTTTAAATAAGTATTACCTATATTGGTGTAAAGAGATATGTATCTTGCTTCTGAATTTTTATTATCAAGTTTTATTAGATAACTTAAGGATTTATTGTAGTATTCTAGAGCTTTATCATATTCTTTGATATCATTTTGTAGTAAGCCAAGATGATTGTAACAAGAGAATAGTCTCTTGTTATTTTTTGTTTGATTGAAGTTTTTGATAGCTTCTATAGTTAGTATTTCACTTCCTGAATAATCCCTATATCTACCTTTTATAAAAGCCATTCCATAAAGCATTATAGCAGAATTATCTGTATTATCTGTTTTTTGGAAGTATTTGTGAGCATTATTGAAATGATAATAAGCTTGTTCAAATTTTTTTGCTGTTTTATGAAAGTTAGCAAAACTCCAGTGGACGTCACCTAAGATGTAGGAGTTGTTAATTTTCTTTGCTAAACCAAAAGCCTCTTTATTGATTTTAAAAAAATTGATAGAGTCATTTAATTTATAGTATCTATATGCAATGGAGCTAAGATTAATAGCTTTCAGACTATCATTTTTATTTAATAAAGTTTTAGAGTAAGCCTTTTGTAAAAGTTGTTTCTTTTTATTTAAATCTAGTTCTTCGTTTTTTGTTTTATTTATCCAAATATTAATGCTATCATTTAGTATGCTATTTATATTTGTAATAGGCTTTTTACATCTAACAGCAAAAAATGAAAATAATACTAAGAAACTAAAAAAAACAAGATTTTTCATATGAGCAAATCTAAAAAAAAAGCCTTAAGTAAATTTACCTAAGGCAAAAAAGGATTAACCTTTACCAGTTCCTTGATCTTCACCACCATCACCACCAGTATCATCAATTGGGTTATCAGTGTCAATTGAGTTAATTAATTCAGTTTTCTCAATGGTGTTGTTTGGTACTATATCTTCTGTTAAATCTGTACAACTAGTGGTTAAAAGAGTTAACATGCTTATTAGTAGTATTATTTTTAAAGTTCTCATAATTTCAATTTTTAAATTTTGACAATAGTTTTCCTGGCCGCATATGCAGCTTGTATAGCATCGAAATGTTTTTTCGATTTATTTAACTTCAATTAAATTGAAGCAATAGTCATCTAGCCCAAGTAATTATGGGTAGTTGGTAGAATTAAATTGATGGAAACATCAATGTATGAAGATGTGTAACTGCTAAGGCCTATTGAGTACAACAGACTTCAGGAAATTCTACTTTGCCGTTAATAAGGAAGCGTTTGCAATTTTGAAATGAACGCTAGTTGATTTTTAATTCTAAAATAGTGACACCATTATAAATAATGAATGTAATTTTAGTAAGCGTTCTTGTTTTTTGAGTAAACGTCCTTTTTCATTTAGTGTGTGCAATTTTAATGTTTTCATAGCTGTTAAATTTGTCCTATTAATATAGTGAAAAAAAACGAATTGTACAAGTTTTTAGCTTGTTGCAAAATGTATTTCAAAAAAAAGGCGTCTTTTTAAAAAGACGCCTTTGTGTTATATATTAGTATAGAATAATTGCTAATTCTTCATAAAATATTGTTCTTCACAATAAACATCCTTATCTTTTTTAGTTTTGTAATCAACACCTCTGTTAAGAGACTTGTTGTTACTTCTGTTTGTGTAAATTAATATCATAGTTTCTGTTATTATTTTGTTTTAAATACCAATTAAGAATTGCTTAATAAGTATGGTACAAATATATGAATATTTTATAATAAAACAAGAATTTATTTAATTTAATTAATTGATAATCAATAAGTTAGTTTGTTTTTAGAATGTAGGGTAGCTGTCCGGATTATATCCAGATATTTATTGTTTTTGCAACATTTTGTTTGTCAGTTGCTTAGTGTTCAATTAGATAGTTTTTGTATGTTTCAAATTAAAATATCATAGTCTTAAAAAAATATATAAAAAAAGCGTCCAAATAACTTGGACGCTTTATATATAGTTAGTTTTTATAATCAAATCATGTTTGAGTTTCATTATAATTAACATATAACGTCCGATTTCGATAGGTTACTTCATCAGTATTTCCTCGAAAACCACATTTTGGGCTTGTAAGCTCCTGTGCTATATGTAAAATCATTTTTTTCATAATAAAGCAAATATACAATATTTACCAAAATAGTACATAATACTAATTGGTTGACTGTTTTTTTTTGTGAAAAGTAAGGGTGAGCCTCACCAAAAGTAAGGGCGAACCTCACCAAGTTGTAAAATGTATAAAATATCTTTGCTTCGGTTAAAATTTAAGCCTTAAGTAAGGTAAGATATAAGAAGGGGATTTATATCACGTCGTTGGGGAAAATTCTATGAAAAAAGAAAACAAAATGATTTTTTACTCTAACCAAAGTAAAAACTATGATGCAAGTTGAAGAACGCCTTTTTTAAGGCGTTTTTTTGTTAAAAAGAATAAGAGTAATGTTGATAAATCTAATTTTATATGTTTTTTATTTGTTAAGCGTCTTCATTTTGGAGTTGATGATGTTTTTTTAAGACGCTTGATAGTTAAGCTATTAACTGTAGGTTTAGTTTTGATATACTTAATGTTATAGTAACCTTCGTAACTTTTTAGTGAGCTAGATTTAAACTGTAGTTAAGAACTTGTTAAAGTAAGTATTGTTGATTTGCGTTTGTAAAATAAAAATTAATACAAAACAATGAAAAACTTACTTAAATTAGGATTATTAGGTGTTTGTACTACTATTACATTAACATCATGTGATTCTGAGAGTACACCTAACCATGGAGATTCAATTGAATTAAAGGCTCATTCTAAAACCCCTAACTTTTTAAAATTAGAATCTGAGTTTTCAGGAGTGAAAATTTACCCAATCTTATCATCAGAAGATAAATTAGAAGATGCACCAAACTTTGTGTATGGCTCTATGGCCGATGGTTCTGGATTAATTAGAAATTCAGATGGTACTTACAGTTTAGTAAATAATATTGAAGCAGATTATTCTATTGCTCGAATTAAATTTGATGAAACATTTAAGCCAATTCATGGAGAGTACATTTTAAATGCTAATGCAACTGCAAGTACAGCTCAATGTTCAGGTTCTTTAATTACTATGGAAGAGCATGGTTTTGGACCTTTATATTTATCAGGAGGTGAATGGGGAGGTGCTTCTAAAGGTGTTTTTGCAACCGATCCATTCAAAGATGCTTCAGCAGCAAGTACACCAAGAATGTTAACAGCTATGGGGCAATGGTCAACTGAAAACGCTGTAGCAATAGGTAAAGATGCATACAGTGATAAAACTGTTGTGTTTATTGGTGACGATCACTCAGATAATGAAGTTCCTTCAGGGCAGCTAGGTATGTATGTAGGAAATAGAGGAGATTTAGAAGGTGGTAAACTATATGGATTAAAAGTAACTGATGAAGGAGTTACTTATGAGATGGATATGGAAGAAGGTACAATATATAATGCTTCTTTTGTTGAATTGACAGAGAAAAACCTTGATTTATTAGATGCTGAGGCAAAAGAAAAAGGAGTGATGGGATTCTCTCGTTTAGAAGATATTGATTGGAGAAGAGGTTCTGCTAAGAACAATCGCGAAATTTATTTTTGTGTAACAGGACGTAAGAAAGATGGATTAATTGGTAAGGGAACAGTTTACGGGCGTGTTTATAAAGTAGAATTAAACGAAAATGATCCTACCGGAGCAGCTAAAATTACGTGTGTGTTAGATGGAGATAAATTAGAAGGTAAAGCAAAACTTTTCCATAGTCCAGATAATATTGTTGTAACAGAAAACTATGCGTACATCCAAGAAGATCCAAATGGGTATTTTGATGGAGAAAAAAATCACGCTGCAAGTTTATATCAATATAACTTAAAAACAGGAGAGTTAAAGAAAGTATTAGAATGTGATCAAGTAGCAGCTTCAGCTGCAGGGTACGGAAGTACTTTTGCAGAAAACGCTTGGGAAATTACTGGTATGATTGATATTTCTAAAACAATAGGAATAAGTAATACATTTTTAGTAATTACTCAAAATCACGGTTGGGTTCCAGCAGATGGAGGAGCTTTTACCGATCCTTTAGCAAATGATGCTGCTGAAACAACAAAAGAAGGAAGTCAATTATATGTGATTCAAGGATTAGATAGATAATGACAAACAGTTTTAAAAAAATAAAAAAGACACATGTTATCATGTGTCTTTTTCTAGTATCTATAGTTGGTTGTAAACAAGAAAAAACAGCCAGTTATATAAAGGTTGATAATAATCAAGCTTATGTAGCTAAAATTCAAGAGTATTACTCGCAACATCTCGATAGTTGTATTAGGTTGTTAGAAGAAATAAATACTCTTGAAGCAGTTTCAGAAAAGCTAAGAAAATATAAGTCAGCAAGGAGGGAATTCAAGTTAATTGAACCTATTTTGGCCTTTACTGATAAAGAAAACTATAAAAGTGTAAATGCTCCTAATCTATTAAAAGTTGAAGAAGAAGATGCAACAGATATTAAGATTCGAAATCCTTTCGGATTCCAAGTTATAGAAGAATTATTGCATGAAGATCAAGTAGACTTAGTTGCGGTTAAAGAAACGGTGTGTAAAACCGCAAATCGACTTAAATTAATAGCAAACAATAATAAGTTATATTTAAAAAAATACCATGTACTATGGTTGCTACGCGATCAGATTGCTCGTATAGCTTTAGTAGGAATTACAGGTTTTGATTCTCCAGTCTTAGAGCAGTCATTAATAGAAGCTAAAACAAACTACGAAACTTTACTTTTTATAGTGAACGTATATAAAAATGAATTTTCAAGTCTTAAAAGATATACTGCATTGGTAAATGAATTAAAGGAAACTCAAAAAGTATTGCAAGAAGGTGAATTTACTTCTTTTAATCGTTTTTATTTTATCAAAAATCATGCACATAAGCAATTAGAATTATTAGCAAATACAGTAGAAGATTGGAAGGTAGAGTTTCCGTTAACTATGGCATTCAATAACAATATAACATCTTTGTTTTCAAAAGAAACGTTTAATATTAATTTCTTTAACGATTATCATCAGGCAGAGAATGCAAAGGTTAAAGAAAAAATAGCTTTAGGAAAAAAGTTGTTCAACGATACAAGTTTGTCTAAAGATGGTGTGATGAGCTGTGCTACCTGTCATATCAAAGACAAAGCGTTTACAGATGGTTTAGTGGCTTTTCCGAAGCAAATTAGAAATACGCCAACGTTAGCATATGCAGCGTATCAACAAAGCTTTTTTCACGATGGAAGAGCAGGAAGTTTAGAAGGGCAAATTGTAGGAGTGGTTGAAAATAAAAATGAGTTCCATACCGATTTAGAAAACTTAACAACATCGATTGAAAATGATAGTGCGTATGTAGCGTCGTTTACAAGTTTATACGGAAAAGTCAACGACTTCAATATTAGAAATGCCATAGCAGATTATATAAGAAGTTTAGGTGATTTTAGTTCTAAATTTGATAAGAATATCAATAAAAAAGAAAACACGTTAACTACTTCTGAGATTAATGGATTCAATCTTTTTATGGGAAAAGCAAAATGTGCTACTTGTCATTTTCCACCTGTATTTAATGGAACGGTTCCTCCTAATTTTTCAGAAACTGAAGTGGAGTCTATAGGAGTTCCAAATTTAGAAGAAACGGGATTAGATAGTGACTTAGGAGTTTATAATGTGTTTAAAACTGAAGAAAGAAAACATTTTTTTAAAACAGCTACGGTTCGTAATATTTCCAAAACAGCTCCCTATATGCATAATGGGGTGTATAAGACTTTACAGCAAGTAGTTGATTTTTACAATAAAGGAGGAGGGCAAGGTTTAGGGTACCATGTTTCTAATCAAACGTTACCAGCAGATAAATTGAATTTGTCAGAGAATGAAATTCAAGATTTAATAGCCTTTATGGAGACTCTTACAGATGAGTAAAATCATTCTGTTTTTTATAGTTAACAACAGAAACTCTCTAAAAATATCTTTAGAGAGTTTTTTATTTTTTGCGGATTAGAAAAGAACATTTAGAAAAAGTTAACGTTTTTTTATTCCTAAATCTATAAATTGAAAGCCGAATAAAAATCAATCAACGAAACAATTCAATTATGGATAAAAAGTATATATGGAAAAAAGAATACACTTTAGTCTTAGTGGCTAATTTAGTGTATATCATCATCTTTTATTTTATCACCAATATATATACAAAATAAGCTATGCAAATATTAGATTGGATTGTTCTTTCTGTAACTTTATTGTTTATTGTTTTATATGGAGCTTGGAAAACTAGAGGAAGTAAAAACGTTAATGAATATTTAAAAGGAGGAAACGAAAGTAAATGGTGGACAATTGGTTTGTCGGTTATGGCAACACAAGCCAGTGCAATTACGTTTTTATCAACTCCAGGACAAGCATTTCACAGTGGAATGGGATTTGTGCAATTTTATTTCGGGCTGCCTATTGCTATGGTCATTATTTGTTTGGTGTTTATTCCCATTTATCACCGATTAAAGGTGTATACAGCTTACGAATATTTAGAAGGAAGATTTGATCAAAAAACACGAACGTTAACCGCAATTTTATTTTTAATTCAGCGTGGATTAGCAGCTGGAATTACCATTTTTGCACCTGCTATTATATTATCGGCTGTGTTGGGTTGGAATTTAATACAGTTAAATATTATCATTGGTGTTTTGGTGATTATTTATACGGTTTCTGGTGGTACCAAGGCTGTGAGTGTAACACAAAAACAGCAAATGGCGGTAATTTTTGCAGGAATGTTTATTGCGTTTTGTTTGATATTACAGTACTTACCTGATGATATTACTTTTACTAAAGCATTAGAAATCGCTGGAGCTTCTGATAAAATGAAAGTACTTAATTTCTCTTGGGACTTAAACAACCGCTATACAGTTTGGACAGGAATTTTGGGAGGGACTTTTTTAATGTTATCATATTTTGGGACTGATCAAAGTCAGGTACAGCGATATTTGTCTGGAAAATCGTTACGTGAGAGTCAGTTAGGGTTGATTTTTAACGGATTGTTAAAAGTACCTATGCAGTTTTTTATTTTATTAGTAGGGGTAATGGTATTTGTGTTTTATCAATTCAATCCCTCTCCACTTAACTTCAATCCAAAAGCAGGAAAAGCTATTGCAAATTCTAATCTTGAAACAATTGAAGAATATGTAAAATTAGAAGAACAACATCGTTTTATTGAAGGCCGAAAAAAAGCATTAATTTTTGAAGGATTAACGTCTGAAAATATTGCACAAATTAAAGAGTTTAATGAGCAAGATAAAATATTAAAAGAAAAGGGAAAGACTATTATTTCTAAAGCTGACCCACTAGTAGAGACGAATGATAAAGACTATGTTTTTATTCACTTTATCTTGAATAACTTACCAAAAGGTTTAATAGGTTTGTTATTGGCGGTTATTTTATCTGCAGCCATGTCTTCTACAGCTTCTGAGTTAAACGCTTTGGGAAGTACTACTGCAATTGATTTGTATAAACGCAACGTAACAAAAGAATATAGCGAAGGTCATTATGTAAAAATGTCAAAATGGTTTACGTTAGGGTGGGGTATTATGGCAATTTTAGTTGCTTGTGTGGCTAATCTGTTCGATAACCTAATTCAGTTGGTAAATATTATTGGTTCTATTTTTTACGGAAACGTGTTAGGAATATTTTTACTCGCTTTTTTTATAAAGTATGTAAAAGGAAGTGCGGTGTTTATAGCAGCAATTATAACACAATTTATCATCATTGCTGTTTGGTATATTGATTGGTTACCATATTTATGGTTAAATGCACTAGGTTGTGGTTTAGTAATGTTATTAGCAGTACTAATTCAATCGTTTTCTAAGGACTAACTTTTTTCTATTCGTAAATGCTCAATAATATCAGAAGCAATTAATGCATTGTAGCCTTTTTTGTTAGCTGCTTCGTCACCTGCTTTCCCATGAAAATAAACAGCTAGTAAAGCGGCGTGTAAAGAATTGTAGTTTTGAGCTAGTAGTCCTGTTATAATTCCAGTGAGTACATCACCGCTACCACCCGTAGCCATACCTTGATTTCCAGAAGTGTTGAAATACAAATTCCCTTCAGGAGAAGAGATACTTGTATAAGCATTTTTTAAAACGACAATACATTTATGTTTTACTGAAAAAGCTAATTGTTTTTGAAAACGTTCGGTTGAGGTATGTGAGGTTCCTGCTAATCTATCGAACTCTTTAATATGCGGTGTTAAAATAGAATTTTCAGAAATTAAAGATTTTAGGTCTTGGTTGTTTGCGAGTATATTAATAGCATCTGCATCAATAACTAGTGGATTGTTGCTTTCTGAAAGTAATTTCTTTAAAACTTTAGCAGTCTTGTTATGAATACCAAGTCCTGGACCTATCCCGACAATGTCGTATTTGGAAATTTTTGGGAGTTGGGTCGTGAATTCTTCATTCTCATCGATTAGACACATGGCCTCTGGTATGGTAGATTGTATAATGTTATATCCACATTTAGGAATATAAGTTGTTAGTAAGCCAACACCACTTCTCAAGCAAGCTCTTGAGGATAGTACAGCAGCGCCTATTTTTCCGTAAGAACCTGCAATTAATAAAGCGTGTCCGTAACTTCCTTTGTGTGATTGACGAGGTCTTGGCTTTAGAATGTCTACAATTTGTTCGTCTAAAACATAATAGTTGCTACTTTGTTGTTGAATAAACACTTCATCTAAACCAATATCAACTGTTTTCCAATTTTTTACATAGTTTCCATTTTCAGGAAAAAAGAATGAAAATTTTGGTCGTTGAAAACTAACCACAAGATCTGCTTGAATAATCGTTTCAGAATTAGATAACTCATCACAATACAATCCAGAAGGAATATCAATGGAATACACAGTTTTTTTAGCTTGGTTGATACTTTCGATAACTTGTTGTACAAAACCAGTGATGGGTTTTGAGAGTCCTGAACCGAAAATTGCATCAATAATTACGTCATATTCAGAGAAATTAGGAATATGATCATTCGATTTTACAATGATGGTATCGTTGAGTTTTTGAAAATTAGTATTACAATCAGGAGAAAGCGTTTCTTTAAATTGAATTAATATAGGGTGTACCTTGTATTTCTTACTCCTTAAAATTCGAGCAACAGCAAAACCATCACCACCGTTATTACCAATTCCACAAACAATTGCAATTTTTTGTGAATGGAGTAGAAATGGTTCAATAGCACTGACAAAAGCAAGAGCTGCATGCCCCATGAGAGCGAAAGAAGTAATCTCTTTTTCAGCAATAGTGTGTTTGTCAGTCTTTCTTATTTGAGAAGTGTCAAGTATTTTTTGAAGATTATCCATGTAAGAAATTTACGACTTTAAACACGATATTCAAAAAATAAAACCCGCTAAAATTGCGGGTTTTTAATTATGTGTATTAGTTAATTCGGTTATTAACCAGACTCATAATGCGTTCAAATTGTTCTTTGAGTCCCATGTCAGAATTATCAAACTCAATAGCATCGCTAGCCATTACTAAGGGAGAATCTTCTCTGGTAGAATCTATTCTGTCGCGCTCTTGTACGTTTTGCAAAATTTCTTGGTAGTTAACCTTATCGCCACGTTCTATGAGTTCTTTGTAGCGTCTGGTAGCGCGTTTGTCGGCAGAGGCAGTCATAAATAATTTTAATTCAGCATCAGGAAAAACCACGGTTCCTATATCGCGACCATCCATTACAATGCCTTTGTTTTTACCCATTTCTTGTTGCTCACTAACTAATTTTTTTCGTACTTCAGAAATGGCAGCAACTTTACTTACTAGTTTAGAAACCTCAATGGTTCTAATTTCTTTTTCAACATTAATTCCGTTTAAAAACATTTCAGCAAAGCCAAGGTTTTCATTAAAAGTAAACGATAAAGAAATATTGCTTAAATCTGTTATTAAATCATTTGGGTTAAAATGATTTTCAGAAATATAATTCTGTTGCATGGCATATAAGGTAACCGCTCTGTACATGGCACCTGTATCTACATATATATATCCCAATTCTTTTGCAAGTTGTTTCGCAATGGTGCTTTTTCCTGTAGAAGAAAAACCGTCGATAGCTATAGTGATTTTCTTTGTCATGATAAAAAAATGGATTGCAAAGATATGGTAGATATTCTAAAAACAAACAAGAGTTGTAGTGCTTATTAGATGTCTTTTTTAACAAGCTTTTAATGAGTTTGTTATTTGTTTTTGATGAATGTTCTTTTGAAATAATTAGCAGCGGTTTTGTTTTTCAAGAAACTTTAATTGTATCTTACAGATAGATTTTATATATTCCAACGTTAATTTTGTTAAGAATTTTTTGCGTTTTTTTTGAGAAAAAGCCTAAATTTGACAACCCCTAAAAGGATCCCTTAGATGAAAAAACACACTAAAAGCATTTTAGTACTTTTAGCGATGCTCCTCTTTTGCGTAAGCACGAGCGTGGTGTCTCAGGTTTTGGAGACTCCCATTGTAGCAAATGGAGAGGGACAGGCATGTGATTTAACGGGTACGACTGACTTTCCTTTAAGAATAACATTTAACACTGCACCTTTTAACGACGATAATGTTTTTATTACTGAGCTTTCTGACGAAAATGGTTCTTTTGCAGATGCTAGTAAAGTGAAAGAAGTAAGGAGGCTTATTAGCACTGTAGGAGGAACTAATTATAATCAATTATATAAAATAGAAACAACTTTTCAGTTGCCAGCAGGTACTTTTGGTAAAAACTATAAAATACGAGTTAGAACAACTTCTCCTGTAATGTCGCAAGAATCAGATTTTTTTGAAGCATATTATGATATGTTTGCAGAAGGAGAATTGGAAATTAATGGAGGAGTGCCCTTTACATTGTGTAATAGTGAAACAAAAGAAGTAACGCTTAATACTAGTGTAGTTGGAGAGTATTTATGGTATATATCGAAAAGTGGAACGACTGATGAACTTGTGGCAACAACACAAGAACCCAAGTATACGATAACTAAAGCAGGATTATATTATGTTTTTATTGATTATGGGAAATGTGGTGGTATTAGGTCTAATTATTTAAATGTTTCAGGACTTAGTAATAATGAAGCTCAGATAGATGTGCCATCAACAACTGTTGAAATTTGTGGGGGGGTACCATACACTTTTAACGCTAAGGTAACCAATACTTCATATACATATAAATGGTACCAAGATGGTAATTTGGTAAAGTCTTCTAATGAGCCTACATATACTACACCTAATGCTGGGCAATTTGGAACTTATCGTTTAGAGATTGAAACTGGAAGTTGTACAACGGTTTCAGATAATGTTGTGTTACAGCAAAAGACAACAGCTGGCTTTAATGTAAATACCACAGGAACATTAAAAACCGTGATTTTGCCAGGAGAAACGAGAGATTTGTGTATTACGCACGATGCGTCTTCTGGAACAATTCAATGGTATAAAGATGATGTTTCTTTAGGTACCGCGGCTAATCAACTATGTTTCAATGCAAAAGTTGCAGGAGTTTATTTTGCTAGTGTAAAAGAGAGTACAGGGTCTTCTTGTGATGCTATAGTAGATTCTGAGAAATATACTTTGTTAGGTGTTGATTCGCTAATAGCATCTATTAGAACTGATACAAATTATGAAGAATGTAAATCTTCAACTGCAAAGTTAAGTATTGTAGGCGTACAAGCAAAAGCTAAAGATGGGAACACATATGATTTGACAGCTGCCCAAATAGGCTTGTTAAGTTATCAATGGAATAAAGATGGCGCTCCTGTTTCTGGAGCAACCAATAATGAATTGACGCTTAACTCATTTATTGATAGCGGTATGTATACCTTAACAGTAAGTGTAGGAGCTATACCAGGAAGTTCTAATAACTTAGATGTTAAATTAGTAGAGGTTCCTCAGGTTACTTCTAGCTCAGCTTCTAACTCATTGTGTGTAGGAGTGCCAATTACTTATACAATAAATAATGTTATTACAGGTTATACATATCAGTGGATAAAAGATGGTACTCAAGATGTAACACCTGCAGATCCAAAAATCTTAGAGGTTACAGAAGTTGGAGAATATGTGTTGAAATACTCAGGTTTTGGGTGTAATAGTGAATTAAATCCAATTGTTGTAGTTCCTTTTGACGATTCTGCAGTTACCATAACACCATCAGAAATTGTGGTGATGGAAGCAGGAAGTTCTGCTACAGTAGTTGCTGCAGGAGGCGAGACATATGAATGGTATCAAGGTGAAGATAATTCAGGAGCTTTGTTGTCAACGACGGAAGAATTAATAGTAACTACTCTAGGTTTTTATACGGTATATGTAAAAGTAGGAAATTGTACGGTGCAAAAAACAATAGAAGTGGTAGAACCAGATGGGCAAATTATAGTGCCTAATATTGTGTCACCTAATCAGGATGGTATAAATGATACTTGGAAATTATCAAATTCGTATGCATATCAGCCTAGTGTACAAGTAATATTGTACAATTCAAATGGAAAAGAAATTTTAAATACAACCGATTATAAAAATGATTGGCCAATGGAGAGTTTGGGTAATCAAAAAATATTTTATTATAAGATTATTAAAGACGATAAGTTGATGAAAGCAGGAACAATATCGGTATTAGATTAAGTGAATATATGATAAAAAAAATTACTTTCTTTATTATAGTAGTGTTAAATGTGTTTGCTTTACAAGCACAAACTTCTAGTAATGAGCAGCAGTATAATACTTTTAGCTCTCGTAATTTTATGAAGTTTAATCGCTTTTTAACCGTACCTACTTTTTCTGCTTTAAGAGAAAATAAAACCTCATTGTCAGCTATAGTGAGGAATAGTAATATAGAATTTGAAGACAACCCGAGGTTGTATCTCGCTGCTTACTCTGGAAAAATGCGGGAAAACGTCGGCGCTGGTATGGCAATTTACCAACAAGAAGTAGGAGTATTTAAAGATTTCGGTGCCTTAGCTAACTATGCGCACCGTTTGCAGTTAAACGAAACCATGGATTTAACCTTCGGATTTAACTTTTTATACAGTAGAAGAAGTGCTGATGGATTGAAGGTAAATTCAACCGAGCCAGATCCGCAAGTAGCCAATTTTCAAGACGTTCCTGTCGTGAATTTGCAGCCAGCTATTACCTTATCGGTAGGTAAGTTTGATGTGGGAGTATTCTTTGAAAATCTGCTAGATTTCAATATGAAAAAAAGTGAGATGGCTACATCGTTCGGCGAGAAAACATTTTCTGGGCATGTAATGTACTCACACGAACTTACGTATGCCTCAGGTCTTTTTGAAGGAGCCGATATAAGACTTATGGCAATTGCCAGAAAACCTGGAGATGGTGAATTTGGATTATCAGGAAATGCAATTTTAGATTTACCCAAAGCAGGTTGGGTAAAAGCAGGTTATGATAAAACTTATGGTATTTCTGCAGGAATGGGAGTAAATTTATCAGATAGGTTGGCTATAGGTTTTACGTATGAAAAAAGCAGTTTTGCCGCTACTAACGAGATAGGTCTGATTTATAATTTTGGTAAAAAATCATTTGTTAGAGAGCGTCCTAAACGTAGGGGAGGTAATGTTAAAGTGGCTTTACCAGAGAGAGCACCTCAAAAACAAATAGAATATAAGAATCCTGAACATAATGATTTGTCGGATGAAATTCAGCAAGCACAAGACTCTATTGATATTTTAAATAAAAAGATAGATGAAGTATTACGATTGTTGAAAAATCAACCAGCACCAAAAACGATTACGAATAATATAATTGTTAAAGATACTGTTGCTCAGGTAAAAGATACTACGTTGCGAAGAAGATCGGATAAACCGTGGCGTAAAAGTACTATTACACGTTCAGGTGGAGGAGGTACTATGTATTATGTAATTTCTGATCAATTTAGAAGTAAAGAAAATGCTGAAGTTTTAATAGAAAAATGGAAACGATTAGATATTGAAGCTAAATATGTATTTGAACCAAGAAAAAAATTATATTACGTATATATAGATAGATTTGCAAAAGAAGAAGACGCTCAAGAAAAAGTAGACGATTTTAATGATAAAACTCGTTTATTTGAAAAGAATGAAGATAAGAAAGATGATGCGACAATAAAAGTTAAGAAAATAACGAAAGATCCTGTGTATGTAGTTAAAATTACATTAGGAGGAGATGAAAGAGAAAGTTACGAAGAGCCTAAAACACAACCACCAGCAAGGGTGCGCACAATGGAACTAGAAGGTGTAGAACCAGGATATTATTTACAGGTGTATGTAAATTCTCAAAAAGCGTTAGCCGACAGAAATGTTGATGAGTTAAGAAATGATGATATAGAAGCAGGTTATTTTATAAATCCAAAAACGGGTTATATGCATATTTATATTTTTAAGACAGACAATAGAGAAGAAGCTATTAAGATGTATAATACAAACTTAAAAGGAGCATTTTACGATCGTAAAACCATCGTACATATTAAATAAGAATACAAAAGAAGAACTTGATTAACTAATCCCCCCCCTGAGATTATGAAAAAAATAATTACTTTATTATTAATTGTATTACAGACCTTTTTTAGTTTTTCACAAGAAAAACCGAAAACACCCCCAAAAGTTTTAAATGAAGCGAAAGGCTATGCTAAATTGAAAGCAGCCTTATCATTAGAAACAGGTAAAATCAGCGCTAAATTACCAGCTGGTTTTAATCAGCGTACCATAAATCCTGATGGTAGTTCCGGAGGTATAAACATTAAAGGAGATATAACCTTCATAGCCAATAATATTTTAAGTATTGATACTAATAAGCGTGATCCAAATGATCCTTATGATGGTACTAGCTCAAACGGAAGTGTTGATATGCAATATATTGATATTGATGGTGATGCATCTACATTTTCATCGAGTTCTGATGCTTTAAGTTTACCTACTTGTTCAAGAGTAGTATTTGCAGGGTTGTATTGGGCTGGTGTATACCCATATGAAACATGGTATTATGAAAATGATAGATCAGGAGACCCTAGTCAAATAAAATTTAAATTACCAGGAGGAGTTTATCAAGATATTGTAGCTGATGAAAAAATTTATGATGAGGGGTTTAGTTATGTTTACTATAAAGATATTACTACAGATATTCAAGGCTTAGCAACAACTGATCCTGATGGTCATAATGGTACTTATGTAGCGGCTAATATTAGAGGAGTTACAGGGTTGGATCAATATAGATCAAGTTATGGGCTCGGTGGATCAGCAGGTTGGACTATGGTAGTGATTTATGAAAATCAAACCTTATCAAGTAAAAATATAGCCATTTTTGATGGATATGCAGATGTTGACGGAAGTAATGATGTAGAACTTTCATACTCTGGTTTTACCACAGTACCTGTTGGTAATCCAGCAAATCCTGCACCAGTAAGAGTTAGTTTATTAGCAGCAACTTTAGAAGGAGATAGAAGTATACTTGGAGATAGTTTTCAAATTAAAGATACAAGTGGTAATTATGTAGATCAAGTAACAACGAATGTAAACCCTATGGAATGGGATAGTTGGGCTGGGGAATGGAAGTATAATTTCTTTAATGGTTCCATTAGTATAAATGATCAATATGTGACTTCTCGTATCCCTGATAGCGAAAATACTTTAGGATTTGATGTAGATTTATATCAGTTAAGTAACCCAAATAATAGTGTAATTACAAACGGACAAACTTCTGCTGAAGTAAAGTTTACCACTAGTGGAGATGTTTATTGGCCTTTTTTAAATGCGTTAGCGGTTGAGATAATTGAGCCAGAACTTCAAATGGTGAAGTCTGTAGTTGATAGTTCAGGAAATGATGTTCAAGGAACCCCTGTTACCTTAGGGAGCGAGTTATGGTATGATATCAGTTATCAGAATGTTGGTACGGATGATGCAACGAATACAATTATAACGGATAGATTACCTAAAAATGTAGATTTACTAGAAACTGTAACTGGAGGTACTGTGTATAATGGTACCCGTTTTGATATAGATTTACCAGCAGGAGTAACAATAAATGATTATGAAGCTCCTTCAGTAGCTAATGGTTTTAGAGCTGAAGTAGAGTTTGCTATTCCAGATGGTATGGTACTAGAAGGTGGAGCAAAATACAATATTCGTTTGCATGTACAAGTGGTTTCTGATTGTAATCAATTACGTGATGTTTGTTCTAATCTTATTCAAAACCAAGCATTTGCTAGATATGATGGAGTTAGAGGAGGTTCATCAATAGATAACGAACCAAGTTACTCAGGTTTTGATGATTGTGATTTCGGTATAGTTGGATCGTCAAACTTTTTAGTTGATATTGATGCTTGTGATTTCAGAAGAACAGAAGTACTTTGTGGTGGTAGTGTAGAATTAACAGCAGGAGACGGTTTCGATACTTATAGTTGGAAAGATGAAAAAGGTAATAATTTAGGAAGTACCCAAAGTATTACGGTTGCCAGTGCAGGTACATATACAGTTACTAAAACAACAACATTAGGGTGTCTTACCAAACCAGAAATTATAGAGGTTATTAGTTTTGCTAATGTATCTAACCCGTTAGATTCTCCATTTTCAGATAGATTTAATACAGCTTGTACCAGTAATACAACTGAGCTTGCTGAAGTTTATTTATGTGGAGATGGTAATAGTACTAGAGATATTACATTGCCATTTGCTGGATCAAGTACTACAGTAGAATGGTTTAAACTTAATGGAGATGGAGGTTGTGGTTATGATTATGAAACTAATAATTGTGCACCAACAGATACAGGTTGTTCATGGACATCATTAGGAACAGATTTAACTCAATCTTTTAGTGAGGTAGGGGCTTATAAGTTAGAAGTTTTATACAACGGAATATGTCCGAGAACATATTATTTTAATGTTTTTAGAAATACATTATCACCTACTATAGTGTCTAAAGATATTATTTGTGGTGCAGATGGTAGTATTGTAATTAATGGTGTTCCAAATGGTTATGAATATAGCTTGTCAGGAAATGGAACTACTACTCCGTTTCAAACGAGCAATTCTTTCGCAATTACACAACCAGGTACTTATACAGTAACTATTCGTTTAGCAGGATCTTCAGATACGGCATGTAGTTATGTAACAGAAAATATAAGCATACAAGAGTTAGACATTAACTTGAATGTACTTACAAATATTGATGCCTGTGGAGGTTTATCTGAGCTTGTTGTACAAATAGAAAATGTTCCAGGTGGTTATTCTTATGAGATAAGAAAAGATAATGTATATATGACTGGTTCAAACGGTTATATAAGCAGTAATGACCAGAGATATACTATAACTGAAAGTGGTGCGTACGAAATTTTAGTGACTACGGAAGATGGATGTTCTGCTAATGAAACAAGAGTGATAACCATACCCGATCCAGTTACATTATCAGCAGTTACAACTAAAAATATTACCTGTAAAGATGGAAGTTCACCAGGAATAATAACATTAACACCGGGAGGTGGAACAGCGCCATATGAATTTGCGGTAATTTCAATCAACGGTACATCTGTAGCTGATGCAGACAAAGTATATTTTACTGATACTACCTATGAGGTAACTATGGGTAATGAGGGTACTTATGTTTTTGAACTTAGAGATGATAACAATTGTACTATAACAGCGGAAGCAACAGTTGTTGTAGAACCAGAATTAGTATTTACAGCAACACCAACTCATGTTTTATGTAATGGTGATAGTAGTGGATCAATAGCAGTTAACTTGGTAAGTGGTAGTATATCAGGGTATACACTAGCATATAGTATAGATGGCTTATCAACAACCAATAACACAGGTCTGTTTACAGGACTTGCTGCTGGAGATTACACGATTGATGTTGTTGCATCAGCTAGTACTTACCAGTGTGCGTATCAATTAACCACAACAATAACTGAGCCACCAGCATTAAGTGCAGAAGTAGTAAAAGAAAGAGATTACAACTGTGGTGCAGGAGGTAAAGTGAGATTCTTTAATGAAACTGGAGGTACAGGAGCTTATGAGTATGGTTTTGGTGCAGTTGATAGCAGTGGAAATGTAACTAGTATTACTTATTATTCTTTTGATGATAATGGATCTGCTGAAGCGGTATTCAATAGTTTAGTTCCAGGAACGTATCGTTTTTATATACGAGATGAAAATGGTTGTGTGTATGAAATACCAGACGATATTATCATATTAGACTCTCCGCAAGCACCACAGTTAGTGCCAAATATAACGTATAATTGTGATGGTACAGGAAATGTAGTATTAGGACCGGCTTCTGAGATTAAAAATAATTTTGATTATTCATTGGACGATGGGCCAACAACGAATATTAATAATTTCCCAAATTTAGCACCAGGACCTCACAAAATTCTAGTGTATTATAAAGGTCAAGACTGTAGTACATTAGTTAATTTTGTAATTGAAGAAAACCAAGCATTCACAGCAGATGTTGATGCTTGGACGAATATAACTTGTAATGGTGATACTGATGGAACAATTACTATTAGTGCAGCTAATTATGGTACTTTTTATCAATACTCATTAAACGGAGGTACTTGGAGTGGAGCTTTAACTTCAAGTCCGCACACCATTACAGGATTAGACAACGGAACCTATTCAATACAAGTACGTTCTAATGTAAATGCTGTAGGAGATTGTTTAGTAACAATACCAAATGATGTAGTGTTAACTGAACCAGACGTAGTAACTGTAACAGCTCAAATAACTAAAGAGATTACTTGTAATCCAGCTACAGGAGCTACAATTACAGTTACAAATACCGATGGAGGTAACGGTGCACCTTATACACATGAATTACTTAACAGTTCTGGTAATCCAGTTCCGTTTACGAATGTACCAGCTGGTGATTATACAGTAGTTGCTACCGATTCAAAAGGATGTGTTTCTGAACCTTACCCTATCAGAGTTGAACCAATAATAGCGTTAGATTTTGATATAAATCCAGTTATTTGTTATAATGGTTCAAATGGAACGTTAACCGTAAATGTTTCTTCAGGAAATGGAGATTATTCCTATATGATTGATGGAGTAACTAGTTGGCAAACAACCAATGTGTTTAATAATTTAACAGACGGTACTTATGATGTTATTGTACGTGACGGAAAAGGTTGTGAGTTAACTAAGTCTGCAACAATTTTACCACAAGTAACAGCAACAATAACTACAGTTAGTGCAACATGTAACCCAGGTCAGATACAAATCACTCCAAGTGGAGGTGATGGAAACTATGTATATGTTGTAGATAATGGAGGTACTCAAACGACTTATAATTCAAGTTCAATTAGTGTACCTGCAGGTACTTACATGGTGTATGTAAGAGATAAAAATGGAGGAGCAAACTACTGTGAGTTTACAGATACAGTTACGGTAAATCAAATAGCTGACCCAACTATATCAGCTAGTGCAGTACTACCAAAGTGTAATGGACAAACAGGAACTATTAATGCGACTGTAGCAAGTGGTACACCACCTTATACTGTAACTGTTACAGGACCTACAACACCTGCTGCTCAATCAGGAAATAATACAAGTTATTCATTTACAGGGTTAACTGCGGGTAATTATACAATTACAGTAACCGATGCTGAAGGATGTCCTGCATCTACAACTACATTAATTACAGTTCCAACTGCATTAACAGGAGGTAGTGCTGCAGCAACAGATTTGATGTGTAGTACTTCAGGAACTATTTTAGGAACAATTACGTTTACCGCACCAACGGGAGGAACACCGAATTATTTATATTTCTATAAGCTAACATCAGATACTAATTATACACAAGCTGGTAGCACTACGGTAACAAATTTAGATCCGGGAACGTACGATACAAGAGTGGTAGATGCGAACGGTTGTATTTTAGATTTAAATCAAGTAACTATTGCCGATTTACCAACTGAGCCAACTTTAGCTAGTTCAATAGCATATAATTGTGATGGTACAGGAAATATTGATGTTGTAGTAACTCCTTTAGATCCAAGTTATATATATACGTTGGATGGAGGAACTCCGCAAACAGGAAACAATGTGTTTACTAATATTGCTGTAGGACCTCATACTATTTCTGTAGAGTATGGTAGTAATTGTACAACAGATATAACAGTTAACGTTGAACCAGATCAAGAGTTTACTGCTGCAATTACAGGAAGTTCTAAAACCTGTATTGGAAGCAATGATGGTACGATTACCGTGGAAGCTTCTTTCCCATCAAGCGCGCCAACTTCATTTGAATACAATGCAAATGGATCAGGGTGGCAAGCAGCAGGAACAAATCCTTTTACAATTACTGGTTTACCAGTAGGACTTAATACAATTGAAGTACGCCCAAATAGTGTTTCACCAGCAGCGTGTGTTATAACATTGCAGGAAACATTAGTAGATCCTACACCAATTGTAGTAACTGCGCCAATAACAAAAGAAGTAACCTGTACACCAGCTACAGGAGCAACAATTACACCAGATGCAAGTGGAGGTAATGGACCAACATATACGTACGAGTTATTTGATGCTTCTAATATTTCAGTTTCTACTACGAGTCCATTTACAAATATACCAGCAGGTTCATATACTGTGGTAGCAACGGATCGTTTAGGTTGTACAGAATCAGTAGCAGTAACAGTTGATCCAATAGTGACTGTAACTTTTGATGCTGTACCTCAATGTTATGATGGAACAAACGGACAAATTGATGTGACAGTTAATTCAGGTAACGGTGATTACACATTTAGTTTAAACGGAACTACATGGCAAACACCAACACCTTTAACATCAAATACCTATACATTCTCTGGATTATCTAGTGGAAATTATACAGTATATGTACAAGATGGTAGAGGTTGTACAGAAAACATGGCTGTTACAATCAACCCACAATTATTTGCTACGGCTATACCAACCAACGCAAGTTGTAATCCTACAGGAGAAATTTTAATAAACCCTACAGGAGGATCTGGAAGTGGGTATGAAGCATCTGTGGTAACAAATGGTTCACCAGCAGGAGGGTATGTGCCAATAGACAATCCTATTAACAATCCTGTTACAGGTTTGGCAGCAGGTACTTATGATGTATATGTAAGAGATGATGCAGGTTGTGAATACGTAATTCAAGATATAGTAATCAATTCAGTACCGCCATTAGAGATAACAGCAACAGTTAATGAACCAACTTGTAATGGTGATACAGGAAGTATTGATGTAGCAATTGTAGCTAATACAGGAGAAGCTCCTTATACTATTACTATTTCTGATAGTGGAGGAGGATATACAAACACAATTAATAATTTTGTAGGATCTAGCATAAGTTTTGACAATTTAGCGGTAGAAACCTATACCATTACAATTACAGATGCTTTAGGTTGTATAGATACAGAAGACAACTTAACGTTAACAGACCCTCCAGCTCTTGTGATGGATATAGAATCTGTTTTACCTGCTGGATGTATTGTTGATCCTACACAAACAGGATTTAACTTCATCAATATTGACCCGAATGATTATTTACCAAATACATTACAGTATAGTTTAGATAATGGAGTTACTTGGACAGATTTTACTGATGGGCAAATTAGAGGTCTGAATTCTGGAGATGTAGTGCATCCTGTATTACAAACAATTGATGGGTCAGGTACTACATTATGTTTGATTGCATATGGTCCGTATGAAATTCCTTATAACGTTACAGGTTTAATTGTAAATCCAATAATTGATACAGGAGATTGTACAGTTGGTTTAACTGTAACCGTTGAAGCCGTTAA
This sequence comes from Tenacibaculum caenipelagi, assembly GCF_004363005.1. Lineage (GTDB taxonomy): Bacteria > Bacteroidota > Bacteroidia > Flavobacteriales > Flavobacteriaceae > Polaribacter > Polaribacter caenipelagi. The sequence goes on along the minus strand of NZ_SNYH01000001.1, from coordinate 182,031 downwards.
TGGTACAGCTCCTTTTATGTTTGCAATTAACTCACCTTCAAGCGGTTGGTTGCCTGCGGATGCACTTAATAATGGAACGCTTAATGACCCAGATAGAACTAGAACCTTTACAGGATTAACACCAGGAGTAGACTATGATTTCTTCGTAATGGATGGTAATGGTTGTATAGAAATGAATAATGAAAATATTTATGCTGATTTCACTCCAACAGTATTAATTACAGGTACTGTAAACAACCAAGCATGTTTTGGAGCAAACTCAGGGCAAATAACATATTCAATAGATAATACTAGTGGAGACTTATCGAATGACTTTACTTGGACATTATATAAAAGAGATGCAAACAATGAAGGAGTAGCGGTAGCAGGTTATACTAATATTGCTCAAACAGGTTTTGCTGATATTGTTGTAACAGGTTTAGCTCCTGGTACATATTACATTGTTTTATCAAATACAGGTGGAGTAGCTTGTGAGTTTGGTGCTCAAGATGTAGAGGTTATTGAAGGAACAGAAATTTCAGGACAAGTAACCAAAGTAAGGGATATTACTTGTAGTGTAGATGGTTTAGTAAGAATTGAAAATGTAGTAGGAGGTTTCCCTGGATATACTTATACTTTTAATGTAACAAATGGAACAGGAGTTTTATCAGGTAACACAATTACTGTTGCTGCTGGTACTGTAACGGGTTCACCAGTAACCGTTGAAGCTTTTGTTGAAGATACAAATGGTTGTGGACCTGTAAGTTTAGGTACGGTGAATTTATCTTTAAGTCCTTCACCTAATATTGTATCGGCTCTTGCAGCAAGTTGTGATGTAAATAAAACAATAACAATCAATGTAAATAATGGTACAGCTCCTTATAGTTATTCTATTGATGGAGGTACAACATTTACATCACCAACAACTAGTACTACATACGTAGCTGAAGGATTAACACCAGGAAGTTATGATATTGTGGTAAGAGATGCTAATGGATGTACAGATACTACAACTGGAATAATTGTAAATCCAGATGTTGACTTTAATTTGAGTGTATCTCAAAATGCTACCTGTGTACCAGGTAATGATGGAGAGGTACTAATAAATGTAACTTCTGGTACAGGAGGTAATTACAATTATTCATTTGATACAGGAGCAGCAGGTACGATAACTTCTCCAGGAACTACTGCTACAGTTGGTTCATTAGCACCAGGAGTACATAGTGTAACCGTTACCGATGTAACTTCAGGATGTTCAGTAATTAAATCAATTACTGTTCAAGATCCAGTGAATCCTAGTTTCTCGTTTATAGCAGAAAACAGTCTGTGTTCAGGAAGCAATTCAGGAATAATAACTTTAACAGCAGTTGATAATGGTATTTTGCCAGTAACTTATACAATAAGTCCAGTAGCAGGTACATACGATGGTGATAGTACATTTACTAATTTACCTCCAGGTACATATACAGTTACAGGAACGGCAGCAAATGGTTGTACTACACCAGTATCTAATATTGTAATAGATGAATATGCACCAATTGCACCTAGTACACCAACTGTAACAGAGTTTGCATGTACAACAGGAAATACAGTTAATGTTGCTACTGTAGAATTACCAACAGGTACTACTGGTGGTTCAGGAACTTATACACGAGTAGTATTTACTTATACTCCAGCAGATGGTAGTGCTGTGGAAACATTAGATTCAAACAACTTCACATTTACTACATCAAATACAGCAGGTGGTACAGTAAATATCGATGTGTATGATGATAAAGGATGTTTAGGAACAACTTCGGCAACGATAGCTCCTTTTGATGCACTTTCAAATCCTATTGTAACATTAGATACTGCAATTACTTGTAGTGCTGGTGCAGATATTACAGTAACCTATACTTCAACTTTAGGTTCAGCAGCAAATATTACAATTGAAGGAATTAATGGTAATGCTTATGCAGCGGTAACTCAAAATGGAGTTACTTCAGGAGATTTTGATAATTTACCAACAGGAGATTACCAAATAACAATTGCGCATCCAACAACAGGTTGTGAATTGGTAACCTATTATATAGTTGATGAGGAGCCAGTGTTTGATTTGTTAATTACTGATGTAATGAATGAATCTTGTAGAGAGAATGACGATGGTAGTGTGTTAATGAGTTTTAGTGCTTCAACACCGTATTTAGGACAATATGACTATGTTGTTTATGATGCAAGTGATGATTCAATTTACAGAACTGTAACAGGACAAACAGGAGATTCTCCAATCGCTAATTTAGATGCAAATCCTGGTACTTCTCGTACATATTATGTAATTGTTACTATGACAAGTACACCTAATTGTCAGGCTAGAACTCCTAATTTTACAATTTACCAACCAGCTGAATCATTATTGGTTTCTGCTGTAGTTGATCCACTAGTAAGTTGTACAAATGCTTCAGATGCTGCAATTACAGCAACAGCTACAGGTGGTTGGGGTAATTATGAATATCAATTAGAATTACAATCTACACCAGGTGTGGCTTATGGAGGGTTTACGTATAGTAGTAATAATATATTTGAAGGAATTCCTTCAGGAGACTATAGAGTACGAGTAATAGATGGAAATGGTTGTCCTCGTTCTACTACAGTAACCATTGTAAACCCAACACCAGTAACATTTAATGTAACAGAAAATGATAATGTGTGTGATACCTCTGTAGGAGGTAGTATTACAGTGAATGCTGCAGGAGGTACAGGTACATATACGTATACTTTATCAAATGCAGGTGGAGTTGTAGAAACTCAAATTTTAAATGCTACTACATATACATTTACGAATTTACCAGCTGATGACTATACTGTTAATGTGGTAGATTCTAACGGATGTGATGCAGGTACACCAACGGATGTTACGATTAATCCAGATGTAAACTTCTCGTTAGTAGAAACGAAGAAAGTAGATTGTTCTGCTTCGCCAGATGGTGTTGTAACAGTTGATTTGGTTAACTGGACTTCTGGAACTAGTAATTACCAATACGATGTAGTAGGTTCAGTAGACGGAGCTTTAGTAACTGGAGGAACTGTAGCTAGTGATCCATTTACAATTACGATTCCTAGTGCGAATACAACGCCACAAACATATACAATCACGGTACGTGATTTAGATGCTACACCAGTATGTGATGTGTCGAAAGATATTGTAATTCAACCAGAAATTAGACCGGTATTTACGGCTATTGCAACTGTAAATAATATTTGTAATGGAAGTGCTGATGGAGAAATTACTGTTTTACCAACAGATAATGGAATATTACCATTAACATATACAATAAGTCCTGACCCTAATAGTGCTAGTGGAGTTTCTTCAAATACAAGTGTAGTATTTGATAGTTTACCAGCAGGAACTTATACTATTACAGCGCAAGGAACAAATGGTTGTACAACTGATGTATCAGTGACAATCACTGAAAATCCTGTAATTGATATTTCAAATGCAGTTTCTGTATCACAATTTAATTGTACAGTTGGTAACACTACTAACAATGCAGTAATTACTGTAGATCCAAATGCCATTACTGGTGGTACAGGAAACTACGTACGTGTAGTATTTGCTAATGGAGCAACTATTTTACAAGACAGAAGTAGTTTTACATATACATCAAATGATATTGCAGGAGGAACGTATACAGTTAGCGTGTATGATGAAAACAATAATTGTTTTGATTCTGAAGATGTAGTTATTGATCCATTTACACCAATGACAGATGCTACTATAACTGTAGATAAAGCCATTGACTGTAGTACAGGTGAAAATATTACTGTAAAAGTAAATCCAGATATAGCAAATGCGGTATACACAATTACGGGAGCTACAACAGGAACTACAAGCTCTCAAACAGTTCCAGTAGCAACTGATTCAGCTGTATTTACCAATTTACCGGCAGATAATTATACAATTGAAATTTTAAATCCAGTAACAGGATGTATTTTAAAAGCGTATCATACTGTAGATCCAGCACCAGTATTTGACATATTGGTTACGAATATCCAAAGAGCATGTTTTGGAGGAACTGGAGGTGTTGATATAAGTTTTGATCCGGTAAATCCTTATACAGATATATACAATTATGAAGTATTTACTTTAGCTGGAGCATCTGTAGGAACTGGTTCAGGAACTGGTGGTACACCAACAACAATTACAGGTTTAGTACCAGGTGAGTACTACGTAGTAGTAACAATGCCAAATACACCATTCTGTACAGTTCAAACAGTAAACTTTGAGATTGCTCAACCAGATAATGATTTAACCTTATCTAGTCAGTTAACTTACTTAAAATGTACTCCTGCAAATTCAGGAGCAGTTAACTTGACGGCCAATGGTGGTTGGAGTGGTTACCAGTATGAATTGGTAAATAATACAACAGGTGCAACAGTACAATCATTTAATAACAATGCAATAATTACAGGTTTAGTAGCAGGTGATTATACAGCTACAGTTAGAGATGTTAATGGGTGTACAGAGACAACAACCTTTACACTAGAACCAGGAGTAACTATAACAGGAAATTATCAAGTAACACCAAATGTGTGTGAAGGTGAATACTCAGCGACGATTGAAGCTATAAATGTAGCGGGTGGTCAAACACAAGATCCGAATTTAGCATATACTTACGTATTAGAGTATCCAGACGGGACAAGAACAGCGAGTCAATCGTCTCCAATTTTTGCAAATTTACCAGCAGGTAGCGGTTATTCTATAATTGTAGCAGATGGATATTCTTGTGACGGTCTTATTGGTCCGATTGATATTGTTGACCCTATTAAAGTAGTGGCTTCAGCAGAAATTATTGGGGATATTACTTGTAACGACCCTCAAGCGGTAGTAGAAGTTACAGGAGCAGGAGGTACAGGTCCTTATATGTATAGTATGGACGGAGTTACTTTTGGAAATACAAATACATTTAATGTAGATGCAGGAACTTATTTATTTTACGTAAGAGATACTGAGTTATGTGTATCAGAGCCTACTACAGTTACAGTTGGAGCATATGTACCACTTGTAGCGACATTAAATACAGAGTCAGCTTTCATTACTTGTAATGGTGACAGTAATGGAGTATTATCGGCTGAAGTACAAGGTGGTTTTGCAAACTATGAGTATCAATTATTAGATGGAAATGATACTCCGATAGATGGTACTTGGCAAGCATCAAATATCTTTAGTGGTTTAGATGTAGGTACTTATAAAATTAGAGTAAGAAGTACCAATAGATTTGGAGTTGTGTGTACTGCCGTAACAGGAGCATACACAATAACTGAGCCGTTACCATTACAAGCTGATGTAATACCAACAGCTGTTACATGTTTTGGAGGTAGTGATGGAACAATTACAGTTAATGCACAAGGAGGAAATAATGATTATGAGTTTAATATTGTATCTGATCCTAGTAGCCCAGAATTCCCAGAAACTAAGTTTGTGAAGAATAATGTGTTCGAAAACTTAAGCGCGGGTGTTTACTGGATTACAGTAAAAGATGTTGTAGGCTGTATTTTAGCTCCTATAAGAGTAGAGGTTACACAACCAGAAGAATTTACGGCATCATTAACAGGAGTAAATGAGCAAACATGTATTGATGATCCAACACCAACAATTACTTTAGATGTACAGGGAGGAACACAACCTTATTATGTAAGTATTAATAATGTTGAATTACCAACTCCTTACACTTCGAATACAATCGTATTAGGAGCAGGTGAAAACATCCAAGGAGGTACGTTCTATTATATTACGGTTAGAGATGAGGCAGGTTGTAACCCAGCTGCACCAATAACTTTAACAACTGCAGAACCTGTAGATTTACAGTTAACAGTAGATTTTGAATACACTTGTCCTACAGGTAATGTTATTATGGCAATAGTTGATGAGGCTTATAGAAATGATGTTTCATATACCTTATATGATGGTAATGGTAGTCCAGTAACAACGAATGCAACTGGAGAGTTTATTGATGTGCCAGCAGGAAATGGTTATACAGTTACAGCGACTCACACAATAACTTCGTGTTCTGAAAGTTCTACTAGTAGTCCAATTAGTATAGTGGATTATCAACCATTAGAGATGACAATTGACGATTCTGTTAAAAATACATTGATAGCCAATGCATCATTCGGATTACCTCCATATGAGTATAGTGTAGACGGAGGAGATTTTGGACCAGAGAATGAGTTCTTGGTCTTACAAACAAAAGACTATACGATTACAGTAAGAGATGCGAGAGGATGTGAGGTTACGTTAACAGTAAGAGGTGAGTATATAAGTATTTTTGTTCCTAATTTATTTACTCCAGATGGAGATGGAATAAATGATTACTGGTATCCAAGAGAAGTTGAAGATTATCATGAAATTAGAGTATATATCTATGATAGATATGCACGTAATATTGCAGATTTTAAAGGTGTAATAGAAGGATGGGATGGTACTTATGAAGGTACACCGTTACCATCAGGTGATTACTGGTATACAATTAATTTCAAAGAGTTATCAGGACAAGAGAAGAAGATAATGGGACATTTTACACTATATAGATAAAATAAGAAATGAGAAAAATATTAATAATTTTAAGTGTAGTATTTTGTAGTGTAAAGCTCTCTGCACAAGAAGTTGAATTACCACAGTATGTAAGTCATTTGGCGGATAACCCATTTTTAATATCACCAACTTTTGCAGGTATTGGTACAGGGTTACAAATTCGATTAAATGGAGTGAGCCAGTGGATCGGTGTTAAAGATGCACCTGATACACAATCATTAACAGTAGAAGCACGTATTGCTGATACTTTTGGTGGAGGTATTACAGTTTTTAACGATAAAAATGGATATACATCACATAAAGGAGCTAAATTATCATTTGCAAGTCACTTAACATTAAGTGACTTTCATGATAGTTTTTTATCTTTTGCTTTGAGTTATAGTTTTATTCAGTTTGGAATTGATACTTCAGAAAATAATTCTGGGCAAATTGTTCCAAACAGAACATTAAATAACTCAAACTTTGATGTGGGAATTTTATATCGTTATGAGCGATTTAGTATTACTGCAAATGTGGTAAATATTTTAAATAAAGAAATTGAAAATTTTCAAACAGGAGAGCCTGAGATCCTTAGAAAGTATAACTTTTTTGCTTCATTGATTTTAGCAAGAATTAGTAGAGACTTTGAGTTAGAACCATCAATATTAGTAGAGTATAGAGAGGCTGATAAGCGTTCTAGAACTGATATGAATATTAAAGCGAGAAAAGGAGTGAGAGACGGATATGTTTGGGCAGGTTTAAGTTACACGTTCTTAAATGATCAATTTTTTCAACCAAATGCAATTGCTCCATTATTCGGTTTAAAAAAGAATAACTTATATATGTCGTACGGATTTAGTATCAATATGAACAAAACACAAGATTTTAACTACGGTACTCATATGATTACCCTTGGGTTTGATTATGAAAGAAGACCAAGTTTGGCACGTTGTACGCAAAAGATGGTTATCTTTTAAAAGTTAAAAAGCATAAATTATTAAATCCTCAAGTGTTAGCTTGAGGATTTTCTTTTTCTTTGCATTAATGGAAAATAATAACGATACATCAATTAATCTTAATAAATATATCAGTAGTACGGGTATATGTTCACGTCGTGAAGCTGAACGCTTTATTACCGAAGGAAGAGTTACCATTAATGGTAAACCAACTCAATTAGGAAATAGGGTACATGAAGGAGATGTAGTTAAAATTGATGGAAAGCCATTAAAAGCGAAACCGAAAACAATTTATATCGCATTAAACAAACCAGTAGGAATTGTTTGTACTACCGATAGTAAAGAGCGAAAAAATATAGTTAAGTTTGTTGGACATCCGCAAAGATTATTTCCTATCGGACGATTAGATAAACCATCTGAAGGATTGATTTTTTTGACGAATGATGGAGATATTGTCAATAAAATTTTAAGAGCAGGAAACAACCACGAGAAAGAATATATTGTATCGGTTGATAAACCTTTTGATGAAGGCTTTATACAAAGAATGAGTAGTGGTATTCCTATTTTAGGAACTATGACCAAGAAGTGTAAAGTAGAGCGTATAAATAATATTACTTTTAAGATAACTTTAGTGCAAGGCTTAAACCGTCAAATACGTCGTATGTGTGAGTATTTAGGCTATGAAGTAACAAAACTCAAGCGTACAAGAATTATGAATGTAACTTTAGGAAATTTAAAAGTAGGTGAGTGGCGTGAATTAACATCCAAAGAAATGGATGAAATTAATAAGCTGGTAGCTAGTTCATCAAAAACAGAAGAAGCTTCAAAAAAGGATGTTACAACGAGCTCAAAATCAACTTCAACTTCAAAGAAGAGTACATCATCAAAGAAAAAAACAGATTTTAAAAATAAGTTTGGAAGAAGAAGAAAGCATTAAAAAACCAGTAATAAGAAACTTTTAACTTTCTACATTTCAACATTCAACTTACATGTGTATCTTTGCCACTTATGCAATTTGACTTAAAAATAACCGACCCCAAAAGTAAAGCGCGTGCAGGTGTTATTACCACCGACCACGGAACTATAGAAACTCCTATTTTTATGCCTGTAGGTACAGTAGCAACAGTGAAAGGAGTACATCAATCTGAATTAAAAGATGAAGTTAATCCTGATATAATTTTAGGAAACACATACCATTTATACTTGCGTCCGCAGACATCAATCTTAGAACAAGCAGGAGGATTACACAAGTTTATGAACTGGGATCGTAATATTTTAACTGATAGTGGAGGGTACCAAGTGTATTCGTTATCAGGAAGAAGAAAGATTAATGAAGAAGGAGTGAAGTTTAAAAGTCATATTGACGGATCTACTCATTTTTTTACTCCAGAAAATGTAATGGAAATTCAACGCTCTATTGGAGCCGATATTATCATGGCTTTTGATGAATGTACACCTTATCCGTGTGATTATTCGTATGCAAAACAATCAATGCATATGACACATCGTTGGTTAAAACGTTGTGTAAATCACTTAGAAAAAGTTCCACCTAAATACGGATATAATCAAACACTATTTCCAATTGTACAAGGAAGTACCTATACTGATTTACGTAAACAATCAGCTGAATTTATAGCTTCTGTTGAAGCTGAAGGAAATGCGATTGGTGGTTTATCTGTAGGAGAACCAGCTGAAGAAATGTACGCTATGACAGAAGTGGTCACTGCAATTTTACCAGAAGATAAACCACGTTATTTAATGGGAGTGGGAACACCGATTAATATTTTAGAGAATATAGCGCTAGGGGTAGATATGTTTGACTGTGTAATGCCAACACGTAATGCACGTAATGGTATGTTATTTACAGCACATGGTAGTATCAATATCAAAAATAAAAAGTGGGAAAATGATTTTTCTCCAATTGATGAAATGGATATTACTTATGTAGATACTATGTATTCTAAAGCCTATTTACGTCATTTATTTGCTTCAAGAGAAATGTTAGGTAAGCAAATCGCCTCTATTCATAATTTAGGGTTCTATTTATGGCTAGTACGTGAAGCACGTAAACATATTATAGCAGGTGATTTTGCTACATGGAAAGACAAAATGGTAAAACAAATGGATAAACGTTTGTAAATTTTAATATAAAACTAAGGTTTTTTGAAAATTCTTGATTGGTACATATTAAAACGCTATTTGGTAACTTTTTTGTTTACCTTATTAATTTTAATACCCATTGCAGTAGCTATTGATATTGCTGAAAAAATAGATAAGTTTTTGCGACATGAAAATTTAACTTTTTTTGAAATCGCTAACGATTATTATAAGAACTTTATCATCTATTATGCTAATACGTTTATGCCATTAGCATTGTTTATTGCAGTCATTTTATTTACTTCAAAACTTGCTAGTAATACTGAAATTGTAGCTATTAATAGTTCACAAGTATCCTTTACTAGGTTTTTGTACCCATATTTTATTGGTGCAACCATTGTTTGTTTAGTGGCGCTATCCATGAATCACTTTTTTGTGCCAACAAGTAGTAAAACAAGAAAAGCATTTGAAAAGGAGTATTTAAAAAAGAAGAAGTATGCAGATACATCAATAAGAGAATTTAGTTTGCAATTAAATGATAGTACCTATGTATATATCCAGAATTTTGATTTAAAAAGAAATTCAGGGTATAATTTCTCTGTAGATGTATATGATGGTATTGAGCTAAAAAGTAAATTTACAGCAGATCATATCAACTGGAATGAAAATGATAGTACGTTTAAATTAAGTACATGGAAACATCGAAAAATTTATAAAGAGAGGGATAGTATCTTTTCAGGAAGAAGTTTAGATACTACTTTTACATTTACACCAAGTGATTTTAATTATAAAAATATCATGGCACAAGAAATGAGTTCTCCTGAACTGATTAAATTTATAGATGTGTCTAGAAAAAGAGGAATAAAAAATCTTAATGCTTATTTAGTTGAGCTGTATAAGCGTACTAGTTTACCTATTGCTAGTTATATATTAACTCTAATTGCAGTCGGATTAGCTCATAAGAAAGCTAGAGGAGGTATTGGGGTAAATTTAGCTATAGGTATCTCAGTAATGTTTATATATGTATTCTTTTTAAAAGTAGCAGAAGTCTTAGGAGCTGTAGCAGGCGCTAATGCCCTACTAAATGTTTGGGTACCTAATGTTGTTTTTGGGCTATATGCTATTTATTTATATGTTAATGCAAGGAGAAAAACTTAAAAACTACCTACACCTACATTTAATCGTTTTTATTTGGGGGTTTACGGCAATACTTGGAGCGTTAATATCTATTGATGCAGTTCCGTTAGTTTGGTATCGTATGTTGTTGGCTGTAATTTTTATAGCGCTATATTTTATAATCAAGAAAAAATCATTCAAAGTAGAGAAAAAGTCTCTAATCAAGTTTGCTATTTCAGGAGTAATTATTGCTGTGCATTGGATAACCTTCTTTAAAGCAATTAAAGTATCCAATGTTTCTGTAGCTTTGGTTACAATGAGTACAGGAGCATTCTTTGCTTCACTAATAGAACCTTTCTTTTTTAAGAGAAGAATAAAACTAATTGAGATTATTTTAGGTTTATTGGTCATTGTTGGTTTATATATCATATTTAATTTTGAAAGTCAATATACACTTGGAATTATTTATGCTCTAATTTCTGCTTTTTTATCCGCTTTATTTGCTGTATTGAATGGATTATACATAAAAAAACACAATGCAGAAGTAATTTCGTTTTATCAACTATTGTTTGGTGTATTAGCAGTAACATTATACTTGTTATTTACCCAACAGTTTTCACTAAACTTTTTTAAAATACAATTAACCGACTGTATATACTTATTTATATTAAGTAGTATATGTACAGCTTATGCATTTATTGCCTCTGTGCATGTAATGAAATACTTAACTCCTTATACAGTAATGTTAACTATTAATTTAGAGCCTGTCTATGCTATTATCTTAGCCTTAATAGTTTTTGGAGAAAAAGAGCAAATGAACATAGGGTTTTATTACGGAGCCCTCATGGTATTATCAGTGGTATTACTTAATGGAGTTTTAAAAAATGCCTCTTCAATAAAAAATAAAATCAAGAAAAAATAGTATTTTAAGAAAGTGTATCAAGGCAAGCTGTATAATTTTTTAGTATGTTTGCCTTTACAAACGACTAACTATAAAATTAGAAAATCAAACTATATACAACAATGGAATATTTAGATTTTGAAATGCCAATTAAAGAACTTGAAGATCAGTTGGCAAAATGTTTTGATATAGGAAAGGAAAGTGAGGTTGATGTTACAGAGACATGTAAGAAGATTGAAGAAAAGCTAAAAAAGGCTAAAAAAGATATATACAAAAACTTAACTGCATGGCAACGAGTGCAGTTGTCTCGTCATCCAAATCGCCCTTATACATTAGACTATATAAAAGCACTTTGTGGTGATACTTTTATGGAGTTACATGGTGATCGTAGCGTAAAAGACGATAAAGCTATGATTGGTGGTTTAGGAAAAATAGGAGATCAATCATTTATGTTTATTGGTCAACAAAAAGGGTACAATACCAAAACACGTCAATATCGTAATTTTGGTATGGCCAATCCTGAAGGATATCGTAAAGCATTACGTTTAATGCGTATGGCTGAAAAATTTGGAATTCCTGTGGTAACTTTTGTAGATACTCCGGGTGCATATCCAGGATTAGAAGCTGAAGAGCGTGGACAAGGTGAAGCTATTGCGCGTAATATTTTTGAAATGACCTATTTGAAAACTCCTATTATTACTGTAATCATAGGAGAAGGAGCATCAGGAGGAGCATTAGGTATTGGCGTTGGTGATAGAGTATATATGTTAGAAAACTCATGGTATTCAGTTATATCACCAGAAAACTGTTCATCTATTTTATGGCGTAGTTGGTCAGAAAAAGAAAGAGCAGCAGAAGCTTTAAAATTAACAGCAGAAGATGGTCTAAAACTAAAAATCGTTGATGGTATTATAAAAGAACCAATTGGAGGTGCACATTCTGATAGAGAAGGGGCTTTTAAAGCGGTACAAAAACAAATCTTAGAAGCGTATAAAGAGTTGAAAGATTTAAATGAGGAAGATTTAGTGGCTCAACGTATGGACAAGTTTTCAAACATGGGAGTGTATAAAGAATAGACTCTTAAATACATAATTAATAAAAAACTCGCCAATTGGCGAGTTTTTTTTGAATATACAAAGGTTTTCAAGTATTTTCGTTGTAGCTGCAATAGTTATTATAACATCCTATTTTTAATGAGCAAAGAGCAATCAGCCATACGAACTACTTATTTTAGTATTCTTAGTAATGCGGGTTTAGCAATTATTAAAGGATTAGCTGGTTTTTTAGGGAATTCGTACGCACTTATTGCCGATGCCATTGAGTCTACTACCGATGTATTTTCATCTATTTTAGTATTATTAGGATTAACATATGCAAAACGACCAGCAGATAAAAACCACCCTTACGGACACGGAAAAATTGAACCATTAATCACCTTTATTGTTGTGGCATTTTTGGTGACTTCAGCAACAGTTATAGCCTATGAAAGTATTCTACATATTCAAACACCACATAAGGTTCCAGAACCATGGACTTTACTTGTACTAGGTGGAATTATTATATGGAAAGAAATATCATTCCAAATTGTAATCAAAAAAAGTAAAGAGACGAATAGTTCTTCCCTAAAAGCAGATGCGTGGCATCATAGAAGTGATGCGATTACATCCGTAATGGCATTTATTGGAATCTCTATAGCACTTATTTTTAAAGAAGGATATGAAACTGCCGATGATTGGGCAGCTTTATTTGCTTCTGTTTTTATTTTATACAATAGCTACCTGATTTTTAGACCAGCCTTGGGAGAAATAATGGATGAACATGTATATGATGATTTAATAGAAGAAATAAGAGAAAAATCGTTAGAGGTAGAAGGTGTTTTAGGAACAGAAAAATGTTTTGTTCGTAAAGCAGGGATGCGATATCATGTAGATTTACATGCGATTGTAGATAGTAATATAACCGTAAAAGAAGGACATGAAATCGCACACAAACTAAAAGATTATTTAAGAGAAAAACTCCCAGATTTAGGGCATGTGTTGATTCATATTGAGCCTAATGAGTATTAGATATAAATGAAAAAAACAACCTAAACTAGGTTGCTTTTTGTTTATGGTATATTTAAATATTTATGTGTTTGTAAGGATATTTTCCATTTAGGATTTTCCATCACATAGTCAATAATTAATGGAGTCATTTTTTCTTTTTTACTCCACTCAGGTTGTAAAAACAGCTTACAATTTTTACCAACCTTAGCAGCTTGTTCTTCGGCAAATTGAAAATCATTTTTATTATGAATAATCATTTTCAATTCATCAGCTTCTTGGTAAGCACGCTCTAAAGGTAGTTTTGTTTTTTTAGGAGATAAACAAAACCAATCCCAAACTCCAGAAAAATTATAAGCTCCTGAAGTTTCAATATGCGTTTTAATTCCTTCTTCTTGAAGTTTATTAGTAATATAATCCAAACTCCACATTAAGGGCTCACCACCTGTAATAACGACTGTTTCAGCATATTTTTTTGCATTTTCAACAATGAGGTCTGTTTTTGTTGGAGGGTGTAAATTAGCATCCCAGCTTTCTTTTACATCACACCAATGACATCCAACATCGCAACCACCAATACGAATAAAATATGCAGCAGTACCAGTATGCGCACCTTCTCCTTGAATTGTGTAAAATTCCTCCATCAACGGAAGCATTTCTCCCGTATTAATTAACTCTTGTACTTCTTTTATCAACATAAGGGTGCAAAGATAGGCAACATTAAAATTTAATGGATGATTTTTGTTACTTTTACGTGTTTTTATCACAAAAAAGTTCGAAAAGAATGAGTAAAACGGAAGAGTTTTTCAATTACATTAACGAAGGGTATACAACTAAAGGAGAGTTTATTACGTTGGGAGCAGGAATGTTAGGTGAAGAAACAGTAACCAATGCTTTGGTAAATATCCCTTTAAAAACCTTAAATCGCCACGGATTAATTGCAGGAGCAACGGGAACAGGAAAAACTAAAACCTTACAGGTATTGGCAGAGAATATGTCTGAAAAAGGAATCCCTGTATTGTTGATGGATGTAAAAGGTGATTTAAGCGGATTGGCACAACCAAGTCCTGGACATGTTAAAATAGATGAGCGTCACGAAAAAATCGGAATTCCGTTTACCCCAACAAAATTTCCTATTGAAATCTTATCAATTTCAGAACAAGATGGAGTACGTTTACGTGCTACTGTTTCTGAGTTTGGACCTGTGTTATTATCTCGAATTTTAGATTTAACTGAAACGCAATCGGGTATAGTTGCAATCATTTTTAAGTATTGTGATGATCATCAGTTACCCTTGCTAGATTTAAAGGATTTTAAAAAGATTCTTCAATACATAACGAACGAAGGTAAAGAAGAGGTTCAAGAAGAATACGGACGAATTTCAACAGCAAGTACAGGAGCTATTTTAAGAAAAGTAGTTGAAATAGAACAGCAAGGAGGAGATTTGTTTTTTGGAGAAAAATCATTTGATGTAGATGATTTAACTCGTATAGATGAAAACGGACGTGGAGTGATTTCTGTACTACGTTTAACAGATATTCAAGACAGACCTAAGTTGTTTTCAACCTTTATGTTACAGTTATTAGCAGAGGTTTATGAAACCTTTCCTGAGCAAGGTGATAGTGGTCGACCAGAATTAATCATTTTTATAGATGAAGCTCATTTGGTATTTGACGAAGCTTCAAAAGCTTTATTAAATCAAATAGAAAGTATCGTGAAGTTGATTCGTTCTAAAGGAATTGGATTATACTTTGTTACTCAAAATCCAAAGGATGTTCCAGAGGATGTGTTGGCGCAATTAGGAATGAAAATCCAACATGCTTTACGTGCATTTACAGCCAAAGACAGAAAAGCAATTAAATTAGCTGCAGAAAATTATCCAGATTCTGAATATTACGATACTAAAGAAGTATTAACGCAGTTAGGAATAGGAGAGGCTTTAGTTTCGGTATTGAATGAAAAAGGAATTCCGACTCCGTTGGCAAGAACCATGTTGCGAGCTCCGATGAGTAGAATGGATGTGTTGACAGAGAAAGAAATAAAGCAAGTATTGGATAATTCGAGATTGATTCCGAAGTATAATAATACAATAGATAGAGAGAGTGCCTATGAGTTATTGAATGAGAAGATTGAAAAACTAAACAAAGAGCAACAGGAAGAAACAGAAAGAAAAGAAGAAGAGAAATCACGAAGAAGATCTTCTTCATCACGCAGTAGTACTCGTATGAATCCTGTTGTAAAAGTGTTAACCAGCGCTACTTTTATCAGAGCAGCTTTTGGAATTTTAAAAAAAGTAATAAAATAACAAATAGAAAGAATAGACGTTTTAAATATAAAAGAAGATCAATGAGAAAATTAATGAAACCTTTAGCAATTGCTGTAATGTCAATCATGTTTGTACAATGTGGAAATAGTAAATTTGATATTGCGAAAGGAAAAGTTGGAAAGTTGACAACCAAAACAACTGTGCAAGAGATTGATGATATTTTCAAACAAGATTCAGTTGTTAAAATTTTAAGTGAAGGAGCTAAAGGAAATAACTTTTTCCAAGAAGACGATCAATATTTAGTGTATGAAAAGGGAGGGAAACACTTATTAACAATAACTCCAAAAGAACAGTTAGATTCTACTTCAACGATTAAAAGTATTGAGGTTTTTGACGATCGTTTTAAAACAAAAACAGGATTAAACATCAAATCTACGTTTCAAGAAATTAATGCGAATAATAAAGTAAGCAAAGTTGAATCGTCATTTTCATCAGCAACTTTATTTATTGATGATTTAAATGCAACTATTACGATTGATAATGAAGATTTAGGGTTGAAAGATTTTAGTACACAAAAAGTAACTGTTGAGCAAATTCCAGACTTAGCAAAAATAAAATCATTTACCATTTGGTTTAACTAAAACATACGAGGCCGAAACATTTGTTTCGGCTTTTTAATTTATAAAATAGTATGAATAAAAAATATACAATTCAAAAGACTCCATTTGTAGTACCAACAACTGATGGAAAATTAATAGAAGAGCATTTTGGAAATGCTACGAATGGGAGTTCAAAAGTAAGTATTGCCCATATGATTGCGCCTCCAGGATGGAGTGAACCTTTTCAAACTCCAGAATTTGAGGAGTATACTTATATTATTAAAGGGAGAAAACAATTCAATATTGATGATGAAATTGTCGTATTAGAAGCAGGGCAATCTATCAAAATTGAAAAAAATGTGCGAATTCAATATTCAAATCCATTTACAGAGCCTTGTGAGTACTTAGCTGTTTGTTTGCCTGCTTTTTCAATAGATTTAGTGCATAGAGAAGATAGTTAATAAAACTCCTAAAATAATAGCTGCAAATTTTTTGTAGTTAAACTTATGATTTTCGGTACTTTCAAAAAGAATGATAGTAGAGATGTGTAAAAACACCCCGATAATTAATGCTGTAATTTCTGTATGATATTGTGAAATAACAGGAGCTTTGTCTGAAACTAAAATTCCCAAAGGACTCATCAAAGCAAATACTGTTAAAAACAAAAAGATGTTTTGTTTCGAGTAGTTTGCATGTAGTAAAAAAGAGGTTAATACGATAGCGATCGGAATTTTATGCACAATAATTGCCCATAATAAATTGTCATTTGCATGATGAATTGGCAATCCTTCAGAAAAAGCATGAATACACAAACTTACAAACAATAACCAAGGAAATTTAGAGGCATCTGTATGTATATGAATATGTCCATGTTCTGCACCTTTTGAGAACGACTCTAATACTGATTGAATAATAATTCCAACTAAAATTAATATTCCTATAAGTTCTGTGTTATCGGTGTGATGATATACTTCGGGTAATAAATGTAAGATGGTTACCGAGAGCAAATAAGCCCCACTAAAGGCTAATAATAAACGAACAAAGGTATTGCTAGGTTTTAGTAAAAAAACTATGAGAGTGCCTACTAAAACAGCTAAAATTAATAAGGTGTAACTCATTTTGCAACAATAATTAAACGGTCAGACGATTGTGAATTGAAGTCGTGTAGGTTATAATCGCCAAAAACATGCATAATTTTTAAGTTAGCTTGTTCAAAATACGATTGAAGCTTTTCTAAAGTTAAAAATTTTACACGCTCAGTATACGAATGTGATTTTCCTTCAGCAGTAAAAGAAATGTGTTTTAAAATAAAACCATCTTTAATTTCCTTTTGAATATGGAATTCAATATCGTCAATAGTTTTTATTTCTTCTTTAATTAGAGTATTTTTTACTTTTTCAACATTTAAGAAATCTAAGACAAAAACACCATTTTTTTTTAATCCGTTTTTAATACTTTTTAAAACAGCAATATCTTCATTATCATCTTCAAAATAACCAAAACTAGTAAACAAGTTAAATACCGCATCATATTTGTTTTCTATAGGTTTACGCATGTCCCAAACCTCGAAATGAAGTGTGTCATTTTCAAATTGTTTTGCAAAAGCGATACTATTCTCACTTAAATCACCGCCTACAACATCATATCCTAACGAGTTTAAATAGACCGCATGACGTCCTTTTCCGCAGGGTAAATCAGCAATACGGCTCAATTTTGGTAATCGCAAAAAAGAAGTGATGTTTCGCATAAAAAACTGCGCATCGGCATCGTTTCTATGCTTGTATAAAATATGATAGTATGGCGTGTTAAACCAAGAAGTAAACCAATCTGTTGTTGTATTCATAACTATAAGAACAGCAAAAGTACGGAAAACTTATGTTTTTTAGATTCAAAGTAGAAAAGATTCATAACAACACAAAATTAGCTGTACTTTTGCAGTGAAATTTTACAGTTACATGGAAAAAGATTTTAAAATGACTGCTATTACCATGGCAGGTTTAGAAGGAGTTTTAGCAGATGAGTTACGCCAATTAGGAGCGATGGAAGTGAAAGAAGGGATTAGAAGCGTTGCTTTTAGAGGTGATAAAGGTTTTATGTATAAAGCTAATATTGCTTTACGTACAGCTATTCGTATTTTAAAACCAATAAAACTCAGTAAAATTTTTGACGAAGAAGATTTATATGAAGCTATTCAACGTGTAAAATGGGAACGTTTTTTAGATGTTGATGGTACTTTTGCTATTGGAGCAGTAGTAAACTCTAAAAACTTTACGTCAAATTCTCATTACATTAGTTTAAAATCGAAGGATGCCATTGCCGATTATTTTATGCATAAGTATAAAAAGCGTCCGAATGTAGATTTAAAATACCCTGATGTAAAAGTTCATATTCACATACAGAAAGAATGGTTAACCATTTCGTTAGATTCTTCAGGTGAATCCTTACATAAACGTGGATATCGTAGTGCTACGAATATTGCACCAATTAATGAAGTGTTGGCAGCAGGATTGTTGTTGCTTTCAGGATATAAAGGAGAAGAGAATTTTATCGATCCGATGTGTGGTTCGGGAACCATTTTGATTGAAGCAGCAATGATTGCGAATCAGATTCCTGCAAATATTAATCGTAAGCATTTTGCTTTTGAAAACTGGAAGGATTATGATGAAGATCTGTATTTTGTTATTCAAGATTCGTTATTAAAGAAAATACGAAGTTCTCATTTTAAAATTATGGGCTTTGATAAAGCTCCATCGGCTGTTAGAAAAGCGCAACAAAACATTATCAATGCAAACTTAGATGAGTTTATAGGAGTACATCACGTAAACTTCTTCAATTCAAAAAAAGAAGTGTTTGGTAAAACAACGATTTTATTCAACCCACCTTATGGTGAGCGTTTAAATATTGATGTAGAAGAGTTTTACAGAAAAATAGGAGACACGTTAAAGAATAACTATCCAAATTCAACAGCGTGGTTAATCACTTCAGATATTCAAGCTTTAAAACATGTGGGATTACGAACTTCTAAAAGAATACCACTGAAGAATGCCGATTTAGATTGTCGTTTTGTAAAATACGAATTGTACGAAGGTAGTAAGAAAGAAAAAAAGAATTCCTCTTTTAATGATGAGGAAGAATAATAAAAAAACTCCGCTTTAAAGCGGAGTTTTTGTTAGTACGAATTATTTTTATTAAATAACTCGCATAACTTCTCTTTTTCATTTATTTTCCCAGAGTTTATTTCTAAACTTTTCTGACGATTTTCCATAGCTTTTTTAATTTCAAACCTTTAAATGATCTGGGTTTATTCTTTGTACAAGAAAAAGATTAAGTTCTTCACTTTAAGAATTACAATTTTTAGTTATTTTTTGCAAAGTTTTGTACAATTGCTCTAACTCTTCTTCTGAAATAGTGTTAAGGGCTGTTTCTCTATTTATTTGTATTACAGGTCTAAGCTTTTTTATAGTTATTTTTCCTTTTTCAGTAATTTCTAGTTTAGCTTTTCGTTTGTCTTGATTATCAGTTGTTTTAATTAGGTAATCTTTCTTTATCATTAATTTTACGATACGTGTCATTGATGCGTAGTCTTTAAAAACTAAATCGGCAATTTCAGTTTGAGTTTTATCATTACTTTCAAGTAGCAACAAAATTAATGCCTGGTCTACAGTAATATCAGGAACAATTTGTGAGATATTATGTTGGCTTAGTTTACGATATGCTTTTATGGTTTCCTCAATAGAGTATAGTACAGTAGTCGTAGGAGTATTAAATTTCATAGTATTAAAAATGTAAAGCAAATATATAAATTTATTTGATATATCAAGTATTTTTTAAAGAAAAAAATATGAAGTTTGAATGAACTAACAAGAAGCAACAAAATGTTGTCGTTTAGAGTTAAGCATAACTTATAGCAGATTAGGTTTTATGAATTGTTTTTCTTTTTAACTTCTGGAACTCCAGCTTTTCTAATTATAATTTGAGTGATTTTTCCTTTTTTGTTCTTAATAAATTCAACGGTTCTATCATTGTTATCAGAACGAAAAAACTTCACATCCGATTCTGGTAATAATTCATATTCATAGTTGTCGTAGTATAGCTTTTCATTCTTTTTAAGAATTGTAATATTTTCATATTTCCCTGCATACTCATTATATATTACAGGATCAACATTAACTAGTTGATGTTTGTATGGAAGTTCAACAGGTTTGTCGAAAACAATTGCTGCAAGTGCGTAGGCTATTAAATACGAAGGAGATTGATTGTTAGATAAAACAGTAATGAAAATATCATCATCTGTATATTTGTTAAAAGAAGTCATAGCTCCATAGAAACCTCCATCATGGGCAATTAATGTATGATTTTGATTATAGAAAGGATTGATTATTAGACCAAATCCAAAATCTTGGTCATTGTATGATGTAAATACTTTCTTTTTAGAAGCTTCATTAAGTAAAATAGTACTGTCAAACAATGCTTTATTCCAAAGATATAAATCTTCTACAGTAGAGTAAATTCCATCGTGTCCAATATTAAAATTCCAGTTTATGTATGGGTTTTTTATGAGTTTATTGTCTTTTTTATAGTAGGTTTTAGCAGATTTTAAAACAATTGAATCATTGGTGCTTACACCTGTATTATACATTTTAGCTTTATCAAATAGATTTGTTTTAAGATATGTTGCATATGACTGATTAGAAACTTTTTCGATAATACGAGCAAGTAAATAATACCCAATATTACTGTATAATGTATTGGTTTCTGGTTTAAACAATAATGGTTTTTGCATGATATAATTTGCTACAGAATCTTTATTTAAAGATGTTTTGGCAAGATATAACTCGTCGTAATCCATTTGAAATCCAGCATTATGAGTCAACATTATTTTTACTGTTATCTGGTCTCCTTTAGGAAAATCAGGATAGTATTTAACAAGTTTATCGTTGAGTGACATTTTCCCTTTTTCGATTAACTGCATAATGGCAACAGCTGTAAATTGTTTTGAAACGGAGGCTAAACTAAATTTAGTATCTATTGTATTTGTTGTTTTCCATTCATAATCGGCTAATCCGTATGCTTTTTTTAATAAAATAGCATCATTTTTTGTAACCAATACTGTTCCTGAAAAATTATTTATACTTGCTTGAGCATCCATATAATTTTCTAAAGCCAACTTTTTTTGAGTAAAGGTGTGCGTTGTAATTAACATGAATAGAATTGATATGTATTTCATTTAATTGCAATTTGAAAGTTTTAATGTTTTTAGTTTCTCCACTGCATTCGTATTTTCAGGGTTTAGGTCTAAGCTTTTTTGATAATTTTCGATAGCTTTTTTTGTTTGTCCGTCATTCATATAGGCTTCTCCTATAGAGTCATAAGCATTATACGATTTAGGAAAAGAGAATACTTCTAGTGTAAATAAATCGATAGCTTTTTTATAAAAACCTCTTTTTATCATATCATAGCCTTTAGTATTTAAGTCAATTTCAGAAATTTTAAATTTTGATTGTCTTATTAAAGACTTAGCTTCTTCTAAGTTTTTATTTAGGCAAGTTTTAATTACTTTTTTTGTGAAAAAGTAATTTTCTAGTTTTGGAGTGTTTCCAGAAATAGTTTTTTCTATAAAATAACGAGCATCTAAAAAGCCTTTATCAGCGTCTTTATTTGTTAGAATTACAACTGAATAACTTTTTTGTTTATAAACACGCCATTCATTACCTACCCCATAATGGCCTCCAGAATGTCCAAATATAGTACCCTCTTCTGGATTTGGAAATTGCATTCCGTAACCATAATGACTGTCTTTCTTTAGGGGAGTGGTAAATAGGCTAGTGTATTCTTTGTTAAGGAGTTTATAGTCTTGTAAAGCCTGAGAAAATTGATACAGATCATCTATGGTGGTATATCCTCCTCCATGAGCACCACCTCTTACAGGGTATGTATGAACATTTATTTTAAGTTTGTTGGGATAAACTTCAGAGGTAGTATAGCCCTCTGCAGCATTGTCGATGGGGTGATCCAAATCATAATTTCCAGTGTTCTTCATCGAAGCAATCGAGTAAATATTGTTTTCTAAATAGTTATTGTATTTCATACCAGATACAACTTCAATTATTCTACCGAGTATCAGGTAATTTGTGTTACGGTATGAAAATATTTCACCAGGTTTAGATTCCATTGGTTCATTTTCATAAAGAGAACTAAAGTTATTTGTAAATCTATATAGATCTTTCGATCCCTCAATAAAGGCTTTTCTAGCAAAAAAATGAGGTAACCCACTTGTATGTGTTAAAAGATGAGCAATAGTCACTGAATCTCTAGCAGTTTTATTTGGATAGCTTGGAAGATAGTCACCTATTTTGTCTGTTAATTTTATTTTTTTTTGCTGTATTAACTGTAATATAGCAACTGCGGTAAATGATTTACCAATTGAACCTTGATTAAATTTTGTATCTGTTCTATTTTTAATTTTATGACCTATATGAGCAAAACCGTATGCCTTTTTGAATAAAATACTATCATTTTTGGAAATTAAAACAGCTCCACTAAATCCATTTAAAGAATCTAAATAGTTAGCAATTTGAGTTATTTTTGAATATTTTAAAGTATTAGATTTCTTCTTAGCACAAGAAAAAATGATTACAAGTGCTAGTAAATAGGTTAATTTCTTCATTTTAAGAATTACAATTTTTAGTTATTTTTTTTAAGGTTTTATATAGTTGTTCTACTTCTTTACTAGAAACACTATTTAGGGCAATTTCTCTATTTCTTTGTATTATAGGTTTAAGCTTTTGGATAATAACTTTTCCTTTTTCAGTAACTTCTAGTTTAGCTTTTCGTTTGTCTTGATTATCAATTGTTTTATTTAGGTAATCTTTCTTTATCATTACTTTCAAGTAGCAACAAAATTAATGCTTGGTCTACTGTAATATTAGGAACAATTTGTGAGATATTATGTTGGCTTAGTTTACGATATGCTTTTATACTTTCCTCTATATAGTATAGTACAGTAGTCGTAGGAGTATTAAATTTCATAGTGTTAAAAATGTAAAGCAAATATATAATTGTACTTGATATATCAAGTGTTTTTTTTGGAGAAAAATATGTAATTTGAATGAACTAATAAGAAGCAACAAAATATTGTTGTTTTGAATTTAGTAAAACTTATTGCTAATTAGGTTTTATAAGTTTATGAATTCAAGCAAAGAATCCATTATTAAAAGATGAAGAATAATAAAAAAACTCCGCTTTTAAGTGGAGTTTTTGGTTTTTAATAGTTAAGTGATGTAATTGAGTATAATCAATACTTCTAAAGGTCTATTTTTTTAAGTTTTTTAACTCCTTTTTTACTTCTTTACCTACTTTTTTAGAAGTCTTTTTAATCTTTTTGTATATTTTCTTTAAATCCTTGTCTAAGTTTTTTTTCCACTTTTTATACTTGAATTCTGCTTTTCCAATTTTTATACCTTTTTCAGTATTATTAACAAGTGCTTTTTGCCCTTTTTTTACTTCTTTTTCGAGCGTATTTGTTTTTAGTTTAACAATGCCTTTTTCAACTTCAACTTCTAATTCTTCCTCTAAAGATTTAACATTAAATTCAGTACCTATGACCTTAATTTTTCCTTTTTCAGTTTCAATAATAAAAGGAGTATTGCCTTTTCTTACAATATAGAATACTTCCCCTGTTTGTTTTATTGTTCTTTCATTAAAATCTTGATCAAATTCTATAGAACTATTATTGTTTAACAAAGCAATTGAATTGTCAGGTAGGTGTACAGCTTTAAAGGAATTGAGAGTACTTTTTTTGATTGTTGATCCTTTACAAGATACTAGTAAAGATATAAATATGGTTAATGATACTAAGATTCTTCTTATTAATATATTTTTATTCATGTTTATCAGTTAATTAATTGGCTATATCATTATTTTAAGATGTTAGTCAATGTTGGTCGAGAGAGGTTTAAATCTATTAATAGCGAAGTTATCAAAATCAGGATAAATACCAATTGTAAATTATAAATAATAAAAGTTTTTACAATAGTACTTATAAGGTATTGCTTGTGGTTGTTTAAAATTAAAATGAAATAAAAGAATATGAATTTTAAAACAAAATCCTCGTAAAATAAACAAGGATTTTATTAATAATTTAATAAGATAATGTGTTAATTAATATGCTTTATTCAGCTGTAATAGGATCTATAATAGTTGAAACTTTATTAATTTTATTTATAGGAAATCCACCCTTTTCAGCGTGTTCACGAATCTTCGATTCGTTAGGAGCATTATAAATACAGTATATTTTATTATCTGTAACATAACTATGAACCCATTGTATTTTTGGGCCTAGTTCATCCAATACATCACAAGAAGTCTGCGAAATTTCTTTTAATTGGTCAGAAGTTAATTCACCAGCTCCTGAAAGTTCTCGTTCAATAACATACTTTGGCATAATCTTAAAATTTAGTTCCTACTCGTTTGGTTTTTCGGATTTACCCCGTTTTTAAATGGTTTCTGGACTCCATTTGTAGTTGTTGGTTTTTGAGGGTAAGAAGTTGAATACTAAGTTAGTGTAATTAATTTTATGGAGCAACTTAAATTTTAAAAACCAAAAACTCGGAATATACATTCCGAGTTTTATTTTATTATAGTTTTAAGAGAAAAGTTTTTTACGGTTATTTTTTAATCAAATATTTATTAAAGCTTTTTCCGTTTATTTTGGTGTATTTTGAATCGATATCGAAGGCAACTTCCATATTAGTAATATCAAATTCGCCTGATACTTTGGTATATTTAATATTTAAATCTTCTTCAAATTTTACATTTCTAAACGATACACCATCTTTAAACTCAGTATATTTAAAAATAGCACTTTCGTTAAAAACTGAGTTTTCAAAACTTACAAAACGTTTAAAGTTAGCATATTTAAAGGTAGAAGGTTCTTCGAATAAAGTATTTTTAAAAGAAATATCTCTGTCAAATTTTGCGTATTTAAAAGTAGAATTCCCTTTAAATTTAGTATTAGAAAAGTCAGTGTTTTTTTCGAAGTCAGAATATTTAAACATGGCCTTTTGCTCAAAAGTACAATCTCTAAATATGACTATATCTTCAAAATTAGCTACAAAAGTATATCCACTTTTTTCATCAGGAATATAAGCTAACACATCATCGTTAAAAACACAATTTACAAACGAAACTTTATTGGTGATTTGTTTCTCAATAGTATTAGATCCACCATTATTCCACCAACGTTTTCTTGTTGGTAATTTGGGGAGAGCTTCTTCCATAAAAGTAAAATCTAATGTTCCTTTAATAGTAGCGTTAGAAATTTCTACTGCCTTTCCGTTTTTAACATCTCTCATAATGTCAGAAGCATTTACGGTTTTTTGAGCAAAAGCAGTTGAAAAGCAAAATAAAAGAGCAATTGCGGTAACTATATTTTTCATTGTATAATTGTTTTAAGTTCTATATAATAGACAACAATCATATATTTTTTGTGACACTTAGGTATAAAAAAACAGCATTTAGCTGTCTAAATGCTGTTGTAATATGTTTCGAGGAAAATATTAGTTTACTGAATCGCTTAAACCAGCACCAGCTTTAAACTTAACTACATTTTTAGCAGCAATTTTGATTTCTTTTCCAGTTTGAGGATTTCTACCAGTTCTAGCAGCTCTCTTAGAAACAGACCAAGTTCCCCACCCAACTAAAGCAACTTTATCACCTTTCTTTAAAGTTTTTGTTACGTTAGCAGTTAAAGAATCTAATGCAGCTTTAGCAGCAGCTTTTGAAATTCCTGCATCAGCAGCCATCGCATCGATTAAATCTGATTTGTTCATAATTTTAATAGATTTTAAAAATTAATTAATATTTTTTGCTTCAATAGCTCAACAAATATAGACGGAATGCGGTATTGTGCAAGATTTGCTCCCAAAAAAACACTCTTTTGTTAATAAGTTATGTAGAATTGTTAATAACCCTTATTATTTTTTTGTTGAAAACGCTAAAACCTTATAAACAAAGGGCTACAGCATTTTAGCTCCTTTTTCAAATTGAAAACCATTTAATAAACTTTGAGTATCCATTAATTTTTTTCCAGAAATTTTAATTTGAAGGATGTTTAGGTAACCGTCTGTAACTGCTATTTTTAACTCTTTTTTACTTGTGATAATTGTACCAATTTCTAAAGTGTGTGAAGAGCATTCTTTAGATACTTCATAAATTTTAGCAGAAACTTCATCATTACCATTCATAATTGTTGTCCATGCAGCAGGATATGGATTTAATCCACGAATATGATTGTATATAGCGTCTAAAGATTTAGACCAATCTATTTTACAATTATGAGGGTATAGTTTTGGTGCTGATTTTTCTTCCAATTCTGGTTGTTTGGTAGTGGTTACATTTCCTTTTGCAATTAAGTCGACAGTTTCAGCAACCAAACCAGCTCCTAAATACATTAGTTTGTCATGTAATTCACCAACGATTTCGTCTTCTTTAATATCAATTTCTTTCTGTAAGATAATTTCACCCGTATCAATTTTATCATCAATAAAGAAAGTCGTAACACCTGTTTTGGTTTCACCATTAATGATTGCCCAGTTAATAGGAGCTGCTCCACGATATTCTGGTAATAACGAAGCGTGTAGATTAAAGGTACCATATTCAGGCATTGCCCAAACTGATTTCGGTAACATTCTAAATGCCACAACTATTTGCAAATTGGCATTCCACTTTTTTAATTCTTCTTGAAATTCTTCACTTTTTAAATTTTTAGGTTGAAGAATAGGTAAGTTTTGAGACAACGCATATTTTTTTACTGCAGATTGATTTAGCTTACGACCTCTACCAGCAGGTTTGTCTGCAGCAGTAATAACCCCTACGACATTATAATCATTTTCTACCAAGTGTTGTAGAATAGTAGCAGCAAAATCAGGGGTTCCCATAAAAACAATGCGTAAATCTCTCATTTATATTAAATAGTATTTGTTGTTATTTGTGTGTATTTTTTCTTCAGCAAGTAGCTTACGCAAAAGTATTAAAATGTTCGCTTCTTTTTCGTTTAGGATTGCACAGATTTCGGGAATAGTGTAGCTTTTTTCATTCTCAAATACAGATAATAGATCTTGTACACTTACGCTCGTTGTTGCTTTTTTCTGTAAGCATACATCACACATTCCACAATTTTGGGTGTTATTTTCACCAAAATAGGAGAGTAGTTGTACGCTTCTGCAAACAGCATCATTTTGAATAAATTGAAGTAAATCGTTGTTTTTTTGCTCTTTCTGTTTAATATAGTACTGAATGTTTACTGAAATTCGGTTAATGGTTTTATCATCTTCTCTAGGTAGCAAAAAGAAAAGCTCTGAATTATTAGTTGATTTTGTATATGTAATCAATTCTTCTTGGGCTAATTTTTCTAACATATCAATGACAAACCATGAAGTAGTGCCTAGTTTTTTAGCAATATAAAATTCATCAATTTTTACAGGACTTTCAAAGATACCACCATACATGCGTAAAACTTGTTGAACGAAATTTTTGAGCTTTTTGTGTTGGTGTGTTTGAGAAATTACTTGTTTACTTGATGCAAGAAACTGAACGGTAGATTTCTGTTGGAAATTATGATTGAGTTCTATAATTCCGTTATTGGTTAGTATTTGAAGTGCGTTAAAGGTTTTGTTAGGGATAAAACCATATTTACTACAAAAGTCTAAAAAGTTGAAGTCAAAAGATGATTCGATTAATTCTCCTTTGGCAATTTGAAAATGTTGATATAGTTTTTGATGAACAACTTTTATTTCATTAACACTAGGAAGTGATTTTTTTAGCAACTCGCTACTTAAAGAAATATCACTATTATTTGTTAATACTACAGAAAAAGACTTAGATCCATCACGTCCACCACGACCAGCTTCCTGAATATAATTTTCAATTGAAGAAGGTAAGTTGATGTGTACAACCACACGAACATTCGGTTTGTCAATTCCCATTCCAAAGGCATTGGTTGCAACTATGATGGGTGTTTTTTCTTGCATCCAATTATCAAAAGTCATTTTTTTTTCTACGGAAGACAATCCACCATGGTAAAATGAACTTTTAAATCCTTGAGCATTTAAGTAACTACTTATTTCCTTCGTTTTGCTGCGAGTGTTCACATATACAATAGCAGGAGCTTTCGTTTTGGTGAAAATTTGATTGAGTTTACCAAGTTTATCATCTGTTTGAAAAATTTGATAGGCTAAATTCTTGCGATAAAATGATTGTTTGAAAACTGTTGGATTTTTTAACTCAAGTGAACTAGCAATATCAGAAATTACTTTTTGAGTAGCGGTGGCTGTTAAAGCAATAATCGTAGCTGAAGGTTGTAATTCTTTTAAAACGGTGATGTTTTGATAGGATGGACGAAAATCATGTCCCCATTCAGAAATACAATGAGCCTCATCAATTGCAATTAAATTGACATTTAATTGTTTAATTTTCTCTTGAATAAAACGTGATTGTAATCGCTCAGGAGAAATGTATAAAAATTTGGTGTTACCAAATCTGACATTATCAAAAAGAGTAATGATTTCGTCTTGACTACTTCCAGAAGGAATCAGGGTAGCTTTTATACCTTTATCAGTAAGGTTGCTTACTTGATCTTGCATTAAAGCAATTAAAGGAGAAACGACGATACAAACACCTTCTTTTACTAAAGCTGGTATTTGAAAACAAATAGACTTTCCACCTCCAGTAGGAAGTAAAGCAATTGCATTGTTCCCCGCTAAAATCTCAGTAATTATTTCTTGTTGAGGCTCTCTAAACGAGTTAAACCCCCAGTAATGTTTTAATATTTGCAGCGATTTATCATACATTGTGTTTTAACGAATGTAAGATAAAGTCACAGCGTTCATGTATTGCTCCAAAAGGAACATCAATAATATTATACCCTATTTCTTCGTAGGCTTCTTTTAAAAAGGTGTCAATTTTAACAGACTGTTCAAAAGTTTCGTAACGTTCGTTATCAGATTTATAGATAGCCTCCCAAGGAGCACACATAAATACTCTTGTATAGATATATTTATAGCTTTTTTTTATGAAAATATCAGGATAATCAGACCCTAAGTAATTCATGTAAGCATGTACGTCTGGAATTCCTCTATCAAAAAAAACTATTTCAGCATCACTTTGATGAGCATCTAAATATTGTTGCTCTCTTCCTTCTAATAGAAGCTGACTAAATAGTAAAGGTTGTTCTAAAAAAAGTTGATCTATTCCATCTTTTTGAGCTTTTAGAGTTACTTCTCTTGAAATCTCAGGCATACATTCATATCCACGGTTGATAAATTCTCTTAAAATTGAGGATTTACCAGTACCAGGACCACCTATTAAAACTATTTTTTGTTGCATGGGGCAAAAATAAAAGTTTCAAGTTATAAATATAATAAATAGTGTAATTTTGTGCTTCATCAATATATATTCCATAATTTTTTGATGAATTTTAATAAAAACAGTAATTATTGAGTTATGCAAGATAGAGAAGCTTTTTACGCAAAATTAAAATCACAGTTAGAAGATACAACAACCTTTCCTGCTAAGTATTTATATAAATTTATTGTTCCAACTGATGGGAATCAAGTACAAGAAGTACAAGATTTGTTTAATGAAGGAGGAGCGGTTATCGATACTAAAAAATCGAAAACAGGAAAGTATGTAAGTGTATCAATACACTTAACAGTTAAAAGTTCTGATGAGGTTATTTCGTATTACAAAAAAGCAGAAGCTATAAAAGGGATTATTTCTTTGTAAATTTATAGCATGAAAAAACTTCTTTTCATATCATTTGTTTGTTGTAGTGTGTTGCCGTCTTTTTCACAGAAAGATCAGGAGTTATTTAGTATAAACAATGTTCCTGTTATGGTTTCAGAGTTTAAGCAAGTGTATGAAAAGAACCTACCTATAGTAGAAGACAAAGAGTCTAAAGATATTGATAACTACCTTGAGTTGTTTATCAACTATAAGCTAAAGGTAAAAGAAGCATATGACTTAAAGTTAGATACGGTTAAAGCTTATCAGCAAGAATTTGAAGGTTATAAGCAACAATTAATAGCTCCATACCTGTACGATGAAGAAACTTTAAACGAGTTAGTACAGCAGGCTTATAATCGTACTAGAAAAGAGGTTAAAGCTAGTCATGTTTTAATACGCTACCCTAGTAATGGAATAGCAGTTGATACTCTGTTTTTATTAGAGAAAATTACTCGAATTAGACAACGTATTGTTTCTGGAGAAGATTTTGATGTAGTAGCTAGGGAAGTATCAGAAGACCCTTCTGCAAGAGTTAACGGAGGTAATTTAGGATATTTTTCAGCCTTTGCTATGTTATATCCGTTAGAAGAAGCTGCATATAAAACTCAACTAGGAGAAATATCAGAGCCATTTAAAACAAAATTTGGAGTTCATATTCTAAAAGTTACAGGTATTAGACAATCTAGAGGAGAGTTTGATGTAGCTCATATCTTGGTTAAGAATTCAACGAAGAGTCGATTGAAGATAGATTCAATATATCAAAAACTACAATCGGGAGCGTCTTTTGAAGAAATGGCAATTAAGTATTCAGATGATTTTGGTTCGGCTAAAGTTGGAGGTAAGTTACCTAGGTTTGGTACAGGGGAAATGGTAGAGGAGTTTGAAAATAGTGTTAGATCTTTAACTAAAGAGGGAGAGTATAGCAAGCCTTTTAAAACTAAATATGGATGGCATATTGTTAAGTTATTAAAAAACTATCCGGTTGCTTCTTTTGAAGAAATGCAAGATGAATTGAGGAGAAAGGTAAAAAGGTCTAAAAGAGCAAGCATATCAAATCAA
The DNA here is from genome assembly GCF_004363005.1 of Tenacibaculum caenipelagi. Lineage (GTDB taxonomy): Bacteria > Bacteroidota > Bacteroidia > Flavobacteriales > Flavobacteriaceae > Polaribacter > Polaribacter caenipelagi. Next base: position 150,684 of record NZ_SNYH01000001.1, on the reverse strand, counting down.
ATAGTATTAAAAAAGCTCAAAGAGAAATATCAAATTAAAGAATATCCTAAAGCGTTAGAAATTTTCACAAAGAATAAGAGAGAAGCAGTAAAAGAGAATGAATTGAATGCTGTAGTACTTTCTATAAACGAAAAAAAGTTTTTACAAAAAGATTTTCTAAAGTATATCAAGCTCAAAAAACAGGCTAGTATTCAACGTTTGTTTGAAGAATTTAAAAATATAGAACTCGTAAATTATTTTAAAGAGCAATTAGCAAATACTGATCCAGTATATAAGAGTACGCTACAAGAATACAGAGAAGGGTTGTTGTTGTTTGATTTGATGCAAGAGAAAATTTGGAATAAAGCATCACAAGATACTTTGGGGGTAAAAGCATACTATCGTTCAAATCAAGTAAAGTATGGTAAAGAATTTGATAAAGTAAGAGGAAAGGTGATGAGTGATTACCAAGATGAATTAGAAAAAGAATGGATAAAAAACTTAAGAAAGAATAATACTGTTGTGGTAAAAGAACGAGTTTTGAGGAAATTAAAGAGAACATATAATCAGTAATTAAAGTGAAAAAATATAGCTTAATAATAGTATTATTAATTATTGCTTCTTCATGTGATTTAGTCAGTTTAAAGACAAAAAAGACTAGAGATGATAAACCAATAGCAACAGTATATAACAAGCATTTGTATATGAAAGATATAGAGGTGTTATTACCTAAGAATCTTTCGTCAAAAGACAGTTTAGTCGTTGTTAAAGGACTTATCAACTCTTGGGCTAAACAAGAATTATTATACATAAAAGCAGAAGAGAATATCTCTGAAGTAAATAGTGAAGAGATTCAGAATTTGGTAAATGATTATAGAAAGAGTTTGTATATTAATGGCTATAAAGAACGGTTGATAAAGCAGCAACTAGATACTATTGTTACTGAGGAAGAAATAGCATTATATTACGAAGAAAATAAAGAAAATTTTAAGGTAAGCGAAGAACTTGTACAATTTGAATATGTACATTTTGGGAAAAACTTTTTAGATAAAAAAGAGACCATTGCGCAATTCAAATCGGATAAAGAAGAAGATAAAGAAGATTTAGAAAGGCATTTACTAAATTTTAAATCGTATCGTTTACAAGATTCGACATGGGTAACTTTTGATTATTTAAAGAAAAAAATACCGCCTTTACGTACTGAAACTAAGGAAAATTTGTTAAAAATATCAAAATTCATACAAAAAGAAGATAGTTTAGGAGTATATTTGGTCGCTGTAAAAAATGTGTTGCCACAAAACGCTACGGCTCCATTAAGCTATGTAAGTCTTAGAATAAAGCAGATTATTTTACATAAAAGAAAACTAGAATTAATACGAGATATTGAAAAAAAGCTGATAAATGATGCAATTCAAAACAAAAATTTTAAAGAATACTAGTATAGTATTTACTTTCTTTCTAGCAAGTTTAACAACCTTAAATGCACAAAACTCTGAACAAACTGCTAAAATTGACGGTGTTGCTGTTGTTGTGGGTAAAAACATTGTTTTAGATTCAGATATAGACAAGTTTAAACAAGAGGTTGAGTTAAGAAGTGAAGGGAAAGTGAAAATTTCTGATTGCGAAATGCTTGAGGAGTTAATGCAACAAAAATTATTAGCTCACCATGCGATTATTGATAGTGTTACGATATCTCAATCTGAAATAGATAGTAGAGTACAAAGAAGTATAGCCTTTTTTACAAATGAATATGGAAGTGAAGAAAAAGTAGTAGCTGCTTATGGGTTTAATGATATTGAAGATTTGAAAAAAGAGCTAGGTAATGTTCAAAAAGAAAATCTTTTAATAGAAAAAGAACAACAGAAAATCACAGAAGATATTGATGTGACTCCAGAGGAAATACGAGTGTATTTTAAAGGATTGCAAGATAAGAAAGAGCTTCCAGAAATTCCAGCAGAAGTTCAGTTAGAGCAAATTGTATTAAAGGCTGAACCAACGAAAGAAGAAGAAGAGCGTGTTCTCAATAAGCTTAAAGAAATTAAAAAAGAAGTAGAAAATGGGGCAAGCTTTAAATTAAAAGCGATTATTAATTCTGATGACCCGAGTGTAGCCCAAAATGGAGGTAACATGGGGATAATAACTAAAGAAACAGGATTTGTAAAAGAATTTAAAGAGGCTGCTTTTTCGTTAGATGAAGGACAAATATCTGAACCATTCAAATCACCTTTTGGGTACCATATTGTTTATTTAAGTAAGATTAGAGGAAATGGACGTGAAGTATCTCATATTTTAATTCAGCCTGAAATTTCTGATGAAAAACTTAAAGAAACAAAAGAAGAAATAGAGAAAATAGTAGCCGATATAAAAGAAGGAAAAATAACTTTTGAAGAGGCAGCAAAAAAATATTCTGAAGACGAAGAGACAAAGAATAGTGGAGGGCTGTTAGTAAATCCTTATACACAAGAAACTACTTTTGAGTTGACAAGAATGCCACCAGATTTATTTGCTAGAATTAGTGAATTAAAAAAAGGTGATTTATCGGATGTTTTTTATGATGAGACACGAGAAGGAGAAAAAATGTATAAAGTAATCTTCTTAAAAGATAAGACAGAAAATCATACTGCTGATTTGGTGAAGGATTATGTTAGAATGCAGCAATTTGCTTTAGCTAAGAAAAAAGAAGAAGAAGTGACGAAATGGACAAAGCAAAAAATAGAAGAAACTTACATAAAATTAGGTAACGATTATAAGAAATGTACTTTCAAAAAAGATTGGAAGAAAGAAAGTAAGTAAGAAGTAATAAATTTAGTATATTGTGATTCCCGCGAAAGCGGGAATTTCGTTTTATAAAAGTTTGTAATTAAAGAATTTTTGAACAAAGAAAATTTAATATATGTCTGACGTAACAGCAGTAAATACTCTAGTTAAAAAGTATAGCCAACTACAACAAGAAATAGGAAAAATTATTGTCGGACAGCACGAAGCTGTAAATTATACATTATTGTCTATTTTTTGTGGAGGTCATTCACTTTTAATAGGAGTTCCAGGTTTGGCTAAAACCTTATTAGTGAATACTATTTCAAGTGCTTTAGGGTTGAATTTTAATCGAATTCAGTTTACCCCAGATTTAATGCCTTCTGATATTTTAGGTAGTGAAATATTAGATGAAACACGTCATTTTAAATTTATAAAGGGACCTATTTTTTCCAATATTATTTTAGCGGATGAAATTAACCGAACACCGCCTAAAACGCAAGCAGCTTTATTAGAAGCTATGCAAGAAAAGTCGGTAACTGTGGCAGGCCACCATTATAAACTAGATTTACCGTTTTTTGTATTAGCAACACAAAATCCAATTGAACAAGAAGGAACATATCCGTTACCAGAAGCTCAGTTAGATCGTTTCATGTTCTCTATCAATTTAGAGTATCCAAGTTTTGAAGAAGAAGTGCAGGTAGTAAAGAATACAACTTCTACAGTAGATCAAACAGTAGATGCAATTTTTTCTTCTGAAGAAATTATAGCAATTCAAAAATTGATTCGTAAAGTTCCTGTAGCGGATAATGTGATTGAATATGCTGTTAATTTGGTTGGAAAAACGCGTCCTAAATCTGAGAAAGCAACAGAATTGATTAAAAAATATATTGATTGGGGTGCAGGTCCAAGAGCCTCTCAAAACTTAATTTTAGCGGCCAAAGCACACGCTGCAGTTAATGGAAAATATTCTCCTGATATTGAAGATGTGCAAGCGGTAGCTATTCCAATTTTATCACACAGGATTGTGAAAAATTATAAGGCAGAAGCAGAAGGAATCACAGTAAAAGAAATTATAAACTCTCTATTTTAAAATGAAAAAACTATTAAGTGTTGTTTTTTTAGTGATACTATTTGTTTCATGTAAGCAAGAAGTTGCTAAAACGGTTTCAGAAGAAGTTGAAAAGCAAGAGATTTTATCGGTGATGAAGACGCAAGAAGAAGCTTGGTCTAATCACGATTTAGAAGGCTTTATGCAAGGGTATTGGAAAAGTGATTCGTTAAAATTTTATGGTCGTAACGGAATTACTTTTGGTTGGCAGAAAACTTTAGATAACTACAAAAAAGGGTACCCCACAAAAGAACATTCAGGAACCTTGACATTTAAAATCAACGATATTTCTAAAATTACAGACGGAGCTTATTCTGTAATGGGAGAATATCATTTAAAGAGAACGATAGGTGATGCTGACGGTGTTTTCATGATTATTTTTAAGAAGATACAAGGTGAGTGGAAAATTATTGCAGACACTTCGTGTTAAATTAAAAATTAATGAACACAATTTTTAAAGAATTACTTCCTGTTGAAAAAGCTAATGAGTTATTAGCGATAGGGAAAATAAAAACTTTAAAAAAAGGAGACTATTTCATCCGAGCAGGGGCTATACCTAAAAAAATAGGATTCATTAAAAAAGGGCTTTTTAGGTATGTTTACATTAATAGCTTGGGAAAGCAATTTACCAAAGGTATTATATTAGAAGATCAATTTATAGCTTCATATTCAGCAATGATATCAAATGAGCCATCCTATTTTTTTATTGAAGCGTTAGAAGATTCTGAAGTATTTTCTATTCCACATAAAAGTTGGTTAAATTTAGTAGAAACAGATGCTTTTTGGATGAAATTTTTATTAAAACTAGTAGAGAAAGGATTTATAACAAAAGAAAAAAGAGAAAGAGAATTACTTTTGTTAAATGCTGAAACCAGATACGTTAATTTTTTAAAAGAGTATCCAAATATTGAAGATAGAATACATCAAACAATCATAGCTTCGTACTTAGGAATTCAACCAGAATCGTTAAGTAGAATTAGAAAAAAAATAGCGACTTAACATAGGTCAATGCGTGAGGGAGTCTTCAAAATTACTTTTGTTAAAAACACAAAAGTAATTTTATGAAACTTACACAAAATACAATTTTAATAACTGGAGGAAGTTCAGGTATAGGCTTAGAGCTAAGTAAAGAACTTCTTAAAAGAAACAATACTGTAATCATCTGTGGGCGTTCAAAAGAGCGATTAGCAGCGGCAAAGAAGCAGTATCCAGCACTAGAAATAATCCAATGTGATGTAGCTAAAGAAGAAGATTGTAAGCGATTGGTTAATTGGATTAAAGAATATCACCCTAAAATTAATGTATTAATCAATAATGCAGCAATTGTTCATAAAACGAACTTCTTTGATACGACTGATGCTATATGTAAAGCGAATCAAGAAATAGAGGTTAATTTTATGGGGCCTTTACGATTAGTTCATATGTTATATAGCCAATTAATTAGTAATAAAAGCCCAATGATTATTAATATTACAACGGGTTTAATTTATGCACCTAGAGCAGATTACCCTTTTTATAATTCTACGAAATCTGCTCTTCATTCTTTTACACAAGTGATACGTAAACAACTTGAAAAATCAACAATTAAGGTCGTGGAGGTAATGTTTCCTGTAGTTGATACACCTTGGCATAAAGGAAGTCCACCTAAAATAGCCATAACGCCGCAAAAAGCAGCGGAGGAGATGATTAAAGGAGTAGAAAAAGGAAAGCTTGAGGTTAGAGTAGGAGGAGTTAAAGTTTTTTACAGATTAGCGAGAATAGCTCCATCTTTAGCATTCAAGCTTATAAATAATTTAGAGAAATCATAAGAAGTAAAGGAATGACTCATATATAAAAAGAAGCCTATATAGGCTTCTTTTTATATATAGTATTAAGTTTTTATTTAAGAAAACATCTTCGCTACTTTCTCAGCTTTTCTATTTTCAGAATAATCGTAAAAAGCTTCATCAGATTTAACTCCTAATTTTTCAGTCATTACTTCGTGTTAAACGAAAAAAAGCTATTAGATAAACTTATAATTTAGGAAAATAGTACTTAGTTTGCTTTGATGATGTTTTGTAATCATCTTTTTAGTTATGTTCAGGAAAAGGAATTTTTTTATGCTCCATATAGTCAATTCCCCAAGCATGTAATGGAGCTAAAGCATTGACTAGATCATTGCCAAATGGAGTGAGAGAATACTCAACTCTTGGTGGTACTTCAGCATATATTTTTCTAACAATAATTCCATCAGCTTCTAACTCTTTTAATTGGCTAGTTAACATTTTCTCTGAAATTGTTTCACATGCAGTCTTGATTTGCCCATACCTGAGTGGTTTTTCAACAAGTCTAGAAATAATAAATAACTTCCATTTTCCGCTTATAACTTTTGTAGCATAAGTTAATGGGCAATAATCAGGTGAAAAGTTTTTCATTTTTTTTCAATTCTATCTTTTTGGTACTAAAAAAACTAACCAAAAGGTGCGTAAGGTACAAAAATGTAACGTATTGTTTCTTGTTAAAAAGAGCTTTAGTTTCGTTGCTTTATAAGAAAAAAAAACATATAAAAATGAGGAAATTTTATCAGTTACTAATAGTAATTTTAACCGTGATTAGTGCGTGTCAAACAACAAATAGAACTAGAAGAGAAAACACAACAAAACTGCAATATGTACGACAGGCTACTGTGCTTTTAGAAGTAAATTCAAAAAAAATATTAATAGACCCTGTTTTGTCTGATAAAGGAGCACAAGACCCAATTCCTTTTTCTAATGAAAAACGGATTCCAATGAATGATTTACCTATACCTAAAGATAGAATTATACAACAAGCCGATGCTGTTTTGGTAACACATTATCATCCAGATCATTTTGATGCCGACGCTGAAAAATTACTTCCTAAAGATATACTTATTTTTTGTCAGCCTTTCGATGTAGAAAAATTAAAATCAAAAGGTTTTACAAATTTGCAAAGTATAGAGCAGGTTGTAAATTGGTTTGGAATATCAATAAAACGCTATGAGGCACATCATCATGAAGGAGCAACGGGAGCAATGCCTTTTGGCGAATCATCTTCTTTTTCTTTAGCATTTAAAGAAGATACAATATTTATTACAGGAGATGCTATTTTAGATAGTCTCTTAAAGAGAGCTTTGAAAAGCGAAAAACCTACTTGTATTATAGCAAACACAGGAGAATGTACTTTTAGCAAACCAAATCCTGTTTTAGAACCAGGTAAGCATATGACGTTAACTAAAGAAGAATTACTAAAGATAGCTATAGAGAATAAGAAGGCTATTTTAATAGCAATTCATATGGACGCAATAAATCATTGTGGATTAACGAAAGAGGAGCTTCGCTTGTTTTTAAAAGAGCAAGAAAAATCTATTCAAGGTAAAACTCTAATACCTAATGAAGGTGAAGTATTACAGTTATAAAACAAAAAGAAGCCCAAAAGGCTTCTTTTTGTTTTATATTTTTCTTAGTTTTTTACGAAAACATTTTCGCTACTTTTTCAGCTTTTCTACTTTCAGAATAATCGTAAAAACCTTCACCAGATTTTACTCCTAATTTTCCAGCCATTACCATGTTTACTAATAACGGACAAGGCGCATATTTAGGATTTTTAAATCCGTCGTACATTACATTTAAAATAGATAAGCAAACATCTAACCCAATAAAATCAGCTAACTGTAATGGTCCCATTGGGTGAGCCATACCTAATTTCATTACCGTGTCAATTTCAGCAACACCAGCAACACCGTTGTATAAAGTTTCAATACTTTCATTAATCATTGGCATTAAAATACGGTTGGCAACAAAACCAGGGTAATCATTTACTTCAACAGGAACTTTGTTGATTTTTTTTGTCAAATCAACGGTAAACTCCATTACTTCATCAGAAGTATTATATCCTCGAATAATTTCAACTAACTTCATGATTGGTACTGGATTCATAAAGTGCATTCCGATTACTTTCTCAGGACGGTTTGTAGCTGCAGCAATCTGTGTAATAGAAATAGAAGAGGTATTGGTTGCTAAAATGGTTTCTTCAGCACAAACTTCATCTAAATCTTTAAATATTTTTAATTTTAAATCTACATTTTCAGTAGCTGCTTCTACCACCAAACTAGTATTTTGAACCCCATCTTTGATAGAAGTATAGGTAGTAATATTGTTTAATGTATTGTTTTTATCGTCTTCAGAAATTTTCTCTTTTGCTACCATTCTATCTAAGTTCTTAGTAATAGTTGCTAAACCTCTATCTAAAGAAGCTTGAGAAATATCGATAAGTTGAACATTGTATCCAAATTGAGCAAAAGTATGTGCAATCCCGTTACCCATAGTTCCAGCTCCAATTACGGCAATATTTTTCATGTTTGTTGTGTTTTGATATGTATTCTTTTGAGGAGGGCTTTTTGTTACTTGATAAGAACAGTAAAAGTGTTCCAATAAGTTACTCAATTCCTAGCTCGTTATTTTATATTTATTTTTTAATGTTTAAAGCACTCAATGATTTGATGTGCTACGCGTAAAGCTTCGGTACCTTGGCGTAATGACACTATTGGAGTAGTATTATTGTTTATAGCATCAGCAAAGGATTCTAATTCGTCTAAAATAGCGTTGTTGGCAACAATTTTCGGATTGTCATAATAAATTTGCTTTTTTATACCTTCAGCATTTTGTAGAATCATTGCAAATTCATCAGGTCTTTTAGGAGCATCTTTCATTTTTACTACTTCCGACTTTTTTCCTAAGAAATCAACTGAGATATAAGCATCTTTTTGGAAAAAACGACTTTTTCGCATGTTCTTCATCGAAATTCTACTAGATGTTAAGTTTGCAACACATCCATTTTCAAACTCGATGCGAGCATTAGCAATATCAGGAGTTTCAGAAATTACAGAAACACCACTAGCATGTATGCTTTTTACTTTAGAATTTACTACAGATAAGATAATATCAATATCATGAATCATTAAATCCAATACAACCGGTACATCTGTTCCTCTAGGGTTAAACTCGGCCAAACGATGTGTTTCAATGAACATTGGTGTGTCAATCGTATCTTTTACAGCCATAAAAGCAGGATTAAAACGTTCTACATGTCCTACTTGTCCACGAACGTGATGTTGACTAGCTAATGTTCTAATAGCTTCAGCTTCTTGTACTGTGTTGGTAATTGGTTTTTCAATAAAAATATGTTTTCCTTTTTCAATAGCTTGTTTAGCACATTCAAAATGAGAAAGTGTAGGGGTAACAATATCTACCACATCTACAGCATCTATCAATTCTTCTATTGAGTCAAATAATTTGTAACCAAACTCATCGGCTACTTTTTGCGCATTTTCGGTAAAAGGATCGTAAAACCCAACTAGTTCATATTTTTCTGATTGTTGTAACAAACGCAAATGGATTTTTCCTAAATGACCTGCGCCTAAAACTCCAGCTTTTAACATAAGTGAAAGATTATTAGTTATTTGATTAGTTGGTGGGAAAAGAATGTATTCCCACAAAAAAACAACGCTAACAAAGATACACTTTTATCCAGATTTATTACTACTTTTAACCTGCTGAAATTTTATCATTAGTGAGAGATACAACCAAACATCAAGGACTTAGAAATCAATTAGCAAGTGTTTTACAAGCAAAAGGAATTACCGATAAAAAGGTGTTAGAGGCGATACGTAAAATTCCTAGACATTTGTTTATGGATAGTAGTTTTGAAGCGCACGCGTATCAAGACAAGGCATTTCCTATTGCAGCAGAACAAACAATTTCTCAGCCTTATACGGTAGCTTTTCAAACGGAAGTTTTAGAAATACAGCCAGGAGACAAAGTTTTAGAGATTGGTACAGGTTCGGGGTATCAGACAGCGGTATTGTTAGAATTAAATGCTGAAGTGTACTCAATAGAACGCCAGCATGAGTTATTTAAAAAAACATCTATGTTTTTACCTAAGTTAGGGTATAAACCTAAGCGTTTTATTTTTGGTGATGGTTATAAAGGATTACCTGAAGAAGCACCTTTTGATAAAATCATTGTGACAGCTGGAGCTCCGTATGTGCCAAAAGCTTTGTTGGCGCAGATTAAAGTAGGAGGTAGGTTATTAATCCCGGTAGGTGATAAAGAGCAGGTCATGACTTTGTTTATTAGAAAATCACCAAAAGAGTTTGAAAAGCATGAGTTAGGTGCTTTTAGATTTGTACCGATGTTGAAAAAGAAGAATTAAAAAGAAAAGAAATAAAGTACTACGTGATTACTGGAGTAGTAATTTGTTACTATTTATGATAAAGTTAGTTTTTAAAAAAGCAGAAGTATTAGGCAAAATAAAATTTTGAATAAAAGTAGTTAGTGAATCCTATACTAAAATTAGTATAGGGTTTTTTGTACTCAATTTTTTGTAAAATAAAAAATCCGCCTAAAAAAGCGGATTTATTGAATTTGAATAAAGATACATCAACTTATTCAGCAATCGCTATTTCAGTTGCATCAGCAACTACTACCTCTTGTTGTTGATGTTGCTCTTGTTTATTTTGATTAGTTTTTGCTAAACCACATGGACTCGTACTTCCACAAGAAGAAAAACCTAATAAACTAACAGTACAAATTGCAATAAATACTACTTTTTTCATTTTTTTAGTTTTAAAAAATCAAATATACATATTTCTGATTAAGTCTCCAGAATTTTCCTTCTTTTCAATAACGTTGAACTCTACCATTTTATTTTGTATGGTGGTAACTAAATTTTCAGTAATAGGTTCACCGTCATTCCATTCAGTAATAGATAGCCATTCTTGAATATCATCTAATTGCTGTTCATATCTGTCGGAAAGAATTTCGTCGATATTATCAAAGTCTTTAAAGTCTTTAGTACAATTATTAATAATATCATGTACTTTTTTAACCTCTTCGAAATGATTTTCTAGTATTTCATTACGTACGGCAATCACGAAACAAGGCCAAGGAGTAGGGCAGTCACCAATTCGTCTAAAAGTGCCGTTATCAACAAAAGGTTTGGTGGTAAAATGTTCCCACATAAAATAATCGGCGTCTCCATTGGTTAAGGCATCAATTCCGCCTTGTAAATCTCCTACTACTTTATATTGAAGTTTGTTTACATCCCAGCCATTATTATGAGCATTTACAATAGCCATTAGGTGTGATCCTGACCCAAATCGGCTTATAGCCACAGTTGCATGTTCTAAATCGGCAATCGTTTTAAATTGAGAATTGGCACTAACGTGAATTCCCCATATTAGTGGGCTTTTTACAAAGGTTTGTGTGATTTTCGATGGATTTCCGTTTATAATATCTTTAATAATACCTTCGGTAAGCACGAGAGCAATATCTACTTCACCAGAACGAAGCGCTTTTGACATGGCACCGGTACCTCCTGGATAGTCTTTCCAGCGTAAATTAACACCTTCTTTGGTGTATTCTTTATTTTTTAGGGTAATGTACCAAGGGTAATTAAAATGTTCTGGCACACCACCTATTTTTAAATCCAGCATTTATTCAATTAATTTGTCTAAAGTATAAAGAATTAAATCATTTACTACTTTGTAAGGGTCTTCACTAAATGTTCCGTTAGCTCTATTAGCAATAATAGCGTTCATAGAAACTGCATCATGTCCTAATAACTTAGCTAGTCCGTAGATAGCTGAAGTTTCCATTTCAAGATTGGTAATTCTGTTATCGTTATAGTTAAAACTATCTATTTTACTATTTAAATTAGCGTCTTGTAAAGGTAGGCGTAATACCCTTCCTTGAGGGCCATAAAAACCACCAGCCGTAGCAGTTATTCCTTTGTAAACTTTATTAGAACTTAACTGTTCTTCTAAAGATTTTCCGTTTGAAACAACTAGTGGATATGATTTTTTAGAGCTCCAATCTGTATGTTTAATAAAAGCTTGTTCAAGTTCAGGATGTGAAATTTCTTCTACTTGATATGCTTGTAACATTCCATTAAGGTCTAAAGCATGTGTGCTTAATAAAAAACTATCAACAGGGATATCAGTTTGTAATGAGCCAGAAGTACCAATTCTGGTAATGTTTAGTTTTGTAAACTCGGTTTTTACTTTGCGAGTTTCAAAATCAATATTTACTAAGGCATCAAGTTCGTTTAAAACGATATCTATATTATCAGGACCAATACCAGTGGAAATTACTGAAAGACGTTTGCCTTTATAAGTTCCGGTAGTAGTTTTGAATTCTCTTTTTTGGGTACTATATTCTATAGTATCAAAATGTTGGGTAACTTTGTCTACACGATATTGATCTCCAACAAAAATAATATCGGTGGCAATATGCTCAGGTCTTAAATTCAGGTGGTATATGCTACCATCAGGATTTAAGATGAGTTCAGAATGTTGTATACTCATTTACGATGTAATTTTTAACAGCTTATTGGTAGAATTCACATATAAATAGCTGTATTTTTTTGCGCCGCCAAGATACGAAAAATCGGAACGAATTTTACCGTAATAATTAGTTTGGTTTTGTAATACTTTTTTTCCTGTTTTAGTTAACTTAATAGGATCAAAAGGACTAAATAGTTTTTTTAACTGTTCTAATTTGTTAAAATATTGACTATCACCAAATCCGTAATTTTCTTGATGCTTTAATAGGTAACCAACTAGTTGATCTTGATTTGCAAATTCGTTGTCGTTAATAGCGTTTAAAATGTTGTTTTCAATATGGTTTAATCCATTTTCAATAGAAGGGAAGCGAAGTAAATGTGATCTTAAGGCTTTTTCTAAATAAACAAAAGGTGATTTAGGATTAAATTTATGGGCATTTTCAAGAGGTAATGGACTATCAGAGCAATATAATTGCCAAATATAATCAGCGTACTCAATATCATCGTTGGTTAGCTCAATTCTGTTTTCAAAATGCTGTTTTAATTGCTCTGTAGTTAGCTCACCTAGGCCGAACATTTTATCACTTCCAGAGATTTTTCCACTTGAAACTAAAGAAACTTTATGTCCTTTACGATATCGTTTCAACCAACTAATCACAGCAACCATGTTTATTTGGCAAAATAAATCGTATTCAAACCATAAAACAATTTCATCTTGTTGTTTATGGTTACAAAGGTTACGGTATTCTTTTAATGTGTAATCTATAAATTTTTTCTTGGTAACTTTATATGAATCTTTTAAAAAGTCGAAGCGTATTTTCCAAAAGCTCTCACTACCTACATCTACTATAGTTTTTCCTTCACATAACATCTCACGCCATGTAATGATGTCTCCGTCAATATTTAGCTTTTGTAGTTTATGAGTAGTACTGTCTCCGTTAGTAATATGCAATAAAGAATGTTTCATAATTTTGGGGAATTAGTAATTTCTTTATTTATATAAAATAAACGTTTTATTTTATACGTTATTATTTATTAGTTGATATTTAACATTTTACAAAAGCTGTAAATATAAAAAAAATGTCGAAGAATCATATTCTCGACATTTTTTTATTTATCCACCAACGCGTTTTACATTGAATCCTTTGTCTTTTAAAAGCTGCATTATATCGTCTCGATAATCTCCTTGGATAATAATTTTATCATCTTTAAAACTACCACCAACACTTAGTTTGGTTTTAATTTCTTTAGCAAGCTTTTTAAAATCTTGTGTAGCTCCGTTGTATCCATCTATAATGGTAACAGGTTTCCCTTTTCTTTTTTCATATTTACATAAAATAGGGTCTTCTTGTAACCAAATTTCAGGCTTTTCTTCAACTGGTTTTTCTTCAAACTGATGGTCTGGAAACAGGTTTTTTAATTGATCTTGTAAATCCATTAAATTTATTTTTTCAATCCTAACTCACGTAAACGTTCATCTAAAAATTCACCCGCAGTAATATCTTCAAATTGTTTTGGATTGTTTTCATCAATACAATTTTCTAAGACATCTAATTTCATATCTGAAACAGGGTGCATAAAAAATGGAATTGAGTAACGTGACGTTCCCCATAATTCTCTAGGAGGGTTTGTTACTCTATGTATCGTAGATTTTAATTTGTTGTTACTGTGACGTGATAACATATCACCAACATTAATCATTAACTCGTCTGGTTCAGCAATAGCATCAATCCATTCACCTTTGTGATTTTGAACTTGTAAGCCTTTACCTTGAGCCCCCATTAACAATGTAATTAAGTTAATATCACCATGGGCAGCAGCTCTTACAGCTCCTTTAGGTTCTGTAGTAATAGGAGGGTAGTGAATTGGACGTAAAATGCTATTTCCGTTTTTGATATAGTTATCAAAATATGTTTCATCTAAGCCTAAATGTAATGCCAACGAACGCAATACGTATTTAGCTGTTTTTTCCAACATTTTGTATGCTTCTTTACCTACTTCGTTAAATTTAGGTAATTCTTCAACCACTACATTTTCAGGGTATTCTTTAGCGTATTTTGAATCAGCATCTACATATTGACCGAAATGCCAAAATTCTTTTAAATCACCTTCTTTTTTCCCTTTAGCACTTTCTTTACCAAAAGAAACATATCCTCTTTGTCCTCCAATACCAGGAATCTCATATTTCTCTTTAACTTCATTTGGTAAATCAAAAAACTTCTTGATTTCAGCATATAAATTTTCTACTAACTCATCATCTAAGAAATGTCCTTTTAATGCTACAAATCCTATATTCTCATAAGCGTCACCAATCTCGTTGATGAATTTTTGTTTTCTTTCAGCATTGTCTGATAAAAAATCTGCTAAGTTTACGCTTGGAATTTTATTCATTGTTAATAAGTTTTATTATTTAGGCTGTAAAGTTAGTGAAATCAAGCGTATGCTGATAATTTATTTATTAACAAAAGGGATTAAGTATGATATTGTGTAATTAAATCCGAAGCCTGTATTACTTTCAAAAACACGATTAAAACCAGGAGTATATAAGGTTTTAAACCCTTTTTGATCATCAACACTTAGCATTATCTTATATGAAAAGCTGAACCCTACAAACAAGTTTTTAAAAGTTTCGGCTTTGATACCTAGTTGTAATTCAGTCCAATGCGCTGTTAAACCAGTGTCTGTTATTGGAGTTTGTATAGAAGGATTTGAAGGGAAATAAGGTGGTGTGCCTTCTGAACCTGAAGATACGTTAGGTGTGTAGCTGTTTAAAGTATGGTCAAACATAGCAAAGCCATAACGCATACCTACATATATTTCATTATTCATGTCTAACCAATTCTCGTAAGCATTGTAATTGGCACCAAGTCTAATATAATTTCCCTTTGAGGTTGAAGAAGTAAAGTCTTCAAAAGTTATTTCTTCTTCATGACCTAATTCAGCAGCAACATACCATTTTTCAGAAATACGATAATCTCCCACAAGTTCTAATCCACTATAACTTTTGTCAATAATAGCAAGACCCGGTTTACTAATATCTATTCCTAAGCGTAAACCATATCCAGTTTTATAAGTTACAGTATCTTTTTTTTCTTCGGACTTTTCTTTAGATGTGGTTTGTTGAGAATATCCGTTTACAAACACAAATATAAAACATAGACTAATGAAATACTTGTACATGGGCGCTAGCTTGATTATCGATTAAAGGAATTTGATTGGTAGATAAGCTGCTTATCCAACCAGAATGACTTAAGTTAACATCTTCAAAAATAACTCTGAAACCACACGAACGAGACACATAGTCGTCTTCAGGGATGTATTCAATAGTAAGTGTAGCGGTCTGATTGTTGGCTACATTACCATCTACATTATTCATTTTTAAAGTATATACTGTTTTTTGTGATAGGCTATTTAATGGAATGGCAATGCTATCAGTAGTTCTATTTGTAAAAAGACTGTCTGTTTTTCCTTCTGCAATTACCGACAGACGCTCTGCATTTTTAAGGTCATTGGTATTGTCTTTGTCATAAAAACGTAAGACTAAGTTTGGAGTTACAGGGTTTTGTGTACAAAAATCATCTTTTTCACAAGCTGTTAAACTTGCTATGATTATGAATAGCGCAATGTATTTTTTCATCAATCTTTATTTTTCAAATAAAACAACAGTTTCTATATGTGATGTATGTGGAAACTGATCTACCAAACTAATCTTTTTTAACTGATAACCGTTATTTATCAATTCTTCTGTGTCACGAGCTTGTGTTGCTGGGTTACAAGATACATAAACCATTCTATCTGCATTTAAGTTTATGATTTTCTTGAGCGTTTTTGGCGCAATACCTGCACGAGCAGGATCTAAAATAATAGTTCTAATTTTATTTTGATACTGTGGATGTTCGTTTAAGAACTTTCCTACATCAGCTGTATAAAATTGTAATCCTTCAATATTATTTCGCTCAGCATTTTTCTTAGCATCTTCAATTGCTGAAGTAACAATATCTACACCAACAATTTTAGTGTTTTTTGCTTTTGAAGCGATGATTTGACCAATAGTTCCCGTTCCACAGAATAAATCCATAACAACAGTATTGTCTATAGCTTCTTTGTTTTCTAACGCATAATCAACCACTTTGGTATATAGTTTTTCGGCAGATTTTGGATTGGTTTGGAAAAAACTTTTCATACTAATTTCAAAGTTTAACCCCAACAACTCTTCAACGATTTTATCTTTACCGTATATTAATTTGATGCTTCCAGAAGTTGCGATAGTTCTGTCGCCAGTTTCATCATTTATGGTATGTAGTAAACCAGCAACTCTATTGCCAAATAATTCTACTAAATAGTTAGCAAAATCTTCTAGATCAAAATCAGATAAGCCAGTTGACGTAGTAACCAAATTGAATAATAACTCATCAGTTTTATAAGATTTACGTACTACAAAATACCTAAAGAAACCTTCTTTTTTAGGTCCGTGCCAAGGTTGTAGACCTGTTTTTTTACAGTATTCTCTAATGTTTTTGATGTTGTCTTCTACTTGTTTGTCAAACAACCCTGAGTCTTTCTCTAAATTATCTCCCATCCACCAAACACCTCGACGTTTAAACCCTAGGGTAAATTCATCAATATCAGTTTTATTTTCACGATCGTAACCGATGGCAGAAAATCCGTACTCCATTTTATTTCGGTAATGGAATACATTAGGAGAAGCGATAAATTCATCAAACAAATCTTCTATATTGTCAACTTTACCAATACGTTTAAATAGTGATAAGGTGCTTTCTTGTTTGTATTGATGTTGTAATTCGATAGGTAATTGGATGTAAGGAGCACCAGGAATATCTTGATACGGAACTTCAACTTCATCTTTTGAGTGTTGTAAAACATCAATTAATTTACACTCAGCGTATTTCTTTTTTGATTTTTCTACACGTGCTTTTACCAATTGCCCTGGTAATGTATTTGGTACAAAAACCACAAAAACACCTTCCTCAGAACGTATTCTTCCTATTCCTTTTCCGCCGAAGGCATAATCTTCAATTAAAATTTCAATGATTTGTCCTCTTTTTACAAACTTATTTCGCTCTCTTCTTGGCATTTTCTACTAAAAATTTATGGTATGCAAAATTAGGAAAAGATATGGTTTGATGATAAAAAAAAGACTACTCATTTAGGGTAGCCTTTTGATATTGATATTGTAAACGTTTGTTTATTGACCTGCTTCTTTTTTAGCTTCTTGAATCATTTTTTCATTAGCAACGATTGCAAACTCAACACGTCTGTTTTTACTTCTTCCTTCAACAGTTTCATTTGTAGCAATAGGATCTTTAACACCTAACCCTTTAGTCTTGAATCTACCGTTTTCTAATCCTTTACTAGCTAAGTAGTTTTTTACTGAATTTGCTCTTTTTTCTGAAAGAGTTTGATTGTATTCAACGCTACCTGTAATATCTGTATAACCATAAATTACGATATTTGTATTTTGATAATCTTTAAACACAGGAACTAATTTATCTAAATTTGCTTTTGCAGTAGAAGTTAAAGAAGCTTTGTTAGTGTCAAATCTAACGGCGTTTTCACCTAAAGTAAGCTTTATACCTTCACCAACTCTTTCTACTTCTGCTCCAGGTAATGCTTCTTCAATTTCACGAGCCTGTTTATCCATTTGGTTACCAATGACACCACCAGCAACACCACCAATTACACCACCTAAAACGGCGCCTAATTCTGAGTTTTTCTTGTTTCCAACGTTGTTACCAATCACAGCTCCAATTACAGCTCCAGCTGCTGTACCAATTACAGCTCCTTTTTGAGTGTTGTTTGCATTTTGAACAGATTTACATGAAGTAAATAAAGTTGTTCCTGTTAAAAATAGGATTGATACACTATATATAATTGCTTTTTTCATAATATTTTATTGATTTATTGTCTTTGAAATGTATAAGTAATGTCTTTAACTTGTCCAGCAACGTTAATTTTGTCAATTAACTCAAAGCTAGTTTCGGTTACGTTGTTTAATTTTAATATGTATCCGGTATTAACATCTTTTGCTTTATGATTATTGATAATTTTTAAAACAAAATTTCCATCTTTGTTAACATACCAGGTTATTGGAGAGCTAAAACCTTTACAATCTGTACTAGGGTTGTTTAAACTCATTTCTCCTTTATTATTGTTTGAAACAAAGCTCCAATCGCTACCAATAAAGCAGCTAGAATCTTCTAAATTAAATGAATTTACTTTTAAGTAATCTGATCCAGAAAAATATACAGAAGCAATAGTCCAATTACCTTTAAGCATTCTCTCAGTTTTGTTGTCAAGTTTAGTGTTAGTTACAGATGTAGATTTACATCCAATCACAGCTGTTGAAAGCAGTAATAAAAAAAAGATTCTTTTCATAAAAGTGATATTTAGTTAATTCCTTTAAAGATAAAAAAAAACTAAACAACTAAGGTTTTATTTTAAGGCTGTTTAAAAAAGTTAAGTAGTTTATCTTTTTAGACACGTAAAGGCCTCTAAAGTCACTTAATTTTAATAATTTTGTTTTTAGGGATGATTTCTTTCCCACGCTGAATTTTCGAAACTTCTTTTCGAAAGGATAAAGGTAGATAAGGAATGGTTATTTTATAAATTTTAAAAATTAAGAAAAATGGCTGTTTTAGACCAATTAACTTCGCAACAAGCGATCGACTTAGAAAACAAATACGGAGCACATAATTATCATCCACTTCCAGTAGTGTTAAGTAAAGGAGAAGGAGTATATGTGTGGGATGTAGAAGGAAAAAAATATTACGACTTTTTATCGGCGTATTCTGCGGTAAACCAAGGGCATTGTCACCCAAAAATTGTTGGTGCAATGGTGAATCAAGCGCAAACTTTAACGTTAACATCTCGCGCATTTTACAACGATATGCTAGGGAAGTATGAAAAATATGCTACTGAGTATTTTGGTTTTGATAAATTGTTACCAATGAATACTGGGGCAGAAGCTGTTGAAACTGCCTTAAAGATTTGTAGAAAATGGGCGTATGAAGTAAAAGGTATTGATGAAAACCAAGCGCAAATTATTGTTTGTAAAAACAACTTCCATGGAAGAACAACGACGATTATTTCATTTTCAAACGATCCTGTAGCTCGTAAGAACTTTGGACCATTTACCGAAGGGTTTATCAAAATTGAATATGATAATTTACAAGCTTTAGAAGAAGCTTTAGAAAACAATGACAATATTGCTGGTTTTATGGCGGAACCAATTCAAGGGGAAGCTGGAGTGTATGTGCCTTCTGAAGGATATTTAGCAGCAGCAAAAGCCTTATGTGAAAAGCATAATGTATTATTCATTGCTGATGAAGTACAAACAGGTATAGCACGTACAGGAAAATTATTAGCAGTAAATCATGAAGATGTACAACCAGATATTTTAATTTTAGGAAAAGCATTAAGTGGAGGAGCGTATCCAGTATCTGCAGTATTAGCAAACGATGACATTATGAATGTTATTAGACCAGGAAACCACGGTTCTACTTTTGGAGGAAATCCAGTTGCAGCAGCAGTAGCTATAGCGGCTTTAGAAGTAGTTAAAGAAGAAAAGTTAGCTGAAAATGCTGAGCGTTTAGGTAAGATATTTAGAGAAGAGTTATCTGAGTTTGCTAAGGAGAATGAGTTAGTAACCTTAGTTCGTGGTAAAGGGTTGTTAAATGCAGTTGTAATTAATGATTCTGAAGAAAGTGAAACAGCTTGGAATATTTGTTTAAAATTACGTGACAACGGATTGTTAGCAAAACCAACACATGGAAATATTATTCGTTTTGCACCACCATTAGTAATGAACGAAGAGCAATTAAGAGATTGTATTGCAATAATCAAGAAAACGATTACAGAGTTTAAGAAGTAAAATTCGAAAAACATATAATAAAAAAGAGGAGCGATTAATCGCTCCTCTTTTATTTAGTTAGCCATTTCATATATATTTAAATGTCTCTTCAGAATTCCAGATGGAGTGTCTTTTGTCTCATCAAAAATTCGAGTGTCTCCAAAAAGAATAAAACTTTCTTTAGCTCTTGAAACCGCTACATTTAACATGTTGGGTTTGTTATCTTTTTCAAAAAACAAAGTACCTTCATCATCATTAGAATATACAGAGCTGAACAAGATAATGTTTCGTTCTGCACCTTGTAATGCGTGTACAGTACCTAGTTTAATGTCACTAACTTTATAGCCCGCATCGGTTAATGCTTTTGATAATTCACCTTTCTGACTTGCGAAGGGGGTGATAATTCCTAAAACACTTTCAATAGCTTCTACATCATATGCTTCTTGAATGGTTTCTTTGTTTTGTTGTAACCAAGAAATAATAGCTTTTACTTCGCTAATGTTTTGGCGACTGTTGTATTTGCGCTCACTAATTCCTTCAATATGATATGCCATCATTGATGGAAATGCCTGATTTTCTTTAGCTTTTCCTTTCATAGGTTTTAAAATACCATCGTACGCCAATTCGTTACAAAAACTAATAATTTCATCATTACATCGTCTATGCTCTAATAAAACCAATCCTTGTTCTTTTTTTGCAGGTAATGGAGTTTCAAATTCGCAGGCATTTTGAGCCATTTTCATAATACTTCCGCTAGAGGCTAAAAAGCCTAACTCGTCTAAATGTGCATCATTTTGATTTTCAATAATATCAAGGCTTGTTAAGTTTCCTTTGTCAATTTTTTTAGGAATAGACCAAATAGGCTCAATTTGTTGTAAATCACCTACGACAAAGGCTTTTTGAGTTAATGAAAATACAGGAATGCTTACTTCTGGTGTGACTTGACCTGCTTCATCAATAATTAACAAATCTAAAAAGTTGTATAGCGGTAAGTATTCGAAAATAGGCTTTCCGTTTTCGTTTTCTCCTTGAAACTGACTGTATAAAAAGTGACTTGGTGCTGTGTAAAAAGTAGCTACAAAACAAGGAGTAAGCATAGCTCTTCGTTTCCATTTTGCTTTAATAGCATATTCTCCAGTTCCTTTTTCGGTGTTCTCCTCTAACATCTCTCGGGTTTCTAGTAACCAACGAGCTTCCCAATAATGGGTTGCTAATAAGAACGCTTTATGGCGTAAATCAATATCTAATTCATCATAAAAGAAACGCTGTGTTGCATCGTTAGATTTTATTTTTTCATATTCGTATGCCCACATTTGTTCTTCTGAAACAAAAGGAAATCCTTTAATGTTATTTTCGTACTTCCAATTTTTTAGGTTTAAATGTGATTGTAGTAACAGATTTACATTGTTTGTGCATTCTTTGATATATGCTGCTGCTCTTTTAGCATCTAACAGTGTTTCTGCTGTGGTCTTAAAAATGTGTTTAGCATTTCTTGATTCAAACTGAGTTTCATCAATAAAATAGCGTTTTACTTTATCAATAAAATCGGTATCTTTTGTTGATGCTTTTAAATCGTTTAAAATAGTTCTCCATTCTTGTAGTTTGGAGATTTTAAACGTACTTTTTTCGATGAAATCTTCTTCATGTACAAGTATGCTGTTGATGTAGTTTACAGCATTTATATAGTTTCTAGAGAAATCAACACCATCAGCTAAAATATTTTGAATACCAATAATTTCTTCTTGTAGATGGTTACACACATCGTCAAGTGAATTTGTTTGGGTATTGAAGTACTGACAGTAGTTTGTTAAAAAGTAATATTCTGCTTCAGAGATATATTTTTCATTTTCTAGATTACAGAGTGTTCCTTCATGACCAAATAAATTTCCTTTTAAATAATTGATATTGGCTAGTTTTTTCTCACTTTTTGAACTGGATGGGAGGTAGGTAGCATATCCGTTAAAATCAGGAATCCAACGATTGGCCAATACTCCCATTGTACTTTCAGAATTGATAAAACTATCAATAATATTGGTTACTGCTTGGTTGTTGTTAGAGCAGGCTAAAATTATAGGTGCTTCTTCTCCGTTAATAGCAGCTTTTACAAACTCGGTAGCAACTAAACTTTGCAATAGTGTAGTTTTTCCAGTTCCTGGAGGTCCGTTTACAGCGGTAACTGCATTTTCTTCGGCTACTAAATACGACAATAATGTTTTTCGCTGACTAACAGAAAGCGGGAATTTATTCGACATTTGCCCTAAATGCAAATGATTATAGACTAAAAATCCGTTATCGGTAATGGCCTCTTGTCGCTCTCTAGTATATGGATTGATAATTTTAGAAAGTACAGGTAATTCATCCGTGTTTTTAAGTAGGTTTTCGTACAGAAATAAAATACTTTTTGCGGTAGAGATTTTAGAACTTAATGCGAAATAAGTAAGCTCATATTGTGTGGTATAGCGTTCTACTTGGTAACGATATAAGTTGCTAAAAGTTATCGCAGAAAATACTTCGTTAATATAGTTCCAGTATTCATCCCAAGGTATAGGGTCTTCGTTGTTCTCAAAATCGGGAGCATCTAGGTCTTTGGCATCTAAAACGGTGTCGATAGAAGAAAAGATAAAATCGTTCTTAATATCTGCGATAGGAGTTAGATAGTTACGAACAATTAAAGGAAAGCCATCTTTTGGAGCTGATAATTGCCCTGAACGATTTACAATAGCACTAATCCAAAATGGATGAATAGTACGTTGTTTGAATTTAGTGTTGTCGGTTTGATATACTAAATGAAAAGGCGCTATTAATATTTTAGTTTCCTCTACCTTATGCCATTTAGGATTGTCTTTTTTGGTAATTCCTTTTAATCGATTAATTCTACGTTCTTCAACATCTAATAGTTGACTTGCTTGTTTAGAGTTGATAAGTGCATTGCTTAAATCGGATGATTTTTGATGAAAAAGGTTTTTTATTTTACTAATGTCGATAGCTAAGTTTTCACTATCTGATAAGCTGTTTTTATAATATTGTAACCAGTTTTTTTCGTCGTTCATAGTTGTTCTCGTACCCTTGAAATGTGATTTTTTTCTGTAAGAAAGGGTGCGAAAATAAGGTATTCAAAGTCTGAAAAAATAGATTTTTAAACCTTTTTATTAACGAAAAAAGAGAGGAGAGGGTAGAGGATTTGTTTTCAGTAAAATAAATGTAGAAAAATTATTGATAAATAAAACAGGAAGGATAAATTAAAGAATTTACATTTCTGAAGTTGCAGTGATGTAGAAAATATTTTTAACTCGGTTAAATAATTATATATTTGAGTGCTAATCAAAACAAAATTAAAAATTATGGAAGAGAATCTTCAAGTAAACAATTCATCAGGAATTAGATTAAACAATGTAGCAAAAGAAGTTTTAAAAGAAGCTTCTAAATGGGCTAACTTTTTAGCTATTATAGGTTTTATTGGTGTTGGTTTTATGGTATTAATGGCGTTATTCGCAGGTACAATATTTAGTGCACTGCCTTCGTCTGGTTATGAGACAGTTATAGGAGGGGTAGGTTTTACCATTATTTATTTATTGGGAGCAGCATTATACTTTTTTCCAGTTATGTATTTATATAAGTTTGCCAAAAAAACAAAGACAGCATTGTTAAGAAATAATGAAGAGGAACTTACAGAGGCTTTTACTAATTTGAAATCGCACTATAAGTTTATAGGTGTGTTAACCATCGTAATGTTAAGTGTTTATGCTGTTATGTTTTTAATAGCAATAGTTCGTGGTGTAGCAGCAGTATCTTCTGCTTCATTTTAAATATCCATAGAATGCACATAAAAAAGGTCAGAAGATATCTTCTGACCTTTTTTTATTTTTATAGAATATTTTTTTTGAGATTACCTGTTTTTAAACTCATTTATTCTTTCCATCATTAAATCAGGATCTCCTAATGCATCCCAACCAATCATAGATATAAACCATAAAATATAAGCAATAAAAACAATATTTAATACAATACCAATAATACCTAGTATTTTACCAGTATAAGCATTATTTGCTCCCTCATATAAGTCTGGATTTTGGTTATTTAACTTAATAGCTTTGTTACCTAAAACAAGAGCAATAATTCCGAGAGGTAGCCCAATAACTCCATAACAACAGAAGGTTACTATAGAACAAATACCTAAAACTAATGCTGTAGTTGAATTTGGTAGTTTTTGTTTTTCCATAGTTTACTATGATTTAAATTAATTGATTCATTTTTATAATATAGCTAATCACAATAATAGCAATATTAATAATAGCCAATATACTGATTATTTTTTGGGCATATTTTATGTTGTAGAAGAAGTTAACTCCAATAACAACAGCTAAAAGAAGTAAGGTGTATATGGCAGGATAAATTTTAAAGGCAGCAACAAATTCACCTTGTAATACTAAATTTAACGCACGCTGAATTCCACAACCTAAACAATCAATTCCAAAGAATTTTTTGTTTAAGCAAGGGAGCATATAATCTTCTAGCTTTAAAAACATACGCATTATTTGAACATGTCCATTCCAGGAATGTTTGGCATTCCACTTTTAGCTGCAATAGCTAGTTCTTGTTCATTAATTTCTCCAGCACGTTTCAATGCTTTGTTTAAAGCTAAAATTAAGTAATCTTCTAACTCTTCTTTATCTTCTAGTAAAGATTCATCAACACTAATAGCTTTTATTTCACGATTTGCAGTTACGGTAACTTTTACATTTCCACTAGCAACAGCCTCATCAATTAAAACTGTGTTTAATCGTTTTTTTGTTTCCTCTACTTTTTGTTGGGCTTCTTGTAATTTCCCCATCATTCCAGAAATATCTCCAAACATCGATTCTTATTTTAAAATTTTTATAATCACAAATTTAGTATTTTCACAAAGAATATAACCAACCAAATAAAATGAAAAAAATAATGCTATCTGCTTTGGTATTTAGTCTTATTTTTGCTTCCTGCAAAAAACAGGAAATGAAGAAAGATATCAAAGTCCCAGTTGCTGAAAAGCAACCAACTAAGTTAGAGAAACACGAAGATGTACGTATTGATGATTACTTTTGGATGCGTTTAACTGACGAGCAAAAAAATGCCAAAGTTAAAGATGAACAAACCCAAAAAGTATACGATTATTTAAATGCTGAAAACGCCTACTATGATGAAATGACCAAAGAAACCAAAGAGTTTCAAGAGACGTTATTTCAAGAAATGAAAGGACGTATTAAAGAGGATGATGAGTCGGTTCCGTATAAAAAGAATGGGTACTTTTATATAACTCGTTATGAGAAAGGACAGCAATATCCAATTTATAGTCGAAAAAAGAAAACCTTAGAGGCTGAAGAAGAAATCATGTTCAATGTGAATGACGAAGCTAAAGGATATGATTATTTTCAGTTAGGAGGATTAGCGGTATCAACAGATAATAAATTAGTTGCTTTTGCAACAGATACAGTAAGTCGTCGCCAGTATTTCATTAGAATTAAAAATTTAGAAACAGGTAAGATTTATAAAGATATTATTGAAAATACTACAGGTGCTTCTGTTTGGGCAAACGATAATAAAACGTTGTTTTATGCTAAGAAAGATCCTGTAACCTTACGTTCTTCAAAGATTTACAAGCATACTTTAGGTTCAGATTCGTTATTAGATGAATTAGTATATGAAGAGAAAGACGATACGTTTGGAACCTTTGTTTCTAAAACAAAATCAAAAAAATATATCATTATTGGTTCTTATAGTACGGTTTCTACTGAATACCAGGTATTGGATGCTGATAATCCTAATGGAGAGTTAAGGGTGATTCAGCCACGTGAGCGTGATTTAGAGTATGATATTGCGCATTACGGAGATCATTTTTACATCAAAACGAATAAAGATGGAGCAACCAACTTTAAGTTGATGAAAACTCCTGAACATAAAACAACAAAAGAAAATTGGGTAGATGTAATTCCACACAGAGAAGATACCTTATTTGAAGATTTTTCAATTTTTAAAGACTACTTAGTTTTAGAAGAAAGAAATGAAGGATTGAATAAAATACGAATTAAGCGTTGGGATGGAACTGAAGATTACTATTTACCTTTTGAAGAAGAAACCTATTCAGCAGGTGTACATGGGAACCCCGAATTTGATACGGATATAATTCGTTATTCATACAATTCGATGACAACTCCAAGTTCAGTAATTGATTTCAATATGAAAGACAAATCAAAAGAAATCAAAAAAGAACAAGAGGTTTTAGGAGGAAAGTTTGATAAGAATAACTATGTAAGCAAACGTATTTGGGTACCTGCACGCGATGGTAAAAAAGTAGCTTTATCAATTGTATATTATAAAGATACTAAGATTGATAAAAATACTCCTGTATTACAATATGCGTATGGTTCTTACGGATATACTATTGATGACGGATTTTCAACCACACGTTTAAGTTTATTAGATCGCGGATTTGTATATGCTTTAGCACATATTAGAGGGAGCCAGTATTTAGGGCGTGATTGGTATGAAGATGGTAAAATGTTGAAAAAGAAAAATACGTTTACCGATTTTATTGATTGTTCTAAATATTTAATAGATAACGGCTATACATCACCAGAGCATTTATATGCTATGGGAGGTTCTGCAGGAGGCTTATTAATGGGGGCTGTAATCAACATGAATCCAGAGTTGTATAACGGAATAATCGCAGCTGTACCATTTGTTGATGTTATTTCTACGATGTTAGATGACAGTATTCCATTAACTACGGGTGAATATGATGAATGGGGAAATCCGAATAATAAAGAGTACTATGATTATATCAAATCATATTCTCCATACGATCAGGTAGCAGCAAAATCCTATCCTAATATGTTAGTTACAACGGGATTGCATGATAGTCAAGTGCAGTATTGGGAACCTGCAAAATGGGTTGCTAAACTACGTGAAGTTAAAACAGATGACAATATGTTGTTCTTGCATACGAATATGGATACAGGTCATGGAGGAGCATCAGGAAGATTTGATGCATTAAAAGAAACAGCCGAAGAATACACCTTCTTTTTAATGTTGGAGGATAAGTTAAAAAAATAATCATATTTTTGCGCTCGATTGAGTGTGAGTGTCATTGCGAATGCAACGAACAATCTCAACAGATTTATTCGTGTCCGTTTTCGTAATGACACTTTTTTTCTTATTTACAAACTATAATGAAAAGACATCAAGGTATAACCAATTCAATATTAGATTTAGTAGGTCAAACTCCCATGATTCAACTGCATAGAATCACCCAAAACTTACCGGGTACTTATTATGCAAAAGTTGAAGCTTTTAATCCGGGACACTCTGCTAAAGATAGGATTGCATTGCATATTATAGAGACAGCAGAAGAAAAAGGGATTGTAAAAGAAGGAGATATTATTGTTGAAACTACTTCAGGAAATACAGGGTTTTCATTAGCAATGATTAGTATTGTGAAAGGCTACCGATGCATTCTAGCAGTGAGCGATAAATCTTCTCAAGATAAAATAGACATGTTAAAATCGATGGGAGCAGAGGTGCACGTATGTCCTGCAAACGTAACACCAGACGATCCTCGTTCGTATTACGAAGTTGCCAAACGATTGCATAGAGAAAATCCTGGGTCTATATATATCAATCAGTATTTTAATGAATTGAACATTGAAGCGCATTATAAGAGTACTGGACCAGAAATTTGGAAGCAAACTGAAGGAAAGGTAACCCATGTAGTAGCGGCTAGTGGAACAGGAGGTACGATTTCTGGAACCGCGAGATACTTAAAAGAGCAAAACCCTGAGATTAAAATTTTAGGAGTAGATGCTATGGGATCTGTCATTAAAAAATACCATGAAACAGGGGAATTTGATGCTACAGAAATTAGTCCTTATAAAATTGAAGGTTTAGGAAAGAATTTAATACCAACTTCTACCGATTTTGATGTGGTAGATGTGTACGAAAAAGTATCGGATAAAGAAGCTGCCTTAAAAGCCAGAGAATTGGTGAAGACAGAAGGAATCTTTGCAGGGTATACTTCAGGAGCAGCATTACAAGCAACTCAACAGTATGCAGATAAAAACTATTTTGATGAAAATAGTGTAGTGGTAGTGATTTTACCAGATCATGGTTCTCGTTATATGAATAAAATTTATTCGAATAACTGGATGAAAGAGCAAGGTTTTTTTTAAGATAACGTTCTTTAACTAAGATTTAATTCAACACATTTCACGATAATCTCCATTTTCAGGAGATACCACGTTGTAAGCCTATATTTACTATTTTCAAAAACCCAAAAACTTAGTTTTTGTAGTAAAAAGTATAGAAGTACAACTATATTGGTTTCAATGTAAACTAACCACACTTATTTTGATAAAATTCGCAATACAATTTTTTATAAAACAATAAATTTATTTTATTTGGAATAATCATTCTGTTATTTATATGTTTGTATTTAGAATGATCGTTCTAGTATTTGAAAATAATTAAAAAACAGAAAAATGAGTAAATTAAACGGGAAAGTAGCGGTGGTTACTGGAGGTAATAGTGGTATTGGCTATGCTTCTGCAAAAGAATTAAAAAGTCAAGGAGCTAATGTTGTAATTACAGGAAGAAACAAAAAAAAGGTGCAATCTGCAGCAGAAACACTTGGTGTTCACGGAATTGTTGCTGATGTAGCAAATATCTCTGAAATAGAAAGCTTAGTAGATGAGGTTCAAAAAAAATTTGATAAAGTTGATATCTTATTTGTAAATGCAGGTATTTTTCAACCAGCACCTGTGGGAAATATAAGTGAAGAAATGTTTGATCATCAAATGGGAATTAACTTTAAAGGAGCGGTGTTTACGACTGAAAAATTTCTTCCAATATTAAATGATGGTGCATCAATTATTAACTTATCTTCAGTAAATGCGTATACAGGAATGCCTAATACAGCGGTTTATGCAGCATCAAAAGCAGCATTAAATTCATATACAAGAACCGCTGCAACTGAGCTGGCTCCAAGAAAAATTAGAGTTAATTCTGTTAATCCAGGTCCAGTAACTACACCAATTTTTGAAAAAATAGGAATGGAAGAGGAGCAATTAAAAGGATTTGCAGAAGCAATGCAAAATCGCATTCCTTTAAAACGATTTGGAGCTCCTGAAGATATTGCTAAGTTAGTTGGCTTTTTAGCTTCAGATGATGCTGCTTTCATTACAGGTAGTGAATACAATATAGATGGAGGAATAAATATTAATCCTCTTTTGGGATAATTTTTTTTAATCATATTTGGAATGAAAGTTCCAATAACCTACTTTTGTGGAAGTGTTTAACGCTTCCACATTTTTTATATGCCAAGAGTAAAATTATTTGACGAAAAAGAAGTGCTAACCAAAGCAATGAACTTGTTTTGGAAACAAGGATATGCAGCAACTTCTATTCAAGAGTTGGTAAACCATTTAGGTATTAATAGAGCAAGTTTGTATGATACTTTTGGAGGGAAAGAACAGCTTTTTAAAAAGGCATTTGAACTATATCGAGTATCAAATAAAGAAGAATTAATTCGTTTTTTTCAAAGTAGACCAAATGTGAAAGAAGGGGTTCAAGAACTTTTTGGTATTGCAATTAAAGAAGCCATTTTCGATAAAGATAAAAAAGGTTGTTTTGTAGTAAACACAACTACAGAACTTATTCCGAATGACGAAAATCTACTCGCAGTTTTGGAAAGTAATAAACAAGATATAGAAAAGCTTTTTTATGAATATCTTGAAAGTGGGAAAGAAAAAGGGCAATTAAAAACGAATCAAGATTTGAAGTCTATTACTTCTCTTTTTTATACTTTATACAATGGTATTCGGGTAGTTTCAAAAGTTAATCCGAAAGAAAAGGAACTAAAGAATACTGTTGAAGTAGCGTTGTCTTTATTAGATTAATTAGGTTTAAATGACTTACGTTATATGAATAAAATTTATTCGAATAACTGGATGAAAGAGCAAGTTTTTTTTAAGCCACTTTGTACAACAAAACTAAAAAGTTTCGCTTTTGTTTTTATACATAAGCAATAGCGGAATAAATAATTTAGCTTTTAAAATAAAATATCATTCATTTGGGGGCGTTGCTATTGCTTATGTTCAGTGCTAGAAGTTAGATTTTTTAATCTTCCACATTGCACCATTTTTAGTAGCAATTTTTTCCAAATACTCCTTTTTCGTAAGATTATTTAATAATTGCTCACTTTGGCTTCTAGGAATTCCCGATAACTCTGAAAATTCTCTAGCTGTAAGTGAATTATATTTAGTGAATAATGTTTTCCAATCTTTAGCATATTCACTTTTAGAAATTGTAGGCTGAATTTTTAAAATGACCATTTCGTAGAACGCATACGCTTTAGATCCGTATACGATTTCTTGGTTGCCAGAATTGTCTTCAAAATACATGGTAGGAAAGCCTCTTACTCTATAAATTCTTGCTAATTTTAAATCTTCTTCAAATAATAATTTAGCTTTTCCTTCATAGTCAGTTTTTAATAAATCAACATTAAGTCCCACATTTTTTGCTGCAGTGGCAATATGTTCCCACTTGGCAATGTTTTTCTTTTTTAAGAACACCATTTCTCGTATTTCTCTTAAAAAGAGAATAGCTTTGTTTTTATCTTGTAATTGGGCTGCTTTAAAAGCAATTGAAGGAGGGTAAGAAGAATCTAAAGGATCTTCTAACCATACATCACCATCTATGGGCATATCGTAGTAAGTGCTAACCTCGTCCCAATGATGTGCAACATCCGAAGGTTTGCTTATCCCTCCGCTGTTGTAGCTCCAATCTGGTAACAAACCACCCATTCTATAATCAATTTTAATATCTTGTCCGTACTCAAGTTTTAATTTTCTCAGTTGAGGTTCAATACCCCAACAAGAAGAACAAATAGGATCGGTAAAGTAAACCACCTTTATTTTGTTTTTACTAGGTTGTTCTTTTTTTTCAGTAGGAGTTTTGGTTTCATTAGTAGTCACCTCGCACATTCCTGTTTGTGGATCACATAAAAGCGGATTTACATTCGATGTTTGTTCGTTCATGTTGTTTGTTTTTGATTGTCCTTTGCAAGCTGCAAGCTGCAAGATTCAACAAGGCAATAAATACTATTAGTACATTAATATTTTTAACCATGTTCTTATCTGTTTTACTATTGATTTATAAGACAAAACTAAAATGAATTACTAGTATATTTGCTATAGGTTTCATAAAGGAAAGTACTTTCCAGTAGGAAACTACCTTAGTGTTTAAAGAATAAATTGTTGAGTTTACATCAGTGAAAAAATCAGTAATTAACAATACACCTGTTTGTCAGGTTAGGATGCAGGCTATTAGTGATGCCATGAGTATATTATCAGGAAAATGGAAGTTCCATATTTTAGGTACTTTGATAGAAGGCAATAAATTAGGCTTTATGGAATTATTACGAGAAATAGATGGAATTGGATCGAAAATGCTTTCAAAAGAATTGCAAGATTTAGAAATGAATCGTTTGGTTAACAGAACGGTTAAAAATACCAAACCAATCACAGTTGAATATACTATTACAGGGTATGGTAAAACGCTAGCTCCTTTAATTGATACGTTGGCAAACTGGGGAATTGAATATAGACAATTGGTATGTAAGGATAAGTGATTTAAGATTTGTTCTGATAACTAGGAGTTTTATAGGTTTATTGGCAACGAATTGTAGCTGGTGTTGTGTTTAGTTCTTCATAAATTTGTTTGATGTCCTCTTCCTTAATACCATATCCATCTGAGGATATCCTAATTTGATTTTGATTGTCTTTAATGGTAAAAAAAACAAACAATGTGAAAGTTGTAAAAGGTGAATGGTTTATTTTAGAAACTACTAATTCATCTAATTTTAAAGATGCTTTTCTACAAGAATTAAAACCTAAAAATTTATTTATAACTAAAGTTTGGTTATCATAATCGACATAAATACTATCTAATTTTACTCTAGAGATGTAGATAAATATTTTGATAATGATGGCAAATTCAAAGATCATTATAAATTTTACTATATCCATAACCTCTGGTTTTGACCATGTAATTAAATTAATTAGTAGAGACCAGAATAAAGCTATGGGGATAACTATAAAAAATTGTTTGATAAAATCAATACATTTTAATCTTCTGTTATTTTTAAAAATCTTTTTCATATAAATTAAATACAAAATAAAAATATAGTTAACTGTTAATAAGTTGCTATATGGATATTACTCATACAACAAATACTGCTCACGTACTTTTTTAAAACTTTCTAAACCTTCTTGCCAACTTGCTTTAATTCCCTCTTCAGAAAGTCCTTCTTCAATTTGTTCTTGTAGTTTTTTTGTTCCTGCTAGTTTGGTAAAAAAAGCATTGAAAAACTCCTTTTTAGGAGACTGTTGATACGCTTTTAATAACCAGCTAAGGTTTAGGTTAACCAAACTTTCAGAAGCGCTTAAATCTTCTCCAAAACAAGATTTTTTATTGTGTTTAGGTTGTTTAGCACCTTCGTTGGGTTGTGGCGTAAAATTAAAGGTTGTTTTTTCTAAATATGGAGAACCATACACTTGAAATTGTTTGTTGGTTCCTCTTCCAACAGATACATTGGTACCTTCAAAAAAGCATAAACTAGGGTATAAGTTTATCGAAGTATCATTCGGTAGGTTGGGTGAAGGTTTTATGGGTAAACTGTATTGTGATTGATGGGTGTAATTTTCTAATGGAATTACGGTTAAGTCACACTTAATACCATTCGCTAACCATTTTTCTCCGTTAATCATTTGTCCGTATTCACCAATGGTCATTCCGTAAACAACAGGTACAGGGTGCATCCCTACAAAGCTTTTATGCTCAGGTTCTAAGACAGGTCCGTCAATATAATGTCCATTTGGGTTCGGTCTGTCAAGTAATATCACTTGGATTCCGAGTTCAGCACAAATTTCCATCACATAATGTAATGTTGAAATATAGGTGTAAAAACGAGCGCCTACATCTTGAATATCAAAAACAACAACATCAATTCCATTCAATTGTTCAGGAGAAGGTTTCTTGTTCTTTCCATACAAAGAAATAATAGGAATGCCTGTTTTTACATCTTTTCCATCAGCGATTGCCTCGCCAGCATCGGCTTTTCCACGAAAACCATGCTCAGGAGCAAAAACTTTTTCTACATGTATTCCTTCGTAATTATGTAAATAATCTACCAAGTGATGAGTTACTGTTTTAGAGCCCATAATGTTGGGAGCTACTTCAGCTCTTTGTAAGACTTGTAAAATAGAGGTCTGATTAGCAACAATGGCTATGTTTTTGTTTTTTAAAAGTGGTAGGTATAAAGAAGTTCTATCAGCTCCTGTTTTAATGGTTTGTGCTTGTTCTTTCTCTACTGTTTTTTTTGTCGATTTCTGTTGCTGTGCACAAGAAGAAAAATGAAAACAGGATACTAGAAAAAAAATAAAAATATAACTAAAAGAAAACTTCATTTGCCTAAATAATTAATGTATAAAGTTACAGTTTTCTATTTTTTAACAACAAAAAAAATAAGAGAATTAAATCCTGAGTATTCTTCTTCTTTGAATCCATAAGAATTAATTACTTTTGGATTTGTAAAAATGTAAACATTTGAATTTCGAACTATTTATAGCAAAGCGAATCATTGCTGGGAAACAGTATAAGAGCAGTATTTCATCACCAATTATTACCATAGCAACCATAGCAATAGCACTTGGTGTAGCTATCATGTTAATTGCGGTATCCATTACTTCTGGATTTCAAAAGAAAGTGAGGGATAAAATGACAGGATTTAAAGGAGATATTCAAATTATAAATTACGATAATAACAATTCAGATGTTTCTACAGTCCCTATTGATATCAATCAAGAGTTTTATCCAAAATTTAAGAATATCGAAGGTATTCGAAAAGTACAACCTTTTGCTAATGTAGGTGGGATTATTAGAACTCCTACGGATTTTGAAGGAATTATTTTTAAAGGAGTGTCGTCTGATTATGATTTTACATTTTTCAATGAATATTTAAAAGAAGGGCGTTTACCTAATTTTGACCAAGATAGAAATCGTGAAATTTTAATTTCTGAATCAATAGCTAACAGATTGCAATTTAAACTGAATGATACTATACAAACCTGGTTTGGTGCAGAAAATAGCAGTTTAAAATTCAAATCCAGAAAACCAGTAATTGTAGGTATATATAATACAGGTTTTGAGCAGTTTGATAAAATTATGTTGTTGGGTGATTTAAGAGAAGTGCAACAAATAAATCGTTGGGAAGATAATCAAGTAGGAGGTTTTGAAGTGTTAATTGATGATTTTGATCAGCTGCGTGAAAAAGGGAATGAAGTGTATACCAGTATAGGTTCTACACTCAATAGTATTACAATTATAGATAATTACCCTGCTATTTTTGAATGGTTAAACCTACTAGATAATAACGTATGGTTCATTATCGGAATTATGGTGTTAGTTGCTGGGATTAATATGGTAACAGCATTGTTGGTGTTGATATTAGAGCGTGTACAAATGGTAGGAATACTCAAAGCATTAGGAAGTTTAAATTGGAGCATTCGAAAGATATTTTTATACAATGCCTCGTACCTAATTTTAAAAGGATTGTTTTGGGGAAATTTAATAGGCTTAAGTATTCTCTTAATTCAGAAATACAGTAAACTAATAACATTAGATCCAGAGACGTATTATGTGTCTACTGTTCCAGTAGATATTAACGTGCTAGCTATTTTATTGTTAAATATGGGGACGTTAGCTTTATGTTTTTTAATGTTGATCATACCTTCATATATCATTACTAAAATCCGTCCTTCAAAATCCATTCGATTTGCTTAATTTTGCTATAGATTTATAAGATATGAAGTACGCAAAAAATATATTAGAAACTATTGGTAACACACCTTTAGTAAGATTAAATTCTGTAACCAAAGAAGTAGATGCCTTGGTATTAGCCAAAGTAGAAACATTTAACCCAGGAAACTCTGTAAAAGACCGCATGGCTCTTAAAATGATTGAAGATGCCGAAGCAGATGGTCGTTTAAAGCCAGGAGGTACTATTATTGAAGGTACTTCAGGAAACACAGGAATGGGATTAGCGTTAGCTGCTATTGTAAAAGGATACAAGTGTATTTTTGTAATTTCTGATAAACAATCAAAAGAAAAAATGGATATCCTACGTGCAGTAGGAGCAGAGGTAGTTGTATGTCCTACGAATGTAGAGCCAGATGATCCTCGTTCATATTATTCAGTTTCTAAGCGTTTAGGAGAAGAAACACCTAATTCGTGGTATGTGAATCAGTACGATAATCCGTCAAATTCACAAGCACATTACGAACAAACTGGACCAGAAATTTGGGAGCAAACCGACGGTAAAATCACACACTTTGTAGTTGGAGTAGGAACTGGAGGAACTATTTCTGGTACTGCGAAGTATTTAAAAGAAAAGAACCCAAATATTAAAATTTGGGGAGTTGATACATACGGATCGGTATTTAAAAAATATCACGAAACGGGTATTTTCGATGAAAATGAGATTTATCCATACATTACTGAAGGTATTGGAGAAGATATTTTACCTAAGAATGTTGATTTTTCATTGATTGACGGATTTACTAAGGTTACTGATAAAGATGCGGCTATTTATACACGTAAGATAGCGAAGGAAGAAGGTATCTTTGTTGGAAACTCGGCAGGTTCAGCTATCAAAGGATTATTACAATTAAAAGACGAGTTTAAACCAGATGATGTAGTAGTAGTGTTATTTCACGATCACGGAAGTCGTTATGTAGGTAAAATGTTTAATGATGATTGGATGCGTGATAGAGGTTTCTTAGAAGAAGAAATTACAACAGCTGAAGATTTAATTAAAGATCATATTGACAAGCCATTGGTAACTGCTCAAACTGAAGAATTGGTATCGCATGCTATAGAAAGAATGCGTACATTTAAAATATCACAAATACCAGTAAGAGATGCTAGTGGGTTTGTAGGGTCTGTAGATGAGTCTGTTTTATTACGTAATTATTTGGAAGACAAGGAAGTAGCACACAAGTCTATTAAAGAAGTAATGGGGAAAGGGTATCCAGTAGTAAAAAAATCTGCTTCTATAGAGGAAGTATCTAAGTTGATTAACAAAGAAAATCAGGCTGTATTAGTAGATTTAGATAACGGTAAGCACCATATCATTACTAAGTACGATATAATTAGAGCAATCAACTAGAGTTTCTAGTTAATTAATTAAAATCAAAAAGCCCACTCAAATTTGAGTGGGCTTTTGTTAATCAACTAATTCAAATAATTTACACAATGAAAACAATGTTACTTGTTTACAAAATATTGTTTCCAATATCTGTGCCAAAATTAAAAAGAAAAAACGCACATATGTGCGTTTTTTAAATATTTGACATTTTTTTAACATTAAACAGTTAAAAAGTTAAGAATTTTTTAAAGTTGAAATTAGCTAGCGTGTTTGTGAGCTTTGTAAGAAGAACGAACTAAAGCACCGCTTTCTACATACATAAAGCCCATTTCTAAGCCTAAAGTTTCATATTTTTTGAATTGTTCAGGAGTTATGAATTCCTTAACGGGTAAGTGTTTTTTACTAGGTTGTAAATATTGACCGATAGTAATTACATCTAAACCAACGTTGCGTAAATCTTTCATAGTTTCAATTACTTCATCTTCAGTTTCGCCTAAACCAAGCATAATTCCAGATTTGGTACGCATTCCGTTATCTTTTAAGTATTTTAAAACACCTAAGCTACGGTCATATTTTGCTTGAATACGAACTTCACGAGTTAAACGACGTACAGTTTCCATATTATGAGAAACTACTTCTGGAGCTACTTCAATAATACGATCTAACAATTTTTCGTTTCCTTGAAAATCTGGTATTAATGTTTCTAATGTAGTATTTGGATTGGCTCTACGAATTGCTTGTACAGTTTCTGCCCAAATAATTGAACCACCATCTTTTAAATCATCACGGTCTACAGAAGTAATTACAGCGTGTTTAATATTCATTAACTTAATAGAACGTGCAACTTTTTCAGGCTCGTCCCATTCAACAGTTTCAGGTCTTCCAGTTTTTACCCCGCAAAAGCCACAAGAACGTGTACAAATGTTACCTAAAATCATAAAGGTAGCGGTACCTTCTCCCCAACATTCACCCATGTTAGGACAGCTTCCGCTAGTACAAATAGTATTCAATTTGTATTTGTCAACCAATCCTCTTAGCTCTGTGTATTTTTTACCAACAGGTAATTTAACACGTAACCATTTAGGTTTTTTTGTTCTTTCTGTTGCTACTAAAGTTTCGTTTGCCATTCCATAAAAATTGAATTGCAAATTTACAAAGAAAAGATTTATAAACTAAGTAAAAACCAAATACTAAACCCAATCAAAAATACAATACCAGTAAAACTTAAAATGCGCAAGCCTAATTTAGGGCGATATTTTTCAGGGGTATGTTTTCCAGTAATTAAAACATAGTTTAAGATGGCATAAAAAGGAGCGGTTAAAAATGATAAAACTGTAGCTATTCTTACTAAAAAAATCATGTCAGCCAAAAAATAATGAAGAATAATATAAGTGCCTAAGGCTAAGAGTAACAACCAAAACCAATAACTCAACTTTATTTTTTTAGAAAAGAGTAAAGAAGATGATTTTTCCATAGCTCTAGGAGAAGCATCTAAGGTTGTAATAGTAGTACTAAACATAGTTGTAAAAGCTGCAATTCCTATAAATACAGCAGAGAATTCGCCTAGGTTTTTGGTGTATAAATTAATGAGTTGAGAAGCAAAAATAGTTCCTTTGTTAGAAAAAGATTCACCTGATTGATACATTACCAATGCGCCCAATATTACAAAGCAAACACCTAAAGATAAAGCACCAATATAACCGATGTTAAAATCGAAAATAGCTTCTTTTGGCTTTGTTTTCTCAAAGGTTGTTTTGTCTTTTTCGACCGACCATAACGAATGCCATATAGAAATATCTAATGGGGCAGGCATCCACCCTAAGAAAGCAATTAAAAATGTTACTTGTGCTGTTCCGCTTGGAATTATTTGTTGATAGCTAAACCCTTTTTCGGTTTTAAACAAAGCAATACATACGGCAATAACTGTGCTTACTGTTAGTATAGCAATAATGTATTTCATTAAGTTGTCTAGAAGCTTATATTTTCCAATACCTAAAAGAATTATACTAATAAACATGATAATTACTGACCAAATAACCAAATCATGGGTAAAGCCAAAAAGGTTAGAAGCTAAGCTAGCGGTAACAATAGTTACAGCTGCTTGAATGGTAAACATGGTAGCAATATTTAAGATAAAATAAGTAGCCAAAACACCTTTTCCAAGCTTTTTGTAGCCATCTAAAAGTGTTTCTCCAGTTGCAGTGGCATACCTCGGGCCAAACTGAAAAAAAGGGTATTTAAAAATATGAACAATGAGCAAAGCCCAAAGTAAACCAAAACCAAAATCAGCCCCAGCTCTAGTTGATTGGACTAAATGTGAAACACCTATAGCGGCTCCAGCAAATAATAATCCAGGACCTAATAAGTTTAGAAGGGATTTTTTCATGCGAGAGGAGAGCTTAAAAGTTTAAAATTTCTACATACGTTATAGTGAATTTCTCACCAACGAATTTTTGCGTATTTTTTGAATAAAGTTCTTTTTTGTGTAGATGTTTTCCACTTGCATGAAACTGTAAAATCATAAAAACTTGAATTTTAAAGGTTTCGCAATTTATGATTTCTTTATTATTTCAGCTAATAATTTTTTAGCACGCAGTAATTTTACTTTTACATTGTTTATAGGTTCTCCTATTTGCTCGGAAATTTCTTTATAACTCAACTCTTGAAAATAGCGAAGGTTGATTACTTCTTGATATTTTGGTTTGAGTTTTTTTATGTTTTTTAGAAGCTTAGCTAAGTTTTGTTCGGTAATAATTTTATCCTCAGGAGAAGGAGCATCATCTGCCACAGCATATACTTCTTTTTCTTGTTCTTCGGTAGTTTGAGTATAAATGGAAGATTTCTTCTTTCGGAGAAAATCAATATACACATTTTTTGAAATGGTAATTAACCAAGTTTTAAATTGATAGTTTTCATCAAAACTATCAATCTTATCAAAAGCTTTTGAAAAAGTTTGGATGGTAATATCTTCAGCATCATTATCGTTTTGTGTTTGTTTTAATTGAAAAGCATACACATTTCCCCAAAAAGTATCTAACAAATAGTTAAATGATATTTGATTTCCTTTTTTTGCCTGTTGAATATGGGTAAGTACTTTTTCTTTGTTTATTTCCAATGCTTAGGTTTCGATATTTGATTTGATATAAATATAATGATTTGTAGTAATACTAAACAAACCTCAAGGAGAGGTAACAACAAAATTGTATTTCGTTCTTGTAATTTAGTAGCTAATTTTCCTACGATTATATATTGTATAAGGTAATAACTTATTATTAAGGGTAATGCTATTTTCCAGTTAATATAAGTTATACAAACGGCTAAAACATAAAATAGAAATTTAGAAAGTTTAAAGAAACTTAATAGAAATTTATGCTTTGGTTTGTATAATGAAAATAGAATTGACTGTTTCTTTTGTTGTAAAAACCATTCTTTAAAAGAAAGATATTTGGTTGAGCAAACAAAACTATTTGGTGTAGTTGCGACAATAGTGTTTTGATTGGTAGCTGCATCTTTCAAAAATAAATCTCCTTCACCCATAAAAAGAGCAAGGTGATTAATGTATCCGTTTACTTTAAAAAACTCCTCTTTTGTGTACGCTAAATTATGGTTGGTAGCTTTATATGGAGCTCCAAATTTGGCGTAAGAAAAAGCTTGAATAGTATTTGATAAGTGGTCAAATCTGAAGAGTAAATTACTGAATGATTTTTTCTTCCGTTTTAGTTTTTGATATCCTATAACTATGGATTTTTCTTGTGAAAAATAGCAAGTTATCTCATCAATCCAGTTTTTAGATAAAGCTTTACTACCTAATTCTGTAAATAATAGATATTCATAAGTAGCAGCTTTAACACCTAAGGTTAAAGCATATTTTTTATTTGCCCAAAAAGCTTCTGTATTTTTAACATTTACAACTTTAATGTTAGGGTATTCTAGTTGTAAGTTTTCTATAATTTCAAGAGTGGTATCATTAGAAGCATTATTAACCATAACAATTTCAAAATTAGGGTGTTTTTGCTTGGTTAAATTTTGAATGTATTCTGCTAAAGTTTTCGCATTGTTCTTAACATAAACAATTACAGAAACTGGAATGTTTGTATTTGATAGTGTGTTTTCTTGTTTTTGAAAAACAAAAAGAGAAAAGGATAAATAATATACTATTTGTATGGCTGTAACCACTACAAAAGTGTAGAACAGTATAGTAAATATCATAAAAAAGTTAAAAGGGTTAGTTGAGTACTGTACTTAATTGTGCTGAGGCTCGTTACAAGTATCAAACTGATCTGGAGTTTTACCACAAAAACCACAAGCTTCACCACTTTCATTTAACATAGGGTTTTGGCTCGCACAAGTACCTGCAAATTTACCATCTTTTTTTGCCCAAATTTTAATGGCAATTCCTGCAAAAGCTAAGGCTAATAATCCGATGGTAACTAAAACTAATTTCATGATGTATTATTTTGTGCTACAAAGATACGAACTTCCCATTTTTTTTTAGAATTTATTATTGTAGATTTATAACAGTGTGACTTTTATTTATTTAAGGGTCATAATTAATAATCAACTAATCAAAAATTTTGAATATGAAAAAATATTTTGCTGAATTTTTCGGAACATTCTGGCTAGTTTTTGGCGGATGTGGTAGTGCTATTTTTGCTGCAGGTTTTCCTGATTTGGGTATTGGGTTTGTTGGTGTAGCTTTGGCTTTTGGTTTAACAGTGTTAACGATGGCATATGCCGTTGGTCACATTTCAGGGGCACATTTTAATCCAGCAGTAACAATTGGTTTGTGGGTTGGAGGTAACCATACAGCTAAAGAAGTTGTTCCGTATATCATTTCTCAACTAATAGGAGCGATTTTAGCAGCAGCCTGCTTGTATCTAATTGTAACAAACAATAGCGGATTTGAATCCATTGGAGGTTTTGCTGCCAATGGTTATGGAGAATTTTCACCAGGAGGATATAATATAGTTGCAGCTTTTTTAGCAGAGTTTTTATTAACCATGTTTTTCTTGCTAATTATTTTAGGAAGTATTCACAAAAACGCACCGAAAGGTTTTGCTCCAATTGCAATTGGTTTAGGATTGACGTTAATCCACTTAATAAGTATTCCAATTACCAATACGTCTGTAAATCCAGCTCGTTCTATGAGTCAAGCATTGTTTGCTGGTGGAGGGTATTTATCTCAAGTATGGTTGTTTTGGGTAGCACCAATTGCAGGAGCGGTTGTAGGAGGGTTTATTTACAAGGTGTTATTTGATAAAGAATAGATATAAAAAATAAAAAGGAGGGTAATTTTACCTTCCTTTTGTCTTTTATTGAATAATATTAACTTCTATTTCTAAATCAATATCAAATTTATCTTTGATAGTTTTCTGAATTTGTTGTGCTAAATCATAAATTTCTTTCCCTGTAGCATTTCCATAATTCACTAAAACTAGAGCTTGTTTTTCATGTACTCCGTAGTCACCAAAACGCTTTCCTTTAAATCCGCTTTGTTCAATTAACCAACCAGCAGGTACTTTAATCTCAGTATCAGAGATTACATAACTAGGAATATTAGGAGATGAGGTTTGAAGCTTTTCAAAATGCTCTTTTGAAATCACAGGGTTTTTAAAAAAACTACCACTGTTTCCTATTTCCTTCGGGTCTGGTAATTTTGATTGACGAATAGCAATAACAGCATCAGAAATATCTTTAATGGTCGGATTTGTGATATTTTTTGAAGTTAACTCAGACTCAATAGCTCCGTAAGAAGTATTAAGCTTGTGATTGTTTTTAGTTAGTCGAAAACTTACTGAAGTCAACACAAATTTTCCTTTAGCTTCGTTTTTAAAGATAGAATTACGATACCCGAACTGGCATTCTTCCGCAGAAAAAGAAATCAATTTTCCTGTTTCAATTTCAACAGCTTCTACCTTTGTAATTGTATCTTTTACTTCCACACCGTAGGCTCCAATATTTTGGATAGGGCAGGTGCCTACATTTCCAGGAATTAGAGATAAGTTTTCCAGTCCGCCGTAGTTTTGAGAAACACACCACAATACAAACTCATGCCAGTTTTCACCAGCATTTACAGCTAGGTGAATGTCGTTATGATTTTCTCTATCAATAGAAATTCCTTTGATATCAATATGCACAACTAAAGTGTCAATGTCTTTGGTAAGTAACATGTTACTTCCGCCGGAAATTAAAAAGATATCTTTTTCTTCTTTTAAAAGTTGTTGTAGCTGATATACTGAGGTGATAGAAACAAAACGTTTGGCATTAACATTAATACCAAACGTGTTGTACTCTTTTAAAGATATGTTTTCTTGAATATTCAATTAACTATTATATTTTTCTAAGGCGATTTTTAATATTTCAACTGAACGTTTTAAATCAGTTTTATTTAAAACATAGGCGATACGTACTTGGTTTTTTCCTTCACCTTCGGTAGAATAAAATCCGCTAGCTGGTGCAACCATTACTGTTTCATTATTATCGCTAAATTTTTCTAAAATCCACTGAGCAAAATCATCACTATCTTTAACAGGTAGTTCAGCAACACAGTAGAATGCCCCTTTAGGATTGGCAACTTTTACTCCGTTTATTTTTTGTAACTCTGAAATTAAGGTATTTCTACGATCTTCGTATTCTTCAATAACTTCATCAAAATAACTTTGAGGAGTTTCTAAAGCAGCTTCACTTGCAATTAAAGCATAGGTTGGTGGACTTAAACGAGCTTGTGCAAATTTAATAGCTGTTCCGATAAATTCTTCATTTTTAGAAACGATACAACCAATTCGTGCACCACACATACTATAACGCTTCGATACAGAATCAATCATAATAGCGTTTTGTTCTAGTCCTTCTAAAGCCATTACCGAATTGTGTTTTTCACCATCATAAGTAAACTCACGATACACTTCATCAGCAATTAAAAACAAATCATGCTTTAATACAATTTGTTTTAATTTTTCAATCTCCTCTTTACTGTATAAATACCCTGTTGGATTTCCTGGATTACAGATTAAGATTGCTTTTGTTTTTGGAGTAATTAATTTTTCAAAATCTTCAATAGCTGGTAAAGCAAAGTTATCCTCAATTTTAGAAATTACAGGAACCACTGTTACACCTGAAGCGGTAGAAAAACCGTTATAGTTAGCATAAAATGGTTCAGGAATAATGATCTCATCTCCTGGGTCAGTAATACTACCAATAGTAAATAATAATGCTTCTGAACCTCCAGTAGTTGCAATAATATTATTAGCAGTTACATGAATGTCGTTTTTTGCATAGTAATCAGCTAGTTTAGTTCTGTATTCTTCAGATCCTTCAGATCTTGCATATGATAATACTTCAATAGTATTATTCTTAACAGCATCTAAGGCAACTTGTGGAGTTTTTATATCTGGTTGTCCAATGTTTAAATGATAAACTTTTGTTCCGTTTTTTTTAGCGGCCTCTGCAAAAGGAACCAATTTACGAATTGGTGATTGAGGCATAGCATTTCCTTTACTAGAAATAGATGGCATCTTGTATTAAATTAGTTGTTTGAATGGCAAATTTGCGAAATATATTTGATAAATTAAGGGAGTTTTTAATGAAAATAAGGGTTAAAAAAATCACAAAAAAATGTAAAACTAAAATGAAGGTTGTATATTGAGATTTAAATTTTAAAAAACACCTTCTCTTGAATAGACTACTACCATATTTTTTTACTTTTTTTTTAAGTACTTCAGTTTTTTCACAACAAAATTTTCTTTTTTTTGGTAAAGACACCGACAAACAATCGTTAACATTTCAGTTGATAAACAATTTGATAGTGATTCCTTTGGAAATTAATGGACACCAATTATCGTTTATTTTAGATACAGGAGTAAATAAAACAATATTATTTAATCTTACCTCAGAAGATAAAGTAGGTTTAAATGATATTAAAAAAGTTTTTATTAGAGGATTGGGTAGCGGAGAACCAGTAGAAGCTTTATTATCTAGAAATAATACTTTCAGAATTAAAAATATAGCAAGTTCTAACCAGCACTTATATGTTATTTTAAAAGATGCTTTCGATATTTCTGCTAAAATGGGAACTACAATTCATGGTATTATAGGCTATGATTTATTAAAAGATGTCATTGTTAAAATTAACTATGTAAACAAAAAAATAGATTTTTATAACCCTAAAACATACAACAAATCTGTTTGTAATAGATGTGAAATTTTTCCTTTACAGTTTTATAGGAATAAACCTTATATAAATGCAAAAATACAGATAGATGAGTTTTCAAATAAGATGATACCTGTAAAGTTGCTGATAGATACAGGAGGGAGTGATGCGATTTGGTTATTTGAAGGAACTAAAGATGAGTTAAAGACACCAAAAAAGTTCTTTAAAGATATTGTAGGAGAGGGATTTAGTGGCACTATTTATGGGAATAGAAGTAGGATTCAGAAAATATCAATAGGAAAATTTAAGATAGAAGAACCAACAGCATCGTTTTTAGATTCTTCGTCAACATTTAATGCAAGACAATATAAGGAGCGAAATGGAAGTATTGGAGGAGGGATTTTAAAACGTTTCAAAGTTTGGATTGATTATCCTAATAACAGAGTTATATTAAAGAAAAATGCATCTCTAAAAAAAGGGTTCTATTATA
Organism: Tenacibaculum caenipelagi; assembly: GCF_004363005.1. GTDB lineage: Bacteria > Bacteroidota > Bacteroidia > Flavobacteriales > Flavobacteriaceae > Polaribacter > Polaribacter caenipelagi. The sequence goes on along the minus strand of NZ_SNYH01000001.1, from coordinate 105,757 downwards.
ATATGAGTGGATTACATATTGTGCATGATGGTCAGGAATTAATTAAAGAAAAAGCAACTACTAAATTTACCGATAGTTATAATAACAATAATAATCAAACACAACAAAAGGATGTTATCTCATTTATAGATAGTTATTTTTATCGTTTTAAACCTAAATACAAAATAGACAAAATTGTAGAAGATTCACCAGCTTTTAAAGCTGGTCTTATGGTAGACGATATTATTAAAAAAATTAATGGAAAAGCTGTACATGAATATAAATTAGGAGAGATAATGGATATGTTTCATCATAAACCTAATAGAAAAATTAAAATAGAAGTAGAAAGAGCAAGGGTTAGATTAAAGTTCGAATTTAGATTGGAAAAAAGAATATAAAAAAAGCTCAACATGTGTTGAGCTTTTTTTATATTGAGTAATTTAGTTTAGCTATCGCTATTCATCATACTTTTTTCTTTAGCAGGAGCTGCGTCTTTTGCAATAAAACCTTTAATTTTAAGCATTTTTCTTTCTTTCTTAGCGTTAGAAATTACAGTAATAGCTTTAGAAAAACCTCCTGGTCTTTTTGTGTCATAAGAAACTTCAATTTGTCCTTTTTCTCCTGGCATAATTGGTTTTTCTGGTTTTTTAGGAACAGTACAACCACAAGTAGATTTTACATCTTTAATAATTAAAGGAGCATCACCTACATTGGTAAATTCAAATACACGTTTTCCTTCTGATCCAAGAGCTATTTTTCCGTAGTCAATAGTTTCAGTTTCAAATTTAAATTCTTGGGCACTTACTGTTAATGTAATAAAACAAACAGCTAAAAATGATAAAATTGTTTTCATAATGTTAAGATTAATTTTGGGGTAAAACCGTTACAAATTTAGTATTATTTATTTAAGTTCTTAAAAAAACAACTTCTAATTTTCCGTACCTCATAGATAGTTGTATTTTTGCTAATCGAATTTCAAAAATAATGCCAAAGGTTAAATAGTGTTAAATTATTAACCGTAAAGATATACACAAACATATGAATATTCCATCAAAATACAATTCTAAAGAAGTAGAAGGTAAGTGGTACGATTACTGGATGAAACATAATTATTTTCATTCTGAAGTAGATGAAAGAGAACCATACACAATAGTAATACCTCCACCAAACGTTACAGGAGTGTTGCATATGGGACATATGTTAAATAATACGATTCAAGATGTGTTAATTCGTAGAGCTCGTTTACAAGGAAAAAATGCGTGTTGGGTTCCGGGTACAGATCATGCTTCGATTGCTACTGAAGCTAAAGTGGTAGCGAAGTTAAAGGAGCAAGGAATAGATAAAAACGATTTAACTCGTGAAGAATTTTTAGCACATGCTTGGGAATGGAAACATGAGTACGGAGGAATTATTCTTGATCAACTAAAAAAGTTAGGAGCTTCTTGTGATTGGGAGCGTACAGCATTTACGATGGATCCTGCGTTGTCAGAATCGGTAATTAAAGTATTTGTAGACTTATATAATAAAGGACTAATTTACCGTGGATATCGTATGGTAAATTGGGATCCAGAAGCAAAGACAACTCTTTCAGACGAAGAAGTAATTTATGAAGAGCGTCAAGGGAATTTATACTATTTACAGTACGATATTGTAGGTTCTGATGAAAAAGTAACCATTGCGACTACACGTCCTGAAACTATTTTAGGAGATACAGCTATCTGTATCAACCCTAATGATGAACGTTTCACACATTTAAAAGGAAAGAAAGCAATTGTACCTTTATGTAATAGAGAAATCCCGATTATAGAAGATGAATATGTAGATGTTGAATTTGGTACAGGTTGTTTAAAAGTAACACCCGCTCATGATGAAAACGATAAGGTTTTAGGAGATAAGCATAAGTTGGAAGTAATTGATATTTTTAACGAAGATGCTAGCTTAAACTCATTCGGATTACACTATGAAGGAAAAGATCGTTTTGTAGTTCGTAAAGAAATAACGAAAGAACTAGAAGAGAAAGGTTACTTAGTTAAAACAGAAGTTCATATGAATAAAGTAGGAACATCAGAAAGAACTAAAGCGGTAATAGAACCAAGATTATCAGATCAATGGTTCTTAAAAATGGAAGAGTTGGTAAAGCCAGCTATCGAAGCTGTTTTAGGTGAAGATAGAGAGGTGAAGTTATTTCCAAGAAAATTTGAAAATACATACCGTCATTGGATGGAAAACATTCGTGATTGGAATATCTCACGTCAATTATGGTGGGGACAACAAATTCCTGCATTTTATTATGGAGACGGAAAAGAAGATTTTGTAGTTGCTGAAAATATTGAAGAAGCAATTAAATTAGCTCAAGAAAAAACAGGAAACTCTTCGTTGTCAGCCTCTGATTTAAAACAAGATCCTGACGCGTTAGATACATGGTTTTCTTCTTGGTTATGGCCAATGAGTGTTTTTGACGGAATTCGCAATCCTGAGAATGAAGAAATAAAGTACTATTACCCAACGAATGATTTAGTAACGGGACCAGATATTCTATTCTTCTGGGTGGCTCGTATGATTATTGCTGGATATGAATATAAAGATGCGCGTCCGTTTGAAAATGTTTACCTGACAGGATTAGTTCGTGACAAACAACGTAGAAAAATGAGTAAATCTTTAGGGAACTCACCAGATGCTTTAAAATTAATCGAAGATTTTGGAGCTGATGGAGTGCGTGTAGGATTGTTATTGAGTTCTGCAGCAGGAAACGATTTATTATTTGACGAAGATTTATGTCAACAAGGAAAAGGGTTTGCAAATAAAATTTGGAATACCTTCCGTTTAATTAAAGGTTGGGAAGTTGATGAAAACTTACCGCAACCAGAAACAGCTAAAATAGGATTAGCTTGGTATGAGTCTAAGTTTAATAAAGTGTTGTTAGAAATTGAAGACCACTTTAGTAAATACCGTTTATCAGATGCGTTAATGGCTATTTACAAATTAATTACTGACGACTTTTCGTCTTGGTTATTAGAAATTGTAAAGCCAGGGTACCAACAACCGATAGATGCTAAAACATACAAAGCTGTAATAGAAGTATTAGAAAACAACTTAAAAGTATTACATCCTTTTATGCCTTTCTTAACAGAAGAAATTTGGCAGCATATTACAGAAAGAACTCCAGAAGATGCACTAATTATTGCTAAATATCCTGTAGTTGGAGAAGTGAATGAAGGAGATATAGAGTCTATAACTCTATTAGCTTCTTTTGCAAGAGCTCAAGAAATAATTTCTGGTATAAGAACAGTTAGAAAAGAAAAGAATATTTCTTTTAAAGATGAAATTGAGTTATTCGAGATAAATAGTACAGGAAGAACTAATTATTGGAATTCTGTAATATGTAAATTAGGGAATGTTTCTAAGATTGAAAACGTATCAGATAAAGTAGAAGGGGCTGCTTCATTCCGTGTGAAGTCAAACGAATATTTTGTTCCAATTTCATTAGATACGATTGATGTTGAAGCGGAAATTGAAAAACTAAATGCAGAGTTAAAACGAGCAGAAGGTTTCTTAACAGGAATTCAAAAGAAATTGTCTAATGAACGTTTTGTAAGCAATGCACCAGAGCAGGTAATTACTTTAGAGCGTAAAAAAGAATCGGATACCCTAGCTAAAATTGAAACGATTAAAGCGAGTTTAGCTTCTTTACAATAGTTAGTCAATTTTAAAAAATATATAAAGTCCACTGTTTATGAGTAGTGGACTTTTTTTATGAATTTTTAGGATATTTTATTCTATTTGTTTAGGTTTGAATCTGTTTAAAAAAAAATGCTATATATTTAAATTTACTATGACTTATTATTTTACCTATTCAAGAATGAAAAACATATTTATTTGTATGTTTTTTTTCTTTTTAGTACTAATTGTAAATGCACAAAAGAATGCTAAAGTATGGAACGCTTTATTAGATAATAAAAGAGATGAAGCGTTTAGTTTAGTTAACCAACTGAATACTGAAAACGATATTGAAAACTTAGTTTTAAAGAAACTAGTGGAAATGGAGAGGGGGAAAATGCGTAGTGATTCCAATTTTTTAAAGAAAATATCAGGCTATGAAGGGTGTGAAAACTATATGTTTTCTAATTGGACGATGACCTATTTTTTTAGTGATTATTTTGAAGTTGGTTTTAATAATGAAACCTATGAGTCGCCTCATTTAATAGATGCCTCTAAAATATCTAACTCAACAGTTAAAAATGGACTTTACTATTTACAATCAATAACAAAAAGATCTCAGAGAGATTGGAAATCGTATACCGATTTAATGAATAATATTGAAGCAGTGAGAGACTGGGAATATTGTGGTGTTTTTGAAAATTTAAACTCTAGTGGAATTGATATGCAGTACCCGCCAGAAGAAGAAACTTCTAACAAAGTTGTTTTTGAAGCGCAAAGCAATGGTGATGCTCAATGGTATATGTCATCAAACAAAACAGAGGCATATAACTTTTTTACAAACCATTCTGAGTATGGGGCAGGAGTTCATTATGCTCAAACATTTATTAATTCTCCAAAAGATCAAAGAGTTAGATTAAAGCTAGGTAAAGGAGGATTAGTACGTCTTTGGCTTAATGATGCATTAGTTTTAGAAGAAGATGATCAATACAATACAGAGTTAGATGCTTATACATATGAAGTAAATCTTCAAAAAGGCGTTAATAGAGTTTTACTCAAGTTGGCTACTAATGGAAGTAATCCCTATTTTATTTTAAGACTAGAGAATATAGAAGGTAAACCATTAAATAACTATAGTGTTTCTTTTAAGAATAGAAATTATAAGAAGAATAGTTTAAAGGATGTTAACCCTAAACTAATTCCTCATGCTGTAGAAACTTATTTTGAACAAAAACTTAAAGATTTGCATTATGATATTAATTTAACTAAGTTTTGTTTGTTTCTTTCGTATCATAGAAATGGTAAGGTGAATAAGGCAATTAATCTCTTAGAAGATTGGTTTAAGGAGTATCCTCAGAGTTCATTAATAAGAACTTGTTTAATGAAATGTTACAAAACTAAAGGAGATCAGAGTACATTAAAAAGAACACAAGATAATTTAAAAAGAGAGGACCCTAAATATTACATGTCATCTTTTTTGGAGTATGAAAATTTTGAAGATTTAATGAGGTTAGATATAAAAGCTTATGAAGAAAAACTTAGGAAGATTGGAAATGCTGTAGATTATTCTTTTATGAAGAGAGTATCTGAGTTCATGATCATTTTGCGTCACAATGATAGGCTAAAAATGAGAAAGAAATTAGATGAATTGTTAGACGATCCAACATTACCTTCTTCTGTGAAACCAATTTTTTCTGAATTTTATTCTAAGCTTTTCAATGATGATAATGCAGCTATAAATGTTTTAGAAAAGTATAATAAGGTAGAGTTTAACTCAGAGATTATTAGGTATCTAGCATACTACTATAAGAAGCAAAATAGAATTGAAGATGTAATTAATTTATATACAGAAGTGATAAATAAGTTTGAATATGATAATGATTTTTTATATAAAATAATTGAAATTCTTCATGATACAGGACAATACAAAAGGTCTTTACCTTTTATAGAAAAAGGATTAGAAAATTACCCCAACTCTTATTCATTTGTTAAAGCAAAAGGAGATGTTTATGTGCAGTTAGGTAAAAAGAAAGAAGCTGTAAATCTTTATAAAAAAGCTTTAATAAGAAACCCATCTGATCATAAGCTAAGAAAGAAGATAGATGATTTAGAAAATAAAAAAAACGTACTGGAAGAATTTCGCTTAAATGAAGTGTATAATTTTATTAGAGAGAATAGAAATAAAAATATTCCGAATAATTATGGTGTAAATACATTGTTAAATGATGTAACGGTTTTGAGTTATAAAAGAGGGGGAGGAGAGTTTCAAGAATCATTCATTCATGAAGTAACATCTTTGAATGGGGTTAATATTTTTAAAGAATATGATTTAGGTCTATCAGGAAATTACCAAATAAAGAAAGCTGAAATAATTAAACCTAACGGAGAATCTATACCAGCTGATCGTAATGGAGCTAAGTTAGTATTTTCAGGATTAGAAATAGGAGATGTTATTTATGTGGACTATATGAAGACATATTCAACTTATGGGAGGTTTTATAAAGATTATGTTTTAAGTCATGGATTTAATGGGTATCACCCTGTGCTAAAAAATACTTACAGGCTTATAAGTTTAGATCAAGAGGTTAATTATGTTGTGAAAAAAGGAAAAGTCAAATATAATAGATATAAAAAAGGCGATTATTACGTTCATGAATGGAAGTTAGAAAATATACCTAGTATTCCAGTAACAGAAGATTACATGCCCGCTTTTAATGATGTTGTAACGAGGTTAAGTGTTAGTTCAATTAATTCTTGGAATGATATAGCTATTTGGTACTCAGATATTGTTAGAAAACAATTAAGAGTAGATAAAACAGTAGAAGAAGTATTTAACGAAATTTTTAAAAATGGTTATAAAGAATTGTCAGAAAATGAAAGAGCTAAAAAAATATATTATTACATAACAGACAATTTAAATTATAGTCATGTAGGTTTTAGGCAAGGAGGGTATGTGCCACAAAAACCATCTAAAACACTAAAAACTAAATTAGGTGATTGTAAGGATTTTTCATCGTTATTTTTGGTGTTAGCCCAAAAAGCAGAGTTAAATGTGAATATGGTTTTAATTTTAACAGCGGATTATGCAAGAGACCAATTACTTCTTCCTAGTTCTAATTTTAATCACTGTATTGTAAAAGTTAAAATAAGTGGAAAAGATCAGTATTTAGAACTTACGGATAAAAACCTTCCATTTAAATCTTTACCAATGTCTCTTCGTGGAGCAACAGCCTTAGAAATACCATATGATAATTCAGCTAAGGTAGATTATAATTTGTTTAAGCTGGATGATGTGCTTAGAGAAAAGACTAGATTTGTTAGTATAGCCGAATTGACTTTAGATAAAGATGAATCAAATATTAAGTTAACAACAAGGGTTACAGGTCATTTAGGGTCTTATTATATTGATGTTTTGACAAATAAAAAAGATAAATTATTAAATGATGAAGTTCATCAAGAGCTTTCTAATAGAGCAAGTGAGCCTGTTAAGCTTATCAATATAGAAAATCTAAACTTAGATAAAGAAAGCGGAGAAACGACATATGTAACGAATTTAAGTTCTGATATTAAGATAAGTAAAGTAGGAGGACTTAAAACTTTTAAAATACCATATTTTTTAAATCCATATAATAATTTAGTAATTCAACTAGATAAACGCTCCTATCCTATAGATTATAGACAATATGAAAATACAGATGATTATAGTGAGAAAATAATAATTAAACTTAAAGAAGGAGAAGAGTTTGTGAGCTTACCAGAGAATCTTACATATAGTTTTAAAAAGCATTTTTTTTCAATTTCATATAAGTTAATTAAAGAGAATCACTTAGAAGTAAACATTGAATCTCATGTAACTTCAGATTTGATTTTGCCTGAAAATTATATTCAGTTTAAAGATTTTGTTGAAAAAGTTTTAGACACAAGGGAAACTCTTATAGCATTTAAGCAGGCAAGTTTAGTAGATTAATATTGTTTTGATTTTGAAATAAATTAGAGAAGATAAAAAAATCCGCTGTAATCAAACAGCGGATTTTTTTTATAATTGTTTTTTAGAGTTTTTAATTTCTGTCTATCACATCTCCTGATCCTACAGAGTCACTGTCAATATGTGAAGGTTTACCTTTGTAATATACGCTTCCAGAACCTACAATTGAAGCTTTAATTTTATTACTTACAGAGGTTTGTACGTCTCCTGATCCAGCGATGCTAGCTTTTAATGAACTAGTATTTAAATCGTAAGCTTTTACATTTCCAGATCCAGCAATTGAACATTTAAGGTTGTCAGTCTTTCCTTTTAATTTAATGTTCCCAGAGCCTCCAATTGATGTTTTTACAGTATTAGCATCTACACTTGCCGTAATATTTCCTGATCCACCTACACCAAAAGAAACTTCATCAGCCTTTATACGTTTTTCTGCTATTACATTTCCAGATCCTCCTAAGGCAACAGCTTCAATACTTTCAAAAGGAACTGTAACTACTAGTTTTTTTGTTGTACTAATATTAGTATTTTCTTTAAAATGAATGTTTAAGCTTCCATTTTTTACTTCTGTTTCAATATATTTTAAAATGTTTTCTTCACCTTCAATGGTTAATTTACCTTCGGTTCCGTCTACTAAATAAACATCAAAAGAACCTCCAACGCTTACTTTGTCAAACGATTTAATAGTACGTGTTTGTGTAATGACATTTCCATTTCCTTTAATTTTTTTTGAACCCCACCAGCTTTGTGCTTGTGATTGAATACTAAAGCAAAGTGTTAATAATAAGATTGCTAATTTTTTCATGATATTATAATTTGTAAGTTGCTTAATCATTTAACTTTAAAGATACTCCTCCGTATCTTGATTTTATAGTTACAGTAGAGTTAGCTTTTCCTTTACCAAAGGTGCCTTCGTAGTATTTTTTTGATGATTTTTGAATGCTCTTAAAGACTTCTACATGGTCTTCAGGGTACCCAAATCCGGCATAGCCTAAGTCAATAGTAAAATTGAAGTTGTTATCACTATTTGTTCCTAGTTTTATACCAGCATAACTACCATCAATAGTAATATAATCAAACCCTTTTAAGATATTTTGAACTCTTATACTACCATAGTCGGTATCAATCTTCAAAGCCTTTTTAAGAGTTCCTATTTTTATACTTGCATAATCAGAATTACCAGTAATACTTGAAACGTCATCAGCAGAAATACTTCCGTAATCACTATTAAAAGTAACATCACCAGCTGTACCAATTCTTACTGTAGAATAATCGGAGTTAACTCTTAAAATATTTGATTTATTAACGTTTATCTTAGAATAATCTGCATTAAGATTTCCTGATTTGATAAAGTTAATTTCAGAAGCACTACAATAATCTATGTTAATATTGTTAAAATCATTTAATAGCTGATCTATTTGAATTTTACCATATCCACAACTAATATTTGATTTCCCTTCAAGTTTGTCTAACTCTATATTACCATATTTGTTATTCAAATCAGCATTATTGGTAATAGGCATTTTTACAAAATAATTGATTTTATAATTGGTATTATTATTACCCCACCAAGACCAAGAAGACTTAGTGTCTTCAATAATTGTACGAGCTTCTACTAAACTTGAAGTAGCTTCAAATCGCACATCAATATCTTTTAATTTACGTTCTACATTAGATAAATTATCACCTTTTACAGTTATTTTTACGTCTATTTTAATACGATTTTCATTCCAAGTAGTTACGTTTACATTTCCGTACTTATTATTAATGTATAAAGTAGCATTTTTGTTAACCGTATATGTTTTACTAATGGTTTTGCTTTTTTCGTGTTTTTTATCGTTAGCGACAATAATACTAGGTATAAGTATGAACAAAAAAAGTAGTTTATATAATTTCATCATCTTTTAATTCTAATTTAGCTGGGTTTTGCTGTTGTTCTAATTGTAAGAGAAGTCTTTCTAAAACATCTAATCTTTGTTGATAGTTTTGTATCATTTCTCTTATGATTTGATGTTTGTTTTCTCGTTTTGATAATTCTTTTAAAAGTGAACCATATTGGTCTTCTAGTTCTTCGATTTCATTTAAAGAATCTTCAATAATGGTTTCAGTTTCAATGTTTCTGTATTGCTCAACTTCTTTCAATTCTTGATTAATAGTTGTAACAAAAAAGTTCTGCGCTTCTGCCATTTTAGGTGAAACATCGGCTAAATCGTAAGTCTTTTTTTGTTGGTAACTACCAAGGTAGAAACCTAAAATCAATACAATTGAAGCCGCTGCACTCATCCAAAAAATAGGAGTCCTCTTCTTTCTGGGTTGTTTAAGCTTACGTTGAAAACGATTTAAATGTCCTTGATGAGGTTCAAAAACATCAAAATCATTTTCTTTAAAAAACTGATGTAGTTTATCCTCCATATACTTGTGTTTTATTAGTATCGGTAACCAATACTTGTTTTAACTTCTTTTTTGCCCTCGATATTGTTGTACGTACATTTTCATTGGTGTAATTTAATATCTGAGCGATTTCTTCATAATCATAGCCTTCAATTAAGTTTAAAGTCAATGCAATTCTGTAATTATCCTTTAAACTTTGTAAACAGTTTAAAACTCTTTTTACTTCTAAAGAACTGTAATCTATTTCTACATCTTCAATTTCATAGTTCGGAATCACATCCATCTTAACTTCGTCGTAACGGGTTACTTTTTTTAGTTGGGTTAAACTCTTATTAATAACAATTCGTTTTAACCAAGCTCCAAAAGTAACTTCACCTTTAAAAGAATTTAATTTTGTGAAAGCAGTTAAAAAAGCTTCTTGAATTAAATCTTCAGCTTCGAATTCATCTTTCAAAATACGATAGGACGTATTGTACATAGCTTTATAGTAGCTCTGGTACACCTGCATTTGTGCAGTGCTATCGTTTTTCTTACAGCGTTCGATTAGTTGGTTTATATGTGTTGTATGCGACTCCAAAGAAATCATTCTATACTAGAGACAATTTAACTTTTAAATTGTGACAGTTTATTTCAATAAAAATAATTTTTTATGATTAAATGTAAATGTTTATTTTGTTTTTATTTGTAATTAATTAGTAACTAAATGTTTATGATTTTTTGATAAGTTTGTGCTTTTTAACAAGGAGTAGTTGGCTTAGAAAAGTAAATCAAAATATGTATATTTGGCACAATGGTTAACAGTGTTAAAATTATTGAATGCCCAAGGGATGCAATGCAAGGAATTAAAAGCCATTTTATTCCTACTGAGGCTAAGGCGACATATATCAATTCACTGTTAAGAGTGGGATTTGATACGATAGATTTTGGAAGTTTTGTATCGCCCAAAGCAATTCCTCAAATGAGAGATACTGCAGAGGTTTTGTCTAAACTAGATTTGTCGTCTACTACAAGTAAACTTTTAGCAATTGTGGCCAATGTTAGAGGAGCTAATGATGCATCTCAATTTGAGGAAATTGATTATTTAGGGTATCCTTTTTCAATTTCTGAAAATTTTCAAATGCGTAACACACATAAAACAATAGAACAGTCTATTGATACGTTAAAAGAAGTTCTTGCTATTGCTAGTAGAACGAATAAAGAAGTAGTAGCTTATTTGTCAATGGGATTTGGAAATCCGTATGGAGATCCTTGGAATGTTGAGATAGTAGGAGAGTGGACAGAGAAATTATCTAAATTAGGAGTTAAAATATTATCTTTGTCAGATACAATAGGGAGTTCAACACCAGAAGATATTAATTATTTATTTTCTAACTTAATACCTAGTTATCCTCAAATAGAGTTTGGAGCTCACTTGCATACAACACCCACCAAATGGTATGAAAAAGTCGATAGTGCTTTTAACGCTGGTTGTCGTCGTTTTGATGGGGCAATAAAAGGATATGGAGGTTGCCCAATGGCAAAAGATGAGCTAACAGGTAATATGCCAACCGAAAAACTACTGTCTTATTTTACAGCAAAGAAAGTAGAAACCAATATTAAACCGATGAGTTTTGAGAGTGCCTATAACAAAGCACTAGAAGTTTTTTAATACGTGATGAAGTTAAAAATTATATCTCTTTTTTTCTTTTTATCTACCTTTTTTCAATCAACTGAAGGAGAGAGGATAGGTTCTTGGCGTATAAATAATGGAGTAGTAGAAAAAAAACAATCGAAGAATGATAAGCTAGCAGCCTATTATTGGAATGAATTTAATAGAATTTTTCCGCAAGAGTTGACTCAGAAGTATATTAAGCGTATTGTTTTAATGACAGATGGGATTGACGAAAAAACAGGAGCTTTAGTAGCCTTAAGTTCAAAAAATGACAAATGGCAGTTAGAGATCGATATCAAAGATGTAAACTTTAAAACAAAGGATAAGAGAAGATTACACGAGTCTGTTTATACGTTGGTTCATGAATTTGGACATCTACTTACATTAAATAGAACTCAAATAAGACCTACAGACAAAAACTTACAGAATGAAGGTGAGTTGTATTTAACCCAAGAAGGAGAAGCTTACAAGAAAAGTTACATTAATAAGTTTGTTAACTTATTTTGGAAAGGAGCGTTATTAAACCGCTGGGATTATATACAAAGAGAGTATTGTTATACAGAAGCAAATTGTGTAGAGAAACTATATGATTTGTATCAAAATAATCGCTCAGAATTTCTAACAGATTATGCTGCTGAAAGTCCTGAAGAAGATATTGTTGAAAGTTGGACTGCTTTTGTTTTAAGACCTAGAATAAGAAAGCCAAGAACCATTGCTCACAAAAAAATAAACTTCTTTTATCAATTCCCTGAACTGGTAGAGTATCGTAAAATGATACGTCAAAACACTCGTCAATATCTTCATTAGAATTTGTAGATTTGTTTCGTTAAAAACTTAATTTAATGAAACAGTTTAGAGTTCTATCACTACTTATTATCACAGCTTTTTTTATTAGCTGTGGAGTTTCAAATCAATCTAATTCTAATAGTAAAACATACTTTACAATTATTCAACTGAATGATGTGTATGAAATAGCACCAATTCAAGGAGGAAAATATGGAGGAATGGCAAGGGTAGAAAGTGTTCATCAAGAATTACTAAAAGAAAATAAAAATACCATGCTAATATTAGCAGGAGATTTCTTATCTCCGTCTCTATTAGGAACAATAAAATATAACGGAGAACGTGTTCGAGGAAAACAAATGGTAGAAGTTATGAATGCAATGAATTTTGATGTTGTAGCTTTTGGTAACCATGAATTTGATTTAAGTTATACGCATTTACAAGACAGGTTAAATGAAAGCAAGTTTGAATGGATTTCAGCTAACGTCTTGCACAATAAAAATGGAAAGCATTCCTATTTTTACAAAGTTGTAGATGGAAAGAAAAAAAGTTTACAAGATGCTTATATAAAAGAGTTTGAAACCCCAGAGGGCACAAAATTAAAAGTAGGATTTATAAGTGTTTGTATACCATCAAATCCAAAGAGCTATGTGTATTATGGTGATATGTATGAAGAAATTAAGCGATCGTACAATGAAATTAAAGATAAGGTAGATATTGTTATTGGGATTACCCATGCATCGTTAACTCAAGATAAACAAATAGCAGAAATTTTACCTAATGTGCCTTTAATAATGGGAGGACACGAGCATACAAATAGCTACAATAAAGTAGGTAATGTGGTAATTACTAAAGCTGATGCGAATGCAAAAACAGTCTATATCCACCGTTTTGAATACGATTCAAAAACAAAAGAAGTTCAATTCAAATCAGAATTAAAAGAAATTAACAATAAAATACCCTTTGATAAAAAAGTTGAGACTGTGGTTAATAAATGGAGCGTGGTTTTACAAGATAAAATCAAAGAGATTGTACCAGAACCATACAAAGTAGTGTATAAAGCTACAGAACCGTTAGATGCTAGAGAAAATACGATTAGAAGTATTCAAACAAATATGGGGGAGATTATAGCAACATCTATGAGTTTTGCGTATAATAACAAAGTTGATTGTGCTTTAGTAAATGGTGGTTCTGTAAGAATTGACGATATCTTAAAAGGAGAAGTAAACGCAATAGATATTTTTAGAGTGCTTCCTTATGGAGGTAAAGTTTTAAAAGTAGACATTAAAGGAAGTTTATTGAAAAGGGTTTTAGATTTTGGAGAAGCAGCAGCTGGAACAGGAGCCTATTTGCAGCGTTATAATGCTAGTAAAGTTAATGGTGTGTGGGTGATAAAAAAGCAAAAAATTCAAGAAGATAAAACGTATACTGTTGCTTTTTCTGATTATTTATTAAGAGGATTAGATATTCCAATTTTATCAGATAAAAAACCTGAAGTTCTCAGTGTTTATAAACCTGAATTAGAGGAAGTGGCATATGATATTCGTAAGGCAGTAGTCAATTATTTAGAAGAAAAATAGGTGTAATTTCCTGTAAAACAAAAGAATACGTTTTTATGTTAAAATTTATTTAAAATAAATCTTAATAAAATTTGTTAGATTAATTATCTCTACTACTTTTGCACTCGTAAAATAAAAGTAATTTAAAATTAATCTAAATAAAATGAAAAAAATATTTTTCGGTTTATTAGCAGGAGCATCATTATTTGCATCAGCGCAAACAGCTCAAAGAGATAGTATTCCAACTAACCCACAAACTCAGCAAAATGCAGCACAACGTATTTTATCTTCAAACTTAAACCAACAAGGTTTAACGGTTGGTGGTTATGCTGAAGCTCATTTAAACAGAGCAACAGGTGAAAATGCAAAGCTTGACGTTCATAGATTGGTAATGCTTTTCGGATATAAATTTAATGAACGTACACAGTTTGTTACAGAAATCGAATTTGAACACGTAAAAGAGGTTTATGTTGAGCAAGCTTTCTTACAGTATACGGTGGCAGATAATGTAAACTTAAGAGCTGGTTTAATGTTAGTACCAATGGGTATTGTAAACGAATATCATGAACCAACTACTTTTAACGGAGTAGAAAGACCAAGTATGGATAAATCAATCATTCCTTCTACATGGAGAGAACTAGGTTTAGGAGTTTCTGGTAAATGGGATGCAGCTTCATTACGTTATCAAGCATATATGTTTAATGGATTTAACTCAGGAACATATAATCCTGATGCAGTTGATGTAGCTGATAGATTTACTGCTAAATTAGGAGGGAAAGATGGTTTACGTGGTGGACGTCAAAAAGGTGCTGAATCAATGATGAATAATATCAATTTTGCAGGTAAATTAGATTATTACGGCTTACCAGGGTTACGTTTAGGGTTATCTGGATATTTTGGTAGAACGCAATCAGATAATGCGATTGAAGATATGGAAGGTGCAGACGTAGGAATTGCTATGGTAGGTTTAGATGCTCGTTATGCATACCAAGGCTTTACCGCTCGTGGTCAGTTTATTCATGCTAACATATCTGACGCTAAAGAATATAATGCATTATATTCAGCTGATTTAGGAAGCGCTTTACAAGGATGGTACTTAGAAGCAGCATATAACTTACTGCCAATTGATAAAAAGCAACAATTATTTGCTTTCGCGCGCTATGAAGATTATAATACACACGCTTCTGTAGCTGAAGGAACTGTAAAGAACCTTAAGTATGATCGTGATGAATGGACATTTGGTTTAACATATAAAGTAGCACCAGGAGCAGCATTTAAAGCGGATTACCAATTTAAAAACAACGCAGCAGCTGGAAGCACGACAACAAAACAACTAAACTTAGGTTTCGGAGTATGGTTCTAGTATAATTAGAAGTTTGTTAATTCATAAAAACGAATCAAGTTATTTTAATTTGGTTCGTTTTTGTTTTTTTATTTAGACCAATTCTAATATTTTTGTAGCATGAAAATACATAAACTTTTTCCTTTTTTATGCGCTGTAGCCATTTTAGGAACATTATCATTTACAATTCCTAAAAAACTACAAAAAAAAGTAACTAAAGAAATCAATAAAACTTTTGATATTGAAAACTTTAAATTAGATGAAATAGAGATTTCAGATGATGTTAACAACTTATTGGTTCGTAAAATAGAAGGAGATAGGTTGTTTAAAATTACTGCTGATACTAATGATTTAATAGGGTATGTTTATATAGATAAAGCACCTAGTAAAACAGATGAATTTGATTATTTAATTTTATTAGATAAGAATTTAATTGTAGCTAAGGCAAAAGTATTAATTTACCGTGAAGATTACGGAGGAGAAATTGGAAGCAAACGTTGGTTAAAACAATTTAATGGTAAAACGTTAAATGATAAATTGCAATATGAAAAAGATATTGTAGCAATTTCAGGAGCAACTATTTCAGCTTCTTCAATGACAATTGCTATTAATACATTTTTACAAAATTTGACTATTCTTCATCAAAATAAAGTACTGTAAATGCAGATTCACGGAGTTATTCATCAGTTTCCTAGAGAATTAAAACTTTTAATTTTAGTTTTTGTCTCTACATTAAGTATTGGCTTTTTTGGAGGAATTTCTTTTGTTAAAGATACCACAAATGCAAATCCAAAAGGGATAGAAGAACGTTATTTAGGAAATGAAAATGATGAAGAGGCTACTAAAATGATGTTTAAAAAATCTTCAGGTGAAATAAAAACATTAGTACACAATCATATTTTATCATTGTCTGTTATATTCTTTTTAATGGCACTTATTTTAGTGACTACAGGTGTTCATACGAAGCTCAAGCTTTTTTTAATGTTAGAACCTTTCGTGTCAATTATTTGTACGTTTGGAGGAATTTATTTGATGTGGACTGGTATTACATGGATGAAGTATGTGGTAATAATATCAGGTTTTTTAATGACTTCTGTGTATGCTGTTTCAATAATTGTTATAATACAACAGTTATTCTTTAATAGAAGAAGTATCGAATAGAGCTTATTCTACATGTTTTTACACTAGAAAGGAAGTGTATAACTTTAAAGTTATTGATAAAAGATAAAAAATAAAAGGTGGGAGTAAATATTTACTCCCACCTTTTATTTTTTAGTGTAAACTAAAATGTATAACGTAAATATTAGGTGCAAAAATTGTTTTTCTTGTTGTTGTCGTAAAATGTTTTTATGTGTAAGTTATTGATAGGTAAAGTATAAGGAGGTGTGATTGTTATAGGAAATTCTATTTTCAATCTAATAGGCCGATAATTTATCAATAACTATTTTTTTTTTCTTTTTATAATTGTAAATTTAGCAAATAACCAAACAAAAAATAACATGGAAAACCCAGTAAACGTTAACGGAGTTACATTAGAGTTAAAGTACTTTAGAAAGTTTGATACCAATATCAGTGCAGATAATGTACCAACAGGACCTTTAGTAAACATGTCTAGAGTCGAAACAGGAAACAATGCAACTCCAAATATCGTAACGGTTTTAGCATATTTACCAGACAATACATTAAATCCAGTAGATAACACAAGTGGATTACAACTACAAGGAGACGAAGTGTATTTAAACTACTACGGAGTTACTCCAACTCAAATTGTAAACAAAGATGGTGGATATGATACTGTAAGCTGTAGAGACTTTAGAGTAGAATTTAATTGTGCTGAAGTAGCAAGCCAATACGATTTATACTATGTACAATTTGCCTATCAATTAGATGAAGGAACTCCTTCAGTAGATGCTATTTTAGTGCGTAGTGAAAATGATGATCCAGAAACGGATAGAGGTACTGTGACTACACCTATTAAAGACGATGAGTAGAAGTTTGCTGCTAATTGTATTTAGTGTTTTTAATATTAATCTTCAAGTTCAATCTCAGTCTCAACTAGATTTATTGAAAGTAAAAGTGGATAGTTTATGTAAGAAAAATAAATCATCCATGTTTTGCAAATCTTTTAAGTTTTATCAAAATAAAGAATATGACTCTTGTTATATTTTCAGTGGCAAAACATTGATGGTTGAGACAAATCTTATGAAGAGAGATATATTAAACTATATTCAGGGAGTTTCTGCAATAAAAAAATCATTTTACAAAAAAGCAATAAAAAATTTAAATAATATATCTGATTTAGAGTTGTTTAGAGGTGTAAAGGAATCTAAGTTAGGATTAATTTACCTTAGTACGAAAGAATATAATAAAGCTATAGAGCATTATTTAAGATGGGAAAAAACAAATAATAAAGAAAATTCAAACTTAAAGGAAAACGCATATCATAATTTAGGATTATGTTATTTACATAAAAGAGAATTTAATAAAGCAAAAATATATTTTGAAAAATCATTAAAGTTTATTGATTTTAAGGATACATCAAGATTTATAATTGCCAAAATGGATTTAGCTAATGTTTATTATAATCAATATTTAGATGATGAAGCAATTCCCTTGTTCAAAGAGGCATATGATTTAGCGAAAAAGTTTTCTGATTTAGAGCTCAAGCAAAATTCTGCCAGAAACATGGCGGTTGTAGAGAAGAATAGAAAGAACTACCAAAAAAGTGTAGAGTATTACATGGAATATGGTCGTTGGAAAGATTCTATTTGGAATCGCGATAAAATTTGGGAGCTTACTGAAAAAGACAAACAATTAGCGGTAGCACAAAAGCAAAAAGAAATAGCACTGCAAGACGAACAATTAAAACGTCAGGCAGTAGTACAGAAGAGTTTAGTAATTGGAGCTTCTGGATTATTAGTTTTTCTGGGAATTTTGAGTTATATTTATAGAGAGCTAAAAAGTAAAAATAAATTTATAACTCAACAAAAAGAAGAACTTAACGTAGCTAATAAAACGAAAGACTATCTATTTTCCGTAGTATCTCACGATTTGCGCTCACCAATCAATACGATTAAACGTCAACACGAAAAGTTAAAAAGGCAATTAAAGAATAAAGAATATGATGCTATAGATGAAACTACCAATAAAGCTATTGCATTAACAGAAAGTACAAGTCATTTATTAAATAATGTGTTACATTGGTCGTTAGAGCAAAATAATCAACTATCGTTCAATACAGAAGTGTATCCTTTGAAACCTTTAGTTGAACAAGCCGTTTATAATTTTGAAAATATAGCAGAAGCTAAAAATATTGAGCTAACAACAAGGTTTGAAGCTTCAATTTTAGTGAAAGCAGATAAAGAATCGTTAAAAATTGTATTGCGAAATTTGTTAGACAATGCTTTAAAGTATACTGGAGAGAACGGACAAATTAATGTAAGTACTTATAAAGAATCAGAAGAATTTAGTGTAATTGAAATAAAAGATACTGGTTATGGAATATCAAAAGAAAAATTAGAAAAAATAAAAAGATTAGAAAATCTTAGTATTGACAAAATAAACAGATCCGAAGGTGTGGGGCTTGGGATGTTATTATGTCAAACACTGGTAAAGAAAAACCATGGAACATTACTCATAGAAAGTGAGTTGGATATGGGGACTACAATAAGAATTTTGTTACCTAATGCAAAAAGCATAGAATTATGAAAAAATTGCAATTATTATTGTTAGAAGATTTAGAAGAAGAAGCTATTGAGTTATCCTCTTTTTTAGAAGAAAATGAATATGAAGTATCTGTTGCAGAAAATGCAGAAGAAGCAGAAAAGTTAATTAAAAATCGTTTTTTTGATGTCATTGTATTAGATATAATGATTAAAGGTAAACCTGATGGAATAACTTTGGCTCAGAGGTTAAATAAAGAAGGAATTAATATTCCGTTTTTGTTTTTAACGAGTATGCAAGGAAAAGATGTTTTTGACGAAGCAAAACTTACCAACCCACTTATTTATCTTTTAAAACCATATAATAAATTAGAATTACTTTTCTCGTTAGAGTTAGCAATCGAGTCGTGTTATCAACAAGGTAATAGCATTAGTTTAACATCAGAAAATGGAGTATTAAGTCCGTCGTATTTGTTTATTAAGAAAAAAAGAAGTGTCGTTAAAGTTGATGTAGCTTCGATAAACTACGTGGAGGTTAAAGAAAAATATTGTAATTTAATATGCGATTCTGGTAATTACTTAATAAAATTATCTTTAGTAAAGCTGAAAGAAATGCTGGCGAACCCAGATTTTAAACAAGTACACAGAAATTTCTTAGTAAACATGAAAAGGATAAAAGAAATTTATTTTGAAGATAATTTGATTGTCTTAGAGAAAGGAGAGAAAATACTTTTTAGCGAACGATATAAAAATGCATTTATTAAAACAAACACTATCTTTAGGTAAGATAGTGTTATACTAGTTTTGAAACTAAACTTATTACAAAGCCAATGCCATTTTCAATATTTGATAAGGCCTTGGCTTTTTCGTTGTTAGAAGCTGTGGCATCATCAATTAATTTTAAAGTTTTAACAGCATTAGCATTAGTAATT
This sequence comes from Tenacibaculum caenipelagi, assembly GCF_004363005.1. GTDB lineage: Bacteria > Bacteroidota > Bacteroidia > Flavobacteriales > Flavobacteriaceae > Polaribacter > Polaribacter caenipelagi. The sequence continues at coordinate 85,819 of NZ_SNYH01000001.1, read as the reverse complement.
TTACTTTCCTTAATTAAAGCATCAACTTCACTCACTTTCAAATTAGTTAGGTTAGCTAATTGCTGATTAAATTCATTATCGGTTTGTGATGTAGCTTGCTGCGCTATATTATTCCAGTTTATTGAATCCATAAATGTGTTATTTTTGATTAATTACTTTTTCAATTTGTATCAATTTATCTAAGCTATCTCCTGTTTTATCAATGCTATTTGTAATTGTATTTTCAACTTTTTTAAAATTAACTTTATCTCCAGTTAACTTGTCAATAGCTAATAGAGCATCACTTTCTGTTGTTTTTATTTTGACCAAAGAGTTAATTAAATTTTGAAGTGAAGTAGTCGCTTTGTTATAATTTGTATAATTATTAGCTAATTGATTTAAAACGTCCTGTTTTTGTAAGTACAATACATTTTGAAGCGAATCTTTTTTATGACTAATTACAGGAATTATGCTGTTTAAAATATTAGGAAGTTCCTTCTTATAGTCCAAAGAATCAGGAAGTAGCTTTTCATAATTTTTTAATAGAGCAGGAGTATATTTATTGTCAATAAAAGAATTAATACGCTCTTTGCGTTCTTCAAAAAGTTGATTAATCAATGATATATTTAATTGATGCATATTATCACTTTCTTGAATAATTTCTTTCGTAAGAGTAGCCGTAGAACTAGGAACACTGGCACAAGAGAAAAATAGGAAGGCACAAATAACTATATAAAAATGTTTCATAGGTTTAATTTTTTTAAATGAAGAGAGGTTGGTAACACCCTAAGTTCGGTTAGTATAGTTGTAAATAAGTATAATTTTCTTTTAGAAAATATTACTCAATAGGTGTTTCAACCTCTCTCTCCCCAATTTAATATGTTTTTATCACGTTTGATTTTTTGGTAAAATAAATACAGACTCAACACGATCTATAACCCCTTGAAGAATACTAAAAATAGCTTCGGAAGAAAAACCGCCAATAAGAGCCAGAGCTCCCTTGTTAAAAAGATCAATACTTTCTGGATTGGAGGTATAAACAGAAATAATTTCTGACATAATAAGTCCCGCCACGATACCAAGTATAATGTGTGCTATATATGAAATAGATTCTTCCGAAACCATAGTGGATTTTTTAATAGAATCGCTCACTTTTTTTAACAAATGAAAAACAACACCCAAACCTGAAATAGATGCTAAAAAAGAAAGATTTAATAGTAAAGGAAGGCCAGAGTTGTCCATCACACCTTTATCTAATGAGCTATTGTTAACCTCAGGAGAAAGTGCTGTGATAATAAATAAAGCCAGAAAGAAAATAGTTAAAAATATAAGATTCCTTACCACTGGAAGTTTATTAAAAATAGATTTCCCGTTTCCTTCAGAACGTAATGTTTTAGTATATTCAATAGATTTTGGAGTTGCTGGGGCAATGTTTTTAACAAGTAAATTATGAGCGTTAATTAAATCATTTAAACTTTTACTTTCTATTAATGAGTTAACCTCTGTGTTGATTATGATACCATTGTATATAGCATACGATAGCATATTGTTAATTTCAGTAATCAATTCTTTTGATACTTTAGGATATACATCGTTTGTATTGGGTATCTTTTTTATTTCTTTTACAGGAGCACTATTTTCCATAATTAATCATTTGCATAATTAAATTTAAATATGTTTTAAATAAGGTATTAGGTGTAATCCATAAGCGTATAAAAGTTGGTTATTAGCGTATCAAATAAAAGAGTGAAGTAAAAAAGGATTTCGCTAAAAATTATTTAAAGAGCTGTTTCTTTATTTTTTTGTTAAATTCATTTATATAATCTATAACTTAGGGTTATTTTGTATTATTTGTAGTATATTTGCATGCAATTAATTAACAACACACTAAATTGATTGCATATGCAAGCTCATCAATCTAAATTTGTAGGAGAAGGATTAACGTATGATGACGTTTTATTAGTTCCAGCCTACTCAGAAGTGCTTCCGAGAGAAGTTTCAATCCAAACAAAATTTACAAGAAACATAATAATCAATGTTCCAATAGTATCTGCAGCCATGGATACTGTTACCGAATCTGCTATGGCAATTGCTATTGCAAGAGAAGGAGGAATTGGAGTGTTGCATAAAAATATGACGATTGAGCAACAAGCTCTTGAAGTACGTAAAGTAAAACGTGCCGAAAGTGGTATGATTATCGATCCGATAACCTTATCGTTAAACTCAATAGTGTTAGACGCTAAACAAGCAATGCGTGAGCATAAAATTGGAGGTATACCTATTGTTGATGAAGGAGGGAAATTAATAGGAATTGTAACTAATCGTGACTTACGTTTTGAAAAAAATAACGAACGACCAATCGTTGAGGTAATGACTTCTGAGAATTTAGTAACAGTGGCAGAAGGAACTTCATTAAAAGATGCTGAAGTTATTTTACAAGAAAATAAGATTGAAAAATTGCCAGTTGTTAATGATGATGATAAATTAGTTGGGTTAATTACCTTTAGAGATATCACGAAATTGACACAAAAGCCGATAGCTAATAAAGATTCATATGGACGTTTACGTGTGGCTGCAGCTTTAGGAGTAACACATGATGCTGTTGATAGAGCAGAAGCCTTAGTAAATGCAGGAGTAGATGCAGTGATTATTGATACGGCTCACGGACATACCAAAGGAGTGGTTTCTGTATTAAAAGCAGTTAAAGCAAAATTTCCGCAATTAGATGTTGTGGTAGGAAATATTGCTACACCAGAAGCAGCAAAATATTTAGTAGAGGCTGGAGCTGATGCTGTAAAAGTAGGAATTGGACCAGGGTCAATCTGTACAACACGTGTGGTTGCAGGAGTTGGATTCCCACAATTCTCTGCTGTAGTAGAAGTTGCAGCAGCAATTAAAGGAACAGGTGTACCTGTTATTGCTGATGGAGGTATTCGTTACACAGGAGATATACCTAAAGCAATTGCTGCAGGAGCTGACAGTGTAATGTTAGGTTCGTTATTAGCAGGAACTAAAGAATCTCCAGGAGAAACTATTATTTATGACGGAAGAAAATTCAAGTCATATCGAGGAATGGGATCGGTTGAAGCCATGAAACAAGGTTCTAAAGATCGTTATTTTCAAGATGTTGAAGATGATATTAAAAAATTAGTTCCAGAAGGAATTGTTGGACGTGTACCTTACAAAGGAGAATTACAAGAAAGTATTCATCAATTTGTAGGTGGTTTACGTGCGGGAATGGGATACTGTGGAGCAAAAGATATTGAAACTTTAAAAAGTACAGGAAAGTTTGTTCGTATCACAGCAAGTGGAATCAACGAAAGTCATCCACACGATGTTGCGATTACTAAAGAAGCACCTAACTATAGTAGGAGATAAATTATAGAGTTATTACGACCCCTATTTTGGGAGGAAATAACCTAAAAACTTAAACGCTGTTGAATGTCAATTCTACAGCGTTTTTTGTTGTATTTTAATTATATTTTAAAAAGTGAGGAGTAAAATTGTTTTTTGAATTAAAAAATCTTTCTTTTGTTATCCAATTAAAATTGTTTGAATAGAGAGAAAAATACATTACTATTTTTTTTATTGTTTCCCCTTTTTATCTATAGTCAAAATTTAGATAAGATAGGCAAGTCGTCATTATTTAAAGTAACAGGAGGTGTTGGGGTAAATACAATATATTATAATGGAAACTCTAATAGAGAACCTTTTACCTATTTTTTGTCTGGAAATGTTAATCTAAACATTAGTGATGTTTATAATATTCCAGTTTCTTTTTCGTATTCAAACAGCAAATTTCAAGCAAATACACCATTTACTTTTAATAGGTTAAGTCTTCACCCAAGCTATAAATGGGTAACAGCACACATTGGTGATATAAATATGAGTTTTTCTCCTTATACATTAAACGGACATCAGTTTACAGGTGTTGGTTTTGATTTGTCGCCTAAAGACAAACTAAAAATAAGTTTAATGTATGGTAGGTTCTTAAAAGAAAGAGAATTTAATGAAGAGAATTTAAATGGAGAAGCAAATTATAAGAGAATTGGCTATGGAATTAAAGCTTCATATAAGTTTGATAAGTTAACAGCAGGAGTTATTTTTTTTAGAGCGAAAGATGATACGGAGTCGCTAAATAACCCAATCCCAATAGAAAAAGAAGTTTTACCTAAAGATAATACGGTAATAAGTTTTAATACAGAACTAAATTTTTTAAAAGATTTAAAATTCAAAGGAGAAGTGGCTTTATCAGCTTTAACTGAAGATATTCGAGTTGAAGGAGAAAGTAATCATTTTGCATCTTTTTTATTGTCAAGTAATCCAACAACTCAATATTATAAAGCGTATAATTTAAATTTAGTTTATAAAGTAGGAAGAGGAGCAGTAGGGTTAGGATATGAATTAATAGACCCCAATTACAGGACACTGGGAGGGTATTTTTTTAATAATGATTTAGAGAATTTAACAGTAAATGCATCTCAAACTATATTTAAAGATAAACTATCTATAAATTTAAATGCCGGTTTACAAAATGATGATATTGATAATAAAAAAGCCACTCAGTTAAGTAGATTGGTAAGCTCTTTAAACTTAGGGTATATAGCGAGTGAAAAATTAAATATTAATGTAGGATACTCTAACTTTCAATCTTTTACTAATATTAAAAATCAATTTGATTTTATTAATGGTGTATCTCAAATAGAAGAAGAGTTAGATCAAGATAATATAAGCCAAGTTTCGCAAAATGCAAATGTGAATGTAAATTATATTTTAAAAGAAACACCAAGTATTAGACAAAATTTAAACTTAAGTCTGTCTTTTCAAGATGCTGTAAATAAGATTGGAGATAAGGTTAGAGAAGAAGATGCCTCTTCGTTTTATAATTTAACAGGTGCGTATACAGTGGGATATCCAGATTCAGATTTAATAGTCTCAGGAGCTATTAATGCTAGTTATAGTGAATTAGGTATATCAGAAGAAAATTTAATTTTTGGACCAACACTATCAGTATCTAAGGGGTTTTTAGAAAAAAAGTTAAAATTTAATAGTTCATTAAGTTATAATGAGAGTATTCATAATGGAAATAGAGAAGGACAAGTAACTAATTTAAGAGTAGGAGGAAGGTATGTATACCGCAAAAGACATAATTTTAATTTAAACGGACTTTTTCAGTTAAGAAATTCAACTAATATCTCTAATAAAAGTATAACTATGACATTTGGTTATACTTATAATTTTGGAATTTTTAATTCAAAGGATTTAAAATTTAAAAGAAGAGAAAAGACAAAAAAAGAGAAAAAGGAAAAGAAGGTTAAAAAGCCTATTAGGTTTGTTTATAAAGACTCTCTATATGAAGGAACAATTTCTGAGATAAGTTCGAGAGTTAATATATTATTAGAGTCTAAAAACTTTAAAAATATTCCTAAAGAAATAAAGAAGAGATTTCAAGAGGAAAGAATAAAAATAGCTAAAGAAAAAAACAATAGAGTATATAAGATAAAGGTGATTCAATTACTGGATGATATATATAAATCTAAAGAATATTTAAAAGATTATAACGAACTTATATATCAAGCTTTAACAGATGTTTATAAAAGCGCCATTTATTTAGATTATCCAACTGAACAAGACTATTTGAAAAATAAGAAAGAAATAAGAAAACATATTTTATGGTATAAAACTCCAAAAGAAAGAGCTTCTTACCCAAAAGACGTACAAGCTGAGTTTAACAAAATGAATCAAGTACTAAGAAGGTCTCACAAAAAGTTACTTGTTCATAGATGGATTGTTTCAAAAATAGAAGAATATAAAACTTTTAAGATGGTAGAAGAAGATTCAAACGTACTCAAAGAGTTTAGAGAGTCAAACGCACCAAAAGTTTATAAGATGTTTAAAATGAATGAGAAAAAGAAGAAAATAAAATTATATTTGCAAGGTTTTGTAATAGAATTTTTTGCTAAAGAATCAGAAAAACATATTGATGAGAGTCAATATGAATTAAAATATACAGACTAACCCTTTGCCTTATTGTATGAAAAGAAAGCTACTCCTTATCTCATTTTTATTGTTTTTTTTAAAAAGCATTTTTGCTCAACAGTTTCCTGTTAGTATTATACCAAGAGTAAAAGCTCCTGCACCAGTTAACTTTTATAATTATGCAGATGATACTAGTTTAAATAGTCCGATAACAGTACAAATTTTTTTAAATGATTTAACAATACCAAATCGTCAAATAAGATTAAAAACGTACTTTGAAGGAGGTAATATAAGTTTTTCAAGCAAAGACTTTGTTATTGGTGCTCAAGATTTATTTTTAGAAGGAGGAATACCTTTAACGTTAAGAAATACAGAGTTAGCACCATATTACAAAATTGAAAATATACAAGGAATAAGTTCTTCAGTTTATGGGCAAACAATACCTGAAGGAAGTTATAATTTTTGTTTTGAGGTGTATGATTATATATCAGGAGCCAAATTATCAGCCAAGAAATGTGCTGTTGTATTTGTATTTAAAAATGAACCGCCCATACTTAATACACCGGTAACTGGAAGTAATATTGAGCCTAAAGATTTTGAAAATATCTTTTTTCAATGGACACCCCGTCATATTAATGTTAGCAATGTAGAGTACGAATTTAGTATTGTTGAAGTTTGGGATAATTTAGTAAACCCTCAAACAGCATTTTTGTCACAAATTCCTATCTATGAGGAAACAACTAGAAGAACGAGCTTAATTTATGGACCAGACAAGCCTTTGCTATTGCCAGGAAGAAGATATGCATGGAGAGTTAGAGCAAAAGCATTGCAAGGTTTAGAAGAGATAGGGCTATTTAAAAACCAAGGATATAGTGAGGTTTTTTGGTTTTCAAGAACAGCACCATGTCAGGTACCAGAAAATATAACAGCTGAATCTAAAGGAACTTCAAAGATCAATGTTTTCTGGGAACAAGACCCAACAGTTTTTTCAGAATATATCATAGCATATAGAGAAAACGGAAAGGCGAATGCTAATTGGTTTACCAAAAGAACTAACAGTAGTTGGGCAACTATATGGAATTTAAAACCAGGAACTACTTATGAGTACAAAGTAAAAGGAAAATGTAGTTATCAGTTTAGTGACTATTCAGAGTTACAATACGTAACAACAGATTTGATACAAAATGAAGACTCAAATTATAATTGCGGTATAGTACCTGATGAGGTTGCTATTTCAAATAGAAATCCACATGCTGGGTTAAATATAGGAGATGAAATTACAGCAGGAGATTTTAAGATTACTATAAGTGAAATTCAAAGCCAATCAAATGGAAGAATTTCAGGAAAAGGTTATGTAGCAATACCTTATTTAAAGTTTGCTAAGTTCGGTGTAACATTTTCAAATATTTTAATAAACACAGCTAATCAACTCGCTGAGGGAGAAATAGTAACATTGTATGATCCAGAGTTTGGTAAAGGAGCATCAGCTGATGTGGATGTAGATGTGGATATTTCTGATGGAATTAATGGAGATGATGGAATAAAGGACGATTTAGTAGAAGTAGATTTTGTAATAGATAAAGTAAAAATAGATGCAAACGGGGCAATCGTCGTTACTGGAACAAATGGAGAAGAAGCTATCATACCAGGTGATGATGATATAAGTATAAAAAGCGCCAATGGAGATGTATGGTCGGTAGGAGAAGATGGAACTGTTACAAAAGAAGAAGGAGCTGAAGGAGGAGTTGTTACAGAGAATACAACAAATGGTATTGATGAAGAAGGTAATGTTAATTCAATAACAGCAACAGGAGTTACAGTTGTTTTTCAGAAATCTGGAGAATATTATTTTGATGTATTACCAGAAAACACTTCTGTAACTTTTGAAAAAGAGTATAAAGTTTTAGAAGCTAACGGTACAAAGTATAAAGTACCATATAAAGCAGTATCAGATATACAAGGCGAAGATTTTATTACAGCTAAAGTGACTATTAATGATACTGGCATTTCAAAAGAAGACATCATTTTTAAAACGAAAGATGGAGCTAAAGTTGAAGTTACTTGGAATGATAATAACACTGAAGCAACATTAAAACTAAAGAGAAAGTTCGATTACGCAGATGAAGAAATTTTTGCGGTCGTAAAGTCTAAAGAAGATAATGAGAAGTATGATGTAGCAGGTAGCTTAATAACAACACATTTAGCATCTAAAGAATTAGAACGCATAAATATAACTTTAATACCAGTTGGAGAAGGTGTTGAAATTAGCGAAGCATTAAAAGAAAAAGCAGCAGAAGTATATAGAAAAGCAGGAGTTCGATTAAATATTCAAACAGGACAAAGTATTTTACCAGATGAAGTGTATGGTTGGGATATAGATGGAAATAGAAGTTTAAAAATTGGGGATAGTTCTGTTTTATCACATTACACAGATGAACAATTGGTGTTTAACAACTATGTAAAACAGCAAAGCTATTATACAGACAAAACATACTATGTTTTTGTAACCAATTTATCTATAAGTGATGCTAATGTGTTAGGTTTTATGCCGTTAAAAAGACAATTTGGTTTTGTGTTTACTCAAAATGCAACTACTGTAGCAAAACAATCAAGAACTTTAGCACACGAATTAGGACACGGAATTTTTGGATTAGAACATACTTGGGATGAATATCAATTTGGTCAGGGAGCAACTAACTTCTTAATGGATTATGGTAGCGGAACTGTTCTAAATCATTTAGATTGGAAAAAAATGCATGCTCCAGATGTACAATTGTATTGGTTCCAAGGAGATGAAGATGGAGAGTATAATGATGAAGAGTTTACAGACAAGGTTATCCAAATAATAAGATGTGCATATATCAATTCAGAAGATGGATATATGAAATTTAACACCAATATATTTGGCAAGAAAGGAAAGTATTCCTTTAGGTGGAAAGGTAGTCTTGTAGGTATAATAATAGGAGAAGGAACTTTTGAAGGACAGTCAGTATATGAACCAGTACGTTTAACAGAGGCTGTAATAGACAATCATAATCCAGGAGATCGTTTTAGTTTATTGTATAAAAATGTAGAAATCTATACACCAAGGTATGATTCAGGAGCTTCTCCAGAAACATTAAATAGATTAAGAAAATATTTATTTCCAGAAGACAAGTCTGAAATAGAGAAAGAATCAAAACAAATTTTAGTAGAAATATTAAATGAAAATAAGCAAGAGTTTACTGAGGAAGACTTTGAAAAAATAAAAAGTATAGCTAATTGTGGCGTACAATATTTTACTGCTAAAGAAAGGTTTGAAATCATAGCAAGAACTATAAAATACCTTAACAGAGAAAAGAAATGGGTTACCGAATATTATGAAGATTTATTTTTAGATCTCATAGAAACAGCTCCAAAAGGAGATGTAACATCTTACTCAAATGAGTTTTTGGGGTATTTATTAGAAGACATAGAAGTGTTCCAAAAATTATTCATGCAATTAAGTGATGACACTGCAGGTAACTTATGGGTTGGAAATGAAGATAACTTTACAAGGTTCATAGAGGCTATATATAAATTATGGATTGGAAGTAAGTACGAAAGCCTTAATACTTTTAAGTATGTAGAAAGAATAACCGATACAGAATCTAGTTTAACTCCATATTGGATACACTATGATGGTAACTCATGGTTTCCAAAAGTATCTTATGAAGATCCTGTTTTTTTATCAGATGGTTTTACTATTAAACAAAAGAGAGGAAGTAAGATTATTGCTAACTTAAAGTTTAATTATTTTCAACCTGTTCAGGTAACTTTTGAAGGAAGTGGTACTTCTAAAATAACAAAAAAGATACCTGCAATTTTCTTTGGAGGAACTATAAAGAAAGATAATTTATCAAAAAGTTTAGATCAGGCAGGGTTAGTGTTTGATGTAGCACTTACGCTAACAGCAGTAGGAAATTTTACAAAACTAAGGCACTTATCCACTTTACATAAAGTAGGAAGAGTTACAATGGGAACAGTTGATATAACTAATAGTTTCCTCTCTATGATGGTTAAGTATGGAGATTTAGAATATTGCCAAAAAAATAAAGAGTTCTGTAATACTTTTCTAGAGTATAGTACATATCTCCAGCTAGGACTTATGGGAGGAGGTATTATTGATGCCAAAATCACAGCTAGTAGAATTAAAACCAAAGAATTATATGAATCAGCTAGAGGAGATTTAGATGATGCTGATGAGATAAAAAAAGTATTAGATGAACATTTTGCTATTAATGTTTCAACAAACTGGTTAGAGAATCTTCCTAGTAAGTTAAAAAATGACTTGGCAGAAAATAAACTGTTAGAGGACCTCTTTAAAAAAGCTACGAATTTCCAAAGACAAGACTTAATAGAAGCATGGAAAGTATTAGAAGATTTTCCAAAAATAAGAATCGTAGAGAGTAACCTTGAAGTTTTAGCTAAAGTTAGCCCTAGGTTTTCATACAAAGGAGAAGCTTCTTATCAAGGATTAAAGAAATTATTTACAGGAGCAGAGAGCAAACAAAAGCTGATAAATGGATTAGAAGAAGCAGATAAGCTTTTCGATATAAACCTTCCAGTCTCTTTTAGTGGGATACAAAAAGGAGATGTTACAGTAAACTTAAAGGAAGAATATGCAAAAGTAATTGATCAATATGGTAGAGGAGATGAAGTAGCAAGATATGTTGATGGTGTTTTAGAGAAAAAGAAAGTTATACCTGAAGAAGATGGTGCACAAATTGTACAAAAAGGAGATATACCAGAAAATGATATTTTACAAAAAGGAGATGAAATAGGGTTTAGAAGTATAGATAGGTTAGGGGAAAATGCTAAATTCAATAGATCTTATGTAAATTCTTTAACAGGTTTTTCTGACAATATTGCTTCACTAGCAAGTAAGCATAATTTAAGTGTTGATGATTTTAAATTACTTCAACAAAAAAGATATGATTTGTCTGAAATGTCAGCTGTAGAGATGTCTAAAATAGATGCTATAAGGAATGAAATACCATTGCCAGATGGTAATACTATTTTGCAAAAAGTGCTACCCAAAAAAGATATTCAAAAATACTTAGATGGAGACTATAGTGCTGTAGGTGGGTTTGTAACCACAGCCAAAGATGCAAAGCACTTATCTAATTTTGAAGATGTTTTTTATGGGATGAGACTTGATTATAATGGTACTCTTTTTAACCTTTCTGATGGAAGTTTTGGTGTTATAAGATACAAAACACTTACACCAAATGCTTCTGTTCCTAAACTACCAACTACTAATGGGCAAGCACCATATACAGGAAATGGATTTACAGGAGGGAATAATGGTAGGTTGGGAGTACCTGAGTGGAAAACACCTTACAATACACCTAACGAAGGAGCAGAGCTTTGGGAGGTTAATTCTGATGGAACAGAGATATTAAGAGCAGTATTTAATTCGAAAGAAAATAGATTTATAGAGTTACCATGATGAAGATAAGAAAAGGAACATATACTGTTTATAAAGGAATAGAAATGGTAATAACCGAATACTACGGACATGGTATTTTAAACCCTGAAATTGAAAACCACAGAGAAATATCATATTCTAAAGAACTAGGAAAGTTAAAAGGTTTTGAATTAGATAATAACTCGGATAGGTTTTTTAAAGATATTAGAGTTGATAAGTTGAATAATGCTTATCGGGTAGATACTAAAGGGATTTATAAAGGTGATGAATTTTTGCTCTGGGGTTATAATGAAAAACGAGATGTAATAGGTTTAATAACTTATAATGAAGAAATAGCTAAAAAGTATGATTTCATTAAGTTATCAGATAGTTACATTAAAGAAGTATCTCCAAGTGAGATAGAAAAAATATGGGAAGAGAGAACTAAGAGTGAGTTTGATTTACCATTGCCTGAAGAAATAAAAGAGAAAAAAATTATTTATCAAAAAGAGGAATAATAATTAAATAAAGGAAAAATACAATATTAGAAGAAGAAACAATTAACCAACCAAACTAAATGAATAAAAAATTACCCCTAAGTTTTTTAATACTATTATTTATAAGTGTTTCGTTGTTCGCTACACCAAATTTTATAGAACGAGACAGTATAACTACAGCAAGTAAACGTGTAGATAAAACAACCTTAACAGCAAAAAGTAAAACACTTCGTAATTTTTCTTCGCTTGATAAATTTGATGAGCTAGAAGAAGCTTTAGGACCAGAAATAAAACAACGGTTTACACAGCAAGGTTTTCAGTTTAACACAGCCGATTCGTTAGTCAATAAAAAATGGTTAGATATGGCTACCAATACATTTAAAAGTATTGAAGAGTCAGAAAACTATATCGATGTTTTAACAAAAGACGGATTAAGTGAGCTTCCTGTAGCCATAAAACCTGTAAGTATTAGTAATGTAAAGTATACGGTAGGAATAGCAAAAGCAGTATTTAAACCAGCTTATTCTGAACTAACAGTTTTTTTAAAAGTTGAATTGCCTAATACAAATCCTGATAGGGGAGAACAGGTTTTAATTTTAGGAGCATCGAATGTAAAATTATCTCATGAAGGAGGAATTATAGGTGATGCAAAACTACATTTAATATCGCAATTTACTGTTAATTTCAATAGTGGAACATTACTACTTACCTTAAATGGAAGTATGGAAGAACCAGGAACCTATGCAATTATTGATTGCTCGGGTTTTAAAGAAATGGGCTTAGATGCAAATGTGAAATTTGCCAATGGCTTATTACATCCTGTTGATGAAAAAGGTAAAAAGAAAATAGGCTATGTAGAAGCAGATTTTAAAACCTCGATTTCTGATTGGAATGATATGGTTGTGAATATATCGTTACCTGAATTCGGAATTAAAGGTATAGAAGGAACTACGTTCAAATTAAATACAGCCGTATTTGATTTTAGTGATTTAAGAAATGATGAGGAAACACCAAAAGCCTATTTAGATAAGTTTTATAGTGTTGAACCAAATTTGTGGAGAGGAGTATATGTAAAGTCACTTCAAGTAGTTTTACCTCCTGAATTTAAAAAGAAAAATGATGATAAAAGAGTTGCTTTTGGTGCTACAGATTTAATTATAGATGGGCAAGGAGTAACTGGTAAGTTTACAGGAGAAAATGTAATCGATTTAAATGAAGGAACCGCTTCGGGATGGGATTTTTCATTAGACTACTTTTTGTTAGATATAGAAACAAATCACTTAAAAGCAGGAGAGTTTGACGGAAAACTAGTACTCCCAGTTTCTCAATTAGACAGTCTGCAATACAATGCTGTTTTCCAGCCAGGAGAGTATAAATTAGCAGTAAAAACAGAAAAAGATATCAAGTTTAATGTTTGGAAGGCAAATGTTCATTTAACCAAAGATTCTTATGTAGAAATGAAGGTTAAAGATGGAAAGTTTAGACCTAAAGCAAATTTAAACGGATCAATGAGTCTTGCTTCTGGGTTGAAAAAGGATGAAAACTCATCTAACGACACATCAAAAAGTATCATACAATTTAAAGGAATAACATTCCAAAAAATGGTTTTACAAACCGAATCACCTAAGTTTTCAGTTGATTATTTTGGAGTTAAAGGTAAGTTACAACTTGCAAATTTTCCAATAGTAATTAATGAAATAGGATTAAGAACTCCTGCAGATAATAAAGCGGAATTAGTTTTTGATTTTGCAGTGAATTTAACTTCAGAGTCAGATGGAGGAAATGGAGGAGCTTCAAAATTAGCTTTTAAAGCTAAAATGGATGATGCTAAAGGTAAATGGAAATTTGATGGTATAAGATTAGAGCATCTGTACATAAGAATGGATGTTGCTGGTATGCAATTAAAAGGAGCAATTTTCATTTTTGAAGATGATCCAACCTATGGAACTGGGTTTGCAGGTGCTGTTGGGGCTAAGTTTTCTACAGGAATAAAGCTAGAAGTAGAAGCAAAAGCTCTTTTTGGAAGAACAGATTCATTTAGATATTGGTATGCAGACGCCAAAGTAACTTTGCCACAAGGAATTCCAATTTTCCCTGGTTTTGCATTGAATGCTTTTGGTGGAGGTTTCTACAATAAAATGCGTATGGCAGGTAATTCAAATGCAAAAGATGCTGCCTTTACAGAAATTGGAGCTTCAACTTCAGGAGTAATTTATGAGCCATATGAGCAAAACTCATTTGGGATGAAAGCATCAGTAGGAATCATTACCCAAAACTCAGAAGATTTATTTCATGCCACAGTAGAGTTTGGTATGGCATTTAGAAAGTCAGGAGGACTACAAGAAATATATATGAAAGGATTTGGAGAGTTGATAAGCTCTTTGCCTGGTGACTTTTTCGATACAGTAAACAGCAATTTGTCTAGCATAGCAGCAGCTGGGGGACAAGGAATTCCTGCACAAAGTCCTACGGCAGCTATTTCAGCAAATGTTTTTATTGGTTTTGATTTTGTCAATGATATTTTTCATTCTACTTCTGAAGTATACATAAACTTTGGAGTTTTAAAAGGAGTAGGGCCTTCTGGTAGAGCGGGGTGGTTAGATTTTTATGTAGCTCCTGATGAATGGCATATGCTCATTGGAACACCTGATGATAGAGTAGGAGTAAAAATTGATTTGGGAATCCTAAAGATAAAAATGGATAGTTACTTCATGACTGGAGAAAACTTACCAGGAAGTCCGCCACCACCTCCAATTGTTGCTGATATCTTAGGAGTTGATGTTGCTGAACTCAACTATATGAGAGATGCTAATATGTTAGAATCAGGAAAAGGATTGGCTTTTGGTTCTAGTATGAGTGTTTCAACAGGAGATTTAAAGTTTTTAATTTTCTATGCTCGATTTGATGCAGGAATAGGTTTTGATATTATGCTAAAAGATTATGGAGAAGCTTATTGTAAAGGATCTTCAGAAGTTATAGGAATGAATGGGTGGTACGCTAACGGACAAGCATATGCGTATTTACAAGGTGTTTTAGGGGTAAAGTTCAAACTCTTTGGAATTAAAAAGAAGATACCCATCATAGCAGGAGGTGGAGCTGTATTATTACAAGCAAGGTTGCCAAACCCTGCATGGTTTAGAGGATATTTAGCGGGAAAATATAACTTGTTAGGAGGCTTAATTAAAGGAAGGTTTAGGTTTAAAATTGAGTTTGGAGATAAATGTGAAATAATAGGAGGAAGTCCTATAGATGGTATTGTTGTAATTAGTGATTTAACACCAAAAGAAGGAAGTACAGATGTAGATGTATTTGCAGCTCCTCAGGCAGTATTCAACTTACAGATTAATAAAATTTTTGAAATTCCTGATGATACGGGAGATAGAAAGTATAAAATTTTATTAGATGATTTTTCTGTAACAAAGAATGGACAAAATATTGTAGGAGAGATAAAATGGAATGATAGAAATGATGTAGCAGTATTTTATTCACATGAAATTTTACCACCATACGCTCAATTAAAAGCTAAAGTTCAATTACATTTTGAAGAATACAAAGGAGGAAGCTGGCAAAAAATTAAATCAGGTGGAAAGGTAGCTACAGAAGTAAAAGAAGTAAACTTTACAACAGGAGAAGCACCAGAAACAATACCATTAACAAATATAGATTATATGTACCCTGTACTAGGGCAAAAAAACTTCTTTATTGATGAGTATAGCACAGCTTATGTAAAATTAAAAAGAGGTCAAACATACTTGTTTGACGCTGCCCCAGATTGGAAAAAAGAAATGATAATGACCAGTGCATCTGGAGAAAATTTATACAAACAATTCACATATAACTCTGCTAAAAAGCAATTAGTTTATTCGCTGCCAGTAAATCAAATGCAAACACAAACACAATATGATGTAAGCTTAAAACTAACATCAGAAGCAAGTGATTTGGATGATAATGTATCAGAAACATATACTTCTAAAAATATTGGAGGTAGTTCTGAAAATACAGTTGAAGTAAAATCAAGGAAAGCAGAAGGAAATGTAAGTAAAGAAGGAGAAAAAGAATTGTTAGTTTATAATTTCAGAACAAGTAAGTACGAAACATTTAGCGGTAAAATGCGAGATATGAATAAGAATAAAGATTTATATCAACACATTGTTTATCCTTATGGATTAACATTACTATCAAGTATTGACTACCAAGAAGCATTTGATCTAGCAGAGTTGAGAGGAAATGAATATACAGGACATCAACCTTTAGTAGTATCAAGAGCAACTTTAGATGATAGTTACTATAGAAATCAGATTTATCCATTAATCTATAACAACTATCCATATGAAGGAGATATTTCGGTAAGTAGAGAAATTGATGAAGTGGGAGTACCACCAGTAGAAGGAGTGGAACCGATGACTTGGTATGTAACCTATTTAGAGAATAATTATTCGGGAGAAATAAATTTATATAACCCATACAGGTATAATCTCACGTATTATTATTTAGAAGATTACGAAGATTTGAGATATCAATTAGTTAGTTCAAATATTAATTGGAATGCAAAGTCACAGTATATAAAATTAATTACGGAAGCTTTTCCTTACATGCGTCAAGGAAAATATAAAGCAACGTTACAATACGTATTACCAGGTCAGGTAAAAAAGAGCAGAATAAATTCATTAAAATATTTAAACCCATTAAATGATTAAGAAGAAGAGTACACCTATCATCTTTATGCTTCTGATGTTGGGTATTACAGTAAAAACCTATGCCCAAAAAGAAATAGGTAATATTAAAGCAGAGGTAAAAGCAATTGCAACAGTATCTGAAAATAAAATATTATTACGTTGGGGAGTAACGACCCCAACAGCTTGGAAATATGCTAATAAATACGGCTATATAATTGAAAGAAAAACAATAGCAGTTGATAAAGAGATACTATCCACGCCTGTAATAAAGCAATTAACTCCCATTCCTTTGAAGCCTTATCCAATGATGGAATGGAAAGAGTTTTCAGAGGAAAATAATTATGCTGCATTAGCTGCGCAAGCCTTATATGGAGAGGAGTTTGATGTAGAAATGAATGAAGGAGGAGATGGATTACTGAGTATTATAAATAAGGCACAAGTAATAGAACAGAGGTTTACTTTTGCTCTGTATGCAGCCGATCAAGACTTTAAAGTAGCTAAGTTTTCAGGATTGGCTTTTATCGACGATACGGTAAAACCTACAGAACGCTATTTATATACCATACGAGTAGCTTTACCACAAGAGAAAAAAGACTTGATCAAATCAGGAGGGGTATATTTAGGATTACTAGATAAAAAACCGCTACCTGAGCCACAAGAATTTGTTGGGGTTTTTAAAGATAAAACAGTTATTCTAAGTTGGAATCAAGCGATTTTAAAAAGGTACTATACCAATTACATTATTGAAAAATCTGAGGATGAAGGAAAAACTTTTAAAAAACTACTAGGTACACCAGTAGCTACTTTAGGAGAAAAAGAAAAGAATCCATCAAATAGAATGATGTATATAGATAGCCTTTCACAAAACAATAAAACCTATTCTTATAGAATTAAAGGAATATCTCCTTTCGGCATTGAAGGACCATACTCAAAAGTTGTTTCAGGTAAAGGAATAAAGCCATTAACCCATACTCCATTTATTACAGATATAAAATTGAATAATCAAGAAGGAGTTTTAAGTTGGGAGTTTCCATCAGAAGGTATTAGCACGCTTAGTGAGTTTAAACTAGTTAGATCTAATACCCCAAAAGGTAAATATATTACTGTAAAAGACAACATATCAAAGAATAAACGAAGTGTTAAACTAGAAAGTTTACAAGCTATAAATTATTATAAAATTGTAGCTGTGGGTAACGATGGAGGTACCCGAGAATCTTTTCCAAAAATGGTACAACCTGATGATAGTACTCCTCCTGCAGTACCAATTATGTTAAAAGGAACTATAGATTCCCTTGGAGTAGTTAGATTACAATGGAAACAAAACACTGAAATAGATTTTTTAGGATATAGGATATTTAAAGCTAATTTGAAAACAGATGAATTTACTCAAGTAACATTTGAACCTACACCTAATAGTGCTTTTATTGATACCATTAACATTAAGACATTAAATAAAAAGATTTATTATAAAGTTCAAGCTTTTGATAAAAGATATAATCCATCAGAATTTTCTGAGGTTTTAGAATTAAATAGGCCCGATATAGTACCACCAACTGCACCCGTTTTCACTTCGTTCAAATCAGATAAAGGAAGAGTTGAGATAAAGTGGATATCAAGTACTAGTAATGATGCTCAATCTACAGTAATTTATAGAAAAGAAAAAGGAGTGAAAGAGCCATGGCAAATGTTAAAGAGTTTACCATTATTACAAAATAAGTTTATAGATGAAACAGGAGTTATTGGAAAAACGTATTTGTACACGGCTTTAACTATAGATGAATCGGGACTTGAATCGGAACCTATAACACCTTTAAAAATAACAGTTTTAGATAATTCGCCTAAACCAAGTATAGAAAGATTTACAGGGTATGTAAATAGAGAAGAGAGGTATATTGAGCTGAATTGGAATTATAAAGAAACAAATACTAAAGAGTTTGTTTTATACAAAGCTGAAGAGGGAAAAAAGCCAACAATGTATAAAGTCTTTAAAGCAGATACTAATAAGTTTAAAGATAGAAACTTATTAATAAATACAAAATATACATTTTTAATTCAAGCAATTTTTGAGTCAGGAGCAAAATCTCCGCTTAACAAAATTGGAATAAACTATTAAAAGAAAGCTATATGAAAAGAAATATACTCTTAATTTTATTCTTATTTTTTTCAATTATATCACAAGCTCAAACGTATACCATAAAAGTTGAAGGGTATATAGGTCAAGGAAGGTCTTCTTGTGGTTCTAACAAAAATGGTTTAGGAGGAATAAAAATGTTTTTCTCTGATGGAACGACAAAATATTTAAGAGATCCTGCGATTTATGGATTACGCTTTATTAATCAAAGCTATTCACATGAAGACACTTTTAATGTATCTAAAAAAGTAACGAAAGTAGAGTTTCATACAATCACTAGAAGAAATGGAACTTTTGGATGTGAAAGCTCTAAAGAATCTGAGATTAAGGTAGATATAGCTTCACCATGTTTTTATAAACAATATCAGAAAGACGAAGTATATAGAAGTGACATAAATAGAGGTTGGGCACGAATCTCTATAAAACCAAATGCTTCTCTATCGTATCCTGATGGGTCAAGTACTTCAAGAGTAAAAACGGTTTGTGCAAGTAGTTCGGTTAGAATTAAAGCAACTTCAGGTTTTATGCCTACATCAAGTGTGTATGTATGGGAATTCTATGACCCTGTAAATACAGAGACTAGAACACATCCTGACTATCAAGCTTTGTTAAACGCAGTATCGTCTGCAGAGTCAGCTTATGATAGTTGTGTTAGAAGAACGGGGGATTTTGATAGATGTGAAGGGTTTATGATGGCTGTATTTGAGGCAAAAAGGAATTTAAATAATTACACAGGCCCTAAAACTATACAAGTAAGTGTTTGGAGAACTATCACGAATAAAACGGGGCAAGCTACAATTGATTTAAAGTTAGCTAATTTGTACTCTTCCGCTACAGATAGAAATAAAGCATTAACTAAAAATATTAACATACGTGTAAAGCCAAGTTGTAACAACTCCTTTACAACAAATACTGTTACAGTACAATTTTTACCCGATGCACCCCAGATAGCAAAAGCGCCAACAATAAAACAACCTACTTGTTCTTATAGTACAGATGCAGACTTTAAACTGTATTTTACGAGGCAAATTTTTAGTCATGAGAAAATAGATTTTAATCTTCTGAAGAAAACATTAACAAATGAATATGTTGCTGTTGATAACAATACAGGAATTACCTCATTTGTAAGTTCAGGAGGATACTGGATGTATGATTGGAGACCAACATCAGGAACTTTAACATCGGGAGATTATAGGGTTGAGGTAACTGGATTTAATAGAAGTACAGGTTCTCCTTTGTGTGAAAAATACTCGTATGATTTTCAAATAAAGTCACCTCCAAAAGTAGTTTTTAGTGCATCAAAGATACAAGATGAAACATGCTATAGTAGTAAAGATGGAAAAATAAAAATTACGGGATCTGGTGGGTCAGGTAGTTTTTACTATAGTTTAAATAATGGATCTACTTGGAGTTCTTCAACGTTTTCAGGTCAAATTACAATTAGCGGATTATCACCAGCTAATTATGTAGTAAGAATAAAAGATACTAAAGGTTGTATAGATAAAAATAAGACTTCACAATCAATAACAATAAGTGGAAAAAATAAAATAACACATATTTTACCTTCCAATGCAGTTACGCATCCTAGCGCAGTAGGAAGCAATGATGCGTCTATAAAAATTAATAGTGTAAGTGGAGGTACGCCTTTTAGTAATTATTACAATTATACAGTTTTATTGAATGGAAGCACTACTAATATTAAAAGTGGTAGAGCTTATGTAAGTGGTTTTGTAATACCTAACTTACCAGCAGGAACTCACAAAATTAGGTATACAGATAAAAATAATTGTACACAAGAGTATACACTACCAAAGATTATAGACCCAAAACCAATTACATTTTCTGTTAGTTCAGTAAAACCAGATTGTTATCAAGGTAAAGGGACAATAAATGTAACAAGTATTGCAGGAGGGTATCCTAACTATACTGTTATTTTAAAAAGAGGCTCAACAGTACTAAGCACATTGACGGGAAGAACAAATAGTGCTTCTTTTAATATAGAAGCAGGAAACTATACTGTTTTGGTTAAAGACAGTAAACAAGGTAGTTTAGAAAAATCTATAGCAGTAATACAACAATCAGAGGTAACTATTTCAAGAGTAAGTTTAGCAACTCCAATAAAATGTAGTGGAGGTAGGGCTTCTGTAAGTATTACGGCTACTGGAGGAAAATCAAATGTATATCAATATGCGATATATAAGAGCTCAGGAATTTTATGGCAAGATAGTAATGTGTTTTCGTTACCAGCAAGTAGTATAGGGTATAGGTTTATAGTAAGAGATAGAAATATAACAACTTGTAGATCTAGAGTTTCCTCGTCAATAACAATAACAGAGCCTTTGCCAATTGAAATTATTGGTAATTCTGTAAAACATAATAATGTATTCGGAGAAGCTAAAGGAGAAATATCATTAACCATAGATGGAGGAGTTCCAAACTACACTGTAACGTGGAGAAAGAAATATGATACTTCTTTTTCTAGGACAGGAAGCCTAATTACAGGGCTAAGAGCAGGGTTTTATATAGCTACTATTAGGGATAACAATGGATGCACGATAACTTCTAATGAAATAGAAGTAAGAGAAAATCCACAATTATTAGCCTCACTGACTATTAGTAAAATGATAGCCTGTAAAGGAGGAGTAGGTTCATTAATAGTAAATCCATCAGGAGGATCAAATAGTTATTCATATAAATGGTTTAGGGGAGGAACAGAATTAATAGGAAAAACAGCCAATCAATTGACTAATATTAGTCAAGGTAGTTATTCAGTTACCATTAATGATGGGTTTACCACTATTTCTAAAAATATAACATTAACAGAGCCTAGTGCTATTACGTTAAACATAACTAAAACAGATATCTCATGTTATGGAGCTGAGGATGGAAAAATAAAACTTGCCATTGGAGGAGGAACTCCACCATATCAATATTCTATTGATGATCAAACATCATTTCAAGCAGTAAATAGCTTAGTTGATAATACTATTGATGGATTGACAGTTGGAAGTTTTACTGTTTGGATTAAAGATAGTAATGGATGTATAGTTAATACACCAGCGACCACCACGATAAAACAGCCAACACAAATAATTATTAATAGCTTTTCTATAACAAACTGTGAAGTAGCAGGGAATAATGAAGGAGCTATAACAATTGAAACTTCAGGAGGTGAAGGAGCGCATAGTTATAAATGGACAAAAGAAGGAGATGCTTCTTTTACTAGTAATACTAAAGACATAAATAGTCTTTTCGCAGGAATTTATCATGTAGTTATAAGAGATGCAAAAGGTTGTGAAATAACCCAGTCATATGAAGTAAAGGAACCACAACCTATTCAAGTGGACATAAAACTAACAAAACCTATTTTATGTAATGGTGATGAAACTGGAGAACTGCTAGCGGAGGTATCAGGAGGATATCCAATATATTCAACTCCAATTGATTTTGATTATAAATGGTACGATATAACTTCAGGGACACCGGTTTTATTAAATTCAGATCTAAAACAAAATAAAATAAACAACCTAAAAGCAGGAAGTTATAGAGTGGTAGTAAATGATATAAAAGGAGCTACTACACAAAAAGAGATCACAATTAATCAACCAGCTAAAATTGAAGTCAATTTAGCGTCGAGTACAAATGTGAGTTGTTTTGGAGGAGGAGATGGAAGTATTGATGTTACTATTTTAGGAGGAACTAAACCCTACAGTTTTTCTTGGAAGAGTACCAATAACACAACATTTAATAAAACTACGGAAGATATTACAGATTTAAGAGAAGGGGCTTATTACGTAGAAGTTACTGATAGTAATGGATGTACATTTACTTCAAATAACTTTACGATAGAACAGCCTTTAGCAGTGTTAGAGATATCTAATTATGTGGTAAATAACTTAACAGGTTTTGAAACAAAAAATGGAAGTATATCTATTGATGTTGTTGGAGGAACACCAAGCTATACATATGAATGGAGACAAAAAGGAAGTACTACTATTTTAGGAACAACCAATCCATTTGAAAATATAGCGGCAGGAGAATATGAATTAACTGTTAAAGATACTAATGGTTGTATTACAACTGGAAGTTATACAGTAACAGAACCAAAGTTATTAGTAATTGATGCCATAAATCAACAAGGTAATATTCTTTGTTATGGAGATAACACTGTAAGTTTAACAGTTGAAGCTAGTGGTGGAGTGCTTCCATATAGTTATTCATGGAAATTAAAAGGAGGCGCAGTAGAACTGAGTACCAATAATACATTTAGTAATATAGGTGCAGGAATTTATGTAATAACAGTAACAGATAAAAACGGTAATATTGCTACGAAAGAGTATGAAGTTACAGAACCACTACAATTAGAAATTACAGGAATAACTAAAGTAGACGTGTCTTGTAATGGAGGAGCAGATGGTTCCTTGGACGTAAGTGTTTCAGGAGGAACTGCACCATATACATATAGTTGGAAGCATGGAACAATAGGTAGTAGTTTAAACTCTTTACAAGCTGGGATATATGAAGTGGTTGTTAGAGATAAAAACTTATGTGAAGTAACAAGAAAAGTTACAATTCAAGAACCAACAGTTTTAGCTATAGATAATTCAGTAATAAAAGATGTTACAGGTTTTGGATTATCAAATGGAGAAATAAGCATAAATGTTGTTGGAGGAACGCCAAACTATACTTATGAATGGAAAAATTCAAGTGGAATTGTACAAGGCAGTACAACCTCTAAATTATCGGGAGTTAAAGCAGGAGAATATTCGGTAAAAGTAATGGATGCTAAAGGATGTTTAGTAGAAACAGCATATACAGTTAATGAACCAGAATTGTTGACAGTAAATGTAAGTGAGACTTCAATTTTATGTAAAAATGGAGTAGGAATACTAACTGCCGAAGTTAATGGGGGAGTAACACCATATATGTATTCATGGAAGTTAAAAGGAAATTCAACAGTATTAAGTACTACTAATGTACTTCAGGATATAGGAGCAGGAATTTATGTAGTAACAATTACAGATAAAAACGGAAATACAGCCACTAAAGAATATGAATTAACCGAACCATCATTACTTGAAATTACAGGAATAAATAAAGTTGATGTTGCATGCTATGGAGGTACGGACGGATATATAGACATAACTGTTTCAGGAGGAGTAGCACCTTATACATATAGTTGGAATCATACAAGTTTAGACGCTCGAAAAGTGGAAAACTTATCTTCAGGTACATACTCAGTTGTAGTTACTGATAAGAATGGATGTACGACAGCAAAAGAGATAACAATCAATCAACCAGAAAAGTATGATATAACGAATGTAAAATTAATAAGACCTTCATCAAATTTAGTAGATGATGGTAGTATTGAAGTTATTTTCGTCGGAGGAGTAGCACCTTATTCATTTGAATGGAAGAATGAAAAAGGAGATATAGTTTCTACAAAATTGTCAAGTGATTTGTCTGATAAAATAGAAAATCTACCCGAAGGTATATATACAATTAAAATAAAAGATGCTGAAGGCTGTGTAATTGAAGAAACATACAATTTAGCAAGTCCAGGAGAATTATTAGTTGAAATAACACAGGTACAAGAAGTAAAATGTCATAATGCTTCAAATGGTATTTTAGATGTGATTACTGTAGGAGGAGTAGGAGGAAACAATTATGCATGGTATAATGCAGACAATAATGAGCTTCTAGGCATAGAAAAACAGCTTAAAAACATTTCAGCAGGTAATTATTATGTAGTTGTTAGTAATGCAGAAGGAATAGAGGAAAGAAGTTCCGTTTTTATAGTTTCGCAGCCTACAGAAATTCAGTTAGCAATTAAAGAAATAGATTTAAATTGTTTCAATGCTAATGATGGAAGTTTTGAAGTAGAAGTTCAAGGAGGTACAGGGAACTATGAATTTAGATATCGAGATGTATCAAGCTTTAGCGATTGGACAAGTGTAGGAGGTAACATTATAAGGGTTAATAATTTAGAGAAGAATGTCTATACACTTCAAGTAAGGGATGCGAACAACTGTTTAGCATTAAATACAGATGGTAGTTCAGACTTTACAATAGAAATCACTCAACCATTACCATTGTCAGTTTCAAATGAATTGGTAGAAGATGTTACAGGGTTTGGATTATCAAACGGATCAATTTCTGTAGATGTAGTAGGAGGAACTCCACCTTATATCTATGAATGGAAAGAAGGTTCAGGAACAACAATTTTAAGAGGAACTAATCAAATAACATCTATACCAGCAGGTAATTATCAATTAATTACAACAGATAATAAAGGATGTGTTTTAATCAAAGATTATATAGTAAATCAACCATTAAAACTAGAAGTAGATATAGTAAGAACTTCAGTGATTAGTTGTAAAGGAGAAGAAGACGGAGCTTTAACAGCCAAAGTTACAGGAGGAGTAGGAAGATACACGTATAAATGGTATAAGGAATTAAGTAGTCCTTTACAGATAGGAACATTATCATCAGTCTCAGGATTAGGATACGGAACGTATTATGTTGAGGTAGAAGACTCAAATGGAAATAAGGTAAAAAGTGCTTTATATAATTTAAAAGAACCAGAAGTATTAGCATTACAATTAAGTTCAGATTATACTTTATGCGGAACAGGAAATGATTGGACTGTCAATACAATAGTGACTGGAGGAACTGCACCATATAGCTATTTATGGAATACAGGAAGTAACGAAGCTATGTTACAAGATGTAGTTATAGGAGAATATAATGTAACTGTTGTTGACGCAAATGGTTGTAGAGCATCAGAGACAATCAAGTTAACATTACCACAAGCGATATCAATAGTAAGTGAAACTATAACAAAACCAACTTGTTTTCAAGGTAATGATGGTAGCATTGCACTAGAGGTTATTGGAGGAGCACCACCTTATGAATACACTTGGAGCAATTCTAAAACAGGTAAGGTAGTCACTGGACTAACTTCAGGAGAGTATAGTGTTGAAATAAAAGATAGTAAGGGGTGCTTTATAACAAAATCTTTTACAGTTGAAGATCCAGAGCAGATAGCGTTAGATTTAGGTGATGATGTAACATTATGTGTAGACCAAACTTATATTTTAGATGCTACTATAATAGATGGGGTTGAATATAGTTGGAGTTCAACAAGTGGGTTTACAAGTAATAAAGCTATTGTAGAAGTTCAAGAAGAAGGAGTTTACACGGTAATAGCAAAAGATAGCAAAGGATGTGAGATAGAAGATAGTATTGAGATTAAACGTTCAAAACAAGAAATTTCTTCAGACTTTGCAGTATCAACACAGGTGTTTACAAACGAATATTTTGTAGCAGTAAATATTAGTGATGTAACACCAGATGAGGTAGAATGGATATTACCAAGTGAAGCAATTATTAATGAAAGTAATGATAGTTATACAGAAATAAAGTTTGAAAAAGAAGGAGAATACGAAATAACAATGTTAACTAGAATAGGAAATTGTGAAGCACTAAAAACAAAGAAAATAATTGTTATTGATAGGGAGGTAGAAGTTGATGGAGAAGAAAAAAATAATGTATCGCCAATGATTAGAGAATTGGTGATATACCCAAATCCTTCTTCAGGTAAATTTAGGGTTGATATTAAATTAAAAGAAGAAAATTTAGTTAGTATAAAGATTTTAGAAATGTTAGGCGGTAATTTAGTAGATGCTAAAATTATGAACGGATCTAATGAATATAAGGTTGATTATAATTTGAACTTAATACCAGGAGTATATTTTGTATTAACAGAAACAAAAGAGCAGAGAATAATTCAGAAGATATTAATCAATTAAATAAGCTAAAGAATAAAAAAAGCGCTGTTGAATAGCTATTCAACAGCGCTTTTTGTTATAGTAAACCCTTCACTTTCTAAAATATATTCAGTAATGGGTTTTAATTCCTTTAAAGTTTCAGGATGTACACCCCTAGCCGTAAAGAACTCTCGTTTTCCTTTCGTATTATTTCCATACCAAAAATTCGGCTTACCGTTAGTAAAAAACTCCATATCCTTAGTAAGAATTACTTTCTTAAAAGAATTAATATTTATAGAAAATATATTATTGTTTATGGAATTTTCAGTAGTGCAAGAAGTTTTTTTATAATGGTTTTTTTTCCAAACGAAACAATTACCACTATCAAGGAATGATTCTCTATAAATAAATAAAAAAGGGACAATTATAATAATCCCCACGACAATAATAGATTTTTGCTTTTTTACTTTCCCTTTACTAGAAGTATCCCCAACGTTATTATCAAACGTATTATTTTTTTTAGAAGATTTCTTATTAGAGGAAGTATGTTTATTAACATAATCTTCATACCCCTCATAGTTTAGGTAGTTAGCCATGAAATCTCTTTGGTAGCTATTAGGTAAACTAACACTTACTCTTTCTTTTTCTTCCACATACTTTTCATAATAACGTTTAGCCTTTCGTTCACTAATATAGTTTTCATCATTATAGCCTACTTCTTGTAACTCATTAGCCCAAAAAACAGCCTTCGCATTTTTATTGGTTTTATACTCATTTTTCTCTATAGCATTAAAAAAATCGGTTATAAGTTGTTTAATCATGGTTATTTGGTGTTTGGCCAAAAGTATCCAAAGTGGTCACTTTTTGGTTACGGTTAACCATAATGTGCACAAATACAATATGGAGAAAAATTGGTTAAATAATGGTTCATTTTAAACCTTTTTCATTGCCAATATTTGCATCAGAATTAATCGAGAGAGAAAAAACAAAACAATTGATTGGTTCTAATTATAAGATAAACATTAGTGGATTTTCTTAGAGGGGGAGCTACTAAAAAACACCGATGTTCATCTTCACTTCCCGCAAAAGAGATGCGCACCTCTTTTAAAAATTCTACACCCACAAGGTGTAACTGTACCTAAGCAAAGTGCTTGGACAGGATAAATTTTATCAATTTTTAAAAGAAAATAAAATGAACAAGGTTTTATTAATCATAACATTTTTAGTAACAAATGGATTATATACTATAAATACAAATTCAACAACTGTAGTACCAGAAACTAACTCTACGGAGACAACAACAACTGATACAGGTGGGGAGGAAGATCCGACACCAGTGGAGGATGATGAAGAAGATTAAAGAAAAAAGCGCATTATATAATGCGCCTTTTTTTATATTAGTAGAATGAAAAAAAATCTAATCATTCTGTTTTTAGTTTTTGCTCCGAATAAGTTGTTATGCCAAAATAAACCTAATGAGTATAAGAGCATTTTTAAAAAAATAAAACTTTATGATGAAATAAAACAAAAAGATAGTGTCTTAAAATTTTTAGACGAATATTTAGCATTATCAAAAAAGAATAATGATTCTCTTTACATAGGTAAAGCATATCAGAGAAAAGGTATCTACTATAAAAAGTATAAAAAAAAAGATTCTTCATACTATTTTTATAAGAAATCTATACCCTATTTTTTGAAATTAAAAGATAGTTTAAGAGTTTCTAAAAGTCTAATTAATATATCCTTTATTTTATCAAGTTTTGAGAACTTTAGTGATAGTGATTCAGCAGCTGTAGAGGCTTTGAGGTATTTGAGTAAAAATGAAAACAAATACAAGGGAATGGTTTACAATTCTTTAGCCATAAACTCTAAACAAAGGCTTAATTATGGAGATGCTATTAAATATTATAAAAAAGCAATAGAGTTACCAAATAATAAAAGTAATTTGATTAAATTCTACAGTAACTTGGCCAATTCATATGGCTATAATGGTGATTATAAAAAGGCTTTAACTATTTATCAGAACTTACTAGATACTACTGATTTTAGTGATTTAAGAAATACAAAATCTAAAGTTATAGATAATTTGGCAAGAATTAAATGGGAAAACAAAATAGATGAAAATGTTTTAAAAGATTTCATAAAGGCAAGAGATTTAAGAAAAAAAGAAGATGATTATGTAGGATTAATATCCAGTTATAAAAACTTATCTAATTATTATTTTAAAGTAGATAAATTTAAATCATATAAGAATGCTGAAAAGATGTATTATTATGCAGTTAAGGAAAAAAGTATAAGGAGTAGAGTAGAAGCGTTAAATAAATTAGTACTTTATCCAAGTTCTAAACAAAGTGTTTATTTTGAAGAGCTAAAGGAATTAAAGGATAGTATAAAACTGTCAGAAGGAAAAAAGAAAATAAAGTTTGCAAAAATAAAATATGATGCAGAGGAAGAAAAACGAAAAAAATTAGAAGCAAAAGCTCGGTTAGCAGAATCAAACTTTAGTTTAGAACAACAAAGATCACAAAAACAACTCTGGCTTTTTGCAGCTATTCTTACCATAGTAACTTCTATAGTATACTTCTTCTATAAAAGAGAAAAAACTAAAAAAGAAAAAGCCATAGAAGTATATAATACAGAAACCCGTTTGTCTAAAAAAATACACGATGAATTAGCAAACGATGTGTATGCAGTAATGAATACTTTACAAAATAAAGCAGAAACAGATACCAAACTACTAGCAAGGGTAGAAAAAATATACGCTCAAACCAGAGATATTTCTCATGAGAATAGCCCAGTACTTACAGGAGAACATTTTGAGAGTTTTTTAAAGCAGTTATTTATAGATTTTACAAATGATACTTGTAAAGTAATCCATAAAGGATTGAAAGAAGTAGTAGTAAATGAGTTGCCAAAAGAAAAGCAAATAGTATTATACAGAGTGTTACGAGAACTCTTGGTAAATATGAAAAAACACAGTGAAGCAAGCTTGGTGCTTATTACATTCTCGTTGTCTAAAAAAATGTTATCTGTTGTATATCAAGATAATGGAGAAGGAGTTAAGAGCCTATCAATAAAAAACGGTTTACAAAATATGGAAACCCGTATTAAATCGGTAGGAGGGATTATTACTTTTGAATCAAAGCAAGAAAAAGGATTTCAAGCAAAGTTTCAATTTAAAAAGTAGTTATGTTCAAAAAAATATTGATAGCCGAAGATGCCGATTTCATGTCAAGCGGAATTAAAGTAGCTTTAGAAGACATGCAAATACCTACTATAGAATACGCACAATACTGTGATGAAGCTTATTTAAAATTAAAAAAGGCATGGTTAGATAAAGAGCCATTTGATTTATTAGTAAGTGATCTATCATTTAAAGATAATGTTAATCCACAACGATTAGAATCAGGAGAAGATCTCATAGCTGAAGCAAAAAAATTGCAACCTAATTTAAAAACTATAGTATTTTCTATAGAAGACAAACCGTACCGAATTCAACAACTATGTAATGAATTAGAGGTAAATGCGTATGTATGGAAATCTAACCATGGACAAAAAGAACTCAAAAAAGCAGTACAATCTGTTTATAACGATGAGTTTTTTATTACTCCGCAATTAGCACATGCCTTACGAAATAAAGAAGCATTTGAAGTTACAGATTACGATGTGTTTTTATTAAAACATTTAGCTGAGGGATTGGATCAAAAAGAGATTAGCGGAGAGTTAAAAAACAAGAACATCAAACCAAGTAGTATAAGTTCAGTAGAAAAACGCTTAAAACTATTAAAAGAAAATTTTAACGCCAATAATCCTACTCAATTGATAGCTATAACCAAAGACTTCGGATTGATTTAAAAGATATAAATATACTTTTTTTAAAACCTTACGGAAAACCGTAAGGTTTTGTTTTTTAGTAAGTTTAGATTTGGTAGCATATTAACAAAACTTATGAAATGGAACTAGCTAACAAACTAAAAGCACTTTCTCAGAAGATTACAACATTAAAAGATCAAATTGAAACAGAAGAAGCTACAAAAACAGCTTTTGTGTTGCCTTTTATAGACATATTAGGGTATGATATTTTTAATCCAACAGAAGTAGTACCAGAATTTACAGCCGATATTGGATTAAAAAAAGGAGAAAAAGTAGATTACGCCATTATTGAAAATAATGTTCCTATTTTAATTATAGAGTGTAAACATTGGAAGGAAAATTTAAATACACATAATTCACAATTATTCAGATATTTTCATACTTCAAAATCGAGATTTGCACTTTTAACAAATGGTATAGAATATAAGTTTTTTACTGATTTAGAAGCGACAAATAAAATGGATGAGAAACCATTTTTAGAGTTTGATATTACCAAGTTGAAAGAGCCTACAATTAATGAAATACTAAAGTTTCATAAATCAAATTTTGATATTGATCAAATAGTTAATAATGCCAGTTCTTTAAAATATTCTAAAGAGATAAAAAAGATTTTTAATACCCAATTGGTGGATCCTGAAAATGATTTTATTCGATTTTTCTCTTCAAGAGTTTATTCAGGAAGACAAACAGAAAGAGTTCTAGAACAGTTTAAAGAATTAGTGTCAAAATCGATTAATCAATTGATAAGCGAGAGAGTAAATGATCGACTGCATAGTGCGTTGAACAAAGAAGAAGAAAAATTAGTGGAGGAGAATATAGAGTCTGAACAGAAAAATGAAAGTAAGATAGTAACGACAGAAGAAGAAATGGAAGCGTATAGAATAGTAGTAGCTATTTTGAGAAAAAAAATACAAGTAGAAAGAGTGGCTTATAGAGATACACAATCCTATTTCGGAGTTCTATTAGATGATAATAATCGTAAACCGTTATGTAGATTTCACTTTAATGGGAAGACTAAATATGTTGGATTATTCGATGCTAACAAAAAAGAGGTTAGAGAAAAAATAGAGAAAATTGATGATATCTATAAGTTAGACTTTTTACTTTTAAAAACAATAGATTATTATGAAGAGTTAGAGGTAGAAAAGGTTAATTAAAGTTAAAGAACAATGAAAAAATACATACTACTCATATTTGCAACATTAATACTAATGGCCTTTCAAGAAAAAAAAGAAGAAAAAGTATTCATATGTAAAAGTGTGGCAAGTAATCGTTATCATTTGAAGAAAACATGCAGGGGACTTACTGTTTGTAAAACTGAAATTAAAACAATTTTGAAGAAGAAAGCAGAAAATTACGGAAGAACACTATGCAAAATTGAGGCCAAACAATTGAAGGAAAAATAACTTGAACTCTGTTGATAATTAAATTAACAGAGTTTTTTGTTTTTACGTTGTAAACACTATTTTAGCAGAGACTTCAATTTCCTTTATTTTTATGACTCAAGAAACAAAATATACCGAAGATAATATTCGCTCGCTCGATTGGAAAGAACATATTCGTATGCGTCCTGGGATGTATATCGGAAAATTAGGAGACGGTTCTTCTCCAGACGACGGAATTTATATTTTGATAAAAGAAGTGCTCGATAACTCTATAGATGAGTTTGTAATGGGCACAGGAAAAACGATCGAAGTTTCGGTACAAGGTGAAAAAGTAATTGTACGCGATTACGGTCGTGGTATTCCGTTAGGAAAAGTAGTCGATGTAGTATCGAAAATGAATACCGGTGGTAAGTACGATTCACGTGCCTTTAAAAAATCGGTAGGACTAAATGGAGTAGGTACCAAAGCGGTAAATGCCTTGTCAACTTATTTTAGAGTAGAGTCTACCCGTGATGGTAAATCGGCTACTGCAGAATTTGAAAAAGGAAATTTAACCAATCAAGAATTTTTAGAAGAAACCTCACGTAGAAGAGGAACCAAAGTAACTTTTATTGCAGATGATACAATCTTTAAACATTACAAGTATCGTCCGGAGTATATTATAAAGTTATTAAAAAACTATGTATATCTAAACCCAGGGTTAACCATAGTTTTTAATGGAGAAAAGTTTCATTCAGAAAACGGATTAAAAGATTTATTGGAAGACAACAACAATCAAGATGATATGTTGTATCCAATTATTCACTTACGTGGTGAGGATATTGAAATTGCGATGACGCATAGTAAAACGCAATATTCAGAAGAATATCATTCGTTTGTAAATGGTCAAAACACCACGCAGGGAGGTACACATTTAAATGCTTTTAGAGAAGCTGTGGTAAAAACGGTACGTGAGTTTTTCGGAAAGAATTTTGATGCATCTGATGTTCGTAAATCTATCATCGCAGCGATTTCTATTAAAGTAATGGAACCTGTTTTCGAAAGTCAGACGAAAACTAAGTTAGGTTCTACCGAAATGGGAGGTGATTTACCAACCGTTCGTACGTACATTAATGATTTTGTAAAAACACAATTAGATAACTATTTACATAAGAATACCGAGATAGCAGACAAACTTCAAAAGAAGATTTTACAAGCTGAAAAAGAACGTAAGGAGTTATCTGGAATTCGAAAGTTAGCTCGCGAGCGTGCAAAAAAAGCAAGTTTACATAACAAAAAACTTCGTGATTGTCGTATTCATCTTGGCGATACCAAAAAAGATGGTTATTTAGATACGACTTTGTTTATTACGGAGGGAGATTCGGCAAGTGGATCGATTACCAAATCACGAAATGTAAACACACAGGCGGTATTCAGTTTAAAAGGAAAACCGCTAAACTCGTACGGATTGTCTAAAAAAATCGTGTATGAAAACGAAGAGTTTAACTTATTGCAAGCAGCACTGAATATTGAAGATGGGTTAGAAGATTTACGCTACAATAATATTGTAATAGCTACCGATGCCGATGTAGATGGTATGCACATTCGTTTGCTGTTAATCACCTTCTTTTTACAATTTTTCCCAGAAGTTATTAAAGAAGGACATTTATATATTCTAGACACTCCGCTGTTTAGAGTACGAAATAAAAAAGAAACCATTTATTGTTATTCAGAAGAAGAAAAGCAAGCAGCAATTAAGAAATTAAGAGGAAAACCAGAAATTACTCGATTTAAAGGATTGGGGGAGATTTCTCCTAACGAGTTTGTCCATTTTATTGGAGATGACATTCGTTTAGATCCTGTGATGTTAGATAAAGAAATGTCTATAGAGCAAATGTTAGAGTTTTATATGGGTAAAAACACTCCAGACCGACAAAAATTTATCATTAACAACTTAAAAGTTGAGTTAGATATCGTAGAAGAAGTATAGTATGAAAAATGTAAGAAAAATCTTTGATGTAGTATCAGTTCTTTTTGCGATAATATTGGTTTTTTGGTTAACCCAAATAAACTATAGTGATTTATCTTTTGAAAGTAATTCATCACCTTATTTAGGTATAATTACAGCAGTCTTATTTATAGCTGTAATGCAGTTTGCGAAAAAAACAATAAAAAATAAATCTTAAACGAATAAACGTTTAAACATTCATACATGAGTGAAGAAAACAATAATTACGGACACGACGAAGAATTAAACCAACCCTTAGAAAGCGCTGAGACCATTACCAAAGTTACTGGTATGTATAAAGAATGGTTTTTAGATTATGCTTCGTATGTAATTTTAGAACGTGCTGTACCTTCGATAGAAGACGGTTTCAAACCCGTACAACGTCGTATTATGCATTCAATGAAAGATTTAGACGATGGTCGTTACAATAAAGTAGCGAACATTGTTGGGCATACTATGCAATATCACCCGCATGGTGATGCTTCTATTGCCGATGCAATGGTGCAAATGGGACAAAAAGAATTGCTGATAGATATGCAAGGTAACTGGGGTAATATCTTAACTGGTGACCGTGCAGCAGCATCTCGTTATATTGAAGCACGTTTATCAAAATTTGCCTTAGATGTTGTTTTCAACCCTAAAACTACTGAATGGCAAGCATCTTATGATGGTCGTAAAAAAGAGCCTGTAAACTTACCTGTAAAGTTTCCGTTGTTATTAGCACAAGGAGCAGAAGGTATTGCGGTAGGATTGTCAACCAAAATTCTTCCTCACAACTTTAATGAATTAATAGATGCTTCTATCAAGTATTTAAAAGGAAGAAGCTTTACTATTGTTCCTGATTTTTTAACAGGTGGTATCGTAGATGTAACCGATTATAAAGACGGAAAAAGAGGAGGTAAAATTAGAGTACGTGCTAAAATATCGGCTCTCGATAAGAAAACATTGGTTATTAATGAGATTCCGTTCGGAACAACTACTTCGTCGTTAATTGACAGTATCTTAAAAGCGAATGACAAAGGGAAGATTAAGATAAAAAAAATAGAGGATAACACCGCTGCTGAAGTAGAGATTTTGGTGCATTTACCACCTAACGTATCACCTGATAAAACAATTGATGCGTTATATGCTTTTACTAGCTGCGAAAACTCAATATCACCACTGTGTTGTATTATTGAAGACAATAAACCTATTTTTATAGGTGTAACTGAGATTCTAAAAAAATCGACAGATTTCACAGTTGAATTATTAAAAAATGAATTAGAAATTCAACTACATGAGTTAGAAGAACAATGGCATTTTGCTTCATTAGAACGTATTTTTATTGAAAATAGAATTTATCGTGATATTGAAGAAGTTGAAACATGGGAAGGGGTAATTGAGGCTATTGACAAAGGTTTGCAACCTCATATCAAGCATTTAAGAAGAGAAGTTACTGAGGAAGATATTGTGCGTTTAACAGAAATCAGAATTAAAAAGATTTCTAAGTTTGATATTGACAAGGCAAAACAATTTATTGAAAGCTTAGAAGAAAAAATAGCTGAGGTAAAACATCATTTGGCAAATTTAATAGAGTTTGCTATCGACTACTTTAAAGAATTAAAAACCAAATACGGAAAAGGGAAGGAGCGTAAAACAGAAATCCGAATTTTTGACGATATTGTAGCTACCAAGGTAGTAATGCGTAACTCTAAGTTGTATGTAAATAGAGAAGAAGGATTTATAGGGACATCGTTGAAAAAAGATGAATATGTTACTGATTGTGCTGATATCGATGATGTGATAGTGTTTAGAGAAGACGGATCGATGATTGTGACTAAAGTAGACTCTAAAACTTTCGTAGGTAAAGGAATTATTCACGTTGCAATTTTCAAAAAGAAAGATAGACGCACCGTATATAACATGATTTATAGAGATGGAGCTAAAGGAGCGTCATACATGAAGCGTTTTAACGTAACATCGGTTACACGCGATAAAGAGTATAATTTAGCCAATGAGGATCCAAAATCTAAAGTATTGTATTTCTCTGCAAACCCGAATGGAGAAGCTGAGGTAGTTACTATTTTATTACGTGCGGTAGGTAGTATTAAAAAGTTAAAATGGGATATCGAT
This sequence comes from Tenacibaculum caenipelagi, assembly GCF_004363005.1. Lineage (GTDB taxonomy): Bacteria > Bacteroidota > Bacteroidia > Flavobacteriales > Flavobacteriaceae > Polaribacter > Polaribacter caenipelagi. The sequence continues at coordinate 50,003 of NZ_SNYH01000001.1, read as the reverse complement.
TTTGCTGATTTAGCTATTAAAGGCCGTAGCGTACGTGGTAACCAGGTAACTAAATATGCTATTAAAAAAGTTGAATTTAAAGAAGCAGGAGTATCTACTTTAAAACCTCGTAAAATTTGGTTTGACGATACAGTTCAACGTTTAAATGTAGATGGAAGAGGAGAGTTGTTGGGAGAATTTAAAGCAGAAGATAAGATTTTAATCGCTACACAATCAGGTAAGATTAAAGCGGTAACTCCAGATTTGGGGATGCATTTTGAAGATGATATGATTGTCTTAGAGAAATGGAAGCCTAAAAAACCGATTTCAGCTGTTTATTTTGATGGAAACAAAGAACGTTATTTTGTAAAACGTTTTTTAATAGAAGCTCCTGATAAAGAAGAAATTTTTATTTCTGAACACGAAAAATCGAAGTTAGAAATAATTGCTACTGATTATCGTCCGATGGCCGAGGTTCTTTTTTCGAAACGTAGTTTAGAAAATATCGAGGTGAACTTTGAAGAGTTTATAGCAGTTAAAGGAATTAAAGCTTTAGGAAATCAGTTAACTGCAGATAAGATTAAAACAATTAATTTGTTAGAATCACTTCCATATGAAGAGCCAGAGGAAGAAAGGGTAGAGGACATAGAGGTGAATGAAGAGGAAGAAATTGTAGAAGAAGCTTTACCATTAGAAGTGTCTGAGGTAAAGAAAGATTTTGAAGAATCAAAAGAAGAAAAAGCTAGAAAGGCACTTGAACGTGCACTTCAAAAAAAGAAAAAAAGCAAGGATGACGAAAGTCAAACCGCATTGTTTTAAATGAGAATAATAGGGCTTATAGGAGGGATAACACCTCAATCAACAATTACATATTATCAAGTGCTAAATGATTTAGCACAGCAGAAGTATGGAGGAGAACATACAGCAAAAGTATTGGTGAATTCTGTTGATTTTGGTGAAATATCAGCATTACAAGTAGCTGGCAAATGGGATGTTTTAGATACTATTATGGCCAATGCAGCTGCAAGTTTAGAAAAGGCAGGTGCGAGTTGTATTGTAATTTGTGCAAATACAATGCATCTATGTATTGAAGCAGTAAGGAATGAAGTTACGATACCAGCAATTCATATTGCAGAAGCAACAGCAGAAGCAATTGTAGAAAAGCAATTGAAAAAAGTTCTATTATTAGGAACCAAGTATACCATGGAAAAGACTTTTTATACAGATGTGTTAAAAAGCTTTGGTATAGATGCGATTATACCCAATCAAGAAGATAGAAATGTAATTCATCATATTATTTATGCTGAATTAGCAAAAGGTATTCTTAGTGAAAAAACTAAAGAAAAGTATCTTGCTATTATAGAAAAAGCATGTACTGAAGGTGCGGAAGGAGTTATATTAGGATGTACTGAAATCCCCTTATTAATTAAACAAAACGATGTAGAGATTCCTGTTTTTGATACGACCACAATTCATGCAACAAAAGCATTTAATCTTTCTTTATAATGAAAGAATTATTAACATACAAATTCAATTTAAATTCCTTTTTCGGAATAATAGGGTATATCTTACTTGTAACTCTCATCGCTTGGGGAGTTTCAAGGGTAGTACGAGCTATTATTTGGCAGTTAATTAAACATAAAAAGGAAGATCGCTTTGGTAGAACAAGTATTCAGTTTTTACGCAATTCTGTAACTTTTATCATTGGTCTTTTAAGTGTTGTATATATTATCATGACAGTGCCTGCTTTTAGAAGTAAGGCAACTTTAATTTTCTCTGGAGCTGGTATTTTAGCAGCTATTATTGGTTTTGCAGCACAAGCAGCACTCTCTAATTTAATAGCCGGGGCATTTATTGTTATTTTTCGTCCGTTTCGTGTAGGAGACTATATCAAACTAGATGAAACACGCGTAGGAATTGTTGAAGATATTACATTACGTCATACAGTAATTAATAATTTTGAGAACAAACGGTTAATTATTCCAAATTCAGTAATTAGTACCGATTCTATTTTAAATCATACCATAGAAGATTCGCATATTTTAAGTTTTAATAATTTTAAACTAGGTATTAAAGCTGATATTGATTTGGCAAGAAAAATAATTCAAGAAGAAGCAGTAAAACTGCCTACTGTAATAGATTATCGAACTCCAGAACAAGTAATGGCAGATATCCATCAAGTAGATGTACGTGTTATTGATATTCATCCAGATCATATTCATATGCGAGCATATGTGTGGTTAAATGAACCTTTTCAGGAGTTTAAAACAAAGTGTGCCTTAAAAGAAACTGTACATAAACGTTTTTTACACGAAGGGGTAGATTTACCAATTCCAATTAATATCAATGAAATTGTTAAAAAAGAAAACTAAGTTTATTATTTTAATTCACCTTAAAAATTTTAAATAAGTTTTTGGCAGACGGGTTAGGGACTTCTGAAATTAGAGCATAGGTTCCTTTTTCTAGTTTAGCTGTAAAATATCCAGTACTTCCTGTTGGCATGTCATTCACTCCGCCTAAAAAAGTAACATCTGAAGGAGCAGGTTCGATCAATCCTTTTGGGTCAGCCCAATTCATCCAGTTTTCTAGGTTTTTAAGATTTGTATTGTGCTGTAGTTTAACAAGGTTAATATCGTGGCCTACAAATGTTTCATATGTGATTTGATCTTTAAAAAGAACAGAAAATGTACGCTTTCCAGCAAAAATAGAATCTTTAAAAACAATACCGTCTGTACTTGAAATAGTGATGTTAACATCAACTTTAGGTTTAGAGTTTTCAGAATTTTTATCAGAAACAACAACATCTTTAACCATTCCCATAGAAGTATGGAATATACCATTACTCATTTTAACGTAGCATTCTAACATGTAGTTTCCAGGTTTCAAATGTAAAGTGGTTTCTCCAGTTTTTTCAGGTGAAAGTAATCCACTACCTCCTAAAAAAACTACTTTACTAAACCATTCGGGTAAGTTAGAAAATTCAGCAAATCCTTCTTTGGTTTTTCCTTCATTTATAAGCTTCATTGCATTGTCAAATACAGGAGCAACAAATTTTTTAGCATCTTCTGAGTTTTTCCCTTCAGGGTACTTATCTATGAGAAAGAAATGAGTTTGTGGAGATTTATTAAAGTATCGAAAAGTATTCCATCCAGAAGGGATGGTATCCGGCATTTGAAAGTCCATGTTTTCTGTAATTATTTCAATTACGTTTTCTTTTTCTACTTTTTCTTCTGTTAGTGTGGTGTTGATTTGAGTTTGTTTCTTATCTGTTTTACAAGATTGTAAGAATAGTGTACAGCATACAATTACTGTAGAAAACAGAATTCTTTTTTGTAAAGATTTCATATAAAAAAGATTTAGTTAATCGTAGTTCTATTTAAAATGAGGGAAGTAATGAATGAGATTAAGATGAAAAAATCTCATCTGTACACGAAAATACTGCTTTTCTTAAAGAAAAACATAAGGTAAAATACTGATTGTTAGTGCTAAATTGGATGAGGCTAGTTTCTTTTGAATAAAAAACCTAATCCCAAACGACTTAAAAATTTCTTTTCAAAAGCCCAAAAAAATTTGAACTGACCAAATAACCAACCAACCAAAGGTAAGGTAGACTGATATATAGGGAAAATTAATAAGATTCTTAAAGGATAGTATATCCATGGAGACATAGTGTCGGGAGATAGCCCCAATAAACTAGTAATTGGTTTAGCAATCCATGCAGCAAAAGAACCATTAATAGCAAAAACGATAAAAATTGCTACTAAAGACCAGTTGTTGTCTATTCCCCAACGTTGTTTTAATTTTTCCATGAATTCTAATAATCGGTGCAAAAGTAATTAAAAGAAAAAGGGCAAACAAATGTTAGCCCTTTCATTATTAATAAAAATATGCTGTTATTTTTTCCCAAATACACCACCTAAGAGCCCGCCTAATAGTCCACCAGATTTTTGTTTGTCAGCATTTCCTAAAACCATACCTGCTACATCATCAACAATACTACCATCTCCATCAGCATCCAAAATTTGTTCTAAGAAGCTTTGTTCTTTTTGAGCAGAGTTTCCTCCAAGTAAACCACCTATAAGTCCTCCTAAATCATCAGAGGTGCTCACATTTTCTTGACGAGATTGTTTACCTAATATTCCCATTAAAATAGGGGCAGCAGTTTTTAGAATATCTGCTACTGCACTAGCACTAATACCAGATTTTTGTCCAATAATTTGTTCAACTCCTTGTTGTTTGTTACCTAATACGTGCCCTAATATTTTACTACCATCTTGTAAAATATCGGTATTTACACCACCAGTAAACAAATCTCCTAAATTATCTAAGATGCCTCCGTCGTGTTTATTTAAGGCGCCTATTAATCCTTCAGCTCCTTCTCGAGTAGAAGTGTTACGTTGCATTGCTTTCATTAAAACAGGTAGTGCCATGGTTAATACGCTACTTGTCTTGTTGGTATCTTGTCCTGTTGATTCAGCTACACCAGAAACAATTGTTTTACCTAAATCGCTATTTAATAAATCTAAAATTCCTGCCATTTTTTGTTGTGATAAGATTAGTATTCAAGTTTAGATAATTAGACACAAATTACAAAATGAAGGTCACTTTTTTTTAAATATTTCTTTTTACCTTACACCCTTTTAAAAACGAACAGATTACATGAAGAAACTTGCACTACACTGGCAAATTTTAATAGGAATGATTTTGGGGATTTTATTTGGTTTAGGAATGACCTCTGTTGATGGAGGAGCATCATTTGTAGCTGACTGGATAAAGCCTTTGGGAACAATTTTTGTAAAATTATTAAAACTAATAGCAGTACCATTAATTATAGCCTCATTAGTAAAAGGGATATCAGATTTAAAAGACATTTCTAAGTTTAAAAATATAGGATTACGTACCATAACAATTTATGTAGGTACTACAGTTATAGCAATTACAGTAGGGTTGCTATTAGTAAACATAGTTCAACCAGGTAATGGAATTTCAGAAGAAACGATTGCGAAACTAACAGAAACATATGCAAATAGTGGAGGCGTTCAAGCTAAAATAGCTGAAGCAAGTAAACAAAAAGCGAGCGGACCTTTGCAGTTTATGGTTGATATGGTACCAGACAATGCTATGCAAGCCATGAGTAATAATAAAGCTATGTTGCAAGTAATATTCTTTACTATTTTCTTAGGAATTTCAATGTTGTTGGTAGGAGAAAAGAAAGCAAAACCATTAAAAAAATTCTTTGACTCACTAAATGAGGTAGTATTAAAGATGGTAGATTTAATTATGTTGACAGCGCCATATGCGGTATTTGCATTATTAGCTAATGTAGTAGTCTCATCAAATGACCCAGATTTGTTATTAGCTTTATTAAAATATGCGTTTACTGTTGTAGGTGGTTTATTAATACTAGTTGTATTTTACATGATTCTAATAAGTGTTTTTACGAAGAAAAATCCATTTTGGTTTTTACAACAAATTAGTCCTGCACAATTATTAGCTTTCTCAACAAGTTCAAGTGCTGCAACTTTACCTGTTACAATGGAACGTGTAGAAGAGCATGTAGGAGTTGATAAAGAAGTGTCGAGTTTTGTGTTACCAGTAGGAGCTACTATTAATATGGATGGAACCAGCTTATATCAAGCTGTTGCTGCAGTGTTCATTGCACAAGCATTGAGTTTTGATTTAACTTTTGGAGATCAGTTAACGATTATACTTACTGCTTTATTAGCATCTATTGGGTCAGCAGCTGTACCAGGAGCAGGAATGGTAATGTTGGTAATTGTATTAGAATCTGTAGGATTTCCAGCTGATAAATTAGCGATAGGATTAGCTTTAATTTTTGCTGTTGATAGACCTTTAGATATGTGTAGAACAGTAATTAATGTAACAGGTGATGCAACGGTGTCAACTCTAGTAGCAAAATCTGTTGGAAAATTAAGAAAACCTAAACCGAAAAATTGGGATGACCATCTCAAAGAGGTTATATAATATAGAATATCAGATAAAATAGTATCTTTATAAACACCGATGTGTATGTATCATGGGTGTTTTTTTAGCTTTAATTTTTAAAAGAAGATTTAAATTAATTAAACCAAATGAATATTTGCTTTTTAATGTATCCTTGGGAAGAAATAAATCCTGAGAAAGATTCAACGTTAACGTTGATACATGAGTGTGCTAAAAGAGGACATGGAGTTGCAATATGTACACCATCTAACTTAACTATTCGTAATAGTGTAACAAATGCTTTTTGTACAATTATAGAACGAATGGATAAAGTGCCTGTAAGCATAAAATCGTACTATAAAAAGGCAACGACTAGAGAAGAAATGCTTCCTTTAGCAGGATTTGATGCTATTTTTATGAGAGCAAACCCGCCTCTAGATCCGTTGATGCTAAACTTTTTAGATTCGGTTAAAGATGATGTGTTTGTTATCAATTCTGTACAGGGAATGCGTGAGGCAAATAACAAATTGTATACGGCTGTTTTTGAAGATCCAAATAATGAAATAATTCCAGTAACTCACGTTTCTAAGAACAAAGATTATTTGATTAATATTATTGAAGAATCTGAGTCAGATAAAATGATATTAAAACCTTTGAATGGTTATGGAGGTTCAGGAGTAATTTTAATAGAAAAGTCAGCGATGGGGAATATTAACTCGTTATTAGATTTTTATATTAATAAAAGTGATGGATCTTCCGATTATGTTATTCTGCAAGATTATATAGAAGGTGCTGATAAAGGTGATGTACGTATTTTAATATTAAATGGCTTGCCTATTGGGGCTATGAGGCGTATTCCGGGAGATAAGGATCACCGTTCAAATATTACAGCAGGAGGTAGAGTAGAGAAACATAAATTGACCAAAGCTGAAAAATTGCTTTGTGAAAAGATAGGTCCAAAATTGGTCAAAGATGGATTATACTTTGTAGGTATTGATGTAATTGGAGGTAAATTGGTAGAAGTAAATGTAATGAGCCCAGGAGGAATCGTTTATATCAATAAAGTATCAAAAGTTAAGATTCAAGAAAAGGTAATTGACTTTTTAGAAAGTAAAGTGTTAGAAAAAAATGCGGCATTCAGAAGAATGACCGATTTAAAACGTAAAGTAGACAATGCTTAACATAAATACACCTATTGTTTCGGTTGATTGGTTGCAGGAGAATTTAGAAGCGAAAAATCTAATCATTTTAGATGCAACCATTCCTAAAGTAGGAGCAACAAACGGCACAGAAGAAGAAAAGCAGCAAATCAAAAATGCTATTTTCTTCGATTTAAAGAATGTTTTTTTAGATGTTAATGGAACTTATCCGAATACAATTCCGTCTCTAAAGCATTTCGAAGAGCAAGCTCAGAAGCTAGGAGTGAGTAACGATAGTTGTATTATAGTATATGATGATTTAGGTGTATATTCTTCTCCAAGAGTATGGTGGTTGTTCCATCTTTATGGATTTAAGAATATTGCTGTTTTAAATGGAGGATTGCCTGCATGGAAAGAAGCCGGATATGAAGTGGAACCTCAAGAAGAAAGTAAAATCAAACGAGGTGATTTTAAGGCAGAGTATCAAGAAAATTTGTTGCGAGTGACCAAACAAGTTTTGGAAGCTTCAAATAATAAAGAATTGATTTTAGATGCACGTTCTAAAGGACGATTTGATGCAACAGAATCTGAACCTAGAGAAGATCTTAGGAGTGGTCATATTCCGAATTCAAAGAGTTTGCCTTATGGGATATTACAGTCTGAAGGAAAAATGAAATCAGTAACAGAACTTCAACAGTTATTTTCTGTAATAAACCCTGAAAAAGAACACATGACTTTTTCGTGCGGATCAGGAATTACCGCTTGTATTTTAGCTTTAGGAGCTGAAGTATCAGGATATACAAATTATAGTGTATATGATGGTTCATGGACTGAGTGGGGTAGCAGATTAGAGTTGCCTGTTGAAAAATAGCAGCATGATGAAAAAACTTTCGATAGCAGAAATTATAGAGAAAATTCAAAAAGAAGAAATTTTTGAAGCCGTTTCTAATGATTATTCATTTACTATAAAAATTGAAGAGTATGTTCCGTATGTATGCGGAGCGGTTCATGACGGACATCAATTCAGACAAGAATTGTGGGAGAATTGTATTCATACTGAATATGAGCGTTGGTATGAGGAAGATCCAGAAACCAAAGCAATGGTACAATCACACCCGATTGTTATTGCAGGAATGGACTCTCGTTTTGAGTATGATTTGAATCGCGCTCCTGAAACAGCAATTTATACTGATGCTTGGGGTAAGCAGTTGTGGCACCAACCACTTTCCGAAGAAATGAAAACAAAAAGTTTGGCTAAACATGCCAATTTTTATGAAGTTGTTCATGCATTGATTTCAAAAATTGAAGAGAAGTTTAGTACTTGTATCGTGTATGATATGCATTCGTATAACTGGAAGCGTTGGGATAGAGAGGTGCCTATATGGAATTTAGGAACTGCAAATGTTGATAACAATCGTTTCGGTAATGAAATAGAGGCATGGAGAGATGTATTAGAACAAATGCCGTTACCCAATGATATAAAATCGATTTCTAAAATCAATGATACTTTTCAAGGAAATGGGTATTTTTTAAAATACATTACCCAAAACTTTGATAATACTTTAGTGTTGGCAACAGAAATAGCGAAGGTGTATTGTGATGAGTTAGCGCAAATCACGTACCCAGAAGTTGTAAATGCAGTAGAAAACTACTTAAAAAAGGAGTTAAAATTGCATGCACAATCATTTTATGAAACGCATAAACAATAAATTTGCAGTCGTTTTAATAAATTATAATGAAAGAAATTAATGCCACCGCAGAAGCGATTGCTGATATAGATAAAAAAATAGATAAACTCGTTAAAAAAATAGAGTTATTACGTTACGTAAACCCTATTAATATTGAGGAAGAAAAGCAACGCTTTTTTAAATCGAAATATTTAACTGACCCTGTTTTTGAATATCCAAAAAGAGATTTTGATAAGTTTAAGCTGCATCGAGAATTTTTTACACTTCCCTTAGAATTAATAGAAGATGAAAAAATCCGTGGCTTATACGAAGAAATTATCTACTATTATTCAGGAATGGTACAATGTATCGAAACAGTTGGTGAAGGAAAGAGATTCTATTATAATAGTTTACGTTCATTTGGTAAACCTACAGAACAAGATGTAGAGAATGCAAAGTTTATTCTTCATTTTGATGCTGAAGATACTTCCGAAGAAATATTTCAACCAAACTACTCTATAAAAGAAGCTGAAAAACTGTTTAGAGAATATGCTGATAGGTATGATTTTTCTTTTAATATAAAAGAGTCTGATACTATGGGGGCTATTGCTATGGTGTTAAATAGTACGCAAACATTAGTGTTAAATAGTAATCACACCTTTTCAAAAAATGAAATGGGCATTTTAACCAACCATGAAATTGGAGTGCATATGGTAACTACAATGAATGGTGTGCTGCATCCGTTAAAAATATTTTCTCATGGTTTTCCTAATAATGTTGAAACACAAGAAGGATTAGCTGTTTTTAGTGAATATATGTCGGGTAATTTGACGATAAAACGTTTGAAAGAATTAGCGTACCGCGTAATTGCTGTAAATAGTTTGGTAAAGGGTTCTTCGTTTTCAAAAACTTTCAGGTTATTACATAATAATTACGATTTAGAACGAAATCAAGCATTTTATATTACGACTCGTATACATAGAGGAGGAGGATTCACAAAAGACTATCTATATTTAACAGGCTTAAAGAAAATATATGACTATTTCCACTCTGGAAAAGACTTAAGTGTATTGTTAACAGGAAAAGTATCGTTAGAGTATGTAAACGATATAGAGTATTTGATTAATAAAGGGTATGCTGAACATGCGAAATATATTACCGATTCGTATGTAGCAAATTCAAATACCAATACTACAATTGATTTTATATTGAAGAATTTAAAATAAAAAAAGCCTCTAAATAGAGGTTTTTTTTATATCAAGTTTTTTACATCTTGTTTTAAGAAGGTAATAGCAGTATTGGCAGGACTTTCTTGTTTTGCGTAATCAATTAACACATTTTCTCTTAAGTCTTTTGCAGATTTTGCAGTTTCTGCAGTTGATCGTAGTTTAGCAATAATAGCTAATTTAGCAGCCAAAACAGCTTTCCAACTATCATCTGAAATATATAATTGTTGTACTAAATTATGTTCAAATTCTTGCTCAATATTACCAATTAAAAGTTGTAAATAATCATCAGGTTTATCTCCAATAGGGTTTACTCTTAATAGTAATTTTGAAGGATTAATACGTTCACAAAATAATAACATACGTTCATATGCTTGTAATTTAGTAGGCAAACTTTGGCGTTTTTTTTCAACCAAAGCATTAAACGTTTTTTCTTTGTTGTCTTGCTCAATAAAGCGACCTAAAATAAGGTATGCCACGCCACCAGTAACCAAGGCGGGTAAGGCATAAGCTAATCCTTCTAAAATTTTATCTTCCATAATACGAATATACAAGTCCTGTTAAAATTGCCAATCCAAAACTTAATAAAGTTCCGATGAGCACATATTCTGTTAATTTTCTATCTTTTGAAGCAGTTAAATCTCCAAACCTAAATATTGATTTTGCAGCAAGTAAAAAACCTACACCAGCCCATTGATTAATAATAATGAAAATAAAAATTAACAAGCGTTCTAAAAATCCAATATACTTCCCTGCATTAGCTAACGATTGTTCTATTGATTTATTACCTTTTTCTGGATTCCATTTAGAAATTAATGTATTTATGATAATAGACGAAGTATAAGTGGCAAAAATTAAACAAGCAAAAAGTAATAAGTTTTGTTGGGTTAAAATAGCGTCGATACTAACTTTAAAAGGAGAATATATGTACGTAGCTAAACCTAAAAAGAATATATGTAGAATCTGGTCTAAAAAGAAAAATAAACGTTTGTTCTTCTTTTTTTGAAGATATAATTTTCCAAGATCAACTAAATAATGAGAAATAATTACCGGTAAAAATACATTCCAATATATAGGGTTAAACTGTAGGAATAAAAGTAACAATACAGCATGAATACCTATATGGGCATAAAGTTTTGTTGATTTTATTTTATTTTTCTCTTTGTCTTTTACCCAGTTTTTTGGTTGAAAAACAAAATCACCCAATAAATGAGCTACTAAAAGTTTTAAAAACAGTATCATAGGTTGGTTAGTTTCTGATTCATAAGGGTTCTAAAGCGTTTTTCTAATTTCATAATTTCATCAAAACCAGAACGCTTTCTTCGTTCACTAGCACTACTTTCTGAGATGGCTAATTTTTTAGCAATTACTTTTTGAGTACTCTTAGGATTTTCTAAATACATTTTTACAAAAGCGGCAGAATTCACTGTCCAATTATCCATGATGAGTAAACTCAATCCTAAAGAAACTTCAAACTCTTCATTAATTTCCTCCCAAGGCGTTTTTAAAGCCAAATTTTGTTTTTTAAGAAGGTAATCAAAAGCATATCCAGAGTTAATAAAAGCTTCACCATTCGCCTCAGTAATTCTTGCGGCATCAAAATTTTTAGTACCGATGCCAATAGCTAAACGAATATCTAAATCTTTTATTTTTTTAATGCTTGTTTTTAACTCAATAGCAAAAAGTAAGGCATCAGCAATATTTTCAATCTCAATTTGAAAACTATCACCGCGAAATATTTCCCAGGTTTTCGGCGTTTCTCCAATGGTATTAAAACTTTGCTTTAACACAGAGAGCCATGTTTTAGTTAAGACATCTCTAGAATTGATAATGTCTCCTGTAATTACACTTGTCATGCAGTTAAATTTTAGTAAAAATAGTTTTTTAGATTGAAAACACAAATTAATTCGGGTTTTAAAGCGAATATTTGTTTATTCGGCTTATATACCGAATACTTGTTTGTTCGGGTAGGGAATCGAATTTTAAGAGAATAAAATTCGTGAATAAAAAAAGGCTTAGAATCTTTAAAAAACCTAAAAGAATAGTTAATTTCCCATTTTTAAATTCTTACAATTTATTTTTCATTGAGCACTTATTTAGAGCAACTTAACGAACCACAGAGAGCCGCCGTTTTACAAAAAGACGGTCCAATGATAATTATTGCCGGAGCAGGGTCGGGTAAAACACGTGTGTTAACCTACAAAATTGCGTATTTAATGGAGCAAGGGGTGGACGCATTTAACATTTTATCGCTTACCTTTACTAACAAAGCTGCGCGCGAAATGAAAGACCGTATCGGTAAGGTGGTAGGGTATAGCGAAGCTAAAAATTTATGGATGGGAACTTTTCACTCGGTTTTTGCGCGTATTTTACGTTCTGAAGCAGATAGATTAGGTTATCCATCAAATTTTACTATTTACGATACACAAGATTCTGTTCGATTAATAACGGCGATTATCAAAGAAATGAATTTGGATAAAGACCGATACAAACCAAAGCAAATTTTGAGTAGAATATCGTCTTTTAAAAATAGTTTAATTACGGTTAGAGCCTATTTTAATAACTCTGATTTACAACAAGCCGATTTAGAAGCTAGTAGACCTAGAACTGGAGATATTTATAAAGAATATGTAGATAGATGTTTTAAGTCTGGAGCAATGGATTTTGATGATTTGTTGTTGCGTACCAATGAGTTACTAGCACGTTTTCCTGATGTATTGGCAAAATATCAAGACCGTTTTCGTTATATTTTGGTAGATGAGTACCAAGATACCAACCATTCACAGTATTTAATTGTGCGGGCGTTGGCAGATCGTTTCCAGAATATTTGTGTGGTAGGTGATGATTCGCAAAGTATTTATGGGTTCCGTGGAGCGAATATTCAAAATATTTTGAATTTCCAGAAGGATTATCCAGATGTAAAAACATTCAAATTAGAGCAAAATTACCGTTCGACTAGTAATATTGTTCGTGCTGCAAACAGCGTAATTGATAAAAACAAAACGAAGTTAGACAAAGAAATTTGGACAGCAAACGATGCAGGAGATAGTGTAAAAGTAATGCGTACAATTTCCGATGGAGAAGAAGGACGCTTTGTAGCACAATCTATTTGGGAAAACCAAATGAATCATCAACTAACGAGCGATCAGTTTGCTATTTTATATCGTACCAATGCACAATCGAGAGCGATAGAAGATGCGTTGCGTAAAAAAGATATCAAGTATAAGATTTATGGAGGAATCTCATTCTATCAACGTAAAGAAATTAAAGACTTACTATCGTATTTGCGAATTTTAATCAACCCGAATGATGAAGAAGCCTTAAAACGTATCATCAATTACCCTGCGAGAGGTATTGGCGCAACTACGATAGATAAATTAACAATTGCAGCGAATCATTATAAAAAATCGATGTTTGATATTTTAAAGAATATCAGCACGATTGATATCAATATCAATTCTGGAACTAAAACAAAGTTGCAGAATTTTGTAAACATGATACAGCGTTTTCAAATAGAAGCGCAGACTAAAAATGCGTTTGAGATAGCTGATTTGGTGGTAAAGCAAACGCAGTTAGTTAAAGATTTACAAAAAGATGGAACTCCTGAAGGGGTTAATAAAGTTGAAAACGTACAAGAATTACTGAATGGAATAAAAGATTTTATTACGGATAAAATTGAAACAGGAGAAGACGCTTCGTTAACTTCATTTTTAGAAGATGTAGCATTAGCCACCGATTTTGATTCTGATAAGCAAGATGAAGAACCACGTGTTTCATTAATGACCATTCACTTATCCAAAGGATTAGAGTTTCCGTATGTATATATTGTTGGTTTGGAGGAAAGCTTATTTCCTTCTGCGATGAGTATGAATACTCGTAGCGAATTAGAAGAAGAACGTCGTTTGTTTTATGTAGCTTTAACAAGAGCTGAAAAAGGAGCTTATTTAACCTATGCACAAACACGTTATCGTTGGGGGAAATTAACGGATGGAGAACCGAGTAGATTCTTAGAAGAAATTGACGATCAGTACTTAGAGTATTTAACGCCAAAAGTACCAGAGCCTTCTGCAAATAGGTTTATAGATGCAAGTCTGTTTGACGATGAACCAAAGAAAATTCGTTTTCAAAAGCCTATTCAGAAAAAAAGAAAAGAGTTTTTAGCTAAGAAAGAAAAACCAACAGCGGTTCCGCCAAAAGGGAACATGAAAAAGGTTTCAGAATTGAGTCCGAAAATGAATTTGTTTGATGGAGAAATTACGGTAGGTAATATTGTTGAACATAATCGTTTTGGAACAGGAAAAGTATTAGCATTAGAAGGAAAAGGTCCCAATAAAAAAGCTGAAATAGAGTTTAGTACAGCAGGCAAGAAGAAATTATTATTACAATTTGCAAAATTGAGGGTAATCGGATAGATAATTCATAATAATTACCTATTTTGCATGGATAAAATATAGAGAAATGACGTTTGATTTAGAATACAATTCAGAAAGATCCAAATTAATAATTCCAGAATACGGAAGACATATACAAAAACTGGTTAATCATTGCGTTGCTCTAGAAGATAGAGAAGAACGTAATACTATGGCTAAAGCAATAATTGATGTCATGGGTAATTTACAGCCACATTTACGTGATGTACCCGATTTTAAGCATAAGTTATGGGATCAGTTACATATCATGTCTGATTTTAAGTTAGATGTAGATTCTCCGTATGAGACACCTTCAAAGGAAGAACTGACTGAAAAGCCAGAAAAAATGGCGTATCCTAAATCAGCTTCAAAATACCGTTTTTATGGTACTAATATCCAAACCATGATTGATGTTGCATTAACATGGGAAGATGGTGATATAAAAGAAGCCTTGGTGTTTACCATTGCAAACCATATGAAAAAATGCTATTTAAATTGGAATAAAGACACGGTGGATGATAATGTGATTTTTGATCATTTATATGAATTGTCTGATGGAAGAATTGATATTCGAGGTCTTGAAGAAGATTTAACAGATAGTAAAAGCTTATTAAGAAAGCGTACTAGTCAAGGACAACACAAAAGTCACCCAAAAGGAAAGTCAAACACAAAATACAGAAAAAAGTAAATGGCATCATTTAAAATTGAAGGAGGTCACAAATTAAAAGGAACAATTACACCACAGGGAGCTAAAAACGAAGCATTACAAGTTATTTGTGCGGTGTTATTGACTTCAGAAAAAGTAATTATCAACAATATTCCTGACATTATTGATGTTAATAAACTAATTTTTATTTTAGGAGAATTAGGAGTTAAGATAGAGAGACTATCTAAAAATTCGTATAGCTTTCAAGCTGATGATATCAATTTAAATTATTTAGAGTCAGCAGAGTTTAAGCGTGATGGAAGTTCATTAAGAGGATCTATAATGATAGTTGGTCCGTTATTAGCTCGTTTTGGAAAAGGATATATCCCACGTCCTGGAGGTGATAAAATTGGACGTCGTCGTTTAGATACCCACTTTGAAGGATTCATCAATTTAGGAGCAAAATTCCGTTACAATCGTGAAGAATATTTTTACGGGGTAGAAACTGAAACAGGATTGGTAGGTGCCGATATGTTATTAGATGAAGCTTCAGTTACAGGTACCGCTAATATTATTATGGCAGCTGTATTAGCTAAAGGAACTACCACAATATATAATGCCGCATGCGAACCGTATATTCAACAATTATCAAAAATGTTGAATTCTATGGGAGCAAAGATTTCAGGTGTAGGTTCTAATTTACTTACAGTTGAAGGAGTAGAGTCTTTAGGTGGTTGCGAGCATACTATTTTACCTGATATGATTGAGATCGGTAGTTGGATTGGTATGGCAGCTATGACACGTTCTGAGTTAACAATTAAAAATGTTAGTTGGGATGATTTAGGGCAGATTCCAAATGTATTTAGAAAGTTAGGAATTCAACTAGAAAAAAAAGGAGACGATATTTATATTCCGGAACAAGAAAGTTATGAAATCCAAAGTTATATTGATGGGTCTGTACTAACGGTAGCCGACGCACCTTGGCCAGGGTTTACGCCAGACTTATTAAGTATTGTATTAGTGGTAGCAACACAAGCAAAAGGAACGGTGTTAGTGCATCAAAAAATGTTTGAAAGCCGCTTGTTTTTTGTAGATAAGCTAATAGATATGGGAGCTAAAGTAATCTTATGTGATCCTCATAGAGCTACGGTAATAGGTCATGATTTTGAGTCGCAGTTAAAAGCTACTAAAATGACTTCTCCAGATATACGTGCGGGTATTTCATTGTTAATAGCAGCACTTTCAGCTAAAGGAACGAGTATTATCAATAATATTGAACAGATAGATAGAGGTTATGAAGATATTGAGGCTCGTTTAAAATCTATCGGAGCAAAAATTGAAAGAATAGAAGATTTATAAATCAATCAATTTTATAAAACAAACAAAAACAGCTACTTTCAAAGTAGCTGTTTTTTTTAATAATTAATGAAAATTATTATTTAGATTTCTTCATTACAAGTATATTCTTGTGTACAAGCAAAATATTGTTGGCAATATATAGGACCTGTGACTCTACCTGCACAATCACATCCACATTTGTTAAGGTCAACTATAGCACCACCAGTTAAACTTTTTTGTTGTTCTTTAGAAAGAATAGAAACTCCTGAAATGTTTAAAAAATTTTTCTTCATAACGAGGGACTTAAATGTTTTTAAATTAATTAATAAAAATTTCTTCTAAGATATGGTATTGAAATATCTTAAAAAAATATAAGCATACTTTTATATGTTAAATTTAAGTGTCCTAAATAAGAGGGATATTGTACAATGTCATTATGACACTATTTTTTTATTGGCAGTATTATTGTTAGTCAAAAGATGTAAAATACATGAAACGATTTACAATGAGTAAAGATCAATATACAAAAGAAGACGAAATTAATGACGCTGTTAAAAATGGCGAGTTAGGAGAGAATCAAGAAGAAACTCAAGAAAATAAAGAGGTTGAGGCAAAAGAAGAACCAACAGCAGAAGAGTTGATTCAAGCAGAAAAAGATAAATATTTACGTTTATTTGCTGAGTTTGAAAACTATAAAAAGCGCACTTCTAAAGAACGTATTGAACTTTTTAAAACTGCTAGTCAAGAATTAATGACAGCTTTACTGCCAATTATGGATGATTTTGACAGAGGTTTGGCAGAAATTAAAAAGTCTGAGGATACTGAATTGTTTAAAGGTATGGAACTTATTAACAATAAGTTTAAAAGTACATTAACTCAAAAAGGATTAACAGAGATAGAAGTGAAGCCTGGTGATGATTTTGATGCAGAAATTCACGATGCAATTACACAAATACCAGCACCGACAGATGATTTAAAAGGAAAGATTATCGATTGTGTTGAAAAAGGGTATAAGTTAGGAGATAAAATAATTCGTCACCCTAAAGTAGTAATGGGGCAAGCGTAAAACAATTATCATTAATACAATTATTGGTTGTTGTTTAATAAAAATAGTTGAGATAACTGTTTATTGATAATTGAACATTGAAAATTATGGCAAAACAAGATTATTACGAAATATTAGGTATATCTAAATCGGCATCACAGGCTGAAATAAAGAAAGCATACCGAAAAATGGCAATCAAATATCATCCAGATAAGAATCCTGATGATAAAGATGCTGAAGAAAAATTCAAACTAGCAGCTGAAGCTTATGAAGTATTGAGTGATGAGAATAAGAAAGCTCGTTACGACCAGTACGGACATGCAGCTTTTGAAGGTGGTCACGGAGGCTTTGGTGGCGGCGGTATGAATATGGATGACATATTTAGCCAATTCGGTGATATTTTCGGAGGTGCTTTTGGTGGCGGCTTTGGAGGCTTTGGAGGCGGTGGTCATCGTCGTCAAGCACGAGTTAAAGGAAGTAACTTACGTATTCGTGTAAAACTTACCTTAGAAGAAATAGCTAAAGGAGTTGAGAAGAAGGTAAAAGTTCGTAGAAAAGTTCAAGCAGAAGGAGTAACTTATAAAACGTGTTCAACTTGTAATGGTAGTGGGCAACAAATGAGAGTTACCAATACTATTTTAGGTAGAATGCAAACTGCTACTACTTGTAGTACTTGTCATGGAGCAGGAGAAATGTTAGATAGAAAGCCTAGTGGAGCTGATGCGCAAGGAATGGTGATAAAAGAAGAAACCGTTTCTATTAATATTCCAGAAGGGGTTACTGAAGGAGTACAATTAAAAGTAGGAGGGAAAGGAAATGAAGCACCTGGTAAAAATTCAATTCCAGGTGATTTATTAGTCTTAATAGAAGAAGTTCCTCACGAAACTCTTAAAAGAGAGGGAAGTAATATTCATTACGATTTGTACATTAATTTTTCTGAAGCTGTCTTAGGAACATCAAAAGAAATAGAAACTGTTACAGGAAAAGTAAAGATAAAGATAGACGCTGGAACACAATCAGGTAAGATTTTACGATTAAAAGGAAAAGGTTTGCCTAGTATAGAGCGTTACGGGCACGGAGATTTCTTAATTCATATTAATGTATGGACACCTCAAGAATTATCGAAAGAACAACGTAGTTTTTTTGAGGAAATGCAAGAGGACGAGAACTTTAGCCCGAACCCACAGAAGTCAGATAAATCCTTTTTTGAGAAAGTTAAAGACATGTTTTCTTAAATAAAACTTAAAAAAGATAATTTTTTTTAAATAAAATTTTTTTTAATTAAAAAACGTTTATATATTTGTAGTGTCTAGGAGACGTTCTAGACACTTTTTCTTTTTCATAGCAATTTTCCCACTCAATTCTTTTGAGTGGGTTTTTTTATGAATGAGGGTATGAACCTTGTAAAAATAAAATAAGAGCAGACCTATCTTATCGACTTATATTAATATAAGTAGGAAAGTCTGGACACCATAGAGTAGCATAGCGGATAACATCCGTCCGGTGTAAACCGAGGACAAGTGCAACAGAAAGTATGTACAGGTAATGCTGTAGTGAAACCAGGTAAACTCTATGCGGTGCAATGCCATGTACATTAGAGCTTGAGCGTTACTCGCGCGATTCTAAGGGGTAGGCAGATTGATTCCGTAAGTAATTTCGGAACTAGATAAATGATAAGAACCTCATTTTTGAGGGACAGAATCCAGCTTATGGGTCTGCTTTTTTCTTTTACTTCTTATTTAGAATAATTATAATCAATTTAACAAATAAGTAATCTAATCTATTTTGCTTATTTGTTAAAATTTTAACTTTTTTTAACCTTTTTGTTGAGTTAAAATTAAATTTCAAATATTTTTTTGAATTAAATTCAGTGATATTGATAATGTATTGATTATTTTTTAATATCGTTTTAAAATTGTAGTTTTGCTCTGCAAAAATTAACAACTATAGCATAATTATTCCTATGTTTTTACATAGTTGTGATAGAGAATAATTACTTAATACTTAATGGTAGTTATCAATATAATTTAAAGAAGTAAAGCAAGTGTAAATTTGTGTAAACTATTTAAGAAAGCTTTAGATTCTTACAAAAAGTTAGTAATTAAAACTTCTTCATTTGGTTTAGTTGTAGATTGTATTTTTTGCACAAGTAGATTTGCATTTTTAAGTGCAATTCCTACAAATAAAACCGTTACAATTTTATTTAGGCGGGAAAAAGAAAAGCAATTATAAATAATTGCTGTTTACAAAACTGCCTTAAAGCTGAAAAGATTTTTTATTTATGAACATTTACGAAGATTACATTAAAGAAATTGAAGAACGAAAAAAACAAGGTTTAAATCCTAAACCTATTGATGGTTCGGAATTGTTGAGTGAAATTATCTCACAAATTAAAGATGTAAACAATCCCCACAGAGAAGATTCTCTTAAGTTTTTTATTTATAATACCTTACCGGGAACAACAAGTGCTGCAGGGGTAAAAGCAAAATTTTTAAAAGAAATTATTCTTGGTGAATCAGTAGTTGAAGAAATTTCACCAGCTTTTGCTTTTGAACAATTAGGGCATATGAAAGGAGGAGCTTCTATAGAAGTTTTACTTGATTTAGCTTTAGGTAGCGATGCTGCTATAGCTGAAGAAGCAGCAAAAGTATTGAAAACACAGGTGTTTTTATATGAAGCGGATACTGAGCGTTTAGAAAAAGCTTATAAAGCGGGTAGTGTAATAGCAAAAGAAATTATAGAAAGTTATGCACAAGCAGAATTTTTTACAAAGCTACCAGAAATAGAAGAAGAAATTAATGTAGTTACTTATATTGCTGGAGTAGGAGATATTTCTACAGATTTATTATCTCCAGGTGCTGATGCGCACTCTAGATCTGATCGTGAGCTACATGGACAGTCTATTTTTGAGCATAATAAAGATATGCAAAAAGAGTTGCTAGCATTGAAAGAAGAGCATCCAGACAAACGTGTGATGTTAGTCGCTGAAAAAGGAACTATGGGAGTAGGGTCTTCAAGAATGTCAGGTGTAAATAATGTTGCTTTATGGACAGGTATTGAGTCTAGTCCATACGTCCCATTTATCAATATTGCACCAGTAATTGCAGGGACTAATGGAATTTCACCAATTTTCTTAACTACAGTTGGGGTAACAGGTGGTATTGGTATCGATCTTAAAAACTGGGTGAAACAAAAAGATGCTAATGGTAATACGATTGTAGATGAAGATGGAGAACCTATTTTAAAGCAAGAATATTCTGTTGAAACTGGAACTGTTTTAACTATTAATACAAAAACTAAGAAATTATATAACGGAGATAAAGAGTTAAAAGATATTTCAGCAGCATTAACTCCACAAAAAATGGAGTTTATAAAAGCAGGAGGATCTTATGCAGTTGTTTTTGGTAAAAAATTGCAAACCTTTGCGGCTAAGGTATTAGGAATCGAAGTTCCTCAAGTATATGCTACTTCTAAAGAAATTTCTATTGAAGGTCAAGGATTGACTGCTGTTGAAAAAATCTTCAACAAAAATGCGGTAGGAACAACTCCAGGAAAAACATTACATGCAGGTTCTGATGCACGTGTAGAAGTGAATATTGTAGGTTCTCAAGATACTACAGGGTTAATGACTTCTCAAGAGTTAGAAATGATGGCAGCGACTGTTATTTCTCCAATAGTGGACGGAGCTTATCAATCAGGTTGTCATACAGCTTCAGTATGGGATGATAAATCAAAAGCAAACATTCCAAGATTAATGAAGTTTATGAACGATTTCGGTTTAATCACAGGTCGTGATCCAAAAGGACAATATCCTGCAATGACTGACGTAATTCATAAAGTATTAAATGATATTACAGTAAGTGATTGGGATATTATTATTGGAGGAGATTCTCACACACGTATGTCAAAAGGTGTTGCTTTTGGTGCAGATTCTGGTACTGTAGCATTAGCTTTAGCAACAGGTGAAGCAACTATGCCAATTCCACAATCTGTAAAAGTAACCTTTAAAGGAAACATGAGAAGTTTCATGGATTTCCGTGATGTAGTGCATGCAACTCAACAGCAAATGTTGAAACAGTTTGATGGAGAAAATGTTTTCCAAGGAAGAGTTATTGAAGTACATATTGGTACTTTAACTGCTGACCAAGCATTTACATTTACTGACTGGACTGCAGAAATGAAAGCGAAAGCTTCTATTTGTATTTCAGAAGATGAAACATTAATTGAATCATTAGAAATTGCTAGAGATCGTATCCAAATCATGATTGATAAAGGAATGGATAATGAAAAGCAAGTATTAAAAGGTTTAGTTGACAAAGCGAATACTAGAATTCAAGAGGTTAAAACAGGTATCAAACCAGCGTTAAAACCAGATGCTGATGCTAAATATTATGCAGAGGTTGTTATCGATTTAGATGAAATAGCTGAACCAATGATTGCTGACCCTGATGTTAATAACGAAGATGTTTCTAAACGTTATACACACGATACTATTAGACCATTATCATTCTATGGAGGAACTAAAAAAGTAGATTTAGGTTTCGTGGGGTCTTGTATGGTTCATAAAGGAGATATGAAAATCTTAGCTCAAATGTTGAAAAATATTGAAGCGCAACAAGGTAAAGTAGAATTCAATGCTCCGTTAGTAGTAGCTCCACCAACATACAACATTGTTGATGAGTTAAAAGTAGAAGGAGACTGGGAAGTATTACAAAAATATTCAGGATTTGAATTTGATGATAATGCACCAAAAGGGGCAGCACGTACGAAGTATGAAAACATGTTGTATTTAGAGCGTCCAGGTTGTAACTTATGTATGGGTAACCAAGAAAAAGCAGAACCAGGAGATACTGTAATGGCTACTTCGACACGATTATTCCAAGGAAGAGTTGTAAAAGATTCTGGAGAGAAAAAAGGAGAATCTTTATTGTCATCTACTCCAGTTGTAGTATTATCTACTATTTTAGGAAGAACTCCTACGATGGAAGAATACGAAAAAGCTGTTGATGGTATTGTATTAACTAAGTTTAAACCATCTCAAAAGCAATTAGTAATTTAATTTAAATTATTTACTAGAATATAAAAGCCCGTGTGAAAACTCGGGCTTTATTTTTTTACTAAAAAAATTAAACAATAGAAAAAAGTTATTTAAACTTATTATAATTATATAATAACTATATTTTATGCTATTATTTTTTGGTAAATTAGTGCATTAAACAAAAATAATACATATGGCTTTTGATATTAATATGATAAAAGAGGTATACAGTAAAGTGGCAGAAAGAGTAGATGCTGCTCGCAAAATTACTGGCAAACCTTTAACATTAGCAGAGAAAATTTTATACACGCACCTTTGGGATGGTACACCTACTAAAACTTTTCAAAGAGGAAAAGATTATGTTGATTTTGCCCCAGATCGTATAGCTTGTCAAGATGCAACTGCACAAATGGCGTTGTTACAGTTTATGCAAGCGGGTAAAACAAAGGTAGCCGTACCAACAACTGTGCATTGTGATCATTTAATTCAAGCTAAGGATGGAGCAGCTACAGATTTAAAACATGCAAATGATGTTAGTAGTGAAGTTTTTAATTTTTTAGAATCTGTATCTAATAAGTATGGTATTGGTTTCTGGAAACCAGGAGCAGGAATCATTCACCAAGTAGTATTAGAAAACTACGCTTTTCCAGGAGGAATGATGATTGGTACCGATTCTCATACTGTAAATGCAGGTGGATTAGGAATGGTAGCTATTGGTGTTGGTGGTGCTGATGCAGTAGATGTAATGGCAGGTATGCCATGGGAATTAAAATTTCCAAAGTTAATTGGTGTCAAATTAACAGGAAAATTATCAGGATGGACAGCTCCAAAAGATGTGATTTTAAAAGTTGCTGAAATTCTTACAGTAAAAGGAGGAACAGGAGCAATTGTAGAATATTTTGGTCCTGGTGCAACAGCAATGTCATGTACAGGTAAAGGAACTATTTGTAACATGGGAGCTGAAATAGGAGCAACCACCTCTACTTTTGGATATGATGAATCTATGGAGCGTTATTTACGCGCTACCGATAGAAACGATGTAGCAGATGCAGCAAATGAGATTAAAGAATATTTAACGGCAGACCCCGAAGTATATGCAAACCCTGAGCAATATTTTGATCAGGTTATTGAAATTAATTTATCAGAATTAGGACCGTTATTAAATGGACCTTTTACTCCTGATTTATCTACTTCGGTAGGTAAAGAAATGACAGAAAAAGCTCAAGCAAATGATTGGCCATTACAAGTAGAATGGGGGTTAATAGGTTCTTGTACGAACTCTTCTTATGAAGACTTATCACGTGCGGCTTCTATTGCGCAACAAGCAATTGATAAAGGATTAAAGATCAAGTCTGAATTAGGAATTAATCCAGGTTCAGAACAGGTTCGTTATACAGCAGAAAGGGATGGTATTTTAGAACTTTTTGAAAAATTAGATGCTAAAATATTTACCAATGCATGTGGACCATGTATTGGACAATGGGCTAGATATAGTGACCCTAAAAATGCACCAAAGAATAGTATTGTACACTCGTTTAACCGTAATTTTGCTAAAAGAGCAGACGGTAATCCAAATACACACGCGTTTGTTGCCTCACCAGAATTAACCGCAGCCATTGCTATTTCAGGACGTTTAGATTTTAATCCAATTACCGATACGCTAATCAATGAAAATGGAGAAGAAGTAAAATTAGACGAACCAACAGGATGGGAATTACCGCCTAAAGGTTTTGAAGTTAAGGATAATGGGTATTTAGCACCAGAAGAAGACGGAAGTCATGTAGAAATAGTTGTAAACCCTAATTCAGAGCGTTTAGAATTATTAACTCCGTTTGAGCCAATTGGTGACACAATTAATGGAGCGAAGTTATTAATAAAAGCACATGGTAAATGTACTACCGACCATATTTCTATGGCTGGACCTTGGTTACGTTACCGCGGACACTTAGATAATATTTCGAATAACATGTTAATTGGAGCAGTGAATGCTTATAACATGCAAACAAATTTTGTGAAAAATCAATTAACGGGTGAGTATGATGCAGTACCTAAGGTGCAGCGTGAGTACAAAGCAAAAGGAATCAAAACTATCGTAGTGGGAGATCACAATTATGGTGAAGGTTCTTCACGTGAGCATGCAGCTATGGAGCCTCGCCATCTAGGAGTGGCAGCTGTATTAGTAAAATCGTTTGCACGTATTCATGAAACAAATTTGAAAAAGCAAGGAATGTTAGGTTTGACGTTTGCAAATGAAGCAGATTACGATTTAATTCAAGAAGACGATACATTCAATTTCTTAGATTTAAATGAGTTTGCTCCAGGGAAACCATTAACGATTGAAGTGGTTCATTCAGATGGTTCAAAAAACACAATTATTGCAAACCATACTTATAATGAAGGGCAAATTGAATGGTATAAAGAAGGTTCTGCTCTAAATTTAATTAAAAAGCAAAATGACTAATCAAATAAAATTTGATAGTAAATAAAAAAAAGCTCTGGAAAATCCCAGAGCTTTTTTTGTAAAGAAGATTCTATTCTTTCGACCTAAATTTAAAAGTAAAAACTATGAGTGCACTTTGGTATTTTGAGGATGTTAATTTATTTAAAATATTATGCCCACATAAATATCCTGCTTACAAGGAAGATCATACATTAAATAAGTATAAAAAGAAGGATTATATTTATTTTGAAGAAGATGCTGCAAACAAAATTTATTTAATAGATAAAGGAAAGGTAAAAATAGGCTACTATACAGAAGAGGGAGAAGAAATTATCAAAGCAATTTTAACTAAAGGAGAGATATTTGGAGAGAAAGCTATTTTAGGGATTGACAAAAGAAATGAGTTTGCACAATCAATTGATAATGCTACAGAAATTTGTCCAGTATCAAGAGATACAATGTATTCATTAATGAGAGATAATGTATCTGTTAGCTTTAAGATTTATAAGTTCATAGGTTTACGAATGAAAAAATTAGAAAGAAGACTTCAACTATTATTATTCAAAGATACACGTACTCGTTTACTTGAGTTTTTTAAGGAGCTTTGTGAAGAATATGGTCATGAATGTGAAGAAACAGGAGATCAAGTAATAGAACATCCATATACACAAAAAGATATAGCAACATTAATTGGAACCTCAAGACCTACTTTAAATACTTTGTTGAATGAGTTAAAACAAGAAAGAATAATTGATTTTAACCGAAAAGAAATAAGATTACTCGAAAAAATTGCATAAGTGTAAGCTAGCTAACATTTTATAAGGAAATAGAAAAATAACTTTGTTTTTGTAAAAATCAAAATATACAAAAACAATGAAAAAAATACTTTTAATATTAGTGACAGTAAGCGCGTTAACTTTTGTTGCTTGTAACGATGATGACGATAATGCACCAAGAACTTCAAACCTAAGTTTAAATATTAGTGGTTTAGAAAATTTAGGATCGGATTTCGTTTACGAAGGTTGGATTATTGTCAGTGGATCCCCTGTTTCGACAGGTACTTTTAGTGTAAATGATTCAGGACAGCTATCACAATCTTCTTTTGTTGTAGATTCAGATATGTTGTCTGCAGCATCTACTTTTGTACTATCTATTGAACCATCAAACGATCCTGATCCTGCACCTGCGGCTACTAAAATTCTAGTAGGAGATTTCTCAGGAAGTTCAGCAAACATATCTTCAACAGGAATGGTAGGAGATTTTTCAAATTCGGCAGGAAAATATATTTTGGCTACACCAACAGACGGAATGAATAATAATGAGAGAAGTGGTATTTGGTTTTTAGATTTAGCGAGTGGAACTCCAGCAACAGGATTATCATTACCAACATTACCAGCAGGATGGAAGTATGAAGGATGGGTAATTATGAATGGGATGCCAATTAGCACAGGAACGTTTACTAATGTATCTATGGCAGATGATAATGCAGCAACAACAAATTTTAAGGGAGATGTAAATAATGGACCTGCATTTCCAGGAGAAGATTTTATTCAAAATGCACCAGCAGGTTTAACTTTTCCTACAGATTTAAGGGGAACTACTGCGGTTATATCTGTTGAACCAGATCCTGATAACAGTCCAAGTCCATTTACATTAAAACCTTTAGCTCATGGTGTTCCGTCTGATGCAGAAGATCATGTAACATTTGATATGGGAGCAGGGCCTGTTAGAGAAATTAGTGGAACTGTGACACGATAGAAAAACTTGTGTAATTTACAGATGTAAGAGTAATCAATTATCTTTGGTTACTCTTTTACTTTATATATAAATTAGTTTATGATAGATTTCTTAAAAAACATATCCAAAGTCCCATTGCATGTAATTAATACCAATATATCTTTTGATGAATACATTCCAATTTCTATAGTGGCATCAAACAAAGACTTAGTTTTTGATGTTTCTTCATCAAAAGAATGGGAAGCATATTTAGAAAGCTTTTTCTTAAAGCATAAAAAAAAGGTTGCTTTTGGAGGATATTTAGAGCAAAGAGATATTTATAGTAGAAGTGAGCATTTTAATAAGTTGTCAGAAGAAAACCAAAGAAATATTCACTTAGGTATTGATTTGTGGTGTGATGCTGATACTGATGTTTTAGCTGTGTTAGATGGAGAAATCCATAGTTTTAAAAATAATACAAACTATGGAGATTATGGTCCAACGATTATTCTTAAACATTCAATTGAAGGAAATGAGTTTTATTCATTATACGGTCATTTATCTTTAGAATCGTTAAAAAACTTAGAAGTTGGGACAAAATTCAGACAAGGAGAAAAAATAGGAACTTTAGGTGATAGTTCTGTCAATGGAGATTATGCGACACATTTACATTTTCAATTAATTATAGATATAGAAGATTATTATGGAGATTATCCAGGAGTATCTTCAAAAAAGACCTTAGATTTTTACAAACAAAATTGCCCTAACCCCAATTTATTACTAAAATTGCCAAATGAAACTCTCATAGAGGGATTAAGCAAAACAAGATAGTGTAGCTCTAATTAAAGAAAATGAATAAAGCTAGAGCTAATCAATTACAAAAATTTAAACGTTTGAAATATAGACAACTTACAAAAGAGCAGTTTGAAGGATTACATGAGGAGTTTGCACGTTTTTTAGCTTCACAAAACATTGATAAAAATGAATGGGATGAGTTAAAAAAAGAGAAGCCCCATGTAGCTGAAGATGAAATGAATGTGTTTAGTGATGTCGTTTGGGACGATGTACTTACCAAAACGAACTATTTAGAGCATTTTTCTCCAAAAGTGGTCAATTTATTTAAATGTGATGAAAAAGAAATTCATCGTATTGTTATAACAATAGATAAAGAAGTAAACGTACTTGAACAAGAAGGGTTTGAATGGCTATTAAAAAATCCACAAGATGAAGCTATAGAATTTTTAAGAGGATCAAAAGCGTATCAAGAAGAAAGAAATGTGGAATTGTTTGATTTAATTGAAAAAGGAAGCAACATTTCTAAAGGAGAATTATACGAATATTTCGATAGATTAACCTCAAAGGATTAATAAGGATAATGAAAATTGTATTTAAAAAGAAATTTGTATTAGTAGTCATATTCTTATTAGCAAGTCATATAAGAGGTCAAGTAAAAATAGCAGAAAAAGGAAATTATTTTAAATCAATAGCACTTAAAGCTAAGGAAGCTGAATTGTTGTTTGAACAAGTTAAAGTGTTTCCTAATGAGTCTGAATTTTCAATAGCTATTATTGAGAAAGGAAAAACCAAGTTTGTAGGATTAAAAAGAGTAAACGATACTATAATACAAGTAGAGAACAGTAAAAAAGTTTTTGAAATAGGTTCTATCAGTAAAGTTTTTACTGCAACTTTATTAACAAATTTTGTTCAAGAAAATAGATTAGAGTTAACTGCCGACGTACAAAAATATTTGGGATTTAATATAAGAACAGATCAAAAAATTACTTTTAAAGAATTGGTTAATCATACTTCAGGTTTACCAAGATTACCTTCAAATTTAAATTTATTAGTGGTTGATAAAAAAAATCCATATAAAAATTACGATTTAGAAAAGCTAAAACAGTATTTGACACAAGAAGTTAAACTAAAACAAAAACCAGGAGCTAAATATGGATATTCAAATCTTGGAGCAGGTTTACTTGGTTTTATACTTGAAGAAGTATCTAAATCTAATTATGAAACACTAGTACAAGAAAAAATTTTTTCAAAATATAAGATGACAAGTTCAACTACAGATAGAAAAATAGTAAAAGATAAACTTGTAAAAGGGTTAAATAAATTGGGAAAGGAAACTCAGAACTGGGATATGAATGTGCTTGTAGGTGCTGGTGGAATTTTATCTTCAGTAAATGATTTAGCTAAATTTGGTAAGGCTCAATTTAAAAAAGAAAATAAAGAATTAAAGCTTACACAACAACCAACTTTTAAGATAAATGAAAACATGGCTATTGGTTTAGGTTGGCACATTATAACAAATAGAAAGGGAGAGGATTTTATTTGGCATAATGGAGGAACTGGAGGGTATTCTTCTTCTATGGCATTAGATGTTGATGGTGAAAATGGTGTTATAATATTATCTAATGTGTCAGCTTTTCACAGGCAAAAGAAAAATATAGATAAATTATGTTTAGGACTGGTTAAAGCTTTAAATGAGTAAAAAAGAGTTTCTTTTATAGTTTATCAAAGCATACTGATTAATGTATCAGTACCAGTACTGGCAACGTCTTTAATAATAGTTAAATTATTAAAGGCGTTTTTGTTTACAGCAGGGTTAGGATCAATAAAGTAAATCGGAGTATTTGAAGTTACATAATCTACTAAACTTGCTGCTGGATATACTTGCATTGAAGTTCCGATTATAACCAAAATATCTGCTTGTAAAGTAATTTCAACCGCTTTCTCTAGTAGCGGAACATCTTCTCCAAACCAAACTATGTGTGGTCGTAACTGTGCATTTTCTTCACAGACATCTCCTAAAAGTATATCCTTCTTCCAAGAATATACCAAGTTTTCATTTTTTGTACTACGTACTTTTAATAATTCACCATGTAAGTGTAATACATTAGTACTACCTGCACGTTCGTGTAAGTCATCTACATTTTGAGTAATGATATTAACTTCAAAGGTGCTCTCTAAATCAGCCAAATTCAAATGTGCTTTGTTAGGTGTTACCTCTAAAAGTTGCCTTCTACGCTGGTTATAAAAGTCTAAAACTAATTCAGGGTTAGCTCTAAAGCCTTCAGGAGAAGCTACTTCATAAATATCATGTCCTTCCCATAAGCCATCAGCATCTCTAAAAGTTTTTAAACCACTCTCGGCACTAATACCAGCGCCTGTTAATACCACTAAACGTTTTTTCATAGATAAAATTGAGAGATTAATAATCTTAAATCTAAGATATGAGGTATGCTATTAAAAAGCATTCTCTATTTCGTTGCAAGTTTAAGAAAATAAATACTTGGCTATCGCCTTGCGATTAAAAATAGGAAAAATTACTATGTTTGCTATATGATTGATGAAGGATTATTAGCTTATTTAGAAGGGTATATTACCGAAAAAAGAAAAGAGACTTTTTATAGAGTTTTAAATGAACGAACACGCTATTTTACAGTGGTGTTAGAAGATATTTATCAACCACATAATGCAAGTGCAGTGGTTAGAAGTTGCGATATTTTTGGAATACAAGATGTGTATGCCATTGAAAATAAGGTTACGAATAAAGTATCAAGACATGTAGCTAAAGGAAGTCAGAAATGGTTGGATATACAACGTTTTAAAGAAGATGGAGATAACACCAAAATATGTTTAGAAGATTTAAGAAAAAAAGGATACCAGATTATAGGAACTACACCGCATACGGATTTTTGTGTGTTGTCCGATTTTGATGTAACAAAAAAATCAGCCTTTGTTTTTGGAACTGAAAAAGATGGTATTTCTGATTATATTAAACAAGAAGCAGATGGCTTTTTAAAAATTCCGATGGTAGGTTTTACTGAAAGTTTGAATATTTCGGTAGCAGCAGCAATTATCTTACAAGATATTACTACTCGTATGAAGAAGTTACCAATTGATTGGGAATTATCAGATGTAGAGAAAAAGGAATTGTATTTTAAATGGATTAAAAACACGATTAAAAATCCAGAGAAACTAATTGAGTATTATTATAAAGAGCTTACTTAGAAATTAAAATACTATACACTAATTCTTTTGTCAATGGTTTTCCATTGGCATTTTTTTTGATGTTTTCAAAAGTAAACACAAAGTCACATCCATTTTTATATTCTGAGCATCCGTAGGCAGATTTACCTTTTAAAACGGTTCCTTTGTTACATTTAGGGCAGGAAATTTTATCATTATCATTACGAGGAGTTTGCGACGAAGTAATCTGTTTATCATAAGATTGCTTTATTTCATTCGCAATGACGTTACTTTTACCTTCAAATTTTAAATTGAAATTATCATCAAAATGTACCAATCCTTCTACTTTTTTATTTTCTTGTTTGAAGCCTTTTAAATTGGTAGTGCAACCTTTATCAAGCAGACGGATTAATTGACTTTCAGATATTTTTTTATCCATAAATTCAAATGGAAGTTTAAAATCGCATCCATTTTTATAGGAAGAACATCCGTAAGCAGTATTTCCTTTTAATAATTGCCCGTTGTTACATTTTGGACATTCTTTACCAACGACCTCTTTCTTTTTAAAAGTGGTCTTTTTCTTAGTTTTATTTGTATTTGTAGAAATGTTTTTTTCGGCAGATAATCGTACAGATTTGTTGCTAGAACGTACTTCATATACCAAACGATCTACCATTTTTTTCATTTCATGAATAAAATGAGCAGCACTGTATTCACCTCGTTCAATTTCTTTTAAACGTTTTTCCCATAATCCTGTCAACTCTGCAGATTTTAGTAGTTCGTTATCGATTAAATTAATCAAATCGATACCCGTTTTGGTAGGAATGATTAATTTTTTTTGACGCTCGATATATTTTCGTCTGAACAAAGTTTCAATAATACTTGCGCGTGTAGATGGGCGACCAATACCGTTTTCTTTCATCAGTTCACGCATTTCATCATCGTCTACCTGTTTCCCTGCAGTTTCCATAGCGCGAAGTAGACTAGCTTCGGTATAATTACGAGGAGGTTTGGTTTCTTTTTCTAAAAAAGAGGGCTCGTGTGGACCTTTTTCACCTTTGGTAAACGTTGGTAAAACATCTTTTTCGGTATCTTTTTTAGGTTCTTTTCCGTATTCAAAAACTTCACGCCAACCTTTGATAAGGATTTCTTTTCCAGTAGTTTTAAAAGAAACTTTATCAGCTTCACCAATCACAGCAGTGTTCGAAATATCACTATCTGGATAAAATACGGCAATAAATCTGCGAACAATGATATCATACACTTGCTGCTGATTATATTGTAAGTTGATTTCTATTCCTGTAGGAATAATCGCATGGTGATCAGTTACTTTTTTGTCATTAAAAACTTTACTCGACTTACGTATTTTTTTTCCTAAAAGAGGTTGCGTTAAGGTTGCGTATTGCTTTAGTCCTTTTAAAATATTCGGAACCTTAGGATATATATCGTTTGGTAAAAAAGTAGTATCAACCCTAGGGTAGGTAACTACTTTCATTTCGTAGAGTTTCTGAACAATTTTTAGCGTTTCATCCGCAGAAAATCCGAATTTATTATTACAATATACTTGTAAGCCTGTTAAATCGAATAGTTTAGGGGCGTATTCTTTTCCTTTCTTTTTGGTAACCGAAGTGATTTCAAAATCACTTTCTTTTACCTTATCAGCAAACGCTTGCCCTTCTTCCTTTTTTAAAAAACGACCTTCTTCGCAACTAAATAGCGTATCGCGATATAAGGTTTGAAGTTCCCAATAAGGTTCTGGTTTAAAATTTTGAATTTCCTTATAACGATCTACCAACATGGCTAGGGTAGGAGTTTGCACTCTACCAATAGATAACACTTGTTTGTAACCACCAAATTTTACGGTGTACAAGCGTGTAGCGTTTAAGCCTAACAACCAATCGCCAATTGCACGTGAATACCCTGCATAATACAGATTGTTGTAATCATCGTTGTCTTTTAGGTTGTCAAAACCTTCCTTGATGGCTTCTTCAGTAAGAGAAGAAATCCATAAACGTTGAATTTTACCTTTATAATTTGCTTGGTTAATTACCCAACGCTGAATGAGCTC
This sequence comes from Tenacibaculum caenipelagi, assembly GCF_004363005.1. GTDB lineage: Bacteria > Bacteroidota > Bacteroidia > Flavobacteriales > Flavobacteriaceae > Polaribacter > Polaribacter caenipelagi. The sequence goes on along the minus strand of NZ_SNYH01000001.1, from coordinate 17,374 downwards.
TCCTTCTTGTCCAGCATCCCCACAGTTGATAACTACATCGGCTTTTTCAAATAAGGATTTTACAATCTTAAACTGTTTTTGAATACCACTATCGTTGGTAACCTTAGTATCAAAGCGCTCAGGAAGCATAGGGAGGTTATTTAAATCCCAACTTTTCCAGTGCGGTTTGTAGTCTTTAGGTTCTAAAAGTGTACATAAATGACCGAAAGTATAGGTAACCGCATAGCCATTCCCCTCGAAATATCCATCTCGTTTGGTACTAGCTCCTAAGATATTAGCAATCTCACGGGCTACACTAGGTTTTTCGGCGATACAAACTTTCATTATATGGAGTCCTTATGGATAATTATTAGTTATGTAAATACTTGTAAATTAAGTTTAAGCACTAGGCTTGTTTTATTTTACTAATCGGATTATTTACAATACAATTTAGAAGACCGAAATTACTAAATTATTTGTGAATGTTGTACTCCGTTTTTAGAAGAAGTTTTAAAACTATTAAGTTGTTTTTGGAGTCCTAGTTGCAATGGCAGTAACTAATAAACCAATCCCTATACCAATACCCAAGCCTTGTGTTGTATCTGACATTTTAGTATAACGAGTAAGTATTTGTGATGTTGCAATTGTTAAAGCTCCTAACAAATAATAAAATTGAAGATTTTCTACTGATTAATTTTTTCATGATTTTATTTTACTCTATTAGTATCGTAAATAAGGTAATTGTTACATTAATTCTATCATAATTTTTTAATGAATAAAGAGTGTGATATAGTTTAAAAATGAAGCTTTATAAATTCATACTCATAAAAGTGTTTTGTTTATTTTTTTCTTACTTTTAATCTAAACAGAGAGCGTATTCCTAAGAGAAAATAAAATAGACAAACCAAAAATGAAAGCAGTAGAGCTTATACAACCAAATACATTTAATAACGAGAACCATTGGTATCCTAAAGTCTTGAATGCCACGATTCACCCCATGGTAAACTTCTTTTTAAACTTAGATAAAGAACGAATTATTGCCAGATATTGTCACTTGCATCCCAAAGTAAATCCTGAAAAATTAAGAGAGATTTTGTCGTATGAATGCAAGTATTTTTTGTGGGGAGGAGCTGATTTAATCAACTCAACATCGGCAGATGGAGATAAAAATATGGTTATTATAGAAAATAATTCATGTCCATCAGGTCAAAAGTCAATGCCTTTATTGGACGATAATAAAGAAGATGGTGCCTATCGTTTATTAATAGAGCGAACTTTTAAACCTATTTTAGATAAAAAACGTAAGCTTGTTAAAGATGGTAAGTTAGCGGTATTTTATGATAAAAATTATATGGAAACATCAGGGTATGCGGCAGTAATAGCAGATGTTTTTAAAGAGAATATCTTTTTAGTTCCGTATTTTTCAAATAAGGAGAATAATCATATTAAAATTGAAAATGAAATCTTTTATTTGAAACAAGATGAAGAATGGATTCCGTTACGAGGTATTTTTAGATATGTGACTCAAAAACCATGGAATAGATTTCCTGTAAATAGTAAAACAAAGATTTTAAATCCGATCATTACTTGTTTAGCGGGAGGAAGAAATAAAATGGTAGCTGCTAAAGCATATGATATTTATAACACAGAGTTAGAAGAACACGGAATGAAAATTAATACCCCAGACACTATTTGGGACGTTAGTAAGAATGAAATTCCGTTATGGGTAAAAAAAATGGGCGGACAAGCAGTTATAAAAATACCTTACAGCAATGCAGGTCAAGGAGTATACACTATTGTGAATGAAGAAGAATTGGAAGAGTTTATGAAATTGGATATTGAATACGAACGTTTTATTGTACAAAGTTTAATAGGAAATTATAATTGGAGCTCAGTAAGTACCAAGGGTAAATATTATCATGTTGGTACTATGCCAAATGCTAAAGGAGAAACTTTTGTATCAGATATTCGTATGATGATAAGCAGCACAAAAGATGGGATTAAACCTTTGTGTATGTATTCGAGAAGAGCACTATTACCTCTTGTAAATGATTTAGAGAATAGTAAAGATTCTTGGCAAATGTTAGGAACTAATTTATCGGTCAAATTAGGAGAAAATGAATGGACGTCGGACACAAATCGTCTGTTGATTATGGATAGGAGAGATTATAATAAGCTAGGTTTAGGAATAGATGATTTAATAGAAACATTTATACAAACAGTACTTTCAACCATAGCTATCGATAAAATGTGTATTAGTTTAATTAATTCTAACAAAAAATTTAAAAAGAAGCTATTTACTTCTTTAAATAACGATAGTACTTTATTAAATGAGCTGTACTAAATCTAAAATTTATGGGACACCAAATTGAGTATATTACAGAGTTTGATGTAAATCAGACACCACCAAATTCTATAAAAAATTATTGGTTAAAAGTAACTTCTAATGCACTGGGAATTCCTACGTGTATTCCTATTATGATTGCAAGAGGAAAAGAAGACGGTATTGTATTAGGGCTTACAGCGGCAGTTCATGGAAATGAACTGAATGGAATATCTGTTATTCAACGATTATTTAAAGATTTAGATACAAATAATTTAAAAGGAACTATTGTTGGAATTCCTATTGTAAATGTGCCTTCATTTGTTAGAGGTACCCGAGTTTTTAGTGATGGTGTTGATATTAATAGAATTATGCCAGGGAAAGACAATGGAAATACAAGTGAAGTATATGCCAGTCGGTTTTTGAATTTAGTAGTAAAAAAGTTTGATTATCTATTAGATCTTCATACCGCTAGTTTTGGTAGGGTAAATTCATTTTACATCAGAAGTGATATGAATAATGAGGTTACTAAAAAATTAGCGTTATTACAAGATGCGGAAATCATAGTACATACACCACCATCTGATGGTACCCTGAGAGGTGCGGCAGAAGAGCTAGGGATTCCATCTATCACTATTGAGGTTGGGAATCCACATAGCTTTCAGAAGAAAATTATTAAGAGTGGGCTTTCGGGAGTACACAATGTGTTGGCATATTTAGGAATAACAGATGATGAATATGAAATATCAAAAAGAAATACGGTAGTTTGTAAAAAATCCTATTGGATATACACTCAAGAAGGTGGTTTGTTAACTGTGCATGTCGATTTAAGAGATATCGTAGAAGAAGGAGATCACATCGCAACATTAAGAGATGTGTTTGGTAACACAATTAAAAAATATTACGCGCCAGAAAAAGGAATTGTAGTAGGTAAAAGTGTAAATCCTGTAAATCAGTCAGGTGGACGTATAATTCATTTAGGAATTATAAAGTAAAAACAAAAAGACTGTTTCACAGATTTAACAAATGAAACAGTCTTTTTTATTTCTAAAATTTATAACTAGATTACTTCATTTCTGCTATAAACTCTTTGTTCATTTTTACATAGTCAGCATTTCCTGCTTTTTCAGCACCAGCTAATGAAGCTTTGGCAGCTTTAATAGCACCTTTTTTGTCACCAGCTTTAGCTAAGATTAATGATTGTTGACGTAAGTACCAAAAACGAGGTTTATCTTTAGTCATATCTACAGCTTTGTTAATCCATTCTTTAGCTTTGTTAATGTCTTTTCCTTCTTGTAAATAATATACAGCAGAAGAAAAATAATCATTAGCAGAAGGTCCGCCCATCACTTGAGCAATACTTTTCTCTACAGCTTCATCAGTTGGAGTATTGAATTTTACACCAACATATACATTTTCCCATAAAATTCCTAAGACAGCAGAATTGTTAGTTAATTCATCAATACTAATAGTAAAAGACTCAATTTTCGTAGACATTGTCTCAACTTTAGCTGTTGTAGATACTGCTACTTTAGTATCATCCCATTTTCCAGGAGTTCCCCAGTTATTAGCGTCAGAATAAAAGATTACTTCCCAAGAATCTTTACCTGGTTTAGTGTATAAAGCATAGGTTCCTTTTTTCAAGGTTTTTCCATCAATGGTTACATCGTCGCTAAAAGTAACCTTGGTATTAGCGTTGGCTCCTGTTCTCCATACTTTTCCGTAAGGAACTAAATCACCAAAAATGGTTCTTCCTTTCATGCTTGGTCGAGAATATTCAACAGTAACATCGGTTAAACCTACTTTTTGTTCTAGTTTAGAAGCAGGGCTAGGGGCTGGTGTTTTTAATTGGGCATTGATGTTTGTAGAAAGAGCTACAACAAACAAACTTAAAAGTATTTTTTTCATAATGATAGGGTTGTGTTTAAAAAATTAGTTTTGTTAAAATTACAAGGAATTAATCGGATTAATGTTAACAAAAACTTAAAATAATAGGAAGTTATTTAACGATATTTGCACTATGAAAAAATATATTTCTGAATTTATAGGAACTTTTGCTTTGGTTTTCTGTGGAACAGGAGCTATGACAGTGAGTGAAATTACTAATGGTACAGACTTAACACATATAGGAGTAGCCATTACTTGGGGATTAATAGTTATGGCAATGATTTATGCTTTTGGAGAAATTTCAGGAGCACATTTTAATCCCGCTGTTACTATTGCTTTTGCATATGCTAAAAAGTTTTCTTGGAAAGAAGTTCCTAATTATATCATAGCGCAGATATTAGGAGCATTGTTTGCCAGTGGTATGCTTTGGCTGTTGTTTCCAGCGAGTGAGTTTTATGGAGCTACACTACCTTCAATAGTACCTTGGCGTGCTTTTATTCTAGAATTATTACTGACTTTCTTTCTGATGCTAACCATTATTAATGTTTCTACAGGAAGTAAAGAAATAGGAGTAATGGCAGGTATTGCTATTGGTGGAGTAGTTTTACTAGAAGCAATGTTTGCAGGTCCAATGACTAAAGCATCTATGAATCCAGCTCGTTCTATAGCACCGGCATTAGTTTCTGGTCACTTAGAACATTTATGGCTGTATATATTGGCTCCAATTTTAGGAGCTTTGTTAGCAGTAGTTTCTTGTAAACTAGTAAAAGAGGATAATTGTTGTGATGGAAGTTGTTAGTATACTAGGTTGCGGTTGGTTAGGCAAGAAATTAGGAATAGACCTTATAAAGAAAGGATATACCGTTAAAGGCTCTACAACTTCAATGGAGAAGTTTGATGAACTCAAAACAGTTAATATTGAGCCTTTTTTAATTGATATTTCAAAGGAAAGCTCATATCAGGAGTTTTTAGAAACAGATGTGTTAGTAATTGCAATCACTTCAAAAAATATAGAAGATTTTAAAAGATTGATTTTTGAAATAGAAAAAAGTAATTTAATGAAAGTTATTTTTATTAGCTCAACCTCGGTATATCCCAGTTTGAATAAAGAGATGACTGAAGAAGATCAAACTGTTGATATTCCTTTATCTCATATTGAGAATCTATTTTTAAAGAATACCAATTTTGAAACAACAATCATTCGCTTTTCCGGATTATTTGGAGGAAAAAGACATCCAGGTAATTGGTTTACTGATAGAAAAATACCACATCCTAAAGGCTATGTAAACATGATTCACAGAGAAGATTGCATAGCTATTATAGAGCAGGTGATCAAGCAAAATATTTTTGGAGAAGTATTTAATGCATGTGCTAATCATCATCCAACCAGAGAAGATTTTTATATAAACGCTAGAAAAAGTTTAGAAAAACCAGCTCCTGAATTTGATACTTCAAAACCGTTAACATATAAAATAATTAGCAGTAAAAAACTTCAAAGAGTATTAAACTATCAGTTTAAATATAATAACTTATTAGATATTTAAGAATATTTTTTCTTTCTCCAATAATTAAATCCAAAACCAAAAAGAGTTAATAAAACTAGTGGAATACCAATATTGATAAACTGCCAAAAGCGTTTTTCAGCAAAAGCACGTTGTTTATCTAATAAGTTAATTTGAATCGTTTTGTTACGTAATTGAATCAATCCAGAGTCGTCTAATAAATAATCAATAGCATTGATTAAAAATTCTTTATTACCAAATTGTTCACCCGTCCATTTATCTACCGATAAATCATGTGGTTTTCCTTTTAAAATTTGATTTCTACCTACATCACCATCAGCAATTACAATCATTTTATTCGTTTCACTTTCAGTTTTAAAATCAGGAGTTTCAAAAGGTTTTATTCTGTTTTTATAGGCAGAAGGAATAGCGCCTTCTAATAATACAGCTAACAATTGCGGACCTGCAGAATATTCATTTTCTTGTGGTTCTTTTGCTATACTCTGTAACTCTACAAAATTTGGAGTCCCTATTTTTTTGGTAAGTACTGAGGTTACCAATAAAGGAGTTTTCTTTAGGCTTCCTTTTAAAGTATCTATCTGAGTAGTAAAACGAAAACGAACTGGCGCCACATTTTTGGTAATTGGGTGGTTTGGATTTCCATTAACTAGTGGATGATAAAACCAATTTAAGTGCTGAAACTGTGTTTGGTTGCCTACATTTCCTGTTGCTAGTGGAATTTTAGCAGAGTATAAATCTTGAATTAGTTTGTTATTTACACGCACTTGATATCCAAATAATAAATCGGTTAAATTTAAATCACGTGGAAAGGATAACATTTTTCCTTCATTATATAAACTATCGGTATCAGCATAATTGTTATCAATCATCCAAAGACTTTTTCCTCCGTTTGTTATAAACTGGTCAAGTGTGAATTTTTCTTCTTCAGAAAAACGTTTGGTAGGTTTTGCTATGATTGCTAAATCGTAAGCTCTTAAATCTTTTAAGGTTTTTTGCGGATTACTAGCAACACTATCTAAGGTAAACTTAGCCAAACGGTATTTTTTACCAATTTCACTAAGTAGGCTATATTGGTAAATATCTTGTAACTCACCATTACCGGCTAATACTGCTATTTTTTGTTTTTCTTTTAGGGTAATGCTATGTAGTGCATTGGCAAACGAATATTCTAGTTTTTCAACTGCATTCTGCAACTGAGCTTCTTGCGTTTTAGCAATTGAGTTAGGTAGTAGTGAAACCAATTCTGTTTTTTTGCCATAGGTTACTTCTGCCCAAGGAAAAATAATAGCTTCCGATAGTTTTCCATCTTCTTCAACAGTTAACTGACTTGGCATCATTCCTTTTTTTACCAAACGTTCACGAATGTTATCAGGATTGATAAATCGGAAACGGATATTAGCATTTTTGGCATGTAATTCTTCTAAAAACTGACGAGTTTCTATTTGTAAACGTTTAAATTCCGCAGGAAAGTCTCCTTCTAAATATACATTAATGCTAAGTGGAGTGTCGATTTTATCAATAAGAGTTTCACTTACTTTTGATAAGGTATAACGTTTGTCTTGTGTCAAATCAAAACGTTTGTATACAGAGTTAGCTATGTAGTTAACAATTAACAGTCCGATAAGTGCTAATGCAATATGTTGTAATTTCTTATTCATTTTTTAACTGTTGTTTAGTGATGAATAAAAAGAAGAATGTAACACTGATAAAATAGATTAAATCACGAGTGTCCACCACACCACGACTAATACTTTTAAAGTGTTCGTTAATACCAAATTGTTGTAAAGTATATCCTGAATTTCCTAAAGAGGAACTCACAGCATCAAATCCGTAGAACAAGGCAAAAGTGATGAATACACTTAGGATAAAAGCTACTATCTGATTTTTAGACAGCGTAGAAGTAAATAATCCAACAGCTGTATAGGTTGATGCTAAAAAAAGTAAACCTAAATATGAACCAATAGTACTACCTAGGTCTAAATTTCCAACAGGACTCCCTAGTTGATACACAGTATATGCATACGTTAATGTAGGTACTAATGCAATAATAACTAGTAAAAGAGAAGCAAAAAATTTTCCCAATACAATTTGCCAATCTGTGAGTGGTTTGGTTTTTAAAATTTCAATCGTTCCGCTATTAAATTCATCAGCAAAACTTTTCATGGTAATGGCAGGAATTAAGAATAAAAATAACCATGGAGTTAAATAAAAAAAGCTATTTAAATCAGCGAAGCCAGCATTTAGAATGTTGAAATTGTCTTTAAAGATCCATAAAAATAAGCCATTTATGAGTAGAAATACTCCAATTACCAAATAGGCAATAGGTGAGGCAAAAAATGAGTTAAATTCTTTTTTTAGTAATGGAATCATACTTAGTTTAAATGTTGAGTTTTAGACGTTGATTTAATGAAATATTTTTGTCTGTAAAAAATTAAAGTAACGAAGCTACTTTATCCACGCTCCAAGCAAATGGTTTATCATTAAATAACACTTTGGTTTGTGCCCAAACACCTTTAAATAAATCAGAGTTTCTATAATTCTCCAAGTCTTGTTCAGATTCCCAGTAACTATAGGTGAAAAAAATGTTCGGATTTGTTTTGTCTCTGTACAATTCTAATAAACGACAACCAGAAGAGTTTCGTATAAATTCTTTTTTAGCGTTAAAGTTGTTTAAAAATTCTTCAATCTTTTCTGGCTGAAAGCTCATTTTTACAATGCGTACAAACATATAATTAATTTAAAGCGGTAAATTCAGGTTTAACCGGATTTTCAAATTCAATAGTAACGGTGTCTCTATATTCTAATCCTAGTAAGGTAGAAGCTCCTCCAACAGTTTCTAAATTACTTCTATAAATTGCAATTTCTAAAAATCCTGCAGAATTAAAAATAGCTAACCTCTCACCATCGTATTGCCTATTATCTGTGGCAGAATAATCTACAATCTCATTATATCTGTTGTAAATTTTGGTAAAAATATAACGTCTTGCAGTAACTTTAAAATCACGCCCTTTACCAATAGTGTTAAACTGTTTCTTGCTAATATTGGTAATAACATTTCCGTAGTTATCAATATAAATAACTCCACCAGAAATGATATTTTGTTGTTCATTTACCTTAGGTTGTATTTCAATAATTTTCTTGTAAGATTCAACTTCTTTACCAATAACACTTAAACTACCTCCACGAGCAATATGGCTAGCAACCTGTACAAAAACATCTAAAACAGGAAAACTACTTTCTATACGGTCATGGATATTAATCTCAAAAATTTTTGTTGGCTTGATTTCAGAAGCAATCATAGAAATTAATCCATTATCAGGACAAATAAAATAATGATTGTCTAACTCTAAGGCAATGTGTTTGTTACGGATGCTTAATTCAGAATCAACCCCTATCACATGAATAGTTTTGTCAGGAAAACTCTTATAAGCATTTTTTAAAATATAAGCTGTTTCAGTAATATTGAAAGGAGATATTTGGTGTGTTATATCTACTATCTTAGCATCAGGTAATTCAGAGTAAATAGCTCCTTTTACAGCACCTACAAAGTGGTCTTTAGTTCCAAAATCAGTAGTTAATGTAATAAGAGACATTAATTTAGGTGTTTGTTAATTAGTTTGTGAAAAATTACGCTGAAATTTTAAACAAAACTACGTAATTCGATAAAAATAATCATTATTTTTAGTGTGAATAATATTATTAAAACCTTTATCATTTGAACGAACGTATAATTGAATTAACAGAAATCAATCCAAATGATTTCTTTGGAGCTCAAAACAGCACAGTTGCTCAGTTAAAAACATTCTTTCCTAAAGTAAAAATTGTAGCAAGAGGAAATAAACTTAAAATTTTTGGAGAACCTGAACTCTTAGACGAATTTGAGAAACGATTGGAAATGCTTATTAAGTACTTTAATAGGTACAATAAGTTAGATGAAAATAGTATTGAACGTATTTTAACATCAACAGGTAAAGAAGAAGAGATTCGCAAATCTGGAAGCCCTAATGACGTTTTAGTTCATGGAGTCAACGGAAGATTAATAAAAGCACAAACAGCCAATCAACATAAAATGGTTGAGTTGATGCAAAAAAACGATATGTTATTTGCTGTAGGACCTGCAGGTACAGGTAAAACATATACAGCTGTTGCATTAGCTGTAAAAGCATTAAAGGAAAAAGAAGTAAGACGAATTATATTAACAAGACCAGCGGTTGAATCTGGTGAAAACTTAGGATTTCTACCAGGAGATTTAAAAGAGAAGTTAGATCCGTATATGCAACCATTGTATGATGCTTTACGAGATATGATTCCACACGAAAAGTTACAAGCTTATTTAGAAAATGGAACGATTCAAATAGCACCATTAGCTTTTATGAGAGGTCGTACGCTAGATAATGCCTTTGTAATTTTAGATGAAGCACAAAACACTACTCATGCGCAAATGAAAATGTTTTTAACTCGTATGGGGATGCATGCAAAGTTTATTATTACAGGAGATCCTGGGCAAATTGATTTACCTCGCAGACAAGTGTCAGGATTAAAAGAATCGTTATTGGCCTTAAAAGATATTAAAGGAATTGCACAAGTACATTTAGATGATAAAGATGTAATCCGCCACCGATTAGTAAAACAAATTATAACAGCATATAAAAGTATAGAAACGGAGTAAGTATGTTTAAAAGATTTGGTATTCAAGAGTATTTATCTATAGGGTATATATTTTTGATTGTTTTAGGACTAGTTAGTGATACTATTTTTTATCGTTTTATAGGTGTAGATTATTTACAGTATATATCAATTACTGACACAATTTTATCGCCAATTTCATTATTGGCAAATAATTGGTCGTTATCAGTAATTGTATTACTATGTTCTACACTTATGTATTTTTATATTAAAAATTCAGAAAAAATAGATGAAAAATTAAATAAGATAAAATGGTTAAAGAAGAGAGTAGACTCAAAAGCTAAAAAGGTGGAGTATAGTAATAAAATAGCGTTTATGATTTCTGTTTCGTTCATGATGTCTTCTTTGTTAATAGGGTTCAGATTAGGGATGGGAATTAAATTTAGAGGACACTTGTTAGATGGAAAGCTTGAGAATAATATAACATTAGTTTTTAAAGATGATTCTCAATTAAAAGTGACCCAAATAGGACAAAATAGTGCCTATATATTTTATGTAGAAGAAGGGAATAAATATGTAACTGTCACACCAATTTTAGAAAATATAAAACAAATAAAAACTATTCAAAAACTAGACTAGATTACTTACATTTGCGCCACAACAACACAACAAAATAGTAATGAATACAATTAACGAAACTAACTTTCAGTTTCCAGGGCAAAAGACAGTTTATAAAGGAAAAGTAAGAGAAGTTTATAATATCAATGATGAGTTATTGGTAATGATTGCTTCTGATCGTCTTTCTGCATTTGACGTAATTTTACCCCGTCAAATTCCTTTCAAAGGGCAAATTCTAAATCAAATCGCTACTAAAATGATGAATGATACTGCGGATATCGTTCCAAACTGGTTATTAGCGAACCCAGACGAAAATGTAGCAGTAGGTCATTTATGCGAACCCTTTAAAGTAGAAATGGTAATCCGCGGTTATTTATCAGGACATGCGGCTCGTGAATATGCAGCAGGAAAAAGAATGCTTTGTGGAGTAGCAATGCCAGAGGGAATGAAAGAAAATGATAAATTCCCAGAGCCGATTATTACACCTTCAACAAAGGCAGATAATGGTGAACATGATGAAGATATTTCTCGTGAAGATATTTTAGCTAAAGGAATTGTTTCTGAAGAAGATTATTTAGTATTAGAAGACTATACAAGAAAGTTATTTCAAAGGGGAACCGAATTAGCAGCAAAAAGAGGATTGATTTTAGTAGATACCAAATACGAGTTCGGAAAAACTAAAGATGGTAAAATTGTATTGATTGATGAAATCCATACACCAGATTCTTCTCGTTATTTTTATGCTGAGGGATATGTAGAACGTCAAGAAAAAGGAGAAAAACAAAAACAATTATCAAAAGAGTTTGTACGTCAGTGGTTAATTGAAAACGGATTTCAAGGAAAAGAAGGACAAGAAATTCCTGAAATGTCTGACGAGAAAATCTATGAAATATCAAATAGGTATATTGAGTTGTATGAACAAATTACAGGAGAAACCTTTGTAAAAGCAAGTACTGAAAACGTACTCGAAAGAATAGAAAAAAATGTGAATGCATTTTTACAAAATAGATAAAGAAAGAGAAGCAATTGCTTCTCTTTCTTTTTTTAATTTTTTTTAAAATTACTTTAAAATTACTTCGTTAACAAACTGGCATTTATTTTTTTTGTAACTTTTACGAATTCTTAAAACTACTCAAAATGCCAAATTATACATTAAAAATTAATGGAAAATCAGTGTCTTTTATAGCAGATGCTGATACACCACTGTTGTGGGTTTTACGTGATGAACTCGATATGGTAGGAACCAAATTCGGTTGTGGAATAGCACAATGTGGAGCCTGTACAGTTCATGTAGACGGAACTGCAATGAGAAGTTGTCAATTACAAGTTTCAACGTTAGAGAATGAAGAAATTACTACTATTGAAGGTTTGTCAGCAGAAGGCAATCATCCGTTACAAGAAGCTTGGAAAGAAGTTGATGTGCCACAATGTGGATATTGTCAAACAGGACAAATTATGACTGCAGCTTCCTTTTTAAAAGAAAACCCAAATCCTTCAAAAGAAGAGATAAGAGAAGCAATGCAAGGAAATATTTGTCGTTGTGCTGCATACAATAGAATAGAAAAAGCGGTTGCTTTGGCTGCAGATAAAATGTCTTAAAAAAATTCAATTATGAGTACACAAGAAAACAAAGTAACGTTTAGTAGAAGAAATTTTTTAAGAGCTTCAGCACTAGCCAGTGGAGGAATTATGATTGGGTTTAATTTATTTACAGCGTGTAAGCCTAATGTAAAGCCATCTGTAGATGTAGAAAACCTGAATTTTAATGATTTTAATGCATTTATTAAAATATCTAAAGAGGGTTATGTAACTATTTATTCACCAAATCCAGAAATAGGTCAAGGAGTAAAAACTTCAATGCCGATGATTATTGCCGAAGAATTAGACGTCGATTGGGATAAAGTACATGTAGTACAAGCACCATTAGATACAAAAAATTATACACGTCAGTTAGCAGGAGGAAGCGGATCTATTCGAGTAAGTTGGCCTGTTTTAAGACAAACAGGAGCTACAGCCAAACAAATGTTAATTAATGCAGCAGCGGTAAAGTGGGGTGTAGATGCTGCTACTTGTTCAGCTTCAAAAGGAATTATTACAAATGAAAAAGGAGAAACTTTAGGTTATGGTGAAGTAGTTAATGAAGCTGCTACGCTTGAGGTTCCTGAAGATGTAACTTTAAAAAAGCCTTCTGAGTTCTCTATTATTGGTAAAAGTGCTACAAATGTAGATTTAGAAAAAATTGTGACCGGTGAACCTTTATTTGGTTTAGATTATAAAGAAGAAGGTATGTTGTACGCCTCAGTAGTAAGACCTCCGTCTTTTGGACAAGAACTTGAATCGTATGATGCAACAGAAGCAAAAAAAATATCAGGAGTAGTAGATGTTATAACAATAGGAGAAAAAGCAAGAAACTTTATCGAATCAGGAAAAACTAATTGGACGTTTAAGTTAACAAAAACAGATAAAGTAGTTGTATTAGCTAAAAATACTTGGGGAGCAATCAAAGGAGCAAAAGCTATTAAGGCTACATGGAAAGATAACTCTGAGTTAGAAGATACAAAACTTCATGATGAAAAGCTAACAAGCTTGTTAGAGGCTAATGATTTAGATGTAAGAAGAGAAGATGGAAATGTGAAAAAAGCTTTTAAAGAAGCCGATAAAGTAATTGAACGTACTTATCATTCACCTTTTTTACCTCACAACTGTATGGAGCCTATGAATTTCTTTGCTAATGTAACTTCAGAAAAAGTACATTTGGTAGGGCCAACACAAACACCTGAATTTGTAGCAAGAGTTGCAGCTGAAATAATAGGGTGTGATTTAGAGCAGGTACATGTAGAAATGACAAGAATGGGAGGAGGATTCGGAAGAAGACTGTATGGAGATTTTGTATATGAAGCTCTTGAAATATCTGATAAAATTAAGAAGCCAGTGAAAATGGTTTCAACAAGAGAAGATGATGTAATCAGTGGAACATATAGACCAGCAATCAAATACAGAATAGCTGCATCAATAAAAGAAGGAAAAATCACAGGATATCACTTAAAAGAAGCTGCAATTAATGATAATATGTATGGATTGGTTCCACATTTCTTTCCAGCAGGATGTATCCCAAACTATAAAGTATCCACAGGAAACTACAAAAGTAATATAAGTACAGGAGCATGGAGAGCACCTTATACCAATTTTTTAGGATATGCAGAACAATGTTTTTTTGATGAATTAGCACAAGAACTAGAAATTGACCCAGTACAATTACGTTTAAACTTACTAGAAAATGTAAAAGATACCAAAGACGAAAAAATCCAATATTCAGGAAAGCGTATGCAAGATACAATTCGATTAGCAGCTGAAAAAGGAGGTTGGGGGAAAGCCAAAGAAGGAGTTTACCAAGGTTTTTCAGCTTATTACAGCCATAATACCCATGTAGCAGAAGTTGCAGAAGTAGAGCTAAAAGAAGGAGTGCCTGTCGTAACAAAAGTAGTCGCAGCAGTTGATTGCGGTATTGTTGTAAACCCAACAGGAGCTAAAAACCAAGTAGTAGGAGGAGTAATTGATGGTATTGGGCATGCTATGTACGGTAATTTAACCTTTAATGAAGGAAAACCATCCAGTAGAAACTTTGATAACTATCGATTAATAAGAATAAATGAGACTCCAAAAGTTGAAGTGCACTTTGTTGAAAACGAGATAGCACCAACAGGGTTAGGTGAACCAGGTTTGCCACCAGCAGGAGGAGCAGTAGCAAATGCAATTCATAAAGCTTTAGGTAAAAGATTGTATAAACAACCATTTATAGAAGAATTAAAATCTAATATTCAGGGATAAGATTAATTAGGTTCGTTAAATGAAGGGTAAAGGTGTCTGTATGGGCACCTTTCTCCAATTTATTAGAAACGAAGCTATAGACAATTTTGAAAATCTGTTAAAAAAGCACTATTTTCGCAACCTATAAAAATCAAAAATAATAATGGTTAAAGATTTATTTGAAAGAATTAAGGGAGATAAGGGACCTTTAGGAAAATGGGCAGATAAAGCAGAAGGATATTATGTGTTTCCTAAATTAGAAGGACCAATTTCTAACCGTATGTCTTTCAATGGAAAAAAATTAATTACTTGGAGTATCAACGATTACTTAGGGTTAGCAAATCATCCAGAAGTATTAAAAGTTGATGGAGAATCTGCAGCTACTGACGGTATGGCGTATCCTATGGGAGCTCGTATGATGTCAGGTCACACAAAATACCATGAACAATTAGAACAAGAGTGCGCTGAGTTTGTAGGAAAAGAAGCTGCTTACTTGGTGAATTTCGGATATCAGGGTATGGTATCTGCGATTGATGCTTTAGTTTCAAAAGATGATATTATTGTGTATGATGTAGATACTCATGCATGTATTATTGATGGAGTTCGTTTACATGCAGGTAAACGTTTTGTATATCGTCATAATGATATTGAAAGTTGTGAGAAAAATTTACAACGTGCTACAAAAATGGCAGAAAAAACTGGCGGAGGAATTTTGTTGGTTTCTGAAGGTGTTTTTGGTATGCGTGGTGAGCAAGGGAGATTAAAAGAGATTGTAGGATTAAAAGAAAAATACAACTTCCGTTTATTGGTTGATGATGCGCACGGATTCGGAACTTTAGGAGAAGGAGGAAGAGGAACAGGATTTGAGCAAGGAGTACAAGACGGAATTGATGTGTATTTTGCAACATTCGCTAAATCTATGGCAGGTATTGGAGCATTCTTTGCAGGAGATAAAGATGTAGTACAATACTTACAGTACAATATGCGATCTCAAATGTTTGCTAAATCATTGCCAATGCCAATGGTTAAAGGAGCATTAAAACGTTTAGATATGATTCGTACAATGCCTGAGTTAAAAGAAAATCTTTGGAAAATAACCAATGCTTTACAATCAGGTTTACGCGAAGCAGGATTCGACTTAGGAACAACACAAACATGTATTACGCCAGTATACTTAAAAGGAGAAATTCCTGAAGCAATGGCGATGGTGAACGATTTACGTGAAAATCATGGAGTATTCTGTTCAATAGTAGTATATCCTGTAATTCCAAAAGGATTAATAATATTAAGATTAATTCCAACGGCACGCCATACAATGGATGATGTAACTGAAACAATCGAAGCATTTACAGCAATCCGTGAAAAATTAGAAAACGGAACTTACAAAAAAGTGGCCGAATCTATAATGGCAGAATAATTAAGAGCTAGCTATATATAAACAAAAAACTCATGAATTTTTTCATGAGTTTTTTGTTTTAAAACAGAAATGATACATTTGGAATCCTTTTTGCACATAAAAATAACATGAAAAGAATACTCTACCTATATATAATATTGCTTGCTACTTTAGTTAATGGACAAATAAAAGACAGTTTGCCTAATTTTAATGACGAGTACTTTTTAATTAAAAAAGGAGACAGTTTAATGATAAGATTAAATGAAGTAACTGTCTTACCTAAATTAAAGTTTGAAGAAAAAAAAGATATCCATTATTATTATTGGATGAGAAAAAAAGTATTCAAAGCATATCCTTATGCAATTCTAGCGGCAAAAAGAGTGGATAGTGTGAATTTTCGTTTGTCAAGAATCAAATCAAAAAGAAAAAAGAGACAATACGTAAAACGTGTACAAAAGTATCTCGAAAATGAATTAACTGCACCTTTAAAAAAGTTGACAAGGACAGAAGGAAGAATATTGCTAAAGTTAATTCATCGTCAAACAGGAAAAACAGCCTTTGATAATGTAAAAGAGATTCGAAGTGGATGGAAAGCTTTTTGGTACAATACCACGGCAAATATGTTTAAGTTATCATTAAAGTCAGAATATAAACCAGAAACTGAAAACGAGGATTATCTGATAGAAGATATTATACAACGTGCATATATAGATGAAAAGTTAGAATATCAATTGCCGAAATTGAATAAAGACTATATGAATATAATATCAAAGAGTCGGGGTTATGTAGATGTTTCAGATTATAAGGCGATGTTTTCGAAGTTGAGAAAGAAGCGTGATCGTAAGCAAAAGAGGAGGTAGGAGTGTTGTTTTGTTTACTGATTTATGTATTTACTCAATAATAAGTGTTGAACCTCTACTATTTACAGGTAAGAAATTAATCTTAAGATAGGAGAGAACGTTTGGTTAAATGAGGGATGTATACAAAAAAGCCTTCAAAAGACACCTAGTAGCTATGAGATTTAAAGGAGAAAGTAAAAAAAAATGGTTGTAACTAATTAGAAAATAAAAGGTTAAAAAAAGGTTTAGAAAAAAGGCGAAAAAAGTAGTTGTTGAATGGAAAAAGGGTTCTATATTTGCACCCGCAAACGGATAAGCGCAAGGCTTAGAAGTTAGCAAGAGTTCATTAAAATAGGGTTTAAGATACGATAAGAAA